>CAWBPJ010000010.1:0-7393 GCA_963790635.1 uncultured Actinomycetota bacterium | reverse complement strand
CGCGCGTTGCGGGGCAGGCGGCACCCCGCCTGCGATGCTCGTCGCGGAATCAGAGCAGGGCTCGCGCCCAATCCAATCCCGGTTCCGAGAGCGACCGTCGGCGCCGCTGCTCCACGCCTGCAGCGGTCACGCGGAGCTTGCGGCTCCTTTCGTCGCATTCCACTCGCCGGTCTCGACCGTGTCGCCCCGGGCGAAGCGATCGTCAGGTACTCCGTAAGGGCTGGCGTTCGCGAAGAGCTGTGCGCCGGACCACATTTGACGCGATCGTTCGTCGAATAAGCGACTGGGGAGCCGCCACGCTCAGCACGCACCCCGCCGGATGCCGGCGACGCGCCCTAGCCACGGCCGTCGCGGTGGTCGCTCAGTCCTGTTTGAGGGCATGCAGTGCGGAGAGTGGTCCGCCGTCCATCTGCATCAGACTTCCGCCATCCCGCAGCGGCCCGATCCGTACCGGCGCGAATCCGATCCCTTCAAACAGCTCGTGAAATTGCGTGTTGGCGGCGTCGTCGTCGCCCGCGTAGAAGAGCACCTGGCGGCCGGCGTCGTGTCGTGGATTCGGTGCGATGTAACGGGCGTAGAGCGTGTTGAACGCTTTGATGATGCGTGCGCCGGGGACGAGCGACGCGACATACTCGCTGCCGGTCTGCTCGCCAAGGTCAGCGATCTGCCTGGTGGCGATGGAGAACTGATTGGTGGCGTCAATTGCGATCCGCCCGTTCCAGTCCGGTAGTCCGGCGACCGATTCTGGAACCTTGTCCCACGGTGGTGCGAGTAGCACCATGTCAGGCGCGGCCGCTTCAGCGACGGTACCTGCGGATGCTCGCGGCCCCAACTCGGCGACGAGTCCGGCAAGCGACTCCGGTCCGCGGCTGTTGCTGAAGATGACGTCGTGTCCGGCGTTGAGGACGTGCCGGCCGACGGCTTGGCCGATCGTGCCTGCTCCGATTGATCCGAACTTCATGATCGTCTCCTTTGTGTGGCTTCCTCGCGCCTTCGTGCGGTTCGCGTGCGGCTGGCGTAGTGGCCGTTGCCGCTACCTGGCGACCTCGGCGACGGGCCATAGCTGGTCGATGGTTGCGTGCGCGTTCTCGAGGCTCTGCCGGGCTTCTCCCTCGAGTCCGGCCATCGCCGAGCTCTTCCCGACGAGACGCAGCTCGGCGGCGATGAAGCGGGGCTTTAGTCCGAGTCGTTGCAGGCTGTGCCCGAGCCACGGCTCGGCGTGATCCCACCCGTCGCGCGGGGTGCCGGGGCCGTAACCGCCGCCGCGACTGGCCAGGACGATCAGCTGGGTCTCGCCGATCACGCTCTCGCCTGTTTTGGGATCGAATGCGATCCCGGGCACGATCAGGTGATCGACCCACGCCTTGACCGTGCTCGGTGCCGCGAAGTTGTAGAGCGGCAGGCCGAGGATAATCGTGTCGGCTTGCGTCAGCTCGTCGATCAACTTGCGGCTGAGGGCGTAGGTGCTGGCCTGCGCGGGGGTGTGCTGGTCTGGCGGGACGGTGCGGAAACGTCCGCCGGCAGCGGTCAGGTGCGGGATCGGGTCAAGCCCGAAATCACGGTATGTCTCGGTGCCGTCCGGGTTGGCGGCGTGCCATTGGGCGGCGGCGCGTGCTGTCAACGTGCGGCTGGTGGAGTCTTCCTCTTGGATTGAGGAGTCGATTCGGAGCAGGTGTGGCACGGGGTCTCTTCTCTGCCGGAAAGTCCGGCGGGCCGGGTCGAAAAGGAGTTAAAGCGACCCCGGCCCGGCTCTCTCTCTTCTCAGCGAGGCGCCTCAGCTCACCCTCGCTGGGAAGCTATTGCCCTCCGTTGGCGCCGCCGGTGACCATGAAGTTGGCGCCGGTGATCCACTGCGAGCGGTTGGAGGACAGGAATGTGATCATCTCGGCGATGTCGCGGCTCTCGCCGCGGCGGCCGAGGGGGATCGTGGCGCTCAGGGCGTCGATCGAGGCACCGAACGCGTCGGCGATCGACTGCAGCACCTCGGTGCCGCCGGGGGTCGCGACGGATCCTGGAGTGATTGCGTTGACGCGCACGCCGTGCGGCGCGAACTCCTGCGCGATGCCCTTGTTGTAAGCCAGCAGCGCGGCTTTCGCGGTCGCATAGTGGAGCGCGATCGGCTCGGCGGTGAACGCAGAGGTCGACAGGATGTTGACGATCACGCCGCTGTCTGAGGCCTTCAGCGCCTCCGCGGCGGCGTTGGTTGCCCAGACCGCTGAGAGGAAGTTGATGTTCAGCGAGTCCTGCCACTCCTCCTCCGGAATTGCGGTGCCGCTGGGGTGAACGCGCGCCGCGCCGGCGTTGTTGACGAGGATGTCGAGCCCGCCGAGTTCCTGAATGGCCTCCTCGACGAGCTTCTTGGTCCCAGCCGCGGTCCTGATATCGGCTGGGATGAAGGTGGATGCGGACGGTGTGTCCTCGGTCTTGGTTCGGGCCGAGGTGACGACGTTGGCGCCGCCGTCGAGGAAGAGCTCTGCGGCGGCGGCGCCGATGCCGCGCGAGCCGCCTGTCACGAGTACGCGACGGCCGGCGAACTCGTCCGGGATGGGGGTGGGATATGGCTTGGTCATGGTCGGTAGTAAAGCACAAAGTGCTGAATAGCGCTACTAAGTCCTGTAGGGCGCTACTATCTCCTGTATCGCGCCAGCATGTTGCTACAGGCGCAACCCGACCATCTAATCCGGCAGCGCACGACGCCGCCGTTGGAGGAAATTCATGAGTACATCTGAGTCGGCTCCCCCGGTCAGCCGTGTCCTGCCTGGTACGTCAGCGGCAGATCCGCGGCGGTGGATGGCGATGTCCCTGCTCGCTCTCGCACAGTTCATGCTCGTTCTCGACAGCACGATCGTCAACGTGGCGCTGCCGACGATCAAGACCGATCTGGGTTTCAGCACTCAGGGCCTCGCCTGGGTCGTCAATGGCTACACCCTGATGGCGGGCGGTTTCCTGATCGTCGGAGGACGAATCGCTGACGTGTTCGGGCGCAAGCGGATGTTCATCATCGGCACGATCGTCTTCGCGGTCGCGTCCGCGACGAGCGGGCTCGCGCAAAGCGACACCATGATGATCATCTCGCGCTTCGCCCAAGGCCTCGGCGGCGCGCTCGCGACTCCCGCCGCGCTGTCGCTGGTCGTTCTGCTGTTTACAGAACCGGCCGAGCGGGCGAAGGCGATCGGAGCGTGGGGCGGCATCTCGGTGATCGGCGCGACGCTCGGCGTCGTGCTCTCCGGGATCATCATCGACCTGCTCAGCTGGCGCTGGATCTTCCTCGTCAACCTCCCGGTCGCCGCGATCGTCCTGTTCTTGCTGCCCGGCATGGTCAAGGAGAGCCGCAGGGAAGGGCCGCGCCAGTTTGATCTAGCCGGAGCGGTGCTCATTACCGGCTCGCTGGTCGCGATCGTCGACGGGCTGCTGAACGCCAGCACCCACGGTTGGGGGAGCTCCGAGGTCCTCGTGCCGCTAGCGGTCGGCGCGGCGCTGATGATCGGGTTCGTGATCACCCAGACGACCCTGCGCGACCCGCTTGTCCCGCGAAGCTTTTTCAAGAACCGCACACGCGTGACGGCCAACCTCGTGACCATCTTCGGCGGCGGGGCGTTCCTGGGGATGTTCTTCACGGTGACGCTCTATATGCAGGACGTTCTGCACTATCACCCGCTCAAGGCCGGGCTAGCGTGGGGACCGTTCGGCCTCGCCGTGCTCGTCGGCATCGGCGCCAGCCAGAAGATCCTGCCCAAATTCGGGATCAAGGCCAGCCTGGTGTTCAGCTACACCCTGTCGGGCATCGGCCTGGTCCTGATGAGCCGCATCAACGACCACAGCAGCTACGCCGGCGTGCTGCTGCCCGGCATGCTCCTGATGGCGTTCGGGCAGGGAATCAGCTTTCCGGCAGTCCTGAACGCCGGTCTGCATGAGCTCGGCCCTCAAGACGCGGGCCTGGGCAGCGCCGTCCAAAACGCCGCTCTCCAACTTGGCGGCAGCTTCGGCCTCGCCGTGCTCGTGACCATCGGGCTGCGGCACACCGCTAGCAAGCTCGCGAACCACGTATCAGTGCTCGTGGCTGCGACCGATGGCTACGCGGTCGCGCTCAAGCTCAGCGCAGCTGCGATGTTCGCCGGCGCGATCCTGGCCGCGGTGCTGTTTGAGCGCGTCAAATTCGTCCGGCCAGAGGAGCTTGCCCTCGAGGCCGCCGAAGCAGCCGTGGGCGAGCAGAGTGCGGCTGCGCCATCACCTGCGTGACCCCAGCGCTCACGTCGAGGCCACCGCGAAACCCCCCAGCGCAGGCGCCTCCGGGGTGATCTCATCTCGGAGGCGCGGGCCTCGTCTTGAAGGGTTGCTAGTAGCGGAGTTCAGGGACTCCGGGCGCGGTTCATGACGTTCGCCGGATACAGTTTCGTCTCAGGAGTCTTCGCGACTCGGAGTTCACGTATGCCACGACAAACCAAGCAAGAACGATTGGATGCGCTGGTTGAGGCGTTCACGGAGCTCGGCCCGGCCTGGGGACGGTGGCTCAACGTGAACATGCCCGCCCCCGGCGTGAGCTACATCCGTCTGCGCCTGCTTCACGCCCTTGAATGCCACGCCGACCGGGCGATGACGATGTCCGAGTTGGCAAAGGCACTGGACGTCACGCAACGCCGCATCACATCTCTCATCGACGCGCTCGAAGCTGACGGCCTCGTCGAGCGACGGCCGCACCCTACCGACGGTCGCAGCACGATCGCGGCGCTGACGAAGAAAGGCCTCGCGCAACAGAAGGCCAACTGGGAGCAGCGCCAGACCGAAATCGGGCGCGCGTTCGGCGATCTTACGCCGACCCAGCAGCAGCAACTGCTCGAGATCACGCCCGTCTTGACCGGGGCACTACGCCGCCGCGCCGTAGAGCGTCCCAACGGCGACGGCCCCGGCTGCGAATAACACCCGGTTCCCTTCTCGCGAGCTTGAGCCTCTAGGCGCCGCAGCGGATCGGCACGGATCGGCACTTGAACCTGCCGTCTGCTGTAGTCCGCTAATATCTCCTGTACAGCGCCACCATCGGTGGCGTGGCAGAAAGTTGCAACAGGCCTGGCGGCCGCTCGCCGCCGCTGAGAGGCTCACTTATGACCAGCATTCCAGTCATATCGCGACCCCTCGTGGCACTATGAAGGCGCTCGCCTACGAGAAGGCCCACACGATCGACGCCTTCGCGCTCGAGCTCGTGGAAGTCGGTGAGGCGACGCTTCGCGATTCTGATCTGGAGATCGAGATCCGCGCGATCGGCATCAACCCAGGCGAAGCGTTCATGCGCCAGACCCGAAGCGCACCCCCCGGCGGCCGAGTCATCCTCGGCTTGGAGTTCGCCGGCGTTGTGAGTACGGTCGGGAAGCACGTCGATGGTTTCACCGTCGGTGACCGGGTGATGGGGACCGGCGACCCCGGGCGCGACGGTTGCTGGGCGCAACGCGTCGCCGTCGACCACCGCGTGGTCTCGCGGATCCTCGACGACGTTTCGTTCGTCGACGCCGCCTCGCTTCCGATCGGGTCGCTGACCAGCTGGGAGGCGATCTTCCGCGAGCAAGACCAGCTACCAGCCGACGTGAACACCGTCCTGATCGTCGGGGGCGCTGGAGCGGTCGGGTCGATGGCCACGCAGCTTTTGAAGGCGAGGACGTCAACCACGGTGATCGCCACCGCATCGCAGCCGCAGTCGCAGGAATGGTGCGCGTCGCTCGGCGCCGACCTCGTCGTCGATCACGCACAAGACGTTGTCGAGCAGCTCGCAGCAGCCGGCGTGCGCGAGGTTGACATGGTGCTCTCCACCGCAGCGAGCGCTCAGAACCTCGCATGGATCGGACAGCTTCTGCGCCCCTACGGCCACGTCGCAGTCGTCGACGGGGCCGCGCAGCTCGATCTGGGGCCGCTCACGCAGAAGTCCGCGTCTCTCCACACCGAGACGGTCTTCACAAAGGTCAGGCTCCCAACCGGCAGCAACAGCCAGAGTCGGATACTCGCCGAGGTCGGCAACCATCTCCTAGCGCGGCGCTTACGTCCCATCGTCACGACTCAGCTCGAGGGGCTCACCGTCGCGAGCATGAAGACCGCGCACGAGCTGGTCGAGACCAGGCACACCGTCGGAAAGATCGTGATCGCGGCCTGAATCATCCCGGCTTCAGCATGGAGTGCGTGAGACCGCGCACGTGGCCATCGCTCGGCAACCCTCAAGAGAAAGAACAGCATGGGCAAGATCCTCGTGGCCGGAGCGGCTGGCCAAGTCGGAACCAAGACGCTTCAGCATCTGCTCAAGCGCACACCCGCCGGCGAACTCGTCGGCCTGGTACGAGACTCCAGCAAAGCCGGGGCGCTCGCCGACGCAGGCATCGAGATCCGCGTCGGTGACTACTTCGACTACGACTCCGTGCTGCGCGCCCTCGATGGCATCGAGAAGGTACTGCTGATATCCACCCACGCGTTCACTGACCGCGAGGCGCAGCACGAGAACGTGATCAACGCAGCGGTCGCAGCCGGAGTTCAGCACGTCCTCTACACACCGATCAGCCGCAAGAAGGGCTCCACGTTCGTCATGCCGGAGATCACACCCGCCGATGTGTTCACCGAGGACGCCCTGAAGGCCTCGGGTCTGAAGTACACGATCCTCGGCCACCCGCCGTTCATGGAGAGCCTCTTCGGCTACATCGGCGGCCCAGGCGTCTACACCGCAGGCGTACGCGCCCCCGCAGGCAACGGCAAGGTCGCACCAACTACCCGCGAGGACCTGGCCGAAGCCCAAGCAGTGGTGCTGACCGAGAACGGGCACGAGAACAAGACCTACGAGCTGCTGGGCGACCCGGCCGTCTCGTTCGCCGACATCGCCGAGACCCTCTCCGAGATCACCGGCACCGAGGTCCCTTACGTGCAGGTCAGCGACAAGGAGTTCACCGAGTACCTCTTCAGTCTGGGAATGCCTGAGACCACCGCAGGTTTCTTCCTCGACTGGATGCGCGGCCTCAACGGCGGCGAGTGGGACGGGCCCGTGGGCGACCTCGAACGGCTACTCGGGCACAAGCCGACGACCCTGCACGAATTTCTCCGGGACCGATACTCCGTCGACAGCGCCAGTCCGGCATCTGCATAGCTGTCGGTCTCCAAGCGTTGTCAGCGGGTCGGTCACGCGCAGAAACGCGGTTCGGTCCTATCGGGTACGCGGGCCCGGCCGTGATATGCGCTCAGCACGCGCTGACGATCGCTTTGCCCGGCTAACGCGGTAGAGCCCAGCGAGTGCGATGCCACGACAGGAGCAGTCCGGGCCGACTCCCGACGCCGCGCTCGCGCGACCGGCCCCGGACAAAGGGAGCCACGCGACCCTCTGTGGGCGCAAATGCCCGCGCCAGCACAAAGGCAGGGCTCGCGGCACGCG
>CAWBPJ010000009.1:0-57184 GCA_963790635.1 uncultured Actinomycetota bacterium | reverse complement strand
GGGTCCGATCCTAAGTTCGGGCTTATCCGGACAAGCTCGACGCTCGCGCTCGCGCGTTGAAGCCACACTCTCGCGAGTTAGTGGGTCTCCGCAAAAGTTGTTCCGCAGGCACCTTAGGTGTCTTTAGCATCAGCCCATGAGTTCTGCTCGGGCCTGGGTGACTTCTCTGGCTGTGCTGCTCGTGGCCTTGGCGACGTCCCCGTTGGCTCTGGCGACCGCCAGAATCACCGACGCCTCGGCGCGCGCCGACGAATCGCAGCGGGACGGATACGCTCAGGAAGCATTCACCCTGACTGTGTCCAAGGGCGCCCAGCCCATCAAGTCATTGGACCTCGGACCACCGTCCGGATTGCAGTATGGGCCGGTCGGTACCGGGCTACAGATAACGAGTGCAGGCAAACCCGTTGGTCACACGGCCAAGCATTACGAGAACGCCATCGCTGTCTCGTTTAGACATCCTGTGATGAGCGTTCGCATCCAGATCTCCTCACCCGCGATCCACAACTGCGCGGCCGGTGCCGTGTGGCCCGTCGGGGCTGTGGGTGCGACCGGCCTCGACGCAGGTCACGGCACGATTGCGCCTAGAGCCGTCACGGTGCGTTTCGTCAAGGTTTCGTCTCCGGGCTGGTGGCATCCGAGCCGTTCGGCACAGAACGCCGTGTGCTGATCAGCTGGCCTTCCTAGGAGTCCGCATTTCAGACTCATAGGCAGTTCTGTTTCGGCAAGCCCTAGGACTAGGCCTGGCAGGCGCAGAAAGCGTTCAAGGGCAAACTGACCTGGTCAGGCGAATCAGGACTTCATCCCGATCGGATGATGTTCTGATCGACAAAAGCTGTGAGATTCCGGCGAGTTATTGGCAGAGACTGAAGAACTGGGCTGCACCGTCGGACGATGGAGAACGACCGGTCGACCGTCTTCCCGTTGGCCAGGTACGCCTGCAGAGTGGGGCTGGCTGCGGCAACCATCCGGGCTCTGTGAGGCACCCGTCCGATCGACCCAGGTGAAAATAATGAGTCCAACCCCGATGCCAACAGAAGGTCCCATCGCTCGGTACGAGCGAAGCGTGATAGAGCGGATCGCTGACTTCAACGATCCGCGTCAGGAATGGCGGCGTTTGTTCGCTGAGCTGTTCGGGACATTTCTGCTGGTCCTGGTCGCGGCGGGCGGCGGGATGATGGGCCACGCATTCCCCGGCATGATCACCCGCACCGACGCCGTGGTGGCACCTGGCCTGATGGTCATGGGGGTGATCTTGTTCATGGGCAAGGTCTCCGGAGCGCATCTGAACCCAGCGGTCAGCATCGCGTTTGCTCTGAGGGAGGACTTCCCATGGAGACGGGTCCCCGGCTACATCATCGTCCAGCTGGCCGGCGCCGCACTCGCAGCGCTGTTTCTGCACTCGGTGCTCCACGTATCAGCCAGTTATGGGTCGAACTATCCGAGCGCCTCCTACTCGGCTGGTGCTGCGTTCTGGATGGAGCTGATACTCACCATGGGTCTCGTCAGCGTGATCCTCGGAACCGCATCCGGCGCACAGAATGTCGGCCTCTTTGGCGCGCTCGGCGTTGCCGGTTACATCGCGCTCGCCGGCCTCTGGGGCAGCCCCATTTCTGGTGCGTCCATGAATCCGGCTCGCACCTTCGGGCCCGATCTCATCAGCGGAGACTTCTCCCATTACTTCGTATACATCGCGGGCCCGATCGCGGGAGCGGTGATTGCCGTGGGTATCGCCTTCGTGCTCCGCGGCAGAGGCGGCGGGGCAGCTGGTTCCGGGGCGGGTCAGGGCGCGCTCTTCACAGAGCGTCACGGCTTCGACGAGGCCTAGGTCGCTATCCGCAACGACAGCTCAGTTACGCACGCGAATCCGGGGGGCCTTTATGTCAGCAAGCAAAGTCATGCGAGCATGATCCCTGGTGGCAATCGCCCGTATTCGGAGTCTGCCGATCGCGAAAGACTCGTGAATCGGTAATCGCACGGAATCGGTAATCGCAGGTAAATGAAAGAGACAGTCATGACGAGCACGGCCAGCACCGGAAAGAGGAGTCGAATCACGAACTCTGAGCAGCACACTGCCGTTGCCGCAACCGGGACCGCTTGGGGAGGCGCCGGAGTAGACCACCTCTCCGTGGCCGAACGGGTCGCGCGCGGCAAGGCGGCGCGCGCCGCTGTCCCGCGTTCGAGCCACAGCACATTCGAGCCATCGCCGCAGCGGCCCGACCCGATTGAGCTGCTTGAGCGTCAGGCCGCCACACGCGTGCCTGAACTCGTCCCGATCCGATACGGCCGGATGCTGGTCTCGCCGTTCACGTTCTACCGCGGTGCGGCGCTGATCATGGCCAACGACCTGGCCGGGACGCCTCGCTCGGGGCTGGACGTCCAGTGCTGCGGAGACGCGCACCTTTCGAACTTCGGCGTCTTCGCCTCCCCTGAGCGGCAGCTGGTATTCGATCTGAACGACTTCGACGAGACGCTCCCAGGGCCGTGGGAATGGGACGTCAAGCGCTTGGCGGTCAGCATGCTGATCGCCGCGATCAACAACGGCTACTCGGCCAAGGACCAAGAGCGGGCAGTGCTGGACACGGCGCGGGAGTACCGCACCGCGATGGCGAGTTTCGCGGGGATGAGCAACCTCGATGTCTGGTACGCCCACATGGACATCGAGACCAAGCTCAAGGAGCTCGGCACGCAGATCAAGACACCGATGGCCAAACGAGCCGAGGCACTCCTGGCGAAGGCACGCACGCGCGACAGCATGACGGCGGCCTCCAAGCTCACACACGTCGTTGACGGCCGGCTTCGGATCGTGGACGAGTCTCCGCTGATAGTGCCGCTGGACAAGCTCGTCGCCGGCGGGGATGACGTGCCGGCCTTCGAAACCCTCCGTCAACTCGTGCGTGCCTATCGCAACACGCTTGAGATCGATCGCCGTCATCTGCTCGAGCAGTTCGAGCTCATGGATATCGCCCGCAAGGTCGTGGGCGTCGGCAGCGTCGGCACGCGTGCGTGGATCGCTCTGATGGTCGGTCGTGACGAACAGGACCCGCTGATCCTGCAGATCAAAGAGGCCGAGTCGTCGGTGCTCGAGGAATTCACGGCCCCCAGCGAACTCGCCAACCATGGCGAGCGAGTCGTTGTCGGTCAGCGGCTCATGCAGGCCAGCAGCGACATCTTCCTTGGCTGGATCCACGTCAAGGCCGGGGTAGACGGGAAGGCGCGCGATTTCTACGTTCGCCAGCTCAAAGACTGGAAGGGCTCAGCCGAGATCGAGCAGATGGTCCCGCGAGGCCTGGCAGCGTACGGCCAACTTTGCGGCTGGACACTCGCGCGCGCTCACGCCCGCAGCGGCGACCGGATCGCGATAGCGGCCTACCTGGGCAATAGCAGCAAGTTCGACCAAGCGGTCCTCGAGTTCTCGCAGGCCTACGCCGAGCAGAATGCGCGCGACTACAACGCGCTCGAGGAGGCGGTCAGCTCAGGCCGGATCAAGGCCGAAACAGGCGTGTAGCTGCGATAGCGGCGGTCAGTCGTTGATGTCCAGCACCGGCGTGATGTCCGGAAGCTGGTGCCCATCAGCGACGTGCTCGTTGGGAATCACTGCCGTCCCGACCGCGAAGAACTCGATCGTGTGGCTACCCCAGCCATGGTTGTTCTCGTGCAGCTTCACCTCGACGATTCCCAGCACGCCGTCGCCGATCGCCTCCGCCTCCGCCTGCATCCGCTCCATCGCCAGCTCGCGGGCGTCGTAGAGCGCCTGCGTGTACTGCTCGAGCTCGACGTTGCGCCCAGCCTGCTTCATCGACTGCATCATCCCGCGACGCGCCACGTGGTAGACGCAGCTGCCCATCACCAACCCCACAGGCCGCTTGCCGGTCTGCATCAGCGTCCAGAAGGCCTGGCCTGATAGATCGCTGGTGAATGGACGCCCGTTCGGCGCCCTGTGCAGCTTCCCATCCCGATGACGGATCGCAGTCCCGATCGCAATGAACTCCGCCATGTCAGCGCCCCATTCGTAGCGCCCGATGTCGAGCCGGACTCCGACGACGCCGTCAGCTCCCAGTTGGTCGGCCTCCTCCTCCATACGCGTCATCGCCAGCTCGCGAGCGCTGTACATCGCCTGGCTGAGCACGTCGAGCTCCTGGTTCTGCCGCAGGTTGGCGAACTGATAGCCGACGTGGTAGATGCTCGAGCCGACAACCAGACCAACCGGCTCGAAACCGGCCTTCTCCACGCACAGGTACTCGTTCACGGAGAGATCCGAGGTGAACAACCCCCGGGCGTTCATCTGCAGGCGCTCGCTCGCGTGGGCGGCGAGGCCCTCGGTGCTGGTCGGATCGTAATTCGCCATGGCTGCGCTCCTTCTCGGTCAGTCGCCGAGATTGATCGACATCATCGGTCCCGTGAACGGAGCGGGGTGCGGGTCATGCGCCCCGAGCCTGATCGCGGTACCCAGGACGTTCATCGTCACGTGAAAGTAGTGGTACCTGTAGCTGGTCTGCTCGTACTCGAAGTGCTCGATCGTGTGTTGCAGCGTTGAGATCACGATGTTGTTGGCCCCCACCGCGTTGGCCTGACGGCGTGCCTCGAGCATCACGCGGTTGCGAGCGTCGTAGACGCCCTGAGCGATCTCAGTGACCTCAGCGTTCATGCGGGCACCCCCGCTGAACATGCCCCCCGAATTCATCACCCAGCTTGAGTTCATCCCCAGCTGAACCGAGAGAACCGTGGTGTAGCCCACGACGCCTCGCACTTCCGCCCCGATCCTGCGCAGCTTGTCGACGTCCTGTCCGGAGAGCGTGCACATCCGCAGCTGTCCGTCAGCGCCGAGCGGATGCACGCTGTCGCGTACGGCCGTCCCGAACACAACGAGCTCGACGTTGCCGGCTTCGGCCGGCGAGCCCGCGGAGATCTCGATCCCGATCACACCATCAGCGCCTGCGAACTCCGCCTCCTGACGCAGGCGATCGAACGCTCGATCGCGGGCGATGTTCCACGACGCTGCCAGGGCCGGGATCTCGCCCGTCACGTAGTAGGAGCCCTGCGTCCTCATCCAGCCATGCTGGACGACTGAGGACCCCATCACCTGCGCGACCGGTCGCAGGCCCGACGCCTGCGCGAGCGCGTACTCCTTGGCGGACAGATCGCTCGTGAAGAACGGAGTGCTCGCAGCGGCGACGCGTTTGAGCCGCTCCTCGGCGCCCGCCGGGATTCCACCCTGACGGATCCGCTCCAGATCGATCGCGGCTGCACGCAGTTCCTCCTCGGTGGGTGGCTGCGTCCGGTTTCTCCCAAATGGGGTCACAGGAGAGATCCTCCCACAGCCCAGCTCGCGTCGGTTTCTGCGCATGGTGCAGGGGTCGCGCGCAAGGGCCATACCGACGACCGTGGCTAAAGCCTTTCCCCGCTCGATCCGAAGAGACAACAGGCCATCCCTTAAGGAAGCGGAGCCAAATGCCCAACCCCCAGCAGAACAGCAAGCGGGTCGTCCCAGTGGTCGTCGGCACACGGCCGGAGGCGATCAAGCTGGTGCCGATCATCCTGGCGCTGCGCGACAGCGAGTGCTACGAGCCGATCGTCGTCTCCACAGGCCAACACAACCGCCTGGTCGAATACATCTTCGCGCTGGCCGGGATCCAGACCGACGTCACGCTGTGGGCGGGCTCCCGCCGCGCGGCGCTGAATGAGCGAGTCTCCTCCGTGATGCGCCGCTTCGAGGATTTCTGTGTCGAACGCTTCGACATCGACCCCGACCGGATTCCCACCCAGGCAGACGTGCGTTCCGGCCGCCACCCGGCGATGGTCCTGGTCCATGGCGATACCAGCTCGGCGATGGCAGCGGCGATGTCCGCCTTCCATCTGCGGATCCCGGTTGCGCACGTCGAGGCCGGTTTGAGGACAGGCGGCAACAATCTGAGCCCGTTTCCCGAGGAGCTCAACCGCCGTGTGATCTCGACGATCGCGGCAATGCACTTCGCGCCGACCTCGATCAACCTGCAGAACCTGGTGCGAGAGAGCGTGCCGGTCAGCCAGATCTTCGTCACCGGCAACACCGGCATCGATGCGCTGCAGTGGGCGTCGCAGATCGACGTCAGGTTCGCCAACGCGGCGGTGCAGGAACTTGTCGACAGCGACAGCCGGATTATCGTCGTCACCGCCCACCGCCGCGAGAACTGGGGCGACGGTCTCCGTGGGATCGCCGAGGGTCTGGCCCGGATCGCCGACGCATATCCGGACGTGAACATCGTCCTGCCGGCGCACCCGAACCCGCGCGTGCGAGAGACGCTCGTGGAGCGGCTCGGTGGCCTGCAGAACGTGATGCTGATCGATCCACTCGGCTACGCGACCTTCGCCAAGTTGCTCAACCGCGCGTACATCGTGATCACGGATTCCGGCGGGGTCCAGGAGGAGGCACCGGCGCTGGGCAAGCCGGTGCTGGTTACTCGCGCAACCACCGAGAGGACCGAGGGGCTGGATGCCGGGACGCTGCGGCTGGTCGGCTCCGACCCCGGCCGGATCGCCGCCGAGGCCAAGCGCCTGCTCGACGATCCCGTGGCCTACGCGACGATGGCTGACGCAGTCAACCCCTACGGCGATGGGCAGGCCGCCCAGCGGGTAGTCGCCGCGCTCGAGCACATCCTGCGCGGGGGTACACCGCCGACACCTTTCGGTCCCGGTTACGACCGCTCGGTGATCGCGGTGGCAACCGGCTTCGAGCCTGACGGCGATTCGCTGCTGGACCGGCTCGAGGCCGATATGGCGGAGCGCGCGTCGTTCTCGCCGTCGGCGGAGTTCGAGGAGGACGACATCGAGGAGCAGGACAGCGTGATCGCGGAGGTCGCCGACGGCGTCGAAGGCCCAGCCTGGTGACGCTCGCAGCGTTCGAATGGCCGTTCCAGGGGCTCGCCTTACCCTGGGAGGTGTTGTTGGCGATCTGTCTCATCGTCGTCGTGGCGATGCTGCTGTGGTCGTTATTGCTGTTCGTCAGGGCGCACGCCGCGCTGACCGCGCCGCCGCCGGTCCCCGTCGATGGCGCTGACGAGTTCAGCTGGGTCTTCCTTGTCCCTGCACTGAACGAGGAGGTCACGATCGCCGACAGCGTCGCGCGACTGCTGGCGATCCCGGTCGGCGAGCGCCGCATCATCGTGATCGACGACGGCTCCGAGGACCGCACGCCACAGATCCTGGCTGAGATCGACCATCCGGACCTGATCGTCCTGCGCCGTGATCTGCCGAACGCCCGCCAGGGCAAATCGGCCGCGCTCAACGATGCCTACCACACGCTTGCCGATCTGAGCGACCGCGAGCGAACGATCGTTGCCGTGGTCGACGCCGACGGTCGTCTGTACCCGGATGCGCCCGGCTTTGTCGCGAGCCACTTTGCCGATGCGCGAGTCGGCGGGGTTCAGTCGCTGGTTCGCATCTACAACCGCGGCCATCTTCTCACCTGGTTGCAGGACCTCGAGTTCTCGGTGTACGGCTACCTCTTCCAGGCCGGGCGCGACCACTGGGGCACGGCAGGAATGGGTGGCAACGGCCAGTTCAACCGGCTCAGCGCGCTCGACCAGCTGGCCGATGACGAGGGGCCCTGGCGCCACAGGCTCACGGAGGATCAGGATCTGGGGTTACGCCTGATGGCGGCCGGCTGGCTCGGGCGTCAGGATCTGCGCGCCACCGTGGACCAGCAGGGCTTGTCGCGCGTGCGGCCGCTGCTGCGCCAGCGCACCCGCTGGTCGCAGGGCAACCTCCAGGCGATGGCGCTGCGGCGGCAGGTGGCGGCTGCGCCTGTGGCACGGGCGGCACGAATCGAACAGCTCGCGTATCTGCACATGCCCTTCTGGCAGGGGATTGTCGGCATCGGACTGGTCACGACGATTGTCCTTTGGGCGACGCGAACAGTGCCGATCTGGAGCGGCGGCCCGACCTGGGAGCTGCTGCTGTTCTACGTGCTCGCGTTCGGCGGAACGATCATGGGCTGCGTCGCGGCACGTTCCAGCCGAGGCCCTGCCGGCTGGCTCTGGGGCCTGCTGCTGGCACAGATCTACACGCCCTACAGCTGGTTCCTGTGGCCAGTGCTGCTGCGCGCGAGCGTGCGTCAGCTCAGCGCCCGCGGCGAATGGGCCAAGACCGAACGAGAGCCGCTGAAGCCCGGTCCGCGCGAACTCGAGCTCGGCACAGGCCGGCTTCAGCCAAGCTCCAAGAGCGCAACATCCAAGTAAGGGGCTCGCTGCCTCCTCTCGCTGCGTTCTCCCGATGTGCGGAGGCCGGTCTTAGCCGATGCTGGCTACAGCATAGAAACGCCCTTCGAGATAGGAGCCCGAACGATGAGCACCCAGACACCCTCACGCGCCACTCGCCACTGGACTCCGGTTGTAATCCGGCCGGCCGTCAGCGCCGACGCCGGCTCACTGCGGCAGCTCGCACAGCTCGACAGCGCCCCGCCGCTGAAGGGCGATGTCGTGATGGCCGAGCAGGCCGGCGCGGCGGTGGCGGCGATCTCGCTGAGCGACGGGCGACTGATCGCCGATCCATTTGCCAGCACGCTGGACATCGCCGAGCTGCTGCATATCAGAGCAGCGCAGCTACGCGAAGCCGCCTGAACTAATCGGCGTGGCTTATCTCTTTCCTCCATTATCGGTATTGGACATATCAATACGGATGGCGCATGATCGTCGCATGCTTTCTCATCCATCACAGACCGCGATCAGGGGCTACGCATTTCACCCTTACGAGGACCGCTGGCCTGCTACCAATTGGGCCGACACACCCAGCTCGCACCAACTTCCGTCGCTCGGCCGCGCAGCGCGCAACCTCGCGGGGCGTCGCCAGCGCCGTCAGCGTCAGGCACGCCTGATCAAGAGCCTCGCGTAGGCTCGCGTCATCTCTGTCATCTCTCCTCGCCAGGGCCGGCGCCACAAGCGCCGGCCCTGGCGCTTGTAGGCTGAGGCTCAAGTGTTTGACCTGCCCGCCTACCTGGAGCGCATCGGCCTGACCGGCGCGCCATCGATGGCGGAAATGCATCGCGCGCACGTTACGCGGATCCCGTTCGAGAACCTCGATCCGCTGGTTGGCATCCCGGTGTCGCTCGAGCCCGAGGTGATCGCGGCCAAGCTCGTCGATGGCGGCCGTGGCGGCTACTGCTTCGAGCATAACCTGCTGTTCAAGACCGCGCTCGAGGCGCTCGGCGTCGGCGTCGAGCCGATCCTCGCGCGGGTGCGCAACGGTCGCCCGCCGCTGCCGGCAGGCCCGCTCACCCACCTGCTGCTGCGCGTCCAGTACGAGGAGGCCGTCTGGCACGCGGACGTCGGCTTTGGTCAGGGAACGCTGCTTGAGCCGATCCCGTTCGGACCCGGAGGGCCATACGAGCAGTCGGGCTGGCGCTACCGAGTGGTCAGCGAAGCGTCCGATCTGGTGCTGCAAACCGGGACCGTGGACGGCTGGCGCGACCTTTACGCATTCACGCCGGAACCGGCGGAGCCGATCGACATCGAAGTCAACAACTGGTTCACCTGCACGCACCCGGACTCGCGATTCGTGAGGCGGCTGCTTGTCACACGACACGACGAGGACGGCAGCCGTACAACGCTCAGCGACTTTGCCGGGGAGTTGACGCTCCGCACGGAGGCGCCGACAGGCGATCAGGTCCCGCCCACCCCGGTTGAGCGCGAAACGGTCCCAGAGCTGATCCGGGAGCGGTTCGGGCTGCGCGAGCCCGAACCGGACGACTACTGAGCCGTCCGGCTGCAGGCTGCATAGCGCTTACTTGACCGCGGTGCGCCAGCCCTCGGCGTACTCGAGACGGGCGGTCACCGCATACGGCACGGGCGAAACGATCACACGCACCTGCTTCTGCACGTGTGGCTCGACGTTCGTCTTCCTGTTCGGGCCGGGCTCACCCCAGACGACCTTGAGCTCGGTGCCGACCGGGACCTGCGGGTCAACGGTGGCCAGCGAAAGCGCGCGACGCTCGTTGGCGCTGTAGCCCGTGAACATCGAAAGTCCGACGAGGCTGCCATCAGCATCCAACACCGAGTCGAAGTTCGACGATCCGTAGTTGGCGTTGGGCAGGTCGAAGACCTGATAACCGGGGCCGTCGACATCGACCAGCGAAGCGAAGATGTCTGCAACGTCGTCCGCGTTCCAGGCGAGCGTGACCTTCTTGCGCTGCTGCTCGGCGTCCAGACCCTCAAGCGCCTCCCGACCGATGAAGTCGTGGTCGTACTTGATGATGTGGCCGTAACCGAGATCGTACGGATTCGTGTAATAGTCCTCGATGTCGTCCGAGACGAAGCTGCCGGACAGCACCTGCGTTGCCTCATAGGAGTTGGCGGGCAGCCACTCGCGGAAGCCGCGCTCGGCCTGGCTCGAGTAGATCGCCGGCAGTGGCGAGGGGATCCAGCCGGACTCGAGGGTGTTGGACGAATAGGCCCGCGAGCCGACAGGCAGCAGGCCGAACTCCTCGCCTGCCTCAAGAATCGCCTCGCGCACCCGCTCGTAGCTCTCGTACGGCCCCCAGATCTCGAGCCCCGGAGCGCCGGCCATGCCGTGCCGGAGCGTCGGATAGGTCTCGCCGGCGATCTTCATCGTCGCCATGTGAAAGAACTTGAGCTGCTCGACCGGGCCACCGTTGAGCTTCTCGATTACCGGCCAGGCGTTGGGGCCCTGAATCTCGAAGCGCCAGAGCCGACGGGTGACGGCCTTGCCATACGGACGCGACGGCGAGCGGTCGTCGTAGACAGAGTCCACGTCATAGCCGCCTGTCTCGGCGTGGTATTTGAGCCAGTTGGACGCCGGAGCGCGTCCCACGAAGATGAAGCTGTCCTCAGCGTCACGGAACAGAATGCCGTCACCGATGACGCCGCCATTGGAGGCCGTCGGGATGTACTGCTTGGCGCGACCAACGGGGAAGTTCGCGACCGAGTTGATCGCGGTCCGCTCGATCACCTTGATCGCGTCGGGGCCTTTCACGAAGACATTCACCATGTGGTGCGACTGGTCGTAGAGCACGGCTGTCTCGCGCCAGGCCTTCTGTTCGCGACGCCAATTGCTGAACTCGGCCGGTACCACGGGGTAGATGTAGGTGCCGATCGGCGAGTTGCGCAGGTGCTCGACGGTGTTCCCGGCGGTGTCCAGCACTTCCTGGAGATTGGACGGTGCCACTGATATCTCCCTCTCTCGTTCTGCCTGTTTGCGGATTGCCTGCGCTGTGAGTTGGCAGGACGCCTCGCGGAGGCCTGCATGCAGGTGCTCCTATTGTATGCAGCCCAGGCTGGCTCGTGGGCAGAAAATCTCGCGGAGTCAGGCTGCGACGGCCTCGCCCATGTCGAAACCCTGCAGTTGGGCCGAGCTCACCGTGTTGCGCATCAGCATCGCGATCGTCATCGGCCCGACACCGCCTGGCACTGGCGTGATCAGATCAGCGATCTCAGCAACCTCGTCGAAGACGACATCGCCGCGCAGGCCATCAGGGGTGCGGTGGATGCCGACGTCGATCACGGTGGCTCCAGGACGGACGTAATCACGGTCGATCAGCCCCTGTTCGCCGGTGGCGACGATCAACACGTCTGCATGGCGGCAGACGCGGACCAGGTTGCGAGTCCCCTTGTGGCAACTGGTGACGGTCGCGTCACGCTGCAACAGCATCTGTGCGAGCGGCCAGCCGACCAGATTTGAACGGCCGACGACCACGATGTCCGTACCGGGGATCTGCACGTGGTAGGAGTCGAGCAACTCCACCACACCCAGGGGGGTGCACGGGTAGAGGCCTGGAACGTGGCGCGCGAGCCGTCCGGCACTCAGAATCGACAGGCCATCGACATCCTTGTCAGCCGGGATCAGCTCGATCAGAGCCTGCGGTTCGAGGTGTGCCGGCAGCGGCAGCTGCAGCAGGATCCCGGTAACTTCGGGATCGGCACCGAGCTTCATGATCAGCGCCGCCAGCTCGTCCTGATCTACGTCTGCTGGGAGGTGCCTGTGCAGATCGCGGATCCCAAGCTCGACGCACGCGCGCCGCTTGGAGCCGACGTAGACCGCGGAGGCGGGGTCGTCGCCGACCAGGATCGTCGCGAGGCCGGGCTTGACCGGCATCCGTGCGACCGCCCGCCTGACCTCGTCGCGCACCTTCGCGCCGACCTTGGTGCCGTCGATCAGTTCCGCTGCCATCCGCTGCTCTCTCCGTGCTTGCTCAAATGCCCCCGCCGGAGACTAGAAGACGATCGTTCGGTGGCCTTGCAGCAGAACTCGGTCTGCGAGGTGCCAGATGACGGCGCGTGCGAGTACGAGGCGTTCGACGTCGGCGCCGATTCGCTCGAGTGTGGTTGCGTCGTGGCGGTGGTTGACGCGGACGACGTCCTGTTCGATGATCGGGCCTTCGTCGAGGTCCTCGGTTGCGTAGTGGGCGGTGGCGCCGATCAGTTTGACTCCGCGGGCGTGTGCGCGTTGGTAGGGCCCCGCCCCGGCGAACGCCGGCAGGAATGAGTGATGAATGTTGATCACCGGCGCAGCGATGTTGCGCAGGAATCCGGCTGAGAGGACTTGCATGTAGCGTGCCATGACGACGAGGTCGACCTCACCGGCGAGCAGATCAAGCTGGATCCGTTCGGCCTCGACCTTGGTGTCTTTGGTGACCGGGATGTGGTGGTAGGGCACACCGAACCGCGCGACCTCGTCGTGCAGGTCGGCGTGATTGGAGATGACAGCGATCACGTCCATGTCGAGCTCGTTGCGTCGCCAACGCCACAGCAGGTCCAGCAGGCAGTGGTCGTATTTGGAGACAAACAGGGCAACACGCTTGCGTTGTTTGGCGTCGATCAGGCGGTAGTCGAGGCCGAGCTCCTGCCCGATCTGCGCCAGGCGCTGCTCCAACACCGGAAAGCGCTGCTCGGGACTGGGTACATAGAACTCCATCCGCAACGAGAAATCACCGCCGTAGGGATCGGATGAGAACTGGTCGGAGCTGATGATGTTCGCGCCGGCGTCACGCAGCGCGCTTGATAAGGAGGCGATGATCCCTTCGCGGTCGGGGCAGGACACAAGCAGCCGTGCGACGTTCGATCGGATCACTTCTGCTCGTCCTCGCTCTCAGTGTTGATGGCGCTGTGATCGCGGCCGAGGAACGTGTTGGCCCAGGCACTGGTTCCCCGCAGCGCGTTGTCCTTGATCACGACCGGGCCCTTGACCAGATCCAGCTCCTCGCCGTAGGCCTTCAGTCGCTCATATGCCTGCGCCCAGATGCACTCGGTGTCATACACCTCGCAGAGACCGTCACGAGTGCCGCCGCAGGGACCGTTGCGCTGATTCTTCGCGCATGGCCCCTCCGGGCACACGTACGCGATGTCTGGCAGCGAACAGTCACCGCAATCCTGGCAGTCGAACATCGGCACCTTCGCAGCCTGCTCGACCAAATGCGCCGCTCGCTGAACGGACCTGGGGGAATCCTCGAGCCGCTCATAGAGCTTGGTCCCGACGGGAAACAACGGTGCATCGTGGGCGAACACCGTGTTGTGCATCACCCGACTGAGCCGGTAGCGGGCCGGGACCTTCAGCTCGGTCTGGCGCCGGCGACGCGAGTCAAGGTACTCCGCGCGCGGTGTCCCGTCGGAGAGGCCCGTCTCAGCATCACGGCCGTACAGATAAAACTCGCCCGGACGCCCATAGTGAAGATCGCGGGCGGCATCAAGCCACCGGTCACCGGTGATCGCCTCAGCCCGGCTGAGGATCTCATCATAGGTGCCGATCGGCATATGCCCGCCGATGTAGGCCCCGCTGTAGCCAAGGCCCCTGGCGACGGCCACCTGCTTGGCAGCCACATCAACGAAGAACTCACGACCCTTATCCTCACCCGCGCCGTAGCGCTCAGCCTGGGCCAGCAGCTCGTCGGAGACCACCACACCGGGAATCCGACCCTTGTGAAACACACGCGCAACCCCGCGCGTGAGCAGATACACGTTCGCGATCAGCTTCACCGGCAACTCCTGCGCACCGACCCAGCGCAGCAACTCATCATCCTTGCGCGCATTCCAACCAACCTGATTGATCGCAAACCGTGCGCCCGCCTGGACCTTCTTGGCCAGCTTGAAGTACTGCGGCATCACCTCACGCTCAAGCAACTTGTGGTTGGTCACCACACAACCGAGATAAAAGTGCGTTCCCATCAAGCGCCCATCCGGGACCCTGGTCTCCTTCACCCCCGAATTCATCTCACTCAACAGCTGCAGCAGCCCAACCGAATCGATATCGAACACCGGCGCCGCCGTACCGGACTGGCCAGCAACCGGATAATCACCCGTCAGCGCCAGCACATTGTCCAAACCAGCCGACGCCGCCTTCCACGCACGCGACTCGATGCCATTGCGATTCATGTCCTTACAGGCGAAGTGCATGACCACCTCCTGCCCAAGCTCCCGCATCCTGTTCGCCAACATGTCAGCCGCAATCATCGGATTACCACCCGGATTGTCCGTCAAAGACAACACATCAACCCGAGAATTCTCAGCCAACTGATACGCAAGCTCAACCAACGCCTGACCACTGTGCTGTTCGAGCACACCGCGACTCGTAACCAGCTCCGCGGCTATAACGAACGCGCCGGGCGCTTCCAACTTCTCACGCAAAGTTGACATCGCAGATCACTCCCCTGTCTCGCCTCCATGGCAGCTTACATGCTTCACAGACTCCTTGCATGCGATCGGCCACAAGTGCATGCAGATGTCACTAAAGCGCTTTAGCTTACGGGAGTTTACCGTCGTCGCCGGTACCGCTACCATCCGCGGCTCTGCGTGGCGGGCAGCCTCCAGCTGCACCCGCCCTTGTGGCGTCGCCCTGTGGTGGTGTCACGGAGAGAGCGCACATGACGAAGCTTTAATCGAAGGCGCGCCAAGACCCGCCAGCGGCAGAGACCGCGAGTCAGGCCCGAGCCGCCAAAGGAGACCTGGATGGACCGCATGCATAACCACGTTCAGCGAGACGGTTCGCTGTGACAGCCGCAGCCGAAGGTGGATCGACGCTCGAGCAGGAGATCCTCGCGCGTCCGGTCGAGGAGCGCGAGGCCGTGCGGGCGTTCTTTGCCGAGCATGCTCCAGGTGAGGGCGCCCCTATCGCTGTCGTGATTCCGGCCTACAACGAGGAGCCGACCGTAGCCGCCGTCGTTGGTGGCATCCCACGCGAGATCGGCGGCCGCGCGGTCGAGGTGATCGTGGTTGTCGACGGCTCTGACGATCGCACAGCCGATGAGGCCCGGTCAGCCGGCGCGCTGGTCTGCGACGTGCCGGTGAACCGCGGACAGGGCCTGATCTTCATGCTCGGCTACTGGCTCGCGGACAAGCGTGGCGCCGAGTTCATCGCCACGACCGATGCGGACGGCCAGTACGACGAGACTGAGTTTGACCGAGTACTCGAGCCGATCCTGTCAGGCCGGGCTGACTTCGTCAACGGCTCACGCCGGCTCGGCACCGAGCTGACCACTGATCCGGTACGCCACGCCGGCGTGATCTTCTTCGGCGGGTTGATCAGCGTGCTGCTTCGCCAGCGGATCACCGATCCGGCATCCGGCATCCGCGCCTTCCGCACAGTGATCCCTCGCAAGGTCAAGCTCGAGCAGACTCAGTATCAGACCTCGGAGCTGCTGATCGCCACCGCGATGAACGGCTTCCGCGTGGTCGAGGTTGCGACCACCATGCGCGACCGCCCAGACGGCGCGACTCTCACCAAGAAGGGTCCGAACCTGCTCTACGGCATGCGGTTCGCACGCGCGATCCTGTTCACGTACTGGCGCGAGCTGAAGCGCAAGCGCCAGCACCCAGACGCCTGAGGGCCTGGGGCCGCTCAGGCCCCTGAAAGCGATCGCGCCTGCTCGGTCGCCTCGCGGCGATCGAGCTCGGCGCCGGCGAACTCCTGCGGCGAGTCTGCGGCGGGATCGTGTTCAGGTCCCTTGGCCCGCGTCGGATCTCCATCGGGATCGTTCGCAGGGGACTTGGGCCCGGCGGTCGCGTCCCCCTTCCTGAAGATCAGGAACTCGTAGATCGCGAACTTCGCGAAGAACAGGATCACGGTGATCAGCACGAACGAGCCGGTGACGATCAGCACGCGCAAGCCGTGGTGATCCTGGATGTGAGCGTGATGCTTGACCCAGTTGTTGGTCCGGCCGGTGGCGAATGAGGTGACCAGCAGCACGAGCACAGACACCGCCGCGTACGAAACCATCTGCTTGACGGGTGCACGACCGGTCTGCTGCCAGGCCCAGCGGCGATTCATGATCCAGTTGGGAATCGCCGCCGAGAAGAATGCGATCACGGACGCCGCGGTGGTCTTGCCTCCGAACACCACGTAACAGAGCGCGAACGCCAGAATCGACAGCAGGAACGCGATCACCGAGCTGAGCGCGTACTTGGTCATCTTCGCCGAGAACGGCGTGCGCGTCAGCCACTGCCACCACGGATGCTTGCGGATGAACTCCGTGAGCACCTCCATGGAGGGCTGGTAGCGAGTGGGTATCACAGGCAGATCCTGGGGCGTCGGGGGGCGGTTGAGCGGCGAGAGCAGGCCGCTGTTCCTTTACCGGGCATGAACTAAAGCTAACGGTCGTCGGAGCGAACTGTTCCGATTGTGCGTCGGTTGCAACCGACAAGGCCAACACCGCCGACCAAAACCACCGCGATTGTAGCCGCGAGCTTAGGACACCGGCAGGCTAACCAGACAGTCGTCGGGTCAGCGTAAGACTCAAGGGGCGGATCGTAAGCGACATGCACCTGCGAGGATCAGAGCATGACCAACATCGCAACACGCCCCCTAGGGCATAGCGCCATCCAGGTTTCAGTCATCGGCCTCGGCTGCAACCAATTCGGCGGCCGGCTTGACCTCGAGGGCACTCGCGCCGTGATCGACGGGGCGATCTCACAGGGCATCACCTTCCTCGACACCGCCGACCGCTACGGCAACGCCCACAGCGAGGAGTTCATCGGCGAGGTTCTCAGAGGCCGGCGCGATGATGTCGTGCTCGGCACCAAATTCGGCATGGACATGGGCGACGGCTGGGAGGGGCCACGCGGCGCCCCGGCCTACATCCGGCATGCCGTGGAGAACTCGTTGCGGCGGCTGCAGACCGAGGTCATCGACCTCTACTGGTACCACCGTCCGGACGGTGTGACGCCGATCGGAGACACGCTTGAGGGACTAGACGCGCTCGTCAAGGCGGGGAAGGTCCGTGCGATCGGCGCCTCCAATTTCAGCGCGGCCCAGATCGAAGAGGCAGACGCGATCGCTCACGAACGCGGCCTGACCCGTTTCACCGCGATCCAGAACGAGTACAGCCTGCTGCACCGCGACGCCGAATCCGACGTGCTTCCAACCTGCGAGCGGCTCGATGTCGCCTTCATCCCCTACTACCCGCTGGCCTCCGGACTGCTGACCGGCAAGTACCGGCGCGACGCGGCTGCGCCTGAGGGGGCACGCCTGTCAAAGCGCGAACAGATCGCCACCGACGAGCAGTGGAAGGTGGTCGAGTCACTGACCGCTTACGCGGCGGAGCGGGGTGTGCCACTGACCGACGTGGCGATCGGTGCGCTGCTGACGCAGCCGGCTGTGGCGAGCGTGATCGCAGGCGCCACCAAGCCGGAGCAACTGGCCGCCAATGCCGCAGCCGCGCGATGGCATCCGAGTGATGCTGACCTTGCGGAGTTGCGTAAGTTGCTCGACTGAGACCCCGACGCACCCGCGGCATCACGGCCACGGCAGGAACGCGCGCTCCTCCCACTCGCCACAGCGCACATAGCCGATCTTGGAGTAGACGTGGTTGGCAACCGGGTTGGACGCGTCCGTGTACAGCATGCAACGCGCCGCACCGCCGTCCAGCAACCTCTGACTGAGAGCCGCCGTGGCGGCGGTGGCATACCCCCGCCCGCGCAGCTCCGGTGGCGTGTACACCGGCCCGACCCTGACGACGGTGCCGACCAGCTCTGCGTGGCCGACCATCGCTGCATTGGCGCCGTCAAGATCCCAGACGTGCAGCTGACCGCTGGCGGTGCGTGCTGCGACCTGTCGCCCCATCGCCTCGGCATGCCCGAAGCCGGTCTCGATGCCGAAAGCGGCGGCCCAATCCTCAAGCTGCGCCTGGTCCTTGATCGTGGCCGGTCGCAGCCGCCCCGGGGGCGGAGGGATCGGTCCGACCACGCGGTCGAGCACCTGCAGCGACTCCGTGACATCGATCCGCTCGCCGCCACCGGTGCTGGACATCCAAGCGTCCGCAACCGCGCCTGCCGTACCCGGCTCGGCGGAGACGCCGGGAAGCTCCGGATCGACTGCCAGCCAGGCCTCGATCAGCACTGTCGCGTCTGCGGCGGCCTCGAAACCGGTAGCCAGCAGCTTGTTTGGCGGAGTGCGCAACGCGGCGGCGATGGTGACGCCGGCGCCGTCGATGCCAACGGCGAACAGCGCGTGCTCATAGCGACCGTCGATCACCCCACTGAGCGTGGTGGCGAGCACGTTGCGCTCGAGCCGCTCGGCCAGGAAACCCTCAGCCCGGGCGACGAACTGCCGGGTATCGTCGCCGACCCAGACGTCCACGTGACCATGATTGCGCAACGGCCTTGTCGGCGTGTGAAAAGTGACTCCCGAAGCGGAGCCGGCACTGCGGGTGCGTGGAGCGGGACGCGGGTGCCGGAGGCCAGCGGGCCTCCGGCACCGCAGTTCTAGGCGGCCTGCTGAAGCTCGACCGGGAGCTCCGGCCCGCAGGCACGGAGATCGGCGATCAGGCGGTCGGTGGTGGCTCGCTCCCAGCGCCCGCTCTCGACCAGCACCTCGCACAGCAGCTCGGTGTCCTCAAGCGAGTCACGGGTTGCGTCGTCATCAAGCAGATCTGCGCAGAAGATCAGGCTGTCCGCCGCGTAGCGGATTCGCTCCTGCTCGGCCGGTTGCAGTTTCACGGGGCCCAGATCGTCGAGTGTGTGCAGCACGCGACTGTAGGCGTTGGCTCGTTCCGGGTTCATCCTGCCTCCTCAGGTTCGCGAGGTTCCTCAAAAGATCGTGCCGTGCGCCCCGGCGGCCGGCTTTGGCCAGCTGTCCAGACTTCGGCCCGATCATCACTCCCTCCATGAACAGGGTAGCCGCGTTCGCTGCCGGATTTGGTTCGCGCATGACGTTGACTTGATGAACAACGAGTAAAGGAAAGGGGTGCGGCTGGCCGATAAGAAGTGGAATGAGCATCACAAGCCAGCGCGACCTGATCGGCAGCCTACGTGAACTCGTGGCCGCGACCACGCGCAGCGACTGTCTGGACCGGATCGAACGCCATCTTCAGAGGCTGTTCCACGAACTCGGCCCGAAACTTGTGCTCGACCGGCGCCCGGCCGATGACGAGGTCAGCGTCCAACCGCGGGTTTCGGGACGCGAGCCACGGTTCCCGATGAGAGCGCGCGGCCGGCAACTCGGTCATATCGCGATCTCGCACCCGGACGAGCTCGACGATCAGACACGTGAGCAGCTGGCCGCGTTCGCGGACCATGCTGCGCTCGCGCTCGACAACGCGCGCATGCTCGACGATCACGCGCGTCGAGCCAGGCGCGACCCGCTGACCGGGCTTCTCAACCGCGGCGAGTTCCAGGACATGCTGGCCGCCACGGTCGCGGGCACCGAGCGGGAGCCAGGGACCACCCTGAGCCTCGCGGTGTTCGACCTCGACCACTTCAAGACCGTCAACGAGTTGGGCGGTCACAGCGCCGGTGACCGTCTGCTGCGTGCGACCGCAGCGACGCTGATAGCTGTATCGCGTTCGACCGACGTGGTCTTTCGGATCGGCGGCGACGAGTTCGCGCTGCTGCTTCCCGACTGTGGCGCGGACGACGCGACCACGATCGCGAGCCGGGCGGCTGATGCGATCAGCGGCCTCGACGGCTCGGTCGGTGCCTCCTGGGGAGTCGCGACGATCCCGACCGACGCGAGGACACGAGAGGCGTTGCTGGCAGTGGCCGACGCCACCATGTACGAGCGCAAGGGCGTCAAGCGCACGAACGACAAGCACAACTCGACATCATCTTCGCGGGCAGACACGCGCAGCCGTCTCGAGGTCGCGAGCGCTCTGGCGTCGCGACTGACGCTGCTGGACGACCCGCTGGAGATCGCTCAGACGATTGTCGACGAACTGCACTCGGCGGTCGGGTACTACCTCGTCGCGATCCATCGGCTCGACGCCGACCAGAAGCTACGGATCGTTGCCGCGGCCGGACATCTGACGCAGGAGGGACTCGATTGGCTCGCCCGGGAGCAGCCGATTGCGGCCGGTCTCAACGGGCGTGTGGCGCGCACAGGTGAGCTCATGCTTGTCGACGACTCTCGTCGTAGTGGCGAATACCTCACAAGCAGCCACTCGCTCGACCCGGGTTCGGAGTTGTCGCTGCCGATTCACGTCCAAGGCCAGGTCTGGGGCGTGCTGAACCTCGAGCAGTTCTCGACGCACGGCTTTGACGAGTACGACGTCATGCTCGCGGAGGCCGTCGTCGCCCAGGCGGGGGCCGCGCTGCACCGTTGCCTCCTGGTGCACGAGGTCGAGAGCTCGTTCTCAGTCGCGATCGGCGTCATCTGCGACACGCTGCTGCGGCCGCGTCGCTCTTAGCGCCTCTCAGCGCTCAGGCTGGCACGTGTCAGGCCGGCGCCGTGCGAGCGCTGAGCAGCACGACCGAGGCGTAGACCTCGCCGCTATCCGGGTGCGCGATCCAGCGTTGCGAACCGTTGACGAGAATTCGGTGAAGCCCCGGCTGGGCGGCGTTCCTGAACTCGATCTCAGCGTCGACCTCGACCAGATCTTCGTCACCTGCAAGCAGTTCGTCCTCAAGTGGTTCCCAATACGCGGCGTTGTTGACGTGGTCAGCCACATCGGAGTCAGTGCGCCGGAAGCGCCAGCGTGACTCGGACTCGATCTGACCTGGGCGAGCGTGGCGGAGACGGGCCTCCACGCGACGGTCGCCGATCGCCTCCCCGTAGACGTCGAGTTCGGCCTGCATGAGCGGTGTCGGCAGGCGCTTGACCGGATCGAGATGCACCCAGAGCGCGGCTCCCTCGACCAGCGGTTCGTCGGAGTCAATCGGGGTAACGGTCGTCCGCCGCTCCGCCCACATACGGCCGGTGCCGCTGCAGAAGGTCCTCACTGTGCAGTGCTCGCCGAACCGCGGAAAGCGGTTCACGTGGATCCGCGTGCGACGCAGAACCCAGACAGCGTCAAGGTGCAGCCCCGCATCCTCGACGTCCGTGTAGGCGATGTCCTGCAGCCAGCGCGCGAGCGCGTCCAGCCGTACTCTTCCTGACGGCGCGCAGTCGCCCAGCAGCGGGCGCCTCCGAATGCTGAAGATGCGTCCCCGGCTGGGAGCCGGGACCATCGGCTCGGCTGCCTGCCCGCTCAGATAGGCCGTGTTCGCGTTCGGATCGGGCTGTTGTGTGGCGGTCACGGGTTCCATGCACACTGGAATCTAACCGTGATAATGCAAACGATGACCGCTGCGGGATCTGACCATGCCGGTTCAGGCCATTACCGGGTCGCGCTGCGGTGGGGTGATATGGACGCGCTCGGGCATGTCAACCAGGCCGTTTTCCACGAGCTGCTGGAGGAGGCGCGCACGGCGATGCTCTCGGCTCTGCCCTCCGCCGAGAGGGAATCGTTCGTGATGGCCCGTGTCGAGCTCGACTACCGCAGGGAGATTCCACGGCACCACCGTTTCGTGGATGTCACCCTGGAGGTCATAGCGGTGGGGCATTCGAGCGTCACGGTGCGCCAGCAGATCTTCCGCTCCGACGGTGAGCTGGCGGCGGATGGCCGGTCGGTGCTGGTCGCCTGGGATCCAGAGCGGCGGCGATCGCGTCCTCTGGGCGAGCGCGAGCTGGCGGTGCTGCAGGCGATGCAGGTCCCGGCGGCATGACAAACGAGGAGCTGTCCAACCTCGCGCACCTGCGTCGCGCGCGCGATCTCATGGATCGCGAATACGCAAGCCGGCTCGACGTTGCGGCACTGGCCCGGGCCGCGCTGATGTCGCCCGCCCACTTCTCCCGGCGGTTTCGCGCCACCTACGGTGAGACGCCTTACGCCTATCTGATGACGCGGCGAATCGAACGAGCGCAGGCGCTGCTACGCGGCCACGAGCTGACCGTGACGGAGGTCTGCCTGGCAGTCGGATGTACCTCGCTGGGCTCCTTCAGCGCACGTTTCACGGAGCTGGCAGGTGAGACGCCGACGGCATACCGGGCCCGTGATCACAGCGCGCTCGCGCGCGTGCCCGGTTGTGTCGCGAGGGAGTTCACGCGCCCGGCCCGGAACGCTGCACGCCCTCCGGCCGGCGTCCATCAGATGAGCAGGATCGAAGAAGCGCGCAACGCCATCGCTGCCTAGCCTTGGCGTATGACCCTCACACTCTCCACCTGCTTCGTGATCGTCCACGATCCCGAGGCCGCAATCAGCTTCTACCGCGACACGCTCGGGCTCGAGCTCCGCAATGACGTCGCTCGCGACGGCTTCCGCTGGATCACAGTCGGCGCCTCCGATCAACCGGAGGTCGGCATCGTCCTCACCAACTACCTCAACGGCAGCCCAGCCGACAGCGACGCCGTGGCGGCACTCGTCGCCAAGGGCGCGCTCAACGGCGTCCACTTTCACAGCGACAACCTCGACGAGAGCTTCGCGAACCTCAGCGAGGCCGGCGCCGAAGTGGTTCAGGAGCCGACCGAGCAGCCCTGGGGCACCCGCGACTTCGCAGTCCGGGACCCTTCAGGCAACCTGATCCGCGTCGACCAGCCGCCGGCCAGCTGGTCCTGAAGCACGGCGAGACGGCGTCCGGCGACGAGCAACGATCGATGGGCGGTGACGGGCTCGAACCGCCGACATCCTGCGTGTAAAGCAGGCGCTCTACCAACTGAGCTAACCGCCCGTTCGAGGCTTTTATTACAGCTCAACCTCGGAGCCGTCGCCACTCCAGGCGATGTGGAACGTCCCCTCCCGGTCGACCCGCCGGTAGGTGTGGGCGCCGAACAGGTCGCGCAGCCCCTGGATCAGGCTCGCTGGACCGCGTGCCCGCCGGTAGCCATCGTAGTAGGCCAGCGAGGAAGAGAAGGCCGGTGTCGGGATCCCGATCTCCGCAGCGCGAGCGACGACCCGTCGCCACGGATCCTGGGCACGTTCCAGCGCCTGAGCGAAGAATTCCGCCAGCATCAGGTTCGCCAGATCCGGCTCCACGTCATATGCCTCACGGATGCGGTCCAGGAATCGGGCGCGAATGATGCACCCGCCCCGCCAGATTGTCGCCATGGCTCCCAGGTCGAGACTCCAACCCTCAGCTTCGGAGGCAGCCGCCATCTGTGCGAACCCCTGGGCGTAGGAGACGATCTTGGACGCGTAGAGCGCGTGGCCAAGGTCTTCGGCGAGCGTTGCGTCCCGTCCGGCGCCGCCGCCGGAGGGGCCCGCAAGGCGATAGGCAGCTGCGACCCGCTCGGACTTCAACGCACTCAGCGTCCGCGCAAATACGGCCTCAGTGATCCCCGTCAGCGGAACGCCCCGTTCGAGTGCGTCCTGCGCGGTCCATCGGCCGGTGCCCTTCTGCTCAGCCGCGTCGAGAATCACGTCGACCAACGGCTGGCCGGTCGCCTGATCGGTCCTGGCCAGCACCCGGGCGGAGATCTCGATCAGGAACGACTCGAGCTCCGATTCGTTCCAGCGCTCAAACCGCTCCGCTATCTCGGGCACCTCGAGTCCCGCCCCATGCCGCAGGAGGTCATAGCTCTCCGCGATCAACTGCATGTCCGCATACTCGATCCCGTTGTGCACCATCTTCACGTAATGGCCGGCGCCATCCGGACCCACATACGTGCAGCACGGAGTGCCGTCGACCTGTGCAGCGATCGCCTCGAAGATCGGCCTCACGGACTCCTCGTAAGGAGCTCGGTCCCCGCCCGGCATGATGCTCGGCCCGATCAACGCGCCCTCCTCACCGCCTGAGACGCCGGAACCAAGAAAGTGCACGCCGCGGGCGCTGATCGCCTTGTGGCGGCGCTGCGTGTCGCGGAAGTTCGCGTTGCCGCCATCGATCAGGACATCCCCGGAATCGAGGTGCGGAAGGATCTCCTCAATCACAGCGTCGGTTGCGGCTCCAGCCTGCACCATGCTCATCAGCACGCGCGGACGCGCCAGCGCACCGACCCAGTCGGCGACGGAGTCGTGGGCGCTCAGCGGGCCCTCGCTGCCGTGCTCAGCAATGAACGCCTGGGTGCGACTGGTGGTCCGGTTGTGGACGGCGACGGGGATGTCATGGTGGGCAACGTTGCGCGCGAGATTCGCCCCCATCGTTGCCAGGCCCGTGAGGCCGAAATGGGGTTCCGATGTCATGTCGGCAGCCTAAACCAGACCAGGGGTCGCCGCCCCGTCGCGACGCTACAGCCCTGCGACGGTCTTCTCCTGATGCCCGCCGAACTGCTTGCGCATGGCCGACAGCAGCTTGTTGCCGTAGTCCGCCGGTCCGCGCGAGCTGAAACGGTTGAACAGCGCGGCCGAGATCACGTGTGCGGGCACGCCCTCATCGACGGCGGCTTCGACCGTCCAACGGCCCTCACCCGAGTCGGACACTCGACCCGTGAATTCCGACAGCTGCGGCGACTCGACAAGCGCGGCCGCCGTCAGGTCAAGCAGCCATGAGGAGACCACGCTGCCGCGGCGCCAGACCTCGGCGACCGCTCCGATGTCGATGTCGTATGCATAGTTCCGCTCGGCGCCCGACACCGGCGCCGTCTCGGCGTCCTTCTCCTGACTGGCCTTGCCGAAGTTGGCGTGGTGCAGGATGTTGAGGCCTTCCGAGTAGGCGGCCATCAGCCCGTATTCGATGCCGTTGTGGACCATCTTCACGAAATGCCCGGCACCGGCCGGACCGCAGTGCAGGTATCCCTGCTCAGCGGTCACCGGCTCGCCGGTGCGACCGCGGGTGCGCTCGGCGTCGCCCACCCCGGGAGCAAGTGATTTGAAGACCGGGTCGAGCAGAGCCACGGCCTCGTCGGTGCCGCCGATCATCAGGCAGTAGCCGCGCTCGAGCCCGAACACGCCTCCACTGGTGCCGACGTCGACATAGTGGATCCCACGTGGCTCGAGCTTCTCGGCGCGCGTGAGATCGTCGCGGTAATAACTGTTGCCACCGTCGATAAGGACGTCGCCTGGTGACACGATCTGACCCAGCTGCTCGATCGTCTCGTCTGTGAAGGCCGCCGGCACCATCGTCCAGATCGCACGCGGGGGCGTGAGCTTGGAGACCATGTCAGCCAGCGACGTTGCGCCTGTCGCGCCCGTCTCAGCCGCCAATCCGGTCACCACGTCCGCCGTGACGTCGTACACGACCAGTTCGTGCCCATCTGCAGTCAGGCGGCGCACCATGTTCGCGCCCATCCGACCGAGTCCAACCATTCCCAATTGCATGATCTGGCCTCCTGAGTATCTGATCGAGAACCGCGTGGTGAGCTTATTCGCTGCCCGCGCCCACCAGCTGCTCGATCGAACTGTGTCCCGAATCCCACACTCGACGCGCCAGTTCGAGGTTCACGGAGCGGGGCCACCCCGGGCCGCCGTACACGAATCCGGTGTAGGCCTGCACGAGCGTCGCGCCCGCCAGCACCCGCTCCCAGACGTCGTCTGCCGACTCGACACCGCCGACTGAGATCAGGACGAGCCGGGTGCCGGCCCGCGCGCGTAACCGCCGCAGCACCTCCAGGGATCGTGCCTTCAGCGGTGCACCCGAGACGCCGCCGCCCTCTGCCCAGGCATGCCCGGCAACACGCTCCGCAGGCGTCCGGAGGCGGTCGCGCCGAACCGTGGTGTTGGTGGCGACGATCCCCGCCAACCCGAGCTCCAGGCCCAGCTCGGCGACGGCATCGACGTCATCATCGCTCAGGTCGGGACTGATCTTGACGAGCAGCGGCGTGGAGCCGATCTCCTCGCGGACCGCTTGCACCAGCGGGCGCAGCCGTGTCACCGATTCGAGGTCGCGCAACCCCGGCGTGTTGGGCGAGCTGACGTTGAGCACCAGGTAGTCCGCCACCGGGGCGAGCCTGCGCGCGGCGGCGCGGTAGTCCTCGCCGGCATCCTCAAGCCCGGTCTCGCGGTTCTTGCCGATGTTGACGCCGACGACTGTCTCCGAACGCCGTCGGGCGAGGCGCCTCGCCGCTGCTTCGGCGCCTTTGTTAGGGAATCCCATGCGGTTCAGCAGGGCACGGTCGGCGGTGACGCGCGCAAGGATCGGAGCTGGGTTGGGCTCCTGCGGGCGCGGAGTTACCGTGCCGACCTCAACGAACCCGAAGCCGACTGCTCCCAGCCCCTCGAAATGCTCGGCGTCCTTGTCCAGCCCCGCGGCGACGCCGAGCGGCGAGCTGAAGGTGAGGCCCATCGCGCGCACACGGATCAGTTCGTCGTCGAGGTGGGTGAGCGCACGCAGGCGTGCCCGCGGGCGCGGACGCGTAGCGACGAGGTCGAGGCCCTGCAGCGCGAGCGTGTGTGCACGCTGCGGGGGGACCCGCGCGAGGACAACGTCGAACAGCCTCTCGTAGATGCGCGTCATCGGCGGGCGGCCACCTGCAGGAACCGTTCGCAGATGCCGCGGCCGCTGTCATTCCAGGTGGCTATCTTCGCCTCAGTCTCCTGCGCGATCGCGTCGGCATCGATCGGCTTCTCGTCACTGGCCCCGTCGATCGTGTAGGTCGTGAGCCATTGTGCGAAGTCCGCAGCTGTGACCTCCGCGTGGAACTGGATGCCCCAGGCATGGCCGCCGATGCGGAACGCCTGCAGGCAGGTTCCACTGCGCGCGAGCGCGGTCGCATTCGGCGATAGGACGGCCTCGTAGCTGTGCCACTCGAGTGCCGGGAAGCGTCTGTCCATCGCTCCCAGGATCGGATCAGCCGTCCCCGCGGCCGTCAGTCGAACCTCATACCAGCCGATCTCCGGGCGGCTCACCCGGCGGGTGCCGCTGCCCTCCGCCTCCGCGATCAGCTCGGCGCCGAGGCACACACCGAGCAGCGGAACGCGAGCGTCGAGCGCTCCGCTGAGGTAGCGCTTCTCGACCGCCAGCCACGGATGGCGATCCTCCTGGTCAGGGTCGGCGTCCCCACCGAAGGTCAGGATCGCGTCATAGGCACCCGCTTCAGCCGGCGGCTCGACCTCTTCGGCCGGTCGCCAGCTGTCAACGTCGGCACCGCTCTCGACGAGCGGGGCGCGGAACACGCCTGGACCGGCGTCTGCCTGATGGACGATCGTGAGCACGCGCATCCGCTCCGTGACGATACGGCAAGCCGACCGGCCCGGCACAGCGCCCCGCGCGCAGAGCCTGGTACCTGGGGCGCATGAGGCGTGCACATCTGACACCGCGTGCAGTGACCCGGTGCGGGGGTGGCAGGAAATTCACAATTACCCCTTGCAATACGTCCGGCACTCGGTTACGGTGGACGCTCGTAGTAAGACCCGTAGGGGGTTGAACCAATGCGTAGCGCCTTCCACACATACAACACGACTGTGACCGCACCGTTTGAGTGCGGAGCCGCTGGCGTCGCCACGATTCCGGCCGGCTGCGGTCTCGTCAACACCCGATCCCTCGCTGCGAGGTCTGTGCGCTGATATCCGGCGCAGATACTCCGACGTAGCGAGGGCGATCCCAACTGGGGTCGCCCTTTTTGTTGTCGGCAGACCGGTGAGTGTCGGGCACGTGTCCTAACCGGCCACAGTCAAACGTCGTCCGAATGCAGGTGCAGCGACTCACGCGTGGGCGTGCATCTTGACACACCCGCATGTGCACAGTCACTGCTGCCATTTTCCCGTATTACACATCCACACAGAGAGGACCAAGTGATGTTGACTCGCTCGCTTGTCACGAGCGTGCTCCCCCGCAGCGAGCGCCGGTCGCGGCTGATGCCGTCCGGCTGGCGCCAGCTCGCGGGCCGGTTGAGCACCGTACGCAGCCGCTCGCTGCGAATCCAGAACCGCGCGGACGCGGTGCGTGCCCGCTGCGAGCAGCGGCACGCGTATGGTCGGCGTGATGCTTGAGCAGGCTCATGGGCTCAGAGACGCGGAGCTCGAGGCGATCACCAGCCTCGAGCGCCGCGTCCTCAGCGCCGACGGCGGACGCCTCAAGCTCGAATGGGGCACGCTCAGAAGCCGCAATCCCGCAGAGGTGCGTGACCTGCTCTGGTGGGACCAAGGCCGCCTGTTGGGGTTCGCCGGGATCTACGGGTTCGGCTGGCCGACACTCGAACTCACTGGCATGGTTGATCCGGCCGCGCGGCGTCAGGGCATCGGCCGGGCGCTGCTTGACGGAGCTCTGCTCATCTGCCGGCAGCTTGGCGGAGAACGTGCGCTGTTGGTGGTGCCGCGGACTTCATCCGGCGGACGCGAGCTTGCCCTGCGCCTGGGCATGGCGCACGAGCATTCGGAGCACGCGCTCACGCTGCGCCAACGACCCCCGGAATCGACGCCTCCCCAGGGGCTGTCGCTCCGTGAGGCCACGGCCGAGGACATTCCGGCACTCTCAAACCTCTACCTGGACGGTTTCGGCGATGCCCGGGCTGACAGCGACAGACAGCTGGTCGATCGGGGCCGGCGCACGTTGCTGGTGATCCAGGACAGAGAGACGGTCGGCACGCTCGCCCTCAACCTCGACGGCGATCGCGGAGCGGTGTACGGCTTCGTGGTTGCGTCCCCGCAGCGCGGCCGCGGGATCGGACGGGCAGCGCTCGGCCGGGCGTGCCGCGAGTTGTTCGACGACGGCGCCACCCACGTCGACCTGGAGGTGGAGGTAGTGAACGATCGAGCTTTGGGTCTGTACGAGTCGATCGGCTTCAGGCGCCTCGTAACCGACGACTACTTCGAGCTCAAGCTCTCGACGTAATCGCGACGTATCTGTCAATCAATAACTGCGATCCGGCCACTAAAGGGAGCTGTTGGGCCGGTCGATACCTGCCGCATGAATCAGCTGAGCCGGCGGCTGCTTGGAATTCCACACCGCCGTCACGATCAGAACGCCATCGGGCGAACGCAGACCCGCGCCGGCAGGTGGTGGGCCGCACACCCATCACTGCTGAGAGGGCTCGCGCTGGTCGCGCTCGCCTGGTTCGCCGTGTACCTCGGATGGCGCGTGATCTGGAGCTGGCACGGCGCCTCCCTGTGGCTGGCGATGCCGTTGCTGCTGGCGGAGATCTACGGCATCTGGAATCTGACCGCGCTCACCTGGTTCGGCTGGCGGATCCCGAACGCCGCACGCCCCGAACCGAGCGCTGATCGTGCGGTTGATGTCTACATCTGCACCTACGACGAGTCGGTGGCCGTTCTGCAGGCCACGCTGGCCGGCTGCGCTGCCATCAGGTATCCGCACACAACCTACCTGCTGGACGACGGCCGCCGGCCGGAGATCGCCGAGCTGGCTCGTGAGTTCGGAGCTGAGTACATGACACGCGGCGACGACGCCCATGCCAAGGCGGGCAACATCAACGCGGCACTGACCCGGACCGGCGGCGAGCTGGTGCTGGCGCTGGACGCCGACCACGTGCCGATGCCAGACGTCCTCGATGCTCTGGTCGGTTATTTCGACGACCCGGCCGTAGCGCTCGTCCAGACGCCACACGACTTCTACAACCACGACTCGGTGCAGCATTATCAGACAGGCCGCCATGAGCAATCCGTCTTCTATTCGGTGATCATGCCCGGCAAGGAGCGCCACGCTGCCTCGTTCTGGTGCGGCTCGGGCGCGCTGATCCGGCGCGGCGCGCTGCTCGGTATCGGCGGCGTGGCGGTCGAGACAATCGCCGAGGACTTCCACACGACGATCAAGCTCCAGCGTGCCGGCTGGAGAACTCGCTACCACGATGAGGTACTGATCCAGGGACTCGCGCCCCACGACCTGGACGGCTACCTGCTGCAGCGCGACCGTTGGGCTCGGGGCAACCTGGCCGTGTTAACCACCCCTGAATCGCCGCTACGAGCCCGCGAGCTGACCCGCGCCCAGCGTCTGAGCTACTTCGCAAGCCTCTCCTCGTATCTGGCCGGACCCGTTCGGCTGATCTCACTGGCGACGCTCGCGGTCGTGCTGTGGACAGGAGACCTGCCGCTGAAGGCAACGCCGCTAACGCTCGGCCTGCTGTGGCTGCCGGCGATGTTGCTCTCGATCTGCGCCGGATCGGCGCTGTGCCGCGGCTATCAGGGTGTGGCCGACACCACCCACTACGAGCTCTGCACTGCCGAGATCTACCTGCGCGCGCTGCGCTGCGTTGTGCGGCCTGGCCGCACTCGCTTCAAGGTGACGCCCAAGCACGGCGTGGACCTGGGGGGCTGGACCGCCGTCCGCCGTCTGCGAGTCGTTTCGCTGCTGACGGTCGCGCTCGCTGCCGGCCTCCTGGCTCAGCTGCTTGAGGACACCGGCCTCGTGCATGGCGGGCTGATCCCCCACCTGCACGGAATCGCGACGTGGGTCGTGCCGCTGCTGGCAGTGTTCGAGCTCCGGCGCCTGCTGAGGACCCTTACGCTGGTGGCCACTCGCCGCCAACTGCGCACCGAATACCGCGTTCCATTGGATGCATCGCTCGCCCTGACCACTTCGACTGACGGCGACACGCCGATGGTCGGCCGGGCACACGACATCACCCCGTTCGGGCTGCGGTTGGGACTGCCGGGACGGATCGAACCGGGGACCATCGTGAATGTGATCGTGCCGCTGCCGACGCTCGAGTCCGAGCGCGACAACATCTCGCTCCAACTCGAGGTCGTCTCCTGCAGCCCCGCGCCGATCGGCTGGATCGCGGGCGCCCGCATGATCGACTGCGACACGGCCTCCAGGCGAAGGGTGCTCGAGTATTGCTACATCGTGGCGCCCGGTCGCCGGATCCGCGGCCTGGTTGAGGAGCTTCCGACGCCTCGGATCGAGGCCGTCGACGCACCTGTGCCTATCGCGGCTCGCACGGGCTGAAGGCCGAGCCGAAGTCCGGACCCTTGGGCGTGGCGGTCGCAGCTACGCACGCATTGCGCTGCAGCCCGAGCCCCTGGATCTCGGCCTCGAGCACGTCCCCTGGCATCAGCCAACGGCCTCCGTGGTGCTGCGCGTTCCCGGACGGTGAGCCCGTGGCGATGATGTCGCCCGGGCGCAGGTCCGTGATCCCTGACGCGTACTCGATCAGCCTGGGGATCTTGAAGATCATGTCAGCGGTGGTGTCGTCCTGCATCGTTTCGCCGTTGCGCTTCAACGTGACGCGCAGCGTCATGCGGATCGCCGACGAACTGACTCGGTGTGATCCACGGGCCGATCGGCTTGAAGCTCGGTCGCATCTTCGTCGCCATGAAGTCGGTGAATCGCAGGTCCGTTCGATGCATGCGGTCGCGTGTCGAGAGGTCATTGAGGATCGTGTAGCCGGCGACGTGATCCATCGCCTGAGACGCCGATACACAGCGCGCTCGGCGGCCGATCACGACCGCCAACTCAAGCTCCCAATCATGCTGCTTCCCACTGTCGCCAGGGATGATCACCTCGTCGTTGGCGCCGATCACCGCGCCCGGCCAGCCGGCGAACACGAATGGGATCCCGGTGGCGGCCCGCTCGTCCATCGCCCTGGTCGCCTCAGCCATCGCGAACTCACCGTCCAAGCCCTGCGCGACGGCGTTCGCGGTGCGCATCTCAATGATGTGCATCCGGTAGTTCGCGCCGGCACAGAGGAATCCACCCGGTGGGTTGATCGGCGGCAAGATCTTCAGCTGCGCCAGCTCGAGCTCGCCGGCCCGCCGGCCGGCGAGCTCGTCCAGCCGGAGCAGCGACGCTTCCCAGTCCTCGAGGATCGAGAGCACCGTCGCGTGCCCTCCGAACTCGCCACGCAGATCACGGACGCGGCCTTCGCTGATTAGGCCCGGAAACGGCTCACCGTCGGCTTGCGCGAATGTCCCGATTCCGTAACCCACGCCGTTCTCATCGATCCCAGTCGACGTTAGAGAGCCTGGCCAGCGCACGAATCAGTGACTGGGTCCCGTCACGGCCGGCGCCCTGCGCCTGCAAGGCGAGGTAGAGCTCGTGGGCGAGCGCGAGCCCTGGCAGTGCAAGGTTCATGCGCCTGGCCTCGGCGAGCGCGATCTCCATGTCCTTGAGGAAGTGCTCAACCATGAACCCGGGCGCGTAATCGCCCTTGAGCATCCTTGGTGCGTAGTTGGCCAACGACCAGGAACCCGCGGCACCGCCGCCGACCGCCTCGAGCACCGTGTTGAGATCAAGGCCGGCCTTGTAGGCGTACAGCAGTGCCTCGCAGACGCCGATCATGCCGGTGGCGATCAGTGTCTGATTAACCATCTTCGTGTGCTGACCGGCGCCAGCCGGACCGAGGTGGATGATCGTCTGACCGACGACTTCGAACAGAGGCCGCACCTGCTCCACCGTCTCGGCGTCACCGCCGACCATGATCGACAGTGTCGCGTTACGCGCGCCGACATCGCCGCCGGAGACTGGGGCGTCGATGCTGGCGACGCCCTTGGCGGCCGCCGCCTGGAAAATCTCCTTGGCGAGTGACGGTTCGCTGGTGCTCATATCGACAATCACGGAGCCCGGCCTGCCTGCACTCAGCACGCCGCTGCGGCCGAGCATCACCTCTCGCACATCTCGCGGGTAGCCGACCATCGTGAAGGTCACCGCCGCACCGGCGGCGGCCTCCGCCGGTGTATCCGCCCAGCTCGCGCCCCTGTCCAGCAACGGCAGCGCACGCTCGCGCGTGCGTGTGTAGACCGCGACCGGATAGCCGGCGTCGAGCAGATGCCCACACATCGATGCGCCCATCACGCCAGTACCGATCCAGGCGATCGGTGTCGATCCTGCGTCAGCGAAATCCAAGGGTCACTCCTATCTCAGGGCCGCCCGATGGCGGCTGCCAGCCGCGGAACCAAGGCGGCCGCGTTCCGATGGTCGATGCTCGCACGCTCCCGATCCGGCAGGCGCTCAAAATCCTCGCTGGGATCGTGGCCCGCCGGTCGAACGAGGTAAGGCCAGTCCGATCCATAGACAACGCGATCGAGCGGTACGACGCTCAGCGTCGAGGCCAGCGCCACCGTGTTGTTGGACAGACCGGTGTCGAAGTATTGCCGAGCCAGGTACTCCATGACCGTGGCGCTCGCACCGGCCGCCTTGTCCGGCTCGCGCGCGATCAGCGAGTTGAGGCGGTGCGCGAGGAACGGCGTCGTCCCGCCGAGGTGGGCGAACTGGAATCTGATGTTCGGGTGGCGGTCAAGCGCGCCCGTGTAGATCAGGTGCGTCAGCACGCGCGTTGTTTCGAACGGGTACTCGAACAGCCAATCCGGATAGTCGCCGAGTAACGCGCGGTTCGGCGAGGCGGCCGGATGCACGAACGCGTAGGCGCCGCGGCGGTCGAGCTCTGCGAGCAGCTCGTCCCAAAGCTGATCACCCAGGTAGGTGCCGTGATGATTGGAGAACAGCGCGACACCGTCCAGCCCCAGAGTATCCAGTGCGTAGATGGCCTCGGGAGCGGCGATCTCCGGTCGCGAACGATCGAAGGGGACGATCGCGAGCGCACCGAACCGTGACGGTTGCTCGCGAGTGAGCTCCGCCAGCTCCTCATTGCCGATCCGTGCGCTCGTTCTGTCCTGGGACTCAAGTGCCCCGCCCATGGAGACCACAGCCGCATCGATCCCGTAGCGCTCCATGAACTGCTCGAGGCCCTGAAGCGACTGCGGAGGGCGACTCCGCGCAGACAGCGTCCGCTCGTACCCGGGGGTGAGCAGATGCGCGTGCAGATCGATGCGGGGCATCACTGCACCAGCTGTTGTTTGACGACCTTTCCCAGCGCGTTGCGTGGCAGCTCCTCCAGGAACCGCACCTCGCGCGGCCGCTTGTGCGGCGCGAGCTCGGCAGCAACGTGGTCGATCAGTTGACTCTCGAGCTCCCGGCCGGAACCGTCGGCCACGACCCAGGCGATGATCCGCTCACCCAGATCGGGATCCGGCTCGCCGGTCACTGCGACCTCGAGCACGCCGGGGTGCTCGAGCAGCGCGACCTCGATCTCACCGGCACCGACCTTGTAGCCCCCGGTCTTGATCAGATCGGTCGAGCGCCGGCCAACGATCCGCCAGTACCCGTCGGGATCGCGCGTCGCCATATCGCCGGTGAGAAACCAGCCGTCTCGCAGCGCCTCAGCGGTCGCGTCAGCCCGGTTCAGGTACTCGCTGAACAGGTTCGGGCCACGAACGCCGACCTCACCCATCGTCTCACCGTCAGAGGCGTCGAGCTCGAGGCCATCATCGTCCACAAGTCGCACATCCACACCCGGGACCGGAATCCCGACACTCCCCGGGCGGCGAGCCCCGTCGGCGCGAACCGCAAGGTTCATCAAGGTCTCCGTCATGCCGTAACGCTCGACGACTTCCTGTCCCGTAAAGCGTCTGATTCGCTCGAACTCAGGCGCCGGCAGCGCCGCCGAACCGGACACGAGCATGCGCGCGCTACGCAGACCATCGGCGACGCGGCGATCGGTTTCCGCCTCTTGGCCAAGCCGGTGATACATGGTCGGGACACCGAACAGCACCGACCCGCCCGCTCGTAGCGCCGCCGCGGCCGCGACCGCGTCAAAGCGGCCGAGGTGGCAAAGCGTGCCACCTCGGCGCAGAGGGCCGAACAGGCCAAGCACCAGCCCGTGCACGTGGAACAACGGCAGGCCATGCACAAGCGTGTCATCGCCGCTCCACGCCCAGGCGTCAGCGAGCGCGTCGAGGTTCGAGGCGACAGCGCCGCGCGACAGCACCACACCCTTCGGGCGGCCGGTCGTTCCGGATGTGTAGACGATCAGGGCCGGATCCCGATCCCGCACAGACGGATCTGGCAGCTCACCGCCCCGGGCCCCGGCGTCAATGGTCAACCGCCGGGGCGGCCGAGGCAGCTCCGGGACCAGACCGTCCGGTGCACCGATCAGGACGTCAGGCGCGCTGTCTGTCAACACGTGCAGCAGCTCAGCGCGGCCGAGCTTCGGGTTCACCGGGACCAGGGTCAGACCTGCCTCGATCACGGCAACGGCAGCGACGCAGAACTCGAGTGAGGGCTCCGCCCAAACCGCGACCCGACCCGCGCGGACGAGCTGCGTCGCGACCGATGCAGCCGCCTCGCGCAGCTCTCCGTAGGAGAGACCAGCGCCCGCCACGGAGACGGCCGCCCTGCCGTCAATCTCCCTCACACCCGTCAACATCAGCGCGGGGCTATCCCGACGACTCGCTCGGCCCACGAGGGAACCGGCGGTAGATGTCCGCAGCCGCTCGGTGGAAGCCGTCGGGCAACTCCGAGGCAGCGAAGAATCCCGCGATCTCGTCCATCTCTCCGGCCCAACGCCAGCCCTTCTCGGTGGCGGACTGCTCGGCGATGGCGCAGCGATCGACCAGGCCCGGGTGTGAGCTGCGCCAGAGATCGAGCAGTTCCCGCTCCACATCTGCGCCGCGGGCCGCGTCACGCGTCGCGAGCAGCAGCGCCGCGCTGCCCTTGGTCCAGGCGGCGTAAGACATCTTGAGCGCCGACGCCGCACCCGCACCCCCCTCGAGAACGTGCGCGTCGACGTTGGAGGCGGCGAACAATTCCGCGACAGTGCCAGCGTCTGCGCCCGACAGGTACAGGCGCGCAACACCGGGCTGCGTGGGCGGTGGACCGATGATCGAGCCATCGACGAACCGGGGAACCGTCTGCTCGATTGTGGCCGCGGTGGCTGGCGCAATCGCGTTGGCGTCGACGAAGATGCCCGGATACTCAGCGAGCTCACGGGCGAGACCAAGAGCCGCGTGCGGAGGGCAGATGCTGAGGATCAGCTCGGACCGGGCGGCCAGTTCGGTGAGCGTGCCTGCGTCCTCGAGTCCGGCCTGGGAGGCGCGGCGGCGAGTCTCCGGGCGCCTTCCGGCCGAGCACCAGAGCACCTCGTGGCCGCCCACGGCAAGGGTCTCCCCGAAGGGGGCCCCCATCTCGCCAGGGTGAAGCAGACCGATGCGCATGCGTCCTCAGATGATGTCAGCCAGCCGACGCCCTGCACTCACGAGCTCGTCCAGTGTCGATGCGACGAGCACCTCGCCAAGGCCGAGCACCGCCGCCTCCGCCGGCGCCAGCATTGATGAGCCGGCCACGACATGGCACGGGATCGTGGCTGCCCGTGCTCGGCCGGCAACCTCAGAGATCAGCTTGCCGACGAGGCTCTGGGCATCGAGTCTGCCCTCGCCCGTGATGACCGCGCGCGCAGCCGCAGCGCGAGCGTCGAACCCGACTGTGTCGAGCACAAAGCCGGCGCCGGGCATCAGCTCGGCGCCGAACGCGGCCCACAGGCCACCAGACAAGCCGCCCGCGGCACCGGTCATCGGCAATCCGCGGGGATCGGCCGGCAGCGTCGCGGCGGTCCGGCCAAGCCGACTCGTCAGGTAGTCGATCTCAGCCGGGGTGGCGCCCTTCTGCTCAGCGAAAACCTGCGCGGCCTGCTCGTACGGGGTCTGCACGTCGCAGAGCACAAGCAGGCGAGCGCCTGCCAGGCCTCCGGCGCTCTCGATCACCTCGATTGCCCCGACGCCACCGTCAGTGGTCGCGCTGCCGCCGACGCCCAGATAGATGGTGCGGGCGCCCGCCTGCAGCGCCGCGACGATCAGCTCACCGGTGCCGGCAGTGCTCGCGGTGATCGCGTCGCGCTCCGGGGCTCCCACGAGGTGCAGGCCGCTTGCGGCGGCGGTCTCGATGATCGCCAGATCCCCGGCCTGGGCGAACTCGGCCCGGATCGGACGGCCGAGCGGGTCGGTCGCAGCAGCGGTCAGCAGCTCCGCGTCCAGCGCCGCGGCGAGGGCTGCCATCGTCCCCTCGCCTCCGTCGGCAACGGGACACAGATCGGCACCGACTCCGGCTGCGCGAAGGCCCTCGCCAACAGCTTCCGCCACCTGCGTGGCGGTGAAGGTGCCTTTGAAGGAATCGGGGGCGACCAGCACAGGCGCTTGTTCGTTCATAGAGCTGACCGTCGAGGAGCTGTTTGGGCGCGGCGCGCCGATCGCGACTGCCCCGGGCCTGGCAGGATGTCAGATCATGAGCTTCCCGCCGCGCCGTGTCGTCACTGGCCACGATGATCAGGGTCGAGCGACCGTGACCAGCGATCGCGTGGTGGAGAACGCCGTCGTCCGGCGGCCCGGGCATCGCAGTTTCGTACTCTGGACCACGGACAGCGTTCCGGCACGAGCCGATGGTGCCGGTGACCCGTCCGAGCTGGATACGACCGCTCGCAGCCTTGCCGAGGGCACCGTGTTTCGGATCGTCGAGTACGGGCCCGGCGTAACCCCCGCGCGCCACCAGACCGACTCGATCGACTACGCAATCGTCCTCTCAGGAGAGATCGACCTGGTGCTCGACAAACAAACCGTCCACCTCTGCGCAGGCGACACGGTGGTTCAGCGCGCCACCGCACACGACTGGGTCAACAACAGCGAGCTGCCGTGCGTGATCGCGTTCTGCCTCGTGGGCGCGGTGCCAATCGGATCGCCGGTGGCTGGGCACTGATGAACAGGCGCGGATGACATACCTGGTCAGCACCGACCCGTCGCGCGTTGATCGCGACTGGGTCTGGCGCATGCTTTCGACGGAGGCATACTGGCACCGCTGGCGCACGCGCGAGCACATCGAGCGGCAACTCGATGGCGCCTGGCGCGTTGTGGGTATCTACGTTGAGGGGGAGGGCGATCAGGTCGGGTTCGCGAGAGCAATCTCCGATGGCGTGAACGACGCCTACCTGGCCGACGTGATCGTCGATCCGGCCCACCGCGGGAACGGCCTCGGCAAGCTGCTTGTCAGGACGATGATCGACGACGGTCCCGGCGCGTCATTGCGCTGGACGCTCTTCACGGCCGACGCACACGGTCTGTATGAGCAGTTCGGCTTCCGCGAGCCGGACCAGACCGCGATGGTCAGGGGGTCACGACGAAATTAGTGCCAGGGTCTCAGGCCAGGGTCTCAGGCCAGGGTCGCCTCGAGCGTGATCTCCGGGACCCCGGCGAGTGCCCGACTGACCGGGCAGTTGGCCTTGGCGCCCGCGGCTGCCTGTTCGAACGCCTCCTGATCGAGCCCGGGCACGCTACCGACTGTCTTCAGAGCGATCGAGGCGATCGTCGGCACCCCTTCAACCATCCGCAGCGTGACCGTCGCATCGGTCTTGACCTGCTCAACGGGGGTGCCCGCCTCAGCAAGTGCAGCGGACAGCGCCATCGAGAAGCACGATGCGTGCGCAGCTGCGATCAGCTGTTCCGGGTTCGCGCCTGGACCGTCCTCGAAACGGGACTTGAAGGTGACCTCGCCGCGGATGCTGTCGCCGGCGGAGAAGCTTCCCACCCCTGTCTTCAGGTCGCCCTTCCAGTCTGCTGTGGCCTTGGCCGGCATCGTCCTGCTCCTTGGTCGAAGAGTGGCGTGTCGGACGAATCCTACGGGCCAGCGGTTGGCTCGTCCCATCCGATTGTGTTGCATGGGCGCCGGCGAACCTTGGACGTATGGGGCGCAATACGCGCCCCGGACGTCCAGAGTTCGGGTCCATCGGCCCAACTTGAATACCCCCAGCCGGAATCGAACCGGCGATCTCCTGCGTGAAAGGCAGGCGTCCTAACCGCTAGACCATGGGGGCAGGCCGACCAATTGTATGGGTGCGGCCTGAGCCCAGAGCCCCGAGGAGGAAACGGGGCTCTGTGCTCAGGCCGTGGCTGGAACCGATCAGTTCGCTCAGACCGGGGCGGTGATCGCCTTGCCGCTGTGAGCGTCGAAGAACACCGCGGCGGTGCGTGGCACGGAAAAGGTGATGGACGCACCGGACTCGAGCTGCTCGTCGGCCGGGATCCGGGCGACGAGCGGGCGCTCGCCAAGGTCCAGATGCGCGAGTCGCTCATCGCCCAGGTATTCGACAAAGTCGACCGTGGCGCTGATGCCGATGGCGCCGCCTGGATCGGTTCCCATAACGATGTGCTCCGGCCTGAAACCGACGAGCAGAGAGTCATCGCCAAGTCCCAGTACCGGGGCGGGCACCAGGTTCATGGCAGGCGAACCGATGAAGGTTCCGACAAAGGTGTTGGCGGGACGCTTGTAAAGCTCCTCAGGTGTGCCGATCTGCTGCAGCAGGCCCTTGCGCATCACCGCGATGCGATCGCCCATCGTCATCGCCTCGACCTGGTCGTGGGTCACGTAGATGGTTGTCGTACCGAGTCGCTTCTGCAGCTTCAGGATCTCGGCTCGTGTCTGCACGCGCAGGGCGGCGTCGAGGTTCGAGAGCGGCTCGTCCATCAGGAACGCCTCCGGCTCGCGGACGATCGCGCGGCCCAGCGCGACACGCTGGCGCTGACCGCCGGAAAGCGCCTTGGGCTTGCGCTCGAGGTAGTCCTCCAGGTCCAGAGCGACAGCCGCGTCGCGCACACGCCGGTCGATCTCCGCCTTGCTGAGGTGGCGCAGCTTGAGCCCGAAGGCGAGGTTGGCGGCAACGGTCATGTGCGGATACAGCGCGTAGTTCTGGAAGACCATCGCTATGTCGCGGTCCTTTGGTGAGACGTGGTTGACGACCTTCTCGCCGATCCTCACCGCGCCAGAGCTGATCTCCTCGAGCCCGGCCACCATCCGCAGCGCCGTCGTCTTGCCGCAGCCGGATGGGCCCACGAACACCATGAACTCGCCCTCTTTGATCTCAAGGTCAAGCGTGTCCACGGCGCGGGTGCCGTCCGCGTAGACCTTCGACACACCATCAAAGCGAATTGCCGCCATCAGCCGATCATCCCTTCAGCGCTCCACTGAGACCGGTTCCGCGTAGGAAGGAGCGCTGGAAGATCAGGAACCCCACGATCGGAACAAGACATGACAGCAACATCGCCGCGAGGAAGACGCCCAGGTCCGTCTGGCCCTCGATCGTCGGCAGCCGTACGGAGACCGGCTGCTTGCTCGGGTTGGTGAGGACGAGCAGCGGCCAGAGGAAGTCCTTCCATGAGGCGAGCACCGCAAAGATCGAGACGACGCCGAGGACCGGTTTCGACATCGGCAGCACGATCGAGAAGAACAGCCGGAAGGGGCCGGCGCCGTCGATTCGAGCGGCTTCGAAGATCTCGCGCGGGATGTTGTCGAAGAAGCGCTTCATGATGATCACGTTGAACGCGCTCGCGCCGGCGGGCAGCCAGATCGCCCAATAGCTGTTGACGAACGAGTGGTCGATCACCGGCGGGTGAACGATCTCGACGTAGAGCGGGACTAGCAGCACCACCACCGGCACGAACAGTGTCGTCAAAAGCATGGCCGTGACGGCCCGGCCCCACTTCGGCTTCAGCACCGAGAGTGCGAACGCACCCGTGGTTGCGACGATGATCTGACAGAGCCAGGACCCGAACGCGATCACGATCGTGTTCCAGATGTAGAGGCCGATGTCGACCTCCGACCAGGCATTGGAGATGTTGCTCCAGTCGATCCCGTGCGGGAAGATCGCCATCGGGTTCGTGAGCGTGTCCTGCGTGGGGGTGATGGCGGACTTCGCCAGCCACAGGATCGGCCCGAGCCCGACGACGATCAACAGGACCAGCAGCAGCGTGTGCGCCGTTCCGAGGCCCCACTTGACGCTGGGGCGGCGCCAGTCCGCGGACAGCACAAGCCCCTGTTGGACATCGCTCGGGGCCGACCGTCGCCGCGGCCTGAAAGAGGCGATGCTCATTCGTCACTCCACGATCGGGTTGCCCAGAGATAGATCAGCGAGAACGCCGCCAGGAATGCCACCAGCATCAGGCTCAGCGCAGCCGCCTCTCCGTAGGCCGCCCCGAGCGAGTTGCCGAAGGCGTAGTTGTAGATCAGCAGGAGCACCGTGAGGGTCGCGTTCGCGGGGCCGCCCGAGGTGAACAGGTACGGCTCCAGGAAGACCTGCGCGGTCCCGATGATCTGGAGGATCATCGTCACCAGCAGCACGGTCCGCATCTGCGGCAGCGTGACGTGCCAGATCTTCTTCCAGAGCCCTGCGCCATCGACCGACGCCGCCTCGTAGAGCTCCGGGTTCACTGTGGTGAGCGCGGCGAGGTAGATGATCACCGTGGCGCCCGCGTTCGCCCACGTCGACTCAAGCACCAGCGACGGCATCGCCTGGCTCATCGACTGGATCCACTGCTGTGGGGGGATGCCGAACCAGCCGAGGATGGTGTTGAACACGCCGCTCGGGCTTGCGTCATAGAAGAACTTCCAGAGCAGCACCGCCACCACCGGAGGTATCACGACCGGCATGTAGGCAAGCGCCGCGTACAGCCCGCGCCGCTTGCGCACCTCGCTCATCAGCACCGCGACCACGAGCGGGATCGGGTAGCCGAAGATCAGCGCGAGGCCCGCGAACTCCGCGGTGTTCCTGACGGCGATCGGGAAGAGCGGGTCGTGCCACACCTCGCTGAAGTTCTGGAAGCCGGCCCACGTCGTGGTTATCTCGTTCGTGTGCTGAAGCGACATCAGCACGAGCCTCACGATCGGGTACCACGAGAAGGCACCGAAGATCAGAAGCAGCGGCAGCATGAAGACGAGCTTTGAGAGCCCTCCCCGCTGAACCCAGGTGAAAGGGGTGCGCCTTTGGCGCACCCGAGGTGAGGCTGCGAGCTCAGCGGTCGCGACCGGTGCTGGCGTCTGCGCCTGTTCGAGCCCTTGAGTCATCTGGTCGATGGTCGACATCACGTCTTCAGGCATCCACCGCCTGCGGCGGGTGATCGTGTAATGCGTACCACGATCACCCGCCGTCGGCTAGCGGAGGGTGCTGCTTACGAGCCCGCGCCCGATGCGATCGAGGACTGGCCCGTACTGTTCGCCGCCGAGAGGAGGCTGCTGGGGTTTGCCCCTTGGTTGGTGAAGACCGACTGCACAACCGAGTCGAGGTCGCCGTAGATGGCCTGTGTCGCCGACTCCGGCTCCGGGATCACGTTCTCCTTGAAGATGCCGTTGTTGAACGGCGCGAACTGGCTCTCCGGAACGTTGATGTACGGCTTGATCCACTTCTGGCTGCGCTGATAGACCGCCTGATTGAAGACCGGCAGCTCCGGCACTCCGACGGGCTGCTTGTTCTTGATCAGGGTCTTGGCGTTGGTGATAGCCGCCTTGCGATTGATCAGCGGCTCCATGTAGTAGAAGCTGATCCACTTCATGGCAGCGGCGATCTGTGCCGGGTTGGACCTCGGGCTGACCGCGGCGAGGGTGCCGCCGCCGAGTGCGCCCGCCGTCTTGCTCTTCGCGAGCGGGACCGGGGCAAGGCCGTAGATCGAGGGGTTGATGTTGTCGGCCTGCACCATGTTGGTGTACACGTCCGAGCCGCTGATGAACATGCCGATCTGGCCAGCGGCGAATGACTGGTTCGAGGTGCCCCAGCTGAGGCCGAAGTTGGAGCCCATCGAGTTGTCGCCCCACCGCATCTGCTTGAGGTAGTTCAGCGCCTGAACAGCCTGCGGATTATCAAACGTCGCCTTCGCCTTGGAACCGATGCCCGTCTCCATGCGGCCGCCGAGCGCGTCGGTGACCGTGGTCAGGATCCAGCCGGCGGTGTTGTCGCTGGCACCCATCTCGGAATAGCCGGCCTTGCCGGTCTTCTGGCTGATCTGCTTGGCGTCAGCAATGAGCGCCGCCCAGGTTGTCGGCGGCTTGTTGGGGTTGAGGCCCGCCTGGCTGAACAGCTGGCGGTTGTAACTCAACGCCTGGGCGTAAGCCGCGGTGGGAATCGCGATGACCTGCTTCTTGGAGTCAATACCCTCGGCAATGACCGCCGGGTTGAAGTCCTTGTAGTAGGACTCCGCCTTGGCGTACTTGGTGAGGTTTGCGAGCTGTCCGTTGTCTCCAAGCGAGCGGCCGTCGGTGAACGGCACCGTGAAGACCGTCGGCAGGGTGCCACTGGCGAGCTTCGCGGCGAACGTCGCCGGGAGCCACTGGTACTGCACGCCCCTCACCGCAATACCCGGGTTCGCAGCTTCGAACTGCGCCACCTTGTTGTCGAACTCGTTGAAGGCGGCCTGTGTGCTGCCCGGAATCAGCGAGACAACGCTGATGTGTACGACCTTCGACTTCTTGGCCATCGCGGTGGAGGCAAAGCCAACGGACACCGCCATTGCCATCGCGCATGCGGCACCGACGGTCACGCTCAAGTGAACACGCCGCCTGGCCCTTATGTTAAACGTCATTACTCTCTCCTCTCCTTGACCCGGATGGGCCAGTTACGTCCTCTCCGTCTCTAACGGAGAGAGTGGCTCCGCCTCAGACGGAGCGTGGTTCTCGGCCTGGAGCAACCAGACCGTCGTGTCCTGCGGTACCGCGTTGGCCCCGAGCTCAGCGCTCGAGACGAGGATGTCGGTCCCGCTGGGAAGTTCAACTGCCTGTGGACCGAAATTGACGATGCAAATGAAACGCTCACCTCGCGTGAACGCAATGACATCGTCGCCGTAGTCGAGCCAGCGCAGATCTGAGCCTGCGGCCCCCCACGGGGCATCCCGGCGGATGCGCAGTCCCTTTCGGTACAGGCTGAGCATCGATGCCGGATCGTCGGTTTCAGCTTCGACCGTGCGAGCTTCCCAGCCGACTGGCTGCTCGAGCCAGAGCTGGGCTTCCCCGTTCGGACTGAAGCCATAGGGCTGTTCGGTTCCCGACCACGGGATCGGTATGCGACAGCCGTCGCGACCCGGGTCGACACCACCGGAGCGGTGCCACATCGGATCCTGACGCTTTTCGGGCGGGATGCTCTCGAACTCGGGGAGTCCGAGCTCCTCGCCCTGATAGATGTAAACCGAGCCTGGCAGCGACATCGACAGCAGCGCCGCTGCGCGAGCCCTGCGGTCGCCGAGCTCGAGGTCGGTCGGGGTGCCCTCGCGTTTGGCTTCGAACGAGAACCCTGTCTCCGCGCGCCCGTAGCGGGTGACCGGTCGGGTGACGTCGTGATTCGAGAGCACCCAGGTGGCCGGCGCGTCCACCGGGGCGTGCGCAGCCAGCGCCGTCTGGATTGAGCCGCGCATCGGGCCGGGCTCCCACGGGCATGCCAGGAAGTCGAAGTTGAACGCCGTGTGCAGCTCGTCGGGGCGCAGGTAGCGCGCGAAGCGCTCGGCGTCCGGCATCCAGACCTCGCCCACCAGCACCCGGGGCTCCTCGTAGCTGTCGGCAATCGCACGCCAGCGGCGATAGATCTCGTGCAGCTCTTCACGGTCGGTGAACGGATGCTGCCCCGGGCCGAGGTCGGGCTGCTCCTCCGGCAGAGTCGGATCCTTCACGAGCAGCGCGGCCGAGTCGATCCGCACGCCGGCAACACCGCGGTCGAACCAGAAACGCAGGATGTCCTCGTGCTCCGCCCAGACGTCGGGGTGCTCCCAGTTCAGATCGGGTTGCTCGGGCGCGAACAGGTGCAGGTACCAGTCGCCATCGGGCACGCGAGTCCATGCGCCGCCGCCGAAGATCGAATGCCAGCCGTTGGGCGGTAGCTCGCCGTTATCACCGTTGCCTGGCCGGAACCAGAACCGCTCGCGCGCAGGTGAGCCCGGGGCGGAGGCGAGCGCCTCCTTGAACCACCGATGCGCATTCGAGATGTGGTTTGGAACGATGTCGACGATCGTGCGAATGCCGAGCGCGCGCGCCTCGGTGATCAGCCTCTCGGCCTCCCACAGCGTGCCGAACGCAGGATCGATCGCGCGGTAATCGGATACGTCGTATCCGGCATCCGCCTGTGGCGACGGGTACCACGGGTTGAACCAGAGGGCGTCAACCCCCAGGGCGGCAAGGTAGGGGAGCCGTTCGCGCACTCCCTCGAGATCTCCGATGCCGTCGCCATTGGCGTCGGCGAAGCTCCGAATGTAGACCTGATAGACGACCGCCTCACGCCACCAGGTCCGGGCTTTAACGCCCTCGTGTTCCAGCGTCGGCGCAGCCGACACCGCCATGTCCGTCTCCCTCATGCCGACGAGAATGGCATGTCCGACAATCGATTGCAAGAGCCAGACTTAAATTTGCATTTTTCGTACTGCGCTGCGCAAGACTTTCCAAAATTGTCGTGCGGATCCGGACCGCGTCGGTCCGATGCCCTCGAGAGCGATCAGTTCCCGGGCGCATTTGCGGTCGAGCCGCGCGCCACCACCTCCGGTTCGAAGAACAGCTCGTCGGCTGAAACGGGGGAGCCCTCGATCTGCCCGGCCAGCATCTCCACGGCTGCGCGTCCGATCGCGTCGATCGGTTGGCGCACGGTCGTCAGCGGCGGGTCGGTGCAGCTCATCAGTGCGGAGTCGTCGTAGCCGATCACCGACAGATCGCTGGGCACCTTCAGACCAGACCTGCGTGCGGCGCGGATAACGCCGAGTGCCAGCGGGTCGCTGGCACAGATGATCCCGGTCGCGCCACGGTCGATCAGTCGCAGGGCCGCGGCGTGACCACCTTCGAGCGAGAAGCGTGTCCGCTCGACCAGATCGGCAGAGCTTCCGGCGTTCGCCTCCAGGCGCTCGAACGTGACCAGCTTGCGCAGCGACGGTACGTGGTCCGGGGGACCAAGGATCAGGCCGATACGCTCGTGGCCGAGGTAGGCCAGATGGGCGTATGCCTGCTCCATCGCGACAGCGTCATCGGTCGATACGCGAGGGAAGTCGAGGTGCGCAGCCGCGGCGTTCACGAGCACCACCGGCAGGCGTAGCTGCAGCAGCCGCTGATAGTGCTCGTGCGGCGCATCCGCCTCGGCGTATTGACCGCCGGCGAAGATCATTCCGGAGACCTGTCTCTCCAGCAGCATCTCGACGTATTCCGCCTCCGACATGCTGCCGGTCCGGGTGCACAGCACGGCATTGAAACCTCGCTGCGCCAGCGCTCCGGCGACCACCTCGGCCAGGGCTGGGAACACCGGGTTCTGGAGCTCCGGGACGATCAGGCCGACCATCCGAGCTCGGCGCACTCGCAGGTGCGTTGGCCGCTCGTAGCCGATCACGTCGAGCGCGGTCAGCACGGCGGCGCGCGTCGACTCGGAGATCCCGGGACGGCCGTTCAGAACGCGGCTGACGGTCGCCTCGCTTACCCCCGCTTGCTTTGCGACGTCTGCAAGTTTGCGAGCCACACCGCAATTCTATGACAAATCTTGCAAATGGCTTGCTGGGCTACTGCAATAGCTTCCGGCCGAGTCGTCGCGTCGCCAACGCCAGCGCGACCGAGCCGAACACGACCAGGTACAAGACCGCCACCAGCAGGTTCCAGCCGAAGATCCCCAGTGCCGGGCCTCGCAGCAACTCGATGCTCTGGTACAGCGGCAGGATCTCGATCAGCGGGCGTACCCAGGCCGGATACACGGACAGCGGATAAAAGGTCGTGGCGAACAAGAACATCGGCAGCATCACCAGCTGGACCAGCTGGAAGTCCGAGAACTCACGCATGTAGGTCATGACCGCAAGGCCCGCGGCGGCAAAGGCGTAGCCGACCAGCAGCGAGCCGGGAATCGCGAGCAGGATGTAAGGGGAAACGACCAGCCCCAACACCAGCATCACGACGATGAAGCCGATCGCCGCGAAGATGCCGCTGAAGACGGCGCTTGCGACCTCGCCGAGGGCGATGTCGGATATCGACAGCGGCGTCGGCACGATCGCGTCATAGATTCGCTCGGTCTTGATCCGCATGAAGATCGCAAACCCCGTCTGGTTGAACGCGGCATTCATCGCCGTCGTCGCCAGGATCGCCGGCGCCACGAACTCCGGGTAGCGCACATCGACGCCCGGTACCTTGCCGACCAGCGCGCCGACGCCGAAGCCGATCGACAACAGATAAAGAACGGGCTCGACGATGCTCGACAGGACAGGCGTGAGCGAGCGCCGGTAGATCAGCGCGTTGCGCTCGACCAGGCTGCCGGTGCGGCGGAGCGTCCAGCCTGTCGCGATCATGCGTGCAGCCGCTTCCTGTAGTTAACACGCGCTATGGCCACGCCGCCGATCGCCAGCGCCAGCAGATACGCCGAGTGCCCGAGCACCTGGGGCCATGTCGCGGTACCCAGGCTCAACGCTCGGCACAGCGCTACGCCCTGGGCCAGCGGCAGTGCCGACGCGATCAGCCGGACCCCGTGCGGCAGCTGGCTGAGCGCGAAGAACGTCCCGGAGAACATGTACATCGGCATGAACCCGAACCGGAACAGTGTGTTGATCTTGGTCAGGGTCCGCACAGTCACCGTCCAGGCGGCAAGCGGTGCCGCGAAGGCGAACCCGGTCAGCACCGCGGCGGGCCACGTCGCCAACGCCCAGGCGCCGGTCGTGACGCCGAACAGCTGCATAACCAGCAAGAAGGCGGCAGTCGAGGTCACGAGACGGAAGACCACGAACAGCATGTGTCCAGCCATGATCTCCTCCGGTTCGAGTGGCGTCGTCGCGGCGCCTCGGTATGAGCCGGTCCAGCCGGCCGCCTGCGCAACGCGGCCACCGCTCTCCACGAACCCCGTCTGCATTGCGGCCGCCGCCAGCAGTCCGGGAGCGAAGAACTCCGAGTATGAAACACCTCCGAGCGTCGACGAATGGCCCTGGTCGACCAGATGGCCGATCCCTACCCCGACGCCGAGCAGGAACAGCAGCGGATTGGCGATGCTGATCACGATCGTTCCGCGCCAGGTCCGGCTGTAGAGCTTCAGCCAGTACTGGAAGGCGTAGAGAGCCCTTGTCATTTCAGTCGATCAGCGAGCGACCGGTCAGCTTCAGGAACACATCCTCGAGCGTCGCTCGCCGCTCGAGCGCGGTGATCGGCTCAAGCCCCAGCGCGTGCACCTCAATCAGCGCGGCCTCGCCGTCATCCGCGTAGACGACCAAGCGGTCGGGGAGAACCTCGATCCGGGTCCCGACCCCCGCCTGGCGCAAATGCTCAGCGGCCTGCTCCTGAGCCCCAATCGCGAACCGCAGCTCGAGCACCTCCCGGGTGACATGCGCTTCGATCAGCTCGCGCGGCGATCCCTCGGCCACGATCTTGCCTGCGTCCATCACCGCCAGCCGGTCGCAGAGCTGCTCGGCCTCATCCATGTAGTGCGTGGTGATGATCAGCGTCACCCCGTCCTGCTTAAGCCGATACAGCCGGTCCCAGAGCACGTGCCGCGCCTGCGGATCGAGGCCCGTCGTGGGTTCGTCGAGCAGCAGGATCTCCGGCTCGTTGATCAGCGCACGTGCGATCGTGAGTCGTCGCCGCATACCGCCCGAGAGCATCTCGACCTGGGCGTCGGCCTTGTCCTCGAGCTGCGCGAATGCGAGCAGGCCGGCGATCCGGGTGCGGATCACATCCTTCTTGAGCCCGAAGTATCGCCCGTATACGAAGATGTTCTCGCTGACTGTCAGTTCGCGGTCGAGGCAGTCGTCCTGGGGAACAACACCGATTCGCGCGCGGATCTCCGGACCGTTGTCCTCAGGATCCATGCCGAGCATCCGCAGCGTGCCTGTCGTGATCGGCGAGATCGCGCTGAGCATCCGCATCGTCGAAGACTTGCCGGCGCCGTTGGGTCCGAGGAAGCCGAACGCGACACCGCGGCCGAACGCGAAGTCGATCCCGTTGACGGCATTAAACGGTGGGCTGCCGTTACGCGCGGGATAGGCCTTCGAGAGGCCCCGGGCCTCGACCAGGAGCCTGTCATCGGACACGCAACTAACGTACCGAACGCGACTGGTCTCTGCAACAAATCGACTAATTGCCGCAACTTATGGCGTCAACCCCCCTACTGCCACACTTCCAGGAGCGATGGCAAACATCGGTCATGTCCTCTGGCACGGAATCCGCGACGCCCTGCTGATGGGCTGGCAGGTCTGGTGGGCGCTCGTATTCGGGTTCTTCGTCTCAGCCGTGGTGCAGGCCTGGATCCCACGCGAGCGGGTCGAGTCAAACCTTGGAGCTGCCGGCCCTGGCCCGCTGGCCAGGGCCACCGCCCTGGGTGCGGCCTCCTCGTCCTGCTCCTACGCAGCGGTGGCGATCTCAAAGAGCCTCTTCCAGAAGGGAGCATCCGCCGCTTCGGCGCTCGCATTCCAGATCGCATCGACCAACCTCGTGTGGGAGCTCGGGTTCGTGCTCTGGGTGTTGATCGGCTGGCAGTTCATGTTTGCCGAGTACCTCGGTGGGCTCGTGATGATCGCGCTGGTGGCGCTGCTCCTGCGGCGACTGGTCTCGACCCGACTGGAGGCCAGCGCCCGCGAGCATGCGCAACGCGCTGACGCGGGCCACGTCCACAGCATGGCCGGGCAGCACCTGCCCTGGCGTGAGCGGTTGACCAGCGTCGCGGCCTGGTCAGATGTCGCTCACAACTTCAGGGGTGACTGGCAGATGCTCTACCGGGAGATCGGATTCGGGCTGCTGATCTCCGGGTTCGTTGCGCAGATTGAGCCGAGCACGTTCCACAGTATCTTCCTCGCGGGCTCGCCGGCGCTCGTCAGGACGGTCTGGGGCGCCCTGATCGGCCCGGTGATCGCAATGCTGACCTTCGTCTGCTCGGTTGGCAACGTGCCGCTGGCGGCGGTGCTCTGGAGCGGCGGCATCAGCTTCGCCGGCGTGCTGGCATTCATCCTCGCGGACCTCTTGATCCTGCCGATCGTCGCGATCTACCTCAAGTATTACGGGCGCGCGTACACGACGCGGATCGTCGCGTTGCTGCTGATCGCGATGGTGGCCGCGGCACTGATCGTCGAGGCCGTGTTCAGCCCGCTCGGGTTGATCCCGTCAGGCCCGCGTCCGTCCACCAGCGACATCTTCAGTGGCGTCCACGTCGACTACACCCTGTGGCTAAACCTCGCCGGCCTGCTGCTGTTCGCAACGATGTTCGGGCTGACGCACAGGCGCGGCGCGCTCGATCCGGTCTGCGGCATGATGGTTGACAGACACAGAGCTCAAACGCTCAGGAAAGATGGCCACACCTACTTCTTCTGCTCCACAGGCTGCCAACGCACCTTCGAAACTGGTTCCGACCTTCACGGGCACCACGCTTGACCGCGTCGCCGAGCTGCGCAGCGACCGCAACGAGATCGAGCGGCTGCTGACGCATCCGCGGGCGGCCGTGCTGGGCGCCAGCGCGGACAAGGTGCTCGTGTCCGACGAGCCGACGCCTCGACTGCTGCGCCGGCCGTTGGAAGGCCGTGTGAACCCATACCAGCCGGTCCTGCTCGGGATCGACGACGGCCAGCCACTCTTCGCTGCCGACCTCGACGATCCCGACGCCGAGTCGCAGCTCACGGAGACCGGACTCGGCCGCCTGATCACGCTGCGTGAGGCGGGTGCCGTGCTGCCACAGACCGAGGGCGGTCTGGCCGCATACCTGGTCGCACTGCTCAACTGGCACCGTACACACCGGTTCTGCTCGGTCTGCGGCGCCCGCACGCGCGGGGCTGACGCCGGACTCTCGCGCCGCTGCCCCAGCTGCCGTGCCTCACACTTCCCGCGCACCGATCCGGTCGTGATCATGCTCGTGGAGCATGCCGGCCAGCTGCTGCTCGGTCGCCGCATCGGCTGGGAGGAGGGCCGCTTTTCGATCCTCGCGGGCTACGTATCTCCGGGCGAGACGCCTGAGGAGGCGGTGCTGCGCGAGGTGCGCGAGGAGTCCGGCATCCTCGCCCACTCACCGCGCTACATGGCGTCCCAGCCCTGGCCGTTCCCATCTTCGCTGATGCTCGGCTACGAGGCCGGCGCACAGGGCGGGGATCCGATTCCGCAGCCGGGAGAGATGGTCGAAGTCCGGTGGTTCTCCGCTGCGGAGATCGCACGTGCACGACACGGCACGGGCGAGCTGAAGCTGCCCGGGGAGGTCTCGATCGCACGTATGCTGATCGACGCCTGGATCGCCCGCGGCGGCCGCCGTCTCTAGTGGGCCGGCTCGGGGCTCCCGGCGATCACCGCCTGTAGCGCCGCGACGTGTCCGTCGAAGGCCTTGCGGCCGGCGTCAGTCAGGGCCACCCTCACGCGCCGGCGCTGGTTTGCGACCTGGCGCTCAAGGCTGACGTAGCCGGCCTCCTCCAACGTCGCGAACTGCTTTGACAGCGCCGAGTCCGACATCCCCAACCGGTCACGAACGTAGCCGAAGTCGGCCCAGTCGGTCGAGGCCAGCAGCGCGACGATCGACAGCCGAGTGCTGGGGTGGATCAACTCGTCGAAGCGTGGCTCCGCCATGTCCGCCTACCAGCGCTCGGCACGTCGCCGCAGCGCCGAGACGAGCGTCGGGCCACCCGTGAGCACGAGCAGCGCCGCGATCACGCTCGCGGTGATCGTCGGGTGACCATCGCCGTCGGCGTTGAGCAACAGCGCGAAGATCGTCGTGAGGCAGGCCATCAGCAAGAGGAATCCGATGATCACGAACGGCAGTCGGCGACTCACCAGGTCGCTGCGGACGCTCAGCTGTGAGGAGCCGCGCCGGCCGTGAATCACGTGTGGAGCAATCACCGAGTGCGCCGCGCCGAACAGGATCGTTCCGACTATCACCGCCCAGGCGGGCCCCCACTGGCTGAGCGCGCCGAGCCCCACCCAGCCGCACGCCAGGCTCAGCCAGTACCAGCGTGGGACGCCGATCTCGGCGACGACCTGCTGGCGACGGCGCTCCACCGTGTTCAGTGCGAGGTACGCCTCGCGCTCATTGATTGGGATTTCCATACGATCACCGGTCCTTACAGTCTCAGTCCACTTTCCTAGTAGGAAAGTAGGCTAGAGTTTCCTGGTAGGAAAGTCAAGCCGTGAGTTATCTGCGCCAGGATCGGCTCGAGCTCGCGGCTGGGCAGCAGAGCGTCGCTGAGCATCGGTGTCGGTCCGATGTACCGCTGATCAGAGCGCACCCCACGCCGATCTGTGCTGCCATTCACCGGATGGGTGATGCGGACGTTTTCGACCGGGGTGCGATCACGCGTGCCGCGATCGGCATCGGGGTGTACGCGGCCGCCTTCGGCGCGACATTCGGAGCGGTGTCGGTAGCCGCCGGGCTCTCCGTCGTGCAGACGGTCGCGATGAGCATGATCATGTTCACCGGCGCGTCCCAGTTCGCCTTCGTCGGCGTGATCGCTGCCGGCGGCGCGCCCGTGGCCGGGGTGTTCCCGGCGCTGCTGCTGGGCCTGCGCAACGCCTTCTACGGGATCCCGATGAGTCGCATCCTCGAGCCTCGTGGGCTACGCCGGTTCGTCGACGCCCAGTTCGTGATCGACGAGACGACGGCGATGGCCGTCGGTCAGCCCAAGCCGCGCGCGAGCCGCTACGCATTCTGGGCCACGGCGTCCTGCCTCTATGTGATGTGGACAGCAGGCTCGCTCGTCGGCGGATTGCTCGGTCGCGGCATTGACACATCGAAGCTTGGTCTCGACGCAGCTGCACCCGCGATCTTCCTCGCACTGCTCTGGCCACAGATGTCGCGTCGACGCGCGCCCGTGGTCGCACTTGGAGCGGCACTGGTCGCCCTCGCCCTGGTGCGTGTGACGCCCGCGGGCGTGCCGATCATCGCGTCGGCCGGGGTTGCCGTTCTGGCGGGCGCCCGAACCGGCCGATGACGCTCTGGGTCCTGATCGGCTCGTTCGGGTGCTACGGCCTCAAGCTGGCCGGGCTCTCGCTGCCGCAGTCACTACTCGGCCACCCGCGGGTGCAGCGCATCGCGGCGCTGCTTCCTGTGGCGATGCTGAGCGCCCTGGTCACAACCGACCTGTTCACCTCCAACCGCCACTACTCGTTCGACTGGCGCCTGCTGGTCGGAGTCGGGATGGGGGCGGTCGCTCTGCGTCTGCACCAGTCGCTGATCGTCGTCTTCCTGGTGGCGGTTGCCTGCACGGCAATGCTGAGGTTGGTCGGTTAGGCCTGGGCGGCCATACCCGCCGGGCCGTCAGACTATGAAGCTTGGCACCAGTTGAGGAAGCCCTCCGGGACCACGCCGGACGGGTTTGCCAATAGGTTCTGAGAGGCGATCTCTTCGTAGTACTCGAGCTCGTGGATCAGCACCGGAATGCTGCGGCCGAAGATCCGCTCGATCTCAGCATCCCGGTGCAGCCGCTGGACCACCTCGATCAGCAGCTGTATGAAACCGGTCGTCAGCGGCTCGCCACGTGCGTTGAAGCTGGCGTGCTCGCCCTGGGCCAGGTCGTACCACAGTCCACTGTCTCGGGCCCACCGCTCGCGGAGCTGCGCTCCCGTCGGATCCTCGTTCGATTCGCAGATGATCGCGAGTTCGTTCTGCTGCCAGAACGCGTAGTTCCAGCGTGCCTCATCGGCATCGGATGCAAGTTCGCGCGCATTCCTGACATCGTCCTCGGTGTTGAACCCCACCGTGACCGTCGGCTTCCGCGGATCGTCTTCCTCGTCGTACACCAGGAGCGACACTGCGTAGATGTCGCCACGTTCCGTCGTCGGGATCGAGTCAAGAGCCTGCAGCGCGGTCACTCGGATGTGGTCAGAAAGTTGCGCCATTGGCGGCAGTCTAACCCCCAAAACTTTGGCAATCGATCTACACCGTTACGGTGCGGCGTAGCCGAACATCACCCGCTCCGGATGCGTCCTCGGAGCCCACCGCGTGATCAAGATTCCGACCGAGCGAGCGAGTGCCGGCGCCCGGACTCGAACCGGTGACCCGATGACGTTTGGTGGTGAACGGCCGGCCCAGTGGTGCAACGTGTCGGTGGTGGCTTATGTGGTTGAGGCGGCGGGCTTCTGCTGCCGCCGCGCAAGGGCGATCAGTACCCCCGAGCCCGAGACGGCGAGGTAGGAGGTGACAACGGCGATCGCGACCGGCACCAATTGCAGCGTGCCGATCTGGGTCGTCAGAGCCCCAAGCAGGATGAAGGAGAACGGGGCTTGGATGAGCGCACTCGGAAGGGCTGCGAACATGGTCGCGAACGCCAGTCCTTCCGGGAGTCCCGGTACCAGCAGGTGAGCGACGGTCCCGGCTGTGCCGCCGATGAACAGCATCACAAGGAATGGGCCGCCGATGAAGCCAGTGGCCTGGCACAGAGCGAAAACAAGGATCTTGGCGAACACGACCGCGATCAAGAGACCCGCGCCGAGCATCGCTCCGTGGTGGATCACCGTGGTGAGCTGAGAGGTCCCGGTGAAGAGTGTCAGCGGCAGTGCCACGCCGACGAGCCCAAAGGCGACTCCGCCGATCGTGGAGCGCAGGATCACCCGTTTGGCGAGCGGAGCTGTCAGCCGCGCAAATACCCCGATCGCGATCGCGGTGATGAGACCGAGCGCACCCGCGACGAGGCCGAGCGGAACCGCCGCGAGCATCTGCCAGTCGTGGAACCTGAACGACGGCACTGAGTAGATCCCGACAAACGTCGAGCCCGCGATCGGGAAGTAGACCGCAAACGCGATCGAGGAGGAAAGAAGCCCCGCCACCAGAGTTTCGGAGAAGCGGGCGGCCTTTGGACGAGCCACCTCGAGCACCAGCACCGTCGCGAGCACCGGAGCCGACAACATGCCGCCGTACGCTGCGCTCATGCCGCTGAGCGTGTTCGTCTCGCGCGTGTCTTGGTCGAGTGCTCGACGTTCAGAGATCCAGGTGCCGAATCCGCCGCCCATCAGCCCCAGTCCCGCCTCCGGCCCGAGGCTCGCGCCGCCGATCAGCGACACCAGCGACACCGCGACCGCCTTCGGGACCGTCGAGGGCTCAACCCGCTGAGCCTTCATCAGCTCGGCCGTGCCGGGCAGCTTTTCAGGGACCCTGAGCACGCGCCGCAACACGCCCACGAGCACGCCCGCGCCTGCGGTCACCGCAACCCACCAGAGATGACCATCCAACCAGCCGGGGTTCTTCGGGAGGCTGAACCAGCTGCCGCCGCCCTTGATCAACGCCAGGAATGCCAGCGCTACGAACGCGAGCACGACCCCGAACGCAGCCGCGTAACCCATCAGCCGCCAGAACCCGGGCGATCGAGTCAGCGGCATGAAGTCCGAGCCCGACTGCGACCCATCATCCACGGCTTCGGGCGGCGACCCGTCGCTCACGAACGCCCGATCGCCGCCGGAATATCGGGTCGACGGAGCGAACGCCCCGCGCCGCTGCCGCTAGACAAACGCGCCGAATCGGCACGGCCGGGACCTGTCGCCCGCATCAGAGCGGTTTGCTTTCGATTTTGCGCTCGAGTTGATGCTCGCTGGTACGAACAGGGAAGTCATCGATGCTGGTACTGGCGAACCGCCAGCGCGGAAGATCATTCGTCATCGGGTGAAAGCTCCCTGCACGGCATCCGTTTCAACGCAGACACGATCTCTGACGGCCCGCCTCCGCGCATCACCCCAAATGGATGAGTTTCCAAAAGCTGGAGCCGTCAAGGCTGGCCGCAACGCCGAGGATCGGCAGGCTTTGTCAGTGCCGGCGCCCGGACTCGAACCGGGGCGCTTCGGATTAAAGTTCGGGCCGAAACGGAGCTATTCCAGCGTTTGCGGGCGATTTGATGCTCTCAGTTACGCCCAGTTGCCCTCAGATTTGCGCAGTTCGGGACATATTTCGGGACACTCTTTGAATACCCGTAGCGCCCCTCGGCATCACTTGAAGTGCTCCGGCCTCTTGCGATCGCGGAGAGACAGACGCGACGAGCACGAGAGCGATCGTTCGCGAGAGTGTTGCTTGTAGCTCTGAGCGGAAGCGAGCGAACATGTCAAGGGTGCGCACTGCGCACAGGCGAAATGCCGTCCTGCCGTCGACTCGGAAGTCGTGCCAAGCCAGGAGGCGGACGCTCGGCTTAGCTGGGTCGAAACCATCCACCTGTGCCGCCGCCGATTCTCTGGGTCCTGTCTGGCTAACCGCAATACGCGCCAGATCGAGTTCCTCGGCGATGGACGCGTCAAGGGTGCTGGGAGACGGACCGCCGCGGGTATCAGGGGCCGCCAGCACCGGGATGGGATCGGTGCCGAGACACGCGTCCGCTCTGATGACGAGATCTCCGGCAGCCGTTGGCTTTACGTTGAACGTGACACCGTTTGCGCCGGTGGATTTCGTTGGTTGATACCAGGGCCGGTGATGCGTACGCGGGCGTAGTGCAGCTTGACGCCGCCCACAGTCACGGTCACGGCCACGGTCGCGGGCTCGCCGGCGTGGACTCCGACCGCCCCGTCGGCGTTTATCGCCTTCGCGCTGACACATCCCGGCCGCTCGTTGGCGAGCTTGCCGACCAAGGGGCCGAACACGCCGAGCGCCGGCACATCTGCTGGCTGCGCAGGGCCGCTACCGCCCGAACCCGAGCCACCCGAGCCGGAACTGCCTCCACCACCGCCAGAGCCACCGCTGCCACCGGAACCACCACCGCCGCCGGAGCCACCGCCAGACCCGCCGCCTCCACTCGCCGCCGTTTTACCGGGGGGTATCACGATGGGATGCTCGGGAGTGAGCACGCAGTCATCGTCCACACGGGGAGCGGGCACAGTCACGCTCTTGCCAGGCACTCGGACCGCGACCGCATGCTGGGCGGCGTTCGGACAAGGGAAGGCACCATCCGGCGGCTTCGGAGCCGGTCGCAGAACGCACGGCAGTCTGATCAGCACCGCAGTCTCAAGCCTGCCGATCAAGCTAGGGCTCCCTGTCGTGAGGTTGAAGAGGAACTCCGCGCCCACCGGGCTTCCCCGTCGGAGCCTGGGCACGATGATCGCCAGCGACTCGTGCACACCACGAACAGCGTCGAGCGAGGGCGGCTCAAAGAAATCGTTCCACCCTCGGCGACGTCGGCCCGCCAGTGCACCTGAGGGCTTACGCCAGCGCCCAACACTGCCGCGTGAACCGGCACACCAATCGCCTCACCAGCCGGGACGCACTGCGTAAAGACGACCTTCACCAAACCCAACGGATGCTGGCCGACGACATACCCATGACCTGGCGGAACGGCATACCGAAAGCGGTAAGCCTGGGCCTGGGAGACCATGAGCAACGCAGCGAACACGACCGCCAGCGCCGCCACACACCGTCGGGCACGCCAAGACAGTGCCGCAGCCCGCCGAGCAACATGCTCATCCGCCGAGCGCCCCTGAAAACACCAGACGTCCTTAGCGCCAACAACGCGAACGGCTCACGCCCAGCCAACTCTCCACACGCTCCGGCCACACACTGCCCTCCACACGTCGCTGACCCAGCCACCCTACCACCGGCGTCGTGACCGACAAAGGTGCGTCGTCAACCTGCCAATCCGGCTTCCGCTTAGATCAAGACTCGCCTGACCGGGGCAGGTGACGACCTCATCGGCTGACGGGCGGGGGTCGAGGGCCCGCATCTCGACCCCCGTGTGTTTGTGTTGGCGTGCCCG
>CAWBPJ010000008.1:0-745712 GCA_963790635.1 uncultured Actinomycetota bacterium | reverse complement strand
TGGGCACGGGTGGTTTCGAACCACCGACCTCTCGCGTGTGAAGCGAGCGCTCTCCCGCTGAGCTACGCGCCCTTGGAATCGGACTTTAGCGTGGGCGGGCGGGTCGCCGCGACGCGACTCTTCCGCTCCGCTACGGCGTCTGTGCGACGTCTTCAGCGGTGGGGAGGACCTTGGCGAGTCGCCAGCGGGGCTCAGGCTGCTGTCTGCCTCCCGGACGCTCACCTGTGCGCCTACTTGTCCTCGCGGCCGGGGCGGAGCAAGATGACGGCATGACCCTCCAGGCTTCCACTCCAACGCTCGAGCTGTCGGCCGAAACACGGCTCGGCGCTCACCACGATGGCAGCGGCGCGAGCTTTGCGCTCTACAGCAGCGTCGCCGAGGCAGTTGAACTGTGTCTGTTCGACGAGTCAGGTCAGGAGCGGCAGTGCGCTCTCCAGCAGCGCGACGGATCCATATGGCAGGGCTATCTGCCGGACGCACCAATCGGGCAACGCTACGGGTATCGGGTGCACGGACCGTGGGATCCGGCGTCGGGTGTTCGCTGCAACCCAGCCAAGCTGTTGCTTGACCCCCAGGCCCGCGCGATCTCCGGCGACGTGACGTGGAACTCCGCTGTCTACGGCCATGTGGCCGGCGATCCATCTAGTCCGGACGAGCAGGACTCGTCGCCGTACGTCCCGCGGTCGCTGTTGACCAGCTCGGAGTTTGACTGGGGCGACGATCGGCGACCCAGCCGGGCGATGGCGGACTCGATCTTCTACGAGGTCCACGTCAAGGGCTTCACGAAGCTTCACCCGGGCGTCCCCGAAGCGCTGCGCGGAACGTACGCCGGCGTTGCGCATCCTGCTGCGATCGAGCATCTGCAACGACTCGGCGTGACCGCAGTCGAACTGCTGCCGACGCACACCTATGTCAACGACGAGTTTCTGGTCGCGCGCGGACTCCGCAACTACTGGGGATACCAGTCCATCGGGTACTTCGCTCCACACAACGCGTACTCCTCGGTCGGCGACGGGGGCGGCCAAGTGGACGAGTTCCGTCGCATGGTCCGCGACCTTCACGCGGCCGGGCTGGAGGTGATCCTCGACGTCGTGTTCAACCACACAGCCGAGGGAAGCGAGTATGGGCCGACGCTGTGCTTCCGTGGCATCGATAACGCGGCCTACTACCGCCTGGCAGACGACCCCAGTCATTACGTCGATGACACGGGATGCGGTAACACGCTCGACATGCACAATCCGCCGGCCCTGAGGCTGGTGATGGACTCGCTGCGCTATTGGACTGAGGAAATGCATGTCGACGGTTTCCGGTTCGACCTTGCGGCGGCGCTGGGACGCGGGACCGACAACTTCGACCCCTTCTCCTCATTCCTCGAAGCGGTGGGACAGGACCCGGTGCTCTCGGGTGTGAAGCTGATCGCCGAACCATGGGACATCGGCGGCTACGACCTCGGTCAGTTCCCGGCCGGCTGGAGCGAATGGAATGGCAGATTCCGCGACACGGTCCGCGACTTCTGGCGCTCGGCGAGCGGGATCCTGCCGGACATGGCCACCCGGATCAGTGGCTCGCCGGATCTGTTCGGCCACGGTGGCCGCCGCCCGACCGCCTCGGTGAACATCGTCACCGTCCACGATGGCTTCACCATCGACGACCTCGTCAGCTACGACGCAAAGCACAACGAGGCGAATGGCGAGAACAACCGCGACGGCAACGACGACAACCGAAGCTGGAACTGTGGTGTCGAAGGACCCACAGATGACCATGATGTCTTGGAGCTGCGTGCCCGTCAGCGCCGCAATTTCCTGGCCACGTTGATGTTGTCCGAAGGCGTCCCGCTGCTGCTGGGCGGAGATGAGTTCGCGCGCACCCAGGACGGCAACAACAACTGCTATTGCCAAGACAACGAGCTCAGCTGGTTCGACTGGAGCGCTGCCGCTCGGCAGAGCGAGCTGATCGACTTCACGGCACGGCTCTGCCGGCTACGCGAGGATCATCCGGTGTTTCGCCGGCAGCACTTCTTCACCGGCACACCAGCTCACGACACGGTCCGAGACGACCTCGACTGGTACCGCCCGGACGGCTTGCCGATGAGTCCGCAGGATTGGAACGCATCATTCGCCCACGCGGTCACGATGGCGGTGAGCGGCGCGACCGGCGACGACACCGCCCCTGATGACCCGTTCCTCCTGATGCTCAACTCTTGGTGGGAGCCACTTGATTTCCAAGTCCCCGACCCACTGCGCGGCCTCAACTGGCTCGTCGAGATCGACACCGCGGATCCAGGAGCATCCGGCCGTGTCGTGGATCCGTCGGCCGGCGTGTCATTGATCGGTCGTTCGCTGATGTTGCTCCGCAGCCCGCGCTCCTGATCCGCAAATGGTGGACTGGGCAGCTGGCCAGTACGAACGGACGGCTGAGGACCTCGCACCGGTGGCGGTGGACGTAACGACGCGGGCGCGGATCCAGCCAGGCGAACGGGTTCTGGACATCGCCTGCGGGACGGGGAACGCGGCGCTGCTCGCGGCCAAAGCCGGTGCGGCCGTCACTGGAATCGACCTGGCGCGCCGCCTTGTCGAGGCCGCTCGCCAGCGGGCGACGGCCGAGCGACTAGACGTCGACTTCCACGTCGGCGACGCCCAGGCGCTGCCCTTCGGCGAGGGGAGCTTCGACGTCGCGGTCTCCGTCTTCGGGATCATCTTCGCCTCCGACGCCAAGCGCGCCTTCTCCGAAGTAACGCGTGTCCTGGCACCGGGCGGGCGAGCACTGATCACCGCCTGGACCCCCGACGGAGCGATAGCCGCCATGTCCGGCCTATTCACCCGCGCCGTCGCCGACGCCACCAAAGCGCCGCCGAGCAAACGCTTTGCCTGGCACGAGCTCGACGCCATCAACAACCTTGCCGCCAGCCACGCTGCCGATGCCCGCTTCCTGGAAGATGGTCGTGTCACCTTCAGCGCAGACTCTGCCGATTCCTACCTGCGCCGGTACGAGGACCTCCATCCCGTGAGCCAGGAACAGCGGCCGATCCTCCAACAGGCGGGAACCTATAAAGCAGTTCGCGCCCAGGCGCTCGCCCTCCTCACAGCGGCCAACGAGTCGCCAGACGGGTTCGCGGTCACCAGCAGCTACCGCGTGCTGGCGCTGACGCGGTAGCCCTCGCTGACGCGGAAGCCCTCGCTGACGCGGTGGCCCTTCTTCAAAAAAGTCGCGTAACGAGTTTTTGAAATCTCGCGCCTCCGGGTATACGAGGGACGGAACCGACACCTGTGTCGGCCCCGGCGATCCAAGGGTGCGCCGGAGAGAGAAGGAGAGGCTATGTCGAGGAGAATGGGTCGGAGCGCTCTCGTAGGGACGCTGGTCGCGGTCGCAGCGGCGGCGTTCGCACCTGGTGCGCTCGCCTCGATCAACCCAAGCATCAGCCTCGATCAGAGCGCCGGGACCAGGGCAGGCGCGACGCAGAACCTGGGAATGGACCTGAAGTTCCCGCCGACGTCGCTGCTCAGCACCGATACCCCTGACGTCTTGACGATCAACCTGCCGCCGGGCCTACTGGCCAACGCATCGGTCAACGGTGGCTCGTGCCTGACGACATTCGACATCAGTTCCTCCAACTGCCAGGTCGGTTCAGGCACGGTGAGCGCTTCCGAGTTCAGCCTCGGCAACGTGGTGGCGATCAGTCTGCCGGTCGGCTTCTACCTGGTCCCGCCGCCGGCCCCCGGTGACCTTGCAGGTCTTGCAGTCGCCTACTACGGGCAGCAGATCGGCACGACCGCTGACATCCAGGTGCGGCCGAGCGGCAATCCGAACGGCGTGGGAATCTCGATCAAGCTGGTCCTGCCCAACACTCTCGAGGGCGTCCCACTCCAGCTCACCGAGATAAACAGCACGTTTGACGGCCTGCGCTATCCCGCGACCTGTCCATCGACGCCTGCACGCGTCGGCGTGACCGTCGACTCCTACGACGACTCGACGGTCCACAGCATCTCCGCCCCGCTCAGCGTGACCGGCTGCTCCGCGCTCGCATACGCGCCGAAGCTATCCCTGACCGCGACCAGGGACAAGACCGACCGTGGCGTCGCGATCTCGACGTCGGTCACACAGGCAGCCACCGAGTCGCCGAGCCAATCGCTGATCCTCGGCTTCCCGGGCGCGACGATGGGCGTCAACCTGGCCTCGATCAAGTTGTTGTGCGGCAACATCACGTCGGGCAAATGCACACCGGTGGGCGTTGCCACCGCGATCTCGCCCGACTATCCCAAGCCGCTCACGGCGAGCGCGTACCTGACAGGAACGGCACTCGGGCCATCGCTAACGCTCGTATTCCCGTCGCCGTTCCCCCTGACCCTGACGGGATCGGTCAACCTCGCGACGCTCACAACGACCTTCCACGGTCTTCCGGACATTCCGCTGACGAGCCTGGCCCTGTCGCTAAACGGCGGCGCCGACAGCCTGTTCATCACGAACTGCAATCCCGGAAATGGCGTCGTCGATGCGTCGTCCACCGACCAGAACGGCGACAAGACCTCGTCGACCAAGCTCAACTACAACATCGGCGGTTGCGCAGCGTCGTCGTACAGCGGGTCGGGCTCGAGCGGGGGTACCAACTCGCCTGCGTCCGTCACTAGCCCAGAACTCACGGGCGTCAAGAGCGGGCACCCCTCACTCAGCTTCAAGGTGAGCGTCGGCAAGCACGCGGCCAAGCTGAAGCAGCTGAGCGTGAAGCTCACGCCCGGCATGAGCTTCGTGAAGCACAGGGTCGGCAGGCACGAGAAGATCACGGGCGTAGAACTGGCCGGCGCTCAGATCAAGTCGCTGGCGATCACGCGTGGCAGCCTGCTGATCAAGCTGCGCAAGCCGGCGCGTTCGTTCCGCGTGATGCTCAGAAGCGTCCTGAAGGAGGACAACGCCCTGACGGCCGCTGCGGCGTCGGGAAAGACGGTGCGCCTGCGCATGTTGCTGACCTCGGTCAACACCCGCAACAAGCGCCACACGCTCACCAAGACGATCAAGCTGTAGACGCCTGAATCCCCGTCTCAGCTTGTTTCGGACCAACGCGCCGGGCGGCCACCCCGGCGCGTTGGTTCTTTGTGCAACTGGACGGACGTTCAGTCGCCTCGGCCCTCTAGGCTTCAGGGTCTGGCGGGGGAGCCCGATAAGGCTCATAAGGCGGAAGTATGTCTTCAACGAAGCAACGAGAACGACACCACGGACGGGCTGTCGACCCAGGCCGCAAGGTCGCGGGCTCGCTTGACGGTGCTCGCACCGGTTTCCGTGAAGATCCCGCTGGCACGCTGGCTCTCGCGATCCATTGCAACGATAAGGCCAAGGCGCTCGGCGACAGTCCACTGAGGGCGCGGGCCCTGGCGCTCGAGGGCCACGTCGCGCTTCACCGTGGTGACATCCGCAGCGGCCTTTCCCTGGTTCTCGAGGCCGAGCAGCTGCTGGGCAGCTCCGCCGACGATCACCACGTCGCCCAATCCGAGGTGGCAGCCCTCCGCGCGCAGGTGAGCTTCTTCACCGGCGCCTACTCGCACGCCCTCGCGAACGCCGAGCGCTCGATCGAGTTCGCCGACGCCAGCAGGGACATACACCTTCGGATCTTCGCCCGCCGCGCCGCATTCATCGTGTTCGGCAACGTCAGCGTGCGTGAGCTCGACCGGCGGCTCGACGAGCTGCTCGATCTCACGGTCGAGGCGGGCGACGTCTGGGAGCAGGCGATCACCTATAACGACATCGCCTGTTACCGCGAGGGCGTCGGCAAGGCCGAGCTTGCTCGCCAGGCGATCGACAGGGCGCTCGCGCTGGCGAACATGACGCGCCCGAACCATTTCGCGCTGGCGGTGATCCATTCCACCCGCGCCGACATCGAGCTGCGCTCCGGCAACCCGGCCAGTGCGCTCGCGGATGCCGAGCGCTCACTTGCTCTGCTGGCTGAGAGCAGCCAGCCGAATCCCTACGTCCTTGGCGCCAGCGTGCGGGCACAGGTGGTCGCGCGCATGGCACTGGGGGAGTACGACGACGCTCGCCAGGCAGGCGAGCGGGCGCTCGACTGGCTCGGCGAGCGCATGCCCCACACCCGCAGCACGATCCTCTCCGCCGTCGCCGAGGCGCTCCGCGAGGCGGGCAGGATGGTCGAGGCCTACGACGCCCTCTCGCGCTCGGCTGAACTCGAGCGCCAGGCGTTCACAGAGATCTCCGAGCTCCAGCTGAGCCTCGAGCGGGCCGTTCTCCAGGCGCGCCTTGCCCGCAGCGAGAGCGATGCCCTCGCGGTCAAGAACCAGGAGCTCGCTGATGCCCACGCCGAGCTCAAGAGCCGCACCATGCAACTCGAGTCGCTCCAGGAGCAGCTGCGCGATCAGGCCGAGCGCGACTGGCTGACGGGGGTGCACAACCGGCGCTTCCTCGCACGCGAGCTCGCGAACCCCTCGGCCGCCCGAGCCGGCACGCTGCTGAGCGTCGCCGTGGTCGACCTCGACCACTTCAAGCAGATCAACGACCGCTACGGGCACGCCACCGGGGACCAGGTGCTGGTGCGGGCAGCGGAGCTGCTTGGCACCGTCCTGCGCACCTCTGACATCGTCGTTCGCAGCGGCGGCGAGGAGTTCCTCGTGCTGATGCCGCAGACCGACGCCAACGCGGCCACCAGCTGCTGTGACCGGATCCGCACCGTGATCCGCGAGGAGCCGTGGGAGACAATCGCTGATGGCCTCGAGCTGACGACCAGCGTCGGGGTCGCCACGGCCGAGAGCGCGGACGACCTCGAGGCGCTCGTCAGGCTCGCGGACCAGCGCCTCTATGACGCCAAGAGCGCCGGTCGCGACTGCGTCGTCGCCGGCTGACAGGCCCGGGGCGGCCCCGCTTGGCCGCCCCTTCCGATCCCTGAGCCGCGATCCCTGAGCCGCGCCGGCCCCAGCCGGTGCCTCAGATCGAGGTGATCGTCCCGCGCATATACCCGTCGTGCATCATCGAGTACGGGTCACACGGGTAGTTGCAGTACCACTGAAAGACGCCGCTCTTGCTGACGAGAAGCGTGTAGGTGTGCGTGCCCGGCCTGACGACGATGTTCACGCCGGCCGCCGGCGAGGTGATGCTGTGCTTGGCCGTATCGGTGTTGTCGATCACGAGCTTCACCGGCTTGCCCGCGTGGACGTTGAAGCTCGTGACGCTGAAGGCGTCATGGAGCTTTCCGTCGGGGCCCGGCTTGACGCCCGGTGAGACAGACATGTAGATGGTGTCGGCGACCTGCGCGGTGCCGTTTACCTTGATCACCTGGCGGTGCACCACCGGGCGTGGCGCCGGGCCCTGGGCGGCGCTGATGGCCGCGACGTCAATGCCGATCAGTGCGAGCACAAGCGCGACCGCGCCGAGAATCGAGAGACCCAGCACCTTGCGGATCTTGTCGTTGTCGCGCGGCGGGTCGGGCCCTGTCAGTGGGAAGGTGTGGGTGTTGTCGGCCATCGTGTCCTCCGTCTTTGCTGTACCCGCATCGTGGACTCAGGCAGGCTCCGTCACATCGGTGTTGGACCCGGAAGCTGCTGCACCGGAATACGACTCGCTTGCGGGAAACCCGCATCCCGATCTCCGGCTTTCAGGAGGAGCGCCGCGGCAGCTTCTTGCCGGGGTTGAGCAGCCCCTTGGGGTCGAGCGCGTGCTTGATCGCCTCGTGCGCGCCGACCGCCCCCTCCGACCACTGACCGAGCAGCTGACCGCGCTTGAGCAGCCCGAGACCGTGCTCGCCGCTGACGCTTCCGTCGAGCTCGCGGGCGAGGTCGAATAACTCAAGCACGGCGGCCTCTGCCCGCCGCTGCTCATCGGAGTCGTGCGGGTCATACAGGAACGTCGAGTGCAGGTTGCCGTCGCCGGCGTGCCCCCACGAGGTGGCCTCGACCCCGTGGCGTGCACCGATCTCGAGCGTCCGTTCGATCGCCTCGGCCAAGCGGTCGAGTGGTACGACGATGTCCTCGGAGAGTTTCTCGCCACGCGCTGCCCGCACCCCGATCGAGACGCCGCCGCGCCAGCGCCAGACCTCGCGCGGGTCGCGCGCCGCCGCCGTGGGCCCGAGTGCCTCAACCAGCGTGTCGCGCTCTGATTCCGACTCCGCCTCGCAGATCACCATGAACTCAGGCGTCTCCGCGTCGAGGAAGGGGGGAGGAGCCTGCCGCAGGCAGCTGCCCTGGAGGTACTCGACCGTTGCCGGCACCACGCCCGATGCGAGCGCCGCCTCGATCGCCTCGACACCGTCGGCAATCGAGGCGTACCCGGCAACTATGGGAATCGCCATCGCCGGCGCCGGAGTGAAGCGCAGCCAGGCGGCGGTGATGATCCCGAGCGTGCCCTCGCTACCGATCAAGAGGCCCCGCAGGTCATAGCCGGCCACGTCCTTGCGCAACGGCCCACCAAAGCGCACAAGCTCGCCGGGGGCGATCACCGCCTCCACGCCGGTCACCCAGTGTGAGGTGACGCCGTACTTGAACGCGTGCGGTCCGCCGGCGTTGGTCGCGAGGTTGCCGCCGATCTGCGACTGCTCGCTCGCACCCGGGTCCGGGGGGAACAGGAGCCCGTTTTCCCGGGCCAGACGGTGGATCGTCGCGGTGGTCACGCCGGCCTCGACCTCCATACGCCACAGCAGCGGGTCGAAGGAGCGCACGCGACTCAACCGGTCTAGCGCGACCGCAATCCCCGGACCGTCGAACACCGGCACGACCCCGCCGCTCAAGCCGCTGCAACCGCCGACCGCGACGATCGCCACATCCTCCCGGTAGGCCCAGGCGACCAGGTCGCGCACCTCCTCGGCGCTCCCTGGGTGCGCCACCACCGCTGCGACGGCGTTCAGCCCGCTCGCGTCCTCGATGCGCACGTCACGCGCGACCTGCGCTTCACCAACGATCCGCGCGACCGGCCCGATCAGGTCCATGAACGCATTCTCCCTGCCGAAACTCCGTAACACCGGGATCGGGCAGGAAGTTAGCTACAGGAGGCGGGGCCAGCGAGCCGGCCGGCCGGAGCTAAAGCCGGACCAGGTTCTCGCTCGTGACCCCGCGCGTGATCCCGCGTAGGTCGACGAACAGCGACGCCTCGCGCGCGATCTCATCGTGATCGATGCCGGGGTGCGCGGTGACGAGCACGACGGCGTCGGCGCCGTCCAGCGCTTCTGGCAGCTCGACGTTCTGCAAGTCAAAGTCGCGCAGCTCGGGCACGAACGGGTCGTGGTAGACGAGCTCCGCGCCGCGCTTGCGCAGCACCTCGATGATCCGCAGCGCCGGGGATTCGCGGATGTCACCGATCCCGCCCTTGTAGGCGACGCCGAGGATCACGATCTTCGAGCCCCTGATCGGCTTGGCGACATCATTCAGTGCCAACTCGATCCGTTCGACGCAGTAGTACGGCATCTGCTGGTTGATCTTGCCCGCGAGCTCGATGAACTCTGTCGACATCTGGAACTGACGCGCACGCCAGGCCAGGTAGAACGGATCGACCGGCAGGCAGTGGCCGCCCATCCCCGGCCCCGGCTCGAAGCGCATGAAGCCGTAAGGCTTGGTGCTGGCGGCGTCGACGACCTCCCAGATGTCGATGCCCATGCGCTCGGCGAGGATCGAGAGCTCGTTGACCAGCGCGATGTTGACCGAGCGGAAGATGTTCTCGAGCAGCTTGGTCATCTCCGCTGCCTCGGGCGTGGAGACGGGGACGATCGTCTCGCAGACGCGTTTGTAGAGCTCCTTGGCGCGCTCGGTGCAGGCGTCGGTGATCCCGCCGATCACCTTCGGTGTGTTCCTGAGCGTGTAATCGGTGCGACCCGGGTCGACCCGCTCCGGAGAGAAGGCAAGGTTGATGTCCTCACCGACCGTGAGCGACGATTGCCGCTCGATCGCGGGAAGCAGCAGCTCGCGGGTTGTGCCCGGGTAGGTGGTCGACTCGAGCACCACCAGCTGCCCCTCACGCACGACCCGAGCGACCGCCTCAGCCGAGGCCTCGAGCGGCCTCAGGTCCGGTTCGCGGTTGTCATTGAGCGGCGTCGGGACGCAGATGATGATCGCCTCGGCGTCCACCAAAGGCGCGTATTCCGTGGTCGCCTGGACCCTGGGTAGCACCGCGCGCAGCTTCTCTGAGGGAATGTCCTCGACGTAGGACTCACCGGCACGCAGGGAGTCGACCTTGCGCTGATCGATGTCGACCGCGATCACATCCTCGCCGGCCTCCGCAAACGCGACGACCAACGGCAAGCCCACATACCCGAGACCTACGACACCGATTGACATGCTTGTCAGAGTATCGGCAGCTCGGACTTCTGAACCCTCGCCGCCCGGCCTGCACGAACTGGCTCGGAGGCTCTACGATCATGGGCGGATCGTGCTAGGTGGGGCGCTAGCGGTGCCCTGTAACTCGCAATCCGCTCCAGCGGGACTGAATCCCCTCTCGAGGGGTGAACGTCCGCGGACAGCATCTCGTGTGTGGCGGTGATGGTCTGGTCCCAATGCGATGGAGGCCCGTGAACCAGGTCAGGTCCGGAAGGAAGCAGCCTTAAGCGGTCACCTCCAGGCGCACCGGGGGTGCCGGACCGGAGTCTCACACAGGACCGCCCCGCGGGCCGACACCACGGAGGAGGGTGCACGATCCACTTTCACGGCGCCTCTCGGCACCGCGAAAGTGGATGCCTCTCGGCACCGCGAAAGCAGGGCTCGCTATGCCTCGACGTACTGCGGGGCGAGCTGCGACAACCTAATCTGGTTGCCTGACGGGTCGCGCAGCCCGCAGTCGCGGCCATACGGCATGTCAGTGGGCTCGGATGTGAACTCGACGCCGGCGTCACTGAGGCGCTCGTAGTCCCCGTCGACGTCGTCGGTCGTCAGGAATACGGTGCCGGCGAAGCCCTTCGCCATCAGTGACCGGACCTGGTCTGCGGTCTCCGCATCCATCACCGGAGGACCGGGGATGGCCATCAGCACGACCGAGAATCCTGGCTGGCCCGCGGGACTGACCGTGAGCCAGCGGAAGCCGCCGAGTTCCGGCATCGTGACGTCGCTGCGTACCTCCCACCCGAGCTTGCCGACGTAGAAGTCGAGCGCTTCGGCCTGGTCGTGAACCCAAAGTTGTGCGTTTTGTACCTGCATGGTTGCTCCTTATCAGCGGTGTGCGGGACACGCTAATCGCTAGGCGCCGCCCCGGCTTCTCCCTTTGTGCTGTGTTGCGGGCGGCCGTACAGAGCCACGTAACAGGCCGGGATGATCACCTGTGCGGAGGCGGGCGGAAAGCTTGCCCGGTACTCCGTCGGTGTCTTGTGGAAGTGCCGCTTGAAACTCGTGGTGAAGGACCCGAGTCCGACCAGTCCCACGTCGAGGCAGATCTCGCTCACCGGCCGGTCGGTGTTGCGGAGAAGTGCAGCCGCCCGCTCGAGCCGGCGAGTCATCAGGTAGGCCTTCGGTGACTCGCCGAACGTGCGACGGAACTCGCGGCTGAAGTGTGCGCGCGACAGCCCTGCGGCCGCCGCCAGGTCGCTGACACCGATTGGTTCGGCATAGCGTCTGTCCGCGAGGTCTCGAGCGCGCAGCAGATGCCTGGCAGGCGGCACCGGAGTCACTCGGCCAGCCTAGCCGTCGCGGGCACGGCCGCGCACGGCCGCGCACGGCCGGGTACGGCGGCACGCACCAGCTGCACCGGCTCATCGCTGCGCAGGCCGTATCGAGCTCCGCAGATAGGATTGCCCGGTGCGGCAAGCAGCGTCAGGGGCGGGCGGCCGGCGGAGACGGGCACTTGCGCGGGTGACCGCGCACTCGGTCGCGCGTGCGTTGTACGCGCTGCTCGCGGTGACCGGCATTGCGCTGACCCTCCTTGTCGTGTGTTTCCCGGTTCCTGCCTCGGGCGCCACTCGCGCCGGCGCCGCCGTTCAGGACGAGCCGCCGTATTGGTTGCTCCAGGGCCCGGGGGTGACATCGTTCGGGGCATTCGCGGGCTACGTCTGGAACGGGTCGGTACGGTCGGTAGCGGCGTCGTTGACCGTGCCGAGGATCACCGCGGGTTCGCACAGCGGTGCGGCGGGCACGTGGATCGGTGCCCAGGCACCGGGCAGCCGACTCGCGCCGTTCATCCAGGTCGGCATCAATGAGGTGCGACTGTCGCTCTCGGGTCGCGGGGGGCGCAATTTCTATTACGCCTTCTACAGCGACACCAAGCTCGGATTCCACCCGCAGATCCTGTTCCAGGTTCGTGTCGGGGACACGCTCTCCGCTCGTCTACGTCTGGGCGGCGGCCGCTGGCACATCCTGATCGTCGATCACACGCACGCGCATCGTTCGGCGTTCGCCACACGCGACGAGGCCGGTGGTGTCTTCAACCAAGCTGAGTGGCTGCAGGAGGACGTCTCCAAGAAAATCGGCCAGGTATTTCCGTATCCGGTGCTGGCGACGGTTGGCTTTCGCCGCCTGAAGGTCAACTACGGCGCACCCTCTTACGCCAAGATCCGCTCGCAGTGGATGTCAGAGAACGGCACCGACCTGGCACCAAGCGCGTTGGTCGCAGACGCGTTCAGGTTCGCGCCGACGCAACCGACCGCGATCGGCCTGCACTACCTCCAGATAACCGTTCCGCTCGATGTCGCTCTGGGCTCGTTCGAGGCTGACTTTGCTCACTGGCCCACGTCGGCTCGGAAGATGGCATCGCAGCGGGCTGCGTACGCGGCCGCGCTCGAGTCAGACATTCAGGAGGTGGAAGGCACGCAGTGGCCCGCGGGCGTCCAGCCGCTGTGCGCGAAGTTGATCTCGGCCACCAAGCTCGAGCTCACCCAGACCAAACTCGCGCCGACGGACACGGCTCAGGGGAGCGTGCGCTGGCTTGCCGATTGGTTCAAGGACGACGCAGCCGTGGTCGCGATCTCCCAAAGGATCCGGCGGGTGCTGAACCTTCCGCAGGCCTTCCCGCTCCCCGCAGGCTGATGCCTACGCTGACGGCGGAGCCGTCGACCCCCGCCCCGCGCAGGCTGATGCCTACGCTGACGGCGGAGCCGTCGACTCCCGCCCCGCGCAGGCTGATGCCTACGCTGACGGCGGAGCCGTCGACTCCCGCACCACCAGGCTGGTGGCCAGATCGAAGCGCTGATTGACGGGCGTCTCGGGGTCGTCGTTCATCCGGATCAACATACGCGCCGCCGTCTCCGCCATCTCCGTGAGCGGCTGGCGGATCGTGGTCAGTGGCGGCCCGACCCAGCGCGCGATGCGCAGGTCGTCGTAGCCGACGACCGAGAGGTCCTCCGGGATGCGGACGCCACGCGGTCGCGCGGCCTCGTACACCCCGAGCGCCTGCAGGTCGCTGCCGGCGAAGATCGCGGTCGGAGGCTCGGGCAGGTCGAGCAGTTGCGCGGCGCCGCGGCGCCCGCCGGCGACGTGGAAGTCGCCCGTGCGCACGAGCGACGCATCAAAGCCGATCCCGGCGCGCTCGAGTGCAGAGCGGTAACCGTCGACGCGAGCCACCGAGCAGAGCATGTCGTCGGGGCCGCTGATCATGCCGATGCGGCGGTGCCCGAGCGTGAGCAGATGCTGAGCCGCCGCGAAGCCTCCGGCCCAGTTGGCGGAGCCGATCGACGCGACGTCCGGCTCCGGCTCGTCGGCCGGATCGACGACGACGAAGTTGACGCCGCGGCTGCGCAGCTTGTGCTTCTCCTGCTGCTCGAGGTCGGAGAACACCAGGATCACGCCCATCGGTCGGCGGCGCAGCACGCCATCGATCCAGGCGTGCCCGGGGCTGTGGCGGTCGCCGCTCTCGGTCAGGATCAGGCTGATCCCGGCCTCCCGCGTGACGCGCTCGACGCCGCGGATGATCTCGATCGCCCACTCGCTCTCGAGCTCGTGGAACACGAGCTCGACCATCTGCGCGCTGCCGCTGGACGCGCTCGAGGAGCGTCGCAGGTAGCCATGGCCGTGCAGTAGCTTTTCGACGCGGGCGCGCGTCACGGCGGATACGTCGGCACGGCCGTTCAGAACTTTCGAAACCGTTGCGAGAGAAACGCCAGCCTGCGCGGCGATATCGGCAAGGGTCACCCGGCGCTCGGGCGCGTCCTTGGAGTTCCTGGTTCCGTTGGGGTTTGCGGTGCTTGACATCTCTCTTACGACTCCTCAACCAAATCTTTGCAGTCCTCAGCTTGACAGCTTCAGCGGCATATCGCTAGCCTCGGCACGGCGACATACTTTCGGGAAGTATGTCGAAACTTTCGGAGAGGAGAAGGTCCAAGATGTTCAAGTCCCGCAACTGGTTGCGGCGTGGTTCCGCAGCCACTGCTGTCGCATTGGCGACCGGCGCAGCTATTGCTGTCGGTGCCGGCGCCAGTAGCGCCAAAACGGCGTCGGCCGCGTCAGGCCGCCCCGCAGGCAAGATCTCAGTGCTGGTCTACGGCGACTCGCAGAACTCCGCCGAGCAGTACGCGGTGGAGGCGTACAACAAGACGCCCGAGGGTCACAAGGTCAAGGCTGTGCTTTCGACCATCGCCGGTGAGTATTACCAGGCGAAGCTCCAGACGATCATGAGCTCCAACAAGGCGCCTGACGTCTTCTTCAACTGGGGCGGTGGCTCGATCGCGCAGTTCCAGAAGGCTGGCCTGCTGCTGCCGCTCAACGGCTTCTTCAAGACCAACCCGAAGCTGAAGTCGAGCTTCCTGCCGTCGATTCTCAAGGCCGCCGAGATCGGTGGCAACTATTACGGCATCCCGATGCGTGGTACGCAGCCGGTGATGCTCTTCTACAACAAGTCCGTGCTGAGTCAGGACGGCGTTTCGGCGCCCACGACCTGGAGCCAGCTCGTCAGCGATGTCAAGACGCTGAAGGCAAAGGGTGTTCAGACTCCGATCGCGCTTGGTGGCAAGAGCCAGTGGCCGACGCTGATGTGGTTCGAGTATCTGTATGACCGTGTCGCCGGCCCGAGCCTCGTGACCGACGCACTCGCCGGCCAGAAGGCCGTCTGGAATACCGCGGCCAGCAAGAAGGCGCTGAGCTACATCGCTCAGCTCATCAACGCCGGTGCCTTCGGTCAGTCGAAGAGCTGGGACTCGGTGAACTTCGGCAGCGAGCCGTCGAGCGCCGACCTCGTGGTCAACGGCATTTCGGCCTTCGAGCTGATGGGCTCGTGGGACTACTCGACGATCCAGAGCGATGGTTCAACTGCGACTGGCACGGCTCCTGCCAACGGTCCGGGCGCCGCGTTCGTGGCTGCCGGCAAGCTCGGGTACACCGCGTTCCCATCGGTCCCGGGCGGCAAGGGCAACCTCGCCGACCTGGCCGGCAACACCGAGAATTACTACTCGGTGCTGGCGAAGACGCGGTATCCGGATGCCGTCGCTGACTTCCTGAAGGTCATGTACAGCCCGGCCTTTGTGAAGAAGGAACTGGCGCTCGGCAACCTGACCACCACGAAGAACACGCCGAGCCTGATCAGCGGGGCGACCGCTCCGTACCTGAAGTGGCAGTACCGGCTGGTCAACAAGGCGCCTGCCTTCCAGCTCTCGTGGGACCAGGCCTACCCGCAGACGGACTCGAACTCGATCCACACTGCGGTGGCGAATTACTTCGACAACCTCAACCAGTCGCAGTTCATAAGTGCGATGCAGAAACTTCAGCCTGCGTCGTAGCCAGTAGGTTCGGAAGTCAACAACATGACCATGCTCGCGGAAGAACGTGGGCTGGCCAAGAGCACGAGCTCGGGCGGCGTGAAGGTCGGCCGCCCGAGCTTTCTCTGGGCGCTGCCTGCCGTCACCTACTTCGCGCTGTTTGCGCTGCTGCCACTGGGTGTGGTGGTGTGGCTGTCCTTCACCAAGTGGAACGGCATCGGATCGCCGCATTGGATCGGCGGCGCCAACTGGAAGTCCGTGTTCCACGATCAGGTGCTGATTCAGAGCATCAAGATCACGGCGATCCTGACCGTCCTTGGAGTCGTCACCCAGACACCCGTGAGCCTGCTCCTCGGGGTTTGGGCAGCCGGGTACCAGAAGAACCGCGCGGTCCTTTCGGCGCTCTACTTCGTTCCGCTGCTGATGTCGGCGGCGGCCGTCTCGATCGTCTGGTTCTCGCTTCTCAACCCGTACTTTGGCCTGCCACACGAGCTGCACTTCCTGTTCGGTGGCGCGCTGTTCAACCACGGGTACCTGTTCAGCAGTCAGGCGGCGGCGATCGGAGTGCTGACGTTCGTCGGGATGTGGCAGTGGACTCCGTTTCACACGCTCATCTATCAGGGCGGCGCACGGGCGATCCCAGAGGTCCTGTACCAGGCGGCCGCGATCGACGGCGCCGGGCGCGTGCGCATGTTCTTCCACATCACGCTGCCGCAACTGCGTAACACGATGGTGACCTCGGTGGTGTTGATGGTCGTCGGCGGTCTCACCACCTTCGACTCGATCCTGATCCTGACCCAGGGTGGTCCGGGCACGGCGACGACGTCCACCTCGTACTACATGTACGTACAGGCGTTTTCGAACTTCAACTTCGGTCCGGCGAGCGTGATCGCCGTGCTGCTGATAGTCGTGACGACGCTGATCTCGATCATCCTGGTCCGCGCGACCGGATGGGACAAGATGCGCAGCACCCAGGAGGGCTTGTGACCGCCACCAGGCAACGCCCCAACTGGGTCGCCGGGGCGTTCAGCGCGCTGTGGCTGCTGATCGTCCTGGCACCCGTCTACGTGCTCGTCAAGGCGGCCTTCCAGACTCAGGCTGCGTACTCGGCGCACGGCCCGCTCTCAGCACCGTCGGACCTCACGCTCAGCAACTTCTCACTCGTCTTCCACAGCGGGTTTCTGCGCTTCTTCTTGAACACGGCAATCATCACCTTTTCGGTGGTCGCGATCGTGCTGTTGGTGGTGCCGCCGGCGGCCTACGCGGTCGTGCGCAACCGCAGCCGCACGGTGGGCATCGTGTTCCGGGTCTTCCTACTCGGCCTCGCGGTGCCGATCTCGGCCGTGATCGTGCCGACCTTCTACATCATGAACAAGGTCAACCTGTACGACACGCTGCCGGCGGTGATCCTTCCGACGGCGGCGTTCTCGGTGCCGCTCTCGACCATCATCCTGATTGGGTCGATGCGTGACATCACGCCCGACCTGTTCGAGGCGATGGCCCTGGATGGCGCGTCGTCCTGGCGTACGTTCCGCAACCTTGTGCTCCCGCTCTCCGGCGGCGGTATCGCAACGATCCTGGTCTTCTCGGCGCTGAACGCTTGGAACGGGTTCCTGTTCCCGCTGATCCTCACCCAGTCGACCAGCTCGCGCGTGTTCACGCTCGGCCTCTTCGACTTCTCGTCCACGAGCGGAATCGACGCGCCTGCTGTATGCGCGGCCGTCGTGCTCTCGATCATCCCGATCCTGCTCGTCTATCTGTTCGCCCGTCGCTGGCTGATTCGCGGGCTGATGGGCGCGGGAGGTAAGTAATGGCGATCGACCCGGTCCAGCAGGCCGCGTGGCTCGACCCCGAGCTGACCCCGGATCAGCGCGTCGACGCGCTGATCGCCGCGATGACGCTCCGGGAGAAGCTCGCGCAGCTCTACTCGGTCTGGGTCGGGGTTTCGCCTGCGGGCGGTGATGACGTCGCGCCCTTCCAGCACGAGCTGACTGACGGCGTCGACTTCGACACGGTGATCCAGAACGGCCTCGGCCAGCTGACGCGTCCATTCGGCTCGGCGCCCATCGACCCCGCTGTCGGAGTGCTGTCGCTGGCGCGCACGCAGCGCCGGATTGTGCAGGCCAGCCGCCTCGGCATCCCCGCAATCGCGCACGAGGAGTGCCTTGCCGGCTTCACCGCCTGGGGTGCAACCGCCTACCCGGTGCCGCTCTCCTGGGGCGCCAGTTTCAACCCCGAGCTGATCGAGGAGATGGCCCGGCGCATCGGCGCGAGCATGCGCTCGGTTGGCGTACACCAGGGCTTGGCGCCGGTGCTCGACGTCACCCGCGACCCGCGTTGGGGACGCACCGAGGAGACGATCGGCGAGGACCCGTATCTGGTCGGCACGATTGCCAGCGCCTACATCCGCGGACTCGAGGGCGCCGGCATCATCGCGACGCTCAAGCACTTCATCGGCTACTCGGCCTCACGAGCCGCTCGCAACCTCGCGCCGGTCTCGATGGGCCCGCGGGAGTTCGCCGACGTGATGGCGTTGCCGTTCGAGATGGCGATCCGCGAATCGGGCGCCCGCTCCGTGATGAGTGCCTACACCGATGTCGACGGCGTGCCTGCGGCCGCCAACCGCGAGCTCCTCACGAGCCTGCTGCGCGACACCTGGGGCTTCACGGGAACGGTCGTTGCCGACTACTTCGGCGTCACCTTCCTGCGCACTCTGCACCAGATCGCGGCCGACGCCGGTGGGGCTGCCGCCGCCGCGCTGAGCGCCGGGGTCGACGTCGAGCTGCCGACCGTCAGTGCCTACAGCGAGCCGCTCGCCGCCGAGGTCGAGGCCGGCCGGGTCGATCCCGCCCTGGTTGATATTGCGCTGCGCCGCGTGCTGCTGCAGAAGGTCGAGCTGGGGTTGCTCGACCGCGACTGGGATCCGCTGCCTGATGGCTTCACCGAGAGCGACCTCGACGACGTCGAGGCGGTCCGCGGGCGGCTCACGCTCGACACCGGCGCCGACCGCGAGCTCGCCCGGCGCGTGGCTGAGCAGTCGGTGGTGCTGCTCAAGAACGACGGCACGCTGCCCCTCGCCGAGCCCGGCCGGATCCTCGTTGTCGGCCCCACCTCCGACGACAACATGACGTTGCTCGGTTGCTACTCGTTCCCCGGCCACGTCGGCGCGATGCACCCCGGCGTACCGCTCGGGATCGAGATCCCGACAGTGCTCGAGGCCATCGGCACGGAGTTCCCAGCGGCCGAGATCAGCCACGTGGAGGGCGTCACGATCGACGGCGACGATGACTCGCGCATTGGTGCGGCGGCGCAGGCCGCGGCTCAGTCAGACCTGGTGATCGCGCTGCTCGGTGACCGTGCCGGCCTGTTCGGCCGCGGCACCTCCGGTGAGGGGTGCGACGCAGCCGCGATGGGCCTCCCCGGCCGGCAGCAGGAACTGCTCGAGGCGCTGCTCGATACGCGGACTCCGGTCATCACCGTGCTGGTCGAGGGTCGCCCGTATGCGCTCGGGACTGCCCCGCAGCGCTCTGCTGCGATCCTCACCTCGTTCTTCCCGGGCGAGGAGGGTGCAGGCGCGATCGCGGGTGTGCTCAGCGGCCGCGTCGAGCCCTCCGGACGCCTGCCGGTCAGCGTGCCGGCCACGCCCGACGGCCAGCCCTATACCTACCTCGGGGCCCCGCTCGCCCAGCGCAGCGGCACCTCGAACCTCGACCCGACGCCCTGCTACGCCTTCGGCCACGGGCTCTCCTACGCGACGATCGAGTGGAGCGAGCTCACCGTGCCGGTCGCGAGCACCCCGACGGACGGCTCGCTGAGCGTCGGCCTCACGGTCCGAAACACCGGCCAGCGGGCCGGTGTTGAGGTGATCCAGTTGTACCTCCACGACCCGGTCGCATCCGTGGTGCGGCCGGTGAACAGGCTGATCGGCTACGCCCGCGTCCCGCTGGACGCGGGCGAGACTGTGAGCGTCACCTTCGACGTCCCCGCCGAGATGAGCTCGTTCAGCGGCCGCGACGGGCGTAGGATCGTCGAACCCGGCACACTAGAGCTGCGGCTCGGCGCTTCCAGTGCGGATATCCGCCTAGTGGCGGCGGTCGAGTTGACAGGGGAGCTTAGATTTGTGGACCACACGCGCAGGCTGCACTGCGGAGTGAAGGAGGAGAGACCCGCATGGCAACCGTAGTTTTCGATCACGCAACCCGGATCTACCCGGGCGCGCAGGAGCCGGCCGTCAACGCGCTCAATCTGGAGATCGCCGATGGCGAGTTCCTGGTGCTCGTCGGGCCGTCCGGCTGCGGCAAATCGACGTCGCTGCGCATGCTCGCAGGGCTCGAGGAGGTCACCGAAGGGCGCGTGCTGATCGGCGACCGCGACGTCACCGGCATGCCGCCTAAGGACCGTGACATCGCGATGGTCTTTCAGAACTACGCGCTGTACCCGCATATGTCGGTGGCCGACAACATGGGCTTTGCGCTGAAGATCGCGGGCGTGCACAGGGAGGAGCGGCGGGAGCGGGTGGTCGAGGCGGCCAAGCTGCTCGACCTCGAGGAGCTGCTCGACCGCAAGCCCAAGGCGCTGTCCGGTGGCCAGCGCCAGCGTGTGGCGATGGGGCGCGCGATCGTGCGCAACCCGCAGGTCTTCCTGATGGATGAGCCACTGTCGAACCTTGACGCGAAGCTGCGCGTGCAGACGCGTTCCCAGATCAGCTCGCTGACGCGGCGGCTGGGGGTGACGACCGTCTACGTGACCCACGACCAGGTCGAGGCGCTGACGATGGGCGATCGCATCGCCGTGATGAAGAGCGGCCTGCTCCAGCAGGTGGGCGCCCCGCGCGAGCTCTACTCGGCTCCCCAGAACGTCTTCGTGGCAGGTTTCATCGGCAGTCCCGCGATGAACATTTTCCCCGCGCGCGTTGTCGAGGGCGGGGTGCAGGTCGGTTCGGCGGTGATCCCGGTGGAGCGCAGCGTCCTGGCTGATGCCGACGCGGATGTGCTGGTCGGCGTGCGGCCAGAGGATCTCGAGATCAATCGGTCGGGCGGTGCCGGGCTCGCGGTCAGCATCGACCTGGTCGAGGAGCTCGGGGCTGACGGCTATGTCTACGCCCACGGCGAGTCCGAGGGACGGCATGTGGACATCGTCGCGCGCGTGAGCGGTGCCGAGTACCCGCAGCTCGGCGACGCGATCACATTGACTGCCAAGCCCGGGCGCCTACACGTCTTCGACCCTGTGTCCGGCGAGCGTCTGAACGGGCCCGTGGGGCTCGCGCGCGGCGATGCAGAGCCCGCCCCGGTCGTCGCCTAGGGCGCCTGAGGCTCTCAGAGCCCCTCTACAGCTGCTCTAGGAGAGCCGCGATCGTGGCCGGGTCGTAATCGGCCTTGAGGTGCTCGCGCGGCTGCAGCCAGGCCTCGGGGTCGGCGGTGCCGCCGTCGCTCGTGTAGACGTGCTCATAGGCCTGCCTGCGCAGCGTGTCGAGGACGATGTCGTTGTAGGCGCCGAAGGGGATCGCAACCGTGTGGATCTCGGTCCCGCTCAGCTCCTCGAGCAGCCTGCGGCCCTGGGCCACCTCGTGCTCGAGCTTGTCGGGCTCGAGCGTGGTCCAGTCGTGATGCTGGAGCCCGTGGTTGCCGATGGTCATCCCGGCTGCGACGAGTTCTTTCAGCTCCTGCTTGCTCATGAAGCCGGGCTCCCCGAGCCAGCTCGGCACGATGAAGAAGGTCGCATGCAGCCTGTGCTCCTGGAGCAGTGGCAGGGCGATTTCCACGTCTGACCAGTTGCCGTCGTCGAAGCTCAGGCTGATGTCGTCCCGGCCGACGCAGGAGTGGATCGTCGCGATGAAAGTCTCGGGCGTAACCCAGTAGTCGCGCTCGTTCGGGCCGAAGTCACGACCGATCGGCCTGCCGATGCCGTGGAAGTTGAGGTTGAGGATCTGGTCCTGCTGCACCGTGGGTTCAATTATGAGAGGGTTGCTGAGTGTCCGACGCAGACCTCGGTGACCGCTCTTCGGGCTTCACTTCGGAGTCCGTGCCGGACGCGTACGAGCGCTACCTCGCCCCGGCCTTATTCGAGCCCTGGGCCGAGCTCCTGCTCGACACCGTCGCGGTCGCTGCCGGCTCGCGCGTGGTTGATGTTGCCAGCGGCACCGGTGTTGTCGCGCGGGCTGCCGCTCGCCGGGCCGGCCGGGACGGGGCCGTCGTGGCCAGCGACGTGAGCGAGGCGATGCTCACGCGCTCAGCCGCTCATGGTGCGCTCGATGACGCCGCGACGATCGACTTCCGGCAGGCATCGGCGGAAGCACTGCCGTTTGAGTCCGGTTCCTTTGACGTGGTGCTCTGCCAGCAGGGGCTTCAGTTCTTCCCGGCACAGCAGACGGCTGTTGATGAGATGCGGCGGGTCGTCCGCTCGGACGGCGTCGTCGGGGTCTCCGTGTGGGCGCGCGGGCACCCGCTCGTGCCCTTCGGCGTCTACGTCGAGGAGCTGCTCGCGATCGGTGCCGGGTCGCCGTTCCCGCGGGCCTTCGAGTCCGACAGCTACACGATGAGCGTCGACTCGGTTCGGTCGCTGTTCGAGGCGGGCGGCTTCTCCGAGGTCGACGCGCGCGAGGTCGAGCTGGAGGTCAGCTGGCCGGATTCCGCCTCGGTGGCGGCAGGGGTCATGGGCACCCCGTTCGGGCCGCTGGTGCAGGAGGTGACCGACGATCAGCGCCGGCGCCTGGAGGCCGCGCTGATGGACCGCTTCCAGTCCGAGACGCCGGGCGGACCGGTGCGCCGGCAGACGGCAGCGGTGGTCGTGCGCGCGGTCGCCTGAGCGGGGCTGTCGGTGCCGGGCTGTCGGTGCCGGGCTGTCGGTGCCGGGCTGTGGGCGGCTACGCGATCCCGAGCTCGGCGAACGCACGCGCGTAGATCTCACGGATCACGTCGCGCTTGCGCTCGTTGTAATCGACGACGTCCCCGCGTGAGATCCGCGTGCGATGGGCGGCCTGGTGCTTCACGCGGACGTACAGCTCGCGGTCTCCTTCGTTCTCGCGCAGCCAGTCCCTGAAGATCAGGTGGCGCGCCGGCTCGGGGCAGCTCGGCGACCAGACGTGCAGGTTGCAGCGCGGGTCCTCGTGGCGGAGCAGCCGGTGCCCGTACCACCACGGTTCGCGGATCACGAGCTCGAAGCCGTTCTTCTGGAGTGCCGGCACGTACGCCTCCTCATCGGCTCCGTCGGCGACCGTGAGGTCGATGTCGATGACAGGCTTGGCCTTGAGGCCCGGTACCGAGGTGGATCCGACGTGATCCAGCGCCAGAACCTGCTGCCCGAGCGCAGCGTTGACCTCGGCGGCGAGCTGCTCGTAGGCCGCGGGCCAGGATGGGTCGTAGGGGACGATCGCGATGTTGGTCGTCGGCCCGAAGCCCGGCAGATACGGGGTCGCGCCGGGTGGCGCCATCTCGTCGTTGAAGCTCGTGACGTCCGGGGGGAGGTTCATCGACTTGCAGGTTCGCACACCAAGATTTGGAGGGTCGCATACCGATGGCCGACGCGTTCTATGTGACCGTCATATGTCCATGACCGCAATTCGTCACAGAGAAGGTGTTGATCCGATGCGCCGAGGGGTGGGCCCAGGACCGGACCACCTAGACTCGCATGCGTGTCAGCAGGTCCCTCGCTCTATCGCCGTCACCGCCCGCGCACTTTCGCCGACGTGGTCGGCCAGGAGCACGTGGTGCGCACGCTCTCGCACGCCGTCGAGCGCGACCAGATCCACCATGCCTACCTGTTCGTCGGCTCGCGAGGCACCGGCAAGACCAGCATGGCCAAGATCCTCGCCTCATGCCTCAACTGCGTGAACGGGCCGACGATCACGCCCTGCGGAGTCTGCGACTCGTGCGTCTCGATCGCCAACGCCACCTCGCTCGACGTGATCGAGATGGACGCCGCCTCAAACAACTCGGTCGATGACATCCGCGACCTGCGAGAGAAGGTGGCCTACGCGCCCGTCTCCGGCCGCCACAAGGTCTACATCCTCGACGAGGCGCACATGCTCTCGACACAGGCCTGGAACGCCTTCCTGAAGACGCTCGAGGAGCCGCCGCCACGCACGGTGTTCGTGCTCGCCACGACCGAGGCGCAGAAGGTGCTGCCGACGGTCGTCGATCGCTGCCACCGCTTCGACTTTGGGCGGCCCACCGCCGAGCAGGTTGCAACCGTCGTGCGCCGTGTCGCGACCGCCGAGTCGATCGCGATCGACGACGGGGCCGCGGCGCTGATCGCCCGCCACGCGACCGGCTCGTTCCGCGACGCGCTCGGGACGCTCGAGCAGCTCGTGACCTATGCCGGCGACGCCGCGATCACACCCGATGACGTGCTGTCGGTGCTCGGCGTGGCTGATACCGAGCAGCTGTTCGCCTCCGTCGACGCGATCGTCGCCCGCGACCCTGTCGCCGCACTGCGGGCGGCCACAGCGCTGGCGTCCACGGGACGCGATCCCGGTCAGGTGCTGCGCGACCTCGAGGTCCACGCCCGCGAGCTGCTGACAGTGCAGCTGCTGGGGGAGGTCCCGCCCGAGATGCGGGTCACCGTCGAGCGCGACCAGCGCCTCGCCGGGCAGGCACAGACACTCGCCCAGACCGACGCCGTCCGCCTCCTGGAGCTCGTCTCGGCGGCGCTCGAAGCGACCGCCAACGGCGCTCAGGCTCACATCCAGCTCGAGCTCGTCCTGATCAAGGCCGCCGCGCCCGAGATGGACCCCTCGATGAGCGCGCTCCTGGCGCGGATCGAGAAGCTGGAGCGAGGGGGAATCCGGCCTGTGGCCGCACCGCCCGCGAGCGCCGCACCCGCATCGGTCGCACCTGCCGCGCCGGCGCCAGCAGCCGCGCCGGCGCCAGCAGCCGCGCCGGCGCCAGCAGCCGCGCCGGCGCCAGCAGCCGCGCCCGAGCCGCCGCGTGCGCCGGAGCCAGCCTGGGAACCCGAGCCCGAGCGCGAGTTCGAGCCGCATGAGAGTGAGCCCGCTCCCGCGTCGACTGCGCCGGCCTTGAGCGAGGTGCCCTCACCTTCAACCGCTGATCCCGTTGACAGTCCCGTTGCCGATATTCCTTCTGAAGCCGCACTCGATCGTGCAGCTTCAGAAGAGGCATCGGTGACGGGAACACCAACCAACGGCACGTCCACTGAAGTCAGCGACATACATCGCATGTGGCCGGCGGTGATCGAGCTGGTGCGAGGCGGTAACGCGATGCTGGGCGTGCTGCTCGAGTCGGCGCGACCCACGTCGGTCACCGAGCGCGAGCTGGTGCTGAGCTTTCCCGCCGAGGCCGCCTTCTACAAGCGCAAGGCCGAGCAGGACGATTACCGCCGCACCACAGCCGAAGCCGTGCGTAACGTCACTGGTATGGCGCTGACCCTGCGCTACGAGCTATCGGATGCACCGCCGGAGCTGGCGGACGATGAGCCGCTGGCGGAGGTCACGCCGATGAGCGACGATGAGCTGGTCCAGAAGTTCGTGGAAGAGTTCGGAGCCGAAGAGATCTTGGAAGACGACCCAGAGGGGGAGAGCTGATGCCCCAGCCCGGCATGCCCAACATGCAGCAGATGATGAAGCAGGTCCAGAAGATGCAGGCCGACATGGCGAAGGCTCAGGAGGAGCTCAAGTCGGAGGTCGTCGAGGCGACGGTCGGCGGTGGGGCCGTGACCGTCGAGGTCACCGGCGAGCTCGTGTTCAAATCGATCAAGATCGCCCCGGAGGCGGTCGATCCGGACGATCCCGAGATGCTCGCGGACCTGGTGCTGGCCGCCGTCAACCAGGGCGTTCAGGCCGCGCAGGATCTCCAGGCGCAGAAGATGGGCGCCGCGACCGGTGGCCTCACCGGCCCGGGCGGGCTGGGCGGTCTGGGGCTTCCCGGCTTCTAGAGTAGAGAAAAAACGATAATGAGAATCAGAATCATTATCGCTTTCGATTTTTCTGCATCCCCGATACACGCACCAACACCGAGTTGAGCACCTACGCGCCGCCGCTTCAGCGGCTGATCACAGAGCTCTCGAAGCTTCCCGGCGTTGGCGGCCGTACCGCTCAGCGGCTCGCCTTCCACCTGCTGCGCGCCAGCGAGGAGGACGCGTTTGCACTGGCCGAGGCGATCCGTGAGGTCAAGCAGCGGATCGGCTTCTGCGAGATCTGCTTCAACCTCGCCGAGGGGCCGCGCTGCCGCATCTGCGAGGACGAGCGGCGCGAGGCGGGCCTGATCTGCGTCGTCGAGGAGCCGGTTGACGTGATCTCGATCGAGCGCACCCACGAGTTCCGTGGCCGCTACCACGTGCTCGGCGGAGCGCTCTCACCGATCGACGGGATCGATCCCGAGGATCTGAAGATCGCGCAGCTCTATCAGCGCGTCATTGATCCCACCCACCCGGTAATTGAGGTCGTGATCGCCACCAACCCGACCACCACGGGCGAGGCGACTGCGCTGCACATCGCCGGCGGCATCCGTGCGATCGCGCCCGAGATGTCGATCACGCGGCTGGCCTCCGGCCTGCCTGTCGGTGCCGATCTCGAGTACGCGGACGAGCTCACGCTTGGCCGCGCCTTTGCAGGACGCCGCGCGGTCTGACGCCGCGGCGCTTCGGGCCGCCGGGAAGACCGACCACGTAACCTCAGCGGCGATGTTGCCCCAACCTACAGTCGTGATGAAGTTCGGCGGGACCTCGGTGGCCGATGCCGAGCGAATCAAGCGTGCCGCGCGCCGGATCGTCGCCCAGCGGGCGGCGGGCAAGCGCGTGGTCGCGGTGCTCTCCGCGCGTGGGCTCGAGACCGACGAGCTGATCAAGGCGGCCTTCGAGGTATCTCCCAATCCCGATCCGCGCGAGATGGACATGCTGCTCTCAACCGGCGAGCGCATCTCCTGCGCGCTGTGCGCGATGGCGATCAACGACCTGGGGCACAGGGCGATCTCACTCACCGGTTCGCAGGCGGGCATCGTGACCGACACCTCGCACACCAAGGCACGCATCCTCGACGTGCGGGCGGACCGCATTTCCCAGGCGCTCGATGAGGACATGATCGCGCTCGTCGCGGGCTTCCAGGGCGTCTCCACGAGCCGTGACGTGACCACGCTGGGGCGTGGCGGCTCGGACACCACCGCGGTCGCGCTGGCGGCTGCCGTCGGTGCCGAGGTCTGCGAGATCTACACCGATGTCAGCGGCGTGTACAGCGCCGATCCCCGGATCGTTCCGGACGCTCGCAAGCTCCCGTTCGTGAGCTTTGAGGAGATGCTCGAGATGGCCGCTTCGGGGGCCAAGGTGCTGCAGCTGCGTTCGCTCGAGTACGCGCGCACACACGACGTGAAGATCCACTGCCGGTCGAGCTTTGAGGACGGCCCCGGTACCTTTGTGATTGGAGAAGACGAGACGATGGAGCATCCACTGATCACAGCCGTGACCCACTCGACCGAGGAAGCTCGGATCACGGTCGTCGGCGTTCCCGATCGGCCCGGTGCCGCCGCCGACATCTTCGAGGCGCTCGCCAACGCGAATGTCAACGTCGACACGATCGTGCAGAACGAACCGCGCACGGACGGAGTCGACGCCGAGGTCTCGTTCACCTGCGCCAGCGAGGACCTGCGGATCGCTGAGGCGACGCTTGCCTCCGTCATCGCCGAGTTCGGCGCAGCGAAGCTGGAGACCGATCCCGAGGTCGGCAAGGTCTCGATCATCGGCGCGGGCATGCGCTCGCATCCCGGCGTTGCCGCCAAGGTCTTCCGGGTACTCGCCGACGAGGAGATCAACATCGAGCTGATCAACACCTCGCCGATCAAGATCACCTGCCTGATCCGCGCCGGCTCGGTGAAACAGGCGGTCCGCGCCCTGCACGGCGCATTCGACCTCGGGGACGAGGACATCCAGGCCGAAAGCGGTCTTGGCGAGGAGTCGCGATGAGCTCCCGTTATCGCATCGCCGTGGTCGGCGCCACCGGTGCCGTCGGCACCGTGATGCTGCAGTGCCTGAAGGAGCGCGGGCTCGATCAGGGCAACGAGGTCGTCCTGTTCGCCACCTCGCGGTCGGCCGGGCGTGTGATCGACGGGCGCACCGTGCGCGCACTCGAGCAGGGCGCCGATCTCAGTGGCATCGACATCGCGCTGTTCTCGGCGGGAGGCGGTACCTCGCGGGAATGGGCGCCGCGGTTCGTCGAGGCGGGGGCGACAGTGATCGACAACTCCTCCGCGTTCCGGCGCGACCCCGATGTGCCGCTGGTCGTCTCCGAGGTGAATCCACACGCGCTGCGGGATCACCGCGGGCTGATCGCGAATCCGAACTGCTCGACGATGCAGCTGATGGTGGCGCTTGCGCCAATCCACCGTGAGGCGGGGATCGCGCGCCTGGTCGTCTCGACCTACCAGTCGGTGTCCGGCACCGGTCAGAAGGCGCTCGAGGAGCTCGACGCCGAGGTACGGGCGGCTCTCGCCGGCGAACAGTTGCCGGAGCCGACGATCTATCACGATCACATTGCGTTCAACGTGATCGGCGCCGCCGGAAACTTCGCCGAGGGCGACGACCACACCGATGAAGAGCGCAAGATGATGTTCGAGACCTGCAAGATCCTCGAGGATCAGGAGATCGCCGTCGCTGTCACGTGCGTGCGTGTGCCGGTACGGGTTGGCCATTCGGAGTCGGTGAACCTCGAAACGCGCGAGCATCTCCCGGTGGAGCAGGCTCGGGCGTTGCTCGCGCAGGCTCCCGGGCTGATCGTCGAGGACGTCCCCTCACCGCTGCGCTCAGAGGGGCGGGACGAGGTGTTCGTCGGGCGGCTGCGCCGCGACCCGACGCATCCCAACGGCCTGGCGATGTTCGTCGTCGCCGACAATCTGCGCAAGGGCGCCGCCACAAACGCGGTTCAGATCGCGGAGCTTTTGATCCGCGACAACCTTGTCGCGCCGCACCGCCATCAGGCCGCCGCATAGGGCATACGGCCTCAGGGCTTATGGGGATGCGGGCTGTGCGAGCACCGTCTGCAACACCCGGCGGACCTGGTCGATCGTGACCAAACCTGTGAGCGTGTCGTCCTCGTCGGTCGCGATTATCGCCCCGAGGCGTCCGAGCGCCTCGAGTGTCAGCACGTCGGTCAGGGGACGGCTCTCGAGGATCGTCAGGCGGCCGGTCTCCAGCTCTAGGATCGAGCCCACAGTGGCACTGCCCTGGCCGGCGTCCACCAGCGCCTGGGCGCGTTCGCGGCGCGCGATGCCGATGAAGCGACCGTCTCCGTCGACGACCGGTAACCACTCACTCTGGTAGCGCAGGAACGACTCCTCGAGGGCATTCTCGACGGTGCTGGTGCCGCGTACCACGACGGGTTCGTGATCCATGATGTCGGCGACGAGCACGCCGTGCACGCGCGAGGCGGCGGCCGTCCCATTGAGCGCCATTCGCGCCGACTGCCAGATCATGAATGACAGCAGGATCAACCAGAGCCCGACGAAGCTCGAGCTTTGCAGCGTGACGTAGAGCCCGAAGCCGCCGAGCAGAACCGCGAATCCCTCACCGAGACGGGCCGCGCTGCGGGTTCCGCGCAGCTTGTCGTCGGTGACCTTCCAGATCGCCGCGCGCGCCATGCGCCCACCGTCGAGGGGGTAGGCGGGCACGACGTTGAAGATCAGGATCAGGACGTTCATCGGCAACAGCCAGGACAGCGCCAGCAGCACGGGCGTGATCTGCACGGTGCCGTCCAGCAAGATCGCGTGCATGAGGCGGTGCGGCCCGACGAGGACCAGGTCGATCGCGAGGCATATGAGAACGAAGATCAGGGTTCCGATCGGCCCGGCCACGGCGATGCGGAACTCCTCACCGGGGCTCTGGGAGTCGCGGCTCATGTAGGTTGTCCCGCCGAACCCGAACAGCTCGATCCGTTGCACCTGGATACCCTCCCGGCGCGCGGCGATCGCGTGACCCATCTCATGGATGATCAGCGACACGAAGAAGCAGAGGACCGTGACGACCGTCGTCATGTAGGCGACGTCATCTGAGGAGTGCAGAGCGTCGCGAAATGAACCTGACAGCAGGAAGATCAGCAGGAACAGCATCGCGAACCAGGTTGCGTCGACGCCGATGCGGATGCCGGCGATCGTCATCAACTTGAGTGAGCGTGAACCCCGGAACATGCTGCAATGGTGGCACAGGCAGGTTGAGAAACTGGGAGTGACGCATGGCTAATGCAATGTCGGACCTCGGTACGTGGCTGGCAGACGTCTCAGATCTGCGACGAGCGTGCTCAGTACTCGAGTGGGACCAGAACACAATGATGCCGCCGCTCGGCGCGCCGCTGCGCGCCGAGCACATCGCGACACTGGAGCGGATCACGCACGAACGCTTCACCTCGGCGCGCACCGGTGAGCTGATCGCAGCCGCGGCGGAGGAGCTGGACGGGCTAGCTCCGGACTCGATCGAGCATCGGACTGTCTCGGAGGCCAGCCGCCTCTATGAGAAGAGCCGGCGAGTCCCAATGGAGCTCGCGTCCGCCCGCGCCAAGGCGGGCTCCGACGGCTACAGGGTCTGGATCGCGGCGCGCGCGGCCAACGACTTCGACGCATACGCGCCGGTCCTCGAGCGCAACGTCGAGCTGGCGCGCGAGTACGTGGCCTGCTTCGACGGTTACGACGATCCCTACGACGTGGTGCTCGACGACTTCGTGCCCAGAATGCGCACCTCCGAGGTGCGCCGCCTGTTCCACGATCTACGCGAGCAGCTGGTTCCGCTGATCGCGGAGCTCTCGGGCCGAGAGATCGACCTGGCGCCGCTGCATGTCGATTATCCGGTCAGCGGTCAGCGGAAACTGGTCGATCAGGTTCTGCGCTGGATGGGCTTTGACGATGCGAGTTGGAGGCTCGACGACACCGTACATCCGTTCGAGGCGAGCTTCGCCGTCACCGACGTCAGATTGACCACGCGCTTCCAGGAGGGCTACTTCCCGTTGGCGCTCTACGGCGCGATGCATGAGTGCGGCCACGGTCTCTACGAGGCCGGGATCGATCCGTCTCTCCAGCGCACGCCGCTCGGGAGCATTCGCTCTACGGCCGTGCACGAGTCCCAGAGCCGCCTCTGGGAGAACATCGTCGGCCGCAGCCGCGCCTTCTGTACGGCGCTCGCTCCGGCGGTCGTGGAGCACTCGCAGGGCGCACTCAGCGGCCTCGAACCGGATGTGCTGTTCCGGGCGGTGAACGCGGTCAGGCCTTCCCTGATTCGGATCCAGGCCGACGAGACCACCTACGGCCTGCACGTGATCCTTCGCTTCGAGCTCGAGACCCAACTGCTGAACGGACAGCTCGACGTGGTCGATCTGCCTGAGGCCTGGAACGCCCGAATGCGCGAGTACCTCGGCGTCGAGGTGCCCTCAAATGCCGACGGCGTTATGCAGGACGTGCATTGGGCGGCGGGGATGATCGGTTATTTCCCGGGTTACGCGATCGGGAACCTGATCGCCGGCCAGCTCTGGGAGCGGGTACAGGTCGAGCTGCCCGACATTCAAGGGCAATTCGCCACGCACGAGCTTGCCCCGCTGCGCGAGTGGCTGCGGGAGCGGGTTCACCGGCACGGCTCTCGCTACACCGACCGCGAGTTGCTCGAGCGGGTAGTCGGGGAACCACTGGGCGTAATGCCATTCGTGCGACATCTGCGCAGCAAGCTCGGCGACGTGTACGGGCTCGACTTGGCGTAGCCTGACCTCGCCTTCGAATCACCCAAGACCACGGAGAGAAAATGAACCAGACACCCGTCAAGGTCGCCGTCACCGGGGCTGCCGGTCAGATCGGCTACGCCATCCTGTTCCGCATCGCGAGCGGCGCGTTGCTGGGACCGGACACCCCGATCCAGCTGTCGCTGCTCGAGATCCCGGCGGCCGTGAAGGCCGCTGAGGGCACGGCGATGGAGCTCGACGACTGCGCCTTCCCGCTGCTCTCCGGGATCGAGATCAGCGATGACCCCAACAGGGCGTTCGACGGGGTGAATATCGCGCTGCTGGTGGGCGCCCGCCCGCGTACCGCGGGCATGGAGCGCGGCGACCTACTCGAGGCCAACGGCGGGATCTTCAAGCCGCAGGGCCAGGCGCTGAACGCGCACGCCGCCTCCGACATCAGGGTTCTGGTCGTCGGCAACCCGGCGAACACGAACTCGCTGATCGCGCAGCAGAATGCGCCCGATATCCCGGCTGGGCGGTTCACGGCGATGACCCGGCTCGACCACAACCGGGCGATCGCGCAGCTCGCCAAGAAGACGGGAGCGGCGGTCAAGGACATCACCAATGTCACCATCTGGGGTAACCACTCGGCGACCCAGTATCCGGACATCTTTCATGCCAAGGTCGCGGGCGAAAACGCCGCCGAAACGATCAACGATCAGGCGTGGCTTGAGGGCGACTTCATCCCGACGGTGCAGAAACGTGGCGCCGCGATCATCGAGGCGCGAGGAGCGTCGAGTGCAGCCTCAGCTGCCAGCGCCGCGATCGGCCACGTGCACGATTGGGTGCTCGGCACCCCAGATGGTGACTGGGTTTCGATGGCGATTCCGTCCGACGGCTCCTACGGGGTACAGGAGGGTCTGATTTCAAGCTTGCCTGTGACCTGTTCGGGCGGGGAGTACAAGGTGGTTCAGGGGCTCGAGGTCAGCGAGTTCTCAAGAGCCAGGATCGACGCGTCGGTGGCCGAACTCGCGGAGGAGCGCGAGGCGGTCCGCGAGCTGGGCCTGATTTAGCGCGTAACCGGACTCGCGCCGCCAGCGCCGTAACCGGACTCGCGCCGCCAGCGCCGTAACCGGACTCGCGCCGCCAGCGCCGTAACCGGACTGGCGCCGTAGGCGGGACTGGCGCCAAGTTACTGTTAACTGGTTCGGGCCGCGTCGCGCGCGGCCCGAACCAGTTAAGGCCGTTATACGGCTTACGCAGCCTTCTGTTCGACCGCGTGCCAGCCCTGCCCGTCACGTGTCACCAGGCCGTCCGAGGTCAGCTTCGGCATCACGCGATACAAGTAGTTCGGCTCGATCTTCATCGCGGTCGCGATCTCCGGGATCGTGATCCCAGGCTTGCTTCGCACCAGCTCGAGTGCCTGTGCGGAGCGAGTGTTGCCACCGCGGCGCCCGCGTGGGCGGCCGGGGCGGCGACGCGCACGTGTCGCTGGGGCGGCATCGGCGGGGGCGGCGGTACTACGCGGCGGCCTACCAGGCCCACGTCGCGCCGGGGTTGCGTTGCCGGCCAGCGCAGCACGGGCGGCGCGCAGCCGGCTCTCCTCCTCCTTGAGCTCCTTCAGGCGGTTGTCGATGTCTTGAACAGCCGCGTCAATAAAGCCGGCCATAGAGGCTCCTTTGTGTCAGATAAGGACGCCGGCACCGGCGTCCAGCTCATTAACCATATCGGGTGTCACTGACTTTCGATCAGTGCCTTCAGCCGTGTCAGTGACTCGTGCGCCTCACGCTCAGGCACGTGTCCGATGATCACCCGGGAGGCGACGTTGCCGAGTGGGCCGCCTGGCGGGTGAAACTCGTTGATGTAGTCGAACTGCGTGGGGCCCTCGGGCTTGCCGGCCAGCGCGTAGCTGATCAGGGCTCGTGACAGCGCCGGCCCACGGCCATGCCACTCAGCTCTACGTGGAGCGATCACCGATTCGAGTGTCCAATGCACCTTGAACGGGACTCCGAGTATCTGTAGGACCTGATCCATGCGAGCGCCCGGCTCGCGGGGATCCGGTGACTTCACATTGACCGAACGGTGGATCGTCACCCATTCGCCGAGTCTGTTGGGGTCCATGATGGTGTCCCAGACAGTCCGCGGTGGCGCGTCGATGTCGATCTGAACGTGAACGGTGCTCATCGCGTGACAGGGTAAGTTCCCGCGCTCACGACACTAGCGTCGCGAGGCTGCTACCGAATTTCCGGCTCACGACACTAGCGCCCGGCCAACGGTTCGGTCAGTTCCCAGTCGCGCAGCGCGCGCTCAATCGCCGCGTCCAGCGTGTGTGGCTGCACGCCCAGCAGTTCGGTCGCGAGCTCGTGACCGGGCAGCAGATCGGTCTCCAGGCCCGCCATCAACGGGCCGATCAGAGAATGCTCCTCACCGGCGATAACGGCTGAGACCCGGCTTGCGATCGGGGTCAGCGTCAGGCGTGGCAGCTGAAGTGCGGGCCGGCCCAGCAACAGGTGGTCGCGGATGCGCTCGATCAGCTGCTGGTAAGTGACGACGTCCGGGCCTGCGAGGTCGAGGGAGCGGCCACCCAGTTGCGGCGCAGCGGCGGCCGCGGCAAGGCACTGCAGTACGTCGCGGTCGTCGACCGGGGCTGTGCGGTGCCGTCCCCACGCCGGGATGATCATCACCGGCATCCGCTCGACCAGGCGAACGAGGAATCTGAAGGAGCGTGACCGTGCACCGATCACGATCGACGACCGCAACGCGACTGAATCTGGCACGGCCTGAAAAAGCACCTGCTCCACCTCCAGGCGGCTGGAGAGATGCTCGGACGGGAAGTCCGGCGGCAGCAGGCCGCCGAGGTAGACGATGCGTCTGACACCGGCTGCGACTGCTGCCGTCGCGAAGTTCTCCGCCGCGCGGCGCTCACGCACGCCGAAGTGTTCGTCGGAGCCCGGCTCCATCGAGTGGATCAGGTAATAGGCCACTTCGACGCCGTCGAGTGCCTCCGGAAGCCCGATGCCCGAGAGCGCGTCGCCAGTGTGAAGTTGGAGCCCGGCGGGCACCTTTGCGAGTGCTGGAACGTCACGTCGGCGGGTCAGCGCCCAGACCTCGTGTCCCGCGTCGAGCAGGCCCGGCGCGAGCCGGCTACCAATCGCTCCGGTGATCCCGGTTACGAGGATGCGCATCGGCTGCTCAAAGCCCCGGAAAATGCGGGAGATTTCCTTTGATGATCACAAAATCCCCGCTAATAGCAGGAAAACCCAGTTGTGACGAAAGTGTTGCGTTTTCCGGAATTCGGGCTCGCATCGGGGGGGATAACGCGCTTTGATCGGTGTCGGTCGGAGCGCTTGGGGGCGCCGCCGGCAGGGTTTCACAACTGAGAGGGTGTCTGGTCCTAGATGGCTACTGGTCGTGCCCATGGTGGCAAGGTTTCGTGTGATGGCTGCTTCTTCAAGCAGAACATGCTGTGCGCTGTGACGCAGTCCGGTCCGTGCGCCACCTACCGGCCGAATCGCCCCGAGGGTCTGCGGCCCCCGAGCCAGCTCCGCTTCAACTTCCGCCAGGAGCGGCAGCTCCAGGTTGCGTGGTCGTTCCCGTCGGCGAGCGAACAGGTCGCGCTGCACGCCTGAGAAGCCTTCTGCGCCAACTGGCTGGCGATGATCTAGTGTGCCTGCGCTGTGGAGTTACTGGTCCTTGGCAAGTCGCCGGCAATGCCGGACCTGGGCGGCGCGCACAGCGGCTATCTGATCACTCACGCCGGCTTCACGCTGTTGCTTGATTGTGGTGGCGGCGTCTTTGCGCAGCTGCGGGCCCTTGCCGATCCGGTCGGCGTAGATGCCGTCGTGATCAGCCACATACATGCCGATCACGTGCTCGACCTGCTCACCTACAGCTTTGCTCTGGCGCATCACTTGGGCGGCGGGCAGGCGCGGCGACCGGCGCTATGGGCGCCGCCCGGCGGACGATCCGCGCTCTCCACCTTTGCTTCGGTTCTGGGGATGGAGGAGCAGATCGAGGAGGGTTTCGTGGTGTCCGAATACGACCCCTCCGAGTCCCTCGACCTTGGTCCTGTCACGGTCAGGTTCCGTGAGGTCCCGCATTACATCCGCGCTTGGGGTTGCGACGTCCGTGCGGATGATGGGCGGCGGCTCACCTATGGCGCCGATTGCGGGCCCAACGACGCGATCGTAGACCTGGGGCAGGGCACTGACCTGCTGATGCTCGAGGCGACCGAGGGTGCAGGCCCGCATGTCGGTGGCGCCCAGCGTGGCCACTTGACGGCCGCTGAGGCGGGCGCGCTCGCGCGCCGCGCCGGCGCGGCGCGGCTGCTGCTCACCCACTACTCGGATGCGTTCGACGCCGCCGAGCTGCGAGCGGCGGCCGAAGCGACGTTCGGGCGTAATGTGGAGATGGCCGCGCACGGAACGCGGTACGTGATCTGAGATCGGATCGGTTGAGTGATCTGAGATCGGATCGGTTGGGTGATCTGAGATCGGATCGGTTGGGTGATCTGAGATCGGATCGGTTAGGTGATCTGAGATCGGGCTGACGTGCGCGGAGTTCTATGCTCCGGCGAGGTTTGCGACGACGAACTACGGGAGACGAGATGGGAAAGCGCAAGGCGAAGAAGGCTGAGGCTGAGGAACAGAAGCCACGGAGGAAGAAGCGGCGCGGGAGGAAGTTGCTGTTCCTGATGTTGGTCGGCGGCGCCGCCGCGCTGGTGCTGTCGGAGGATGTACGCAACAAGGTGCTCGATGCACTCTTCGGGTCGGAGGAGGAGTTCCAGTACTCGCCGCCCACACCGTCTTCGGGTAATGGCGCCGCCAACCCGACGTCGGCCCAAGCTTCCTAGGGTCCGATCGTTACGAGGTTCACATCCGACCGAGCGCGCCGCGCGGTGATCTCGGTCGGAGCCGGCCTCGTTGTCGTGCTGGTCGGGGGCCAGCTGCTGGCCCCGGCAATCGCGACGACCGTGCTTCGTCACCGCCTGGCGCAGCACGGCAAGGTGATCAGTGCCAGGGTCTCCGCGTTTCCCTGGATTGAGCTGCTCTGGCAACACGCTGACAGCGTCACTGCCCGCATGGCCGACTTCAATGCCAGCCCCGGCCAACTTGAGAACCTGCTGCATGAGGCCGGCGGCGCCGGCAAGCTCGACATCTCGATCGCCGCCGTCCACACCGGCCTGCTGACACTCCACGACGTCAGCTTCAGCAAGCGCGGTGACGAGATGGAGGGAGTTGCAAGGTTGGAGTTGGAGGACCTGCGCGCCGCGCTTCCGGTGGTCCAGTCGCTGACCCCCGTGCAGGACGCGGGCGGCCAGCTCGTGCTGCGTGGCACGGCGAGCGTGTTTGGTGTGAACGCGACGGTCGACGTCGTCGTGGCCGCCCGTGACGGAAAGCTCGTCGTTGCGCCTGCCGGGCTGCTTGGCGCGTTCGCAACGCTCACGCTGTATGACGACCCGCGCGTGTACGTCCAGTCGGTTGGCGCGACCACGGTGCCCGGCGGCGTCCGCTTCGTGGTCCGAGCACGCACGGCATGAGCGCCGCCATTGGATCAAGGCAAGCAACGCCGCTGATGCCGCAAACATCACCGGAGCTTCGTCACCCACGGCTAAAGTCCGGTTCGAGGAGACCGTGTCCGGTTCGAGAAGACTTTTTGAAGCGGGAAGATTGCAACCGTTCTCGGCGTCCTTAACCTTGAACTGCTGCTGCCCCTGATCAGAAATGTCCACTGAAAACGAAAACCCGAACCGCGAAGAACGGCTTGTGAGCCTCTTGCACGCGGCCGCGCAACGCGAGCGCGCCCCCGAGGCTCTCCGCGCCGAGATCGCGACCATGCGCGAGCACGCCGCCGCGCGCCGGCGCCGCAGGCCGATCTTTCAGCCCGTGTTCCGGTTCGTGAGCGCCGGGACCGCGACAGCCGCCGCGGTCGTGGTAGCGCTGCTCCTGGCCCTCGGCGGGGCGGGCGCGCCATCGATTGCACAGGCCGCGGCGCTCGCGAACCTGCGGCCGGCGGCACCGGCACCGGCAACCGATCCAAGTGATCCCGGGAAGCTGCTGACGGCCAAGGTCGGCACCCTGCACTTCCCAAACTGGGAGGCGGCCGGCGGCTGGCATGCGGTCGGGCAGCGTTTCGACCACATCGGCAACCGCACCGCGACGACGGTCTACTACACGAACGGCACGAGCCACGTCGTCTACTCGATCGTGTCCTCGCCGACGCTCCCGGGCATGCAATCCGGGGTGGTGCGGTCGTCGGTCCCCGCCCAGACCTACACGACGCTGTCCCGGCAGGGCCGTACGACGATCGTCTGGAAGGAGTCCGGCCACACCTGTCTGTTGACGGGTAGCAGCGACATGTCCGCGAGTCAGCTCTGGCAGCTCGCGTTCTACGGCTTCCGCAAGCCGCTGTAGCGCTCCACGCGCCCCAGCGCGCCTGCTAGCGCGCTACACGTCGAGCGCGTCGGCGAGCCGCTGCCGGGCTCGGTAGACCCGCGTCGTCAGGGTTGCCTCGCGTACCCGCAGCGCGGTCGCCGCGTCGCGGTAGGAGAGGCCAACAACGTCAACCGCCACCAGCGCGTCGCGGAACTGTTCTGGTAGCGCCGAGATCGCAGCGTAAAGCTCGTTGATTTCGATCTGTGCCTCGGGTTGCGGGGCCGATCGATCTTCGATCAGCGCCATGTCGTCCGGAAGCGGGACGGCGAGTGGACGCCGGGAGGCCGCACGCCGGCTGCTCACGAACGTGTTGCGCAGAACCCGCAGCAGATAGCCGATGTCGTCGTCATTGCGAACCAGACGAGGCTTGAGCAGGACGCGGGCGAACGTTTCCTGGACAAGGTCCTCAGCCTCCTCACGTGATCCGCAGAGGCTCCAGGCAGCGCGATACAGGCGATCGACGTGGTCGCCCAGCGTTGTCGGATCGAGTTGGTGCCCTTCGGTCATGTCTACGTTCGCCTCGACCGGTGTCTATTCATATGCCCCGCTCTGGCCCCAACGGGAAGAAAATGAACTCAACCGGCGTCCTCCCTTTCAACCGGCTTTGATCGGCCCCGAAACAGAACCCAAACAGGAGGGAACCACAGTGTTGAAATCAAGGAGCATCACCCTCGCTGCGACAGTCGCGGCGCTGGGCGCGGGCACGGCTGCGATCGCCGCCCAGAGCGCCGGCGCCGCAACGGCACATCCCGCGTCTGCTGCCGTCATCAAGGTCGCCAGCGTCCAGGTGCAGAGCGGTACCAGCAACGCAACGCACAAGGTGCTCGTGACTTCCAGCGGCCTGCCTATCTACCTGCTCACGGGCGATAGCAAGGCGCACCCCAAGTGCACGGGCGCGCAATGCCTCAGCGCCTGGCCCGCCGTCAGGAGCAAGACCATGAAGCCGACGCTCGGCAAGGGCGTCAAAGGCAAGGTCGCGATCTGGCACCACAACGGCATGAACCAGGTCACGCTCAACGGTCATCCGCTCTACACCTACGCGGCTGACAGCGCCGGCTCGGCATCGGGCCAGGGCCTGAAGAGCTTCGGTGGCACCTGGTGGCTGCTGACCGCAAGCGGCTCTCCGATGGCGAACGTCAAGTCCTCGACCGCCGGCAGTGGCGGCGGCGGCTGGTAACTGAGCTTCGCGCTTCGCGGCAGAGCGCGTAGAGGGTCGCGGTCGGACCTCCCTTCCGGCCGCGACCCATTTAAAAGGCCGCGTGCCAGACAGACCAGCTGCGCGAGCGTCAGCTATCGAGCTTCGGCGAGCGCCAGGGTGCGCGCAGCCGGCGCTCGAGCTCGTCGGGCAGGGCGTCGATCGCATACCGCTCCTGCGCCAGGCTGTCGCGATCGCGCACGGTCACGGTGCGGTCCTCGAGCGACTGGTGATCGACGGTGATCGACCATGGCGTGCCGATCTCGTCCTGGCGGCGATAGCGGCGGCCGATGGCTCCGCCCTCGTCGTACTCGACCTGGAGCCGCTCGCGCAGCTGCACCACGATCTCCCGCGCGAGCTCGGGCTGCCCGTCCTTCTTGACCAGCGGCAACACGGCGGCCTTAACGGGCGCGAGCAACGGGTGCAGACGCAGCACGGTGCGCGTCTCGCCCTCGATCTCATCCTCGTCGTAGGCGTCGCAGAGGAAGGCCAGCGTCGCGCGGTCGGCGCCGGCGGCGGGCTCGATCACATACGGCAGGTAACGCTCACCGCTGGCGGTGTCGACGTACTCGAGGTTCTGGCGCGAGTACTCGGCATGCTGGGTGAGGTCGAAGTTGCCGCGGTTGGCAATGCCCTCGAGCTCCTGCCAGCCGATCGGGTACAGGTACTCGACGTCACTCGTGGCGCTGGAGTAGTGCGAGAGCTCGTCGGCATCGTGTGCCCGCAGGCGCAGGTGGTCGGGTCGGATCCCGAGGTTGATGTACCAGTCGTAGCGCGCCTGCTTCCAGAACTCGTACCACTTGTCCGCCTCGGCGGGCGGGACGAAGAACTCCATCTCCATCTGCTCGAACTCGCGCATCCGGAACACGAAGTTGCCGGGAGTGATCTCGTTGCGGAAGCTCTTGCCGACCTGGGCGATCCCGAACGGCGGCTTCTTGCGCGCGAACTGCAGGTAGTGCTTGAAGTTGAGGAAAATCCCCTGCGCTGTCTCAGGCCGCAGGAAGACGGTCGAGCCTTCCTCCTGAACCGGGCCGACGGTCGTCTGGAACATCAGGTTGAAGTTCCGCGCCTCGGTCAGATCGCAGTTCGGGCCCTCACCGGGGCGCACCGACGGCTTCTGCCCGCACCGGGCGTCCTCGAGCTTGTCGGCGCGGAACCGCAGCTTGCAGGTGCGGCAATCGACGAGCGGGTCGGTGAAGCCGGCGATGTGCCCGCTCGCCTCCCAGGTCCGCGGATGCTGGATGATCGCCGAGTCCAGCGCGACCACGTCGTCGCGCTCCTGCAGCAGCGAGTGCCACCAGCGACCCTTGACGTTGTTCTTCAGCAGGACGCCGTAATGGCCGTAGTCATAGCTCGACCCGATGCCCCCGTAGATCTCGCTCGAGGGGAAGATGAAGCCTCGCCGCTTGCTGAGCGAAACGATCTTGTCCATCGTCACAACGTCTGTCGCCATAGGCGGCGCATGCTAGCGGCGCCGTCCCAGGGACGCCGTTGGCACTCTCGGTGGGAGAGTGCCAGGAAGTCATCGCCCCGGAAAGCTATATTTGAAAGCGATGCCGATCTACGAATACAAGTGCAAAAAGGGCCACGTGTTCGACGCGATGCAGAGCTTCAGCGACGAGGCCTTGACTGAGTGCGAGGTCTGCGGCGCACCGGTCCAACGCGTGTACCACCCGGTTTCCGTGCACTTCAAGGGTTCGGGCTTCTACAACACCGATTACGGCACCAAGCGCCGCGCTCGGGAGGCCAAGGAGAACAAGGAGTCGTCCTCCAGCTCCTCGGACGGCGGCGGCAGCACAAAGTCTGAGACGTCTTCCTCGTCCTCCTCGGCGAGCAATCGTCAGATAGCAAGTCGTCAGATAGCAAGTCGTCAGACAGCAAGGCTGCAGCGGCCTGATCGGCCGCGCTATTCCGGTTCTGCCTTTTCCGTTCTGACCGCGCCCGCTGGCGCGGTCAGGCCCTCAGCGCTCAGGTAGGCGCTGCTACCCGTTCAGCAGCTGGTTGACCTTTGAGCGAACGTCAGCGCTGTTGGGGTTGAGGACGTCCTGACCGTTGTAGTCGCCGCCGATCTCCTGAAGCGTTTCGGGCGCGGAGGATCCGCCGATCTCCGACGCGGCGAACAGCTGCATCAGTGACAGCGGGCCCATGTCGGTCTGAATCGCCTTGGGGGCGTCCCACGACGCCCAAGGGAGATGGATGAACGCGTGCGCCGAGAACAGCTGGTTCTTGATGCCGTTCATGATCCCCTGCTGCATCTTCTCGCGGTTGATGTCGGTGTAGGCCGGGTTGCATGGCATATCGCGCGTACGAGCGAGGGTCACGGCCTGCACGCCGCTGAGGTGATGAGTCCCTGGAGCGAGGTTCAGCGTGTAGCCACCATCGGCTGCCCCGCCCGAGATCTCAGAGCAGATTCGCGGCGTGTTGACCGTCACGCCGCCGATGTCATCAATGAACTTCACGAAGTTGCCGAGATCGACGACGATCATGTGGTTGATCTTGAGCCCGGTCAGGGCCTCGACCGCGTGGATCGTCGCCTTCGGGCCACCGCAGGACCAGGCGGCGTTGATCTTGGCGTAGTAGCCGCAGGACGGGATATTGACGAGCGTGTCGCGCGGGATCGAGAGCTTGCGCGATGTCCCGCCGCCGACGCGCCAGATCATGAGCGTGTCCGTGCGGGCATCGGCCTCGCTGTGATCGGCGGCCGTGAGACCGCCTTCGTGCGAGCTGTAGCCGCTCGTCGGGCGCGCGTCGAGCCCGACAACAAGGATGTTGTTGGGTGTAAACAGGATCGGGCCGGCGCTCGATAGCGCATTCTCGGTCGCGCTTCCACCCGGCAGGTTGCCGCCAGATGCGCTGATCGAGAAGAGCACGGCTGACAGCGCGACCCAGAAGATGCAGAACATCACGACGTACTTGAGCAGCCGCAGCGGGTGCCAGAGCGGTCGCAGCGAGGGTCCGAACCCGGGAATCCGGCGCCAGCCGCGGCGTGGCGGCGGGCCGCCGGGACCGCCTGAGCGGCCGCCGCGACCGCCCGCAGACTCGCTGCCGCGCGGCGGCCTTGGCGGCTGCTTGCGCGACAGTTCGTCTGCCCGCGCTGCGAGCTCGGCGTCGGTTTCACCGCGTAGCCGCGCGCCGAGGCTGCGCGGCGTCGAGCGGTAAAGGTTGTATGGACGCTCCGCCGGCTGCCCGCCGCCGCGCGCGGCGTACGTCGCGCCACCGCTGCGCGCTGGTGGCTGGCGCGGTGCGCGTGGTCGCGGATCGTTGTCTTGGTCGTTGAAATCTGACATTGAGCTCTGCAGCCTGAATCCTGAGACCGGCTGCTTATAGTGGCGGGATGCCTTCGCGATTGGTGATCGGTGTCGACATCGGTGGCACCAAACTAGCGGCCGGAGTGGTCGATGATCGCCTGCAAATCCATCAACGCCTACAACGTTCGATGCGAGGCCAGGACACCCCTGCTCTGCTCGACACTATTGCCAGCGCGGTTCAAGAATTGGTTAACACGGCTCCCGGGGAGATCGGTGCGGTCGGCTTCGGCATTCCCTCGCTGATCGACAATCGCAGCGGCACGTCGGTGATCGCCGTCAACCTGCCGCTCGCGAACGTCCGCTTTGGTGCTCTGATGTCGGAGCGCCTCGATCTGCCCGTCTTCGTCGACAATGATGGCAACCTCGCGGCACTTGCCGAACACCGCGCCGGTGCCGGCATCGGCGTCGACCACATGGTGCTGATCGGGCTTGGCACAGGGATCTCCGGCGGCCTGATTCTCAACGGCGAGCTCTATCGCGGCTGGATCGGCTCGGGCGCTGAGCTCGGCCACATGGTGATCGACATGGACGGGCCGCCGTGCCAGGGCAACTGCCCCAACCACGGTTGCTTTGAGTCCGTTGCCTCCGGCACCGCGCTGGCGCGCGAAGCACGGCGGATCGCGGAGGAGCAGCCGGCTACCGCGCTCGGGCGGGCGTTGCGGGACGGCCGGGATCTGGACGGGCCGCTCGTCACTGAACTCGCCCATGACGGCGACCCCGCCGCCGCCGCCGTGCTCGAGCTGATCGGAACCCGCCTGGGTGTGGCGATCGCGAACCTGGTGAACATCTTCAACCCAGAGCTGGTCGTGGTCGGAGGCGGGGTGATGGGCGCCGGTGAGATGCTGCTCGAGCCTGCCCGTGCGGAGATGCTCAGCCGGGCGCTGCCGCCCTCGCGTGACGTCGTCAAGGTGGTTGCGGCCGAGTTCGCGCATGAGGCGGGCATGGTCGGCGCCGCCGCGCTGGCGCTCGACGGGCTGGCCGCCAGGCAGGAACAGCTCTGATGCCGACCGGCAAGCTGATCGTCTGCCCGACGCCGATCGGCAACCTCGACGACATCACGCTGCGCGTGTTGGCGGCGCTGCGCGAGGCGGATCTGATCGCCTGCGAGGACACCCGCCGCACCGGCACGCTGCTCAAGAACTACGGCGTCTCCGGCAAGCTCGTCAGCTACTACGAGCAGAACGAGAAGTCCCGGGCCGCCGAGCTCGTCAAGCGCATGCACGACGGGGAGGTCGTGGCGCTGGTCTCCGATGCCGGCATGCCGCTGGTCTCAGATCCAGGTTTCGTGTTGGTGCGAGCCTGCGTCGCCGCCGGCCTCGAGGTGGAGGTCCTTCCCGGGCCCTCAGCCGTGCTCGCGGCCCTCGTGGCAAGCGCGCTGCCGGCCGATCACTGGCGCTTTGCCGGGTTTCTGCCGCGCAAGCGCGGCGAGCTCGAGGCCGCCTTCGCAAGCTCCGAGACGCTCGTGGCCTTCGAGTCGCCGCGCCGCGTCGCGGATTCGCTGTCGGTGCTGGCCGAGCTGGATCCGCAGCGCCCGGTGGCCGTCTGCCGCGAGCTGACCAAGCTGCACGAGGAGGTCGTACGCGGCAGCGCCGCTGAGCTCGCCGTCCGCTACGCCAAGGAGCCGCCGCGGGGCGAGGTGGTGCTCGTCGTCGGTCCGGCCCCGCCCCCGAGTGGTGACGACCTCGGCCCCGCGCTCGAAGCCGTGCGCAAGCTGGTCGCCTCTGGCGCCAAGCCGCGCATCGCGGCCGGCGTCGTGGGCGATCTCACGGGTGCAAGCGCCAACGCGCTCTACAAGGCGCTCACGACTTAGAAGCTTTGCTCCAGCGGTTGTAACGAACTGCACCTGCCCGGAGTAGATAAGGGCAACAAACGATGGCGAGCCACGAGCGGTTCGCCGGCTGTAATCGGCACGCCTTGTGTAGGCGCAAGCGTGCACCCAGTTGCCTGATAACCACTTGCCCACGCGAGCGGCGCTTCGCCGTGGGCGCATGCCCAGAGGAGGGTTTCGTTGCCGCGTTTCCCGACATCAAGCGTTGGTCGCAGCAAAGTGTTTTGGGTTGGTCTCTCCGGTCAGTCGCTCGAACTCGCCGCCCAGAACGATGAGGTCAATCTCTACGCCCGCTACGGGGCGCTGAACCTCGCCAGCATGATCCTGGCGACGGCGATCGGCTTCTTCTTCGTGTATCTCGCCTGGGCCCCGCCGACCGCCCATCACTCGGACCTTCCGAGGTTGGCGGCGGCTGTTGCTGCCGGGCTCCTGGTCGGCAGGGCGATCCTGGCGATGGATCAGTTCGTGGTCGCCTCGGCGATCCCCACCGGCGGCGCCTCGGGCGTGCTGCACCGGGTCGGAAACTTCTTCGCCCGCGGCCTGGCGACCGTCGCGCTCGTGCTCGTCGGCTCCTGGACGCTCACGCCGCTGCTCGCCAACGGACTCGTGAACAGCTACCTGCAGAGCCACAGGCACCTGGTTGCGACGAAGTCCGAGCAACTCGCGCTGAGCTCGGCGCAGACGGCACTGAACAACCAGAAGCACACGCTTTCCGTCGATCAGCACAACCTCACCACGGGTCAAACCGAGCTGTCGGCTGAGGAGCAGGGGCACGGCCCTTCGCATATCGCCGGCTGCGGGCGCGCGTGTCGCGCGGACACGGTCGCGGTTCAGAACGCGCAGGTGCAGCTCGACCGGGACCGCACCCGGATCGCGCCGCTCGAGCTCGCGCTCTCGCGGGCGCAACAGGCCGAGGCCCAGGACCTGGCCAAGCAGCAGGCCAAGCCGATCGATGCCGACGTCTTCACCCGGCACGCCGCTCTCTCCGCCATCGAGAGCAGGAATTCCAGCGTCGCCTGGCTCGACTGGCTCGTCACGTTCCTCATCGGCGCGATCGACCTTGGACCGATCCTGATGAAGACCTTCTCACCGCAGTCCGCGACCGATGAGGCGGTGCTCGCAGCGCGCCTGCGCAAGCGCGACGAGCACGCGATCGCAGCGAGCTTCCACCGCGAGGCGGCGACTGCGGGGGCGCAGGAGGCCGCGCCGGCTGCCGCTGAGTACCAGCGTGCGGCATTCGACACGGAGGCCCGGCTCGACTCGGAGACGCGGATCCGACACGCGAACGACAGGGCGCTGCGAGCGGCGAGGCTCAGCGGCTGGGTGCCCGGAGCGTCCCCCCGCCGGTCGTAGTGGCGGTCTGCACGGCCGTGCGGCCACCGCTCGACCACTGTGCGGCCACCGCTCAACTAGTCTGCACGGTGTGAGTTTTTACATCACCACCGCGATCGACTATGTCAACGGTGTGCCGCACCTCGGCCACGCCTACGAGAAGATCTCGACCGACGTTATTGCGCGTCACCACCGCCAGCGCGGGGAGGACGTCTTCTTCCTCACGGGGGTCGACGAGCACGGCGAGCCGGTGGCCGACGCGGCACATGCCCAGGGGATCGAGCCGCAGGAATTGGCCGACCGCAACTCGGCGCGGTTTCGCGCGCTGCTGCCGGCGCTGAACATCTCAAACGACTTCTTCATCCGCACCACGGACCCCGAGCACCAGCTCCGCGTGCAGGAGGTGCTCCAGCGTGTCCATGACAACGGGCACGTCTACAAGGGCCTGTACGAGGGCTGGTACTGCCCCCGCTGCGCCGACTTCAAGGTCGAGAACGAGATCCTCGAGGGCAACCGCTGCCCGATCCATGAGATCCCGCTGATCCGCGAGTCGGAGGAGAACTGGTTCTTCAGGCTCTCGACCTTCCAGGAGCCGCTCGAGCGCCTGTTCGCGGATCGCCTCGACTTCGTTATGCCGGTCCGGGCCTATAACGAGGCGCACGCATTCATCAGCCAGGGCTTGCAGGACATCTCGCTGTCGCGCGGCAAGCTGACCTGGGGGATCAAGGTCCCCTGGGACCCGACGCACGTCTTCTACGTCTGGTTCGACGCGCTGCTCAACTACTACACGGCGCTCAGCTACGCGCGCCTCGGCGAGGACCTGACCGACCGTTACTGGCCGGCGCAGTTGCACGTGATCGGCAAGGACATCCTCAAGTTCCACACGATCTTCTGGCCGGCGATGCTGATGGCCGCTGACCTGCCGGTGCCCGAGCACGTCTTCGTGCACGGCTTCCTGATGGGCGAGGACGGGCGCAAGATGAGCAAGTCACTCGGGAACGTGCTCGATCCGTTCGAGGTGCTCGAGAGCTTCGGGACCGACGCGCTGCGCTTCTACCTCACACGTGAGGTCGTCTTCGGCAGCGACGGCAACGTCGGCCCTCACGGACTGCGGACCCGCTACGAGACCGAGCTGGCGAACGATTACGGCAACCTGGCGAGTCGCACGATCGCGATGCTGTCGCGCTACGTCGGAGCGACCGTGCCGGCTGTGGAGACCGACCCGCTGCTCCGCGCGGAGTTCGCTGGATTGCGCGAGGAGGTCATCAGCCTGTTCGACCGCATCGAGCCGAGTCGTGCTCTCGACCTGATCTGGCAACGCGTGCGGCGCTTGAACCAGTACGTGGAGGAGCGCAAGCCGTGGGAGATCGTCAAGGATGAGAGCAGGGTCGCCGAGCTCCAGCAGGTGCTTGCCTCGCTCTGGGAAGGCTTGAGGGTGTTGACGGTGCTGCTGACACCGTTCATCCCGGTCAGCACGGAGCAGTTACTCGAGGCACTTGGCGCTCCTGACCACTCGCTCGCCGTGGCTGTGTTTGCAGACACCGGCGGCGGCGCGCAGCGTGAACTCGATCCCGCCGCTCTTCCCGAAGCTCGACCGTCCGGACGCCTGAGGCGGGCCTTGGTCGACAGCCACACGCACCTCTCGAGTTGCGAGCAGCCTGACGACGAGCTGGTGGCCGCCGCGCTCGAAGTCGGCGTGACGAGGATCGTCACGATCGGCACCGACGTCGAGAACTCGGCGCTGGCGCTCGCCGCGGCTGAGCGCTTTCCCGAGGTCTACGCCACAGTCGGCCTGCACCCCAACGAGGCGACCGGGTTCGACGAGCGCGATTACTCCGGGCTTCAACACCTCGCCCGGCATCCCCGCTGCGTGGCGATCGGCGAGACCGGACTCGATTACTACCGCGAGCACGCACCGCACGAGGACCAGGCACGCGCGTTCCGCGCGCAGATCGAGGTCGCACGAGACGTCCGCAAGCCGCTCTCGATCCACACGCGCGACGCCGACGACGACACACTCGCGACCCTCGACGAGCAGGCTGGCGGACTGAAGGTGATCCTGCACTGCTTCTCAATGGCCGATCGCGTCGACGAGTGCCTCGCTCACCCCGACTGGTACTTCTCCTTCGCCGGCAACATCACCTACCCCAAGAACGCGGATCTGCGTGCGGCGATGCTGAAGGTCCCGGCCGGGCGGTTGCTGGTCGAGACCGACGCGCCGTACCTTTCGCCGCAGCCGGTGCGCGGCAAGCGCAACGTGCCCGCGAACGTCGTGATGACGGCCCAGGCGATCGCACTCGAGCGCCGCGTCAGCTACCACGACTTCAACGTGGAGGTGGAAGCGGCCGCGGCCGCTGTGTTCGGGTGGTGAAGCTCGGGCAGAACTTCCTCGTCGACCGCAACATCCTCGGCGTGATCGAGCGCCTCGCGGCGCTCTCAGAGGACGACATTGTTTTGGAGGTCGGCGGGGGTCCGGGGGTGCTCTCGCAGCGGCTCGCGGAACGCGTGGCGTTCGTGCACGTGGTCGAGCTCGACCGCAGCCTGGAGAGCAACCTGCGGGCGCTGCTCGAGCCCCATCCGAACGTGGCGCTGCACATGGGCGACGCGCTCGATCTTGACCTGAGCACGCTCGAGCCGGCGCCGAACAAGATGGTCGCGAACCTGCCCTACGGCGTCGCTGCGACCGTGATTCTGCGCACCGTCGCCGAGCTCCCGAGCATCCAGTCGTGGGTCGTGATGGTGCAGCGCGAGGTGGGTGAGCGCTTCGCGGCCAAGCCGGGCACCGATGCCTACGGGGTGCCATCAGTGCTCGCGCAGCTGGAGTGCGATGTGAAGGTGCTGCGGCCGGTCAGTCGGCAGGTCTTCCGGCCCGTGCCGAATGTGGATTCGGTGCTGTTGGGCCTCAGCCGCAGGGCGGGCCAGCGGGCCAGCCCTGCGGAAGTAAGGCTTGTCCATGACGCCTTCCGGCATCGGCGCAAGGCGCTCGCCGGTTCGTTGCAGTTGGCGCAGCCGGGGATCCGCGAGCGCGCGCGGGAGGTGCTCGTGGAGATGGGGCTGCCCGCCGATGTGCGGGCTGAGAAGCTCGCGCCGCAGCAGTTCGCCGAGCTCGCGGGCAAGCTGTACGGATGAAACTGCAGGCTTTGGCGCCGGCGAAGGTGAACCTGTCGCTGTTCCTCGGCGGGACTCGCGAGGACGGGCGGCATCGGCTGGTCACCGTGTTCGAGTCGCTGTCGCTGGCCGACACGCTCGAGCTTGAGGTTGTGGGCACGGACGATGTTGTCGTCTGCCCGGGTGTGGACGGGGAGAACCTTGCCGCGCGGGCGCTCGCTGGGCTTCGCGCCCGTGGCTGGGACGGGCCGCCGGTGCGGATCACGATCGAGAAGCGGATCCCGGTTGCGGCGGGCATGGCCGGCGGCTCGGCTGACGCCGCGGCCGCGCTGCGACTCGCGATGGCGGTCGCGCCGGGCCGGGCCGAGGAGGTCGAGCAGATCGCGGTCGAACTCGGCGCCGACGTACCGGGCCAGTTGATGCCCGGGGTCGCGCTCGGGACGGGCGCCGGTGAGATTGTCGAGCACTTCGAGCCTCTGGCGGAGCACGCGTTCGTCGTGCTGCCGTCCTCAGAGTTCGAGCTCGCGACGCCCGACGTGTTCCGGGAGGCCGATCGCCTGCGGCTGCCGCGGTCCGACTCGGAGCTTGATGGGTTGTACGAGGAGCTGGTGGGGGCCCTGGGCCCCGATACGGAGCTGCCTGAGCAGCTGTTGGTCAACGATTTGGAAGCGGCTGCCGTATCGCTCTGCCCGTGGTGCGGCGAGGCGCTCGAGGCGATGCGCGCGGCGGGCGCTGGGCATGCGATGGTCTCGGGCTCAGGGCCCACTGTGGTGGGCATCTGGTGGGGTCTGGGGGCCGTCGGACGGGCGTTTGCGGCCGCGCAGAGACTGCGTGCCGAGCACCCGCTGGCGGTCGCTGCGGAGCCGGTCACTGCTGAATACGCCGCGCCATCGTTAACCTGATGGCCTGAACCACGGGTATGAGCAACACGAACATCACATATTTGGTCGGTGGTGGCTGCGCGCTGATCGCGCTGATCGCGTTCATCACCCTGGTTATCGCTCCTGCGCTGCAGAGCCACAGGCGTGCCTGGGAACGAGTGGCGGTCGTGGTCCTTTCCGGCTACGTGCTCGCTGCATTTGTCGGGGTCGGTGTCGTGCTCGGTGCATGGATCGTCCTGCAGTGGCCCAACTGGTTCTGACGAGTTCATGGATTCGGTCGTGATGGCTGACGGTGATGCGATGAGCTCAAGCGTCGGCACGGGACCGAATCTTGCGGCGCTTGCGGCGATCACGGAAGCGGTGCAGGGCGGGGCGGGATTGCCGGAGGTACTGCGCGCCGCCGGCCGGGCGCTCGACGCCAGCCTGATCCTGATCGACCGGGGCGGCTCGATCCTCGCGGTCACGGCGCGCTCGCCTGCCGATGAGCGCTCGCTCATGCGTGACGGTGAGGACGTCGAGACGATCGACCTCAAGGTCGCCGACGCGACCGTCGGGCACCTGCGCATGCGCACCCGTGACAGCGAGCCGGATCCGTCCATGCTCAGCCTGGTGACGACGCTGATCGCCTCCGAGGTCGAACGCGTGCGTGCGCCCGAGCGTGCCTCCGAGGAGGCAGCGACCGCATTTCTGCGGGCGGTGCTGCGCCGGGCGATTGCGGACCGCGACGACCTCGTGGCGCGCGGCAAGGAGCTGGGGACCGATGTGTCCATTGGCGCCGCGGCTCTGGTGGTGCGGGCTCACCCGCGGGTGACGACCGAGGATGACTGGCGCCGGCGGCTGCTGGCGGTCGCCGGGCGCGGCGCGCGTTCGATCTCACCGGGAGCGATCGCGGCGCCCAGCGAGGAGGACGCCGGCACCGTGCTGATCGTGGTGCCAGATGGGGATGGCGAGGTTGCTCGGCGAGTGTCGTCGGCGATCCTGCGCGAACTCGAGTCAGGGCTGGCCGGCTTCGTGTTCGCGATCGGCCGCTCGCGGCGGGTCGAGGATCCGCGAGATCTGCAGCGCGCCGGCAATGAGGCGATGCTGTCGGTGAATGTGGTGGAGGGCGAGCCCGAGTTTGCGGAGCTGGCGTTCGAGGCCACAGGGACCTATCAGCTGCTGCTGCCGTATATGAGCGATCCGGCTGAGCTCAGGCGCTTCTACGACGAGACGGTTCGGCCTCTGGTGGCCTACGACGAGCAGTACGAAACCGACCTGCTCGGCACCCTGTCGACGTTCCTCGACTGCGACGCGAACGTCAACGCGACGGCGGCGCGGCTGATCACTCACCGGCACACCGTTCGGTACCGCTTCGAGCGGGTGCGCGAGCTCACGGGGCTCGACGTGCAATCGACCGACGGCCGCGAGAAACTGTCACTCGGATTGAAGGCGATGCGCGTGCTCGGCATCGCGGCGCCGCGCGGTCCTGCGACCGAGCCTGGCGCGGAAGGCGGGCGCGTACCGCGCTGATGCAGATCAGGGTTCTCATGGGGGTGAGAACGTGACGTTCATTTCGTGTGGAGGGCGATCGTGACGCGAGTCGGGGTCGTGACTGGCTCGGGCACGTACTCGCTGCCGGGGTTCGAGGCGGCTCCCGCGCTGGTGAGCACGCCGTATGGCGACGTCGAGGTTTCGGAGGGTCGTTGGGTCGGTGTGGACGTGGTTCACATCGCCCGCCACGGCTCCAACCACGCGCGACTCTCGAACACGGTCAACCATCGTGCGAACGTCTGGGCGCTGCGCGAGCGTGGTGTTTCGTGCGTTGTCGGCCTGACCGCGTGCGGGGCCGTTGACCCTGATCTGGAGCTCGGTTCGGTGGTTGTCTTCGACGACCTGCTGTTCGCCTCCAACAGGCTGCCGGATGGGAGTCTGTGCACGTTCTTTGACCAGGTCGGCGATCCCCAGCGCGGCCACTGGGTTCTGCATGGCGGCCCATACTCCGACCAGCTCGTCGCGGTGCTGACGACCGCTGCGCTTGACGCCGGCCTCAGTTTCCAGACGGGCGGGGTATATGGGCACGTGGATGGACCCCGCTTCAACACCCCCGTGGAGATCGCGCAGCTCTCGGCAAGCGGCGTCTCGGCCGTGAGCCAGACCGGCGGACCCGAGACAGTCCTGTGCGGCGAGCTCGAGCTGCCGTTCGCGCTCGTGGGCTTCATCACCGACTACGCCAATGAGGTGGTCCCGGGCGAGCCGACGCCGGTGACCAGGTTGTTCGAGCTGGTCGCGGAGTCGTCCGGAGCGTTCGCCTCGTTGTTGCGCGAGGCGCTGCCGCGAATCGTCGTCCTGGATCCGCCTCCGGCGGCTGCCGGGACGGTGGTGAGGTTCGCTACTGCCGCTTCGGCCGCTCCGGCTGCTCCGGCTGCTCCGGCGGAGGCGGAGTGATGGGGCGGCTTGCGGCCACCGAGCGCGCGGCGCCGCGCGCGGACGCGCTGAGCAGCTTCCTGCCGGCGGTCTTGATCATGGCGCGTGCGCCGCGCCGCGGTGAGGTCCGCCATGCTTTGGAGCCGCTGATCGGGCTCGACGGCTGTGTGGCGCTGCAGGCTGCGCTGTTCATGGAGGCGCTGCGCTGGGCGCGGACGCTGTCGCCCCGCGAGATCTACATTGCGCACGATCCGGCTGACGCCGGCCGTGACCTCCAGCGCCTGGCGGGCGAGGACGCGATTCTGTTTCCCCAGAACGGCGACGGCATCGCCGGCCGCGTTGCTGACGCTGTTGGCCGCGTCTCGGCTCACTCCTCTGGCCCGATCGCGATCGTCTGGCCCGACCTTCCACGCTTCAGCCAGGTCCATGCCGAGGCGACCCGGCTCGACCTCTCGGGCGGCGCCGATCTCGTGCTCGGCCCCGTGTTCGACGGCGGCTTCTACCTGATCGCCCTGGCGCGCCCGCTGCCGTCGTTGTTCGCGCTGGCCGAGCAGGTCTGGCGCGGCCCCGACTCATTCAACCAGGTCCTGCTGGCCGCGACCCGCTCCGGGTTGGAGGTCGGGGTGCTGCGCGGTGAGCGGGCGCTGCACCGTCCTGCGGATCTGCGTGCGGCGCTGGCCGACCCGTTGCTGCCGGAGTCGGTGGCGAGGGCGTTGGGGAGGAAGTAGCCGCGGTCTCAGGGCGAGATCCAGGTTCGAATCTCGCCCCTTGCGGTAACGTCAAAGCTGAGCCACGCTCAACGCACTGGGGGGTGGTGTAACGGCAGCACGTCAGCCCTTGGAGCTGAAAGGTCTCGGTTCGAATCCGAGCCCCCCAGCTAGCGATTCCGCACCAGCTCGCCCGTACCATCCGTCCGCAATACGAACTAGTGTTCGATCAATGCCAAGGACGGCTCCGTTCTCTGAATCGGACCTGCGGGCGGCGATCGCGCAGGGCGTCTGCTGGGCCGACGCTCTGAGATATCTCGGCTACGAGCCGAAGGGTCATAACTACCGTACGGTGCAGAAGTGGACGGCCAGGTGGGACATTCCGACCGCGCACTTTGATCCGACAGCACGCACCACACGTGCCGCCAGGTCGCGGGAGCTACCGATCTCTGAGGTTGCCGTCGAGCACTCGACCTACGAGCGCGGGAGCCTGAAGAGGCGTTTGCTCAGAGAGGGAATCAAGCAGCCAGTCTGCGAATTATGCGGTCAGGGCGAGTTCTGGTTAGGCAGACGCATGTCGATGGTTCTCGATCACGCCAACGGCGTTCCTGACGACAACCGTCTCGAGAACCTGCGGATGCTCTGTCCGAATTGCAACGCCACGCTGGATACGCATTGCGGCCGTAACACGCCTCGCGACCGTGTGTGTCCGGCTTGTCTCCAGATCTTCATCCCGAGTTCGATCCAACACCGTTACTGCTCAGAGCGGTGCTGGGGGAAGATCTACTCGGCTCGCAAGAAGGGCGCGCCTCAGCCGTGGCTCCGAAGAGTCGAGCGGCCGGCGTACGGAAGGCTGATCGGCGACCTCTCTCAGATGAGCATGGTCAAGGTTGGCCGCAAGTACGGCGTCTCGGACAACGCTGTCCGCAAGTGGCTGCGCTGGTACGAGGCTGACCTGGCGAAGAGGATCGCTATGGCACTGGTGGATGGAGGACCGCGAGAAATCGTCGCGTAGCTTCGTCACACATCTGCGGCACCGGTCAACTTGTAGGTGAATGGCCGAGAGAGCTGACGCCGACGCCGCGCTGGTAGCGCGGGCTGCGAAGGGCGACGATGAGGCGTTCGCAGTGCTGTACCGGCGGTACCTGCCGCTGGTGGTGCGCTGGCTGTTGCGAAGGACGCGCAATCGCGAGTTGGCGGCCGATCTGGCGGCGGAGGTCTTCGCCGCGGCGCTGATCGCAGCCCGGCGCTTCGATCCGGATCAGGGGTCTGTTGCCGCCTGGCTGCTCGGAATCGCACACAACAAGCTGCGGGAGAGTGAGCGGCGCAGACGGGTGGAGGACTCGGCCCGGCGCCGCATCGGACTTGACCCGATCGCGCTCAACGACACGGCGCTCGAGCGGGTGGAGGAGCTGGCCAGCCTCGACGCCGAGATCGCGCCGCTGATCGCCGACCTGCCCGAGGAACAGCGCGAGGCGATCATGCAACGGGTCGTCGCCGAGCGTCCGTATGAGGACATCGCCACCGAGATGAGCTGCTCGTCCGCGGTTGTGCGCCAGCGCGTCAGTCGCGGCCTGAAGACCCTGAGATCGGAGCTGGAGGAGCGATGAACGACTACTTCGACGACCTCGAAGTCGGCCTCAGGGACGCGGTCAAGCGACGAGCGCACCTGCCGTGGTACGTGCGAGTGAGTCGGCTCTCCGTGCGCCACCGGGGGCTGGCGGCACTGGCCGCCGCCCTCGTGATTGCCACGCCGACCGTCGCCGCCGTTGGTGCCGTATCTGGCTGGTTCAGCAAGGGACAGTCAGACATTTACTACCCTGCGTCCGCGACGAGCGGCCTTGGCAAGGTCCTTCCTGAGGATGGGCGGCTGCTGCCTGTCCGTGTGGCCGATCCCGCAGGTGGTCCGCCCTGGGGGGTCCGCCTGGTGAAGACGACGCGTGGCGAGACCTGCGTCCAGGTCGGCCGAGTCGTGAATGGCCAAATCGGAGCCTTGGGTATCGACGGCTCGTGGAATAACGACCACCAGTTCCACGAGATCAAGCCGAATGATCAGCTCGCGGACATCTGCGGGGCGACCGATGCCGCCGGCAACGGATTCGTGAACGACGACATTCACGGCGCTCCGGCGAGCGTTGACGTCCCGATCTACAACGGCCGCGGCATACCCAGCCCGGCCAGCTCGGAACGAATGATCGAGGTCGGCCTGCTCGGACCGGACGCGACCAGCGTCGTCTACAAGACCCCGAGCGGCCGGCTAAACACCGAACACACAGCTGGTGGGGTCGGCGCCTATCTGGTCGTCTTCAGGCAGACCGCATCGAACTGTCACGACTTCGGCGGCAGCACCAGCTGCGGGAACGGTGGATTCGGCGACGCCACTCTCCGCGGGTACACCTCGGTGGAGAAGGTGACCTACAAGAACGGCAAGACCTGCAGCGACGTGCCCTGGGGGCGCGACTGCCCGCCCGTTGGCTGGGTGAATCCGAAGCTCCCGAAGCTCAGCGCCGCGCAGGTATCCTCGCCAATCAAGGTCAGCCTGGTACAGGCGCGCGCCTACTGCGACAGCGGTGCATCCGCCACGTCGCGCGTCGTCGCGTGCAACGGCAAGGTTCCCAAGGGCTACGCTCGCTTCGACCCGGGCGGCGTGGGACCGCAGGCGCTCGTGACCGTCAGCTTCATCGCCGGTCAGGCAGTTACGAGTGCGAACAGCTGGTATCAGTGGATGTTCGAGAGTCCTGGGAACCAAGGCGGAAGTGGAAGCTCGACTCAGGGAAACGTCCGGACCGGCCAGCAGATTACGTTTACCGACTTCGTACCCGTCAACACCCACGGTGTTTATCGAGGCACGATTCTGTTCGTGCAGAACGCCGGCCAGAACGGACCGAACCGGATCATGTTCCGTGTCAATCCTCGTGGCACCTTCGCGGTCGAACGTTTCAGCTTCAGGCTGCCGCTCAAGCACTGACCACTTGACGAGCCGCGGCCGTCGCTCGCGCCTCGTCTAGCATCACGCCTCGTGAGCGGACCTGTCGTAGTCATCCTCGCCGCCGGTCAGGGCACGCGGATGCGCTCGAAGACGCCCAAGCTCCTGCACGAGGTCTGCGGGCAGCCGATGATCGGCTGGGTCGTGGAAGCGGCCAGAAATGCTGGAGCCGGGAAGATCGTGGTCGTCGATGCGCCCGGTGAGCCCCTGAGGTCGTCGTTGAGCGACGACGTTGTGAGCGTGGTCCAGGAAGAGGCGCTCGGGACTGCGGACGCTCTGCGCGCGGCCCAGGCACACATCGACCACGACGCTTCGGTCGTCGTGCTGGCTGGCGACGTGCCGCTGATCATGCCGGAGACCATCGCGTCCCTGGCGCGAGCCCAGCACGAAACCGGCGCGGCGGCGACGATCCTGACTGCGACCTTCGAGGACCCGACGGGTTACGGGCGGGTGGTTCGCGGCGCGGACGGCACCGTGGAAAAGGTCGTTGAGACCAAGCGGCCCGAAGACGCAACGCCCGAGGACCTGCAGATCAAAGAGATCAATGTCGCGATATACGCCTTCGCAGGCGCGGCGCTGGTACCGGCGCTGGCGCGGGTCGGAAACGACAACGCCCAGAGTGAGTACTACCTCCCGGACGTGTTGCCGCTGCTCCGCAAGCAGGGTCATCTGGTGACGGCCCTCGAGCTCCACGATGTCGACCAGACCCTCGGGGTCAACGATCGCGTGCAGCTGGCGGCGGTGAGAACCGTGGCACAGCGCCGGATCAACGAGGAGCTGATGCTCGCCGGCGCGACGATCATCGACCCCGACCACACCGTGGTCGACGCCGGGGTCGAGCTCGCGCCTGACACGGTGATCCATCCCGGCACGGCGCTCCACGGTACGACCAGCGTGGGGGAGGGCTCTGTGATCGGCCCGCACACCACGCTCACCGACGTCACGGTCGGCTCCAACTCGGAGGTGGTCCACAGCCACGCCACCGGCGCGACGATCGGTGATGGTGTCAGTGTCGGCCCGTTCAGCTACCTGCGTCCGGGCACACTCCTGCACGACGGCTCGAAGGTCGGCGCCTTCGTCGAGCTCAAGAACGCCGAGGTCGGCGCACGCACCAAGGTGCCGCATCTCAGCTACATCGGTGACGCCACCATCGGCGAGGACACGAACCTCGGCGCCAGCACGATCACGGCAAACTACGACGGCTGGGTCAAGCACCGCACGACGATCGGCTCGCGCGTGCACACAGCGGTCGACACGACCTTCGTAGCCCCAGTCGAGGTCGGTGACGACGCCTGGATCGGTGCAGGCTCGGTCATCACCAAGGACGTCCCTGACGGCGCCCTCGGAATCGCGCGTGAGCGCCAGCGGAACATCGAGGATTACAACGACCGTGTGCGTGAGCGTCACGCGACAGACGAGCCTGACAAGCACTGAGCGTGGGCACTGAAACATTTCATCCTCGGCGATGCGTACCATCCTCGGGGCGATGAGCGTCGCCGAAATGCCGTTCGGGTCCACTGAGATGCGTGCCGATCCCGGCAAGCGCCTGATGCTCTTCTCGGGTCGCGCGAACCGTGTTCTGGCCGCGCGAATCGCCGACCGACTTGGGGTCGCGCTGGGGCAGGTGACGACCAAGACCTTCGCCAACGGCGAGGTCTACTGCCGCTATGAGGAGTCGGTCCGCGGGGCGGACGTCTTCATCGTGCAGCCGATCATCGGCAACCCCAAGGAGGGCCTCAGCACCAATGATGCGCTGATGGAGCTGCTGGTGATGGTTGACGCGGCCGTCGGCGGCTCGGCTCACCGCGTGATCGCGGTCTGCCCCTGGTACGGCTACTCGCGCCAGGACAAGAAGTCAGCGCCGCGCGAGCCGATCAGCGCGCGCCTGGTGGCGCACATGCTGGAGGCGGCGGGTATCGATCGGATCCTGACCATGGACCTCCACGCCGGCCAGATTCAGGGCTTCTTCCAGAAGCCCTGCGATCACATGACAGCGATGTTCATCCTCACGCAGTACTTCACCGACCTCGGGCTCGATGACCTCGTGGTCGTGGCACCGGACGCCGGACGCGTGAAGTTGAACAAGGCCTTCGCGGCCAAGATGGGCGCCGACCTCGCGATCCTCAACAAGGAGCGCCCCGCCCAACAGGTTGCCGAGATCAACTACGTGATCGGTGACGTCCGCGGCAAGACCGCCGTGATCGTCGATGACATCATCGGCACCGCCGGGACGCTGCGCGCCGCCGCCGACGCGGTCAAGGACGCGGGCGCGAGCCGCGTGTACGCGGCAGCGACCCACGGGCTCTTCTCGGGCGACGCATACGAGAACCTGACCGCCTCGGGCTTCGAGCAGGTGGTCGTGACCGACACCGTGCCGCTGCCGGACGGCGCCCCTGAGTTCGTCAAGGTGCTGTCGGTCGCGGACCTGCTGACGAGCTCGATCCGCCAGATCTTCACGGACGGCTCGGTGTCGGATGTGTTCGGCGGCGAGAACCAGCTCTTCTGAGCGCCCGCCGCTAGCGGCGCTCAGCTCGCGGCAGCCAAACGCGAAACGGCCCCGACGAGGTCGGCCTGCTGGAACGTGGGCGGCCGGCGCCCGCCATCTGGCCCGCCCAGCCGGGGCGGTCGCCGGCCTCCGCTTTCAACCCACCCGGGCCTCGACCCCCCAGCCAACGCGATCGGGCGTGTTGAGCTCCTGCCAGAAGCTCATCTCCGGCTCGCCCTGCACGCCCACCGCGGCCATCATCGGGCCGATCTCGGCCTGGGACTCGCGAAAGAACGACTGAAAGCTCGCGTCATCCGGCCACTCGTCGAGCACCATCACGTTGCCGCTGCCGTCGCTGTAGAAGCGGTGCGCGATCACGCCGTGCTCTTGGGCCTTCTTGATGATGCCCGTTAGTACGTCCTCGTGTGCGGCAGCCCACGACTCAAGCTTGCCGCCGTCTGCCTTGATCCGCAGCGTCACGATCACTGACATTGTCCGTCTCCCCGGTTTGGTGACGATGTTGTGATCCTCGCCGATGCCAACCCCGGTGGTGAGAAACTTCTGAATGCGCACCCGGCGGTGAGAAACTGTGAATGCGCGGTGACGCCCGTCAACCCGCTGTAAGTTTCAACAGCGAGTCTTACCAATTTCTCAACTGCGGGCCTCAGTCTTTGCTCATGTCCACCGTTGCGCAGCCAAAAGATCCGCGGCGCGAGCAGTTGCGTCAGCAGGCGATGCTGCGCCGTCAACGGGTGATGGAGCGGATCTCAGGGGTGCGTATGCTGATCGTCGGCGGGGTGGTAGCGGCCTCGTGCCTGCTGGCCGGGTACATGGACGCCGCGGCCCACACGACCTCGAGTGCCACCACCGGCAGCACCGGAGCGGACCTTGGCTCGGCGGCGTCCGGCTACGGCAACTACGGCTCGGCTGGCAACTACAGCAACGGCGGCGGCTCGACCAACTACGGCAGCAACTACGGTGGCGGCTCGAGCAGCGAGGGCGGCAGCGGCCAGAGCCTGTTCGGCGGCGGCTCGCCCCCGAGTTCGTCCTCAGGCAGCGGCGGAGTCGTCTCGGGGGGCTCTTAGTGCCGACGGCCGCTGCAGCGGAGACACTCGGCCGCGCCGAGTTCCCACTCTGGGGCGGCCAAGCAGTTGTATCTGTCACTGAGCGCTCCGGCCTAGCGGCGGCGCTCGCGCACGTAAAGCGCACCGTGGCTGCGTTCGACCTCAGCTGCTCGAACTTCCGCGAGGACTCGGAGCTCGCGCTGCTCAACCAGTCCCCGCGCGAGGACGTCGTGGTCAGCAAGCTGCTCTTCGATGCCGTGCGCGAGGCGCTGCGAGCGGCGCAGCTGACGGGCGGCGCCGTCGACCCGACGGTCGGCCAGGTGCTCATCGCCCACCACATCAATCCGCCGCTCAGCGATCAGCCCGTGCGCATCGAACCGGTGCCTGGTTACAGCGTCGTCAAACTCGACGCGGCAAGACGCACCATCAGACTGCCGCCTGGCGCGCAGTTGGATCTTGGTGCAACCGCGAAGGCGCTCGCTGCCGACATGGCGGCCGAGGCGGGTTGCGCTGCCGCTGGATGCGGAGTGCTGGTCGGTCTGTGTGGTGACATCGCCGTAGCCGGCGAGACCCCCCCGGGCGGGTGGGGGATTCGCGTGACCGACGATCACCGTCACAGCGAGGCACCGGGACAGACCGTCGCGATCCAGTCAGGTGGCCTGGCAACCTCATCAGTCACGGTGCGTCGCTCGGGCACCGGCGCCGACGCGGTCAGCCATCTGATCAACCCTGGAACCGGCCGGCCGGTTGATGGTCCCTGGCGGACCGTGAGCGTGACCGCCGCATCCTGCGTGGACGCCAACATCGCCAGTACGGCGGCGATCGTGCTCGGGAACGACGCGCTCAATTGGCTCGAGGCCAACCAGCTTCCCGCCCGGCTGGTCACCCACGACGGGACGGTCAGCTATCTCGCCGGGTGGCCGCAGGACGGCGACGACCTGTGATCGTCGCCGCCACCAACGCGTCGACCTGGGCCTGGTACTTCTCCCGCGCGACCGGGATGGTGGCGCTGGTGCTGCTCACCGCGATCATGTTGCTCGGCGTGCTCGGTCCACTCCGCGTCTCGAGCGAGTTGTGGCCGCGCTTTGCGATTCGCACGGTGCACCGTGACGTCTCACTTCTGGCCCTGCTGGTGGTGGCGATCCACGTCGTCACGATCGTGATGGACACCTACGTCAGGGTGCCGCTGTCCGCGGCGGTTCTGCCCTGGGGTTCCTCGTTCGACCCCTTCTGGGTCGCTATCGGGGCGCTGGCATTCGACCTCATGATCGCGCTCGTCGTCACGAGCCTGCTGCGCGCACGCCTCGGGTTTCGCACCTGGCGCCTGATCCACTGGGCCGCCTACGCGACCTGGCCAATGGCGGTTGCGCACGGCCTCGCCACCGGCACCGACAGCGGCTCGGCCTGGGCGCTGGCGCTAACGGTCGCGTGCATTGGTGCGGTGGCCGTCGCGGTGGCTCTACGCGTGCAGAGCGGCGCGGCGGCGAAGACGCTCGAGGCGTGAACCTCCGCCCAGAGCGGCCCCGCCGCTGCTTGGGCCGCTCTGCTGCCAGCGCCCCCGGGTCCGGTGCGCGACCAGCCTCAAAGCTCGCGCTCGCCGCTCCCACGCACGATCAGGTCGACCGGCAGCATCACGCGCTGCGGCGGGCGCTCGTCGCCGTCGATGCGGCTGAAGGCGAGCTGGGCCGCGACCTGGCCGATGCGGTAGGGGTCGGTCCGCACCACCGTGACCCCGAGCAGGTCGGCGAGCTCGAACTCGTCGAAGCCGACCAGCGCTACATCCTGATCACCGTCATGCAGCGCGTGCATCGCGCCCACGGTGCAGCGGTTGTTGGCCGCGAAGATCGCGGTGGGCCGCTGCCCCGGCGGCAGATCCAAGAGCTGAAGCACCGCCGCGTGCGCTGACTCCCAGGTGCTGTGTCCCATCGAGATGAGCTCGGGTGCGGGCGTCAGCCCGGCGCGCTCGAACGCATGGGTGTAGCCGGTGAGGCGCTCGCCCGCGGTGTAGAGGCCGCCGCTGTCCCCTACGATCGCAACCCGCTGATGTCCCTGGCGCAGCAGATGCGCGACCGCGATCTGTGCGCCGGCGGCGTTGTCGACGAGCACCGTGTCGGCGTCGGTCTTGGCAGGAGGCCGATCAAGGAACACGGTGTGGCCGACGAAGCCCGCGCGGGCGATGTAGCGGTGGTCGGGTCCGGCGGGCACGATCAGCAGCGCGTCGACGCGCCGCCGCAGCAGCGCTGTCACCAGCTCGCGCTCGCGTGCCGGATCCTCACGTGCGGAGGTGGTGATCAGCAGGCTCGAGTGCTCGCGCGCGATGTCCTCGACCGCCTGCGCCACCCGGGCGTAGAAGGGGTTGGCCACGTCCTCGATCACCAGCCCGATGGTGTTGGAGCCGACGCCGCTGCGCAGGCTGGCCGCGAGGTCGTTGCGCTCGTACCCGAGCGCCTCGATCGCCGCCTCGACCTTGCTCAGCGTCGCAGCTGTGACCCCGGGCTCGCCGTTGATCACGCGCGAAACGGTCTTCAGGCTGACGCCCGCCGCCACCGCGAGGTCGTTCATCGTCGTCTGCGAGCGTCGTCCGCGTTGACTGCGGGCGTCTGCGGGAGACTCGGGCGTGGGCGGGTTCGTCGGTGTCTGCTGGGGCTCCATTGGCATGTGCGCTGCGAAACGTACGGGTCCAGGCGGTTGAATGCGCGTCCCGACAAATAGACAACGTTGTCGCTTGACATCTTGACAACGTTGTCATTACGCTACAACACGAGGATGAGCGAGGACAGAGAAGAGGCTTTGCGCCGTTTCGGCGATGTACGATCAGTGGTCGGTGATGCGGCCGCGCCCGCGGCGACGGCGGCCACCGATGGAGGACCGACCGATCACGCTGGGCGCGGCGACCAGGCAGCCGCCACCGACGCTGTGCGCGGCGATCAGGCAGCCACCGCCGGCGCGCCGATCGACCGGGCCACGCACGCGGCGCAAACCGGTCCCGGCCCACTGCTCCTGCCCCCGAACCCCGTCTTCCGCTTCTACAAGGCCGGCGCCGGTATCGACGCCTTCCGCGGGCTCGGGCCCGGCACCGGCCCCGGCGCCCCCGAGGACTGGGTCGGTTCGACGACGACCTCGTTCGGCCACGAGACCGAGGGGCTGGCCAGGCTCGCCGACGGCCGCACCCTCAAGGACGTCGTCGACGCGGATCCGGAAAGCTTCCTCGGCCCTGCGCATGTCGCAGCGCTCGGCTCTAACCCCGGCGTCCTGGTCAAGCTGCTGGATGCCGGCGAACGTCTTTCAGTCCACTTCCACCCGGGCCGCGATTTCGCCCGAAAGCACCTGCACTCGGACTTCGGCAAGACCGAGGCCTGGCTGATCCTGGAGGCCGAACCGGGAGCGCACATGCACCTCGGACTGCGTGAGCCGATCGACCTCCAGACCCTGCGCGGCTGGGTCAGCGAGCAGAACTCGGAGGTGATGCTGAACGCGCTCAACAAGGTTCCGGTGAGCGCCGGTGATGTGCTGTTCGTCCCCGCCGGCACGCTGCACACGATCGGCGCCGGGATCACGCTGATCGAGCTCCAGGAGCCGAGTGACATGTCGGTGGTGATCGAGTGGCGCAACGCCGGCGTCACCAACGGTGACGAGCACCTCCAGCTCGGTTGGGACCAGATCCTGCCGGCGGCCAACGTCGAGGCGACTCCTCCGATCCACGTCCCCGCCAGAACCAGTGAACCGAGCAAGTCCAGCATCAAGCGCCTGCTCCCACCCGAGGCCGACGCCTTCTTCCGCGCCGAGCAGCTGACCGTGAAGCCAGGCGAGCCGCTCCAGCTCCAACCGCAGTTCTCGGTCCTGATCGGCACCGACGGGGAGCTCACGCTCTCCTCGGCCGACCACGAACCGGTCCAACTAGCTCGCGGCACGGCGGTCCTAGTCCCCTTCAGCGCTGGAATGACAACGTTGTCGGGAGCTGGCAGCGCGATTCGTTCGTTGCCCCCGGTGGTAGCTCCCGGAGAGGCGCGCAATGACTGACACCGCCACCACGCCGACGCTCGACGAGCACGAGACAGCTCCGATCCTCGAAGCGCGCGACATCGTCAAAACCTACGGACATGTGCACGCGCTCGAGGGCGCCAACTTCACCGTGTTCCCGGGCGAGGTCGTTGCCCTGATCGGTGACAACGGTGCCGGCAAGAGCACGCTGACCAAGATCATCTCCGGCGTCATCCGCCCCGACAGCGGCGAGTTGCTGTTCGAAGGACGGCCGGTCCAGATCGCCTCGCCGTCCGCGGCCCAGGAGCTCGGCATCGAGACCGTCTATCAGGACCTGGCGCTCGCACCCGACCTCGACGGCGCCGCCAACGTCTACATGGGCCGGGAGCTGTTGAAGACGGGGATCCTCGGCAAGCTCGGCGTGCTCGACAAGCGCGCCATGAAAGCCGGGGCGGAGACCGCCTTCAAAGATCTTGGAGTTGCAGTGAAGGACGCAGACGCTGCCGTCGCCAACCTCTCCGGCGGTCAGCGTCAGGGCGTTGCTGTTGCGCGGGCCGCGTCGTGGGCAAGTCGCGTGATCATCATGGACGAGCCCACGGCCGCGCTCGGCGTGGTCCAGACCGAGAACGTGCTGAACGTGATCCGGCGTGTCCGCGACAGCGGCGTGGCGGTCGTGCTGATCAGCCACAACATGCCCGACGTGCTGAAGGTCGCAGATCGGATCGAGGTGCTGCGTCTCGGCCGTCGCGTGGCGGTCTTCCGCCGCGAGCAGGCGACGCTCGAGTCGCTCGTCGGAGCAATGACCGGCGCCGTCGTCCAGGAGGAAGCCCAGTGAGTAGCGGCATCAGCGACCCGACCAAGGCGCCCGAGACGACCGTGCCGCCAACGCCGAGCGAGTCGCGGGCGGCGAAGCTGTGGCGAGCCGCCACATCGACCTCCGGATCGCTTCCGATCTTCCTCGCGCTGATCCTGATCATCGCCGTCTTCTCGATCATGAAGCCGACCGCGTTCCTCGGCTCCTACAACATCAAGTCGATCTTCATCGATGCGTCGGTGGCGCTGACGCTGTCGGTGGGGATGACCTACGTGATCATCACCGCCGGCATCGACCTGTCAGTCGGCTCGGTGCTCGTCTTCTCCGGCGTGATCGCACTGAAGGTGATGGCGGCGCTCGCGGGCGGCTACACGGCGTCGACCAATGCGGGCTGGGGCATCATCCTCGTCGGCATCGCCGCGGGGCTCGCGGTCGGCCTCGGCTGGGGTCTGCTGAACGGTGTGCTGATCGCGCTGCTGGATCTCCCGCCGCTGATCGTGACCCTGGGCACCTTCGGCGCCGCGCTCGGTCTCGCCGACGTGCTCACGGGCGGCGTCGACCTGAGCGGCGTGCCGAACCAACTCGCGAACGCGATCGGAGCCGGCAAGGTCGGTCCGATTCCCGTGCTGGTTCTGATCGCAGGCATCGTGGCGATCGTCTTCGGGCTGATCCTGCACACAACCCGGTTCGGCCGCTACACGTACGCGATCGGCTCGAACACCGAAGCGGCCCGGCGGGCCGGCATCAACGTCAGCGCTCACCTGATCAAGGTGTACGCGCTCGCCGGGCTGCTCTCCGGCCTCGGCGGCGTGCTCAGCCTCGCGTACTTCACCACAACGACAATCTCCGGTCACACGACCGACAACCTGACCGCGATCTCCGCAGTCGTGATCGGCGGCACCAGCCTCTTCGGCGGCGTCGGCGCGATGGCCGGCACCGTGGTCGGCGTGTTCATCCCGGTCGTGCTCGCCAGCGGCCTGGTGATCGTTGGGGTGCAGTCCTTCTGGCAGCAGGTGATGATCGGCGTGATCCTCGTCGCTGCCGTCTACTTCGACCAGCTCCGTCGTCGCGCGAGGTCGCGGCTGTGACCGCTGGTCGTTGGCTCATACACCGGGCGCCGGCCGGACCGGCGCCGCAGGAAGAGGAGGAGAGACAGCAATGCAGCGCATAAGATCGGGCACCGCCGTGGCGGTCATGACCGCACTCACGATGGGCTTGGCGACGGCAGGTGCCAACGCCGCGTCCAGCAATAAGAACCTGGTGCTGATCCAGGGGACCAAGGCCGACAACTTCTACGTCACGATGGGTTGTGGCGCGAAGGCCGAGGCCAAGAAGCTCGGCTACAACATCTCAGTGCAGGGCCCGGCAGACTTCGCGGCTTCGGAGCAGATCCCGATTGTGCATTCGGTGACCGCCTCCAAGCCGGCTGCCGTGCTGATCGCGCCGACGGACGAGCACGCCCTGATCACGCCGATGCAGCAGATGAAGGCCGCCGGCATCAAGGTGATTCAGGTGGACACCCACGTGGCGAATACCTCGATCGCCTCGGCGTCGATCTCGTCAAACAACACGCGCGGAGGCGCGCTTGCGGCCGACGCCCTGGCGAAGCTGATTCACGACAAGGGTTCTGTCGTCGTGATGAACGAGCAGTCCGGCGTGTCGACGACTGAGGCGCGGATCGCCGGGTTCGACAAGGAGATCAAGAAGTACAAGAACATCAAGGTGCTGCCGACCCAGTACACCGGCGACAGCCCAACCCCGGCAGCGCAGAAGATCAACGCGCTGTACTCCGCCAACCCGAATCTCTCGGGTGTCTTTGCGACCAACGTGCTGGTCGCCGAGGGCGTTGACACCGGCCTCAAGCAGACCGGTGCCGCGGGCAAGGTGAAGATCGTCGGTTACGACGCCGACCCCGAGCAGATCGCCGATCTGAAGAAGGGTGTCGTCCAGGCGCTCGTCGCCCAGCAGCCCTACCTGGAGGGCGTCGACGGCGTGCAGCAGGCGGTGAACGCCATCAAGGGCAGGCCGACCAAGTCGATCCTGACCGGTCTGGCCGTGCTGACGAACGCGAACCTCAAGGCAGACAGCAAGTACATCTACAAGAGCAGCTGCTGACCTGACACAAGTCATGGGGCGGGCGTGATTGGCGCCCGCCCCACCGATTCCGATGATCGTCGTCGCCGGAGAGGCGCTCATAGATCTGATCCCCACTCCGGCGGGCGATCTCGGCATCCATCCGGGCGGCGGGCCATTCAACACCGCCCGCTGGCTCGGGCGCCTCGGCGCCGACGTCGGGTTCCTGGGTGCGCTCGCCGCTGACCCGCTTGGTCAGCGACTCAGCGATCAGCTGGTCGAGGCCGGTGTCGGTCTCGACCAGGTCGTGGTCAGTGAGCGCCCGACGACGCTGGCGCTGGCCCAGCTGGACTCCGTCGGCGCGGCTCAGTACAGCTTCTATACCGACACCTCGATGTCCGACGTGTGGCCGGCACAGGTGGAGGAGCTGCTTCCGGAATCGTTGGACGCGCTGTACGTCGGGAGCATCGGTCTGGTGCTCGAGCCGGCGGCTTCCGCGGGGTTACGGGCGGTCGAGCTCGCGCGGGCGCGCGACGCGCTGGTGATGGTCGACCCGAATGTGCGAGCGTCGCTGATCTCGGATCGTCTTGCCTACCTGGAGCGTCTCGATGCCGTGCTCGGGTCGGCTGACGTCCTGAAGCTGAGCGTCGAGGACCTGGCCTGGCTGGCGCCGGGCGAGCCGCCGCTCGCCGCGGCTCGGCGATTCCTCGACCGCGGCCCGCGGGTCGTGCTGCTGACCGCCGGGGCTGAGGGCGCGACGGTCTTCACTGGCGAGGGCAGTGCGGTGCCGGTCGGGCCGGTCTCGGTCGAGGTGGTGGACACGATTGGTGCCGGTGACGCCTTCAGTGCCGGCTTCCTGGCTCACTGGCTCGCGCACGTGCTGCGTTCTGGGAAGCAACGTGCACCCCTACGGTGCATCTCGCTTCCCGCATCGGGGTCGGGGAAGCAAAATCCGTTCCCAGGACGTATAACGCTTCCCGCGTCGGGGTCGGGGTCCGGGTCGCCCGCGCCGGGGTCGGGGCCGGGATCGGGATCGGAGGATGCGGTCGTCGACGCCGCAAGGTTTGCCGCCCGGGTGGCCGCTGTCGCCTGCAGCGTTCAGGGCGCGACGCCGCCCGCGGATCTGGGCGCGCTACTGGACCGCGATTAGTTGGCTCGGCGACTAGTTGGTCGGCGTTCCCTGGTGGAAGCGCAGCTGCCAGCGCCCGTCGCGTCGCACCCACACGGAGGCGCGGTTGGCGAGGTCCAGCACTTCGTGCCGGACCTCGCTCACGTAGGTGACGAGCGCCACATCCTCGGCAATCGAGTGCACCTCGATGTCGCGCAGGTTCGCCTCGATCGTGTCGCCGGTTACGGCGAGCGTGTCGGCCCGCGCGTAAACCCGACCTGACCTGCCGAACTCGAGGAAGTCCTCAGCAAGGACCCGCTCCATGAACTCCGGGTCAAAGCGCGTCTCGGCCCGCCACAGAGCCCATTCGAGCTCGACCAGCTCTTCAGTCACTCTCGGCGGCCCGGCGCTTGTTGCCCTTCACCGGCCACACGCCGAACAGGTAGTGGAAGGCGCGCACCGAAAGCTGACCCGCGACCGCTGCCGTGGCTGCCAGCGTCGCGCCCTCCAGCGCAGCTGAGGCGGCGACCCGCCCGAGGCTGGTGTCCGGCTCCGTCGCCGACGGCTTGGGCTCGTTGGAGACCCGCTCCCAGATCGCGTTGAAGGCGCGCCTGCCGATGACCGAGCCGAGGATCCCGAAGACGATCGAGAACGGCGTGTAGACGAGCCTCTTCATGATCCGCAGGCTACCGAATGGTTGCCGCGGTCAGTGAAACCACCGGCAACTTGTGACGAACGGCTCAATCTCGGCCTAACGCGGGCCGATACATGCGTTAACGGCATCCGCCGGGAAAGCTGCGTAAATGGGTATGCGTATCCCACCCTTCGCAGCTGGAGGTGATACATGCAGGACGAAGCAAACGCAGACCAGAACGGCGACGCCGAGGAACTACTCAAGCGCGCGCTGCTCGATGCGGCCTCCGCTGTCAGCGTTTCGCTGCGGATCGACGGCCTTCCCGTCAGCGACGCCGTGACCGTGATCTTCTATGCGCGCCGTGACCTCGGCACGCTGCAGACGTATCTGACGCCGGGAAGCCTCGGCGCGGGCTCGACGATCTCCCCGTCAGCGCTGCTACGGGTGCCATGCGACCTCGACCTGGCCGATGCCGCGGATCGCGAGGATGCCGAGCGCCTGTACGCCGAGCAGGCGCGCACGCTGCGCGATGCGGTGCTCGGCGCCGACGTGATGCTCGATCTGTGGCGCGAGGCGCTCGTCGACCTGCTCGGCAACGTCGTGATCAAGATGTCACCCAGCCTGCCCGCACGCGCACCACTGCCGCGCCTGATGCCGACGGCGCTGGTCGCGCCCGAGTCCCAGATCGTCGTCACGCCCGTCTGCAACGCCCGCACGCTCGCCGAGGGTCAGCCGCCCGTCGGCATCGCCTGCATCCAGCAGGAGGTCGCGCACGTCTACCCGCTCGCCGAGGACCCCGAGGGCTGTGTGATCGACTTCATGGACCGCTCCGCCCGCCACGCGCACGACCTGGCTGATCAGATCGCTCACCAGGAGGCCTCGGTCGAGCGTTTCCTCGAGCTCTCTGACGCGGCCTGAGGCTGGCGTAGCGCTACGACTCGCGACACTAGTCGTGCATCCCGAAGCCTTCCAGGATCAACGGGGTGGCGCGCTCGATGCGCGCGACGCGGGTCTTGGATTGCTTGGCGCCGTTGAAGTGCAGTAGCCAGCCGCGCCGGCGGCCGGGGGTGAGGCGCTCCCAAGCGTCGCGCAGGCCGGGATCGGAGTCGAGCATCATCTCGAGCTCCAAGGGGTAAGGGCCGTCGTCCGCGGGGTGACGCTTCGGCACTGACAGCCCGGCCTCCTCGACGCGTATGGCGTCCTGCGCGAGCGCGGCGATGGTCTTCTCCGCCGCTCTGACGTCCGCGACGGAGCGGAACTCCAGGCGCAGCGCGGAGCGGGTGTTCTCGCCCTGCTCCCTGAGCGCGCCGTCGGGGTCCTCGAGCAGCGCGCCCTTGAAGAACAGCAGCGCGCAGAACTCCTTGAACGGCTGGAAGATGACGACGTTTGATCCGTCGTGCGTGTAACACGGCTTGTACCACTTGAAGTCCTCGTGGAGCCCGGCCTGAAGCAGGATCGGGCCGCAGGGCCTCGAGCTCCGCCCGCCACGCGGGCATGCCCTCGATGTATTTGGCGACCTTGGGATTAGTCGTTGTCTCGGTCATTCAGTCAGTCTGCCGATTGGGGGCGAGCCAAGGGTATGGTCCAGCCGCTGATCCGCCGATAACGTTCCTGACGCCTCTCTCGAAGAGGAGACCTAACGGCAGCCCAGAAAGGGCCTACGGTCAGGAATGGGCTGTTTCATCATGATTGTGAGTGAGGGTTGAGCGAGGCTGTCATCGCAGCGCTGCGCGCCGCCCTCGAGAAGACGCCGCAGCAGTCGGACCTGCGTTTGCACCTGGCGGAGATGTTGCTGCTCGAGGGCGCGCCCGCCGAGGCGCTCGAGCATGCACAGGTGCTTCTCAGCGACGAGCCGGACAACGTTCAGGCGCTGACGGTCGCTCGGGATGCCTGCCAGTCACTCGGCGACAAGGCCAAGGTCGAGGCCTATACGCGCCTGCTCTCGACCGTGCTCGGAGGCGAACCTACGGCCCCCGCGGGCGCGTCGCGGCAGCCCCTCGCACAGCACGCCGCTGTTGAGGGAGACGATCGGGGCGGCCCAGCCGAGGGCGACCCCGACGAGGACGATCCCGACTATGACCAGATCCCGCGCCGCTCTGAGCTGACCTTCGCCGACGTCGGCGGGATGGACGTCGTCAAACAGCGGCTCGAGATGACGTTGCTCGGCCCGCTACGCAACCCCGAGCTTCGCGCCTACTACGGCAACGAGACACGCGGGGGTCTGCTGCTCTACGGCCCACCCGGCTGTGGGAAGACCTATATCGCTTCGGCGGTCGCAGGCGAACTTGGCTCCACGTTCCTGCCGGTTGGGCTCAACGACGTGCTCGACATGTGGGTCGGCAACAGCGAGAAGCAGCTGCACGCCGTTTTCGACTACGCGCGCCGTCATACCCCGTGCGTGCTTTTCCTTGACGAACTCGATGCGCTCGGACGCAAACGGAGCCAGCTCACGAACAGTGGCGGGCGGAATGTCATCAACCAGTTGTTGATGGAACTGGATGGCGTCAACAGCTCCAACGAAGGTGTCTTCGTGCTGGCCGCCACCAACCATCCCTGGGATGTCGACGTTGCGCTACGCCGCCCCGGGCGACTCGACCGCACTGTGCTCGTGCTGCCACCGGACGTGCCGGCGCGAGCGGCCATCCTCGAACATCACATGCGGGGACGTCCACAGCAGGGGATCGATGTAGCCAAGCTGGCGAGGCGAACCGAGCTCTTCTCGGGGGCCGACCTGCGGCACCTCTGCGAGACGGCCGCCGAATACGCCCTGCAGGACTCGATGCGCAGCGGTCAGCCGCGCCCCATTGCCAGCGGCGACTTCGACCGAGCGCTGAAGGAGGTTTCAAGCTCGATCAAGGCCTGGTTCACGGTTGCCAACAGCTACGCCGCGTATGCGAACGACGGCGGCCAATACGACGATCTGCTCGAGTACGTGCGCGAAAAGAGATTGCTATGAGCGACTCGAGCGGTGCCGAGCAGAGGGCCTCTGCGCTCCTCGAGATGGGTCGTCCAGCGGAAGCTGCCGCGCTGCTCAGACAGGCACTCGCGCAGGACCCGGGCCGCTGGAGGGCAGCCGTCCTTCTATCGGCGGCCGAGTTGCGCCAGGGAAACAACGATGCGGCTGTCGCCGCCGCTCAGCAAGCGGTGTCGCTCGCCCCGCAACAGGAATGGGCCTACCGCACGCTGGCGCTCGCGTACGCCCGATCGAAGCGCGGAGAGGAGGCCCGACAGGCGGCCACCACTGCCGTGCAGCTCGCCCCGCGTCAATACCAGGGATATGTGGTGCTCGTCGCCGCCCTGCTACAGGTGCGCGATCGTGCCGGCGCACACAGAGCGGCAGAGCAGGCGATCGCGCTGAACCCTGAATCCGCTACTCCGTTCATCCAGATGAGTACGGCGGCATATTCGGCGGAGGACTGGGAGCTGATGGAGCTCGCATGCAGAAATGCCCTGGCGCGCGAGCCCGAGAACGTAATCGCCCTGAACAACCTCGGCTGCGCCCTCCTGCGTCTGCATCGCGGGCCGGAGGCTGTACCTGTTTATGAACGAGCTGCGCGCCTTGATCCCTCCAATGAGTCGGTGCGGAGGACGCTCTACCGGCTCAGCACCATGCTCTGGGCGCAGCCTCTGCTGAGCGATGAAACGCGTGAGCTGATGGCTGCCGAGCGACGCGCGCGCCGGTTCAGCCTTAGGCGATGGGACTGGCAGAGGCTTGTGCGCGTGCGACCCTGGTGGTGGAGAGGATTCGAGAAGCTTCCGGCTCCCGTCGCGCTTCCAATCCATCTTGTCGCGCTTGGTGGCTGCGTGGCGGCAGTGGTGGCCGGCACGCGCAACAGCTCGCCAGTGATCTTCATCTTCATCGGCGCCTGGCTCGCGCTGATGTTGCCTCGGAGCGTCTATCGGCTGCAGGTCTGGTGGAGCGTGCGGCATCCCGGGAAGAGCTCGTGGGCCCGCAATGACGCGGTGACAGCCACGTCGGCGGAGACCGACTAGTGAGCCGGCGCCCTCAGGAAGCGGGGCACGGCGACCTGGCGCCTGCCACCTGGGCAGCGCTGCTGTTCACACCGGCCGACGGACAGGGCGCCGCCGTATTCGAGGACGAGCGGTTCGCCGGCCACATCGCCTTCCTGAACGAGATGGAGGCAGCGGGCTATCTGGTGGCCGCCGGCCCGATGCTCGATCACGACGGCACAGGCATGACGATCCTGAGGCTGCCCGGCGAGGGACGCCTCGATGAGATCGAGCGGCTCGCGCAGCAAGACACGAGCGTCAGCTCAGGCCTGTTCGAGCTCACCGTGCGGCCGTGGCGCGTGTTCTTCGCGCCCGGCGTCCGCTAGTCGTTCGCGCGGACGGGCTTGCTCGGAACCGGCTCGCGAGCGGGTCGGCGCTCGGGCCGCGTCAGCTTGTCACCAAGCCGGCCGGGCTCGCGCAGACGCACCGAGGACTGCTCGGCGTCAGGCAGCGGAATCCCGCCGCCAGGCCAGCGGCTTGGGTCTGGTTTGACGTTGGGGCGATTGCCCCAGCCGTCGTCGGAACTCCCGCCGTCCTCGTCAGGCTCGGACGGATCGTCGCGGAGTACCGGGATCATCAGCAACCCGACCGCGACGAATCCAAAGATGTGCACCCCAATCAGGAACAGCATCAGCTGGAACTCCGTCATTTGCACAGAGTACCGCCGTCGCCGCGAAGCGGAAGAGGGAAATTCGTAAAACGTCAATGCTCGCTACCATCGACCGCACCTATGTCTGAACAGTCCACAAGCCTTCTCGCCACAAGCCGCGAGCCCGGTCACTCGCGCGAGGCGCGACGACTTCGCCGCGAGGGCCTGGTCCTCGGCACCGTTTACGGTGGCGGCAAGGATCCGGTCTCTTTCCAGATCAACGCGCTCACACTGCGCAATGCGCTCGCGCGCGCAGGCAGCGTGATCGATCTCAAGATCGACGACAGCACCGCAGAACCCGTTGTGCTCAAGGAGCGCGTACGTCACCCCGTAAGCGGGGAGACCATGCACGTCGACCTGCTGCGCGTTGACCTCGACGTGTCGATTCAGGCTTCCGTGATCGTCGAGCTGACCGACATCGACGACTCCGACGTCAAGACCGGCGGCGTCCTCGAGAACACGATCCGTGAGGTCACGGTCGAGGCCAAGCCGAACGACATCCCCGACGTGATCCAGCACAGCATCGCGGGGCTGGAGATCAACGGCACCGTCACACTCGGCGAGCTCCAGGCTCCGGCCGGGGTCACGATCATCGGCGATCCGGACCTCGTGATCGCAGCGATCCGCACCTCCCGTGGCATGCTGGCCGCCGATGCGTCGGACGACGTCGAGCTCGAGACCGAGCTGATCGGCGAGGGCGAGACTCAGGACGAGGCCAAGGCCGCGGCTGAGTCTGAAGAAGCCGCAGCCGACGGCGAGTAGTCGACCCCCGACACAAGATGCCGCTGCTGCATCGCCGCAGCGCACCCGTTGACTGGTTGATAGTCGGCCTCGGTAACCCCGGGGCCGCCTACGACGGCACCCCACACAACATCGGCTTCGAGGTTGCCGAGCGCCTGCGCACGCGCTGGGAGCTCGGCAAGCCCAAGTCCAAGTACCGGGGGCTGATCACGGACGGGCGTACGGGCGTCGGGGGTCCGCGGGTCGCGATCCTGACGCCACAGACCTTCATGAATGAGGCCGGCAAGTCGGTCGGACCGGCGCGTGGCGAGCTGCGTGTCGAGCCCGACCACATCATCGTCGTGCACGATGAAATCGACCTGCCGTTCGCCGACGTCCGCACGCGCCTCGGTGGCGGGCTCGCCGGCCACAACGGGCTGAAGTCGATCAAAGCGGCGCTTGGCACCGCCGATTTCCAGCGCGTGCGGGTCGGCGTGGGCCGCCCGCCGACCACCGATCCGGAGCTCGTCGCCGCCTATGTGCTCGGCAAATTCAAGGAGCCCAAAGCGGACGTTCAGGTGCTGATCGATTCCGGCGCCGACGCGGTCGAACAGCTGCTTAAGTAGAGAGAGCGAAATGCTCTCCTCTCTGCTTCACCACGCGGACGACGATCCGCAGACCGGCCGGCTCCATGCCGAGGGTGGTCGCGCGTTTGTCTCGCTGTCGCTGCGTCCCTTCTTGATCGCGGCCTTGCTTGGCCGCGATCAGACCAAACCGGCGATCGTGGTCGCAGGCGACGACCGCCAGGCGCGCGAGCTCGCCAGCAGCCTGCGGGCCTGGCTCGCGCCCCGGCGCGTGCGCTACTACCCGAGCCGCGGCGTCACCTACGAATCGCATCTGGCGCCGCCGGCGCACCTCACCGGTCAGCGAATCGCGGCACTGGACGCGCTGCTCGACGACGCTCCTGCCACTCGGGAAGCGTTTCCCGTCCCAGGGACGGAAAACACTTCCCGCGGCGCGGGTGGCGCGGGTGGCGCGGCTGGCGCGGCTGGCGCGGCTGGCGCGGCCGGCGCGGCCGGCGCGGCCAGCGCGGGTGGCGCGGGCAGCGCGGGCGGTGCGCCCGTCGTCGTCGTGAGCGCGGTGGCGCTCTCCGAGAAGGTGCCCGACCCATCGCTTCGCCCGCACGGCTTCACGCTGCGCAAGGGCGAGCTGCTCGACCTCGACGAGACGGCCGGCGACCTGGTGTCAGCCGGCTACGAGCGCGTCGACCAGGTGGAGGACCGCGGCCAGTTCGCGATCCGCGGCGGCCTGCTCGACGTCTTCCCCTCAACCGAGGACCGCGCGGTCCGTGTCGACCTGTTCGGCGATGAGATCGAGTCGCTCAGGTGGTTCAGCACCTTCACCCAGCGCTCGCTCGGCGATGCCGAGGAGGTGGAGGTGGCGCCGGCCGCGGAGCTCGCGGCCGAGTACCGCGAGCTGGCGGAGATCGCGGCGCTCGAGCAGGAGGAGAACCGACCCGACATCACCGAGCTGTTGCCGGTCGAGGACTTCAGGACCTTCCTCGAGCTGATCGACTCGCAGGCGAGCGTGCTGCTGGCCGCCGAGGAGGAGGTCGGCCCCGCGCTGGCCGACAACTGGCAGGACGTGACCGCGGCCTTCCACGACAGCGAGGCCCACCAGCTCTACGTCAAGCCCGAGGCGATCACGGCCGAGCTCGACGGGCGCGCGCGCATCCGGCTGTCCTCGATCGACCAGGAGCAGCCGTTCCAGTTCCGCGGTCAGGCGGCCGAGGTCGGCGCCCGCGGTATCCGCGACGCCGAGCCGGAGCTCGAGAAGCTCACGCGCTCGGGTTACCGCACCGTCGTCACCTTCGCGGTCAGGGGTGAGGGCGAGCGCGCCGCGTACAACCTGGGCCGGCTCAAGGTGGACTGGCTTGGCGATGACGGGGGTCAAGCGAGACCCCCGTCTGCGGAGAAAGCTCTGACATTCGCGCATGCGCGGCTGCGAGAGGGCTTCATCGCGCCGCAGTTCCACCTGGCGGTGATCCCCGAGCACCGGCTGTTCCGGCGCCGGCGCGCGCCCGATGGACCGGTCAGGGTCGGCCGCCGTGGCGCGCTGCGATCGTTCGCCGAGCTGCGCACCGGCGACATCGTCGTCCACGAGGACCACGGCGTCGCGCGCTTTGCCGGGTTTGACACAAAGACCGTCGCGGGCGTCACGCGCGACTACCTGAACCTCGAGTTCGCCGGCACCGACCGCGTGTTCATGCCGGTCGAGCAGCTCGCCAAGATCAGCCGCTACGTCGGCGGCGGGGGCGAGCACGGTCCGACGCTCTCGAAGCTTGGCGGCACACGCTGGGAAACGCTCAAGGCACGCGCGCGCCGCGCCGCCCAGGACATGGCGGGCGAGCTGCTCAACCTCTACGCCGAGCGCAAGCGGCGCGAGGGCCACGCGTTCCCGGCCGACACGGAATGGCAGATCGAGTTCGAGAACGCCTTCGCCTACACCGAGACCCCGGATCAGCGCGATGCGATCGAGTTCGTCAAGGCCGACATGGAAGCGCCGCGGCCGATGGATCGCCTGATCTGCGGCGACGTCGGCTACGGCAAGACCGAGGTCGCGCTGCGCGCCGCCTTCAAGGCCGTGCAGGACGACAAGCAGGTGATGATGCTGGTGCCGACGACGATCCTCGCCCAGCAGCACTACGGCACCTTCGCCGAGCGCCTGAAGGACTATCCGGTGCGGATCGAGCACGTCTCGCGCTTCCGCCCGGCGTCGCAGCAGAAGGAGGCGATTGCCGCGTTCACCCGAGGCGAGGTGGACATCCTGATCGGCACCCACCGGTTGCTCTCGCGCGATGTGCGGGCGAAGGACGTGGGCCTGCTGGTGATCGACGAGGAGCAGCGCTTCGGCGTCAAGCAGAAGGAGCTGCTCAAGCAGCTGAAGCTCAAGGTGGACGTGCTGTCGATGAGCGCCACGCCGATTCCGCGCACGCTGCAGATGTCGCTTGCCGGGATCCGCGACATCAGCGTGATCGAGACCGCACCCGAGGGCCGGCGACCGGTCAAGACCTACGTCGGCGAGTACGACGAGGAGCTCGTCAAGGCGGCGCTGCTGCGCGAGCACGCGCGTGGCGGTCAGGCGTTCTTCCTCCACAACCGGGTCGAGTCGATCGACGAGACGGCCGAGCGGCTACGCGGCCTGGTGCCGCAGATGCGCTTCGAGGTAGCGCACGGGCAGATGGACGACGCCGAGCTCGAGAAGCGGATGATGGCGTTCCTGCGCGGGGATGCCGATGTGCTGGTCGCGACGTCGATCATCGAGGCGGGCATCGATATCCCGCAGGCCAACACGCTGATCATCGAGCGCGCCGACATGTTCGGTCTGTCCCAGCTCTACCAGATCCGTGGGCGTGTCGGCCGCAGCCGTGAACGCGCGTACGCCTACCTGCTGTATCCGTCGTCGGCGGCGCTGACCGCCGACGCGGCGACGCGACTTTCGGCGTTGAGCGACTACACCGAGCTCGGTGCCGGCTTCAAGGTAGCGATGCGCGACCTCGAGATCCGCGGCGCCGGCAACCTGCTCGGTGACGAGCAGTCGGGTCATGTCGCGGCGCTCGGCTTCGAGCTCTACATGCAGATGCTCGACGAGGCGGTCCAGGCGGCCCAGGCGGCTGCGTCCGGAAGCGGCGCCGAAGAGGAGGAGTGGGAGCCGGTGCGGCTCGAGGTCGGGGTCGACGCGTATGTGCCCTCCGACTACATCCCGTACGAGCAGGCCAAGGTCGACGTGCACCGGCGGATCGCCGCCGCGCGTGAGGTCGCCGAGATCGGGCTGTTGCGTGAGGAGCTCATGGACCGCTTCGGGGAGATCCCGGAGCCGCTCGAGAACCTGCTGCTGCTCCAGATCGCGCGGATCAAGCTCGGCCAGGCCGGGGCAACAACCGTCTCGTTCAAGGGCGGGCGCCTGGCGGTGACCCCTATCGAGCTCGATTCGACACGGGTCAAGGCGCTGCGCGCGGAGATGCCGGAGGCACTGTATGAGTCGGGCAAGTCGCAGCTGTCGATGCGCGTCGCGGGCGAGCCGCACGCACAGTTCCAGGCGGTGGTGCGGGCGGCTGATGTGCTGCTGTCGGTGATGCAGGCAGCAGAGGCAGAGCCTGCCGCCGCCTAGCGCCCGGCCGAGATCACGCGCGTTGTGAGTTGTGAATTCGCCAGCGAATTCACAACTCACAACACAGCCTCATTGAGGCTGTCTAATGGGCCCGATTGGCGCAGTGTTGCCGTCGCCCAAGAACTTGATAAGACGCCTGCAACCGCACTCCCAAGTCGCTGCCCGACCGCTACCATCGGCCCCGATGCGAATATCTAGGAAGCTCGCGGCGCTGGCCGCCTTTTTTGTGGTAGGGGCCGCCGTCGCAGGGTGCGGCAGCTCGATCCCCGGAAACTCAGTGGCGAATATCGCCGGAAACCCGATCACGATCGGGGCGTTCAATCACTGGATGTACGTGGCCGCGAAGGATCAGGCTGCGCAGTACGCGGAACAGGGCGAGTCCGTCCCCGTAATCGTGTCCAGTAACCCAACGGACTTCACGACGTGCATCAAGAACGTGCGCGCCGCATACCCGACTTTGCGCAAGACCAGCGAGGCGACGCTGAAGAAAGACTGCAAGCAGCTCTTCACCTCGAGCGCCGCACAGGTCATGCAGTTCCTTGTAGAGGGCTACTGGTACCAGGGCCAGGCCCACAAGGAAGGTGTCACAGCACCGAACCTCAACAAGGACTTCAACAAGTACATCAAGAAGCAGTGGCCGACCGACAAGGCGTTCCAGACCTATCTGAAGTCGAGTGGCCAGACCCGCGATGACCTGCTCTTCCAGTACCGCGTCGAGACCCTTTACATGAAGCTGGTCAAGAAGTTCACGACGCCGATCACCACGAGGTCGATCGCTGCTTACTACGCGGCCCACAAGTCCTCGTTCGGCACTCCTGAGAGCCGCGACCTGCATCTGATCCGGACCAAGAGCTCCGCGCAGGCTCAGGCCGCTGTAAACGCGCTGAAGAGCGGTCAGAGCTGGGACACGGTGGCGAAGACGTACGCCGCTGACGCGACGTCCAAGACCAACGGTGGCCAGCTCTCGGGCGTCACCTCCGGTGAGGAGGAGGCCGCCGTCAACACGGCGATCTTCGCCAACCCGGTCAACAAGGTGGTCGGTCCGATCAAGGGTGTCTTCGGCTACTACGTGCTCGAGAACACCAAGATCACTCCTGCCGTGCAGCAGTCGCTGGCCAAGGCCACCACGGCGATCAAGACGAGCCTGACGACGGCCAATCAGACGGCGGCCGAGACCAAGGTCGCCAAGCTGGCCAAGGCGAGCTTCTTCAAGCGGTCGATCTGCCGCACTGAGTACGCCGTGCAGACAGTCTGCGCGAACTACAAGGCGCCGAAGACGACGACGACCGCGACGCCGACGCCGACGACGACGGCTACCACGAGCACCACGGCGACGCTGACCAAGACGGCCACGACGGCCACAAAGACCAGCACGACCAAGTAGTGCTTTCGTCCGCAAGTTCTGCGGGGGCACGGCCGTGAGCTCCGGCGATCCGGAGCTCACGGCCGCCCTCGGCAGGCTGGACGAGATCACCAGGCGTCTGCGGGTCGAGTGCCCGTGGGATGCCGAGCAGGACGAGCGCACGATCGTCCCGCACACGGTCGAGGAGGCATATGAGCTGGCGGACGCCGCGCACCGTCGCGACGACGCGAAGCTGCTCGACGAGCTCGGGGACGTGCTGTTCCAGGTCCACTTCCTGGCGTTGCTGCTCGAGGAGCGCGGGGCGGGAGACCTGGCCGCGGTCGCGCGCCATGCCACAGAGAAGCTGATCCGACGCCACCCGCACGTCTTCGGCGAGGTGGAGGTCGAGAACGCCGCCGAGGTGCTGCGCAACTGGGACGCGATCAAGTCGACGGAGACCGGGCGCGAGCCGGGTGTCTTCGGCGAGGTGCCCGAGAACCTGCCGAGCCCGCTCTACGCACGCAAGGTGCAGCGCCGGGCCGCTTCGAGCGGCTTTGACTTCGAGGGGGTCGACGTGCCGTTGCAGACGGTGCGCGACGAGCTCGACGAGCTGATTGCGGCGCAGACCGACGATGAGCGCTTCCACGAGCTCGGTGACGTGCTGTTCGCGGCCGTCAACGTCGCGCGCAAGCTGAAGGTCGATCCCGAGCTCGCGCTGCGCGCGTCAGCCGATCGCTTCCGCCGGCGCGTGCAGGCCGGGGTTGATCTCGCCGCATCGCACGGGAAAAACTGGAACGATCTCAGCGCTGACGAGCAGCTTGCCTTCTACGCGCAGGCACGCCTCAACGAATAAGCTGCCCGCTTCCGCGCACAAGCTGCCCGATTTCGCGGCCCGAGTTTCGAGGAGACCAACCCACAGATGAGCCAGATCGAGCACGTCCACGCCCGCCAGATCCTTGACAGCCGCGGCAACCCCACGGTGGAGGTGGAGCTAAGCGTGAAGTCCGGCGCGTGGGGGCGGGCTGCTGTCCCATCCGGTGCCTCCACCGGCGAGTTCGAGGCCACGGAGCTGCGAGATGGCGGCGCACAGTGGCTCGGCAAGGGCGTCAGCAAGGCCGTTGAGAGCGTCAACGGCGAGATCGCGACCGCGATCCGCGGCATGGACGCCGCCGCGCAGGCGGCGCTCGACCGCACGCTGATCAGTCTCGACGGGACGCCCAACAAGTCCCGGCTCGGGGCCAACGCGATCCTCGCGGTATCGCTCGCGGCCGCGCACGCCTCGGCTGCCGAGGAGCGCATGCCGCTGTGGAAGTACCTGGGCGGCGAGACCGCGCACATCCTCCCGGTCCCGCTGATGAACGTGCTCAACGGCGGCGCGCATGCCGACAACAGCATCGACTTCCAGGAGTTCATGATCGTGCCGGTCGGCGCCCGCAGCTTCAGCGAGGGGCTGCGAATGGGTGCAGAGGTCTTCCACAACCTCAAGAAGACACTGCGCGACCGCGGACTGAGCACGACGGTGGGGGATGAGGGCGGTTTTGCCCCGAACCTCGCCTCCAACGAGGAGGCGCTCGAGGTGCTGATGGCCGGCATCCGCAGCGCCGGCTACATCCCCGGCGAGCAGGTCGCAATCGCTCTCGATCCGGCCACCTCGGAGATCTACAAGAACGGTTCCTACGAGCTCGAGCACGAGAACCGCAAGCTGACCTCCGATGAGCTGAGCGCCTACTGGACCGACATCATCAACCGCTACCCGGTGGTCTCGATCGAGGACGGTATGGCCGAGGAGGACTGGGACGGCTGGGGTACGCTCACGAAGGCCATCGGCGACCGCGTGCAGCTGGTTGGTGACGACCTGTTCGTGACCAACACCGAGCGGCTCAAGCGCGGCATCGACGCCGGTGTGGCCAACTCGATCCTGATCAAGGTCAACCAGATCGGCACGCTCACGGAGACGCTCGCAGCGGTCCGCATGGCACGCGAGGCGGGCTACACGGCCGTGATGTCCCATCGTTCCGGCGAGACCGAGGACGTCACCATCGCCGACCTGGCTGTTGCCACCGGTTGCGGGCAGATCAAGACCGGCGCGCCCTCGCGGACCGATCGCGTCGCCAAGTACAACCAGTTGCTGCGGATCGAGGAGGCGCTTGGCGCCGACGCCGAGTATCCGGGCAGGAAGGCCTTCCGAGCGTCGAATCAGTAGCCGGCAGGCGGCCCGGCGCGGGTGAGAGCAGCGTTGCAACGGCTGAGAGGCGCATTGCAGCAGGAAGGACTCTGCGCGCGGCGAATGAAGGCCGAAAGGCATGCCGCCAAGAAGTCACACCGCTGCCGCACGGAACGCGCGCACATCAAGGACGCACGACACTCATGCCCGCCCAAGGCAGGTCGCCCAACGCCTGCCGATGTCCAAGGTCGGATGGGATCGAAAGTTCCGGTTCGTGATGCTGGTGGTGGTCGCGCTGGTCGGTTGGATTGGTCTGAAGGCCGGCCTCGCGCTGATGGGCGCGCGTGCCCAGGCCGCTCAGGAGACGAGCCTGATCAGCTCACTGGAGCGCCAGCACCGCTCGCTGGTGGCGCGCGAGCAGGCGCTCCACCAGAAGGCGACGATCATGCGCGACGCGCGCCAGCTCGGAATGATCCAGGCCGGCGAGCGCACCTACGTGTACGTCCAGCACTGAGCCACGGCTCAGTACCGGCCGGCGCACCAGACCGAGCGAGGCGCGGGCGCAAGGAGCGGCGCGTACTGAAAAGTACGCGAGTGACTGAGGACAGAGCGTCCCGAAGATATGGTGTCGCGGGTGGCCGATGACTTTGATGTGCTGATGGGCTTCTGGGAGGACGGGCAGCGTCGCATCAATCAGGCCGAGCCCGCCGAGCGGAGCATCCTCGAGCGTGTGAGCGACGACATCTACCTGGAGCTGCGCAGGCGCCTGGGCGGCAAGTTCACGACCAGCGAGCTCGCTGAGTACTACCTCACGGCCGGCACCGACTGGGCGTTTCAGATCGCCGTGGCGGCGGCTCCGACCTCGCCCGAGGCGTGGGACACAGGGACGGTCGCCGGGGCGGCCTTCGCCCGCTACGCGCGCCGCGCGGTCGATTGGGGCGGCGGCGTCAGGCAGCAGGGCGACGAGGAAGGCTGAGGGTCGGCGAGCTTGCGCCCACCGACCGTCGGCATCAACTACAGGATCAGTCGTCCGGGTCCGAAGAGTCCTCGGACTCATCGGCGCCGGCACGGCGGATCACGATCTGGTCCTCCTCGATCGTGACCTCAACCGGGCGGTGCCCGGCCCAGGACTCGGCGTAGACCGGGTCGTCCTGCACGGCGGGATCGAGCCACAGCCCGATGCCCTCCTCACCGTGATCGAACGTGGCCTCCCAGGGACCGCCGGCCTTGCGCTTGCCGCGCGTGGTGCGGCTGCCACCGCGCCGGCCACGCCGGCGCTTGGGCTTGTCCCCGTCTTCCTCCTGGTCCTGCTCTTCTATCTCCACCACGGCTGCCGCGGCCTCAGCCTCAGCATCAAGTTCGGCGGCGATCAGCGCGTCATCCACTGCACGCAGGTCGATCTCGTCATCAAAGTCGGAGATCGCAACGGTCGTGTCCGGATCCGCGTCTGCCTCCAGCGACTGTTCGCGCTTGAAGGCTTGAATCTGTTGAACGGTTACTTCGAGCTGGTGAGCGATCCACGCGTCGGTGCGCCCCTGGCGCACCCAACCGCGGATCCTGTTCAGCTCCGGTCGTAAAGATCGTCTTGGCATAGAAAGGCGGAGGATACCGTGGGAGCTGGATTCACCCCCGCCCGGTTCAGCTCACGCCGTGGATGCAGCCCGTGCCGATCTGCGTCTCGCTCGATCTCAGCGAATCACGCGGCTGGAACTTCAGTGCGACGAGTTGCTTGAACGTGTGTTTGCTGAGCTGTGCGAGCTTCGGTCCATCCCACGCGTAGACCACCTCGGTCTCCCGCCAGGAACGCGTCAATTCGTTGGGGCCGACGAACGTGAAATAGCGCTGGATCAGGCGTGGCGGGTTGCCGGGCAAGCAGTCGAACCCGGCCTCGACGCCCGAATCCCCGTTGTAGGAGAGATAGACCCCTGCCGGAATCAGCCGTCCGTCATGGAAGCCGTAGGCGACGCCGGTCGCGCCACTCGAGATCCGGCCGACCTCGAGGAAGATCTCATCGCCGGGGTCGGCGTTGACGTGGGCGACGGAATCGATCGCGGCGGCCTTCGCCTCGTTACGAGACCCGTTGAGAGTTCCGTCAGCGCCGACGATCTTCACGGTCACGCTGCCGCCGCCGGCCAGCACGACCCTGAGGAACGCCGCCTTGGCACTGAAGTCGTGCCTGAAGCTCGGTGGGGTGCCGCTTGGCCAGTTCAGCTTCTGGCGACTCAGCCGTGAGTAGACGATGATCAGATCCGGGCGCCCGTCGCCGTTGACGTCGGCGTGCCTGACCGTCACGCACCCGGACCGGGGCGGCAGGTAGCGATTGGGAGGAGCCAGCGGACAAACGCCAGACGAGACTCCGTAGCCGTTCTTTTGGGTGGCTGGCGCACCTGGGAAGCTCGTGGTCGCGCTGGCGTGAGCCGGCCCGGCACCGTTCCCGGATCCCGCGGGCTGCCGCCCGGCGTGCTGGCCGCCGCCGCCCCCACCGCCACCGCTCGCGACCAGAACCGCGGCGATCACGGCGGCGAGCAAGAGGGCGCCGCCGAGCCGCCGCTCGCGTCGCTGGCGGGCACGGGCGTCCTCGACCACTCCGGCATCGGCGCCCTCGATGACGCCGGCCCCGGTCTCAGGTTCCGGTATTCGCGGCGGGGCGAACGGGACCTGGGCAGTCACGGCGGCGAGGCGAGGGGGCCTGGACAATCACGGCAATGTACTAGCGTAAATGGCACATTGGAAAATGTCAAAGTTTGCTCGAAAACAGTTGAAAGCCAAGTGGCGTGATGGTTATGCTCACCATCGGGGTTGTCCGGCCGCCCGGGCCCGGGATGGTGTGCCTGGGCTTAGGCATCCCACGCAACCTCTTAGCCGGGGAGAAGAAGGATGCTTGTACTAACACGGAAGTCCAATCAGAGCATCATGATCGGAGACGAGATCGAGGTCTCGGTACTCGCGATCGTTGGTGAGAAGGTTCGCATCGGCATCCAGGCGCCGCGCGACGTGCCCGTCTTCCGCAAGGAGGTTTACCTGGAGATCCAGGACGAGCGTCGCGAGGGCGTGAAGGCCGATCAGGTGGTCGCCGAAGTTGACGCCGCCCTGAAGGAACTGGGCGAGCGCACACCAACACCGTCAGCTGACTAGTGCCGGGCCGGTGCGGGCTGAGCCCGCCCGGCCTAATCCGTCAGCAGCACGCGCCCAGGGGTCCGCTACGGGCCGGCGACTAGGTGAGCGTCGCGCGACTAGGTGAGCGTCGCGCGCCCGCGAGCCTGCAACAACCGGCGACTAGGTCAGCAGCAGGTAGAGCGTGGCGAACATCGCCACGGTTACGAGCACTGCTGTCAGCACCAGCGACAGCGCCAGTACGTAGAAGCGCATCGAGCCACGCTTGCGCTCACGGGCGTGCCAGCGCTGGCGCGAGCGGACGGCGGCCGTGCGCTGCAGGTGCTGGCGTCGCTTCTCCTCGATCTCGCTGTGCTGAAGGAACTCCTCCTCCAACTGGTCGAGGGTCTGACGCATCTTCATCGCCGACATCGATCTGTAACCCTAGCGTGAAAACCTAAACGCTGCGGTCAATACGTGGTAGCTGCATGCAGCCGATGCCCACCTATCTCAGCGAACGAGGGCGCCCTCGTAGACGCTGACGAAGTGCAGATAGTTGTCGGCGATGAGCGTCGAGGCGTCCCCGCGTGAGAGCGTCTTGTCGAGGTAGGACTTGAGCGCGTCCCACCAGATCGAGCGACCGATCGCAAAGCCGATGAAGCCCTCGACCGGCGCCGCCACCTCGAGCCATTGCTCGACCTTCTCGGTTGAGGCGCCGCGCCCGAGCAGCACGCAGGTGACCCCCTCACGGCCCGGTCCGGTGCGTGCCTGCCTGGCGAGCATGTCCGCGTCGGAGCGCTCGTCGAGGCCCTCGATCTTCCAGATGTCGACCTCGATGCCGGCGTTCTGGATGTCCTCGATCGCGCGCCGCATGAGCTCCGGGCGCAGCTCCGCGTCGTAGCGGTCGGTGCTGCCGTCGACGGAATCGAGCTGGGCTTTGGTGGCCGGCACCAGCAGTTCGAACAGGAACTTGCGGCCGTTCTCGTGCAGCCAATCGGACAGGCGCTTCAGCTTCGTGAGCTGGCGGCGGTTCATCTCGGCGTCGGGGTCGTCCGAGTTGTAGCGAACGAGCACCTTGGTGAAGTCGGGGTCGAACTTGAGGATGTGTGCCGCGAAGTCGTCCCCGTACTGGAAGTCGAACTCCTCCTGGCCGGAGATCTCGGCCGGCATCGCCAGCTTGAGTCCGTCTTCGTGGGCGCGACCGGGGATGTTCGAGCCGAACTGCTCGTCCACCAGGACGCCTGTGGCGCCCGCTTCGGCGCCGCGCCCCACGGCCTCGAGCATGCCCTCGAAGATCAGGCGCTTGGCGTCGGAGATCGTCTCAGTCTCCTCCGGCGTGGGCTCACCCTCGATCCCGAACATCTTCTTCTGGAACGAGCCGCGATGGTCAAACGCCAGGATGTAGAGCTTTCCGTGATATCCAAGAGGCATGAGCCCCCCTTCGGGCGATGTCGTGGAACGTGTTTCTTCGAGTCTAAACCCGCTCGGCTGTGCCGGTATCGGTGCCCATAACTGCTTCTTGGCGGCTTTACACTTGAGGTTGTGAGCACAGGCGGGCCAGATCTATTCGTCGTTTGCAAGAACTGCGGTTCGGAGGTCAGTCCGTACATCACCGAGTGCCCGTACTGCGGCACGCGGTTGCGTAAGCGTGCGCCGAAGCTCGATCGCAACGGGCGAATCAGCGAGAAAACCCGCCGGCCGCTGACGCCATCGCTCTCACGGCTGCGCCGTGGCGAGATCCCCGGGATCCGGCACGAGGCCCATCCGTACGCAACCGGCCTGCTCGTGCTGCTCGGCGTGATCGGCACGCTGATCTGGCGCACCAGCCTCTTCAGCCCGTACGACCTGGTGGTGTACGGCAACCACGTGGGCCAGTGGTGGCGCGCGTTCGTTGCGATGTTCATCTACGACAACACCGGCTACGCGGTGATCGCGCTGCTGATCATTGCGATCTACGGCTGGCTGATGGAGCGCCGGCACGGACCGGTGGTGGTGGTCGCGCTGGCGCTGGCGGGCGGTGCCGGCGGCCTGGCCGTGGCCGGCCTGCTCTCAGCCAACCCGTACCTGGGCGGTAACGGCGCCGCGCTCGCGCTGCTGTGCGCCTGGGCGGTTCCCGATCTGGTGCTGCTGCGCCGCAAGCACGACTACGAGGGCGATCTGCTCGGCACGGCTGTGCTCGCGGCCGTGATCGCGCTGATGCCGCTCGCCACGCTGAGCGCCAGCTGGGCAGCAGCCGGCGTCGGTATCGCCGTGGGCCTTGTCTTCGGCTGGCTGCTCATGCGCATCCACCATTAGCTACCGCAGGCTCCCTCCGGTTCCTCATCTGCCAAGCTGAGGGACGTGAGTTTCACGGATGCCGACGTCGATGCGGCCATCGCCGCACTGAGCGAGCCAGGCCGGCTCAACGACGCACAGGCGCTCGTCAGCCGCGCGGCGCCGAGTCTCGAGCGCGTGCTCGGCAGCGCCCTGCACGAGGGCGGCTGGTTCGACGCCGCCCACAATGCAGCCGTACAGGAGGCGGTCGGGACCGGCGACCCGAATGAGCGCCTGGTGGCCGTGCGCACGCTGTTTGCCGAGGAGACGCGTCTGACGATGCTCGTCGGCGTCGCCGTCGGCCTCGAGCTCGCCAAGGAGCTTGGTCAAACGGCATCCGGAGCGAGCTCCGACTGACATTTGAAACGCCCGCCCCCGATTTGGAGGACTGAAACGAGATGGATATCCGCTACTACGGCCACGCCACCTTCGAGCTCGCCGACGACGAGCACTCGGTGCTGATCGACCCCTGGCTGACCGGAAACCCCAAGGCCTCGATCGCCGCCGATGACCTGAACCCGACGACGATCGTGGTCACCCACGGGCACGCGGACCACGTCGCCGACGTCGTGCCGATCGCCCAGCGCACCGGCGCGCCGGTGCTCGCGATCGTCGAGCTCGCCAACGAATTCGGCGCCGAGGACGGCGTCACCGCTCTGGACATCAACATCGGCGGCACGGTCGAGTTCGACTGGGGTTGGGTGAAGATGGTGCCGGCCTGGCACACCTCGACCACGCCCAAGGGCACCGTCAGCGTCCCCGCCGGCCTGGTGATCAACTTCAAGGACACGGTCGTCTACCACCTCGGCGACACCGGCCTGTTCTCCGACATGAAGCTGGTCGGCAAGCGCACCCCGATCGACTACGCGCTGATGTGCATCGGCGGCCACTACACGATGGACCGCTTCGACGGCGTGGACGCCGCCGAGCTGATCGGCGCCAAGACCGTGATCCCCTGCCACTACAACACCTTCCCGGCGCTCGAGACCGACGCCCAGGCGTTCAAGACCGATGTCGAGTCGCAGACCGGCTCGAAGGTCGTGGTGCTCGACCCGGGGCAGACGCACCAGGCCTGAACGATTTGCGCTGCTGTTGGTGGCCCGCTGGCCAATGGGCGGTCAGTCCCGCTGGTGGCCCGCTGGCCACCAGCGCGCTGCCAGCAGCCGGGTGCAGAACCCCGTAATTTCGAAGCAACGACCCGATCTATCGCATAGTGTCGAGTCATCCAACCAGTAGATGGAGGATCTCGATGCGAGACGTGCAACTCGAGCCGCGTGCCGAACACGTCCTCCAGGGCGCGTCGTGGACCGACGAGATCATGGGCTAGCGCATGTGGCCGGAGCTCGCCGAGACCGCGTTCACGTACGATGGCCGGGCTCTGCCGCTGGGCCAGGTCGTGCTTGCCGCGGTGCACCGAGGAGACTGGGACGACCTGCAGCGTGCGGTGGCTAGAGGCGTCGTGTGCCTGGCGCATGCAGAGAGCGAGGGCGCACCGGTCAGCGGCGAGCTGGCCCATCGCGAATTGGTGGAATGGAGGCGCGAACGCCGACTGTTGTCAGCTCAGGACTATCGCGGGTGGCTCAGCGACCGCGGCCTCACGCTCGATGACATGTCTGAGCACCTGCGACGGGCGGTGGCGGTGGAACATATGACGCCACAGTCGCCCGATCCAACCGAACAGGCCGCCGATCATCTCTGCCACGGCGCTGAGGTTGCTGCCGCGGTCTACAAGGAGGCGATCCTGCAAGGCCGGTTGAGCGCTTGGGCGGAGCATCTGACGCGGCAGGAGGCTGCGCGGCGAGCGCTGCGCGGTCGCGGCACGAATATCCCGACGGCGTCGGCCGAGGAGGTAGCCGGTCTGGTCGCAGCGGCGACCAAGGCGCGGGCGAGCGGACTGGCCGGGATTCCGCCCGAAGATCTACGCGAATGGGCCGCGGAGGTATTGGTATTGGAACGCGCGTGGGGCCTCATCGCCGATCACCTCGCCGACGCCGAGCTGATCGACCGGTGTTTGAGTGCGCATCGCCTCGACTGGCAACGGCTGGCGTGGGAGGAGGTCACGTTCGCGCGCGAGGACGTTGCGCGGGAGGTGAGCCTCTCGGTGCGCGAGGATGGCCGTTCGCTGTCGGCGGCCGCCAAGCAGGCAGGCGCCGTCACGACGATGGACGATGCCTACGTTGACGAGGCCGATGAGCTCACCCGCATGCTCACCGGCAAGCGCCCGGGCGACTTGATTGGCCCCATCGCCACGGGATTGGGCTGGCGCATCATGCAACTGCGCGAGCGCGTGCTGCCCATGGCCGCTGACCCGGATATTCACGCGCGCGCGACGCGAGAGCTCCTGGACGATGCCCTCGTCCCGCATCTTGCGGGACGGCTGGAGTGGCGTGTCCAGCTCTGAGCAGCCGGATGTATCCAGCACGACCGCCCCAGCCGAGGCGGTCATCGGGCAGCTGCCGTTGCTCGGCTTCCTGCCCGAGGAGCTCAGGTCATTGGTCGTCGAGTCGTTCACACCGCTGCGGTTCGGGTTTGGCGAGACGATCGTCCGCGAGGGCGATGCGCCCGACGGCTTCTATGTCCTCAACTCAGGGCTGGCACGCGTAGTGAAACTCGCAGACGACGGCCAGGAGGTTTCGCTGAACGTCCTCAGGGACGGGGAGTTCTTTGGTGAGGCGGGACTGCTCGAAGGGGCGCCGCGCACCGCGACTGTGCGCGCAGCCAGCGAGGTGAGCTGTCAGCGACTTGACGTCGCCGTCTTCATGGCGCTCGTACGCGTCTACCCGTCGATCGGCGAGGCGTTTGCGCTGCAGACGCAAGCGCAACGGCTCTCCAACTTCCTGCGGGTGCACTCCGCGTTCGCCCGGCTGCCGCAGACGGCGATCGGCCCGATGCTCATGCGCCTGACTCCGCTCGAGCTCGACCCGGGCGAGCTTGCGGTGCGCGAGGGAGATCCCGGAGTCACGATGTTCATCGTCGAGGAGGGCCGGCTGCGCGCTTTCCAGGGCAGAGGGGCGCAGGAGCGGAACATCCAGTTTCTGCGCACGGGAGATTTCTTCGGTGAACTCTCGCTGTATCTGAGCGCGCCGCGGATCGCCAGCGTGCAAGCCGTCAGCCGTGCGCGGTTGCTGGCTCTCGATGAGGGCCTGTTCCGCGAGCTGCTGAACGAGCACCCGGAGTTCCGTGCCCGCGTGGAAGAGCGCATCCAGATTTACAACCGCGGTCATGCCACGAATGTGCCGCTCGACTTCCCCGAGCTTCTCCCCGCGGACGCGACCGAGGCGGTGCTCGTGGCCGACGGCAGCGCGACCGAGGCGGATCCGGAGTACGGCATCGCGATCGACGACCTGGCTGCCCACGAGCTCGCCGGCGCTATGTCGGTCTCGGATGTCGGCGGGCGCTTTCGGCGTGCGAGGTTTCCGTACGTACGCCAGCTTGACGAGATGGACTGCGGGGTCGCATGTCTTGCGATGGTCTGCCGCCACTTCGGACGCGACGTGGCGCCAGCCCACATCCGGATGGCGGTTGGGACCGGCGCAGATGGAACCAGCCTGCGGGGGATTCAGCGCGGAGGCGAGCATGTGGGTCTGGATGTCCGCACAGTCAAGGCATCCAAAGACCGTGTCGAGCAGCTGCCGTTGCCCGCGATAATTCATTGGGGCGGCAACCACTGGGTCGTCCTGTATGCCGTCGACGGCGACCATGCGGCGATCGCCGACCCTGCTCGCCGTCTACGACGAATCGATCGCGCGGAGCTGGAGGCGCAGTGGAGCGGGTATGCCGCGCTTCCCTCTCCCACACCGCGACTCGCCGAGGCGCCGCTCGGCCAAGCGAGCGCCCGCTGGCTCGGCGACTTCGTACGACCCTACCGCAGGCGGCTATTGGTCGGGGTCGCCTTGGCGCTTGCCGCGGCAGGCCTGGAAATGCTCTTCCCGGTGCTTACCCAGCAGGTCTTCGATCGCGTCCTCGTGCACCGCGATTATTCGCTGCTGAACGTTCTCACCATCGCCATGCTGGGCGTGTTGGGGCTCTCCCTGCTGGTGACAATGTTCCAGCGCCGGATGCTCGCCCGGGTCGCAGTCGGCATCGACGTGGCCACGCTCGACTACATCACCGGGCGCCTGTTCGCGCTGCCGATCTCCTACTTCGAGACGCGGCGGACGGGCGACATAGAACGTCGTCTGGACGGCGTCCGCGAGATCCGCGAGATGCTGGTGCAGGGCGGGATCGTGGCGCTCACCGCCGTGACCCAGCTGCTCGCCGCTCTGGTCATCATGTTCATCTACTCCTGGACGATGGCGCTGGTGTTCGTCGCCGTGTTGCCGCTGTACCTCCTGCTGATGCGCTTCTCATCCCGACGAGTGGCGCCGACGTTTGAGGGACTTCAGGAAGAGTTTGCGCGCTTTCGCTCGCGCCAGATCGACGGCATCAAGGGCATCGCGACAGTCAAGGCAATGGGGGCCGAGGACGGGCTGCGCCGCATGCTCGTCGACAATGTGACGCAGCTCAGCAGGCGCATGTTTCGTTCTGACTTCACGGTCATGGCGTACGAAGGCGTGGTTTCGCTCGTGACCTTCGTGCTGGTCGTCGTGTTTCTGTTCATCGGTGCGCGCGAGGTCCTTGCGCACGACATGACCGTGGGTGAGCTCGTCGCCTTCAACACGCTGGTCCTGCTGGCGATTGCGCCATTGTCGGCATTGCTCGGAACCTGGGATCGATGGCAGATGTCGCGCGTGCTGCTCGGGCGAGTCCAGGACATCTTCGACTACGGCGCCGAGCAGGACGGCGACGCGGAAACATATCTCCCGGTCCCTTCGGTGCAAGGGGCAATCGCGATCCGCGGAGCGGGCTTCCGCTTCGCTGGGTCCCCGTCGGCGCCGATCCTGTCAGACATCACGATCAACATCGAGCCGGGTACAACCGTCGGGCTCGTCGGCCGCTCAGGGTCCGGCAAGTCGACGCTTGTCAAATGCTTGGCTGGATTGATGCCGCTGACCGAGGGCTCCATCACCTACGACGGAATTGACCTTGGCCGGTTGCGCCTGCGCGACCTGCGCCGAGGCATCGGCTACGTGCTCCAGGAGCCCTACCTGTTCGACGATACGATCGCCCGCAACGTCGCGTTCGGCGAGCAGGAGCCGGATCCGGCGCGCGTGCGTTGGGCGGCTGAGGTTGCCAACGCGCTCGACTTTGTCGAGCGGCTGCCGCTTGGGTTCGAAACTCGGATCGGCGAGAGCGGCATGCACCTGTCGGGCGGCCAGGCCCAGCGCATCTCGATCGCCCGTGCGCTCTATCACCGGCCGCCGGTTCTGATTCTCGACGAAGCGACCAGTGCTCTCGACACCGAGTCCGAGCGTGTCGTCAAGCAGAACCTCGACCGCATGCTCGAAGGGCGTACCGCGATCATCATCGCCCACCGGCTCAGCACGATCCGGGATGCGGACCTGATCCTGGTGCTGGAGCAAGGGCGGCTCGTCGAGCACGGCAACCATGAGCAACTGATGGCCAATGAGGGGCTCTATTACTACCTGATCAGCCAGCAGCTGGTCTGAGGAGCGCAACGCGCGAAACCGTGGACCGGGAAGAAAACCGTGCCGATCTCCGTCGTGTGTTGTAGTTCCATTTCAACCACCCCCGAAGGAGGCAACATGGGCGAGCCTGAGTCGATGCATACCGAGGACATCGAGCTGGACGAGACCGCCGCCGAAGCCGTTATCGGTGGGGTCGCCGTCAAACACATAACGATGGCACGGGCGTTGAAGGAGGGGTACGAGCAGGTCGCGTGCACAAGGAAGGGCACGCTCATGAGGAACGAGAAGACCGGTAAGGAGATCATCATCCCGGAGTCGTGAGGTTGCCCGTCCTTTCGCGCCGAGTGCGGGTGGGTCGCCCGACCACATGGGCGGGCGGCCGAGAACCAGCGGATGGCTGACGTCTTCGTTTCCTACTCCCGCAGGGACTCGGAGTTCGTGCGTCGGCTTTCCGACTCGGTGGCCGGCCGCGGGAAGGACGTGTGGCTAGACACGGAAGGGATCGCCGACAGCGAGGTGTTCCCGGAGGCGATCAAGCGTGCGATTGAGCAGTCCGACGCTTTCCTGTTCGTCATAACGCCGGCGTCGGTCGCGTCGAGGTACTGCGAGAACGAGGTCGAGTACGCGCGCGAGCTCCAGAAGCGGATCGTGCCGGTGCTGCGTGATGCGGTCGCCGACAGCGAACTGCCGGAGGAGATCCGCGATCGCAGCTGGATCCCATTCACCGACGGCGACGACTTCGAAACCGGCGTGGGGCGCTTGATATCTGCGCTCGACACCGATCTGGAGGCGGCGAAGGCGCATACGAACTGGCTGGTCAAGGCGCTCGAGTGGGAGGCGGAGGGGCGCGACCGCAGCTTTCTCCTGCGCGGGTCCGAGCTGAAATCGGCTGAGGGATGGCTCGCGGCGAGTCCGGAGGGTGCGGATCCCGCACCTACCCCGCTGCAGCGCGAATACGTGCTGGCCAGCCGTGAGGCTGTGGCGCGGCGTCAGCGCGTGCTCGTCGGTGCGAGCCTGACGGTCGCAGCGATCTCAGTCGGGCTGCTCATCTTCGCCTTGATCTCGAGGTCACAGGCGGTCTCCGAGCAGGTCGGCGCCCAATCCCAGGCGTTGTCCGCCGAGAGTCAGGCCCAGCTTCCCAACGACCCCGAGATCTCTCTGATCCTCGGGGTGCGCGCCGTGCGCGAGAAGGTCACGCCCGGGTCGCTGTTCGCGCTGCGGGCCGCACTCGACGAGTCGCCCCTGCAGAAGGCGTTTCCAACGGTTCCGTCTCCGGGCGCCTGCGGGTTCAATGCCGGACTGACGGCGGTGCTCAGCCCCAACGGTCGCCAGATCGCCGAAGGGACCTGCACCGGGTCTCTGCGGCTCGTGAGTGCGGTCGACGGGGGCGTGCTCCACTCGGTTCACGTTGGCTCTGATGTGGTGAGCCTCGCCTACTCGCCCGACGGGGCGCTGTTGGCGGTTGGAACCGAGCGCCAGATCCTGCTTGTGAACGCCGGCAGCGGTGCTGTCGTCGCGCAGCGGGCCGGACTGACGGGCCGGGTGGTTGTCGGAAGCAATGCGCCCGGGGTCGCCGGTCTCGCGTTCAGCCCCAGCGGGCGGGAACTCGCTGCGACGAACATGGATGCGATTGAGCTGTGGAGCGTCCCGGCGCTGAGACCGCGCAGACTCGCGCGCGACCCGGCGGTTGGCGCCAGTATGGTGTTCACACGCCGTGGCCGTGACCTTGTCGTAGCCGATTTGTACGGCGATACCTTCACCGTTTACGACGCTCGCAGTGGTCGGATCGTCCGCCATGTCGGCGGCAGGGGGCAAACCGTTGGGCTGCTGGCTCTCAGTCCCAACGGCTCGCGGCTCGCGGTGGGGTACCTGGCAGCTGGTGACAGCTTCGGTGGGGTTGCGATCTACGACACCAGGACATGGAAACGTGTGCTTGAGGTGACCACGATTCCCTACGTCCAGATCTCCGCGCTCGCCTTCAGCCCCGACGGCGGTCGGCTCGCCGTAGGGGCCGAAGACGGGACCGCCGGTGTCTGGTCCCTGGCCGCGCGCGACCAGGTCGCCTCCTATGCGGGCCCGACCGCGGCGGTGACAACGATGGCCTTTACCCCGAACGGCCAATCGGTGCTGACGGCCTCGAACGACGGTGTTGTGCGCCTCTGGCGCGCGCTCGGCGTCGAGGGATCCTTCCTGCCGGTCGCGGGAACGCTCACCGGGTGGGGGTTCTCCCGCAAGCTGCTCACCGTGGTAGCCGGCGACGCCGGCAAAACCTGGCTGTACAGCTACCGCCTGCCTGGTCTCGCCTTGGTTCGTAAGAGCTATGTGGGGAGTGCGAAGCAGAGCGCCGGTGTAATCGCGGCGGACGGTCGGGTCGGCGTTCTCTTCACGCCCACCAACGCCAACACAGGCGCGCCCGTGACCGCTCCCGTGCGGATCGTGAGCGTCCCGGCGCGGCGTCTCATACGCAAGTTGGCGCCGACAGCGGTGTTTGACGCTCAGCTCAGCCCGGACGGGTCGCGTCTCTTCCTCCAGGTGCAGAACCCTTCCGAACCGCCAAACGGTGTCGGTCAGCCTGAGGTGGTGAATACCAAGACCGGCGTCACAGTTCGCCTCCAGGCTGCCACCCCCTGCGGTTACGCCCCAGCGATAATCAGCTTCAGCGACGACGACAACCGGGTCGCCGGCGGCAGCTTCTGTGGCTACGCCGACGTCTGGAGCACGGCGACCGGCCGGCTGCTGCGTCAGGTCGGTGAGGGCGGGGAGGTCTCCGGCGTCGATCTCACTCCAAACGGCTCGCGACTGGTCGTCGGCTCGTGGGATTCCCGCGCGACGATCTGGAGCGTTGGGAGCGGCCACGTGCTGCGCCAGTTGATCGGGGATACGCGTGGGATCGTGGACGCTGCCTTCGCGGCAGGCGGTGCGATGGTCGTCACCGACTCGCTTGACGACAGCGCCCGGGTATGGAACGCGCGTACCGGCCAGGAGCTGCGCGTGCTCGACTTCAGCACCGTTCCGCAGTTGTTGATCCCCAGCCTCGGCGGCCGCGAGATTGCGATCGCCGAGAACAGCTCGAGTCCCGGTGGCGACAACGTCGTGCGCGTGCTCGACATCTGCCCGGCCTGCCAGAACGCCAAAGAACTGCTGCGTGAGGCCCGGCCGCACATCCCGCCCGCGCGCGAGCTGACGAGGCTCGAGCGGACGGTGGTCAACAGTCCGATCAACGGATCCTGACCCGCCCGAATACCGCACGTCGATTGCGCTTGAGACGGTCAGTACCGCCGAGTCAAACCTCGACGGAGGCTCGCCCGTCATCAAGAACGTCCCGCAGCATCGCGAGACCGCGAGAGATTCGCGACGCGACGGTTCCGGCTGGGACGCCGACCGCGTCGGAGATCACCTGGTAGCTCTGGTCCTCGAGGAAGAAACGCGTGAGCACGTCAGCGAACTGCGCAGGGAGTTGGTCAAGCGCACGCGCCACAACCATCGCCAGCTCGATCCGCTCCAGCGCCGCGTCGTCCTGCGGGATCTCCGTGTCGGCGAGCGCCGGCAGTTCGCGCTGGTCCGCCCTAAGACGATCGATCGACGCTCGCCGGGTCAGTTGCGCGATCCAGGGCTTGAGCGCAGCTTCGTCGCGGAGTGTTTCGAGGTGTGTGAAGGCCCTCGTGAAGACCTCCTGGAAGACATCCTCGGCCCGATCATCGTGTACGCCATAGCCGATCGTGATCGCGTACACGTAGCTTGAGAACCGATCGACGATTTCCGACCACGCCGACGCATCGCCTGCTCGGCACCGGCGAACCAGACTTGCGTCAAGGCGCCGGGAGTGATCGCCGCGATCTGACGCTGCCGGTACGGCAGGCCGCGCGTCTGTGACGGACCTCACGGACTCGGTGTCTCGGAGACTCCCCACCCTGCCCTCGCTCGTTCGGCTGGTCCAACAATAAGGTCAGGACGCTCAGCCCGTCAAACACGCCCGCGGTCATTGAACTCGCCAGCGCGCACGCTGGCCCCAGTCGATTCATCGCCTCGTGTAACCGTCTCCGGCGCCTGCGACGACCCTGCGGACTCGACCTGATCGCCCAGACGCGCCGGTATCGCGCGCGCCGCCTCACGCCACGACAGGGGCGCCGGAGAAAGCAGGCGAAGCAATGCCGCCAATTCTCGTTCTGACAACCCCGCCAGCTGTCGCCACTGCGAGTTCGACATGCCAACTGGACGCATCGCGTCCCCGTTTTCTTCCCGGCTCATGTCAGGATCGAGACCGCCGCCGAGCGGCTGAGGCCCGCAGCAGTGGCGAGCCGGTGTGCGTGAGCGGTGAGCTCCCGTTGCGAGTCCGCCAGGAGGTTCACGTCCACAAGATGGACGACCATGTCCGCGGCGCCGCTCGCGAGGATCGCGGCGGCGCTGGCGTCGGCGCGGACGACCGTGTCGCCGGACTCGGCAGCCACCAGCGCCAGAGCAGCGCAATCACAGGCTGTCTCTGCGATCTTGATCAGCACGGTGGCGGCCGAGATGAGCATGTCGGCGAGTTCCATCGACCGAGACGCGCCCCCGGGATCGGCCGAGGCTGCGTCAAACGCCTCGACAAGCTCGTGATAGACGATCGCGACCTCGCCGCCGGCGGCGATGGCACGTTCGCGCAGCACATCGGCCTGAGCGACGATGCCTCCCTGCTCCTGCCAGTCCGTCGAGCGTTCCGCAACCTGGGTGACCAGATCGGCGGCGAGCGCGACGGCGAGCGCAGCCGTACTGCCGGCAGAGGGCCGTCGTGGAACGAATGCGAGGCGTCGCGCGAACTCGCCCAGCGATGGCAGCTCGGACGGGAGTCCCGTGTTGGAAGTATCGGTTGCGAGCCCGGCGATAGCGGCGTCCTGTACGTCTCTGACCATGCCAACAGGACGCGGCGGAAGCCCAGAATCTTCCGGGCCGTCAGCGGCACGCTCAGTGCTGCAACAGCGGCACCAAGTGCGGCAGCGATGATCCAGATCGCGATCCCCGCTCGACCGCCCGAATCTCTGTTTAGAGTCTCCGCACAATGTCGCCGTCCCGTGAGTCGCCGGCAAGCGAGCCGGACCTGCAGACCGCCGTGATGTGGCTCGACGCGGTGAAGCGCGAGGAGCGGCGCGGTGAGCTCCTGACAGCCTTCGATCTCGCCGAGAAAGGCTTGGCGGAACATCCCGACGATCTGCCGTTGAAACATCGCGCGGTGCTCTCGCTCGCGCGCGCAGGCGCGACAGAGGAAGCTGCTCGCCGCTTCGAGGAGTATCACCTGGGAGGGATTGAGGACGAGGACATCGCAGCGCTCTGGGCGCGGATCTGCAAGGACCTGGCTCTGGCTTCCGAGGGCATCACCAGACGCCGCCGCGCTGCTCATGCCGCCGACCTCTACACCGCAGTGTTTGCGCGTACCGGCGGCTACTACCCGGCGGTGAACGCGGCCACAATGAGGCTCATCGCGGGCGACGTCGCCGGCGCACGAGAGCTAGCCCTGGTCGTGCTCGAGGTGCTCGCTGCGTCGACCGCCGAGGAGTCCTATTACGAGGCGGCAACAGAGGCCGAAGCGCGCCTGTTACTCGGGGACGTTGCCCGGACCGAGGAGTCTCTGGTACGCGCCACGCAGCGAAACCCGGGAGACTACGCGGCGCTTGCGACCACGCGCCGCCAGCTGCGAACCATCTGCGAGCTGCTCGGGGTCGACGCGCAATTCCTGGGGATCCTTGCCGGTCCCGCGGTGGTCCACTTCTGCGGACATCGCGTTGCGGATGAACACGACCACGGGCGCTTCGCGCCAGATGACGAAGGCTCTGTCGCGAGCGCAATCGCTGAGGTCGTCGCGCATCACGCTCCCGGCTTCGCCTACGGATCGCTCGCGAGCGGCGCAGACATCCTCTGGGCCGAGGCGCTGCTTGCGGTGGGTAGCGAGCTCCACGTCGTGCTGCCGTTCTCGCGAGGGGAGTTCGTCGCGCTGTCAGTGGCATCGGCGGGCGCCAGGTGGATCGAGCGATTCGAGCGCTGTGCCGCCGCTGCGACCACGATCCACTATGCGACCGACGATGCGTTCCTGGGTGACGACGTTCTGTTCCGGTATGGGACGGAACTCGCCATGGGTCTCGCCATACTCCGTGCCCGGTATCTCGACGCTGAGGTCCGCCAGCTGGCCGTGTGGGACGGGGGCCCTTCAAACGGGTCCGCAGGGACTTCGATAGACATCGCCACCTGGCGCCTCGGCGGCCGCGTTGTCACGTCGGTTTCCCCGGATGGCGAGGCGCGGGTCCGGGAGACCGACGACCGACCTGCGCCAACCGCCGTCGGTCCGACAGCCCCCGGGTTGACTGCGCGGCCTGAGACGTCCCAACCGCACGGAGAGGCAAGGGCCGGCGGGCGAATCGTGCGCGCGATGCTGTTCGGCGACATCAAGGGGTTCTCCAAATTGACCGACGAGCAACTGCCGATCTTCGCGGCGCGGGTGCTCGGTGGGTTCGCGGAAGTACTGAAACAACACGACTCGGACATCTGGTACCGCAACACGTGGGGCGACGCCGTCTACGTCGTGCTCTCCGACGCGTTCGCTGCTGCGCGTTGCGCGCTGGCGCTTCAGCAGGCGATGAGAGCGGTCGAACTCGAAGCAGCAGGACTGCCGGCTCACCTAGCTCTCCGGATCGGGTGCCACGTCGGTCCCGTGTTCCCCACCTACGATCCGGTGCTCGATGCGAACGGTTTCATGGGGTCCCATGTCAGCCGGACCGCGCGGATCGAACCCGTGACGCCAGCTGGTGAGGTGTATGTGACCGAGCAGTTCGCGGCCGCGCTTGTACTCGCTGACCGGTCGGAGTTCGTCTCGGACTATGTCGGCCACATCGCGGCGGCAAAGAGTTACGGCCATCTGCGCATGTATCGGCTCAGGCGCAGCACCGGGGTTGGCGCGTCAGCCGATCCTTGACCCGACCTCGGCGTCCTGGTCGGGCCGCAGCAGCACGACGCCGAGTTCCTTGTCGAGGGCGCCCAGCACCAGCACCTCCGACATGAACGGACCGATCTGGCGCGGCGGGAAGTTGACCACCGCCACGACGAGCGTGCCGAGCAGCTCGTGACGCCGGTAGGTCGTGATCTGCGCGGAGGAGCGCTTGATCCCCAGCTCCGGGCCAAAGTCGATCGAGAGCTTCCAGGCGGGCTTCTTCGCCTCCGGAAAGTCATCGACGGCCATCACGCGACCGACGCGCATGTCGACCTTGAGGAAGTCGTCGAAGTCGATCCTGTTCAAGACGACCGGATGGTACGCATCCGGTCGGCTCCCAGGAACTAGGGCAGCGTGCTGGCCGTCGTCGTGTCGGCCGGAGCGGTCGACGTGGACGCGGCTGGTGCCGTGGTGGTGTCAGCTGGCGCCGTGGACGTGCCGGTCGGCGAGGTGCTCGTCGGTGACGTGCTGGTCGGCGAAGTGCTGGTCGGTGACGTGCTGGTGCCCGTGCTCGTTTCCGTCGGCGCGGTGGCCGTCGGCGAAGTGCTCGTGTCTGTCGGCGCGGTGACGGTGGTTGTCCCCGTGGTGACCGGCGTCGAGGTCGTGGCGGCCGGTGTCGTGGTCGTCGTCGTGGCGACCGGGCTCACGCCGCCGGTCGAGGTCGACGTGCTCGGGACCGTCGAAGCGGGCAGCGTCGCGACCGGGGGAGTGACCACCACGGACGAGCTTGCCGTCGAAATCGTCTTGGACACAGCCTTGACCTTGGGGGTGGCGGTTGCCGCCGTCCGGTGCGCCTGATCGGCGCTCGTGGGCGCGACTGCTCCGTTGCTCGGGGGCAGCTGCGCGAGTTTGACGTGAGTCAGGCTGCGGGCCGCCGTCTTGACGACGGGGCCGGCGGTGAGGCCGGGGCCGGCGCCGACCGAGCCGACGAGGCTGTTCCCGCTGATCGCGTTATCCAGGCCCGAGTTGATCGCGCGCGTCACGACGACACTCGCCGGCGGGCCCTTCGGATGGCGGTGCATGCTCTGGCTGACGGCCACGGTGCCGGCGGTAACCAGCGCCGCTGCGGCCAGGCCGGCTGCGGCCTTGGTCGCGACCGCACTCACGCCGACGGTGACGAGTCCGGCTGACCCTCCGCCGGCTGCGCCTGCGGCACCGGCAGCGCCCGCGGCACCTGCCGCTCCGGCTGCACCGGCGCCTGCGCCTGCGCCTGCCGAACCGGCGCCCGCGGCGCCGGCGGCACCAGCAGAGCCGGCCGCGTGGGTCGCGGCATGGGCGAAGAGAAGCTTGTGGAAGAACGCGAGCGGCCCGATCGGCGCCAGCGCGGCGAGGGCCTTGTTGGTCTTGCGCATCTCGCCCTGGAAGACCTGGCAGCGAGTGCAGTTCTTGACGTGGCGGCGAACGGACGCGCTCTGCTTGCGGCGCATGCCCTCGGAGATCTCGGCGAGCTCCTCGCGCACCTCGTCGCAGGAAAGCAGCCGCGCCTCGGCGGCTTCCGTCAGCGAGACCCGGGCACGCACCAGCAGCGACTTGACGCTCGAGACTGTGGTCTCCATCGCCTCGGCGATCTGCTCGTAGGAGAGCGCATCCATCTCACGCAGGACCAGCGCGGTGCGCTGGGTCTCGGGGAGGTCGCGGATGTCGCCGAGCAGCTGGCGGAACTCTTCGCGCTCGTGAACCTTGTCGGCGGTGGTGGCGCCGTGTTCGGCGAAGTGGATGTCCATCGAGTCGACACCGACAGCCTTGTTGCGGCGCAGATGGTTGAGGCAGCGGTTGCGCGCGATGCGGTACAGCCAGGGCCGTACGTTGATCGGCCGCTCGTCGGCGAGCATCGCGTTGTAGGAGGCGGTCAGTACATCCTGCAGCACGTCCTCGGCGTCCTCGCGCGAGCCGAGCATGTGCCGGCAGAAGGCGAGCAGGCGGCTGTGGTAGCGGCCGACGAGCACCTCGAAGGCGTTCTGGTTGCCGCGGCGGATCGAGGTGACCAGGCGTTCGTCCGACTGAAGTCGGAGCAGGGGCGAGCGCCCGTGCAGCCCCGTCCCGCCTGAGTATCTGAGCGCAGAAACTTCCATGTCAGCTTCCAGACCCATGAAAACAACCTAGCAGCGGGAAAGTTGCGGTTGGATGTGCAGCACGTGTCGGAATATGTCCAGATGCGGGCAGAAATATGCGTGTCTGCCGCTCCCTGCCCGGGTAAGATCAGCCGCCGATCAGTGTGCGCCCGGGTAGACAAACTGGCAAAGTCGGCGCTCTTAAAAAGCGCTGCCCGCAAGGGCACTGCGGGTTCGATCCCCGCCCCGGGTATATCGCGCTTTTGTTTGTGCCCGCTCGCCGCTGCTTCGCGGGCTACTAGCGGGTGAGTTAGCCGCCGGCGAGGTGGCTGTGGGGGAGGCGTCCCTTCGCCGGCGGCCCTTACGTTGGTCCCGTTGCAGCCCCCGCCGCTCAGGCCACTACTCGATCTGCTGTGTCCAACGCCTGCATGTCCATACGGACGAGCTGCTCGAGCATGTACTCGGCGAGTCGGCTGTCGCCGTTGATCTGCAACGTGGTGACGGTGCCGCCCGGTGAGAATGCGCTCACCCAGGCGCGCGTGTCGCCGCTGATGCGTGCGTCGGCGTGGTCGGCCGGCTGCTCCATCACGCGGCTCGAGCCGTTGTCGAGCATCGCGGTCAGCGTCAGCGGCCCGCCGTCGCGATGTCCGTCGGTGATGGTGCACTCGACCTCGCCCTGGTGCCCGTCGGGGTGCACGAGGCCAGGAACCAGTCGCAGGATCGCGCCCATGTCGATCCGCTCGCCAGAGCGCGGCTGGCTCCAGGCCCAGTGGTACCCCCACAGAGCGAGCTCGGCAAGGACTGGCATCAGATCCCGAGCCCGTGGTGTGAGCTCGTAATCAACTCTAGGCGGCACCTCGCGGTACCGCTTCCGCGTCAACATGCCATCGGCAACCATCCTGTTCAGGCGTGAGCGCAGCTGTTCGGTAGAGATCCCGGGTAGTACCCGTTGGAGCTCAACGAACCGGCGAGGACCAGCAGCGAGGTCGCGGACGATCAAAAGCGTCCACTTATCGCCGACTAGGTCCAACGCTCGCGCATCCGGTGACCACTGGTCATAGGGATGTCGCTTCGGCGGTGGGACTTGGGGCATCTTGCGCCTCCATCCGGTCGAACTCATGTTGAGTCTACGCCTGTTGACAGTCGTCAGAAAGAAAATGCGATACGCACCGCCTACTGGCTCTTCGAGCTACCCCCGCGTTTCACCTGAAAAACGACCACAGCACTTTGCAGGCTTTGTGTCGAGTTGGTTACGGGCGCTGAAGTTTGTACAGCCTCCCTGCCGATATAGGAGAGCATGGGGGACTTGATCCAACTGTCGGAACGGATCGCAGACCGTTCCCGTCCAAGCGGTGAGTTCGCACGCTTCTTCTTTGCGCTCGACGACCCGCTCTCATACCTGGCCGCGGAGCGCGTCGAACGCGCGCTAGGGCCGATCGACTGGGTGCCCGTGCTCGGGCCGCTATCGCAACGTTCGCCCACTGTCACACCAGATGAGCGCGAGCGGCTCGCGTGCGAGCGCATGGCGCTGGCCGAGCGCGAGGCGGCAGCACTCGGGCTGCCCCTGGTCGAACCACACCGCTTTCCGATGAACAGCCGCAAGGCCGCTCGCGCCGCAGCCTTTGCTGCCGAGGCCGAGGCCGGCACCGGCGCCTCCTTCGGGCTGGCGCTGATGCGGCTCGCCTTCTGCGGCGGCTTTGACATCGGCAGCGTGCCGGTGATCGAGGAGGCGGCCGCGGTCGCGGGACTGAACTCCTATGACGCCGTGTCCGCTGCCGGTGACCAGCGCCGCGATCTGGCGCTGGATGCGACCAGCCGTGGCCTCGCCTTCCGCGGGGTCAAGACGCCGCCGGCGATCAGCATCGGCGCGCACTGGTTCGACGGGCCGAATGCGGTGATCGCCGCGCTGGCCTTCAGCGCTGCGCACGGTCTCATGGACGAGCCCGTGCTGCCGGCCAGCTGAGACGGTCGGAGTACGTGTGTCGACCGGCCCAGCGGGGCCGGTCGCGGCTACATCAGCGTGGTTAGAGCTGCGTCAGGCCGGCGAGGATCGATTCGTCGATCGTGTCCTCGTGGCTCTGGTCGGTGATCAGCCGGGTGTCGCGTCCGCCCGGGGTCAGCTCGGGCAGGTGCTCGTACTCCTCGAGGTTTGAGCACAGGGAGCTGAAGCGGGTCTGATCGGTGCTGGTCTGAAGTGGCTGCTGTGTGAGCATGTTCAAAACCTACGCCCGGCCCGAGGTGGTGTCGGCGGCCCGGGAGGGCCAACCCCCCACGCGGGGGGTAGGATGCTGGCGCTAATGGAGGGCGCAGAAGAGTTCCACGGGGGGCGGCTGATTGCCAAGCGACTTGCCGCCCACGGCATCAGCAAGCTGTTCACGCTCTCGGGCGGGCACCTTTTCTCGATCTACGACGGCTGCCGCGCCGAGGGCATAGAGATCGTCGATGTGCGCCACGAGCAGACCGCAGCGTTCGCGGCCGAGGGCTGGGCCAAGGTCACGCGCGAGCTCGGTGTGTGCGCGCTGACCGCCGGTCCGGGCGTGACCAACGGGATGAGCGCGCTCGGTTCGGCGCAGCAGAACAACTCGCCGCTGCTGGTGCTCGGCGGACGTGCACCGGCCTGGCGCTGGGGGCAGGGTTCGCTGCAGGAGATCGACCATGTCCCGTTCGTGCGCCCGCTGGTCAAGCTCGCCGCCACGGCCGACTCCGCCGCTGAGATCCAGGAGCTCGTCGATGAGGCGATCTCTGTCGCTCTGGAGCCGCACTCGGGGCCGGTGTTCCTCGATTTCCCGCTCGACTACGTGTTCTCGCCCGCTCCGCGACCTTGAGGCTCCGGCGGTGCGTGCGGAACTGTCGCCGTCACGTGCCGCCCAGGTCGACGCGCGGCAGCTCGAGCGGGCCGCGGCGCTGTTGCGCGAGGCCGAGCGGCCGGTGATCATGGCCGGTACCGGGCTCTACTGGGGGCGCGGGGAGAGCGCGCTGCGCGAGCTCGCCGAGGCGCTACAGGTCCCGGTGTTTTTGAATGGACTGGGCCGCGGGTGCCTGCCGGCTGACCATGAGCTGGCGTTCTCACGCGCGCGCAGTGTTGGTTTGAAGGGGGCCGATGTCGCGCTCGTGATCGGCGTGCCGCTCGATTTCCGGCTCGGGTTCGGCGGGGTGTTCGGTGCGGAGACGGACGTCGTTTTCGTGGACGCGGCCGAGCCGCTGCGGGCCTCCCCGCGTCCGTTGGCCGCCGAGCTCTACGGGGCGCTGCCGTCGGTGCTGGATGGCCTGCGGCTGGGGGCTCGGTTGGAGGACGGTTCGCTTGTCGAGGATCGCGCGAACTGGGTGGCGTCGCTGCGGGCGATTGAGCTCGAGGCGCGCTCGTCCGAGCTGGAGTCGTTGCTGGATGAGCGCGCGCCGCTGCATCCCGCGCGCGTGTACGGCGAGCTCGCGCCGCTGCTCGATCGCGACGCGATCATCATCGGCGACGGCGGTGACTTCGTCTCGTTCGCCGGCCGGCTGGTGGATTCGTATGAGCCCGGCTGCTGGCTCGATCCCGGGCCGTTCGGCTGCCTCGGCTCCGGTCCCGGCTACGCGTTGGCGGCGAAGCTCGCGCACCCCGAGCGGCAGGTGGTGCTGCTCCAGGGCGACGGCGCCTTCGGCTTTGCCGGGATGGATTGGGACACGCTCGTGCGCCACGGCGTGGCGGTGATCGGCGTGATGGGCAACAACGGCATCTGGGCGCTCGAAAAGCATCCGATGGAGATGGTCTACGGCTACTCGGTTGCCGCCGACCTGCAACCCGAGCTGCGCTACGACCAGGTGGTTTCAGTGCTCGGTGGCCACGGAGAGTTGGTGCGCGAGCCCGGCGAGCTCCGGGGTGCGTTCGAGCGGGCGCTGGCGTCGGGCAAGCCCGCGCTGATCAACGTGTTGACCGATCCGTCTGTGGCCTACCCGCGGCGCTCGAATCTCGCCTGAGCGGGGCGCTTTTCGGCCGGGTCAGCGCGAGAGGATGAGTAGTCGCGCCAGGTCGGCATTGGTGTCCACCCCGCATGCCTTCGACTGTGCGTCGAGCACGATCGGCAGGGGCTCAGCGTTCGTTTGCTGGAGTGCGGCCACGAGTCCGGGAGAGCCGCTGGCGAGCGTGTGCAGGTTGGAGTAGTAGGAGATGCAGTCGACCGCCTTGGTCGGATTGGGCGGATTGCTCAGGTAGGCGTAGGCGACCGCGGCGCTGGCGACGAGCGGGACGGCGAACCCAATGGCCACCATCGTCCTGTCGTAAAGCTGCTTGACCCGCAGCATGATCCCGTACCTCGTGAGGACGCCGGTCAGCGCTTGAACGTCGGCTTGCTCCTCGCCGGGTTTCCCGTATTTGGCCACCAGATCCTGGAGGTTGTTGGCCATTCCGCGAAGCTTCTCTGACGCTGGGCCTCCACCGACCCAGGGGATTTCCTCACGCAGCTTCTTGAAGACGATGCCGTGCTGGAAGTCCTTGTAAGTGCCGCCGACCGGCCTGAGTGCGTAGGCCGCGAGCATCACGACCACCCCAATTGCGGCCACGGCGACGGCCGCCGAGACGATCGCCCAGGTGAGCTGCTTGCCATGCAGCGACCCCAGACTCGTCAACTGCAGCCCGACGATCACCGCGCCGCCCACGGAGCCGAAGGTCGCGAGGACCCACTTCAACGTGGAGCGGAAGCTGTCGACCGCCCTTTGGTATTGGTCGGCAGGAGGTGCGCCGGCGGCGCTTGCGTCAGTCACTTGCGGCATGCACGTCGATACGTGCGGCGCCTGACTCTGCTCCGAGCTGGCGGAGGCCGTGAATCAGATCAGGCCCCACCCCTGTTGAGTAGGCCAACACGACTTCAATGCTGTTTGCGCCCGCCGCGCTGATATCCCCCGCCAGCCTGGCGCGAGCGGCCGGGTCGAGGAGTTCCTGCGGTTCGTGCAGCATCACGTGGTATGGGTCCGGCGGGAGGGTCTGCTGTGCTCCGCGCTGCCTGGGCTTGTCCTCGGGGTCGTACGTGACCCCCTCATCGCTGGGTGGCGCCGGCAGTGGCGCGTGAACAACGATCTCCGGATCCGGAGGCATTGGGCTATCCAAGTCGACCTGACCCCCCAAAGTCAAGTCGTGGCTAAGTCAACTGATTTGGTGGAGATAGACTTAGAAGCGTGAAGGACTTCTTCTCGTTCCCCAATCCGGTCAACGACAAGGCCGCGCGCACGGTCGCGGCGGTCGTGCTGATCCAGGTCATCGTGATCCTCGCCACCGGCTGGTACTGGTTGACGATCCCGCTCGCCTACGGCTTCTGGGCGCGTGTGCTGACCGGCCCGAAGCTGAGTCCGCTGGGCTGGACCGCGATGAACGTGATCGCCCCGCGGCTGGGGGAGAAGGTCTACGTGCCCGGCCCGCCCAAGCGCTTCGCCCAGGGAATGGGCACCGCGATGGCCTCACTGGCGCTGCTCTTCGGCCTGATCCTCGGCGATCACGTGGCCGCCGACGTGGTGCTCGTGCTGTTCATCCCGGCGGCCGGCCTGGAGTCGATCTTCGGCCACTGCCTCGGCTGCAAGGCCTTTGCGCTGCTGATGCGCGTCGGCCTGATTCCGGAGACCGTCTGCGTCGAGTGCGCGGACATCTCCCGGCGGCTCGGTATCGCCGAGTCCTGAGCCATTCAGCCGTGCTGGTGGTCCCGCTGGACCCCAGCACGGAGACCGCGGTCAACCGCGCGAGTAGTGGAGGGCCGCGCCCCGGAGGATGTCGTGCTCCGAGACCTCGATCGCCTTGAGCTCGAACAGATCCATCACCTCGGAGAGGATCACGATGCCCGGGAGGATCGCGATCGCACGGTCCGGGTGAAGGCCCTTGACCTCGCGACGCTGCTCGAGCGGCATCGCCGCCAGGCGATCGAAGATCGTGTCGCGCTCCTGTGCCGTGAGGCGGTAGCCGTGGACCTTTTCGGGATCGTATGGATCGAGCTCCTGGGCGATCGCGGCCAACGAGGTTGGCGTTCCGGCCACACCGAGCGCGCGGCCCGGACGCGAGCGGTACTTGTACGGCACAGCCAGATCGAGAACGTGGTGCACGTCTGCTGCGACCGCTTCGAGCTCCGCTGGCGTCGGTGGATCGGAGTGGATGTGGCGGTCGGCCTGGCGTACGACGCCGGCCTGGGTCGAGACGTGAAAGTCGACCCTGTCGCCGTGGCCGATCACGAGCTCGGTCGAGCCACCGCCGATGTCGAAGACGAGCGTCGGTTCCAGGCCGCCGGCCAGCGGGCCGGCGGCGGTCACATCCGCCCAGTTCTCGTCGGTGGCGCCGAGGTAGGTCAGCTGCGCCTCCTCGTCGCCGGTGATCACGTGAACGTCGAGGCCGAAGCGGCTCGCGACGTCGTCTGCGAACTCCTTGCCGTCGGCGGCGTCGCGCACGGCGCTCGTCATGACGGCGACCGCCCTCTCCGGTCTGGTCGCCTGGATCATCTGGTGGTACTCGTCGAGCACCGTGTACTCGCGGGCGAGCGCGTCGGTTGCCAGCCAGCCGCTGGCGTCGACCCCGGCGCCGAGCCTGGTCACGCGGCTGATGCGCGTGAGCTCGGCCGTGATCTGGCCGTCGGCGACCTCGGCCAGGTAGAGCCGGGTCGTGTTGGTCCCAACGTCGACTACGGCGATCCGCACGCTAGGTGCTCCGGTGGCCCTAGTCGAAGAGCTGGGCAGGGACCTGGTATGGAAGCGGCCTGCCTTCGAGGCCGGCGAGAATGTTCTCGACGGCGATCTCCGTCATACGCTCGCGTGCTGACCAGGTCGCCGAGCCGATGTGCGGGACCACCAGCAGGTTTGGTGCCTGCCACAGCGGATCGTCGGCGGGCAGTGGCTCGGGGGTCGTCACGTCGAGCGCGGCCCCGGCGATCTGGCCGGTGTGGAGTGCCTGAGCGAGCGCCTCGCGGTCCACGATCGGGCCGCGTGCGGTGTTGATCAGGATCGCGGTCGGCTTCATCAGCGCGAACGCCTCGGCGCCGATCAGGTTGCGGGTGCCGGCTGTCAGCGGCAGATGGATCGAGACGAAGTCGGAGCGGCGCAGCAGGTGCTGGAGGTTGTGCTCGTCGCGGGTCTCGGTCGTCAGGATCTCCATGCCGAAGCCGGAGGCGCGCCGCGCGACCGCCTGGCCGATGCGGCCCAGGCCGATGATCCCGAGTGTCGCGCCAGAGATATCGGCGCCGAGGAAGCTGCCAGGGTCCCAGGTCTGCCACTGGCCGCTGTGGGCGAACGTCGCCGCCTCCGGGATCCGGCGCGCGGCCGCCATCAGCAGCGCGAAGGCGAGGTCCGCTGTGGCCTCGGTCAGGGCGTCGGGCGTGTTGCCGACGGGGATCCCGCGAGCGGTGGCGGCATCGACGTCGATGTTGTCGTAGCCGACCGCGTAGTTGGCGATCACGCGCAGCTGCGGTGATGCCGCGATCAATTCCGCGTCGACGCGGTCGGTGAGCAGACTCAGGAGCGCAGCCGCCCCCGCCGTGTGCTCGCGTAGCTGCTCGTAGCTGGGTGGGAGCCGCTCGGGCCAGACGGTCGTGTCGTGGACTTCTCTTAGTCGGGCGAGCGCCGGACCGGGCAACTCGCGCGTAACGAAAATGCGCGCCATGGCGCGCATTGTCCCTACATCTCGGTTACGACGGCTCCCTGAGCCTGAACGGCCGCCTCCCGGCGGGCGCTCGGCATCCCGAACAGCGCCACCAGCATGCCTACCGTCGCTATCCCTCCGGCGAACCAGAAAGCGACCTGGAAGCCGCTGACGAGCGCCTGGTTCACCGTGTGCACGGCACCCGTGTGATCGTGCAGCAGCGCATTCGAGTGCGAGGTGGCGATGGTCGCGAGGACCGCGAGCCCGAGCGCGCCACCCATCAGCCGCGCGGTGTTGGCCACCGCCGATGCCAGCCCGGCCTCCTGCGGCTTCACGCCGGAGGTGGCGCAGATCACGCCGGGGACGAATGCGAAAGGCATTGCGATCGAGGTGAGCAGGCCCGGGGCCAGCAGCTCACCGAGGTAGTCGGGGTGAACTCCGATGTCGCTCAGCCAGGCCAGGCCGATCGCGAGCGCCGCCATCCCGAAGACCAGCAGGCGCTTTGCGCCGAAGCGCATGGTGACCTTTGAGGCGATCGTCGATCCGACGACGAGGGCAAGCGTCATCGGCAGGAATACCAGCCCGGTCTTGATCGGGGAGTACCCGAGCACATCCTGCAGATACAGGGAGAGGAAGAACCACATCGCAAACGTCGACGCGCCGACCGCCGCCAGGATCGTGTTGGCCGCCGACAGCTGCCGCGAGCGGAACAGCCGCAGCGGCATCAGCGGAGCCTTGGCGATCCGGCCCTCGAGCAACAGGAACACGAGCAGCAATGCGACGCCGACGCCGATCGCCAGCAGCGTGGTCGGGTCGCCCCAGCCGGAGCTGTCGGTGCGCACGATTCCGAAGACGAGCGCCGAGAGGCCGAGCGTTGCGGTGATCGCGCCGCCGAAGTCGAAGTTGCGGGTCGCATGCTCGTTGCGGCCCTCGAGCAGCATCCGCTGTGAGAGGTAGGCAGCGATCAGCCCGATCGGCAGGTTGATGAAGAAGATCCAACGCCAGCTCAGCGCGGTGGTGATGATGCCGCCGAGCAGCACGCCCGCAGCGCCGCCGGCGCCGCCCATGGCGCCCCAGATGCCGACGGCGCGGTGGCGTTCGGCGGGCGTCGTGAAGGTGCTGGTGAGGATCGAGAGCGACGCCGGCGCAACCACCGCGCCGGCGAGGCCTTGCACGAGCCGTGCGGCGATCAGCACGGCCCTTGAGTCCGCGAGACCACAGGCGAGAGAGGCGAGAGAGAAGAGCACCAGACCGAACACGAAGACCTTGCGGCGTCCGAGCAGGTCGGCGGCGCGGCCTCCGAGGAGCAGGAACCCGGCGAAGGTGACCGTGTAGGCGTTGACGACCCACTGCAGACCGTCCTCGGTGAAGTCCAATGCGTGCTTGATCGAGGGCAGAGCGACGTTCACCACCGAGACGTCGAGAATCACCATGAACTGCGCAAGGCAGGCCAGGATCAGCGTTGCGGTGAGATGTGGCTTTGCGGGCTGCTTGAGGGCGTGCGACATTCGCGGTCCTCCGGTCGAAGTTTCCGGTGGTCCCTCTCCTTCGGTACGACAGGTATCGAAATATAACACATGGTTCGACGCTTCTCGTACTATCCTTGCGGCATGGCGGCGCTTTCAGATAGAGCGGTTCCGGAGACCGGTTCTGTGAGGTCGGCGGAGACTTTTCCGCCGCTCGTACTCGAGGGTGAGGCCGCCGTCGGCATCGTGGTCGAGGGCGAGGAGTGGACGACGCCGGCGGTCGACCCGCTCGTGCCCACGAGCCTCGATGCCCTGCGCCTGCCGGCGATCCTCCATGCGTTGAGTGACCCGGTTCGGCTGCGGATCGTCTCGCTGCTCGCCGAGGGCGGCGAGCAGACCTGCGGCGCGCTCGACGTGCCGGTGGCGAAGTCCACCTGTTCGCATCACTTCCGCGTCCTGCGTGAGGCGGGTGTCGTCGCCCAGCGGGTCGACGGCAAGTGCCGGTACAACCGGCTGCGCTCAGACGAGCTCGAACAGCGCTTCCCGGGCCTGCTCGATTCGGTGCTGCGCGCACAGGGCCCCACGGACCCTGACCACGCGTGACGGGCGAGCTCTCGCCCGCACCCGGGCTCGAACGGGTTGCACAGATCGAGTCCCACAGCGTCCGCGCCTGGCCGGCGACTGTGATCGAGGTCCTGGATGACGGATGGGTGCTGCGGGCGACGCCAGGCCTGACCGGGCGCGGGCGTTCGAATCACGCTTTGACACCGGCTCGACCGCTGGACCGGGACGAGTACGACGGGGCGCTTGCGCGCGTGGCTTCGTTTGCATCGCTGCATGGCATCGACTGCGGCGTCCAGGTCAGTCCGCTTGAGATCCACATTCCGCTGCTCGATGAGCTGTCGGTGCGCGGCTGGAACATCCAGCAGGCGGTGGTCGTGATGACCGGGGACACGCAGGAGGTTTCCGAGGGTTTTGATTCGGGATTTGAGCTTGTGGTCGCCGATGAAGCCACTCCGGAGTGGGTGGCTGCCTGGGCACATTGCGACCGTCGGCCGGATGTCGAGGAGCACGTGCAGACGGTGTTCCCGCGGATGGCCGGGGCCGCACGTTTTGTGAGATCTGGGGACCGTGCCTGTGGGATCAGCGTGGAACTCGACGGCGTCGTCGCGCTGTTCTGCATCGCTGTTGCGCCTGAGGCGCGCCGCCAGGGCCTGGGCAAGAAGCTGGTGCAGGGGATGCTCGCGGAGCATGCGGCGCCGCTGACCTACCTGCAGGTCTTCAGCGAGAACGCGGCCGGCATCGCGCTCTACTCGAGCCTCGGCTTCCAGGAGGAGTACCGCTACATCCACTGCGTCCTGCCCGGTTCGGAGTCGGCTTCTGGCGCGGATGCAGCAGGTGGCGCAGCCGCCGCCTGAGGCGACGGCTGCCCAGCCTGGGGGTGAGGGGAGACCCCGTCGGGTGGGGTTGGGAGGCCGCAAGCATCCTTGCTCACGCCGTCAAGCCCTCCCGTGTATATGCGCCGTTGGCCTCGGCCTCTTCAAAGGTCTCGTCGAGGTCAACGACGACAGCAACCTTCCGATCAAGCCAGAGGAAGCGAACGCACGCGGCCCCGTATTCGACCTCGTCTGGTAGCGGCAGCCCGCTGTCCTCCAACAACGCCAACATCCGGCGTTCCGCGAGCTGCTTCCGATCGATTGGTTCCATGCTCGACAGAATGCGGCCGGCGTATGTGACGGAACAAGACACGTTCGTGGAGGAAGTGCGACGAACGTGTGCCGACTCTGTGAACTCCTACGATCGCCACCCCAAACAAGTCAACTCATGCTCATCTACATCACCGGAGTCGCGGGGTCTGGCAAGAGCACTCTGCGCGAGGAACTGGAACGGAGGGGCCACCGCGCCGAGGACGCCGACGAGGGCTTCTGTGCGTGGTTTGACCAAGACGGACAGCGGGTGCCGACCATGCCACTGCATCTGCGCAGCCCGGACTGGTATGCGAACCATCACTGGCGGCTGTTGACGGAACGCGTGAGGGCCTTAGCGGATGAGTGCGCGAGCGACGTCGGCTTCCTCCTTGGCGTCGCGGCCAACGCCGATGAGATGGCCCCCTACTTCGCCTCCGCGTTCTACCTGACAGCGGACACCGACGTGATCTGTGAACGCCTGCGGACGCGCGACGGGGAAGCTCATGACGTCCGGTTCGCTGCGTTCGCATCCGCCAGGGACTGGCAGGAGTCAGCCGAGCAGCATTGGCGGAGCCAAGGTCTCGCGGCTCTTGACAGCTCCGGCACTCCGAGCGACGTCGCGGACGCGCTCATCAGGCTCGTCGTCCCGGGCTAAGGCTTTCCGCCTGCGAACGGGCGAAATTCGGGGCGCTGGCCAGGCCCCAGGAAACCCCGAAAGCCTCCAGCGATCTGCTATCACTAGATGTCCGCCGCGGGGTGGAGCAGTCTGGTAGCTCGTCGGGCTCATAACCCGAAGGTCGCAGGTTCGAATCCTGCCCCCGCTACTAAAAAAGGTCCCGGATTTGCGGGCCTTTTCTGTTTCTTGTGGCAACTAGCGATAAGCCGGAGTGACCGGGGCTACCACTTGGGGCTACCACTCTGGGTCCTTAGTGCAGGACGCCCCGGGATTCCGGCGACGGCTGGGGCTAGGCTCAATCGATGGCACGTGTTCTATACGCCGAGGCGCCCGAATCAGACAAGCGGGTTCTCGATATCGCGCTCAGTGAGCGCAACTTGCTCGTCCTGCTCACAAAGCTCTATACGCCTGGTTCGGCCTGCACCCTTACATCGGGCGACGTACCAGACGACGTCGGCTACGCCCGGATTCGCGTCGAACCCGACGAGTATCACTACGAGGTTCCGACGCGCAACGGCGCTCCTCCTGGAGCGATGCATCCTCTCTCTGAAGCAATTGCGACTGCCGTCAAAGCGATCCTTGAGGAGGACACCGGACTTCTCACTAGAAACCAGTAGAAAAAGCGGCTCTTCGTCGGCAGTCACCACTTCGGTGAGCTGGAACACCGCAGCTTCGAATGTCCTCGGCCTGATCGGTCGACCGGCTTGATCCTTCCAGGCTGCCCCGTCACCGGCTAGGTTACGCCGGTGACGTTCTCTGCAGACGCGACACCGCCCGCAAATCCGCGCGCCGCACGGGAGTTGCTGCTGGATGCTCTGCGATACGAACTGCTCGGGCCTGCACGGCCCGAGGAGGTTCTCGACGAGAACCCCGTGAGTCGCTACACGGTGGGGATGCTCGCCCCATTCGGAACCGACGTCGCGCCAGAGGAGCAGGAGGACTCGCCCGGGGAGGATGAGGGCGAGGATCTGGCGGGCGCTCCGGAACTGGCGCCGCCGCTCTCTCAGGCACTGTCACCTTCGTCCATAGGGCTCTCCTGCCTTCTCAAGCGGGAGACGACCATGCTCAGCGCGGCGGTCTCGTGGGGGCAGTACGAGCGGATCCCGTCCGAGGAGGCAACGGAAGACGGCGAGGCTGAAGATGACGGTGCGGAGCCTGCGGCGGTCGAGGGTGACGGGTCGACGAGGACGCGACCCCGGCGCGGAGACGGCGCAGGCGCGAGCGGTGGCAGCGCCGTGGCCAGGTCTCCTGCGGCCTTTGAGGTCAACCTCGTTCCAGACGCCGGGCTGCAGCGCGTGCGCATCCTGCCAGACGATGAGATCTGGGTGGAGCACGTGTCGCGGTCCCTGGATGACGGGCGGCAGGCCGTGAGCGTCTTCCTCGTCAACCGACGCGCTCGGCCCATCCGCGGCAGACCGTCCGCCGACACGTGGCTGTCCAGCCCAGCCTCGCTGTCTCCGGCACATCCGAGGCGGATGCATTCCTGCCCAGGGAGCTGGAGCCCGAGATTGCGCGCACCGATCGCGACCTGGAGGCCAATGCACTTCTCTACCGCAACCGGAGAGAGTTCGCGGTCGGCCACGGATGCGCGGTGGACTGGACGGTGACGGGTCCGGATACAGCGAGCCGGGTGACCACGACGCCTGATACCGAGCTTCGAGCTTCCGCGAACCGACGCGCGAGCGATTCCCGACGCGACGCTTGACATGGCGACGCTCGGCGAGGATGTCGAGCCGGACGTGCTCGCACGCAGGCTCGGACCGATCGCCGACGCTTACGAGGTGTGGATCAGTGTCAAGACCGATCAGGCGGCGCGCCTACCGGATAGCGTGCGATCGACGGCGGATGACCATCTCCGACACTGTCGAGAGACGCTGACACGCCTTCGAGATGGGATCGACCTGCTCGCATCTGATGACGACGCTCGTGCCGCGTTCGCGTTCGCGAATCGCGCGATGCTGCTTCAGCGCAGCCACACGGCGTGGTCCGAGGCGCGTCGCAGTGACGCGGCCTCGGCACCACCTGCGCCGGAGCTCGAGGGCGCGTGGCGGCCGTTCCAGCTGGCATTCATCCTGCTGAATCTCCGCGGCATCATGGATCCCACCCACCCCGACCGCGCGATCGGCGATCTGCTCTGGTTCCCGACCGGTGGCGGAAGACCGGAGGCCTATCTGGGCCTTGCCGCGCTTCGTGATGGCCGCCCGCCGACTCCGTGATGGCGATCCGCTTCGCACCGATGCCGGGGTCACCGTCCTGATGCGGTACACGCTGCGGCTGCTGACGATTCAGCAGTTTCAGCGCGCGAGCACGCTGCTGTGTGCGTGCGAGGTTCTGCGCGACCGCGAGAGCGGACGATGGGGCCCCCAGCGGTTCTCGATTGGCCTGTGGCTCGGGCGCCGGGCCACGCCCAACAAGCATGAGGAGTCTCGACTCGCGCTTGACCGACTTAGGCGGGGGAGCCGGTCGATGAGGCGAATCCGTGTCAGCTCGAGTCATGTCCGTGGTGTGGAGAGGAGCTCTCCCACCTCTGACTACGAGGCGGATGGTGACCGTTGGCGCACGACGGTGACCTGTCCTCGCGATGCTTGCGAGTTCAGCCGCCGCGGGCTCGGTGAGCTGCCCGTGCTGCTGGTCGACGAGGAGATCTACCGCGAATGCCCGACGATGCTGATCGCGACGGTGGACAAGTTCGCACAGATGCCATGGAACGGCGAGATTGCGGCGATCTTCGGCAACGTCGATCGTGAGTGCGCCCGGTGCGGCTTTCTCGCGCCGGACAGCGAGCATCCGGCGACTCACCGGGTGGCGGGGCGGCGCGTCTCCGCGCAACTCGTGAGCGAGACGGGGCGTCTCGCGCCTCCGGAGCTGATCATTCAAGACGAGCTGCACCTGATCGCCGGTCCGCTCGGAACCATGGTCGGGCTGTATGAGACCGCGGTCGACGCCCTCTGCACGCCGATACGTCGGTGGCGAGCCGGTTCGCCCGAAGGTGATCGCGTCAACGGCGACGATCCGCCGAGCCTTCGAGCAGGTCCAGGCGCTGTTCGCCAGGGAGCTCCGAGTGTTTCCGCCACTGGCACTGGAGCCGGAGGACTCGTTCTTTGCGGTCGAGAGTGAGGTCTCCGACACAGGCACCCGGGCGCCTCTACGTCGGGGTCATGGCCCCGGGAAGAGCATGAAGACCGCCCTCGTGCGAGTCGCGGCAGCCCTTCTGAGCGCGGGCTCCGGACTGCGCCGATGTCTCCGACCAACTCGCGGACCCGTACCTGCACGCTGATCGCATACTTCAACAGCCTTCGGGAGCTCGGCGGCGCCGTGCGGCTGATGGAGGATGACGTGCGCGCGCGTCTGCGGCAGCTCGAGTCCCGCGGTCTGCCGAGCCGCAACCGGCCGGTCTACGAGGAGCTCACGAGCCGAGTCGCCTCGGAGCGGATACCACGCTCCTGCGAAGGCTCAAGACCCCCCATCACGCGCCCCGGGGGAGAACGACCGTTTCCGCTCGATGCGGTGCTCGCGAGCAACATGATCAGCGTCGGAGTCGACGTCGACCGCCTTGGCCTGATGACCGTGCTCGGGCAGCCCAAGACCACGGCCGAGTACATCCAGGCGACAAGCCGGGTCGGTCGCCAGCCCTCCGGGTCCCGGACTCGATCGTCACGATCTATAACTGGGTGAGGCCGCGTGATCTCTCTCACTTCGAGCGCTTCCGCCACTATCACGCGACGCTTTACCGGCATGTCGAGGCCGTCAGCGTCACTCCGTACTCCGCTCGGGCTCGTGACCGCGGCCTCGCCGGTGCGTTTGTATCGCTCACCCGCCTGCGAGACGAGCGGCTCAATCCGGAGGAGGCCGCGGATCGGCTATGACCCTGACGACCCCTCTGGTGAACGAGATCATTCGAACGTTCCGTAAGCGTGCGGCGCGGATCTCCGGGGGCAGGCTAAGCGGTCGAGGTCGAGCGCGCTCTGCGTGCCGTTACGCTGGGATCAATGGGAGGGTTTCGCGCGCAGTCGCCGCTCCGGTACGGGCTGGCGACAGCGGTATGACGAGAGACCAGCACGCCCCAGCCCGATGCGCTGCTGCGGAGCGCCGAGGGCGGCGCTATGGACACTGGCCAACGCCCGGCTCCCTTCGCGAGGTCGAGGAGATGAGTCGGACTATCTCGAGGGGGCTTGATGCAGCCGCACGCAGACCGCGGGCGATCACGCTGGGCGAGCTTCGCCCGAGTCAGATCATCACCACCTTCGGACCGGGCGCGGTGACCGATCAGCCGACGGCGTCGCTGATGCTCGCCGGCACCGACCACTGGACGGTGTCGGAAGACCAGCGCATCGACGAGCCGCGTCTCCGGGCACTGCTGGGGGTGCGCAACCTGTACCGGCCCGGATTGCGATCAGACCACGGGATGCGAGGCGTGCCGGCCTTCGTGTTTCCGACGCACCTCGGCTGCCCACGGTGTCAGCGACTCGCGACCTATCAACAACTTCCACTTCGACGGACGCTTCTTCCGATGCCGCAATCGGGCCGGGCATCGCGAGGAGCAGCAGCGCGGTGCCCCGGCCCCAAGGGCGTTTCCCGCACGCTTTGTCGTCGCCTGCGCCGCGGGACATCTGGATGACTTTCCCGTGGTCACACTTCGTCCATCGGGGACGCCAGACCCAGTGCAATCCGCTTGAGTTGACGTTCTTTGAGTCGAACGAGAGCGGCGCCGTCAGCGATCTCTTCGTTTACTGCCGCGACTGCGAGGACTCGCGCTCAATGGAGGCGGCGTTCGACGATGATGCGGAGCGCGTGCTCGGCCCGTGCCCCGGAACGCGGCTGTGGCTTGACGACACCGAGCCCGGTTGCGCGAGCGCCCACGGACCATTCTGCGCGGTGCCTCGAATCTGTACTTTCCGATCATCCAGAGCGCCCTCTCGATCCCAGAGTGGGACGACCCGGTTCACGCTGCTCTGGCCCATCACGAGCAGGATCTGGCACGCATCGACAGCCTCGAGCGTCTCCGCGCGGCGCTCGATCTAGGCGTGCTCTCACGGCTCCAGGGCTTCTCCGCGGAGGACGTCTGGAGCGCTCTGGAGTCGCGACGGCGTGTCGACGGGCAGCCACCTTCGCCTCTTGACCTCCGGTTTGAGGAGTTCGATGGCCCTGACTCAGCCGACCGATCCCGGCCTCGCGGCGGAGCGGGAGTTTCAGACCGTGCTCTCGCAAGACCCCCACGCCTTCCGCGAGCTGATTGACCAACTGGTGATCGTGCGACGACTCCGGGAGGTGAGAGCCCTCGACGCCTTCACACGCATCGATGCGCCACCCGACCTTCTGCTCGAGGACGACGAGGCACTTCAACGTGTTCGGCGCCAGTGGCTCGGTCAGACCTGCGTGATTGGCGACCGGCCGTTGAGTTGCTCGGCGAGGGGGTTTTCGTTGACTCTCGGGAGGAGGCCGATCGCGCCTGGGAGAGGGACGCAGGCGCTTCAGGCCCGGCGGGCCTCACTGGCGGGGCGTACCGCCGCTGGCGGGCGGCCCGGGATCTCCCCGATGCCGAGTTCCCGGCTCCCGTTTCGTGCTCTCCACTCGCTCGCGCACATGATGATCACCGCGCTGTCGCTCGACTGCGGGTACTCCTCCACATCGATCCGCGAGCGGATCTACTCGAGCGCGGATCCGCTCGGCCGATGGCCGGCATCCTCCTCTACACGGCGACCCCCGACTCAGACGGAAGCCTTGGCGGCCTGGCCGATCAGGGCGGCACCGACCGGTTTGAGCATCTGCTCCGCATGAGCCTGAGCGTGCTTCCTACTGCTCCTCCGACCCGCTGTGCGGACACGCCGCACCGGGGGAATGGGGCACACCAACGGCGCGGCGTGCCACGCATGCCTGCTCGTCTCCGAGACATCGTGCGAGCGCAGCAATCACTTCCTGGATCGTGCTCACGTCGTCGGCAGTTGTCGGCACCTCCGGCATCGAATACTTCGAGGCCACTGACGAGCGATTCATTCCACGTCGAGCTCGCCCACCTCGTGGTGCGCGAGTCGCCAGACACCCTCGACAGATTCGAGTCGCTGTGGCTGGAGCAGACCGGGGGCATGGCCTAAGTCCACGATTGCCAGAATCCAGGACGCGCTGGGAATCGACATCCGCGAGCGCAGCGCTATCGAACCGTGATTCGCATCTGCCGGCCCGCGGTCGGTCCCGGAGCTGATTCGACGCTTCCGAGTGGCAAAGAGAGGCGGCGAGACCTTGCCGACGGCCCAGGGCCGACGGTCGAGGTTGCCTGGACCTGGCCCGGACCCGTGGAACCGCCAGTGCGTCCAACGGGATCCGTCGCGCACGAGGTCATCGACGGCGCCCAGCGCCTGGTGCTGGTCGTCGCAGCTACAGCCGTCACCGTCGACCACAATCTGACGGGACTGGCCGCAAGAACGGTAAGCCCGCGATGGCGGACGCCGCACAGCGCGGGGTGCTGATCACGGCGATTCTGCACCGGTGAGCCGAACCAGACCTCGCCGCGCTGCTGCGTGGCTGGCCGGAGGGACAGAGACCCGCCCCGCTCGTCTTCACCTGGCCGGAGCGGGCCGGGGACACGATGGCCTCGCTGCACGCAAAGGTCCTGGTCGCGGACGCCCGCGACGCCCTGGTCCATCGGCCAACCCACCTTTACCACGGACTCGAGGCTAACGTCGAGGTGGGCGTGAGGGTGACGGGCGACGCACCGAGGCGCCTCGAGGGAGTGTTTCATGAGCTGATTCGCCTGTGGAGTTCGTTCCTGGCCATCCAACAGTCTCAGCTGACGCCGCGCAGCCAACGCGCCAGGGGGCGCGACTGAGCGGAGAGCCGTCCATCGAGCGGGCTCAGCATGGCAGGTCGCTCTGACTGTCAGGAAAGAATTGACCGACCGCTCGGAGTCGGTCAGCCGAGGCTCGGATCTCCTCAGGCGAGACCGCGGCCTCCCCCGCCACCTCCCGCAGGTGATCGAGCCAGGCGATGTTGTGCGCGAGAACGTCATTGTCGCCGGCGGGGATGGCCGCCACCGAGTGCCAGTCCGCCGCCGCCCACGGCTCGGCGTAGACCAGCGCGAGAATCTGATGGCAGTCCTCGGGCAACAACTCCGGTGGAACCGTGAACCTCGGGCCCTCCTGCGCATCACGCAGCCCGGGAAGAGTACCCACGAGCCGCGGGCCCTCCGCAGTGCGACCGTTCGAAACGTCTTGATTCCGGGCGGTCCCGCGGACCAGTCGAGGTGACACGTGGCCGCATGCGGGGCACGCGCAACATCGTCGGCGGTGTACTTCAGGCACCTCGCCCGGTCCCACGTGAGTGTCACGTCTGTGTCCCGGACCTCCGCCTCCCCGGGCGTGATGCGAGACGGAGGGTGCCATCGATACGGGCCGCGCAGCGACAGTACGATCGTCGGATCGCGTCACCACAGGCGCAGCGCCCGGTTGGCGGTCTGTGCCGACCCCCACAGCGCGAGACGCACGGTGGTCCCGCGGGTCTCGCTCACGGCCACCGACGTGGTGATCGATCCCATCAGCTCGCCTGCGATCTGCAGCTCCAGCGGAGTGAGTGGGACCAGCTCCAGCTCTCCGAGGCGGTCACCCGAAACCCAGCCCGGCGTCTGTCGCTCCAGCCCGCACTTCGCGAGAGCGTCGCCGCGTGCGGCCGCGTACTGTCGCAGGAACATGCCGACATCCCCGCCGACCCGCGGTGGGAGATCCACCGTCGTCCATGCGCTGCAGAACCTTGCCAAAACTCTGCAGGTCCCCGACCGAGAGCCTCACTCGATGATCAGCGGTTGGGACCCAGGCGCGGAGACACTGGTGGTCGGCACCTCGCGGCGCAGGCGGGCCGAGAGCGCCTCCTGAGCGCGGGGGTCGCCGTGTACGAGCACCGTCTGGCGCGCCGGGATGGCCTTCGCGAACGCGACCAGCCCGTTCTCGTCCGCATGTGCCGAGAGCCGGATGTCCCGAACCTGCCCGGCGATTGAAGCAGGAGTTCGTCGCCGTCCTCGCGGGGCAGTCGGAGCTCATATGGGGGGTGCCCCTCGCGCAGCTCGGCGCCCCAGCGCCGCCACCCGATCCCTCGTCCTGGTAGCCGAGCAGAGCGATGCGATTGCGCGAATCGCCGAGCAGTGCATCGGCCCACTCGACCACCGGACCGCCGTTGAGCATGCCCGAGGTTGTCACCACCACAGCGCGCGCGTCGGGGCGCTGACAGTCGGCGATGGCAAGCGCCCGATCGCCGGGCTCGATCTCCTGAAACCCGGTTGCGCTCAGCCGGTCGCGCTCGATGTAGTACGGACTGATCGCGCGGATCAGCCCGTCCACCCAGATCGTGACCGAGGAATCAAGCTTCTCCCGCCGCCCTGGCCTCGAGGAGAATCTGAAGGACCTCCTGACCACGGCCGAGCGCGAAGCAGGGGAGAATGGCAGTTCCGGTCCTGGTCGTCTCGCTCGAAGTCGACCAGCTGGCGTCGCTGCGCAGCGGCCGGCTCGCGGGTCTGCCCTCCATACGTGGACTCGAGCACCAGCAGGTCAACCTCATCCATCTCCCGCGGCGGGTTGGCCGCCATCACGGTCGCCTGGTCCTCCGACGAGATGTCGCCTGACAGGAACACGCGGCGGCCGCCACCTTCCAGCAGGACGCTCGCCGCTCCGAGGATGTGACCCGCCGGCCAGAGCGTCAGCGTCAGTGCCGTTCCCGGCAGCTCGAGCGGTTCGTCGTAGCGAACCGCCCTGAGTCGCGTCGTCGTGTCGAACACATCGTCGCGTGTGTACTGCTCCTCGGCAAGGTCGGCATACGGGTTGTACCGAGCGCGCTGCTGACGCACGCAATCGATGCGCTCGTAGTGGCCGCGGGCATCATCGAGCATGATCGGCGCGATGACGGCCGTGTCCTCGGAGCAGTAGATCGGCAGCGTCGGCTCCTGGCTGTGCACCAGCGCCGGGACCCAGCCGATGTGATCGGTGTGCGCGTGGGTGAGGACGAGCGCGTCGAGCCGACCCACGTCCTCGAGATCCGGGACCATCCCGTCCTCCTCGCGACGGCCTACCGCAATTCCACAGTCCACAAGAATGCGGCTTGCCCCGATCTCGACCAGATACGCGCTTCTGCCCACCTCTGCCCCGCCGCCGAGCGCCGTGAAGCGAAGCGTGCGCGTTGCGCCGGGTGATGTCGGACGCGGCGGACATACTCGGGATACGCCGCCCGGAAGGCATCCTCGAGGCGCTCGCGCTTGGTGTGCGCATCCTCCGCTCGCTGACGATCGGCGCCCTGCGCGATCAGGAGCCGCTCGTCAATCTCGCGCTCCTGCTCATCGAGGTAGGCGCTGATCGCGCATTTGCCGCGGGGCACCACACGGAGCGCCGTCTCGAGCGACTCGATCCGGGTTCTTGCGAGCGCAAGCTCGCGCGTCAGATGCCCACGCTCAAGTTCGATGCGCTCCGCCTCCTCCCGCCGCTCGTCGAGCTCGGCGCGCAGACGCGAGCCGGTCTGCTGGGCACGTGCGGCGTCGCGCTCGGCAGTCCGCAGCTGCCGACCGCAGACCGCCCACCTCGGACTCGTGGCCGTCCCGCTCGGCGGTGAGCGTTTCTGCGGCTGATGTGAGCCGGTCGATCTCGGCCCTCTGTTGCCGCGCCTCTTCCGTGACCCGACTCAGTTCATCGGCTCGCTCGCGTCCGCGTTCTCGAAGTTCGCGCAGCTCGCGTTCCAGCTCGGTCACTCGCTCCTCTGCGGCCTTTCGCCTGCGCTTGTGGCGCTGCTTTTCGGACTCCTCCGGGGCGGTGACGGGCACTGCGGGCGCCGCGCGGTCCACAGAACGCGGTCGCGTTCGAGGTGAACGCCGGCAGGAGCCGAAACAGTTGTCGGCGAGGCCCACCGTCGAGGCCGGCCGCCCACAGGACGGCGGCGAGCTGCTCGACGGCTCCATCTCCCTCTTGGAGGTGATCGCGCACCGCCTGGCTGGAGAGGAGCTCATCCGCGTCCACCGCCGTCGCGAGCACCGGGTTGTCCCTGAGGATTCCGTCGCGAATCGTCCTCACCATCGTGCAGTCTGGGTGAAGCCACAGCTCCCTGTGGATCGTTCCCGCGCTTCGGACCATCGCGTCACGGCTGCGGACCTTGAGAAGCAGCCGCAACTGTCCTGTGTGTCCCTGCAGGTGGCGGGTCGGCGACAGGTGCGACCGTGGGCCTCCAACCAGCTCATCGCGTGTTCGATCACGAGGTGCATCAGCGGCTCCGGCACGGTGGTCGCGTTCAGCTCATCGCTGAGTTCGCGGGGCCCCGTCAGCAGTGCCAGCAGCTCGGAGGCCGGGAGCTCGGTCGCCTCAGGGCGAGTGGGGGTCTGCTCGGACGCTGTTTCGCTATCGCTCATCGCCCGCCGCCGTTCGCCACCACAGGACTGTCAGTCGACCAACGCGAACTCAGGACTGGAGCGACACCGGCGGCGGAGAGGACACTCACCGCAGAGCGGTCGGCGCGGGCGACAGACCAGAGCGCCCAGATCCAGCAGCGCGAGTTGAATGGCTCGTCTGGTCCCGCGCCGCCGGCCATCCGCAGGATCTCAAGGCGCAGAGTCCAGGCGCGTCGAGGCTCGTCGGTGCCCGCGACACGAGAGACGATCCGACGCGCTGTTCGCGTCGATCAGCACGGCGGGCTCGCCGAAGGCGAAACACCTCACGGCCGACGCCGCGTAGTCCCCGACCCCCGGCAGCGATCGCAGGCTGGTCTCGTCGCGCGGAACGTGGCCGTCGAAGCGCTCGAGCAACTCGCTGGCGGTCTCGAGCACCTTGCGCGAGCGCCACCGCAGACCGAGAGGCGCGAGGGTCGCGATGACCTCGTCGCCATTGGCTACGGTATCCCGCGGGGACGATGCCACTTTTACGAGATGTTCATAGATCGGACGCACGTTCGGCACGCGTGCGGTGCAGGCACATCTCGGCGAGAAGCACGCGCCAGGGATCACGCACCCCTCGCCAGGGAAACGAACGGTTGTGCCTGCGGTGCCAGCGGATCAGTTCATCGCGACCACTGCCGGATCGATTCCGCCGCTTATCCGAGTCAAGGGACGCCTTCAGGCGAAGACCCACACTCCGGGCGAGGGCGGGCGGTACGGCGGTCCCGATCTGCCGGAACTGAACACTCGGATGACCCGCGAACCGAAACCAGTCCGGGAACGTCTGAAGTCGCGCCGCCTCTCTGACCGTGAGCGTGCGGTCCTGCTCGCGGATGGATGTACCAGTAACCGTCCTTGGCGATGTGGGCGGTGATGTCTCGGGACAGTCATCCCATGCCAGTCGGTTTGTACTTGTCATCGAAGATGTCGACTCGATATCGGCCGCAGGTGTTCCGGGAGTTGGCGGGTGGGTCTGTCCCGGCTTGCGGCAGCGCTAGAATGCCGGCATCGTGTTCGGCCCTGAGTCCCGGCAGACAAATGGTCGTGGACGGTGTCCAGGCTGGCAACCGGGCTCCCCGCGCCGTGAGGCGCGCTGAAACCGCAGAACGGCCGCTGGGGTGCGGATAGGGCAGTGGACGGCTGCCGCTGCCCTGGGCGGGGATGGGCGGAAGGTCGCCGATCGCGTCTGAGTGTGACCAGATAGGGCGCTTCCGCAGGCCAGTGAAACTCGCGACTTGGTAGCCCAACCACGAACAGCCATGCTCGGTGCTGGGGCACTCCGAACTCCCATGCCTTGAGCACCGCGGGCATCGGCGGCGTAGCCGAGTCGCTGCAGTGCATCAAGGATACCGCTCAGGATCGCGCCCGTCGTTCCATCGCAGGCCATGTCGGGAACATTCTAAGCAACACGGCACGCGGTCGCAGGGGACTCGACCACGCTCATGAAGCTCCCGCCACAGATGCAACGCGATTGTCTTTTCTGGACGGACACCGGTTCTGAACGAGATTGCGGAGCTTTGACGCGCCGGCACGAGACACGCTGGCACGGGGGACCTCCGGCCACCACATCGACGCGTCTCACGCCGCGTCCCGCAGAAACTCGACGAACGGCCCCGGATCGGACAGGTTCAGCTGGCATGTGAGGCCGCCGACATACCTAGCGCGGTGCGTCTCAGCGCAACCGCGTCGCTGTCGGCCGCTGCGATGACATTCAGGCCCGCCTCCTGCAGGCCGAGGCTCAGGCCGCCGGCTCCACTGAAGAGGTCAACGGCCCAGGGTCGCGGGACGCCCCTAAGCCACCGCCGGTCCGTGCTCGGATTCGACGACAGCTCGGGCAGACGCTCCGCAAGGCGGAGCGGCTTTCCTCGTACGCTAGGGAGCGCGAGTGGGTCGCGCGGCCTTCCCTTAGCGGCGGCAGCGGTCATAGATTCGAGGCCTCAGATTGGGCCTCACAGGTCTCTCCCTCGAGACCATCCAGGAGTCAGGGCCGTTCGGCGTGAGCTAGGAGGTCGGTGAAGCAACAGGCGAGAGCATATGTGACGAGTCAGTCGCACGCCCCGCTTCCGGCGGTTTGAGCCGGCCCTCCCCGAGTAGCCGAGAAGACCATCCGAGGGTGTTTGCACGCGCACGGGGAAGCCATCAACAGCGCAGACTCGTTCGACTCAAGGCTGGTCCGGGACGGCAGCTTCCGAGCCGGGTTGCAGATGGGAGCCGCTCGTCGGCTGGTCGTCGGCAAGCAGCAGAGCCTCGATTTTTGCCCGGATGAATATGCGTCGACGGCCGAGCTTCAGGCTTGGGATACGTGGCGTCGCGCCCAATCGCCGACAGTCGACTCCGGTACGTGAAGAAGCTCGGCGACCTCACCGACGGTCAGGACGTCGTTCGCCGTGAGTCGAGGTGGTGCATCGCTCCTCTCGAGGGCCCCGCTGTGCACGTCAGGACCGCGTCGTGGCATCGCGTGGCGGCTCTGCGACCTACGGAGGTGAGCCCGATCAGCTGCGATTTCATGTGGCGGCCGTGCCATGTAGTCAGCGTAGCTTAATAGCGTTACTAGCGCTAGTGTTTATCTAGCGCGTCCATGTCTCTGTTTACCTTCGACATCGACTCAGGCTCAGACGCCGATCCGTGGCTCACCGTCGCCGAGTTCGCCGAGGCGATGCGCGTGCGGCCGGTGACCGTGCGGTCGTGGATTGCCAAGGGCCTGCTGAAGGCGACGCGTGCCGGGCAGCGGAAGTGGCTGATCCGTCAGTCGGAGCTGTCGCGGATGCTGGAAGCCGACGTCCCCGATGCCCCGCCGCCCGAGGTCTACGAGGAGATGGTCGCGCTGAACTCTGATGCGAGGGCAGAGCGCGCGGCGCACGACGAGTTGGCCGCGGAGTACGAACTGCACGTCGCGCTCGAGCAGAGCCGGATGGCGCCGCCGGACGCTCGCTTTCCGAGCCGGATTCGCCAGATCGCGATGGCCGCCGCTTGGCGGGCCGCGTCGATCCGGGAGCGCCTGAGCGAGTCGGAGTACGTGTGGGCACCGGTTCCTAACTCCGCCGGGATGACGCTCTCCTATGAGCTTCGGCCGGGCGGAATCGGCCCGGACCTCGCGACGGCTGGAAGCGATTTGACCGTGTGGTCGCCCGACTGGGGACGGCGATGGAGGGGACCTCGGCGAGCGCCGTCGCGAGCGCACTGTCGGATCTTGCCGCTGCGATGAACGAGCTTGCCGATGCGATCGAGAGTCCGCATTTGCCCAGGCCTGACTCTCACGCCGAATGAGTCGTGAGGTGTTTCGTCAGGTGTGCACTCAGGTACGCACACGGGCGAAATATCTGGGCCGCCTCCGCCCCCGGATTCATTGGGTTTCTCGCGCTGCAATGTGCCCGACTACCCGCCCTCCACGTGTGTCACGAAGGGAGGGAGTGCGGGTAGTCGGGCACATTCAGCCCTTTCCCATTTTTCCGGGGGCGGAGGCGGCGTGCAGGCAGGCATGGATGCCTGAGAGGTGCGGGTTGGAGAGGTGTGGATGATGGGTCGGATGCTGCGGTGCGGACCGGGGTCGATGGCGGGTCTGAGATGGCTCGCGAGGGTGGGACCGTGTCCCTTGGATGCTTGGCGGTCTGCGATGGGCTGGAGCGAGGTTGCTGCCAGGAGTCATGCCAGGCGACTCGAGACGGCGGGGTGGCTTACCAGGCAGCCGATGGTTCGCGGTGCGGTGTTTCTGAGTTCGCGACAGAGCGGCCGCATTTTCTAACCCAACGCTGGGTGGTGGCGCGGGACCGGTTTTTGCTGGGGAAGGGGAAGGTGTCGGGGGCTTGGGCGTGGCAGGCAAGGACGGGCGCGGTCACGGTGTGGGCGCCTGGGCGTGCGACCCTTGTGCGGCTGTCAGCGATGGTGGTCATGTCTTGCCTGCTCGATTCTGCTTGATCCGCTCGGCGCGCGCTTGTCGCAGGCCCGCGGCGCGGGCGCGGCGGATGCCGGGCCCACGGCCGTGGTGCTCGTCGTCGGGGGTGACGTAGCCGATCGCGGCGTGAAGCCGGTTGGTGTTGTACTCGTGACGGATCCGATGCAGCTCGCTGTCAAGGACAGCGGGGTCGGTGATTGCTGTGAGCAGCGGCCACTCGCCCTTCAGGTGTGAGAAGAAGCTCTCGATGTGCGCCTGATCGGTCGGGGTGCCGGGCCGGCCGTGATGCTGGGTGATTGCCATGATCGCCATGAACTGGCGGGTGTCTGTGGCGGTCATCTCAGACCCGTTGTCTGACCAGGCGATCAGCACCGGCAGCCGCTCCTCGTCGTCGGCGACGGCAGCCGGCCAGCTGTCCTCGGCGCCGGCAAGCGGCCGCCCATCGGGGCCCAGTAGCCCTTGGTCCTCCAGGGCTGAGGCGAACAGCAGCTGCGCCTGGGTCGATGTCTGCTCGGTGGTGAGCAGGTAGCCAATCCAGTATCTCGTGACGACGTCGACGATCGCGTAGGCGACCCGCTTGCAGCGGGTGAAGTGGGTCGCGTCCCAGATCCAGATCCGGTTTTTCTCCCATGGAATCTGGGGAAACACGGGCTTTAGCGGCCGGGCGCGGACCGGCTCGCCTGGGAGCGTGACCTTGTGTTTGAGCGCCACCCTGAGCACCGTGGACGGGCTCACGAACACCTGGCCGGTGTAGCTGCCACGGTGCGCGATCTTGCGGTGCGAGCGGTCAACGAACCCCCACTGCTCGATCAACTCCAAGATCGCTGCCTCCTCCCACGCAAGGATCCCGTGGACCGCGCCGCCACCCGGATCACCATCCTCGAGCGTTCCCGTCTCCCTGAGGCGTTGGCGCCAGTGATGCGCGCGACTGTCAGCCAGATCCAGCACCCGGCACGCCCTCGCGTGCGCCCACCCCTCCGCGACCGCCTGATCGATCAGCCCTAGCAGCTCGAGCTTGGCCCCGGCGCTCACGCGCGCGGGGACCGGGCCGAATAACCCGAGCGCTGCCTTCCCCGGAACAACGTGAGCCTCGATCGCCATCTCCTTCAAAGCCTCCGACAAACGGTCGTTCTCTGAGCGCAGCTCCTCCAACTCCAACTGCTCCGGCGACAGCACCCGCCCCGGCTTGGACGCGGCGAACGCCGCCAACGCGGCGTCCTTCGCCAACGCCCGCAAACGGATGATCACCGACACGTCGACCCCGTACTTCCGGGCCGCGTCCGCCTGTGAGATCTCCTGGCTGGTGACCTCCAGAAACACCTCCCACTTCTCCTCCGGCGACAGCTGCCGCCGCGCCCGGTGCTTGCCGTTCTCCATCATTTGGACCTCCTCGATCGAGGCCCTGCACGCTACTCAGCGTGTGGTTGAAAAACGACCCGACCTCTGTCGCGAAGTCAGACGCAGAGGACCGGTGATGGTTGTTTGTTCTGGGCGACCAGGGCGGGAACCATCGCGGCTGGGGTGTCAGCTCGGCCCGTGCGACGGGTGACGGCGACGATGTGGCAGCAGCACTGTGTCGCTGCCTGGACGGCCTCCTGGGTGAAGCTCTGTGGCTACGAGCTCCTGGGTCAGCGGGAGATTCTCCAACGCCCGGAATGGGCTGCGGAGATCCATTGGCGCGACCACCGCGCCTCTTACCGAGCCACCGCTCGCCCTGACCTGATCGCCCTCCTCGGCGACGGCGACCGCGTCCCAATCGAATTCGAGCTGACAAGAACCTCGCCCGCGCGCCGTCGCGCGAATCTGGTTCAGCACTCCGCCTGGCAGGCTGCCGGCCAGTCGGCATGGGTCCTGTACGTCTGCATCGACGAACACAACCGGGAGCGCATTGCGGTGGAGGCGGCAGCCGTGGGACTGTCCGAAGAGAAGGGCACGCTGGGCATAGAGTTCGCTGACACCATCAAACGTTCGGCGCTCACGATGTTTCGACAGCGCGGTTCGACGCCCATCGGCTGAGAGCGCCCACGGCAGCCGGCACAACGCCGACTCGGCGACGGGCCTCGGGCGCTGTGCTCACACTCGTCGCAAGCCGTGGACGCGCTCTCGGTACGCCGGTTGCTGAACAGAGAGGCGTGCGCCTGACCATGCCCGTGATGGCGTGATCTAATCTGCGCGTCCACCCGGCTCTAGTCTCGAATCACAAAGAGCGAGGGCCGCGGGGATGTGGCTTGTCGCACTCGCGCGCCGAGCCGTATAGGGTCCGACCATCATTGGCGATCATCGAAGTCGGTCGGCCGTAGCGTCTGCTGTCGCAGCTCTCCGTATCTTCAACTCCCCTAAGTCGCTGAAAGGCGGGTCTGTGGTTGCGAGCACGTTCTAGAGCAATACAGGTTGTCGGATCTCATCGAGTGGAACGAGAAGAAACAGCTCGTCGTCAACCCGTACTTCCAACGGCGCACGGTGTGGACGGCGCCCGCCAAAGTGTTTCTCATCGACACGATCTTGCGCGGCCTGCCGATGCCGAAGATATACATGCGCACGAAGGTCGATCTTCAATCGCGGCGGTCATATCGGGAGATTGTCGACGGGCAACAGCGACTCCGCGCAATATTCGAATTTGCCGAAGGGAGGTTCGCGCTGACAAAACGCGCAGGGGAGTTCGCAGGGCTCCGTTACGACGACCTAGAACCTGATCTTCAGGAGCGATTCCTCAGCTACACCGTCGCCGTTGATCAGCTAGTCAACGCTAGCGACGAAGATGTTCTGGGCATCTTCGCCCGTCTCAACTCCTACACCGTGAGCCTGAATGCACCTGAGCTCCGGCACGCCAAGTATCAAAGCGACTTCAAGTGGGCGGTGAGCGATGCCACACACGAGTGGTCTGTGGTTTGGGAGCGGTTCGAACATCCTGACGCTCCGCGAGCGGTTCCGCATGCTCGACGATTCGCTGATGGCGGAGATGTTTGGCGTAGTGCTCGATGGAGTGACCGACGGCGGCCAGCAGAACATCACGAAGATCTACGTGAAGTATGACGACGATGACGCCGCACCCGTGGTCGCGCGGGAGCGAGTTGGCGAGGTCCTGGAGTGGATTTCGCCAACTTCTCGGAGTCGATCGAGAATCTCCTATGAAAGCGGCGCACCAGTTCCTCATGTTGTTTGCTGCCGTAGCGCATGCCTTGGTCGGCATACCGTCGGGAGGACTTGGGGATGAAATGCCTTCACGGTCCAAACGCGCACTGTCTGATCTGGACATAGCGAGGAACAACCTCAGTCGGCTCGCCTCTGTCTTGGAACGAGACACTGCGCCGCCTGGGAAGTTCAAGGACTTCTGGGTTGCGTCGAGTGCGACGACGCAACGGATCGCCCGTCGCCGCGTTCGATTCCTGGCGTACTGGGAGGCGCTTCAGCCCGATTCCATTTGACCCCGAATGGCCCACTACCCACTCGTCAACGTCTATCGCGGATTCGTTCGCGAGGCCGCCGCAATCGATACGCGGGTCGAAGAATCAACCGTTCCAACCGGCTCGATGACTGCGCGTTGCAGTCCGCTGCATCGCGACTGTCGGGAGATGGCTGTCGTACGGCTGCACGATGCGTGGGCGCGATTCTGCCGTGAACTCATCCTGCGCTCGGCATCCCAACAAACAATCAGCGCGACGGGAACGATGACATCTCCGGTTCCGAGCGTGCGGACAGCAGCCGCAGGGCTTGCGGTTTGGGCGACTTCATTCAAGAAGCCGAAGCCGGCGGGCTGGGAGCCGCGCTGGGCAGTATCCTCCCACGGCGCTCGATGCGGCGTCGAGAATCGGCATCGCGAACCTGGCGTCGATTTCACCTGGTCTCAGCCTCAGCCCCGCACCAATCGATGACCTTCGCACTGTTCGCAACTTCCTTGCCCATCGAAGTGAAGGCGGTGCGACCGACGTGGGGTCTATTGCAATGCGCATCGGGCTGGCCAGGAGCGCGACCGTTGACGACCTCGTCCTGACTTATGTTCTACCGGGCGAGCGCCTTTTCGCATCATGGGTGAGCGGCTTGCGGACGATGGCGTTCCTGGCCGTTCAATAGTGTGCTCCCGCCTCAAGTGGCGACTGGCAGACAGCCATCGTCTGGTGCCCGGATCCACCGGCCGTTACGACGGCCCGCTGGAGCACCTGCGGACCAAACCAACACAGGTATTTGCGAGCAGCTGCCACCATTCACCTCGCCTCCGGCGACTTTTAGTCCCTGACATGAACGCCCAGCTCTTGATCCAGCTCGTTTGAGTCGGCAGTCGCGAACACCGATGTGAACTTCGCGGCCGTCTCGGTCGCTGGGCGCGCGTGTAGGTAGCGGGAGGTCGTTGTCAGCTGGGCATGTCCCATCGCTTCCTTGACCGTGACTGTGTCAACGCCGCCCGCGACGAGCAGCGAGCCGAAGGTGTGCCGAAGGTCGTGCCAGCGAAGCGGCCGCAGCCCCGCAGCATCCCGGGCCCGCTTGTATCGGCGCCGGAGGGCGGAGCCGTCGATGGGTCGGCCGATGGCGTTGCAGAAGACGAGATCGTCCGGGCTCGTGAAGTGGTCGCGGTGCGACAGGCGCTCGAGAGCTGCTGCTGCCTGATCGGCCATCGGCACTCGCCGGACCTTCCCGCTCTTTGTGGTTCCTTCCAGACCGGCGCTTATCGCTCGTTCGATCGTCAATGCCGAGCCGGACCAGTCGATGTCGCGCCACCTGAGCGCCAGCAGCTCTCCGAGGCGCAGCCCGGTGTATGCGGCGATCCGCACGGCTTCAGCGTCCTGCTGATCCTCCTGCACCTGTTGCGGGCAGCCGCGTCTCGTGGTACGGACGCGCTTCACGGTGCAGGCCCGCGGCCAGAGCGCGGGCGAGCGCTTCGACTTCCTCGGGGGTGAAGAAGATCAGTGCCCCTGGCGCCTGGACCCGACGACGATCCGATCGCAGCGCCGGGTTGGCCGGAAGGTTGAAGCGGCTCGACTGCATCCCGAAGCTGAAGATCGCCACGATGATCTCGCGGTAGCGATTTACGGTTCGAGGACCCACCGGCCGCCCGTCTCAGGCTTTCGGCGACAGCGTTCAGCACTGCATCAACCTGCGCGGTGGTGACCTTCGCTGCTGGGGTGTCTCCGAGGCCGGCCATGATGTGACCGGCTTTGACGGCGTTGCCCCTCTTGTAACGGCGTTCCGGGCTCGGCGAGATCAGAGCGATGAGAGCGCAAGGTGGAGGGCTTCGCACCACGGACCTTCTCGAGCCACTCGAGGTAAGCGTGAGCGACCTCACGAAACGTCACGCCGCGCGTGCAGGCGCTCGCTCTCGACTCGCTCAACCTCGAGCGCGTCCGTGATGTACTCGGCCACGATCTCCGCCGCGCGGACATGAGCGCGACGCTCGTCGAAGAAGCCGTCAGGCAGGCGTCCTTTGCGAGGGACCCACGCACCGGCCTCGTCGCGCATCAGCCATGCCGGCCCGACGCGACGCATGATCTGGTTCCCGTCGAAGCGGAACTTCGCGTCGTAGTAGACCTCGCTGCCCTTTGGTGCGAACCGCCAACGACGCTGACGGCATCCTTCCGGCTGTGCCCATGTGACCCCTCGATTCGATCGCGTTGGGCTGCATCATAACGCGGGGCTACCACGGGGCTACCACTCTTGGCCGGGGCTACCACTTGGGCTACCAAATCAGCCTGAAACGACCGTGTTTATTGGCCTTGAAGGGCGCTGAAAGCCCAACAAATTCGGCGTTTCGCGAGCCTGCTAGCGGGCTCATAACCCGAAAGTCGCAGGTCCTCAAAAGGTGCGTCCGCCTGAAAGCGGTCGTTCGAGAAACGTTACAAAAACCGAGCGAGCGGGCGAGACGATCTCGAGGCTCGCGCGTCGCTGCCTGGTCGCTCGCCATTGCGATCGTCACTCGTAGTGGCGCCGGAGGTCAAAGGCATCGTCTGCTGCGCCCAGCCGGCCGCCTACGATCGTCTCCTAGCCGTCAACGGCCTCGGCATCTGCCGTTACGCGATGCCGCATCATGCGTAGGTGCATCAGCATCGCTGCCGCCACGGACTCCGAGTCGCCGTAGCGGGCCGCGCGAGCGATCGTTCGATGCTCCTCGAGTGAGTGTTCGAGGTTCTCAAGCGCCCGTACAACCGAGTGGCGAGACCTGTGCGACTGACCGGCGAGAGTGTTTGCCATCAAACTGACGAACGCGTTCTGGGAATGTTCGACGACGGCATCGTGAAAACTCATCTCGGCTTCGACGACCTCCCAAGAGGCGCCCTCGAGCTCGGCGTTCGGGACGGAGCGCGCCTGTTGTTCGCGAAGGGCAGCGATCGCGTTCTCCTGGCGAGATATGACCGCGTCGAGCGAATCGGCGAGAGCCTCTCCAGCTTGGAGCGCCGCCAGCCTCGCGGCAGCCACCTGAAGCAGCTCACGGGCATCCATCAGATCTTCGAGCTGCTTCCCCGCGAGAGGGGGCGCCACTCGATACCCCCGTCGCGGTTCATACCGGATCAACCCTGTCGACTCCAAACGCGCGAGCGCTTCGCGAGCAGGCGTGGGTGATACACCTACCTTTTTCGCGACATCGTCGAGTCGTACGGCGGTGCCGCTGGCGAGGTCTCCGCTGATGATCCGGCGGCGCACGTCTTGATAGACGAGGTCGCTAAGCGTTCCGTCTCGCTCTTCGGGTGTGGTCAATGGTTTCCCCGCAGCTCCCGCCGCTTCTAACGGTGACATTACCGTTGCGTGCCGGTCTGAGACGTGAGCCCCGGATCAGAAGCTGCGGCATCACCTTTGGACGCCTTTGATTCGGTGATCAGCGCGACGAGGCCGGGAACGATCGCCTGCTCGGCATATCCCTCGATAATGGGGTTGCCTCTGGACTCCTTGGTGCCGCACGAGTAAGCCTCATCCTCGGTGAGGTATCCCACACGTGCGTTGGCGTTGGAAACGACGAGCGTGGTCGCCAGCGGAGACGCCGCTCGAAGATTCCGATACATCGGCACCGTCATCTCTCCGGGGACCCCCGCGAGTGCGACCGAGCCGATCGTGATGCAACTCAGATCCAGCTCGATGTTGTCGACATTGGCCTGCTCCATGCCGGGAGGGACCTCGAGCCGACGCGCTGGACAGCTGATCGTCCGGCTGTCTCCGGCGACCGTGACATCAGCGTCGTAGCGGTTGATCCTGGACAGGACGTCGACAGCCGTGGCACCGATCAGCATTCCCTGCGACTCAGCCGCCGCATACGCAAACTCGCGATCACGGTCGAGATCGCCGCTTCCTTCGTCGAGCGCGATTCGAGGTGCCTGATCGCCCAATGCTCCACTCGTCCACATGGCGACGACCGGGCTGCCGAACTGGGCCTCGACGTACCTCGAGGCCACGCCGGCGAGATCACCGCTGAGCTCGAGCGTACCCAGCGTCACAGTGGGATGGACGGCGTAGTTCATCAACAAGGCGATCGGCTCCTGCGTCAGCGTCTGGAATGCCAGCACGGTCAAGGTCTTGTCCGACGGCCCGTTCGGGTTACTTCCGAACCTCCACTCGCCGTCTCGGTAGATGTCTCGGTTCGTGTTCACGTCGACCTGTTCGCTGCCGTGCGCAAATCCCGCAGGCACTGCGCGATCGACGGCTAGCTGGAGCGCGTCGATCATGGCGTCGTAGACGATCTCTGTGTAGGCGAGCGATTCAGGGGACGGCTTGCGAGCCTTTCCTCCGGGAGGCACCAGACCAATGCGGGGGGCGTTGTGGCTGTGAGAGGGTGCGATTAGGACACGACCGGCCGCAATCCCGAATTGACGTTGAACCCGCCCGCGGAACTTTCGCGTGTCGCCGACCTCGATCAGGTCGGCGGCGATGATCGCGCACTGGTCATGACCATTCCCGGCAACGATCACCCTCACGAACGTCCGGTCATGCACCGTGTCAAAGGTGTGGCCCATGGGGTTAAGGCCGGTGAGATCGGTCGGCGTGATCTCAACCTTGGCCGCTCCGACCAAGAGTCGATTCCGACTTGCATTGCGCCGTTCGCTGACCATGGTCATGCCCCGAGCGCGATCGCCATCGCGACCATCCATGCGACGTTGAGCACTGCGTTTAGATGCTTGAGCCATGGTCCGACTTCCACGGTAGTCCCCGAGAGCCAGGTCCTCGCGAGGAATACGATCGCGAGTAGGGCGCCGACGATCGTCAGCCCGATGCCCCCGGCCCACCCTGCCCCAGCGACATACACGGCCGACAAGATGTGAACCCCTTGGCGGATCGGGTCGCTGACAGTCTCGTCCAAGCCCACCATCACCGCGCCGTTGAGCGCAGTGTCGATGAGCATCCATCCGAAGCCAGCCATCTTTACCCACTCGGGTGCAGGTAGGGCAGCGATGACAGGTAACAGGAGGACGTGATAACCGATTCCAACTAGCCTTCCGGGCTTGCCCTTGGAGGTAGGCAAGCCCGGGATGTGGAAGCTGACGAACAGGAAGGCGGCCGTGAGCGCGGCCAGTGACACAGCAGGCATGAACTAGCTCGGTTCGTGCTCGATCGCGATGCCAGTGTCCGGATCGAAGAAGTAAAGCCGATCCGACTTGACCGATAGCTCCAAGAGGTCGCCCGGCTTCACGCCCCAGCGATGGTCAACCCGGGCGACGCCCTCGCCCTTGACCTCGAATGTGACGTCGGGCAGGCCCACCTCTTGGCTTACATCAGTGCCTTCGGGACGGACGCGCGACGCATCAAGTTGGATGTGCACGAGGAGCTCCGACCCGAGGGCCTCGACCAGGTCGACGCGTGCGCCAAAGACGGCATCGCTCGCATCCAGATCACCGGGAGCAACGAGATCCTCAGGTCGAATACCGACGACGATTTTTCCGCCTGCATAGCGCTCGAGTCCCGGGTAGGCGGAAGCGGTCATCTTCGGCAAGGTGATCCTTTGGCTGCCGAGCATCAATGACGTGCGATCTACCGATACGGCTGCTTCGAACAGATTCATCGCCGGCGAGCCGATGAAGGCGGCAACGAAGATGTTGGCCGGATGGAAGAAGAGTCCTTGCGGTGTGTCGCACTGCTGGAGGTCGCCGCCCTTAAGAACGGCGACCCGGTCGCCCATCGTCATCGCCTCGGTCTGGTCGTGCGTGACGTACATAGTGCTGACGCCCAAGCGTCGCTGGATCCGCAGGACCTCCGCGCGCATCTGCGTTCGCAGCTTCGCGTCAAGGTTGGATAACGGCTCGTCCATCAGAAAGACCTCGGGCTCTCGCACAATCGCCCGTCCCATGGCGACCCTTTGCCGCTGGCCCCCCGAAAGCTGGCGGGGTTTGCGATCCAGCAGTGGGCCAAGACCCAGGATGTCCGCTGTGCTGCTCACTCGTGCCGACACTTCTTGCTTTCGCATGCCTTGCAGCTTGAGGGAAAACGCCATGTTCTCGCGCACGGACATGTGTGGGTACAGCGCATAGTTTTGGAACACCATCGCGATGTCACGGTCGCTCGCATTCACGTCATTCACGATCCGCTCGCCGATCATCACCGTCCCCCCGGTGAGCTCCTCAAGGCCGGCGACAAGGCGTAACGCTGTGGTCTTGCCGCAGCCCGAGGGCCCAACCAGAACCATGAACTCGCCGTCCTGAACCTCAAGGTTGAGTCCGTGCAGAGCCTCGACTCCGCCCGTGTAGGCCTTGGTCATGTTCTCGATCGTGATCGACGCCATTTATCTCTCCTCGTCCCGACCGGGTGGGTCAGACGACCTTGGCCGGGACGGACGTTCGGTGGGCAGTGGTGGCCTGGGCCAGCCCAGGTTGTTGCGGGTTCCAGGGCCAGACTGCGCCACGGTGCTGTGGTATGCGGGTGCTCATCCGGTCACGCCTCCTTCGGCCAACCCCGACAGGACCCGACGCTGCAGAACCATGTAGAGGAGGAACATCGGAAGGCCGGTGAGGACGACATCGGCGAATACGAGGTTCCACGCGATCACGCCCGTCGAGTTGGCTGCGAACTGGTACAGCCGCAGCGGCAAGGTCGCCTCACCTTGGTCACGCAACAGGAATAATGCGTAGAAGAAGTCGTTCCATACCGAGATGGCCAGAATGATTGCTGCGCTGAACAGCACCGGTCGCAGGAGTGGAAGAACGATGCTCCAATAGGTGCGCCAGCGACTCGCCCCGTCGATCTGAGCGGCCTCCTCGAGCGAGATTGGAAGCGTGCGAACGAAACCTGTGGTGAGGAAGACCACCATCCCGATCCGCGTGCCGACCAGCGTCATGAAGTAACCGAACCGCGTGCCGTTGATGCCAAGATGGATCAACACGTAGACGGTTGGAATGATCGCTGGGGGTAGCACCATCGTGAGCGATGAGGCGTAGTAGGCGAATCTCAGTGAGCGCGCCTCAGACCGGGCGTAGGACCATGCGGCCATCGAGCCGAATAGGAGGACGGTCAGGATCGTGGGGATGGCGACGACCGTGCTGTTTGCCAGCCCCGAGAAGTAGGAGCCCTGGTGTACGACCGTCGAGTAGTTCGGGCCAATGTGCCAGTGCGAAGGCAGAGAGAGTGACGGAATACTCGCTTCGCCCTTCGTCTTGAAGGAGTTCACGACGAGCATCCACAGCGGAAGGATTACCCACGGCAGGGCAAACGCGGTCAGGAGTATGTACCTGACGCTCGCCCGCCTCCAAACCGGGCGGCGCGGTCTCGGCGAAGTCAGCGCGGTCACATCTGCACCTCACGTCGGCGGAGCCAAGCGATCATCGGCACTGCCGCCAACACGGCTATCACCGTGATCGAAAGCGCAAGCGCGCTCGCGGTTCCGAACTGCCCTCCGGCGTACTGTGAGTAGAGCTCAACGTTCAGGACGGTCGTAGCGTCTCCTGGGCCGCCACCGGTCATGGCGAAGATCACGTCGATGGTGCTGAACGATCCGACCAGCCCGACCACCATGTTGAACGAGATCGCGGGAACAAGGAGCGGAAGCTCGACACGCCGGAAGCGTTTCCAAGGGCCGGCACCGTCGAGCCGAGCGGCCTCAAGCAACGAAACAGGAATCCGATTCAGTCCCGCTATGTAAACGATCGTCGTCAGTCCGCTCCACTTCCAACCGTCAATGATTCCAACCAGTAGAAGTGCGGAAAGTGAGTGACCCAACCAGTCGAACGTAAAAGTTCCCGGAACAACCGCGGAGATCATCGAATTGATTGGCCCTGGCGACTGCAACAGGGCCGCCCAGAGGTACCCGGCCGCGAGTGGCGAGAAGAGAACCGGAATGAAGAAGATGGATCGAAACAACCGGTCGGCCCGGCTCCCGCCCTGTAGCGCCTTGGCGAGAACCAGACCGACGACGTTCTGAACGGTCATCGAGGTGATCGCGAATATGAGTGTGACCTCGACGGCATGCCAGAGGATCCCGAGCTCAATCAGCTCGCGGAAGTTATTCAGGCCCGTCCAGCTGATGACGCTGCTGTAGTTCGTCCACTGCAGGAACGCGAAAGCTGTGTTGGCGAGGAACGGTGCCGCGAAGAACACAGCGACAAAGCCAATTGCAGGCAGGGCAAACCAGTATTGGTACGCCTTTCCGCGCCTGCGACGAGTATGGCCCGGTGGCGGGCTCTCTGTCGAGCGCCCGCCACCGGGAGTTGCGTTGCTGTCGATTACAGCTCTCTCTGACGTGCTGGACGTCATCGAACCGGTGCTCCGTCGCTGCCCCAAGTGCTACTTGAGCTCTTGGATCGCCTGCTGAACGTAGACCTGCATCTTGCCCGCCACGTCGCTTGGGCTCTGCTGCCCGGCAAGCAGGTCATCGGACTCGTTCCCGAAGTTGTTGCCGAAGCCTGGAATGGCCGAGTTGAGGGTTAGGCCTGCACCCTTGCTTACCTTCTGCGCTTCCTTCCAGAGGCCCTGGATGCGCTTCGGCATCTTGGTACCGCTCAGCGTCGGGATGCTGCCGGCGTCATCGACATAGGTCTGGTACTCCTTATGGCTGGTGATGAACTTGATGAAGCTCACCGCGGCGTTCTGCTGAGCGCGGCTACCAGTCTTCGGAAGATAGAACGTGCCTTCGGGGTCAGGCGACGTGTTCGCGACCGGCTTGGTTGCGGACACGGCCACGAACTCGAGAGCTTTGTCGACCTTCTTGGTGTTACCGCCAGCCTGGGCATCCAGCTGAGAGATGCTGTTCGTATCCTCAGCCATCATCGCGGCCTTGCCGGTCAGAACGGCATCGGTCTGCTGGGCCCACGTGGCCGTCGCAGCGTCGCTGTTGAAGCAGCCTGACGTACGGAAATTGTTGTAGGCGTTCAAACCCGCCAGGAACGGACCATTGGCGGCAGAGAGGCTCGCCTTGCCATTGTTGATCTGGTTCGCGTACACGGCGTTGATGTTGTACTGCCCGGTGTAGTCGAAGCTAGCGAGCGCCTGGGGTGGGAAGCTGCTGCCGCCCGCCTCGAAGATAGGCGTGACGCCCGGCTCCTTTGTCTTCAGCACCTGGCAGTCGTGCGCCAGATCCGCATAGTTCTTCGGAGCTGCGAGCCCGGCCTTGGCAAAGACCTGCTTGTTGACAAAGACACCGTAGATCAGCATTGGGCCAAGCGTTGCGGCGTAGGTATGACCGTTGACGTTGCCCGACAACTTCGCGAGCGTGCCTTCCTTCTTCACAAAGGGAAGCTTGGTCAGGTCGATGCCGTTCTTCTCCATGTCCATGCTTCGCGCGTCAGCGTCGTTGCCCTGCCATTCGAGTATGTCCGGGCGGGCTCCCGTCGCCCACTTCGACTGGGTCACAAAGCCAAACGAAGAGTCGGGTATGTTCACGAAGCTGATCTTGTTCCCTGACTCCTTCTGATACGCCTTGTAGACCTTCATCAGCGCTGGCGGGTCAGACGAATCGTGCCAGAGCGTCAGTGTCACGCCCTTCGCGAGCGCCGATCCGGCACTCATACTCAAAAATGACAGCATTGCCGTGATCGCCACAGTGCTGGCACCAATGGTGCGACGTGTCATGCTGGTTCCTCTCCTTTTCATGGCTCGCGGCATATGCGAGTCATGCTCTCTTTACACAGTTCCCGGCAGGGTGTCCGTCAACGTCCAACCGGCGCCTCGCGTGACAAACTGCCGTCCGTCCGTTCTTGCGCCCGGATTCTCACCAATGCGAACGCTCGAGGTAAGGGCGATCGATTCCGCCTCAGCGCAATCGTTACTCCGGCGTTTCAAGAATCGACTGAAATCGTGTCGTGTCCGTGCTCCTTTCGGTTATACGTTCAAGCTGTAGCCTGCTTGGCCCGGAAGGACTGCCGTCGGAATGGCCGTCAGTCCGCGTCATCCGGCTGGTCCTTGTACTCCGCGTAAATCTGCGGCAGGAACTTCGGCAGCTGCTGAGCCTCGGTCGTTGCGTGGATGATCACCTTCTTGAGGTACTCCTCGCTCAGCATCGAAGCTGGCGTGGTTTCGTCGCGGGCGACCGCGCCGTCACGGATGCCGTAGCCGATCCACTCGCGTGTAATCTTCTCCAGAACGCCGACCGCGCTCAGCCGTGAGAGGGTGAGAAACAGGTGGGTTCCAGGAAGTTGCTCCGACGGATTGTCGGCTGGATGAAACGTCTCGTAGCAACAGTCGACGAAACAGCCGGCGTCCTGCAAAGCCTTCTCACGCTCAGCGCTGAGACCAAAATCGCGAGGATTCAGGGCATGTCTGACCGTCCAGATCATCGGCTCACCTTCGCCGAGGTCAAGCGACTCAACGGTGTAGATGCCGTCGCTCTTGTCGACACCGTTGATGAAGCCATGGTCCCAGTGGTCGGCCTGGTTCCAGATCTTATATTTGATGTTGCCCCGCCCCTCGGGCATGCTCCTCGAGTGAATGTTCAGCCAGCGGAACCACCATCCGAGCATCTGCGGCGTGCAGTTCGGATATGTGGTGTAGACGGCCAGATAGCCGGTGCCGTCATCCAGACTGCAGTAGCCGTACTCGGCATTCTGGTAGCCGACCGGCTGGAGCACGTCGAGCCAGTTTTCGGGCTCGATAGCCAGGCTGGCATCAAACGGCATTGATTCGATCAGCTGGCGTTGTAGGGGCCCCGGCAGTGTGAGCGGCAGATCGAAGTACTTCGCCAACGGCAGCTGGCGCTCTTCCGGGCTGAGCTCATGCCTCGTCGTCACGATCAGCGGATTGGCGCCTGCCAATTCTGTCATCAGTTCCTCGTTCTCCCTGGTGCAGAGGGGCCCGACGGACCGCTCCCGTTCAGATGATCTGCGAGCCGTCCGTGCTCACCTCAGGTCGTTCGGCGCCGGCTCGTCAATGTCTTGGTCTCCGAGAAAACGCTCAGAGCTAATCTGGAGAATCATATAGAAAATACGCGCCTGGCCACTCAAACTAATATTGCATCTGCTGCAAAGTCTCATGCCGGGCCCACGGAGCCCCCAGATCATATAGAGCAGCCCACCAGCACTATATGATCTGGGGACGAGATGGGGCGGTTTCCATGAGAGCGTGGCTTACTCAAGCTCCCGCCGAGCTCGACGCACCGCCGTCGTCGCCGAGCGAGCGTCGATCCCGGTGAACATGACCCTCGCCGCTCTGCTCGATACCCTGCTGACCGCGTCGCAGGCGGCTGCAAACGAGGCGTGCGGCCACGGGTGCCGTCGCTTGCGTAGGCGCGGCAAGGCGTTCGTCGCGCCGGGCTAGCGCGTCGCAAAGTGCTTTCGATTATCGCCGGCGCTTGGCGTGCTGTTCAGCGTCGAGATAGCGTGGGGGTGCGAGACGCGCTACCGGGCTTACAACGTCCACGGTTATTGGTGGAGGCATCCGGTGGCCGCCCGCTTAAACGCTGGGCTGTTTGGGTTGAACGCTGTACCCACTCGAAAGAACATGCCGTTTGCCACGATGAGAATCGGACCTGGTGGCGAATCAGAACGCGTCGGGTCGGGGAAGTCCGAATAGCCGTGCGCGCGCATGCATTTTGCGAATCTGACGGCGGTGACGAACTGGCTCTCAGTGGCCTTCATACCACCAGGGGCGCCTGCGGGTGTCAGGTGTGCACACGCCTGCTGCGCGGATTTGAACGCTGGGGAGTTGGGGTTGATCCCGGTTCGGTCGAGGTTGATTCCGCCGCCGCCGCCGCTCGGGTCGGGGAAGCTCGGGACACCATGGGCACGCATGCAGTTTGCGAACGGGATCCCCTTCGAGTGGGCAACCGCGGCGGTCGCGTCGCTCGTCTTCTGCGACGGCCCGCAAGCGGCGAGCACCAGGACACAGTTCACTGCTGCAAAGCTGGTACAGACGTGACATTTCCGTGGCTTTCTCATCTTCTGCGGGGTATACGTGAGACTGCATAACGTCGCGGTAACACCGATCGTCAGAAGCACTGACGAGCCCTCCACCGAACCAGACGATCGCTGTCAAGGCCGGTCGAAAAGCAGGCCAGTTCTGCCCGGCTCACCACGTTTGCGATGGTCGCGCATCTGGCTGAGCCGGCGGAAACCAGCGCGCTGCGTGGCCGCAAGCGCCGCGTGAAGACGAAGCGCCGCGTGAAGACGGACTGCGCGGACGCTAAATGGTTGAGGCAACTGTTGTGGGCTCTGGCGGCGCACCGGCAGTTCGCTATCAGCCGCGGCGCACGGCGATGATGGCTGCGGTCGTTGCTGTTGTCTGAATCTCGCAGGCGACCAGGCGTGGGTCGTTGAGAAGTGCCTCGCGAACCGGGTCTTCGTCGCTGGTGCGCCCTGGAGTGAGGTCGTCTTTGACGAGGATGCCGCCGGCGGCGAGCATCGATATCGCAAGCGTCGCCGACTTCGCGGCGTCTCCGGCATCGAGGAAGATGAGGTCAAACGGCCCGCGCTCGGGCAGCAGTTCACGCCAGTCGCCCAACACCATCTCAGCGCGAGTTCCGGCCAGCCTCTGGGCAGCTGTTTGGAATCTCTCGGGATCGTTCTCGACCGTGACGAACGTAGCGTCTGCGGCAAGTTCCGCAACCATCGCGCCAGCCCCCTCGCCGAACGCTGTTCCCAGCTCGGCGATCCGGCCTCTCGGCTTGGCCGCGACGAGCGTTGCCAGCAGCTCGCGCACAGCCGTGATTGACGAGCCCCCATCGGTCATACCCGAGAACCGTACCGACGTCGACACACCCCCGGAACTTGAGAGTGGCTGTCCGTGGCCGTGACCGGTCCTGCATGCAGCGAGTCCGGCCACGCGGACGCCTGCGAGAGCGATCGCCGTACAGAGACGATGGATTTGCCCGAGCGCGATCAGCCGCCGCCCGGACCGCCGCCCTTGGCACCGCCGTGCTGGCCCCGTTGCAGTTGTGGATATCGCAGGCGTAGTTGAACGTCTGCGTCTGCGTTCCTGTTGGTGTCGCCAGCTTCGCCGACGCGACATGACCGCTGCCTGGCCGCCAGCGATCACCCAACCGTTCTGAACGGTGGCTGTCACGACGGTCCCGTCGGTCGGGTCAGGTTCGCGCCCGTGACGCCGGCCTCTCAGAAGGCTCCCAGCACCAGCAAAGGTTGAGAAAGGTGACGAGCGGGATTGTCGCCGAACTAGTCGGCTGCGAGGGCGGTTAGGAACGCGTTCCTGCGCTGTTCAAGCCAGATCAGGATGGCGGCGTCCCCTGGTGCCCGACCGTGGCGCTCCCAGGCTTCAACGAATGCCGGCTCACCCGCCTGGACCCAGCGTTGCACAAAGCGGCTTGCGAGCCGCCGGCTCTCGACGATGGCATCCACGAACTCCCGGCGCTCTGCAGCTTCGAGCTTGTAAGCGTCGGCGAGCATCCTCAGTCGCTTGAAGGGGTCAAGGTGCGCGCGCTCGCCGTTGAATTGCGGCGGACGCAGAGGTATCCACATGCGGGCTGTCTGCGCGAGGTCCCACGCAGGCCGTCCCGGGGCCGCGAAGTCAAAGTCGAGCAGCGCGATCGCCTCGTGATCGTGAAACACGACATTCTCAGGACACACGTCGTTGTGGCAAATGATCGGGCCGCCGCGTGGATCGGCCAGCTCTTGACACCAATCCAGCCCGGCTCTCAGCCGAACACCCCGTGCGGCGTCGTGGTAACGGCGCAACAAGCGACCGACGCTCGCCAGTGCGCTGATCGAATTCCTCTTCGGTGAGCTGGTTTCCGTGTGCATAGTTGACGTCGGGGCCGAGCAAGCCGTTTCGGTCGATCATGGTGATCGCGGCTGCGGTGCCGGCCATGCCCACGTGTGTTGAAGCCGGGTTGCGTCAGGTGCAATGCATCCGCGGCGCGCCCGAAATGCAGATACTCCGCGACGGTCACGAAAGCCCTCAACTTCGTCAGGTCAAGCCCCTCCGACATCGAGCCAGTGTCTCACTCCCTCAACGACACGCCCGTTAGGGATGCGCAGCTCTCAAGCAACAGCTGGTGCAATTCCTCGTCGCGCGACAGGGGCGCGGCAGCACGGGGCCGCTGATGGTAGAAGTAGCCGCCCGTGGTCGCCGCGGTCTCCGGCGAGGCGGCCAACCAGACCTGAGTCAGCGGCGCCAGGGCAAGGTCATCTGGGGCGCCCGGTCCGCCCATCTTCGTCGCCACCCAGCCAGGCTCGACCGCGTTCGCTGTCACCCCGGGCCAGCGTTTGGCAACCAAGAAAGCGAGTGCCGTGTCCATCAGCTTGGAATCGGAGTACGCCTGCGCACCGTTCCAGCGTCGGCGCTGCCACTGCAGGTCAGCAAAGTCCGGATCACCGCCCTGGTGCATGCCCGAGCTCAGATACACCAGCCGATCGGGACGATCCATCAGCGCGGTCAGCAGATATGGCGCCAGCACGTTGATCGCGAAGACGTGCTCAAGACCGTCGACCGTTTCGCGACGGCCCTCGCGGTACCCGACCCCTGCGTTGTGAATGACCGCGTCAAACCGCCCGTAGAGATTCGCGGCCGACGCGAGCTCGCGCGTCTGATCAACGCTCGACAGATCACCGACCAAGACAGTCGCCGCGCCCGTCGCGTTCGCTAACGCCTCATCCGCACGCCGTTCCGTGCGAGCGTGGAGAACGACCTCGTGGCCATCCTCAATCAGCAACCGGGCAGCCATAAAACCCAACCCATCCGCAGACCCGGTAACAAAAACACGGCTCATCACGATCGAGTCTTACTTCACAACCATCGACAGTCAATTCCAATCCGTGCCCGCACGATGCGGCAACGGCATCAGCATCTCAGCTCGAGCAACCAAGGATGATCGTCGCTACCACGACCAGTCGGAGGCGAACCACGTCGTCGTGTCGGCGGCATCGCTGCCGACGTTTCATTGGCTGAGCAGCACGGCGGGCCAGCGCAGCGCTTCAATACGTCCCACTTCACGTAAGCCTGCGTGGGCGTAATCGGCCACTGCGGTTGCGAGTTGGGCGGGATCGTCGAGGCCGGAGACAATGAGACTGCGCAGGGCAGGCCAGGCCACGGTTGCCAGGTGCGCGTGGACTCCGACCTCGGACACGTTGACGACAGCGGTCTCGACGTCGAGCCTGCTCAGTTTCTGTAGATCTGCGGTGAGGAAGTCGATCTCGACGTTGTTGGCGGCAGCGTTGCGGGACGCGGTCGCGGTTGCCTCGCCGATCAGGTCGATCCCGACGACCGGCGCGAAGCCAAGCTTTGCCGCTGCGATCGTCAGCGCACCGGCTCCGCAGCCGAGGTCAGCGAACGCACCCTCAGGATTCAGGCCGAGCAGAAGTTCGAGGCAGTGACGAGTGGTTGGGTGCGCACCGGTGCCGAAGCCTGCTCCCCGCTCGAGGACGACGTCGATCCGGCCAGCCGGCGCAGCTGGGTGAAGTGCCTCGCGCAGCACGATGCGCGCTCCGACCTCGTGTGGGGGCATGACTGCGGCGAGGGCGTGGGCCAGATCCGGACCGGCGTCCTCCTCGACCACAGGACCGTGCGCAAGGTGGGCTGTCCACGCGATCACATCAGCAACGGGTGGCAGCTCACCCTGCTCGCCGAGTGCGATTAGCTCGACGTCCTGGTCGACGGAGGTGACGTGAATGCCGCCGGTCAGACGCGGGAGCAGGGTGTCGTAGGCCTCGTCGAGTCGCGTCGCCGGGACCTGGAGTCTTATTCGTCGCATCTCAACCGTCGCGGATCAGGGCGATCGCGCTGTGTTCGCGGACCAATTCCCCGCGGAACTCAGCCAACCAGACGATGATCTGGACGCTCGGCCCGTCGCGGAGCGCAAACTGAAATTGGTATTCGTTGCGCCGTGTGCCATCTGGAGCCCGGACCGCGCGTACCGGTGACTGCTGTAGACCCTCCTCGAGCTCCTTCCCGGACAGTTGGCGCACGCCGAAGTTCAACGTGTCAGCGTGGCAGCCCAGTTCAAATCGCAGCAGACCCGGCGCCGTGAGCAGTGCGACGCGCGCCCCGTCGCGGACAGCGCGCCGCCCCACACACGCCACGGTCCCATCGCTGAACCGAACGCTGGCGCCGTCCTCCAATGCCATCGCCGTGGCGATCTGGCGGTCCCGGAGGGCGGTCATCACTTAGCTCTGCTTGTTTTCCGAAATGTTCCAGCTCACGGTGCTCGGCGTGCTGCTTGAACCATCTGCGTTCTGGGCTTCGTACTGATAGTTGATCTGCTGGAACTCGAGCGTGACCGTCTCCACCTCCCCGTCGCCAGCCGGCTGCTGGGACTCGACCTGATAGGAGGACACCACGACGTTCGAGAGCGTGATCTTCAGGTACTCCTGCTGCGATGCTCCCTCGTCCTTGACCGCGATCAGCACCGCCTTCTGGATGTGCTGTCCGCTCGCCGAGTCCTCGAACAGCTGCGGTGAGGAGGAGTCGATGTCCTTCTTGATGGTCAAATCGTCGAAGTGCACGCGTCCGGCGCCGGCCCCGCCTGCCCCCAGGCGGTTCGTGCTCGCCTCGTCGCCGAAGGCGAAGTAATCGACGTCGATCGCGTTCGAGTCCTTGTTGGCCGTCGACTCGCCCTTGATTCCGCTGAGCTCGAGGTAATAGCTCGATGGTGCCCGGGCGAAGACTGCCGGGCTATTGGCGGGGGTGCCTGCCGTCCCCACCCCCGAATCCTGGCCGGGAGCGCCTGCCGCGATTGCGGCTCCGGCCCCCAGCGCCGCGCCGGTCGGCAAGACCAGCTTCGCGAAGCGCCGCAGGTGCCGGCTGTTGCCTCGTATTGACTGACGACCGTCCCCGTCGTGCGTCATTTGTCGGACCTCCTGTCCGGTATGTCAGTGCCTGCCACCGACCAGGCACCGTTAGAAAGCCGTGCGTTTGGGCTGCTGAAGCCCTCTGCGTTTGGCCTGCTTGTGCAGTCGTGGAGTCTCCCACACGTCCACAACCCGCGACGACGCCCATGGACGGATGTACGTGCCTATCCGATCGCCGGCAGCAGCCGCCCGTGGCTGGCGAGTTGACACGCAGCCATCTGGCTGCCTAAGATTAGCAGCCAGATGGCTGCCTATTCACATTCAGATGAGGTCTTCAGGGCGCTGGCAGACCCAAGCCGACGGCTGCTGCTGGACAGCCTCAACGACTGCGATGGCCAGACGCTGCGGGAGCTGTGCTCGGGACTCGACATGGCTCGCCAGTCGGTGAGCAAGCACCTCGCTGTGCTGGAGGCGGCCAATCTGGTGACCACCGTTCGCCGCGGGCGGGAGAAGCACCACTACCTCAACGCGGCGCCAGTCAACGACATTGCCGAGCGCTGGATCACGCGGTACGACCAAGACCGCGTCAATGCGCTCGCCGACCTGAAAAGAGCACTGGAGGAGACCGCCGTGGAGCCCCAGAAGCCGTCATTCGTCTACACGACATACATCAGGACGACGCCGGAGAAGCTGTGGCAGGCGCTGACCGAGCCGACGTTCACCGAGCGCTATTGGTCGATCACGTTCGAGACCGATTGGCAGCCGGGCTCGCCGATGGTCTGGAAGACGCGTGGGCTGGCGATCGCCGACCCCGACCAGGTTGTGCTCGAATCAGAGCCGTACCGTCGCCTGTCTTACATGTGGCAGACCCATTCGCCCGAATGGGTGGAGGCGCTGAACCTCACTGAGGCGGCCGGGGACCGTCTCGCCTCGGAGCCGCGGTCGAAGGTCACGTTCGAGATCGAGCCGCTGGGCGATCAGGTGAAGCTGACCGTGATCCATGACGATCTGGTGCCCGGCGGGCTGACCGGCTCGCTGGTCAGCAACGGCTGGCCACGGGTGCTGGCCAACCTCAAGACGCTGCTCGAGACCGGGGAGACGCTGCCGGACGTCCAGCTGAACACGACGGCGAGGCTCGGGCTTACGCAATGAGCGTCATGTCGATGCCCGGATCCTCGACCTGCCGCTGGCGCTGGCAATCATCGCCCTGGGCATCGCCACCGCCGCAACCTGAAACGACGACAGAGGAGATCTCATGACCACCGCCACTCACCCGACCGGCACGCGCGAGCAGCAGCTCGCCGCGCGCGTCGAGCTGCTCGAAGCCGAGAAGGAGCTGACCCGCCGCGGCGACGAGATCGCTCGCCAGCGGCAGCAGCTGCCCTGGGTGCCCGTCGAGAAGGAGTATCGCTTCGACACCGATGAGGGCGACGCCTCGCTCGCCGATCTGTTCGGTGGGCGCTCGCAGCTGCTCGTCTACCACTTCATGCTCGGACCGGGTTACGAGTCGGGCTGCCCGTCATGCTCGGCGATCGCCGACGGCTTCAACGGCATCGCCACCCACCTCGAGAACCACGACGTTGGTCTGGTCGCGGTCTCTCGCGCTCCCATCGCCCAGATCCAGGCTTACAAGCGGCGCATGGGGTGGTCGTTCCGCTGGGCCTCCTCGCACAGCAGCGATTTCAACTACGACTTCAACACGTCGTTCACTGAGGCGCAGCAGCGCTCGGGTGACACTGAGTACAACTACGGAGGCAGGGACATGCGTGGGGCGCTCGAGGCGACCCAGCCAAGCCCGCACGCCGCGATGGCCGGCACTGACAACGCGACCTACATGCGCGAGGCTCCTGGCATGAGCGCCTTCGCGCTGGAGAACGGCGTCGTCTATCACACCTACTCGGCATACGCGCGTGGTCTCGACTCGCTCTGGGGCATGTACCAGTGGCTGGATCGCGCGCCGCTGGGACGGAATGAGAGCGGCGCCTGGTTCCGTCACCACGACCGGTACTGAACCGCCACCACCCGGGGCTCGTGCGCAACGGCGGTGCCGAACGCTCCGCCGCCGCGGCAAACGACCGCGCGATCACACTGACGCGGCAAACGACCGGGCAATCGTCCCGACGCGACCGGCATTCTCCGTAATGTGCCGGGCGATTGCAGTCGAGGCCCGTGCGCGCTTGCCGTTCAGGTAGAGATCGGCGATCTGAATGTGTTCGGACTGCAGGCGTGGGACATCGCGGTAGCCACCGTGGCGGGAGAGGATCGTCAGATACAGCCGCAGTTCATTCAGGACCGGGGCATAGGCGGCCAGTAGCCGCGGGCTGCCGGCGGCGGTCACCAGGGCTGCGTGAAAGTCGAGGTCGGCATTGACCGTCGCCTCGCGATCGGTGCCGTCGAGCGCGTGAAGCAGCTCGTCGAGGGCTGCGCTCACGAGCCTGTCCAGGTCGGGCGAGCGAGATCCCGTGCGGACCGCGCCCACCTCGATCGCGAGTCGCGCGCGGTAGACATCCCTCACGTCGGCCTCCGATGGTGTCCGCACCACGACACCGCGGTGCAGCTCATACGTCGCGACGCCGCTGTGCTCGAGCAGCCGCACGGCCTCACGCACGGTGTTGCGTGATACGCCGAGCTCGCTGGCCAGCGTGCTCTCTCGAATCGGCATCCCCGGAGCCAGCCGTCCGTCGAGCACGAGCTGGGTGAGACCGCTGGCGATCTGCGTCGGCGTGCTGCTGCTCTGCAGCTGTATCTCGCCAAAGGCCGACATGCCGGAACCATACCCTGCAACGATCTCAGCTAGTAGGATTGTTGGACAGTTGAGCGATTTGGCCAACCCCATCGTTGCGGCAGACGTCCTCTCCCGGAAAGAGCGGGAGCTGCTCGAGCGTGTCCCGAGGGACCTGCTGCTCGATGGCTGGCGGCCGGCCGAAGCTGACCGTCGCTTCCCGGTCCTGGATCCCGCCACGGGAGCTGTGCTTGCGAACGTCGCCGATGCCACGCCGGGCGACGCGCTCAGCGCGCTTGACCTGGCGTGCGAGGCGGCCCCTGCGTGGCGTGCAACGACGCCAAGGCAGCGTGCGGACCTGCTGCTCGAGATCTACCACGCGGTACTCGAACGGATCGAGGAGTTTGCGCTGCTGATCACGCTCGAGATGGGTAAGCCGCTCTCCGAATCTCGTGGCGAGATCGCCTACGGGACCGATTACCTGCGCTGGTACGCCGAGGAGGCCGTGCGGGCCGACGGACGCACAAGCCAGAGCCCCGATGGTCGCGCGCTGATCTCCACCTCACGCGAACCGGTTGGGGTCTGCCTGCTGATCACCCCCTGGAACTTTCCGCTGACGATGGGACTGCGGAAGATCGCTCCGGCGCTGGCCGCCGGCTGCACGGCGATCCTCAAGCCCGCAGATCTGACACCGCTGGCGAGCCTGCTGCTCGGCCAGGTGCTGCTGGATGTGGGGATACCGCCGGGCGTTGTGACGATCGTCCCGACCAGTGAGCCCGACCCGATGTCAGCGCTGCTGATGAGTGACCCGCGTCTGGCCAAGGTCTCCTTCACGGGCTCGACCGGCGTTGGACGCGTCCTGATCGAGCGCAGCGCGCGCAACGTGATGCGGACCTCGATGGAGCTGGGAGGCAACGCTCCGCTGCTGATCTTCGACGACGCCGACCTCGACCGTGCGGTGGAGGGCGCGGTACTGGCCAAGCTGCGGAACGGCGGTCAATCTTGCATCGCCGCCAACCGCATCCTCGTCCAGGAAGGCGTTGGTGATCGTTTCATCGAGCGGTTCACGGCGCAGCTCGCTCAGGTCGTGCTCGGCCCCGGCAGCGATGCGGGCACCACACTCGGCCCGTTGATCGACGTCCGTGCTGTCGCCAAGGCCGACCGGCTCGTGGCCGATGCGGTCTCACGCGGCGCCACCATGCACCTGGGTGGGCAGGCGCTCGAGGGATGCTTCTATCCGCCGACCGTGCTCGAGGTTACAGATCGTGACTCGGCGATTCTGCATGAGGAGGTCTTTGCGCCGGTCGCGCCGGTCGTGCGCTTCCGGACCGAGGCGGAAGCACTGGCGCTCGCCAATGCAACCGAGTACGGCCTGGCCGCCTACGTTTTCACTGAGAGTCTCGACAGGGCAGCGCGCGTAAGCGCGGGTCTTGAGGCCGGCATGGTCGGCATCAACCGCGGCGTGGTCTCTGACGTCGCCGGTCCGTTCGGCGGGATCAAGGCGTCAGGCCTGGGGCGCGAGGGTGCGCATGAGGGGCTTGAGGAGTACCAGAACATCAAGTACGTCGCCCAGGATCCCCCGCGTCCGGCGCTCGACTGAGCCAGCTCCGTCCGCAGATCGCCAGTCCTTACGACCCGCCGTCGCGGAGAGGTATGCGGGCGCCGAGAAGAGAGCTACGGGCCCGGTCGCGGCGGCGGGTCGTGGGACGGCTTGCGGCAGGTCTACTTCTGCTGCTGGGCAAGTGCCTCGCGGAGGGAGTCGGGCATCCGATCCTCCGGGAACGGCCAGACGAACTCAGGGCCGCCAATAAGGTGCTCATCGACGGCGCCCGCCTTGGCGATCGACTCGAGCTCGTCGCGGGATGCGGTGACTGAGAACGCCTCGACGTTCTGGATGATCTCGCCGGGCTTGGTGATGCCAACGACCGTGGAATCGATATCGGGTGCGGTGACCGCGTAGGCAAGGGCGGCCTCGCCGATGCTGAGACCGAGTTCGCCGGCACGGTCCTGCATGCGCCCGACGGCCTCTGCGACCTCAGGCAGGGCCTCCCAGTAACCGTAGAGCGGACGCTCGACGCCGCGCACGCCCGTTGCCAGGATGTTGCCCGCAAACGGAGCGGCAAGCAGCGTGCCCATGTTCTTCTCGCGGGCCGCCGCCAGCAGGCCCGAGGTGACCGCCGCGCGGTTCAGCATTGTGTAAAGCCGCGGGAACTGGATCACGTCAAACTCGCCACACTCGACCGCCGCCTTGAGCGGAGCGAGTGTTCCCGTCGCCACGCCGATGCTGTCGACCATGCCCTGATCCTGCATCTCGCGCAGGGCCTCCAGTGCGCCGCCGGGGCTGAGGATGGTCTGCATATCCTCGTCGTTGCGCGGGTCATGGATCATCATCAGCGGGATCCGGTCGAGGCCCAGGTCCTTGAGGCTCTGCTCGACGCTCGTCCTGAACTGCTCTGCGCTGAAGCCCTTGCCGTGGCCGAACTTGGTCACGATCACGAGGTTGTCCGGCACGTCGACGTGCTTGAGCAGACGTCCAAGGCGCTCCTCGTTGGCGTACGCCTCGGCAGAGTCGAGCATTGTGATTCCGGCGGCGAACGAGGCCTGCAGGACCGCGACGAGATTGTCGTCATCTCCGATCCGGGCCTCTGGGGCAGACGCGTTACCGAAGCCCCAGGTGCCGAGCGAGAGCCGCGAGACCTCGAGGCCGGTGCGGCCAAGTGTGGTGCGCGGCACGGCGGCGCTGGACGTGATGTTCGAGCTCATGTTTCTGCTTCCTCTCCTTGCCAGTACGGCTGATGCGCCCCGCCGTTGGCCGTCCCTGACGGGCGCTGGTACCGGCTGGCGAGGCGGTGATTCAGAGTCTCGCTGTGTAAGCGGGTCTCAGCCTACCGATTGTCGACAATTGTGTCAACCTTATTGCGCACCGCGTAGTTGCCAGGTGGTAGGGTGCCGTCAATATGAACGCCCGATACAACAATTTCCGCCTCTCATGACCGGATTCCGCGTCGCTGTGGACCGAGGGATCCGCCTGGACGACGGTACCTCGTCATATCCGATGGACCAGCTCAACGAGGCAGGTCTGAGCTGGGACTGGGTCGATTCAGTGGTCCCAGAATTCCTGCCCGAGCAGATCGACGGTTGGGATGCCGTGATCGTCGGCGGTGCAAGCGTCACCACCGCCTCGCTTCAGTGTGAGAGCCCGCCGCTGCTGCTCGCACGGCTCGGCGCCGGCTATGACACCGTCGCGGTCGAGGAGTGCACCGCACGAGGCATCCTCGTCACGACCGCGCCCGACGGCGTGCGCCGAGCGATGGCGTCGTCCGCGATCACGCTGGCGCTCGCACTCGGTCATCGTCTGCTGGAGAAGGACCGTCGTACAAGGCTCGGGCTCTACGACCGCAGCACGATCGGCCACGGCCTCGTCGGCCGCACCTTCGGGGTGCTGGGACTCGGCAACATCGGCAGCGAGGTTTGCAGGCTGGCATCGCCGTTTCCGTGGAGGCGGATCGGCTGCGATCCGTTCGCCGCGCCGCCGGAGGGAGTCGAGTCCGTCGACCTCGAGACGCTGCTGCGCGAATCCAACTACCTGGTTGTGACGCTGCCGCTGAGCGACGAGACCCACCACATCGTCAACGCCGAGCGTCTGGCGCTGATGCGCCCAAGCTCGTTCCTGATCAACATCGCTCGCGGTCCGATCGTCGATCAGTCCGCGGTCACGGAGGCACTCGCGTCGGGCGGCATCGCGGGCGCGGCGCTCGACGTCTTCGAGCAGGAGCCGCTCAGCCTCGACGACCCACTGCTCAGGATCGATCCCAACCGTGTGATCCTGACCGGCCACGACATCGGTCTGACCCACGACATGACCGGTGACACAGCCTCGAGCGGTTGTCGCAGCGTGATCGAGGTCGCAGAGGGACGCGTGCCGACGAGCCTTCTGAATCTGGAGGTCCTCGACCATCCGCGTGTCGGATCGCTGAGGCGCTCATGATCCACAACCCCGTGAAGCAGAAGCTGCAGGCCGGTGAGATCGTCGCCGGCTCGTTTCTCGTCGACTTCGCCGTGCCAGGCATCGGACGGGTGCTGGCAGCCGCCGGTGACGAGTTTGTGATGTTCGACCAGGAGCACACGGGCTGGTCGACGCAGATGCTGCGACCGCTGATATCCGAGTGTCACCGCGCCCAGATCGTGCCGATGGTGCGGGTTCCGGCGATGGTGCCGTCGATGGTCTCCTCGGTGCTCGACGCCGGTGCGCTCGGGGTGATGGCGCCGATGGTTCAGACCGTCGAGCAGGCTGAGGCGCTGGTGGCCGCAGCCAAATACCCGCCGCAGGGTCGCCGCGGAGTGGGGCCACTGTTCCCCGACGAGGTGGAAGGGGACTATCCCACCGCGCTGGCGACGATCAATCGCCAACAGCTCGTCGTCGCGATGATCGAGACCGCGCAGGCGATCGACAACATCGCTGGAATCGCCGCGGTCGACGGGCTCGACCTGCTCTGGATCGGGCACGGCGATCTCACCAGCTCACTCGGCATCCCTGGCGAATTCACCCACGAGCGCTTTGTCGCCGCCGTGGACGCCGTCCTCGAGGCTGCAAGGGCTGCCTCGAAGCCGGTTGCGATAATGGCGACCTCCGCCGCTGAAGCCGCGCAGTATGTCCAGCGCGGGTTTCGCTGCATCGGCATCGCCGATCGGCCCGTGTTGGTGCGCGGTCTGAGCGAGATCCACGCCGCGATCAGCGGCGCCTAGCCTCCGGTTACTCGGTTCAGGCTGAGGCAAACGACCCGGAATAAGCGGTGCGCAGGATCTCGAGCAGGCCCCCTGCCTCGAGTTCACGCGGGCTGTTTCCGGCGAGCCGCTTGATCGTCGCGGCCTGCTCGGCGTACTCCGGGAGCTCGTCGGCGTGGACACCGATCGCCTCGAGCGTGCGCGGCACGCCGACCGCGGCCGCGAGCCGCGCGATCTCAGCGATCGCCGCCTGCGCGGTCGGCTGCACTCCGAGTCCGCCTGCGACGTCAGCGAGCTTCTCGGCGCATGCGGATGCGGTGTAGCTGAGCACGTACGGAAGCAGCAGCCCGACACCGAGTCCGTGTGGGGTGGAGGTGGCGGCGCCGATCGGGTATTGCAAAGCGTGGGCCCCGGCGGTCCCGGCGTTGCCGAACGCGAGGCCCGCGCACAGGCTCCCGTAGAGCATCTCCGTGCGGGCGTCGAGGTCTGAGCCGTCGCTGTAGGCGCGCTCGAGTGAGCCGCCGATTGCGCGAACCGCCCGCAGCGCGTAGTCGTCGGTGAGAGCGGTGGAGCCCTCGAAGATCTCGCCGGGGTAGGTCTCCCAGGCGCGGGGGCGGGCTCGTGCGGTGAATGCCTCAACCGCATGCGCAAGCGCGTCGATCCCGCTGAAGGCGGTGACCGACGGCGGGCAGCTGAGCGTGAGTTCAGGGTCGCAGATCGCCACGGCCGGGATCAGGTGGATGCTCGAGACGCCGACCTTGAGCCGCCGCGAGGGATCGCCGACGACGGCCACCGGCGTGACCTCCGAGCCGGTGCCTGCGGTGGTGGGTGCCGCGATGACCGGAACTGCAGGAGCGGGAACCGCGTTCTCACCGTAGTAGCGCTCGAGCGGCCCCGGATGACGCAGCAGCAGCGCGACCAGCTTGGCCGCGTCCATGCAGCTGCCGCCGCCCAAACCGACCACCACGTCGGTCCCAGGATCCGCGGCCGCGAGGCATTCCTCGACGGCTGAGAGCGGCAGGTCAGGAGCGATCGCATCGAGCACCGTCAACCCCGAGCAGACCGCTCGAAGCTCGGCCAGCACGGCCGTCACCGCCGGTTGGCGCATCACGTTCGCGTCGGTGCAGACCAGCACCCGACCGCCGAATTGCGCGGTCGCCCCCGGCAGTGCGGCGATCGAGCCGCGGCCGAACATGATTTCCCGCGGGGAACGCAGCACTCCGTATGGCGTCACGCGACGCTCCTCTCTCGAAGCTGAGCACGAAGCTCGCACAATGAGGTCCAGACGGCGTCAGCGACGGGGATCCCGTCCTGCAGGCGACGAGCGCGTTCGGCGCGGGCACGATCACCGGGGACGCGGATCGCGTCAAAGCCCTCCTGCGGCGTGGCGGCGCGAAGCGCATCGAGATATCGGCTGACCCCGGTGAGGCTGTCCCCGGCGCCGAAGACAGCCGGCGACAGGCAGATGAAGAGGTCGCCCTTGGAGCAGACGCTCGTCGTGTCGAGTGTGCCCTTCACCTCTCGTCCAAAGGCGCTCCCCGTGAGAGCCGCGACCAGCAGTTCGATGGTGAGTCCGAGCCCGTACCCCTTTGCGCCGCCGAACGGGGCGATCGACCCGTTCGCGGCCGCGATCGGGTCGGTTGTCGGCTCGCCCCGGGCGTCGAGCGCCCAGCCCGGTTGGAGCGGCTCGTTGCGGTGTCCGTGATCGAGAATCTTGCCCATCGAGACCAGGCCGGTGGCCATGTCGAACACAAACGGCTCAGGCTCCGCCGGAACCGCGACGGCGATCGGGTTGGTGCCGATCTGAGCCAGACGGCCGCCCCAGGGGTGTACGAGCGCCTCACTGGTGGTCATCGCGATCCCGATCAGGCCCTGCTCGGCACAGCGCTCGACATACGGGGCGAGCAGGCCGAGGTGGTTGGCGTTGTGGACGGCCCCCACCGCGACTCCGGTCGAACGCGAACGCTCGATCAGCGTATCCACCGTGCGTGCGCCGACATACGGGCCCAGGCCACGCTGTCCGTCGACGACCAGGGCTGAGTCGGCGGACCACGACAGCGACGGCTTGGCGCAGGGGTCGGTGAGCCCGGCCCTGATCCGCTCGGCGATCACCGAGAGGCGGTGCAGGCCGTGAGACGGGTGTCCGCGGAGGTCGCCTTCAAGCAGCCAGTCGGCCTGAACCTCGGCCTGCTCCCGGTCTGCGCCGAGCGCCAGTAGGACGTCGAGGATCAGGCTGCGCTCATCATCGGCGCGCACCGTCGGCATGACCATCAGCGGCCGTGAAAGCCGCCGGTGCCGCCGTGGTTGTTGGACTCGTCGGCGGCCTGCTTCTCCAGCACAGCGATCGTCGCGGCGAGATGGAGGTGCATCTCGGCGCCGGCGGCCTCGACGTCTCCGCTGATGATCGCATCGGCGATGCGAGCGTGCTCATCATTGGCCGCGCGCGGCGCCGGTGCCGTGAAGGCCATCGGGAAATGCCGATTGAAGTTCAGGTTGCCCAGGCGCGTGAGGATGTCGAGCGCGACGTGATGGCGCGCCATCGTGATGATCGTCAGGTGGAACCGGCTGTTCGCGCGCATGTAGCGCGGGATGTCCGTGGCTGCGAAGGCATCACGTAGCTCCGTGAGCGCGTCCTGCAACTGCTCGTGCTCCTCCGCGGTGCCACGCTCGGCCGCGAGGCGAGCGCAGAGGCTCTCCAGCTGCTGTCGCACCTGGGCGATCTCAATACCCTCTGCAGCAGTGAGGGCGCGCACGCGTGCGCCGCGCATCGGCTCACGCTCGACCAGGCCTTCCGCGGAGAGTTGCATGATCGCTGCGCGGATCGCTGAGCGCTTGACCCCGTAGCGTTCGGCAAGGTCAGCCTCGACCAGCCGCTCTCTGGGGATGTAGACACCGTTGACGATGTCCTGGCGGAAGAGGTCGATCAGTGGGGTCTTTGCTGGTGCGTCAGTCGTCACAGACATAGATTACGGCCTGGGAAGGCAGTTTTACCAGCCGGGTAGCAAAATTGTTGAAGATTTAGTTGACAAAGTCGTCGACTGAGTAGTACGTTCGCGATGAGACGCCAGGTGCAGCCAGCGCCGGGCGCGTGAGAGAACCAGGAGGAGAGGATGACGACCAATAGTTGGTCGCGCCATTGGCGTGCCATGGCAGGCTGTGCAGTTGCAGCCGTCGCCGCGCTGGGAGTGGCTGTCGCCACCACGGGTGCCGCGTCGGCAGCCCGCAAGACAGCATCCGCCGCGTCTTCTGCGGCTGCGCCGTCCAAGTACGTCGCCTACACAGGTGGTAAGCACAAGGCGGCCAATCCGAAGTTGGCTCCGGTGGAGATCGGCTTCGTGAACGACCAGGGCGGCGCGACGGTGATCGCCGGGACCGACCCGACGACCGGCTTCGAGGCCGGCGTGAAGTGGCTCAACAAGTACGCCGACGGCATCGACGGGCATCCGGTCAAGGTCGTGACCTGCTTCGTCAAGAACGCCGAGGCGGAGGGGCAGACCTGTGCCCAGCAGTTCCTCGCCAACAAGAAGATCGATGTGATCGCGTACGGCGCCATGGCGCTGGGTGCCTCGACGATCGACTCGACCGTCGCCGGTCGCAAGCCGATCGTCGAAGGCGTCAGCATCAACCCGCCCGACCTCACGACCAAGCACGACTACGTCTTCTTCGGCGCGGTCCCATACATCGACTATCCGTGGGCGACGTTCGCCAAGCAGACGCTTCACGCGAAGACCGCGGCGCTGCTCTACCCGAATCAGACCGGGCAGCTCGAGGTTGAGCAGGCGGCGCTGAAGTCGATGAAGGCAGCCGGGATCAACGCCAAGCTGGTGGGCTTCGATCCGAACTCCACCGACCTCACCGGCGCGCTCGAGGCGGCCGGCGCGACCACGGCGGACTTTGTCGAGACCAACGCGGCGACGCCGAGCCAGTGCCTGGCCTTCGCCAATGCGGCCAGCGAGCTCAATATCGACCCGCACAAGGTCCTCGGACTGTTCCAGTGCCAGGTTCCCTCGATCAAGTCGCAGTACCCGGGTGGGGACTATCCAAAGTGGAACTACTCGGTTGCTGATGCCGGCGTCGAGTACGAGAACGGCCCGGCCGCCAAGACGCTGCGGAGCGTCTTCAAGGGCCTTGGGCTCGCCGTCGGCGACCCGTGGACGCTGGTCGAGTACTCCTCGGCGCTGACGATCGCCAAGCTCCTGAACAAGGTTGCCTACGCCAAGCTGTCGCCAAAAGCGTTCGAGGCCCAGGCCGCCAAGTTCCGTGGCCCCGTCCTACTTGGCCCGGGCAAGCTGAGCTGCGGCAAGTACCCGTCGAACCCGGCGGTTTGCGCGGACGGTGACGCGTTCTTCCGTTACGACGGCAACGGCAAGTTCAGCCTCGAGGACTCTTGGCTCGAGACCCCGCCGCAAGCTTCAGAAGCAGTTGGGCGCGAAGTAGGAGCATCAGGCCGATCCGGTAGATCGGCGTCGGAACGCGCGTGGGGCCCGGCCCGCTGGCCGGGCCCCACGGGCAGGTAAGGAGAGGCGGGACAACCCATGCATCAGCTGATTCTTTTTGCGCTCTTGGGCATCGGGACCGGAGCCCTCACGGCAGGCTTGGCCCTCGGCCTCGTGGCCACGTATCGCGGCTCTGGCGTGATCAACCTCGCCATGGGCGCGGTCGCCATGGTCTCCGGATACGCGTACTGGGCGGTCAAGACCGGCGACATCGGTCCCGGGCTTGGTACCGTCCCCTCGTTCGCCATCGCGATCCTCGTGGCCGTTGTGATGGGCGTCGCGATGGAGCTGCTCGGCCTTCCGGCCGCTGCGCACCGCCTCGCCGGTCGTCAAGCTGGTTGCATCGGTCGGGGTGCTGCTGACGGCACAGGCGGCGATGCTGTTGATCTTCGGTCCGTTCCCGAAGACCGAGCCCGTCGATCATCTCCAACACGCCGACGAACTTCCTCGGCTTTTCGGTGCCGAGTTCGAACCTTGTGCTGGCGGCGATCGTGATCGTCGTGGCGGCGATCCTGTGGGCGGTCTATCGCTGGAGCCGGTTTGGCCTGGAGACCAAGGCGGCGTTCGAGAACGAGACCTCGGCCAACCTGATCGGCCTGTCGGTCAACCGGCTGTCGATGTCCAACACGCTGCTGGCCTGCACGATCGCCGGTGCGATCGGCGTGCTCGCCGCTCCGGTGGCCACGCTCGATTCGCAGGTGCTGCCGCTGGCCGTCGTGCCTGCACTGGCCGCGGCGCTATTCGCGGACTTCACCTCGTTCCCGATCGCGTGCCTCTTCGGGCTGGCACTGGGCGCGCCTGCAGAACGTGCTCTATTACGCCTCGACGCTGAGCTGGTTTCCCGACCGACAAGGGCGTGGCCTGGCCCGGCGTGCAGCAGGTGCTGATCCTGCTGGCGATCATCCTCGCGCTGTACCTGCGCGGGAAGAAGCTTCCGCAGCGCGGCGAGCATGTCGAGAAGCGGCTTGCCGATCGTGCCGCGACCGGAGCGGCTGGTACAGCCTGTGACATTCGCGCTGGTGCTCGGCATCGCCGCGCTGATCATCCTGCCGTTCGACTTCCGCCAGGCACTGATCAACACGATCATCGCCGCCGCGCTGACGCTCTCGATCATCGTGATCACCGGCTTCGTCGGTCAGATGTCGCTGATGCAGCTCGCGCTGGCCGGCGTCTCCGGCTACCTCGTCTCGCACCTGGCGACCGGCGCTCGGAATCGGCTTTCCCGTTCGGCCCGTTGCTGGCAGCAATCGCCGCGACCGTCGTGGGCCTGCTCGTGGGCGCTCTCGGCGCTGCGGGTGCGAGGTGTGCAACTCGCGGTTGTGACACTCGCGGCCGCGGTCGCGATCGAGAACGCCTGGTTTACGAGCAACACCGTCGGTGGCGGCAACGGCGGCGCTCCGGTTCCGCAGCCGCACCTGTTCGGCATCAACCTCGGCAATGCGGCCGGCTTCCGCGGGCTCGACGGCCAGCTGCCGAGCCCGATCCTCGGGATCGGAATCCTGATCGTGACGATCGGCCTGTGTGTCCTGGTTGCGAACCTCCGCCGCAGCAAGACCGGGCAGCGGATGCTCGCGGTGCGCTCGAACGAGCGTGCGGCCGCAGCGGCCGGCATCAACGTGCCGCAGCATCAAGCTGATCGCGTTCGGCCTGAGCTCGTTCATCGCCGGCATCGCCGGTGTGATGTACGCGTACAACTTCGGCTCGGTTTCGGCGACGACGTTCGACGCGCTCACCGAGCTCGGCTTCGTCGCCTTCGCCTTCATCGGCGGCATCACGATGATCTCCGGGTTCGATCTTCGCCGGTCTGGTCGCGACCGAGGGCACTGATCCCGTACGCGATGCAGAAGTGGTTCGGCATCTCCGGGACCTGGGCGCTGCTGTTCGGCGGCATCGGCGTGATCTTCAATCTCGTCCTGTATCCAGAGGGTGCCGCCGGTGCCGGCCTCAACGCAAGCTCAAGCGTCAGCGGATGGCGGCAGCGGGCATCGTGCCGACGGGTCTTGCCGGCGTGACCTTGCGGTGCGCAGCGGCGGTCGACGCGGCTGCTGCCGAGCTTCATCACCGGCGCGGGCATCCGTCGGCGGGGCCGGCGGTCAGCAGCGGGCCAGCCGAGCCGGTCGCCACCTCGGAAGCCGATGAACGTGCCGGCAAAGCCGCTGGAGGTCAAGAACCTGACGGTTCGATTCGGCGGGCTGACGCCGGTCGACGATGTCTCGCTCGAGGTCCGTCCCGGTGAGATCGTCGGACTGATCGGTCCCAACGGCGCCGGCAAGTCGACGCTGATCGATGCGATCAGCGGGTTCACGACGCCCGCGTCGGGCTCGATCGTCTTCGACGGCAACGACGTCACCAAGCTGCCGGCGCACGAACGCGCGCACGGAAGGTCTCGTGCGCTCATGGCAGTCGGTCGACCTCTTCGACGACGTGAGCGTGCGCGAGAACATGGAGGTGACCACACATCGCTCACTGCTCGGAACCGCACGCGACCTGGTTTGGCCGAAGCGGGCCGAGCTCTCCGATACCGCACGCGACGGCGGTCACGCGCTTTGGCCTGGCACCGGACCTGGAGCGTCTGCCGGTCGAGCTGTCCTTCAGCCAGCGGCGGATGCTGACCACGGCGCGAGCTGTCGCGATGAGTCCGAGCGTGCTGTTGCTCGACGAGCCAGCAGGCGGATTCAGCGACGTCCGTCGTCGTGAGTTGGCTCAGGCGATCGCGCCGCTCGCGCGGGAGCACGGCATGGGGTTGCTGGTCGTCGACCACGACATGCCGTTCGTGATGAGCATGTGCGATCGGATCGTCGTGCTGAACTTCGGCCAGAAGATCGCCGACGGCACTCGCGCAGGAGGTCCGTTCCGACCCGACCGTGATCGCTGCCTACCTGCGCGGCCACAGCACCGACCACGCCAAGGAGGATGTCGAGATCGGCGCTGCCGCGCGCAACCCGCCGCCAGAGCCGCGACTCCGCAACAGGACGAGGTGCTGCTTGCGGCCCGCGACATGGCCGTTGGCTACTACGAGACGCCCGTCGTCCGGGGCATCGAGCTGGAGGTTCGCCCGGGCGAGATCACGGCTCTGCTGGGCGCCAACCGCGCCGGTAAGACAACGACGCTGCTCGGCCTTGGCCGGCGCCGTTCAGCCGCTCGAGGGTGAGGTCGAGTGGCTTGGAGAAACGCTCACCAAGCGCGTCCCGCTGTATAAGCGCGCCGCCCAGGGACTCGGATTCCTCGACCGACGAGCGCGCGGTCTTCCAGCAGCTGACGGTGGCGCAGAACCTGCAAGGTCGACTCCCGCTGTGACGTCGACGAGGTCCTGCATCTGTTCCCGGAGCTCGAGGCCGCACCTCAATCGGCGCGCCGGACTGCTCTCCGGAGGCCAGCAGCAGATGCTCGGCCTGGGTCGTGCCTCTGGCGCGAGATCCCGAAGGTCCTGCTCGTCGACGAGATGTCGCTCGGCCTGGCGCCGGCCGTGGTCACTCGCCTGATGGAGGTCCTCCGCCAGGCGGCCGATGAGCATCGGCGTCGGCGTGGTCCTGGTCGAGCAGCACGTGCAGGAGGCGCTGCTGATCTCCGACCGGGTCTGTGTCGTCGCCGGCGGTCGGATGACGCTCAGCGGCAACGTCGACGACGTGATTGACCGGGTCGAGGACGCGTTCCTCGCAGACGTGCTCGGTTCCAACGTCAATCAACCGCCCGCGGTGGCCAATGCCTGACGTGACGGCGAGCTAAGTGTCAGCCATAATGTTGACAATTATGGCGCCAACACGAGTAGGTTGAACGGCATGGCCGGTCCACGACGCGTGCTCGTTCTCGCCACGCTCGACAGCAAGGGGGAGGAGGCCGCGTTCGTCGCCGCAGGCCATCGCCGCCCACGGATGCGAACCGGAGATCCTCGACCTCAGCCTCGGGCCGGTCGTGGTCGATAGCGCGACGGCGCCCGGTCGAGCCGGCCGCTTGGCGGGGTCGCGGGAGATCTCGCGCGAGCAGGTCGCCGCTACAGGCCGGCGCGACGCGTTGAGGCGATTGCGCGAATGCAGCGCGCCGAGGCGATGAAGGTCGTCGGCGCCGCCGCGGCCGAGCTGGCCGCGGCGCGTGTCGACGCCGGCGAGGTCAGCGCCGTACTCGGGATCGGCGGTGGCACCGGGACCTGGCTCGCCGGTGAGGTCTTCACGGCTCTGCCGCACGGCTTCCCGAAGCTCCTGGTCTCCACGCTCACCGGCCGAGACGCCGGATACGACGTGGCCGTCCTGACAAGCGTCGTCGACATCGCCGGCCTCAATCGACTGCTGATCCCAGTGCTTCGAAACGCCGCTGCAGCAGCCTGCGGCATGGCCGAACCGGTCGAGACGCAGGAGGCAGATCCGCGTCTGACCGTCGCGCTGACGATGTTCGGAGTCACCACCGACGGGGCGACACACCTCCGCGGCTTCCTCGAGGAGGCGGGTTGTGAGGTGGTCGTGTTCCACGCCAACGGCGCCGGCGGTCAGACGATGGAGCGGCTCGCCAACGGTGGCGCCTTCGACCTGGTGATCGACTGGACCACGAGCGAGATCACCGACGAGCTCACCGGAGGCATCTGCACCGCCGGTCCGGGCCGTCTCGAGGCGGTCGGCGCGCGCGGAATTGCGCAGATCGTGGTGCCCGGAGCGATCGATGTCATCAACGTGCTGGCGCCGATCCCCGAGCGCTTCGAAGGGCGCACTCACCACTGGCACCTGCCCACGGTGCCGCTGATCCGCACCTCAGCCGAGGAGAGCTTCGAGATCGGCGCCTGGATGGGACGCAAGCTCGCTCGGGCCACCGGTCCGGTGCGCGTGCTCGTGCCGACGCTCGGCTTCTCCGCCCTCGATTGCCCCGGCGGCGAGTTTGAGGACGTGGAGGCGGACCGCGCCTGGGAGCAGGGCCTGCGTTCGACCGCAGGCGATGACGTTGAGATCACGGACCTCCCGCTCCCACATCAACTCGGAGCAGTTCGCACGGGCAACGGCCGATGTCGCACTGGAGCTCATCGGGACAGCGCAGCTCATCGAGGAGGTTCGATGACGGAGGTACGCCCGTTCACGCGGGTTCAGATTCTCGAGCGGCTGCGGGAGCAGATCGCCGACGGCCGGCCGATCATCGGTGCGGGTTCCAGCTCCGGACTGATCGCCAGCTCCGCAGCGGCAGGTGGCGCCGACATCATCATCGTCTACAACACCGGTCGCACACGGCTGATGGGCCTGCCCACCAGCCATCTGCTGAACCACGCCAACCCGACGACGCTCGCGATGTATCGCGAGATCGCCAACGTGGTCACAGACTGTCCGATCATCGGCGGCGCCGAGGCGCAGGATCCGCACTACCTGCATGACCTGGACCGGCTCGTCGACGACTTCCGCGAGACCGGCTTTGACGGCCTGATCAACTTCCCGACCACGGGCCCCGACCCGGTTCGCGGCGCCGAGCGCGCGAGTGTGCGGTTGGGCCTCAAGCGTGACTTCGAGATGGTCGAGATCGCGCGCGAGAAGGACTACTTCACGATCTGTTACGGCTACACGGAGGAGCAGACCATCGGTCTCGCCGCCGCCGGGTGTGACGTGATCGTGCCTCACGCCGGCTGGACCACGGGAGGACTCGCCGGCGCAGGTGCCTCCGCGCTCTCGCTCGAGCAGGCGTGTGAGCACGTGCAGCACCTGATCGACCTGGCGCGCCAGGAGCACCCCGACATCATCTGCCTTTCGCACGGCGGGCCCGATTGCCGGGTCCCCAGGAGACTCGCTACCTGTACGAGAACACGGATGCTCAGGGCTTCCTCGGCGCCTCAAGCGTGGAGCGCATCCCTGTCGAGGCGGCGGTGATGGACACCGTACGCGAGTTCAAGAGCCGGCGACTGCGCCAGGAGGTGGTGGCCCGATGATTCCCGAGCGGAATTTCACCCGCGCTGCGATCCTCGATCGCCTGCGCAGGACACTCTCCCGGCAGGAGCCGATCGTCGCCTGCGGCGCCGGCGTCGGGATCGTGGCGAAGTGCGCGGAGATCGCCGGCATCGACTTCATCCTGGTGATCTCGTCAGGCAGGTCGCGGCACCTGGGTGTTCCGACGACGGTCAACATCGGCAACTCGACCGACATGACCATTGCGATGCTCCCGGAGATCGACAATGTCGTGAACGACACGCCGATCGTCGGTGGCATCGAGGGCACCGACGGCAGTCGCCGGCGCCTGACCCGCACGATCGACCAGTTCAAGGCGCTCGGCTTCGATGGGATCACGAACTTCCCCACAGCGGGTTCCTTCCCGGGGTGGGGCGAATCGCGCCGGGATGTGGGCGAGGGCATCGACCGCGAGTTCGAGCTGATCGAGCTCTCACGCCAACGCGATCTGTTCACGGTCGGACAGGCGTATGTCAAGGACCATGCGCGCTCGCTTGCAGCCGCCGGCGCAGATGTGCTGGTCGCCAGGTGCGGTCTGACCTTTGGTGGCAGCAACGGCCCGGGGGGGATCGACACCTCGATCGCCGAGGCGGCCCAGCACGTACAGGAACTGCTGGAAGCCGCACGCGACGAGAGCCCCGAGATCATCGTGCTGGCGCAGGGAGGCCCGATCTCGACACCGGCAGACACAGACGTGCTCTACCGAGCTCTGCGACGCGCAGGGCATCGTCGGTGAGTCCGCGATCGAGCGAATCCCGATCGAGCGCTACGTCAGCCAAGAGATCCACAACCTGAAGACACAGGAGCTGAGGGCCTCCGCACGCGCGCTTGCCTGAGCTAGAGACAAGAAAGGACATCATGCCCATCTACACGCAAGAGACACTTCGTACCGAGCGCCTGCCGTGGATCGAGATCGAGGACTTCGAGTCCTTCCACCTGAACCGGGTGATGATCTCCAACGGTCATCAGATGACCGACGGATCAGCAACGGGCACGTGCCGCACTGGGGCTGGTATCAGGACAACCCGATGGCCGTCCTCGCGCGAGATCGTCCCGACGCGGCCGAAGGATCGCATCGTGGTGCTCAGCGGCGAGGTGCAGGTCACCTCCGAGCACGGCCGCTTCACGCTTCAACAAGCGCGACTACTACGACATCCCCGCCAGCGGTGCCAAGCTCGTGAACTCGGGCGAATCGATGGCCGAGCTGGCGCGCATCCAGGGCCACTGGGAGCACACGGTCAGGCAGAGATCTGCATGTTCGACGCCCGCGAACCCGTGCGACATGCACTACCACGATGGAGACGAATACTGGATCGTCTTCCGCGGGCATTTCAACATCGACTACAACGGCCTGAAGTGCCCGACCGGCCCAGGCCGAGCTGCTCGTGTTCGGCAAGGGCTACGAGCACGGCATTCGAGGAGCTCAGACGAGGCGATGCAGGCGGTCGTGATGGCGATGCCGCTGGAGGATCGCAAGCGCGACGGTCACCTCAACCGTGAACATCCACGGGGATCCTGTGCCCGGCCGGTTGATCCCGGACTCGGTGCTCTGACGAGCTGCGTGAAGAGTCGCCCCTGACCGCCTGATTGGCGGCGCGCCCTGCGGGCGCCGGTGTGCGCGCGACGCCCCCGCGCGAGCGCGTAGCCTGGGGGCCGCCAAGCGGGCGGCCTCCAGACCATCATCGGAGACCTCAGATCAGCGATCAACGGATAGCCGATGTCATCGCAGCATTCAGAAGACGACGTCCGCATCCTGGCTGACTGAGCGCAGCAACTGGGGGCGGTGGGGCGATGACGACCAGCGTGGCGCCTTCAACCTGATCACCCCGGAGACGATCGTCGCGGCCGCCGGCCTGGTGAAGACGGGCACGCGCATCTCCCTCGCGCGTCCGCTCCCGACCGAACCGGGGCCGAGCAACGCCTACCCCGTGATCCACACGATGCGCACGCACGACTACGGTCATCCGAGTGGCGCGGGTGAGTCGGGTGACACGGTCACTGCGACCTGGCACGCGCCGCACATGACACATCTGGATGCCCTGTGTCACGTGTGGGACGCCAACGGCATGTGGAACGGTCGCGACCCCGAGCGCGAGGTGCAGATCGACGGCACGCACTGGGGCGGGATCGAGCACTGGCGCGAGGGCTTCATCTGCCGCGGCGTGCTGCTCGACGTGCCGCGACATCGCGGCGAGCCGTATGTGACCCAGGATCGGCCGGTTCATGGCGATGAGTTGATGGCGATCGCCGAGGCCGACGGGATCGAGCCGCGCGCCGGGGACGCGCTGGTCGTCTACAGCGGTCTACGCGGCCTACGAGCAGGAGCAGGGGCCGATGCGCGCCGAGCTGCGGCCGGGGCTGCACGCCTCGTGCATGCCGGCGATCAGCGACTGGGACTGCTCGCTGCTGGTCTGGGACATGCAGGATCTGACGCCGTCCGGCTACGACGCTGCGAACTGGTCGGTCCACGGCGTGCTGTTCGCCTACGGGGTCGGCCTGGTCGACGCGGTGGTGCTCGAGCCGCTGGTGGAGGAGTGCCGGCGCCAGGATCGCCATGAGTTCCTGATGCTGGTGCTGCCGCTGTACATCCGGGGCGGGACCGGGTCTGCGGTGAATCCGGTTGCTGTGCTCTGAAGCTGCACCTCTCGCGACGGTGGCCGATCCTGACGAGCGCGAGCGGCTGTTCGCCGCGCAGGTGGCGCTGACGCCGGATATCGCCGAGCACCAGGAACCGGCGAAGCGGACGATCCCAGTTGTGATCCTGAGCCCCAGGGGCTGATCGGCCGCGAGCCGTGGTGATTCATATCCGCGAGCGGGAGCTCAGGCGGTGACTGACAGTAAGTAGCTCTCCCACGGCGCCAGGCCCACGTAGAGGCCGTCTTCCTGAAGCTGACGGCCGTCGCGCTCGAAGACGTTTCCGCTCAGTGCGTCCTGCAGCTGCCACGTGCGGTCGGCGAGGTCGTTCCAGGGGATGCGGACCTGGGCCTGGGCATCGTGGCCCGCGAGGTTGACGACGACCAGGCGCCGCCGGTCGTCGGTGCGCCAGCAGTAGGCGACCAGTTGCTCGGCGGTGTGGTTGTCAGGCCAGCCGGTGCAGTCGCAGAGCTGCCACGGTGCCTCGTGCAGGCCTGAGGCGGCCACCGCGCCGAGCAACCTGTCGTAGAAGGCGCGCAGCTCGTGGTCGATCGGTTGCTCGGGCCCGCGGGCGAGGAACACGGGGATGTGGGTGTGTAGGCCGTCGAGCTGGCCCTCGTGGTAGAGACGGGCGCCCTGCAGCGTTGACATCACAACCGCAGCCGCTCGCTGCTTCTGGGGTGTGAAGGTGTCGGCGGCGCGTGGCTCGTCGTGGTTCTCGATGAAGCGCAGCAAACGCTCCTGATAATCCGTTGCGGCCTGCAGGTGGCCTCGCACCGATTGCGCGTTCTCGCCCACGAGGCGGTCATACAGACGCTTGTCGTAGCAGTAGTCGAACCCCTGCTGTTGCAGGGTCCACTCCATATCCCAATAGGCCTCGGCGATGAACACCATCTCCGGGTGATCCCGCCGGACGCTCGAAATGGTCGTCGGCCAGTAGTCCTCCACCGGCGGTTCGCCCACCCGGTCGCCCCAGGTCCGTGCGAAGACGTCGTTGGTCATCAGCATCGCCATGTCGCAGCGGACGCCGTCACACTGCGCTCCGATCGACCGCAATGTCTCGATCGCCGCCGCCCGCAGCCCCGGTGAGAAGGCATTCAGCTGGACGACGTCAGGCCACGGGGCGAAGTAGGGATCCTTGCCGTTGGCGAGTACTCCAGCCGCGGTGCGGACGAATGCGGCCGGCTGTGTCTCGAGCTCTGCGTCGGTCCCACGGACGAGGTAATCGGGATCTGCCGTCGTCCACGGGTGATCAGGAGCGACGTGGTTGGGCACGTAATCGAGGATCAGCCCGATACCGCGATCGGCCAGCTCCGCACGGGCCCTGGCCAGCGCCCCTGGTCCTCCGAAGCGCGACTCCGCGACGTATTCCCGTACGCAATACGGGGATCCGATCACGTCCTCATCCCGCAGGTCCGGCAGCGTCGCGCGGAAGCTCGACATCAGCCCGGCGTTCTGCCGGGCGATCGCGAGTCCGGCCGGACTTCGCTGCCAGACACCCATCAGCCAGACGGCATCGACCTGGAGCGCAGCCAGCCTGTCCCACTCTTCGGCGGGGACAGTCGAGAGCTCGACTCGGTCGGCCAGCTTGCGGCTGAGGTCGCCGAGCCACACGGCGGTGTTGATCTCATAGATCGTGGGGCGGGGTGGAAGTCGCATCGCTAGCGCACGCCGGCGAGGAACTCATCCTCGGTCGAAGCCCTGGCGCCCGCCGCGGCGAAGAGCAGAGCGATCAGGCCCGTCCACCCAGTCTGGTGGCTGGCCCCCAGGCCAGCCCCGTTGTCACCGTGGAAGTACTCATGGAACAGCAGCAGATCACGCCAGTGCGGATCACTGCGGAACACCTCCATGCCGCCGAACACGGGCCGTCGCCCGTCCTCGCCTCGCATGAAGATCGCGATCAGACGGCGGGCGATCTCGTCGGCGACCTGCCTCAGGTTCAGCTCGTTCCCTGAGCCGGTCGGGCACTCGACCTTGAAGTCGTCTCCGTAGTACTCGTGGAGCTGCCGTAGGCCACGCAGAATCACGATGTTCATGGGAAACCACACTGGCCCCCTCCAGTTCGAGTTGCCGCCGAACATCCCCGTGTGGGACTCGGCCGGCTCGTAGTCGACCCGGAACTCCTGGCCGCCGATGTCGAACACATAGGGATGCTCTGCGTGGTAGCGCGAGATCGCGCGGATCCCGTGAGGGCCGAGGAACTCCGACTCGTCGAGCAGCTTGCTCAGAATCCGTCGCAGGCGGTCAGGGCCGACAAGCGACGCGAGGTGCTTTCCGTGCGCGACTGCACTGAAGCTCTGGTTCAGCGAGGGGATCGCGTCCTTGAACTCCTCGACGAACGCCTCCCAACGCTCCATCAGCCCCGGAACACGCTCGAGCAGATCGGCGTCGATCACTGTCGCGGCACACATCGGCAACAGGCCGACCAGCGAGCGCACTCGCAGTTGCTGTGTACTGCCGTCCGGCAGGCGCATCACGTCGTAGTAGAAGCCATCCTCCTCATCCCACAGCGTGTCGCCATCGGGCGGACTCATCGCCGCCGAGATCCAGACGAAGTGCTCGGCGAACTTGACCGCCATGCCCGGATAGGGTCGGCCGCGCCTGGTCAGCTCGAGCGCGATCTGAAGCATCGCCTGGCAGTAGAGGGCCATCCACGCCGTGCCGTCGGCCTGCTCGAGCGTGCCGCCGCCAGGTAGCGGCGCCGAGCGGTCGAACACGCCGATGTTGTCGAGGCCGAGGAAGCCTCCCTGAAAGAGGTTGCGGTCGTCAGGGTCCTTGCGGTTGACCCACCATGTGAAGTTCAGCAGCAGTCGCCGGAACACGCGCTCGAGGAAGTCAGCGTCGCCCTCACCGCGGATCTCACGCTCCCGCTCATACACCCACAGCGCCGACCAGCCATGCAGTGGCGGATTGACGTCGCTGAAGTTCCACTCGTACGCCGGGATCTGGCCGTTCGGGTGCAGGTAGCGGTCTCCGAGCAGCAGCTCGACCTGATCCTTGGCGAAGTCGACGTCGACGAGTGACAGCGCCACGGTCTGCAGGGCGAGGTCCCATGCCGCGAACCACGGGTACTCCCACTTGTCCGGCATCGAGATGATGTCGCCGGCGTCAAGGTGAAACCAGGGTGTGTTGCGTATGTCCGAGCGCTGAGCATGGACCGACCACGGGTTGACACCGTGCTCGCGCAGCCACTTGTGGACGTCGTACTCGAAGTACTGCTTTCCCCAGAGCATGCCGGCGAGCGCCTGGCGCATCACGTTCGCGGCGTCGGCGTCGACCGACGCTGGAATGACGGTCCTGTAGAAGTCATCTGACTCGCTACGCCGTGCATCCAGTACCTCGTCAAAACCGGTGCCGAGCGGATCGGGCTTTGATCCGTTGCGCTTGGATCCCGTCTTGCCCGCCGAGAGTCGCACGCGGATGCGTGCGCCGGCGCCCGGCTCGAGTTCCAGCCTGTGCAGGGCCGCCGCCTTGGTTCCGACGTGCTCCGGGTTGACGGCGTCCGCGTCGCCGGCAACGACGTAATCGTTGATCCCGTCCTTGACGTGCTTGGCCACGTTCGGCGAGCCGAACACCCGCTCGTTGTTCGTTTCGTTGTCGCAGAAGAGGAGCTCGGCCGACTGCTCGCAGCTCATCCGCCAGGCGCCGAGCTCAGGATGGGTGGCCCGGACCGTCGGCGCCCCGGTTGTCTCGAGCTCCTCCATGGACGGGACACGGCTGACGCCCGGACCCGCCGCCCAGGTGTTCCGGAACCACAGGGTCGGCAGCAGCCAGAGCGTTGCCGGGTCAGGGCCCCGGTTGTGCGCGGTGATCTCAACGAGGATGTCGTCGTGGGCGGCCTTCGCGTACTCGACGAAAACATCGAAGTACCGCCCCTCGTCGAAGATGCCGGTGTCGAGCAGCTCGTACTCGAACTCGTCCTTGCTGCGGCGGCCGTTCGTCGAGATCAGATCGTCGTAGGGGAACTCCCGCTGCGGGTACTTGTAGAGCATCTTCATGTACGAATGCGTCGGCGTGCTGTCGAGGTAGAACCAGTACTCCTTGACGTCCTCGCCGTGGTTGCCCTGACCGTTGGTCAGCCCGAACATGCGCTCCTTGAGGATCGGGTCGACGCCGTTCCAGAGGGCGAGCGAGAAGCAGAGGCGCTGGCCGGCATCGCTGATTCCGGCGATCCCATCCTCGCCCCAGCGATACACGCGTGAACGGGCGTGGTCATGCGGGAAGTAGTTCCATGCGTCGCCCCCGGCGCTGTAGTCCTCGCGGACGGTGCCCCACTGGCGCTCGCTGAGATACGGACCCCAGGCAAGCCAATCGGCCTTCTGCCTGCGATTCTCCTTTAGCCGGCGATGCTCCGCCGTCGGCGGTGTCTGCTCTGCGGTCATGACTGCTCCTAGATCGAAATGGCCGTAGGCACGCCCCGCGCCGATTCGTGCGCGGCATCGCCGATTTTCATGCTGGACGGGTGATCGCGCGTCACCCGGTCCGGGTGACGGACCAGAGCAGCCCCGGACTAACCGCCGGCGCCGACCGCTGCCACGAGCTCGAGCACATCCGCCCCGTGCCGCTCCACGAAGGTCGGCCCGACACCGCTGATGCGCCTCAGATCCTCGGTTGACAGCGGCCGCAGCGAAGCGATCGCCTCGAGCGTGCTGTTGTGCGCGATGGTGTAGGCGGGTTTCCCAGCGCTGGCTCGGATCCTCCACTGGCGCAGCGCGTTCAGCAGTGGGAGAGCTGCGGGATCAAGGGGCGCATTCTCAGCCGCGGGTCGACGCTTACCGCGGGCCGGAGTGAGGGTCGCCGGGTCGGGAAGACCGATGGTGTCGGGATCGCAGACGTCGCAGCAGCGCCCGCTGGGAGTCGCCGGACTGCTGTCTCCGAAGTGGTCGAGCAGTGCCCGGCGGCGGCATGAACCGGAGTTCGACGCAAAGGCCTCGACCGCGTGATAAGCGCCCCAGGCGCGGTCGCGCGCATCACGACAGATGCTCGCCACGCGCTCGCCGGTCGGTGAACTGGTCAGGGTCACGGCAAGCTGTCCGCCGCCGGCGGGCTCCAGCCGGCAGAGGCCAGCTCGCTCAGCGACTCCGAGACAGATGCGATCACGATCGGCTCGAGGGGCATCGATCACGGCGGTCCCGTTCGCGGTGACGGCCTGCAGCTGTCGGACGTAGGCCATGACATCACCGGTTTCAACGGCGTCGCCCTTGATGAAGTTGATCAGCCGCCCCAGGTCGGCTCGGCTGGAAAGCAGGATTGCGCGCGACTGAAGTCCGTCACGCCCGGCACGGCCGACCTCCTGGTAGTACGCCTCGACACTTTTGGGGATCGCCCAGTGCACGACCGAGCGAACGTCTCCCTTGTCGACACCCATGCCGAACGCGTTGGTGGCCACGACGATCTCAGCGTCGCCGGTCATGAACCGATGTTGTGCCGATGCGCGCTCGTCAGCAGGCATGCCGGCGTGGTAACCAACGGCGAGCAGCCCCTCGACCCGCAGTTGTTCGCTGACGTCCTCGACCTCGCGGCGGGTTCCGCAGTAGACGATCGCTGGGCGCGCTGCCGGGTCCGATAGAACGAGTGAGAGCAGCATCTGTTTACGAGCCTTCGACCCGCTGCCGTCCAGCGAGATCACATCGAACGACAGGTTCGGCCGGTCGAATCCGGCGCGCAACGTGTGTGGTTCGCGCAGGCCGAGCCGTTCGCTGATCTCGCGGCCTACCTGCTCGGTCGCGGTCGCCGTGCAGGCCATCACCGGCGGCGATCCGAGACGATCGATCACGCCGCGCAACCGCAGATAATCGGGGCGGAAATCGTGCCCCCACTCAGACACGCAGTGAGCCTCGTCGACGGCGAACAGATCGATGCGGCGCTCGGCGAGCGCACCGAGAAAGGCCGTTGACGCGAAGCGCTCGGGTGAGCACAGCACGATTCGCGCGCGCCCGCCACGAACGTCCGCGAGCGCGTGCGCGGCGGCATCGGCGTCCATCCCCGAGGCGATCATCGCCACCGGATGACCTCCCTGACGCAGCCGGCGGTACTGGTCGGCCATCAACGCGATCAGCGGAGATACGACGACCGTCAGGTCCGCGGTGGCGATCCCGGGCAACTGGTAACAGAGGCTCTTTCCGCCACCCGTCGGCATCACCACCAGGCTGTCGCGGCCCCGCAGGGCCGCGACCACCGCGTCCCGCTGGCCGGGTCGGAACCCGCCGAGTCCGAAGTAAGAAAGCAACTCGTCGGGATCGAGGCGGCCGTCATAGACGCGGTCCACTGCGCCCGCGACATCGATCCGGTCGAGCCCGCTGAGAGCCCGTCGCGCTTCGTCTTCCTCCGGGGTCGTCAAGGCACGGCCGGCCTGCGTTTGCGGTGTGACCTGCGCCGCGGCGAGCGCCCGCGCGCTCGCGCCTGCGGCCGCGCGTTCGGCGTCAGACATCGATCGCCAGAGCGATCGCAGTCGCTCGAGCTCGGAGAGCACCTCCGGGTCAGAGCGATCCACCGCTATGCGTGGCACCAGCGCAGTGGCGCAGGCCGAGAAATCGTTCATCGCCTTCCAGGCTAGGAGCGGCGGAGGACGGTGCGCCTTGCGGCAGCATGCCGGGCCCGCCCACTTAATTTCGGCGTAACCGGTCGACAACAGCCCTGCATCTAGCCTCCGCGTCCCGAACGCGCCCGGAGGCGCTGATTTGACAAGGTCCGATTAAGTTCGGTAAGGTGACCAAACTAAGTCTTCAAGGGTCGGAGATCAGGTTGAGTGAGGGTGGTACAGCGGGGTATGTGCGCGAGCCGGTGACCGTCGGCGTGGACGTCGGCGGGACCAAGACGCACCTGGCCCTGTCCTCAGGCGAGCAGGAGATCGTTCCCAGTTACGAATGGCACCGTGAGGGCCTCGATCGTGTGGCCGAGGGGATCGCCGACCTGCTGCATTCGATGACGTCCAGGCGTCTCGCCGCGGTGGCGGTCGGCTCCCACGGATGTAACGACCGGGTGCTCTGCGCGCGGCTCGAAGACTCGTTGCATGATCGCCTGGGCGATGTGCCGATCATCGTCGTCAACGATGCCGAGCTGCTGCTCCCGTCGGTGCGGGCCCCGGCCGGTGTCGGGCTGATCGCCGGAACCGGTTCGGTGGTGGTCGGATATGACGCCGACGGTGAGCTCGCGATCGCGGGCGGGTGGGGCGGTTACATCGGCGATGAGGGCAGCAGCACGGGAATGTTTCGGGATGCTGCCCGTGCCTGCGCCGATGCCTATGACCGCGGCGACGCGGACGACCCGTTGGTCGCGCTGCTGTGTGCCTCGCTCGGGATTGACCACATACGGGAACTCCCGGCGGTGCTCGACACGTTTGCCTCGCCTCCAGCCTGGGCTCACCTGACGCCGGAGCTCTTCTCGAAGGCACTCGCGCAGGACTCAGAGCTGATCCTCGAAGTGATCGAGCAACAGGCCCTGGCCCTTGCCGCGCTGATCGGAAATGTGCACGGCCGTGGTGCGGCTGTGGACACGGTGGTGGGCGCCGGCGGCGTCATCGTGAACGCAGCGTGGTTCCAGGACGCACTGCGGCGCGCGCTCGCGGTCGTGTCGCCGGGTTCGGCTCTGGTGATCCTCACCGACCCGCCGGTTGTCGGAGCGCTGGCGCTGGCCGCCGACCTGGCGGAACTGAGTGCCGGCGTCGAACCGACAGGCCCGATCGGACCTGTCCTGCGGCATCGCTTCCCGGCGCTGGCCCCGGTCGGCGGCGAGCCCTCGTCGAGCGATCTGAGCAGCGCCGTCAACTCCTCAACCCAAGAACGAAAGAGCGACTCGTGAAGAAGATCCCGTACCGCAGTGCGATCGCGATGCAGCCCAACGTGTTGGAGACCAACCGGGCGCAGCTGGTCCAGGCAGCAGCTGCGCTGCGTGCGCTTCGCACCGATGGCGCAACCGTCGCCGTGGTTGGGATCGGCGCCAGCTACTACACGGCGATGGCCGCCGTCCGCGAGTTCTGGAAGGTTGGGGTCAGGGCCGTCGCGATCGATGTTGGCCAGCTGTGGGAGGACGACTTTGACATCGCCGACATCTACATCGCGATCTCAGCCTCTGGCGAGAGCCTTGAAACCGTGGCTGCGGTCGAGCGGCTCCGTAAGCGCGGACAGGGACTGGTCGTCTCTGTGACCGCGGAGCTGGACGGCACCCTGACCACGATGGTCGACCTGGCGGTCGCGTGCGCGCAACTTGAGGACTCGGTGCCCGCCACGACCAGCTACACCGGTGGTCTGCAGGCGCTCGCGTTTCTCATCTCAGCCTGGGAAGCTGAGGCGGACACAGCGCGCCTGGAGGAACAGTGGGCGGCCGTCCCGGCTGTGCTGGACAAGCTCCTGGTCACGAGCGCCGAGGCTGTGGCTGAGGTCGCTGCCCAGCTGGCCGACGTCAGCAGCATCGATTTCGTGGGGACTCCCGATGCGGCTCCGGGAGCCGCCGAGGGAGCTCTTCTGTATCGCGAGGCGCCCCGCCTTCCGGGCGGCTGGTTCGAGTCCAGGGCCTACCTCCACGGGCCGATGGAGAGCCTGGAGCAGGGCCGGGGAATCGTGATCGTCGGTGACGAGTCCGATGACGGCATCGCCGTCATCGTTCGTCAGGTCCGTGAGATCGGGTGCGTCGCGGCGCACCTGACGACGTCGCCGTCTGAGTCGTCGGAGAGCTCGGTGACCGCCGTCGCCGTGCCGCCCAGCGAAGGTCGCCTGATCCGGGCGGTCTACGAGATGGCGCTGCTGCAGCTGTTGTCTGCCGGCAGCGCCGAGAAGCTCGATCTCACGAGCGGGAAGTTCCGTTACCCGCAACCGCAGGTGAAGCTCAAGCAGGCCATCGTCTGATGTACGTCGCGAACCATCATCGTCATCTGGCGCGGGCGGTTCCAACGCAGTCTCGAGGGGAAAGGAAATGATGGACAACACACAATCAGAGGCCGAACATGGTTCCGGCCGTTCGCAGCGCCGATCAGCAGCGGGGGCTCGTCGAGCTCGCGTGACGCTGATGCTTGCCGGTGCCCTGTCAGCCGGCCTGCTCGCAGCCGCGGGCAGTGCCAGTGCAAAGGGTGCGGCGAAGTTGACCGCCTCCAGCCCAGGAGGCACCCTGACGCAGTGGAACTGGGAGACCGAGGCAGATGATCCGGGCGGCCACACGCTGATGCCGGTCGCGATCAAGCTGTTCGAGAAGGCCTATCCGAAGTGGAAGGTCACCAACCGCGAGATGACGCTCGAGGAGCAGACCGACTCGCTGCCGCTGTCGCTCAGCTCCTCCAGCGCTCCGGATGTTACGGAGACCAACGAGGGTTTCGGGAGCATGGGCCGGCTCGTCACAGACAAGGAGCTGCTGAACCTCGCCTCCTACAGCAAGTTGTACGGGTGGAACAAGGAGGTCGGCGCGGTGCCGCTGCAGTACAACTCGTTCACCCCTGACGGCAAGGCGTTCGGTTCGGGCAACGTCTATGGGGTGCCGTGGAGCGCCGCTCCGCTCGGCGTCTTCTACAACAAGACGCTGCTGAAGAAGGCCGGAGCCAAGATCCCAACCACCTGGGGTCAGTTCTTCGCCGACCTTCCGCTGCTGAAGAAGGCAGGGATCACCCCGATGGCGTACGCGAGCGGTCAGCCGACCGCGTACCAGCCGGTGCACGTCTTCTACACGCTCGCAGACGCCTTCGCGAAGGCCTCGACCAGCATCAACTTCGTGTTCCACAAGGGCAAGAGTCCGAGCATCAACGTCCCGGGCTACGTCAAGGCAGCCAAGACCTTCCAGGACTGGAGCAAGGAGGGGTACCTGTCGCCCGGCTATAGCGGTCTGTCGGACAATCAGGCCCTGAGCGCGTTCACGTCCGGGAAGACCGGGTTCTTCATCGAGGGTGAGTGGTACATCTCCTCGGTCCAGAGCGCCTTGCACAACAAGGCCGGATTCTGGGAGCCGCCGTCGATCACGGGCGGCCCCGGCGAGGGTTACTCGATCCCGACCAAGTCGGCCGATCCGGACGCGGCCGCCGCGTTCATCAACATCCTGCTCGGTCCGACGATTCAGAAGGACAACCTGCAGCAGGGCGAGGTGCCGGTCGTCGCGCCCAAGCCGTCGGTGCTCTCGAAGTTCCCGCCGATGATCCAGGCAGCAACAAAGGGTTGGGCGTCCGCTGTGAAATCCAATCAGCTCGTGCCCTTCCTGGACTATGCGACGCCTAACTTCCTCAACCAGGAGATGGCGGCCGTGCAGGAGCTCCAGTCCGGTGGTCTGACGCCCAAGGCGATGATCAGCGAGCTGCAGAGTGACTACCAGCAGTACTGGGAAAGCAAGTAAGTGACCCCACCCCGAACCCTGTCCGGCGCGTCTGGAGCGCTGGCGTCGCCCCCAACCTCACCGTGGGGGCGACGCAGGGCTCGGGCCCGTGAATACGACACGCCGCAGAGCAAGGGCGACCGCCGCCTCGGGTTGGTTCTGATCCTGCCGGCGGTCGTGTTCCTGGCGGCCTTCATCATCTATCCGCTGATCAAGGCGGTCGACTACTCGTTTCTGAACTGGGACGGGATCGGGCCGAAGTCATCGGCGGGATTCTCGAACTACACGGCGCTCTGGACCAACCCGGTCGAGCGCCAGTCGCTGGAACACGCAGGCATCCTGATCATCTTCTACTCGCTGATCCCGACCGGGCTGGGTCTGATGGCGGCCGCGTTGATCGCCCGCCTGCCACAGCGCGGGATGGGCACGCTGCGAGTCATCTACTTCCTGCCGCAGGTGCTGGTGACTGTCGTGGTTGCTGTCGTCTGGACCTGGATCCTGGCTCCGTCGGGGCCGGGGACCCTGAACAGCTTCCTGCACACCTTCGGCCTGGCCGGAAACGTCGGCACGCCCTGGCTGGGGAGCTTCAGTGATGCCCTGGTCGCCATCGGACTGGTGGCGGTCTGGCTTGACTTCGGGCTGTGCTTCGTCCTGTTCCTCTCCGGAGTGCAGCGGATTCCGCCCTCGCTATACGACGCCGCGCGTGTGGACGGCGCCGGGATCATCCGTGAGTTCTGGCTGATCACGGTGCCGATGATGAAGCGCGAGATCGGCGTTGCTCTGACGATCACGATCGTCGCGTCGTTGCAGAGCTTCACGCTCATCTACCAGGCGACCCTGGGTGGGCCCGGCACTTCCACGACGGTGCCGGGGTTGCTGGTCTACCGCGATGCCTTCCAGCTTGGAGCGGTCGGTTCCGCCAGCGCCCTGGGTGTGGCGCTCGCCCTGCTGACATTCATCTTCACGTTCGTGATCCGTGCGCTCCTGGAGCGTGGGGGTGAGCGCAGGTGAGCAGCTTGGCGGCAGCGGTCTTCCAGACCGATTCGCGATCTGGGCGGGCGTCATCAGCATCCGGCGAAAGGGGCGCGTCCCGTGCTTTCTCGTACTGAGCGCACGCTCTCGTCGATCATCCTGCTGGTCGTCGCGATCATCACCCTGTACCCGATCGTGGTGTTGGTGACGACGTCATTTGACAAGGTCAGTGACAACAACAGTGGAATCAGCTTCTTCAAGTCACTGTCGTTCTCGTCGTTCAAGTACGCCTGGACCCAGGGCGGTTTCTCCCACTACACCGTCCACACCGCGATCATGACAGTGTCAGTGGTGGTGCTCAGCGTGATCATCGCTGTGATCGCCGCGTACGCGATCGCCCTGCTCAAGCCGATCGGCGGACGACTCCTGTTCTACGCCGCAATCCTCGGGTTCATGTTGCCGGTCGAGGTGCTGATCACGCCGTGGTTCTACGAGCTGCGCTCGTTTGGCTGGCTGAACACCTATGCGGCACTGATCATCCCGCAGGTGGCGCAGTCGATCGCGTTCGGAATCTTCTGGATGAACTCGGCCTTCCGGGCCGTTCCGAACGAGCTGACGGAGGCAGCGGTGCTCGACGGAGCCAAACGCCTGGAGGTCTTCCGCCTGGTTCTGCTGCCGAACGTCATGCCTGCCGTCAAGACGATGGCGGCGCTCGTGTTCCTGTGGACCTGGAACGCGTTCCTGCTGCCGCTGGTGCTGGTATCGAGCCCGTCGTTGTTCGTCGTCACCGAGGGGCTGTCCAACTTCCAGGGAGCGCACTTCAGCAATTACGGCGCGCTCGCGGCCGGAGCGGTGCTGGCGGCGCTGCCGGTCGTGCTCGTCTATCTGGCGTCGCAGCGCAGTTTCATCAGCGGCATGTTCGCCGGGAGCACGGTCGGCTGACCCGGGCGCGGAGCCCAGTCGGCAGCCGACCGTATTCACTTCAAAAGGAGAGCCGGACCCTTGTCATCAATCAGCTTGCAAAACGCGACCAAGATCTACCCCAACGGCTTCAAGGCTGTCGAGGACGTCAGCCTTGAGATTGGTGACGGCGAACTGATGGTGCTCGTTGGTCCGTCCGGCTGCGGCAAGACCACTCTGATGCGCATGATCGCCGGCCTTGAGACCGTCAGTGACGGCAAGATCCTGATCGGTGAGAGGGACGTGACCACGGCCGCCCCCAAGGAGCGTGACGTGGCCATGGTGTTCCAGAACTACGCTCTGTACCCGCACATGACGATCGCCGAGAACATCGGCTTTCCGCTGCGGCTGCGACGGGTCTCAAAGGGGGAGAGCAAGGCTGCGATCGCGAAGGCGGCTGGGATCCTCGGTCTCTCGGCGGTGCTCGACCGCAGGCCGGGTCAGCTGTCAGGCGGTCAGCGCCAGCGCGTCGCCATGGGCCGAGCGATCGTCCGCGAACCGTCGGTGTTCCTGATGGATGAGCCGCTCTCGAACCTGGACGCCAAGCTTCGCGTTGAAATGCGCGCCGAAATCCTTCGGATCCAGCGTCGCGTGAATGTGGCCACCGTATACGTCACCCACGATCAAACTGAGGCGATGACAATGGGCGACCGGGTCGCCGTGCTCGATTCAGGTTGCCTGCAGCAGTGCGCCTCGCCCCAGGCCCTCTACGACGAGCCGGCGAATCTGATCGTCGCCGCGTTCATCGGGTCACCGTCGATGAATCTGTTCGAGGCTCAGCTATCGGCCGATTGCCAGAGCCTGACGCTGGGCTCGAACATGCTGGCTGCGGACGCCGCTCTGACTCGCGCTCCCGGCCTGCGGGCGTACGCCGGACGGACGTTCGTGCTCGGCCTGCGCCCGGAGGATCTCGCGATTGCCTCCGACGACGGCGTGCCGGGTATCACGGGCGACATCGATCTGATCGAGGCGCTCGGATCAGAGCTGCTTGTGCATTTCAGCTCTGACGCCAAGCGTGCACGACCGGCGGTGCTCGCTGAGATCGACGGCGAGGACAACCTGCCTGAGGCGGAGGTCTCTGGCAAGGACGGATGGGTGGCCCGCCTCGGGGCCCGCGAAGCGGTACGTGCTGGTGAGCAGGTTCGGTTTGCGCCGGACCTGGGGCACATGCATTGCTTTGACCCTGTGAGCGGCGACGCGATCCACTAGATGTGCAGCAAGGTCGCCGCGGGACGCCCCGGGTAAAGTCGCCGCGTTGACCCCGACATCCCACAACAACGGGAAGCCGCCTGGCCGGCGGGAGAGTACGTCCGCTTCCGGGCGCGCCGGCAACACCACGGGCCTCGTCCAGCTCAACGACACCGAGCGGATGATCCTGCGGGCGATCGTCGAAGCCGGTTTGACGACCAGGTTGGAGCTGTCAGACCGGCTCGGGCTGTCGAAGGCGACGCTCTCAGCGGCGATGAAGCAGCTCTCAGGCGCCGCGCTCGTGTCGGAGTCGACGACCGTGCAGGGGAACCTTGGACGTCCGGCTTCGGTTTACCAGGTGGCTGAGTCCGCCGGGTACGCGATCGCGGTCGACCTGGGCCGGACCCGGGTGCGGGTTCAGGCCGTGGCGATCGATGGACGCCCACTGGCCGACGTGCAGCTGCCGGTGCCACCGCCCAAGGCCGATGTGAGTCCCGCCGCGGTGTCCGCCGCCAGGCAGCTGATGCCCGAAGTGGCACGAAAGCTCGGTGCCCGCTCGCACCTTCTGCGCTGCGTGATCGCGGCGCCGATCAAGGTGAGCGTGGATGACCCGGTCCCCGCCGAGCTGGCGCCGGTGGCAGAGTGCGTTCAGTCGCTCAGTGCCGACCTGGGGGAGGCCTCGTCGCCGTCGACATCGAGAACAACGTCAACTGCGCTGCGATCGCCGAGGGGCGGTGGGGCAGCGCGGCCGGCGTGGAGACTTTCTGCTACCTCCAGGTCGGCGTGCGGATCGGACTGGGCATCGTCAACGAGGGGCGTCTGCTCCGCGGCGGTCTGGGTGGTGCCGGCGAGGTCTCGAGCCTTCCGTTCCCCTGGAGCGCAGATCTGCGCCCGCGCCGCCTGGGGCTCGAGTTGCGCCTCGGCGCTGATGACCTCGTCAGGCGGGCGCGCAGATTGCCGTCCCGGCGCCGGACGGCGGACGCGGCTGCGATCTTCGCCGCGGCCCAGGCGGGCGAGAAGGACATGCAGGCACTGGTGCAGACGCATGCTCGGGAGGTCGGCGAGATGGCAGCGGCGGTGGTCGCGATTCTCGACCCCGGCCTGCTGATCCTCGGTGGCGGCGTGGGTCAGAATCCGCTGCTGCTGGACAAGGTCCGCGCGACCGTGCGCCGGCTCACCTGGGAGACGGAGATCCGCTCCGGGACGCTCGGATCAGACGCCACGATCATGGGCGCCGCTCAGCTGGCCGCGGACGCGGCGCTTGCCGACATCCTCGCGAGCTCGGAGACGGCGCCGGCCGGTCGCGCCGGTGCGGCGGCAGCCGCTCATCAGCCCACGACGTAAGTGTCGAACCGCTCGCGCACGGTGCGCGCGGTCTCGTCCGCCGGGGTCGACCAGATCGCCTCGTTGAAGATCTCCACCTCGATCATTCCCTCGTAGCCGGCGGCCTCGACCGCCCGGGTGAGCGGGCCGAACTCGATCTGCCCATCGCCGACGTGGCCGCGCCCCAGCAGCACGTCGGCGGGCAGCGGCAGTGTCCAGTCGCAGACCTGGTAACTGAAGATGCGATCCCCGGCCCGGGCGATCTCGTCGAGCACCGCGTCGTCCCACCAGACGTGGTAGGCGTCGACGACGACTCCGACCGTTTCAGCAGGGAACTGCGATGCGAGGTTCAGCGCCTGTCCCAGGCGGGAGATCGCACAGCGGTCGGCACAGAACATCGGATGCAGCGCCTCGATCGCGAGCCGCACGCCGGCCGCTGCGGCGACCGGCGCCAGCTCCGCGATCGCGTCGGCGATCAGCTCGCGGGCGTGCGGCAGGCTGCGGCTGCCGGGGGCCAGGCCACCACTCACCAGCACGAGCACGTCGGCACCGACGGCCGCCGTCTCATCGATCGCGGCGCGATTGTCATCCAGCATTCGAGCCCGGTCACCCTGGCTGACTGTGAAGAAGCCGGCACGACAGACGCTCGAGACGCGCAGCCCCGAGTCGCGGACGATCGCCGCCGCCGCATCGAGTCCGATCTCCTGAATCTGTTCGCGCCACAGTCCGATGCCGGCGATCTGATGGCGCTGACAGAGATCGACGCTGTCGCGCAGGTTCAGGTGCTTGACCGTCGCGGTGTTGAGCGAGAGTCGCTCAGGCGCGACGCTCATACGGGCGAAGCAAGCCGAAGGTGCTGTGACATGCGGTCGACGGCCAACTCGGGCTCGTTCAGCGCCCCGCAGGCCGCGGCGAGCTCGAAGACCCTGATCAGGTGCTGGTCGGAGCGCCGCCGCTCGAAGCCGTCGACCATCGCAAACTCTGGCTGCAGGCCGTTGAGCCAGGCCAGGAACGCGATCCCGGCCTTGTATTCATAGGTCGGCGCCTCGAACAGCGTGCGGGAGAGCGGCACGGTCGGCTCGATCAGCGACCGGTAGCGGGCGTTGTCGCCGTCGTCCAGGGCCGTGAGTGCCTCGGCCGCCGGCGCGGTGATCGCCGCCAGCGCGCCGAGCAGGGCATCGCTGTGACCCTGCTGATCACCCTCGATCAGCTCGGCATAGCCGAAGTCATCGCCCGTGTACATGCGCACGCCATCAGGCAGTCGTTGCCTGAGCCAGACCTCCCTACCGGCGTCCAGGACCGAGAGCTTGATCCCGTCCACCTTCGCACCGGCCTCAGCGATGATCTCGAGCACCGTTGCCGCGGCCTGCTCGAACGAGCCCGCGCCCCAATAGCCCGCCAGTGCGGGATCGAACATCTCCCCGAGCCAGTGCAGGATCACCGGGCGCCGGACCCCGCTCAGCAGATGTCCGTACAGATCGCGGAAGTCCCCGGCCGAGCGGGCAGCGGCGGCAAGCGCTCGGCTGGCCATCAGTACGACCGTTGCGCCTGATGCCTCGACGGCAGCGATCTGCTCCTCGTAGGCCGCGCTCACCTGCGCGAGGCCGGCGCCTTCCGGCAGCTGGTCGGTGCCGGCGCCGCAGGCCAGCAGGCCACCGGTCTCGGCTGACCTAGCGGCGGTGCGCTCGATCAGCTCTCGCGCCTGCGCCCAGGTCAACCCCATACCGCGCTGCGCGGTGTCCATCGCCTCCGCGACCCCGAAGCCGTGAGACCACAGATACTCGCGGAACGCGAGCGTCGATTCCCAGTCGATCTCACCGCCTGGCCGCGCCGCCACGTGAGCAGCCGCGTATGCGCGGCGCGTGCGGGCCGGGCGATGCGCGGCCGGCCAGGGCGGACGCTCGACCGTGAGCGGCCGCGTGCGCCCAGGCAGCGTGAGCGCGGCGCTCATCCGACCGGCTCGAGTGCAGGCACCGTGAGCTCCGGCACCAGCAGTCGCTGCCCGGCGGCGGAGGATTCCTGCGCGAGCTCGGCGAGCTGGACCCCTTTCGCTCCCTCCATCAGGTCCCAGTGGAACGGGCGGCCCTCACCGACATGGACCAGGAACGACTCCCACTGCGTCTTGAACGCGTTGTCAACGACCCCGATCTCCGGCACATCCGCCCACTGAGAGCGGTAGTCGTTGGCGTCCGGCAGGTCCGGGTTCCAGACCGGCATCGGCGTGACCGCAGCCGACTGCGCGGCACACTCGCGCAGTCCGGCGATCGCACTGCCGTTTGTCCCGTCAACCTGGATCTCAAGCAGCTCGCGCCGGTTCACGCGCACCGCCCAGGACGAGTTCAACGATGCGACCACACCGTTGGCCAGTTCGACGATCGCGTAGCAGCTGTCGTCGGCGGTGGCGTCATAGCGCGTGCCGTGTTCGTCCCAGCGAACGGGCACGTGGGTCGCCTGACGTGCGTACAGCGCCGTCACCGGACCGAACAGGTCCTCCAGCAGGTATCGCCAGTGCGGCAGCATGTCGAGCGCGATGCCGCCACCGTCCTGGGCACGGTAGTTCCAGGATGGGCGCTGCGCCGGCACGTGCTCGCCGTCGAAGACCCAGTAGCCGAACTCGAGCCGGACCGAGAGGATCCGGCCAAAGAAGCCGGTCTCGATCAAGCGGCGCAACTTGACGATCCCGGGCAGGAACAGCTTGTCCTGGACGACGCCGTTGATGACGCCGGCGGCGGTCGCCGCCTGAGCCAGCCCGAGCGCCGCCGGCAGGCTGTCGGCCGTCGGTTTCTCGGTGTAGATGTGCTTGCCGGCGGCAATCGCCTGAGTGAGCGCCGACTCCCGGGCGTTGGTCACCTGCGAGTCGAAGTAGATCTCGATCTCAGGGTCGGCCAGGACGCTTTCAAGGTCGGTCGTCCAGCGCTCGATGCCGTGACGCCGCGCGATCGGCTCCAGTCGCTCAGCGCTGCGTCCGACCAGGATCGGCTCCGGCAGCAGTCGGGTGCCATCGGCCAGCGCTACGCCTCCCTGCTCGCGGATCGCGAGGATCGAGCGGACCAGGTGCTGGCGGTAGCCCATGCGCCCGGTGACTCCGTTCAGAGCCACCTTGATGATGGTCTGCGACATGCTCCCACTCCCGTTAGCGGTTTCGATGGGACGACCCACCCGTGACACAGCGCCGTTGGGAAAGCGCTTTCCAGGAAGCTTAGTCGCGATCGCCGCCGCCGGTCAAGGGGCTTTTGCGGTGGCGCGCGCGACTCTATGCTGGCGGCGTGACCCGCAGTCCCTCTGCTCGCGACCAAGGCTCACGGGCCGCCAACCTGCAGGACATAGCCGATCGGGCGGGGGTCTCGCTGGCCACCGCCTCACGGGTGCTGGGCAATGGATCACGTCGCGTCAGCGGGGAGTTGATCGAGCGCGTCACGCGTGCGGCAGCTGACCTTGGCTACAGCGCGAATCTGCCGGCGCGCACGGTCGCGACCGGACACAGCGACATCGTCGGCGTGCTCGTCCATGACATCTCCGACCCGTACTTCTCGACGATCGCCACAGCGGTGGTGCAGAGGGCGGATCAGCATGCCGCGGTGGTGTCGATCGGCAACGCCTTTGGCGACGCGCGGCGGGAATACGCGTATGTGTCGATGATGCGCTCGATGCGCGCCCGGGCGGTGGTCATCGCCGGCAGCCGCAGCGATGATGAGGAGGGGCATCGGTTGCTCTGCGGCGAGCTCGAGGTGTTCCAGCGCGGTGGCGGCCGGGCTGTATGCATCGGCCAGCCGCTGCCCGGGATCGACACCGTTGCGCCTGAGAACGAGGCCGGTGCGCGGGCGCTCGCCGCCGCATTGGTGGCGGCCGGTCACCGGAGCTTCGCGGTGCTGGCCGGGCCGCCGCATCTGCGCACCGCGCAGGACCGGCTGCGGGGCTTCCGGGCGGGGCTCCGGGAAGCGGGCATCGGGCTGCAGGACGGCGACGTGGTCACAGGCGAGTTCAACCGCGATGGCGGTTATGAGGCTGTGAGCACGCTTCTGACACGCACCGCGCCGCTGCGGCGCTGCGTGTTCGCGGTCAACGACGTGATGGCGGTGGGTGCGCTCGCGCGCCTGCGCAGCGCGGGACTGAGCGTGCCCGGCGATGTCGCGGTGGCCGGCTTCGACGACATCGTCACGCTGCGCGATGTCTGGCCGCGGTTGACGACGGTCAGGCTGCCGCTGACCGCGATGGGCGAGATGGCCGGACGGCTGGTGCTGGATCAGGAGCAGGATGAGGCACCGCGGCTGCTGCCGGTCCCAGGTGAGGTGATCCTGCGCGAGAGCACGGCGATGGCGAGTGGATCGGCTGCCTGGTGACGCCGGTATCGACGGTTGCATCGTGACGGTTGCATCGTGACGGTTGCATCGTGACGGGCCCTTCAGTACCTTGTGGAAAGCGCTTTCCCAGCAATCGGAGGTCGTAGTGGCGACATTGGAGCGGGACCGGACACTGTTCATCGACGGCGAGTTCTGCGAGCCGGCCGCCGGCGGCGTGATCGACGTGCGCGACAAGGCGACCGGGGACGTCTTCGCGAGCGTTGGCCTCGCCACGACGGCCGACGTCGACCGGGCCGTGGCCAGCGCGCTTGCCGCGCAGACGGAATGGGCGCAAAGGCCGTACTCGGAGCGCGCGGCGCTGCTGCGTGCAGTGGCGGCTGAGATCGGTGCGCGGGCCGAGCAGCTGCGCGGGCTGATCATGCGCGAGACGGGCAGCATCGGCGGCAAGGCCGACTATGAGATCGGCGCGGCCCAGAGCGAGCTGATCGAGGCGGCCGCCCTGGCGGCGCGTCCGATGGGAGAGCTTCTGCAGTCCTCGCATGCCGGTCGCCTCTCGCTCTCTGAGCGGGTGCCCGTCGGCGTCGTCGGCGTGCTCACGCCGTGGAACTTCCCGGTCGTACTCGGGATGAGGGTGATCGCGCCGGCGCTTGCGCTGGGCAACGCGGTCGTGCTCAAGCCCTCACCGGAGACGCCGCTGAGCGGCGGGATCGCGTTGGCGGAGGCATTCGCCGCCGCTGGAGCGCCCCCAGGACTTCTGCAGGTGGTCCCGGGTGACGTGGAGGTCGGCGAGCGGATCGTCGAGCACCCGGACGTCGCGATGATCCACTTCACCGGTTCGACCAGGGTCGGCCGCGTGATCGCCCAGACGGCCGGCCAGCTGCTCAAGAAGGTCTCGCTCGAGCTTGGCGGCAACAACGCGCTGCTGGTGCTCGATGACGCCGATCTGGAGCAGGCGTCGATGATCGGTGCCTGGTCGAGCTTTCACTATCAGGGCCAGACCTGCATCACGGCCGGCAGGCACATCGTCGCGCGCGCGGTCGCTGATCGCTATGTCGACGCGCTCGCCCGGCGCGCCGACGCGATCACGCTGGGCAACACGGTGACCGAGGAGGTCGGGCTCGGGCCGATGATCAACAGAGCTCAGTACGAGCGGGCCGGCGGGCTGCTCGAGGACGCAATCGCAGCTGGGGCGCGGGTGGTGACCCAGGGTCAGAGTGAGCGGCCGTTCTTCGCACCGACGGTGGTGGTCGACGTGACCCCCCAGATGGCGCTGTGGCGTGAGGAGATCTTCGCTCCGATCGCGCCGGTGCTCGTCGTCGACGACGACGAGCAGGCGGTCGCCGTCGCAAATGACAGCGAGTACGGCCTCGTCTGCTCGGTCGTGAGCGCTGACACCGACCGGGGGATGCGGGTCGCCAGGCGACTGCGATCCGGAATGGTGCACGTCAACGACGCGACACCGCAGGATGAGGCGCTGGCCCCGTTCGGCGGCTTTGGAAGCTCCGGGCTCGGAGGCCGGTCGGGCGGCGACAGCAACCTGTGGGAATTCACCGAGCTGCGCTGGCTGACCGTCGCGCCCGGTCCCGTGCACTATCCCTACTGAGGCCATCGGGTCTCGCCCCTCGGATCTGGAGGCCAGCAGATGACTGCGACAAATAGCGGCACACAGACGAGCGTGTCCAGCACCGGCCACCCGCTCGACCCGGCGACCCCCGCCGAGTTCGAAGCCGGACGCCGGATCCTGGAGGGTGCCGGCCTGCTGACCCCGAGCGCCAAGTTCAGTTATTACGGACTCGAGGAGCCACCGAAGCCGGAGGTGCTCGCACACCAAGCGGGCACCAGGCTCGAGCGCCGGCTCCGGGCACTGCTGGTCGACACCGTGTCCGGGCTGCTGACCGACGTGGTCGTCTCGGTGACGGGCGATGAGGTCGTCAAGAGCCGCACGCTCGATCCCGTGATTGAGGGGCAGTTTCCGATCCTCAACGTCGAGTTTGAACGCGCCGAGCAGATCGTGCACGCCGACGAGGGTTGGAAGCGCGCAATGGCGCGACGGGGGCTGACCGACATCAGCAAGATCCGTGCGTGCCCACTGACCGCCGGCAACTATGAGCTCGAGGGCGAGTCGGGTCGCAGGATCGTGCGCGTGCTCGCGTTCCTGCACGAGTCTCCCGAAGACCTGGCCTGGGCGCATCCCGTTGACGGGGTCGCCGCATACGTGGACCTCGTTGAGGGTCGTGTGCTGACCCTGATCGACGAGCTTGACATGCCGGTGCCCGCCGAGTCGGGCGATTACAACGATCCGGCCGTACGCGGCCCGGAGCGCACCTCGCTGCGGCCGATCGAGATCACCCAGCCCGAGGGCGTCAGCTTCACCCTCGACGGCCACTCGCTCGAGTGGGAGAACTGGTCGCTGCGGATCGGGTTCGACGCGCGCGAGGGGCTCGTCCTTCATCAGATCAGCCTCGACGACGCGGGCGAGCGGCGTCCGGTCATCTACCGAGCGTCGGTGCCGGAGATGGTCGTTCCCTACGGCGACCCCGGCCCATTTCGCTACTGGCAGAACTACTTCGACACCGGCGAGTACCTCGTCGGGAAGTTCGTCAACTCGCTGGAGCTCGGCTGCGACTGCCTGGGCGAGATCACCTATCTCGATGCCACGATTCCCGATGACGACGGGACTCCGACACAGATCAAAAACGCGATCTGCATCCACGAGGAGGACCACGGAGTGCTCTGGAAGCACACCGACATGTTCAACGGCTCGAGCGAGACGCGGCGCCAGCGTCGGTTGGTGATCTCGTGCTTCGCGACGATCGGCAATTACGACTACGGCTTCTACTGGTACCTGTATCTGGACGGGAAGATCGAGCTCGAGATCAAGCTCACCGGGATTCTGTTCACCTCCGGCTACCGGGGCAAGGACTATCCGTACGCGACCGAGGTCGCGCCGGGGCTTGGGGCCCCGGCGCATCAGCACCTGTTCAGCGCGCGGCTGGACATGATGGTCGACGGGTTGGAGAACGCCGTCGAAGAGATCGACGTCCACGGGCTTCCGCTCGGCCCTGAGAACCCCTGGGGCAACGCGATCACCCGCTCCGTCACCCGGCTGAGGAGCGAATCGGAAGGCGGCCGTCTGGCAGATGCCAACCGTGGCCGGACCTGGCGTGTGATCAACACAGGTAAGCGCAATCGCTTCGACGAGCCGGTCGCGTGGACGCTTTACCCACAGCAGGCGCCGGTGCTGATCGCGGACCCAGAAAGCCCGCTCGCGCAGCGGGCGGGGTTCGCCTCGCGGCAGCTGTGGGTGACTCGCTACGACCCGGACGAGCGTTACTCGGCCGGAGATTTCGTCAACCAGCACCCAGGTGGCGGCGGCCTGCCCGCGTATGCCGCCGCTGACCGTGACCTCGACGGCACCGACATTGTGCTGTGGCACACCTTCGGTCCGACACACTTCCCGCGTCCGGAGGATTGGCCGGTGATGCCGGTCGAACATTGCGGCTTCGAGCTCAAGCCCTCAGGCTTCTTCGGCCGCAACCCGACCCTCGACGTTCCGCGGTCGACCAGCCACGATTGCCATCACGACTGATGCAGCCGGCGGCGCCCTGCTGAGCCGTCCGAGCCGCGTCGGCTCAGTGCACGGGTTTGCCATTTCAGAGAGGATGTGCGCATGTCACTGACTCAAAGACTGCTCATATCCTGGATCTGTAACGCGATCATGCTCGCGGTCGCGGCAGCCGTGTTGTCCAACATGACCACCGGCGGGGCCGGCGACCTGATCCTCGCCGCCGCGCTGTTCGGGATCCTCAACACGTTTTTGAAGCCGCTGGTGCGGCTGATCACGTTGCCGCTTGCCGTGGTGACGCTCGGGATCGCCTGGTTCTTCGTGGCGATGCTGATGTTGTGGCTGACGCAGGCGATCGTGGGCGGATTCGCCATCCACGGGTTCTGGACGCTCGTGTGGGCGACGATCATCGTGTGGGTCGTCGACATGATCCTCGACGCCGTGGTCTGGGCCGGAAACAGGGAATAGCCGCCGACCCATGGCCGACCCCACCGCCGACGCGCCGTCAGGTCCCGCACCCGAACTGACCTACGAGAGCGCCGACGCGCTGATCCGCAGCAAGGGCTACCTGGCTCTGCTGGTGATCGTTGCGGTGCTGGGCGTGATCGTGTCGCTGGCCGCATGGGGCTTCCTGGAGGGGATCCATCAGATCCAGCAGGAGATGTTCGTGCATCTGCCGCACGCGGTCGGCTACAGCGGTGCGGCACCAACCTGGTGGCCGCTGCCGATCCTGGTGATCGGGTCGCTGATCACAGCGCTGGCGATCACCCGGCTTGCCGGTGACGGGGGCCACATCCCTGCCGAGGGCCTCGCGACAGACGGTCCGGTCGACAGGTGGACGCTTCCCGGCGTCGTGCTCGCCGGCCTGGGAACGATCGGCTTCGGCCTGGTGCTCGGCCCCGAAGCTCCGCTGATCGCGATCGGCTCGCAACTGGCCGTGTTCGCGATGATCTCGATCCGGCGCGGAACCCCTCAGCAGGTCCTGATGATCGTCGCGGCGGCTGGAAGCTTCGCGACGCTGTCGTTCATCTTCACATCTCCGATGATCGCCGCCGTGCTACTGATCGAAGCGGCCGGACTCGGCGGTCCGAGGCTCCGGGTGATCCTGCTTCCGGGGCTGCTTGCTGCGGGAACCGGCACGCTCGTTTCGCTGGGCCTCGGGCATTTCACGGGGCTCAGCAGCAAGGCGTATGCCATCGGGGCGCTTCCGCTCGGGACGGCGCCGCGTCCGACGATCGTCGACTTCGGCTGGGCGATCGGCGTGGCGATTGTGGTCGGCGTGCTCGCCACGCTCGCGATCCACGGCGGGAGGACGACCCGGCGGCTCGTGGCGCCGCGACGCCAGGTTCTCGTCCTGCCGGTGATAGCGCTCGCCACCGGCGGGCTCGCGATCGCGTTCTTCCACGCGACCGGCCACAGCACCTCGGAGGTGCTCTTCTCGGGTCAGGACCAACTCCCTGGCCTGATCTCCCAGGCTGGAAGCTGGTCGTTCTCCGCGCTCCTGTTGCTTGTCGTCTTCAAGGGGGTCGCCTACACCGTGTCACTGGGCAGCCTGCGTGGCGGGCCGACGTTCCCGGCCCTGTTTCTCGGGGCCGCGCTCGGGCTGATGGCCTGGCACCTGCCCGGACTGCCGATCCAGGATGGCGTGGCGATCGGGATGGCCGCGGCATCGGTCGCGGTCCTGAGGCTCCCGCTGTCCTGCGTCGTGCTCGTGACCGTGCTGTGTTCGCATGCGGGCGCAAACGTCGACCCGCTGATCATCGTCAGCGTCGTCGCCGCGTACATAGTCACGTTGCTACCGCGGATCGCCACGACCGCGACCGCGCACGCGGAAACCCCGGCGCCAGCAGCAAGCACCAGCGGCTGATCAGCTCACACGGCGAGCGCAGCGGCCGCGACGGCAAGCGCATCGGCCCGCTCATTGAGCTCGTGACCGATGTGCCCCTTGATCCAATGCCAGCGAACGTGATCGTGGTCGGAGGTCACGGCCTCGAGTTCGAGCCAGAGCTCCTTGTTCTTGACCGGGTCGCCGCCGGCCGTCCTCCAGCCCTTGCGCTTCCAGCCTGCCATCCAGGTGGTCATACCGTCATGCAGATAGCGAGAGTCGGTGACGACGCAGGCTCGCGAGCCGGTTGGCAGCGCCCGCAGCCCCTCAAGCGCGGCGGTCAGCTCCATGATGTTGTTGGTCGTCTGCCGCAGTCCGCCGCTGTACTCCTCAACGACCCCGTCCTCCCAGCAGACCAGCGCGGCCCAGCCGCCCGGGCCGGGGTTTCGCTGGCAGGCTCCGTCGGTCCAGATCAGGACCTCGCCTGAGGCGGCCTCCGGAAGCTCGCCGGGCAAAGATTTCGATCGACGATACGGCGGACGCTCGGGCACCGATCAACCAGGGTACGTGCCAGCGGAGACGCACGTGACCGCATGCGGGAACCGCCTGCTGGCGGGGCAGGTTCCCGATACCGTGAGCACGTGCGCGTAGAGCTGCCGAACGCCAGCCGAATCAGGGTGCGACCAGCAGCGGGCGCGATCCTGCCGCTGGCCGTGCTGCTGAGCGTGATCGTGATCGCGGCCGCGGGGATCGGGGGAACCTCGCACTTCACGGGTCCGCGTTGGTACCCGCACCTGGGGGGCGGTGCGCAGAGGAGCCATGTCACCTTGTTGCCGAAGCCGCCCAAGGGATTACGTGCCCATAAGGCACATGGCAAGCCGGGCAGACTCGCGCTGCCGTTGTGGCTTGAGCTGCTGCTCGGCATCGCTGTGGCGGTCGGCATCGGGGTGCTGTTGCTGCGCCTCTGGGGAAAACGCCGGGCGCCCGCCGCGCCCGGGCTGCAAGCTGAGACCGCCGCCCCGATCCAGGTGGCGGCCCCCGAACAGCAGGCCGAGCCCGAGGTGGTGCTGACCGGAATCCGGCTTGCGTTGCACACACTGGACCAGGAGCGCGACCCCGCCGATGCGGTCGTGAGGGCGTGGCTCGGCCTACAGGAGACAGCGGAGGAGTCAGGCATCGTGCGCGGCCCATCCGAGACCCCGACCGAGTTCGCCACGCGCGTCCTCAGCAGCGCGGTTGCGGACGACCGCGCGATGCGTACGCTGCTGCGGCTCTACCTGCGGACTCGGTTCGGCGACCATCCGGTGACGCCGGAGGACGTGGCGGCCGTGCGCACGGCACTTCAGCAGCTGCTGGACGAATTGGCGCGCGGCGGGGCCGGCCGGCACGGTCACCGTGGGCTGAGCCGCCTTGTCACAGATGGATAAGCCAGCTCTCACCGCGAAGCTCCGTGTGCCCAGCCGTCGCGAGACGCTGCAGGCCATCGGTACCGCCTTCGCGATCGCCGCGATCTGCTGGTACTTCGGCGCGGACGCCTGGCATGCGATCCTGCTCGGCTGCGCGATCACAGTCGTGATGCTGGCGCTGGCCGTTGCGTCGGACGCGCCGATCGCCGACCGTCGCAGCTCGGAGCGTGGACGTAAGCGTCCCGACGGCTCGCGCAGCGACGTGGCGATGCTGTCCGGATCGCTCCACGTCGGTTGGGGGACGGTGGGGCTGCCGGCTGAGAGCCGGCTGCACAGGATCGCAGTGCGCCGACTGGCGCTTGAGGGCCTCTACCTTGACAATCCCGCTCACCGCGAGCCGATCGAGCGCCGGATCGGCACGCGCGCCTACCGCAGCCTGACGCGAACGAGCGGGCGCGGAATGCGGCTGCGAACCCTGATCTACTGCCTGGACGTGCTGGACACGCTCTCCGACCCCAACTACCACCCGGGAGGGAACCTTGAACGATGATGCGCTGCCGGTGGAGGAGGTCGCCCGGCTGGCTGCCGCTGTGATCGACCGCGTCGCGACGGTCGTGGTCGGGATGAGTGATGCCCTCGAGCTTGCGCTGGCCAGCATCCTGGCGGGCGGCCACGTGCTGTTCGAGGATGTGCCCGGGCTCGGCAAGACGCTGGCGGCGCGCAGCCTCGCCAGCGCGCTCGGTCTGGACTTCAAGCGGCTGCAGTGCACACCGGATCTGCTGCCCGCGGACATCACTGGATCGTTCATCTACTCGCCCGCGACGACCGAGTTCATGTTTCGTCCAGGCCCAATATTCACGGGCCTTTTCCTGGCCGACGAGATCAATCGCACCTCGCCCAAGACACAGTCGGCGTTGCTCGAGGCGATGGCTGAGTCTCAGGTTACAGTTGAGGGTCAGAGTTTCCCGTTGCCGGCGCCATTTCATGTGATCGCGACCTCGAACCCGATCGAGTACGAGGGCACCTACGCGCTGCCCGAGGCACAGCTCGACCGCTTCATGGTGCGCCTGGCCGTCGGCTACCCCGAGCGCGAGGGCGAGACGCACATCCTGCTCAACCGCGTCGAGCGCCGCCGCGAGGTCGCGGCCGTCGAACCGGTGATCGAATCAGCGGCACTGAAGTCGATGCAGGCTGGGATCGAGCGCATCTACGTCGAGCCTGACATCGCCCGGTACTGCGTCGACATCGCTGCGGCGACCCGCCAGCATCAGTCGATCGAGGTCGGGTCCTCGCCGCGCGGCTCGCAGGGACTGATGCTCGTCGGACGGGCGCTGGCCGTGATCGACGGGCGCGACTTTGTGACGCCTGAGGACGTCAAGCGCGTGGCGGTCCCGGTGCTTGCTCACCGCCTGACACTCACCACCCAGGCCTGGGCGGACGGGACGCGAGCGGCCGATGTGGTCGCAACGATCGTCTCGAACGTGGCCGGGCCGCCAACCGTCGGGCAGCGCTCCGCCGCCGTCACCCCGCAGTGAGTGAGGCGTCAACCTCCGCGCAGGACCCGGTCAGCGCGACCACCAGCCAGCGGTGGGTACGCTCACCGGCGCTGCTGGCGGGCGCCGCCACGGCGCTGGTGCTGGCCGCGATCGGCCTGATCGCCGGACGGATCGACATCACACTGCTGTCATTGCCGCTGGTGGCGGCGGTCGCGCTCAGCTGGGACCGGCTCCCGGAGACGGGGGCGAAGGCGCGCGTGACCCTGTCGCTGGCCGAGGCCGGCGACGCTGAGCTCGAATACCGCCTCGCGATCGCTCCACCGCCACGGGCGGAGACGGTCGTTCTGCGCTACAGCGTGCTGGGCGGCGAGGTGCGGGAGGTGGCGGTCGCCGGCCAGCGGGCCGGCGACCTTTGTGGGCGAGTCCCGCTGCTGCACTCGGGTCCCCAGGAGTTCGTGCGGTTCGAGTACCGCTTCCTCGGCACCGACGCGACGGCGGCCAGCGCGCCGCAGGAGCCGATCGTAGGTGAGCGCGTGGTCGCGCCCGCCCAGCAGGCGGTCCGCTCGCTGCCGCTCCCGCAGCGGCTGCAGGGGATGACCGGCTCGCATGAGTCGGCGCGTGCCGGCGACGGTGGCGAGTTCCGTGACCTGCATCCATTCACCGTCGGCGATCGGCTGCGGCGAATCGACTGGAGGGCGACCGCACGCCTGGGCCGCGACGCCGGCGACCTGTATGTGCGCCGCACCAACGCGCTGGCCGACGCGACCGTGCTGATCGTGATGGACAGCCGCGACGATGTGGGCGAGCAGGTCGCGCAGTGGAGCAGCAATCTCGCCGCTGAGAAGGGGCTCAGCTCGCTGGACGTTGCCCGCGAGGCGGCCAGCTCGCTCGCCAGCGCCTACATCGCCGCCGGCGACCGTGTCGGTTTCCAGGACCTCTCGAGCCGTGCCCGCATGATCCCGCACGCCGGTGGCGGCCGCCACCTCTCGCGGCTGCTGCGGGCGATCGAAGTGAGCTCGCCGTCGAATGTGGCCTTCCGGCACCAGCGTCCGCCGATCGTGCCGCCGGGGGCACTCGTGTACCTGCTGTCCAGCCTGCTCGATGATCGCTCGGTCAGCCTGGCGCTGACCTGGCGCAGTAACGGCCATCGCGTGATCGCCGTCGACGTGCTGCCACCGGCACGGTTTGCGCGCACCACTCGCTATGAGCGCGTCGCGCACCGGATGGTGCTGATGGAACGCGACGATCGCATGCGAATCCTGCGGGCGCGCGGAGTCGAGCTGCTGAGCTGGGCGCAGGCGAGCGATGCGTTGCCGCTCGCTGCCCGATTGCACCTGCTGAGCCGCCCGGCGCGCCAGCTCGGATCGGCGGGAGCGCGACGATGAACGTGCCTGTGCTGAGGCCACCCGCGGACCTGCCCGCCTCCGACGCGCGGATCCCGGGCGTCGCGGTGCGGCTCGCGCTCGTCGTCGTCGCGGTGCCGTTGCTGCTGGTCGTGTTCGGCTCCAATGGCTGGCTTGTCGTCGGCATCATGCTTGCCCTGCTGGCCGCCTGGGCGCCCGAATACCTGCTCGGCTGGCTGCTGATCCTGATGCTGGCGCTCGGTGAGCTCCACCACCGGGCGACGCTGAGCTGGAGGATCCTGGTGCTGCTCGCAGGGGTGCACCTGCTGCACATGCTGGCCGCGCTGGCGCTGGAGCTTCCGTGGCGCGGCTGGCTGCAGCCGGCCGTGTTCGCACGCCCGTTGCTGCGTTTCCTCGCGATCCAGGTTCCGGTTCAGCTGCTGGCCGTCGTCGCACTCCTGCTGCTTGCCCCGAACGCCCACGGCCACCACCCGCTGAGCGTCGCCGCGTTCGCGGTGATCGGGGGTGGCGCGCTGGGCTGTCTCGCGCTGCTGCTGCTCGCCCGACGCGCGGACGCGGGCGCCGGGGCGCGGCGCTAGCGTCATGAATCGCAAATTCGGTAGCAGCCACGCCGCGAGATGCACGCGAATTTACGGTTCACGACACCAGGTCGGCAGCGCTCGCGGCAGGCCGAAGGCCGCCAGCACGCTGTTGTCAAAACGGCTGATCTCAGAGACCCGGTCGCCCGACAGGCTGAACACCAGCAGACCGCTCGCCCGGAAGACGCCGGTTGCCGGATCTCTCAGATACATGCCCAGCGCGGGTTGACGGTTGGCTCGGGTCGGGTGCATGCGGTATTCGCGACCCGGCCCGAACACGACGATCCTGAAGAACTGGCCGGCCAGCTCGCGGCCCTGGTACTCGAGTGGCACCGGCGGCATTCGCATCCAGACGTCCTCTGTGAACAGTTCGAGCAGCGCGTCGACATCGCCGGCTTCGTAGGCGTCCGTCAGGCGCTGCACGAGCTCGCGCTCCTCTGGCGAGTCGGGTGTTGCCGGCGGCGGGGACTCACGCAACTCGGGCGCGCGCGATAGCGATGCGCGCGCCCGCTTCAAAGCGCTCGACACGGAGTCCTCGGTCAGCTCGAGCATCTCGGCCGCCTCGGCGGCTCTGAAACCGAGGACGTCGCGCAGGATCAGGACCGCGCGCTGGCGCGGCGGCAGCGTCTGCAACACGGTGATGAAGGCCAGTGAGATCGCCTCGCTGGCGGCGTAGACGGCGTCTGGCCCGGGAGCCGTGTCCGGCAGCCCGTCGAGCAGCAGATCCGGGTAGGGCTCGAGCCAGACCAGTTCGGTCTGCCGGCTCGGGGCCGGCAGCGGGAGATCACCGAACGGTGGCTGCACCGGCGCTCGCCGTCCCGTCGCTCGCAGGCTGTTGAGACAGCGATTGGTCGCGATCCGGTAGAGCCAGGTGCGCAGCGAGGCGCGCTGCTCGAAGCTCTCGAGCCCCCGCCAGGCCGCGATCAGAGTCTCCTGCAGCGCGTCCTCCGCATCCTGAATCGAGCCGAGGACCCGGTAGCAGTGCACGTGCAGCTCGCGATGAAAAGGCGCCGTCAGCTCGGCAAAGGCCTGCTCGTCGCCCGCGCGAGCACGGTGAAGCAGCATCTCGGTCACGTTTGGATCCTCCCATCTCGGTGTCTTCACGTGTTGACACCGACCGCTCACGAATTTGGGCGGCCCCGCTTGGCCGCCCAATTCCCGCAGGTGCCGGTGTCGGTATCGATGTCCAACAAGATCGGCTCAGCGCCGAGCAATGAAGGAGATCAGATGCCCAAGTTTCTGCTCACATTCCGTAGCCCGCAGGAGTACACCGAGATCACCGGTGACGGCCACGCCGCCTGGATGAAGTGGTTCGGTGAGATTCAGGGCAGCCTCGTCGAGATGGGCGACGGTGTCGGCCAGGCGGTGCGCGTCGGCGAGGTCGACGGCGACCAGCGCATCGGCGGTTACACGGTGATCCAGGCTGCCGACATCAGCGCCGCCGCGGAGCTGGCCAAGACCTCGCCGCCGGTTGCCTACGGCTACGGGGTCGAGATCGGACAGCTGCTCGAGATCGCAGTCGCAGCCTGACCATCAAGGATCGGGGCCGGCAGCGATCGAACCACGGCGCTGCCGGCCCCGCTCGGGCCGGGACTTGAAAAGTGGGGCGTATAAGCCACGAATTCATGACGGATGCGGCAACCAAAAAGCCGCTTCTCTCGGGGCCTAGAATGGGCGCGCAGCCCTGTCATGCCTGCATTGTTTTCCGATATGAACGAGGGGCTCGACCAGAGCGGTCCGGCCGAGACGCTGGACGTGTTGGCGGAGATGCTCGTGCGACAGGCCGCGGCGCTGTCCCGCGTGATGTTCAGACGGATCGACTGCCGGCTGTCCCGCACAGAGGTGGGACTTTTGGCGCGGCTCGAGACAGGCCCGCTCCGGATCACCGCTCTGGCCGGGCTCGACGGCCTGGCACAGCCGACAGTCACCACCTTGGTCAATCGGCTCCAGGAGCTGGGGCTCGTTCGTCGTGGCCGTCTGACCGGGGACGGCCGGGTCGTGCTGGTGTCACTGACGGACGCAGGACGGGCCGAGATCGACTCGATCCGCGGCGCCTACAGGAATCTCCTGCACGGATACCTCGACGATCTGTCGATCGATGATCTGGCGGCGATCAAGCCCGCGATCCATGTGATCGCCACCCTGGTTGACCGGCTGCAGGACGACGAAGGCTGAGCGGCGCCGCGCGGGTTCGGCTGGTGCGGGCCTGAGCAGGCTCTTCGGATCGGGCCGAGTCAGTAGATCACCTCTGGATCTATCCGCGCCTGCGCCATCAGCACGCGGGCGCCGCTGATCGGCACGGCCTCATCCTCGAGCAGTGCTCGCTGCCGGTCGCCCTTGGCCCAGCTGCCGTCGCTGCGCACCACTCGCCACCAGGGCACGTCGTCGGGGTGAGCGAGGGACAGCGCGCGACCTGTCCGCCGCGGCGCACCGGGGCAGACATCGCCGTAGGTGGTCACGAATCCCCGTGGCACGCGCCTGATGCGCTCGTAGATCACGGTGTCGCTGACCGGCATCGGTGAATCCTCACAGGTCGCGCCTTGCCGGTGCTGTGGGGCCGCATCCATTACGGGCGTTACCGAGTTCAGAAATCCCCCTGACAGGGGGATTTCTGAACGCGCGACCCGGGCGAGGCCGAACCGCCCCGGGATCAGGTCGCACAAGCCCAAGCTGGTGGAGCTGGGAGCGGTGGTCACGTTCGCGATCTTCACCGGGATTGCGTTCGGGGCGGACGCGAGCACCTCCGGCTGGGTCGCCGAGTACGCACGCGGACTTGCAGCCGCCGGTCTCTCGCTGATCGCGTTCGCCTCGCTGCTGTTCACTCCGTTCACCGAGCAGTACGCCCGCGAGCAGGTTGACGAGCGGTTCTGGAACTCGCCGAACCGGGCCGCGCAGACATCAGTAGCCGACTACGCAACTTGAGTGCTCAGACGCTGCGTAGCAACCGGGAATGCCGGCCCGGAGAGCGGGGTAGGGGAACTGTGAGCGCTCAATGCCCCAGCCCGAAAGGAAGCGAATGTCAACCACTGGCAACGTCATGAGCATCCTCGACGACGCTCGCCGTGAGGAGCGGGAGCACATCGTCGAGCTGCTCACAAAGGCTTACTGGATGGAGATCGAGACGGTGATGAACTACGTCTCCTCATCGATCAATCCGGATGGCGTGCGCGCGCGGGAGATCGCGGCGGCGCTGCGGGAGGACATCGACGAGGAACTCGGTCACGCGAAGCTGTTCGGTGAGCGGATCAAGGAGCTGTACGGGGTGGTCCCCGGGTCGGTGGACTTCATCCCAGAGCAGGATTACCTGCGCCCACCAGCACATCAGACTGAGATCGCCGGCCTGATCCGCGGCGTGATCGAGGCCGAGACCGGCGCGATCGAGCACTACAGCCGGATCGTCGCCGAGACCGAGGAGATCGACCCCGTGACCAACGACCTGGTGATCGACGTCCTCCACGACGAGCAGCGTCACCGCCGCCTGTTCGAAGGTTTTCTACGTGAATACGAGCACGAGGAGAGGGCGTCATGAGCAATCAGCTCAAGGGCAAGCGGGTCGCCTTTCTGGCGACGGACGGTGTCGAGGAGGTCGAGCTGACCGAGCCGCGCATGGCCGTCGAAGATGCTGGCGCCGACACAGCGGTCGTCTCAATCGAGCCCGGAGAGATCCAGGCGTTCAACCATCTCGACCACGGCGACAGGATCAAGGTCGACCTGACCACCGACAATGCGGATCCCGGTCAGTTCGACGCGCTGGTTCTACCGGGTGGCGTTGCCAACCCCGATCGCCTGCGTCAGGACGAGCACGCGATCCGGTTCATCAAGGGCTTCTTCGATCAGGACAAGCCGGTTGCCGTGATCTGCCACGGCCCGTGGACCCTCGTTGAGGCAGGTGTCATCAGAGGCCGGACACTCACCTCCTGGCCCAGCCTTCAGACCGACCTGCGCAACGCCGGCGCGGAGTGGGTGGATGAGGAGGTTCACGTCGACGGCCGGCTCGTCTCCAGTCGTAAGCCGGATGATCTGCCGAGCTTCAACCGCTGGAATCGGACTCGCGGCGGGTGGCGGGCTGAGCGTGATCGCCACGGCCGGCACCGTGGCCTACATGATCGTGTCGGTCGGTTACCCCTACCTGACCGAGTTGCTTCCCCCGACCAGCTTGTCCGGATCGCCGCTGAAGGTCACCTACCTGGACGGTGGTGGGGTGCTGCGGCGCCTTGTGGCGGAGTGTGCCGCGCACGGCTTTGCGATCGGCAACCTCACGGTCGAGCGAGAGAGCGCCACCCACGACGAGCGACGCACAGTCACCGTGCGTCTTGACGTTCGCGGTCGTGGCTCGGTTGCGGAGATGGCCACGTCAATCGAAACCGTCGATGGAGTCCTGACGGTCCGTGCAGGTGACGCCAACGTGACGTCGGGTGAGTGACGCCGTGAGCCGGCTCGCACCCGTCCAGACCCCACGGTCATACGCGAGCGCCGCATGGCCTCACCCGAGAAAGGACGGCCATGAAGCTCAGTGAGCTATTCCAAGGATCTTCTCAGCAGAGACCGGTCTCAGAGGTGCCGTCGGAACCGGCCGAGCCGCCGACACCGATCGTTCCGGACACGCCGACGACACCGGTGGTGCCGGATCCAGGGACGCCGGGCGATCCGGCGAGACCGCCATCGGTTCCGCAGCCGGTCGAACCGGCCGAACCGATCGTGCCCCAGCCGAGTGAACCCGGCCGCGAACCTGACCAACCCGACCCTGACCAACCGGATCCGGACGCACAGCCGGACCCGCCTGAGACGCAATGAGGTGAAAGATGGCTGCACCAAGCAGCGAACACAATCCAGAGACCGATCCCCCCGGCGCGGTCTCCGACCAGAACGGGGAAGAGGCGCAGAGCGGCCATCGCAAGGATGGGACGCATCCGGAGCCGCGCACAAGCGGCCGAGCACCGAGGCACCACAGTGATGACGAGCGGACATCCGGTGCCGCGGGAGAAGGTAGGCAATCAACCGGGCACCCACAGAACGCCGGTTGACCTGGCTCAGTTCGCCTTCGGCAGCATGTTGGCGGAGGTAGCGGTTTCGAGCTCGCTTGCCTGAGTCCGATAGGAGGCTGTCGGCACTGGCTGCTCTTACCGACCTCTCACCATTTGGGCCTAATGTTCCGGTGCGATGAGCGGCCCTAAGCATCTTTGGTCGGGCAACTGGGAGCGGGAGTCAGAGCACGCTGCGGAGCAGCGCCCGGAACGGCTGCCCATGCCCGAGCCCGAGCAGCCCCAGCCAGAGCCGCCCGCGCCCAGGCAGAAGCGTGGTGTGCCTGCGCGCTACGCCTGGGCGGCGGCCGCGTTCGTGCTCGTGCTGGTGGTCGGGATCGCGCTGGCCTCGACGCTCGGGGGCAGCTCCAACAAGCCCAAGCCGCACACCACGACCGTGAGGTCTGCGCGGCCCACCACCACGACCAACAACTCCAGTGGCGGCGCGGCGTTGCAACAGCCGACGACCACGACCACGCCGGCCGGCACCGGGCCGACCGCGACGTGGCTCGGGATGGAGATCGTGACGGGCCCCAGCGGCGCCGCCGTCAGTGCGCTTCAGCTGGGCAGCGTGGCTGACCAGGCCGGCTTCGAGCCCGGCGACGTGATCACCAGCATCAACAGCCATCAGATCAACACCGTCCCGCAGCTGGCTGCGGCCACCGCCGGGATGCGGATGGGAGGAACCGTGAACGTCGAGGTGCTTCGCAACTCCTCGTACGTGCTGCTCTCAGCGGTGCCGCTCAAGGGTCGCCCGACGATCCATAGGTGAGATCGTGAGCTTCGCGGCGCCGCTCGTTCTGATCGGGCTGCTCGTCGTGCCGGCGCTGTGCGCCTGGTATGTGGATGAGCAGCGTCGGCGCGGCCAGGCGGCGCTGGCGTTCGCGAGCGAGCCGCTGACGCCATCAGTCGCCCCCCGCCGGCCCGGCTGGAGACGACACCTGCCGATTGTGCTGCTAGCGCTGGCGCTCGCGATGCTGATCGTCGCCGCGGCCCGCCCGCGCCATACGGTCACGGTGCCGGTCAAGAGGAGCCACTGTGATGCTCGCCAACGACGTCTCGAACTCGATGAAGTCGACCGACGTGCAACCGTCGCGGCTGGTGGCGGCCAAGCGGGCCGCCACCAGCTTCGTGAAAGGCGTGACCAGTCAGATCCAGGTCGGCTCGATCGAGTTCGCGCGCAAGCCGACGCTGCTGCAGTCGCCGACCACCGACCACCGGCAGACCACCGCGGCGATCGCCGGGCTCAAGCCGGGCGGGGGAGGCACCGCGATCGGTGAGGCGCTCGAGCTCGCGCTCGCCGCGATCAAATCCGCGCCCAAGATCGCCGGCAAGCATGCGCCGGGCGCGATCGTGCTGATCTCTGACGGCGCATCGAACGTCGGTGTCAGTCCGTTGTCGGTCGCCCAGGAGGCCAAGAAGCGGCACGTGCCGGTCTACACGGTCTCGATTGGGACCGCGCACGGCACGATCCAGATCGAGCGTGGCGGACACAGTGTCACCACGCCGGTGCCGGTCGATCCGACCGAGCTGCACGAGATCGCGGCGGAGTCCGGTGGACATCCGTATCGCGCGGCAGACAGCGCGACCGTGCACGAGATCTACGAACGGCTGGCCAAGAAGCTTGGCGAGACCCATGTGCAGCGGTCGTTGACAGGTTTTGCGATCGGGATCGCGCTGGCGCTGATCGCGCTGGCCGGCGGGCTCTCGTTGCTGTGGTTTGGACGGCTCACATGAACAGCTCATATGAACAGGAACTTGAACAACAGGAGGACAGATGACTGAGATCGAGGGGATTCAGCGTGCGCGTGACGACGCGCGTGAATCGCTGCAGGAGGCGCTGAGCGAGATCAAGCGCGTGATCGTAGGCCAGGATGCGATGCTCGAAAGGCTGCTCGTCAGCCTGCTGGCGAACGGGCACGTGCTGCTCGAGGGCGTGCCCGGACTCGCCAAGACGCTGACGTTGAAGACGCTCGCGTCGGTGCTCGGCGGCAGCTTCGGGCGCATCCAGTTCACGCCGGACCTCGTTCCGGCCGACCTGATCGGGACGCGTGTGTGGCGGCCTGACACGAGCCAGTTCGACACTGAGCTGGGTCCTGTTTTCCACAACTTCGTGCTGGCCGACGAGATCAACCGCGCGCCTGCGAAGGTGCAGTCGGCGCTGCTCGAGGTCATGCAGGAGGAGCAGGTCACGATCGGCGGCACCAGCTTTCGGGTGCCGACCCCGTTCATCGTGATGGCGACCCAGAACCCGATCGAGTCGGAGGGCACCTACCCGCTTCCGGAAGCCCAGGTAGACCGTTTCCTGATGAAGATCCTGGTCGACTACCCGTCCCCCGGGGAGGAGGCGGCGGTCGTCGGTCGCAGCCTGCGGCCCCAGGGCGTCGTTCGCGAGTGCCTGACGCTGCCGGACCTGGAGCGGCACTCGCTGGCGACCGCGACGATCAGCGCTGACCGCGACCTGATCGGTTACGCCGTTGCGCTGGCTGACGCCACTCGGCACCCGGCCAAGCACGGGCTGCCGGAGCTCGAGCCGCTGATCGAATTCGGCGCGAGCCCCCGCGGCCCGATCGGCCTGGTGCAGGCGGCGCGGGCGCTGGCGATGCTGCGCGGCCGCGGGCACGTCGAGGCTGAGGATGTTCGCGACCTCGCCGCCGACGTCCTGCGCCACCGGATCGTGCTCTCCTACGACGCGCTCAGTGAGGGCGTCACCGTCGACCAGCTGCTCGAACAGATTCTGGCCGCGGTCCCGAGCCCCGGCAGCAGCCACCTGCTTCGCTCCGACTCCGGATTCCGGGCTGCGAGCGGTCAATGAGCCAACGGCCCGGCACCGCGACGCTGCGTCCGCCCGACGCCCGTCAGGGGCCTGGGCCGATGCCCAGTGCGCTGATCGACTCGCTCGATCCGGCTTTGAACCGGCTGATCGCCCGAACGCTGCCGGGTGACCGGCGCGCCAGCGGTGTCGGCCTCGGCACCGAGCTCGCACAGCTGCGCCCCTACCAACCCGGCGACGACGTCCGCCATATCGACGCGGCCGCGAGCGCGCGCACGGGTGCTCTGCACGTACGCATGCACGTGCCCGAGCGGGCACTGTCCACCTGGATCGTGCTCGATCTGTCGCCGTCGATGGCGTTCGGCACCGCGCGCCGGCTGAAAGCTGACGTGGCGGAGGGCGCCGCGCTGGTGTTCGCGCGCCTGGGCCTGCGGCGCGCAGGCAGCGTTGGCATGGTCGCGTTCGGGGCTGGGTCGGGCCCGCGGATCCTGCCGCCGCGCGGCTCAAAGCCGGGATTGATCGCCCTGCGCCGGCTGCTCGCCGAGGGGGTTGCGCCGGACGGCGCCAACGACGCTGACGCGCTGGCCGATGCCCTCAGCCGCGCGATGCGGATGGCGCGCCAACCGGGGCTGCTGGTCGTGATCTCAGACTTCCGCGACCAACGTCACTGGGAGCGCCCGCTGGGTGCGCTGCGGCTGCATCACGCGACGATCGCCGTGGAGGTCTGCGATCCGCGCGAGCAGGCGCTGCCGTCCGTGGGACGGCTGGCGCTGGTCGACCCGGAGACGGGCGCACTGGTTCAGGTCGACAGCTCCAACCGACGCTTGCGCGAGCGCTTCGCCGCGCTCGAGCGTCAGCGGCGCGAGGCCGTTGCCGGTGAGCTGCGGCGGTTGCGCGTGCATCAAATTCGGTTGAGTACCGAGCAGGATTGGCTGCTCGAACTGGGGCGGCGGATCTGATGACAGGACGTGGTGAGCCTGCGAGCGGAGACCGGAGCCGATGAGCTTCACCAGTCCACTCTGGCTGCTCGCGCTATTGCTGGTCCCGCTGGCGCTGTACGCGCAGCGGCGGATGCGTCGGCGCGCGCGTGGCTATGCCGTGCGGTTCACCGCGGTCGAATCACTGCAGCTGGCGGCCGCGGGCAGCTCCGGCTGGCTCGGGCGGTTGCCGTTGATCGCGCTGCTGGCCGCGCTCTGCCTCGGCGGGGTCGCGCTGGCCGGCCCGCGCGTCACCGAACGCGATCCGATCCGCTCTGCCTCGTTGATGCTGGTGCTCGACCACTCCGGCTCAATGGTCTCGACCGACGTCAAGCCGACGCGGCTCGGCGCGGCGATCAGCGCCGCCAACACGTTCATCGGCGAGCTGCCATCGACGATCCGGCTCGGCGCGATCGGCTTTTCGAGTGAGGCCGATGCCGTCCAGCGCCCGAGCGCCGATCACGGCGCCGCCCAGGCGCTGATCGACAGTCAGCAGGCCGGCGGCGGCACAGCGACCGGTCCGGCACTGCAACTCGCGCTGCAGCTGCTGGACGCCCGCGCCAAACATCACCAACCGGCCGCGATCGTGCTGCTCTCAGACGGCGCCGCCAACCTCGGCGTCAACCCCGTGACGGTCGCGCAGCAGGCGCGACACGACCACGTGCCGATCTACACGGTCGCGCTCGGCACGCCCAACGGCACGATCAGCATCAGTCCGTTCCAACCACCGGTCGCGGTGCCCCCGGATCCGCAGCTGATGCGCGCGATCGCGAGCAGCTCCGGCGGGCGTTCGTTCGACGCGCAGACCGCCGACGACCTCAGCTCGATCTATCAGAGCCTGGGGCGGCAGCTGAGCACGGTCCCGCACAAACACGACATCTCCGCGTACTTCGCGATCGCGGCGGCGCTGCTGCTGCTGGTCGCCGTGGCGGCCTCAGTCAGGACCGGGGCGCGTCTGCCCTGAATAAAGAAAGCTCGACGTTTCATAGACAACTCTCAGGGTTTTCACACCCGCGACCTGGACTCTGACCTGCATGTTCGATTCCGGTTCTCTCTCCTCCCGGTCCACTCGAGCCGTTGATCTGCCAGGCGGCGAGCCTTCCACCCCGCTCGCCGATTGGGGCCGGTCCGCTGGCCGGCGGGTCTCCGGGTCGCTCAGTCGCATCAGGCTCGGGGCGCTGCGGCGCCCCGAGTTGATCGCGCTGCTTGCCGTCGCGGGCTTCCTGAATCTCTGGGACCTCTCCCGCAATGGCTGGGCCAACGGCTATTACGCCGCCGCCGTGCGCTCGATGAGCGCGAGCTGGCACAACTTCCTGTACGCGTCGTTTGATCCGAGCGGCGTGATGACGGTCGACAAGCCGCCGCTGGCGTTCTGGGTTCAGGCGCTGTCCGTGCGCGTGTTCGGCTTCAACTCCTGGAGCATCCTGGTCCCACAGGCGCTGATGGGGATGGCGACCGTCGCGCTGATCTATGACCTCGTCCGTCGTCGCTTCGGCCGGCTGGCGGGCACGGTCGCCGGGCTGACGCTCGCGATCACGCCGATCACCGTCGCGATGTCTCGCCACAACAACCCCGACGCCGCGGTGGTCCTCTGCTGTGTCGCAGCACTGTGGTTCACCGTCCGGGCCTTCGAGGACGGTCGCACGAAGTGGATCGTGTGGGCGGGCGTCGCCGTCGGCCTGGGCTTCGAGGCGAAGATGGGCACCGCTCTGCTGGTTGTTCCCGGGATCGCGCTCGCCTGGTTGTGGAGCTCGCCGCACCGGTTGATGAAGACCGTGCGCCAGCTGCTCGCCGGGGGCGTCGCGATGGTCGCGGTCGGCGGAGCCTGGCCGCTGCTGGTGGCGCTCACACCGGCAGCCGATCGTCCCTGGATCTCCGGAACGGCCGATAACAGCATCTGGTCGCTGATCACCGGCTACAACGGCGTCGGACGCTTGTCGGGACAGTCAGGCGGCCCCGGCGGATTTGGCGGCGCTGGCGGCACCGGCGGCACTGGCGGCTTTGGCGGCTCTGGCGGCGGGAGCACCACGTTCGGTGGTAGCTCCGGTCCGCTGCGTCTGTTGAACTCGGCACTCGGCGGTCAGGCCGGCTGGCTGATCGGCTTTGCCGTGGTCAGCGGGCTGGGCCTGGTCGTGCTGACGCGTCTGCGCCGCCGCAACGCGACCACCGGCTGGACAATTGCGGTGGGCGGCGCGTTCCTGACCTCGGCGGTCGTGTTCAGCGCCGCCCAGGGGATCTTCCACCCCTACTACGTGTCGTTCCTGGCCCCCTGGACCGCGGCGCTGGTCGGCGCCGGCGTCGCCCAGATCGCGCGTCGCGATCTGCACGCTCGTGTGCTGGCGCCACTCGCGGTCGCGGCGGGCCTCGCGACCGAGCTGGCGGTCCTGCACTCCCAGGACACGATGAGCTGGCTGAAGCCGATCGTGATCGGCGTTGCCTGCGTGTCGGCGGTCGCGCTCGTGCTCGTGCTGAACCGGCGCGGTCGCCTGATCGCGTTGGCCGCGGTGCTCGCGGCCCTGTCGATCGCGCCGGCCGCATGGGCCGTCGACACGCTCGGGCACGCGACGAGCAGCACCTTCCCGGCCGGTGGGCCGGCGGACGTGGGGTCGGGCGGCGGTGGCCCTGGTGCTGGGGGCTTTGGCGGGTTTGGTGGCCGCGGTGCTGCCGGCGCCGGTGCTGCCGGCAGCACCGGCTCCGCCGGGAACCGCTTCGCCGGACCGATCCAGAGTCTGTTCGGAGGCGGCGCCAGCGGCGGCAACAGCGGGGCTTCAGCGCGCTCCAGCGGCAGGCCGGGTAGGTTCGGCGGGAGACCACCGGGCGCCGGAGCTGGTGGTGGCTTTGGCGGCGGTTCGGCTCGCGGTGGTTCTGGTGGTGGCTTTGGCGGTGGCTCGGGTCGTGCCGGCTTTGGCGGCGCTGCCGGCGGGTTCGGTGGTGGCCAGTCCCTGACAGCAGTGGTGAAATACGCCGACGCGCACGGCGGCGGCACGGTCGCCGTCTCGAGCCAGACCTCGGCGGAGAACGCGATCATCGACGATGGCTCGAAGGTTGCCGGGATCGGCGGCTTCAGCGGCAACGAGTCCGAGGTCAGCGCCAGCTGGCTGGCTCAGGAAATCCGCAGCGGCAAGATCCGCTGGGTCCTCGACGCTTCCTCGAGCGGTGTCGGCGCCGGTTTTGGCGGAGGAATCTCGGGCGGTCGCGTCGGCAGTCGCGACGCGATGGACTGGATCAGCGAGGCCTGCCGCAAGGCCACGACGATCGACGGATCGGTGCTCTACGACTGCTCGGGCCGAGCGGCCAGGATTCTCGCCGTCGCCGGAAAGGAGTCGTGATGCGACCCGCACTTGAGATCGTTGTTCCGGTCTACAACGAGCAGTCGGTGCTGTATGCAAACGTCCGCCGGCTGCGACAGGCCGTACTCACCGAGCTCCCCAACGTGGACGTTCGGATCACGATTGCGGACAACGCAAGCACCGATGAGACACCACAGATCGCCTGCGAGCTGGCCGGCTCGCTCGAAGGGATCGGTGTCCTGCGGCTCCCCGAGAAGGGCCGCGGCCGCGCGTTGCGAGCGGCCTGGTCAGCGAGCGCGGCTGACGTCGTCGCCTACATGGACGTCGACCTGTCGACATCTCTCAGGTCGCTTCCGGGGCTGGTTGAGCCGTTGCTCGGTCGTGAGGCGGACGTGGTGATTGGCTCCCGGCTCAGGCGGGGGGCCGAGGTCGAGCGCTCGCTCAAGCGCGAGCTGATCTCGCGCGGCTACAACCGGCTGTTGCGGCTGCTGCTGCACGTGGGCTTCTCTGACGCCCAATGCGGCTTCAAGGCGGCGCGGCGCGAGGCGCTCATGCCTGTGCTCGAGCATGTCGAGAACCAGAACTGGTTCTTCGACACGGAGCTGCTGTATCTGGCCGAGCGGGCCGGCTTGCGTGTACGCGAGCTGCCGGTTCACTGGGTCGAGGATCCTGACTCCAGCGTCCGCATCGTCGCGACCGCGCTTGAGGATCTGCGCGGGATCCGACGGTTGCGACGGGCGGCCCGGCGAGGGGAGCGAAACGGTTGCTCAGCAGCCGTTTCGCTCCCCTGGAGCGCTCACAGCTGAGCACCGTTAAGCTGCCCGGCATCAGGCCAGCGATGGAATGAAAGGAACCGGGATGGGATTCGGCGACAAGCTCAAAGGTTTGCGCGACCAGGCACAGCAGGCGGTCGCGGACAACAAGGACAAGATCCAGGGCGCCGTCCAGTCGGTGGGTGAGGTAGCAAACGCCAAAACAGGCGGTAAGTACGCCGACAAGATCGTCAAGGCCGGCGACAAGGTCACGGCCGGCGTCGACAAGTTCGGCGGAACGTCTGACGGACCCTGGTGCTGAGAGTTCCGTGGCCGAGCCGACGGCGGCCGGGGCGCCACAGGCTGGCACTGATCCCACAGCTGGCAGCGACCCGGTGCCGGGCGCCGAGCGTCCGGACGAACCAGCTGGCGGTGCTGAGCCGGCGCCGACCTTCGAGCCCGCGGCGGGCGAGTCGGCGGCCACTGAGGCCTCGGGTCAGTCGACCGGCGGCGTGCCGGACTTCGACGAGTGAAGCCGGCCTACGCGAGCGAGCCCGGAGCCGTGTCAAGCGAAACGACCACGGCCCGCCCGCAGCGGCCGGCCACAGCGCTGCGCGACCTCGAGTCCGACCTCGAGCTGCTTGGCGCAACCCTTGACGACGTCTGCAACGCCAGCGGCGCAGCCACGACGCTGGCGCTCCGCACCCGCGCGGTGGAGCTGGCGCGGGGCGCGCGGGCGGGCGATGCCGCGGCCGGTGACGAGCTCGAGCGGATCATCTCCGAGCTTGACCTCGAGGCGATCGAGCTCCTGATTCGCTCACTCACTCGCTGGTTCCAGCTGATCAATCTCGCCGAGGACAACGAGCGCGTGCGGCGCATCCGGGCACGCGAGGCGCGCGAGTGGCCGGCACCGCGCAGCGGCTCGATCGAGGAGGTGATCAGCCTGATGGCCCGGCGGGGAATCTCCGCCGATGCCGTGCGCGCGCTGCTGTCCCACGCTGAGATACGGCTGGTCATGACCGCACATCCGACTGAGGCGCGGCGTCGGACCACGATCGACAAGCAGGCACGCATCTTCCACGAGCTGCGTGCGCTGGACGAACGACTCGGGCGCGACCCCGAGCAGGCACAGGAGCGGATCCGAGCGACCGTCCAGGAGCTATGGGGCTCTGATGAGCTTCGCGCGATCTCGCCGACGGTGCTCGACGAGGTGCGCGGCGGTCTCGTGCACTTCACGAGCACGTTGGTCGATGCGGTGCCGCGCGTCTACCGCGAGCTCGACCGCGCCCTGGTCGACGCCTACCCGGACGCGGAGATCCCAACGCCGCCACTGCTGCGGTTCGGCTCGTGGATCGGCGGTGACCGCGACGGCAACCCGTTCGTTACGCCGGAGACGACCGTCAGCACCCTGGCGCTGCTTCGCGAACAGTGCCTTCGCTTCCTTGAGACACGGCTCGAGATGCTGGCTGGGCGTCTCTCTTTCTCCGACCGGATCACGCCGCCAGGTCCTGAGCTCGATGAGATCATCGAGTTCGGCCGTGAGCACTTCCCAGCGCTCGCGCAGCAGCTGCGAGCGCTGAACTCGGAGGAGCCCTACCGCCGGGCGCTCACCTTCATGCGCGAACGGCTGCGCGCCGCCACCACGGAAGCGGACGGCGCGTATACGTCGGCCGCCGACCTGCTGTGGGACCTGCGCAGCATCGAGCGTGCGCTGATCGCCGACGGCGGTGCCTACAGCGCGGCGGGGGATCTCCGTGACGTGATCAGGCAGGTCGAGGTCTTTGGCTTCAACTTCGCGACGCTCGACATCCGCCAGCATGTGAAGTCCCACCGCGCTGCACTCGCGGAGGTCTTCGGAGCGCTCGGTGTGGCAAACGGCTATGCGGAACTGTCTGAGAGCGAACGCGCCTCGTTACTGCAGACGCACATCGCTGATCGCCGGCCACTGATCCCAGCCGACATCTCACGTTTCAGCGATGCCACCCGGGAGGTGATCGAGACCTTCAGGATGATCAGACGGGTGCTCGACGCGCCGCACCGTGGCGCGATCGACGCCTATGTGATCTCCGGGACCGAGGCCCCGTCCGATGTGCTTGAGGTGCTGCTGTTGATGAAGGAGGTGAGCCTCAGTGACGCCGGGGGCGCCGGGGCGCGTCTGCGGATCGTGCCGCTGTTCGAGGCCGGTGCGACGCTGGCTGCCGCGCCGGTGACGCTCGAGGCGTTGCTGGCGATGCCCGTGTACCGCGAGGCATTGCGCGCTACGGGCGACCACCAGGAGATCATGGTCGGCTACTCGGACTCCAATAAGGATGTCGGCTACCTCGCGTCCGGTTGGGGCACCTACCGCGCTCAGGCCCGGATCGCTGAGATGCTGGCCCGCCACGGCATCACCTGGATCTTCTTCCACGGTCGCGGCGGTGCGATCGGCCGCGGCGGCGGTCCGACCAATAACGCCGTCCTGTCGCTGCCGCCGGGCACCGTCGACGGGCGCCTGAAGATGACGGAGCAGGGGGAGGTGCTCACAGCCAAGTACACCGTCGGGGAGATCGCCCACCGCGAGCTCGAGCTGACGACCAGCTCGACGCTCCTGACCTCGGCCGCAACCCTGTTCGCTGACGGCGGCGCTGAAGCGCTCGAGCCCTCTCGCGCCGCCCTCTACGAGCAGGTGCTGGACGAGATGGCGGAGACATCGGAGCAGACCTACCGGCGATTGGTGCACGACGACCCTGACTTCGTCGAGTTCTTCCTGAATGTGACCCCGGTCGAGGAGGTCTCGCGCCTGCGCCTGGGCTCGAGGCCGGCCCGTCGCCAGGCCGCGGGCGGGATCGACGATCTGCGCGCGATCCCATGGGTGTTCGCATGGACGCAGTCGCGGATTCTGCTGCCGGCCTGGCTGGGGCTCGGCACGGCTCTGCGTGAGGCCCGCGAGCGCCACGGCGCTGAGACGCTGCGGGCGATGACGGCCGAATGGCCGTTCTTCGCCGCGCTGATCGCCAACGCTGAAATGGGTTGCAGCAAGGCCGATCCGGGGATCGCGCGACGCTACGTCGCGCGCTGGGACCGGGTTTCAGCCCGTGACCGGATCTGGGGTGTCCTCGATGCGGAGCTCGAGCTCGCCCGCGCGGAGCTGGTGCAGGTCCGGGGTGGCGAGCGCCTGCTCGATTCCGAGCCGGTGCTGCAGGCCTCGATCGACCGCCGCAACCCCTATGTCGATCCGCTGTCGTTCGTGCAGATAGAACTGCTCAAGCGCCGCCGTCGCGACGGCGACAGCGAGGAGCTGGCCCGTCTCAGCCTGCTCGCGATCAACGGCATCGCTTCCGGGCTGAGGAACACCGGCTGACACGTCGCGCGCGCAGATAGGAGAGACTGCGCGGATGTCATACGAGATCACGATCTCCGACCCTGGCGGTGCGCTTGAGGCGACGTTCGTTCCCGAGCTGGGAATGATCGGCAGTTCGCTGCGGCACCACGGTGAGGAGCTCTTCTACCAGCAGAACGGGCTGCAGGCCTATGCGGATCGCGGCGCGACCTTCGCGCTGCCGCTGCTGCACCCATGGGCCAACCGCCTCAGCGACTGGGAGTTCGCATTGGGCGGCCACGAGATCAGACTCGACGAGGATTCCCCGCTGACCAATCGCGACGCGGCCACGGGCACCGCGATTCACGGCCTCCTGGCCGCCAGCCCGCATTGGCAGCCGACCGACGCGGACCGCTCGACGCTCACGGCCGAGCTCGACTTTGGAGCGGTGCCAGAGTATCTGGCCGCGTTCCCCTTCCCTCACCGGCTGCGGTACCTCGCTGAGATCAGTGACGAGACACTGACAGTGACATTCACCATCATCGCGGGCGCAGAGTCGGCCGTTCCGGTCTCCTTCGGATTTCACCCGTACCTGACACTGCCGGGCTCTGATCGCCGTGGCTGGCAGGTAGAGATCCCTGTCGCACGGCAGGTGCTGGTCGACGAGCGCATGATCCCTACGGGGAAGACGGTCGCGATCGCACCAGGCGAGCTCAACGGGCTGCTCGGTGACCGCACCTTCGACACCGGCTACGACCAGCTGATCGACACGCCTGAACCCGCGTTCGTGGTTGCCGATGACAGGCGGCGGCTGGCGTTGACCCTCGTCAAGGGCTATCCGGTCAGCCAGGTCTACGCCCCAGATGCGTCGCAGTTCATCTGTTACGAGCCGATGACCGCCCCGATCGACGCCCTGATCTCAGGCGCTGGCCTGGACTGGGTGCAGCCTGGGGAGGAGTTCGAGGCGATCTTCACCGTTTCAGTGGACAAACCCTGACCCACCATCGAGGAGCGCGAAATGGAGACCTGGGATGCGATCACCTCGCGACGCAACGTGCGCGAGTTCAAGGACGAGCTGCTTGCGGCCGGCGCACTCGAGCGGATCCTTGAAGCCGGCTGGCGGGCGCCGTCCGCCCGTAACGTGCAGCCATGGGACTTCGTCGTTGTGACCGACCGTGCGCAGCTGCAGGAGCTCTCAGGCGTATGGCGCGGCGCCGGCCATGTGGCCCACGCGGCTGCAGCCGTTGCGATCGTGATCGACGAGGAACCAGAGCTGTCGAAGGACACTGTCCTCTACGACATCGGCCAGGCTTCGATCCAGATGATGATCGCCGCGGCCGACCTCGGCGTCGGCTCGGGTCACTCCTCGGTTGGTGATCAGGCTCTTGCGCGACAGATCCTCGGCCTGCCCGCGGGAAAGCTCGCGCGCTACATCATCGACTTCGGGTATCCGGCCGACAGACCGCTGAAGCCGATCAAGAAGCCGAACCGGCGGCCGTTCGATGAGGTCGTCCACATGGGTGGCTGGTAGGCACAGGTCGCCCGTCGCGCCTCGCTTGTGCGATCCCGCCCGTTTGACCGCGAGTGGGCGCGACCGGGTGTAGCGCGACCCAGTGTGGCGCGACCCGCGTAGCGTCCGCGCGCGAGGGAGCGGTTTTGTTGCTTCAGGCAAAAGAACCCCTCCTTCGCGATCACGGACGGCCCGGCTCGGCCGGCGCCGTCACACTTTCGACACACGTGCGAAGGCCTCTCCGAGGAGATGGCTACTCACGTTTGCCTGCTAGCCGGGGATACCCGCCCCGCCAGGGATGCCGGCCGGCCAGGGTAACCGCCGGCCGGGGTACCCATCGGCCGGCGCTGAACCTCACGCCCTCTGCGCGTCGCGCCGGCGCCAGCGCTTCTCGGCATCCCCTGCCAACGATGCATCCGAGCCTGAATCGAGCGCGACCGCATGTAGATGGCGGAACGGCTTGCCGTCGCGCAGTTCGCGTACTACCCCATCGATCAGACCGCCGTCCGCCAGTTCGCGACCGTCGGTGACGGCGTCGACGATCTCACGCTTGCGCTGGATCAGCCGCGCCATCGTCTCATCGATCGTGTCGGCGGCCAGCAGATACCAGGCGGTGACAGCGTCGCGCTGACCGATTCGATGGCAGCGATCCTCGGCCTGATCGTGGATCGCCGGTGTCCACTCCAGTTCGAGGAAGCACACGTTCGAAGCCCGCGTCAGCGTGATCCCCTGTGCTGCGACCCGGGTCGCGCAGACGATCAGCTGCGGGCCGTCCGGACTCTGAAACGCGTTGATCGAAGCCTGGCGCGCGCCGACGCTGTCCTCGCCGAGCAGGTGCAGCGCGTCCGGGAAGCGTTGCACCACCGCCTCCTGCACCTCGACGTGACGCGCGAACACCACCAGCGGCTCCCCGGAGGCGAGAAAGTCGTGAATCCAGGTGAGTGCCGCCGCCAGCTTGCCCCGCGCGGCCAGCCGCTGCAACGCCGTCAGCTGGGCGAGCCGCTCCGCGCGCAGCGTGGCGGCGATCCGCGCGTTCAGTTCCTTGAGATCGAGCGGCTGGCTCTTGAGCCACGCGATCACATCATCCTCCGCCAGTCGGTACTCCTCCTCGTTGTTTAGTGAGACCGGAACCACCACCTGGCGCTTGGCCGGAAGCTGTGGCAGCACCTCGGACTTGAGCCGCCGCACGAAGCAGTTGCGGCGCAGGTGCCAGTGCAGCCGCTCCTCTGAAAGCTCGCCCTCGAACTGGCGGCTGAAGCTTGCACCCGAGCCGAACTCCCCCAGGCGGCCGATCACGCGCAGCTGGGCGATCAGCTCGTCCGCGTGGTTCATCACCGGCGTTCCCGTCAGTGCCAGCCGAAGGCCGTCAGCCGGCACCGCATCGGCCAGGCGCCGGACCGCCTTTGTGCGTTTGGCCTGGGGGTTCTTGCAGTAGTGGGACTCATCGGCCACCAGGGCTCGTGGCCAGCGGGCCACGAGCCCTGCCAGACGCGCCTGGACGATGTCGTAGTTGAGGATCGTGATGTCGGCTTCAGCGATCGGCGCCGGTTCGCGGCCGCTCAGAACCTGGACGCTTCGGTGCGGGAGCCATTTGCCGGTCTCGCGTTCCCATGTGAGCTTCATCGACGCCGGGCAGACGACGATCGCTGGGAACGCCTCGGCGGCTTCGAGTGCTGCCAGCGCCTCCACCGTCTTTCCCAGCCCCTGCTCGTCGGACAGAAAGGTCCGGCGCTGCTCGAGCGCGTAGCGCACGGCGACCCACTGGAACGGCGACAGTTCGCCGCCCAGACGGGCGGCCACATCCTCGAGCGGTTCCGCAGTCGTCGCGCGGGATGCGGCCACTGCCCGTTGTGCGGCGCGATGCTGTTCGGCCAGCAGGGCCAGTGCGTCTGCTGCTGTCCCATCGACCTCGACCTCGTGAATCGCGATGAACGCGTCGAGCTGGTCGACGATCCAAGCATCGAGCTTGATTTCGTTGGCGGTAGCCCCAGGCAGTTGCTCGAACGCTGTCTGGATCTCGGGATCCCAGAAGGTCTCGAGCGTGAAGCGCTCGCCGGCGACCCCCCGGGTCAGGATCAGTCGCGCGGCCGGCGGCTGCTCGCCGTATTCGAGCGCCTCAGCACAGCGACGGGCGCCGAGGCTGAGACGCGGGTCGCGCAGCTCGGCGAGCGCCGCAGCCGCCCGCGTCGTCAGCGGCGCCAGCCAGTGCCCGTCCTGTTCGATTGCGCCCTCGCGCAGAGCCGCCGGCGGTGTCCCCGCGAGCGTGTCCAGCACAAACCAGCCGCGCCCGTCGTAGCGCGTGGTGCGCACGTGGCCGACCCAGTACTGCTCGGCCGCCGCGAGCCACTCGTCAAACTCGGCGGTGCGTCGCAGCTCCGGCCGCAGGCGCAGGATCTCTGAGAGCTTCGCGGCCACCCAGCCGTCGGCCGGAGCCGACCACTCCTTCCGATCCCAGTCGAAGCGGCGGCCGGGCAGCGTCCGCACAGCGGCGACGAGATGGCCGTCGTAGGGGAACGCGAGCACGACCTCCTGACCCTCGCCGTCAGCGGTGGGTCGTAGCGCGACGTTGTGCTCGTCAGGTACCGCGCGCATCCGCGGATGACTCGATTCTCGTGATCAGGTTCGCGCGCACCGCCGGCCACTCTTCGTCGATCACCGAGTAGAACGCCGAAGACTGCACGCTTCCGTCGAGCTCGCGGATCGAGAAGTTGCGCCACACGCCCTCGAAGGTCGCTCCGAGTTTCGCCAGTGCGGCCCGTGAGCGGCCGTTCTGGACGTAGGTGTCCCAATCGACCCGCACGCATCCGAGCGTGTCGAACGCGTACTCCAACTGCAGGAACTTCGCCTCAGTGTTGGTGCCGGTTCCCCAGGCCGCGGGGGTCAGCCAGGTCCAGCCTATCTCGATCCCGCGGTCGTGCTCACGGGCGGTGCAGAAGCTGGTGCTGCCGACCGGCAGACCGGTCTCCTGTGAGATGGTCGCGAAGTGCGAGTCGCCGCCTGCGCCGGCCTCACGGATGCAGCGGTCGAGCCAGGCGTCGAATGCCTTCCGGCTCGAGCCAGGGTTGAACGACCAGTAATCCCAGATCTCGGGCGGCCTGGCCGCGGTGAACAGCTCATCAGCGTGATTGGGCGCGAGCGGCTCGAGCCGGATGCGTCTGCCGATCAGCGTCGGCTGTAGATCCCACATATTGAGTTCAGGCTACGACCTCGGGTGGCTGGCCGGTCCGCGTGTGGGCGGCCGCCCGGTCCGCGCATAGAATCCCGGGCCGTGAGCGGCGCCGATTCGGGTCACGACCGCTGGTCCTCGCCACAGGGCAATGTGACCGGCCTGGGGATCGTCGCCAACTACAGCGCCCGATTCTGGACCTTGGTGATCGGCGTGGGGGTGTTCGCCGGGCTTGCAAGCTCGGCGCTCGTGGGTCTGCTGCGGTTGGTCGAGCGGATCACCTACGGGGTACATCGCACGACGCTGCTGGCGTCGGTCGAAGCCTCACCACACTGGCGGCGGGTTGTGGCGCTGCTGGTCGCGGCGGTGATCGTGATCATCGGGCTCCGCGTCCTGGGGCGAGCGTCGACCGGCGGCACCGAGGTCACTGAGGCGATCTGGGTGCGGGGTGGAAAGCTGCCGTTCTTCTCAAGCATCGCTCGCGGCGTGTTGTCGATCGTGACCGTCGGCATGGGCGTCTCGCTTGGGCGCGAGGCGGCACCACAGGCCGCGGGCGCGGCATTCGCGAGCAGCGCCGCGGAATGGGCGAAGCTGCCGCTGTGGCAGCGGCGACTGCTCGTCGCCTGTGGTGCGGGCGCCGGGTTCGCAGCGATCTACAACGTTCCGCTCGGCGGGGCGCTGTTGGCACTCGAGGTGATGCTCGGCACACTGGTGCTGCCGTTCGTGCTGCCCGCGCTGCTGGCGTCCCTGACCGGCACGGCCGTCGCCTGGATCTTCCTCGGCGATAACCCGATCTATCACGTGACCGCCGACCACTTCAGGGTCTCACAGCTGGTCTTCGCGGTGGTCATGGGGCCGATCATCGGCCTGGTGGCGACCGGCTGGGCACGGCTGATCACGGTTGCCAACCGGCGGCGACCAGAGCGAATCGGGCGCTGGTTCGCGCCACTCATCGCCTTCGGGATCCTGGGGCTGCTGTCCCTGCGCTACCCGCAACTGCTCGGGAATGGGCGCGGAATTGTCCAGCTGGCACTGGTTGGCAGGTTCAGCCTGGGTCTGATGATCGTGCTGTTCGTGCTGAAGCCGCTGGTCACGGCCGCCTGCATCGCCTCAGGTGCGCCCGGCGGCCTCTTCACTCCTACGTTCGCCGTCGGCGTGCTGCTGGCCGGGATCGGCGGCAACATCTGGGGGCATGTCTGGCCCGGCTCGCAGCCGGACACCTACGCGCTGATCGGCGGCGGCGCGTTCCTGGCCGCCGCGATGCAGGGGCCACTCGCCGGCACCGTGCTGGTGCTCGAGCTGACACGACACCTCGACCCGCTGATGGTGCCTCTGCTGATCGCGGTGGTGGAGGCTACGGTCGTCTCAAGGAAGCTTGGCGCTGCCTCGATCTATTCGGCCCGGATGGCGGGAGAACCTGTTCCGGCTCTCGACGTCGGCGGGCCCGACGTCAAGCTCGTGCTGGACGATCGCTAGGGGGTCCGGCGGCGAGCGCTCAGGTCGAGCTGGTCGGGACCGACCTCATGGCCGGCCTCACACTGCAGCACCGCATGCACAGGGCTGCCGCAGTCAGTGTGCGTCAGTTCCACGCGCGCACCGTCGGGGAAGAGCCAGCGGTCCCCCCAGCGCATCATCGCGACGAGCACGGGAAGTAGCTCGGTGCCCTTCTCCGTGAGCCTGTATCCACTGCGGGTGCGCTGCCCGGGCTCCTGATAGGGGAACCTCTGGAGCAGACCGTCGTCGGTGAGCTCCTTGAGCCGGGCCGCGACCACGGGCTCGCTCATCTCGGTCCGTTCGACGAATTCGTCGAACCTTGTGGCACCGTAGAACGCCTCGCGCATGACCACGTAGGCGGAGCGCGTGCCGACCTTCTCGAAGGCGCGCTCGATCGGACACGCGACGACATCCCAGCTCGAGCGCGGCTCGAGCGCGCCCGTCATGTGGATCTCTGCGCGTGTAGTCACGGCTCTGATTGTAGCTGACAAAGAAGAGCCTAAGTCAGATCTGTTAGGCTGCTGGCTATGACCAAACTAAGCCAGCTTCGCCGTGGCGATGCGTCCTCGAGGCTCGTGCTCGTGATCGTGTGCGCAGGCGTCGTGCTCGCCAGCCTCGATCTGTTCATCGTCAACGTCGCGATGCCGAGCATGGCCCGCGACCTGCATGCAGACCTCAGCTCGCTGTCCTGGGTGCTGAACGCCTACGCGATCGTGTACGCGTCGTTGTTGGTGGTGTTGGGCCGGCTTTCAGAGGGGAGGGCCCGCCAGAACGGGTTCCTGCTCGGCGCGCTGGTGTTCACGCTGGCCTCGGCGGCCTGCGGAGCCGCCTCCAGCCTTGGGATGCTGATCGCGTTCCGGGTGCTGCAGGCGATCGGCGCGGCGCTGCTGACGCCGACCTCGCTGAGCCTGGTGCTCGCGACGACCGCGCCTGAGAAGCGCCACGGCGCTGTGCGAGCCTGGACAGCGGTCGGCGGTGGGGCGGCTGCGCTCGGACCGGTGATCGGCGGACTGCTGGTGGCCGCGAGCTGGCGCTGGGTCTTCTACGTCAATGTCCCGATCGGCCTGGTAGCTGTGGTCGTCGGCTGGGTCCGCCTGCCTGAGGTGCCGGGCCATCCGGTGAAGGCGCCTGACACGCTCGGAGCGACCCTGATCACGGCCGGTGTTGCGCTGCTGAGCCTGGGCCTGGTCGAGGGCAACGACTGGGGCTGGGGATCGGCGCGCGTCGTCGGCGCTTTGGCCGCGGCCGTCGTGCTGCTGGGCGCATTCGTTCTGCGGTTGACGCGGCATCACAACCCGCTGTTCGATCCGTCGCTGTTCAGGATCCCCGGATTCCGAGGCTCGTCCGTGGTGGCGCTGACCTTCTCAACTGCTTTCGGCGCGATGCTGCTCTCGATCGTCCTGTGGATGCAGGAGGTCTGGCACTGGTCGGCACTCCAGACGGGGCTGGCGTTCGCGCCCGGCCCGCTGATGGTGCCGCTGTTCGGATTCGTGTTCACGGGACCGCTGATCGCGCGCTTTGGGCCGGGTCGCGTGATCGCTGCCGGCTCGAGCATCTACGCGATCGGCGTCGCCTGGTGGGCGCTGCGCGCGGGCCTGCAGCCGAACTACCTCGGCCAGGTGCTGCCCGGTACGATCTGCACGGGTATCGGCGTGGGGTTGACACTGCCGACCTTCATGGCAGCCGGCGCTTCATCGCTGCCGCCGAGTGCGTTCGCGACCGGCTCCGCCGTCGTCAACATGCTGCGCCAGGTCGGATTGGCGATCGGCGTATCCATCTTCGTCGCGGTGGTGGGCTCTCCGTCGACTCCCCAGGCGGCATTGGCCGCCTTCCAGCAGGGCTGGGTCGTGATCGCTGCGATCGGGTTTCTGGCGGCTCTGGTGGGCGCGATCGCGCTGCGTGCAAGGCCGCCACAGGACGCTCGCAGGTCAGCGACAGTCGGGGTCCAGGCGGTCCACGCCGACTGAGAGCGAAGCCTTGTGGGCCAAGCCTGTGTGGCCCGCAGGCGCCGCTCGCGTTCCTGCGATCCTCCGCGGCCGGACGAACTCGGTCGACGTTTGTGCCATCCATGCGCGCAAACGTCGACGGACCTGGGTAGACGAGAGAGATGCGAAGTACCCCAGATGACGGGCGTCAGGGGGCCCGAGTCGGACATACGCAACAATTACGCGAAGGCAGTTGCTCTTGTGCTTCCGGTTGACGGGCGGGCGGTGGATTTCGTGGCAGCAATGAAGCGTTTGGTCGCAGGACCGAGTCTGCGGGGGCACACGCCTTGGACCGCAGCGGGTGCCTGCACGAGTTCGCAGCCCTGTGGCGCGCAGCGCCGAAGCTCGTCGCCCCGGCGCTCACAGCGGCCGCTTCAGGTGTCTCACCTCTCGCGCTCGCTGGTCGGGCAGGGGATCGGTCAGGCTCGCCGCTGGAGTACCCTCAGCGAGCTATCTCGACTAAAGCAATCGAAATTCACGACTTAATGGAAGCGCGGGACAACGACGCGAGCCCCACCGTGGGCGCCGCCTCCGGTGGGAGCGCGTCACGCGCGCTCGAGCTGGAGCTGCGCGACGTCCAGAAGCAGTATCCGGGTCGACGCGAACCGGCGATCGCCGACCTCAGCCTGACGGTTCCGGCCGGCGAGGTCTGCGTACTGGTCGGCCCCTCCGGATCCGGGAAGACGACCGCGATGCGGTTGATCAACCGCATGATCCCCCTCAGCAGTGGCGAGATTCTGCTTGGTGGCCGGAGTGTGTTGCAGCGCGATCCGACCGAGTTGCGTCGGCAGATCGGCTACGTGATCCAGCAGATCGGGCTGTTCCCGCACCTCACGGTGCATGAGAACATCGCGACGGTTCCGAAGCTGCTCGGTTGGGATCGAGTCCGAATCGACGCCCGCGTGAACGAGATGCTGCAGCTGATCTCGCTCGATCCGGAGGAGGTTGGCGCTCGCTACCCGAATCAGCTCTCCGGCGGGCAGCGCCAGCGCATCGGCGTTGCGCGGGCGCTGGCTGCCGACCCGCCTTTGCTGCTGATGGACGAGCCGTTCGGCGCGATCGATCCGATCAACCGCGCGAACCTCCAGGACGGTTTCCTCGCGCTGCAGGCTCAGGTCCGCAAGACCGTTGTCTTCGTCACGCACGACATCGATGAGGCGATCAAGATCGGCGACCGGATCGCGATCCTGCGTGATGGTGGAGTCCTGGCCCAATATGCGACCCCGGCGGAACTGCTCGCCAACCCCGCCGACGAGTTCGTCGCTGAGTTCGTGGGTGCAGATCGTGCGCTCAAGCGCCTCGGGCTCGCGACGCTGGCGGATGTCGAGCTGACTCGCATGAACGGCCACCGGCCGGCCGGCCAGTTGCCCGTCGCCACCAACGTCCGTGATGCCCTCTCCGCCGTTCTGGCAGCCGGAGGCGAGCCGCTCACGGTGGTCGGAGACGACGGACAGGTGCTGGGACTGGCGACGCTCGAGGCGATCGGCCACGTGTTCAAGGACGGCAACGGATGAACAAGTCCGCAGGCGGGATCGTGCCTGCCTTTGGCTCGCCGCATGGCTTCTCGTGTGAGCGCGCAAACCACCTGTTCTGTTGGACCTGGTTCAAGCAGAACTGGGGCAACGTGCTGTGGCCGGCGCTGGGTCAGCACATCGTGCTGACGCTGCTGGCCGTGGGGATCGGCTTCGCGCTGTCGATGGCGCTGGCCCTGCTCGCGTATCGATACAGACGCACAGAGCAACCGATCCTCGCCTTCACCTCGTTCCTGTACACGATTCCGGGTCTGGCGATGTTCGAACTGCTGGTCGGCGTGCCCGGCCTTGGGCTCAGCCGCAACACGGCGGAGGTCGCGCTGGTCTCCTACTCGCTGCTGATCCTGTTCCGCAACATCCTGACGGGACTGCGGAGCGTGCCGAGCGAGGTGCGTGATGCGGCCACCGGCATGGGCATGAGCCGCCGGCAGATGCTGTGGCGCGTCGACCTGCCGTTGGCCCTGCCGGCGATCATCGCGGGGCTGCGGATCGCGACGGTCAGCACGATCGCGCTGGCGACGCTCGCCGCACTGGTCGTCAACCAGGGCCTGGGTGTGCCGATCCTGACCGCGATCAGCGACAACGTCTTCAAGACGGAACTGATTGCGGCTGGGGCCTTGGCGGTGCTGCTGGCCGTCGGGGCCGATGCGCTGTTGGTGGGGGTTCAGCGGCTGCTGACCCCATGGGCACGGGCACGGGTCGGGTGAGGCGATGAACAACTTCGTCGAAGCCTTCAAGTTCATCGGACGCAATGGCCAGGTTCCGGGCGCTCAGCACCTGCCCACACTTGCGTACTACGCGCTCGGGACGATCAAGATCGCAGCGATCGCGATGGCGATCTCACTCGCGATCGCGATCCCGATCGGACTGTGGCTTGGGCACATCCACAAGGGGTCGTTCATCGCGATCAACCTCGGCAATGTCTGGCGTGCGCTGCCCAGCCTCGCTGTGCTGGCGATCGGGCTGGCGTTCTTCGGCCTCGGACTGAAGAACGTGCTGTTGGCGCTGTGTGTGCTGGCGATCCCACCGATCATCACCAACGCCTACGTTGCTATCGACCAGGTCGATCCTGACCTCGTCGACGCAGCCCGGGGAATGGGAATGACCGGCTGGCAGATCCTCTGGGGCGTCGAGGTGCCGCAGTCGATCCCGTTGTTGATGGCGGGCGTACGGACCGCAGCACTGTTCGTGATCTCGACGACCACGCTGGGAGCGTTGGTCGGAGACGACGACAGCCTTGGCTCGATCATCAACAACGAAACCGGCTACCACCTCTCCGGGCTGCTCGGAGCGGCGATCTGTATCGCGGCGTTGGCGCTGGCGCAGGACGCACTGCTGGCGTGGCTGCAGCGCAGGTTGACGCCGGTGGCGTTACGGGGTCGCGCATCCCAGGAGTTCGACGAGGAACTCGCCTACGCCGCGGAACCGGTGCTGGCGTTGAGCCGGATGTAGAGAGCTTGAGTGCCGCAACCACAGGGCACCTATCCAACGTATTGGTCAAGAAAACAGGAGGAAGTGATGCAGTTACGGCGCAGTTACTCGACACGCTTTGCGGCCATCGCCTTGGTGCTGGCCAGCGTGCTGGGATACGCAGCATCGGGCGCGACAGCGCGCTCAGCCTCGGCTCGCGCTCACGCGCTGCCGGGCACCGGAAAGCCGGCGGTCGTGCTGGGCGACAAGAACTTCGCCGAGGAGTACATCCTTGGCGACCTCTATCAGGATGCGCTCCAGGCACAGGGCTACAAGGTCAGCATGAAGGCGAACATCGGCTCCTCTGAGCTGATCTGGAAAGCCCTGGCCTCCGGTCAGATCCAGGGCTATCCGGAGTACGACGGCACCTTGCTCTCGGCGGTCGCGGGAATCACGAAGAACCCCAAGAACGCGGCGGCAGCCGTGACCGAGACCCGCAACTGGCTGAAGAAGAAGGGCGATACCTTCAGCCACGCAACGCCGTTCACGGACGCTGACGCGATCGTGGTCACCAAGGCCTACGCGCAGAAGAATCACCTGAAGTCAATCGGTGACCTTGCGAAGCTGGGCAAGGCCGTGAAGCTCGACGGTGACTCGCCGTTCGCGACCCGCAACCCGGACGGGCTCCCGGGCCTGAAGAAGTACTACCACGTCGTGCCCACGTTCAGCCCTGTGAGCATCGGAGATTTCTACTCGCTGCTCGACAACGGCCAGGCGAACGCGATTGCCGGCTTCACCACCGACCCGCAGCTGAAGAGCGGCAAGTACGTCGCGCTCACGGACCCGAAGTTCATCTTCGGCTTCCAGAACGTCGGTCTGGTCGTCAAGCAGAGCGTCGTCAACACTGAGGGGCCAGACTTCCTCAAGACGATCAACAAGGTCAATGCGCTGCTGACGCAGTCAGTGATCATCCAGCTGGACGCGGCCGCCGAGCTCGACAAGGTCTCGCCGACCGTGATCGCCAAGAAGTTCCTGAAGGCCAACGGTCTGTTGAAGTGATGGCGGCGGCTGACACACCCTGATTGGTAATGTTCAGCATCCGGCGGATCGCCCACTTGGCCACGGACCGTAAGGCCCAACCGGCGCCACGCGCCCCGCTCCGGCGGGGCGGCCAGTCCCGGTGGTCAGGAGTGTCAAGCCGCCCAGCCTGACACGAAATCCCGACTCTTCAGTGAGCCGGAGTTTTAGGGAAATCGGACCTTGGTCCGGTGACCCGAAGCGCTGGGACGTTAGTAGTAGTGGTGATCTATGACCGGGGGCCGGGGGCCGAGCATTGCGCTCGGCCCCCGGTCTCTTAACAGCTTTCAAGGTGGTCAGTCCGATCATGGCTGCCCAGAGCCGTCCTGTCTCGACCGCTGCTGCACTCCTGGGTCAAGGCCGACGAGGACGCACGGTGCGGTGCCGGGCACCGGGGATCCTCCGTCAGCAACTCCCAGCACGAGTAATTCAGGTTCACCTGGATGAACGGGCGCGCTCAATCGCTCGCGCGTGCCTGGTCAACGTAGCCTCCCGAGGCGCAACCGGCAACATCATTCGACGAAGGAGAGCCAACATGGCGACACTAGTCGCGATCGGATATCCAGATCAGGGCACAGCCGAGCAGGCGCGAGACACGGTCTCGCAGTTGGAGGCGGAGCTGATCATCCAGGCCGACCAGGTAGCTGCGATTTCTCGCGATCCTGAAGGTAAGTATCACGTCCACACCTCACACGGTGGCGCATCTGCCGGCGCCGGTGCATGGTGGGGTGGGTTCTGGGGCTTCTTATTCGGATTGCTGTTCTTCATCCCGTTCGCGGGGTTGGCCCTGGGTGCTGGGATGGGTGCATTGTTCGGGCACCTTGGTGAGAAGGGGATCGACAAGGCCTTCCAACAGCAGGTTCGTGACCACCTGCAGCCGGGCACCTCAGCGCTGTTCATGGTGATCGAGCAGGCGACGCCGGACAAGGCGATCGCGGCACTGCAGCAGTACGGCGGCACCGTGATCAAGACATCGCTGTCCGACGAGGACACGAAGCAGTTGCAGGACGCGCTGCAGCCAAAGTCCTAGGTGAGATCGCAGTCCAGCCCTCGTTCCAGCCACCCGCGTTGCAGGCCGTAAGGAGATCGCGATGACGACGCTCGCGCAAGACGCGTCCCGGGGCGCGTGGCACAGCCTGTCGGCCGCGGACGCCGCGGCCGAGCTCGGTGTCGATCCGGAACGGGGGCTCGAGGCTGACGAGGTCGAGCAGCGGCTCGGCCGATACGGACGTAACGAGCTGCCCAAGCAGCCAGCCCCAAAGCTCTGGGAGGTGGCGCGAGGGCAGCTCTCCAACCCGATGAACATCATGTTGATCCTGGTCGCGGTGGCGAGTTTCATCGTCGGCCAGGTCCCGACGGGGATCTTCGTCCTGGCCCTGGTCACCTTCAACGTTGTGATGGGCTCGGCTCAAGAGCTGAAGGCTCAGGCAAGCGTTGACGCGCTCTCGCAACTACAGGTTCCGCATGCCCGGGTCCGGCGCAACGGCACTCTGGAGGAGGTCGAATCGACGGGCGTCGTTCCCGGCGACATCGCGCTTCTCGAGGCAGGCGACCTGGTCCCGGCGGATGGCCGGATCGTCAGCTCCGCGAGTCTCGAGCTGCAGGAGGCGGCACTGACCGGCGAGAGCGCGCCTGTCCCGAAGGAGGGAAGGAGCGTGCTCAGTGCTGAGACGGTGCTCGGCGACCGCATCAATCTCGTTTTCCAGAATACGCAGGTGACCCGCGGGAGCGCGACGATCGTGGTCACGGCGACAGGTCCGTCCACCGAAATGGGCCGCATCGCCGACATGGTCACCTCGACCGAGCGACAGCGCTCACCGCTGCAAAAGGAACTCGACGGGATGACCAAGGTGTTTGGAACCGTGGCGTGGCTGGCCGTGGCCGTGATCGCCGTCTTTGGCATCGCTCGTGGTCAGTCATTCGACACCGTCGCACTTCTTTGCATCTCCACGGCGATCGCCTCGATCCCGGTCGGTCTGCCGACGTTCGTGCAGGCGATGCTGTCTTCCGGCGCCCAGCGGTTGGCGGAATCGAAGGCGGTGGTGAAATCGCTCGCTGATGTCGAGACGCTCGGCGGGACGACCGTGATCAACAGTGACAAGACCGGAACATTGACGCTGAACCAGATGACCGCCACCACGATGCTGGCCGGCGGAGACTGGTTCCAGGTGGAGGGAGGCGGCTATCGCAAGACCGGCGCGATTCTCGGTGTCGCCGGCGCAGAGCTTCCTGACTTTCGTCGTCTGGCCCTGGGGCTCACGCTCTGCAGCGACGCCACCGTGGCCGACGACGAGTCGATCATCGGCGATCCCACTGAAGCCGCCCTGGTCGTCCTCGCCGCGAAGATGAGTGTCGACGCGGAGGAAACGCGGAGATCGCTCGCGCGCCGCGCCGAGGTGCCGTTCGACTCCGAGTACAAGTTCATGGCCACCTTCCACGACCGTCCGGACTGGCTCGCCGGGGGGATTCTCACCGAACAGCACTTCATGACGGTGAAGGGGGCGCCCGACGTGGTCGTTGGACTGTGTAGCCACGCCCTCTGGCATGGCCTTGAGATCCCAATCGATGAGGCGCGCGAAGAGATTCTGGGCGGCAATCAGCGGCTCTCCGAGAAGGGCCTGCGCGTGCTCGCGTTCGCCGCGCGCAACCTCGACGGCGACGCCATGTCGGGGGCGACCGACGATCCGATGGCAGCTGTGCGCGACCTGACCCTGGTGGCTTTGGTTGGGATCATCGATCCGCTCCGGCCAGCGGCGGTGAACGCGGTTCGCACGGCGCTCGACGCCGGCATCGATGTCCGCATGATCACCGGCGACCATACGGTCACCGCCCGGGCAATCGCCGACGAACTGGGCCTCGGTCCAGGTGTGCTCACAGGTAACGAGCTGCAGAATCTGCCCGATGAGGAGCTGGTTCGCCAGCTCCCCAACCTGCATGTGTTCGGCCGTGTGGCGCCCGAGGACAAGCGCAGGTTGGCCAAGCTGATGCAGGAGTCGGGAGATGTCGTGGCGATGACCGGTGACGCCGTGAACGACGCTGCGGCGCTCAAGCAGGCGGACATCGGGGTTGCGATGGGGAGCGGCTCCGAGGTATCCAAGCAGGCTGCCAAGATCGTCCTGACGGATGACAACTTCGCAACGCTCGTCCGGGCGGTCGACCTCGGTCGCGATATCTACCGCAGGATCACCTCGTACGTCAAGCTGCAGCTGACGATTCTGTCCTCGGTGTTGCAGCTGATGGTCCTGGCCACGATCTTCAACATCAACCACGGCGTGGCGCTGTTCCCGATGCAACTGCTGTTCTGCAAGTTCTTCGTCGTCGTCACCGTGGTGGTCGGGTTCATCGTCGACGTTCCCGACCCGGGCGTGATGCAGCGCCCCCCGCGAAAGCCGGGCACGCGGATCGTGAACCGGCCCCAGATCGTTCGCTGGCTGCTCACCGGCTTTGTCGTGGCGATGACTGCGCTGCTGGTGCTCGACCTCGGACCGGACACGCCGAGCACGACGCACGCCTCCGTGTCAATGACGATGGCGTTCGCTGTGGTGGCGTTTACGGCGGTGAACCTCGGCTTCGTGATGCGGCGCGAGCGTCAGGCACCCTGGTCCTCGCCGCTGTTTCCGTACATGGGCTGGATCATCTTCGGCTGGTTCCTCACGTGGGCGGGCGTTGAGCTCCCGATGCTGCAGCGCCTGCTTGACACCGAATCGCTCAGCGGCGCTCAGTGGGCGACCGTCCTGGGCCTCTCGTTGATCGCACCGGTACTGGTTGCCGTCGACAACGCGATCCAGCTCCGGAGGCGGGCCCAGGCAGCCGCTTGACGCTTGACAGCCGCTTGAACCTTGACGCGGTGGTCAGTCCTACCGACGCGAACGAGGGCCGTCTGCGCAACCTGACTGAACCACAGGCCCGGGCCGCGTCAGTACCTCTCCGGGATGTAAAGGCTTGAGTGGTTGGTCTCGATGTATCCGGCTCGACGTTGACGTGCGGGCAACTTCACGTCGGCGCGAGGGTGTGACTCGTAGGGAATCTGCTCGAGCAGATGGCTGATTATGTTCAGCCGAGCGCGCTTTTTGTCGTTGGAGTCGGCCAAATGCCATGGAGCGAAGTCGCTGCTGGTGGCAGCCAGCATCTCGTCGCGGGCTCGGGAGTATTCGTACCATCGACCGTAGGATTCGAGGTCCATCGGCGACAGCTTCCACAGCTTGCGCGGGTCGTCGATGCGAGATCGGAGCCTTCGCGTCTGCTCGTCCTCGCTGACCTCAAGCCAGTACTTGACGAGGATGATGCCGGAGTCGACCATCGCCTGCTCGACCGACGGGACCATGCGCAGGAACCGGAACGCGTCGTCCTCGGTGCAGAAGCCCATCACTCGTTCGATGCCGACGCGGTTGTACCAGCTTCGATCGAAGATCACCACCTCGCCTGCCGCGGGAAAATGACGCAGGTATCGCTGGACGTACATCTGGCTCTGCTCGCGTTCAGTCGGCTTCGGGAGCGCCACGACCCTGAACACGCGGGGGCTCACACGCTCAGTGATTCTTTTGATCACCCCGCCCTTTCCCGCTGTATCCCGGCCTTCGAACACAATGCAGACCTTCAGCCCCCGGTCCACGATCCAGGACTGCAGCTGAACGAGTTCACCCTGTAGCCGCGCCAACTCCTTCTCATACTGTTTACGGCCAAGCTTCTTGAGTTCGGTCGGGTGTTCGGTCTTTGATTCGGAATGCTTGTGGTCGCTCATACGTTCTCACCCCGTTCGAGTCACGTGTTTGAGTCGCGCCAACAGCAGGTCACGCGCGCTCGAGCCGGCCGCCGTAGATGACGAGCCCGTACATCGCAACGATGTCAAGGGCGAACAGGGCCAGCGACCAGAATGGGTATGCGGGGATCATCAGCAGCTGTGCGATTGCGTTCAGCGTCAAGAAGGTCACGCCCGCCCAGCGCGAGAACTGACTCCCCGCAAATACACCTATGCCGACCAGAGCCTGCGCCGCACCGATGCATAGAACGATCCATCCCCAGGTGTTCAGGCTGCCCACGATATAAGCGGCGTTGCCGACGAAGAAGTGTGCATTTCCGATCGCCGCGATGCCCTCGATCACGTTCAACGTACCGATCACCAACAGCAAGATGCCCGCGAATACGACCCACCCGGCACCGCGATCGTCGTCGTAGTCACCGGTTGCACTGGTTCCCGGTACCAAAGGTGTTGATTGGAAAGACATACGGCGCCTCCACTCCTGATTGGGTGAGCGCCGCCCTGGAGGCGCCGATCACAAGAGTCAAATACGCACACGTCGCGAGCGCCAGATTCCGTCTGACGGGTAGCGACTGACCACTTTGTGGCGAGCAGTCTATGTCTCCCATCCAGAGGCGGATTGACCCCATGATCAAATCACCCAGGTGATTGTCAACTCCCCGGGTCTGGGGCCTGACGATCGCTTGGCGTCCGGGAACCGATACTCGAGTGGTTCGCGTTCATCAGGGTGATTGAGCACGGGCGGCTGTCCATCGGGACGCCTGCGCCTTAGCTTGGGCGCCATGAGCACAGACGACAGCGGTCAGAGCCCGGCTCCAGGTGGCCTGGCCGAGGCAGACGTTGAAGTGGTCAACCTACGAAGGTACGCATGGCGTTTCAGGAACTAGAGATCGGTCCGATCGACTCGGTGATCATTGGCTTCCCTCCCGGCACGTCGATGACCAGCGAAGCGATGCCCATATTCTTCGGGCTCGTCGATCGCAGAATGATCCGCGTGCTCGATGTTCAATTCATCTCCAAGGATGCCGACGGCGTGTTTGAAGCCATCGACCCTGCAGATCTGGACGCCGGCAGCGCCGGCGACCTGGCGGACTTCGCCGGAGCCGCCACGGGGCTACTCAGCGATGACGACATCGCCCTCGTAGCAGACCAGCTCGAACCGGGAAGCGCTGCGGTCGTGATCGTCTATGAGAATCGGTGGGCGGCACCTTTTGTCACCGCCGTGCGCCGAAACGGCGGGATCCTCATATCCAACGAGCGGGTCCGCACGCAGGACCTGATCGACGCACTCGACGTGGCCGGAGCGGCCGCCTGAAGAAAGGGAGCACCATGCCCGGGTTGCTGAGAGGAGTGGCGCGCACAGCTGTCGTCGCGGGAACGGCGACGGCGGTGTCAAATCGAGTCAGCCGGCGCCAGTACAACCGCTGGGGCGCGCAGGAGGCCCAGCAGCAGGGGTATCAGTCTGCACCGCCGTCCGAATACAACGCCGCGCCCGCGCCCCCGCCCCCGCCCCCGCCCCCGCTGAAGACCACATCAGCCAGCTCAAGGGGCTCGCGGAGCTCAAAGCTCAGGGAGTTCTCACTGACGCTGAGTTCGCCGCCGAAAAGGCCCGGATACTCGCGCGGTGAGTGTCAGTCGGCAGGCGCCGCTCCCAGGCAAGCGAAGAACGCCAGCGCGGCGCCGGCGCGATGGCTCATTTCTGGTAGACCACCCCGCTGATACTGCGTTCACTTCGCATTCATCTAGGTGAATGCTCTCCGCAGTCCGTCCTCTCGTGTGTCGCTGACTTACGGTTGCGCCATCATGAGCCTGGGCCCGCTTGAGCGTCACCGTGTGGACTTCGAGCCGATCGTCAGACCGCGTGGCGCCCAGGACCGTCATTGGCCTTCCTGGGCTGGATGGAACAGCGCCTTCCCGAACGCTTACACGGTCGGCGTAGAGGAAGAGGTCATGCTGCTGAATCCAGCCGATTTCTCCCTGTCTCAATCGAGCGAAAAGGTGCTCAGGAGATTGTCCGGCGGCCTCTACGCACACTCATCGCCCGAGACGCACGCGTCTGTGATCGAGCTCGCGACCGGCATCCACGCAAATGTTGCCGGGGCGGTAAACGAGCTTGCCACGCTGCGCGCTCAGTTCGACCGTGAGGTCCGGGCGATGGGACTGGTGGCGGCGTCGTTGGGCACCTATCCGCTGACACATATAGGAGAGACGCGGCTCTCAGGGGCCGCGCGGTGCGGGATCGTCGGTAAGTCGATGCGAATGCTGGCACGCAGAGAGCCGACCTTGGCATTGCATATTCACATTGGCATTCCCGATCCAGAAGACGCGATCCGAGTGCTGAACGGGCTGCGCAGAGCGGTGCCGGTGCTGCTCGCTCTTTCGGCGAACTCACCGTATAGCAAGGGCAACGACACGGGGTTCTCTTCCGCCCGGACAGTGATCTTCCAGGCCTTTCCGAGGACGGGCACCGCGCGCCCGTTTCTCGACTACGCAGACTACGTTCGGACCGTGGATGCGCTGATCGGCTCTGGCGCTTTGCCGGATCCAAGCTTCCTCTGGTGGGATGTGCGATTGCAGCCCACGCTCGGAACCGTGGAGTTCCGTGTCATGGACACCCAGATATCGCTCGCCGACACGGCGGCACTGATCGCCCTGGTCCGCTCACTGGCGCGACTCGAACTGGAGCAAGAGACTCCGCACTCAACCAGCCTGGAGGTCCTGGCTGAGAATCGTTTCCTGGCTGCACGTGATGGACTGGATGCGCGACTCATCGACCCTGAGGGGCGTTCACTCGTGCCGGTCAGAGCGCTCTTGGAGGCCGAACTCGAACGCTGCCGTTCACACGCCGGTCCGGCCGCCGCCGCTGGGCTCGAACGTGTCAAGCGACTGATGGCAGTGAACGGCGCTGAGCGTCAGCGCCAGTGGGCCCGTGACCATGGCCTGATCGAGCTTGTCTCGAGAGCGGCACAGGGCTTGGCGACGTCAAACCCTGTGCGGGGACGCTGATCAGAGCTGCTGCGCGCAACTCGACGGACAGATTTCGGGGCATTGGATGACGCAGAGAAGCCTCCAGCGCGGCCTCTTGGTTCCTTAGGTAGTATTTATATGGCAACACGGTCCAAGGATTAGAAGGAACCAGGGCCTACAGGAAAGGAAGGCTTGGTTGCTTGGCTCCTGTGCTTCAGTGTCGACGCTCGTCTCTGAGGGCCTGACCGAGGTTGTTCCCGTCGACGCCGGTGGAGGATCGCGAGTTGATCAGAGCGGAACCGGGTGGCCATGACCAGTTCGGTCCACGCTGAATTTCGTCCCGCAACCGAGCTGCCGCCTGTAGCCGAGTGGAAGCTTGCGGCGCCGCCGCTGAGACGCGGGATATTGCGTCGCGCCCGGATCGTCGAGGCGATCGAGGGAGGCGTGGATGTCCCCCTGACGCTCGTTGCCGCTCCGGCTGGTTACGGGAAGACCACGGCCGTTCGCACCTGGGCCGAGATCAGCGAGGCAGCGTGCGCATGGGTGACACTCGATGCGCTTGACAACGATCCAGCCCGGATGTGGACGTATATCGCCGAGGCGGTAGACCGTGTGTGCCACGGTCTCGGATGGGGGAGCCCGACACGCCGGCGCCGCGACTCGTCGGCGCTCGAGGATTCGCTGGATGAACTGATCAACGGGATCGCATCGCTCGAAAGTCGACTCGCAATCGTTCTGGATGACGCCCAGTACATCGAGGATCAGGAGTGCCTGGCTTCGATCGGATATCTCATCGATCGCCTGCCTGCGACCGCGCGGGTGATCATGATCACGCGCGTCGAACCGGCCCTGGAGCTCGCCAGATTGCGACCGCGTGGGGCGCTGCTCGAGCTCCGTACCACTGAGCTCGCGCTCGATCCTGCGGAGGCGCGCGAGCTACTCAGGGAACGCGCTGATCTCAACCTGGATGACGAGCAGATCGAGCTTCTGCGAAAGCGGACGGAGGGCTGGCCCGCTGCACTGTACGTGGCCGCCCTGTGGCTCAGGTCGGTAGATGACCCGGGTCAGGCCTCGCTCGAGTTCAGTGGTGAGCATCGTTACGTGGCCGAATATCTCAGCCACGAGGTGCTCGGAGCGCTCGACCCGGATCATCGTTCGTTCCTGCTCCGTGTCGCCGTACTCGGATGCTTCACGGCCGACCTGTGCGACGCCGTCCTTGCTCATTCGGACTCAGCCGAGTTGCTCGCCGAGCTCGAGGCGTCCAACATGTTTGTTCACAAGCTCGAGCACGGAGAGTGGTTCCGCGTTCACACGCTGTTTGCGGAGTTCGCCGCCAAGCAACTCGAGTCCGAGGATCCTGGCGCCGTGACTCAACTCCATCGGCGCGCGTCCACCTGGCTCAACTCGCGGGGTCGGTATGTCGAGGCCACAACGCATGCTTCTCTGGCGGGCGACCATGAAGTAGTCGCACAGATCCTGAGCACCTATCATCTGGCGCTGCTCCGCAACGGCCGTGCGGGCACGCTTTTCCGCTTGGCGGGAAAACTGCCTGACGAGACTCTTGCCGAGCATCCCACGGTGGCCACCGCAACCGCGGCCGCCGCCACGCTGTTGGGTCACCGGACACTCGAGCGACGTAGGCTCATTCAACTGGCGAGCCGGGGGATCGTCAGAGGCTCTCGCCGCTCGGGCTCATATCAGCCGGCACTGCTCGCGATGGTCCGCGCCGCCGCGATCGACAATGGTGTTTCACAGGCGGTCAGAGATGGTCGCGAGGCGGTCGAGCTGTCGGGTGGCTCCGCCGCCGACGTGCTCGTCGATGCGTTGGCTGCGCTCGCGCGTGCTCTCTACTTCGCAGGAGATCTGGACAGCGCCCTGGAGGTCGCTCTGCGCGGGGTCGAGCAGCCGAGCTCGGCACGTCGAACCCCGGGATATGCCCTGGCGCGGGTCACGCTTGCGCTCGTCGCGGCCGAACAAGGACGCCTTGACTTCGCGCGACGTCATGCCGAGCACGCACGCGCGATCGTGGGAAGCATCACGAGCAGTCGAAGCTGGCTCGGTGGCAACAGTGCCGTTGCGAGTGGCGCCGTGCTGGCCTGCGAGGGTGACCTGCGCCGTGCCGAGCACGAGTTCGCCACCGCCGAGACATTGCTCCGCGACGACGAGGTCGCTTCGATCCATCACGCTCACGTGCTGATGCCGCTGGCGGAGGTTCGCGCGCGGCGTGGCCGGATCGATGAAGCCAAGGTGACGTTGCACCAGGCTCGCGAGGAGATGGCGGAGCTATCGGACTGCGGGAGGCTCCCGACGATGGCGGCGGAAGTCGACAAGCGGCTCGTACTGGCGAGACAGCGGGCGAGCGACGGCGTGATGACCGAACCACCAAGTCAGGCCGAGTCCGCTGTGTTGCAGCTGCTGGCGACCGACCTATCGGTCCCGGCGATCGCGGGCGAACTGTTTCTGTCAGCAAACACCGTCAGGTCGCATACGCGCTCGATCTACCGGAAGCTGGGTGTCGGCTCGCGCGAAGCGGCGGTTGCGCGCGCGAACACACTGGGGCTTCTCCAATAGCCAGGTCAGCCAGCGGCTGATCGCTCAGCAGGGCTCCGCAAGCGCCTGCACCTGCGCGTGTAGGCGCTCGACCACGTGCTCGTGTTCTGGCTTCATCAGCACGCTGCGAAGAACGCGAGCGCCCGGGGCGTCGAGCGAGAGCTGTGGGTGGAGCGCAGCGAAGGTGCTGCGCTCCACATTCAGGATGCTCAGGAAGACAGGCGCGCTGGGATCGTTCATGCCGGCGTCCAGCATCGCGACGCTGCGGGCGTCGATCTCAGACAGCGCGGACGCTGCGGGGAAGAGGGTGACGATGTCCAGCTCAGGCTCGATGTGCAGGGTCAGCAGCTCTGAGTCCGCCAGCTGGGAGGCCCAGGAAAGGGCGGCCCGGCGTCCGGCGGCGAGCATCGGCCCGAGTCCGTCGTCGGGGCTGAGGGGGAAGACCTGAAGCGTCAGCCAGAGCGCGGCCGCGGCCGCGCCTGCCCGCGAGCACTCGAGGCTGATCTCGCCGAGGTGCAGTTCATCGGAGGTGAAGTAGGTGTACGGCGAGTCGTGCTTGTAGATCCGGCCGACGGTAGGATCCGCGAACAGCACCGCGCCGCAGCCGTAGGGCTGGAGCCCGTGCTTGTGAGGATCAACCACGATCGAGTCACATGATGCGACTGCAGCGAACGGCGCGGGCTCGATCAGCCGCTCGGATGCGTCCGCCAAGAGCCTGAAGAAGCCGCCGTACGCACCGTCCACGTGCAGTCGCACGCCGTATCGCTCGCGCAGCGCCAGGACCTGCTGGATCTGGTCGACGGCACCGACGCCGGTGCTGCCCAGGGTCAGGACGACGGTGCCCACGTCGCCACGACGACATTCGGCCTCCAACGCGTCGACATCGATCCGGCCGTCGGCCGTCGCCTGAACGGCTGTGCCCTCGACGCCGAGCACGCCACACATGCGTGCATGCGTGTAGTGGGCGCCGGCCCCGTAGACGATTCGTCGGCCTGGATGCAGTTCCCGCGCGACCCACAGGGCTTCGAGATTTGCGATCGTCCCGCTCGAGGTCAGGTGGCCGAGGAACGGCTGGCTCAGCCCGAACATCCGCGCAAGCGCCTCGATCACCTCCAGCTCGAGCGCGCTCGTTCCGGGGCCTCCGTCGAGCGCGTGATTGTTGGGATTGACCAGCATCGCGGCGAGATAGCCGGCCGCGGCCACCGTGTTCGGGGGTTTCAACATCTGCCCGGCATAGCTGGGATGGAAGAACGGGTAGTGATCCTGCATCCGCGCGCTGAATGCCTCCCACGAGTGCGCAAGGCGCTCAGGGTCAGGCACCGTCGCCGGGTGGCGCTCGAAGCTGCCGAACCGCTGTTCCCAGGCCGTGACCATCGTCTCGGCCGCGGCAAGCAGGTTCCGTCTGTCCCCGTCCACGAAGTTCATCGCGCAAGCAGCGTAGAGGGCGACGGCGTACTGGGGCGCCGAATCGATCGCCTCTGATAGACCTGCCCAGCGTGATCGAGTTCGAGGTGCAGAGAGTCCCGGTGGATCGGATCTTCGCGCTGCGCAAGGCGGTGCTGAGGCCCTACCTGGGTGAGGGTCAGCCCTACGTCCTTGACGACGACGCGCTGCCGACGACGGTTGCGTACGCCGCTATCACCGCGGACGACCGGGTGATCGGTGTCGGACGCCTGAACCCGGAGCCGCCGCCGTTTGCGTCGGCGCGAGCCGCGGGCTGGCGGTTGCGAGCGATGGCAACCGACCCGGACATGAGGGGTCTCGGTGTCGGGTCGGCCGTACTCAGGGCCGTGATCGGCCACGTCGCTGACACGGGTGGTGGCACGCTCTGGTGCAACGCTCGGGTCGCCGCCCGCACGCTCTACGAGCGGGCGGGTCTGGAGGCGTGGGGCGAGGTCTGGGAGGAGCCGGACATCGGCCCACACCTGGTCATGTGGATGAGCGTCCCCGCACCGCCATCTGATTGATCACCGGCTGACGGCTCTTCCCGCCTCTGTCGTCACCATCACGTGGATGCAGGAGCAGCAGTGTGAAAGACTCCCGTCCGTGCCCGACCATGAACACGATCACGACGAACACGCCCACAGTCACGAGGGTCACGACCACGACGGCCATGACCACGACAACCACGCGGTGATCGTCGACCGACTCCCGGCCGGCGCGTGGAGCATCGATCCGGACGGCAGCGACGTGTTCTTCAAAGCGCGGGCGTTGTTCGGGCTGCTGCCAGTGACCGGAGTGTTCGAGCGGATCAGCGGAGGTCTGATGGTCGATGCTCAGGGTGGCGTCAACGGGCAGCTGGTGGTCGAGACAGCAAGTGTCAACAGCGGCGTCCGTCGGCGTGACGCCGACCTGCGAAGCCCTGCCTACTTCGACTCCGCGCAGTTTCCGCAGATGACCTTCATGATCGACGCGTTGACGCCCAGCGGCCACGACCACCTGACCGCCACCGGAAGTCTTCAGATTCAGTCCACCCGGATCCCGCTGGACTTCCCGGTGTACGCGATCGCGCACGGCGACCACCTGCATCTCGAGGGCAGCGTCAAGGTCGACCATGACGTCGCCGGGCTCGGCTGGAGCAAGCCGCTGCTGGTCGGCAAACGGGTCAAGGCCGAGGCGGCGCTGACACTCACCCGGGGGAGCTAAAGCACGCGTCGCTCGAGGGCGTCCACAACAGTTCTCTGAGCCCGCTCGCGCGGCCCGCTGGCCGCGCGACCGCCTCACGCAAGGACTCCTCGCTGCCGGCCACGATCAGCGAGTTGCGAGCCCGGGTAACGCCGGTGTAGAGCAGCTCACGCGAGAGCAGCGGGCTGTCCGGCTCCGGCAACAGCAACGCCGCGACGTCGAACTCGGAGCCCTGGCTCTTGTGGACCGTCGTCGCGAACAGCGGCTCGACGTCAGCCAGGCGCGAGGGTGCAAGCTCGATCGTGCCGCCACCCGGGTCGAACACGGCGCGCAGCTCGCCCGCGGCAGACTCGCTGCCGCCGCGCACGACGACGCCCGTGTCGCCGTTGTGCAGGCGCAGTTCGTAATCGTTGCGGGTGATCAGCAGCGGCAGGCCGGCATAGGGCTGCGCCCCCGGCTCGAAGCCCGGAACGGCCTCACGCAGCCACTGTTCGACCAACCTGGTCCAGTGGCTGACGCCGAACGGCCCGTGCCGGTGCGAGCACAGCAGGCGGAACCGCGAGAGTTGCTTCAACGCCCGCTCGGCATCCCCATCGCGGGCGGCGGCGATCAGCGGCGAATAGGCCGCAACCGCCTGGGCGCGCAGCGGCTCAGCCTCCGTCGCCGGATCGCGTAACCAAACGATGCTGCCGTCATCAGGCGTCAGCGCCGCGACCGTGGCGTCGCCATCGCCGCGACGGATCGCCTCTGCAAGCAGCCCGATCGAGGCGATGCTGCGATGGCCGACGCGCAGCACCGCCACCGCGTCACCAAACGAGCGCTGCCCCGGCCCCGACCCGGCAGCGTCTCCGGTGACACGCTCCAGCGCGACCCGCATGCCGGGGCCGAACTGCGGCGAGTTCGCGGCCGGACCGACGATGTCACGCAAAACCGCCCCGAGCTCGATCGCCGCAAGCTGATCGGGGTCGCCGACCAGCACCAGTTGGGCGTCATCGCGAACGGCATCCACCAGTCGCACCATCAGCGACAGTGGCACCATCGAGGTCTCGTCCAGGATCACGAGGTCGTGCGGCAGTCGGTTGGCGGCATCGTGTCGGAAGCGACCACCGGGCAGCCAGCCCAGGAGACGGTGGATCGTCGAGGCTCGCGCGCTGCCGCCGACGGCCTCCTGGAGCCGCGCCGCCGCCTTCCCGGTTGGAGCGCAGAGGGCGATCAGGGGTGGCTGTACGCCGCGGTCGGCGGCCAGCGTCTGGTTCAGCTTGACGATCCGGGCCACGGTCGTGGTCTTGCCGGTGCCGGGGCCACCGGCGATGACGGCGAGGTCGCGCAGCAGCGCGACTGCGGCAGCGACACGCTGCTCCGCGACCTCGCCACCGGGGAACAGGGTCGCGATCGCGGCTCCCAGTTCCGCCAGGTCGCCGACGTCTGAACGCATCCCGTTGCGGGCGAGGAGCGCCGCCGCCAGGCGGCGCTCCTCGCGCCAGTAGCGATCGAGATACAGCCGGTTGCCGATCAGCCGCAGCGGACGCACGGTGTCCGGATTCGCGTCTGCCACGAGCGCCTCAGATGCGGCGGCACGGGCGGCAACCTCAGGCGCGAGCTCAACGAACGAGTGTCCTAGCCTGGCCGCGGCCACGGCCCGCGCGGCCGCCAGGAGCACGTCGTGATCACCGACCTCGCTGATGCGTCCGAGGGTCAGCGCCACGTGCACGTCGGAGGCGAGGAGATCACCGGCGGCGATCGGTTCGGCGAGCCACTCGGGGGCCCGCAGCGGCAGCTCAGGCGCGAAGCGATCCAGCTCGCGCGGCTCATCCACGGTGCTCATCTGCTCTCAGCTCCCGCCAACAGGTCACTCAGCGCGATCACGAGCGCGCCGCTCGGGCGCCAGCTGAAAACGCCGCTGTGCTCGTCGGGACCGAGCATTCCCCGTAGGAACAGGTAGTGGATTCCGGCCAGATCGGTGTGTGGGTCGTAGTCGGGAAGTCGCCAGCGCAGGTAGCGGTGCAGTGCGACCGAATACAGCAGACCCTGAAGGACGTAATCTGAACGCTGCATCTCGACCGCCAGCGAGACCTGGCGATAATGGGCCGCGGTCAGCGGCTCGCCTGCGGGCGCCAGCCAGTTGGTCTTGTAGTCGACGATCGCGTAGCGCCGGCGACCGTTGCCGGCGGCCACCCGCAGCACGAGGTCGATGCTGCCCGTCAGGTAGCCCCGCAGGGTCGACGCGAGCGTTGGATCGGAGAGGCGCTGTGCGTAGCCGGCGGTGGGATCGTCGCCGCTGGTCAGCGAGGTCAACAGCTCTCCGACGTCCTGCAGCCGCGCGGCGCTGACCGGTTCGTCGCCGCCCGCCAGCGGCAGCTCGAACTCGAGTTCGTCGAGCCGATCGGCTCGCGACAGGCCTGCGAGTGGGAGTGAGCCGAGCTCGCCACCTAGCGGGGTGGCGAGCGCGCATGCAAGGCCGGCGGCGGCAAGCTCCGGCGAGCAGCCGAGCAGCTCCGGACGGTGCGTGGTTGCATGTCTCAGCTGAGCCGTGAACTCGGCCGTCAGGTCCGGCGGATCGAACTCGGCGACCTGCAGGGTCTCGTGGATCAACGTGCCCAGGCGCGGGCCGCTGGCCATCGCCGACAGCGGCAGCTCGGAGGAGGACTCGGTCAGCAGCGGGCCCTCGGGCTCGTCGAGGACGCCGGCGCTCTCCGGCTCGGACGCCACCAGCGCGTCATGGGCGGCGGCGGTCAGGGCGGTGTAGGAGGTGCGGCGCCAGGAAGTGTCGAGCTGGCGGGTGAAACGCGCGCGGTCGAGTGGCGCATCGCCGTCGATGTTCGGGCGCCAAACGACGGGCAGGCCGAGCGCGGCCGTCTCGACCGCGACCGCGTGTGGTGCCCGCTCGCGGACCTGGTCGAAGCGCTCGGCCGCATCGTCCTCGCGCGGGCGTTTGCCGCCGCGCCAGTCGACCTCACCGTCGGCCCGCTGGGCGAACAGCAGCCTGCCCAACGGCGAGTCGTTCGCATACCAGGAACTGGCCCACCAGATCACGGCCTGGTGGCGCGCGCGCGTGAGCGCCACGTAGGCCAGCCGCAGCTCCTCACCGCGCTCCTCGATGTTGTGGCGCAGCAGGTGTGCCTTGTAGCCGTCTCCGGCCAGGCCGACGTCGATCGCGCGCGTGCCCTGCTCGTCGTGGAAATAGACGGCGCTGCCGTCGTCTGCAAGGCGTCCGGCCTCCCACAAAAAGGGGCAGTAGACGATCGGAAACTCGAGCCCCTTGCTGCGGTGGAAGGTGAGCACCTGGACGGCGTCAGCGTCGGAATCGAGCCGGCGCGTGCGCTCGTCGTTGGCGCCCTCGCGGTCAGCGGCGGCGATTCGCTGGCGTAACCAGCCGCTCAGCGCCGCCAGCCCGAACTGCTCGCCCGCGGCAGCGGCATGCAGCAGCTGGCCGACGTGCTGGAGGTCTGTGAGCCGGCGCTCTCCGCCCGTCTGGGACAGCAGTCGCTCAGCGGTGTGGGCACCTGCCAGGATCGTGTCGGCGAGCGCCGAAACCCCGAGCTCGCGCAGGATCCGTGCCCAGGTGTGCAAGCGCTGATGAAGCAGCTCGAGCTCGGACTCGGCTGCGGCGGCGAGCTCGGCCGCGGTCATGCCCACCAGCGGCGTCAGTGCGGCCGCGCGGGCTCGCGAGGGGTGGGAGGGCTGCTCGAGGGCCTGAAGCAGCGTCAGCCAATCGCGCGCCGACGGGGTCCCGAAGACGCTGCCGGAGCTGCTGATCACAGCCGGCACGCCGACCGCCTCCAGCTCCGCCTGGATCAGGCCGGCATTGCGATGTGTGCGCACGAGCACGGCTATCTGCCCGGGCGCGACCGGTACGCGGGACAGTGGATGGCCCTCACGATCACGGCGCTCGATCTCAGCACCCGAGCTGAGCAGCCGAACCACATCGGTCGCGAGGTCGCGGGCGATGAACGCCCGCGTCGACTCGGCGTTCGGGAAGCCGCTGGCCGTGCGCACCACGGACGGCTCTTCACGCGGAAGCAGGCGCACGCGCAGGGCCGCGTCGCTCGGCGCGGCGAAAAGGCGCGGGAGTCGATGGCCCGGAGCCGCCTGCACCTGCCTGTAGACGATCCCGGGATGGCCGAGTCGGGCCTGTGCGAACAGCGCGTCGAGTCCGTCGAGCAGGGGCTGGTCACTGCGGCGGTTGATGCCAAGCGTGGCTCGCGTGCCGGCGGTGGCGGCCGCGTCGAGGTAGGCGTAGACGTCGGCGCCGCGGAAGGCATAGATCGCCTGCTTCGGGTCGCCGATCAGGACGAGGGTCGTGTCCGCGGCGCGCTCGGCCTTCGCCGGATCATCGCTGAACGCTCGCGCGCCGGTCTGAGCGTCACCGAACGCCCTGCGAACGATCTCCCACTGGATCGGGTCAGTGTCCTGGAACTCGTCGATCATCACAACGGCGTATCGCCGGCGAAGACTGGCGACAGCGGCCGGTCCGTTTGGGCCGCGCAGCGTGTCCAGCAGCCGTGTCAGCTGGTCGTCATGAGTCATCAGTGCCTGTTTGCGCTTGCGCGCCTCGAGCTCGCGACGAGCCGCGTCGGCGAGTCGCCGGCGCAGCTCCTGAGCCGTGCCCTGGTCGGGCCGGCGCGGATGGATGTCCGCGAGCGGGTTCTCGATCGCGATCCGCGCGATCGCGCCGGCCTGCGCCCGTGACATCGAAAGTCCGTCGCGATCCCGGAAGAAGCGCCGCACGTAGAGGTCGTCGATCACCTCGTTGGTGAGGTCCTCGACGGATTCGACAAACGTCACGTTCGGCTCGATGTCCGCGAGCGTGCCCAGCGTGTCGAGCACCTTCTGGCAGAACCCGTGCGTGGTCTCGATCGTTGCCTCGTCGAAGTTCGCGATCGCGTGAGCCAGGCGCTCGCATCTGAGCTGGACGACGTCGAGCGGAGCCTGTGCGAGCAGCCGGATCACCTCGTCGCCTCGTGTGGGCGGTGCGCCGGCGGCAGCGCGCTTGAGCTCGGCCTCAGTCGCCACGAGCCGCTCGCGAACGCGCTCGCGCAGCTCACTGGTCGCAGCCCTGGTGAACGTCACCAGCAGCAGCTGATCAAGCGGCGTGCCCTCCGCCACGTAGCGAGCGGCGAGCGCAGCGATCGTGAACGTCTTGCCGGTGCCGGCGCTCGCCTCAAGCACGGTCACGCCGCGGGGCAGCTCACCCCGCAGATCGAACTGTTGCGCCTCAGTCATCGTTGATTCGGTCACGAGTCGATCACCTCACGCTGGAGCAGCGGTCGCCAGACCGCCGGCGCCAGCTCCGCCAGCCGCTCCATATCGAGCCCGGCCGGGAACGCCAGCAGGTGCTCGGCCTCGGCCTCCTCGCCCTCGATCAAGCGGTCCGAGAACCAGCCCGAACGCCAGCGCTTCATGGCTGCCGCGATCGGATCCTCGCCCCGCAGCGTCGCCTCGGCGAAGGCATGGGCGGTCTCGCAGGGCAGCGGCAACGGCGCCCGCAGTCCCTCCGCCCGCAGCGCTGCCAGCGAGGCCAGCTCAACCAGGGCTGTTTGCGCCCGCACTCCCGAATCGCCGCCGAGCTGCGGCAGGCGCGCAACCTGGATCGTCCCCGGACGCCCCCGGCCGATCGAGACAGCCTCGAACGGGATCTCGGGTGCGGCCGCTGAGAGCGCCAGCAGGCGAACCCATGCGGCCAGGCGGGTTCGTGGGTTGAGCCGCGAGTAGCTGACCTGCAGCACCACGTGTCCGTGGATGCCGCCGACCGCGCCGGTCAGCCTTGTGCCGTCGGGCAGGGTCACGTTCGTCTGCTGCGTTCTGGGCTCGTGGTTGCTGGCGTACGCCTTCGCCGCATCGGCCAGCGATCGAGCCACCGGCCAGATCTCCTCGATCACCGGGATCCCCATCGCGCCCGGCGGCAGGACGCCGCTCGAGACCTCCGGCAGGTACGCCTCGCGCCGGTCGGCGCCCTCGATCCTGCGCTCGAGCAGACGCTGACCCACGCCCCAGCGGGCGAGGCCGTCCAACTCGATCGGCAGTGCGTCGTCGATCTCATCCTCCTCGCGGCGCAGCGTCACGCCCAGTCGCTGCCGCAGGAATGCGCGTGCCGGGCGCTGGACGAACGCCACGAGCTCATCGAGCGTCACGAGGTCCGAATCCGGCGCCGCCGGCAAGGGCTCTGACAGGAAAGGCGGCGGCTCGTGGCGCGGCGCGATGAACGCGCGGGCTCCTGCCAGCGCCGAGGAATCGAAGCTCCAGGTTCCGTCCGCAGCCCGCGACGGATCCGACCCGTGACCGACGAAGTTGCGCGGATCGAACGCCTGCAACGGATGGCGGATCAAGATCCGGTCTCGTGCCAGTTGTGTCGCGCCCGCTGGCGCGACACGTGCAGTGGCGTCGACTGCATCGAGCAGCTCACCGACAGGCACGGCCGGCGGCAGTGGCGCGTTGGTGCGCTCGTCGTTGCCGCTGTAGGTGATGATCAGCGCCTCACGTGCCGCGAGCAGCGCGTCTAGCAGCAGCTGGCGGTCCTCGGTTCGGGGGTCGCGGTCGCCGGGATGCGGCTTGCCGAGCAGCAGCAGGTTGTCGCCGTCGCGCGGGCTCTGGCGAGGGAAGGCGCCATCGTCGAGCCCGAGTAGGCACACAACTCGGTGGGGCACCGAGCGCATCGGCACCAGCGTGCAGAAGGTCAGGTGGCCGCTGCGGAAGCTCGCGCGGGTGGGGCGGCCCTCGAGCCGATGACCAAGCAGCGCTCGCAGCTCCGGCAGTGCCAGCTCGATGCCGGCGGCGTCACCTGGCTCAGCGATCTCAGCCAGGATCAGGTCCAGCTGGCTGCGCTGCCAGGCCTCACGCGTGGTGGTGGCGGTGAGCGCGTCGGCTGCGGCAGCGAGCGCCAGGACCCACCGGTCGACGGTCTGTGGTCCAGACAGCGACCGCAGGGCGGCGTCGAGCCGATCGACGAACTCGGCGAACGAGCCAGCCAGCGCGATCTGGCTGCTCTGCACGTCTGCCAGCGGGAGCACACGCTCGAACAGCGCGCCGTTGTCAGGGTTCATCGCCACGCCGAGCAGCAGCCGCTTGAGCCCCGCCGCCCAGGTTCCCGCCTCGACCTCGGTCAGTTGGTAGTCAGCCCGCCCGGCGGCATCAAGTCCCCAGTGGATCGCGCTGTCGGCGACCCATTCGCGCAACTGTGCCAGCGCGTCGTCGTCAAATCCGAACCGCGCACGCACCGGTCCTGTATCGGCCAGGTCGAGCACCTCCGACGCGGTGACACGGCTTGAGGCCAGTTCCAGCAGGCGAGCGGCCACGGCGAGGATTGGGGTCGTGCGGCGGAGCGAGCGGTCGGCGAGCCGTACCCGCAACGGGGGCGGCTCGCCGACCGCTCTCTGCTCCTCGCCTCCTGTGCCCGCGCCATCCACGGCTGGAGCCCGACCACCAAAGGCCGCCTCGATCAGCGGCGCGAATGCCTCGATGTCAGGGCACATCACGATCACGTCCCGGAGCTCGAGCGTCGGATCGGAGGCCAACCGGTGAAGGATTGATTCGCGCAGGACCTCAACCTGGCGGGCGCGGCCGTGACAGGCGTGCACCTGGATGCTGCGGTCGCCGGGTGCGAGCTCAGACCGCTCGTCGTGGTCACCCTCGCGCAACGGCTCCCCCGGCGGCTGACGATCGGCGCGAACATCGGATTGGAGCACCTCCAGCAGCGTGTCCCGGCACTCCGGCTGCGGCAGTGGATGGCGGACCTCCGCGCCGATCCCGCGCACCAGCGTCTGCAGCCCGAGCACGTCGCGTCCCCACGAGGCCAGGAGGCGGTTCTGTGCCTCACCGCGGTCCCACATCGTGGGGGAGGGGTGCAGCAGCATCAGATGCACGTCACGACCCGTTGCGATCGCGCTCAGCACCTGGAGGTGGCTTGCCGGCAGCCGAGTGAGCCCGAACAGTGCAAGGCGCGGCGGAAGCGGCACGACCTGAGGCTCGGTCGCCAACCTCAGGCAGGCCGACGCGAGCCGCTCGGCCGGGCTGGGAACGTCGACGTGAGCCCGCAACCGGCGCCAGAGCTCCGGTTGCCAGCCGGCCGGATCATCTTCGTCGACGCCGCCGGACTCGCCGCGCGCCCAGGCCTCGATCAGATCCGGGCGACGCACGGCGTACTCGTCGAACAGGCGCGAGACGTGGGCAAGCCGCGCATAGCGATGTTCGTGGCCGGTCCGCAGGTGCCGTGTCAGCGGTTCAAGCCAATCCTCCTCGAGCGCCGATTCGACTACTTCGATCAGTGGCCAAACGAGCCGCGTCGGCTTCCACGGGTCCCGCTCAGGTGCGATCCCACTGGCGAGCGCCAGCGCCTCGGACACGAGGCTCCCGGGGAACGGAAACTCGACGTTCGCGCAGATCCCGTCGCGCCGCCGTTCGCCGGCGCCAAGCCGGGTCGACAGACGCTGGGTCAGCCAACGTTCGATCCCACGGGTCGGCACCGAAACCAGCTCGCGCGCGAACGGGTCCGCCGGCGGGTCGGCGAGTAGGTCAGCTAGCGCGTCGACGAGCACGTCGGCTCTCTGTGCAAGGTGCGTCTTCAGCATCGTCGCCAGACTCTAAGCTCACGGTCCGATGCGACTTGAGGGAATCGAGAGCGGAGACATCGTCGAGATCGACCGGCTGGGGCGGCGGTTCCACGCGCTGGTGTCGGGAAACGCGCCCGGCGGGCTATCGATTCAGCCGCTCGATCGTAAGGTGACTTACCGGTCGTGCCGTGCCCGTGACGTCGTCTCACACTGGTCGAAGCGCGGGCGCCCGCGCGCGACCACGGAACCGTTGGAGCCGCAGGTGCTGCAGCTTGAGCTCGACCTGACCGCGCGTCCGAGCTGAGCCTTCCGTGCGCTGCCCGCGACCTCGAATCCCGCTGGCCTGCCTGGCGGCGTTGCTCGTGTGTACGGCCCTCAGCGCGGCTGCCTCTGCCGGCGCTCTGTTGCCGCCGCGCAATCCGGATCGGTCGCTGGCAGTGGACGAGCACGTCGAGCCCGCATGCACCGGCGTCCATGACCATTCGGCGACGTGCCTCGATGAGTCCGTGGCGATGCTCAACGCCGGTCGCCGCAGCGAGCACCTTGGACCGTTGGTGCTGCCGCGCAACTGGAGTCACCTCACCGTTCCGCAACAGACCTTCGTGCTCACCGAGCTCGAGCGGACAGCGCGCGGGCTGAAGCCGGACACGGGCCTCGCGGCGGACTGGAACGCCGCCGCCAGTGCCGGCGCGGTTGCCGGCAGGGATCCCACGCGCGCGGGCGCCGGCGCACGCGGCGGCTTTCTCTCGATCTGGGCCGGGGGACAGCAGAACCCGATCATCGCGACCGTCGGCTGGATCTACGACGACGGGCTGTACCCGGACGGAACGACCCACAACATTTCCTGCTCGCGGACCGCGTCCTCCGGCTGCTGGGGCCATCGCGATGCGATCCTGCGCGACAGCGCCAAGACGGCCTGCGGAAGGCGCTGCGCCATCGGTGCCGCTTTCAGCGACAACGGCTTCTCCGGGGCCGCGTCGGGCCAGGGCCGCGAGTCCTACGCGGAGGTGTTCGGGATCGGCGCCGCGAACAACCGCGACCCTCTGATCTTCCGCTGGGCCACGGAGTTGCCGCAGCTGCCGGTCTGCGAACGCAAGGGCGACACCTGCAGCTGGACCGGGCGTCCGCTCTGGACCGCGTCGGGTGCCGTGAACGTGAGCGGCTTGGCGAGCGGAGCCTCGCTCGTCAAGCCATGGTTCCCGGTCAGCACCAACTGGACCTCCAGCGGCAGCGGGGCGGTCACGCTGTCCGTCAGCGTGGGTATCGCGTTGCCGACGCTGACCGTGGCGGCTGCTCAGGGAGCCTCCCATGTGGCTCTTCACGTGACCAAGCAGGGAGCCGATCAGTTCGTCGCGGCCGGCCAGCTCGCCAGCGGCAGTTGGACGGTGACAATCCACTACGGGACGCCCACGATCGACGGCCCTCAGGCTTCGTCGACTGAGACGGTCACGGTTCCATGACCAAATCGGCGCCAAAGCAGCCAAATCCCTACGCTGTCCGGTCAATGGCAGACCCAGGCCAACGAAAGGAACCGCGATGAACGACGACTGGCGTGTCCAGGTCATCTGCCCGACCACCGCGACGGCCGTCGCGCTCTCCGAGGAGCTTCGATCCGGAAAGACCGAGCACGCGTTGGAGAGCACGGCGGGGGACCGCGTGATCGTCTCCGTCGAGAGCCATGAGCTGTTCCTGTACGCCGGCACGCGCGATCAGGCCGAGCGGGCCATGGATGCCGTGAAGGCTCTGGCCGCGACGGCCAAGCTGAGCGTCGACGCTCAGCTCAAGCGCTGGCATCCGGTCGCCGAAGAGTGGGTCGACCCAGATCAGCCGCTGCCGGACACACCCGCCGCGACGGCCGCCGAGCACGAGGACGCGGTCGAGCGTGAGCGCGAAGAGTCCGCTGAGATGCACGCCTCCGAATACGAGGTACGGGTCCACACCCACTCGCATCACGACACCGTTGCGTTGTCCGAGAGCCTGAAGGCCGAGGGGATCCCCAGCCTGCGCCGCTGGCGCTATCTGCTCGTGGGGGCGCCCGACGAGGACGCCGCCAAGACGCTCGCGGAGCGCATCTCCGCGCTGGCGCCACAGGGCAGCACGGTCGAGGTGGAGGCGACCCTCCGCGAAGTCGAGGCCGAGACCCCGCCCAACCCGTTCGCGGTGTTCGGCGGGCTGGGCGGCTGAGCGATCAGCCACTTTGCGTCGAACCGCCTCTCCGTGACCTGAGGCGGATTTCCGTGCTTCCCGAAGGTCCGGTGAGAGCCGGCTCATCCGTAGCCGATCCCGGACATTCCGTCGTGCATCCGCCGGCCAAGCTCAAGCGCCAGCCGCAGGTGCTCCTCAACGCGGTCGATCGCCCGTTCCATCAAATCTGCCGCTTCCTCGACGAGCTCCGGCTCGACCTTCTCGAGCACGCTCCTGATCGAGCCCGACACCATCCCGAGCACGACGGCACCCGGTTCCTCTCCCGGGTAGGCATCCTCCGGCAGCGACTCCACCAGGTCAGCCGCCACGTCGGTCAACAGCACACCGGTCCGTATCAGGCTGAACACGAACTGGTCGATGTGGTCCTGCGTGTCTGTAAATTCCATGCCTCTTAAAGAGGCCTCGGTGCCCGCGAGTTGACCCCCCTCGGCTGTGGCAATCCAAGCTATTTGCGCGATTTGGCGTCGATACAGGCAACCTCATCGTTGGCCTGCATGTGCCGGTCCCTGCAGGCCTGCGCTGCGGTTAGACCGTGAACACGATCTTGCCGCCGGTCTCGCCGGCGAGCATCGCCTCGAAACCGGCACGGGCGTCGATCAGCGGCAGCGTCTGACTGATCGCCGGCTCGATCCCGCGGGAGGCCATCAGTCGCGCTAGCCGCTCGAGCTCGTCGCGGCTGCCCATCGTCGAGCCGATCACGGACAGCTGGAGGAAGAAGATACGGGTCAGCTCAGCCGGCGGGGAATCGCCCGTTGTGGCGCCTGAGATCACGATCACACCACCGGGCTTGAGCGCCCTGACCGAGTGCGACCAGGTGGCGGCGCCGGTCGTCTCCATCACGGCGTCGACGCGGTCCGGCAGTCGCGCCCCCGGCTCGAACGTGGCGTCGGCGCCCAGCGTCAGGGCCAGCTCGCGCTTGGCCTCGGTGCGGCTCGTTGCCCAGACCCGCACGCCGGAGCTCGAGGCCAACCTGATCAGCGCAGTCCCGACGCCGCCGCTTGAACCCTGTACGAGCACCGTCTGTCCCGGCGCCAGCCGTCCCCGGGTGAACAGCATCCGGTATGCGGTCAGCCAGGCCGTCGGCAGGCACGCAGCCTGCTCGAAGCTCAGCTGCGGCGGCTTGGCGACGAGATTGCCTCGCGGGACGCTGACACGCTCGGCGAGTGTGCCCTGGAAGTGTTCCGAGAGCAGCGAGCGCCTTGGATCGAGCGTCTCGTCACCGCGCCAGCCATCGGAGGCGATCACCGCATGCACGATCACCTCGTTGCCATCGGCGTCGATTCCGGCGGCGTCGCAGCCAAGGATCATCGGCAACCGCTCGGCCGACAGTCCGACGCCGCGCAGCGACCACAGGTCGTGATGGTTCAACGCCGCAGCGCGGACGTCGACCGTGACCCAGTCGCCCGGGGGCGGAACAGGCTCGGGGCGTTCGCCGACGACCAGCCCAGCCAGCGGGTCGTCCGCGTTGATCGAGTCGGCGTATGCGGCGAACACGCCCGTATTCATACCCGAGTTCGGGCGCCAGCGACTCCGCTACCTTCGTGACCTCTGCTCCCGCTGCTGAAGAAAGTCGTTGTCGACGTCACTCCCTTCGAGGAGTCACGTGATTTCCGCCTGATCTCGATCGGCGGGATCGTCTCCGGGCTGGGGTCGCAGGCGGTGCTGGTCGCGCTCCCGTTCCAGATCTACGTGTTGTCTGGATCCGCGGCTCTGCTCGGGCTGATCGGCCTGTTCGAGCTCGGCCCGATGATCGTTGTCTCGCTGATTGGCGGTGCGATCGCGGATCGGCGTGATCGCCGGCCGGTGCTGGCGCTTGCCCAGGTCGGAATCATCACGATCGCATCGCTGCTGTTCGTGCTGTCGCTCCTTGACCCCCACCCGCCGGTTATCGCGATCCTCGTGCTCGGCGGACTGCTCGCCGGCTGCACCGCACTCGACAGCGTCGCGCGCGGGGCGATCATCCCTGGGATCCTCGGCCCGGATCAGCTGCGAGCGGGTCTCGCGTTCAATTACGGCACCCAGCAGGCGACCGGAATCATCGGCCCAGGGGTGGGCGGCGTCATGATCGGCGTGCTCGGCGGCGTCTCCTGGCTCTACGCGGCCGACGCAGTGCTCTGCTGCAGCATGCTGTTCGCGGCACTCGCGATCGGTCCGCAGCCACCGCACACCAGCGAGCATCATCCACCGGTCAAGCACGCGATCGCGGAGGGCCTACGGTTCGTGGTCTCCAACAAGGCGCTGGCCGGCTCGTTCGTGATCGATATCAACGCGATGCTGTTCGGGATGCCGCGGATACTGTTTGCGGTGCTGGCGCTGAGCGTCTACCACGCGGGTGCCGGCGGCACCGGCCTGCTCTACACGGCGATCGCGATCGGGGGCACGCTCTCCGTGCTGGGCTCAGGCTGGGTCCTGCACGTCAGGCGACTCGGGCTGGTGACGATTGTGATGGTGTCGATGTGGGGTGTCGCGATCGGTCTCGCAGGGCTCACGCGCTCGATCGTTCCGGCCGCGATTCTGCTCGGCATCGCAGGTTGGGCCGACGGACTCAGCGCGATCTGCCGCTCGACGATCAGCCAGACCGTGACCCCCGACCGTCTGCGCGGCCGCATGAGCTCAGTATTCAGCCTGGTCGTCACCAGCGGGCCGCGACTCGGCGACATCGAATCAGGGCTGGTCGCCGGGCTTGCCGGCGCGGCCAACTCAGTCTTGATCGGCGGCATCGGCTGCCTCCTCGGGGTCGGCGTGACGATGCTGGCATTCCCGGAATTGGCCGCCTACGACGCGGATGTCGAGATGGCGCGCGTGCGGGCCGAAGCAGCCGCCTGAGCGCGCTCGCCGCTGCTTCGCGCGCTCACCGCCGGCGCACCGGCGACGTCCTGAACTCCTCGCCTCCGCTGCTCCGTCGACCTGCCGAACTGTGCCGTCGACCTGCCGAACTGTGCCGTTGCCTCACCGAACTGTCCTACGTACCCGTCGGACGCCGCCCCGCGCGCGGAGACTGAGAATCAGCCGTTCAGCCAGGCTGCGCCATCGGCATATAGCCGGTCCAACTCGGGGCCTTCGAGGCCGGGCATGTCGTCTTTGACCTCGTAGCCGACGAGCGTCTGCACATAGGCAAGATGCCTGTAACCATGGGGGAATCGGGCGAGGATCTCAGGGTCAAGTTGAGGTATAGACTCGCCGGATACGGAGGTCAATCGGTCGATTTCGTAGATCGGCTGGCGCAGGACCAGGCCCCAGCGGCCCTGGCTACGGGCGAGAAAGTCGTAGAAACGGCCTGTGCAGACGACGTCGCAGAGCACATCGTTCACCTCGACCCGTTGCGTGATCGTCATCTTCGTCTGCGCGATCGCGCGGTCGTCGCTGACGTCGATCGTCGAGCCACCGAGGAAATGCAGGATGCGCACGCCGCGGTCCCAGCCCTCCTGGCTGACGCTGATGAAGTCCTCGAAGGGTCCCTGCCACCAGGTCGCCATCATCCGCCCGTCGGCGTGCCAGACCGTGCGGAAGCGGTCCCAAGCGCGGGCGTCGCGCCACAGCGCCCAGTTCTCGATCAGCTCGCGGATCTCTGTCTTGTCTGCGCTCATTGCTCGATCGCCACCTTCAGCTCCTTCGCCCGAGCGTTCGCCAGCTGAGCACGCAGCAGGTCGATGATTGGGCCGCGGATCAGCGGGGCGATGGCGCCGAGGTCGACGGCGATCCTGTAGGTCGCGCGGGTCGTCTCTGCCGCGAGTTGCTCGAGCTCCCAGGAGCCGGCCACTGATTTGATGTCGCCGTGGATCTGAATCCATTCCAGCCGTGTGGGCGGCGCGTAGGCGAAGCGAACCTGCGACCTGAGCGTTCGCAGCTTTGCGTCGGTCTCCGTGTCGGCCAGCAGCACCCGGTCCTCGGGGTCGCGTTCGCGGCCGATCACCGAGCGCAGCCCGCCCTGCCACCGGGGCGCGCGCTCGACATCGGCGACCAGCGCCCAAACACGTTCCAGCGGCGCGTCGATCTCAGCGGTCGATGAGCCCTCGACGATTCCCACGGTCCACACAGTATTCTGCGCGCGGGTCATGAAGGAGCTGACAGCCACCGCCACCGGTGTAAGTACTGCGCCGATCGATCAGATCTACGAGCGACTGCTCGATGTCGAGCACTACCCGGATTGGTATCCGGACGGTGCCAAGAGCGTGACCGTGCTCGAGCGCGACGTGGAGGGTGCGCCGACCCGGGTGGACGCGGTGCTGGCGGCTGTCGCTGGGCCACTGCGCAAGCAGTTCGACGTGCGGCTGGCGGTCGAGCGGACGCGACCAACGTCGGTGGCGCTGGCGCGAGTCGCCGACGAACGCGGAGAACACGAGTCGTTGACGATCGCCTGGCTGCTACGTGACCTCGGGCCGCAGGGGACCGAGGTGACCGTCAATCTCGGCGCGCGCCTTGACGTCCCGCCGTTTCTCCCGGTCGACCCGGTCGCGCGTGAGGTGGCGAACGGGTTCCTGCAGGCCGCGCTGGCGGCGTCCTGATATGGCGGTGTCAAATGGGCATGGGAGAGAGGGAGAGCTGACGCTCTCCCTGCGATTGTCTCTGACGAAGACCGGCCGCTGACGCGGCCTTTTGCTGTGCGCGGAGGGCCGGGAGCGTCGGGCGAGTGAGCCGACGGGGTTCGTTTGCTGCCGATGGGATGTCATCCGCTTGGTCATGCGGCGCTGATCGCCCATCCGGCCGCTCGGGGGGTCCATTCCGAGCAGACCGAGCCGCGCGAGGTTCACCGCCGCGGCGAGCCATGTAGCTGGTCTTCCAATCCGGGTCGGCCTAACGGGCACGCGCGGCGGTGAGCCGGCGTTCGCGCTCCTGAGCCTCCGGAGCTTCACGGTGTGCTGGTGGGCAGGTCACCCACCAGCACCGCCTCCCGGGCCGCCGTCGAAGTGACCTCGAATATCCGGTCCGGATCCTCGGAGGCCGCGAGCCGCGCGCACATATCGACAAGCACGGTATGCACGGCCCGGGTAGTAGAAGTCCAGGCCGGCGCACGCGTATTTCCAGCGCAGGTCATAGGCGAACCGGTCGACCGCCTCGCTGTCAGAGCAGCCCTCCAACCGCTGCAGCACCAACACGACCGCCACGATCATCGGCGGCACCGACCGGCCAACATCCATAGACAGGCCAGCGAACATCTCATCCGGGAGCGGCTCAAAGCACTCACGGTGCAGCAGCTCATAGATCGAGTCCGCCACCCGTACGGTCAGCCCACCAACGCACACCCACCAGGCGCAGCAAAAGGCCGCGCAGCGGCCGGTCTTCGTCAGAGACAAACATCAGCGGGAGAGCGGCGCTCTCCCGCGCCTTCGCAAGCCGAAACACCAACCTCCCAGCCGTCGCCTGACCGAGCGTTGCCGGGCAGGCTTCGCCCTGGCGGGGTGATGTGGACCTGGGCGGGCCCGGACTTCTCGTAACCAGGCCGTCCTGGTCTGGCCTCGGCGTAGCCGGACAGGCGTGGTCGTAGCCGGGCCGGTGCGGCGGACTTGTCTGGGCTGTGCCGGCCCTGGCAAAGCTTCGTACCTCGCGAAGGAGGGGTTTGGTGGCCCCAGGCAACAAAACCCCTCCCTCGGTATCGCTCACGGGGAGGAGACACCCAGGATCTGGGCTCTCTCGAACCGGCCTGGCGGAGCCGCCTGGGCGTTCCTGGGCCTGCCGGGACCTGCCTGGCGTGCCGGAAACCTGCCGGGCGTGCCGGAACCTGTTGGACGCTGCTGCCACCTGCCTGAACCTGCTTGACAAGAGTTCTTGTGACGCGTTATCTTGTGACAAGAACTCTTGTGAGGCTACATGGTGGGTCGAAGGGAGAACAGATGTCAGGTAATCATCAGCTGATCGTGGCGCTGGCGCAGGAGCGTCACAGCGCCCGTTACGAGAGCGAAGGCTCGACCGGTCATGGTGCCGGCGGCAGCCGCGCGGTCGGATTCCGCGCCCGGGCCGGCTGGGCGTTGGTCTCGATCGGTCTGCGGTTGGCGGTGTCAGGCGACCGGGCTCGGACGACGGCGCTCCTGGGCCGATGAAGGAGTCGCGGCATATCACCGACGCGAAGACGATGCGGGCGATGGCGCATCCCGTTCGACTGGAATTGCTCGATCTCATGCGGCGAGACGGTGAGATCACAGCCAGTCGCGCGGCCGAGCTGCTGGGGGAGAGCCCTGGGAACATGTCATGGCATCTGCAGACCCTGGCCAAGTACGGCTTCGTGGAGGATGCCGGCGGCGGCAAGGGGCGCAGTCGACCGTGGCGGCTGACGTCCGAGCGCGAGTACGTAACCACCGACGCAGACGACCCCGTGGCGGATGCTGCGGTCGACGTGCTCGTGCGGCAGATGCTGGAGCGGGAGGACGCCCAGGTCCGTCAGTTCTTGGCCACCCGGGCCCGGTACCCAGTGGAGTGGCATGACGCCCCGTTCTTCAGCAGCGCGCTGCTCTACCTCACGCCTGAGGAGCTCATCGAGATGCGTGAGCAGATCGGCCAGCTACTCGATCGTCACTCCGAGCGGATCGACCCCGATAAGCGGCCGGAGGGGGCGCTACCAGTGCATCTCAGCGCGCGCGGTCACCCGTTGCCACCGACAGAGGCTGGGAACTGACGTCGGTCACGTCGTCGCGAGGGGGTTGTTGGCCTGCCTCGGGTTGGGCGCGCGGCTCGAGTCCAACGGCGTCCGCGATCAACTCGTAGGAGCGTTTGCGATCAGCGTGGTCGTAGGTGATCGTGACGACGATCACCTCCTCTGCCCCGTAGAGGTCGGCGACCTCGAGCAGCTTGGCCCGTACCGTCTCGGGCGAGCCGATGATTCCGCGGCGACCGTCGGTGAATCCATGGTCCGTCGGCTGACCGATCGCGCGCAGATACTCGAGCGCCTTCTCGGGCGGCGGCACCTGGATGAGTTCGCCCTGGCGCAGCAGCCGCATCGACATCCTGCTCGACGAGGCCAGGTACTGAGCCTGCTCGTCGGTATCGGCACAGATCACCCAGACGGCGACGGCCGTCCGCGATGCCCGATCACGATGCTGAGCGGCATGACGGTTGCGGTAGTCGGTGGCGAGTGCGGCGCCATCGGGGTTGATGAAGTCCGCGAACGCATAGGAGATCCCCAGCTCGGCAGCCCAGATCGCGCTCTGAGGCGAGGAGCCGAGCAGCCAGCGCTCGGGTGTCTGCGGACGGCCGGGCAAGGTCCCGGCGAGTCGCGCGAACGGATGCTCCTCTGGGAGGGCGTCGTCCAGATAGCCGAGCAGCTCCGCCAGCTGCGAAGGGAAGTCGTCAGGCGACGCCTGCCGACGGTCGCGCTGCAGGGCGAAGGTTGTCAGCGGATCGGTCCCAGCCGCCCGGCCGATGCCCATATCGATGCGTCCCGGGAACAGGCCGGCCAGGATCGAGAAGACCTCCGCCACCTTGAATGGGCTGTAATGGGGCAACATCACGCCACCGCTGCCGACCCTGATGCCACGAGTCGCAGAGGCGATCGGGCCGATCAGCACCTCGGGCGCAGCGCCCGCGAGCATCGGACCGCCGTGGTGCTCAGCGACCCAGTAACGGTGGTAACCGAGCCGGTCAGCCAACTGCGCCAGCTCGAGCGTGTTGCGAAGCGCGTCAACCCCGGTCAGTCCCTCCGGGATCGGCGACTGATCGAGGACGGAGAAGCGCACGGCCTTGATGGTAGGCAACCGCGTACGTCGGTCACCCTCATACACTCACACCGAGTGCGAAAACGAGCTCGTCACGGTGCGTGGCGTGAGGCCGCGAACCGTCGCGGCAAGAGGGCCCCGAAGGTTGTGGTGTGCGGCCGTGGATGGCCGTTGCGTGAGGGCCGTGAAAACGGCCGATTCGCATGAGAATATGAGCACCGGAGCGACCCCCCGGCCGGGTGGTTCATAACTTCCCCGTCTAGGAGTTGCCGGATCCAGCGGGAATGCTTCTACCAAGTGAGCGCGACTATCAGTCCGACGACCCTTCCGAATCCGGTGCTAGCAGAGCGTGGTATCGGTGGCGCAGCGGTCGTATCGGTCGGCTCGAGCCTGCCGGAGGGTACGGTCGACTCTGCTGAGATCGAGGCGCGACTGGGCTTGGCGCCCGATTGGATCGAGCGCCGCACAGGCATCCGTACGCGGCATGTGGCCGCCCCCGACGAGCGGCTTGACACACACGCGGCGATTGCCGCGACGCGCGCGCTCGAACGCGCCGGAATCGACGCCGCCGAGGTCGACATGGTCCTGGTTGCGACCACCACAGCTGACGAGTTCATGCCCAACGCAGCGCCGCTGGTCGCCAGCGCGATCGGTGCGACGCGCGCCGGGGCGTTCGACATCGGCGCCGCCTGTGCCGGCTTCCTGACCGCGCTGGCCACGGGAGCAGCGATGATCGATTCGGGTCGCGCGGCTTGCGTGGTGGTGATCGGTGCCGACCTGATGTCACGAGTCGTCGATCCGGCCGACCGGGGCACGTCAGCTGTCTTCGCCGACGGCGCCGGAGCGGTCGTGCTCGTGGCCAACGGCGAGAGCCGGATCGGGCCGATCATTCTCGGCAGCGAGGCTGACACGGATCGGATCATCTGTGTCCGGCGCGAGGATCAGCTGATCCGGATGGCCGGCCATGAGACCTTCAAGGTCGCCGTCGCCAAGCTCTCAGAGGCGACCGAGCACGCAGTCGCTGCCGCCGGGCTCGAGATGGGTGACGTCGACCTCTTCGTCTACCACCAGGCCAACGCCCGCATCCTGACTGCGGTCAGTGAGCGCCTCGGCCTCGACAGTGAACGTGTCGTCGAGTGCATCGGCGACCTTGGCAATACCTCAGCCGCAACGCTCCCACTGGCGCTTGACCGGAGCTTCGAGGCGGGCAGGTTGCGTGACGGCGTTCGCGTCCTGGTGGCCGCCTTCGGTGGCGGCTTCATCTGGGGTGCGACGGTTCTGGAATGGGGAATGACACGATGAGCGCGGTACTTTCGAACACAGATCTGGAAAACCTGACGCCGGTCGAGCGCCTCGAGGCTCTCTGTGATCCCGGCTCGCTCGACGTGATCCGCTCGGAGGTGATCTCCGGCCACATGGGACTGAAGGCGCGCGCGGGCGACGGCGTCGTCGGTGGTGCGGGCCTCGTCGATGGCCGTCCTGTGTTCTGCTACGCGCAGGACAACTCCTACGTCGGCGGCTCGCTCGGGGAGGCGCATGCCGACACGATCGTGCGCGTGCTCGAACTCGCCGAACGTGCTCGTGCCCCCGTCGTCGGCTTCATCGGATCGGGCGGTGCCCGCATGCAGGAGGGTGTGCGCGCCCTCGGCGGGTACGGACGCGTGTTCCGTCAGACCGTCGCGCTGTCAGGCAAGGTCCCGCAGATCTCGATCATCAGCGGTCTCTCGGCCGGGGGCGGTGCCTATTCGCCGGCGCTGACCGACTGGGTCGTGATGACGTCCGAGTCGAGCATGTTCCTGACCGGTCCGGGCGTCGTGAAGGACGCGATGGGTGAAGACGTCACCGCGGCCGAGCTCGGCGGTCACCGCGTGCATGAACGCAACGGTGTCGCCCACTTCGTGGCACGGACCGATTCTGACGCGGCGCTGCTTGCCCGCGACCTGCTCGGCTACCTGCCGAGCCACTCAGCGCTGCCGCTTCCGATCAGTGACTCTCGCCCTGGTGGTGCGGTCGACCCGTCGGCGCATGTGCCGGCGTCACCGCGCAATGTCTACGACGTGCGCTCGGTGATCACGGGCATCGCCGATGGCGGCGAGATGCTGGAGGTAGCGCCGGGCTGGGCCCGCAATCTCGTGACAGCATTCATTCGGATCGACGGTCGCTCGGTGGGCGTGATCGCAAACCAGCCTCGCTACCTGGGCGGCGTGCTGGACACGGCCAGCTCCGAGAAGGGCTCGCGGTTCGTCAATCAGTGCGACGCCTTTGGGATTCCGATGCTGGTGCTGGTCGACACACCCGGGTTCATGCCGGGCACGCGCCAGGAGGCTGCCGGCGTGATCCGGCTGGGCGCGACGTTCGTCAACGCCTTTGCCAAGGCGACTGTTCCACGGGTCACCGTTATCCTCCGCAAAGCTTTTGGTGGAGCATTCATCACCATGAACTCCAAGGATCTGGGCGCTGACTACGTGTTCGCCTGGCCGCAGGCGGAGATCGGCGTGATGGGTGCGAAGCCGGCCGTGGGCATCATTCATCGCCGCGAGCTCGCTGCTGCCGACGATCCCGAGGCCGCCCGCGAGGAGTTGGCGGAGCGCTACGCGGAGACGCACCTGCGGCCGCAGGTGGCAGCCGCGTCGGGCCATATCGATGAGCTGATCGCACCTGAGCAGACACGCCAGCGTGTCGCCTGGGCGTTGCGGTCGTTGGAGCGCTCGCGGTGAACAGCAGCGGCCGTGTCTTCCTGACCGGCGCCACAGGTTTCGTCGGAATGGAGGTGCTCGCTCGCTATCTCGAGCGCGGCTTCAGACCCGTGACGTGCCTGGTGCGCGCGGACAGCGACGAGGCCGCGCGCGAGCGTCTCAACAGCATCCTCGACGGCCTGATCGCGAACGGCGCAGAGCGCTTCGCCCATCGCATCGAGGCGATCGCGGGCGAGCTCACGACGCCGCACCTGGGCCTTGGGAAAGCTGCACGCGAGCGGCTGGCTGCAGAGACCACGACGATTATCCACTGTGCCGCGTCGGTGTCCTTCGACCTGCCACTCGAGGAGGCGCGGGACGTCAACGTCGGCGGTACCAGGCGGATGCTTGACTTCGCCTCGCTCGCTGCGCAGAACGGCGGTCTGGACCGCTACGCGCAGGTCTCCACCGCATACGTCGCGGGCACCCACACGGGCCGCTTCACCGAGGACGATCTCGACGTGGGCCAGGAGTTCCGCAACTCATACGAGCAGTCGAAGTTCGAATCCGAGCAGCTGGTGCGCTCGGATGGCAAGGGGCTGCCGTGGATCATCCTGCGCCCGAGCATCGTCGTCGGCGATCGCTCCAGCGGCTGGACGGCCGCCTTCAATGTCATGTACTGGCCCTTGCGCGCGCTCTCAACGGGCCTGTTCAAGGCGGTTCCGGCGATGCCGGAGTCGCCGCTTGACATCGTCTCGATCGATTACGTGGCTGACGCGATCCACGAGCTGGCCGATGGACCCCAGGAGGCACACCGAACGTTCCATCTGACAGCCGGAACCGACGCCTCGACCTGGGGCGAGATCGTGTCGCTGGCCTCGCGGTACTTCCGCAGGCCGGAGCCCAAGGCGGTTCCGCCCGCGGAGTTCGTGGCCGATAACGCGACGCTCTCCGACATGGCGGTCGAGGCCAGTCGCATCTACTTCCCATACTTCTCGATCTCGACCGTGTTCGACAACGCGCGCACCAGGTCGCGGCTCGCGCAGGCGGGGATCCACTGCACACCGCTGCACGACTACCTCTATCGGCTGCTTGATTTCGCGACGCGCAGCCGCTGGGGCAAGCGCCCGATCGGGCGCGCGGAAGCACTCACCTCCTGAGACTCGACGTCCTGCGGCAATTCGGCGGGGCCGTGCCCGGCGGTATCCGGAGGCGCCGAAGGCCCCGGACAGGCTCTAAGGTCCCCTAGGCGATGGCGACACCCGTTGAGACCACGACTGCCCACCCCGGTGCTGTGCCGGTTGAGGCGCTCGAGTTGTTCGCGGAGGTGCTCTCACAGTCAGAGCAGGAGGCGGCCGACGACTTCTATGACCGACTGTGCGGCGCGGTGTGTCGGCTGGCGCGGCTGCGGCGGGCGATCATCTTCCGCTACGACCCTGACAGCCGGCAGGTCCGCGCCGCCGGCGCTCACGGCGTCGACATCGCGAGCTTCGCAGGAGCGAACTTTTCAGTCGATACCGCGCAGATGGCGGCGCGCGCGTTGCAGGAGGACCAGGTCATCGAGATCTCCGGTGATCTTCACGGCGAGGTGCCGCCGGAGTATGCCTTCCTGCTACCGGAGCCGGCCCGGATCGTCTGCGGCCCGATGATCGCCAACGGCCGCGCTGTCGGCGTGATCGTCGCGGAGCGGAGTCTCAGCGAGCCGCCGCTGGATCAGGCCGAACGGCACCTGCTGTGGACGCTCGGCAAGGCTGCGGCCCTGGCATCCGTCGCCCGCAATGTGGCAACTCAGGCGCAGACGGCGCGGCAGCTGCGCCAGCGGATCGACCTGGCGCGCGAGGTTCACGAGGGTGTGATCCAGCGGCTGTTCGGGATCTCGATGGTGCTCGACGGCGCCGGCGACCTTCCAGAAGAGGTGCGCGCGCGCTGTGCAAGCGAAATCCAGGCTGCGCTGGGGGAGCTGCGCGAGGCGATCCAGCGCCCGCTGGGGCGGCGTTCACGCGAGACGCGGACGACGTTCGCGTCGGAGCTGAAGCGACAGGCCGACAGCAGTCCCGACCTGCACATCGGCGTCGAGGCTGACGCTGCCGCCAACGTTCCCGAGTCGCTCGAGCCGCTGGCTCAGAGCGTGCTGTCGGAGGCGATCCGCAATGTGCGAAAGCACGCCAGCCCCACCCATGTGGCGGTGCGGACCGAGTGTGCGGACGGTGCCTTCGTGCTCGAGATCGTCAACGACGGCGTCGACCGCGGCCGCACGCACCAGCCCGGGATGGGCCTGCGGTTGGCCGCGTTTGAGGCGCTGCAGAGTGGCGGCATCGTCGAGTTTGGCCCGCGTGGCAGCGACGAGCTGGCAGGTGCGACTGGTGGTGCCGCACGATGGCTGAGAGCTCCGGCGCGACCACCCGCAGCCCACAACGGCTGAGGGTGCTGGTCGTCGACGACCACGATGTGGTGCACTGGGGCTTCAGGCTGATGCTGACCCAGCAGCCGTGGGTGGAGCGCTGCGTCGCCGCCTCGAACGGCGATGACGCGGTGGAGCTGACGCGCCGTTACCGGCCGCATGTCGCCGTGGTCGACCTGTTCATCGGCGAGGAGTCCGGCGCCCAGGTGTGTGAGCGCCTGCGCGAGGCCGAGCCCGCCACGCGGGTGCTGCTGTTCTCGGGCGCGGGCGAGATCTCTGCAAGCGCCGCCCGCGCGGCGGGCGCTTCGGGCTTCGCCTATAAGGACTGGCCGGCGGCGAAGATCGCGGGGGCGGTGCGGCTGGTGGGCCTCGGCGGGACCGTGTTCGAGCGCCAGGACCGCTCGGGCGTGCTGGGGCTGTCAGAGCGCGAGCGCGAGGTGCTGCACCTGATGGCGGCCGGCTCGACCAACCCGGAGATCGCCAAGGTGCTGCACCTCAGCCCGCACACGGTCAAGGAGCACACGAGCTCCCTCTACCGAAAGCTCGAGGTCCGCAATCGCACCGAGGCGGTACAGCGGGCGCAGCGGTTGGGCCTGCTGGCCTGAGCCGCTGCGGCCGGCCCGCTGCGCCTGAGCCGCTGCGGCTGGCCCGCTGCGCCTGAGCCGCTGCGGCGGGGCCACTTGTCTGGGCCGTTCCGGCGGGGCCGCTGGCCAGCGGGCCAGGCGGCCCCGGAGAGGCGTCAGTGCAGGAGCGAATGCAGCTCGCGTGCGCTTGTGACCTCGACCTGGTGGGGGAAGATCCTGTCGATCAGGATGCCGTGTACCTCCTGGTCGCGGTCGGCGCAGGCGTCCTCAACGACCAGCACCCGGTAGTCCCGGTCGTGGGCGTCGCGGACGGTGGAGAGCACGACCCCGCTGGTGCTGATACCGGCGAGGACCAGCGTGTCGATTCCCCGTGCTGCAGCTGCTCGTGAAGATCTGTGGTCCCGAACGGGCCGACGCGCTTCTTGATCACGACGATGTCGCCGTCCTGAGGGGCGATCTCCTCCGGGATCTGCGTGCCGGGGTTGTCGATGTGCATGGCGTCGCCGTAACCGCTGACGCGCTGCGCCATGTAGCTGGTCGCCGGCACGCCGTCCCAGTCGCCGTCGGCAAATGCGACGCGGACGTAGCCGACGGTGCCGCCGTGCTCGCGGAACGTGCGGATCAGGTTGCGGGCGATCGCGAGCAGCTCGTCGCCGCCGTCGACCATTCCGATGATCGCCGTTCTGGTAGTCCATCACCAGCAGGGCTGAGCGGCTGGGGTCGATCGGCGCGGGTGATGCGGTTGTCATGGCTCCTCGATTGGTTGTGGGATGACGGTTCTGGGTGCGCCGCTACCGCGCAGCAGCGAGGCCAGCGCCGCGACCAGGGATAGCCCGACGGCGGTCGCGAAGACGATCGTGAGACCGTCATGGAACGGCTCGGTCAGCAGCTGAGGGAAGAAGTACCGCCCGGTCAGATGCTGCTGGGCGGCGACCGACAGGCCGGAGAGCTCACCGCCGTGGGCGAGCAGGTGCTTGAGCGGGTTGATCCCGAGTTGGGCGGCGAACAGGGAAGAGACCGGCGGCAGCGACGCCAGGTGGTGTGCCGTCTGCGCGGGCAAGCCGGCGTTGCGCAGGCCACGGGCGAGCGTGTCCGGCAGATGGCTCGCCAGGCCGGCGATCATCAGCGTGAAGAACACTCCGATCGAGATCGCAGTGCCGGTGTTGATGAAGGTCGAACGCATGCCGGAGGCGACGCCCCGCGCGCGGGCCGGAACCGAGCCCATGATCGAGGACGAGTTGGGCGAGGTGAACATCCCCTGCGCAACTCCCACGATCGCCAGCAGCAGCCCGAACACCCAGTAGCTGAAGTCCACCGGCAGCAGCATCAGTCCGGCGAATCCGGCCGCACAGAGCAGTGCGCCGGCCGTAGCGATCCAGCGCGAGCCGAACCGGTCGGATGCGGTGCCGGAGATCGGGCCGGCGATCAGGAAGCCGACGGTCAGCGGCAGCATGTAGATGCCGGCCCAGAACGGCGTGCGTTCGTAGCTGTAGCCGTGCAGCGGCAGCCAGATCCCCTGCAACCAGATCACGATCATGAACTGCAGGCCGCCGCGCGCCATCGACATCGCGAAACCGGCGGTGTTGCCGGCGCTGAAGGCCCGGATCTTGAACAGGCTGAGCTGGACCATCGGCGCTTTGACGCGTCGTTCGATGCAGACGAAGAGGATCAGCAGCAGCACACCTCCGATCGTCATCGTCAGCACGAATGGGCTGGTCCAACCCATCGCGTGGTCACCGTACGGCTGGATCCCGTAGGTGATGCCGATCAGCACGGCGCTGAGACCGACGGCGAAGGTGATGTTGCCCCACCAGTCGATCGGGGCCGGATGCCGCTCGCCGGTTTCGCGCAGCTTCCAGTAGGCCCAGAGCGTGCCGTAGATGCCGACGGGGACATTCACCCAGAAGACCGCGCGCCAGTCGATCGTGGCGAGCACGCCGCCGGCGACCAGACCGATGAACATCCCGGCGAGCCCAGCCACCTGATTGGTGCCAAGCGCAAACCCGCGCTGCTCGGCCGGGAACGCGTCGGTCAGGATCGCGGCGGAATTGGCCTGGAGCATCGATCCGCCGACGGCCTGCAGCAGCCGCCAGCCGATCAGCCAGATTGCCCCGTGAGTGCCGCGAAAGGGATCGAAGGAGAGCAGCACCGACGCGATCGTGAACACGGCGAAGCCGGCGTTGTAGATTCGGACGCGGCCGAAGATGTCGCCGCAGCGGCCAACCGTCACGACCAGCACCGCCTGCACCAGCCGGTAGCCCATGATCATCCACAGCAGGAAGGCGATGTTGCCTGCTGACAACGGGTCGAGGCCGATGCCGTTGAAGATCGCCGGCATTGCGATCAGCACGATCGAGCCGTCGAGCTGTGACATGAACACCGCAGCCGTGGTGTTGGCGAGCGCGGTCCACTTGTAGTTGTCGTCCACCCGAGGGGGAGCGGGTACGGCGGTCGACATCAGGCGCGTTCCGCCAGGCGTTCGAGCAGCGGGGCGACCGCCAGGAGCTGCGCGCGCTCCTGAGCGGTGAACTCGGTGGCGAGGGTCTGCGTGACCAGGGCGTTGCGGGCTGCGCGCTTGGCACGGACCGCGTCGCGGCCGGCGGCGGTGAGCGACAGGATCACGCGGCGGCCATCAGTCAGGTCGGGTGTGCGCTCGATCAGCCCGCGTTGCTCAAGGCCGGCGAGCGTTACGCCCATCGACTGCGGGCTGATCTGCTCCTGCTTGGCCAGTGCGGCCGCGGTTGCCGGACCGCCGCGCTCCAGGCGCGACAGGGCGGAGCGCTCGGGTAGCCGGAGCTCGCCCGCGCTCAGCGGCTGGCGCAGCCGCCGGAACAGCAGACTCACGCTGGATACAAGCGTGCTGGCGACCGCTTCGGGGGTGGGGTCGGGGTCGGGCACGATCGTCAGTGTAGACTGATCAGTCATTACTGACAAGTCTGGTACGCTAGTCTGTCAACCTCACCCTCAACTTCACCCTTAGGGTGGCCGTCGAGACAGGGCGGGGGCAGGGCAGGGCAGTCCCGGGCGGCAGGGCAGGGCAGGACCGGGCGGCTGGGCGGGGCAGGACCGGGCGGGGCAGGACCGGGCGGGGCGGGGCGGGGCAGGAGCGCGGCCGGGGCCGGGCTGAGCCGGCGTCAGCGCCAGCCGTGCGAGATCTGCGGACCGCTCGGGTAGGACTGGGCCTCGTCGGCGCGGATCACGTGCATGACCGCGTTGATCAGGGCCAGGTGCGTGAAGGCCTGCGGGAAGTTGCCGAGGTGGCGGCCGGTGCGTGGATCGATCTCCTCAGCGTAGAGACCGAGCGGTGAGGCGTAACCGAGCAAGCGCTCGCACAGCTCACGCGCCCGCGTCAGCTCGCCGACCTCCGCAAGTGCCGAGACCAGCCAGAACGAGCAGATCAGGAATGTGCCCTCGCGGCCGGTCAGGCCGTCGTCGGTCTCCTCGGTGCGGTAGCGCAGGACCAGCCCGTTCTCAGTGAGCTCGTCCGCGATCGCCATCACGGTCGCGCGCACGCGCGGATCCTCGGGCGGCAGGAACCGCAGCAGTGGTATCAGCAGCATCGCGGCGTCGAGCGAGTCGGTCTCGTAGTGCTGGACGAAGACGCCGCGCTCGTCGACGCCGTGCTCGCAGATGTCGGCGTGGATCTCGTCTGCGGCCTCCTGCCAGCGCTTGGCCAGGTCCCAGTCCTCGCGGATCTCTGCCAGCCTGGCCCCACGGTCGCATGCGACCCAGCAGAACATCTTCGAGGAGGTGAAGTGCTTGGGCTCGCCGCGGACCTCCCAGATCCCACGGTCGGGCTTACGCCACTCCTTGATGGCCATCTCGACCTGGCGGCCGAGGATCGGCCAGACGCGCTCGTCGAGCGAATCGCGCGAGCGCGTGTGCAGATAAACCGAGTCGAGCAACGCGCCCCAGACGTCGTGCTGATTCTGACGGTAGGCGTCGTTGCCGGTCCGGACCGGCCGCGCGCCCTCGTAGCCACTGAGATGCTCGAGCGTCTGCTCCTCGAGGCTGAGCTCGCCACCGGGCCCGTACATCACCTGCAGGTCGTCATGCCCGCCGGCGACGTCCGCGATGAAGTAGAAGAAGTCGTTCGCCTCCCAGTCGAAGCCGAGCGTGTACAGCGCCCACAGCATGAACGTGGAGTCGCGGATCCAGCTGTAGCGGTAGTCCCAGTTGCGCTCGCCCTGCGGCGTCTCCGGCAATGACGTCGTCGCGGCTGCGATCAACGCTCCCGTCGGGGCGTAGGTGAGCCCCTTGAGCGTCAGCGCGCTGCGCTGCAGATGCGCCCGCCAGGGATGGTCGGGGAAGGTGCCGCGGTCGACCCAGTGCTGCCAGTGGTGCGAGGTCCAGACCTGGCGTGCGTAGGCCTCCTCGAAGTTCTGCGGCGGCTGGTGCTCGGACCAGTAGAGCGCGCAGAACACCTGCTCGCCCTCCTTCATGCGGTGTCGCGCGGTCGCGCGCGGACCCTCGAAGCCGATCCGCAGGTCAGTCCTCAGTCCCAGCCGGATGTCCGAGCCGGGGGCGGTGGCGACACCGTCGCTGTAGCCCGAGCCGGTGTACTCCCAGTGCACCTGCTTGCGGCCGTAGTCGAACACGGGCTCGCAGTCCATGAAGATCTCCACCTGGCCGTTGACGCAGCGGACGGTGCGCAGCAGGACGTGATCAGCGTCGTAATCGGTGGGGGCGCGGCGATGCGTCCCGGAGCGATCGTCCTCATGGTGCCAGCCGCCGATCAACAGCGCGTCGCGCACGATGATCCAGCCCGAGCCGGTACCCCAGCTGGTCTCCACGACCATCGTTCCCGGCAGGTAGCGCCGCGCCGCCGGCACGCTGACCCCGGAGGGTCCGAGCTTGAACGAGCCGGCATCGCGATCGAGCAGCGCTCCGAACACGCTGGGCGAGTCGATCCGTGGCAGACACAGCCATTCGATCGCTCCGCCAGGCGCGACCAGCGCCGTCGTCTCGCAGTCCGAGAGGAAGCCGTACTCAGCGATCGGGGGGAACGGGCTGCCACCGAGCAGGGGCGATGGCACCGCGGCCACATTGGGCACGGGGCTCATGTGTGGCGTCAGTGGTGCTGCCTGTGGGGGGCTGTCAAACGGCTCGTTCATACCTCTATATCGGGTGGTTTCGCCTGGAGCTTAGGTACTGCAATGGCGATTAATCGTTCCACACGGTTAGGACCACATTGCCGAGCGGTCATCATGGGGGTATATGAGCAGCGGCGGCGGCGGCATGAGAGCGATGTATGGAACCCCCGGTGGGGGCGGGCGGCGCTCGGGCTCGAAGGCTGAGAAGCCGGGCCTGATGGACCCCACGCGCGAGCGTGACCGTGGCCGCATCCTGCGCCTGTTCAGGCCCTACCGCAGGCGGCTCGGGGTCGTTCTGGCGATGATCATCGTCTCGTCGGGGATCAGCATGCTCAGCCCGTTCCTGCTGCGGCGTGCGCTGGATGTCGGGATCGCGCAGCACGACAACGCGGTTCTGACGGCGATGGTGCTCGGGATGATCGCGGTCGCCTTTGTCTCGCAGGCGATCAGCGTCTGGCAGACATACATCTCAAACGTCGTCGGCCAGAAGGTCATGCATGACCTTCGCTCCGCGGTTTACCGGCGCCTACAGCAGATGTCACTCGCGTTCTTCACGCGTACGCGCACGGGCGAGGTCCAGTCGCGCATCTCCAACGACATCGGCGGACTGGACAGCGTCATCACCAACACCGCCACGACGATCGCCTCCAACGTCACAACCGTGGTCGGTGCGGTGATCGCCATGTGCGTGCTCGACTGGCAGCTGGCGATCATCGCCCTGATCTTCGTGCCGCCCTCGGTCTGGATGACGCGCAAGGTCGGCAAGGTGCGGCGCAGGATCACCACAGAACAGCAGGGTCGGCTCGCCGACATGAGCGCGCTGGTCTCCGAGTCGCTCTCGGTCTCCGGGATCATGCTCGGCAAGACGATGGGCCGCGCAGATGACCTGGCCGATCGTTTCACGACCGAATCGCAGGGCATCGCTGACCTCGAGGTCCGCTCGCGCATGGCGGGCCGGTGGACGATGGCGACGATCCAGTTCGTGTTCACGGTGCTGCCGGCGATCATCTACTGGTTCGCCGGGCAGGGCGTACTGGGGAGTTCGGTCACGGTCGGCACCGTGGTCGCGTTCACAACCGTCCAGACGCGGCTGCTGTTTCCGATCCAGGGGCTGCTCGGCGCTCAGACCGACGTCGAGGCATCGCTGGCCCTGTTCGATCGCATCTTCGAGTACATCGACCTGCCGGTCGAGATCGTCGAAGCCGAGCACCCGGTCGAACTCGACCCGGCCAACGTGGTCGGAGAGGTGCGCTTCGAGGGGGTGTCGTTCCGCTATGGCGGCGGTGCTGAGCCCCAAGCCAGCACCGCCGGTTGGACGCTTCATGACATCGACCTGACCGTGCCGGCCGGGACGCGAACGGCGATCGTGGGGGAGACCGGCGCCGGCAAGACCACCCTGGGTTATCTCGCGGCTCGGCTGTACGAACCGCAGGCCGGGCGGATCACGATCGACGGCGTCGACATTCGTGCCGCGTCGCTTGACTCGCTGGCGGCGACCGTCGGCGTTGTGTCGCAGGAGACATATCTGCTCCACGCGAGCGTGCGCGAGAACCTGCGTTTCGCTCGGCCGGAGGCGTCGGACGAGGAGATCGAGGAGGCCGCGCGGACCGCGCAGATCCACGAGCTGGTCGCGTCGCTGCCGGAGGGCTACGACACGGTCGTGGGGGAGCGTGGATACCGCTTCAGCGGCGGTGAGAAGCAGCGCATGGCGATCGCGCGGACTGTGCTGCGCAACCCGCCGGTGCTGATCTTCGACGAGGCGACCTCGGCGTTGGACACCCAAACGGAGGCCACGCTTCAGACCGAGCTCGAGCGGCTCTCAGAGGGCCGGACGACGATCACGATCGCGCACCGGCTGTCGACCGTGCGCGACGCCGACCAGATCGTCGTGCTCGATGCGGGCGCGATCGTGGAGCGGGGGACGCACGCAGAGCTGCTCGAGCGCGGCGGCTTCTACGCGAATCTGGTCAGCCGCGACGTCGCTGAGGAGTTCCAGGGGGGTCAGTGAGCGCCAGCTCGCCGCTGCTTCGCTGGCGCCTCAGCAGCCGCATCAGAGGCCTTCAAGAGCATCGGCCCGGAAGGCCGAGGTTCGACGATCCCTAACCTGTTGGACATGACCTCTCCGATCTCAGCAACGCTCTACAGCGACCCCGCCTGCCCCTACGGGTACTCCGAGAACCCCGCCCTGCGGGTGATCGAATGGCGCTACGGCAACCAGATCGACTGGCGCCTCGTGCTTGTCGGTCTCAGTGAAGATCCCTCGCGATACGCGTCGCGCGGTTACACGCCGCTGCGCCAGGCGCAGAGCGCGATCAATTTCCGCGACCGCTGGGGGATGCCGTTCGCGCCGGCCCCCAAGGAGCGGCTGGCGGCGTCGTCGCGCGCGTGCCGTGCCGTGATCGCCGCACGCCGCGAGTTCCCCGGGAGCGAGTGGGCCGTCTTCCGGACGCTCCAGCTCGCGAACTTCAACACCGCCCTACTGCTTGACGATGACGAGCAGCTGCGCTCGGTGCTGAGCGTTGTCGATGGCATCGATGCTGAACGCGTTGTCGGCCTGATCGATTCCACCGAGGTTCGCGCCGAATACGAACAGGACAAGGCTGAGACCAGGACAGCCGCCGGCTCGCCGACGGAGTTCCAGGGCAAGGCCGGCAACAGCGACGGCCAGGTGCGCTACACCGCGCCATCGGTCGTGTTCATGCGCACTGCCGATGGACTGAGGCTGGAGGCCGGGGGCATGCAGGCGGTCGAGGCCTACGACGTGCTTGTCGCCAACCTCGACCCGACGCTCGAGCGCAAGGCGCCGCCCGAGGATGCTGTCGAGTTGCTCGAGTATTTCACCTACGGGCTGACGACCCAGGAGGTGGCGCTGCTGCTGACCCGGGGCAACGATCTGCCGGACCGCCCGGGCGCCGAGCGGGCACTGCTGGCGCTGGTTGCCGACGGCCGCGCGGACCGTCAGACGTTCGGTGACGACGCGCTGTGGACGTTGCCCGGAGGGGCGCGGGCGCCGCGGCTCGAGACGTCGATTGCCTCCGCGGCTACAGCGGTGTGAGGACGGCCCCGGGCTGAGGCCGGCGGGCGAGCGCAGATCAGAGCCAGGGGTTGATCGCCAACTCGCGGGCGACCGCCTCGGTCACGTGCAGGGCGTGGGCGACGGTCCGGTAACTGACGTTGTCCGGCGTGTCCGAGGGCAGGTGGTAGTTCGAGAGCGCCTTGTGCTTGTCGATCGAGACGAGGGTCGCGGTCGGGTAGCGAGCGTGGCTGGGGATCACAGCGTCGGTTGAGTTCCGGGCGCGCATGCCGCGGCGCAGCGGCGCGCCCGAATCATCGGCGACGCGGGCGATCAGATCCCGGAAGCGGCGGTCGTAGTAGTCCTCCATCACCACCGGGCCCTCGCCCTCGCACATCGCGAGGATCGGTGAGCCGACGGTGTCGAGGTTCAGGAACCAGGTCCTGTCGTGCGCAAGCGTGGGGAAGTGGTCGGCGGCAAATGAGTTGATACCGCCCTGGATCACCTCCTCGGCCCCACACGAGACCAGCATCACACGCAGGCCGTGGATCGGTTCGGCCTGCAGGCGCTCAGCCAGGGCAACGAGCACGGCCACGGCGGTGAGGTTGTCGTTCGCGCCGGGAACGGTTGGGCTGGTGGCGACGTTCGCCATCACCGCGGTGGTCACGGCTGCGAGCCCCGTGCCGAGCTTGATCAGCGCCTTCCTGCGCCGGGTCGCCCCGAGCGTGATCGCGGCCGGCCCGGCGAGCACCAGCCACCACAGCGGGAGCGAGGTGTCGAAGCGCTCGACGATGCCCGGGAACTCATCCGCCAGCCGGGCCTGAAAGCGGTCGTCGAAGATCAGTCCGGTGGGCGCAGCATCGTGGTGAGCCATCACCACCAAAGTTCGCTCGGCCGAGACGTCGCCGGTCACCGCGACGACGTTCTGGGTTGGCAGCGGCCTGCTCAGAGCGCGACGGAAGACGCGGCGGGTGTTGGCGACGTCGTCTGCGATCGCGGCACCCGCGAGCGAGGCCACGAGGCCTCCGGCTCGGCGGCCTCGCCGGTGCAGCGCGACCAGCCCCGCGAGCGTTGCGATCGCCGTCAGCGTGCCGATCGGCTTGGCGTAGCCATCGTGGAACTCCGCCGGCTCGACCTCGGCGTCGCAGCCGGCCGCTCGCAGGCGGTGAGCGATCCAGTCTGCGGCCCTCGCCTCACCCGCGGAGCCGGGGCGCCGCTCGAGCGGGGCCAGCTGCTCGATCACCTCGCGCAGCGCCGGATGGATCGGCGGAGTGGGCATCGCGTCGCACGGTAGCGGCCGTTGCAGCGGGAGGGGCTGACGCGCCGACGTAGAATCGATCAGGGATGCCCACGCCGTTCATGAACGTGGCCGTCGCTCGGGCGGCTGAGCGCCTGCCGATGTTGCGCAGGGTCCCACTTGCGAGGCTGGTGATTCTCGCCGAGCTTGCAATCCTGGCGAAGGCGCATTTCGAACGCCTGACGCCCCAGGAACGCCGCCGGCTGGTCGTGTTGGTGCGTGACGCAGGCGGCCGGCCCAGCAACCTCTCCGACCGTCAACGTCGCGAGCTTGAGGAGCTGATCGCGAAGATCGACCCCAAGCTGTTCGCGACGAACGCGTTTGAGAAGTTCTCGCCGGTGCCGCCGAGCCGGCGACGCTGAGCCGGGCTCCGAACCGCGCTTCAGTCGGTGATCCGAATGTGGCCTGGCTGAGCCGCGACCCGCTCGATCCAGGCGCGGACCCAGGGGTAGGGGTCGAGGTCGAACCCGCCTTCGCCGGCGACGTGCGTGTAGGCGAAGACGCTGATGTCGGCAACGCTGTAGCGGTCACCGACCAGGAACTCCTTGCCGGCGAGACCCCGTTCGAGTGCCTCCAGGCCCCTGCGTCCGCCCTCGGCCTTCTGATGCGCGAGTCCCGAGGGCGGCTCGAGGTCGAACAGCTTGAAGAACCGGGCGACCGCCAGGTTCGGCTCGATCTCGTACTGCTCGAAGAACTGCCAGGCCAGCACCTGCGCCCGCTCATATGGATCGCTCAGCATGTACGGCGTGCCCTCAGCCAGGTAGTCGATGATCGCGTTTGATTCGGTCAGCGGGCGCCCGTCATCCAGCACCAACACCGGAACTCGGAGCACCGGGCTGAGCTGCCCGATCACCGCCGGGCGGTTGGAACGGTCGACCACGTCCAGCTCGTGGAGCTGGAGCGGAATCCCCGGGTGGGCCCCCAGCAGACCGTCGTTTCCGATTGTCGACGCGTCCCTCGCGGCGATCTCGTCGGGGGTGGCATCTTGAAGCGGGCGGTCGGATCGGATGCCGAGGTGCGCCAGGACCTGTCGGACCTTCCAGCAGTTGCCGCTGACGGGGTTGTTGTAGAGGATCACGGTCGGGAGGCTACAGGCGCGCCGGGCGATTGCCGTGACGCCTACAAGCATCAGGCGAACAACGAGCTGAGGCGGTCGAGCGGCGGGTGATCTAGTCGTACTCGTTGACGTCGATGACGGCGCTGTCCAACCAGTCGGACTGGACGCCGTCGTCGAACAGCAGCTTGACCGTCTCACCCGTCTGCGGATGCTCCGCGCAGTCGAGGACGGTGCAGAAGCAGACCTTTCCGTCCTTCGGGTGGGGTGCGCGTAGCCGCTGGCCCTTGTGGAATCTCATGCTCGGGAGCCTAACGGTCACGCACGCTTCTGCCGCCGGTACGACGCGCGGGGCCGGGTTGGAGAGAGGTCTCGCGATGAGTCAGGCTGACGGCTCGTCGCCGTCCGCGGGTCAGCTGTTCCAGTAGTCCGTCGCCGGGCTGGTGGTGGCGGTTCCGCCCCCGGCCGTGGCGGTCACGCCCGTCAGCGACGGCATCGAGAAGTAGGTGCTCTCGCAATTGGCCGGCGATGCGGTTGTCATCGAGGAGTCGTTGGTGAAGGTCACGGTCAGCGACGCGTTGGCGGCGACGACCAATGCGGCGTTCAGCGTGTGTGAGCTGCCACTGCTGGTGGTGGCGTAGTTCCAGGCCACGTCGCTCGTCGTCGCCGAGCAGCCGCTCTGTGCGGTTGTCAGCGCGCTGGTCGTATAGCCGGCCGCGTAAGTCGTGCTCGTCGGGAGATTGACGGCGGTGACGGTCACGGGGAAGGAGTTGGGATTGGTGATCGTCACCACGGCGTCGCCGCTGGCGCCCGGGTAGAGCAGGTTGGTGGGCACCGGTGAGGCGACCGCACTGATCGTCAGGTTCGAGACCGAACCCGACCGGCTCTCAGCGTTTGAGCCGCTGTTCAGTCCGACGATCCAGTTGGTCGCTGCGAACGCGCCAGCGCCAGCGGCCATCACGCCGATGACGCCTGAGATCGCCTTCGATCGCGCCGAGTGCGGAACGAATCTCTGTAGCACTGCCGGTCCCCGTTTCGGTCCACTGGCAGTTCACTGCCAGCCAGTCGCCCTATCGGTAGGAAAGCAGCGCAGCCAGACAGCGGCAACGACACTTGCAGGCCCGGCGCGGCGACCGCAGCCGCGATCCTGGCGTCGTGCGCTCCCTACCCGGCTCCTGTCAACACGATCTCAGCCCCGGGCAGCCAGCGTCCGGGCTGGGGGAGCACAACCGGCATCCGACTGCCGGCGAAGTGGATGAAGTTGCTGGGCCAGGGTTCCCACGAACCCCCACTTGAGTAGATGCGCTCCCAGTCGTAGCCGTCCGCGGAGGTGCCCATGCCGCTCTGGGAGACGTCGACGTAGCTGTCGTTCGGGCCGACGGCCTCGACGACGGCGACGTGGCCATAGCCACCCATGCCGGGCGCGCCCTCGTCCCATTCGGCCACGGAGCCCACCGTCGGCGTGCCGTCGACCGGGATTCCCTGCTCCTCGGCGCGCTCCGCCCACTGTCCGCCGTCCCCGAGCTCAATCGCAGGCTCAGGCACCCCATAGATCTGCGACTCGACGTAGGCGGCATAGTTGGTGCAGTTGTCGCCCGCGTACATTCGCCACCACATGGTGCCGGCGGCATCCTCGTACCCATGAGTTAAGAAACTGCCCGTCGAGCAAGCGCTGTAGCCGGCGCAGAGCATTGAGACGTCAGCTCGGGCCGAAGCGGCCTGGATCAAGCCGACACAGGCGAGCGCAGCGGTCAGAACGGCCACAAATGCGGCAGTTCGGCGCGAAAGGCACGCGCCTAACCACTCCAGTCCCCCCTCCAGCTGGAGAATCATCGGGCTCATCAAAGCGGATTCATCGGCGGGCCGCAGGGAGATCCTCCTCCTGGGACGGATCTTGCAGCCGCCCGGCCGCTGGTCAGGCGGCTGCGAGCCGACCCAGTGCGATCAGCGACCGCCAGACCGTGACGATCTCCGCGACAGTGGCCGCGCTCACGTCCAGGGAAGTGTGTAGAGCTTCGTGAACGTCATCGCCTTGACCGCCTCGCGCACGCCCTCCTTGACGCCCAGGCCACTGTCGCCAACCCCGCCGAACGGGGTCAGCTCGGTTCGCCAACCGGGAACCTCACGGATGTTGACGGTGCCGGCGCGCAGCTCGCGGACGCATCGGCTGATCGCGCGCCAATCGAACGTGCAGACGCCGCTCGATAGCGCGTACGGGGTCGAATTGGCGACGGCGATCGCCTCGTCCAGACCTGAGACACGGAGCACCGGCGCAACCGGGCCGAACGTCTCGCTGGCGACCAATCGGCTGCTGGGATCGACCCGATCCAGCACAGCCGGGGTTAGCTGCGCACCTTGGCGCTGACCGCCGTACAGCAGCTCGGCGCCGTCCGCGACCGCGTTGCTGATGCGTTCCTCGATGGCGATCGCCGCAGGCTCGTCGATGACCGTGCCGATGCCGGTCTCAGGGTCGGCAGGATCCCCGACCCTGATCGCCGCGGCGCCGGCGGCGACCCGCTCGACAAGTTCGTCGGCGATCGACTCGACCGCGATGATCCGTTTGACAGCGGTGCAACGCTGGCCGGAGTTGGCGAATGAGCCCGATACGGCCAGCGCCGCCGCCTCATCGAGGTCAGCGTCCGGCAGCACGATCAAGGGATCGTTGCCGCCGAGTTCGAGCACCGCCCGGCGATAGCCGAGCCGGGCGGCGATGCCCTTGCCGACCGCCACGCCGCCGGTGAACGAGATCAGTTCGACTGCGGGTTCGGCCAGGAACTCGTCGAGCACCCGCGCCGGTTCGCCACAGACGATCTGGGCAGCGGCTGGGGGCAGCCCGGTGCCGTGGACGATTTCGAACAGGGCCAGGGCGCTGAGTGGAACTTTCTCGGACGGCTTGAGCACGATCGGCGCCCCGGCGGCGATCGCCGGTGCGAGTTTGTGAGCGACCTGGTTGATCGGATGGTTGAAGGGCGTGATCGCTCCGACCAGCCGCACAGGCACGCTCAGCGTGTGGGCGCGGCGGTCGCGACCGTGGGCGGAGATGTCACCCGCGAAGCTCGAGCCGTCGTCGCCCAGCGCCTCGATTGCGGCGAACCGGAAGACGTCAGCTGCGCGATCCAACTCGTGCCGCGTGTCCTTCAGCGAAAGCCCCGACTCCGAGGTGGTCAGCGCCGCGAGCTGCTCGCCGCGGGCCGCGAGCTCAGCGGCGACCGCGAACAGCACCTCCGAGCGCTCGTGGCGCGAGAGCTGGTTGCGGTAGGCGGCACCGGCCGCCAGCATCTCCCGAATCTGCTCAGGCGTCGAGAGCGGAGCTTCGCCGACGAGCTCGCCGGTGTAGGGGGAGTGGACGGGCAGGACGGCCGTCATGCGAGTGCGTTCAGGAGCAGATCGTGGAGGTCGCGATTGCGCAGATCGCGTCCACGCAGTGCGCCCTCGCGCAGCCTGTGGGTGACGACGATCGGCACCGTGCGCTCGTGCAGCCCGCCGTGCGAGCGCAGCGTGCCTTGCAGCGCGCTGAGATCGTGGGCGGCCGCTGACTTGCCGATCACGGTCTCACCGTCGGCCAGTACGACCAGATCACCGATGCGGTCTGCCGGCAGCTCGAAGGCGTCCGCAGCGGCACTGCGGTCGAGCACTCCCTCGATGCCGTCGAGCGCTGCGATCACTCCACGTGCGCGGTCGAGTTCGTCGAGGTCGTCGAGGTGCACCCAGGCCAGCGAACCCAGCGCCGCGTGGTGGACGACATAAGGATCGGTGATCGGGCAGAGGGTATGCGCGCTGCGGATGCCGGCGGCGGTCAGCGCATCGTCGAGGAAGCGCACGTTCGGGCTGCCGTCGGCTGCCGACTTTGGGCGCATGCCGTGGTCGGCCGCAAGCCCGACCACGAAGCCGGCGTCGAGCGCGGCTCCGATCGACCCGTCCATCGCCCGGTAGAAATCGTCGGCGAGTTCCTCGCCGGGGCCAGCTGAGTGCTGAACGAAGTCAGTCAGAGAGGCGTAGACGATCTTCGCTTCGAAGTGTGGCGCGAGCGCGACCGCGAGGTCGACCGTGTAGGGCGACAGGCGCCAGTCGTAGATGTCGGGGTTGGGCAGGCCGAGCACCCTGGTGATCGGGGTCCCGTCGGGCAGGGTCTGCTCGTGCGCCTTCTCGGCGCTGAACGCGGGAACTCCACCGGCGGCGAGCAGCGCACGAAGCTTGTCCTTGGCGGTCACGCACAGCACGCCGATGCCCGCATCCAGGGCCGCGGCGTGGATCGTTTTCGCCCGCAGGAAGTTCGGATCGGTGACCTGCACCTCGCTGCCGTCAAGGGTGCGGTAGTGGTTCCCGGCGATCCCGTTGAGCGCGGCGCTGACGCCGGTCACGATCGTGACGTTGTTGGGATTCGTGAAGGTCGGGACCTGGGCACGGCCCAGCGCATAGCTCCCGCCGCCGGCAAGCGCCTCAGCCAGGCGCGGCATCAGACGTCGCTCGAGCGCGTCGTCGAGGTACTCGGGATCCCAGCCGTCCGCACAGACTGCAAGGATCGGCGTGCCCGGGGATTCGTATGTGCGGTCGTTCACGTCGAATCCGGCAGGCATCGAAACATGACTATACAAGTTGTGATCTCCGGCTTGAGTGGAAGCTGTGACGTGGATGTGAAACTTGTGAGAACGAGCCCGGCAATCACGCGACGCTAAGGTTGTATATACAAGTATGGCAACTGCGACCAGAACGATTGAGACCGACGTGTGTGTCGTCGGCGGTGGGATCGTCGGCCTGGCCCACGCCCATGAGGCGAGGCGCCGCGGGCTGAGCGTGGTCCTGCTGGACCGCGATGACCGTGCTGTCGGCGCCAGCATCCGTAACTTCGGCCACCTGTTCTTCACCAGCGTCGCCGACGGTGAAGCTTTGGCCTGCGCCGAGCTGGCTCGCGAACGCTGGCTTGAGCTGGGGCGGCAGGCGCGATTGTTCATCTCGGATGCCGGCACGCTGGTCGTGGCACGCGGCCGGGACGAGCTGGCCGTGCTGGAGGCCGTGGCGGACGATCCGAGCCGGAAGGCGCGGATGCTGACGGTCGCCGAGCTGGCGGCGCTCGCGCCGCTGCCGACCGAAGATGTCCTCGGTGGCTTCCACGGCACCCAGGATCTGCGCGTCGACCCGCGGTCGGCCGTGGCCGGGTTGGCGCAGCTGCTGGCACGCGATCAATACGCGCGAGTCGAGTGGGGCGCGTTTGTCCACGCTGTCGAGCCGGGCGTCGTTCACGCCGGCCGGCTGCGGGTCAATGCGCCCGTGATCATCGTCTGTCCCGGGCCGAACCTTCGCTCGCTGTCGCCGCCGTTGCGTCGTGACCTCGAGGCGCTCACGCTGTGCCAGCTGCAGATGCTGAGGCTGGCGGCGCCGACCGGGAGGCGCTACGACCACGCGCTCCTCACGGGCCTCAGCCTGATCCGCTACCCGGCCTTCGCGTCGCAGCCGGAGGCCGCCGAGTTGCGAGCGCGGCTCGAGCTCGAGAAGGGCGAGCTGATCGACCGCGGTATCCACCTGATCGTGACGCAACTGCCGGACGGTGATCTGATCGTCGGAGACACGCATACCTATGGCGACACATTGGCCCCGTTCAGCGAGGAACGCCTGGACACGCTTCTGCTCGAGGAGGTGCGGGCGCTGCTTGGGATCGAGCCGGAAATCAGGCAGCGCTGGCAGGGTGTCTATCCGTCGATCACCGAGGATGAGTCGGAGCCGTTCCTCACCACGACGCCGATGCCCGGCGTCCGCGTCGTCCAGAACGTCGGCGGGGTCGGCATGGCCCTGTCCTTCGGGCATGCGGTCGGGGTCCTCGACGAACTGCTGAGCGGTCAGGGGACGAGCGACAGTCCGACGCCCGCGCCTGGCGACGCGGCGCGATTGTGAATCGTGATCGCGAACTCGTCGGCGCGGTAGGTATCGCTTGACAACTCGAGCGGTCGGCCTTCGTGGTCGAGCACTCGGCGGCTCACCTGTAACAACGGCGCTCGCCGGCTGACGCCGAGCAGAGAGGCCTGGTCGGCGCCGGCGGCCACCGAAACGATCGTGTGTTCGGCCTCCTGGAACCTGACGCCCTGTCCGGCGAGCTGCGCGTAGACCGAGCCGTGATCCAGGTCGCAGTCGAACAACAACCGGCCGACCCGCTCGACAAACGTGCTCAGCTCGATCATCGCCGGCTCCCCGTCGAGCAGGCGCAGACGCCGGTACCGGACGATCTCGGCGCCGGGCTCGATTTCGAGCGCAGCCGCGTCGTGCAAGTCCACGGGTTGGCGGCCGAGTTCGAGCGTACGAGCTCCAGGCTGTCGGCCGAGGCTCTCGGCCCACGCGGAGAACGAGATCAGCTCGTCGAAGCTCTGAGCCAGCGTCGGTCGAGAGACCACCGCTCGACGCCCGCGTCCGCCGCTGATCAGGCCCTCACCGCGCAGCGCAGCCAGCGCCTGGCGGACAGTCCCGCGCGAAACGCCGAACTCGGCGCCCAGGCGAGATTCAGAGGCGACCGCCGCGCCCGGCCTGAGCTCGCCGGAAGCGATCCGCGCACGCAACGTCGCTGCGATTGCCGCGTGCCGCGAGCTGGCTGTGCCGGTTCCGCTCATCGACGCGCAGTCTCGCACCGCCCGCGGCACCGAGGTCCGCGGTCAGGCCTGGATCGGCTGGGGCCGGACCGGTTTGGGGTGCTCAGAACCGGATCGGCTGGGCCAGCCGAACCGGCGCGCCGGGTGAACGCGGTTGCTCGGTCTCATCCGTGTCCGGTCCGAGTTGCAGCTCAAGCCAGAGCACGTCGCGCCAAGCTCCAGCCTTCCAGCCGACCCTTCGGTAGACACCGACCTCCTCGAACCCGAACGAGCGGTGCAGGGCCACACTTGAGGGGTTCGGGATCGTGATGCCGGCAAGGATCGTCCGGTACCCCTGTTCCTCCAGCAGCGCGAACAGCGGCTCGTACAGCGCTCGCCCCAGGCCGCGTCCGCGATGATCCTCTCTGAGGTAGACGCTCGCCTCCGTCGTCCAGCGGTAGGCAGGACGCTCGCGATGTGAACCGGCATAGGCAAAGCCTGCGATCTGGCCATCGCCGGCCTCTGCGACCAGGAACGCATGGGTGCGGGTGATCCGCGCGATCCGCTGCTCGAACTCAGGCAGCGTTGGTGCGGGATACTCGAAGCTCGCGGGACTGCCGTCTGCGAACGGGGCATAGACCGCCAGGCAACCCGCGGCGTCGGCGAGCGGGTCGGCGTGACGGATCAGCATGGCTTCTGGAATCTAGAGCACCGGAACGCTCCGGCGGGGCTGGTGACAGAGCGCGTCACCAGGCCCGGCACAGGCTGTGAGTCGCGGCGTGCAGCTGTTGCGAACCCCTAAAGTCGCTCGGCGATGGCGCGTGACTACGACATCGTCCTGTTTGGCGCGACCGGGTTCGTCGGCGAGTTGACCGCCGAATACCTGGTCGGGCGCATGCCTGCCGGGGCGCGGCTGGCACTGGCCGGCCGTAGCCGCGAGAAGCTCGACGCGCTCGAGCAGCGGCTCGGACGCGAGCACCTGGGGCTGATCGTGGCCGACGCCGGCGAGCCCGACTCGATTCGGGCGTTGGCTGAGTCGACGCGTGTGCTGATCTCGACCGTCGGTCCGTACCTGCTGCACGGAGAGCCCGTCGTGGCGGCCTGTGCCGACGCGGGCACGGATTACCTCGACCTGACCGCTGAGGCTGAGTTCGTCGATCTGACCTACCTGCGGCACCACGAGACCGCTCGTGACAGCGGCGCCCGGCTCGTCCACTCGTGCGGGTTCGACTCGGTTCCGTATGACCTCGGCGCGCTGTTCGCGGTCTCGCAGTTGTCAGGTGATGTGCCGGTGCGGCTGAGCGGTTATGGGTCTGCGCATGGGTCGATCTCGGGGGGCACGTTTCAGTCGGCGCTGAACATCATCGGACGCCTGAAGGAGGCCGGACGAGTTGCGCGACAGCGGCGTTCGGTCGAGCGCAACGCTGAGGACGGTCGCATCGCGGACGGGCGCAACGTGCGTGGGGTGCCTGGCCGCGTCCATCGCGAGCGGCTGGTCGGGGGCTGGGTTGTGCCCGCTCCGACGATCGACCCGCAGCACGTGCTGCGCAGCGCACGCCTGGATCCGACGTATGGTCCCGACTTCACGTATTCGCATTACCTGGTGACGGGTCGGCTGTGGCGGACCGCGGCATTGGGAGTCGGACTGGCCGTGGTCGGCGTGCTGGCGCAACTCGAGCGGACACGACGGTGGCTCGGCAGGCTCAAGCCGCCCGGGACAGGGCCCGACGCGGAGCGCCGCGCGCGCTCGAGCTTCCGTATCCGACTGGTGGCGGATCACGGCCAAGACCGGGCGGAGCGGCTGATCACGGAGGTGCGCGGCGGCGATCCGGGCTACGGCGAGACCGCGAAGATGCTCTGCGAGGCGGCGTTGCGGTTGGCGTTCGACGATGATCTGCCGCCGCGCGGCGGGGGCCAGTGGACTCCGGCGCTCGCCCTGGGTTACGGCTACATCGACCGGCTCGTTCGCGCCGGAATCGAGTTTGAGGTCGTCTCGGTGCCTGCGTAGTGTCGTCGCCCCGGGGGACGCTCGCGAGCCGTCGACCGGGAACGCTCCCGGGTCGGGCGGGCCTATAACGCACCTACACAGGTGTGACAAGTTCGACACATTTCTTGGTGCCTCAGGCAGTTGGGCCTACGGTGGATTCATGGAGAGGGCCAGGGAGGACGCGGGCAAGGCGGATCAGGTCCGCGCGGATCAAGAGTCTGCGGAGAGGCCCGTTGATCCGCCTCGCGGCCCGCTTGCGCCGGCCACAGCCAAGTCCGTCGACGTTTGTGCGAATAGTTGGCACAAACGTCGACGGAGTGGCCCGGAGATCGCGCGGATCGCTTCTCGGCAGCACGGGGTGGTTTCGACCGAGCAGCTGATGGCCGTGGGGCTGACCCGCCATCAGATCTCCTACTCGGTCTCCGTCGGTCGACTGCACCGCCTGTATCGGGGCGTGTACGCCGTGGGTCACCGCAGGCTGACGCGCGACGGTCATCTGATCGCAGGCCTGCTGGCCGCCGGCGACGGCGCGTTTCTCAGCCATCGCACAGCCGCGGCGCTACACGGGCTGCGCAACCTCAATCTCCGACGGATCGATGTGACCGTTGTCGGGTCAGCGCCGCGCGGACGCCATGGTCTCAACGTTCACAGGACAAACCGGCCGCCGGTGAAGGGCGAGATCACGATGATCAACGGTCTGCGTGTCAGCACGGTTCCACGGGTACTCGTCGAGCTTGCTCCAACTGAGACCTCTGAGGAACTGGGCAGGCTGCTCACGGAGGCGGTCCGCAAGCGAGCGTTCTCGCACGAGGCGATGAGGGCGACGCTTGACCGCTATGCGAGCTGTCCGGGGATCGGCAGGCTCAACGAGGTCTATCGGGCCTATCGGCCTCGCCCTGACCGAAAGTCCGACCTGGAGCGGGACTTCGACAGGCTGCTGGACAAGCATCCCGAGATTCCGGTGCCGTTGCGCAACCAGTTGTTCGGGCCGTGGGAACTCGACTGCTACTGGCCGGAACACAACGTCGTGCTCGAACTCGACGGCCGGCCATACCACCTTGCCGTCGAACAGATCGAGCGTGACCGTGTCAAGGACGCGTACCTGCTGGCGCGCGGGCTGCGGCCCCTGCGCGTCACCGATCGACGCTTCAACGACGACCCTGACGGTGCGATCAGCGACCTGAAGGCGATACTCGTCCTCGAGGCCGGAAACCTCCGCAACCACAGGCCATCTCGGGCCAATTCTAACGGTCAACTTGAGGGTTAGACAGTATTGAGAACCGATGGTCTAGCGGGTGGCGGGGGTGGCCTGCGGGTGGCCAGTGGTCGCCTGCGGCTGGCGGGGTTGGCTGTGGCTGGCGGGGTTGGCTGTGGCGGGGGTGACCTGCGGCTGGCCCGGCGGGTTCGGAGAACGCGCATGGTCCAGAGCTGTGGCTCGGGACGACACCGCCAAGCCGCACGCGAGATTATGTTGTTCTTACTGAACTAACGTCATGCTCGGGGTCAGATGCGCGTATTGGTTGTTGAAGACGAGCGGCGCCTGGCGGACGCGATCGCCCGCGGCCTGCGGCGTGAGGGCATGGCCGTGGACCTTGCAGGGGACGGCGCGGACGCACTCGTCAAATCGAGGGTTGTCCGGTATGACGTGGTCGTGCTCGACCGTGACCTGCCGGCGGTTCATGGCGACGAGGTCTGTCGGCAGGTCCGCACCGAACGGCCGGAGACGGCGATCATCATGCTGACGGCCGCTGGCGAGCTCGAGGATCTGGTCGCGGGCCTGTCGCTGGGGGCTGACGACTACCTGCCCAAGCCGTTCCGGTTTGCCGAACTGGTCGCGCGGATCCGCGCGCTCAGCCGCCGCACCGCGCCCAGCCGCCCGCCGCTGCTCAGGCACGCGGATCTGGAACTCGACCCTGCGCGACGCAGCGTCAAGCGCGCCGGGCAGCCGGTCGAACTCGCCCGCAAGGAGCTGGCGGTGCTCGAGGCGTTGATGGCGGCCGACGGCGCCACGGTCTCGTCCGAGGAGTTGCTCGAACGCGTCTGGGATGAGCACACCGATCCGTTCACGAACGTGGTGCGGATGACGATCATGACGCTGCGCCGAAAGCTCGGTGACCCACCGGTGGTTGAGACGGTGATCGGCGTCGGATACAGGATGGCCTGAGGATCAGCCGAGAGCGTCCGTGATGAGGCTTCCGACCCGCACAATCCGGATGCGTCTGACGTTGATCTACGGCGCCGTCTTCCTCGTCAGCGCCGCCGCGATGCTGACGATCGGCTACCTGCTCGTACGCCACACCCTGACCGAGCATCACCACTTTCGCCAGGACTTCACCGGCCCGCGCCCGGCGGGTTCGTCGTTTCTGAGGCCGCCGGCGCCGTCGAACCCAAATCTGCGCGCGGTTCAGAATGCCTACCACGAGGCTGTCCACGCGGCGCTGCATCGGCTGCTGTTCGAGTACATCGCCGCGCTGATCCTGATGACCGGTGTCTCAGTTGGCCTCGGCTGGTGGATGGCGGGCCGGGCGCTCGCGCCACTGCGGGCGATAACCGCCACGGCACGGAGGGTCTCCGGCGTCAACCTCGGTGAGCGAATCGCGCTCCAGGGCCCCGACGATGAGCTCAAGGAGTTGGCCGACACCTTCGATGGCATGCTCGCGCGGCTGGACGCGGCGTTCGCGAGCCAGAGGCACTTCGTGGCCAACGCCTCACACGAGTTACGCACGCCGCTGGCGATCATGCGTACCGAGGTGGATGTGGCGCTCGCCGACCCCAGGGCGAGCGTCGGCGAGCTGCGAGCGATGGGGGAGGCCGTGCGCGAGACGATCGACCGCAGCGAATCGCTGATCGCCGCGCTCCTGTTCCTCGCTCGTAGCGAAGGGGTGCGCGGGACCGAGGAGCCCGTCGACCTGGCAGAGCTGGCGGGCGGATGCATCACCGATCTGCAGCGCGGCGCCGCGAGTGCCGGGGTCACGATCACGACGGAGCTCGAGCCGGTGACCGTTCACGGTGACCCGGCGCTGCTCGAGCGGATGATCGCCAACCTGGTGGAGAACGGCATCCGGCACAACTCACCCGGCGGCGGCTTGACCGTGAACACCGGCACCGCGGACGGTATGGCGGAGGTGCTGGTCCGCAACGGCGGTGCGGTACTCGATCCGGGCGAGGTTCAGGCGCTGACGGAGCCGTTCCGCCGCCTGAGCCGGACCGCAGGAGGGTTCGGATTGGGGCTTTCGATCGTGCGCTCGGTTGCGGAGATCCATGGCGGCAACGTGGCGCTGACGGCACTCGCCGAGGGCGGGCTCGAGGCGCGGGTGCGCATGCCTCTGGCGCCAGCAGCCGATCACGCGCCTGAGCGCCGCCGTCGCGGGCCTGCGCTGCATCGATAAGGGGCTGCCTGGGCGCTCCTGCAGCGCGGCCGGATGGTTCTGTTGTGCCGCTTTATGGGGAGCTGACGTCGGGATCTGCCGGGAATGCCTGAAAGGCCTCCGTTTCCAGGCAATTCGTCGCATCGCACGAGGCTTGCGCGGCCGCCCCAACTCTTATGGATCTCCCGCGATTCTCTAGGAATGCGCCCGTAGATTCGACGCCATGAATCAGAATCGGAGCCGGCGGTCTGTGCGGCCGTGGTACATCATCTCGCTGGCGGGGATCGCGGCCGCGATCATCGCCTTGGGCATCACCCAGCTGGGGACGTCCACCAGCCGTGCGGCGCGCACCTCCAAGGAGACCGTCGCCGCGGCGAACGGCGTCGTCCAGTCAACCGTCTCCGGCAGCGGCGAGGTCGAGCCCGGGGTGGACGACACGCTCAACTTCGGAACCTCAGGGACACTCCGGACGCTCAACGTCAGCGTCGGCGAGCATGTCAAGAAGGGCCAGCTGATCGCGACCCTGGACCCTTCATCTGCTGAGCTCACGCTGAAGGAGGCCGAGGCGGACCTGACCGCTGCCAAGGAGAACCTGACCGAGGTCGAGGATGGCGAGTCGACCGGCAGCTCGTCGAGTGGCGATTCGTCGAGCAGCGGCTCGTCGAACGACTCAGCCGCAGCGACCGTCGCGGACGTGACCAACGACGAGGAGACCGAGTTCACCTCCTACGAGCGGGACGCAGACAGCGATACCACGACCACCAGCCCCACCACGACCGGCACCACCACGACCGGCACAACGACGACCGCGACCACGACCACGGGGACGACGACCGTGGCGACAACCACGTCGACTCCGAGCGTGACGAAGCCGGACACCACGACGACCAGATCGACCACGACGCGGCATGAGACCACGACCCCGACCAAGAGCAAGAGCTTCGCGACGCGGACGACCACGACCTCGACCAAGACGTCGACCGCCGCCAAGGAGTCGAGCTCAGCAGCCAACGGGACGGCGAACCACGCCGGCTCCGACACGAGCTCTGCCGGCGACAAGACCGAAGACAAGACCGGCGACTCCAGCACCGGCTCAACCGCCAACTCCAGCACCGGCTCGACCGCCAACTCGGCCAACGACGCGACCACCACCACGGCCAGCAAGCCGACCGAATCGGAGATCGAGCAGGCCAAGGTTCAGGTCGACGAGGCGCGTGCCACGGTCAACACTGACAAGAAGGCGCTGGCCGATACCAAGCTCTACGCGCCGGCCGGCGGCACGATCGCGGCGCTGTCTGACACCAGCATCGGCGAATCGGTCTCGAGTGGCAGCGACTCATCTGAGGCGGCCTCGGCGAGCGACAGCTCCTCGACCGACAGCAGCGGCACGACCGGCAGCAGCTCGAGCTCGGGCTTCGCTGAGCTGATCAACGACAACACGATGACGATGACGGTCTCGCTCAGCGAGGACGACATCTCGAGCGTGAAGGTCGGCCAGATCGCGACCGTCTCGATCACTGCGCTGGGCGATGTGGAGCTGGCCGGCCACGTCAGCTCGATCTCACCACTCGGCTCCGACAGCGACGGTGTCGTCAGCTATGACGCGACGATCACGGTCACCCAGAGCAACTCGAAGGTGCTGCCCGGCATGAGCGCAACCGCGTCGATCGTCACCCAGCAGGCACAGGGCGTGACGATCCCGAGTGACGCGATCAGCGGCAGCGGCTCGAGCGCCACGGTGCAGCTCGTCAAGAGCGACGGCTCGGTGGTGACCCAGCCGGTCGTCGTCGGGTTGAAGGGCACCTCACGGTCGCAGATCGTCAGTGGCCTGAAGGCAGGCGACGAGGTTCAGATCACGATCACGCTGCCGTCGCTCGGGAGCAGCGGAACCTCCACGACCAGCACCACCAGCGCGACGAGCGGATTCGGCTCCGGTGGATTCACGGGCGGTACCGGCGGTGGCTTCCGAGCCCTGTTCAGCGGCGGAGGCGGCGCTCCGTGAGCCCGCACGATCGGGGAGCGGCGAGTCGCTTGACCCGCCGCTCGCGCGGGGCAGTGACCCGCCAGCCAGCGGGCGGCGGGTCACAACTGACACGGCGTTCCCGCGGGCCTGTGATCGAGGTGCGAGATGTCGTCAAGACCTATGAGCTGGGGGACATCTCGGTACACGCACTGCGTGGCGTCAGTCTCGGGATCGAGCGCGGCGAGTACGTGGCGATCATGGGCCCGTCCGGCAGCGGCAAGAGCACGCTGATGCACATCCTCGGCTGCCTGGACCTGCCCACCAGCGGCACCTACAGGCTGAACGGGGTCGATGTTCGTGGCGTCGATGAGGACGACCTCTCGGACCTGCGCAACCGCTACATCGGCTTCGTTTTCCAGTCCTTCAACCTGATTCCGCGCACGCGGGCGATCGCGAACGTGGCGTTGCCGCTGCAGTACGCGGGTCTGTCGAAGGCGGCCCGCAACGAGCGTGCGCAGAGCGCGCTGGCGTCGGTTGGACTGACCGATCGCGCCGACCACCTGCCCTCGGAGCTGTCCGGCGGTCAGCAGCAGCGCGTGGCGGTGGCTCGCGCGCTGGTCACGAATCCGGCGCTGATCCTCGCGGATGAGCCGACCGGCAACCTCGATACGCACTCCACCAGGGAGGTGCTTGACATCTTCGAGCACCTCAATCGGCAGGGCCGCACGATCATGCTGATCACCCACGAGGAGGAGGTCGCGGCGCACGCCAGGCGCGTGATCCGCCTACGTGACGGGCACGTCATCGCCGACGAGCGCACCGATCGCCCGACTGAGGTGATCGCATGACAGAGGCGCTATCGGTCGCGTTGACCGGCCTTGGGGCCAACAAGCTGCGGACCGGTCTGACGATCCTCGGTCTGATGATCGGGGTCGGCTCGGTGATCGTGCTGGTGGCCGTCGGCACCGGGTCATCCGCCGCGGTACAGGCGCAGATCGACGCGCTCGGCGCCAACACGCTGACGATCAGCGCCTCGCCGAGCATCGGTGGGCTGTTCGGCCAGAGCTCGAGCTCGGGTCTGACGCTGGCGGACGCGTACGCGCTTCAGAACCACTTCAAGGCACCCGACGTGAAGAGCGTCGCCCCGGTCGTGAGCGCATCCGACGTGACACTGACGTACGGATCATCGACCTACGAGCCCTCGACCTTCGTCGGCACGACGCCCGGTTACGAGTCGGCCCGGGATTACTCGATCGCCGATGGCAGATGGTTCACCCAGAAGGAGGTCAAGAACAAGGCCGACGTGATCGTCATCGGTCCGACGGTCGCAGAAGAGCTGTTCGGCGGCGGCGACCCCGTCGGCCAGAGCGTCGAGATCGACAATACGAGCTTCGAGATCATCGGTGAGACGGCGGCCAAGGGCTCGAACGGTTCAACGGACCTGGACGACATCGCGGCCGCACCGATCTCGACGGTTCAGGAGCTGATCACCGGTTACGGCAGCATCGACCAGATCCTCGTCGAGGCGCAGTCGGCTGACGCGCTCAGCGCCGCCCAGACCGAGGTGACAGACATCCTCAACACGATCGACCCGGTGTCCGCCGGTTCCGACGAGTCCAGCAACTTCGAGGTCGTCAACCAGAGCTCGATCCTGCAGACCTCCGATTCCAGCAACAAGGTGTTCACGACGTTGCTGGCCGAGGTGGCGGCGATCTCGCTGCTGGTCGGTGGTATCGGCGTGATGAACATCATGCTCGTGTCCGTGACCGAGCGCACCCGGGAGATCGGGATTCGCAAGGCCGTCGGCGCTCGACGCAAGGACATCCTCACGCAGTTCCTGGTCGAGGCGGTGCTCGTCTCGATCCTCGGTGGGGCGTTCGGCGTGGCTGCCGGCCTGATCGGGGGACAGTTCAAGATCGCGGGCGTCCAGCCAGTGATTGCCCCGTACTCGATCGCACTGGCGTTTGGCGCCTCAGTGCTGATCGGGCTCTTCTTCGGAACCTATCCAGCGTGGCGGGCCGCTTCGATGCGCCCGATCGATGCGCTGCGATTCGAGTGAGATCGCCAATGACCGACCAAGAACCAACACAACGCCCAGAACGCACAGACCCAGAGGACACCGAGATGAACGCAAGCTCCCCGCAGACCTCGTCCGCGGAGCCCTTCGATGACTACGAGGATGGATTCGACGAGGAGCCGCTGCCGCCGCGGCCGCGAGCTCGGTACCTGACTCCGGTGACGGCGGGCCTGATGGCGCTGATCCTGGGTGGCGTCGGGTTCTTCGTCGGCGTCCGCGTCGAGAAGTCGAAGACCTCCAGCAGTGGCGGGACCTCGGCGTTCTCGCGTAGTGGTTTCCCAGGCGCGAGCGGCCTTTCCACGAGCGGCACCGGCGGTTCGAAGTCGGCGAGCAAGCTGTCGAGCGATGGCTCGAGCAGCTCCGGCAGCCTCGGCTCGCGGTTCGCCGCGGCCGGCTTTGGCGGCGCCGGCAACGCGACGGTCGGGTCGGTTTCGAGCGTCGACGGCAACACGATCTACGTGAAGGAGACCGGCGGTAACACGGTCAAGGTGAGGCTCAACAGCGCGACCACGATCAGCAAGAGCGAGAGCGTCTCCAAGAAGAAGCTGAATCCAGGTGACAGCGTCGTGATCCAGGGCAGTGCCGGTTCGAGCGGCACCGTCCAGGCGACCTCCGTCACCGACTCCGGCGCCAGCAGCAGCTCGTCGTCCGGCTCATCCTCCAGCGGCTCGAGTTCGAGCGGCAGCGCGTCATCGGCGATCCGCTCGCTGTTCGGCGGCTGATCGACATCTGCAGTTACGAAAGGACTGACTGAAACATGAAACTTGCAAAGCGCGCGCCGATGGGCGCCGCCGTGATGCTGGTCTCGCTGGCGGCTGGCCTGGGTGTCGCCGCCTGCGGTTCCAGTTCCAATACAGCCTCGAGTAAGAACGCCAGCTCGACATCCTCGAGCAAGAGCGCCTCGACCGGGCGTGCCGCCTTTGAGGCCTGCCTCAAGCAGCACGGCGTGACGCTCCCGAGCGGACGTGCTGGTGGCGGGTTTGCAGGCGGGACCCGGACAGGTACGACGGGCAACTTCACGCCGCCGACCGGCACCACCGGCCACTTCACCCCGCGGACCGGCACCTCCGGCAACTTCACGCCGCCGAACGGCGGAGCGCCCGGCGCCGGCGGTGCCCGCTTCTTCGGCGCCGGCAACTCCAAGTCCGCCAAGGCGTTCAAGGCGTGCGCCTCGAAACTCGGCAAGTCCGGCTTCGCCGGTGGCTTCGGCCGCGGCCGCTACAGAGGCGGCACGCCGCCCACCGGCGCCACCGGGACCACGCACTTCTCCGACGCGACCCTGAAGTCGTTTGTCGCCTGCGTGCGCAGGAACGGCTACGCGGCGATGCCCGAGGCCAACTCCGACGGCAAGTTCCCCAAGAGCGTCGAGACGAACTCGAAGTTCGAGCAGGCCTCCAGGAAGTGCTACGGCATCCTGTTCCACCCGACGTCAGGAACTTCGACGACGTCAACAAGCACCTAGGCAGCGGGTTCGCCATGCGGGGGCGCGCCTTGCTTGCGCGCGCCCCCGCGCCAGCCGCGTGCGGCCGACGCCCGACTACTCGCCCGGGTAGCGCAGCCCGATGAGCTCGCGAACCTGGTCCATCGTGCGCATGATCGAGACCGACTCCTCGAGCGGCAGGACCTCGCCGGACAGCTTGCCGGCGGCGACCAATCGCTCGATCTCGTCGGCCTGGTACTGCATGCCGCGGCCGGGCACATCTGACTCGAAGCTCGAGCCCAGGCCGCCCTCAGCGTCGTAGACGCGGAACGAGGTGGCGGTGTACCAGACAGGGTCGATTTCGATCCGACCACCGGTCCCGACGACCGCCGCGCGGTTGGGTCCGGGGGTGTTGCTGGCCGTATAGATCACGGCGGTGCGACCTTCCGGGTAGCGCAGCAGGACGCCGGTCTCGACGTCGGCTCCGGTCACCCTGAGGGTCGCGCTGGCCTGAACCGACTCAGGCGTGCCCAGCACCTCGGAGGCGAACGAAATAGGGTAGACGCCCAGATCGAGCAGGGCGCCACCGCCAAGCTCCAACGAGTTCAGGCGGTGGGTAGGATCCCCCGGCAGCAGCTGCGTGTGGTCGGCCATCACCGCCCGCACGTCGCCGATCGCGCCTTCACCCAGGAGCCGGCGGATCTCGACCATGTGCGGCAGCCAACGGGTCCACATCGCCTCGAGGATCACGAGGCCCCGCCGGGCCGCGAGCTCGACCAGGTCACGGGCCTCGCCGGCGTTGATCGTGAACGGCTTCTCGACAAGCACGTGCTTACCGGCCGCCAGCGCCAGGGTCGCGTCGGCGTGATGTCGCGGATGCGGGGTGGCGATGTAGACGATGTCGACGTTCTGGTCGGCAACCAGTGCCTGGTAGCTTGCGTGTGCCCGTTCGATCCCGAATTGGGACGCGAACGCCTCAGCCGTCTGCGCTGCGCGCGAGCCGACCGCCGTCACCTGATGGCCGGTCAGCTGCAGGTCGGCGACGAAAGTTCTAGCGATCCCGCCGGTGCCGAGGATGCCCCACCGGAACTGCTGTGTTTCTGATGTCTGCGGGTCAGGACTCATGCGCGCAACCTACCAGCGAGTGTCACCGATCGCTCTGGGGGTAGGTTCTTACAAACCTCTGCGATAGCGGGGGCAGGATGGATGACGGGGAAGAACCCGACGAACGCTTCGACAGGAGACCCTCAGCGCCATGACCCGCCTCAACAGAATCCTGCCGGTGCTTGCCGGAGCGGTGGCAGGCGCGGTCGTCGCGTTGCTGATCGCCCACGGCGGCGGTGGCTCGACCAGGACCGTGGTCGACGAGGCTCACGGCCAGAGCGCCTCCACGCGGAGTGCGTCCTCGACCCAGGGTGCGTCGGCGGTCCCCACGTCGGACAGCTCGTCCGGGGGATTGAGTGTCAATCAGATCTACAAGAAGGACAGCCCCGGCGTCGTCGACATCGACGTGACGTCCGTCCAGAAGGGCAACGGCAACGGTCTCTTCAGCTCGCCGTCGCAGACCGAATAGGGCGAGGGCGCGGGCGTCGTCTACGACATGCAGGGCGACATCCTCACTGACGAGCACGTCGTCGCCGGTGCCACCAATGTCAAGGTGCACTTCCAGGATGGCGTCAGCGCATCGGCCAAGGTGCTCGGCACCGATCCCTCAACCGACGTGGCTGTGATCAAGGTCAACGTCAGGCCCTCGGAGCTTCACCCGATTGCGTTTGCAGACTCCAACCAGGCTCAGGTCGGCGATCCGGTCGTCGCGATCGGAAGCCCATTCGGGCTGCCGGAGACAACCACGGCGGGGATCGTGAGCGCCGTCGGCCGGCCGATCACCGCGCCCAACAACTACACAATCCCGGGGGCGATCCAGACTGACGCGGCGATCAACCCCGGCAACTCCGGTGGGCCGCTGCTGGACGCGGCCGGCAGCGTGCTTGGCCTCAACGATCAGATCCAGACCAGCTCCGGCGACAGCTCCGGTGTCGGCTTCGCGACCCCCGCCAACACCGATGTGCAGGTGGCCAAGACGATCATCGCCGGCAAGAACGTGGAGCACTCCTACGTGGGGGTCTGCCTCGTGACTCCTCGAAGGCGGCGCCGAGATCGCCTCGAGCGGCGGCAGTTCCTGCTCGGGCAATCCGGTCGTTTCCGGCTCGCCTGCCGCCAAGGCAGGACTCAAGCCGGTGACACGATCACCAAGGTCAACGGCCGGGCGATCACCGGCAGCGAGGGCTTCATCTCGGCGGTCAGTGGTTACAAGCCCGGTGCCACGGTGACACTGACCGTGCGCGAGCCGGATCACCAGACTGAGCAGCTCACGGTCACGCTGGGCGCTCGTCCCGCCACGGCCCCGACCGCGGGCTAGCGCGGCGATCCGGACCCGACCGCTCGTCAGCTGAGCTTGGTCGCCGCGGAGAGCCCGGCCAGCGAGCGCTCCATCAGTTCGGCGTGGACCGAACGGGTGCGGCCGACACGGCGCTGCCAGGTGCCGTCGGCCGCGAGTGTCCAGGCGTTGGTGTCGTCGGCGAAGCAACGGTCCAGCGTGTCGCTGATCTCGGCGCGAAGCTCGGGCTTCTCGATCGGCACGAGCAGCTCGACGCGCGTATCGAGGTTCCGTGGCATCAGGTCAGCGGAGCCGATGTAGACAGCCTGCTCGTCGTCGAACTCGAACGAGTACACGCGTGAATGCTCGAGGAAGCGCCCGACGATCGAGACGACGTTGATCGTCTCGCTGATGCCGGGGACGCCGGGGTGAGGCAGCAGATGCCGCGTACGTTGAGCTCGATCGGCACACCGTCCTGAGATGCGCGGTAGAGCGCTTCGATGCAGCGCTGGTCGACAAGCGAGTTCATCTTCATCCGGATCCGCGCGTTCCTGCCCTCGCGGTGCGCGGTGGCCGCGCGTTCGATCAGCTCGATCAGCGGTTCGCGCATGGCGTCGGGCGCCACCAGCACCTTGCGCTCGCGTCCGGGGTGGGCGTAGCCGGTCAGCGCGTTGAAGAGGTTGGCGACCTCCTGGCCGATCTCGCGGTTCGTGGTGAAGAAACCGAAGTCCTCGTACAGGCGGGCGTTGGTGGCGTGGAAGTTGCCGGTCCCGATCATCACGTAGTGGCGCACGCGGCCATGCTCGCGGCGCACCACGAGAATCGTCTTTGCGTGGGTCTTGAGGCCGGGGATGCCGTGCACGACGTGTGCACCGACCTCCTCCAGCTCACGTGACCAGCGGATGTTCTGGCGCTCGTCGAAACGAGCCTTCAGCTCAACCATGCAGACCGCCTGCTTGCCGTTCTCGGCGGCGGTGATCAGGGCTGGAACCAGGGCCGAATCGTCGGAGGTCCGGTACACGGTCATCTTGATCGCGAGCACGTTCGGGTCGACGGCGGCCTGCAGCACGAGCCGCTCGACGCTGGTCGAGAACGACTGGTACGGGTAATGCACGAGGAATTCCGACTCGCGCATCTGAGCGAAGATGTCGGGCTCGTCTCCGGTGTCCTCCGGCCTGGGTCTCAGGGCCGGATGGGTGACCGGCGTCCACGAGCTCTGGCGCAGCTCGGAGTGGCCGTCGAGTTTCGACGATCTGCCAGAGGTCTGAGAGGTCGAGCAGCCCCGGACGCTCATAGACCTCGTTGTCTGAGAGGTCGAGCCACTCGATCAGCCGTTCCAGCATGCCGGGTTCGATGTCGCCCCCAACCTCGAGCCTGACCACCTCACCGAACCGCCGTCGCCGGAGCTCGTCCTCGACGGCTGCGAGCAGGTCATCCGCCTCATCGGAGATATCGAAGTCGGCGTCGCGAGTGACGCGGAAGAGGGCGTGTGAGACGACCTCCATGCCCGGGAACAGCAGGTCGAGGTGGTGGGCGATGATGTCCTCGAGTGGAACGAACGTGTCCTCGGAAATCTCGACAAAGCGCGGGATCACCTCGCGGGGCACCTTTACACGGGCGTACAGCTCGGTGTCCAGGGCTGGGTCGTGCAGGTGCACGAGCAGGCTCAGTGAGAGGTTCGAGATGTAGGGGAACGGCCGTCCCGGACCGATCGCGAGCGGCGTGAGGACCGGGAAGATGTGTTCGCGAAAGTGATGTTCGAGCTGCTCGGGGCCGGCGCCGGACTCCTCGCAGGAGACGATGCGGATGCGCTGCTCCGCGAGCGCGGGGCGGACGACGTCAGCGAACTCATGCGCCTGGCGGGCGTCGAGCTCGCGTACACGCTTGGCGATCGCCTCCATCAGCCGTGCGGGCGTGAGCCCGTCGATCGAGCGCTTATCGACACGAGCCTCAATCTGCCCGTGCACGCCGGCCACGCGAACCATGAAGAAGTCGTCGAGGTTCGAGGTGTAGATCGCGAGAAACTTCAGGCGTTCGAACAGGCGCTGGTGCTTGTCCTCAGCGAGCTCCAGTACACGCGCGTTGAACTCCAACCACGACAACTCGCGGTTGATGTACAGCGACGGATCGCGCAGGTTCGGCGGGTTGGCGGCGGTGGATCGGGCGGACGGGGCCCCGTCCACATCGCCCTCGGCGCGCTCCAGGATCGAGTCGCTCATCAGTCGGTCTCCGTAATGCCCGCAATCATGGCGAGTTCCGCGGGAGTCATCAAGACCCGCAGCTCGGCCTGCTCAACCCCCGCCAGGCCGCCCTTGCGCATCTGGGCGCGAGCCCCGGTGAGCTCACGCAGCGCGGTCGAGATCGAGGGGCTGTGGCCGACCAGCAGAACCTCACCATGTCCGGCCGCCAGTCGCATCGCATCCCAGTCCTCGCCGGCCAGCGCCGGCTCTTCGACGATGTCCACGCCCAAGGCTCGGCAGGCAAGGGCCGCGGTCTCCATCGTTCGACGCTTGGGACTCGACAGGCAGGTGTCGATGCGGATGCCGAGTCGCTGCATCGCGAGCCCGGCGCGCTCAGCCTGACGGATGCCGAGCGCGGTCAGCGGGCGGGCCTCATCGGGCCGGCCCCTGGCTGCGTCGGCATGGCGAAGGAGCCAGATCACGGTCAGAAGACTACGCGGCGGCGCGTCACGAGCGAAATGCAATCACCGGATCGTCACCCGATCACGAGCGGGCGGCGAAAGACACGCTGAAAGGCCTCGTCGTCGCCGTAGCGCTCGACACTCCAGCGCGGCAGCGTCAGATCGCCCTCTGCCAACAGGTGCAGGGCGATACCGTCGCCGTTGGTCTTGAGGTGCGCTTCGTTAACGGATTGGTCGCGGCCGCGCTCGAGGTGCTCAGCCAAGCGCAGGAGCATCGAGCAGCGCTCGAGCATCTGCTCGTCGCCGGGCTGTCCGAGCTTGGCCCACTCGCCCAGCTTAGGCACGCCCTTGCGGTGGTAGCGGGTCATCTGTGCGATCAGCGCGCGCTCGCGCGGGTCGAAGCCGGGAAGCTCAGCGCTGACGATCAGGTAGCGGGAGTGCTTGTGATGGTCACCGTAGGAGATCGTCATGCCGACGTCGTGCAGCATCGAGGCGGCCCAGAGCAGCTCATACTCACCGGGCTCCGGTTCGATCAAACCGGCCTCCACGAGCGAGTCATGCATCTGCAGAGCCAGCCGCGCGACATGCTCGGTGTGGGGGAGATCGGACTCGTACTGGACCGCCAGGTTGCGGACCGCCGCCTCACGGACGTTCGGGAAGAGCGGGTCGGACTCGTCCAGGATCGTGCGCGCGAGGAAGATGCCGTCGCGCACGCCGGCCTCCGTCGCCTCGATGCCCGCGAAGCCGCCGAGTTCGACGACGGTCTGCAGCGTCACGGCCGCGGCCAGAATGATGTCGCCACGGCCCGGCTTGATCCCGGGCACGTTGCGGCGGCGGTTGGCAGGGAGGCTGGCCAGCGTCGAAACCAAACCCTCGAGCGCGTCGGCGCTCAGCATCTGGCCCTGGATACCGATGTCGATGCCGCCTGAGGAGCCGAACTCGGCTCGCTGAGCCGCGGCCGCCAGGTTGCGGACCGCGCCGCCGGTGCCGACCAGCCGGCCACCATGGCCAGCCAGCCAGCCGGCGGCTGCGAGCTCGTCGGCGAGGTGGTCACGCAGGCGTTGAAGGTCGCGTTTGCGAGCCGGCCGCTCCGGGTCGCCGGCGAGGTACGCCTCAGTCATGCGGATCGCGCCTATCGGCAACGAGATCGATTCGACCTCGAAGCGGTCCCTGATGTGGACGAGCTGCATGCTGCCACCGCCGATGTCGAGCACGACACCGTCGCGAATGGTCGTGCTGTTGACGGCGGCCACGTAGCCGTAGTGAGCCTCGGCCTCGGACGAGAGCACCTCGACCGAGTAACCGGTCACGTCGTGCACCCGGTGCAGGAAATCGTCACGATTGGTCGCGTCGCGGATCGCGCTGGTCGCGAACACGTGGACGTCGTCCGCGGACAGATCGCCGGCGTGACAGAAACGCTCAAATACCGCGAGCGTCTCGAGCCCGCGTGCGATCGCTGCCTCGCCGAGGGCCCCGGTGGCCTCCATGCCCTCGCCGATGCGGACCGCCTCGTAGAGCTCATCGGTGCGCTTCCACCAGCGGGTTGGCTGCGCACCGTCGTAGCTGTAGACCACCAGGCGCCAGGAGTTGGAGCCCAGATCGATCACGGCGACGTGCCTCGGTGCGACACCCCCCAACGAGGCTGCCCGCGTGGTCCTCCAACTCATGCGCCCATGATGCGCCCCGGGCCGGACAGTGGCGCTGGACGCCGGCAGTTGCAGGCCTGCGATCAGGTGATGGCTCGTGGGGAAGCGGCTCGTGGGGAAGCTCGGGAAGAAATAGGCAGTTTTCGGCCTATTTCTTCCCGAGCTTGGTGATCAAGCCACGGGTTCTGCGTTGTCAGGTTGCCGCGGGCGTGCTGGCTTCGACCACAGACGCGGGGTCGACAGGCTCGCCTCTGAGGAACCGGATCGACGTGAGCACGAGCAGGATCGTCATCAGGACGGCGCTGCCGACGCACCACTCGCAGATCTCCTTGAGCGTGAACAGCTCACGGTAGGTGAGGTACATGCTGAAGCCAAAGCCGATCAGTGCCACGCAGAAGCCCGCGGCACGCCCGAACTCGCCCTTGATGAAGAGCGAGCCGAGAATCGAGAGGTAGCCGATCAGGCCGAGCAGTGCGACCGGGATGCCGGCGACCCTCGAGTAGACCGACGACTGCACCTTTGCGCACGTCGACGAGCCATTGTGGGCGCCCGAGCAGATCAGTGCCCCGAGGCCGTGATAGTGAACGTAGGTGAGATACGAGGCCTCGAGCGTTCCGATGATCGCGATCACCAGGATCGCGATCATGACCGGGTCGGCAAACCTGCGGTGCGAGCGCGCGGCGGGCTGTGCCGACTCCGCCATAGCGCTCACGAAACTGCCTTGACCGCCGCGTCCAGTTCGCTTGGGCTGGGGAACGCGTACACACCCTGATAGGTGCCAGTCACAACCTCGGTCCCCTTCGGCCCTTGCATGACCAGAGTAGGCGTAGTCGGGTATTTGACGCCGGCCGCCACGGCCTCCTGCTCGGCCAGAGTCTCGTCGGACTTGACCGTTGCAAGCAGCGAAGGATCGCTTCGATCGGTCTGCCAGGTCGCCATGTGCAGGCCCGTCACCTGCTTGGCGATCCCGTTCAGGAACGCCGGGGTGACGTAGGCGGTGTCCTCCTTACCCTGCTGGTGGTAGAAGAGCTCCACGTAATGCCAGAACTTGTCCTGCTTACCGGCGGCGCCCGCTGCCACCTGTTGCGTGTAGAACACCTGGTGGGGGTCACTCACGGACTGGTTGTTGCAACTGGCGGTACAGGAGGAGCGGTAGATCACCTTGACGTTGCCAGGGCGCACCTGGCTCTGCACGAACTGCGGAAACACGTCGAGCGTGAATGCCTGGCAGATCGGGCACTGAAGGTCACCAAAGTAGATCATCGTGACCTTGGCGCTGGGATTGCCGAGTGTCGCGCCGTGCTGCGGGATGTTGTCAAGCATCTTGTCGACATTGGCCACCAGCTGCCGCTTGGCGGGGCCGGTCGCAAGGCCGGTGGACGCGCCCTTGACGCCGCCGCCACCACTCGAAACGACGATCAGAACCACGACCACGACGGCCGCGAGCGCGATCACGCCGCCGATGATCTGAAACCGACGATTGCGCTGCGCCTTGGACGCCGCTGCCTGCTGTTCCTGTGCGATGCGCGCGGCGCGCGCCTGTTCCTTCTGCTCTTTACGGGACGCCATGGGCGGCCACAATACCGGCTATCCGTAAGAGGATGCTCAGAACTCCGTTCTACGGCAAAGTGGGCATCAGCCGGGGTTCGAGAGCGGCGCCAATGCAAAAACTCCTGCAGTTTGCGTGTGAACATGTTGTTACCAAGATGCCGCTGGGGCAGCGCCGGCGCGTCCGTGGCCTTATGCTGACGCCATGCCGCCAGAACTGAGCGACGCGCTGGCCTCGAGTGCGGCGAATGCCGCCGCCCAGCGCGCGAACAGCCGGCTGCGTCTCGCGGTCGTTGACCGTGACCCCGGCTTCACGCAGGTGTTGTCCAACCGGCTGGACGCGCTCGGTTGGGATCTCAGGGCGCTGTCGAGCGCCGTCACCGTCGACGCGCTGGTGGGGATGCGACTGAATGCGCTGGTTGTGGACCTGGCGGTGCTGGGACCCGGCAGCTGGGAGTACCTCGAGCGCGTCTGCTCGCGGCTTCCTGGGCTGGCGGTGATCGTCTGCACCGGACCGTCGTCAGTCGCGCAGCGCGTGCGCGGGCTGCGGCTCGGCGCCGATGCGTGGATGACGAAACCCTGCCACGCGGAGGAACTGATCTGCGTGATCGAAGCAGCGATCCGGCGTCACCGCCGCAACGAGATGCCGCACATCGAGGCTGCGATCAACGTCGGCGAGGTCACGATCCGGCCCGACCTCTACCAGGCCTACTGCGGCGAGGTCAGCCTCGAGCTGACCGCGCGCGAGTTCGAGATCCTGCAGCTGCTGTCCCAGTCCGACCGGGTGCTCCGCCGCGAGGAGATCTACGAGCGGGTCTGGGGTTACGCGATGGCGCATGGTGACCGCTCGGTCGATGTGTTCGTGCGAAAGCTCCGCCAGAAGCTGCGGATTGCCTCCTCGGACTGGAGCTACATCCACACGCACTTTGGCGTCGGCTACCGCTTCGCGCCCGAGTTCGACGGCGGCGAACCACAGAGCGAGCCGCAGAGCGTGGACGCGCCCGCAAGCGTCGAGGACGTCGGCGACACCGAGTTCGTGGCGGCGCTCGTCGGCTGAGCGCCGCTGCAGCCGCTGTGCTCCAGCGGGAGCAACAGCGGCAACCTCGGCGTTCGGAGACGCGATCACAGGCTGTTCACGGTTGGTTCACGCGTTGATAACGCGACTTTGACGTTTGGCGCCGACTATCCGGAAAGATGCCTGGCCCCCTGATCCCGCAGTCTGAGGTGCTCACGATCGGTCCGCTCGAGATCGCACCGGACGAACATCTCGCTCGCGCCGACGGCCACGCGCTGACGCTGTCGATCCGGGAGCTGCGGCTGCTGACCGAGCTCGCGCGCCGGGCTGATCACATCGTCTCGCGCGAGGATCTGTTCGAACTCGTCTGGGAGCGGCCGATGCGCAACGGTGACCGCTCCGTGGACGTGTACGTTCGCAAGCTGCGCGTGAAGCTGGACGCAGCCCTACCGGAGTGGCAATTCATTCACACCCACTTCGGTTTCGGGTATCGGCTCGCGGCCGAGCCCCGGCGTCCGGTGGCATGATGCTGAGTCCAGCCGAGCAGAGAGGATCAGGCAGAGGCGATGACGGACGCCGAGCGAGCAGGCAGGACCGGGAGCGAGCATCGCACCTGGTTTCGTGAGGAGCTGAGCCGCCTCGAGCAGCAGGTTCTCGGCGGGATCGACCTGGTCGTGTCGCAACTCGACCGCGCGCTCGAAGCGATCAATTACCAGGACATCGAGCTCGCGGCGATGGTCGCCGCCGATGACAGCCGAATCGACGGTCGCTACGTGGAGGTGCATCAGGGGGTGCTGTCGCTGCTCGGCCGCCAGGCGCTGTTCCTGGACGACCTGCGGCTCGCCGCGGCGCTGCTGCACAGCATTCGCTGCATCGAACGGATGGGGGACCAGTGCGCCAACATGGCGAAGCTGGTGCCGCTGTCCGGTTATGAGGCGCCCAAGGATCACCTGATCCTCGAGCTGATCGAGCGAATGGGCGTGTCCGTGCGCCAGGAGCTGCTGCAGACGCGCGACGCCTTCGAGACCCGCCACCTCTCGCTGGCCCGGGATCTCGTGCGCCAGGACGTCGAGGTCAACCGGCTGAACCGCGACATCTTTCAGCGCGCCGTCGACGTCGGCGACGATCCCGAACTGCGCGAGTGGGCGATGTTCATGGTGCTGATCGCCCGCTGCCTGGAGCGGATCGGCGACAACACGGTCGGCATCGCCGAGCAGACGATCTTCGTCGTAACCGGCGGCTACCGGGAGCTCGACGATCCGGGCGTGGAATCGCCCTGAGGCGGCGACGGGCGCGACTCCGGAGTCGTGGCGATTGACCAAATGCACGCTCGGAGCAGCTGATTCTTGGCCCGCGGGCCAAAGACCCACGATCGATCGCGGACCAAGATTCCGCGCATCATGGCGCCAACGGCCCGTCAGATCGTCGCGTTCGGTGGCGGCGGCTTCTCGATGGAGTGGGGTAACACGCTGCTGGACGACTTCGTGCTGTCGTTGACCGGGGCGGCGCGACCGAAGGTCTGCTTCCTGCCGACCGCCAGCGGCGACGCCGACCACTACGTCGTGCGCTTCTACCGGGCGTTCTCAGCCGACCGCTGCGAGCCATCCCACATCTCGCTGTTCCGCCGCGAGACCGGCGTCGGCGACCCACGGGCGCATCTGCTCTCACAGGACCTGATCTACGTCGGCGGTGGCAGTCTCGTCTCGCTGCTGGGCACCTGGAGAGCGCACGGACTCGATCAGATCCTCCGCGACGCCTGGGAGGCGGGCGTGGTCCTGTGCGGCGGTTCGGCGGGAGCGCTGTGCTGGTTCGATCACGCGCTCAGCGGCTTTCATGAGGGATCCGAGCGCGAGGTCGCGGCGCTGGGGCTGCTGCCCTGGAGCTGTGCCGTCCATTTCAACGAGGAGGAGGGCCGGCGCGAGGCATTTCTGAACGCCATCGGCGAGGGGCTGCCGCCAGGATATGGCGCCGGCGACTCGGCGGCGCTGCATTTCGTCGGCACCGAGTTGGCCGAGGTCGTCTCGTCGCGACCCCAGGCATCGGCCGCGTTCGTCACGCGTGGCGGCGACGGTGCGGTGCTCGAACGCGCGCTGGCGGTCCGCTACCTCGGCGCATCCGCACTCGAGGAGCTTGCCGATGCTGCCGCGGTGGCAGCGTGAGCGTGACGAGGGGTCCCGGCTCGGAGCCGCGACGCATTCTGGCGATGGGCGGTGGCGGCTTCACGATGCCCGAGCACGACCACAGTGAGGCGCTCGACCGGTTCGTGCTGGAGCTGACGGGCAAGGAGGTGCCGCGGATCTGCTTCCTGCCGACGGCCAGCGGCGACCCGCGCGAACAGGTCAGCCGCTTTCACGAACGCTTCGGCGACTGGCCGTGCGAGCCGAGCATCCTGTCACTGTTCCATCTGGGGCGCGATCGCATCGATCCGATCGATCACATCCTCTCCCAGGACGCGCTGTACATCGGCGGCGGCTCGATGCGCAACATGCTCGCGATCTGGCGCGAGCATGGGATCGATGACGCGATGCGGACCGCCTGGGACCGCGGGATCGTGCTCGCCGGCCTCAGCGCGGGAGCGATGTGCTGGTTCGAGGGCGGGGTGTCGATGAGTGGTGGCCAGCCGGAGGCCGTGCACGGGATCGGGCTGCTGCCAGGGTCGCTCTCGGTTCACCTCGACGGCGAGTCCGAGCGCATGCCCGTCTTCGAGCGCGCGGTCGCGACCGGCGAGCTGCCGCCCGGGTATGCCGCTGACGACGGGGCAGCGATCGTGTTCCACGGCACGCGGCTGATCGAATGTGTCGGTTCGCGGCCCGCAGCGCGGGTCGTGCGGGTGGCAGCCGACGGAGCCGGCGGCACGGTCGAGACCGAGCAGTCGGTGCGGATGCTGCCGCACGCCGCGGGCGAGAGCGATGCGGTGTCGGCGTCATCGGACGTGGCCGAGATGCGCGCCCTGCGCGCCGGTCGCCACCGCTGGGATTGAGGTTTGCCAGCCGGTCGTCGGCCCGCTGGCCGCGACCGGCTCTGCGGCGTCAGGCCCCGTCCGTGGACGCGGTCAAGCTCCGGAGACCCCGGCCGATCACTGGAGTAGCCCCCGATGAGCATTGACACGATTTCTGACGCGCTTTCGCGGATCAGTTCGATCGAGCAGCAGTTGCAGCAGCTCGAGAACGGGTCGCTGCTCGATTCGGAGCTCGGGGTCAGTGGCTCGGGGGCGAGCTCGAGCTCTGGTGATGTGAGCGGCACGACTTCCTCGACCGACTTTGCGGACGAGCTGGCCCAGGCTCAGAGCGGTTCGACGACCTCCGCGACTGACGGCACCGACACGGGCGACGTGACGGGTGATGGTGATGGTGCGACGTCGACGTCCGGAACGTCGGGCGACAGCGGCGCAGCCAGCTTCGGATCGCTTGACGACACCGCGCTCGCCTCAGCTGCGAGCGGCTCCTCAGGCGGATTCCTGACGGGTGGCGTCGGCCTGAGCGGCGGTGTGACACTGACGGCGGCCGCCAGCAGCCAGCTGACCTCCGGCCAGCAGCAGTTCGCCTCGACGCTCTCAGCCGACACCGGTCTGAATCCGTCGGTCGTGAGTGCCTGGCTACTGGCGGAGGAGTCCGGCAGCGCGGCAGCCTCGCGCGAGGCCACCGGCAACAACGATTGGCTCAACATCGGCTACACCGACTCCGGCACCTACGGAGCTTCCGATGCCGTGTGGTCTGATCCGGTCAGCGCCGCCAATGCGACCGCGCAGTGGCTGCAGGGACAGTCGTCGATCCCCGGATACGGCAACGCCAGCTCAGGGATCCAGGCGATCCTCTCGAGCGTCGGGCAGACACCGGCGACACAGGTTCAGGCGATTCAGGACTCGGGGTGGTCCTCAGGCGGGTATCCGAACCTCGAGTCGCTGTACGCGACGGTGGCCTCGGGCAGCGAAGCTTGACCACGGGCGCAGAGCTCCCACGCGTAACGGCCGTCATCTGCGCGTACGACTACGCGGGCTACGTGCGGGGTGCCGTGGACAGCGCGCTGATGCAGGACTACCCGCCGGCGCTGCTGGACGTTGTCGTCATCGATGACGGGTCGACCGACGCAACGCCGGAAGTGCTGGCAGAGGCGTATGCGAGTGAGCCCAGAGTCAGCCTGATCCGACAGGAGAACGCCGGTGCATCGGCGGCGACCAACACCGGGTTGGACGCCGTGAGCGGTGAGGTGTTCGCATTGCTCGACGCCGACGATGCGTGGCATCGTGACCACATCCGGCGGGCGGTCGAGCTCCTGCGCGCGCGCCCCGACGTGGGGCTCGTGCACGGCGACATGGACCTGATCGATGCGAACGGCAATCCGCTGGGAGCCGCGTACTTCGCCTACAACGGCCTGCGGAACCCGCCCCGAGGCCGGATCCTCGGAGAGCTCATTCGCGGACCCAACTTCGTCTGCACGAGCACGATCGTTGCGCGCACCGCGGTGCTCGAATGGGCCAACCCGCTTCCGCCTCAGTTCCCGGCCCAGGATTGGTCGATGGCGGTGTTGGTGGCCGAGCGCGCGGCCATCGAGCGGGTCGAGGGGAGGGTCGCGGACTACCGCGTCCACGGCTCCAACCGGGGAGCAGGGGCACAGGGTGAGAAGTTCTACGCGAAGTTGCCGTCACGGGCCGCTCAGCAGCGCTGGATGCTCGGACATGTCGCGCTGACGGAGGTCTCCGTGCCAATGCTCCACGACACGGTCGTCGCGCTGCTCGCGAACCTGCGCGTCGGGTCGCTCGAGACCGATTCGCTGCCGACGGCGAACGTGGAGGTGTCCTCAGCGGACAGAGCCTGTTCGAGTTCGCTGGCGACGGCCGCCGCGTCCGTCTATGCCACGGATCCCGCGCTCGCGGCGCGGTTGTGGGTACGGGCGATCGCCGCGGACCCGTTCAACGGAGAGGCGCTGGCCAACCTGGCCGTCGCGGCCGAGCGGATCTCGCGGGGCGGGGCGCCGGGACTTGGGGTCTCGACCCGCGGGGTGGTGATCCTCGCCTTTGCGGATGAGCTCGTTGAACAGCCCGACATGCTCGCCGGCTACGCCGAGGCGGTGGACGGGAGCGCAGACGTCACGCTGCTGGTGCATCTGCCGGAGGGCGATGACCGCCTGGCCGGCGCCGTGGTGGCCGCAGCGCGCGCACTTGGTCTGGATCGGCCTGAGTCGGCCGACGTGGTCCTGCACGAATGTGCCGATCCGGCAGACCTGCTGCGGGCACCGGTGCGGGCGCTCTACACGCGCGCGTCGCTCCCGCAGGCTCTGTCACAGGTGGCGCCCGTGGACAGGATCACACTGGATGGGCTGCCGCGCCTACTGACGACGCGGCCGCCGATGCCGCTGACCGATTCAACCGCGCAATAGCTCGGCCAGGTCGCGTGCGGTCGGCTCGATGATCTCCGAGCCGACTGAGGAGGCGATGCGGATTTGGCCGTCGCATCCCGGGTGCAGCGGGACATATGCGCTCATCGCCGCGTGCAGGCTGCGGTCCCGCAGGGCATGGAACGGCATGATCAGCGCGTCGATGTCCGCACAGCTGTCCAGATCGGCTGCGGCGGTCGCTGCGGCCTCGAGGATGCGACCCTCGATCTGCTCCTGGTCGCCGGCCACGTCGGGATCGGCCAGCAGGTACAGACACGCGCCTGTGGCGGGCGTCGTGCATGCCTGCCACGCGGCCAGCAGATCGGGCAACCTGTCGGTTCCATGCCAGGCGGGGGTGGCGAACACGCGCACCGCGGCATCTGCGCTGAGCGCGAGCTCTGACTCCACCCGGCAGGACCGTCGCGGGCGCCGCCGCGCGAGGGCATCGATGCGATTGCGGTAGAGGTCCGCGGCGTGGTCCCAGGGAAGCGCCTCGGCGGCACGGCGGGCGGCCTGGCCGCGCCTGGCGCGGGCCTCCGGGTCGGACTCGGCCTGCCGCAGCAGTTCGACGAGGTGGTCGACGTCGGGCTCGAGCATCCACGGCCGTCCCGCGGTGTCGAAGCCGGGCAGCTGTTCACGGCTCAACTCGCGCCGTTCGGAGCGGATCCGCCAGCACGCGTCCTCTGGACAGAACTCGTCAGTCGGTCCTCCCGCAGTGGCGATGATCGGGAGGCCGGACGCCATCGCCTCCAGCACCGGCATCGCGAAGCCCTCGCCGCGATAGGGGAGTACGAACACATCGCAGGACCGATAGAGGGTGGCCAGCTGCGCACCGTCGAGGTCGTCCTCGATCAGTTTCACGAGAGGGAGCCGATCGCTCGCCGCCCGTTCCCGCAGCCATTGGTTCGGACCGCCGTAGGCGCCGGCCGCCATGGCCGCCTTGACCACGAGCGAGACGTCCTCGCGCCCGGCGAAGGCCCGATCCCAAGCCTGGATCAGGATGTCCAGGCCCTTGCGGTGGGTGATCCCGCCGACGAACAGGAAGCGTGCGCCGGCGCCGCCGCTGAGCTCATCTGCGGGGCTGGCGGGGTTGAATGTCTCCAGGTCGACGCCGTTGGGGATCACCCGAACCCGCTCGGGCTCGACTCCGTCCTCCACGTACATGGCACGGACGTACTCGCTCGGAACCCAGAGCTCATCCACGTCGGAGCGGATCTGCTCGATCCAGGCCCGCGGTATCGAGCCGAACTCCCAGGGCACGATCGCGGCGAGAGCGCCGGAGCCCGGCGTCGAGAGATCGGGTGGCCATTGGTGATGAACCTCGACGTTCGCCGGATGCGGGATCGGAGCACTCAGCCGCAACCCGTCCCGATCGGCCCGCTCATTGGCCTGATCGAGCCGCTCGGTGATCCTGTCGTTGATGATCGAGAGGCTCGTCGGGATCCCGAAGTCCCCCTGCCACCGAACCGCGATGCCCCTCTCCGCCGCAAGCAGCTGCGGATGCTCGCCGTTGTAATAGGCCTCGAGTTCGTCGACATAGGCGGAAAAGGCGCGCGGCGCCTCGATCCGCTCCTGCAGTCGCTCGAGCAGGCCTGGCTCGGATGCAAGCCGATCGAGCTTCTCAGCCAGATCGTCGGTTGCGAGCCCGTCGAAGACGAGGCCGTCGATCTCGTCTCGCACCGCTTCCGGAAGGCCGCCGAGGCGAGGCACCAGCAGCGGTATGCGCGCGGCCAGGCACTCAGCTGCGGCGAGCGGCGCGCAATCCCACCACATCGACGGCAGCACGGCGACGTCGACGTCCGCCAGGAGGGTGTCCAACTCGGCAGGGTCAAAGCTGCCATGGAACTTGACGACGCCGCGGGTGTCGGACACGCGCAGGTGGTGAGCGAACTCGTCACGGATCTCACCGATGATGCGCACGTCGACCTCGGCCCGGGTGCGCTGAGCGGCCTCGACCAGCATCTGCGGCCCCTTGTGCGGGTAGGCCGAGCCGACGAAAGCGACCGTCAGTCGCTCGCGCAGGCGACCGGGAACGCGCTCGGCTCCGACGCTCGCCCAGATCTCCTGGTCGTGAGGCATCGCCTGACGGACAACGTCGATCGCGTGGCCGTCGTAGCCGGCGCCCAGCAGCGTCTCGCGGACCGCCGTGGAGACGGCGAGAATCCGTGTCAATCCCGATTCGGCATGGGCCCGGATGGCCGCCAGACGGTGGCTGTGGGACCCCAGGTCGATACTGCCGACGCAGGTGGCGCAGCGGCTGCCGTCACCGGGCCCGCTGCAGATCTGTCCCTGGCCGGTCAGCAGATAGGCCCGCGGACAGATCAGCCAGTAGTTGTGGGTGGTGAAGAACGCCGGCAGTCCCCGTGCCGCGGCCTGATCGATCAGTGCCGCGCCGAGGTTGTGGAGGTTGTGGAAGTGCACCACGTCAGGCGTCAGACGGTCGAGCGCGGCGGCGAATGCGGTGGTGATCGGCGGGTCGTCGATCTCCCGCAGCGGATTGCCCATATCGAAAAGCAGGTGCGGCCGGTTGTGGACGCCCAACAGGCGCACACCGTCCTGTTCCCACTCGACCACCTCGTACGGAACACCGCTGGCCGTCGGTTGTGCGGCGGCGTGGAAAACGGATACCTCCCAGCCGCGCCGGGCAAGTTCCTTGGCGGTGAGCCTCGGCACCGTCGTGCCTCCGCCTGGGTCGTTCCAGCCGAAGGCGGTGATCATCAGGCGTCGCGCGCGCGTCGGTTGAGCAGTCATCAGTAGCGGACTCTAGGTGCTGTTAACGACGTCAGGAGGCGAGTGGTTTCGCCTCCTGACGCTCCGCGTCCCTCGATGGATCGGATATGGGTTGTGCGCTCGCCGGACCGTTGGCGAGGCGTGGCCCGACCGGCGCCGAATTGCCGTTCGCGCCGGTCGAGGATCGTGTGTCTGGCCGGGCGGCGCCCCAGCACCGCCCGGACCCAGACGAAGTGCCCTACGAGTTACTAGGCGCCCAGGAGTTTCAGAACCGCCTGCGGGTTCTGCTCTGCCTGAGACAGCATCGAGATGCCGGACTGCTCGAGAATCTGGTCCTTGGTGAACTCGGTCATCTCGGCCGCCATGTCGACGTCCTGGATCGTCGACTGCGCGGAGGTCAGGTTCTCCGAGTAGGTCGACAGGTTGCTCATCGTGTAGCTCAGGCGGTTCTGAACGGCACCGAACTCGGACGCGAGCGTCGAGACGGCGTCGATCATGTTGCTGAGCGTGCCCAGCACACCACTGGTGCCGAGGCTGAGCACCGACGAGCTGCCGGCCTGGCCGATGCCGGTCGTGACCGTATCGATCAGGCTCAGGATGCCGTTGGCACCGACCAGGGCCTGCAGCGTGATGCTGATGGTCTGATCGTCGTTGGCGCCGACCTGGAAGGTCAGGTTGCCTGTGCCGGTGGTGCCGTTCGGGGCGAACAGCGAGATGCCGTTGAACTGGGCCTGGTTGCCGATCTGCTCGATCTGCGAGGCCAGCTGCTGCACCTCGGAGACGATCGCGTTCTGATCGGTGGAGTCCAGCGTGCCGCCCTGGTACTCGACCGCCAGCTCGCGGATGCGCTGGAGCATCTGCGCCACGTCGTTCAGAGCGCCGTCGGCGGTCTGGATCAACGAGGTCGCATCCTGCGCGTTCGAGTTGGCCTGGTTGAGGCCGTTGACCTGAGAGGTCAGATCCTCGGTGATCGCATAGCCCGCGGCGTCATCGGCAGCGGTGTTGATGCGAAGACCCGAGGACAGGTCCGTCATGGCGCCGTTCAGCGCATCCTCAGTGTTGCTGAGGTTGTTCTGAGCGATCAGCGCCTCAGAGTTGGTATTGATGATTAGGGACATGCCGATCTCCTTGATGGCTCGTGGGTTACTGTCCCGGCCGACTCCATGTCGGCCATTCCACCGGGGTAATCGGCCTCTGCGCGCGAGACTTGAGTCCCACGGGCATCAAAGTGGACGCTGACGGGCCGTTCTGCAACGGAAGTTGCGCAGTCCGTCGACGTCTTTGAGCCTAAGCGGTGATGTCGATGTGGGGCCCAGGGGGCTGGTCGTCGTCTTCGTCATCGAACATCTCGTAGCCGGTGCGAGGGTCGCGGTGGGCGCCAGGCGTCCAGCCCGACTGCGACGCGCGTCGCTGCTCGGCGTCGTAGTCGCCGTCCGGCTCGTCGTCAGAGTCGTCAGGAGGTTGCTGCTGCCCGGAGTCCGGCTCGCGCTGCTGTTCGCGCTGCACTCGCTGAACGCGCGCCGAATCCGGCGGCATCGGTTGCCCCGGCTGGATCGGCACAAGTGGGTTCAGGGGATCCATGACGTCTGCTGGCCGCGAGTTCTACCACGCTCGAATGACGCCGCTGCTCAGCCGGCGGCTTGAGCTTCTGCTCCCTGAGCTTCGCCTTCCTCGCGTCGGCGCTCCAACTCCGCGACTGCGGCGCGCTGTTCGGCGAGCATCAGCTGTCGCCAGATCATCATGCTGAACCACCAGGCCAGCAGGTAACCGACGATGCCGGCTGCCAGTGCCCGCGCTCCCACCTGGACGAGCGGGACTGAAGCGTTGAGCGAGAGCCCGGCCGCGATCGCGAACGCGATCAGGCCGGTCCAGCCCTTGGCCTTTCGCACCGAGGCGCGCGCCCGCGGGTGTGTTGCGATGCTCGAGTAGGGCGCCGGCTCGTCCTTGCCGCCCCGCTTGCCGCGGGCCTTCTTGTCCGGCTTGGCCTTTTTTTCCGACTTGGCCTTTTTCTCCGGCTTGGCCTTCTTCTCAGCCTTGGCCTTCTTTTCCGGCTTGGCCTCCTTGTCCGGCTTGGCCTCCGGCTCAGCCGGGGGTGTGTCTTCGTCGTCCTGGGCCATGGCTGCGCTACAGGCTCACTAGATGGTGTCGGCGCGTGTCATCGCCAGCGCGACGCGCTGACGTTCGAACACAAATCGAATCAGTTGCTGCTGGTCGCGGCGTGAGATGTCGTGGAAACCGAACGCGACCTGGCCCTCGCGCCGCCGTCCGACGACGGCGGCTGTGCCGCTCACCTGATGATCGTCATCGGCCGTGTCGAGATAGATCCTGAAGTGAATCTCGCCCTCATCCGGAAGCTCATATGACCTCGGCATCTGCACGAGCATGCCGCCACCGCTCACATCGGCCGTCAGCGCGTCAGCGATCAGGTTCCCGTCCTGATCCTCAAGTACCACGCGGCGGGCCGCGATGACGCGAACGAACTCGCGTCGTTGCACGCGGTCCGTCGCCGTGTTGATCACGAACCTGAGCCGATCGTGCTCGAGCTGCTGAGCCCAGCCCGGCGTGCGTATCACACCGCGACCGCCTGTAGATTCGAGCACCAGGCCGATCAGCGAGCCCTGAAGGAAATCAGAAGCGCGCTCATGGATCACGAGCAGGATGTCGCCCTTGCGGTGGGTGATGCTGACCGGCACGCTGAACCCGTCGGCGGCGAACAGGCGGCCGCTGGCCGCGTGTTTGACGCTCTTGGTCTGGACGTCGGTGAGCGGACCCATCAGGACATCACCCGTTGTGCGATCACGGGTGCGTCTATGGCTGCCAGCGCGACGCTGTGATCGGTGCCGGAGTGGATGTAGGCCAGGGGGATCCGGTGGAGCACCGCAATCTCCACGGCCACGGCCAACTGGTCGGTCTCATCGGCATGTGTGATCGCGACCGCCGTCGGACGTAGCTTCCCGAAGCCCGCGAGCGCGCGGCGCGCCGCCTGTGATCCAAGTGTGGCCGGCAACGTGACGTACGTCGCGTCGAGCTCGAGCGGCTCGAGTGCCTGGCCAAGAGCCTGGATCGCGTACGGGTCGGTTGGGGTGGTCGTCGGCGTGTCCACGACGACGAACCCGTCCTTGCGTGCCTCGGCGATGACACTGACCGCCTCGTCGCGGGTAAGCGACAGCACCGGAACGTGATCGCCGCCGAGTAACCGGTGAAGCTCACGGGCGCCGTCGGGGTTGTCGATCGCGACGACGGTCACTCCGAGCGTGCTGCCGTGACGGTAGGCGCTCGCGAGCGCGGCTGTGCAGCGCGTCTTGCCGGAGCCGCCACTGCCGATGAAGGCGACTGCCGCCCCGGTCACCGGCAGCGCCGGCGCGGCCACGATGCGCCGCGCGACCTCAGCCTCTGCGGCAGCCTGCAGGCTCTCAGCAAGCGGACTCCCGTGGGCGCCTGCGGTGGAGATCAATTGAGAGGCCCAGGCCTGGCTCGCGCCGCGGCTGGACATGTCGTGCGCGAGCTGCGTGGCGGCCTCGACGTCCAGCGGCTGGGGTGGCGCGGGGCGCGGGATTCCGGGCTGACGGCGACCACCGAAGAGCCGCGAGATCGCAGAGCGCACCCGCGACTCAGGCCGTTTGGGGGAGAGGTCGAGGGGTGGCGCGAACGGCATCGCATTGCCGGTCGGGAAGGGCGTCCCCGCGAACGCGCCGGGAAACTCTTCGCCCGTCGGCAGGTTGGTCCGCAGCGAGCTGGGGCGCTGCCGGACCGGCTCGGTGCTGTCGGAGGCTGGGGCGACCAGGGCCGGGGCGACCAGGGCCGGGGCGACCGGGGCCGGGGCGACCGGAGCCGGCCGGACCTGCTCGACGGCGCGCATTTCGAGCGCCGGCTGCGGGACCACCTGCGCCTGCGGCCGTGTCTCCGGTGGCGCCATGGCTCGCAGGAGCGCCTCGATCGGCTGCGCCGCCCCGTTACCGGGATCGAGGTCAGCGGGCTGGGTCACGCTTCGACGTGCCTGACCAGGGATGGGCGGCCGGGTCGCACTCCTGGGCTCTGCCGTCGGACGTTGACGCGGCGCGCGCTGCGGTCGCGGCGCCCGCTCCGGAATCGGCCGGCGCTGTGGCGGGGCGGTCGGTGCGGTGGCCTCGGGTTCAGGAATCGCGAACGGTTCAGAGTCCTCAGGCAGGTCCGAAGCGGCCTGGCGCAGCCGTTCCAGAAACACGTCGGTCTCGAACGCGCGCGGCACGGTCGAGGGCTGCTCAGCGGCCGGGCGCTCGATCTGAATCGAGGGCGGCACGAACGGCCTTGGCTGCGAGCGGGCCGTGGGCGCTTCAGCCGGCGGTGTCGCCGGCCGCTCGATCGGCAGCTCCAGCACCGGCGGCGGTGCTGGACCGAGCGCCACCGGCTCGGGCGGCAGCAGCTCGTGCCGCTCGGTCGGCCTCACGTCGCCGTCGTCTGGGGTCAGGCGCAGGTCGTCCTCAGGTGAGTCGTCGTAAATGTCGATCGACTGGCCCTCACCGCGGCGGGCGTCGACCTCGATGAAGCGCTGGGCGAAGAAGCCGCCGATGCCGCCGACCAGGCCCTCACGCTCGCGCAGGATGATCGCATCGGCGCCGAGCTCGGCGCGGATCTGGGGGAGGAGTTCCTCGAGCGTGCGACCGCGGAACGTTCGGACGCCGTGGGCCGGCTGGCGCAGGTTGCTCTCTATGGTCATCGCTCACCTCCTCCACGGCCAAGGGTCTGTAGTGAGATTATCGGCGGTTTTGACGGCGTCTGGACCCGCCTGGACGCATCCATCTGGCGGCCGGCCTAAGTGCTGACCACCCCGATTGTCTCGACGCTGATTCCCGCCGCAATTTCGTTGTACGAGCATACGGCCAGGTGGGGGAGTGTCTGCTCGACAAGGCGGCGCAGATGGCGACGCACTCGCGCCGAGCACAGCAGCACAGGTCGCATGCCGCCCTTTGCCGTGGCTCGATCCGACTGGCTGCGGAGCGCGGTGAGCACGGCCTGGGCGCGTGCGGGCTCCATTGCGAGATATTCGCCCTCCGTCGTCTGGGTGATCGCGCTGACGACCTCATGCTCAACGGCGGGATCGAGCGTGATCGCGTGGAGCGTGCGACTGTCGTCCAGGTACGGTGCCGTGATCGCGCGCCCGAGCGCCTGGCGCGCGTACTCGGCGAGCAGGCTCGGATCGCGCGTGAGCCGCGCCTTGTCGCCAACCGCCTCGATGACGGCGCCGAGGTCACGGATCGAGACGCCCTCACCGAGCAGCGCCTGCAGCACGCGCTGGATCTCACCGAGCGTGAGCACGTCGGGTACGACCTCGTTGACGACAGCCTCGTTGGTGGCCTTGAGCTGATCCAGCAGCTGACGCACGTCCTGGCGGGTCAGCAGCTGTGCCGCATTGGCGCGGATCGTCTCGGTCAGGTGGGTGACGATCACCGACTCGCCGTCGACGACCGTGTAGCCCAGCGCCTCTGCCTCAGCGTGGAGGCTCTGATGGATCCAGGTGGCGGGAAGCCCGAACGCCGGCTCGGTCGTGGCGATCCCCTGCAGCTTGCCGGCCGCGTCGCCAGGATCCATCGCCAGCAGATGTCCGGCCATCACGCGCCCGCGCGCCACCTCCGAGCCGCGCACCTTGAAGACATACTCATGCGAGTCGAGGTCGACCTCGTCGTGAATCCGCACCCGCGGGATCACCATGCCGAGCTCGCCGGCGATCTGGCGACGGATCATCGAGACGCGTTGTGCGAGCGTGCCGCCGGAGCGGCGGTCGACCAGTGGCACCAGGCCGAAGCCGACACCGAGCTCGAGCGCGTCGATCGGCAGCTCCTTGAGCACCGTGTCGCGCGCCGCCTTGTCGCCGGCCGGAAGCGCCGGTTTCGGTGGTTCCGGATTAGGGTTGAGGAAGCTCTCCGGCAGACCGTTGCGCACGGCGCGACCGAGGAACACCAGAGCCCCGCCGATCAGCAGGAAGGGGAGCTTCGGCAACCCCGGCACCAGCGCGAAGGCGATGATCACGATTCCGGCGACCAGCGTCGCCTTGCGCTGCGACAGGACCTGCTTGGCGATCTCAGAGCCGAGGTCACGCTCAGAGGCGCTGCGGGTGACGATGATGCCGGTGGCGACCGAGATCAGCAGCGCCGGGATCTGAGCCGCCAGGCCGTCTCCGACGGTCAGCGTCGAGTAGGTGTTGATCGTGTCGCTGAAGCTCAGATGCTCGTGCAGCAGCCCGATCACGATGCCGCCGATCAGGTTGATGACGGTGATCAGCACTGCCGCCGTGGCGTCGCCTCTGACGAATTTCGAGGCGCCGTCCATGGCTCCGTAGAAGTCAGCCTCACGGGCGATGTCGGAGCGCCGCTCGCGCGCCTCCTTGTCAGTGATCATGCCGGCGTTCAGATCCGCGTCGATCGCCATCTGCTTGCCAGGCATCGCGTCGAGGGTGAAGCGGGCGGCGACCTCGGCGACGCGGCCGGAGCCGTTGGTGACCACCACGAACTGGATCACCACAAGGACCAGGAAGATCACGAGGCCGATGACCACGTCGCCGCGGATCACGAACTGGCCGAACGCCTGCACGACCGAGCCGGCGTATCCGGTCGACAGGATCTGCCTGGTCACTGAGACGTTGATCGCCAGCCGGAACATCGTCGTCAGCAGCAGCAGGCTCGGGAAGGCCGAGAATTCGAGCGGGCTGCTGAGGTACATCGCGGCGACCACGATCGCCAGCCCGGCGGAGATGTTGAGCGTGATCATGAAGTCCAGCACCGCCGGGGGCAGCGGGATGATCAACATCGTCACGACGACGACGACCGCCACGGCTGCCATCAGGTCGCTGTGCTTGAGGATCCGTTCGAGGATGCTCTGTGAGCCGGCCTCGACGTTCATCGAGGTGCCCCGAGCCAATGCGGCCAGATCACACGCCCACCCGCTTGCGCGCCGCCATCCGGTACACGAACGCGAGCACCTGTGCCACCGCCGCGTAGAGCTCCGCAGGGATCATCTGGTCGAGTTCGACGGTGCTGAAGAGCTCGCGTGCCAGCGGCGGGTCGGGAACCAGAGGGATGCCGTTCTCCTCCGCGATCCGGCGGATCTGCGCGGCCACGTGATCCTTGCCCTTGGCGATCACGATCGGTGCCGGATGCTCGCCGTCGTACTCGAGCGCGACCGCATAGTGGGTCGGGTTGGTGACGACGACGTCGGCACGCGGCACCGCCGCCATCATCCGCGCGCGTGCCTGCTGGAACTGGCGCCGGCGCAGCGCGCGCTTGACCTCCGGGGGCAGATCTCGCTGCCTGGTCTCGTCCTTGACCTCCTGCTTGGTCATCTTGATGCTCTTCTCGAAGCGGTGCCGTTGCCATGCGTAATCGGCAACTCCGATCAACAGGTAAGCCGCCGCCGCGCGGATCGCGATCGCCTTGGCCCCCGACTTCATCAGGATCCCGAGCCCGTAGGGGGTCGTGCCGACGCTGGCACCCATGTGCGTCAGGTCCGGCAGCAGCGCGAGCGCCACAAGGCCGCCGACGACCGCGATCTTGACGAGGTCCTTGGCGAGCGTGAACAGGCTGCGGACGCTGAACAGGTTCTTGAAGCCGTTGATCGGGTTGATCGTGCTGAAGCGTGGCCGCAGCGCCTTGGGCGAGAACCGCAGGCCGACCTGCAGCACGTTCAGCACGACGCCGGCGACCAGGCACAGGGCCGCGATCGGAGCCACGCTCTTGATCAGCGTCAGCTCGCACAGCTTCAGCAAACCGTGCAGCCCGGCGTCGGAGACGACGTTCTGCGGCCGACTGATCTGGCCGAAGATGTCGGTCATCGCGCTGCCCGTTGCCTGGAGGATCTTGGGCGCCATCAGCATCACCGCGAACAACCCGGCGCCAAGCACACCGGCGCTCGTCAAATCGGGGCTGCGGGCAACCTGGCCGCGCTCGCGCGCCTCCTCCCGCCGCTTGGGTGTGGCGCGTTCTGTTTTGTCCTCAGTGCCGGGCATCGGTCAGGCGCGGATCGGGCTGTTGCAAGTGGCGAAGCGCATCTGTCAGGCGACCTTGAGGCTGTGGAGCGCGGTGTCAACCGAGCTGTAGAGCTGATTGGTCATCCAGTTGCCCAGGAACGGAAGCGAGACGGCGACGATCAACAGCGTCACGCCGACCTTGACCGTGAAGCCGACCGCGAACACGTTCAACTGCGGGACGACCTTCGAGACCATCCCGAAGGCGATGTCCGTCACGAGAATTGCGAGGATCACCGGAGCCGCGATCTCGACCGCGCCCACGAACACGGTTCCCACCGCACTGACAGCGGAGGCGACCATCGGCTTGACCTGGGCCGTGCCGGTCAGCGGGACAGCGTCGAACGTCGCGGTGATCCCCCGCAGCGTCCAGGCGTCGCCGCCCACGGCCAGGAACATCGCCAGCCCCACGACGCTGTAGAGGTTTGTCATCGATCCGCCCGGGTTGCCGTTGATCGGGTCAACGGTCGAGCCGTACGAGAAGCCCCCGAATGAGTCGGCCAGCGCACCGGCGGCCTGGACGGCAGCAAAAACGCACGAGATCGTGAATGCGAGCGTCAGCCCGACCAGGAAGTTCTCAATGCTCAGGCCGATGAATGCCAGGACATCGGTCGGGATCCTCTGGCCGTGCACAGCCAGCGGCGTTATCCCGATTGCCAGCCCGACGGCCAGCACGCTGCGGACACGCGGCACCAGCATCTGCGAGGAGAACGCTGGGGCGACCAGGAACAGCGGCGTGAGTCGCGCCAGGACGAGGAAGAACGCGAACACGTTCCTGGCGCTGATCCCGGCCAGCAGCTGAGCGAGCTGGGCCTGGGTCATCAGCCGACCAGAGAGGGGATCGACATGTACAGGTTGGTCGCGTAGTTGACCAGCCGATCGAGCATCCACGGGCCGAGGATGATGATCACGAGTGCCAGCCCGATGATCTTGGGGATGAAGGAGAGCGACTGCTCCTGGATCTGCGTCACAGCCTGGAAGAGGCTGACCGCCAGTCCGATCACGAGGCCGACCAGCAGGATCGGGCCGGCGACCTCGAAGCCGAGCGTCATCGCCTGCGTGGCGAGGTTGACGACGGTGTCCTGATTCATCCTCGAGCCTTCGGATTGCGGCGGGTGTGCAGAATGCCGATCACGTTGCCCTCAGTGGAAGCTCGAGACGAGCGCTCGCGCGATCAGGTCCCAGCCGTCGATCAGGACGAACAGCAGAATCTTGAAAGGCAGCGATATGAATGTCGGCGGCAGCATGATCATGCCCATGCTCATCAGCGTCGAGCTGACGATCAGATCGATGATCAGGAACGGCAGGAAGATCAGGAACCCGATCTGGAACGCCGTCGTCATCTCGCTCATGATGAAAGCCGGGATCAGCACGTATGTCGGGATGTCACGCTCGGTCGCTGGCGGCGGGATCTTCGAGAGGCTGACGAACAGCGAGAGCTGGTCATCGCCCGTCTGCTTGAACATGAACTGGCGCAGCGGCAGCTCAGCCCGGTCGATCGCCTGGACGGTCGTGATCTGATGGTGTTCGAGCGGGTCCCACGCGATCTTCTTGACCGCGGTGATGGTCGGCATCATCACGAACAGGGTCAGGAACAGGGCGATCCCGACCAGCACCTGGTTCGGCGGCGTGGTCTGGGTGCCCATCGCCGTGCGAATGAACCCGAGCACGATCAGGATGCGGGTGAACCCGGTGACGCAGAACAGCAGCGCCGGGACCAGCGACAGCGCCCCGACCAGGAGCAGGATCTGTACCGCGTTGCTCGTATCGATCTTCACGGTCTGCTCCTACCGGATCGTGAAGCGTCGGACCGAGTCGACCAGGCTGCGTGCCGGCTTGCGGATGCCTCGACCGCGGTCGAGATCCTCAGGATCGAACGGAATCCCGAGCTCGTAGGCCTCCTCCTCGCTGAACACGCGGATGCCGTTGACGCCGTGCTCGCCCACGCCCAGCAGGTGCAGCTCAGCGCCGACGCGAACCAGCGCGACTGACCGGTTCGGTCCGAGCGGCAGCGTCGCGATCGGGAGCAGGCCCTCACCGAGGGATGGGTTGCGCGAGGAGCGCGTCTGCTTCAGGAACCAGGACAGCCCGTAGATCACCGCGATCACGATCAGCAGGCCCACGATCGTGCGAATCACGGTCCCGCTGAAGCTCGCTGAACTGGTATGCGCCGGGCTGCCGGAGGTCAGGTTGACCTTCTGGTTCTCCCCATAGTCGCTGCCATCGGTTGCGGCAAATGTCGGGGACGCGCACCAGAGCGAGAGCGCGAATAGGGTGGTGGTGGCGCATATCAAAAATGCGCCACGTCTGAACGTGAGCGGGTTCATCGAGGGACGACCCCACGGCAATGGGGTTGCCCGAGTTAATCGACAGGCGAGGACGTATCTTTATGCGGCCCGGGGCGTAGCCTTGAGAAGATGGACGCGGCACCTCTGGTTCGCCTGCGCTGGCGCTTGCGAGGCGCCTGGTTGTGGCCTTCGTTTGTGCTGCTCTCGCTCGTCGACGCGGTCAGCGTCCACCGGCTCCCGATCTCCGGTGACAGCGCGTCCCTGGTCTCCGGCTGGCTGACCGGCCTGGTCGGGAACCTGCTGATGGTGATCGTGCTGACGCCGCCGGTCGCGCGCCTGGTTCGCCGCCTGCGGCCGGATATGCCGCGGCTGGTCGCCCGCGACTACGCGGGCGCTCTGATCGTGGTCGCGGTAACAGCCTCGCTGCTGACCGCGGGTCTGCTCCACCGCCAGTCGATCGACGCCGATCGCGCCGCCTTCGCGGACGCGGCAGCGAGGGCCGAGGCCTACATCGGCGATCACGCGCCGGCTGCGTTCCAGGAGAACCTGAGCTCGCTCGACACGGACGTGCTCCAGGCGCGCAGGATCTATCGCAGTTGTGTCGAGAACCGCGCCGGCACCCGGCACTACTGTGTGGTCGTCGACCGCGGGCAGCCGTTCGGCCGGAGCGTCCACTATGCGGGCGCTGAGTCGAACGGCCTGCTCTCGCAGGGAGCCGGCTGAGGAGCGGCGCTGCAGGCGGCAGGAGAGCCGCCAGGTCGGGTCAGGCCGGGTCTAGCCCAGCGCCTTGTCCACCGCCTCGAGCACCCGCGGCGGCTGAAACGGCTTGACGACGAAGTCCTTGGCGCCGAGCTTGACGGCCTCGAGCACCTTGCCCTCCTGGCCGAGCGCCGAGCACATGATCACCTTGGCTGACGGGTCGATCGCCATGATCTCGGCGAGCGCCGCGAGTCCATCCTTCTCGGGCATGGTGATGTCGAGCGTGGTCAGCTCGGGGCGCAACTCCTGCCAGCGGCTGACGGCCTGGTTGCCGTCGCCCGCCTCACCCACGACCTCGTGTCCTCCGGAGACGAGCGCATCGGTCAGCAGCTTGCGCATGAAGGCGGCGTCGTCGACTACGAGCACACGCGCCATCTGATGCTTCCTTTCATGGTGTTGCCTGGTCCGCGACGATTCCGGCACCCCCGATAAGCGCCGGCTTCCGAATGGAGGGCTTGTTCAGCTCGACGACCTCGATCGCCCACTCGCCGTCCTCGGTCACGAGCAGCCGGCCGTGTCCGAAGCAGAGTCCGTTGATGAACAGATCGACAGGCGCATCGGCAGTGCGGTCGAGGTCGACGACGGCGCCCGCGGGTAGCTCCAAAGCCGTGCCGATCGGAAGGCTCGTGCGCCCGAGCTCGGCCCACACGCGCAGGTTGATGTCGCCCAGCTTGTCGGTGATCGGCACGCTGTCGTCGGCTCCGCCTCCGGATTGGCCTGAGACGTCGCCACTGTGTTCCATGCCGAGCTCGTCGATCGCGCGCGCCATCTTGACGACGAAGGCGCTGGGCACGAGCTGCACGAGCTTGCAGGGCTCACCGGCGATCACGAAGGACGTTGAGCAGGCGTACGGTGCGGTCCCCCAAGCCTCGGTCGCGTCGAGTCGGGAGTCGAGGATCCGCACGTCCGGCGGTGAGATCTCGATTCCCTCGCCGATCAGCACGCTGATCGCAGCCGCCGCCGAGGAGAGCATCTGATTGCAGGCCTCGCCGATCGCGGAGGTCTCGAGCTCGGAGAGCGGCCCCTCCTCGACATCCACGCCCATCGCCCCGGCCAGCGCCCGCGCGGCGCCGGCGGGCATCATGAAGACGTTCGCGCCGGTGACGCCGTCCACGTAGCTGACCGATGCGGCGATTCCTCCGATCGGCGGGCTCAGGAAGGGGTCGACGCCCTCCGGGATGACGGTCACATCACCACGCTGCACGCCGTCCGGAACGAACTGCTCGAGCACGCGTGCCACCGCCTCCGCCGTGGACGCGGCGAGGTGGGTGAGAGCCTCGCGCTGAGTGACCTCGATCGCCATTACTGCTCCTCGTCCGCGTTCGAGAGGACCTGGACCGCTCGACGGACGCCGTTGGCGCCGGGTTGGGCTCGCGCCAGACGCACGTTCTCCGCATACAGCGACACGCCGTCGGCTGCCGCCGCGCCGAGTCGAATCACGCTGCCAGGCTCGAGCGAGAGGATGTCTGCGACAGGCAGCTCAAGGGCCGCCACCTCCGCCCGCACGGTCACCGGCGCGGCCGCCAGTGCACGGTCGATGCCTGAGTCGTGCTCCTCGCCGGCCACGGACTCGTCGTGCCCGGCGATCACCTCGGCGATCGGATCGATTGCGACCCACGGGATCAGCAGCGCCATCGCGGTGGAGTGCGACGCCAACCGTGCCTCGATCATCACCACGAAGGTTGGCTCGCTGACCGACGCGATCGAGGTGGCGTCCGTCTGCAGCGCGAGGTCCTCGACGACGAAGCTGATGTCGCCACCCACGTCGTGCCAGGTTGCCGACAGCTGGTGCACGATCGATTCGACCAGGCGACGGGAGAGCATCCAATCGATCTCGCTGAAGCGGCGCGGTTTCGGCGCGCGCTCGGTGCTGCCGCCGAGCAGGCCCTCGATCGCGGTCAGCACGAACTGCTGCTCGATCGTCATCAGCAGCCGCGTGCCCAGCGGTTCGACGACGATGATCACCGCCAACGAGTGCGCCGGCAACAACGCCTGCGCAGCCGCCCAGGTGACCTGAGTGGTGTTCAGCGTCTCGAGCTCGACCGCGGCCCGCAGCTCCGCCGTCATGCGGCCGGCCGCGCCCAGGCAGAAGCCGTCCATCGCGCGCGCGATCCGGCGTTGATGGTCGGTGGTGAACTTGGTGGGACGCGAGAAGTCAACCGAGCGCAGGCGCTGCTGACGTCGCGGCGGCTGGTGGGCCGACTCGGGAACAGTGCCTGATCGAGCCGCCTCGAACAGCGCGGCGATCTGGTCCGGGTTCAGCGGATCGTTCATCGGCCCACCGACCCGAGCGATAGCAGTGGGGTGCGCGGTCCACCGGCCAGCTGGGAGCTGATCTCAGAACCGACGATCACGCGCGCGGTCCGGCCGCGGTTGCCACCGACCTCCTCGACCTCGAGCGGGACCTGAGCGTGAGCGAGAGCCTCGCGCACGGCGTTGGCGTTACGAGCACCGATGTCCAGGCTCGCGCCGACGGTGAACATGCGGGCGCCGCCGATGATCACGGCCGCGAGCCGCCGCGGCCGCGCGCCGGCGCGTTGCAGGAGCTCGACCAGCCCGGGTACCGCAAGGTCCGCGAACTTCGCCGCCGGCCCCGTCTTGCCGAGCGAATCCGGCAGCACGATGTGGGCGAGCCCGGCCACGGCGGCGTCGCGATCGGCGATCGCCAGAGCGATGCAGGAACCGAGCCCGATTGCGACCAACTCGTCGCCGTTCATGCTCGAGACCGCGAGTTCTCCCATTCGGACATTCTCCATCACGGCTAGGCGGCAGCCTCAGCCAGTCCGAGCGGAGCCAACAGATCGTGAATGCCTCTGGCCTTGGGAAGCAGCAGGAACGAGATCGCACATGGGGAGCCCGTGATGTCGAGCTCGGAGTCGAGCACCAGCGCCGTGTCCGCGTGCCCGGTCGTGCGCACCAGGACAGAGGCGACGATCGCCCCGTGCAGGTCGTTCATCACCCGCGGCGTGCCCGGAAGCATCGTCAGGCCGGTCATCGAGCTGAGCGCCAACAGATACGCAGCACCGAGGATGTTGCCGACCTCCCCCAGGGCCGAGTCGCCAACCTCCGTCCCAGGTTCGACCCCCAGCAGCCTGCAGAGTGTCGCCGCCCCGGCCGCTTGCAGCAGCAACAGCACCAAACCCTCGATGTCACCGTGGACCGGCAACTCGACACCGGCGACCATCTGTGCCGGGTCGCCGGAGGCCTCGACCGCATCGGCCAGGGGCAACGCGAAGGCCTTGGGCAGGTTCAGATCGACCTCGCGGCCGAGCAGCTGTGACAGCGATGTCGCCGCTGTGCCCGACGAGATGTTGGCGAGCTCCCTCAGCGCGTCGAGTTGCATGTCTGAATAGCGGGCGTTCACCGGGCGCTCCTACCTGGGATTCCGAAGTTTTGGCTCATAGGTTGGCCAGTTCCTGGTCGATTGTCGGCATTCCCGCGGTCAGACCCGCGGCGAGCGCGTCGCAGTCGACGATCAGCGCGATCTGCCCGTCTGCCAGAACGGCGCCGCCTGATATCGGCTGGCCGGTCAGGACGATCGGCGGCAGCGGTCGCGTGACGAGCTCACGCTGGCCAACCAGATCGTCGACCGTCAGGCCGACACGTCGATCGTCGCCGCGCACGATCACGACGAGGTCGTGCCCGCCGGTCGAGCCGCGGCTGAACGCGGCCGCACCCTCGAGCAGCGGCACGACACCATCCTCAAGCAGCAGCATCCGCCGTCCGCCGACCGAGCGGACGATCTGCTCGCTGAGTCGCAGCGTGCGCTGGACTCGGTCGATCGGGATCGCAAACGGCGCGCCGGCGACGTCGACCTGGAGCGCCGAGACGATCGCGAGCGTGAGCGGCAGCCGAATCTGGGCGCTGGTGCCCTGACCGCGGACCGACTCGATCCAGACTTCGCCGCCGAGCTCTCTGATCCTGGCCCGCACGGCATCCATACCGACGCCGCGGCCGGAGATGTCGCTGGTTGCGTCTACGGTCGAGAACCCGGGCGTGAACAGCAGCTCGATTGCGTCGCGCATCTCCAGCTCATGAGCGGAGTCAGCGCTGATCAGGCCGCGTTCAGCGGCGCGGCGCGCGATCGCCTGGGGGTCGACCCCGCGGCCGTCGTCCCGCACCTCGATCACCACGCTGCCGCCTGAGTGGCGAGCCGCGATCGTGAGCGTTCCGGTGCGCGGCTTGCCGGCCGCGATCCGCACCTCAGGCGGCTCAATCCCGTGATCCAGCGAGTTGCGCAGGAGATGCACGAGCGGATCCCCGATCGCGTCGACGACGGTGCGATCGAGCTCGGTCTCACGGCCGAGCAGCTCGAGCTCGACGTTCTTCCGCAGCTGGGTCGAGAGGTCGCGCACCAGCCTCGGGAAGCGCATGAACACAACCTCGATTGGGATCATCCGCACCTCCATCACCATCGACTGCAGAGCCTGCGAACTGCGAACCAGGTCCTGCACGGCGCGTTGGAGCTCAGGGGAGTCGGTTGCGGCGGAGTGCGCCTCGACCGCGGTCCGATGGATCACCAGCTCAGCCATCAGATGCAGCAGCATGTCGAGCCGCTCGGCATCGACCCGCACCGTGCGGGCCGCGGCAGCGGGCGTCGAGGGGGCCTTTGCGGGCGCCGGCCCGCTGGCCGGCGCCGCGTCCGCGACTGAAGCATCGTCCGCGTCAGGCTCTGGGTCGGGGGAGATCTCCGCGGCCGGGGGTTCGGCCTCCTCGCTCAGCTCGCTGACCTCGACAGCGGCGACGTCCGAGACCCGCGTGGCGCTGTGGGCCAGGTTGGACTCATCGTGTTCGGACACCAGCCAGGCCTCGATCTCGTGTCCGTCGAAGTTCTCAACCGCATCGGGCGCCGGGACGCTTCCGATCAGCTCGCCGTGCTCGCCGAGCGCCGCCAACACCATGTAGGCGCGCACAGCCGGCATCATCACCTCAGGTGCGAGCTTGACGGTCACGTGCAGTACCCGACCGCCGGACTCGCGCGCGGCTGCCAGGACGACCGCATCCGGTCGCAGTGCACCGCCCGCGCGCTCGACCGCCTGTTCGCGGGTGCGATCGCGGATCAGCGTCCGCAGTTGCGCGATCAGAGGCGCCGGATCGAGATTCTCGCCGGCTCCCGCCTGGATCGAATCGATCGCGTCCTGCAGCGCGTCAAGGCACGACAGCACGGTCGTGATCGCCTCCGGACGCAGGCCGGCTGTGCGCTGACGCAGCAGCTCGAAGACGTCCTCCATGACGTGCGTGAGCTCGGCCATGGCCGCGAACCCCATGGTCGCGCTCATGCCCTTCAACGAGTGTGCGATCCGGAAGACCCGATCGACGTGGTCACGGTTCGACGGGTCCTCCTCCAGTGCGACGACGGCGAGGTTGAGCTGCTGAAGGTGCTCCTGAGCCTCAGCCAGGAACAGCGGCATGTACTCGGCGCTGTCCATCAGCTCTTCCGGTAGATGAACGGGAGCTGCATCGCGAGGCCGAGCGCCGCGGGGGCGCAGATTCGTTCGCTGGACCCGGTGATGAGATAGCCGCCGGGGCGCAACGCGTCGGCGAGGCGGGCGTGGAGCTCGTCACGGATCGGCCCGGCGAAGTAGATGACCGTGTTGCGACAGAGGATCAGGTCAAGCGAGCCTGCCGGCGGCCGCATCCTCAGCAGGTCGCCGGAGTCGAAGCGTGTCATCGCGCGGAGCTCGAGCCTTGCGCGCCAGCCACCGTCGACCCGCTCGAATCCGGCTGGCAGCAGCGCCGCAGGGGCTGTGCGGGCGTCCTCGTCGCTGAACATCCCCAGCCGGGCCAACGCGATCATGCGCCGGTCGATGTCGGTGCCGCGGATCGTCACGCGGATCTCAGGCGTGACGATCCGGCACAGGGTCGCCAGCGTGTAGGCCTCGGCGCCGTATGAGCAGCCGGCGCTCCAGGCCCGGAGCCGGCCAAGCGGGGCCAGCTCCGGAAGCACGAGCGTCCGCACTATCTCCCATTGCTCGGGGTTACGCCACAGTTGCGAGACGTTGATCGTGATGCGGTCGAGCAGCTCGTCCAGGTGGTGCCGGTCCGAGCGCAGGCGCTCGCAGGCGTCGGTCAGCGTCTCGACGCCATGCTGGGCGTAGAAAGAGCGCAGGCGACGCTCCATCTGTCGACGCTTGTACATGGACAGGTCAAGGCCGGTCAGGCTGCGGAGGAACCTGCAGAACTCGGTGTAGTCGTCGAGCGTGACAGTGGTCATGCGGCCGCCTCCAGCGCGATCGCATCCGCCAGTTCATGCAATGGCAGGACCGCGTCGGCCAGCTGTGCCTGTTCGACAGCACGCGGCATCCCATAGACAGTGCAGGTCGAGCGATCCTCCACCAGGATCGTGCCGCCCTGGCGCTTGACCTCCTGGGCTCCGCGCAGGCCGTCATTCCCCATTCCGGTCATCACGACAAGCAGCGTCCGCTCGCGAAAGACCCTGGCCGCATCCTCGATCGTCAGATCGGCTCGTGGACGTAGCGCCCCAACCTCCGGCTCGTCGCTGAGCAGCGTGTGCCCGTCTGGCGCGATTCGCAGGTGTCTGCCACCAGGCGCGAGCAGCGCGACGCACGGGTCCAGGGCCTCGCCACCTTCGGCCTCGCGCACGCTCAGCAGGGCACCGCGATCCAGACGTGCCGCCAGTGAACGCGTGAATCCGGAGGGCATATGCTGGACGATCAGGGTCCCGGCGCCGAGTCGGTCCGGGAGCTCGGGAAGCAGTTGGGCCAGTGCCCTGGGGCCGCCGGTCGAGGTTGCGATCAGCACGGCCTTGGCGATGCGCGAGCGCGGGCCGGGGCGTGGCACCGGCCTCTGGGGATCGCCGGCTGCGGCAGTGCGCCGGCGGCCGGCTGCCGCCGTCACGCGATCGACGAGCGCGGTCGCGAAGCCGTCGAGGCCCTCGCCGATCGCCGGCTTGGCGACGAGGTCGAACGCGCCCTCGGCGAGCGCGTCGACTGCCCGCGCGCCCTGGCTGGGGGAGAATGCGGAGACGACGATAACCGGCAGCTCGGAGCGCCCGCCGCGGCGCAGCGCACGGAGCACGCCGATGCCGTCGAGCCCCGGCATCGAGAGATCGAGCGTCAGCGCGTCGGGGCGTTCACGCTCGCAGGCCGCCAACGCCTCGTCGCCGTTGGCTGCGGTGCCGACCGTCAGCATGCCGGCGCGAGACAGCGACGCGGAGACGATCTGGCGCATCAGCCCGCTGTCGTCTGCGACGACCACCCTGATCGGGGCTGCGTTGGGCACCGCCGCTCGGCTCCCGGCCGCCTCAGGCGGCCTGGCTGGCGCCGTCGCCGGCGCTCGCAAGGACGGCATCCGGCCTCAGCAACACGAGCAGGCGGTGATCGAGCTTCGCAATCGCGTCGATCAGCTCGGAGTCGGCGCCCGGCACCTGATCGAAGTCGTCGGCGCTTACGCTCAGGACCTCGTCGACCTCGTCGACGATCACTCCGGCGGTGTCCTCGCCGGACTCGACGATCACGATCTTGGAGCTGTCACCGACCTGCGAGCTGAGGCCCAGCCTGGTGGCCAGGTCGTAGACCGGGACGATCCGTCCGCGCAGGCTGATCACGCCCCGGACCCAGGGGATCGGGGAGGCGACCGAGCGGGGCTCCTGGTAGCGGATGATCTCGTGCACCCGCTCGATCGGGAGCGCGTATTGCTCAGCGCCAAGGGTGAACACGACCAGTTGCCGCGCCTGGCTTTCGTCCGACATACTCCGATCTTCGGCGTTTGCCGCCAGAGCTTTAGATCCGCAGCCGCTTACTCGGCGGCTTCGGGGGCCGGCTCGACCGGCGCCGGCGCCGGCGGCATCGCCGGCTGGCCGACGATGTCAGTGATGCGCACACCGAACTGTTCGTCGATCACAACCACCTCGCCGCGGGCTATCGGCGTGCCGTTGACGAGCAGGTCGACTGGTTCGCCTGCCATGCGGTTGAGCGTCAGGATCGAACCCTGGCGTAGCTCCAGGGTCTCGCCGACGGTCAGGCGCGTGCGGCCGATCTCGACGGTCAGGTCGATCGGGACGTCGCTCAGCCGCCGCAGATCGGCCATGCCGGGCGGATCCTGCGCGGCGCCCACGTCGTTCAGTTGCTGGAGCTCTACCGGGTCTGACATTCAGTGCGATTCAGTGCACGCCGACTCGCTACTGGACCGCCAGGTCCGTGAAGTAGATCGCGCTGACCTTCGTGTCGGTCTGAGACCGGATGTCATCAAGGATCTTTCTCTCAAGGGCCTGGCGTCCGGACTGGGTCACGAGCGCATTCTCCGATTGGTCGGTCACATCGTTCGTGATGATCGCACGGATGACCGCCTCATCGGTCAGTGAGCCGAAACCGGTGGGCGGCGGGTTGGTCGGCGTGGTCACGCCCACGCTCTGTCCAGGGGGCAGCAGCAGGGCAGCGGTGAGCGTTGCGTACTGACCAGCTTTGAGGTTGAAGGTGAACTGCTTGGGCAGCACGTAGACCGTGCCGTTGATCTTCTGCTTCGCGGGGTGCTTGGGCGCGGCGACGCTGTAGCCGGCGAACGCGGCAATCAGAATCACGACGGCGAGCACCGGGATGAGGATCTTCTTGTTCATGAGTGATCAGGCGCCTGGGTTCGGGGAAGGGTATTTGCGTTCAAAGACGATCTCGACACGGCGGTTCTGAGCGCGTCCCGCCGGACTCGCGTTGGACGCGACCGGGAAATGATCCGCGTAGCCGGAGGCGCGCAGACGCGCACCGTGGACGCCGCGCGAGAGCAGGTACTCGAGCACAGTGGTGGCTCGAGTGGTCGAGAGCTCCCAGTTGCTGGGGAACTGGGCGGTGTGGATCGGCATGTCGTCGGTGTAGCCCTCGACATCCACAGGGTGATCGGCCTTGTCGAGATCGACCAGCACCGCGATCTCGTTCAGCAGCGGGTAGCTGGCCGACTGAAGATTCGCCTGACCGGTGGCAAACAGGAGCTTGTCGGTCAGGACGGTCACGACCAGCCCGCGCTGTTCGATCTGCGCCTTGACCTGGTTTGCCCAGCCGTGCGCCTTGGCGTATGCGTTCAGCCTGCGCTCCAGAGCCAGGAACTCGGCGTTCTCCTGTGAGGCGGCCTGGGCTTCCTTGGTCAGAGCGTCGATCTGGGCCTGTGAGAGCTGCGAGGCCTGTGCGCCTGTGATCGGCTTGGCGACCGTGGGCGTCAGCGGCATGATCGTCGGGATGACCGTCGTGTTGGGGGAGTGCTGAGAGCTGGAGTCAGCGCCCTCGTCGAGGATCGAGCGACCGCCGTTGATCAGCCCGCCGCCCCCGGAGAACGCAGCCTTGAGCGACTCCTGGAGGCTGACGAACTTGGAGATGTTCACCGACGAGATCGAGAACAGAACCACGAACAGCGCCAGCAGCAATGTGATCATGTCCGAGTAGGTGAGCAGCCAGCGTTCATTGCTCTCCTCCTCACCACCGCCGCCACGGCGGTTGCGACGGTTCGATCCACCGCGAGACATCAGGCAGCCTCGGCCTGCTCGCGTTCGCCGATCTCCGCAACGTTGTCCTCGCTGCGCTGGCGCTCACTCGGAGCGATGTAGGAGTTGAGCTTCTCGGAGACGACGCGCGGGTTGTCGCCGGCCTGGACGGCGAGGATCCCGTCGAGGGTGAGCATGCGAAGCTCGACCTCAGAGGCCGAGAGGCCCTCGAGCCTGCCGGCGACCGGTAGGTAGATCACGTTCGCGGAGCCGATGCCGAGCAGCGTCGCGACGAACGCGCTTGAGATCGAGGGGCCGAGGGTGGAGGGGGCCGAAAGATTCTGGAGCACGTGCACGAGTCCCATGACGGTGCCGATGATGCCCATCGTCGGGGCGAACCCGCCGGCCTTCGTGAAGGTTGTGACGCCGACGTGGTGACGTGCGGTCATGCCGTCGATCTCGGCCTCGAGAACCTCACGCACGAGGTCGGGGTCGACGCCGTCGACCACCAGCTGCAGGCCCTTCTTGGTGAACTCGTCGTCGATCTGGTTGACGCGCTCGTCAAGCGCCAGCAGACCCTCGCGCCGTGCCTGCTCGGCGAGCGAGACGAGCAGATCAACCCGCTCCGAGACGTCGGGCGAGTGGCCCTTGAACGCAATCCGGTAGAGCTGCGGGATCTTGCGCATGGCGTCCGGGCCGACGCTCGCGGCCACGGCGCCGCTGGTGCCGAGGAAGATGATGAGGATCGCCGGGATGTCGATGAAGGCGGCCGGACTGGTGCCCTCCATGAACGCTCCCACAAGGATGCCGAAGAAGGCAATACCGATGCCGGCGCCGGTTGAGAGCTTCATACGCCTGTCATCGGCTGCCGCGGCCCGTTCTTCAATTCTGGGCGCCGAATCCCGCCCAGCCGTCCAATTTGGTGATTGCCGGTGTCTTGAGCGGGCTCAGCTCAGGGCGTCAGACCGGCTCCTGGTCCGGGTCGTCGTGCTCTGTATCGGCAGCACCGCCGTCGATCGAGAGCAGCATCCCCTGCGCGGCGCGGCGTGCGTGGATGCCGTGCGGCTGCGGCTGCCCGCCCTGACGGCGGCGGTTGAGTGCGCCGGAGAGGATCTCGACGCGGTAGGCGCGGATCTCCTCCACGACGCGATCGGGCGGCTCAGCGACCACGACCTTGGTGCCGGTCGTGAGCGTGATGACCGTGTCCGGATTGGCCTCGACCGTAACGATCAGATCCGGATTGAGATGAAACTCCTCTGCCTGGTGGCCTAGTCGATGCAGCGAGATCATCGCCGTGGTCCCTCTTTCCTCGTTTGGTGCCACATCATGACAAGCGGCGTCGTGGATTTGCCAGCCCGACGGGGAAACGCGGCGGCCGCGCCGCAAACGTTAATCCGTCGCGGCGCGCCCCTCCTGAACAGCGTGTTGCGATTATAACACTGACGTTATAATCGCAACACGTGCGAGCGGAAGGGTCCCACGCGCCGTCGCCCTACGATCAGGCAGGCGCCTATGCGCCCGCCATCTGGATCAGAGTCTGCATCATCTGGTCCGCGGTGCTGATCACGCTGGAGTTGGCCTGGTAACCGCGCTCGGCCTCGATCATGTTCGTGAACTCGGTCGCCATGTCGACGTTGGACTGCTCGAGCTCACCGGAGATCGTCTGCGTGTTGATGAACGACCCGCTGTCCGGGGTCCCGTAGCTGGCCACTCCCGAGTTGGGTGAGGTGGTCCAGGCGGTGCCGGCGTCCCGTGTCAGACCTGCCTCGTTCGGGAACGTGGCAAGCCCCAGGTAGCCGGCGATGCAGGTCTGGCCGTAGTTGGTGTCGCTCGGGGTGTTGTCGGTGTAGGTGACGGCGCCGTTCTGGCCGATCGCGATGTTGGTCGAGCCGGGCGGGATGTACAGGTAGGTCGAGCCCGTGGCGGTCTGGGCGGCGGTGCTGCCCGGGGCGTTCGCCTGCGCGGCTGCCTGTGGCGTTGCGTAGCCGATCACATACTGGCCCTGGGCGGTCGTGAGGAAGCCCTGCGCGTCGGTTGTGAGATTGCCGGCTCGCGTGTAGCTGATTGAGGTTGGCAGGTTGGCGGCGGTCACACCGCCGCCGGCGCTGTTGGCGTTGATCGCCACGGCAGCGTTGCCGGAGGCGAGCGGCGGCTCATAGGTTCCGGACGTGGGAGCTGTCGGTTCGGTGGTGCTGGTGCCCACGACGAGGAAGCCGTCGCCCTGAAGCGCTACGTCCAGCGCGTTGCCGGTCTGCTGGAAGGAACCGGCAGACATGATCTGGTCGATCGAGCCGACCGCCACGCCGAGCCCGACCTGCTCGGGGTTGGTGCCGCCGCTTGCGGCCGTCTGCAAGGAGCCGTCGGAGATCAACTCCGAGAGCTCGGACTCGAACGTCGTCCGCTGTGCCTTGTAACCGATCGTGTCGACGTTGGCCAGGTTGTTGGCCGTCACGTTCAGCATCTGCTGGTGTGCCTCGAGTCCGCTGATCGCGGAGTACATGCCCGTCATCATCTGTACATCACTTCCTTTCGCGGCTTCCTCGAGGAGGTCCGGCCGCCGTTGCGTGTCTGATGGCTGCGCTCGCGGTCAGCGGAGCAGCCGGAGTTGGTTTCGTTCCGTGACGCCTAGGCGATCACGGCGCTGTCGATGTTGGTGAAGACATGCGAGTTCATGGCTTCCGGAGTCACCGCCGTGATCACGGTGTTGTTCTGGACGGATGCGACATACGCGGTTCCATCCACGAACACGACTGAGTTACGGGCGCCCTTGTCAGCTGCCCGCTGGATCCCCTCGGTCAGGCGACCGATGGTCTGGCTGTCGATCTCAACGCCGCGTCGAGCCAGGCGCTCGATCGCGTGCTTGGAGAAGTTCGGTGCGTCCGCGCCGGCGGTCTGGCCCGCAAGCACGTCCGAGAACGACGGCCCTGTGCCGGGAGTCTGGCCGTCGCCCGCCCGCTTGGCAGGCGACGTCTGGCCGGGCGGCGGTGCTCCGACCGGCCCGCCGGGCGGCAGCAGCGCAGGGTTGTTGATCAGGTCGCTCACGAACCGCTTGTGGTCGAGTCACCGGACGTCGTGCCGGTCGTGTCGGTTGTGCTGCTCGTCGAGCTGGTGCTCGAGTCGCTCGACGCTGCGGTCACGTTGGTGACGGTGCTGAGGCTGACGCCGGCGACGCCGCCGACCGTCAGGGTCGGTCCGGAGCTGGTGATCTGCACGCTGTTGACCGTTCCCGTGGTCTTGTCTCCGGTGGTCGCGTCGACGTAGGTGACCGAGTCCCCGATCAGGCTCACCGCCTGGCTGACGGACTGCGCCTGGGCGCTGTCCTGTGTGTTCTGGGCGGTGTTGGTCTCCTGCTCGACCGACGTCATCTGGGCAAGTTCGGTCAGATACTGGGTGGGATCGCTGGACGACGGGTCCAGCGGATTCTGGTTCTCCAGCTCGTCCATCATCAGGTCGAGGAACTGGTTCGTCGACAGGCTTGTGGAGCTGGTGTTCGAGATCGAAGTCCCGCTTGTGCCCTGTTCGGCCTGACCGGCTGTGTTGGTGCCGACGCTTGGAGTCGTGGTGCTCATAGCTTTCCTTTCAGCTCACGCGAGTACGTCGACGAGCGAACCGCTGGAGGGCTCGATGGTCGAGTCGATGGTGGGTGATGGGTCGTCGTCGGCCGCATCTGACTGCGAACCGGTCCAAGCGCTGCCGGGCTGCGAACCGTCCTGTTCGGAGCCGCTGAAGCCGGCAAGGTTCTGCTGGCCCGAGCTGCCGATGTCGAGCCGCAGAAGTGACATCCCGCTCGACTCGAGCGAGCGCTTGAGATCACCGGCGTTCTGCTGCAGTGTCTGGGCTGCGTCCGGGTGATCAGCCGTAACCCGCGCAATCAGCCCGTCGGGCGTCTGCGAGAGCGAGATCCTGATCCCGCCAAGCGCTGCCGGCGCGAGCGAGATCCGTGCCGAGGAGACTCCGGCCTGGTTGATCGCCGTGAATGTCGCCCGCACGGCGTCGGCGGCGTCCTGGAGTGGCACCGGAGAGCGCAGCTCCGCTCCTGGCTGCGCGGAAGTGGATGACTGCGACCCCTGCGAGCCCTGCGAGCTCTGGCTGGCAGCGAACGCGAGCGAGAAGGCGCCGGCGGGCTGCGAGCCGGACGTCTCAGCGGTCGATGTGCTCGTAGCAGCCCCACCGTCGAACGGTCCGCCCGTGTCGCCGTGGCCGTCGGAGCCTGTGCCGGTGTGAGCGCCGGTCTCAGCCTGCAGGGCCCTGGCGGTCGTGGGGGAGGCGACGCTCTGCGTCGGCGATGAGCTCTGTGTGGTCGAGGCAGGCCCGCTCTTGAGCGGGCCAATCGTTGCGCTCGCCTGATCGACGATGTGTTTTGTGCCTTCGGGTGAGGGCGTCGACGACCCGTCTGGCTTGGACGCCGGATCCGGCTCGTTGCTCTCCGTCGCGGTGCCGGCCGGCGCCGGTGCGTTCGTGTTCGCAGCCGGATCGTCACCGGGGGTCGGACGGCTGCCGACTCCCGATCCTGGCGTCTTGTCATCACCAGACTTCCCAACGGGAGTCGAGGCATCTGTCGCGGAAGCGGCAATCGCAGTTGCCGCGCCCGCGGCTGATGGCTCGGCTTCCGGCGCGGTGGCGTCGGACTTGGTGGCGTCGGACTTGGTGGAGTCGGCATCCCCGACCGACTGGGCGAGGCCCGCGGACGTGGAGGCGCCGGCGGCTGAGGGGGTGCCGGTCGGCGATGTGGGGTCAGTGGAAGAGCTGTCGTCCTTCGCCGGCGTGGCGCCTGCAGGCGGTGCGGTGCCCGGGGACGGTGCGATGCCGGCGGCCGGTGTGGTGTCCGGGGACTGTGTGGTACCAGTGGACGGTGTGGGGTCAGACGCTGACGAGCCGCCCGCCGACGGAGGTTGATGGGCCGGCTGCTGGCCGGTCAGCACCGCCAGAGCCGCCGCCAGCAACTGGCTGCCGGAGGGCGTGCTGGCGCCGTTCGACGAGACCGAGTCGCTCGAAGGCTGGTCGGATTGGCCGGTGGCGGTCGACTGCGTGCCGCCGCCCGCATGTGAACACCTGGAGCTCGACTTTGAGTTGGAGGTTCGGTCGCCGGCCTTCGTGCCGGTTCCCTGTTGGCCTTCCGCAGGTGCGGTCCGGGCCGAGTCGAGAACTGCTCCAAACGGTGGGCCGCCGCTCGCGGCTCCGCTTGGTGGCCCGCTCCCCGGTGGTGCCGCCGATTGCGGCGCGCTCACCGGCGCGGGTGGTGCGAGAGCCGGCGGCGTCACGCGACCCGCCTCCAGTACCCGTTGCTCGCGATCTCATCGAGCGTGATCTGCTCGAGCCTCGCCTGCTCACGCCGGTGGTCGGCGAGGCCCCTCTGCTTGAGCCGCTCCAGCGCCTCGCGATCCTGGGAAGCCTTGGTCATCGCGATGCGTCGCACCTGAAGTTCCTGATCGCTGCGCTCGAGTTCCTCCAGCGTCAGCCGGTGGGCGCCCTCGACGCGCTCGAGATAGAACTGGTGGGCTCGGAGGGCGTCACCGCCGGCGCTCAATTGGGCCTCGCGGGCAGCCGTGATCCGATCGGCAGCTTGTGTGACCTCATCGAGGCAGCGCTGGCGCGCCTGCATCGCCGTGCCGAACTCCTGCTTTGCCTGCTCCTCGCGTCGTTCCCGCAGTGCGCGGACGCGTTCCAGGCGAAAACGGTATGAGTGAACGTCCACGTTGCTCTTGATCGGCAGTAGCAGCGTGGACTTGAGCGCCGGCCGCCATCCGTCCAGGCGGCGTCCGTTCAGAACGATCAGGACGCGAGGCTGAGAGACGGAATTGCAGCCGGCCCGCCGATCGGCGAGCTTGTGTCAACGGCGGCTCGCGCGGGCTGCTCGTCCGTAAGCTGCGGCGGGGTGGACCCGACCCCAAGCTCGCTGCCGATCTCGAGCAGGCGCTGGTCCGCCTCCTGCGCCGTGGTGGGATCGTCGACCCGCTGGCGCAGGAACGCGTTGATCTTCGGACGCAGGTCGATTGCCAGGTCGACGAGTTGGTCGCTGCCGCGCTGGTATGCGCCGATCGAGATCAGGTCCTCCTTGTCTTTATAAGCCGCCAGGGCGGCGCGCACCTGCTGACCTGCGTCCTGGACCTCAGGCGTGACGATCTCACCGACCAGGCGCGAGACGCTCTGCAGCACGTCGATCGAGGGGTAGTGACCGGCGTGCGCCAGTGCTCGCGTGAGCACAACGTGTCCGTCGAGGATCGAGCGGGCGGCATCCGCGATCGGCTCGTTCATGTCGTCGCCGTCGACCAGCACGGTGTAGAGGCCCGTGATGGAGCCGTGCGGGCTGGTGCCGGCACGCTCGAGCAGCCGGGGCAGCAACGCGAACACGCTGGGCGTGTACCCGCGCGTTGCCGGGGGTTCACCGATCGCGAGACCGACCTCCCGCTGCGCCATCGCGAAGCGCGTCACGGAGTCCATCATCAGCATCACGTCGTTGCCCTGGTCGCGGAAGTACTCAGCGATGGCGGTTGCCGTGAAGGCGGCGCGGATGCGCACCAGTGCCGGTTGGTCGGAGGTCGCCACGACCACGACGGAATGGGCGAGCGCGTCGCCGAGGTCACGCTCGATGAACTCTCGGACCTCGCGGCCGCGCTCGCCGACCAGCGCGATCACGTTGACCTGCGCGCTGGTCGATCGCGCGATCATGCCGAGCAGCGACGACTTGCCGACTCCGGATCCGGCGAAAATCCCCAGCCGCTGCCCACGCCCGCACGGGACCAGCGTGTCGAGTGCACGAACTCCCAGCCCGACCCGCTGGCTGATGCGGGGCCGCGTGAACGCATCGGGCGGCGGAGCAGTGGTCGTGCGCCAGGAGTCGGCGTCGATCGGGGACTGTCCGTCGAGCGGACGGCCGAGTCCGTCGATCACCCGGCCCAGAAGGTCGGGGCCGACCTCGACGCGGAAGGGGGATCCGGTTGGCACAACCGGCGTGCCCGGACCGATCCCGCCGAGCTCGCCGAGCGGCATCAGCAGTGTGCGCCCGCCGCGGAAGCCCACGACCTCAGTCGGCACCGCGGGCTCACGGCGGCCGTCTCCGACCAGACAGAGCTCGCCGATCTGCGCCTCCAGTCCGGTTGCCTCAACGATCAGGCCGATCAGGTCGCCAACCCTTCCGCGCCGGCGGGCCAGGTCCCCGGAGCGAATGGCGCGCGCGGCGCGGACCAGTCCGCTCGGGTCAAACGACATCAGTGCTCACCGCCTCGCCCTGGTCGCCGTCGGCGTGCGCGGAGACGCTGGTGTCGCCGGCCAGAGCCGCCTGCACGATCTCACGAGCGGCCTGCAGCTGGGCGCCGACGGTCACGTCGATCTCCCCGTAGGTCGTCCGCGCAATGGCGCCGCCGCGCTCAACGCGCCGGTCGGCCTGGACGTCGAGGTGCTCGATGCCACCGAGTTCGGCCTGGAGCGCCTCGACCGCCCCGGACAGCAGCTCGAGGTCCTCAGGATTGACGAGCAACGTGACACGATGACGGTCAGCGAGTCGCCGGAGCGCGCCACGCGTCACGTCGATGACCCGCTCGGGCTGGGCTGCGAAGGCTCCGCCCACGACCTGCTCGGCGATCAGCACAGATATCTCGCCGGCCTGGAGTGTCAGCGTCTCGACCAGCTCAGCCCGCGTGGCGCCGACGCCGCGCACGGCCTCAGCGAGGGCGGCAGCCCCTGTCCGCACCTCGCCTCGTGCGCGTTCGATGCCTTCGGCATGGCCGGCGGCCACCCCCTCCGCATGCGCCGCCTCCCTGATCGCCTGTGCCTGTTGATGGGCCTGGGTGAGGATCTCCTCGGGAGTGCGGTCCGACTCGAGCGTCCGCTCGAGCTGCCGGAAGGAATATGTGCTCACGTTCTGATCGTCCATCGAGAGATCCCGGTCGGGGTTGCTCGAGAGCAGGTCCACTAGAACATGACGTCGCCGTCGTTGCGCGAAAGCACGACGGCGCCCGCTTCCTCGAGGCGCCTGACGATCGCGACGATCCGTCCCTGGGCCTCCTCGACGATGCGCTTGCGCTGCGGCGGCTGGTACTCCATCTCCTCGATCAGCATCTGCGCGCCGCGCTCTGACATGTTCTGCAGGACCCGCGCCTTGACGTCGTCGGCCACGCCGCGCAGGGCCAGCGCCAGATCCTTCTGATCGGCCTCGCGCAGCACCAGCTGAATCGAGCGATCGTCGAGCTTGACGATGTCCTCGAAGACGAACAGCAGGCGGCGCACCTCGGAGGCGAGCTCCTCGTCGGTCTCGGTCAGCGAATCGAGCACGTTGCGCTCTGTCGGCCTGTCCGTGTGGTTGAGGATCTCCGCAAGCGACTTGACGCCGCCGGGCGTCGAATACTCGTTCTGGACGACGGTCGCGAGCTTGGCGCGCATCACGTCCTCGACCTGCTTGACGACCTCAGGGCTGGTCTCACCCATCTTCGCGATCCGCAGGGCGATGTCTGCCTGCTCTTCCTCGGGCAGGTTGGACAACACCTGTGCGGCAAGCGTCGTGTGAAGGTTGGCCACCACCAGTGAGATCGTCTGCGGTGCCTCATTGCGAAGGAACGCCACAATCTGCTCCGGCGCGGTGCGGCGCAGGAACTCGAAGGGGCGCATCTCGATCACGGACGAGAGCCGACCGATGATCTCGGCAGCGCGCTCGGCGCCAATCGCGCGCTCGAGCACCTCGCGCGCGTACTCGACGCCGCCAGCCGCGAGCGAGTCGTAGGCGGTCACCGTGGCGGCGAGCTCCTCCATGATCGTTGAGGTCACGCCTGGCTCGACGTGCTGCATCTTCGCCATCTCGAGCGAGAGCGTCTCGATCTCGTCGTAATGGAGATGCTTGAAGACCTCGGAGGCGCGCTCGGGCCCGAGCGCGACCAGCAGCACGGCCGCCTTCTTGCGCCCGTTCAGACGCTGGTCACGGCCGCGACCGCCGCCGGCCGGCGCGCTGGGCGCCTGCGGTTGCTGGTAGAGCTCGACGGCCATCTAATCCTCTGTCATCCACTGGCGGATCTGAGCCGCGACCCGCTCGGGATCGCGGTCGACCAACTCCTCGACCTGCTGTCGGGCAACGTTCACCGGCGGGCGCAGGCGGGCGACGGTCGCCGGGCCCTCGAGGTCGACCATCTGTGTCTGCCCCTCGAGCTCCGCGAGCGAGCGCGGCATCTCAAGCTCGCGCAGCCATGTCGGCTTGCCGGCGAACTGCTCGGTCTCACGCTTGCGCAGCATGCGGCTCATGAAGAACAGGAATGCCAGCGCGCCGATCCCGACCAGCACGTATTTGACGTCGCCAAGCGTCTTGGTCGAGGATGACGTGGCTGCCACCGGTGTCGCCTTCGCGAACGGCAGCGAGGCCACGGAGATCGTGTCCCGCCCCTTGACGAAGCCGGCCGCCTGCTCGACTGTCGAACGGATCTGCGGAAGCTCGCTGGCCGCGACGGTGCTGTCGACCACCACGGCGATGCTCTGACGCGTCACATTGCCCGGAGCGATCGTCGACAGCGACTGCGTCTTGTCGACCCCGTAGGCGGTCTTGCTCGTGTTGTTCGAGTACTTCGAGTTGCCGTTGCCGCTCTTACCGGCGTAGGCCGCAATTTGGGTCGAGGTCGTGCCTGAGGCGCCGCCGGTGGCCGCACCATCGCCGCTCAGCTTCTCGTTCGACAGGGAGGAATTCAGCGGGGTGCCGGTCTTGCCGTACTTGACCGTTGAGATCTTCTCCTGGTTGGCGTTGAGATCGGCGTTGATGTGGACGAGCGCCTTTCCGGCCCCGAGCGTCGAGGCGAGCATGCCGTTGACCTCGCCGGCGACCTGCGTGTTGTATGCGTTCTCAGCAGATTGCTTGGCCGTAAGCGAGGAGCCGCTGCTGTTGCTCGAGCCGTTTGGCCAGAGCAGATCGCCGTTCTGGTCCGTCACGGTCACGTTTCCGACCTTGAGACCCGGCACGGCGCCGGCCACGTCGCTGGCAATCGCCTTGACGCTGGTGGCACTGAGCGCGCTGTCAGCGTTCAGCAGCACGGAGGCGCTCGTCTGCGTGGTGGTGTCAGAGAAGAGGTCGGCCGTCTGGTCGGGGACCGAGAGCATCACCTCGGCGCTGTTGATCCCGTTGATCTGCTCGATCGACTGGTCGAGCTGCTGTTCGAGCGCCGAGGTGTTCTGCTGCTCCTGCTGGAAGTCGCTCTCAGCGAGGCTGGTCTTGCCCTCGAGGTCCTCGAGCGACTGCGAGGAGGGAAGCAGCAACCCCTGGCCGTCGAGCACGTCGCGCGCGTCTCCGACCTTGCTGGTCTCAACCGCGACGGAGGTGCCGCTGTTCGCCAGCTGATAGGAGATTCCGGCGGCGGACAGCGCTTCCGTGACCTTCTGCGTGGTGGCCGGCGACTGGCCGGCGACGACCGTCGAGTAGCTGGGGGAGGAGGCGAGGCTCATCAGCAGGTAGATGAAGACGACGCCGACCAGTGCGGCTGCACCGACGGTGATCCAGCCGCGCGTGGAGAGCTTGGACCCGATCTCGCGGAGGTTGAAGTTCATCTACAGCTGGGTCTGGAACAGCGTCGTGGCTGCGGTGTCGATCTGGTTGCGGATCTGTGCGGCGAAATCCATCGAGAGGCTTGCGTTCTCAACCGCGGTGATCGCCTCAGTGGGATCGCTGAGCTGGCCGGTGGCGAGCTGCTCGGAGGCTTCTGTGGCGTTGGCCTGGGTCGTCTCCAGTGAGCCGATCGCGTTGGTGAGGGCATCACCGAAGCTCTGCCCGGGTTTGCCGGTCGCCGCGGCGCCCGTCGCGCCGGTGCCGGAGCCCGAGCCGAGCGCGAGGCTCGACTGGCTGATCCCGAGCGAACCGATGCCGATCGCCGGGATCGTCACTTGAGCAGGTCCAGCGTCTCGGAGTACATCTGCTTGGAGGTGTCCATCGCTGTGACGTTCGCCTGGTAGGCGTTTGACTCGGAGATCATGTTCGTCATCTCGGTCACGGGTTGGATGTTGGGCTCCTCCACGTATCCCTTGGCGTTCGCCTGGGGGTTTCCCGGGTCGTAGACGAGCTGGCTGGGGACGTCCTCGCTGACGATGCCACTGACCTCGACGCCGCCGGGGGTGCCGGAATTGCCGCCCAGGGCGGAGGTGAGCTCGTTCTGGAAGCTGCTCCCGGAGTCGATCGACTGCAGTTCGACCGCCTGGGGCTCGTAGGGCGTGCCGTTGTTGGTCGACTGCGCGTTCGCGAGGTTCTCGGCGGTGACGTCCATCTGCGTACGCTCGGCCGTGAGGCCGGTGGCCGAGATGTTGAGCGCGTCGAAGAAGCTCATGCCGAGGAGGTGCTGTTCATCGCGGTCTCGAGGATCCCCTCACGCGCTGCCGCGATCTGCGTCAGATCCTGGTAGAGCAGCCCGTTCTCAGAGATCTCGGCGTTGGTCAGGTCGGAGTCGACGCCGTTGCCGTCGATCCCGGTGACGGTCGCGGAGGTGGACGGCGTGTACTGCACAGAGGTCGGGGACTGGCCGTCGGTGATCGCGTTCGCGAGCGTCTGCTGAAAGTTGACGTCCTCAGGTTTGAAGTCCGGCGTGTCGGCATTGGCCAGATCGTTGGCGAGCAGCGACTGGCGCAGCATCGAACCACTCATCGCCGACTCGATGGCCAGTTGCGTGTTGTCAAGGAGGGACATGGGATACCGGGGGGACCTTCAGCAAGCCCTCCTTGGGCTTTCCATAAGAACGCGCTCCGTGGCGTCAACCCGGTATATCGACCGAGGCAGACGATCCTTGAGTGCACAAAGCCGACGTTTGAAAGCGCTCTCAACATTCGCGCGCCGAATCTAGACACAGGGTCGGCCGGAAGACCGAATTGGGGAGCGGCAGCCCAGCGGGGCTGCCGCAGCTATCGATCCAGGCCGCTCAGGCCGCGACCACGGTGTCAGCTTGCTCGTCGGTCCAGCCCCGGATGCCCAGGCTCGGGTCGTCCAGGAGTGAGACCTCGCTGTAGCCGCCGTCGCGCTCTGCCACGCGCACGAGCGGGCGGTCGAGCGCCGTCTCGGGCACGCTCACCACGATCCCGCGGCGCGCGTCGGACAACTCGACCTCGACACCGGCCGGGAACGGCGCGACGACGCGTCGGAAGGCGTCGACGACCTCAGGATCAAACAGCGTTCCGGAACCCTCGATGATCGCCCGGACGCCCTCGCAGGCGGGCCGTGCCGGAGCGTAGAGGCGCTCGGAGGTGATCGCGTCGTAGACGTCGGCGACAGCCGCGATCCTGGCCATCGGATGGACGTCCAGGGCGCTCTTGCCGTCGGGGTAGCCGCTTCCGTTCCAGCGTTCGTGATGACGCAGGACGACAGCTTTCACGAGCGGGCTCCAGGTGTTGCCCTCGAGGACGTCGACGCCTGCCCGCGGGTGACTCTTCATGATCGTCCACTCCTCAGGCGTCAGCTTGCCCGGCTTGTTGAGGATCCCCAGCGGAATCGCGAGCTTTCCGATGTCGTGCAGGAGCAGCCCGAGTCCGAGCGTCGAGAGCCGGTCCTCGAGCTTGTCGTAGTGGCGTTCGCCACGGAAGTCGAGCCAGCCGTTGTCGCGGAAGTAACGGTGGCCGATCAGCAGCCCGACTGCGGTGACATCGATCGAATGCTGGAACGTGTAGCCGTCGGCCGAGGACAGATCGGACAGCGCGAGTGCGGCCCCTCCGGAGGCGCCGATCTGCTCCATGATCAGACCCACCACGTCTCCGAGTTCGCGGACCGCCTCGGGCGTCAGCTGCTTGCCTCCGGCAAGCTCGCCACGTGCAGCGCTGTAGGCGCTGGCGATGGCGCGAGTCGCGATCGCGCGCGTCTCGTCATCGACGATCGGCTCGACGAGAATCCCCTCGCTGAACTGATCCTCCACGTAGATCGCGGAGATTCCCGCCCTACCGAGCAGCTCGCGGTAGCGCGGGGTCAGCACCACGCCGGAGCGCAGCAGCGGGACGCCGTCGGGCCGGCCGACCAGCACGTCGCGTCCCAGCGTGGTCCCATCGACCGCCCGGGCAAGCGAGATCAGACGCATTGGCCAAGCGGGATCTGCTGCATTTGCCTAGGAGTCGGCATCTGTGCCCGCCAACTTGAATGGCGGAACTGCGGCTGCCGGTCAGGCTGTCGTCGAATAGCGATTGCCACGCGGGCGTCCGTAGCGGCGAGCGATCTGGCGACTGCGGCGCAGCGAGCTGCGCGACTGGGCGATGCCTTCGCGCAGGCGCTCGGCCTCGATCGTCACGCGCCCGCGAAGCGCCTTGGCGCGCTCGACAAGTGCAAGCGCCGAATCCGGAGCCGGAGTCGGCAGCGTTCGCATGTACTCACCGGTTTGCTGTACCGCCGCCTGCAGCTCCTGGACCTGACCGCGCCCGGCCAGCTCGAGCTCGCGCTCGATCATCTTGATCAAGGTCTGGAACGGAGCCTGCTCGGCAGCGATCAGACGTTTGCGATCTGTGCCCATGCGTCCCGCAGGGTTCCAAGCAGCCCGCGCACCTGCTCGATCCGGGCCGGATCAGCGTAGATCCGGGCCTGGTTGAGATGGCGCTGGCAGAACAGATAGATCGCGGCCAGGCGCGGTGCCAGCTCGCCGCCCTGCTCGAAGTCGAGCGACGCCTGCAGGTGGCCGATGATCATCTCGGCGCGGCGCAGCTTGTTGTGTGCTGTCTCGACCTGGTGGTCGTTCATCGCCGCCGCCGCCTGGGCGAGGAAGCGGTTGGCGCCGTCATAGAGCATCACGATCAGCTGTTCCTGGCTGGCGGTCAGCACTGCTGCGCGCTGATATGCGGTCCGTGTGGCGGTGGGGTTGGTGGCCATCTGCTTCTGGTGATGTGATCGGCCGCCGGCGGCTGCCCTTGAGTGCTACACGCGCGGGTGCGCGGAGAGGCTCTCGAGACCGCTGCGGGAGCGTCGAACTCAGCTCGACGACGACGACGAGGAGGAGGAGCTGAGCGAGTTCGCGAACGAGGTGAGCGAGGTCTTCTGGTTGTTCAGGGAGGCCAGCGTCGCCTCGACCTGAGCCCACTGCTCCTCCATGTTCTGTTCCTCGTTGTCGTACATCTCGGTCTGCGTGCTCAGCTGATCCTGCAGGTTCGAGATCAGCGTGGTGTTGCCGGTCATCCGGCTGGACAGCGCTCCAAACGGCTCAGCCTCACTGTTCACGACCGGCTGGAAGCTCGAGGACCATGACTGCAGCACCGCTTCGACGCCACTCGGATTGGTCTCGATCGCATTGGTCAGCGTGGCCGTGTCGACGGTCAGGTAACCCTCGGTCGAGCTGTCGTTGGCGGAGCCGGTCGACTCTCCGGTTGAGATTCCAAGGTCGGCGAGCGAGGCCATGCCGCTGGGCAGCCCAGCGCCCGAGGTGTACATGGCCTGGCGCATCGAGCCCATGAAGTTCTCGAGCTCGGGGTCGCCAAACAGGTTGTCCGTGTAGGGGCTCGCCTCCGAGGAGTCGCTTTCGCTCGCGGGCGCGGTGTTGACCGCCGACTGGATCGTGTTGAGCGCGGTGTTGTAATCGTTGACGAACTGTTGCACCGACTGCACGATCGAGTCGGTGTCAGGCTCGGGCGAGCCGGTGGTGAGGGTCACGGGCGCGTTGGCGGGCGTGACGCCGAGCAGCGTCAGGGTCACGCCCGGGATCGCGTCCGTGACCGTGTCGCTGGCCGAGTAGGTCGGGGTGGAGCTGCCGTTGACGTACATCTCGGCGTCCTGACCGTCCTGAGAGCTGGCTGTGCTGAGGTAGCCGTTCGAATCCGATGCCGTGATCGTGTTGCCGGTGCCCGTATCGCGTGACGACAGGACGAGCTGTCCGTTCAAGACCGACGCGTAAACGCCAAGCGTGCTCGAGCCGTTGATGTTGGAGGCGATCTGGCTCAGCGAGCTCCCGGCGGCGATGTCCAGTGTCTGGGCGCTGCCCGAGCCGACCGTGATCGAGAGCGTGTCCGCGGCCTGGGTGGTGGTGTTACCTGAGCCCAGGTTGGCCGTGAGCGCCGTCTGTGAGGCGCTGGCAAGCTGCGTGACGTCGAGCGTGGTGGACCCGATCGGTGCGCCGATGTTCTGGGTCGGCGTCGCCGTGACCAGGCTGCTGTTGCTGGAACTCACGCTCTGCGACTGAAAGAACAGCGACGGGGCGCCGAGGTCGAAGGCATCGAGCGAGACCGTCTGCAGCGACGTCTGGATCGAGCTGAGCGCCGAGTTCACGTTCTCCAGGCTGCTGATCGTGTCCTGCATGTTGACCAGCGGCAGCTCCTGCTCGGCCAACAGGTCCTGGACGAGCTCATCGGTGTTGATGCCCGATGCGAGGCCCGTGATCTGCAGCTGACCATCGGCGCCGTCGTTGGTCAGCGTCGAGGTCGATGTGAGGCCGCCCGAGGTCGTGATCGACTGCGAGGTGAGCAGGCCGCTCGAACCGGTGCTTGAAACTCCTGAGGTTGACATCTGCTCGACTCCTTGCCGCTAGTGGAACCTGCCGGAGAGGGCGGCCGGGTCCGGTTCGTCGCCGTCGGCGATCTGTAGCGCCTCGCTCGCGGAGAGCGTGAACAACGGGTTCCCGTGCAGATCCCGAAGCTCGACCGCAACGGAGCCGAGGCAACCGTCGAAGTCAAAGTGAATCTGCTGTCCGGTCGCGGTCAGCTCCTCGTAAGCCTGTGACGCCGCTGCGATCGCACGCGCCACCTCTGGAGGAGGAGCCTCTGGCAACAGATTGTCCGATCCCACTTGTATTTGCACTCCTTGTGCCTTGTTGAGGAGCCACCGTAGCCACGGCTCTGTCGTTACCGACACGGCTCTGTCGTCACCGGGTTAATCGTTCAGATCGCCGGAAACTTGAGCCCTCTGGACGAACTGGTGAGCGGCTTGCAGGCCTGCAGCAGCCCGTTGCTGCTGCTCGAACCAGGTTCAAGCGGCAGCCGGCTGCTGGCCCTGTCCGGCGAGCGCGCGTGCGACCTCATTGAGCGGATCGAGCGCGAGTGCCTGAACGGCGAAGGTGCCGGCGGTCTCGGCCTGGCCGTTGGCGAGCGCAACCTGTGCGAGGCCGGCGAGTGCGCGGGCGTCGGGCTGCTGCTCGCAAACCGCCATCCACTCGCGTCCGGCGGAGCGTAGGAACCCCCGGCGCAGGTACATCTGCGCGAGCTGCTCGCGGCGCTCCCTCGGCACCAGCGGCATCAGCTCGAGCAGCGGCAGCAGGGACTCGAAATTCTCGAAGTCCTGAACGCGCAGCAGCGATTCCAGCATCAGCATCAGCAGTGGCAGGCCGTCCAGGGACGGAGGCGCAGCACCGGCTCCACGCTGCTCGGCAAGCCAGGCGTCGTAGAGCGAGCGCTCGCCCGGGGGGAGTCCCAGCGCCTCCGCGCGCTCAAGCCCGGACTCGGCACCCTGATGATCACGCACCAGCAGGCGGGCGAACAACTCGCTGCGCACGACGACCACGGCCACATCCGCGTCGTCCGGTACTCGCTCCGCCTCGGCGGCGGCGTCCGCGTAGCGGCGTTGGTACATCAGCGCCTCGACCAGTGCCGCGCGGGCGGCGCCGCTGTGCGGCTGCTTCTCGAGCGCGGCGCGGAAGTGGGGCTCGGCCACCTCGGCGTGACCCTGCTCGAACAGAGCCGTACCGAGCATGAACCGACCAGCGGCCGTGAGCCGGTCGTCGCCGACCAGCTCGATCGAGACGGTCTCTGCGTCGGTGCCGCACTGCAAAAGCGCCGTCGCATAGGGATAGATCGTGCCGACGTTCTCCGGGTGGTTCTCAACGCACCAGCGCAGCAGTTCGAGCGCCTGCTCCGGCCGGCGCCGATTCAGGTGAAGCGTCGCCAGGACGATTCGCGGCATGAACGTGCCCGCACCCACGGTCGCGGTGTACTTGCTGGGGGCGTCACCCATCTCGATCGCCTGCTCCAGCAATGCCGCGCCCTCAGCCGGGCGGTCGAGCGCGATGCAGGCGAGCGCCTGCTCGTAGACCAGGTCCGTGAAGCCCGGGAAGCGCTCCAGGCCGGCCGCGATCCTGCGCAGCGCCTCCTCGTTGCGACCGGCGGCGCGCAACGCCTTGGTCGAGCGCAGCGTCAGCGAGGGCACGTACTCATGCCAGAACGTGCCCTCCGCCTCGAGTTTCCGGTACGCGATCTCATACTCGGTGACTGCCCCCGGGATATCGCCGAGCGCGAAATACTCAGACGCGAGGTTGTAATGAAAGAAGGCGTTGAGCGCGTGTGGCGGAGTCTCCTGCCGCTGGGCGAGCAGCAGATCGAGATTGCGACGCGCCTTGTCCTTGGACTCGCGCACCACGCCGAGGTAGCCATAGTGGTTCACACGCACCGGCGACTGCGCCAGGCGCTCTGGCAGGTACGCCGGCAGGTGAATCGCGATCTGCTCGTGAAGGCGGCCGCTGAACCGGTAGTTGGACCGGTTGCGGAACACGCGCAGGGCGCTGTGGACGACGGACACGCCGGCGACGTCATTGCCGGTGAAGTTCGTCTCGTGCAGGAAGAAGGCCTCTCGCCAGGTCTGACCGAGCAGGTTTCGCAATCTGTCGATGTCTTCAACGACCAATACCTCGTCCGCGTCGAGGTAGATGAACCAGTCGCCGGTCGCGGCCTCCAGAGAGGCGTTGCGGGCATCGCTGAAGGAGCCTGTCCATTCCCGCTCGATCACGGTTGCGCCAAACGACCTGGCGATCTCGATCGTCCGATCCTGGGAGCCGGTGTCGACGACGATGATCTCGTCGACCGCCGGCCTGACCGCCTCGAGCGTGCGCGGGAGCATCTCCTCCTCATCGCGGACGATCATGCAGAGGCTCAGGCGCATGCCCTCGGCCGGCTGGGCGCGCTCGGCGATGCGCTTGGCGCGCTTGGTCAGATCGTTGAGGACCGGATGGAATGCCAGTTTTCTGTGCCCGCCGCCGCGAGCCCGATTGCTGACCTCCTTGAGGTTGCGCTCGAGGTGCGGGATCTCCGGGTCCAGGCGCCTCGCAGCCAGGAACAGCGCTCGTGCCGCATCCAGTGCCCATAGCTCATAGAGGACCACGCCGGCGTAATTCAGCAGGACCGGTTCCGCCGGGTCCGCCTCCAACGCTGCGATCGCTCCGCGTCCCACCGCCAGCAGCACCTCGGTGGCGCGCTTGTCGTCGGCGGCGCCGAGCGATACCAGCCCCTGCTCGACCAGCAGCTTGCGGACCTGGTAGGTGCGGTTCGGGTTCTCGAGCTCGGCGGCCTCGTCGAAGAGCTCCATGTAGGTCGTCAGGTCGTTGGTCGCGATCATCGTTGCCGCGCGGGTGACGAACCCTTGGACAAGCTGGTTCTCGCCGTGGTACCTGGCAAGCGCAGCGTCCGCATCTGACGGCGCGGGCTGGTTCGGGAGTGAGCTGGTGGTGAGGCGAAGCGCCATATCGTGTCGAGTCCTTCTCCGGCGGGCTGCTGGAGTCCTTCTCTGAGGACCGCCGCGTTGATCGGATGTGAGCCTGATGTGGTGATCGGCAGGGGCTGGGGTGATCCTTAGCGGCCGCCGGCGTCAGCGCCGAGCGCCCTCCAGGTCGCGCTCGAACTGATCGCAGGTGGCTCGTAACCGATTGATTCTGGACGGCTGTCCGGCGGAAAGATACGTCTGCGGATAAGCCACAGATCGCTTGCGGTTTTTCCGCAATGCGCCTGCGAAGCGCTGGATTTTGGCCGCCGGAGCCGTCCATATACTGCCGCGCCAAGTTGGTCTGGACGGGTTTTCGGGCCGGAAGTCCGCTAAGGCGCGCAGGTTGCCGACCGATGTAGGAGATGGCGACCGGACGCTGAATCTATGTGGTCGTGCCAGGAGCTGAAGTGACACCAACGAGAACCGAACGGGTCAGCAGTGAGTCCGTGCAGAGACTGTGGGAGCAGTACCACGCCGGCGGCGACCCCGATCTGCGTGATCGTCTGGTGCTGACGCTCGCACCGATGGTCAAGTACATCGTCTACCGCAAGGCCCGTGAGATCCCCGCACGCTGTGAGGTCGAGGATTTCGTCTCGTGCGGGCTGGAGGCGCTGATGCGCTCGATCGATCGCTACGACCCTGCCCGAGGCGCGACGCTCGAGCAGTTCGCCTGGACGCGGATCCACGGCGCCGTGCTCGACGAGCTGCGCCGCAACGACTGGGCTCCGCGCTCGCTGCGTCGATGGGAGCGCGACATCACCAAGGCTCGTGAGAAGTTCATCGCGCTCTACGGACGTGCGCCGGCGCAGGATGAGCTGGCGGCGGCTGTCGAGCTCAGCCCTGCCGAGCTCGATCGCTGGCTAGGCGACATTCAGCGCTCCGAGATCGGCTCGCTTAATGTGATGGTGCTCGGTGAGGACGACACCTCGATCGAACGGATCGACACGCTTTCAAGCACTGACGCCGACCTCGACCCTGAGCTGCGGGCCGTCAGCGCTGACGCCAAGGAACGCTTCCGAGCCGCGTTCGCGCAGCTCCCGGAGCGCGAGCGACAGGTGGCCGTGAGGCTCTACCTGCACAACCTGACGCTGCGCGAGATCGGAGAGGCGCTGGGCGTCACCGAGAGCCGCGTCTGCCAGATCCACACCCAGCTGCGACGGCATCTACGCGAACTGCTGGCTGCGGATGAGCAGCTGTTCAGCGAAGCCGCCTAGCTGCGTCAGCGTCCAGCGCGTATGCCCACGCGAGCGTCTCCGCGACCGCGCGATAGAGCGGCTCGGGTACCTCATCACCAAGCTCCAGCGCGGCGAGCGCGTTGGCAAGTGCGGGGTCGCTGCGCACCGGAACTCCGGCCGCCTCAGCCATGGCGATGATCCGCTCGGCGACGTGGCCGCGGCCCGACGCAACCACCTGCGGCGCGGTGTCGCCGGCCTCGTAGTGGAGCGCGGCCGCCTGCTTCGGGGCGTCCGGCAGCAGCCCATCTGAACTCACGCGAACACCTCGAGCGGCTCACGCCGGGCAGTTACGGTCACGCGCGCGGGACGGCCGGCCGCGTCGGTCAGCGTGGAGGCGAGTTGCACGGAGGCGGCATCGGCGCCGGGATGGGCGATCGTCGAGACGCGCAGCATCACGCCCAGCGCGCCGGGCGTGAGCGTGAACTGCATCTCAACCGGGCCGAGTGTCGGCGCGTCGTAGCGGAGGCTGAGTGTGTGGGTGCCGTCGCCAGTGGCCCGCTGGCCACTGGCGTTGTGGTCGGTGATCTGCAGCGAGCCGCCATTCGGAAGCGGTACCCGCGGCGCCTCCGTGGGTGCGGCCAGCGGCGTCGGCTGCTGTTGGCCATCGTCCTGGATCGCGAGCACGATCCGGTCAGGTGTGACCTCCCGGACCTGGAGCCGCAGCTCGTCACCGGCGCTGACAGTGGACGGCAGCTCGGCGTCGAGCAGGCTTCCGGCGAGGCTCAGCACGCCACGGCCGCCAGCCTCCACCGAGGCTACCCGAACCATGAGCTCACGCCCCACCGCGATCTGAACGTCGGCCGTGAGCACGGCGCGAAGCAAAGAGGCGTCTACGGACAGCGGCAGCATCGACACGGCTGCAGTCTGCCGAACGTCCGCGCACCGCTCAAGAATTCTGCGCCGCGGCCGACTAACAGAGGACCGATGGACCTCGGGCTCAACATCGCATCGGCAGGCATGCTCGCAGAGCAGGTTCGGGAAGACCAGATCTCCAACGACCTGGCAAACGCGTCGACGCCCGGGTACAAGCCATCATCGTCGGAACAGCAGAGCTTCGGATCGCTACTCCTTGCCAACACGGCCAACGACCAGACGATCGGCTCGATCGACCTCGGCGTCGAGCTGAGCAAGAGCACCACCGACCTCGCCCAGGGTCCGCTCGAGCAGACCGGGCGGTCGCTTGATTTCGCGGTCTCGGGGACCGGGTTCTTCGCGGTACAGACGGCCAGCGGGGTCGAGTACACGCGCAACGGCGAGTTCAGCGTGAACAACAAGGGCCTGCTGGTGGACCAGTACGGCAATGACGTGCTTTCGCAGAGCGGCTCTCCGATCCAGGTCGGCGCCGGCGGCACGGTGCCCACCAGCGCGCTCGGTCTGTTCGGGGTCAGCAATCCCTCGCAGCTGGGCGACGACAACTTCTCCGGGACAGCGAGCGGAGGCCGCGCGAGCGGCCAGATCTACTCGGGTCAGCTCGAGGGCTCAGGGGTTGATGCGATTCAGGCGATGGTCCAGATGGAGGCGTCGCTGAACGCCTACACCGCCGGCCAGCAGACGATCGGAACCATCAGCCAGACGATGCAGGAGAGCGCAACCGACGTGGGCTCGGTGCCCTGATGCTCGAGGGTCTCTATTCAGCCGGCGCGGGCATGGAATCCGCTCAGAATCAGCTCGACACGGTCTCCAACAACATCGCCAACGAGGACACGCCCGGTTACCAGGCTGAGATCGTCGGCTTCCACGATCTGCTGTACACGACGGATGACGACGACCCGTCGGATGCGATCGTCGGCGCCGGCTCAGCGACCGACACGATCGGCTACAGCCAGGCGCAGGGATCGGTCCAGCAGACCGGGAACCCGCTAGACCTCGCGATCGACGGAAACGGCTACTTCGAGGTGCGCCAGCCCGATGGCACGATCGGCCTGACCCGCAACGGAACCCTCGAACTCAACGCCCAGGGCCAGATCACGACCTCGCTCGGGATGGAGCTGGTCCCGCCGATCACGCTCCCCAAGGGAACCCAGGCCTCGCAGGTATCGATCGCGCCCGACGGCACGGTGACTGTCAACAGCACCAAGGTCGGCCAGATTCAGCTGGTCGATGTGCCCGCGCCCGACCAGTTGATGCCGCAGGGCAACAGCACCTACAGCGCGACCGCCGCCAGCGGCGCGATCCAGCCCGCCACCGGCGCCACCGTCCAGCAGGGCTACCTCGAGCAGTCGAACGTGGACCTCAACACAGAGATCTCCGAGATGATGACCGCCGAGCAGGCCTACGACATGGGCAGTCGAGCTGTGCAGATGCAGGCACAGCTCGGCCAGATCGCCGCGACCCTGAAGTGATCAGCGTGTCCGCTTCAGACATCAGCCTCGCGAGCATCGGCACGGAAGCAGGAATTCCGTCGCTGAACGTCGCCGACATCCCGGCAGATATCCGCAACGGCAACAGCCAGGCCAAGCAGGCCTACTCGCAGGGGCTCGCTTTCGAGAGCGTGCTCGTCAACGAGCTGAGCCAGCAGATGACGAACGCGATGTACGGCGGCGCCGACTCGAGCGACGGTGTCGACAGCTCCGATTCGAGCGGTGGCTCGGACGGCAGCGGGGGGCTGCTCGGCGCCGCGAGCGCCTACTCGAGCCTGATCCCGCAAGCTCTGACCTCGAGCATCATGTCTGGTGGCGGAGTCGGGATGGCCGACGAGTTTGCGCAGGAGATCGATCCCGCGTTGCTGTCGGGCACGAGCCAGTCGCAGTCGAGCGAGATTGCGACGACTGGGTCCAACGGCGCCGGTGAGGCCGCGGTCTGATGGCTGTCACGGTCCCCGACCAGCGCGCCGACCCGGTGCTGAGCCGCGATGTGCTGCAGCATCTGGCAACGCAGCTCGACTCAGCCAAACGCATGCTGGCGATCGTGCTGGAGCAGGCGAGCGCCATCCGGCAGCGGGCCGTACCGCAGGTGGTGCGGCTGGCAAGCTCGCTGCAGGCCGAGATGCACCGGCGCGAGGTGCTCGAGGTGGAGCGCCTGTCGCTGCTCGAGCGCGCGAGCGTCAGGCTGGGCGTCGGCGCCGGCGACATCAGCATCGCGATGCTGACGCAGTTGATGGACGACGAGTCGGCAGCGATCGCGCGCAACCGTACGGTCGAGCTGCGAGGGATGCTGCACGAGATCCAGCGCGAGCACACCACCAACCGTGCTCTGATGCAGCAGGAGCTTGCGTTCCTGGACCACCTGCTGCGACTGGCCGGCAGCGCCGGCGGCTACGACCAGAGCGGGGAGCAGGGTGCTGCAAGGCGCCGCGCTCCGCTGATGCACCAGCCCGTGTTCGATGTGGAGGCCTAGATGTACATCTCGTCCTTCCTGACTCTGAATACTGCACTGAGCGGCGTCGAGGCTGCGCAGGAGGAGCTGGACACCACCGGCCAGAACATCTCGAACGAGAACACTGTCGGCTACGAGGAGCAGACGGTGAACCTCGTGGAGTCACCGTCGCTGGTGATCAATGGCTCAGGCGCCGACGGGGCGATGCAGCTCGGGACGGGTGTTACCGCGACCGGCGTCGGCAACGCGGGCGATCCCTACCTCGATGCGGCCTGGCGGCAGCAGAACGCTTCAACCAACGGCGCGACGGCCACGCAGACCTACCTCCAGCAGATTCAGACCGCCCTGAACGAGCCGTCGACGAGCGGCATCAACTCACAGCTCTCGACCTTCTGGAGCGACTGGAACGACCTGGCCGACAACCCGAACAGCTCGGCTGCCCAGCAGACCGTCATCCAGCAGGGGGAGGAGCTCGCCAATTCCTTCAACTCACTGAGCTCCGAAATCAACGGGAGCGATCCCTCCGATCCGACCGACCCGGTGAACGCGGGATCAGTCGCCGGGCAGGTCAATGATCAGTACGAGGCGATCATGGAGGGCCCGACCGCGTCCGGCGCCTCAGGCGGCACGCTCTACAACGACGCGTACACGATCGCGTCGCTCAACTATTCGATCGTTCAAGCGCAGGCCGCAGGACAGAGCGCCAACGACCTGATCGATCAACGCAACTCCGCGCTCGACGATCTCTCGTCCCTGGGGAACGTTCAGGTCCAGAACAACACCGACGGCTCTGTGAGCGTGTACTTCGGTGGCGTGACGTCCACGGCGCTCGTGAGTGATCCGGCAGGCATCGCCCCGGGCGGCGCGGTTCCGCCGGGCGACGACTTTGGAAGCTTCAGCTCGGGAGGCGCCGACCCGGGCAGTGGTTGGGCTGCGGCCTGGCAGTCGCAGTTCGCAAGCGCGGATGCTGCGGGAACCTCAGCCGCGTCGCTGGCAAGCACCGCCGGCGGGACGCTCGGCTCGCTGATCGGACTCGCGGGCTACTCGGCCAACGGCTTCGGCAGCCTGGGAACGCCAACCTTCTCTGGTGGTGTGACGAGCTACACGGCCTCCACGGCTCCCACGCAGCTCGGCACGATCGGCACCGTGACCGCGTCACTCGACGAGGTTGCGCAGGATCTCGCAAACGAGGTCAACTCACCGACCGTGGCCGGCACCAGCACGACCCTTACCCTGAACGCGCCGTTCTTCGTGGCGTCGAGCGGCACGGCGATCACGGCGGCGACGCTCTCAGTCTCCGCGAGCCTCGCCAACGCGGCGCAGACCGGTGTCACGCCTGAGGTGGTCTCATCGGCCACGGCGGCCGGCGGCAACACGACCGGCACCGACAACCTGCAGGTCTCGAGCCTCGCGGTTGCGCCTCCGGCCACGATCTCGCCAAACGCAAGCGACAACGATGTGGCGCTCGACGAGGCAGCCAACGCCGGCGGTGCGGCCGACACGGCCTACGCCGCTTTCGTTCAACAGGTGGGCTCAATGGCGCAGGGCGCGAACACGCAGGAAACGACCGCTTCGGCTCTGCAGACGCAGATCACGAACCAGCGTCAGAGCGCTGAGGGCGTCGATCTCTCACAGGAGATGGCAAACCTGATCACCGAGCAGCAGGCCTATCAGGCGTCGGCGAAGGTGATGAACGCCTTCAGCACCGTGATGGACTCGCTGATGTCGGTGGTCGGGCAGTAGGGCTTACCGGAAGGATCGAGACCGTGACTGAGCGCATCACATCACAGATGATCGGCAACTCAACGATTGCCACGATCGACAACGATCTGAGCCAGCTCGACAACACGCAGGAGGAGCTGTCGACCGGCTACCAGATCAACCAGCCGTCCGACGACCCGTTCGGAACAGCGCTGACGTTGTCGCTGAAAGGCCAGGTCAGTGCCTACAGCGCCTACGAGCAGAACGTCAACCAGGGAACGGCATGGGTGGAGAGCGCCTCGAGCAGCCTGCAGTCGATCCAGGAGGTTGTGCAGAGCGTCCGCGAGCTGGCCGTCGAGGGCGCCAACGGCACGATGAGCGCAACCGACCTGAGCGACGCTGCCCAGGAGGTCCTGCAGTACATCGGCCAGGTCAAGGAGTCCGGTGACGCTCAGTACGACGGCTCCTACATCTTCTCCGGGGATGCCGTCACCACCGAGCCGTGGAGCACCGCAGATACCGCCGCCGATCCGTCCACCGAAGACCAGTTCAACGGCAATCAGAACACGATCAGCTACGCGATCGGCCCGAGCTCGCAGCTGCAGATCAGCGCCGATTTGTACAGCGTGCTGGGCAACGGCAACACCGGCGGTACGGCCGCGACCTCGAGCAGCGGCGGCGGTGCCGTTCAGTCGGACGGCTCCGGTGGGCTGCTGGCGACGATGCGGATGATCTACGACGACATGACCGGCACCAACGGCGGCACCCAGGCTGACCTCGAGAACCAGCTCTCGAACCTGGACACCAACATAAGCTCGCTCGAATCGGTGCAGGCGACGGTCGGCGCGACTCAGGACCGCCTGCAGATGGCGGGTACGAGGCTCACCAATCTGTCGACCACGGACACCACCGAACTGGGTAATGTCGAGGATGTCGACTATGCCCAGGCGACCGTCCAGTACTCGACCGAGCAGTCCGGCTACCAGGCGGCGCTGCAGTCGGCGGCGGACATCATCCAGACTTCGCTGATGAATTTCCTGCAGACATGAACGCGACCTCGGTATATGCGGACGGAGCGGCGGGCGCCGATCCAATCGACGGTGACGGGCCTGAGACCGAGCGTCACGAGACATCGCGGTTCGGCGAGGTCGCCGTGATCGCCGAGAGCATCGTCGCCTTTCCAGACGGACTGATCGGGCTCGGCGGCAGCCGCTACGCGCTGCTCAGCACGGACGCACGCAGTCCGTTTCTCTGGCTGCAGTCGCTCGAGCACCCTGCGATCGCGCTGCCGGTCACGAACCCGCACCGATTCTTCAAGGGCTTTGCGGTGGAACTCGCCGACGCGGACGCTGAGAACCTCGGGTTTGACGACGGGGTGCCGGCAGACGTCTACGTGACGGTGACCGCCTCGAGCGTGCTCAGTGAGATCACCGTGAACCTCAAGGCTCCGATCCTGATCCGCGCAGGCGCAGGCCATCAGGTGATCAACCAGCGCGATGGCGCGGCGGTGAAGACGCCCCTGTTCCAGTCGGCCGCCGCCTCGTGAGCCTCCCGCCGGCGCGGCACCGCCCTGCCGGCCGATCGCGCACCAGCAGACTCTAAGATCGACCGATGCTCCGTGTAACGCGTCACGCCGGCGAGCGAGTGATCGTCGGTGGCGAGGTCGTGATCGAGGTCCTGGAGATCCGTGGGACCACGGTACGGCTCGGGATCGAGGCGCCGCGGTCAGTTTCGATCTACCGCGAGGAGCTGTGGCTGGAGATCAAACAGGAGAACGAGGCGGCCGCGAGTGTCGAGGTGGAGCTGCCGGAGCTACCCGAGGGCCTGATTGATGAGGTTGAGTAGCCGCAGCCGGCCCGTGTCAGGCTGACACGCCGGCGTCATGCGTCAGGTCCGCGCTCTCGCTGACCGGTGAGGTCGGCAGATGCAGGGTGACGACGGCACCGCCATCTGCGGCATTGGCGGCGGTGATGCTGCCCCGATGCTGTGCTGCGACTTGGCTGACGATCGCCAGGCCAAGGCCACTGCCCTGACGTGAGCGCGAGTTGGCGCCACGGTAGAAGCGATCAAAGATGTGGGGGAGGTCGGCCTCGGCGATACCGTCCCCGTGGTCGCGCACCGTCAGGCCGCTCTCATCGACGATGACCTGCACCGGGCCACTACGCCCGCCGTGCAGGGCAGCGTTGTCGAGCAGGTTGTTGATCGCTCGCATCAGCCGCTCAGGACTGCCCTGGACCGAGACGGGCCGCAGATCCTCCACGAACTCGACGTCCGCCGTGTTGCGACGGGCACGGTCGATCGCGGCCTCCACGAGCCTGTCGAGTCGGATGTCCTCGATGTTCGCCGGCGGTGTGTCGCCACGCGCAACCTCAATCAGGTCGGAGACGAGTCCACTCAGTTCCTCGCTCTGCTCGACGATGTCCGCCAGCAATCGGTCGCGGTCCCCGTCCTCGAGCTCGGCGCCGGACAGCAGCACCTCGACGTTGGTTCGCAGGCTGGTCACAGGGGTGCGCAACTCGTGTGAGGCGTCGGCCACCAGTTGGCGCTGGGCCGTGACCGAGGAATCGAGCTCCGCGCGCGAGCTCTCGAGCCGCTCGAGCATCTCGTTGAAGCTGCCCGCGAGTTGGCCGACCTCATCGTCCTCGTGGACGTCGATCCGCTGGCTGAGATCGTCGGTTTCGCCGATCAGCTGGGCGGTGGCGGTGACCTGGGCGAGCGGCTTGAGCACACGACGGGTCGCGAGGCGGGCGAGGACCGCCGCAAGCGCGACGACCAGCAGGAAGACCGCCAGCAGGATCCACTTCAACGTCGATAGGACATTGTCGACGGCCGCCAGCGGTCGCGCGAGCTGGACCGCTACATAGACGCCCTGGTTGCCGACGACTGCTCTGAACGTGTACATCCGCAGGTGGGCGCCGTCGACCCAGACGTCGGTCATATACGCGCCGCTCCGGCCGGAGGCAACACGCTCGGCCGCGGCGGTCTGCGGAAACTGCAGATCCCCCATCCCCTGAATCGGGCTGGTGCGCCCGCTGGTCCAGACGACTCGACCGTAGGGCGTCGGGCCACCGGCGTTGGCCGAAAGGTTCGGGTAGTCGTTTGCCGGATTCGGCTGGCTCTGACCGCTGTCCGCCTGAGAGCGCAACTCGCTGTCGATCTGACCGACCATCTGGTCGCGCACGGCGATGAAGCAAACGACCATCGCGATCGCGACCGCAAACGCGACCGTCGTCGCCGCCACCAAACTGATGCGTCTGCGAAGCGGCATCCGCCTGGGTCAGTCCTTCAAGACGTAGCCGATGCCGCGCACCGTGTGCAGCAGGCGCGACTCTCCGCCTTCCTCGGTCTTGCGACGCAGGTAGCCGATGTAGACGCCGAGGGCGTTGGACGTGGGGCCGAAGTCGTAGCCCCAGACGTTCTCGAAGATCGTCGAGCGTGTGAGCACCTGGCGGGGGTGCTTCATGAACAGCTCGAGCAGCAGGAACTCGGTCTTTGACAGCTCGATCGGGCGCTCGCCGCGATACACCTCGTGCGCCACCGGATCCAGGACGAGGTCGTCAAACCGGAGCGTCTCGAGGCTGTCGCCGTCGTCACCGGAGCGGCGCAGCAGGGCCCGCAGCCGTGCCTGCAACTCGCGCAGCGCGAAAGGCTTTACGAGGTAATCGTCGGCGCCGACATCGAGGCCCAGGACACGATCGTCGATCGCGTCGCGCGCGGTCAACATCAGCACGGGCGTCTTGTCGCCCCCGGCGCGCATCCGCCGGCAGACCTCGAGCCCATCCACGCCGGGCATCATCACGTCCAGGATCACCGCGTCGGCGGGTTGCTCCGCGAGACGGTCGAGAGCCTCTTCGCCGTCAACCGCAAGCTCGACGTCGTACTTGTCAAGCCGCAGAGCCCGTTCCAGCGCCCGCCGAACGGCGGGCTCGTCATCTACCACCAGGATGTGTGCCATTGGTCAGATCATCGGTTGCCGGTGTGAAAGTTTCTGAAGAAGCTGACACGGATCGAATAAGTGTCTGAAATGGCTCACATCAGTGGCCTGAAGGCTCCTCCGTGGAAGACCAGCGCGCCGCCGTCCCGCTGCACGCTCAACTCCAGCACCTCGCCGAGCACCAGCAGGTGATCCCCGGCTTCGTAGCGTTGGTAGACGCGGCAGTCGATCCAGGCCGCCACGTCGTCCAGCAGCGGTGACCCGGTGGCGGGTGACGGCGACCAGCTCAGCCCGGCGAACTTGTCGCCGCCTGAGACCGCGAAGCGTCGCGCCAGTGGCTCCTGGCCATCCGCCAGCACGTTCGCGCAGAAATGGCCCCCCGCCTCGACCGTGGGCCAGCTGGTCGATGTCTTGGCCGGACACACCGCGACCAGCGGCGGCTCCAGCGACACCGACATGAATGAGCCGACCAGCAGACCGCTCGGATGTTCGTGGTCGCCCCCGGTAATCACGACGACGCCGGTCGGCAGCCTTGCGAGCACGTTGCGGAAGTTCTCAGAGTGCGGCGTCGTCAGTCCGGACTGGTCAGGCACGGTTCGAGGCTACTCCTCAGCGCTCGTTGCGGGCGCGCCCGCGCGCAAGCTCACCAGTAACGGCGCGTGATCTGACGGCTTGCTCCCCTTGCGGAAGTTCCGGTCGATGCCGCATGTCTCCAGGCTGGAGGCCAGCTCCTGGCTGATGAGCGCGAGATCGATCCGCATGCCCAGGTTCTTGTGGAAGTTCCCGGCGCGGTAGTCCCACCACGTGAACTGCTGCAGATCCGGGTGCAGCGCCCGGAACGCGTCGACCAGCTGACCGCGCTGCTCGATCGCGTTGAGTCGCTCGCGTTCGGGTGCGCTGACGTGGGTGGATCCCAGATATGCGAGCGGGTCGTAGACATCGGCGCCGGCCGGTGCGATGTTGATGTCGCCGGCGAGCAGCGATCCCAGAGGCGCCAGTGCGCTGCCGGCCGAGGCGCGGAGCTCCGCAACACGGTCGGCCGCGGCGTCGAGGAAGCTGAGCTTGCGGGGGAACTCCGGGCTGTCGAGCGTGCGGCCGTTGGGCACATAGGTGCTGATGAACCTGATTCCGGAGACCGTCGCCTCGCACCAGCGTGCCTCTTCCGGGAGCGCGTCGCCCGACAGGCTGAGCTGCGGCAGCTCCGCCACCAGGGGGCGCCGCACGAGCAGCGCCACTCCGGCCCACTGCCCGCCCGAGTTGTGGACAGCGGCATAACCGGCCTGGTCGAGCTCGAGCGCCGGAAAGTTGACGGGGGAGCACTTGGTCTCCTGCAGTGCGACCACGTCGGGCCGGTGCAGCGCAAGCAGCTCGAGCACTCGCGGCAGGCGCGCCCGCAGCGAGTTCACATTCCAGGTGACGAACAGCATGGAGCGGAGGGTATGAGGTGGTTCGGCTGGCTGCGGAGAGGCGACAGGACAACTTTGCGGCCGCCTCAGATCCCGCCGGCACTTCTGTCGTGACGCCCTAACGGCTCGATCCTGTCTAGGATCCATCCCGCCGATGGACCAGATTCAACTGCGCAATCGCCTGCTCGTGGCAACCGGAATGTGGCGCGAGACGACGGGCGAGCCATACCCCAAGATGCCGCCGGGTGACCCGGCCGACCAGATCGAGCAGTTCGAGTTGCGGCTCGTGGACCGCCTCTGGGAGCTGGCAACGCCGGATACCGCCCGTGAGATCGCGGATCGCACCTGGGACCTGGTGCACGACCGACCGGACTCCGATCCGGTCAAGCAGCGGGTCGTCGAGTGCCATGAGGCGTTGGCACGGATGACTCACCTCGGCGACTAGTTGTAGGACCCATGAAGCTTGATCCGGCGCTTCAATCGGCCAGTGGCCCTGCGAGCTGCGGCGGGAGCTTGTCTGTGGCGCTCGAGGGCGCCATCCCAGCCGCCGCATAGGCGTTGGTCTGATCGAGCGTCTCGTGCTTGAGCAGCGCCGTCACCAGGTCGTCGAGTTGGGTTCGGTGGGCACGCAGCAACATCAGCACCTCACGGTGCGCGTTCTCGACGATCCGGTGCACCTCTTGGTCAACGAGCTGCTGCGTCTTCTCTGAGGTCTCAGAGACGCCGGGCAGCAGCATCCCGGTGCCCTCCTGGGCGAGCACCGCCACTGGACCGATCGCGCTGCTCATACCCCATCGGCCGACCATGTAACGAGCAATCCGCGTCAGGTGCTGGATGTCGGACTCGGCCCCGGTTGTGAGGTCGCCGAACACGACTTCCTCAGCGGATCGGCCACCGAGCGCGACCTTGATCTGCGCAATCAGGTGACGCTCGTCGAAGTTGAAGCGATCAGCATCTGGAGCGGAGAAGGTGACGCCGAGCGCTTGGCCGCGCGGGATGATCGAGACCTTGCGGACAGGGTCGGCGCCAGGAGTCAGCATGCCGACGATCGCGTGCCCGGCCTCGTGATAGGCGGTGCGCCGGCGGTCGTCGTCGCTGATCATCACGCTGCGAGCCGCCCCAAGCACGATCCGCTCGAGCGCATCGGTGAAGTCCTGCTGATTGACCTTGGGATGGCTGCGCTTTGCGGCCAGCAGCGCCGCCTCATTGACGAGGTTCGCGAGGTCAGCGCCGACCATTCCGGGCGTCGTCGACGCGATCTGGCCGAGGTCGATCTCAGGAGCAAGCGGAACCGACCGCGTGTGCACCTTGAGAATCGCTTCGCGGCCGTTGCGATCGGGGGGCTGCACGACCACCCGCCGATCGAACCGGCCCGGGCGAAGCAGCGCCTGATCGAGGATCTCCGGGCGGTTTGTCGCCCCTAGCACGATCACGCCGGTGCGGGCGTCGAAGCCATCCATCTCAGTCAGGATCTGGTTCAGGGTCTGTTCGCGCTCGTCATGGCCGCCGCCGATGTTCGGCCCGGCCGATGACCGCGAGCGCCCGACGGCATCGAGCTCGTCGACAAAGATGATCGCCGGAGCGGCCTCCTTGGCCTGGGCGAAGAGGTCGCGCACGCGTGAGGCGCCGACGCCGACGATCATCTCGACGAACTCCGAGGCGGACATCTGGAAGAACGGCACGCCCGCTTCGCCTGCGACTGCCCGGGCGAGGAGCGTCTTGCCGGTGCCGGGCGGACCGCTCAGCAGCACACCGCGGGGGATCTTGGCGCCCAGCGCCAGATACTTGTCAGGGGATCTGAGGAAGTCGACGATCTCAGTCAGTTCCTCCTTGGCCTCGTCGATGCCGGCCACGTCGGCGAACGTCACCGGCTGATCAGCCGCTTCGACGCGCCTCGCCCGCGAGCGTCCGAACGACATCAACCCGCCGGCGCCACCGGCTCCCGCGGCCCGCCGCATGATGAACACGAACAGAAGCACCAGCAGGATCGTGGGGCCGAAGCCGAACACGATGCTCTCGATGATCGACGGCCCTGCGTTGGGGTTCTGCGCGTTGATCGTGACGTGCTCTTTGTTGAGCAGGCCGTTGAGCTGGTCGCGATCGACGAATGACGGGAGTTGCGTTGAGAAATCCTTGGTGGCGGCCTTGCCCTGGTAGCCGAAGGTCTTCTTGAAGCTGCCCTCGACCGCGTAGTCGTTGGTGGAGACCGAGTCGACGTTCCCGTCCGCCAACTGGGTGATGAACGTTGGGCTGTAGGGGATCCGCACCCGGTTCGGGCTGAGCGCCGCGGAGGAGACCCAGAGGTTGATCGCGAGCAGCACCAGGACGACGGCCGCCAGAACCGCCCACTGACTGCGCGGACCGGTGCCGTTGGGCCCGCCACGCATGCTGCTGCCCGGCCGGCTGCCGCCGGGAGCGGGCGTCATCCGCCAGCGCGGCGGCTGCCCCTGCCCGTCCGGGCGTGACCCATTGCCGGACTGCTGCTGAGTTGGCCGGTTCTCGTCGGGCATTCAGCTCATTGTCGCAAGCCGCCGGCGCTCGCCCACAATCCGTCGGTCGTGAGCGCAACAGCTGTCAGTAGGACTCGACCCTCAACCTGAACGACTCAGCCCCCTCCACCGTCGCACCCCGCGCGTGCGCGCGCTCGCTGAGCCCGCGGTCCGAGGTCACCACCCGCACAGCCTGCGGCTCGGGGTCGGCTTTCAGCCGGCGCACGATCTCATCGTCGGCGGCATTCGCCTTGGGCCTTGGCGCGTGCGTGACCTCGATCACGGTGGAGCGGATCGGGGGAGATGGGGGACGCTCGAATACGACGGTCACCTCCTCGTTCTCGGCCGCCGCCCACCGCTCCAGCTGGTCGACAAGCTTGAGCATCGCCGCGTCGCGGTCCTTCCACCATTTGTCCGGACGGCTCCCGATCACGTTCATTCCATCGACCAGCCAGCGCATCGTTCAATTCTGGCCGTTCTGCCGGCGCGACGGCATGCATGCGCGTGCGGCGTTCTGCATACGCATCGCTCGGGATAAAAGGACTTGTGACCAGGCCGTAAACCGCGGGGTTTCGGGGGGCCTATCGGTCCAGCCGTCGTGCTAGCGTCCGCCTACGTAAGGTCGCCCTCGGGCGATGCAGATTGTGCAGGCACCGGTGGTCGGGAGAGACGTCCTCGCGGTAGAAGCACTGATAGCTACGGAGGAAGTCTCCAGAATGCCAACCGGAACAGTCAAGTGGTTCAGCGACGAGAAGGGCTTCGGCTTCATCACGCCCGACGAGGGCAGCCGCGACCTCTTCGTCCATCACACCTCGATCGCGGCTGACGGATACCGCTCGCTCGCCGAGGGTTCCAAGGTCTCCTACGAGGAGGAGGCCGGGCCCAAGGGCCCCAAGGCCATCAACGTCATCAAGCTCTGAGGCTTGAACGGTCGCCGTCAGGCGACGTGACCGTCTGAAGGCTCCATTTCGAGACCGGCGGCGTGCCATTCGAGCATGCCGCCGGCCATGTTGTGGGCGTCGTATCCGGCCTGCAGAAGTGCCTCGGTCGCCATCGCCGAACGCGCGCCGCTGCGGCAGTAGAGGATCACCGGCGAGCCCCTGTCGATCGTGGCCGCCTGTAGCGGCAGATCCGTCAGCTCGATCCAACGGCTTCCCGCGATGTGGCCCGCCTCGTGCTCGTAATCCGCGCGCACGTCGATCAGCTGGACGCCTCCCTGGGCTACCAGCGCTGCAACCTCGCGCGGCGTGTACTCATCGCTCATCCTGCAGAAAGCCTACAACCACGCGGTCTACGGAACTTTCGGCCTGATGTGTTGTGCTGCTGTTATGCTCCCCGCCAGCACACCCAGCCGAGTCCGGTCCGCTCAGTCGGAACGGAGCGGGGGAACCAGTTGTATGAGCCGCAATAGTGGCTCTTGGGGCGAATCGCCGTGTAGATGCGGCGTAGCGCGACCTCTTTCAGCGCGAGCCCGACAGCTAACCCCGTAGGCGCAGGAAAGAGAAAGGGTTAGTTTGTCGTACTCCAAAGCTGTGACCGGTTGGCGCCGACTCGCAGCAACCTCCATCCTGTTCTTCGGATTCGCGGCCGGGCCGGCTGCCGCAGCTGGAGGATCTTCCGGGCTGGGAACGTCAAGCGGCACGACGTCCAGCGGCACGACCACCACCAGCACGACGCCCGTAAAGTCTTCGAGCAGCGGCCTGAAGACGAAGACGAGCAAGTCCTCGAATGCCGCCTTCGGCAGCCGCACGCTCGAGCTCGGAATGAGCGGCAGCGATGTGCTCGCGTTGCAGCACGACCTGACCGCGCTTGGCTTCAAGACCTCGGCGACGGGCTACTTCAACGGCGGGACGCGAAAGAAGCTGAAGGCTTTTCAGCACAGGTACAAGCTCGTCGTCGACGGAATCGCTGGGCCGACGTCGATCAGCACGCTGAAGCGGCTGCTGAGTTCGAAGCTTCACATCACCGAGAGCGCGCTTGCGGCAAAGGAGCTCGCCAGTGGCGTGGCCAGGACGGCGACCACCCCCTCAGATGCGCCGCTGCCGGCCGGAGATACCGGTACCGGCGGTGTCGGTCTCGGGCCGGCGGGAACCAGCGAGCCCGAGCAGAACGCCGCGCTGATCGACGGTCTTGCAATACCTGCGACGGGCACACCGACTCAGATCGTGAACATGCTCGACGCCGCCAACAAGATCGCGTTCGACCCCTACATCTACGGTGGCGGTCATCAGTCGTTCAACTCAAAGGGCTATGACTGCTCAGGCTCTGTCAGCTACGTGCTGCACGCCGGCGGCCTGCTGGCGACGCCATTGGACTCCGAGCAGTTCCTCAAGTACGGCCTGTCCGGGACCGGAAACTGGGTCACGATCTACACCAACGGCCCCACGCACGCCTACATGGAGATCGCCGGGTTGTGGTTCGACACGGCAGCGCAGTCTGCGGCCAACGGCAACGACCGCTGGTCGCTGACCCGGATCGGCGAACCGGGATACGGCAAGTTCCTCGCTCGCCATCCGGCTGGTCTGTAGCACGCGACCTCAGTTCGGGATGAGCCCGCCGCTCAAGCGGAGCGGCGGGCCGCTCGACCACCGCTGAATCGATCCGCCGCGGGGTACGATTGACCGTGTGTCGGCACTTATGGATCTTTACACGATCCCGCAGGAGCATCTCGAGCTTCGGGACGTGATCCGCCAGATCGCTGAGGAAGCGATTGCGCCGCGCGCGGCGGAGATTGACGAGCGCGCTGAGTACCCCCATGACCTCCGGCATCTGTTGGCCGAGCAGGACGTGCTCGGGCTTCCGTTCGAGCAGGAGTACGGTGGCACCGGTACCGGCACGCTGATGCTGAATATGGCGGTCGAGGAGATCGCCAAGGCCGATGCGTCGACTGCGCTGATCCTGATGATCCAGGACCTGGGCACATTGCCGATCAGGCTCTACGGCTCCGACGAGTTGAAGGATCGCCTGCTGCCGCGCTGCGCCAGCGGCGAGTGGTCGCCCGCGTTCGCGCTGTCAGAGGCGGAGGCCGGCTCGGACCCCGGCGGCATGCTCACGACCGCTCGGCAGGACGGTGGGGAGTGGGTGCTGAACGGATCGAAGGCATGGATCACCAACAGCGGAATCGCCGACTTCTACTGCGTGTTCGCGGTAACCGATCGGGAGGCGGGACACTCGCGAGGAATCACCGCCTTCGTGGTCGAGGCTGACCGCCCCGGATTCAGTGTCGGAAAGCTCGAGCACAAGCTCGGGATTCGCGCCTCGCCGACCGGCTCCCCGGTGTTTGACGACGTGCGCATTCCGGCGGCGAACGTGATTGGCCAGATCGGGCAGGGCTTCAGTGTCGCGATGAGCACGCTCGACCGCTCGCGGCTTGGCGTTGCCGCACAGGCGCTGGGGATCGCCCAGGGCGCGACCGATTACGCGGCCGCTTACGCGCGCGAGCGCAGGGCCTTCGGACAGCCGATCAACGAGTTTCAGGGGATCCAGTTCAAACTTGCGGACATGGAGACCAGGTGCGCGGCCGGGCGCGAGCTGCTCTATCAGGCCTGCTGCAAGGTCGACCGTCGTGACCCTGATCTGGGCAAGTATTCAGCGATGGCGAAGCTGTTCTGCTCAGATACGGCCATGGACGTGACAGTTGACGCGGTTCAGATCCTGGGCGGCTATGGATTCGTCAAGGAATACCCGGTCGAGCGGATGATGCGTGACGCCAAGATCACTCAGATCTACGAGGGCACCAACGAGATCCAGCGGGTCGTGATCGCAAGGACGCTGAGGTAACGAGGGCAGGGAGATGCGCGCGCCCACGACCACCCGAGGAATCCTTTCTGCAGCTGCCGCCGCCCTGGTCGCTGGGTTCGGGGTGCTTACGCTGATCATCGGTTTCAGCCCTGACGGCGCCATCAAGGCGATCCAGATGCTGGCCGTGATCGTGCTGGGGGCGGTGATCATGACGAGCGTGATCGTGCTGTCGCTGGTGCATTTCGCGAACTGGCAGTCACCCGCCTCGGAGGAGGACTTCGAGTCCCTGGTGCGACGTGCCGAGCGGCTGGCCGCCGAGGATCCGTGGAGCTTTGACCCCGACGAGGAGCGTTACAGCGATACCGACGAGTACGACACGTTCGAGCTCGACGACGAGGAGGACTTCAAGGCGCTCGTGCGCTCCGCGATCGACGAGCTCCCGCTGGAGTTCCATCGGGCACTCGAACATGTCGCGGTCGTCGTCTCAGACGGAGGCGCCACAGTCCGGACAGGCCGTGGCCGCCGAGGCGCCTACGGGCTGTATCAGGGCGACACCGTCGTGCAGAACTACTTCCACGACCGGATCGTGATCTTTCGCGACACGCTGATGCGCGACTTCGGGCACGATCCGGAGTTGCTGCGCGAGCAGGTGACGCGCACGCTGCGCCACGAACTCGCCCACCATCTGGGATGGGATGAGCATGGCGTCAGCGACCTTGGGCTTTAGCGGAAGACCGCAGTAGCGGGTCCGCGGGGTCTCGGGAGGCCCCGCTAGCCGACTCTGTATCGCAGGAACACCGTGCCGTCGCGCTCGAGCCCGCCCACAAGCGTGAGTGTCGTCGGTCCTTCCGACGCGGGGTGGGCGGGGCCGGAGATCACCGCCGGACCCGACGACCCGCCGACGAGCGTCGGCGCGAGCGTCAGGAAGAGCTCGTCGACGAGCTGCTCGCGTAACAGCGCGCCGAACAGCGTCGGACCCCCCTCACAGAGCACGGTGCTGACGTCATGGTCGCGGCGAAGCGAGCGCATCACCTGAGTCAGGGTGATGTCCTGGCCCTGGAACACGAGTACGCGGTCCGGCGCCTGCGTGAACAGCGGGATGTCACACGAGACGGCACCGCTGCGGGTGACCGTGACTGCGAGTGGCTCCGCCGGCCGGCCCGCGGCGACGCGGCGCCTGCGGCGCGTCTGGTCCGGGAGCATGCGCTTGTACTGCTCGGCAGCGAGCGTACGGGTGCCCACCAGCACGGCGTCTGCGCGTTCGCGCAGGGCGTAGAACAGCTCGCGGTCTGCCTGTCCTGAGAGCTTGCGCGAGCGGCCGTCCACGGTCGCGTGGCCGTCGACGCTCGAGACGAAGTTGACGACGGTGTAGGGACGCTCGTTGGCGTCGCCGGCGGGATCGAGCGCGAGCGACTGGACGTAGGCGAGCGCGTCGGTCTCGCCTGGCGATGCCAGCAACTGTCGATAGGTGTGGGTCTCCGCGGTTTCCACGGCGCGAACGGTAGCCTGCGCGCATGGAACCTTCTAAGTCGACGAAACCTGACCGTAACCTCGCGCTTGAGCTGGTGCGCGTCACCGAGGCCGCCGCGCTGGCCGCCGCGCGTCTGATTGGGCGCGGCGACAAGGAGGCGGCCGACCAGGCGGCCGTCGATGCGATGCGGCATGTGCTCGACAGCGTGTCGATGGACGGGGTCGTCGTGATCGGCGAAGGGGAGAAGGATGAGGCGCCGATGCTCTACAACGGCGAGCACATCGGCGATGGCACACCACCGCTGGTGGACATCGCGGTCGATCCGCTCGAGGGCACGCGTCTGACCGCGCTGGGGATGCCGAGCGCGCTGACCGTGATCGCCCTGGCCGAGCGTGGCGCGATGTTCGATCCAGGCCCGTGCGTGTACATGGAGAAGCTGGCAGGCGGTGCTGACATCGCGGACCTGCTCGACCTGGAGCGCCCGCTGCCGGAGACACTCGCGCTGATCGCCGAGCGCCGCAAGATGGACATCCGCGACGTCACCGTCGTGATGCTCGACCGGCCGCGCCATCACGAACAGATGGCCGCGGTTCGCGAGGCCGGCGCGCGCGTACGCCTGATCATCGATGGCGACGTCTCCGCGTCGCTGCTGGCGGTCTCAGAAAACGCCCCGGTCGACGTGCTCTGGGGGATCGGCGGTACGCCAGAGGGTGTGATCTCGGCGGCCGCGATCAAGTGCCTCGGTGGCCAGATCCTCGGGCGGCTGCGTCCGCGCGACGAGGAGGAGCGCCAGCAGGCAGTCGCTGCCGGCTATGAGCTCGACCGGGTGCTGACCAAGGATGATCTGGTGCGGGGCCAGCACGTGTTCTTCGCAGCCACCGGCGTTACCGATGGCGACGTGCTTCAGGGCGTGCGGTATGTCGGTGGCGGCAAGGCGACGACCGAATCGCTGGTTATGCGGACGCGCTCTGGCACCGTTCGCTGGATCCGTGCGCGCCACGATCGTGCGAAGTTACGCGAGATCAACGCCGAACGGTTCGACATCTAACCGTTCCGGCCGCAAGCGCCACCGCAAGGCCTCAGTGCCGAAAGCGGCGAACGTTCGACTCGGCGAGGTCGAGCGTTGCCAGCGAGCGTAGAAACGCGTGGGTGACGAGCACGTGCAGAAAGGCCTGTGTGGCCTTATAGATAGGCGCACCGAGTCGTGAGGCGATCGCCGGGTAGAAGTTGGCCACCTCAACATCGATCGTGAGCGTGGCGTGCTCGCCCTCCTCGGTTTCCCGGCGAACGACCAATGACAGGAAGCCGGAGCCGCACCCCCGCCGCGAGACCAGTAGCCCGTCCCGAATCCGCCAGCTGAGCCGCCCCGCATCCCGCTCGAACCTGTAGTCCGGCGAGCCGAAGCGCAGCAGTGTCAGCGGTTTGGACAGCAGGACGACAGCCCGCGCGTCGTCGCTGTAGATGACGCGTATCAGGCCGAGCGTCACGCGCGTCAGGAACAACCAGTAGCTACGGCCAAGGTTCTCGAGCTGGGCAGGGGCCCAGAGGCGCTCGAGTTCCGTGCGGGGAAGCCTCAGCCGAGCCGACTGGACCGAGTGGACCGCCCCGTCTGCATCGATTCGCGTCGACGCCCGTGGTGAGACGATCACGGCACGAGCGGGCATACGCCTGCGGCGGCGGTCTCGAAAGAGCAGCCATGCGATGAACGCCGCGATCGATGCAGCCGCTGCGGTCATTCCGTGATTGTGGCGCGCGGAGTGGCCGGAGCGGGACTGACAACCGAGATCAGCGTGGCGGGCGCGGGCGCGGGCGCGGGTGCGGCCGGCCGCGACGCTAAGCGTCGGCTCAGCGTCAGCTCAGCGGCGCGGTCAGGGTCGCGGGGGCCGGTGTCAGGGTGCCGACCGTCGAGGTCTCGCTGATCCCGAGTGCCCGGGCGGTGGCGAGGGTCAGATCCCAGGTCACGCCCTTGGTGAACGGTCCGCGGTCGACCACCGGCACCGTCAGCTCGCGTCCCCGGTAGTAGATCGCGACCCTGCTGCCGCACTTGAGCGTGCGGCTGGCGACGCCCAGCGTGGCCCTGCCGAGCCGTTCGCCGCAGGCGGTATGGCGACCCCACAGGCCCGGGCCGAAGATCGTCGCGACGGCGTTCTTGAAGATCGGGATCGTCAGTGCCTGGGTGGCAGAGACGCTTGCCGCTGCTGCGGCCGAGTTCGCGCCCGGCAGCGAATCATCTCCGGCCGATGCGCCTGCACTCGATGAGTTGGATGCGAGCACCGCCCGAATCTCGATCTGCGAGCTGCTGGCCGGAGTCCATCTCGTCGAGAAGCCGCCATTTCTGGCGATCACGGCTGTGGCCACTCGCGTCCAGGCGCCGCTTGCCGGCTTCTCGGTCTCGATGGCGATCTGGTCACCGGCGTCGCCAGCAGCGGCCGCGCCGGTGATCGTGAGCGGATGGCGCAGCGTCCCTGACGCAGCCAGTCTGATCGTGATGCCGTCGCCCTGAGCGCTGATGGCGCCGCTGAGCTTGACGACGTTCGCGCCGCTAGCTTGCGAGGACTGCGACGGTTCCGTCGTCGCCGCCGAGCCGTCACCGCCCGTGACGCCGATTCCGCCGCTGCCGATGCGGGCCGTACGGCCAGCGGCCGCGGCCGGTACCACGGCGAGCGTTGCCGCGGACGCAACCGGCAGTGCGCATGCGCATGCAAGCCGCGCGGAGCGCCGCGTGAGGGTACGGAAGGCTAGGGGGCCCAAGGCAGAATCGCTGAAGTTTTGTGTGGCGGCAGTGGTGCCTACGGGGTGAGCTGACGGGCTCGCGCTTGCGCGCTACCGATTCGCTGTAATCGGATTCGCCCCAGCGACGGTGATCACTGATCACCGTCGCAATGGTTCCCCCGCCGACCGCCCGCGGACGGACGGTCGCTCGGCTGTGAGGCCCAGATTATATGTCCGTCGCGAAGGACGCAAGCACGCGGGTGCCGGGCACTTGGCAACCGAGAGACTCGCGCCCGCCGGGAGACCGTGCAAAAATTTCCGCAACGGGCGGTGTCTTGACGTTGAGATTCGCCCGACTCGCTACAGGTCTGAAACGTTCTCGCCGTTTGTGCGTACTAGAGAGGCTGAGCGAGGTAGACTCACACCTATGTTTCAGTGGGTGAAGTGCGCGCGCTCCGCGGGCTCGGGCACCACCTAGTCAAGCGGTCCAGGCGGGCCGGGTCGCTGGTAACACGACGGAAACGGAACCAGATGTCAGTAGCGGAACTGCAGGAACTCGAAGAGGTCAAAGCGCTTGTAAACCGCGGCCAACAGCTGGGCGTGCTCACGTTCGCCGAGGTCAACGGCGCGGTGTCAGAGTTGGATTTCGACGAGACGGACATCGAGGAGCTGCACGGCTACCTCGAGCGAGTCGAAATCGAGCTGGTGGAGGAGGTCGACCCGGCGATCGCCGAGGCTGAGGTCGAGCGCGCGCCCGATAAGCGCGGTGGCCGTCGTAAGGCCAAGACGGCTCTCGATCTGAAGCCGGACATGACGACCGACTCGCTGCAGCTGTTTCTGAAGGACATCGGCAAGGTGCGCCTGCTCACCGCTCAGGAGGAGGTCGATCTCGCCAAGCGGATCGAACGCGGCGACCTTGACGCCAAGCAGAAGATGGTCGAGTCGAACCTGCGGCTGGTCGTGTCGATCGCGAAGAACTACCGCAACCAGGGGCTTCCGTTCCTCGATCTGATCCAGGAGGGAACGCTCGGGTTGGTCCGCGCGGCCGAGAAGTTCGACTACCGCAAGGGCTTCAAGTTCTCAACCTATGCGACCTGGTGGATCCGTCAGGCGATCGCCCGTGCGCTGGCCGACAAGGCCCGCACGATCCGCATCCCGGTCCACGTCGTCGAGAAGCTGAACAAGATCGGTCGCGCCGAGCGCAAGCTTGTGACCGAGCTCGGTCGTGAGCCGACCGCCGAGGAGATCGCGGAGGTGACCGGCATCGAGCCGGAGGAGGTCGAGTCGATCAAACGCTCCGCTCAGGCCCCGGTTTCGCTCGAGAAGCCGGTCGGCGACGAGGAGGAGTCTGAGTTCGGCCAGTTCATCGCCGACGAGCGTGCGGAGTCGCCGTATGAGCGCGCCGCTGAGATCCTCACCAAGGAGGCGCTGCGCGAGGCGCTCGAGAACCTCAGCTACCGCGAGCGGCGCGTGCTGGAGTTGCGCTATGGCCTAGGTGGCGAGCACCCGCGGACACTGGACGAGGTCGGACGCACGTTCAACGTCACACGCGAGCGCATCCGCCAGATCGAGAACCAGTCGCTCAAGAAGCTGCAATCACTGGCTGAAGCCCAGAAGCTGCGCGACGTCGCGTAGCGTCGGGGTGTCGCGGGGCGGGGCGTCACGGGCCGGCGTCCACGGGGCGCCGTCACGGGCCGGCGTCCACGGGCCGGCGTCCACGGGGCGCCGTCACCAAAGCGGTCCCGTCAGCGGGTGCGAAGCGGAGCGGCTTCGGTGCTGAGTGTCGGTTTTTGTCGCTCTGTGCGGCTGAATGGGCTCGCGTAGGGGGTCAACGCATGCTCATCGAGGCCTCTACTGGGAGTGGGAGATGGGCAGACGAACGGAAGCTCGGGATGTTTACGGCAGAAAACTGCCGCAAACATCCACGCCTACGCCGCTCGACAGGGTGGCCATGTCACCCGTGAGCAGCTGCTTTCATCGGGTATGTCGCCGCGGGCGCTCACAGATTGGGTGGCGTCCGGCAAGCTGATCCGCGTCTACCGCGGCGTGTACGCCGTCGGGCACGTGCAGGCGAACCCGATCAATGCGGCTCACGCTGCGCTCCTCGCGGCGGGGCCCGGGTCGGCGCTCGCGGGTGGTTGTGGGCTGCTCCTCTGGGGCGTTTGGCGTTACTGGCCCAAGCGGCTCGAACTGGTTAGCGCCGGCGACCGGCGGCCCTCCGGCGTGATCCTGCGCCGTTCGACGACGCTCACGAGCCGCGACATCACATCGGTTCAGGGACTGCGTGTGACGAGTCCGGCCCGCACGATGCTCGACACCGCTGAGCGGCTCAATCCCGAGCAACGGACGCGTGCGGTCAACGACCTGCGGCTGCGGAACCTGTTGAGCCTCGACGACCTCGCCGATGTGATGGCGCGCAACCCGACGCACAGGGCGGTCACGCTACTGGAGCCGCTGCTCGAGTTCGCGCAGCCGGAGCCGACGCGCTCAGTTCTCGAGGATCGGTTCCTGCCGCTGTTGCGCAGACACGGACTACCGACGCCGAGGATCAATGTCCACGTCTGCGGGTACCGGGTCGACGCGTACTTCGAGGAACAGCCATTGATCGTCGAGCTCGACGGTTGGAGCACGCATCGCACCAGGGAGCGCTTCGCTGCGGATCGCCGTCAGGACTTCGAGATCCTGGTCAGGACCGGCATCGCGACGGTGCGCCTGCCGTACGAGGATGTCAACGACGCAGCGGCACTGCAGCTTTCCGAGCTGCTGAAGGCGCGGTCGAGTGTTCGCCAGGGCGCCGTCGAGTGTCGCCAGGGCGCCGTCGAGTGTCGCTAGGGCGCGGTCGAGCGTTCTCTAGGATCCGGCAGATGCGCAAGCGGATCGGCTTTCTTAGCTTTGGCCACTGGCAGGACTCGCCCGGCTCGCTGACCCGGACGGCGGCGGATGCGCACGTCCAGGCGATCGAGCTCGCCGAGGCGGCTGAGAGGATCGGGATCGACGGTGCGTATCTGCGGGTACATCACTTTGCGCGCCAGCTCGCTTCTCCGTTCCCGTTGCTGGCGGCGATCGGGGCGCGGACCAGGCGTATCGAGATCGGCACTGCCGTGATCGACATGCGGTACGAAAATCCCCTATATATGGCCGAGGATGCCGGCGCCGCGGACCTGATCGCCGGCGGGCGCCTGCAGCTCGGGCTCAGCCGGGGTTCACCCGAGCCGGCGCTGAACGGCGCGCGCAACTTCGGATACATCCCGCCCGAGGGCCAGACCGACGCCGATCTGGCCCGCGCCAAGACGGCATATTTCCGGGAGGCGATCACCGGTCGCGGCCTCGCCGAGTCCGATCCGGCCCACACCGGTGGCAGCTTTGCGCTGCCGATCCAACCGCAGTCGCCCGGCCTGGCCGATCGCGTCTGGTGGGGCTCCGGCACGCGTGAGACTGCTCGCTGGGCCGCCGCTGAGGGTATGAATCTCCAGAGCTCGACATTGCTCACAGAGGACACGGGCGTGCCCTTTGGCGAGCTGCAGGCCGAGCAGATCGACAGCTACCGCGACGCCTGGATCGCAGCGGGTTGGGAGCGCGAGCCGCGTGTCTCGGTGAGTCGCAGCGTGCTGCCGATCGTGACCGATGAGGACCGCATCTACTTTGGGGGCCGTGCCGGCGACGCGAGCGACCAGCTCGGGCGGCTGGAGGGTGTGATCGCGCGGTTTGGCCGCAGCTACACGGGCGAGCCCGACGTGATCGCGGACGAGTTGGCCAAGGATCCGGCGGTGCAGATGGCCGACACGGTGCTGTTGACCGTCCCCAACCAGCTCGGCGTCGAGTACTGCACGCGCATGCTCGACACGATCGCGCGCCACATCGCGCCGGCGTTCGGGTGGAAGCCGGCCGAAAAAGCCGTGCAAGCGCTCACTTCACTGGATGAAGCGACACCTTCTAAACTGACAGACCAGAATGTCGTCTCCTGACACCTGTCCCGTCTGCCGCACCGCCGAGGTTGTCTGCGGCAAGTGGACGCTGCTGCTGATCAAGGAACTGGCCGAGGGTCAGTCTCGCTTCTGTGAACTCGAGCGCTCACTCGAGGGGATCAGCCCGCGCACGCTCAGCCTGCGCCTGCGCGCGCTCGAGGAGGAGGGCGTCGTCGCCCGTTCGACCTTTCCCGAGGTGCCACCGCGGGTCGAGTATGCGCTGACCGCGAAGGGCCAGGCGCTGGTCCCGTTGATCGAGGACATGCGCGCCTACGGACTTCAGTGGTTGAGCGAGGGCTGCGAGGTCGCAGTCGACGCCGCGCTCGCGGCTGTCTGAGCCGTTCGCTTTCTGAGCGCAGCCGCTGCAAGGGTCATCCCAAACGGAGGATCTGAAAGCGATCCACCGAATCCGCACGGCGTGAGAAATCAGACGCTGCACGGACTGCTTGAGGCATTCACGACCGACGCCGGGACGCGCCTGCACCTCGCGACCACCGCGGGTGACGAGATCCCGTTCGAGGTGGTCGAGAGCGACGGACGCGGCGCCGGCCGCATCCCGCTGTACTGCTACCGGCCGCTGACCGGCGACTTCATACGTGCCCGCCTGGGGTTGCTGACAGCGCTGCCCACCTATGCTCCCGCCGCGAAGGCGCTGGAGGGGATCGGCGGGCTGGAGCCCTATCTGCGTGCCCGTCGCACGAGCGAGCTGCCTGACGAGCCGCGGGACGTGGCCGACCTGGTGCTGTATGCGTTTCTCTCCAGGGTGTTCCTCGAGCGCAGTGAGTTCGCCTTCGATTCCGATCGCTATGAGGCCGCCTATGAGGAGCTCGAGCACGCGCTCTATGAGGGCCGCTGCGTAACCGAGGTGGTAGCGCCGCTGCTCGGCATCGATCTTGATCCCCAGAGCGGGGACCTCGCGCTCGGAGAAGGGCTTTCACTGGTGCGTGCGACCGCGTTGGCGGGAGCGCCAAAGGAGCTTCTCGCAACCGAGCAGCCACCGCTGCTGCTAGTGCTGCGGGTCGCACACGACCGTGTGCAGCAGCCCTCGATCTCCTTCGCCCGCACCCGTTTCCGGCGTGTGCTCACAGCGCTGCGCCTGTTCGAGAAGGGCGGTTACGCCGTCGGTCCGATCGGCTACTCGCGGATCGACGATGGCGCCTGGGCGCCGGTCGCGCTCGGTTCCAGCGGACGCCCCCGGCTGCTGACGCTGCTTCCGCAGGCAAGCGAGGACGAGTTGCGTGGCTTCTGCAACCTGATCGGGCGCCGCCTGCCGCCTGCGCGCGGCGGCCGCGCGCCCGACAACTCAGGCGCGGGCGAAATCAACTGGGCGCTCTCACGGTTTGAGATGGGCTGCGAGCGCGTGGCCCCGTTCGAGGCGCTGAGCGACTACCTGCTGGCGTTACGGGCGTTGCTGGAGCCGGAGGGCCCCGCAAGTGGGCGGCTCGCACAACGGCTGTCTGTGATCTGCGCGCCGCCCGCCGAGCGGGCCGGTCTGGCAGAGCGCACCGCTCATGTGATCTCGCTGGAGCGCGCTGTCATCACCGGTCTCGCCGCTGCTTCGACCGGTGTCGATGTGCTCGTGGATGAACTCGCCGAACACCTGCGCGCGATCCTCAGGGATGTCCTCTGCGGGCACCTTGACGCCGACCTCTGCAGCGTCGCGGACGATCTCATCGGCGAGGCCGCCGACTCGGCCTCAGCCGCCGCGGTGTAGCTTCTCAAGCATGTTCCACGTCGAGATACGGATGGGCTCGCAGGTTGTGCACCAGTTGAACATGAGCGGTCCCGAGCTTGACCGCAGCTTCCTGGCGCCGCTCATGGCCGGTCACGAGTTCTCATATGAGGGCCACGAGTGGAACCCGCGCAAGCTGAGGATCACGATTCTCGAGGGGCCCGAGCTCGAGCCTTACCAGCTCGGAATCATGGGACGGGCCTGGCAAAACGCAGAGCGCAGCGCCACCGACGTCACCGAGGACATCCTCGCCCGCGCACGTGAGGCTGCCAGCTCGCTCCCGCCCGCGGAGCTCAGCTGAGCGGAAGGTAGTCGACCGCGTCCCCAGCCGAGACGGTTCCGCGTCCGGCTGGGATGCGCGCGAGCCCCGTGGCGCATGCGGCGGCTGCGATCTGGTGGGACTGCTGTCCGCGGAGCGGCTCCAGGCGTCCGCCGCCGGCCTCACGTACGCGAATCAGCTCGTCACGTTCAGGATTGCGCTGTACCGCGTCGGTGAGAACCGCGTGAGCGAACACCGGACGCGGGTCACGAGCGCCCTGCAACGCCGCGAGGGCAGGCCTGACGAACAGCTCAAAGCAGACCAGCACGGACACCGGGTTCCCGGGGATTCCGAAGACGAGCGCCGTGCCGGAGGAGCGCTCGAACACGCCGAAGCTGAGCGGCTTCCCCGGCTTCAGCGCGATCCGCCAGAACAGCTCGCGCACGCCCAACTCCTGCTGAACCTCGCGCACGAGGTCGTGTCCGCCGACCGAGACTCCGCCGGTGCTGATCACGACGTCGTGGGTGAGCGCCTGCACCAGCGCGTCGCGATGGGCCCGACGCGCGTCGGCGGCAGCGGACAGCACCGTCACGCGAGCGCCCGCGCTGGCGAGCGCCGCGGTCAGGAGCGGTCCGTTGGAGTCGTAGATCTGACCTGCGGCCAGCGGCTCTCCCGGGCTCCTCAGCTCCGTGCCGGTCGTCAGTACGGCCACGCTCGGCTGGGCTCCGCAGCTCAGCCCGACCCGTCCGAGCGAGGCTGCGACGCCGATCTGCGCCGGGCCCATACGAGCGCCGGCCGGCAGCACCTCGGCGCCCCGTTCGACGTCGCTGCCCGCAGTTCGAATCGCTGCGCCGGGGCGCACCCGGGACTGCACCTCCAAGAGCCGTCCCGGATCGCGGACCCACGCGTCCTCGATCGGCACGACGGCGTCAGCGCCCGCCGGCAGGACCGCCCCGGTCGAGATCGTGACCGCCTCCCCGTGGCCGACACGGCCCTCGAACGGAGCGCCGGCGGCGGACTCGCCGATGATCGCGAAGTCCCCGGGCGTGCCGTCGGCGCGGATCGCGAAGCCGTCCATGGCCGAGTTCGTGAACGGCGGCAACGCGAAAGTCGCGTGCAGCGGCTTTGCGAGATAGCGACCGGGGGCGTCGGCCAGCGGCAGCTCCTCAGCCGGTAACGGTGCTACCTGCGCGAGCACCGTTTGCAGCGCGGCGTCTACGGCCAGCAGCTCACTCATCGAACAGCTCCCGATGGATCGCAAGCAGGCCCTGGATGTCGTGGATGTCCTGCTCGATCTCAGGCACCAGCAGGATCGGCTCGCCGGCGAGCGCTCCACGCAGCCGCTCCACGCTGGCGGCGTCACGATCGGCCAGCACGGTGTAGTCCGCGAGACTCTCGGCCACCCGGGTGCCCAGGTCGCCGGGGAGGCGCCGTTCCGATCCAGCCGCCTGCGGCGTCAGCTCGGCAGGCGGCAGCGGTCGATGTACGCGGTTGACGATCGCGCCGGCGAATGGTAAGCGGCTCTCACGCAGCGTCCCGCGGAACCGGATCGCCTCGTCCACCGGACCCCGCTGCGCTGAGCTGACGAGCACAAACGCGGTGTCATCTGCGTGCAGCAGTTCGTCGACGCGCTGCGCGCGCAGCTTGAACTCCTCAGTCATGCCGCCGAGCAGCCCGAAGAAAGTGATCAGGTCCGAGACCAGGTCGACTCCGGTCACCATCCTCAGCCCCGCCAGCACGGGCGCGGCGCCGATGCCGAGCAGGCGCATGCCGAACCCGGTCGGGCGCAGAAGCGCCTGCAGCGAGCCGCCGCCGAGGAATGCCAGCAGGCGGCCCGGTGCGTTGAGGAACTCGGCGGCGTTGTGGGCGGGCGGGGTGTCGAGCACGAGCAGGTCGTAGTCCTCGGCGGCGAGCTCATAGAGCTTCTCGATCGCGGTGAACTCCTGCGAGCCGGAGACGGCGCCGGAGAGCCCCTTGTAGACGCCGTTGCGCTTGATCTCGGCGCCCCGCTCGGGTGTCGGCGCGAGCCGATCGATCAGCTCGTCGAACGTTCGCTTGGGGTCGAGCATCATCGCCCACAGCTCGCCCCGCATCTCGATGCCGGCCAGGCGCTCGGGCGCGACCAGCCGCGGCTCGTTGCCGAGCTCCTCCAGCCCCAGCGCGTTGGCGAGGCGCCGGGCCGGGTCGATCGTGACGACCGCGACCTTGAGGCCGCGCGCCGCCATCCCCAGGGCCACAGCGGCGGCGGTTGTCGTCTTGCCGACGCCGCCGGCGCCGACGCAGACGCAGACGCGCTTGCCGTCGAGCAGCTGCGGGGCACTCATCGCACGAGCTCCCGTGCCAGCGACTCGAGCTGATCGGTGCCGACCGCCGGCACGAACAAGAACGGCAGCACGAGCAGCCGGTCCCCGAACACGTCACGCAGCCGGCTTTCCTGTTGGCGTTGAGCGGTCGCTCGACGGTGCTCGTTCAGAGCGACTTCGATTGCTGCCCGGTCGCGCTCGACCGGGCAGTCTGCCAGCGCCTCACGCAGGACGGCGACGTCCGCCGCGGAGAAGCGATCCGGATAGAGGCCGTTGAGGATCACGCGCTCGAGCGCGAGCGGGTCGGGGGCGCTGAGCAGCGCGTCTCGCAATTCGAATGTCTCGTTGATCGGCATCTCCTCCGGGGTCGTCACCGCGACCACAGAGGTGAAGGCGGGGTCCGCAAGCGTGCTCGCGATCAGCTGGGCCTGATTCGCGATCGGGCCGACCCGGGCGATCTCCGCAAAGGTGCGGGGCGTGCGCAGAATCGCGGCGCCGTGGCCTGAGGCCGGCGCGTCGACGATCACCAGGTCATAGGGAGCCGCGTCAGGCGTGCGCCGCGACAGTTGCGCCAACTCCCAGAGCTTGCCCATGCACAGCAGTTCGCGCATTCCCGGAGTCGCCATCGCGAAAGCGCTGAACAGCCTGCTCTGGCGCAATGCCTGGCTGGCGGGACCCGGAACCTTCAGGTCGAGGTATTCGTCCATCGCGCTCTGTGGGTCGACCGATACGCTGTACAGGTTCGCGCCGAGCTGGTGCTCCTGCTGGTCGCCACGGCCATCGAGGTCGGCGACGATCGTGCGCAGTCCGGTGTCCGCGGCAGCCCGCCCGAGCGCTATCGCGACCGTCGTCTTGCCGACGCCGCCCTTGCCGGTGACGAAGATCAAACGGCGGTTGAACAGTGAAAAGGACACGCGTCAGGAACATAGCGTTGAAGGATTCCCCGCCACTGCTGCGAATACAGGCGCGAATGCGTCTCTCAGCCCACAGCCTTTTCTCGGAGGAGCGCCCGTGACGGCCAGCCTCAAGGTGATCGCGTTCGCCAACCAGAAGGGCGGCGTCGCTAAGACCACCACCACGCTCAATCTCGCTGCGGCCTTTGCCGAGGAGGGCCACCGCGTCCTCTGCTGCGATATGGACCCGCAGGGAAACCTGACGATGTCCCAGGGCATCGACCCGGACAACCTCAAGAAGTCGATGTATGACGTGCTCGTGCATCGCGTGTCGATCCGTGAGGTGATCCACAAGCGCGAGGTCGACGTCGCCTGCGCGTCGATCGACCTGGCCGGTGCCGAGATCGCGATGTCGACGATGATCGGCCGTGAGCGCTCGCTCGAGCGAGCGCTGAACGAGGTCGCCGACGACTATGACTACTGCTTCATCGACACGCCGCCGAGCCTCGGCCTGCTGACGATCAACGCTCTGACCGCAGCAAATAAGGTAATCGTCCCCGTGCAGTGCGAGTATTTGTCCATGCGGGGGCTGATCCAGTTGCAGAACACGCTCGCGATGATCCGGGAGAACCTGAACCCGGACGTCGAGATCGAGGGGATCCTGCCGACGATGGTCGACACCCGCACCCTTCACGCGAAGGAGGCGATCGAGTTGCTGGAGGAGAACTTCGGTGACCGGGTCTTCGCCTCTCGCATCCGCAAGACGGTCCGTTTCGCGGAGGCGCCGGTGAAGGGAATGTCGGTGCTGAAATACGACCCAGACGGGATCGCAGCCCACTCCTACCGTCAGCTCGCCAAGGAGGTCCTCTCGAATGCCAACCGCTAAGCGCGCGAGCATGCGTGAGGGGCCGCTGTCGCAGCTGTTCCGCAAGACCGCCGAGGACAGCGGGCCCGGCACGGAAGCCGATGCCCCTCCGTCGCCGGCCAAGGCTTCCAAGGCGTCTTCCGACGCCCGTCCGACGGCCGCTGAGCGACGTGCTCTGCCGCATCCGTCGCTGCGCCCGTCCGTCCCGGCGGAGCCGGCGGCCGAGCCCGGCGTCGGCACTGGCCAGCCACGTCAGGCCGGCGTTCCCTCACCGCAGGAGAGGCTGGAGTCGGCGTTCGCAGCCGACATCCCGACGAGCCTGATGGAGCCGGCGACCAAGTCGGCGCCCAAGCGTAAACCGACGGTGGTCGACGACGCGTACGCGCGTCCGGAGCAGCGTTTCGAGCAGGCCCACTCGACTCAGCCCGCCGGCCAGCCCGTGATCCGCGTCGCCGGCGTCGGCGGCGCCGGTGTCAACGCTGTCAACCGGATGATCGAGGCCGGCATCGAGGGCGTCGAGTTCATCGCGATCAACACCGACCTGCAATCGCTGCAGACCTCGGCGGCTGACACGACCCTGCACATCGGCGACTCGCTCACCCGCGGACTCGGCTCGGGAGCGGATCCTGAGCTCGGCCGCGCCGCCGCTCGCGAGGAGTACGACCAGATCAAGGCGGTCCTGCGCGGAGCTGACATGGTGTTCATCGCCGCCGGCGCCGGTGGCGGCACGGGCACCGGAGCCGCTCCGGTCGTCGCGCAGATCGCTCGCGAGCTCGGTGCGCTCACGGTCGGCATCGTCACCCGCCCGTTCCAGTTCGAGGGCACCCGCCGCCGCGACCAGGCCGAGATCGGCATCGCCGCACTCGGTGCAGAGGTCGACACGCTGATCGTGGTGCCGAACAACCGTCTGCTGACGGTTCTCGAGCGCAATACGACGATGGTCGACGCCTTCCGCGTGGCCGACGACGTCCTGCGCCAGGGCGTCCAGGGCATCTCTGACCTGGTCACGCTGCCGGGGCTGATCAACCTCGACTTCGCGGACGTTCGCACGATCATGTCCGACGCAGGCAGCGCGCTGCTGGGGATCGGGATGGGCACCGGAGAGCGGCGTGCGATCGACGCTGCCGAGGCCGCCGTGTCCTCGCCGCTGCTGGAGACGAGCATGGAGGGCGCTCGTTCGATCCTGCTGTCGATCACCGGCGGCTCGGATATCTCGCTGTGGGAGGTCAACGAGGCCGCCAAGGCGGTCGCTGAGGCTGCCCACCCGGACGCGAACATCATCTTCGGGGCGATGGTCGACGAGAAGATCGACAACGACCAGGTCTGGATCACGGTCGTCGCCACCGGGTATGACGACCGCAAGACGGCTCGCAGACTGGTCGAGCCGACCGGTGAACCGCGCGTCAGCCGGGTCACCGAGCGCCGCCGCGCGACCGAGGCGGCCGCACGACCCTCGCGCTCCGCAGAGGCGATGGAGATGGACGTTCCCGAGTTCATGCCGAGGGGCTGAGCCGGCAACCTTCAGCGGGGTTCGTGGCCAGCGGGCCGCGAACTCCGGGCTCACCCGAATCTGACCTTGCCGTTGGACTTGGCCCTGGCCTGAGCTCGGTCGACGAAGTCAAGCCGTGTCAGCGCGGCGCGGAACAGCCGTGTGACCAGGCGCAGACGCGCGCCCTCGGAGCGAAGGTTGAGCAGGCCCTGCTTGGCATCCAGGCCGAAGTCGACCGTGGCCGCCATCGCGTAGGCGTCCATCGCCTCCAGCTCGTCCGGCTTGGGTGACTGATCCGTCGCCTTGTGAACCAGCTCGCCGTAGGCATCATGGGCAGCCTCGATCAGTCCCGGGTCTGGCTTCTCGACGGTGTCCTGGAGTAACTCGACGACGCCCGCCGGATACGCAAGGTGCCGTTGGCGCTCGATCACCCGCAGCGGTCTTGTGCCACGTGCGAGCAGATTGATACGGCCGTCCTCGAGACGTTCCAGCACGCGCTCGATGCGGCAGGCGCAACCGATCTCCTGCAGTCCGTCGTCGGCCATCCAGATGATCCCGAACTCGCGGCTGTGGATCAGACATTCCTCGATCATGGCCTTGTAGCGCTCCTCGAAGATGTGCAGCGCCGCGACCTCCGTGGGCAGCACGACGAGCTCGAGCGGGAACAGCGGGAAGTCGGTGGCGAGCTCGCCGGGCATCTCAGGGCCTGCGTGCGGTCAGCAGCAGGTTGTAGAAGATCGCCGCCGGCAGTCGTGGCTCGAGCAGTCGCTGATCGACGCGCTGCAGGCGCAGGTAGCCTTGAAACGCGTAATTCCTCCACCACATCGGCACGTCGTCTGGACGCGCGGTTGCCTCAAGCCCGCGGTTGAACCACCCGAAACAGTTAGCCAGCAGCTCCTCTCCGCGGACGAGCACGTCGGCGAAACCGGCCCTGGCCGCAAGCCGCTGGAGGTCGCCGGGCGCGAACGCGTGGATGTCCACCTGATTCTCCAGCTCGTGGTCCGCGTGCTCCGCGGTGCCCGGCTGGGCAATGGACGGCGGCGCTGGCGCCGCTCCCAGTGCCGCGCGCCACAGCGGTGCGACTCTCGTGGCCGTGTGTTTGGGCAGCCTTGCGAGACGGTCTCCGATGCGTGACGGTTCGCCGGCGAACAGGATCCGCCCACCCGGGCGCAGCACGCGCCTGAACTCGATGAACGCGTGCTCGAGGTCGGGGAGGTGGTGGAGCACGGCATGACCAAGGACGAGGTCGAAGCTCGAGTCGGGAAACGGGAGCGACTCGGCGTCGGCGCGGACGGCCCTGACACCACTGAGGCCGAGTTGCTCGGCGTTTGCTCGCAGCGCCTCGACCATGCCGGCAGAGATGTCGGTGCAGGTCAGTTGCTCGATCGCCCCCGAGCGCATCAGGTTGAGACTGAAATAACCGGTGCCCGCGCCGATCTCGAGTGCGCGCGTAAAGCCTGAGTCGAGTTCCGGACCGAGCAGCTTGCGGGCCTTGCCGCTGACCTGGGCTCTGCCCGTCTCGCCGAAGTCGATGCCCCACTTGGCGTCGTAGGTGGCGGCTGCGACGTCGTGATAGCGGGTGTTGACGTCGCGGATCTGCTCGTGCGAACTGGCGGGCAGCGCCTGCATCTGGGATCTGACGTTACCGTGTCGCCCGTGGCGACGAACGTTCACGTCCAGCAGAACCAGCCGCGGGGGGTACCGCCGCTCTCACTCACCGGGGAGCGCACGCTCCCGGATGTCCCGGCCGAGAACTACTGGTACCGCCGACACCTCGCCGTCTACGAATGGATCGGCGAGCGCGTGCATGGCCTGCGCGTGATCGATATGGCGTGCGGTGAGGGCTATGGGTCGGCGACGATCGCGCGTGCAGGTGCGTTGAGCGTCGTCGGCGTGGATGCCAACCCGGAGGCGTTCGAGCATGCCAGCCTGCGCTACGTGGAGCCGAACCTGCGGTTCGCTCGTGCCATGGTCGAGCGCTACGGCGAGCCGGGCTGCTGCGATGCGGTCACGTTCCTGCAGACGATCGAGCACGTGCCGAACCCCGAGGACGTGCTGCGCCGGTTCAGGGCACTGGTCGCACCGGGCGGAGTCGTCTACATCTCGACCCCCAACCTGCTGACGCTGGCGCCCGCCGGGGCGGAGAAGTCCGACAACCCGTGGCATCTGCGCGAGTACCGCGCGCAGGAGTTCCGCGAGCTCTGCCGGGCGGCGTTCGACTCGGTCGAGATCCACGGCCTGTTCCACGCTCGCCGGCTGCGGGCGCACGCGGTCGCGCTTGCGTGCGGCTGGGATCGCGTTCACCCCGCCCTGGGAGTCACCGATGCGTTCTACGACCGCTTCACCCCAGCGATCACGAGCCGTGACTTCAAGCTCGATGCGCGGCGACCGCTGAGTGGCGCGCTGGACTTCATAGCGGTCTGCCGCTGACCGGCGGGCCGGCCCTGATCGCGAGCTGCCACCGAGAACCGCGCCCGTGCGCGCGGTTCAGTGACAGAGATCAAAGTCGCGGCTGACCGCGTTCGGGACGCCCCGAATCGGGCAGCTGAAGCTGCTGCCGGCGACAACGAACGTCCACGCTGCGGCGCGCCTGTGCATCAGGACCACGCCATCGGCGGCGACCTTGGTGCATGACTTGGACAGCTGCCTTGGCCACGACAGCTGCGCATAGCCGGCGTTGGCCGACGAGACCGCGACCACCATGCAGCTCGCCTGTTTGGCGCTGATCTGGTGTGCCTTGACAGCCGCTGCGCGAACGGCCTTTGCCTCTGAGGCGGTTGCCTTGTGGTGGGCGAGCGCGGCCGCCGGCAGCGCGGCGAACCCGGCCAATGCCAAGCAGATGATCAGTCGGCGCATGGCGCGAAGATAACCAACGGCCCGGCGGAAGGCGGCGCGGAACCGGCTGTCGCGGAGCCTCTGTTGTGGCCGGAGCTGAGCTACTCGTAGCGCAGGGTCGTCGGCCGTTCGCGCATCCGGAGCACGCGTGCCGGCGCGCCGCCGACGATCGCATCCTCCGGGACATCGCTGGTGACCACCGCGCTGGTCCCGATCACGGCGTTGTCGCCGACCGTGACGCCCCTGAGGATGCAGGCGCCATAGCCAATCCAGACGTTGTGGCCAACGCTGACGTCGCGCTTGTAGATCCCCTGCTCGCGGATCGGCCGTTCGACGTCCGCGATGCTGTGATCGAAGTCGATCATCATCGTGCGATCAGCGATGATGCACTCGCGGCCGATCGCGATGTGCTGATAGCAGGAGAGCGTGCACTCCTGGCCCAGCACGGACTTGGCACCGATCGACACGACTCCCTCGTGCGCCCGGATCTTGCAGCCGTCGCCGAGCCATGACCAGCGGCCGAGCTCGACGCGCGCCCCCCGTCCGATCTCGAACTTGACATCGCTGCAAACGAAGCAGAGGCCGTTGGTCACGAGCCGGCCGCGCCAGCGCAGCTTCAGCCAGAGCCAGCGCGCGACCAGCACCAAATGGCTCCAGCGCAACATGTGATGCTCGCGTGCGAAGCGCAGGAACGCGACTGGGCCGCCGGCCAGCCGGCTCGGCGGCCTACGGGGTGGCACCTGGCGGGCGGGTGCAGTGCTGAGCTTGTCCGGCGGCACCAGTCGGCATTATCCGCACTGGATGACCGAACCGCCTGTCGAGCGACGACGCGACCATCGCTCAGCGGCTGCTCGCCGGAGACCGTCGCGCGCTCGCCAGGGCGATCACGCTGGTGGAGAACGGTGACCCCCGCGGTGACGCGATCGTGCGCGAGGTCTACCCGCACACGGGCGCAACGACGGTGATCGGATTCACAGGCCCGCCGGGGGCCGGCAAGTCGACACTGCTGGACGCGCTCACAAGCTTGGAACGTGCACGCGATCGCAGCGTCGGGGTGCTGTCGATCGACCCGTCGTCGCCGTTCACAAAGGGGGCGCTGCTAGGGGACCGCATCCGGTTGACCGATCACTTCCTGGACCCGGGTGTGTTCATCCGCTCGATGGCCAGCCGCGGCGCGTTGGGCGGCCTCAGCGAGGCGACGCTGCAGTCAGTGCTGCTGCTGGATGCGGCCGGCCGGGATGTCGTGCTGCTCGAGACCGTGGGGGTGGGGCAGGCGGAGGTCGACATCATCGGCCACGCGGACACCGTCGTGCTGGTGCTGATGCCGGGTTCCGGAGACTCGATCCAGGCGCTGAAGGCGGGGGTGATGGAGATCCCCGACGTGATCGTGGTCAACAAGGCCGACGATCCACGGACCGGCGCGATGGTACGGGAGATCAAGGGTGTGCTGGCACTCAGTCACAGCGAGGGTTGGCAGGTGCCGGTGCTCAGCACCCAGGCCGCGGACGGGACGGGGGTGCAGGAGGTCCTGGCAAAGCTCGCCGAGCACCGGGCGCATATCGAGGCTGAGGGGACGCTGGCGGTGCGGCGGCGTCGCAACCTGCGCGGGGAGGTGCTGCGGATCGCGACGTACCGGTTGCGACGCGAGCTCGAGGCTGCACTGGCCGACGATCCGGCCTTCAAGGACCTGCTTGATCGCGTCGTGGCACGGGAGCTCGATCCGGCCAGCGCCGCCGCGCAGATCCTGGGTCCCCGCGCTCAACCCGGGTAGCTGTCGTCCGGTTCACCCGCGCCGGCCTGGGGTCGCGCGCCTCCCAGCCTGGTGCCCTTCAGCTCGGCCTCGAGTTCCGCCGCGCGACGCTCGTTGAGCTCGCGGCCGGCTCGCGTGAACGTGAGCACAGCCTCCAGTTGCTCAGCCGTCAGCTGCCTGTACAGCTTGGCTGCCAGGGCCTCGTGCTCGTCGTAGAAGCGGTCGAGCGCCAGGGTCTGCTCGGTGAGTTCGATCATGACCACGCGCCGGTCCTGTGAGTCGCGCTGCCGCCGAACGAATCCGCGCTGTTCCAGCCGGTCGATCGCCGTCGTCATCGCTCCGCTGGAGAGGCCGGTCTGTGCCGCCAGCTGGCCCGCGGTCAACGGTCCGGTGCGCGAGAGCACGTCCAGACAGCTGAGGTCCGTCTGATTGATGCCGATCCGCGCGGCAACCGCTGAGTCGAAGCGAGCCGTGGCAGTCTGGGATCGCCGAACCTCGTCGATCAGTTCCGCGTATATCTCGGTTTTGTCCCTTGACATAGATATCTTGACTGTCAAGATGTTTGACGACGGAGATAAGTCTACGCCGGTCAACACATCCGAGGAGGCGTGAATTGGAGGTTGCAATCAGCGCGGCTGACCTGCGCAAGCACTACCCGCCGAACGTGCAGGCGCTCGATGGCGTCAGCCTGGAGGTGGAGGCGGGGACGATCTTCGGTGTGCTCGGCCCCAACGGCGCCGGCAAGTCGACCCTGACCCGGGTCCTATGCACGCTGACCCGGCCCGACAGCGGTACCGCGGCCGTTGCGGGGATCGACGCGCTCGCGCATCCCGTGCAGGTCAGGCGGGCGATCGGCGTGGTGGGGCAGAAGCACGGCTCGGACCCGAACGCGACCGGTCGAGAGAACCTCGTGCTCCAGGGCGAGTTCTTCGGAATCACGGGGCTCGATCTGCAGCGGCGAGTCACAGACGCGCTCGATCAGTTCGAGCTCGCCGCCGCCGCCGACCGCCTGGTGCGCACCTATTCGGGCGGCATGGCGAGACGTCTGGACATCGCCATGGGCCTGCTGAACAGGCCGAAGGTGCTGTTCCTCGACGAGCCGACCACCGGCCTTGATCCCGAGGCACGGGCGCAGATGTGGCGTTACATCGATCAGCTCGCGTCGGAGGAGCAGATGACGATCTGGATCACGACCCACTACATGGATGAGGCCGACAGCCTCACAACACAGCTCGCGATCGTCGATCGCGGGCGCATCGTCGCCCAGGGCTCGCCGGACGAGCTCAAGCGGCAGCTGTCAGGGGATGCGGTTCACGTCGAGTTGGTCGAAGCCGATGACTCAGGCGCGCGCGCAGCGCTGGCGGGCGTCGACGGGTTGCGTGATGTCGAGCTCGACGGTCGCCTGATCCGCGCTCGCGCCGACGACGGCGGCGCCGTGGTGCCGACGGTGCTCGCTGCGCTCGATGATCGGCAGGTGAAGGTCGCCTCTGTCAAGGTCGCGCGTCCGTCGCTGGACGATGTCTACCTGCGGTTCGCGGGCCGTGCCTTCAACCAGGCCGACAACGACAGCGAGGAGGCCGCATGATGGCCCTGCGCCAGACCTGGCAGGTGTTCCTGCGCAGCGTCCGGGTACTGATGCGCCAGCCCGCCTACCTGCTGATCACGGTCATCCAGCCGATCGTGTGGCTGCTGCTGTTCGGCGCGCTGTTCAAGTCCGTCGCAGAGATACCGGGATTCCACGGCACCTACATCAACTACCTCACACCCGGAGTTGTGATCATGCTCGCGCTCTTCTCGGCCGGCTGGAGTGGCATGGGTGTCGTCGAGGACATCCAGAGCGGCGTGATGGACCGAATGCTGGCCTCACCGGTCTGGCGCGGCTCTCTGAACGCCGGCTCGGTCGCCTACGCGGGGTTCTCGATGACGATCCAGGCTGTGCTGATCATCATTCTGGCGCTGATCCTGGGTGCCGACTTCAAGGGCGGCCCGGTCGGAGTGATCATGATGATGCTGGTGGCGGCAATGCTCGCCGCGGTCGTCGCCTCGCTCTCGAACGCCGTCGGCCTGGTCGGCCGCCAGCGCGAGACCGTGATCGGCGTGGTCAGCTTCGTACAGTTGCCACTGACGTTCCTGGCAACAGGGATGATGCAGGCAAGCCTGCTGCCGCAGTGGATGCAGACGGTTGCGAAGTTCAACCCGGTCAACTGGGCGGTTGTGGCCGCGCGTGCAGCGGCGATGCAGAAGACCGACTGGAGCGTCGTCCTTTCCCGCATGGGGCTGCTCGCGGCCCTCGCATTGGTGGCTGCGTACCTGGCGCAGCGCGCGTTTGCGAGATACCAGCGATCGCTGTGATCGATGGCCCCGGCATGCTTGCCGGGGCCTACCAAGCTCGATCGCTCAGGGCGACCCTCAGGCGCCCAGGGCCCTCGCGATCACGAGTTCCTGGATCTCATCTGTGCCCTCGCCGATCGTGAGGATCTTCGCGTCACGGTAGAAGCGCGCGACCGGGTACTCCTCGATGAAGCCGTAGCCACCGTGGATCTGAACGGCCTCGTCGGCGGCGTGCACCGCCAGGCGGCCACTCTTGAGCTTCGCCTGGGCCGCCGTCAGCGAGAACTCCCGGCCCTCGTCCTTGAGCCAGGCCGCCTTGTGGACCAGCAGACGGCAGGCATCGACCTCAGTCGCGAGGTTCGCGAGCTTGGCCTGGATCGTCTGGAAGCTCGAGATCGGCCGCCCGAACGCACGCCGCTGCTTGGCGTAGGCGAGTGCCTGATCGAGCGCGCCCTGCGCGAGTCCGACGCCCATCGCGGCGACGCCGATGCGGCCGATGTCCAGCACCTGCAGAAACTGCTGAAGTCCGCGGCCGCGCGGACCCACGAGGTTGTCCGCCGGTACGCGGCAGTCAGTGAACGTCAGCGGCCGAGTATCGGAGGCGTGCCAACCGAGCTTGCGGTACTGCTGGCCCTGCTCGTAGCCCGGAGTGCCGTTCTCGACGAGGATGTTCGAGATCTCGCGCCGACCGTCGGCAGCCTCACCGGTCACGGCCGTGATCACGACCAGGGCTGAGAGCTCCGTGCCGGCGTTGGTTATGAACTGCTTGGCGCCGTTGATCACCCACTCGTCACCGTCGAGCCGGGCGCGAGTCTGCGTGTTACCGGCGTCGGAACCGGCCTCGGGCTCCGTCAGCCCGAACGCACCAAGGATCTCACCGCTGCACAGCCGCGGCATCCAGCGCCGCTTCTGCTCCTCGCTGCCGAACAGGTGGATCGGCTGGGTGCCCAGCGAGGTGTGCGCGCAGAGGGTGATCGCGACCGATGAGTCCACTCGAGTCAGCTCCTCAACCACGATCGCGTAATCGAGGCTGCTGCCACCACCGCCGCCATACTCCTGCGGGAAAGGGATCCCCATCAGATCGAGCGCCCCCAGCTTGCGGACGATCTCGTAGGGGAACCGGTGGTCGCGGTCGAGCAGTTCGGCGACCGGCTCGATTTCAGCCTGCGCGAACTCGCGCACGGTGTCCCGCAGCAAACGCTGGTCGGCTGACAGCTCGAAGTCCATCGCACACACACTACGATCAGGGCGCCCAACCTGCATCCGTAATGTCGTTCCAGCCCGGGAGTCAGAACGCATATGCCGAAGACCGTGATCCTGTCGTCCGCGCGGACGCCGATCGGAAAGCTGGGCGGAGGTCTCGCGAGTCTTGACGCGGTTTCGCTCGGCGGCATTGCGATCAGCGCCGCGCTCGAGCGGGCCCAGCTCGCCCCGGACGAGGTCGAGCACGTGGTGATGGGACAGGTGTTGCAGGCGGGCCAGGGTCAGATCCCCTCACGGCAGGCACAGATCAGGGCTGGAATCCCGAAGCAGGTCTCGTCGGAGACGATCAACAAGGTCTGCGCTTCGAGCGTGCGCGCGGTCGGGATGCTCGATACGGCGATCCGGGCCGGCGATCTCGAGGTGGCGGTGGCCGGCGGGATGGAGTCGATGTCCAGTGCGCCGTACCTGCTCAAGGATGCCCGGTTCGGGATGCGGATGGGGGATGGCCGAGCGCTCGACGCAATGGTGCACGACGGTCTGACCAATCCGTTCACCGGCAAGCAGATGTTCGTCGAGGCGACCGAGGTCGGCGACGAGTTGGAGCTGACGCGCCCGGATCTCGACCGCTGGGCGCTGCGCTCGCATCAGCGAGCGGTCAGCGCGGCCGATGAGGGGCTGCTGGCCGAGGAGATCGTGGCGGTGACCGTGAAGGGCCGCAAGGGTGAGGCGGTGATCGACACGGATGAGTCGCCGCGCCGCGACAGCACGCTCGAGGCGCTCGCGAAGCTGCCAGGGCTCGCCGGTCCCGGGGGATCACACACGGCCGGCAACTCGCCCGGTGTCAACGACGGCGCCGGTGCGCTGGTCCTGGCCAGCGATCGGTGGGCCGCCGCCCATGACCGCGCCCCGCTGGGCACGGTCATCGCCCAGGCGCAGGTCGCCGACGATTTTGCCTACCTCGCACGGACGCCCGCGAACGCCGCGTTGAAGGCACTCGGGAAACTGGGGTTGTCAGCGGCGGACGTTGATCTGTGGGAGATCAACGAAGCGTTCGCGTCGGTCACGTTGAACTCGATCCGAATGCTCGGGATCGACGAGGACAGGGTCAATGTCAACGGCGGCGCGGTCGCGCTCGGTCATCCGATCGGCGCCTCCGGTGCGCGGATCATCGGTGCGCTGGTGCTCGAGCTGCGCCGCCGTGGTGGCGGCCTGGGCTGTGCGGCGATCTGTTCCGGCGGCGGCCAGGGCGACGCGATCCTGGTGGAGGTAAACGGTGGCTGAGGGGGTGCGCGCGGCGGCATTCTTCGACCTGGACAAGACTCTGATGCAGGGTTCGTCCGGGTTCCAATTCGCCCGCGCCGTCCGCGAGGCCGGAATGATGAGCCGTCGACAGCTTGCGGCCGACGGGATCGCGAACGTGGTCTACCGTCTACAGGGGGCCTCAGACGAGCAGTCCGAGGCGTTGCGGACACGGATCGCGACCTCGCTCGAGGGAGTGCGCGTACGCGATCTGGACCGCCTTGGCGTGCGCGTCATGCAGCGCATCCTCCCGCGGCTGTATTCGCAGATGCTGACGATCGCCTACGAGCACCAGGACGCTGGCCGGCCGGTGTACATCGTCACGGCAGCAGCACAGGACATGGCCGAGGTTCTGGCGCGGGTCATGACCTTCGACGGGGCGCTCGGCTCGACGCTGTCTGAGGTCGAGGACGGATATTTCACCGGGCGCCCGAGCGGCGCCTTTCTGTACGGCCCGGCAAAGGCCGTCGCGATCACGGAGTTGGCTGAGCGCGAGGGCTTTGACCTGTCCGCCTCCTACGCCTACTCCGACTCGGTCTCAGATGCCCCGATGCTGCGCGCCGTCGGTCATCCGGTCGTGGTCAACCCCGACGCGGGGCTGGTCGCGTTGGCCAAGGACGGCGGCTGGGAGGTGCTGCGGTTCGACCGGCTCGGCCGCAAGCTCGCGATCGCCGGCGTGCTGGCGGTCGCCGCCGCCGCCAGCGGCACCACTGCCGCCGTGCTGAAACGCACCGACAGACGCATCGAGCTTCCGCGACTCAGCCGGCAATCGTGAGCGCGGATCGCAGGATCAGGGTCGTCGTCGCAAAGCCCGGGCTCGACGGCCATGACCGCGGGGCGAAGATCATCGCGCGGGCGCTGCGTGACGCCGGCATGGAGGTGATCTACACGGGTCTGCACCAGACGCCGGAGCAGATCGTCGAGACCGTCATCCAGGAGGACGCCGACGTCGTCGGCCTCTCGATCCTGTCCGGTGCTCATATGACGCTTGTGCCGCGGATCCTCGAATTGCTGCGCGAGCAGGGCGCGGACGACGTCCTGGTCACGGTCGGCGGGACAATTCCTGGTGAGGACGTCGAAGAGCTGAAGGCACTGGGCGTCGCGGAGGTGTTCACGCCTGGGGCGTCAGCCGAGGGGGCGATCGACTTCATCCGCGGTGCGGTGCGTGATTGACTGACCAGTCAATCGGGTACCATGTGCGGCGTTCTAGTGATGCTTTAGGAGGCACTCTTGAAGATTTGCGTCCTGGTGAAGGAGGTTCCGGACGCCGCTGTCGAGAAGCGCATTGATTTGTCGACGGGGCGGATGGATCGTTCGGGTGAGAAGAATCTGAATCCCTATGACACGCATGCGATCGAGGCTGCGATGCAGTTGCGTGAGGGGGGTCAGTTGGAGGTTGACGAGATCGTTGCGGTGACGATGGGGCCCGGCTCGGCTGTGCGGGCGTTGCACAAGGCCGTTTCGCTGGGCGCGGATCGTTCGGTGCATTTGACCGATGACGCGTTGGCGGGATCTGATGTGGCCGCGACCGGGTACGCGTTGGCCAAGGCGCTTGAGCGGGAGTCACCGGATCTGGTGCTGCTGGGCCAGCAGTCCGATGATGGTGAGTGCTACACGATCGGTGCGGTCGTCGCCGACCATCTGCAGATGCCTTCGTTGACGCAGGTGATCAGGCTTGAGGTCGAGGCGGGCCCGTCACCGACTCCCGCGACGCTGCGCTTGGAGCGTCAGGCGGAGTATGGGTATGACACGGTGCGGGTTTCGCTGCCGGCTGTGATCTCCGTGGGTGATGCGATCAACGAGCCTAGGTACCCGTCGTTGAAGGCGATCATGGGCGCGAAGAAGAAACCGCTTGAGACCGTCGGTGCGGGTGAGGTCGGGATCGAGTCCTCGCTTGTCGGCCCGGAGGGATCGCGTGTGCAGTGCGGCGAGTTTCACGATCCGCCCGCGAAGGCTGCGGGGCAGATCATCGAGGATGAGAACACGGATGAGACGGTCGAGAAGATCATCGCCTGGCTCGAGGAAAGGAAGCTGATCTGATGCCCGACGTTCTCGTGTACGTGTTGCATCGCGATGGCGTGTTCAACAAGAACTCGCTTGGTGCGGTGTCTGAGGCTGCTGTGCGTGCGGCGGAGATCGGTGGCGAGGCGCACGCGGTGGTGGTCGGCGGTGGCGATCTGACTGATGAGTTGTGCCGGACGCTTGGCTCCTATGGCGCGAGCAGGGTTTTCCGGGCGGAGGGTCCTGAGGGGTTCGCGCAGCCGGTCGTCGATGTGTTTGACCGGGTCATCTCAGAGCATGGTCACCGCTACGCGATCTTCGGCGGGGGGCTGCTCGGCTTTGAGATCGGTGCCGGTTTGGCGGCGCGCCGGCAGGCGGGGGTGACGATGGAGGTCACCGCGATCCGCGCGGATGGCGGCGAACTGGTGGCGGAGCGTCCGATCCTGGGTGATTCGAAGATCTCGGTGTCTCGTTACCGCGGTGATCTGGGGATCATCATCGGCCGCATCAACGCGTTCGAGATCCGTGAGAGCGGCGCGGGCGACGCTGAGGTCGTTGATGTGCAGATCGAGTTCTCGCCGTGGTCCGGGCAGGCGGAGATGATCTCGCGTGGTGAGCAGCGCGGCGCCGATGTCGATATCGAGGGTGCCGACATTCTTGTCGCCGGTGGCCGTGGTCTCGGTAAGGCCGAGGGGTTCGAGCTCGCGGAGGCGCTCGCGTCGGCGTTTGGCGGCACCGCCGCGGTCGCGGCGACGCGGGCGGTGGTGGACGCCGGCTGGTACCCGTACGCGGCACAGATCGGTCAGACCGGCAAGACGGTCTCACCGAAGCTGTATTTCGCCGCCGGTATCTCCGGCGCGATTCAGCACAAGGTCGGGATGCAATCGTCCGAGAACATCGTCGCGATCAACAAGGACCCGAACGCGCCGATCTTCGAGTTCTCCGACCTTGGGGTGGTGGGTGATCTGAACAAGATCCTGCCGAAGCTGACCGAGGCGATCAAAGCCAGAAAGGCCGCGTAGCTCGCGATGACGTCCCCGAGTGAGTATCCGCCGCCGGTCGACCCGCAGGTCGAGTTCATCAAGCGTTCGCTGGACGACGAGGATGACCTGATCGAGGTCGGGGTCGCGATCGTGGGTGGCGGCACCGCCGGGCTGGCGGCGGCGAACCGGCTGCTGCAGCTGCTCGGCAACGACCCGGAGCTGTCCGAGGCGCTCGGTGAGGTGCCGGTCGCGGTGATCGAGAAGGGAAAGACCTGCGGCGCGCACCTGATGTCAGGGGCGGTGATGCGCCCGGAACCGTTGCTCGAGCTGTTCCCGGAGCTGACGCGGGAGGACTGGCGTCGTGAGCGGTTCGCGTTCGGGGAGGTGACCAAGGAGGCGGTCTACGTGCTGCCCAACAGCAGGCGCGCGGTCAGGGTTCCGACGCCGCCGAACTTCAAGAATCACGGCAACGAGGTGATCTCGGTCGCCGCTCTGGCTCGCTACCAGCAGCGTCTGGCTGAGGAGGCGGGCGCCTATGTGCTGACGGAGACCGCGGCCTCACAGCTGATCGTTGCGGACGGGGCGGTGGTGGGGGTGCGCTCCGGGGACAAGGGCCGCGGCAAGGATGGCCAGCCGCTCTCAAACTTCGAGCCCGGCGCTGACATCAAGGCCAGGGCCACGGTGCTGGCAGAGGGCAATTGGGGGCATTTGACCGGCCCCGCGATCCGCGAGTTCGACCTCGCCGCTGATCGTGAGCCGCAGGTCTGGGAGCTCGGTGTCAAGGAGATCTGGAAGGTCAGAAGGCCGCTTGACCGGGTGATCCACACGCTCGGCCCGTGGCCGCTTCATTTGAAGGGCAGATACGGGCAGATCGGCGGCACCTGGATCTATCCGATGAAGGACGAGTCAAGCGGCGAGGATCTGGTCTCGATCGGGTTTGTGATCGATCTCGAGTACCGCGACGCAACGACCTCGGCTCATGATCTGCTGCAGCTGTTCAAGACCCACCCGCTGGTGCGTGAGATCCTGGAGGGCGGTGAGCGTGTCGGCTGGAGCGCGAAGGCGCTGCCGGGCGGCGGTTACTGGTCGATGCCGAAACTGTCGATGCCCGGGGCGGTGATCGTCGGTGACGCCGGCGGCATGGTCGACACGATCGCGCTCAAGGGCGTGCATCACTGCATCCAGTCAGGCAGGCTCGCCGCGCAGGCGATCTATCAGCACCTCAAGCACGGAACGCCGCTGGATCGATACGAGACCGCGATCGCCCGGTCCTCAACCGGCAAGGAACTCTGGGACGTTCGCAACACCCGCCAACCGTTCCAGAAGGGAATGCTGCAGCGGCGGGCCCGCCGTCAACCTCGGGCTGATCACCAAGGGCCGGCTGCCGGCCGGTCGCCTGCACTGGCACCGCAACGACCAGCAGGACATGTTCATCGGCGACACCGCCAACAGCTACCCCAAGCCCGACGGCAAATACATCTTCGACAAACTCTCATCCGTCTACATCTCCGGCAACGCGACCCGTGACGACGCCCCCAACCACATCCGCGTCCAGACCCACGTCCCGCGCGAGATCGCCGAAACCTGGAAATGGATGTGCCCGGCCGGCGTCTACGAGATCCCAGAGGATGCGGATGCCGGGGAGGTGGGCGGGAGCAAATCCGGCCTCGTCGACGTGATCGTCAACTACACAAACTGCGTCCAATGCGGCGCCATCACAGCCAAAGGCGGGCGCCTGACCGTTCCCGAGGGCGGCGACGGACCGCTGTACACGATCAGCTGACGGCGTGTGGCTATCCTTCATTACTACCTATGAAGAGCGACATTCACCCCAACTACGTCGAGGCGCACGTCACGTGCACCTGCGGGAACGACTTCATCACCCGCTCGACCAAGCCTGAGATTCACGTCGAAATCTGCGCCGAGTGCCATCCGTTCTACACCGGCAAGCAGAAGCTGGTCGACACCGGTGGTCGCGTCGAGCGCTTCCAGCGCCGCGCAGCCAAGGGCCGCATTGCGGCTCGCCAGACGGCCAACGCCTAGCCCGCTGCTGCAGTTCGCATGACCGACGCGGTCAGGGAACCCGACCTGGCCGCACGCGGGCAGGCGGGTCAGAGCGTGAACAACGAGCCTCGCCTCACCGCCAGCCGGGACGCCCCGGTGGGCGGTCAGGCCGTGCTCGAGGGCGTGATGATGCGCGGCGTCAGGCACTGGGCCGTGGCGGTGCGCAAACCTGCGCCTGAGGATGCGCCGGAGGGGACGCTTGGTGAGATCGCCGTTGAGGAGTTCCAGTTCAGCGAACGTCCCCGATTGCGCAGGTACCTCAAAATCCCGGTTCTGCGCGGGGTGATTGCGCTGGTCGAGTCGCTCGGGATCGGGTTCAAGGCGCTCAACATCGCCGCAAGCGCCCAACTCGGTGAGGACGCCGATGATCTTGGCGGAGGTCTCTGGATCGGAATCCTCGTGATCGCGTTCGTGTTCGCGATCGGCCTGTTCTTCGTGCTGCCGGTGACGCTGGTGAACCTGGTCCGGCACCAGCTGGGGTCCTCGATCCTGTTCTGGCTGGTCGAAGGGGCGCTGCGCACCGCGATCTTCCTCGGGTATCTGACGCTGTTGTCGAGGATGCGCGACCTGCGCCGAACCTTCGAGTACCACGGCGCCGAGCACAAGACGATCTCCTGTTACGAGGCGGGCGACGAGCTCACCCCGGAGCGCGCGGCACAGTACTCGCGCCTGCATCCGCGCTGCGGCACGAGCTTCCTGCTGGTCGTGATGATCGTCTCGATCTTCGTGTTCGCGATCGCCGGCCTGCATTCCTGGTGGATCCTGGTGCTCACGCGGATCGTCGGCATCCCGATCATCATCGGGGTGTCGTTCGAACTGATCAAATGGGCCGGCCGCAACCGTCGCCACCGCTGGGTGCAGATGATCATGTATCCCGGTCTGCAGCTTCAGCGACTCACCACGCGCGAGCCGTCACCGGATCAGCTCGAGGTTGCGATCGCCTCTCTGAACGCCGTGCTCCAGCATGAGACGCCCGGCGACTTCGACGCCGACGAGCTTGTCGGCGTCGAAGTCGTGGCCTGACCGCGCGGAGCAGCGAAGGCAGGCCGGATCGCAGTTGGCCCGCCTAAACTCGACCACCATGGGACTCCCCGACGACCTCGTCAACCAGATCGACACCCGCTTCCACGACCTGGAGGCGGACTTGTCCGATCCTGCGGTGATCAGCGACCGGGAGCGGTTCACGGCGGCGTCGCGCGCCTACAGCGAGCTCGAACCGGCGGCCAAGCTGGCCGCCGAGTACCGCCGTGCCGCAGATGACGCGGCCGGTGCGCGCGAGCTGCTGGCCGAGGACGCCGATGACCCTGAGCTGAGGGATCTCCTGCGCTCCTCCACGGAGCGGCTGGAGGCGCTCGAGGAGGAGATCAGGCTGGCGATGGTCGAGCGCGACCCAAACGACGACAAGAACGTGATCATCGAGATCCGTCCGGGCGTCGGCGGGGAGGAGGCGGGACTGTGGGCCGGCGACCTCTACCGGATGCTCACACGCTACGCGGAGCGCCGCGGCTTCAAGCCCGAGCCGCTGGAGATCGGCGATGGCACCTACACCTTCGCGATCAAGGGCGACGGTGCCTACTCGGTGTTCAAGTTCGAGGGCGGCACTCACCGCGTCCAGCGCGTGCCGGAGACCGAGTCGCAGGGTCGCATCCACACCTCGACGGCGACGGTCGCGGTGCTGCCGGAGGCCGATGACGTCGAGGTCGAGGTCGACCAGAACGACCTGCAGATCGACGTCTACCGGTCGTCCGGGCCGGGTGGGCAATCGGTCAACACGACCGACTCAGCGGTGCGGATCACGCACAGGCCCTCCGGGATCGTGGTCTCGATGCAGGACGAGAAGTCCCAGCTCCAGAACCGTGAGAAGGCGATGCGGGTGCTGCGAGCCCGTCTCTACGAGCGCGCACTGGCCGAACAGCAGGCGGAACTGGCCGCGTCGCGGTCGGCACAGGTCGGCGCCGGCGACCGTGCCGAGAAGATCCGCACCTACAACTACGGCGAGCGGCGTGTGAAGGACCACCGGATCAACCTGCTGCTGCACAACCTCGACGGGATCCTGATGGGTGAGCTCGACGAATTCACCGACGCGCTCCAGGACGACGAGAAGCAGCGGCGCCTCAAAGACGCGGCGTGACGACGCTCAGCGAGGAGCTGGTGGGCGCAACCGCGGCGCTCGCTGAGGTCGGGTGCGAGACGCCGCGGCTGGATGCCGAGCTGCTGCTGGCACATGTGCTCGGGGTCGATCGCGCCCAGCTGGTGATGCGGGCGGGGGAGGAGGCCGGTGGCGACGATCGCACTCGCTACCTGGCGTTGCTGACGCGCCGGGTGAAGCGTGAGCCGATCGCCTACATCCTCGGTCACAGGGAGTTCCGGAATCTGAACCTGGCCGTCGATCCCCGGGTGTTGATTCCGCGGCCTGAGACAGAGCTGCTGGTGGAGGTCGGGCTGACGCTGCCCGACGGCACGCGGGTGGCGGACACGGGAACCGGCAGCGGCGCAATCGCCTTGGCGTTGAAGGACGAGCGGCCGGAGCTTGAGGTGATCGGCGTCGACGTCAGCGCGGGCGCGTTGTCGGTGGCGCGCATGAATGCCACGCGGCTTGGCCTGGAGGTCGAGTGGGTGCAGGGCGACCTGCTCGAAGCCGTCGATTGCGACGCGGTGCTGGCCAACCTGCCCTACATCGCCGCTGACGAGCTGTTGCCGCCCGACGTCGCGATGTACGAGCCGCGTGGCGCACTGCTGGCAGGCACCGATGGACTCGACCTGATTCGGCGGCTCACCGATCAGCTGAGATTGCGCCGGCAGATCAGGCTGGCCGCGCTGGAGATCGGCCACAAACAGGCCGATCGCGTGGCCGAACTGGTCGCCGGTGCCGGGTTCGGCGAGGTCGAGCGGCTGCGTGACCTGGCCGGCATCGAGCGTGTCATCCTGGGACGGCGATGAGCGATCCTGGCGTGCCGATGAGCGACCGTGCGGGGCTGTCCGCGGGCGAGTTCGAGCGCGTGATCTCCGCAGGCGGAATCGTGCTGTTCCCGTCGGACACCGTCTACGGGCTTGCGTGCGATCCAGACAACGCTGAGGCGATCGAGCGGCTGTACGCGCTCAAGGGCCGACAGTCCGACAAGGCCGCGGCGGTGATGTTCTTCGACCTCGAGGCCGCTGTGGCCGCGTTGCCCGAGCTGGGCCCACGCACCCAGGCCGCGCTGGGGGTGTTGATGCCAGGCGCTGTCACCGTGCTCGTGCGCAACTCACGTCACCGTTTCCCGCTGGCCTGTGGCGCCGATCCTCACACGCTCGGGCTGCGGGTCGTGGCGGTCCCAGAGCTGGCCGGCGTTCCGATTCCGGTGATGCAGTCGAGCGCGAATCCTTCGGGGGGTGCCGACGCCTGCAGTCTCAGTGAGCTGGCGCCGGCCATGCGGGCCGGCGCCGACCTGGTGATCGACGGCGGAGAGCTTCCGGGGGTGGCCTCGACGGTGGTCGACCTGCGCGAGTACGAGGAGGCCGGCGTCTGGTCCGTGCTGCGGCGCGGCGCCGTTGACGAGGATGATCTGGTGAGCGTGCTCGACGGCAGGTTTCGGTTCGACCCGTCGACCTACGCGGAGATGGTCAGCGACACGCTGCCCGGCTACGCCGAGTTGCAGGAGCGCCTGGCGATCGCCACCGGCGCGGGAGCGCACAGAATCCTCGACCTTGGGATCGGAACGGGGGAGACGACCGTCAGCGTGCTGGGGCGCCACCCGCACGCGACCGTCGCCGGCCTTGACGAGAGCCCGACGATGCTCGCCGCAGCGGCCGAGCGGATCGGCGAGCGGCTGACCGAGACCCACGTCGGCCTCCTGCAGGACACGCTTCCGCCCGGCGAGTTCGATCTGGTGGTGAGTGCGCTCGCCGTGCATCACCTGGAGGGGCCGGAGAAAGCGGATCTGTTCCGGCGGGTGCGCGCGGCCCTGGGTCCAGGGGGACGCTTCGTGCTCGGCGATCTGGTGCTGCCCCCGGACGCAGCCGCCGGTCTGATCGAGCTCACGGACGGCTATGACAAGCCGAGCTCGCTCAGCGATCAGGTCGGTTGGCTCAGCGAGGCAGGGTTCGGGTCGGTGGAGGTCGCGTGGCAGCGAGACGAGCTTGCGGTGATCGTCGCGCGCTGAGCCCGCCTGGCCGGCGACCCGACGGTCGGCGATGGTAGGCTCGGCCCGATGTCGCAGCTTCCTCCTGACTATTTCAACCTGCCGGTCGCCGAGGTTGATCCTGAGATCGCGGAGATCCTGAATCTCGAGCTCGAGCGCCAGCAGCGGACGCTCGAGATGATCGCGTCCGAGAACTTCGTGCCGGTGTCCGTGCTCGAGGCGCAGGGCTCGGTTTTGACGAACAAATACGCCGAGGGATACCCCGGACGGCGCTACTACGGCGGCTGCGAGTACGTCGACATGTCCGAGCAGCTGGCGATCGACCGTGCCAAGGCGCTGTTCGGTGCTGAGCACGCGAACGTGCAACCCCATGCCGGCGCCCAGGCCAACATCGCCGTCTACCACGCGCTGTTGCAGCCCGGAGACAAGCTGATGGGGCTCGAGCTCGCCCACGGCGGACACCTCACCCACGGGATGAAGCTGAACGCCTCAGGGCGGCTGTACGAGATCGTCACCTATGGAGTCGATCGTGAGACCAGCCGGATCGACATGGACGAGGTCGCGCGGGTCGCTCGCGAGCACCAGCCCAAGATGATCGTCGCCGGTTGGTCCGCGTACCCCAGGCACCTCGACTTTGCGAGGTTCCGGGAGATCGCAGATGAGGTCGGCGCCTACCTGTTCGTCGACATGGCTCACTTCGCCGGTCTGGTGGCGGCCGGCCTGCACCCCTCGCCGGTGCCGCATGCCGATGTCGTCGCCACCACCATCCACAAGACGATCGGTGGCCCGCGCTCGGGGATGATCCTGTGCCGGGAGGAGTACGCCAAGAAGATCGACTCCGCGGTGTTCCCCGGCCAGCAGGGCGGGCCACTGGAGCACATCATCGCCGCCAAGGCGGTGGCGCTCAAGATCGCCGCATCGGATGAGTTCCGCGAGCGTCAGCAGCGGACCCTGGACGGTGCAAACCAGCTTGCCGAGGCGATGCTCGGTACAGGCCACGGCGTGTCCGTGCTCACCGGCGGCACCGACGTGCACCTGATCCTCGTCGACCTGCGCGAGTCCGAGCTGGATGGCAAGCAGGCCGAGGATCGGCTGCACTCGGTCGGGATCACGGTCAACCGCAACGCGATCCCGTTCGACCCACGGCCGCCGATGGTGACCTCGGGTCTGCGGATCGGCACGCCGGCGTTGGCCACGCGCGGATTGCAGGTGGCGGACTTCAGCGAGATCGGTGAGATCATCTCAGCGGCACTGTCGCCGGGTGACTTCGATGCTCGTGGCGTCGAGCTCAGCGAGCGGGCCGCGGCGATCGCAGACCGCTACCCGCTGTACGCCGGCCTGACCCCGTACGCCGCCACGAGCTGAGCCTCGGGAGCTCAGAGAAGTCGCCCGGCTCCATCAGGTCGGCGCCTGCTGGCATGCTTATGCGGCCAGATGCGTTATTGGGATGCAGCCTTTGCCTTTCTCGTCGCCACGGCCGTCGCGGCGCTGCTGACGCCGCTCGCGGGCCGGTTGGCGATGCGCGTGGGAGCGATCGCGTACCCGTCGGAGCGCGGCCTCGCGCGTAAGCCGACTCCGGAGCTGGGTGGCCTGGCGATCCTCGCCGGCGTGATCGTCGCGGCGGTGATCTGGATGCCGAGCACGATCTCCCTCAAGCCGCCGCCGCACGCCGCTTCCACGTCGGTGGAGATCGTGCACACCTGGGTGGTGATCGCCGGCGCCGTGCTGATCGCGCTGGTCGGCGCCATCGACGACGCTGTCAACCTGCCGCCCGGGGTCAAGCTGCTCGGGCAGATCGCGGCCGCGATCGTCGCCGTCTTTGGCGGTGTCGTGATCAACGACGTGACGATCCCGTTCATCGGCTCACTCCAGTTCGTCGGCATGGCCGACCCGCTGACCGTGATCTGGCTGGTGGCGCTGATGAACATCGTGAACTTCTCAGATGGCGTCGACGGCCTCGCCGCCGGGGTCTGCACGATCGACGGGATCGCGTTCGCGATCATCGCCTTCAGCCTCCAGGGCGGCAGCAGCGCGGCAGCGGTGCTGGCGGCGATCACGGCGGGCGCCTCGCTCGGCTTCCTGTTCCACAACTTCTACCCGGCCAAGATCTTCATGGGCGACACCGGCGCGAACCTGCTCGGATATCTGCTGGGGGCCGCCGCGGTGATCGGCTCGCTGAAGACGAACGCCGTGGTCGTCCTGTGGCTGCCGCTGCTCGTTCTGGCGGTGCCGTTCATGGACACCGGGTTCGTGGTGGCAAAGCGACTGAAGTACAGAAAGAAGCCGTGGACGGCGGACGCCACCCATTTCCACCACCGCATGGCCGCGATCGGCTTCAGTCAGCGCAAGACCGTCGTCTACCTCTACGCCTGGACGGCCATGCTCGCGGGGGTCGCACTGGCGCTGCACTTCGTCCCGTACGACAACGGCAGTGGCCATTACTACCTCGGCTGGAGCATCGTGATGGGCGTGATCCTGCTGATGGCCGCGGCCGCCAGTGTTTACCTGATCTACGTGCTCGAGATCTTCAAATTCAAGAGCCTGCGCGCGATCCAGCTGCGCAGGGTCGATCCGGACACGACCGACTTCGAGATCATCCAGAGCGTGGAGCGCGACATCGAGACCGGCGAGTTCGAGGCAGTGAAAGTGCCGGAGCCGCACGAGTGACCCGCGTCGAGCGGACGATCCTCGCGATCGTCGTCCTGTTCACGGTCCTCGCCGGGGTCGGCCGTTACGTCAGCGGCTTCCCGCACGTCGTGGCGTTCGTGCTTGCGGCGCTTGCGCTCGCGGGCCAAGCGTGGACGGTCTCGTTCGCGACCGAGCAGATCGGCATGCGCTTCGGCCCGGCGATCACCGGGGTGCTGCAATCGACCGTAGGGAACCTGCCGGAGTTCTTCGTCGTCATATTCGCGCTCCAGGCTCACCACACCGTCGTCGCGGAGACGGCGATCATCGGCTCGATTCTCGTCAACGCGCTGCTTGTCCTGGGGCTGGTACTGGTCGTCGGATCGGCCAAGGCTCCCGACGGAGTGATGCGCTTCAGCTCCCGCCTACCGAATGACACCGCCACGCTGCTGCTGACCTCGTCGTTCACGATCGTCCTGATCGCGCTGGTCACGGCGTCCGGCGATCCGGCGTCACACCACACCCGCGCGGTGTCGATCGTCGGAGCCTGCGTGATGCTGATCGTCTACGCGATCTGGCTGCGCCAGTACCTGCGCGGCGGACAGGCATCGTCCTCCGCTGAGCTGGAGCAGCCACGGATCAGCATGCGGGCAGCGGTGGGGCTGCTGGTTGCCGCCGGCGTCGGTTCGGCCTTCGTCTCCGATTGGTTCGTCCACGCGCTCGAACCGACGATCCACACGCTTCACATCTCTCAGGCCTTTGCCGGGATCGTGATCGTGGCCATCGCCGGCAACGCCGTCGAGAATGTGGCCGGCATCTACCTGGCGCATCGAGGCAAGGCCGATCTCGCGATCTCCGTCGTCAAGAACTCGGTCGCGCAGATCGCAGCGTTCCTGTATCCGTTGCTGGTGCTGGTCTCCCTGCTGACCGCCAGCCACCTGACGTTCTCGATGGCACCGATCTGGGTCGGGGCGCTATTCGGCACCGCGATCCTGATCTGGCAGATCACAGGCGACGGTGAAGCGACGCCGTTCGAGGGGGCGGCGCTGATGGCCGTGTATGTCGTGCTCGCGACCGTTGCGGCCTTCGAGTCCTGAGGTCTGATCCGGCTGCTTCTGGCCCGCTGGCCAGAAGCAGCTCCGGGGCGGAGCTATGGGCGTGCTAAACTGACGTTTACGTAAGAAAGCACTTTCCTCCGGCAAAGGACGTCATGTCAGCAACGAGCACCGCCACGGGACCGGCCCGGCGCTTTGGTGTCGATTCGGATCACGACCACTACAAGTGGTGGGCTCTGTCGTGCACGAGCGTCGGCATGCTGCTTGCGACGGTCAATTCCGGCACGCTGATCATTGCGCTGCCTGACCTCGAACGCAGCCTGCACACGAGCCTGCTGACGCTGGTGTGGGTGATCCTCGTTTATATGATCACCTCGACGGTGCTGGTGCTCAGCGCCGGCAGGCTGTCGGATCAATTCGGGCGCAAGAACGCCTACATCGCCGGGTTCCTCGTGTTCGCGGCCGCCTCGCTCGGCGCCGGTTTCTCCGGCACCGGCGTCGAGCTGATCGCCTGGCGAGTCGCCCAGGGCGTCGGCGGTGCGTTCCTGTTCGCGAACGCCGCCGCGATCGTGACCGACGCGTTCCCGCGCGAACAGCTCGGCGTGGCGATGGGTACCAACACGATGGTCGCCGCGATCGGGCTGGTGATTGGCCCGGTGCTGGGTGGCGCGCTGGTCGACATCTCCTGGCACTGGGTGTTCTGGTTCAACGTGCCGTTCGCCCTGATCGGGAGCATCTGGGCATTCGCGATCCTGCACGAGATCACCGGCCGCAGCGACGACACCAGTTTTGACGCGCTTGGCACGATCACGTTCCTGTTCGGGCTGACCGGTCTCGTCCTGGGCATCTCCAAGGGCGGAATCGAGGGCTGGCACGGGGCGGTCGTGTTCGGCGGGCTGGCCGCTGCGGTGATCTTCCTGCCCCTGTTCGTCGTCGTCGAGCAGCGCGTCTCCTCGCCGATGCTCGACCTCTCGATCTTCAAGAACCGACTGTTCAGCGCCGCCGCCGCGGCCGCCTTCCTCAACGGCCTGGCGCGATTCGCGCTGATGTTCATCTTCGTCTTCTACTTCCAGGGCGTTCAGGGAGACACACCGATCATGGCCGGTCTGAAGCTTGCGCCGCTGGCGCTCGGGATGCTGATCGCCTCGCCGCTGGCGGGCATCTACGCCGACCGCAACGGCTCACGCGCACTTGCCTCGATCGGCATGCTCGTGACCGCAGCCGGTCTGGCGCTGATGACCACGCTGCAGCCGGGAACCAGCTACTGGTGGCCGGGACTGTTCCAGTTCATCGTCGGCGTCGGCTCAGGCATGTTCAACTCACCCAACACGGCAGCGATGATGGGGGTCGTGGCGCCGCACCGGCGCGGTATCGCCTCCGGCGCGCGCGTGCTCGTGCAGAACACGGGCGCCGTGCTGTCGATCGCGTTCGTGATGGCGGTCGTCACCTCCGGGATCTCACCGACGGTCCTGTTCAGCATCTTCTCCGGGCTGGGAACGCGCATCTCCAACGCCGACCTGGCGCCATTCCTGTCGAACATGCACCTGGCGCTGTGGTGCATGGCCGGGCTGTCCGTGCTGGGCGCGTTGGTCGCACTGGCGCGGCCCAAGCACGTGGCCGTCGAGCCGCTGGAGACCGTCCAGCCGGTCGAACCGGTCGAGTCGCAGCCGGCCTCGCAGGTGGTGGCTGCCTGATGGGCACCGCCGCCGAACGTGTGTCAGCCGAGCCGGCCTCGCCCGCTGGCGAGCCGGCTCTGGTGGAGGCCGGACAGCCGACGCGCACGATGCGGATCGGCGAGGTGGCCGAGCTCACGGGCACGACGCCGCGGACGATCCGCTACTACGAGGAGATCGGCCTGCTGTCCGGCGGCGCCGAGCGCCAGCTGGGCAAGCACCGCTGCTACGACCGGGCGGACGTCGAGCGGATCCTCGAGATCGTGCGGCTGCGCAACCTGCTCGGCCTCAGCCTCGAGCAGCTCTCGCAGTTGCTCGAGGCCGAAAGCGCCCGGGCCGACATCCGCCGTGAGTTCCAGGAGACGGACGACCCACGGCGCCAGCGCGAGCTGCTGTTGCAATCCAGGGGACACATCGAGACACAGCTGACGCTGGTGCGTGGCCGGATCGAGGAGCTGAGCAGGCTCGAGGCCGATCTCAGCACCCGCGCTGAGCGAGTGCGCGACCGGCTCGAAGGGCTGGGCGTCGAGCTCTCGAAGTAGAGTAGGCCGCGGCCCACCGACAGGGCCGAGCCTGACCTCGCTCCGTCTCCCTCGCTTCCCGCGCGTCTCGCGGGCAACACCCATGCTCAAGCACACCAAGCTGGATCGACCCTGGCTGCCGGTAGCAGCCGGCCTGCTGACGGCGATCGTGGGGCTCGTCAACATCGCCTCCACACTGACGCCGGACATCCGCTGGCGTGGCCACCTGCTGCTCGCGCTGGAAGGGGTGCGTGCGATCGAGCTCTTTCATGCGCTGGCGCTGCCGGCCGGCGCCGCGCTGCTGCTGGTGGCGCCGTACCTGCTCAAGCGGCGGCGCCGGGCGATGCAGGTCGCGATCCTGTTGCTGCTGGCGATCGGCCTGGTCAACCTGCTCAAGGGCCTGGATTTCGAGGAGAGCCTCGTCGGCTGGCTGGTGGCCGCACTGCTGTACCGGGGGAGGGCACAGTTCAGCGTCGCGCACGCGCCGATCACGCTGCGCTCGGCCGTCTGGCGGATACCGCTGCTGGGTCTGGCTGCACTGGCTTTTGTGGTTGCTGTGGGCCACGCCTTCCACCCGCCATGGATGCCTCGAGCGATCCAGCTTGTCGAGATCTCGACGCTGCTCGGGATCGCATACATGCTGTTCAGGCCGCTGGCCGCGCCGAGCGCGTGGCCGACCACAGCGGTCCGGCAGCGCACCGTGCAGCTGGTGCGCCAGCACGGTCACGACACGCTCAGCTTCTTCAAGCTGCGGGCGGACAAGATGTACTTCTTCAATTCCGACAGGACGGCGTTCGTCGGCTACCGCGTCGAGGCCGGGACGCTGCTGCTGTCGGGCGACCCGGTCGGGCCGGCCGAGGCATTCCCGGAGCTGCTGCTCGAGGTGCGGCGCTTCGCGCGCTCGCGTGGCCTGAAGCTGGCGGCACTGGCAGCAAGCGAGCGACTCGCCTCGATCTATGAGGCGATCGGGCTGCAGACGCTGTACCTCGGTGACGAGGCGGTGATCGAGGTCGACGACTTCACGCTGGAGGGCCGCGCGGTCCGCAAGGTGCGCCAGTCCGTCAGCCGATTGCGCAAGGCCGGGTACAGCTCGAGCCTGTGCGGTCTGGATGAGATCGACGCTGAGACGATGCGCCAGATGCGGCAGGTGCTGGAGCTGGGGAGGATCGGGGACGCCGAGCGTGGCTTCGCGATGGGGATGGACGGAATCCACGGAGCCCTGGAACAGGACACGCTGTTCGTGCTTGCGCGCGACGCCGACGGAGCGCTCAGAGGCGTCCTGCACTTCGTGCCCTGCTACGGGCGCAGCGCGATGTCGCTGTCGATCATGCGCCGCGATCCGGAGAGCCCCAACGGCCTGATGGAGTTCCTCGTCGTCGCCGCGATCGAGCTCGATGCGAGCACGCGGGATCCGGGAGCTGTCGCTCAATTTCGCGACCTTCACCAAGTACCTGCACAGCCCCGAGGGCTGGTTCGAACACCTGGTGGCCCTGGTGGCGCGCCGGATGGACGCGTTCATGCAGATGGAGAGCCTCTACCGCTTCAACGTCAAATTCCAGCCACGCTGGGACGCACGCTACCTTGTGTATGAGGGGCGGCTCGGTATCGCCCGCGCGGGGCTCGCCGCGCTTTGGGCTGAGGGCCAGATACCAAAGCCACGATTGCCGCGCGTCCCCGCCAGCCGCTAGATCAGTTAGGTCAGCGGACCTTAAAGACAACGACTCGCTAGCATGCGCGGCCCAGCCTTTGGGCAGGCCACGCCCAACGGGATATGAACACTTTGTATCAAAACGCCCATTCGCCGGAGCGGGTAACCGTGGACGCGCTCGCATATGCAGACGTGATCGTCGTCGTGGTCGGCGCGATTGTCGCGCTGCTGCTCGGCGCGCCCGCGCTCGGATGCGTCATCGGTGCGCTCGGCTGGATCCTCCAGCGCGCGGTGCAGATCGTCGATCGCCGTCTCACGGCCCGGGTCGACGATTCCCTGCGGCGCGCCGGGTACCGCAGTGCTGAGGCCTTCGGGCGCATCTGGCTGCTGGCCGGCGCGATCATCGCCGCAGCCGTGATCGGCGGTCGCAGGGATGGGCTCGCCGCGGCGATCACGATCTTCGCCGGCTACAGCGTGGCGTTTGTGATCCGTGTGATGAGCGGCCCGCCGCCGGAAAGGAGCCTCGACGGTCGATGAGCGCAATCGCCGCACCCGCGCCTGCAGGCGCGCCAGCACCCAGCCCGGATAGGACGGCCGAGAAGCCCGGCATGAGCAGGGGTAAGAAGATCCTGCTGATGCTCGGCGGCCTCTGGCTCGGCGGGCTGATCTTCTTCATCGCCGTCTTCGGCTTCAGCTCGCACAAGGCGCCGCCGGTCCTCAGCGGCGCGTTCACGCCGACCGACGAGTTCAAGCTCGACACCTGGTTCAGCGTCGGGCCGATCGACTTCAACAAGGGTGTGCTGTACGTGCTGCTCGCCGGCGTGATCTCGATCGGCGTGATGTTCTACGTCGCCCGGCGTATGCGAAAGCGCCCCGGACGTCTGCAGACGGCTGTCGAGATGTATTACGGCCTGACCCAGTCGATGACCGGCGACAGCCTGCACGACAAGCAGCTGGCGCGGAAGTACTTCCCGCTGGTGGCGACGCTGTTCATCTTCATCCTGGTCTCGAACCTGATCGGTTACATACCGCTGCCCGTGGACAGCATCGACAAGTTCTCGATCTTCGGCGCACACATCCCGTCGTTCCAGATCTACGCGGCCGACACCAACGTCGCCTTCCCGCTGGTGCTGTCGCTGCTCGTGTTCGTGCTCTTCACCTACGAGCGGCTCAAGTACCACCACTACAACCCGATCGCGTTCTTCAAGAGTCTGATGCCAGGAGGACTCACCGGTCTGATGGTGGTACCGATCTTTGGCATTGAGCTGCTCTCCTACTTCCTGCGGCTGATCTCGCTGACCGTCCGACTCTGGGCCAACCTGCTCGCGGGGCACATGCTGATCGCGTTCATGGGCGGCGAGCTCGGCGTGCTGGTGGGCGATCCCTGGGTGCAGTGGTTGCTGCTCCCGATCGGCCTTGCGATCTTCGCCTTCGAGGCGGTCCTGATCGCCGGCCTGCAGGCATTCATCTTCTCCATCTTGACCGCGATCTACCTCGGTGACGCGGTCTCCAGCCACTAGTGACTCACTGACAATCAACAAGGAGCTACCGGTAAATGCTGTTCCTTCACTTCCTGTCGATCTTCCACCCCGTGATTGGGGCGGCCACGAGCATTGGCACTGGGACGACCGTTGGCCAGAAGGCCGGCGAGGCGATCGCGCTCGGCGTCGGGGCCGGCGGTGGCGCGGCCGGCGCGGGTGCCGGCATCGGTGCCGTGTTCGGCGCTGCGATCCAGTCCAAGACCCGCCAGCCGGAGCTGCGCCAGGACATCGAGCGCGACCAGTGGCTCGGGTTCGCCCTGACCGAGGCCTGCTTCTTCTACGGCCTCGTCGGCGGATTCATCGCTGCCTTCCTGTTCTGATCACTGATGCTTGCCGCCGCACATATCCCGGTCGCATCGTCGGGCTCGTTCCTGATCACCCCCAACGTGGGGCTGATGATCTGGGTGCTGGTCGTATTCGGGATCGTCTTCTTCACGCTGCGCAAGTGGGTGTTCCCGGTGATCGGCGCCGCATTGGACTCACGCGCGAAGTCGATCTCGGACTCGATCGACTCTGCAGAGAAGCTGCGCGAGGACGCCCAGGCGGTCCTGGACGAGTACCGCCAGCGTCTGGCCGAGGCACGCACGCAGGCCGATGAGATCGTGACTCGCGCGCGCAAGGCGGGCGAGGCTCACGAGAAGGAGGCGGTCGACACGGCGCGTGCTGAGCGCGAGCGCCTGCTCGAGCAGACCCGGCGCGACGTCGAGGCAGAGACCCGCCGCGCGATCGATGAGATCCGTCGTGAGGTCGCCGACCTGACCGTGCTCGCAACCGAGAAGGTAACCCGCAAGTCGCTCAACGACGATGACCAGAAGCGCCTGGTCGAGGATGCTCTCAAGGACCTCGACTTCAGCGTCCTGAGCGGAGGCGAGGGCTAGCGGCGGCAAAGCCCGCCGCCGCTAGCAAGGAACAGCCATGGAAGAGATCGCCCAGGTATACGCACGCTCGCTGTTCGAGGTCGCCTCCGAGCAGGAGAAGCTCGACACGGTCAAGGAGCAGCTCGGCCAGTTCGCCGACGCGCTCGCTCAGAACCGTGACCTCGCCGTCTTCTTCTTCTCGCCGTACTTCTCCACAGACGAGAAGAAGCACGGGTTGCACAGCAGTGTCGAGGGTGCCGACCCGGCGTTCATGAACTTCCTGGAGGCGCTGATCGAGCGCCATCGGATGCCCGCGATCTACCGGATCAGGACTGAGTTCGACGTGCTCTACGACAAGACCAACAAGCTGCTGCCGGTGACCGTCACCAGCGCCGTCGAGCTCGATCAGGCCACGATCGAGAGCCTCGGTGCCCGGATCGGCGAGCAGACCGGCAACGAGATCGAGCTGACGAGCAACGTCGACCCGGAGATCCTCGGCGGGATCGTGCTGCGCGTCGGGAACTTCATCCTCGACGCGTCGATCCGAACCCGCCTCGAACAACTTCGCAGGGAAGTCGCACAGGCCTAAAGGAGCCTTACGAAAAACATGCAGATCAAGCCAGACGAGATCACCGCAATCCTCAAGAGCCGCATCGAGGGGTTAGACACCTCCAGCGCCGACCTTGCCGAGGTCGGCACCGTGTTGTCGGTGGCCGACGGCATCGTCCGCGTGCACGGGCTCGACAACTGTATGTCGTTCGAGATGCTGGAGCTGCCGCACGGCGTCACCGGCCTCGCGCTGAACCTCGAGTCAGACAACGTCGGCGCCGTGCTGTTCGGCGAGTGGGAGAAGATCGTCGAGGGTGACACCGTACGCCGCACCGGCCGTCTGCTCGAGATCCCGGTCGGCGAAGCGCTGCTCGGCCGGATCGTCGATCCGCTCGGCAACCCGCTCGACGGCAAGGGCCCGGTCCACACCTCCGAGCAACGCCCGATCGAGCACAAGGCGCCGGGTGTCGTCCAGCGCCAGCCCGTGAAGGAGCCGATGCAGACCGGGATCAAGGCGATCGACGGGATGATTCCGATCGGTCGTGGCCAGCGCGAGCTGATCATCGGTGACCGGCAGACCGGTAAGACGGCGATCGCGGTCGACACGATCATCAACAACAAGGACTCCGGCGTGATCTCGATCTACGTCGCGATCGGCCAGCGCAAGGCGACGGTGGTCGCGCTCGCCAAGGCGCTCGAGGACGCCGGCGCGCTGCAGAACTCGATCATCGTGATGGCGGCCGCCGACGAGTCGGCGCCGATCACCTTCCTGGCGCCATACGCAGGTTGCGCGATGGGCGAGTACTTCCTCTACAACGGCAAGCACGCGTTGACGATCTATGACGACCTGACCAAGCACGCGTACGCGTACCGCCAGATGTCGCTGCTGCTGCGCCGGCCACCGGGACGCGAGGCCTATCCGGGCGACGTCTTCTACCTGCACTCGCGGCTGCTGGAGCGCGCCGTCAAGCTCAACGACGACCTGGGCGGCGGATCTTTGACCTCGCTGCCGATCATCGAGACGCAGGCCGGCGACGTGTCGGCCTACATTCCGACCAACGTGATCTCGATCACCGACGGCCAGATCTTCCTGGAGCCGAAGCTGTTCAACTCCGGTGTCCGCCCGGCGATCAACGTCGGCATCTCCGTCTCACGCGTCGGCGGCAACGCCCAGATCGGGCCGATGAAGAAGGTCGCAGGCCGGATGAAGCTCGATCTCTCCCAGTTCCGCGAGCTCGAGGCATTCGCGCAGTTCGGCTCCGAGCTCGATGCTGACACGCAGCGCACGCTGGCCCGTGGCCAGCGCCTGGTCAAGACCCTGAATCAGGGCGAGCGCCAGCCGCTGCCGGTGGAGATCCAGGTGGTCCAGCTCTACGCCGCGACCAACGGCTACCTCGATCGCATCAACGTCGACAGGGTCGAGAAGTTCCTCGAGGGCCTATCGGATTCGGTCAAGGCCACGCAGGCACCGCTGCTCGAGAAGATCGCCGGCGGCGACTGGTCCGACGAGACCGTCGCGGCGCTCGACGGCGCCGTCAACCAGTACGCGGAGGACTTCGGCTACGACCTCGACGAGGAAGGCCATCCGATCGAGGAAGGCATCGAGGTTGTCGCCGCCTAGCGCGCCGGCCGAGGGGAACTGAAAGACGATGGCTTCGCAGCGAGACGTCCGTAACCGCATCAGCTCGGTTCAGAACATCCGCACGATCACCCGTGCGATGGAGATGGTCGCGGCCGCGCGGCTGCGGCGGGCCGAGCAGCGCATCCAGTCGCTGCGCCCCTACGCCGACGCGATCCGGCGGATGACGCGTGAGGCGGCCGAGGCGGCCGGCCACGTGCCGAACATGCCGATCCTGACCGAGCACGAATCCGTGCAGAAGGTTGGGCTGCTGCTGGTCGCGGGCGACCGTGGACTGGCGGGAGCCTTCAACTCGCAGATCGTTCGCGCCGGCGTCGCCGCCCGCCGCGAACACGACGGCGAGGGGCGCCAGACGCTGTTCTTCGCGTCAGGCCGGCGTCCGGCCTCGTCGCTGGCGTTCCGCGGACTGGAGCCGGTGGCAGCCTTCACCGGTTTCTCGGACCGCCCCAGCTTCGCCGATGCGCGCGCCATCGGCCAGCGGCTGATCGCAGCCTACGTCGACGGTGAGGTCGATCGCGTCGATATCTTCTACAACGGTTTCGTGTCGGCGATCTCCCAGGTCGTGCGGCGGGAGACGTTGCTGCCCTTGCAGCAGGCGTCGATCCTGGACGAAACCGGCGATGCGGAGCAGGCGAATGCCGACGGCGCCGAGCAGCCGAAACAGCATGCACTGGTTGAATACGAGCCCGACCCCGACGTGATCCTCGGACGGCTGGTTCCGGACTACGTCGAGATCTCGATCTACCGGGCGCTGCTGGAGTCGACGGCCTCCGAGCACGGCGCGCGGATGACGGCGATGCGCAACGCGTCGGAGAACGCCGGCGTGCTGATCGAGGATCTGACGCTCGAGATGAACCGGGCTCGCCAGGCGGCGATCACGCAGGAGATCATGGAGGTCGTGGCGGGCGCCGAGGGCGTCAGCTGAGACCGGAGAACTTGAACAGCTTTCTGAACTGGAGCGATATGGCGGTTACAACTGAGCAGAATGTGGGGCGGATCGAGTCGATCCAGGGCGTCGTGGTCGAGGTCGTGTTCCCGGACAAGCTGCCCGAGATCAACCACGCGATCACGATTGCGCGCCCGGCGGCGGCGGCGGCTGAGATCGACGAGGAGATCGCGGGGGGCGACGTGCTCGTGCTCGAGGTGCAGCAGCACCTGGGAGACGATCGGGTGCGCGCGGTCGCGATGGACACGACCGACGGCCTCTCGCGTGGCACCGAGGTGGTCGACACCGGCGCGCCGATCACTGTGCCGGTTGGTCGTCAGACGCTCGGTCGCATCTTCAATCTGCTCGGCGAGCCGATCGACCTGGGTGAGCCGGTTGACAGCGACACGGAGCGCTGGCCGATCCACCGCACGGCGCCCTCAGTCGAGGACCTCAGCCCGACCACCGAGATGTTCGAGACCGGCATCAAGGTCGTTGACCTACTCGCTCCCTACGCCAAGGGCGGCAAGGTCGGCCTGTTCGGCGGCGCCGGCGTCGGCAAGACGGTCATCATCCAGGAGCTGATCCACAACCTCGCCTCGGAGCACGGCGGCCTCTCGGCCTTCTGCGGGGTCGGTGAGCGTTCGCGTGAGGGCAACGACCTGTGGCTGGAGATGAAGGAGTCGGGCGTCATCGACAAGACGATGCTCGTCTTCGGCCAGATGAACGAGCCCCCAGGAGCGCGCATGCGCGTGGCCCTGTCCGGCCTGACGATGGCGGAGTACTTTCGCGATCAGGAGGGTCAGGACGTGCTCCTGTTCATCGACAACATCTTCCGCTTCGTGCAGGCGGGCTCTGAGGTCTCTGCACTTCTGGGACGGATGCCGTCGCAGGTGGGCTACCAGCCGACGCTGGCCTCGGAGATGGGCGCGCTGCAGGAGCGCATCACCTCGACCCGCAAGGGCTCGGTCACCTCGATCCAGGCGATCTACGTCCCTGCCGACGACCTCACCGACCCGGCGCCGGCCTCGGCCTTTGCCCATCTGAATGCGACCACGACGCTGTCAAGGTCGATCGCCGAGAAGGGCATCTACCCGGCCGTCGATCCGCTCGACTCGACCAGCACGATCCTCAAAGCCGAGATTCTCGGCGAGGAGCACTTCAACGTCGCCAACGAGGTCAAGCAGGTGCTGCAGCGCTACAAGGAGCTGCAGGACATAATCGCGATCCTGGGCATCGACGAGCTCTCTGACGAGGACAAGCTCACGGTGAACCGTGCCCGCAAGATCGAGCGCTTTCTGTCACAGCCGTTCTTCGTCGCCCAGCAGTTCACGGGACTCGAGGGCAAGTACGTACCGATCGCCGAGTCGATCCGCGGCTTCAAGGAGATCCTCGAGGGCAAGCACGACGAGATCGCCGAGCGCCACTTCTTCCTGAAGGGCGGGATCGACGACGTCGTCGCCGCCGCCAAGGCCGACGACTAGCCGGCGGGAGTCAGCTGATGCCGCACACCAAGTTCAGGGTTGAGATCCTCACTCCGGAGGGCGAGGTCTTCAACGACGAGGTCGAGATGGTCTCGACCCGCACGACCGTGGGTGAGATCGGCGTGCTGGCGAACCACGCGCCGGTCCTGGGCATGCTGGAGCCGACCGAGCTGCGGGTGTATCGCTCCGACGACGAGGTGTTGCGGTTCGCGCAATCCGAGGGGTACATGCAGATCGGGGGCAACCACGCGATGCTCCTGGTTCAGGAGATCCAGACGCCCGAACAGCTCGATGCCGGCCTGTTGCGCGAGCGCCTGAATGAGGCCGAGCACGAGCTCGATGCCGCGGGCGAGGACACTGAGCGCCGCCGTAACGCGTTGCGCGACCAGAAGCGCTGGAAGGCCTTCCTCAAGGTCGCAGAGGGCTCCTGATCTGACGCGAGCGGCTTTGCCCGGCGGTTAGGAGCCGGTTTGAAGATCTCGTGGTGGCCGGTGAGGCTCCTATCCTGATGACGATGCTCAGGCAGGCCCTTTGGGGGGCACAGTGAAGCTGATGCCGCGCACGCGGCTGGGTGTGGTCTGGCGTGGCGTCCTGGCGTGCGTGGTCGTGATCGGCTGCGCGGCTGCGGCGACCGCCACCGCGGGCCTGCTGCAGGTCTCGAGCGGCGTGGGAATTCTGGACACGGCACAGGCACTGTCGACCAAGGGCCTGAAGCCGCCGGCGCCGGGACAGCCCGAGACGCTGCTGCTGGTCGGCGTCGACCACCGCTACGGCGAGGGCAGCTCGCCCGGCAACACCGACACGATGATGCTGGTGCGCGTCGACGACCAGTCCTCGACGATCAACGCGCTCTCGATTCCGCGTGACCTCCAGGTCAACATCCCCGGCTACGGGGAATCCAAGCTCAATTCCGCTTACGCCGATGGAGGCAAGAACGGCTCGACGCTGCTGGTCGCGACGCTCAAGAAGAACCTGTTCCCGCGCCTGAACCTCACGCACATCTTCGTGACCGACTTCGACAGCTTCGCGAAGCTGATCACCGCGATCGGCTGCGTCTACGTGCCGGTCGACCACCGCTACTACAACCACAGCATCGGGCTCGCGGATCCCACGACGGACTACTCGAGCATCGATATCCAGCCCGGCTACCAGAAGCTCTGCGGCAACGGCGGCGGTGCCGACAGCGCCCTGGCGTTCGTCCGTTTCCGTCACAACGACTCGGATCTGGTGCGCGAGTCGCGCCAGCAGGACTTCCTGGAGTGGGCCAAGGGCCAGTTCGGCGCCGGCAAGCTTCTGTCCGAGAAGACCAAGCTGCTCAACCTGTTCGCGAAGGACGTCTCCAGCGACGGCTATCTGCACTCGACTGACGGTCTGCTCGACCTCTTCAACCTCGCCTACAACGCGGATGGCACCGAGCTGAACTCGATCCCGTTCCCGGTGGGCCCCGCGATCGGCGGTACGACCAATCTCTCCTACAGCCCGAGCCAGGTTGAGAGTGCCTACAAGCAGCTGATGACGCCGACGCGGCTGGCTCCGGGCCAGAACAACAGCGCTCCCACGACCACGACCACGCCCGCGCCCAAGACCACCACCGTGAAGAGCGGTAAGGGGAAGGCCAAGAACCACGTGGCGGGGCCGCCGCCTGTTCCCCGATATATGGCCGCTGACCCGGACGACGGCAACTTGCAGGCGGCGCAGCTCGGTGAGAACGTCGGGATGCCGGTCTACTTCCCGCGCAACATTCCGGAGAACTACTCCTACTGCTTGTCAGAGACCGGCAACTGCGACATCGGCTACGAGGTGCAGGTCGAGCCGGACTCCTATACCGGGTCCTATCCCCGCCATTACGTGTTGCGTGACACCTCCGACAAGGCGCACAGGGCGTATGTGATGACGTTGGTGGAGAGCTATGGCGACGAGACCGAGACGGCCTCCGGCCAATACCTCACCGTCCAGGGGACGACCTGGACCGACCCGCCGATCCTGCAGGGCTCACACACCGTGCGAACGGTCCACGGCAAGACCCTCGATGTCTATGGGCAGGCCGGCAAGGTCAGCCTGGTCGCGTGGCACAACGGGAATTCCGTCTACTGGATCGCCAACACGCTCCAGAACCTCGTCCCGGCGTACGAGATGGTGTCTATGGCCGAGTCCTTCACCCGCTCCAGTCGCTAGCCTCGGCGACCTCATGAATGATGCGCAACGCGAGCCGATCGCGGTAATCGGCACAGGTTATGTCGGCCTGGTGACCGCGGCAGGGTTCGCGGAACTGGGGAACGATGTCTGGTGCGTCGATATCGACGCGGCGAAGATCACGGGCCTGAAACGGGGGGAGATCCCGATCTACGAGCCCGGCCTGGCCGAATCGGTCAGGGGCAGTGCCGACAGGCTCCACTTCACCACCGATCTTGACGTCGCGCTCGAGCACGCACGGCTCCTGTTCGTCGCGGTCGGCACGCCGCCGACCTACTCCGGCGATGCCGACCTCTCCGCCGTCTACGCGGTGATCGACGCGATCCAGGCCGGAGCCGGAGAGAAGGCGATCGTGATGAAGTCGACCGTTCCGGTCGGCACCGGCGCCTCGATCCGACGCGAGCTCGAACGCACCGGCAAAGGTGACTTCGCATACGTATCCTGCCCGGAGTTCCTCAAGGAGGGTGCTGCGCTCGAGGACTTCCGCGCTCCGGACCGCGTGGTCGTCGGCGACCGTGGCGACTGGGCCGGCGACGCCGTCGTCGCCCTGTACGCCCCGCTCGGTGCGCCACTTGTGCGCACGGACATCGCCAGCGCCGAGATGATCAAGCTTGCCGCCAACGCCTTCCTGGCGACCAAGATCTCCTTCATCAACGAGATTGCAAACGTCTGCGAGGAGACCGGCGCCGACGTGCTCGAGGTTGCTCGCGGGATGGGCCTTGACCGCCGTATCGGCGAGCATTTTCTGCGTCCCGGGATCGGCTACGGGGGCTCGTGTTTCCCAAAGGACGTGTCTGCGCTCAAGCAGCTGGCCGGTAACTCCGGCTACCACTTCCAACTCCTGACAGCGGTGATCGAGGTCAACGAGCTGCAGAAGCGGCGGGTGATCGCGAAGCTGCAGAAGCACCTGGGCTCGCTGGTCGGCAAGCGCGTCGCGCTGCTTGGTCTCGCTTTCAAGGCCGAGACGGACGACATGCGCGAGGCCTCATCGCTGGTGCTGGCCGCGCGCCTGCAGGCAGACGGCGCATCGGTCGTCGCCTATGACCCGGTCGCGGCCGAGCAGGCCCGTCGGCTGATGTCGGGGGTCGAGCTGGCCGACTCACCGCTTGAGGCCGTTGTGGGGGCGGATGCAATCGTGCTGGTGACCGAGTGGCCGGAGTTCGCCGAACTCGACTGGAGCGACGTGGCTGCGGCGACCAGCGGACGTGTGATCATCGATGGGCGTAACTTCATTGACGGCGCGGCCGCGCGGGCGGCCGGTTTCGCATACGAGGGCATCGGTCGCTGAGTCTCGTCGGCTTTCCGCCTGTTACGACCTAGGAGAAGCGATGCAGGCACTGATCTTGGCTGGGGGTGAAGGCACGAGGCTGCGCCCGTTGACCTCAGACGTGCCCAAGCCGGTCGTGTCGCTGGTCGACCAGCCGTTCATCGGCTACATGTTCGAGTGGCTCCGCTTCCACGGGGTCGATGACGTGATCATGTCGTGCGGGTTTCTTGCTGACGGCGTGCGCGCCGTGCTCGGCGACGGCTCGAGCTTCGGAATCCGGCTCCGCTACGTGGAGGAGCCCAAGCCGCTGGGCACCGGCGGCGCGCTCAAATACGCGCAGGATCTGTTGGATGAGCGGTTCTTCATGCTCAACGGCGATGTCCTCACCGACATTGACCTCAGCAAGCAGCTTGAGCAGCACAGCCGCACCGGAGCGCGCGCGACGCTGGCGCTGATCGGCGTCGACGACCCCTCCGCCTACGGCCTGGTGCACTGTCGTGAGGACTGCTCGGTGACGGAGTTCCTTGAAAAGCCCGGTCCTGAACAGGGGATCAACACGAATCTCGTGAACGCCGGCGCCTACATCCTGCAGCGTGAGATTCTCGACGACCTGGCACCGGCCGGCACCAACATCTCGATCGAGCGCGACGTGTTCCCCAAGCTCGTCGACCGCGGTCTCTACGGATACGAGGCAAGTGGCTACTGGCTCGACATCGGCACCCCCAGACGCTACCTGCAGGCCACGTACGACATCCTCGAGGGCCGCGTCACCACTCAGGTCGGCAAGCGCCTGAGCGCAGCCGGGCTGCGGCTGCTGCCGGCAGACGGCGTCGGTGGGCGGATCGCCGCGCCGGCGCTGATCGGAGAGGGCTGCGAGATAGCCGCCAACGCGAGGATCGGCGGGCGTGTGGTGCTCGGCCGCGGCGTCAAGATCGGCGCCGGAGCGGTGGTCGAGGCCTCGGTCCTGCTTGATGGAGTCAGCGTCGGACCGCGGACGCACATCAAGGGTGCGATCGTGAGTCCAGACGCGGTGATCGGCGCGCGCTGCCAGATCGACGGCGGCGTGGTGATTGGAAAGGGGGTCCGGCTCGGCGATGACAACGTCCTGTCGGCCGGCGCCAGACTATTCCCGGGCGTGAATCTTCCGGATGGAGCGATCAAGTTTTGAGCACAGGACGCACACTCTCCCGTGAGGCCGTGGCCGAGGTCGACGTGACCGGACAGTTCGACGAGGTGCTCGGACTTCCGGACCACCTGCGCGACGCGCTCTGGCGCGTCGAGTCGGCGAACCTGAGGCCCCACGACTCCGCCGGCGGACTCGTGATCGCCGGCATGGGCGGCACAGCCGCCGGGGGCGCGCTCGCGTGCGCCGCACTCGGCGACGGTGCCTCCCGGCCGATCGCCCTGGCCCGCGACTACGCGCTGCCGGGCTGGACCACGCCCGACACGACGGTGTTGTGCTCGAGTTACTCGGGCAACACCGAGGAGACGCTCGCTGCCTACGACGCCGCACAGGCGCTGGGCGCTGCCACGATCGTTTCGACGACCGGTGGCAAGCTCGCCGAGCAGGCTCGTGCCGACGGGGTGCCGATCGTGCCGCTGCCGGGCGGATTCCAGTCGCGGGCGGCGGTCGGCTACACGCTCGTCGTGGCGTTGGAGGTGGCGCGCCTGTGTGGCGCCGGTCAGAGTCTGCACGCTGAAGTCGACGTTGCTGCGGAGCACGCCGCGACGCTCGCCGCCGCCTGGGGTCCGAACGCCGACGAGGACTCGCTTGCAAAGACGCTCGCGCGTGGCCTGAACGGGACGATCCCGCAGATTGCGGGAGCAGCGCTGACAGCGCCCGTCGCGTACCGATGGAAGAGCCAGATCAACGAGAACGCCAAGGCGCCCGCATTCTCCGCGGAGTTGCCGGAGCTTGATCACAACGAGCTGGTCGGTTGGGAGGGGGCAAAGGGGCTCGGCCCGTTCAGCGCCGTGTTCCTCGACGACTCGGATCTACACCCACGCGTGCGGCAGCGGATCGAGCTGACCCGTGGCCTGATCGCCAGCCGTGGCGGCGCCACATTCCGGGTCGAGACGATCGGCCAGACGCGACTCCAGCGGCTCGTTTCACTGGTGCTGCTCGGCGATCTGGTCTCGCTCTACCTGGCGACGCTGCGTGGCGTCGACCCTGCGCGCCGTGAGGCGGCTGAATCACTGAAATCAGCGCTGGACGGGGGGTGAGCATGGGCGCAACCCTGCGCGGGGGGATCGACCTCGGCGGCACCAAGATCGAAGCGATCGTCGTCGATGACTCCAACGAGGTGTTGGGCTCGGCCCGCCACCCGACGCCGACCACGGGAACGCCGGCCGACGTGGCCGAGCATATGGCGGCGGCGATGAACGAGGCCGCTGAGGCAGCCGGCACCGCCACGGGTGACCTGGCCGGAGTCGGTGTCGGCTCGCCGGGCGCGGTCGATGCCGAGGCGGGCACCGTCACCAGCGCTCGCAATCTGCCCGGCTGGGATGGCAGTTACGCGCTCGGCCCTGAGCTCGGCAGGCAGCTCGGGACCACGGTTGCGGTGGGCAACGATGTCCAGGCCGCCACCTGGGCCGAATACAGGCTCGGCGTAGGCCGTGGCCACGACTCGCTGCTGGGCGTCTTCTGGGGAACCGGTGTCGGCGGCGGGATCGTCCTCAACGGCGAGCCCTGGCACGGTCGCGGTGGAGCCGGGGAGATCGGACATATGGTGGTCAAGCTCGGCGGTCGGCGCTGTCCCTGTGGCAACCACGGCTGCGTCGAGGCCTACGCGGGCCGGGCGGCGATGGAGGCTTACGCCCGTGACAAGATCGAGCAGGGCCACAAGTCCGACCTGCTCAAGATCATGGCCGACAAGGGTCACGATCGCTTCACCAGCTCTGTCTGGGCGACCGCCGTGAAGCATCAGGACAAGCTCGCCACGGAGCTGATCGATCGTGCCGTGGATGCCCTCGGCGGCGGGATCGCCTCCGCCGTGAACCTGCTCGACGTCGGCACGGTGATCATCGGGGGCGGCCTCGGCGTGCGATTCGGGGACCACTACGTGGGCCGGATTCGTCAGGCGACGATGGCGCACCTGTTCCCGGGCCACCAACCGCCTGAGATCAGCCTGGTGGGTCTGGGCGACCTCGGCGGCGCGATCGGCGCTGCGCTGCTCGTGTCAGACCCGAGTTAGCAGCGCAGCTCAGACGCCGGATGACGCCTTGTGCTCCGCCAGCTGACGCCGGTAGGACTCCCAGGCGGCATCGTGGCGCTCCTGACGCAGGGCCTCCTTCTCGCTGTCACCCAGCATGCGGTAGACGATGTATACGAGCGCGATGCCCATGATCACGGATTGCTCCAGCGCCATCACGACGCCGGCGAGGTTCTGGTCGACCCGCGGCGTGAGCCCCCAATATTCGTGGTGGTGCTCATACCACGGGTAGAAGGCGTGGGTCGAGAACGTGAGGATGATCCCGAGCATCCCGACGAAGAACTTCGTGACCGACATGTAGACGATCTGACCCATGCCGCCGAATGCCATCCGCGCCCTGATCGGTGAGAGCAGATGCCACCAGTAGAGCGTCCCGGCGGTCAGGAAGCAGATGTGCTCCAGGTAGTGAACCTTCCCGTGCTCCAGCGCCAGGTCGTACATCCGCGGCGTATGCCAGAGGGCCATCATCGTGATGTAGAGGAGCGCGGCGAAAGCGGGGTGGGCGAGCACTCCGGCCCGGGCCTCGATCGTCGTGAAACGGCGTGTGACGGGGCGCAGCAACCCCTTGGTCAGGCTCAGGATGAGCAGGATCGGCGCGATGTCCAGCAGCAGCACATGCTGGATCATGTGTACGAACATGACACTGCTGGCGATCGAGTCCACCGGCGACAGCAATGCCAGGGCCAGGCACAGCTGGCTCCCCACGAACAGGCTCAGGCGCCCGTAGCCGGGCGGGTGCGGCATGCCCGGTCGCCGTGCTCGCCGCCAGGCCCATCCGTAGACGGTGCCGGCGATCGCGATCAAGGTGATGATCGTCGGCGAGAACGTCCAGGTCAGCGGGGGCGACACAGCGCTCCATTCTCCCACGCGCGAGTCTTAAGAGTCTCCAAAGATCGGGTCGACAAACGTCCTCGGGCTGGTTAACGTGAGGTGACCGAGAACACAACTTCCCACTCAGAGGAGGTCACCATGAGGATCGAGGTCAAGGGCCGGAAGATGCCCGTTTCCGAGGACCTGCGGGAGTACGTCGAGCGCAGATTTCGCGTGATCGCCAAGCAGGTTTCGGATCTCGCGGAGCTCGAGGTCGAGGTGTTCGAGGAACAGAACCCGTCGATCGCCGAGTCGCAGATCGCCGAGGCGACGCTGCACCTGAAGGGCGTGACACTTCGCGCCTGTAACGCCAGTCGCGACATGAAGCACTCGATCAATGTGGTCTCAGAGGAGCTTGCGGTACAGGTCAAGCGCCACCGTGAGAAGCGCCGTCACCGCCGTGAGGCGCGGGACCCCGGTGCGGGGGCGCTGCAGCAGGATCCGGCGCCCGGGGTGGGTTAGCGAGGCCTTCGCACCCGACGATCCAGCGGCGGCCTGCTTGGGCCTCCATACCCACAATCTCAGCAAGCCGCTAACGCTCGCGCTAGTACTCTAGGCACATGTCGTTTCTTGACCGCGCGCTTCGCATGGGCGAAGCCAAGAAGTTCAAATCCTACGAGCAGCGGGTCGAGCGGATCAACGCCTTCGAGCCCGAGATGGAGAGCTCGACGGATGCTGAGCTGCGAGAGCTGGCCGACGAGCTGCGCGAGCGTGCGCAGGACGGCGAGAGCCTTGAGGAGTTGCTGCCGGAGACGTTCGCGCTGGTGCGCGAGGCCGGTCGCCGTTCGATGGGTATGCGCCACTTCGACGTGCAGCTGATCGGTGGCATGGTCCTGCATGACGGTGCGATCGCCGAGATGAAGACCGGCGAGGGTAAGACGCTGACAGCAACCACCGCCGTCGTCCTGAATTCGTTCGCGGGCCGGGGCGTGCACCTGGTCACCGTCAACGACTACCTGGCGCGACGCGACGCGCTATGGATGAAGCCGCTCTATGACCTGCTGGGGGTGAGCGTCGGGATTCTGCAGAACATGCAGCCCTACGACGAGAAGCGTGAGGCCTATGCGGCCGACGTCACCTACGGCACCAACTCCGAGTTCGGCTTCGATTACCTGCGCGACAACATGGCGACGACGCTGGAGGAGAAGGTTCAGCACGGTGGCCGCGCGAAGCCCGATGAGGGCTCTCCGTACCACTTCTTCGCGGTCGTCGACGAGGTCGACAACATCCTGATCGACGAAGCCCGCACGCCGCTGATCATCTCCGGAGCGCCAGAGCAGGCGGCCGACCTCTACGGGAAGTTCGCCAAGCTTGCGCCACAACTGAAAGAGGGCAAGACCCCGGACGGGATGGACCCGCGCACCAAGAAGGAGTTCGTGGCGGACTTCGACTACGAGGTCGACGAGAAGTACGAGACCGTCTCTGTCACCGAGCAGGGAGTGGCGAAGGCCGAGCGCTTCCTCGGGATCGACCACCTGTATCGCGCGGAGAACGGCCACCTGGTCAACCACCTCTACCAGGCGATCAAGGCCGAGTCGCTGAAGAAGCGCGACATCGACTACGCCGTGATCGACGACGAGGTCAAGATCATCGACGAGCACACCGGCCGCATCCTCGAAGGCCGCCGCTGGTCGGAGGGTCTGCACCAGGCGGTCGAGGCCAAGGAGGGAGTGCGCGTCCAGGAGGAGAACCAGACGCTCGCCTCGGTGACGCTGCAGAACTACTTCCGCAAGTACGACAAGCTCGCCGGCATGACCGGTACCGCCCTGACCGAGGCGACCGAGTTCATGAAGATCTACGAGCTGCCGGTCGTCCAGGTCCCGACCAACGCGCCGATGGTCCGCGATGACCGCAACGATCAGGTCTACAAGACCAAGGAAGGCAAGTGGTCGGCGGTCGTCAAGGAGATCGAGGCGCGTCACGGCAAGCGCCAGCCGGTGCTCGTCGGCACGATCTCAGTCGAGGTCTCGGAGTTGCTCTCGGAGCGACTGCGCAAGAAGGGGATCCCGCACACGGTCCTCAACGCGAAGCCTGAACACGCTGAGCGCGAGGGCGAGACCGTCGCCGAGGCGGGCTCGCCCGGAGCGGTGACGATCGCGACCAACATGGCCGGCCGCGGCGTCGACATCAAGTTGGGCGGTAACGCCGAGCACCTCGCTGAGCTGGAGATGCGCAAGCTCGGACTCGAGCCCGGCGGCCCGGATTACGAGGAGCACTACGAGCGCGTCCTGCCCGAGATCGACCGCCGCGTCGAGGAGCTTCGCGCCGAGGTCATGGAGGCCGGCGGGATGTTCATCCTCGGCACCGAGCGGCACGAGTCGCGCCGCATCGACAACCAGCTGCGTGGCCGTGCCGGCCGACAGGGCGACCCCGGTGAGTCGCGCTTCTTCCTCTCTGCTGAGGACGACCTCGTGCGCCTGTTCGCCGGCGACCGGATCTACAAGATCCTCGATCGGCTCGGCTCATACGACGAAGAGGGCAACGAGGAGCCGATCCAGGCCGGCATGCTCTCCAAGCAGATCGAGAAGGCCCAGAAGAAGGTCGAGGAGCAGTACTTCCTGATGCGCAAGCACACGCTCGAGTACGACGACGTCCTCAACCAGCAGCGCGAGGTCATCTACAAGTACCGCGACGAGATTCTCGAGGGCCGCGATATGCGCGACGCCTCGCGTGAGGAGATCGTCAATCTGATCGAGCGACTGGTCGGCGAGTACATGGCCAGCGACTTTGTCGAGGACTGGGATGTCCCGGGCCTGCTCGCGCGCGTCAGCGAGATCTTCACCCCCAGCGATCAGCTGCTGTCTGTCGATCCTGACCGCGTCGACCGTGAGGATCTGACGATCCGGCTCCAGGAGGAGGCGCTGGCGCAGTACGACGCGCGCGAGAACGAGCTCGGCGACGAGCTGATGCGCGCGCTGGAACGCTTCCTGCTGCTGCAGATCATCGATCAGCGTTGGCGCGAACACCTGCACGACATGGACTACCTGCAGCACGGCATCGGCCTGCGCGGCGTCGCCCAGTTGGATCCGCTTGTCGCCTACAAGAACGAGGCCTTCACGCTGTTCGGCGACCTGATGAACCTCGTGTGGTTCGACTTCGCGCGGCTCGTGTACCACGTTCAGGTGACCGTCCAGGAGGATCCGGCGGCAGGCGATGGGGCGCCGCTGCCAACGCGCTCTCCGGGCCCGGCGACTAGCTCTGCGACCGGCGGTGGTCGTGTCAGCTACTCGGGGGGAGCCGCACCGTCCGGCGCGCAGGCGCTGGCTGCCGCGGCAGCCGGTGCTGGTGCCGGTGTGGCCGAGGCTCCTGAACTCGAGGAGGCGCCGGTGGTGCAGCAGCGCCACGCGGAGAACGAGCCGGGTCGCAACGATCCGTGCTGGTGCGGTTCGGGCAAGAAGTACAAGAAGTGCCACGGCGCCTGATTTAGGGCCCCAATCCCTCGCGTTTATAGGGATGGGCGGCTAGAGCGCTCGGTCCGTGTTCACGCTGTGTTCACGAACCGAGCGCCGCGACCACGGCATCGACTACAGCGGCGTCTGACGTCGGCAGCAAGTGCGCGTATGTCGCCAGCACGGTCTCGGGGCGATCTCCAATCCGCGCTGCCACGACATGCAAGGGGCAGCGGGCCTCGAGCGCGATGGTCGCGTGCGTATGCCTGAGGACGTGAACGCTGCCGACTGGGATGCCGGCGCCCTTGCGGCGGACGACGAACTGGTTACTGATCGCGTTCGGGTGGGTGACCCTGCCGAGTTCGTCTGGGAACACTAGGTCGAGTTCATGCTCGTAAAGGTCGCCCGCCAGCGTCTGCTCGACAAGCTGGCGCGCGCGATGATCGCGCAGGCCCTCGACGGTCTCCGCATCGATACTGACCGTCCGCCGCGAGCGCTTCGACTTCGGGCTGCCGAACGTGACGCCGCCCGGAGTGGGCAACGCCTGCTGCTCGACGCGCACGGTGCCAGCGTCGAAGTCGACATCCTGCCAGCGAAGGCCGCATAGCTCGCCGCGTCGCATTCCTGTCATCGCTCCGAGCCTCCACAGCGCTGCAAGGCGGTCGTCTGTGATGTGGGCCAGGAATCGGTTTAGCTCGGTTGGGCTCCATGCCATCACGCGTGTCTGGCCGGTGCGCGGTGACTTGACCCTGGCCGCTGGGCTGCGGGTGAGCTTGTCCCAACCCACAGCGTCATTCAATGCCCGCTTGAGCACGGCAAAGACGACCATGCGCGATGAGGCTGCGAGACCGCGGCAATCTGCCCGGTGGTCGCAATGCGCATCGCTGCACCGCTCGAGCTCTGCCAGGAATGCGAGCACGTCAGCGGGACTGATCTGGCGAAGTGGGATGCTCCCGATGGCGCGCGGCACGATCTGACCCTCGATCGTCTGCCGGTACCGATTGACGGTCAGCGGCTTCACGTTCGTCTGCGCGGACAGCCACGAGCGCAGGAACACGGCGAGCGTCTCACTGCTCGGCTCGACGTACGTGCCGGCCGCGACCTTAGGCAAGGTGTCGTTCAGGAACCGCTGGGCGTCCTTCTGGGTACGGAAACCGCCCTTCGACTTCTGGGCGCGGCGAACTGCCCCGGTCTCCGGGTCGACCTTGGCGGGCGCGTCCCAGATCGCCAGCCAGGTCGTCTTGCCGCGCTTGTCGACGTGCTTGCGGGTACTACCTCTCATTGATCCAGCCCCTTGTACTTGTCGGTTAGGTAGCGAACGGCGGCGCGAACGTCAGCCGTCGACATCGACTCGGGACGGTCGATCTTCTCCGGGTCCATGCCTGCCAGGATGATGTTTGCCGCCCATCGGCGGGTCGCGTAGGTGTGTCGGTCGATCCCTTCAGCGGCTAGCAAGACCTCGTGGTCGGACTTGACTTGAGCGCGTAGAGTGGCAGGAGGAGGCGCGGCGCGAGATGTACGAGGTTCCGATCGATCCCGAGATCGTGTGGCTTGCGACCGAGATCCTTTGGGACCTGCTCGTGGACTGGGGTCAGCCGGGCTTCGCCGCGCTGGTCAAGGACGGCGTCTCGGGCGAAGGTCTGGCGCTCGATCAGGAGACGCGCGACTGGCTCCTCGAGAGTCAGCAACACCAGATCGCCGGCTATGAGCACTTCATCGCCGCTGCCACGGCGCTGATCAGCGGGGCTATGGGCGCCCAACTCGAGGATGTCCCGGTCGCCGTGGAATTTCGCGGTGGCGGTCCGGGGTTGATTGTCAGGCAACGAGGATAGGCGCCTCCTCGATGGCGGTGTGGCGGTCAGCAGCGCGGCGGCGGGCGATGTCATGTTCGACAGCGATCGCGAGCTTCGCGAGGCTGGCGTGACCGGCGATCCGTCGGAATTGCTGCTCGGCTTCGAGCATCCCGGCTGCGGTCCAGCGCAGGGCCATGTCGCCGTTCTGCCAGCGCTTGACGTTGCGGCTGGAGCGTCGGACGCACTCGATCATCGACTCGATCGGGTTGGTGCTCTGCAGCGTCTTTTTCAGCGTGCCTTTGATCCCGAGCCGGGTGATCGTGACGGTCTCTTCCAAGCCCTCTCGCAGCGAGGCGGCCGCGCCGGGATGAGAGCGGTCGAGCTCGTCGGCGAGGAGCTGCAGCTTCTCGATCGCGGCCTCGTGGTTGGTCTCGGCCCAGGCTGCCCGGAGCCGGCGTTTGACCAGCGGCCGGTCACGCTCGGCGAGGTGGTCGAGCACGTTGCGCTCTTTATGAATCACGCAGCGTTGGACCGGAGTGTGGACGCCGAGCACGTCACGGACGGCCTTGCGCAGCGCCTTGCCACCATCGAGGACGACGAGCACGCCCTGTTCGGTATCCAGACCGCGGTCGACGAGATCGGCGAGTAGCGCGGTCGCGACGGTCGCGTTCTCCGAGCTGCCTTCCCAGAGGCCGAGCGGGATCTTCACCCCGTCGGTGGTGATCCCGAGCGCAACGATGTTGGTCCGGCCTTTGAGGTCGATCCCGTCGAGCATCAGCACCGCCAGGCGAACGTCATCGAGCCGGCGGCCCATCAACTGCTTGAGATGTTCGGCGGTGCGTGCGATGAACTGGCGGGACACCGCAGACTTCGACGCCGACCGCTCGCTGTCGGTCACCTCCTGCCCGACCGGCTCGCGAGTGCGGACGAACCGGCGGGTCGACACGCCGGCGAGCATCTGCTCCAACACCAGACGGCTGAGCGGATCCCGATCGGCGAAATGCCGGTAGGTCCGCAGCTGGACCTCGCTCTCGTCGTCGGCGGTTCTGACCCTCGGCCGCTGAACCTGAACGCGGCGGCCCCCGAGCGTGACCTCCCCGGGCTCGCGGCCGTGTCGCTTCGCGGTGCGGTTCGGATCATGCTTGCCCTTCGGCCCGACGACCTCGGTCACTTCTTCCTCGAGGAGTTCGCCCAGCACGCCGAGCCCGACGCCGACGCTGAGCGCCAGCAGCCCTTCCTGCGCGGCGCCGACGAGCTCGCCCAGCGCGGCCTGCACACGCGCCGGCAACGCAAACTCCGCGGTCTCCAACTCCACGATGTCCGTGCGGTCCTGCCACGGCGATACGGTCTTCACAGCGGTCCTCCTGTCTCGATGGACTGATTTCGCACTCGCCAAGGTCCCAACACGACCGGACGAGGCGGGAGGACCGCCACCTACAAAGTTCTACGAGCTACGGGACAACCTCGCCCAACTCGCAACGCGGGGATAGGCACGCGGACGTTGCCACAAAGTAGATTCGCAACATTCCCGTTCTTCCGCTTGATCGCCGCCGAATCAACAAGGGCCGACTTGTGTTTCGGTTCGTACATGTCGCTGATCTCGATGATCCAGCGTTGCCCGATCAATTCCGATCAGATCGCGATAACGGTCTGGTTCCGTACTTTCGACGAGAAAAGCGCTATCCGGAGCTGCTCGATGGAATGTCCGCGTACGAGTCGCTTGAGTCGGCCACGGCTCGATGGAACCAATGTCGCACCATCGCGCTCGAACGGAACGAGCCGATTCAGGTCGGCGAGTACATCGCCGAAGTTCAACTCACGCGGGGCCACGGGTTCTCTGTTGAGGATCTTCAGGAGATCGATGGCCATTTGACGATTTGGGGCGCTGCAGATCTTCTTGCGGCGGCCACACGTCGAATTTACGTTCCTACCATTGAAAGCTAGATAGGGTGCAACCATGAGATACGTAGTCGTAGATCTTCAAGGCAATCAGCGCGAGCAGTTCGATTCGCAGGATGAGCTCGTCAGCGAACTTCGAGAGGTGGTTCTCGATGATCCTCAAGCGCTCCGTTCGCTGCACGTCCTGGAATACGACGAGACCGGGTCGAGTAAAAACGTCGGGCGTGCGGACGAGGTTCTAGCGCGGGCCGTTCGAGGCCCTGGTGCTTTCCTAATCGACTTCGTGAACCAGGGGAACGCTACCTCGGTCGCTACGACGGATCCGAGCTTTAAAGACTTCCAGGATGTCGTTAGCCAGTCTGCCCAACCTGTGGCCGCCTAGGTAGGGTTCAGTGCGTATCGACTGGGCCGTGACCTGCCGATACGCGGAGTCCAACGGGACGCAGGGGACCATAGTCGGAGCAGGTACCGATCTGCTCTACGTGATGGCGCTTCCTCAGCCCGTGGGCATCATGCTCGCCGTCAGGCTCGTGGGCGAGTTTGAAGAGCTCGAGCAGGGGCAGTCCACTCACTTGAAGGTGGAAATTCGCGACCCGGATGGCAAGCCAGTCCGCGGCGCGGACGGGTCTGAAGCCCCGCCATCGACCATAGAGTTGAAGCCGAGCGAAGCGAAACAACTCGTATCAGGATGGCTTGCAACGCCATTCATCGCCTTGGGTCTGCAGTGGATCGCGAGCTCAGAGGGGCCCTACACCATCACTGTCGAAATCGACGGTGATGACAGCAATGCAAAGCGGACGCCCGTGCATGTTTTGCTAGCGCCCGGGGCGCCGGCGGCCAACTGAATGAACGTAGCCGGCGGGATGCCACAGGAGTTGGGACGGCCCCAACTTCACGCCGACTTCACGAACCTAGCCCAACACAGCGCTACTCAGGAGCACAACCGGGCTCAGGAAGGCGCCGTTTCCCTTGTAGCTACGGCACTTCCGATAACAGGGCATCACGCGCCATCACGGCGCCAGAGAAGTACAAGAAGTGCCACGGCGCCTGACCCGTTGACGACGGCCCGCGGCGTGGGTTTCACCCGTGGTCGTGGACGGGCCGGCTCAGCCTGACCGAGGCCACCGCGAGCCGCCACGACCGGCATCCTCGAGAACCGACCGCCATCTCACTAAGCTTTTGGCCAGTGGCCAAGAACCTCCACCTGCGGGTGTCGGACCTGGAGCGGGATGCAGCCGCTGCTGAGATCCGCGAGCACTACGCCGCTGGGCGCCTGACCAGCGACGAGTTCGAGGAGCGCCTGCAGGCGACGCTGTCGGCACGCACGCGCGCCGACCTGCTGGCGGTCGGCTCCGATCTGCCGGCGCTCCCACCGACGCCGCCAACCGGCTGGCAGGTCGCCCGCCAGACAGGTCGCGAGGCGGGCGGCTGGGCGGGGGTCATCGCGCTTGCAGTGGCGGGTTGGGCGCTGATGGGTGCCGCGCTCTGGGTACTGGTGCTGCTGCTGCTGTTCATCGTGCTGCGTATCCAGCGTGCCGGCCGGCGCGCGGCCGTGCGCGACGCCTCCGGTGCGAACGCCTGGGCGCGCGGTCGCGGCTACGGCTATTACCGCGGTCCTGGCCGGCGCGGGAACCGCTGGCCTTAGGTCTCGCCGTCGCCCGGTTGGTGGCCAAGCGCGGCCACCAACCGGACTGAAGCGCTACTGCTTGACGAAGCGCACCCGCGCGGGATCGAAGCTGAACTTGATTCGCTGCTCGCCGGGCGCAAGCCACGGGTAGTCGCTGCCGATGTACTTGTGTGCCAGCTTGTTGATGTCGTCGGTGGCGCCGTCGACCGAGCCGGAGACAGTGCCTCTGATCTCGACGAAGCTGTAGGGACTGTCCGGCGCGTAGACGACCAGGGTGGCGTGTGGGTCCCGGTCGAGATTGGCCGGCCAGCGGCGACCCAGCGCGCTGTTGACCGACACGACGCCGTCCTCGAAGCCCACCCACACAACGGTCGACAGGATCGTGCCGTCACCGTTGAGGGTTGAGAGCACACCATGGTTGGGGGCGCTCAGCAGCGCCTGCACTTCAGGATTCTGGAGATCGCTCATAGCTGCAATCTAACTCTCCCTGGCGCTGCTACGGTTGCCAACCGATGTCCACCGCACCCTCAGAGCCGCTGTCGCAGCGCCTCACGTCCATCCGTGAGCAGCTAAAACTGCTCGCGGACTATCTTTGACCCAGCTGAACTGAGCGAGCGCACCGGCGCGCTCGAGGCGGAGATGGGGGCACCTGGCTTCTGGGACAACCAGGAGCGGGCGGCGCAGGTCAGCGCCGAGCATGCGCGCGCGAGTCGCAAGCTCGAGACATTCAGAGCGCTCGAGCGTGATGTCGAGGACCTCGATGCGCTCGCCGAGATGGCCGATGAGGACGCCTCGCTCGAAGCCGAGGTGATCGAGCAGGTCGCCGGCGTGGAGACGCGCCTGGCCGAGCTCGAGGAGCAGCGGCTGTTCTCCGGTCGCTATGACGCCGGCAACGCGTTCGTGACGGTGAACGCCGGTGCCGGCGGCACCGACGCACAGGACTGGGCCGAGATGGTGCTGCGCATGGAGATGCGCTGGGCCGAGAAGCGCGGCTTCGGAGTCGAGCTGCTCGAGGCCTCTCCGGGGGAGGAGGCCGGCATCAAGTCAGCAACCTTCCTGGTCAAGGGCGAGAACGCCTACGGGCTGTACGGCAGCGAGAAGGGCGTGCACCGGCTCGTGCGGCTGTCGCCGTTCGATTCCGCGAACCGCCGTCAGACAAGCTTCGCCGGCGTCGAGGTCTCGCCCGTGGTGGAGGATGTGGGCGAGCTCGAGATCGACGACGATGATCTCCAGGTCGACACCTACCGGGCCAGCGGCGCCGGTGGACAGCACGTAAACAAGACCGACTCGGCGGTTCGGATCACGCACAGGCCGACCGGGATCGTGGTGCAATGCCAGAACGAGCGTTCGCAGTCCTCCAATCGCGCCGAGGCGATGGCGATGTTGCGCTCCAGGCTGGCCGAGCGCGCGGAGCGTGAGCGCCGCGAGGAGATCGCGCGCGAACGCGGCGAGGCGCAGGACGTGAACTTCGGCTCGCAGATCCGCTCCTACGTGCTGCACCCCTACACGATGGTCAAGGACCATCGCACCGACTTCGAAATGGGCGACGCGAACCGCGTGCTCGACGGCGACCTTGACGGCTTCGTGCGGGCATACCTGTTGCGAGCGGCCAATGCCGGCTGATCCGCGGGACTACCAGCACCCGGCCGAGCAGCCGACCGCACCCTACCTCGAGGCGGTTGCCGCATACGGCCTGCGCGGCTCGACCCGCTTTCACGTACCGGGCCACAAGGGTGGGCCGGGCGCCGACCCAGGGCTGCGTAGTGCGCTGGGGCCGGCGGCACTGTTGCTCGACGTCCCCCAGGACATCGAGGGCATCGATCTGGGGCCGTCGCCGACACCGTATGAGCGCGCGGAGCAGCTGGCGGCGCAGGCTTACGGTGCCGATCGCTGCTGGTTTTTGACCAACGGCGCCAGCCAGGGCAACCATGCCCTCTGCCTGGCCCTCGCCGGCCCGGGCAAGCGCGTGCTGCTCCAGCGCAACTCGCACGCCAGCGTGATCGATGGCCTGGTGCTGTCCGGCGGGCTGCCGCGGTTCGTCGCGCCCGCGTACGACCCCGAATTGGGCATGGCCCACGGGGTCACGCCCGAAGCGCTCGATCGGGTGCTCTCGGATGGCGCACCGATAGAGGCCGTATTCATCGTCTCGCCGACGTACTACGGGATGGCCAGTGATGTTGCGGCCTGTGCCGATGTGGCGCACGCCGCCGGGGTGCCGCTGATCGTCGACTGCGCCTGGGGTGCACACTTCGGTTTCCACGCGACATTGCCGCGGTCGCCGCTGCAGCTCGGAGCCGACGTGATGCTGGCATCGACGCACAAGATCGTCGGCAGCCTGACGCAGTCGGCGATGCTGCTCGTGTCAGGTGACCGGATCGACGCCGGTGCGGTCGCCCGAGCCGTGCGATTGGTGCGATCGACCAGCCCCAGCTCGCTGCTGATGGCATCACTGGACGCCTCGCGCCGCCAGCTGGCCGTGCACGGAGAACTGCTGCTCGACCGCACGATCAAGGCGGCGGCCCGAGCGCGCACAGCGATCGCTGAGATCCCAGGCTGCGCGCTGGTCGGCGAGGAGTGGGTGGGGCGGCCTGGCATCGCGGCCTGGGACCCGCTGCGGATTGTCATCGACGTCCGCGGGACCGGGTTGTCCGGGTATCAGGTCGCAAGCGCGCTGCGCGCCTCCTACGACATCCACGTGGAGCTTGCGACCCACGCGACGATCGTGCTGGTGCTGGGCATGGGGCAGCCGGTCGAACCGCTCGACCGTGTCGCACACGACCTGGCGGAGACGGTCAAACGCATCACCCCGGCTGCTGGTCTTGCTGATCCAGCAGCCGGCCGCAGCGTCCTGGCTCAGCCGCCGGGCGAGCTCGACGCGGAGCCCGCCGTCGCCCCGCGGGACGCCTTCCTGGGGGAGAGCGAGGCCGTTCCGGTTACCGAAGCTGTCGGCCGGATCTCGACCGAGGCTGTGGCGGGGTATCCGCCGGGCGTGCCGACGCTGCTGCCCGGCGAGCGAGTGACCGCCGAGGTCGTGACCTACCTACGGGAGCTGGTTGCCACCGGGGCGCGGCTGCACGGCGCTGCCGACCCGAGCTTCCGGACACTGCGGGTGCTCTCGCGGTAGCTGCGTGCCGGTGCGACTCGCGCCCGGCTCGGCGGCCCGGTTGCTCAGGGCTGCGTCGTCGCGATCTGCGCGCTGTCGGGCGGGATCGTGAAGCTGTAGCTGCCGGTGACGGGAGTGACCGTCGTCGTCTTGGCGCTGCCCTGCCAGATGCCGCTGGCGCTGATCGTCTGACCGCCGAAGCTCGCTGACCCTGACCACGGGTTCGGCGCCGTCAGGGCCCTAACGGTCATCGGCGTCGTCATCGGCATCGTCACGCTCACACGCTCGCGCTGCGTCGTGTCGTTGACCAGCGCAAGGCTGTAGCCGTCATCGGACTGCACGGCCCAGACCTTGACGTTGCTGGGCAACCCACCGCTGACCTGGTTGAGCTGCGCGTTCGGACCGAGCGTGCTGGCGAATGCCGCGATCCCGTAAAGCAGGGGCTCGGCACTGAGCCCTGAGACATTCGCGTGGATCGCCGAGTTGGGTTCGTTCGAGCGCAGGTGGAAGTTGACGCCGTCGACTCCGGCAGCCACGAACTGAAAGAGCTGGTCGAGACCCCAGAGGCTGGTCGCGAACGTGTCAGTCACGGCCGGCAGCCCGAGACAGGTAGAGGAGCCGAGCTCGGTCAGGCGATACGGGATCCCCGCGTTGTGTGCCGCCTGAATCGCGGGCGCCATCAGCGACGTCTGCTGATTGACGTTGGTGATCCGGAAGTAGCGGTGAAGCTCGGGGTAACCGGATGAGCTCTGCCCGGCGCAGGCACTGTAGGCGTAGTAATGCTCGGTCGCGAGTCCGACCTGGCCGGGGTCATGCGAGAGCAGTGAGGTCAGCCACGGAGCGGTCGGCGCCGACAGCTCGGGGCCGGCGAGCGTCAATGACGGAAAGTGGCGTTTCAGCACGCTCGCGTACAGCGAGTAGAGCGTGTCGTATCGCACGGCGTTGAAGTTCTTGACCCAGGTGGCGTTGCTCTTGGTGATGCCGTCGTAGCCGGCCGAATAGAGGTTCGGCTCATTCCCGATGGCGATCGCGCTGAGCGATCCGGACGGCAGGATCTGCTCGGCGGCGTTGGTCAGGTAGTAGGCCATCAGTGGATCGTGCGCGGCCGCATTCACGTTGAGGATCACGTCGCTGCCGGTCGCGCCGGCGGCGCCGGCCAGCGACTGCAGCCAGGCGTTGTTGAGGACAACCCGGTCATTCGCCGGGCCGACGTACTGCGGCATGATCTCGGCGAGCTCGTTGTTCCAGTAGGCCGTGTCGGCGTAGGTGCCGCCGATCCGCAACACGAACGGTCCGTCACCGTCGGGCGTGATCAGGTTCACGAAGTTGGAGAAGTCCGGCTGGTTGGTGAAGTCCTCCATCTCCTCGACGTTGATCGAGAGACCGAGGAACGAGTCGGGCACGACGTGTGTTGCGGTGGCGGTCACGGTCAGGCGTGAGGTCGGCACCGGTTGGCTCGCCCGCTTGGCGCGGGCAAGCGCTGAGGCGGTGAACGTCATCAGCAGCGCTGCAACGGCGATCACAACGGTGGCCACGCGCAACCTTCGATGGTGTGACGGGTTGGACGGGTGATGACGGATTTTCATGCGGCGATCGGGTCGATTGCTTCTCAGGTTGAGATTGCGTTGTGTCTTGCAGGTAACTGGCCGCAGCGCTGCAAACCTTGATGGTGGACCGACTGCTATGCGGCTGACACACGGAACAGACTTGGCGCACCGGAAGTTGCGGTGGCTTGCAACTCTCCTCGCGGGCGCGGCCGCGTTGCTGATAATCCTGCCCGGCGTCGCGGACGCCAAGGTGACAGTGGCCGGATACCCGATCTCCACCTCGCTGGTCTACGTACCGTCCGGCGGCGAGACGGTCGCAGAGCCCGCGATCCAACCGGCGCCCGACGGATCCGATACGGAGTGGGTCACGGTCAGCGGCGATCGCCAGAACGTGATCTCGCTCACGCCCGCGGGTGCGCAGACCCGGGTCGTCGCGGGACTGGCCGCGGACTCGGGCACCCCGGATAACTATGCGAGCGTTGATGCCGATGGGTATGACTGGATTCTCGACAACGACCAGGGCCAGCCTGAGAACGTGCTCTATGCGGTCGGTGCCGCTGACTCAGTCAGTCCGGGCCTCAATCCCGTCGCCACCTTCAACGGTTACGGCGAGGACATGACACTCGGACCCGACGGTGCGCTGTACATCAGCGACAACAGCGGCAACATCATCCGGTGTCAGATCACCGCGATCCCATCCGCAGTCTGCACAGCTACCGGAATCGGCTCGCCCTTCGACGGCGGGGCGTACGCGATCGCCAGCGCCGGGAGCTCGGTGTGGTTCACAGACGCCGGCGGCGAGCTGGGGAGTTACTCATATCCGAGCACGTTCGGCGCTCCCTGGGCCGACACCAATGACGTCGATCCGGGGACGATAGTCGCGGCCGGGAACGGATCCGTGTACGTGGCCGGCGGCGCGTTCTACGCAGGTGGCGCCAACACGCAGATCCTGGCCTATAGCTCGAGCGGGGCCTACGAGGGAGCCCTCTCGAACCTCGGAAACGTCGTCTCGATGACGATCGGGCCCGATGGCAACCTCTGGTTCCTGGACGCGGGCGGCAGAGGCTCGGTCGATCAGCTCAATCTCAGCACCGGCGCGGTCGCAAAGTACGCGCTGCCGGCCGGCATGTATCTCAGCGCCGGCGGGCCCTGGAAGATCGCGACAGGTCCGACGGTGCCGAGCGCGTCCGCTACGGGCGAGGTGTTTTTCAGCGGCTCGACCGCTGCCGACGGAACCGGCGACGCGGAGATCGGGGTGGTCAGCGGGATCCCGTTCCCGGTCGCGCCGGGCAGTCTCGGCGTGGACGCTGCGGTGAAGGTGTCCAAGCGGCGTGTTGCGACGCTTACGCTGACGTGCGTGGGTGCCAGCAACTCGCAGTGCGCCGGCAAGTTCAGTGTCGGTGTGAGCGCCAGGCTGAAGGTCAAGGTCGAGGCGCGGTCCGCGAGGAAGGGCGGCCGCGCGCGTTACCGCACCGTCACCCAGAGCCGGCGGCTGCCGCTGGGAACCATCAGCTACAGCATGCGCGGTGGCCGGACCACCCGTGCGACCGTGAAGTTGTCAGCGAGCGCGTACGGCCTGCTCGAAAAGGTCGTGGGCCACACTTGGAACGCGACCGTCACCAGTGCCGCCACGGTCGGCACGGTGACAGGCAGTGCGCTCACGATGACCGGCCCGACGCCTCCCAAGCCAAAGGTTGCGATCAACGCCAAACCCAAGCCCAAGAAGGTCAAGAAGCCCAAGAAGAAGTAGCGCCGTACTCTCTGCCGCTGTGGACCGGCAACGGAGAGAACCAGACGGCGACGCTGGGGCGTTCGACCTCGAGAGGCTAGTCGCGGGTGCGCTGGTTGAAGACCTCGGCGGCGGTGACGTCACAACCGCAGCCACGGTCGCGCCCGGCACGCGGGCGTTCGCGCAGATCACCCAGAAGGCACCGGGTGTCGTCTATGGGCTGGACGTTGCGGCAGCTGTCTTCAGGACGGTCGATCCGGAGCTCGTTCTCAGCCAGACCGGGCCTGAGGGGCTCTGGCGAGAGAACGGTCCGGTGATGGAGATCACAGGCTCAGCGGCGGCGCTGCTGGCCGCCGAGCGCACGGCGCTCAACTTTCTTCAGCAGCTATCCGGCGTTGCGACGTTGACGGCCCGCTGCGTCGGCGCGGTCGAAGGGACCGGGACGAAGATCCTCGACACGCGCAAGACGGTTCCCGGATTGCGGATCCTGCAGAAGCGGGCGGTGCGGGCCGGTGGGGGGACCAACCACCGCGTTGGTCTCTATGACGCGATCCTGATCAAGGAGAATCACGCCGCGATGGCCGGTGGCGTCGGCCAGGCCGTCCGTAAAGCCAGTGCGTACGCACCGCAGCTCCCGCTCGAGGTCGAGTGCGGCACGCTCGCCGAGGTTGAGCAGGCGCTGGCGGCCCAGGCAGAGCTTGGACTCAGCACGGGCTTTCGCATTCTGCTCGACAACATGGAGCTGGGTCAGTTGCGTGAGGCGGTCGCAGTGGTCGCCGGACGCGCTGAGCTCGAGGCCAGCGGCGGCTTCACGCTCGAGCGGATCAGGGACGTGGCGGAGACCGGCGTAAACTTCATCTCGGTGGGTGCGCTGACCCACAGCGCGCCCGCTCTCGACCTCTCACTCCTACTCGAACCGCTGCCATGAAGCTTCCGATCGCGGGCCAGGCTGAGCCACTGCCCAGCGCACCGTTGATGCTCGAGAACATCCCTGCCCTGCAGGACGAGATCAGGACGCTCACACGCGAGCGCGGGGCGGTGATCCTCGCCCACAACTACCAGCTGCCCGAGATCCAGGACGTCGCTGACTTCGTCGGCGATTCGCTGGCGCTGAGCCGCCAGGCAGCCGCTGTGGACGCTGAGACGATCGTCTTCTGCGGTGTGCATTTCATGGCGGAGACCGCGTCGATCCTCTCGCCTGACAAGACGGTGCTGATCCCAGACCCGGACGCCGGCTGCTCGCTGGCCGATTCGATCACGGCCGAGCAGTTGGTCCGATGGAAGCTCGAGCATCCCGGCGCTGTGGTGGTGATGTATGTCAACACGACAGCCGCGGTGAAGGCGCAGACCGACTACTGCGTGACCTCCGCGAACGCCGTTGACGTGGTTGCGCACATCTTCGCGCAGCACGGAGAACAGACGGAGATCCTGTTCGGCCCCGACATGTTCCTCGGCGCCTATGTCGAGAAGACACTTGGCCGCAAGCTGACCGTGTGGGACGGCGAATGCCACGTTCACGCCGGAATCCGCCCCGACGACATCAATGCCGTGCGCGCGGCTCACCCCGACGCGGACTTCCTGATTCATCCCGAGTGCGGTTGCTCGACGAGCGTCATGGAATACGTCGCCGCCGGTGACGTGGCGGCCACGGGAGTGCACATGCTCTCAACCGGTGGAATGCTCGAGTACGCAAGGCAGCACGAGCGTGACCACGACCGCAGCCCGGCGATCGTTGCCACTGAGATCGGGATGCTCTACCCGCTCCGCGAGGCAGCGCCTGAGATCGACTTCATCGCCGCCAACGAGGCTGCGTCATGCCGGTTCATGAAGATGATCACGCTTCCGAAGCTGCGTGATGCGCTGCGCTACGGTCGCTACGAGGTCAAGGTCGACGCTGAGACAGCGGACCGGGCGCGCCTTCCGATCGAGCGCATGATCGCCATCGGCTAATGCCTGGGCTTCAGATCAGGACCAAGAGGTCCAGGCCGTGCCAGGTGGCGTCCCGGACGGCCGGAGTCGAGTCGCGCTTACGCAGGAACTCTGCTCGCGTATAGCAGTGCGCATCTGCGGGAGCGCCCATCTCGAGCCCGTCCCACAACGAGGTGGCGACGTACACGCGCTCGAGCCAGGGGATCTCGTCGAATGCGTCTGAGACGAGCACGACCGTGAACTCGGCGCGATCGTCGAACCAGCCACTCGGCTCCTCGCCGGTCAGGGCCGGCCCGCCAAGATAGGCCCCGTCGAGCCGCCAGCGGTCGCTGACGCGGTCCAGGTAGCGGCGTAGCTCTGTGCGGTTGAGCGCGATTGTGGCCGGCATTGCTGCGATTGTCGCCACCGTCGCGCCCGCCGCGCAAGGGGTCAAGGCCCCGGACAACGTGCCCCTAACCCTGCGTTCAGTAACGCGCAATCGCAGCCACTCCGCGGCTCAACATGGTGAGCGCCGCGGAGTTCGGCGGACCGTCGATCATCAGCGCGAACGCGAGCGTCGAGCCGCCCTTGGCGGCGCAGTAACCGGCCAGGTTCGTCACGTCGTTCAGGGTTCCGGTCTTTGCAACACAGTGTCCCTGCGCGGGCGTGTGGACCCCGAGGTTCTGAACCGTGCCCTGCTCGCCCACGATCGGCAGCGCGGCATGCAGAAGGTTGCCCGTTGGAGTCAGCCAGATCCTGCGCAGCAAATCGACCACGTCCTCCGGCGTGCTGCGATCGGCGTGGTCAAGTCCGGACCCGTCGTAGAGGATCGGGTGCAGGTCGTAGTCGGTGCCGATCGCCTGCCTGATCTCGCTCGCGCCCGCACCGAGCGTGCCCGAGCCTCGCAGTCGAGCACCGAGTTGCTTGGCCAGCATGTCCGCGATCAGATCGTCCGAGGGCACGTCCATCAGCCGCACAAGCACTGACAGCGGGGGCGACAGGACCCGCGCCAGCTTGACCGCGCTCGCCGGAGTGCGCGCGGTGCGGCCGGCTGCGGCCACCCGCATTCCGCCGGCCCGCAACGTCAACGCCAGCTCGTGAGCTGCAGAGACTGGCGGCGGCATCCCCCCGGAGGTCATGCCGTGGTCGAAGACCAGCGCGCTGAGCTCGCCGCCGTAGTCCGGGATGTCCGCCTGGTTGTGGGTCGCCGGTCCGCCGCGGTCGCTGTCGAACAGCGACTCGTCGGCGAATATGTGGCCGGTCACTCGGCGGATCCCGCGTTTACGCAGTTGTGTCGCCAGCTCCGCTGCGGTCGGACCGTAGCCGTCCTCATACTCACGATTCCAGGAACCATCGCCGAACGTCGGATCGCCGCCACCGCGCAGGAACAGGTTGCCGCGCCAGACCCCGCCGGGGTCGAGTCTGCCGGTGCCGAGCACGGTCGTCTGAAAGCGGGCATTCGGGCCGAGCAGGTTCAGGGCGGCGGCCGTCGTGTACAGCTTCTCAACCGACGCCGGTGGTCGTGCGACGGTCGGATTGCGGCCGAATAGCACCGCGCCGCTGCCGATGTCCGTGACCAGGCCGCCGACCTGGCTGCCGGCGCCCGCAAGTGCTCGCGTCAACTGACGGTCGAGCTGCGTCGAGGCAGCGGCCTGCGCGTGCGCCTGCCCGGTGCTCGCGGTCAGGCCCCCGATCAGCATCGCCGTCACGCAGGCGGCGATGCGGCGAAGGTCAGGACGCAGGTTCGAACTCCTCGGTTGTGTGGGGGCCGACGCAGGCGACAGAGAATTCGGCCGAGATGCCGGCGGCGACCTCACGTACCTGTTCGAAGCTGACTGCGTCGAGCGCCGCGATCGACGCGTCCGGATCGACGTCCTGCCCGAACACGATCGCCTGCGTGGCGGCGGTGCGAGCGATCGTACCCGTGTTCTCGAACGCGATTGCGCGGGCGCCGGCCGCGTAGGAGCGTGCGCGCTCGACCTCCTCCGCGGTCGGGCCGTCACTGCGGAGCTCATCGACGATCTCGCCCATCCTCTGGAACGCCTCCACGCACTTGGCGCTGTCCAATCCGGCGCTCAGCTGCAGCACCGGCACGTCAGCGTAGGCGTGCGGGTACGAACTGACCGAGTAACAGAGCCCGCGCTGCTCACGGATCTCGTCGAACAGGCGCGAACCCATCGAGCCGCCCAACAGCGTCGAGTAGATCGTCAGCGCGGCGCGCTGCGCCTGGTCGGTGACGTCGACCGAAGGCCGGTATGACATCCGAAGGTGAGATTGGTTGGAGTCGCGCTCCGTGACCAGGATGCGAGCATCAGGATCGGGCGCAGGCTCGTAGGGCGCCGGCGCATCGATCGCGGCAAAACGTTCGAACAGCTCCTCGAGACCGGATCCCGGGCCGACTGCCTCGAGGTTGCCGACGGCGAACGCCGCACCCCGCGCGGGTGCCCACTGGCGATTGCGGAAGGCGATGATGCCGTCGCGCGTGAAGGTCTCCGCGAGGTGCTCGGCCGGCCCGAGCACAGGTCGCCCGAGCGGGTGATCGCCGAACACCGCCTCGTCGATCAGATGCTCGGCCACCGCTGAGGGCTGATCGTTGTAGCGGGCGATCTCCTGGACGACCACGCCGCGCTCCTTGTCGAGCTCGACCGGGTCCAGGCTCGGGCGACCGACGAAATCGGTCAGCAGGTCGGCGGCGTCGAGCCCCTTGGTGGAGCGGGCCGTGATGTGGAATGCGACCAGGTCGTGGCTGGTGTAGGCGTTCAGGATCGAGCCGTTGCGTTCGGCCGCCTCGTTGACGTCGCGGTAGGTCTTGTATTTCTCACCGCCCTTGAACACGAGGTGCTCGAGGAAGTGCGCCATGCCGTTCTCCTCAGGGCGCTCGGTGCGAGCACCGGCGTCGAACGCGACGAGCAGGGTGACGGCGGCCGTTCCCTCCATCGCGATCCGGTGAAGCGGCAGGCCGTTACGAAGGACGGAGCTGTTGATCTTGGCCATGCAGAGAAGGTAGCGGGCCACCCCGATCGAACCCGCCGGCGTCCGCAGCCAAGGCATTCACCGAAACCGAAGCAGGCCCCGCTAACGTGGGGCCCGTGAGGCTCCTGCCGACGCCGGTGTTACGCGGTCCGTCCCCTTCTCTCGGCGGTCAAACCGCCTGCAAATCCACTTGCAGACCCCCCTTGGGTCTTCTGCCGGGGGAGGGGGTGCCGCTACGCTGGGGCGCACCCTATGGCGAATACAGACTCAAGCTCCCGCAGCCGGCGCAGCGCCTCGCGGCGCGAGGCGGCGCGCCCCTCATATAGACCTTCAGCGATGCTGCACCGACCTATCCAACTGGCCGAGGCGACGAACTCGGTGATCGAGTTCCGCGGCGTTTCGAAGGAATACGCGACCGGCGCGTTCGGCCTGGATCAGGCGACCTTTGCGATCGACCGCGAGGACTTCGTCTTCATGATCGGCTCGACAGGCTCGGGCAAATCGACCGTGATGCGTCTGCTGATCAAGGAGCTTGACCCGACCGAGGGCATGATTCGCGTCGCCGGGCGTGACATCGCAACGATCACTCGCCGCCAGGTGCCGTACTTCCGTCGCAACATCGGCGTCGTCTTCCAGGATTTCAAGCTGCTGCCGAACCGCACCGTGTATGACAACGTCGCCTACGCGCTGCAGGTCACCGGCCACTCGCGCAAGGAGATCCGGGCCCGCGTTCCGGACATCCTGCGGCTGACAGGCCTTTCGACGAAGCTGCACAACTACCCGGACCAGCTCTCCGGCGGCGAGCAGCAGCGCGTCTCGATCGCGCGCGCGTTCGTCAACCATCCGCCGCTGCTGCTCGCCGACGAGCCGACCGGCAACCTCGACCCCGAGACCAGCATCGACATCATGCGGCTGCTCTATCGGATCAACCGCACGGGTACGACGGTGCTCGTCGCGACGCACGACAACACGATGGTCGACAAGATGCGTCGGCGCGTGCTGGAGTTGGCCGACGGGCGGATCGTCCGTGACGAGGCCACCGGCCTGTACGCGCGCGACGAATCGACGCGCGAGTTCGCTCAGCGGCTGCGCGGCCCGGACGAGCTTCCCGAGATCTTCTGATCACGATGAAGCACAGTCTCGGATTCTTCTTCCGTGAGTCGCTGCGCGCGATGCGCCGCAACGCGGCCCCCAGCTTCGCGGCACTGGCGACGATCACGGTGACGCTGATCGTCGTCGGCGTATTCATCCCGATCGTGCAGGCGACCCGTGGTGCCGCTGACGGCATCCGCAGCCGCGTGCTCGTGGACGTCTACATGAAGAGCAACGCGACCAAGGCTGATGACGCGCGCGCGCTCACGGAGCTGCGCGCGATCCCGACCGTCCGCAGCGTCTCGTTCGAGTCCAAGGCGCAGGCGCTAGCGCAGGAGAACAAGTCGGGCGAGGCGAGCGCCTTCAAGTTGCTCAGCGGAAACCCGCTGCCCGATACCTTTCACGTGCATCCGGCCAATCCGGCCGATGCGCTGCGGGTCCGTGCTGCGATCGACGGCAAGAACGCCGGCGGCAGCGGCCACATGATCGATGCGTCGATCGCATCGGTCTCCAACCACACCGAGGACACCCAGAAGCTGCTGACGGTCACGCGCTTCGTGACGATCACCGCGGCGCTGCTGGCGCTGCTGCTGACGCTCGCGTCGGTGGTACTGATCGCCAACACGATTCGGCTATCGCTGTACGCGCGCAGACGCGAGATCGAGGTGATGAAGCTGGTCGGCGCGACCAACTGGTTCATTCGCTGGCCGTTCGTGATCGAGGGGATCATCGTCGGCGCTGGGGGGGCTGTGCTCGCAATCGTCGTGCTGGGCGTGACGAAGCTGGCATTGCTCGATCCGCTCGCGAGCAACTGGACGCTGATCGCGGCGCCGCGAACGATCCCGTTCGTGCCGCTGCTCATCCTCCTGGTCGCCGCCGGCATCGCGGTCTCCGCGTTCGGCTCCGGTCTCTCCCTGCGCCGGTTCCTGCGTGTGTAGCGGTGGGTGGCCGCGCTCGGCCACCCACTAATCTGGCGGACTGTGTTCCCGAAGCAGTCGAGGTCGATGTGGCGCAGTTGGCTGATCGGGCTCGGCCTGGCCGTGCTGCTGCTGGTCGGGGTCTGGTTCGGAGGCCACCCAAGCTGGCTACCCACCCCGCTACGGGACGCGTTCGTCGCCAAGAACGAGAATCAGCAGCTGGCGCAGACGACGTTCGATCTGATCTCCCAGGACTATTACCGCAGGGTCAGCACTCAGAAGCTGCTGAACGCCGGGCTGGAGGGGGCCGTCAACAGCCTGGACGATCCTTACTCCCACTTCTTCCCGCCCGAGCTCTACCGCTCGTTCCAGAACGAGACCAACCCCCAGGTCGCGGGGATCGGCGTTCAGGTAGCGGTCGAACCGGTTCACGGAGGCATCCAGATCGAGGAGGTGTTCCCTAACTCACCGGCCGCCAAGGCCGGGCTTCGGCACGGCGACATCATCGTCGAGGTTGACTCGAGGTCGCTCGCCGGCAGGACCGTGGACGAGGGCTCGAAGCTGATCCGCGGCAAGGCCGGAACCGATGTCAAGCTGACCGTCGAACGCGATGGAAAGCGGCACACGGTCACGGTCACGCGCGCGGATGTCACGGTTCCGGTGGTGGCCTCCAAGCTGGTCCACTTCCAGGGCAAGGCCATCGGTTATCTGGACTTCACGCAGTTCACCGAGGGTTCCGCGGAGCAGCTGCGCGTGCAGGTTCGGAAGCTCCTGAGCGCAGGCGCTCAGGGCCTGATTCTCGACCTGCGCGACAACCCCGGCGGCCTGCTCGATCAGGCGGTCGGCGTCGCCAGCCTGTTCATCCCGCATGGCACGATCGTGACAACCAGGGGGCGCAACCAGCCGACCACGGTCTACACGGCACTTGGCGACGCGGTCGCGCCGAAGATCCCGATGGCGGTGGTGGTCGACGGCGGGACCGCGTCATCAGCTGAGATCGTGACGGGAGCGCTGAAGGATCATGGCCGCGCGAAGGTCGTCGGCAGCCACACTTACGGCAAGGGCGTCTTCCAGCAGCTGTTTCCGCTCGCTGGCGGAGCCGCTCTCGACATAACCGTCGGCGAGTACTTCACGCCCAACGGCCACAACCTCGGCGGTGGCGGCGTGAAGCGGGGCGGGGGGATCGAACCCAACATCCACGCCACCGAGGCGCAGTCTCTGAGTGTCGCGGAGCGGACCGTTGCCGGCGAGATCAGCTGAGCGCGCTCGGGCGGGTCCGCCGAACCCGCACGCGGCGGTGATCGAACGGCGCGGCAAGTTCCTCGTCGCGGAGCCGTTCTTCGGCCCCGGACCGCGCCTGGCCGTCAGCCGCGACTCGCGCTATGACGTGGGCGATCTGGTCGCGGTCACGCCCGGAGTCTCCGGTCGTGGCGGCAGGGGCTCACGCGCGCGTGTGCATCGGCGGATCGGTAGGTCAGACGTCGCTCGCGACGTGATTGAGGCGTTGATGGTCGACCGCGGCCTGGCTCGGGCGTTTGAGGCGCCGGTCGCGCACGCCGCCCAGGCCGCGTCGGGGACGCAGATCGCGGGCGGGAGCCAGGAGCAGAGCTCACGACGAGATCTCCGGCATCTCCCGACATTCACGATCGACCCGAGCACCGCGAAGGACTTCGACGACGCGATCTCCTGCCAGGAGTCTGAGGGCGGCGGTTGGATGGTCTGGGTCCACATCGCCGATGTGAGCGCGTACGTGGCTGCGCGCTCGCCGATCGACCGCGAGGCCTACAGGCGTGGGACCAGCGTCTATGTGCCCGGCGCGGTCGAACCGATGCTGCCGCGCGAGCTCTCAAACGGCGCCTGCTCGCTCGTTCCCGGCCAGGACCGGCTGACCGTCACGGTTGAAATGCTGATCCGCGGTTCGGCCGTCGTGAGTGCGGCGTTCTACCGCTCGCTGATCCGCTCTGACATGCGCTTGACCTACGAGCAGGTCGATCGCGCCTTCGCCGGCGTGGAGCGAGCAGAGGGCGAGTGGGGGAGGAGCCTGGGCAGCGCACGCGCGGCAGCAAGGGCATTGGAGGAGGAGAAGCGCTCAGCCGCGCTCGTGCTGGAATCCTCAGAGCCGGAGTTCCAGTTCGATCAGCGCGGCAACATCATCGGCATGGCATCGGTCGCACAGACTGAGTCGCACAGGCTGATCGAGCAGCTGATGATCGCGGCCAACGAGCAGGTTGCGCGGTTTCTCGAAGCGCACAGGCTGCCCGCGCTCTACCGGGTGCATGAGCGGCCGGAGGCGGCGGCCGTCGAGCGGATGCTGGACCAGCTCGCCTCGCTCGGGGTGCCGACGCCCGCGATGGCCCGCGGGCCACTGACCGCACAGCAGGCTGCGGAGGTCGCGGGCGAGGCGTCACGGATGGTGGCGGAATGGATCGCGGAGCATGATGGGCACGGTGCACGCGCGCTCAACCGGATCGTGCTGAGGTCGCTCAAGCAGGCGTATTACGACGATCGCAACCGCGGCCATTCAGGCCTGGGGCTCTCCAGCTACTGCCATTTCACCTCGCCGATCCGGCGCTACCCGGACATCATCTGCCACCGTTCGCTGCTCTCGGCGGTCACAGGCGAGGTGGCGGCGCCTGAGTCGTCATGGGTCACTCAGGCCGGACCATGGACATCAGAGCGGGAGCGTTTCGCGATGACGATCGAGCGTGACGCCGACGACATCGCCCGTTGCTTCCTACTGGAGTTCGCGCTGGCGGCAGAGCCGCGCGGCGGCGCGGACACGGTGTTCGAGGGCGAGATAGTCGGCGTGATCGGCGCAGGAGCGTTCGTTGCGTTTGGCGCGCGGGGCCAGTACGAAGGAATGTTGCCCGTTCGCCGGCTGCACGACGACTGGTGGGAGTTGAACGAGCATGGGACCGCGCTGGTCGGGGTCCGGCACGGTGGCGCGCTGCGTTTGGGCGACGCAGTGAAGGTGGCCGTCGGCAGCATCGACGCGCCACGGGGTAGGGTGGACCTGCTACCTGTGGATGAGGAATAGATATGGCTAAGGGTGGGAAGCGGAAGGCCGCGTCGGGCGACGTCGCGACCAACCGCCAGGCGAGCTTCAAGTACAACCTGATCGAGCGATTCGAGTGCGGGATCGTGCTGACCGGCACCGAGGTCAAGTCGCTGCGTGACGGCAACGTCCAACTCAAGGACTCGTACGCGACGATCAAGGACGGCGAGGTCTGGTTGATCGGTGCCTACATCGCTCCCTACCCCGCGGCTTCACGTGAGAACCATGACCCCGAGCGGACGCGAAAGCTGCTGATGCATCGGGGCGAGATCGAGAAGCTGACCGGACAGCTGAACGAACGCGGCTTCACATTGGTGCCGACCCGGATCTACTTCTCGGGCGACCGCTCACGCGCAAAGGTTGAGATCGCGCTCGCTCGAGGCAAGGACCTCTACGACAAGCGCGAGACGATCAAGAAGCGCGACATGGCCCGGGACGTCCAGCGGGAGCTGCGCGAGGCCGGTCGCTGAGCGCTGCGTTCAGCGACCGTCCTCAACGACGCTCCGCAGCCGCTCAAGCCTCCCAGCCCAGGCAGCGTCCGCCTCGCGGATCCAGCTTGCGGCGGGCGCGAGCGCATCGGGTGTGAGCCGGTAATGGACCTCACGTCCGTGGCCGTGGAACTCACGCTGCACCAGGCCGGCGCCGCTCAGGGTGGCGAGGTGCTTGGCGACCGCCTGGCGGGTGATCGGCAACTCGGCGGTCAGCGCCGGGACCGAAGTCGAACCGTCGCGTAGCAGCGTTCCCAGCATCTGACGACGGGTCGGATCGGACAGCGCGCCGAACACCAGGCCGAGCTGATCGCTCATGCGCAGAGCAGTTCGAAGCTGGCGGCCAGGCGCGCGACAGGGACGATGGCCGGCTGCATCTCCGTGACGGTGACGCGGGTCCCGTCGGGGACAGCGACCACGCGCACATCCACGTGGCGGGCCGGTTCGCTATCGCTCTCGTGCCACCACCACCAGCTGATGTGGCTGGGGGGGTCGGTCTGCTCGACCACGAGCCGCCGGTCATCGTCGCTTTCGAGCCAGCGTTCGCGACCGTCCTGCGTTGAGACCGCCTCCCACACGTCCTCGATCGGCGCGTCGACTGTGATCTCTCGGGTGACGGTCTCGGTGTCTGCCTGCGTGTCCGGCATGAGTTCTCCTTTGACAACCACATGGTTGCTACCGTGTCAGTGACAACCAACCAGTTGTCGAAAGGATATACCCATGCCACTGGTTCCGATGGTCATCGAGCAGAGCGCGCGCGGCGAGCGCTCATTCGACATCTACTCGCGCCTGCTGAACGAACGAATCGTCTTCATCGGCTCGCCGATCGACGATGACGTCGCCAACCTCGTCGTTGCGCAGCTGTTGCATCTCGAGAGTGCGGATCCCGGTAAGGACATCTCGCTCTACATCAACTCCCCGGGCGGGGTCGTCTACTCGGGGCTGGCGATCTACGACACGATGCGGTTCATCAAGCCGGACGTGCAGACGATCTGCTTCGGCGTTGCGATGAGCATGGGCTCACTGCTGCTGATGGCCGGCACCAAGGGCAAGCGCATGGCACTTCCCAACAGCCGGATCCTGATTCACCAGCCATCCGGCGGCTTTCAGGGCCAGGCAAGCGACATCGAGATCCATGCGCGCGAAACGCTCGCCCTGCGGGAGCATCTCGACGCGATCTACGCGGAGCACACGGGTCAGAGCCCCGATCGGGTCCGTGAAGACATGGAACGCGACCGCTTCTTCACCGCCGAGCAGGCCCGCGACTACGGTCTCGTTGACCGGGTGATCAGCGAGCACGAGTTCACGCGCAGCGTCACGGGATTCCGGTCTGATTCGGCCGCTGACTGATGCCCGCGCCCGGCCCGCCGGGTGCCCAGCTATCGGGCCGGGCGCCCCGGTGAGCTCCGGAGACGGCCTTGTGGCCACTCGAACAGACGTCCAGAAAGCAGAGAGTCAAATCTGTATATGGGGGTAGTGTGCCGTTGTAATGCAGCGCTCTTCTCAGGTCGAATCCCTGGTTCTGCGCGTGGTTGCCGGTTCCGACGCGGCCGGTCGGCTCCAGGCACTCTGCGAGTTGAGGCGTGAACTCGACGCGATCGAGTCCGAGCTGGCAGCGGACGCCGTCAGGTCCGGGATGTCGTGGCGCCAGATCGGCGCAGCGATCGGGGTGTCGAAGCAGGCGGCGCACCGGCGGCACCGCGACAGCGTCACCAAGGCCGGGACCGACCCCCAGCCGCCAGATGCTGCCCGCAACGGCGGCGTCGTGATCTCGATCCACGTGCGCCGTGCGGTGCGGATGGCGCGCCACGAGGCTGCGCGAGTCGGCAGCAACGAGGTGGGCACCGAACACCTCCTGCTCGGGATCCTCCAATCTGACGACGACCAGGTGATCAGCCTGCTGCGGCGAAACGACGTCACGCTCGAGGCCGCGCGTGAGGCGGTCGAGATCACACTCGGGCATGCGGGGGATCCATACGATCAGGGCGAACAATCCGCTTCGCTCGTGTCGCCGCTCGCGCGGCGGATCGTCCAACGAGCGCTCGCGCACGCGGCCGCACGCGACTCCCGCGAGCTCACGACGCTCGATCTCCTGGGAAGCATCGTGATGCACGACGATGCCGGCGCGACGCGCACGCTAGCGCGACTGGGCGTGGACATGGCACGGCTTCGTGCCGACATCATCTCGCCGACTCGCAACGGGCTCGGCGTCGCGCCGGGCGCCTGAGCGGGCGGACGCCGTCGTCAGCTTCAGCGTGCCGCGGGGGCCACCCGAGCCGGTTTTGGCGCTATATCGCGCCGATATCGCCGCGATATAGCGCCAAAACGACGTCCAGCACCCCCCGGCTGCCGATGAGCGCAGGGAACCGGAGGCGGCTGCGGCGTGCGAACACGGGCATTTGCCCGGCGGCGTGTCGCTCCGCACCGGCAAATAACCCGCTGATACTGCAGTGGACGCGGACGCAAAGAATTCGAACCGCCGCCGAACTGCCCATCCTGGCCACGATCATTGATCCGTGCGATCGGCCGGTTCATCTGGAGATCGCATCAAGGGCAGCGCATCTGCGAGAGCTCGGAATGAGCGACCGGGCGATCGCAAGAGCGCTCGGCGTCAGCGACAAGACCGTAGCGAAGGGCATCAGGGTCGCCAGCTTCCACTTACCGCACGATGCCGCTCCGGATGCTTGAAAGGAGATTCATTCAGGATGTGTGGCGGTCTGATCCTTGGGTGTAAAGACTCCCGATTTGGTGACGGTCTGGACGGCCGTCGCCAAATCGGGAGTACCCGCGACTCACCACGCTCTGGGACCACAAGCGACGCCTCTCGCGCCCACGCCGGTCCCGGAGGGACCGGCCAAAACCAGCCGGACGAGGCGTGCTGAGCGGCTCGGCGTCTCGCCAGCTCAAGCGACTGTGATATCCATCGCAGCGGCGTGCTGGTCTCGCTCACACTGAGCGGCAAAGCAGCAGCCTACCTGCGGTCGAAACGATCGTCGAAGGCGATGCCGCTGACCCTTGAGACCAGTCACGCCAGGGACGGGAGGTGGCCCAGCATGGCTGCACCTGTTTGCAAGCAGCCACGAGGCCGGTGCCGGCGGCGTCCAGATTGGCCGCTTCTCTCGCTTCGCGGTGGCGACGCAAGTCGAGCGGCGTGCGCGGATCCCGCGTAAGTGAGATGGCTCGGTGCTGCGTCCGAGATGCCCGCCGATACGTGAGAGCAGGAGCGATCGGACGAGTGCCGAGCAGGCCATGCGCTGACTCGACCTATCGTGATCGGGCTTCCCTTCGCCGCCACGCGGCTCTCAAGCTCGGGCCCAGAGTCAGGCTGTCGTTCGGCTCAGGACGCTGGCCGAAACGCGCGCGTATCGGGTGCTCGCCGGACGAGTCGCTGCCGAGCGGCGCTGCTGCAGTATAACGCCAGCCGGCCAGTCGGCTCGACACCACGCGGACGATCGCAGTCACAATCAGGTTGCGCAGCTCGTAGTCTTTCGCCCAGCCAGGTTGGCCATCCAGAGCCCAGTCTGCGCTGTCATGGCGTTGATGAGAACGCTGCGGGCTTTCTGCGCCCGTTTGCACGCGTCGATGGTCCTCGACCAGGGCTTGGTCAGGATCCCATGTGGGCAAGTCCGGGCCTCGGTTGAAATGAAATCCGATGTATGTGTGAGACCTTCGTAAAGGAGTCGCCATGGAACGACTGTCGGAAGATCAACTGGACCGGCTGCTCAGCGCTCGTGAAGTGCTTGATCATGAGGCAGTCGCTGCCGCCTTGGTAGAGATGCGCAACAGCAGCACGGCAAGCTCCTCACGCTCTGTGCGCGCGTTGCCGCGTGGAGCACGCAAGCCAATCCGTCGGCTGCGGTGGGCAGCGCCCAGTTTGGCGGTCGGTGTGTGCGTGGCGGCGCTCGTCGTCGCTGGGACCATCACAGGCGGCGCCGGCGGCTCACACCTGCCCTTGTCGGTGCAATCTGCTGAGGCTGCACAGCTTCATAAGCTTGCCCGCGCGGCGGCCGCACAGCCGAGTGCTGGCTCTGGGCAATGGGAGTACTACGAGGTCACACCGGATCCGAGCTCCGGCGCGTCCTTCACGCAGCACTGGGTTGGGGGCAACGGACTCGAACGCCAACGCGGTGTGATCCACGGCAAGCTGATCTCCGACTTCGTGCAGCCAAGTCCGTTCGCGGCCTATGACAACCTTCAGGTGACCGACGCGCAGGGCCTGCTCGCGTACATAGCGGCTCACGCTGAGGCACAGCCGATATCCCTGGCTAATAGCCCAGATGTCTTCTGGGATGTGCTGGAGGAGATTCTCACGAACTCCACCTCGGCTCAGCTTCGCTCGGTTGCGTTTGCCGCACTCGCAGACGTGCCCGGCACGAAGGTGACCGGGTCCCAGACTGACCAACTCGGACGTTCCGGTACCGCGATCTCGTTCACCGAGCCCGCCAGAGTCGGCAGCCATGAAAGCTTCACGCTCGTCGTGTCTGCGAGCACAGGGCAGATCCTGGAGGCCTACCAGACGCTTACAGCCGCCGAAAATGGCCAACCGGCGGGCACCGTCCTGAGTCCCGACCTTTTCGTCGATCAGGCCATCGTGGACTCCGACACAGCACTGCCCGACGGAGGCACGCAGCCGTTGACCTCCGCAACTGAAGGGGTCACCACGACTACCGACACTACGGCGACCGCTACCAGCACTACGGCGACTAAATGACCGGCTCGCGTAATCGACGGCGAACTCGATCGATGCTGGACACGGAGCTGTTCAGCCGGCTCTACGACGAAACCCATCGAGACCTACTGGCCTTCCTGCTGAGGCGCTGTCCGACCGCCGAGGATGCGGCCGACGTCTTGTCGGAAACCTACCGGATCGCTTGGGAGAAACGCAGCCACCTACCAGCGGGGGATGACGCGCGGCCGTGGCTGTTCGGCATCGCCAAAAACGTAGCGCAACGGGAGCGCGCCAGCGATCAACAGCAAACCGCGATCGTTCAGCAACTGGCGCTCGCGATCGAGCAAGCGTCCGCACCCACGCATCGCCAAAACGCATCCGTGCGCGCCGCCCTGTCCGAACTCTCGCCCCTGGACCGGGACATAGTCCTGATGCTCTCAGTAGGAGACATGACGCCACGTGAGGTCGCGAGCATCGTCACCCTTTCACCGAACGCCGTTCGGATCCGCGCACACAGAGCGAGAGCCAGGTTGCGAACTCTCCTTTCTTCGCCGTCACCGTCCTGCGAGACCCTCAACAGCACGGCACCGGCCCTTGAAGGCGAAAATGACGCACGCCGAACGTCCATGGCGGGGCAACCGGTGGGGCCTTCAACAATGCTCCGCTCGCTCACACCCACAAAGATCAGGAGGTCCTAGCGCTGGGCACCGACGATAGACTGCGTCTATCATGGGATCGAGCAGCCCCTACACGCTCAGCGACCTCGCACGACGACTGGAGACGCCTCAGCACCGTCTCATCCACCTCTGCGAGAAGGGCGTCATCGTTCCAGAGGTCAGTGATGCGGCCGGCCGCGGCTCAAGTCGCTCGTTCTCCCCCATGAACTATCTGGAATTCGCGGTCGCGCTCAGGCTCCGAGACACGTTCGTACCTGTCTCAGAGCTCCGCGGCATCATCCACGTCCTCCGCGAGTTCAGCCATCAGCTCGAGCGCCGCCTAGGCGGGAAATCGCTCCTCCAGGAGTTGCGCAAGCCGAACTCTCCCGAGATTCGGATCATCCTCAGCGACGGCAGTCGTCTTTTCTTCTCACTCGGCCAGACTGGCACGGCCGCTCGGCTCTTCGGCGGCGTGGCGATTGATCAGCTTGAGTCGTCTGACGGCACCAGCACCACGGCGACCAAGACAGCAACGAAGCCTGTCAAGTCGCGTGCCCCATCCAGCTTCGGCGAGCCGGAAGGCAGCGAGTTCACGCGCCTGGAGCTGAGCGTGAACGCGGTCGCGCGCTCACTCCAGCTCGACTGATTCCGTCCGACTGATGATAGATAATGTCTATCATCATGGTAAGCGCAAGCGCCTCCTCTCTCCGCACCGCTCAGTTGTATGACGCCGAGTTCGCACCTGAGTTCCGGGAGCTGCTTGACCACATCGCCGTCGAGCTCGCCGAGGAGTACGTCCGCCTGATGGAGGCCGCCGCCAAGGCGGAGACAGATGGCCAACAAACAGAGGAGGAACGGGGCTGATGAACGCAGCTATCTACGCCCGGTACAGCTCGGAGAACCAACGGCCAGAGAGCATCGACGATCAAATCTCCGCCTGTCGCCGGCTGGCCAAGGAGCGTGGGCTGACGATCAACGACGATCACATCTACGCAGATCAAGCTCAGTCCGGCGCTCGGCCCGACCGCGCCGGACTCGCGGCGCTGCTGGCTGCCGCGCCCACCAAGGAGTTCGACGTGGTCCTGGTCGACGATCTCTCGCGGCTGGCCAGAGACAACCACCTGATGCTCTCGATTATTGCCGAGATGTCGTTCGAGGGCATCCGCGTGATCTCGGTCGCCGATGGCCTCGATAGCAACGATGAGGAGTCGACGCTTGCCATTCAGGTCCGGGGGATCTTCAACGAGTTGCAGCTCCGGGATCTCAAGAAGAAGACACTGCGTGGCCAGAGGGGCCAGAAGGAGCGCGGCTTCTTCGTAGGCGAGAAGACGTTCGGCTACCGCTCGGTGGCCGTCGGCGAGATCCGGATGGACAAGAAGGGAAGGCCGCGACCCGAGGGCTACAAGATGGAGATCGAGCCCACACAGGCAGCGGTCATCCTCCGGATCTTCACTTCATATGCCGACGGTCTCCCCCTCACCAAGATCGTCAAGATGCTCAACGAGGAAAGCGTGCCGGGCGCGATCCGCGCAGCCAAGGGCTGGTCGCCCGCTACGGTCAGCCGCATGCTCGACAACGAGAAGTACGCCGGCCGCTGGGTCTGGAACAAGAGCGAGAGCCGACGCGACCCCCGCACCGGCCGTCGACGCCGCTTTGAGAAGCCCGAATCGGAGTGGATCGTGCGGGAGGACGAGGAGTTGCGGATCATCCCGCAGGGGCTCTGGGAGAAGGTGCGCGAGCGCCGGAAGGCGATGCATCGCACTTGGCCCGGTGGCGACGGCAAGCGCGGCTTCTGTGCCGAGCAAGGCAGCCGCCAGGCTCACTTCCCAACTCATCTCCTGGCTGGCGCCATGACCTGTGGCTCCTGCGGCGCCACCATCGCCCAGGTGAGCGGCAAGAACGGCGGCTACTACGGCTGCCTCGCCGCCACCAAGAGCGCCTGCGACAACAAGACCCTCGTCCGCCGGACGCTGACGGAGAAGGTGATCCTCGAAACCGTCAAGGATGAGTTGGCAGACCCGGAGGCGATCGCATATGTCCTGCAGCGAGTGGAACAGGAGGTCGCCAAGCTGCGCTCGGATCTGCCGGACGCGCTCAAGCTGAAGGAGGCAGAGCTGTCAGCCGAGCAGCGGCGCCTGGCCAACTTCCTCGACTTCATCGGTGAGGGGCGCGGCAGTCAGGCGCTCGCGAAGGCGCTCGTCGAGACCGAGCGACGCGTCGAGACGCTGACCGACGAAGTCAGCGGCCTCCGTCACAGCCGAGAGAAGGTCTTCCAGGCGCCGCCCGTCGAGTGGATCAAGGACCGCCTGGACCACTTGCAGGATGTGCTCTCTCATCGCACGGCACGTTCGGCGCAGGCGTTGCGGAACCTGCTCGGGCCGATACGCCTCGACCTCACGACGCCGGACGTCGGCCGGCCCTTCTATCAGGCGGTCACGACCATCGACACGCTCGCCCTAATAGAACCGGCCTCCGGAGGTGCGGAGGCCGGTTCGAATTCTTTGCAAAGGTGGAGACGACTCGTACCGCAGAGCGAAAAGGCCAGCTCAGAACGCATAAAAAACGAGCCTAGCTAACGCGTGCGACCCAAACACACGCGACATTAGCTCGACGTGAGAACGTAAGCCGCTACAAACGCTCGCGAGCACCCTGCTCGCTAGAGGTCCGTACGTAGACAGACCAGAGCGCCACCATCTGTATAACCTAACTAGATAGCGGTCCCGAGCGAGACGCCCATCTCAAGTAGGGAGTCGCGCAGAAGAGCGTAGCTTAGAAGGCATCGTCGATCTGCCAAACGCGCGCGCACAAAACACCAGTAGTAGAGCTGCCAGGTCGAAGAGTGACGCGCAGCGGCAGAAGAGCCACAGAACATCAAACCACACCAAACACCCCGCAGAGCATCGCGAGCAACTAAGCAAGTATCACCACCCGCTCCTTGCCGTTCTTAGGCTTCTTGATCTGCCCGGTCTTATCGAGGCTCTGTCGTATCTCGACCTCGTCCGCGCGAATGTCGCTGCGCTCTAGCGCGAACAGCTCGCCGGGACGGAGGCCAACGTAGGCTGCGCAGAGCACCATCGCGCGAAACGTCGGACCGAAAGTGCCATGCGCCCTTAGCGCACAGTCAGCAAGCTCTGGACTTCCGGCTCCGTGAGAGCGGTCAGGTCCTTGCGGCCGCGCGGCTGCTCTAGGCGCAGCTGGGCGAACGGGTTCGGTCCAGGATGCAGGCCGTCATTGTTGGCGTCGGTGTACATCGCCCGGTCGATCCGCGCGGTGTTGTTCGGAACCTTCCGGCCCAGGCTCTAGCCGCCGGTCGATCGATCCCATCGAGCGGCGTGCCGGCGTAGTTCTCGATGTACTGCTTGACCGCGTACCGATGCGTCTGCTTCGTGGCAGCAGCCGCCCTGGGTGGTGTTAGGCCAGCGCTCCGCGAACGCGCCCGCATCTACAACGCCGCCTTTGGGGTTCGCCTAGCGGCAGCGGCCCGCTCCGCCTCGCGCGCTTCCCGGAGCGTGGCGTACGTGCCGACCCACCGCTTCTTCTGTGTCGCCGCGTTGTGCTCCATCACCGCGTTCGACTTGCGCCGCGCTTGTTGATCACTCGTACCGTTCCTCTATCCTTGCTTCTACCTGGCTGTCGCGTAGCCGCGACAGCCGCCGTTCATTTGCGTCGGCATCCCCTCGCCGTCCTTGCGCTCGACCCTACGTGTCGAGCGACCCAGGTGGTGAGCTAGTCGCGCTTGCTGTCCCTCGTTCGCGCTCTGAGAGATACCAGTACTGGAGGACTTTCGCGGTCATTGCGCCCCCGCTTCCGATTCAGAGGCCGTCTCATCATCGTCTTCATAGTTGGCGAACGTCCACTGTTCCAGCTACCGCACACCAGTGTCCGTCAGGAAAACGATCTCAACGTTCTGGTCTCCCTTCTCCTCCATCGCCGAGTCGGCTAGCGCATCCGCTAGTAGCGCGTCCACCACTTGGTGCGCCGTATACGCTGACCGGTAGACGTTCGCCTCTATCTCCGAGCGATCGGCGTACCCACGTTGGCGATGGCTTGTAGCATGCCCTACTGGATATCTCCAGCTTCCTCGCCATAGCGGCCCTTCAGCTCGTACAGAGTCGGTCAGCTCACTTCGGCCTAGCGAGAGACCTCGCTGAGCAGAGGCCGGCGGCGAGAGCGTCGAGCGAGCCGCGCAAGCTTGTCTAACTGCTTCTCAGCGACTGCGAGGGCATCGCGTCGAACGTGGCGATCGCGGTTAGCTCGCTTGTGTAGAGCGCTCGCACTACACCACGCCCGCGTTCTTCCTTGATCGCTCGCTCTCGGTCCGCCTGGGGCATGCGGTAAATGTAGATCTGGCTCAGCGTTAGTAACTGCCTTACGGTCATTGATAACGGGGTGACATGCATAATCTAGTCGTCTCGGCCTGCCGCTCGGCTCAGCTGCGGCCTTCGGCCGGTCCTCGCCGGACGGCTTTCCTCGCCAGCTCGCTTCGCGTGCCGCTGTAGTACGTCGCAGTACTGGTGATGGTCACGTAGTCGCCCTTGAAGAACTCCAAGTGCGATCCCGGAACGCTGCACACTCCGTCGCCCTGTGGCAGCGTCGTGATCTCCTCGATCTGCTCGGGCGTTGCCTGCTCGTACAGCATCCGCACCGCATCAGCGTTGTCTACTCGGAACGACACCCGCGCGGCGTAGTTCGACCGACTTGCGCCGTCGTTGAACTCAGCATCAGCTCGCTCGGCCAGTAGCAGGACTCTCACCCCTGCCTTAGCCCCCTCCGCGACTAGCCGTCCGACAGCCGCCCTGGCGGTCAGCTCCAGGCGCTCGCCTCGCTTCCGATCCTGCGCGGCATCGATATCCCGGAGTTGCTTCAGTTCGCCCAGATACTCCTCAAAGTCCACGAAGTTCAGCGGTAGCTCTGCTGTGTAGTGCGCCGCGTCGAGTTGTCCAGCCGTGTTGCTCAGCCCAGGTCGTTGCTTATTGACTATCTATCTCGCCACAACTAACCGCAGGGCGCGAACGTGTGCTTCGATGTCCGAGCCGCCGCTCACCCGCCACTGATGTGGGGGTGATGATGCCACAGACCTAGAAGCACGCCCGTCGCGTCCTCGCCTGCCACCGCTACTTCACGGTGACAGGCTATCTGTGACAGAACGTTGTACGCAGAGGCCATCTTGCCGAGCGAGTCTGCCCGGTCTCGATGCAATGGAACAGATCGCCTAGGTCTACGTCGAGATCGCCGCCCAGCTTCCGCCACCCTAGAATGATCGGCACGTGTCCCATCAGGCCGCCTCTCTCTCGGCGGACCAGGCGCTATCTACGAGAGCAGCACCCACCCGCGTTCCCGCGTAGTAGTCCAGGTATTCCCTATCGAACGCGACACGCTTCTGGTCGAGGACCTTGGCGATCAGCTGCTCTGACGCTCCGACCTTCAGACGAGACTCTAACGCCCTTGTATCCCTGCAGACCCGTCGGCCGTGTGGTGGGCCGTCAGACTCGCGATGAGTCTCACGCCAAGCGGAATCACTTCTAGGCTGACGCCGCGCGGATCGGTGTAGCGCACTGTGCCGTTGGGGTTCGTGTGCTTGATGCTCTGACCGTCGTCTCGCGCCGACGCGCCCAACTTGCGGACCATCGCCGACCCCTTCCTCCGCGCCCGCCAGCCAGGCTTGCTCCCTCGCTCCCAGCCTACCCACAGGCGCAGAGCGTCAGCGAACAGACCGGCGTGACGCCATGCCCAGCGCGCGGCCCTCCGAGTTGCGGGCAGCGCATAGAGCAGCGCCCAGGCCGCAGCGATCACAGCCACAACCGCGCCGCCGTCGGCTAGTCCTGCGCGGATATACAGCGCTACGCAGACGCCACCCACAGTACGAGGCGTGGGGCGGCCACGATGAACCGCCCCATTGCGCCGACCGCTGTCTCGACGTCCTCATTCGTGACGAGCTGCTTACCGGCCATCACCGAGCCTCGCGCTTCTGCATCTGGCCGTCTATGCCGTCTTCCGAGAGCGACATACCTGAGCCCGAATCGTTCTCCCAGTGACCAGCGCGCAAGCCAACGAACCGGAGCGTCTGGCCACGCGTTACGAGCGGCGCCTCCTTGGCCAGGATTCGAACCTTTGCCGTCTGAGGATCAGGCTGGTATGACCCACGCATGGGTGGAATCAGCGACGCAAACACGTCGAACACACTCAAGCCCTAGCGCTCGTCCTTCTGGGTCTCGTCCGTGCCGTATTTCATCCGCTGCCTCACCAGCACAGCTGACATTTTCTCCGAGCTGATCTTGATCAACCATCACCGACCTAATGGGCATAACCCACCTCCTTATCGTTTCGTTTGCCGCTCTTCGACCTTTCGATCGGCCGAGAAGCGGAAAGTACGAGTCAGGACTGACGCCCGGTTGGGGGTTTGCCCCGCAGGCTCGAGCGCAGGTCTGAGCGAAGTCAGGCAGAAGTCAGGCCAAGGTCAGGCACGACCGCGATTTACTTGGACCGATGTTCGAGATCTCAGGTCAGATGTGACACGCCGAACGACGCTGGCACATCTCGCTTACAGTCACTCCCCGGCTTGCCCCGGCGCACCTATCTCAGCGTTGACGATTGGCACCGGGCTCGACGTGTACTTCTCGACTACGCGCTGGCAACCCTCGCAAAGCGCAGCGCCATCTAACGCTGAGCGAGAAATCCTGCCCGAGCGTTCTACTCTCGCCGGACCCATTCAGTTCTCTCAGACTTGGAACGCGATAGCCGTATCTCGTTTTGCTAGTTGGCTTCAATCGAGAAGTTGATCAGCCACTTCAGCTTAGTCTTGTCCCCGTCGATGTACGCCCTGAGGATGTCCGCAAGCATCGGAAGCTGGGTGATCGGAACCACGTAGTCGAACACTGTCGGCAGCACTCGCAGCGTAGCCCCTGTCCATTCCCCATCGGTGACGAGAACACCCATCAGCCCCAGATACCTCCCCTTCCAGTTGATGGCGGAGAACATCTTGTCCTTCGCATAGGCGACGCGTGACGAGATGACGACTTACGCACTTCGATGAAGACCTGAGGGTTCGTCTCATCTGGCAATACGAAGTCAGCACGGAAGTCATACACGACGCCGACTAATGCCCCGTACTCAGACTCCCGCTTGTAGATGAGCCCCTTGGCCTTGAGTGCATTCTCGACGAGACTTTCGAGCAGAAGCCGACCTACCAGATCGCGGACGATCCCTTCGAGTGTCGCTTCCATACCTCTGAGGACTTCGCGGGGTGTCAGGGCCTCGGGCAGACCCAACTTGCCGACTCACCAACTCACTCAGTTTGGTAGCTGCGACCTTACCGATACGTTGGTCGCTCGCCGAGCCAACAATCTTCTTGAGTTCAGCCTTGCTGAAGACCCCACCTATCCGCATGAACATCGGAAGCAGGTGAGGATGAGCTTCCACGTACGCGGCGTCGATCCGTTGGCAACCATCAGTCTCGTCCGCGAGTGACTCGATTTGCCGTGCCACTCGCTCTCGAAGTACGAGATAGACGCCTGTGGTAATTCCGGACTCGACGTCGAACGGAACCGCGGATCGGCGCTGGACCTCCTGCGCTACAAAGGCACCGTCGACCGCCTCGGCATCCTCTAGTGCGCCGAGCCCAGCGAGGATGATTCTCCTCTCGTCAACACCAGCTACATCGAACGCACCGACATTCGCCAAGCCGTTCGTTTCCTCCAAGAGCCGGAGATAGATCGTTATCAGACGCTGCATCTCCTCGCCGGCCAGCTCGTACAACGTCTTTGGCAGCTCCGGTACATCCGAACTGCGCGTTTCGCTCATGGACTAACCACAGAGCTCATCGAACCCCCGAGATCCAGTATTCGCCAAGCTTGCCTGGTGTCCCTTGGCGCTTCGCTAACACCCACCGATCGCCGCGCTCGCGTAGTGGCGCACCGCCACATCCCCGAACCCGCACAGGCGCAACGACATCGCGGTTAGGTCGTGGAGAGGTACGTGTACTCCGTAGAACGCCTAATCCGCGATGATCACGTGAATCTTGGCGCCATCCTGCAACGCCTCACGGCAGTTCGCGAGCACTTCGAACAGTCCGTGGATGTAGGGAAACACCAGACGGTGATAGTCCTTACTCCGTCCCTTGGACGCAGCTGCGACTCTGCCGTAAAGGACGCTCGCAGCCTCGAACAATTCGCCAGGCAGTTGGTCGATGTATGTCTCTGGGCTCAGCTTCCGATCGCGCGGGGCGGTCGTGGTGTTCACGAGGAGCTTTGACCGCACGAGATCAGTGATCTCTCGCCAGCTCTCGGCGACGCGCCAGAAGTACAGCTCCATGCGTGCCATCTCTGCGAAGTCGAAGTTGTTCAGGTACGGCGGCGACGTCACACACAGAGAAGCTCCGGGCGCTATCCCGTCCGAGGACCACTGGCCGACTATCACCGCGTCAGAACGCTCCGCCGGCCCGAGAAGCGCCAGATCCTCGCGGACCATCGCGCATACTGCCTTGACCGACGCCGCAACATCGCGCGGACGCTTCTGAGTCGTCGGCGCCTTATAGATGCCATCTGTCTGTGCGCCAGCCGCTGATTCGAGCACCTTGGAGCCGATGAGCCTGAACATAGGCAGCAGACGCGGCTCAATTTCCTCTGACAGCAATGGGACGGATGCCAGCTGAGCCAGCGATTTCTCTGGAAGAAGCTTTACCAAGAACGTCAGTGGCGTCTCCGACCACACCGCCCCAGGGGTCGGTGCCAATCGCGACGCCGCCAAGCAGGATCTGCTCTAGCGAGTCCAGGTCGTCGCAGGTCAAATCTGTCGCGAGCTTCGCGCGAGCCATCTCAGCAAAGAACGGATGGGGCTCGTACCCGACCGCCGACAGACCGCACATCTGCGCCTCAACCAATGTCGTGCCAGCGCCCGCAAAAGGGTCGAGCACATACCCGTCTCCCACCCCCGGAGAGTCGGCGATGCACGACGCGACGAACTCCGGCGAAAAGCCGGCGATGAAGTTAAACCAACGGTGCACCGGGTGCGACCTCGCCGTGAGATTTGTCGGCAGCTTCGCGTCGCCCATCGCCGTTCCGTGCATCGCTAACTGCATCCTGAACGAAGCTAGCTGGTTGAGCGGATGATCACTGAGCTACAGCCTCGCGTTAGCAGGAAGCAGTTGGGCGCGGCGGCGCTCTGTCGGGTGCGTCGGCCAGCAGCAGTTCGCAGCCGGGGAATGCTTTTAGGAAGCAGCCGATCATATGGACCTGATTCATGGGCAAGCTGAGCCCCCACACAACGTAGATATACCGACGCAGCCGCAGGTTCCCGCATGGTGCAGCGAGTCTCCATCGTAAGTTCGACCGAGACGTGGACGATGGACTTCGGCATCGCCGAGGAGCGCACGGACTCGGCAAGCGCCGTCTTGTGCCCCTTGCCGATCACAAAGTACGACGAGACGTACGCCGCCGCCTGGAGCGCTGGCTGCGGCTCCACCTATCGGGGCGGTGGTGAACAAAGCCGAAGCCGTACTGCGGAGCCAGCTCCGAGAGCCGTTCGAGATAGTCGCGAGCGCCTGCCATCTGACGCGCCGATCCGTAACCAAGGACGGGATGGACATGCAGCACCCCGCGCTCCTGGATCTCCCAGACGCGAGTGAGCAACGTGACTGAGCCGGGGCCGCACCGCCTCAGCGTTTCCTGACGTGCCCGCCGATGGAGCCGCCGCCATCGGTCTGAGGCAGTTTCGTTCCACTCTCGCGCCGCGCCGCGATCCACGCGACAGCCCAGCCTGCCCGAGTGCTGGTGTTCGCCGCGATGCGCGCACCGGCTCTCGTCCCAAGGCAGCAGATCGGCTCCCGGCGCGGTAACGGCACTCAGCAGAACCTCGCCCTCGTAGACGGCCAAGTTCTGGAACAGCTTCTGACGGACGTCGCCCGCCCAGGTGTGCGAGTGCTCCGGACACTTGCGCGATTTGCAGACCTCTCCCCGCTCCGAACACAGGTCGGCCACAGGCCCGACAACGACGTCCGCGCATGATCGCCGGAACCGGGCGGCGCATGACTTCGCGCGGCGCGCTCACTTGCTACCCGCCCGGTAGCAGCTGTACCCAATCGCTACCGCGTCGCTCCCCAACTCCCGCAAATCGGCGGCTTTTCGTCGCCGACCGTCGCAGTCTGTCGCACTAAACTTCCTGCGTCGGACCACTTTTCGCAGCCCTTCGCAGGAAGCCCAACCAGTGGAGACGGGGGGAATTGAACCCCCGTCCGCGGTCGCGTAAGAGATGGCGTCTACGAGCGTAGCCGGCGCTCTGATCTCACTCTCCACTAGCCTCGCCGGCCGGGTTGTGGAGAGCCAGCTCCCTGGGTGGTCCTCAGATCGGAGGGAACAAATCCTCGCTGAGCAAGCCCACTGTTGATCCCGGATCCTTCGCCGTGGGCATACGGAGGGCGGGATGAGTCTTAGCTAGCTGAGATTAAGCAGCGAGGCCAAGATCAAAATTGTGCGTGTCCGCACTTATGGTTTCCCAGGTTTTTTACGAGGCCTCCCGGGAACCTCGACTCGCAACCACCCCCACGATCCGACCACGTCGAAGCCTGTCGTCCCCGGGGGTATATCGATTCTGATTCTAGCTGGCTGCGGGTCCAGGAGCCAACAAACCGCTCAGGTTTTGCGGGCGCTGTCAGCTCGAGCGCAAGCGCTCGTATGCTCCAGGTCATGCCCGCTCCTGCAGATGCGACCGCGCGACGAACGGTAGGACTCGTCGGCGCGGGCCAACTTGCTCGGATGGGGTGGCAAGCCGCGATCTCACTGGACCTGGATCTGGTCTGTCTCGGTGCCGCCGGCGAGGCGGCGGCTCGGGTTGGCGCTCCGCTGATCGAGGGTTCGGGTCGTGACGGGGCCGCGCTCGCCGAGTTGTCGGAGCGCTCTGACGTGCTGAGCTTCGAACACGAGCTGGTCGACCTCCTCGCACTGGCGGAGCTTGAAGCGACTGGTGTCGCCGTGCGTCCGTCGACCGCGGCGCTTGCCCTGGCCGTGGACAAGCTGCACCAGCGGCAGCTGCTCTCCGAACTCGAGGGGGTTGCCGTGCCGGCCTTCGCGCCGGTCGGCAGCATCGACGAGCTCGAGACGTTCGCGGCTCAGTACGGCTGGCCGCTGGTTTTGAAGGCGCGGAGCGGGGGGTACGACGGCCGTGGGGTCTGGATGTGCCCGCACCACGGCGCCGCGGAAGCCGCCTTCGAGGAGGCAGGCAGGGCCGGCCTCGAGCTGTACGTCGAGGAGGCGGTCGACCTGGCTCGGGAGGCGGCGATCATCGTCGCCCGTTCGCCGTCGGGTCAGGTTGCCACGTACGCGCCTGTCGAGACCCAACAGGTGGATGGCATGTGCCGCTCGGTCGTGATGCCTGCGGGACTGGATGAGGCGCTCAGCAGCGAGGCCGAGCGCCTTGCCGTGGCGCTGGCGCGGCACATCGGCCTGGAAGGTCTGATGGCCGTCGAGCTGTTTCTCACCGGTGACGGTCGCCTGCTGGTCAACGAGCTGGCTCTGCGGACGCACAACACCGGACACCTGCATACGGAGGCGTCGGCCACCTCACAGTTCGAGCAACACCTCCGGGCTGTGCTCGACCTGCCGCTCGGAGCCACGACCCCGGTCGCGGCGGCGGCTGCGATGGTGAACATCGTCGGGCCGGCGGATGGCTCCGATCCGGCGTCGCATCTGAGCGCGGCGTTGAGCGTTCCCGGCGCGAGCGTCCACCTGTACGGCAAGGATGCTCGGCCTGGCCGGAAGCTCGGTCATGTCACCGTCTGCGCTGCGACTGCGGCCGATGCGCTCGCGCTGGCGCGTGAGGCGGCCGATAGGCTGGAGGGCCATGGCTGAACCGATAGTCGGAGTGGTGATGGGCTCTGACAGCGACCTCGCAGTGATGAGTCAAGCGGCAGAGGTGCTGGCCGAGCTTGGCGTGCCGGCTGAAACGCGCGTCGTATCGGCACACCGCACCCCGGTCGAGATGATCGCCTACGGTCAGCAGGCGGAAGCGCGGGGGCTCGCTGTGATCATCGCGGGAGCGGGCGGTGCAGCTCACCTGCCTGGGATGCTCGCCGCCGTCACCTCACTCCCGGTCATCGGTGTACCGGTGTCGCTGAGCAATCTCGACGGCCTGGACAGTCTGCTGTCGATCGTGCAGATGCCCAAGGGCGTGCCGGTTGCGACGGTTGCGATTGACGGTGCCCGCAATGCCGGCCTGCTGGCGGCGCGGATACTCGCCATCGGCGACCTCGACCTGCGTGCGCGGCTGCAGAGCTTCCGAGCAGCTCAGGCCGAGGCTGCGCTCGCGGCTGACGCACGGCTACAGCCCGGGTCAAGCTCGTAAGCGCGCGGCGTGCCGAAGCGGTGGGCGGTGATCGAGACGGCCTGCTCGCGTAGGAACGTGAGCAGTTCCACGCGACCAGCTGTCACCACCTCGCCGCCGTAGACAGCCAGTGCTGGGGAGCCGGCAACGATCGCCGCGAGCTCGGCCGTCGAGCCACCCAGCAGACGCACGCGACCCCCGGCGGCGGCGAGTTGAGCGGCCCGGGTGCCCCACTGGGCCGGGTCCTCGACATGGGACTCGGAGCCGACGCGGTCGAGGTATCGCCTTATCGGTTCCGCGGGCGGGGTTGCCGAGCTCACGATGAGATCCGCGCCGACACGGTTGCCGGCCGCGACCACGCGCAGCAGTTGTGCGTCAGTTGCGTGCTCGACGCGGATGGTCACGGCCGCGGGCCGGTAGCGGAGCAGATTCGTCTCGACGCTCAGGCCGGTTATGTCTCGGGGACGGAACTCCCGATCGCAGGCGTGCAGATCGCTCGTCAGAGCGGCCCGCAGCCACGCGGCAGCAGGGGGATCGATGCCGGTCTGTCCGGCCGCCGCGAGTGTGGCCTCGATCAGGGGGTCAGCAACGAGTTGCCGGACTGCGTGGGGACCCTCGGGGGGGTCAAGCCGCGAGTCGGGAGCTCCGGGGGCGTCATGCCAGTCGCCAAATCCGATCAGGTAGTTCGGACCTCCGGCCTTGGCGCCGCTGCCGACAGCCGCCTTCTTCCATCCACCGAACGGCTGACGCTGGACGATCGCTCCGGTGATGTGGCGGTTGACGTAGAGATTGCCAGCCTCCACGTGCTCTGCCCAGAAGCTGATCTCGTCCTGAGCGAGTGATTGAAGCCCGGAGGTCAGGCCGTACTCGATGCGGTTCACGAGCGCGATCGCCTCATCGAGGTTCGACGCGGTCATGATTCCGAGCACGGGCCCGAAGTATTCGGTCAGATGAAATTCCGATTCCGGTCTGACGCCCGCTCGGATCCCGGGTCTCCAGAGCGCACCGGAGGCATCCAGCGGTGCGGGCTTCAGCACCCAGCTCTGTCCTGGCTCGAGTGTCGTCAGTGCCCGCAGCAGCTTGCCGTGGGCAGGCCCGATCAAAGGTCCGATCTGGCACGATGGCTGCGAGGGGTAGCCCACCCGCAGGGATGTGACCGCGTCAACCAGCTGCCGTCGGAACCGACTGGAACGGGCGACGCTGCCGACCAGGATCACCAGTGAGGCAGCTGAGCACTTCTGCCCGGCGTGGCCGAAGGCGGATTGGGCGATGTCCCTGGCCGCGAGGTCGAGGTCCGCGCTGGGCGTGACGATGATCGCGTTCTTGCCGCTGGTCTCGCCAAGCAGCGGCAGGTCGGGGCGGAAGCTGCGGAACAACTCAGCGGTCTCATAGGCACCGGTGAGGATCACCCGCTCCACGTTCGGGTTGGAGATGAGCTCGGACCCGAGGGCCCGCTCCTCGAGCCGGATGTACTGCAGGACGTCGCGCGGGACGCCAGCCTCCCAGAGCGCCTCAACCAGCACGGCTCCGCAGCGGCACGCCTGCCCGGCGGGCTTGATGATCACCGGGGAGCCGGCGGCGAGCCCGGCGAGCACACCCCCGGCCGGAATCGCGACGGGGAAGTTCCAGGGCGGTGTGACGACGGTCAGTCCCGCAGGTGCAAAGCGGGCGCCGGCCACGTGCTCGAGCTCACGACCACGTTCGGCGTAGTAGTGAGCGAAGTCCACCGCCTCACTGACCTCGGGATCGCCCTGCTCGATCACCTTGCCGCATTCCGCGCCCATGACCTCGAGCAGATCGGCACGCCGGGCCTGCAACGCATCGCCGGCGCGATGCAAGATCTCGGCGCGGGCGTCCGCGCCGAGTGCTCTCCATGCCGCGCCGGCGGCGACGGCACTATCGATCCGTTCGTGCAGAACGGCGCTCTGGGAGATCAGGTTCTGATCGGCGGTCGCCATTCCCAACGTTGACGTCTTCATTCGCAGCTGGATCGCTCGTGCCCATTCACGGTTGGCGGCAGTCGCCGGATCGGTGTCGGCGGCATTCGCGAACGTCTGCCGGGGGCCGGCCGGTTGCGGCTGCTCCCGGCTCTGGTTGCGGTTCGGCGCCGGGACCGTGGACGGCATCTCTGCAACCGATGCAAGGAAGCGGGTGCGCTCGCGGGCAAACAGGGAGGGGTCATCAGCGATGTCTGTCACCGCTGACATGAAATTCTCCTGTGAGGCACCTTCCTCCAGGCGCCTGACGAGATAGGCGATCGCAACATCGAACTCCTGCGGGTGCACGACAGGCGTATAGAGCAGCAGCGATCCGACCTGTTCGCGGACGACCGCCGCCTGGGCGGTGGCCATGCCCAACAGCATCTCGAAGTCAACGGCCCCGGCTACACCGCGGCGCTGGGACAGCAACCATGCCAGCGCCACGTCGAACAGGTTGTGTCCGGCCACCCCGATCCTGACCGCATCGACGTGCTGGGATCTCAATGCGTAGTCAAGCACCGCCTTATAGGAGGCATCAGCTGCCAGCTTGGTGGGCCAGGTCGCCAACGGCCAGCCGTGAAGCTGGGCATCGACACGTTCCATCGGCAGGTTCGCGCCCTTGACGACGCGCACCTTGATCGGCGCGCCTCCCCGGGCTCGGCGTGCCTGTGCCCACTGCTGGAGCTGCACCATGGCTCCGAGCGCGTCCGGAAGATACGCCTGCAGCACGATTCCAGCCTCCAGGTTCAGGAACTCGTCCCCATCCAGCAGGCCCGTGAACACCGCCAGCGTCAGGTCGAGATCCTTGTACTCCTCCATGTCGAGGTTGATGAACTTCCCCGGGTTGGCAGCGCCGGCCGCGATCCGAAAGAGCGGTGTCAAGGCCTCGATTGCATCCGCGACGGCGTCGTCGAACGCCCAGGGTGTATGCGGCGCCACGGTCGCGGAAACCTTGATCGAGACGTAGTCCACATCGTCTCGCTCAAGCAGACGCCGCGTACCGTCCAGACGCCGCGCCGCTTCATTCTTGCCGAGCACCGCCTCCCCGAGCAGATTCAGGTTCAGACCCACATCGCTGCCGGTGCGGATACGTGCGATGGCCGGCCCCAGGCGACTGTCCGTTGCGTCGATCACCAGATGGCGAACCATCCGACGCAGCGCCCAACGGGCAGCCGGCACCACCAGCCACGGCAGCGCTGGTGCCAACCATGCGCCCGTGCGGATCGTTGCGCGCAACGGCCAAGGCAGGAACCGCGGGACAATTGCGGTCAGACCGCGCAGGTTCCGCGCGGCCACGTGAACATCCTCCGGCCGCGCGACCCCGTCGACGAACCCGACCACGAAGGCCAAGCCGTTGGGATCGCTCAGAACGCCGGCCAAGCGCGCCGCCGAGGCGTCCTGCGGGAGCCTGGCGCTTGCCTCCAGCCAGGCACTGGCAAGTGCCACGGCCTCGTCGGCAAGTGCGCGGTCGATGGGTGTCAGGGGTTCAGTCGCGCTTGTCATGCTATGACGCCTGGCAGCAGGTCTCGCCCTGGGCAGGACCCTACACCTGTCTGGTATTGCGTGCGGGCGCTCGGTCCGCGATGTAGGCTCGGCTCGCATATGAGCAACTACGCATTTCCTGTACTCACGTCGACGACGTTCCCGCGCGCGCGCGTGCTCGGCGACACGCTGCCCGGCGCTCGCGCCCGTGACGCGCTGCTTGTGTTGGGGGGCGCCGGTTTCGTCGGTCTGCTGGCCCAGATTTCGATCCATCTCAGCTTCACGCCCGTTCCGATCACAGGGCAGACACTGGGCGTACTGGTCGTGGGCACCTCACTCGGCCTGCGGCGCGGCGTTGCCGCGTTGAGCCTCTACGCTCTCGCCGGTCTGATCGGTGTCCCGTGGTTCGCCGGCGGCACGAGCGGATACGTCGGGGCAAACTTCGGTTACGTCCTCGGTTTCATCGCAGCCGCTGGGGTCTGCGGCTACCTGGCCGAGAGGCGAGCCGATCGCAAGGTGATCTCAGCGGTGCCCGCGATGGTGATGGGCGAGTTGGTGATGTATGTGTTCGGTGTGGTCTGGCTCGCCGCGGCTCTGCACATCGGCGTCGGCAAGGCGATCTCACTCGGCTTTGTGCCGTTCTGGATCGCCGATGCGATCAAGTGCGCGCTCGCCGCCGGCCTCCTCCCGATCGCCTGGCGGCTCGCGGGCGGTCGCGATCAGGCCTGACGCCAAACCAGGCTCCCCGGCCGCGATCAGCTGCCCGGGGCGACGCGCGCCGCCAGCATCACATCGGTATCGCGCGGAAGCTCGGCGGCTGCGTTCTCACCGGCGATTCGACCGAAGACGATGCCCTCAGCATGGCCGCTGCCCGCCTCATACAGCCAACCGACGATCGACGAAACCTCGCCGGCGGCGTAAAGCCGTGGGATCGGCACGCCATCCTGATCGAGGACCCGGGACTCCTCATCGTGCTCAGCGCCACCGTGCGTGCTGATCAGCACCGGAACCATCGGCAGTGCGTAGAAGGGACCGCTCACGATCGGAGCCATGGTCCGCGGGTTGCGGCCGAACTCGTCGGCGGCGCCGGCCGTGCAGCTCGCGTTGAACCGCGCGATCGTCTGTTCGAGCGTGGCCGGGTCCATCGCCAGGTCAGCGGCAAGCTCGGCGACCGTGGCCGCCTTCCTGATCCAGCCACGTTCGATCTCCTCGCTGTTGTCGAGGCTCCACTCGTAGTCGCGGTCGGTGCGCCAGTCACGCGATAGCGGCGCGCGTTTGCGCAGCGTCTCGTCGAAGACGAGGTAGGCCGGGACGCGGGGCCACGTGTCGTCGCTCTGCAGCCGCGTATTCGATTCGAAGTGCGACGCTGAGCGCCAGGCGTTGTGGATCTTCTCTGAACTCTCATCTGTGTAGCGGCGCCCGTGCCGATCGACCCAGATGAACTCCTCACTGCCGGCCCGAACCTGAAACGCTTGGTCGATCTCGGGCGCCTTGAACCCGATCTGGCCGCAGACGGTCTGCATGTGCCACTGACGAGCCCCGACGCGCTGAGCCATCAACTGCCCGTCTCCATGGGCGAAATCGTTGGTACCCGCATAGACGAACGGGCACGAGAGATAGGCCTCCTGCATCTGGGCGTTTGAAGAGAACCCCCCGGTGGTGAGGATGACCGCTCTGCGAGCCGAGAAGACGATCTCTTCGCCGTCGCTCTCGGCGACCACGCCGACGACAGCACCGGAGTCGTCGGTGAGCAGTCGCCTCGCCGGGGTCTCGTAGCGGACATCGATCCCGCGTCGCCTGACTGACTCTTCTAACTGCTCCCAGAGGCTGATCCCATAGGGCCTTCCCATGTGATGCGCGCGCTCGTTGTTGGTCATCCGCGCCCAGCTGTCCGGTTCAACCGGCGTCTCATCGGATGCCGTGGCGTGAACGCGGATCATGTCGCCGCTACGGGCGTTGGGCCAGCTTGGGCGTCCGAGCCCTGGGTAGGAGGCCGACATGTCCTGGTTGTTGCCCGGCCAGCGGCCGATCTCGACCCCGATCGACGCGCAGTACTCCTCGATCTGCATCGCCCGTTCCACGAAGCGCTCGATGATGTGACGCGGTGTCCGGCGTTGCCAGATGTCGTCGAGATAGTCCGCGAAGGCTGGGCTTCCGGGGATGAAGATCCCGCCTGACGAGAGCCGGGAGGAGCCACCGCCGATCGCTCGTTTCTCGAGCACGGTCACCGAGGCGCCCGCGTCGTGAGCGGCGATTGAAGCCACGGATCCGGCACCACCGAACCCGAGCACGATCACGTCGGTTTCGACTCGTTTGCTACTGACAGTTGCTGTCGCGGACATGACTGAGACCCGCCTTTCCTGGCACCCTCACAATGTACGAGATCTTATGCGATCGTCGCGCCGAGCGCCATCGGTCAGGCTTCGGCGGCGCCCGCGCCGCTCGGCCAGCGCCGGACCAGGAAGCCTTCAATGAGCCCGATCAGGATGCTGATCGAGATGCCGAGCACACCGATCACGGCCAGCAGCGCGAACGCGCTCGGCGCACTGTAGGACTCCTGGTACTGGATCAGCTGGTAACCCAGCCCCCCGGTCGAAACCAGGAAGTCGACGAGAATCGTCACGATCAGGCAGATTGGCGCGGCGATCTTGATGCCGGTGACGATCTCAGGCATGAGCGAAGGCAGGATGATCTTTCGCATCCTCGCCCACCACGACAGACCGAGGCTGTGTCCGACCTCGAGCCGCAGCGGTGACATCGAAGCGCGTCCGATCGTGACGTTCAGCAGGACTGGCCAGATCGTCCCGTAGACGATCACACCGAGGTCGGTCGTGGTCCCGGCGTGGAACACCAGAATGACGACCGGCACGATTGCCGCGGCGGGCGTGGTGCGCAGGAACTCGAGCAGCGGGCTGAGAGCCTTGGTGAGCATGCGCGAGGAACCGAGCGCGATGCCGAGTGCGATCCCGATGATGGTCGCGATCACAAGTCCCTCCAGAAAGAGTCTGACCGTGATCCAGAACGCCGGCCAGAAGCTGCCTCCGGATTCGATCGATTTGAACGCGGTCCACCAGGACGATGGCGAGGGTGTGCTCGCTGAGGTCGTGCTCCCAAGCAGCTGCCAGAGCCCGAGGATCGCGAGTATCGGGATCAGGCCCTTGAGGGCGCGCAACCTCATCCTGCGCTCCTCTGACTCAGCGCGGTGATACCGGGGAACGCGCGGTTGGTCGCGTTCACAAGGCCCGCGTTGGCGAGCAGGCCAAGCAGTCCGACGACAAATACGTACGCCAGCATCCGCGATGGCTGGTCCGCGCCCGATTCGAGAACGAGTTGGTCGCCGAGGCCCGTCTGTAGGCCGGTCATCTCGGCGACGACACAGATCACCAGCGACGCCGCGAGCGCCAGGCGCGCACCGACGATCATGGCCGCGCCCGTCGAAGGGACGATGATCTTGGTGACGGTGGCACGCCGCGTGAGTCGCAGCGTCAGGGCGACCTCCAACAGGCGTGGAGGCACTCCGCGAACGCCGCTTGCGGTGTTGATGAGCATCGGCCAGACGCCGGCATAGGCACCCAGGATGACCTCGGGTTTGCTCCCAACGCCCCAGATCAGGATCGCTATCGGGACGAATGCGACCACGGGGAGCGATCGCAGCATGTCGATGCTCGCCCCGGACCAGGACGCGACTCTCGAGTTGAGTCCCAGCATGAGTCCGAAGACTCCGCCCGCAACAACGGCGATGACCCAGGCGATCGCCACGCAGCGGATGGTGTGAATCAGCGCGGGCCAGAGTAGGTTCTGGCTGATCAAATACCGCATACCTTCGACCACCTGGTGCGGACTGGACAGCCCCGGATTGTTGATGACCCCGGCGGTGACCAGCAGCTGCCAGAGGATGACCAGCCCGATGATCAGCCCGATGCCGAGCCAGTTGATCCTGCTCAGCCAGCTCAGGCCGCTCGATCGAGCACCACTAGTGCTCATGGCGCAGGGCGGTGGCGAGCTGATGCCGGAGCTCGTGGTAGCGCGGCATGTCGCGAGTCGCGATCTGGTCACGGGGACGCGGCAGTTCAGTCGCCACCTCGAACACGATCCGACCCGGCGTCCCGTTGATCACGAGCACACGGTCTGAGAGATACACCGACTCCTCGACGTCGTGCGTGATGAAGATGATCGTGGCGCCGGTCCGCGCCTGCACGTCGAGTAGCTGATCGTGGAGCGACGACTTGGTGATCGCGTCGAGCGCGCCGAAGGGCTCGTCCATCAGCAGCACCTTGGGCTGAAGAACGAGCGCGCGCGCGATCTGGACGCGCTGCTGCATACCGCCGGACAGACGCCAGGGATATTCGTCGGCGCGATCTGCGAGACCGACGATCTGCAGGGCGTCCGCGACTCGCGCGGCGATCTCAGCCTTGGGGGCACGGCCCTCAAGCGGGAGGGCGACGTTGCGGCCCACCGTTCGCCAGGGAAGCAGCGCGTTGGAGTAATCCTGGAATATCGTGACCGCGTCCGCGCTCGGTCCGGTCACCTCTTCCCCCTTGAGGTGTACCGAGCCGCTGGTGCAGGTCAGAAGCCCGCCGAGCAGCCGCAGCAGCGTCGTTTTGCCGGTACCTGAGGGTCCGACGATTCCGACCACCTCGCCGGTGGACACGTCGAAACTGATGCCTTCGAGAATCTGCCGGCGCCGCTCGGCGGCGCCCAGCGCGACGCCAACCGCGCTCAATTCGAAGATGACTTCGGACGGTGACCCATCCGACGCAGCGCTAGTTTCCACGTCCGTCCCTGCGTTTGTGACCATTTGTCATCCGATTAACGATGTCAGGCGTCCAGGCGTCAAGGTGAACCTGAGCCGGAGGGGCGACGCGCCGCGGCCCGCCGCCCCTCAGCCGATTCTTTCTACGTCAGGGTTCTGTCAGATCAGGACTTGGACTTGAAGACCAGATCCGGAAGATCGGCCTTGTAGCTCTTCGGCAGGTCGCCGTCGTGCCTCATCGGGCTGATCCAGACCGAGAGCCACTTCAGGTTCACGCCGAAGTTGAAGAACTGATAGAGCGGCAGATGCTGCGCCGCCACTGCGGGCAGCTGGAACGCCGTCTCGATCACGTTCTGCGTCGCCGTCGGGTTCGCCTTGATCCAGGCGACGGCCTGCTGCTGAGCCTTGACGAACGCCTTGATCGCCTTGGCGTGTGACTGTGCCCACGAGACCGTGGAGGCCCAGCCGATGTCAAGGCCCGGCTTGCTCTTCGTCACAGCCATCACGGGGTTGCCGAGGTCCTTGTAGCCCTCGCCCAGCAGCTGACCGTTGAACGGGACGATCGTGTCGGTGGCCTGGATGGTGCCGTTCGCCAGATCACCTGCGGTGTCCGGGAACGGAACGACCAGGAACTTGACCTGGTTCTTCTTGATCCCAACCTTGTTGAGAGCGACCACGACCGCCTCATACAGGGTGCCGCTGAGTGAAGGTACGCCGATCGTCGCGCCCTTGAGCTGCCTGATGTTGGTGATGCTCTTGTTCGCGATCAGATAGGTGTCGCGATTGACCTTGCTCTCGACATCGTCGCCGGCAATCAGCTGGATGCTGTGATGAGCAGCGGCCAACTGCAGAATGCTCGGCGGTGAGGCGTTGTCGATGTCGATCTGCTTGCCAAGCGCGGGAAGCAGCGCCGTCGTGTTGGCCGTCGCGGTCAGCGTGACGTTGAGACCGTTCTTCTTGAAATATCCCTGCTGCTCCGCCACCACAAGCGCGGTGTTGGTCGGATTCGGGTTGTACGCGACGCGCACGCTGGTCAGGCTCTTCGCCGACGCGCCGGACGCGGCAGCGAGCGACAGCGACGCGACTGCGACCGCCGAGGCCCCCGCCAGGGCCCGGGAATTGAATTTGAGTTGCACTGCACTCCCCTCCACTCTCTCTGTTGGAGCCAGCATGCCTCCCATGAAGCATGGGCTCAATGCACGCAACATAGCGTTGGATATCGATGACTTTGCCGGGCAAGCTTTGCTTGCGTGTTATGCAATTGCGAGCTTCCGGTGAAGCCGTGGGCATTCGCCCCCTGTTTGTGCGTCAAACCTCCCCTCAGGACTGCACGTGAGCGTGAAAACCGCTGCAATCTGGTGCATACGAACTCTCGAATGCCCAATGCATGTTGTGCGTGAACGGCGGCAACATCTTCGCGTAGAGCTCGTCACGGTCGAGACCCTCATCGACCGGCCTGAGCACCTGCCGGTGCGATAGCGCGGTCAGCAGTTGCTGTGCGTGTTGCTCGGCCAGGATGGCGCGGAAGACGGCCTCACGGATCGTGCGCCCGACGATCACGGCGCCGTGCCAGCGCAACAGCGCCAGCGATGCATCGCCGAGCACGGCGATGAGGCGCTCCGCGGTCTCACGATTCTCGACCAGCGCTGTCTCCTCGAACACCGGGACGAGCTTCGGCCAGAAGGCAGCGTGAATCATCAGCAGCGTCCCGGGAACGCTCTCAAGCGTGCTGAGCGCGAGCAACGCCGGGGAGTGGACGTGAACCAGCGAGCGAATATGGGGCTTCTGCCGGTGGACCTCCGAATGCATATAGAGCTCGAGCGGAAGGCCGGGTTCGAACTCCGCATCGAGGTCCAACTCGATCACATCGTTGGCTCGACACTGATCCTTGCGCGTACCGGCGCCGGGACAGATCAGGTAACGCTGCGGATCGTCAGTCAGCAGGCTGACATGACCGAACATCCCGATCAGATCGTGGCGGGCCAGGATCCTTGTCCCCTGTGCGAGCTCCTCGCGCAGGGGCGTGAACATCGACGGCAACTCCGGACTCCCCTCTCAGCCAAGCTTGTCTCACGCGCATTGCAGACGGCCAAACGCATTTGATGTACGAAATCATAAACGACTGTTCGACGAACGGCAATACCGTCTGTGTGCACATGCCCCATCGACTGCCTCGTCAGCCGCCGAGAGCAGGTCGGGCGCTGGGGCTGTCGGTCGGCCGTCTTGGCCATACTCCGAACGTGTCAGGACGCGGTTGCCATGGCTGAAGGATCCGTAGGTCGTTCGATCGCGCGGGGTATCGCACACGCATCGCGCTGGACCGGCAGGCAGATCCGCGGCGAGGTGGTCAGACGCGTCGGCGGCGCCGCACGCGCTCGGGTGGTCGTGATCTTCGGACTCGTGCTCGCGCTCAACGGCGCCGACACGGCGAGCATCGGCGCGATGGCGCCACAGCTCCAGCACGCCTTCCCGGGCACGACGATCGGGACCACCCAGATCGGGCTGCTGCTGTCCGTGTCCCTGCTCGTCGGCGCGGCCGCGACGATCCCGGTCGGTCTGCTGGTCGACCGCATCAAGCGCGTACCGATGCTGTCGCTCAGCATCGTGCTCTGGAGTATCGCCACGCTGATGAGCGCCTTCGCCGGGAGCTACTCGTCGCTGCTGCTCACACGTCTGCTGCTGGGCGTCGTCGTGGCGACCGCAGGGCCGGCGATCGCGTCGCTGACGGGCGACTACTTCCCGGCCAAGGACCGCGGCCGGATCTACGCCTACATCCTGGGCGGGGAGATCGCGGGCAACGCGGTCGGCTTCATCATCTGCGGCAGCGTGGCCAGTGCGATCAGCTGGCGTGCCTCATTCGTGCTGCTGGCAATCCCGGGATTCTTCCTGGCGCGCGAGCTTTACCGGACCGTGCCGGAGCCGCTGCGCGGCGGCCAGAGCCACCTCGAGCCGGGCGTCGGGGACCTGGTCGAGGCGGCCGCCAGGGCGCGTGCCAAGCCGGTGACCGACGACTGGCTCGAGGATGATGACCAGGCCGCGCCGGTGCGCGACGACCTCGCACGTGAGGCGGCCAAGCGACTGGGCGCCGAACCCGACCCGGCGCTCGTCCTGCACGAGGATCCACGCACGCTGACGCTGATCGAATCTGTGCGCTACATCCTCTCGATTCCGACCAACGTGCTGATGATCATCAGCTCCTCGCTCGGTTACTTCTTCTTCGCCGGGTTGTCGACGTTCGCGCTGCTGTTCGTCCGCGGCCACTACAACGTTGGCCAGGCGACGTCTGAGCTCGTGTTGGCGCTGCTGGTGCTCGGTGCGCTGATCGGCACGCTGGTCAGCGGCTGGCTCGCCGACACGCTGCTGCGGCGCGGGGTTCTCAACAGCCGCGTCTGGATCCCTGCGATCTGTTATCTGGGCGCGGCAGGGCTCCTGATCCCGGGCCTGATCTCCGACCGGCTGACTCCGGCGTTGTGGTTTGACGTCGCAGGTGCGGCGCTGCTCTCAGCGGCCAACCCGCCGCTCGACGCGGCGCGACTGGACATCATGCCGGCAGGGCTCTGGGGTCGGGCTGAAAGCGTGCGAACCGTGATCCGCTCGCTCGCGCAGGCGCTCGCTCCGATCCTGTTCGGCCTGATGGCGGCGGGGATCGCCGGCATCGCGAAGGTCAATCAGACGCCGATCGGGACCAAGAACGTCGGACCGGTCAGCGCCAGCGAGGCGCGCGGCCTGGAGGTCACCTTCCTGGTGATGCTGATCGCGCTCGGCGCCGCCGGGATCTCACTGCTCGGCGCACGCCACACGTACCCGCGCGACGTCGCCACGGCCGGGGCATCGCACCAGGGCTCCGGCGATCCCGTGGCTGCGGGCCAGCGGGCCCGCAGCTGGTTCAGGCGAACAGACGGCTCGCGTACCAGTCATGAGCGTCCCGAACCCCAGGGACCGCAAAGAAGTAGCCGCCACCCACGGGAGTGATGTAGTCGACCATCGGCTCGCCGATCAGCCGTGTCTGGTTGGTCACGAACTGGCGGTCGAGATCCTGCTGGAAGCAGTTGAACACGAGCCCGACATCCATGTTGCCGTTGAGGTCGACGCCGCGGTCGTAGTTGAAGCCGCGGCGGAAGATACGGCTGTCCTGGGTGGCCACGGTTCGGGGATTCGCCAGCCGGATGTGCGCGGTCAACGGGATCACGTAGCCGCGCGGGTCGGCCTTGTAGTTCGGGATGTCAGTCTCCCTGGTCCCGTCGAGCGGCGCGCCGGAGGTGCGGAAGCGCCCGATCATCTGCTGCTGCTCCGTCAGCGAGACCCTGTCCCAGAACTCGATCAACTGCTTGATGATGCGCACGACGTGGTAGCTGCCGCCGGTCGCCCAACTCGGTTCGCCAAGCCCGTCGGTCACCCATAGCAGCCTGTTCGCCACCTCCGGGTCGGCGACGTTCGGATTTGCGATTCCGTCCTTGAACGCGAATGTGTTGCGCGGCACGCCGGACGGACGTGGAGGCGGCACGAACCCCTCGATCCGCCAGTTGAGCGCGAGTGCGCCGCGGGTCGCCTTGGTGATCTGGCGCATCGCATGAAGCGTCGTGTCGGGGTTGCCGGCGCACAGCTGGATCAACACGTCGCCGCCGGTCTGGGCCGGATCGAGGTCGTCGTCTGGGAACGGCTGCATCGGTTTGAGCCGCAACGGGCGGCGGCTCGAGAGCCCGAACCGGTGGTTGAACAGAGAGCTGCCCAACGCCACCGTCACAGTCAGGCCGTCCGCCGGGATCGGTGAACCGAGCGTCCCGCTGTCATCCGGCGGGGCGTAGTTGGTGGGAGTGGGTGGGGAGCCACCGGCGGTGAGGAAACGGGCAGTGGTCGTAAGCGTCCGGAGCAGTTCGATCAGGCCTGCGCGGCTTGCAGCAGTGACGTCGAAGGAGGCGAACATCGCGGCCGGCGGCTTGGCCGTTGTGATGCCGGCCTGGTGCTCACCGTGAAACGGCACGGCCGCGAGTGTCCGATCGCCGGCGGCAATCACAACAGGCGCGTCGGCGAGGAGCGGGTCACTGCTGCCGGAGGGTGGGTGGGACCGGTTTTCAGCGGCAGCGTCGGCGGCGGTGGCGGCGCCGAACAGCCCGGCCCCCGCGGCGGACGCGCCCACAGCGCCGATCCCGGCGCGTGTCAGGAACGTCCGTCGGTCGAGTCCTTGATCGCGCCGGCTGGCCGTCATGACCCGGGGACCGTCACCTGGAGGATCTCCGACACAGGAGCGAGCGTCTCAGCGGCGGCGCCCACAGCCGCGTCGATCGACTGACGCTCGCGGGCTGGGAGCGAGGTGAGGTTGCGGCGCGCGTCCGGTCCGCCCGCAGCGGCGATCGTCCGCTCGACCGTCGCGAGCTCCGCGGTACCCTCAGGCAGGATTCGCGGCGCACGAGGTGTGATCAGAGGAGCCAGGACGGTCAGCATCTCGCGCGTGGCGGTGACGTCGGCTGCCACAGCCGCGAGGTCGGAGTTGGATCCGTAATCGTCGGTCTGGCTCAGCGAGTCCCGCAGACCGTCTTCGAGGATCTCGTGACAGCGCAGCACCCAGCCGTCGATCGCGAGCGTCTCGATCGGTAGGTCGTGGGTGATCGTCCTGGGCGTGAGCCTCTCGACGAGCTCGAGTAATTCGTGGCTGTCCGCAGCCGCGGCCGTTGCATCATGGTGGCGCCAGAGATCGAGCTCGACCCTGTGGAAGCCCGTGAACTGTGGACTCGCGGTGGTGCCCGGGAGTCCGTCGGCGAGCCCGTCGATCTGTTCGCCGAGCTCACCGAACGATCCGTACGAAGCATCGTCCTCACCGATCTCGAGGTAACTCACGTGTGCTCGCAGCCATGCCGACTCGGCGCCGGGCAGGTCGCTGCGGGAGGCCGCCGCCGTGATCGCGGTCACCTGGCTCGGGAGGCGTCGCGCAAGCCGTTCGACGTACGCCGTGTACTGCGCCAGCGGATGTGCCAACTGGATCGTGGCGACGGGCGTGACGTAGCTCGTGCGCTTCACCTGCGAGCCGGCGGTTGTCACCACGGCTCGCGTGCGAGGCGCGGTCGTCGAGCTCGCGGTCGCACTGCCGCATCCGCCCAGGACGAGGCTGAGAGACGCGATCGCCAGGGGCTTCTTGCAGACGTACCAGCGCATCAGACCGTCACGTTAGGGCGCCCCGAGCCACCGGTTGAGAACGAGATGTGAACTCGATGGGAACGTCGAAGTCACAAGCCGTTCACGGCGCAGATACATGCGGCACCGCTCGGCAGCGGACGATCCGGCCGTCCAGAACAGTAAGACCAAACAGAGGAGAACTCCCGTGAAGGGTTTCTGGCTTCGCCGCGTATGTGTCGCGGTGGGCAGGTCGTCCGGCGCAGTGCGCCGGGGGCCGATGGCAGTGGCGGTGACCGCAAGCGTGCTCGCGTCGATCGCGTTCAGCGCCACGGCGCTGGCGGACACGGTCACAACCGGGTCCGATCTTCCCAATCAGGTGCCCTACGGCTACAAGGCGCCGGCCAACGACGGCCTTGGCGTGCAGCCCGGAAAGGTCAAGCACGTCTGGGTGATCGTGCTCGAAAACAAGGCCTACAACGCGAGCTTCACTCCGCTTGAGGGCACGCAGGGGCAGTACCTCAGCGAACTGCCGTCGCAGGGCGCGCTGTTGACCAACTATTACGGCACCGGTCACTCGAGCCTCGACAACTACCTCTCGATGGTCAGCGGGCAGGCTCCGGTGACCGACACGCAGAACGACTGCCCGGCGTACACGAAGATGGCGGGGACCTACGACAACACGCCAGGTACCGTCAACTACGGCCAGTTCGTCTCGGCCGCCGGCGCCGACGCCCCGTCCGGTGACAACGGCTGCGTATACCCGTCCAGCGTGCCGACACTGTTCAACCAGCTCGACAGTGCGCACGACAGCTGGAAGGTCTACGCGCAGGACCTCGGCAACTCCGATGGCACCTACGACTCGGGGACGACGCTGAACCCGATCAACCAGTCGTCGGTGGCCAGCTGCGCCGCTCCTGCGGACAGCGTCGGCCCGACTCCGTCGCCGACCCAGACCAGCAACCCGGACTCGAAGACGACATCACCGTATTACGTGAACGGCAGCGCCAACCCGAGCGACCAGTACGTCGCCAAGCACAACCCGCTTGGCTGGTTCGAGTCACTGCTGCCTGCCTCGATGGGCGGTGGTACCGGTGCCAACACCTGCGCCGAGCATCTGGCACCGATCTTCGGCCCCAGCGACCAGTTCTACAAGGATCTGCAGCACGAGAGCACGACTCCTGAATTCAATTACGTCGTGCCCGACAACTGCAGCAATGGGCATGATTCGGTCTGCGCCGGAAACAACCTGTCGGGCATGAGCTCAAACGCCACGACCGCCTCGACGATTCCGGCCCCGGCGAACTACACCGGTGGCACGTACGCGGAGAGCAGGTTCCTCTCGATCGTGGTTCCGGAGATCGAGAAGTCGCCGGCCTTCCAGGACGACGGCCTGATCGTCGTCACCTACGACGAGGCCTACCCGCCGTTCACCTGGCAGAACAGCTTCGCCAACTCGACGCTGTTGCCGTCGACCGCCTACGGCTCGCTGATCACCGACCAGGCCGGCGAGACGCTGTTCGGCCGCTCGGTCAACTGGGAGCCGACCGGCCCGAACCTGCCGGTCGTCACCTCGGCCACGGGTCAGGTGCTCGATTCCGGACCGGGCGGAGGCGCCAGCCTCGACCGGCCGACCAGCGCCAATGGCTCGCTGGCCGCCTGCAACAACGGCACAGCCAATGCAGATGGGTACCTGTCAACCCCGACCTGCCTCTCGGACCTGGCCGGCGGCACACAGGGCTCGGTCACCACGCCGAGCGTGACGATCGGCAGTGGCTCGAGCGTGGTCAGTTACGTGGTCCCGAGCTCGGCCTCGACGCCGACGTTGAAGAACGAGGGCCAGGCGGTCTCGTTCACCGGCACGGTGTCACTCACTGATGGCGCGACCACGCCCTACACCGGCCCCGTGTATGTGGGCAACGTCACCGACACGGCGCAGAACGCGACCGCATCGAGCGCGGCAACGCCGACACGCGGCGCTGTCGACACCGGTGCATTCCAGCTGGTGGATGCGTCCGGCAATCCGGTGACGGTCAACGGCGGTTACACGGGTACGTTGACACTCGGAGCGCTGACGGCGGCGACCGATCCGTACTACGACGCGTTTGACCCCACGTTGGGCGGCGGCGACGCCGGCGCGGTGCTGATCAGCCCGTACATCAGGCCGGGTACGGTCAGCAATACCGATTACAACCATTACAGCCTGCTGCGTTCGGTGGAGGATATCTTCCAGCTCAGGTACAGCGCGCCGGGCATCGATGGTCAGGGCCACATCGGTTTCGCCGCCCAGAAGGGTCTGGCGCCGTTCGGCTCGGACGTGTTCACCAACCCTGTCGGTTGGAACCACGCCCCGTTCGTCCGGGCACGTGTGAGCCGGCGCCTCGCCCACCACGTCCGGCCGCGCGAGCACCGGCGCATCGGGTGATGTCGGGCGGCAGCTTCAGCGCCGCCGGCTCGTCGACCGGCGGGGGCCGGGCCTTCAGGCCCGGCCCCCGCACGGCGTTGGGGCTGGGGGTCGCACTCGTCGCTGCGCTTGCGGTGTTGGTTGTCGGGGTCGGCTCCGGCGGCGGCCATGGGGCCGGCGGTGGTCAGGTCACCAGCTACGGCCATCTGCCCAAGTGGCTGCCGAAGCTGAACACGGCGGCGCCAAAGCTCGAGGTCGCCACCGCGGGCAAGCCGATTCTCAGCGAGGCTCAGGGTTACACCGTTCGCGCGATGCCGGCGGGCGGCGGTGCGACCGACGTCACAGCGGTCGGTCCGCAGATCCCGAACTGGGTCGCGTCCTATGTCCAGAGTGGCGTTTGGCCGGCGGCCAAACCGGTGCCAGGGACATTCGTGGTCACGCTGGCGGCGGTGCGAGGCTCGGTGCCCCTATCCGCATCGGCCTTCACAGTTCTGACGAACGCCGGCAGGATCGTCCATCCGAAGGTGACTGTGATGGGCGGCGGCGCGCTGCCTGCGGATTTGCGCTCGGGCCAGCATCTGAATCTGAAGCTCACAGCGCCGGTGCTCGAGGGCGCAGGCTCGATCCGCTGGGCCCCGTCAGGTAACCGGGTACTGGTGGGCTGGATCTACGAGCTTGAGCTCGATTGAGCAGTCAGCGGCCTTGGTTGCCCTGAACGCGTCAGGATCAGGCGATCCGCTCGTGCTCCTGAGGTAATCCCCGGACTCATCGGCCTGCGGCGAGTCCGTCGAGCATCAGCACCAGCAGCCGTTGCCACGCGTCGGCCTCGACCTGGCGCGATGCGCGCGCGGCGACGAACACGAGGCGGATGTCCAGTGCCGACGCATCGGCCCGCAGGCTGCCCTCGGCGCGGGCTAGTTCGAGCAGCTGTTCGATCGACGCGAGCGCGTCGCCGGCGGCGACCTGGACCCGCTCATGATCCTCGACCTGACTCCAGGCGTCGCCCAGGAAGTCATCGGCGGCCTGACGCTCGAGCGTAGTCCAGAGCATCTCACGCAGCGCCTGCCAGTGATCGCCGGCCCGTGCCGCCGCCGTCGTGGCCGCATCCGCGGTCTGCTCGAGACGGCGAATCACGAGCTCCGCCAGCAACTCGCGCTTTGACGGGAACTGGCGATAGAGGCTGCCGACACTGGCGCCGGCCAGCGCCGCAACCGCCGGCATTGGTGCGTCCAGGCCTTCGCCGGCGAACAGGCGTCCGGCCGCCTGCAGGATGCGCTCGTGTTTGACCTCGGTCGTCAGCGTGTTCCATTCGCGCTCCGGCTCGACGTCGGCCCACACCTGACCGGGGCGAGATTGACCTGGGGGAAGGGGCGCCGGAATGGGCATTCCGCTACCGTACCAGCAATGCCTGAGCAGTCGGCCGGACCGGACGCGCACGATTCGCACCTTCCACACCGCGCGCACGACGTACATCCGAATCTGATCCTTGCCGTGCTGTGCACGGCTGGGCTCGCATATTCGGTGCTGTCCTCCGCGGTGATCCCGGCGTTGCCGACCTTCCAGCATTCGCTTCACACGACGGAGACTGGTTCAACCTGGCTGCTGACGGCGTTCCTGTTGTCAGCGTCGGTCGGAACCTCGGTGATCGGGCGCCTGGGAGATATGTACGGCAAGGAGAAGCTGCTGCTGTGGACGCTGCTGATCCTCGCGTTGGGAACGCTGCTGGCGGCCGTATCGACTTCGCTGGCGATGCTGATCGTGGCGCGTGTGATCCAGGGTGTCGCCGGCGGCATCTTCCCACTCGCGTTCGCGATCGCACGCGACGAGTTCCCGCCCGAACGGGTCGCCGGCAGCATCGGCCTGATGTCCTCGATCCTCGGGGTTGGCGGCGGCCTGGGGCTGCTGGTCGGCGCGATCATCTCCGAGCATCTGGGCTGGCACTGGCTGTTTTGGATCCCGTTGGTCGTGACCCTGGTGGCGGCGGCATGCACGTGGCGCTGGATCCCTGAGTCGCCCGTGCGGGCCCCGGGCCGCGTGAACTGGGTCGCGGCGGCGGTGATGACAGTCGGCATGAGTCTGCTGCTGATCGGCATCGCCCAGACCGGGGTCTGGGGCTGGGGCGATGCGAGGTCGCTTGCGCTCATGCTCGGCGGGCTGCTGGTGATCGCACTGTGGGTGGCAATCGAGGTTCGCAGCGATCACCCGCTGGTCGATATGTCGATGATGCGCATCCGCGGTGTCTGGACCACCAATTTGGCCGCTTTCCTGATCGGCGCGGGCCTGTACGCCTCGTTCATCGTGTTTCCGCAGTTCGCGCAGCTGCCAACGAGCACCGGCTTTGGTTTTGGGGCGTCAGTCGTCGCTTCGAGCTTGTACCTGCTGCCGGCGGCGGTCGGCATGAGCGTGGTTGGGGGCTTCGCGGGCCGGGTTGCCCGACGCTACGGATCCAGGTTCGCACTGATCGTCGGTTCGTTCGTCGCAGCAGTTGGGTTCCTGTGGTCGGCGCTTCAGCATGGCCATCCATACGACATCCTGATCACCACGTCGCTGCTCGGCATCGGCATGGGGCTGGCGTTTGCGGCGCTAGGCAACCTGATCGTTGGTGCCGTTGAACCCCACCAGACGGGCGTGGCCAGCGGCATGAACACGGTGATGCGGTTGCTCGGCGGCGCGCTCGGAGGCCAGATCTCCGCCACCTTCATCGCCAACAACATGCTGAACGGCCTGCCGACCGTGACCGGTTTCGTTCAGACCTATTGGATGGCGACGGGCTTTCTGCTGATCGCCGGGGTCTCCGGCTTTCTCGTGCCGGTCACGCGCGCGGCGGTGGCGTCTCGAGCCGGCGCGGAGTTGGCGACCGACGGCGGCGCGGCGTAGCTTTACGCACCGTTGCGCCGCGCCTGCATCGACATCGGCTCCAACACGACGCGGCTGCTCGTGGCCGATTGCGTCGACGGCGACCTGCGCGAATGCCGCCAGGAACGCGCATTCACGCTGATCGGCCGCTCGCTCGACGCCGATGGCCGGATCCCGGTGCCGAAGCTCAACCAGGTCGCGGTCGCGGTCGCGGCTCAGCTCGCGATCGCGCGCGAGCTCGGCGCCGAGCAGATCTGTTGCGTGGCCACCGCCGGAGTCCGCCGAGCGGTCAACGCCGATCAGCTCGTCGGGCTGATCGCGCAAGCCTGTGACGGCCTCGAGACCAGGATTCTGACCAGCGCGGAGGAGGCGAGGCTGGCGTTCACGGGAGCGGCGTGGGCCACCGGCGCGAGCCCGGCCGACGCCCGGCTCGCCGGCAGCATCCTGGCGGTGGTGGACGCCGGCGGTGGCTCCTGTGAGCTTGCCGTCGGTGAGTGGCCCAACCGCGTGGACTGGTGGGAGTCTGTGCCGATCGGCTCCGGTGACGTGGCCGCCGAGTGGCTGCGTTCCGACCCTCCGTCGGCCGACGAGCTCGCTCACGCTCGCGAACAGCTTCGCGTGAGCTTCGCGGTGCTGCGGCCGCCGCCGGTGCAGCACGTGATCGCGGTCGGCGGCAGCGCCACCTCGCTGCTCACGGTCGCCGGTACGGCGATCGACGGAGACGGCTTCAACCGCCTGTTCGAGCAAATCGGTTCATACGAGACCGATGAGCTCGCGCGCCGGTTCGGCATGGACGTGCGGCGCGCGCGACTCCTGGCAGGTGGTCTGCTGATCCTTGAAGCCGTCTCAGAGCTGTTCGGAGCGACGCTCGAGCTTGGGCGCGGTGGTCTGCGCGAGGGCCTGTTGCTGACTGCTCAGGAAGGTCGGTAGCGCGTCTGCGTGTGCTACCAGTGCACGCCGCGCATCAGCCTGGCGAAGAGTGCCTGCTCTCTCGAGGCCTGCTCGGAGGGATCGCCCTGGCCCCGTGCGGCGGCGGAGTCTGGAAACACCCGGTACGCGGTGGACAACACCTGGTCGACCAAACGCGGAAACAGGGCGTAGCTGATTTCACCGAGCGTCCCGAGGTGAGTCCCCATCGTCTTGGGGCGCGTACGGATCGCCTCGGCGATCATCTCGGCCGCCTGCTCGGGAGAGATGGTCGGGAAACGGTCATAGAGCTTGGTCGGCGCGATCATCGGCGTCTTCACCAATGGCATGTGGATCGTGGTGAAGTGCACATCGTCACTGATGCACTCGGAGCTGACGACTCTGGTCCACGCGTCGAGCGCCGACTTCGACGCGACGTAGGCTGAGAACCGCGGCGGGTTGGTCTGCACGCCGATCGAGGAGATATTGATGATGTGGCCGGAGCGTCGCGCTCGCATTCCAGGCAGCACTCCCATGATCAGCCGGACCGTGCCGAGGTAATTGAGTTGCATCGTGCGTTCGAAGTCGTGGAAGCGGTCGTACGAGAGCGCGATCGAACGGCGGATCGAGCGCCCGGCGTTGTTGACCAGAATGTCGATCTGTGGGCGCTCGGCCTGGAGGCGCTCGATCAGGGCGTCGACCGACTCCGGGTCGGATAGATCGGCTGGGTAGATCGCGGCGTCGCCGCCGCTCTCAAGGATCTCCTCCCGCGTCTCCTCGAGCTGCTCCAAGCCGCGCGCAACCAGCAGCACGGTCGCGCCCGCACGCGCCAGCAGCAGCGCGGTCGCCCGTCCGATCCCGCTCGAGGCGCCCGTGATCATCACCGTTTTGCCCGCCACGACGCTGGCGATGTCCGGGCGTCGCAGCAGCTCAGGGTCGAGGTGGCGCGCCCAGTAACCCCAGAGCCGGTCTGCGTAGCTGGTGAGCGGCGGGAGCTTGATCCGGGATCCCGCCAGTGCCGCCTGGGCCCGCTCGGTCCCGAACTGCGCCGTCAGGTTGATGTGGTCGACGATCTCGTCTGGGACTCCCAGCTCGGCCAGGGCAGCCCGCCGCGCGGCGTGCGCGCCCGGCAGCGACATCATCGCGGCGGCGGCCCGACGGGGCAGCGCGGCCAGCGGTCCGGGCTCGATCGTGATCAGTAGCTGTGGCGCGCCCGCCACCTTCGCGAACGTGTTGAACACGTCCACGACGTGCGCGTTGGCCGGGTCGGTGAGGTGAAATGTGTTGCCGTTGAGTCCCGGCCTGTGCGCGATGTGAGCGAGTGCGGCCGCTACGAAGTCGACCGGCACGATGTTCGTGTCGCCGAGTTCGGGGCCGATCAGCGGTAGCCACTCCGGCACCAGCGCGTGTGCCCGCTTCAGCAGCGGGAAGAAGTAATAGGGCCCGTCGACCTTGTCGATCCGGCCCGTCCGCGAGTCCCCGACGACGATCGACGGCCTATAGATACGCCAGGGCATCGTCGCCGTTTCGCGCACCAGCCGCTCGGCCTCGAACTTCGTGCGGTGGTAGGGGTGAGGCAGCGGCTGGCCGACGTCGAACATGTCCTCGGTGAAGGCGCCACGGTGATTACCGGCCACGGCGGTCGAGGACACGTGATGCAGCAGCCGTGCGTTCACTGCTTCTGCCAGCGCCAGGGCATGGTGGGTGCCCTCGACGTTGGTCAGCTCGTTCACCGCAGCACTGGCGGTCATGTCGTACACGGCGGCGAGGTGGAAGAAGTGCGCGATGCCCTGCTCACGCAGATCGGCGACGGTGTCGGTATCGAGCCCGAGCAGCGGTTCGTGCAGGTCCCCGAACACCGGCTTCAGTCGTGTGCGGGCCGCCGGCAGCTCAGCGGTCCAGGTGTCGATCAGCCGCTCGAGCCGGGCCGTCGAGCTCCGCCGCACGAGCAGGTAAATGTCGCCGCCGCCTCCGCTTCTGCGCGCCGTTCGCTTGAGCAGCAACGGGACGAGGTTGCTGCCGATGAAGCCCGTTGCGCCGGTAACGAAGTAAGCCATCCAGCGCTCAGGCTAACGCCCTACGCTGCTCGGCGGCTACCAGCCGCCCTTCCACTCGGCTGAGGACTCGCGACGCATGGCAGCGTCGACACGAGCATGCTTGCGATGCTCGAGCCACGCCTGGATCAGCGAGAAGACGATGATCAACACCGGGAACAGCCCGATGATGATGAACATCGCGTTGGTGACCTGCAGGTCTGTGGTCGGCCCCCAGATGCCCTGGCCGCCATGGGTTACCGCCAGTGCCGAGGGCGCCAGCGCCAACATCGACACAACCACGGAAACTGCGAAGACGGCGGTTTGCTTACGACTCATCGGCTGAAAGCCTACCGGAAGGCACGGCCGCATGTACGTGCTCGAGGGCGGCCAAGAGGGCCGGGTTGTAGCGCTGAGCCGATTCGCGATCGAAGATCGCCGAGACCTCGAGGTGGCGGACCGGCGCCTCGAACACGGCGGCCTTCAAGGTGGTCGCCAGCTCTCGCTGCTTCTGTGGTGACACGGCGTCGTCGACTGTGGTGAGAACGACCGCCGATGGAGCATCCAGCGGACGCAGCCACGGGCGTGAGTCGAAGCGTCCGAGCTCGCGGCCCGCCTCGGCCAGGTCGCGGGCGCTATGCCGCGTCATCTCCGAGTGCACCCAGGCCGTCATCGGGCCCGGCCTGAATCCGGCACGCTTGAGCGCGACACGCCAGCCGCGGTCGGGCGCAATCGAAAGACCGAGTCCGACGAAGGGCATCGCCCTCCAGGCTCGGCGCAGCTCGTCCTCCTGCCAGTGCTGGGCGGTACCGCTGAAGATCGCCGCTGACAGCGCCGCCGGATGGTCACGTGCCATCAATTGCGCGATCGCCCCGCCCATCGAGTATCCGTAGATCGTGACCGGGCCGACGCCGAGCTGCTGGATCACTGCCGCCGCGTCGCCCGCACACTCGACCAGCCGGAACGGCGCCAACGGGCGCGGCCCGCGGCCGTGACCGCGGTGATCGATCGCGATCACCCGGTAACCGGCCCCGATCACGTCATCGTAGAGGCCGCCAAAGTTGAGGTCGGCGCTCGCGGTCCACCCGTGGAGCATGAACACGACCGGCCCCTCACCGCCGCTGTCTCGCAGGAAGAACTCACCGCGGTCCGGGACGATCAAGGTTCGAGCCGGCGGGAAGTCGTGTGGCGGGATCGGTGGGTAGGCGGGAGCTGCCACGAGCCGATCCTACTTACCATGATTCACATGGCCGTCGTGATCGCCTCAGACCTCAGCAAGGACATCGCCGGGGAACCGTTGCTGCGCGGGATCTCGTTCAAGCTCGAGCGTCGCGATCGCATGTCCCTGTCCGGCCGCAACGGCGCCGGCAAGACGACGCTGTTGCGGATGCTTTCCGGCGAGGCTTCAATCGATGGCGGCGAGCTCGTGTTGGCAAAGGGCACCAAGATGTCCCTACACGATCAGCGCCCGCCGCGTGAGCGTGACATGACTCTGCGCGACTACGTGCTCTCAGGCGCGCGTGAGCTGATCGCGCTCGAGGCCGAACTGCAGCGCCTGGAGCAGCGAATGGCCGGTGGCGACTACGAGGAACAGACATTGACCGCCTACGCCGACGCACAGGTGGCACTGGAGCACGCCGGCGGCTACACCTGGCGCGAGCAGGCGCTCGCCACGCTGCACGGCCTCGGCTTCGAAGATGACTCTGTGCTGGACCGGACGCTCGATTCCTTTTCCGGCGGCGAGCTGACGCGTGCGTCGCTCGGACGCGCGTTGGCCGGAAATCCCGACCTGCTGTTGTTGGACGAGCCGACCAACCACCTCGACATCGCGTCGCTCGAGTGGCTCGAGGGCCATCTGAGCGCGCTCGATGCGGCAGTGATCCTGATCGCGCACGACCGCTGGTTCCTCGAATCGGTGGCGACATCGGTGCTTGAACTGGAGGCCGGTCGCGGTCGCTTCTTCCCGGGGACTTGGCATCAGTGGCGGACGGAGAAGGCGCAGCGCGAGCTCGCGCTCGGGCGCGCGATCGAGCGCCAGGAGGCTGAGATCGCGAGGCTCGAGAAGTTCGTCACGCGCTTTCGCGCCGGAACGCGCGCGCGGCAGGCGCAGTCGCGTCAGAAGCGGCTGGACAAGATCGATCGGATCGACCGCGCCGAGCGCGATCGCGATGGGCTCGCGTTCGCCTTCAAGCCACCCGAACGCAGTGGCCGCGTCGTTTTCGAGTTCGAGGACGGCGGCATGACGATCGGTGATCGGGTACTGCTGCACGATGGCGAGATGTGGCTTGAGCGTGGGGAGCACGTGAGCGTCGTCGGCCCCAACGGGGCCGGAAAGACAACGCTGATCGAAACGCTCGCCGGCGCGCGTCCGTTCGCCGATGACGGCTCGGATGCCCGCGATGCAACGGGGATGGCCGTCAAGCGCGAGGCCGCTGCAGGCTCCTCGTCGGTCGACGAAGGGGCCGGGCCGGTGGTGACCGGCAAGCTCAATACCGGTCACAACGTCAAGATCGGGTTCCTCTCGCAACACTCGGAGGACCTGCGTGCGGGAAACGCGCGTACGGTTCTCGAGGCCTGCCAGCACCGCACCGGGCTGACGCCCGCCAACGCGCGGGCGCTGCTCGGGCGCTTCCTGTTCAGCGGCGAGGAGGCGGAAAAGCCGCTCGAAGCACTGTCCGGAGGTGAGCGGCAGCGGCTGTCGCTCGCGATCCTCGTGCAGTCAGGCTCAAACGTGCTGATTCTCGACGAGCCGACGAACCATCTCGACATCGAGAGCCGCGAGGCACTGGAGGACGCGCTTGGCCAGTTCAGCGGTTCGCTGCTGCTGATCTCGCACGACAGGGCGCTGCTCGACGCCGTCGGCACACGGACCGTGGCGTTCGAGGACCGGACGCTGCACTCGTATGTCGGTGGTTGGCCTGAGTACGTGCGCGTGCGAGAGGAGCGGGCCGCGGACGAAGCGGCGGCCAAACGGCTCCCGGCCGCCAACGCGCGCCGGCAGGCGGCTGCCACAAAGCCCAAGCCGGCGGCAAGGCGCGCCGCCGGCGCACGCAACAACGGCAAGCAGGCGGCGAAGCTCGAAGCTGAGATCGAGGCCGCCGAGGCGGTGTTGCGCGTGGTTGAGGACGAGCTGGCTGACCCGCGAGCGTGGGAGACACCTGAGCGCTCAACGCAGTCAAGCGCCCGCCACGAGGCTGCGAAGCGTACGGTCGACCAGCTCTACGCGAAATACGAGGCGTTGGAGGCCAACTCCTGACGGCTGGCGCAGTCAGGAGTTGGAGCTGGCAGGCACGCGCCTGGCTCTGGTGAGGGTGTCACACGTGTGACAGAAGTGTGACACCGTGTGACGAAAGTGTGTCGTCATCGCTCCGCTGTCACAGATTTGTGACATGGCGTGGCAGTTCCGTCACATATGTGGAGCCCCGATTCAGGGAGGTGGACACCGGGATCGCATGATTCAGCCGTCATGCTCGCAGTGCCTCGGTCGGACTGAGCCGCGCGGCTTTGCCCGCTGGGTAGAGGCCCGCGAGCGCGCCGATCAGGAACCCCGCCGATGGCGCTGCGATCAGCGCGTAAAGCGGAACCACGAACGGCTCGTGCTTGGCGGCGGCATAGACCTCGGTCGCGCCCGCCCCGATTGCGAGACCGAAGACGCCGCCGATTGCCGCCAATAGGGCAGATTCGGCCAGGAACTGCACCGTGATGTGGCCACGCGTTGCGCCCAGCGCACGGCGCAGGCCGATCTCGCCGCGGCGTTCGAGCACTGAGATGACCATGATGTTCGCGATCCCGATCGCCCCGACGAGCAGCGCGACGGCACCAAGGCCCAGCAGCAGGGTCGTGAACTGACCCTTGGCGGCCGCGCGGGCCTCCAGGGCGTCCGACGGCCTGTCGACGCTGACGCCACTCGGGTCCTGTGGGTTGGCGGTTGCCGGCAGCAGGTTCGCGACCGAGGTGACCGCGTCCTGGGTCGTGCGCACGTAGATCTCGCTCGGCTCGGGGAGTGCATGAAATAGATGCTCGGCAACCGGCAGCGAGATGAATGCGACGGAGTCGAGCGAGGAATCGAGCTTTACCGGGCTGAGGATCCCGACCACCACAAACCAGCGGTTGCCCAGATAGACCATCACGCGGCCGCGGGCCTGGGTGATCTGCAGAGTCGCTGCAGCCTCGGCGCCCAGAACCGCCTCCGGGTAGCGATCGCTGACGGCATTGAGAAAGCGGCCGGAGGCAAGCGTGGTGCCGACAACGTGCGGGAGGTTGCCACTGGCGGCGTCGACGCCGATCCCGCCGGTCTCTTCTGCCGGCACCGACGGCGTTCTATAGACAGACGCGTTCGTGAGCTGGTAGATCGGGGCGTCGCTTTCGACGTGCAACATATGTCCGATCATCGGCACGGAGCTCGGTTCGAGCACCGCCGCGTTGCCGAGGAAGTCGGTGCCCGGCGAGACCGTTAAGCAGGTTCGTCCCGAGCGCATCGATCTCCGCGATCAGGTTTGCCTGCGCCGACGAGGAGACACCCACGACGGCAACCATTGCGCCGATGCCGATCGCGATCCCGAGCGCAGACAGCGCCGCGCGCAACTTGCGCGTGCGCAGACCCTGCAGCGCGACGCCGATCAGTTCGCGCGGAGGCAGGCGCGCGGGGCGCAGCTCATCGCTCATGCTCGTCCTCGACGATCTCCCCGTCACGCATGTGCAGTCGTCGTGAGAAGCCGCCGGCGATGAGCTCATCGTGCGTGATCAGCACGAGCGTCGCCCCGTCGGCTCCGAGCTGGTGCAAAAGCTCAAGCACGCCGGCGCCCGATTTTGAATCGAGGTTGCCGGTCGGCTCGTCAGCAAGGATGATCGCCGGTCGCTTGGCGAGAGCGCGCGCGATCGCGACCCGTTGCCGTTCGCCGCCCGAAAGCTGCTTCGGCCTGAAGTCAAGGCGATGCTCGAGGCCGACGCGCTCGAGCGCTTCGCGGGCCAGCGCGCGCCGCTGCGCGAGCGGCGCACCTGTGTAGAGCATGCCGGTGGCGACGTTGTCCACGGCGGTCATCGACTCCTGCAGGTGGAACGCCTGGAACACAAAACCGATCTGGTGCGCGCGCAGACCCGCCAGCTGGCCATCTGAAGCGGTTACGGTGTCGTGCCCGGCCACACGGACATCGCCCCGGGTCGGGCGCTCGAGCGTCCCGAGCACAGTCAACATCGTGGTCTTACCCGAGCCCGAGGGGCCGATGACGGCGACCTGATCACCCGCTGGGATCGTGATGCTGACGTCGCGCAGAGCTGTGACCCCGCCGGGGTATTCCTTCGTGACCTCAGTGAGCTCGACGCTCATCCCTGTGAGTCGGTGACGCGCAGGCCCGAGTGGATCCCGCTGCCTGAGATCTCGACATAGCCGGCGGCGAACAGCCCGGTGTGGACAGGGATCAGCTGGTGCGGGCTATCGGCCTCCTGCACCGCAAAGCTGCTGCCCGAGGTGGCGAGCAGCGCGGTCACGGGGACCGAGAGCACGTTCTTGGCCTTGTCCTGGGCGAAGTTGACGCTGACAGACGCCTGGTCGAGTCCGCCCCCCTCGGCCGGTTTGTCCAGCACGATCGTGACCGGCACGGTGGAGGAGCCCGAGCCTGAGCCACCGCTGTCGGCGCCACCGCCGCCTGAGCCCGAGTCGTCGGAACTCGAGCTCTGCGCAACGGGACTCACAGCGGTCACATGGCCGGTCTGGGTGCCGCCGTTGGGCATCTCGACTGTGACTTTCTCGCCGATCGTCGCCTCTGATTGGAGGCTTGCGTCGAGGTCGACAGTGACGACCAGTTTGGTCGAGGAGGTACCCAGCACGGCCACGGCACTGCCGCCGCCGCCGTCACCGCTGGTGCCGGCGTTCGAGGCTTTTGTCGAGCCGTTGGACTTTGGCTTGGACGGACTCGAGCTGTGCTTCGCCGGACCTGAGGACGGGCTCTGCGTCCCGACCGATGGATGCTTGTCCGCGGCCCTGATCGCCGCCTTCAGCTCAGCGGTCTGCTGGCGCAGACTCTGGATCAACTTTCGCAGTGCGGCGCCGCTGGTGGTGGCGGTCGTCTTGCCATGCGTGGTGTTGCTCGGGGTCGTGGCGCTTGAGTGTGTGGTGGTGGTTGTCGTCTCAGGAGGCCTGGTCGTCACGCCCGTCGTGGGCGTCGCGGTGGTGCCGGGCGCGGTGTCGGTGGTCGTGTTGGTGGTCGTTGTGCCCGTTGTCGCGTCGGTCGTTGTGCCGGTTGTCGTGTCGGTGGTTGTGCCGGTTGTGGTGTCGGTGGTTGTGTCCGTCACGCCGGTTGCGGCATCCGTCACGCCGCCCGCCGCAGGGCCTGAGTCGGTCGAGTAGCTGACGAACTCAGCGTTCGGGGGCGTCGGCGTGTAGCTCGCGTCGCTACCGCCGCCGCCGGTGGAGCCGACCGTCGTATCGACCGTCTGGATCATCTGGGGGCCGGGAAGGAAGACGACCTGGCCCAACGTGAGCCTGCCTGTCTGGGTCTGGCCCAGGTGATACTGAAGCTCCTCGACCCCGTCCGTGGTCGCGGCCTGCCAGGTGTCGTCGATCACGATTCCGTCGGGGTTATATCCGAGGTTCACGAGGTTGCGGTTGAGCTCGTAGACGTCCGGGCCGGGGTCGTCAGAGGCGGTCAGGTCACGGTATGCGGGCGTGGAGCCGTCCATCAGCAGCACGGGCCGGTTGTCGACGGTGAAGAGCGTGTGTCCGGGCCTGATCACCTGTCCGACCTGCGGTACCCAGGTGATCGTGCCGTTGAGCCGGTTGAAGACGGTCTGGGCAGCGTCGTAGCTCAGCGTTCCGGACTCCGTGTCCGTCGAGACCAGATTGCGGCGCTGTACGGTCGCGGCGCCGGTTGCCGTTGTGCCGGCCGCAGAGCCTGGCTTCGACGAGCCACTGTTGGAGGCGACGATCACAGCGACGACGGCGGCAACTATCACCAGCGCCGCGATCGCAAGCACGCGACCGCGACGCCGTGGCAGCTTTGGAGTACCCACCGTTCAGCTCCCGGACCTGTCGGCAGGCGCGGCGGTGAGCCCGATCGCGCCGGCGGCGTCGACCAGGGCTGCCGTGATCACGGTTGGCTTACGGAGCATGGGCGGTGTTGTAACCAGCGAGCGGTTACAACACGGGAACAGGCGGCGTTACTGTCGCGTAACCGCCTGCTAAGCATGCTCTGAACAGATATGCGGGTGCTCGTCGTCGAAGATCACATCGAGTTGGCCGATGTCGTTGCATCGGGGCTTCGCCGTGAGGGCTTTGCGGTCGACGTCGCGCGGGACGGCGCCGTCGCCCTGGTGGACGCGCACGTCAATGAGTACGACGTGATCGTGCTGGACCGTGACCTTCCGGCCGTGCACGGCGACGAGGTCTGCCGACGCCTGATGGCCGACCGTGTTCGTGCGCGGGTGCTGATGCTGACCGCATCCGGAACGATCGAGGACAGGGTTCAGGGACTCGGCCTCGGCGCGGACGACTACCTACCAAAGCCGTTCGCGTTCGCGGAGTTGGTCGCGCGCGTCCGGGCCCTGGCACGCCGGGCGCAGCCGGCGCTGCCGCCGGTGCTCGAGGCAGCGGACGTGTGCCTCGATACCGCCCGACGGCTTGCGACCCGGGGTGGCCGGCAGCTCCAACTCAGCGGCAAGGAGTTTGCGGTGCTCGAGCTGCTGATGGCCGCGCAGGGGGCCGCCATCTCCTCCGAGGAGCTGCTCGCCCGGGCGTGGGACGAGGCGGCCGACCCGTTCAGCAATGTGGTCAAGGTGACGATCAGCCGCCTTCGCCGCAAGCTCGGAGAGCCACAGTTGGTGGAGACGGTGCCAGGTGGCGGCTACAGGATCTCCGTATGACCCTGCGTCTACGACTGACGCTGCTCTACGGCGCGGTCTTCATCGCCGCGGGCGCCGGACTGCTAGCGGTCACCTATGGCCTGTTCAAGCACAATCAGAATCAGAACAACCAGGCGATCACCGTGCAGGGCGCGAACTTCGAGTTGCCCGCATGGGTGTACCTCTCGAGAGTGGTCCCGGGCGCGAAGCCGAGCAACCAGGCACTACATACACGTTCCGTCACGACGCCGGTGCAAGCCACACCGCCCACGGCGGTGCTGAAGCGGATCAGAAACCTCGGTCAGAGGCAGCTGAGCGCGCAGGCGCGACTGTACGTGCGAAGAGCGCGGGTCGCACTGCGGGCGCAGCAGTCAAACGATGCCTCGTCGCTGCTCGAGTGGTCGCTGATCGCGCTCGGCGTGGTGGCGCTGCTGTCGATCGGTCTTGCCTGGTGGCTTGCCGGGCGAGCACTGCGGCCGCTGCGGAGGATGAATACGCGGGCCCGTGAGATCAGCGCCGAGAACCTGCACGAACGGCTTGGCGTCGATGATCGCCACGACGAGTTGGGTGAGCTGGCGTCGACCTTCGATGCACTGCTGGCGCGACTGGAGCGCGCCTTCGATTCGCAGCGGCGGTTCGTCGCCAACGCCTCACACGAGCTGCGCACGCCGATCACGCTCGAACGAACTCTCGCGGAGGTGGCGCTGGCCGATCCCGGTGCGTCAGTCGAGTCGCTTCGCCGCGTGTGCGAACGGGTTGTGGCGTCGACCGAGCAGCAGGAGCGTCTGCTCGATGCGTTGCTGACGCTTGCGCGCAGCGAGGGTGGAGTGGCAGCAGGAGAGCCGATCGACCTGGCCGCGCTGGCGGACGACGCGCTGCTCGCGCGAGAGGTCCAGTTGGTGGGTATTCGCGTCGAGCGCGAATTGGAGCCGGCGGTCGTCCTCGGCGACCAGGCGCTGCTCGAGCGCTTGGTCGCGAATCTGGTGGACAACGCGATCGTCCATAACAGCGGTGACGATCGCTGGATCACGGTGGCGACCGGTGGCTTCGATGGTGCTCCCGGGTTGCGGATCGCGAACGGCGGTGAGCTGGTTGCGACCGATCAGGTGGAGAGCCTGTTCGAGCCGTTCCGGCGCGGCGCGGGCGACCGCGTCGGCACAGGCGAGGGAGGCCTCGGACTGGGGTTGTCGATCGTCCGCGCCGTGACCTTGGCGCACGGCGCCCAGGTCCAGGGACGCGCAGTGCCAGACGGTGGCCTCGAATTCGAGCTGCGCTTCACTTCTGCCGCGGCTGCTGGCCCCACGGATGGGGGACCCGCGGATGGGGGCTTTGCAGGTGTGTCGAGCCTGTGAGCACAGGCTGGCGTGATCCACCCCGGTGGCACGAGAGTCGGTATGGTGGAAGCGCGGATGACTTCAACGCGCGGCCAATCCAGCCCTAGATCAGGCGGCATCATCAGCTCCGGTAACGCGTTGCGCACTCTGGTCGCGCTGGCGGCCGTCGGGGTCGTGCTGGCGATCGCCGGATGTGGAGGCTCGAAGCCCCAGTACTGCTCGAACCGGTCGAGCCTCGAGAACTCCATCAAAGAGATTCCGTCGCTGGTCACCAGCCGGGATCTGAGCAAGCTCCAGGCTCAGGCAACCAAGATTCAGGGCGAGGCGAACAAGCTCGTCAGCTCTGCGAAGAGCGACTTCCCCACTGAGTCCAGCGCGGTCTCCACTGATGTGGATGCGTTTGTCACGGCCGTCAAGGGCCTGCCGTCGAACCCGACCGCAAGTGATTTCCTGGCAGTCGGGGTGAAAGCGGCCAGCGCGGTGAGCGCTGTCGGCGACTTCGTCAGCACCACCAAGTCCAAGTGCTGAGGCCGCACATCGGCTCAGCGGATCGGCGGCGGAGTCCCTTCGGCACTGGCGGCGAGTGTGAGGTCCCACTGGCACGTTGTGCAGGCATGTGAGAACGCCGAATGGGCGAACTCGACGACCGTTGCGAGCGGGTTCGCGGCGGCCAGGACGTCGTCCCAGTCGAGCAGGTACTCACCCAGTTCGGGGGCCCAGCGGCTGGCACCCGGTGACAGGTGCCCGCCGGCAAAGGACTCCGGCGCCGGGTGCGCGTATGCGTACAGCGCGGCCCTGTCGTAGCGCTGGTCCCCGGGCCACCAGCCGATGGCAACCTCCTCAGAATCCATCGCGTTGCGCATCAGGAAGTCATCGGATGGCGGCGACGCGGAGCGCCCGGAGAAGAGGCTCACCGCGAGGTCGAACGATCCCCACCAGGCATTGACGGGGGTCGACCGTCCGCGGTACGGCGCTCGGAAGGCGGCCAGTCCGGCCGCAGCGAGGATGGCGGCGTCGAAGTAGGTCCGCACGGCGGCGGCATCGTAACTGGCGTGGTCGCGATCCTCGTCGAGCGGGGTGGTCCACGCCACCTCCTGCGGTGTCGGGTCGATCTCGACGGGTCCGGCTAGGTCAGCAACAGCGTCGAGAATGTCGTGACAGACATCGGCCACCGCGCGGTCTGGAGCGAGTGCGACCCGCCGCGACGCGCCAGCGCTGTGCTCGATGAAGCCCTCATGCGACCGCAGGTCGAGGCCGACGACGATCACGCCAGAGCCGTTCGGACACGGCAGCGGGCGGGTCTCGAACCCACGAGCGCTCAGTTGCAACGCCGCGTGCTGCAGCTGAGGTTCGGGCGGTGCGAGCTCGGCGGCGAGCTTGCCCAGCACCTGGGTGTGGGCGTGAAGCGTGTCGCACGTCGGAACCCAGCTTTGATAGTTCGGGGCGCTTGTCATGGCTTGGCATCATCTCAGCTTCGCTGCTGCCGCGTGCGCCAATAGGATCGTTCCCCGTGAGCGGCTGGACCCCACTGCGGCACCCTGATTTCCGGCGCCTGTGGGCGGCCCAGTTCACGAGCAACGTCGGTTCATGGATGCAGACGGTCGCGGCTCAATGGGTCATGATCTCGCTCACAAGCTCCGCGATTCTCTTGAGTGCGATCGCGGCGGCCTCGAGCATCCCAATCCTGGTGTTCGCCGTGGGGGCAGGCGTGCTCGGCGATCTCGTCGACCGCCGAGCACTGATTCTGGCTTCGCAAGCGCTGATGCTGGCGGCGGCGGTCGGCCTGGCGGTGCTGTCGGCCGTCAACTCGTTGACTCCGGCGAACCTGCTGGTGTTGCTGGTCGTGATCGGGATCGGGGGCGCGGCGAGCGCGCCTACCTGGCAGACCCTGCAGCCGGAGTTGGTGCCGCCCGCGGACCGACCACAGGCGATCGCGCTCGGAGCGGTCAACCAGAACCTCGCACGGGCCGTTGGGCCGGCCTTTGGCGGGCTGCTGTTGGCGGCGACCAGCGCTGCGCTCGTCTTTTTCGCCAACGCCGTCTCATTCGTCGCGGTGCTGCTCGCGGTCGCCGTCACACGGATCCCCGCCAGACGCCAGGAGCTGCCGCGTGAGCACGTGGTGGCGGCGACCCGGGCCGGAGGACGCTATGTCGGCAGCAGCCCGCTCCTGCTCGGCCTGATCGTGCGGAGCGTCGCGTTCGTCTTTCCCGCTGGCGCGATCTGGGCGCTGCTGCCGATCGTCGCCCGTCATCGGCTCGGGCTCGGTTCCGCGGGCTACGGACTGCTGCTCGGTTGCGTGGGCGTGGGTGCGCTGCTGGCTGCGACTTTCGGGCCGGCGGTCAAACGCAAGCTCGGCCCGAGGCAGATCTACGCGCTGTCGGCGCTGCTCGTTGCCGGGCCTGCGCTCGTGCTGGCGCTGGCCAGCACAATCGCCCCGGTTGTGGTCGCGCTTGTGGTCGCGGGTGCAGCCTGGATCACCTGCCTTGGGCTGCTCGGTGCCGGCTACCAGGGGCAGCTGCCAGTGTGGGTCAAGGCTCGAGGCATGTCGTACTACCTGCTCGCCTTCCAGGGCGCCAACGGCATCGGCGCGCTCGCCTTCGGAACGCTCGCGCAGGCCAGCTCGGTCTCGACGGCGCTGAACGTGCTCGCGGCTGGGCTCGCCGTGGCCGCGATTCTCACGTGGTGGCTTCCGCTTCCGGCGGCCCCGATCGACGTCCTGCCATCTGAAATGCCGCTGCCGCTTGTGGATCCGGCGGTGCCGATCGACAAAGGTCCAGTGGCGGTCAACGTCACCTATCAGCTCAAACCGGACTCTGTCGAGGAATTCCTAACCCGCGCCGCCGAGCTACGGCGCATGCGTCGCAGGACCGGCGCGATCCATTGGCACCTTCACCGTGACATCGAGGATGCGAACCGCTTCGAGGAGCTGTTCGTGGTCGGATCCTGGGAGGAGCACGAACGCCAGCACCAGCGCCTGCAGGGACCTGACCGCGCGACCCTCGACCAGATCGACGAGCTGCTCGCCGCCGGGCATCCTCGGACGGCTCGACATCTGCTTGGAATCAGCCTGCGACACCGGGCTTAAGCGCGTTGCCCGCTGTGTGTGAGACATTTACGGAGCCGAGTCCTCGTCCGCAAGGAGGTGACGGAAGTGTCGAAGTTGTCAAGCCAGCTCGCCGAGGCTGAGCGACAGATCGAACAGGTCCAGGCGATGCTCGATCAGGCGCAGCGCGCACTGCAGGCCGCGAGCCGGGCCGATTCGGCCGTCGAACGCGCTCGCAAACCCCTGGTGCGGCTGTTCGTTCTGGTGCCCGTCGCGCTCGGCGCCGTAGCGCTGGGCCGCCAGGCCGCGCGCCGTCGCCACGGGGGTTCATCCTGAGTTGACTCACCGCTCGCGTCAGGGGCGGCATCTAGACTGACGGTCACATGTCAGCGTCCACCGAGGCTCGGCAGGCACGCGTTGCGCTGGTCGATGACGACAGCGGCCTTGTCACGGTGATGGCACGCCGTTTCGAACTGATGCGCTGGAACCACGAGGTGCTCACCTACGCACCTGGACCTGACCAACTCGCGGCGATGCGGGTCGATGCGCTGCTGCTGAATCCGGCGTTGAGTGGCCTGGGCTACATCGAGCGGGTTGGTACGGCGATGCCGGGGCTCGCTCTGATCGTCGTCTCCGGACCGAGTCAGGTCGCGGACCGGGTCCGGGGACTCCGTACCGGCGCCGACGATTGGGTGACCAAGCCCTGTCATCCGGAGGAGTTGCTCGCGCGCCTGCAGACGGTGCTGCGCAGGCGCCGCGTCGGTGACCTGGTGCTCGATGACGACCCGACCGTGGCGGGTGAACTCACGATCCGACCTGATCGGTTCGATGCCTATGCGGGCCGCGAACCGGCTGGACTGTCGCGCAAGGAGTACGAGCTGTTGCGGCAGCTCGCCGCGGCCGACGGCCGCGTGCTCGAGCGCGAGCTGATCTACCAGCGGGTCTGGGGGTACACGATGGTCCGGGGCGACCGCTCCGTCGATGTGTTCGTCCGCAAGTTGCGCAACAAGCTCGAGCGCATCTCGCCACGCTGGCGCTACGTGCACACCCACTTCGGCATCGGCTATCGGTTTGCCGCCGAACCGCTGGACGTGGAACCGCGAGCCGGCGAGGATCCGGGCGCGGAACGACCCGAGAACGCGGCAGTACGCTTGGATCTGTCCAGCTTCCGTTGAGTCGACCGAGCATGTCCGCGCAGCAACAGACAAACCTCCGCAACGCCGTCATCATCCTTGCGATCGCAGCCGTCGTCTACGCGGTCCCGGCCGCCGGTATCGCGGTCTCGTTTCTCACCCAGGCGATCTCGCTCGCATTCCTCGCTGCGTTCGCCTGGATCGCGTCGCGCCTCTACCGCGAGCACCGCGCCGAGATCTACTCGCTGGGCACGCGCCGCCGGGCGGTTGTCTACGTCGCGGTGGGCGTAGCCGCGCTCGCGTTCACCGCCATCGACAGGCTGTGGGCATCGGGTCTCGGCACGGTCATCTGGCTGCTGGTGCTGGGCGGCTGTGGGTACGCGCTCTACGCGGTCTACCGCTCGACGCGGGAGTACTGAACGCTGCAGCAGTGGGGGTGGTCAAGCGGGACCACCCCCACTGGTAGACGCTGTGAGCTTGACGACTCAGTTGGCGAGGTCGAAGCGGTCGAGGTTCATGACCTTGTCCCAGGCGGCGACGAAGTCGTGCACGAACTTCTCACGGCCATCGTCGGAGGCGTAGACCTCGGCGATCGCGCGCAGCTCGGCGTTCGAGCCGAACACAAGGTCGGCACGGCTGCCGGTCCAGCGCTCGCCGTGCGGGCCGGTGCCGTTGAACGCTGAGGAGTCCGGCGTGGCCGGGGTCCAGGTGGTGCCGAGGTCGAGCAGATTGACGAAGAAGTCGTTCGTCAAGCGCCGCGGCGTCGATGTCAGCACGCCGGTCTCCGAGTTGTCGTAGTTGGCACCCAGGACCCGCAATCCGCCGACCAGCACCGTCATCTCGGGGGCACTGAGCGTCAGCAGGTTGGCCCGGTCGATCAGCAGATACTCGGCCGGCAGCCGGCTGCCCTCCGCCAGGTAGTTGCGGAAGCCGTCGGCACGAGGCTCGAGCGCCTCGAATGAGACGACGTCGGTCTGCTCGGCGGTCGCGTCGACCCGGCCTGGCGTGAACGGAACCTCGATCTGCACACCGGCCTCCGCTGCCGCCTGCTCGATCGCCGCGCAACCGCCCAGCACGATCAGATCGGCGAGCGAGACGGAGGTGCCGGCGTCGCCCGCGGCCGTCTGTATCCCGGCCAGTGTGCCCAGCACGGCCACCAGCTGAGAGGGGTTGTTGACCTCCCAGTTGCGCTGGGGATCGAGGCGAACGCGCGCGCCGTTGGCGCCGCCGCGCTTGTCGCCGCCGCGGAAAGTCGAGGCTGAGGCCCAGGCTGTCTGCACGAGCTCTGACACGGTCAGGCCTGAGGCCAGAATCTGTCGCTTCAGCGAGGCGATGTCATCAGGCCCGATCACCTCCGGAGGCGCCTCAGGCAGCGGGTCCTGCCATAGCTGAACCTCACTCGGGACCTCCGGGCCGAGGTAACGCACGACCGGGCCCATGTCACGGTGCGTGAGCTTGAACCAGGCGCGTGCGAAGGCGGCGGCGAGCTCGTCCGGGTTGTCCTTGAAACGCCGTGAGATCGGCTCGTAATCGGGGTCGAAGCGCAGCGCCAGATCGGTTGTGAGCATCGTTGGCCTGCGCATCGCGCCAGCCTCGTCAGGAGCCGGGATCACGGCTTCCGACTGTTTGGCCACCCACTGATGAGCGCCGGCCGGGCTCTGCTCGAGCTCCCACTCGTAGCCGAACAGGTTCTCCAGGAAGTTGTTGCTCCAGGCGGTCGGGGTGATCGTCCACGTCACCTCGATCCCCGAGGTGATCGCGTCCGCGCCTCTGCCGCTGCCATGGCTGCTCTTCCAGCCGAGACCCTGAAGCTCGATCGGCGCCGCCTCCGGCTCAGCGCTGACGCTCTCCGCCGGGCCGGCGCCATGGGTCTTGCCGAAGCTGTGGCCGCCTGCGATCAGCGCGACCGTCTCCTCATCGTCCATCGCCATACGCCGGAACGTCTCGCGGATGTCATGAGCAGAAGCAAGCGGATCGGGGTTGCCGTTGGGGCCCTCCGGGTTGACGTAGATCAGACCCATCTGGACGGCGGCCAGCGGGTTTTCGAGGTTGCGCTCGCCCGTGTAGCGTTCGTCCCCGAGCCAGGTTGTCTCTGCGCCCCAGTAGACGTCGTCGTCCGGCTCCCAGGCGTCGACGCGGCCGCCCGCGAACCCGAATGTCCTGAAGCCCATCGTCTCTAGCGCGACGTTGCCGGCGAGGATCATCAGATCCGCCCACGAGAGGCTCTGGCCGTACTTCTGCTTCACGGGCCACAGCAGGCGTCGAGCCTTGTCGAGGTTGCCGTTGTCAGGCCAGCTGTTGAGCGGGGCGAAGCGCTGCTGTCCGGAGCCGGCGCCACCGCGGCCGTCCTGAATCCGGTATGTGCCCGCGCTATGCCACGCCATGCGGATCATCAGCGGCCCGTAATGACCGAAGTCTGCCGGCCACCAATCCTGCGAGGTCGTCAGCACCTCGGCGATGTCCTGCTTGACCGCACTGAGGTCGAGGCTCTGGAAGGCGGCCGCGTAGTCGAAGGATTCACCGAGCGGGTTCGCGACCGCCGGGTTCTTCGCGAGGATCTTGAGGTTGAGGCGATTGGGCCACCACTCGGTGTTGGGATCTCCCTTGAGCGGGTGCGTGAGCCCGCCCTGCCGAACCGGGCAGCCGCCGGCTGTCGCGCCTTCTTCGTTGATTTCGCCGATGACGGCATCAGGAGTGTCAGACACGGGTGTCCTTTCGGGTGGGGTGAAACTTCCTCAGATGGTGCGGCTGCGTCGGCGCGGCCTGGACGCAGCTGGGACAGAGGCCCCAGTAGATGACCTCCGCCTCCTCGATCACGTAGTCGTGATCGATCGACGGGGTCAGGCACGGCGTCGTACCAACGGCGCAATCGACATCCGCGACCGCGCCGCAGGAGCGGCATACGACATGGTGGTGGTTGTCGTCAACTCGCGATTCGTACCGCGCCACCGATCCGAGTGGTTGGATGCGGCGCAGCAGGCCCGCCTCGGTGAGGGCGTTGAGCACGTCGTAGACAGCCTGGTGGGAGACGTCTCCGAGCTGCTCGCGGACCATCTCGATCACCGAGGCGGTATCGGCATGGGGGTGGTCCTCGAGCGTCGCCAGCACCTCGAGCCGCTGGCGCGTGACCCGCAGGTCCGCGGCGCGCAGTCTGCGCTCTAACTCGACAGTGGTCGACACCACGAACCAGGCTCGCACGCTTTCTTGAATCAGTCAAGTCTTCTTGGGCCATCCCGTGCCGGTCTCTCCGTTGCGTCGAGCCGTGCATCGAGCAGCAGCTCGTGCCGGCGCCACAGCTTGCGCAAGCGATCAGACTGACTCACATGACTACGACAATCGCCTCAAACAAGACGACGACGCTCGGCGAGAAGCCGATCAACCGCATGGGCTACGGCGCCATGCAGCTCGCGGGGCCGGGCGTGTTCGGACCGCCCAGGGATCCTGACGCCGCGCGCGCGGTTCTGCGACGGGCGGTCGAGCTGGGTGTCGACCACATCGATACCAGCCAGTACTACGGGCCGGATGTGGTCAACGACCTGATTCGCGAGGCGCTACATCCGTACCCGGAGAACCTCAGACTCGTGACGAAGGTCGGCGGTGCCCGAGATGCCAAGGGCGGTTGGCTGCCGGCGCAGACGCCCGAGGAGCTTCGCAGCGGCGTCGAGGACAACCTGCGCTCGCTGCGGGTGGAGCGGATGGACCTCGTGAACCTCCGCCTGATGGGTTCTGGAGATGGCGGCCCGCGAGTGGCGATCGAGGAGCAGCTCGGCGCGCTCGAGGACCTCCGCGAGCAGGGCAAGCTCGATCTGATCGGTGTTTCCAACGTCGATCGGGCGCAGCTCGAGCAGGCGCTCGCGCTGGTGACCGTGGGCGAGGTGCAGAACCCGTACAGCGTGATCGACCGCGCCGACGAGGAGCTGGTCGAACTGTGCGCTCAGCACGGGGTGGCGTTCGTCCCGTTCTTCCCGCTGGGCTCGGGGTTCGACGGGGGCTTCCAGAAGATCGCGGAGGAGCCGACGCTGATGCGAGTCGCGCGGAAGCACGCCGCCAGCACCTCACAGGTCGCGCTCGCCTGGCTGCTGGCCCGTTACGAGCGGATGCTTCTGATCCCTGGCACCTCGTCGCTGGCGCACCTCGAGGAGAACTGCGCGGCGGTCGAGCTCGAGCTCGACGATGGGGACATGGCGGCGCTGGATGTGATCCCTCATCGCGGCGTGCCACGGCGCTAGCGACGGACAGCACCCGTCAGTCGACTGCGGACGCTGGTCGACTGCGGACGCTGGTCGACCGCTGAGTCGATCGGTCGGCGGCGCGGGTACATAGACTCAAAATCCGATGTCGATCGTCTCCGCAGACCGCCGCCGCGAGCTTCCCGACGAGCCGGGCGTCTACCTGTTCCACGACGTCCGGGGCAAGGTGATCTACGTCGGCAAGGCGGTCTCGATCCGCAAGCGCGTCGCCTCACACTTCTCCAACCCGTCGACCCGTGCCGGTCGCGACCTGCTGCCGATGATCGACCAGATCGAGGCGCTCGTCGTCCAGACCGAGTCCGAGGCGCTGCTGGTCGAGCAGAACTTCATCAGGCAATACCAGCCAAAGTTCAACATCCGGCTGCGCGACGACAAATCCTACCCGTACATCGCCATAAGCCTTGATGAGGACTTTCCGCGCGTCTACTTCACGCGCGAGCGCCACCGCCGTGACCGCGCCTATTTCGGTCCGTTCAGCAGCGCAAAGCGCACGCGCGCGACACTCGAGGTGCTCGGCAAGGTCTTTCTTTTCCGGACCTGCGATGGGCCGCAGCCCGGGCGACGCAGCGGTTCTCCGTGCCTCGACTACTACATCAAGCGCTGCGGAGCGCCCTGCGTCGGCTACGTCAGCAAGCGCGACTACCGCGCCGGGATCGACGGTGTGATCGCGTTCCTGTCCGGACGCTACCGGGAGATCGAGCAGCGGCTCGAGTTCGAGATGCAACAGGCCGCAGCCGAACAGCGTTATGAGGACGCCGCGCGCGAACGCAACCGCCTGGAGGCGGTACGGCGGCTGCTGGAACGCCAGCGGGTGGCCGTGGATCAGGGCGGAACGTTCGATGCAATCGCGATCGCCGTCGCCGAAGGCGACGCCAACGCACAGGTGCTGCAGGTGCGCGACGGCGTGCTGTCCGACCGGCAGAGCTTCTACCTGGACAACGTCGCAGGCGCCGACCCGGCTGATGTCGCCGAGGCATTCATCATCCAGTACTACGCCTCAGCCATGATGATCCCGCCACTGGTGGTGGTCGAGCCCGGTGTCGCGGGGGGTGAGAGCGCCGACGCCGGCCGCGTGGGGCCGCTCTCGATCGCGCTGAGTGAACGTCGTGGATCACAGGTCGAGGTGCGCGAACCCGAACGTGGCGACAAGCGGCGGATTCTCGAGCTCGCCCAGCGCAATGCGCGGCTTGCCCTCGACCAGGAGAAGCTGCGCTCGGAGCGGCGGCGACAGCAGCGTACGGAGGCGATGGATCGCCTGCAGCAGGCGCTGGGGCTCGACACCCTGCCGCTGCGGATCGAGTGCTACGACATCTCGACCCTGATGGGGACCAATACGGTGGCTTCGATGGTGGTGTTCGAGGGTGCCGCGCCGAAGAAGTCGGACTACCGGCGGTTCAAGGTGCGCAGCGTCGGTGAGGACGGCCCCGACGATTTCGCATCGATGGAGGAGATCCTGGGGCGGCGGATGGCGCAATACGAGGCACAGGAGGATCGTTCTCCGCACGACGGCGAGTACGACCCGAGCTTTGCGGCGCTGCCCAACCTGATCGTGATCGACGGCGGCAAGGGCCAGCTGGCCGCGGGGCTGCGGGCGCTGCAGGGATTCCGTGACCGTGGCGTGGCGGTGGTGTCGCTGGCCAAACGCATCGAGGAGGTCTTCATCCCCGGCAGACCCAACTCGCTGGTGCTGCCCCACGACACGCCGGAGCTGCAGTTGCTCCAACGCCTGCGAGATGAAGCACACAGATTCGCGATCACGCACCATCGTCAGCGCCGGGACCGGCAGATGACGACGTCGATCCTCGACGGACTCCCGGGCGTTGGCCCGGCGCGCAAGCGGGCGTTGCTGACGCACTTCGGCTCGCCGGACGCGGTACTCGAGGCCTCGCGCGAGGAGTTGGAGGCGGTGCCGGGCATTCCCGGGAAGCTCGCGCGCGAACTGCACCGCGAACTTCACAAGACGGGAGTGTGAGTATCCGCGTTCCCTGGTAAACCCCCAGGCTGCAGGCCGGGGCGATGCCACCAAGCTGGCACATCTGTTACAGAGTTGACACACGTGTCCACCACCACTGACGAACAACAACTCGCACTGCGCGACCTGGTCGTGATCACGGGCTTCTCCGGGGCCGGTAAGTCCACGGCTATGGCGGCGTTCGAGGACGAGGGTTACTTCTGCGTCGACAACCTGCCTTCAGAGATGATCGGCTCGCTGGTCGAGCTCTTTGCCCACAGCGGTTCGAAGGTCGCTTATGCGGCGGTCGTCACCGACGTCCGCGCCGGCAGCTACTTCGATGGCCTGGCCGAGGTGATCGATCGGCTTGAGCGGCTCGGCGTCAACCATCGCGTGCTCTTCCTGGAGGCCAGCGAGGAGACGCTTCAGACCCGTTACAAGGAGACACGGCGCCGTCATCCGCTCTCTCCCGACGGTAGCGTCGCCGACGGGATCGCCCGCGAGCGGTCCGCGCTCGCGCCACTGCGTCAGCGCGCTGACGTGGTGATCGACACAAGTGGCCTCACCGCCGCGCAGCTGCGCCGCAAGCTGGCCGATGAGATGCTGCCGACGCACACACCCGGTCGCCTGGCGGTCACCTTTGAGAGCTTCGGCTTCAAGTACGGGCCGGCCCGCGACCCGGACCTCATGTTCGACGTGCGGTTTCTGCCCAATCCGCACTACGAGCCGTCACTACGGCCGCTCACCGGCCTCGATCCGCGGATCGTGGAGTTCATCGACCGCGACGGCTCGCTTGAGGAGTTCTACAGCCGTCTGCATCCGCTGATCGACTATCTGCTGCCGCAGTACCTCGCCGAGGGCAAGGCGCACCTTGTCGTGGCGATCGGCTGCACGGGCGGGCGGCACCGCTCGGTGGCGATTGCCCAGCACCTGGGCGCGCGCTACCAGCAGACACCCGAGTACGTCGTCCAGGTGATTCACCGCGATACCGAGCGACCTGCGTGATCGACCACGTCGGGCTGCACGTGACCGACCTCGAGCGGTCGACCCGGTTCTACGACGCGGTCTTCTTTGCGCTCGGGCTGCGACGCCTGGTCGAGCTCGAGCGCGCGGTCGCGTACGGGATCACAGGGCCTGAGTTCTGGGTTGTGGAGAACGGGGCGCAGCCGGCGCCCGGGTACGGTCATATCGCGCTGGCGGCGGCAGGCAAGGCGGCCGTCGACGCCGCGCATCGGGCGGGTGTCGCGGCCGGCGGGACGGATGAGGGCGGACCGGGGCCGCGCCCGCAGTACGGCAGGCGCTACTACGCGGGCTATCTTCTGGACCCTGATGGTCTCAAGCTCGAGGTTGTCTCGCGGCGCTGATCGTCCCGCTGGACGTCAGCGCCGGGCCGCGGCAAGCCATCTGCGGACCCGGACCGTCATCATGTGGAGGGGACCAGTCAAGCGTTAGCCTTCGCCTCTGACCGCGCGAACCGCGGACGGGCTTGGCGCACTTCAACCAGCGGAGGGTAAATGGCAGTTCGAGTCGGCATCAACGGTTTTGGGCGGATTGGCCGGAACGTCTTCCGGGCTGCGATGGAGCGCGACGCCGACATCGAGTGGCTTGCGCTCAACGACCTGGTCGATCGCGCGACGATCGCGCACCTGCTCAAGTACGACTCGAACTACGGCCCGTTCCAGGGGACCGTCGAGGTCACGGACGCCGGCATCGCCGTCAACGGCCAGGAGATCCGCGTGCTCGCGGAGCGCGATCCGGGTGCGTTGCCCTGGGGCGAGCTGGGTGCCGATGTCGTGATCGAGTCCACCGGTTTCTTCACCGACCGTGAGAACGCGGCCAAGCATCTGGGCGCGGGAGCGAAGAAGGTCGTGATCTCGGCGCCCGCGACCAGCCCGGACGTGACCGTGGTGCTGGGCGTGAACTTCGACGAGGCCTATGACGCGGGCGCGCACACGATCATCTCCAACGCGTCGTGCACGACCAACTGTCTGGCGCCCGTCGCGAAGGTCCTGAACGACACCGTCGGGATCAGGCACGGACTGATGACGACGATTCACGCCTACACAGCGGATCAGCGCCTGCAGGACATGCCGCACAAGGATCTGCGTCGGGCGCGCGCGGCTGCGGTCAGCCTGATTCCGGCGACGACGGGCGCCGCCAAGGCGATCGGCCAGGTGATCCCGGCTCTGAACGGGAAACTCAACGGTTTTGCGGTGCGGGCTCCGGTCCCGACCGGCAGCGTCGTCGACCTCACGATCGAGGCCGAGCGCGAGACGTCGGTCGAGGAGATCAACGGAGCCCTCAGGGCGGCGGCTGCAGAGGGCCCGCTGAAGGGCTACCTCGTCTACACGGAGGATCCGATCGTGTCCGCCGACATCGTCAAGAACCCGGCGTCGTCGATCGTCGATTCGCTTCTGACCTCCGTGCTCGACGGCACACTTGTCAAGGTCGTGGCCTGGTACGACAACGAGTGGGGCTACTCCAACCGCGTCGTCGATCTCGTGCAGCACCTGTAACGGCGGCTTGACGGACTGAGGCGACCGATGAGTGAACCGATGCGAACGCTGGAGGATCTTGGAGATCTCAGCGGCAAGCGGGTGCTGGTGAGAGTTGACTTCAACGTCCCGCTCGACGCCGCCGGCCAGATCTCCGATGACACGCGCATGCGTGAGACGCTGCCGACGCTGCGTCAACTGCGCGAGCGGGGGGCCAGACTGATTCTCGTCTCGCACCTGGGCAGGCCCAAAGATCGCGAGCCTCAGCTGTCGCTGCGACCGCTCGCGGCGCACCTCAGTGAGCTGCTCTCGACGCCGGTGAAGAGCGCCCCGGCGGTCGTCGGCGTCGAGGTCACGGAAATGGCTGGCGGGCTCGAACCGGGAGAGATCCTGCTGCTGGAGAACGTCCGCTACGAGCCGGGGGAGACCAGCAACGATCCGGCGCTGGCGTCGGCGCTGGCCGCGCTTGCCGACATCTACGTCGATGACGCCTTCGGCGCTGCTCACCGCGCTCACGCCTCCACGGTTGGCGCCGCCGAACGCATCGAGGCGCGCGCGGCCGGTCTGCTGCTCGAACGCGAGGTGAAGACGTTGCGGGCGTTGACCGAGGCGCCGCAACGGCCGCTGGTCGCGATCCTCGGTGGTGCCAAGGTCAGCGACAAGATCCGTGTGATCGAGCGCTTCCTCGAGGTGGCCGATGCGATTCTGATCGGCGGGGCCATGGTGTTTCCATTCCTCGCTGCGCAGGGACACACGGTTGGCTCGTCACTCTGCGCGCAGGAGGATGTGGAGCACGCTCGCCGGCTGCTGAAACTCGAGTCCGGCGCCGACGCGACGCTGGTTCTCCCTGTCGATCTGGTTCTGGGTGACCACTTCGGCGCGGACGCGGTAGCGCAACAGCTCGACGGCGTTGACGTCCCCGATGGTCTGATGGGTCTTGACATCGGCCCGCTGACGATCGCCGGCTACGTCCACTGGATCGCTGATGCGGGCACCGTGTTCTGGAACGGTCCGATGGGCGCCTTCGAGCTTGACCCGTTCGCCGGCGGCACGAGGGCCGTCGCCGGAGCGCTCGCGAGCTCCGAGGGAGTCACCGTCGTCGGCGGCGGCGACTCGGCCGCAGCTGTCGAGCAGTTCGGACTGGCGGCGGCGATGACGCACGTCTCGACAGGCGGCGGAGCGGCGCTGGAACTGCTCGAGGGCCGCGATCTGCCTGGCGTCGACGTACTGGCTCGGGATCGAGTGGGGGGGACGTCGGCATGAGCGCGCGGACGCCATTGGTCTCCGGCAACTGGAAGATGAACAAGACGGTCGCTGAGGCCGAGGACTTCATTCAGGCCCTGCTGCCGCGGGTGTCGACGGCGGACGGCGTCGACGTCGCCATCTGCCCGCCGTTCACCGCCCTGACGGCGATGGTCGATTCGACACGCGGGTCGCGGGTCCAGGTCTTCGCACAGACGATGCATCAGGCGGCGTCGGGTGCCTTCACCGGTGAGATCTCACCACCGATGCTGAGCGAGCTCGATGTCCATGGTGTGATCCTCGGCCATTCAGAACGCCGCGAGCTCTATGGGGAGAGCGACAAGGCGGTGGCTCTGAAGGTTCCCGCTGCGCTCGAAGTGGGGCTCACGCCGCTGCTGTGCGTCGGCGAGACCGACGACGAGCGCGAGAACGGAGACACGGAGCGCAAGCTGCGCCATCAGATCCAGGAGGGGCTCTCGCGGATCGAGGACGCGCAGATCAGCGAGGTCGTGATCGCGTACGAGCCGATCTGGGCGATCGGGACTGGCAAGGTCGCTGCGCCCGAGCAGGCTCAGGAGGCCGCCGCGTTCATCCGCGCCCTGATCGATGGGCGCTCACCCGAGCAGGCGGAGCTCACGCGAATCCTGTACGGCGGCAGCGTCAGCCCGGACAACGCCGTTGAGCTGCTGGCGCTACCGGACGTCGACGGCGCGCTGGTCGGCGGCGCCAGCCTCGACGCCGAGTCCTTCGCGACGATCGTCGCCGCAGCGGGCTGAAACCGGATGGGTACCGGTGCGGACAGGTTGCCCGGCGGTGCCGCTTCGCCGCCCGCACCGTCATGTGCGCTGGTCGTCCTCGACGGGTGGGGACTCGCAGCCGACGGCCCAGGGAACGCGGTCTCACTTGCGAGCACACCGGTGTTCGACGAGCTCTGGGATCGCTACCCGCATTCCACGCTGACCGCCTGCGGTCTCGCGGTCGGGTTGCCGGACGGACAGATGGGCAACTCTGAGGTAGGACACATGAATCTGGGCGCAGGCGCGGTGATGATGCAGGACCTGACACGCATAGACCTGGCGGTGGCCGATGGTGAGCTCGCCGCCAACGAGGTGTTGCGCGCGGCATTCACAGGGCTCGCGCCGGGGGGGCGGGTCCACCTGATCGGGCTGGTCTCCGACGGCGGCGTGCATTCCAGCATCAAGCATCTCCGCGCCCTGATCGGGCTGGCGAAGGAGCTCGAGGTGGAGGACCTGGTGATCCATGCCTTCACGGACGGTCGCGACACGCTGCCACATTCAGGTGTCGGTTTTCTCGCGCAGGTGGAGGGCTGGGTTGCCGAGGCAGGTGTTGGTCGTGTCGGGTCGCTGATCGGTCGCTACTACGCGATGGACCGCGACAGCCGCTGGGAGCGAGTCCAGCTTGCGTACGACCTGCTGGTTCACGGCCGGGGCGAGCATCACGCTGCGAGCGCTGTGCAGGCCCTGCGCGATGCGTACGCCCGCGACGAGACCGATGAGTTCGTCAAGCCGGTCGTGGTCGGTGGGGAGGCCCGCATCCGGCCGGGGGACAGCGTCGTCGCGTTCAACTTCCGGCCCGATCGCATGCGAGAGCTGACGCGCGCGCTGGCAGAGCCGGGCTTCAGCGCCGTCGATCGCGGCGACGCCGCGGTGAACGCGCGATATACGACGATGACCGAGTACGAGGAGGGCTGGCCATATCCGGTTGCATTCCGGCCCGCGCATCCGGAGACAACGCTGCCGCGCGTGATCGCCGAGCATGGCGGGCGCCAGCTCCACGTCGCCGAGACCGAGAAGTACCCGCACGTCACGTACTTCTTCGGAGGCGGGGAGGAGGCTCCCGAGCCGGGCGAGCGCCGCGCGGTCGTGCCGTCGCCACGTGACGTTCCGACCTATGACCACAAGCCACAGATGAGTGCCCCGGAGGCGGCGGCGGCCTTCGTCGCCGCTTGGCGTGAGGACCACCCGATGTTCGGAATCATCAACTTCGCCAACGCGGACATGGTCGGTCACACAGGCGTGATCACGGCCGCTGTGACTGCGATCGAGACGGTCGACCGCTGCCTGGGCGAGGTTGTCAGAGCAGTGCACGAGAGTGGCGGCACGTTGCTGATCACCGCTGACCACGGCAACTCAGATCACATGCTCGAGCCCGACGGCAGCCCAAACACGGCACACTCGCTGAATCCGGTGCCGGTGATCGTGACGATGCCAGGGCTGCAGCTGCGTGACGGCGGCGTGTTGGCGGACGTCGCGCCGACGATCCTGCAGCTCCTCGGGTGTGAGCAGCCGGCCCAGATGACCGGCCTCTCCCTGATCTCAGGCTGAGCATCGCCCCTCCACCCGTGGGTGGAGAAATCTGTCGGTGGAAGACCTGCTGGATCAACCCGCGAATCAACTTGTGAGCCGATGTGCAATTCGCGCGGCGGATCGATGATCCCTGCATGAACACAACCGACTACCTCATCGACTCACTTCTCGTCCTCCTGGTCGTTCTTCAGATCAGGGACCGCAGGCTGACGAGCCGCCAGCTGATCCGTCCGCTGGTCATCCTTGGCGTCGCTGTAATGAGCTATCTACACGGCGTCCCGACCCAGGGCAACGACCTGCCGCTGGTCATGGTCTTCGCCGTGATCGGCGGCCTGATCGGGCTCGCCAGTGGCGTCACCGTGATCATGCACCGCAAGCCCGACGGCAGCGTGAACTTCCGCAGCGGCTGGAGCTCGGCCTGCTTCTGGGTGCTGGGCATGGGTTCTCGCTTCGCCTTCGCCTACTGGACCACCCACGGTGGCATGCACGCGATCAGCCGTTTCAGCGCCAGCCACCAGATCACCAGCGCCGAGGCCTGGACCGTCGCCCTGCTGGCGATGGCCGTGTTCGAGGTCTGCGGTCGGACGGCCACGATGGCGATGCGCTGGCGGGCCATGGATGCCAGCCCCGTCGCGGCGCTGGCGTAGGTCGTAACGTCTCGGGTCGATGCTGCTGAATTCGCTCAGTGATCGCGACGCCACACTGATCCGCCTACTCGGGTTGGGCCTGGTCAGCTGGGCTGTCATAGCGTCAAGTCCCGCGCCCGCAACCAGCGGGCGCGGGCTAGTTGTCCTGATCGGCTTCGCGTTCGGGTTCGGCGCCTGGCTGGTCTGGACCTTCTGGTCCTGCCGTCTGCGGACGATCACGCCTGATTTGTATGTGCTCGCGGTATGTGGCGGGCTGGTCGCCGCCGCCTCCCCGGGAAGCGCCGGGAGTGCGTTCACGTTCGTGGCGGTGACCGCCACGGCGGCTCGAACGGGGCTGCCGAATGGGCTCACGGTCGCGGCTCTGGGCGCGGGGACGCTCGGCGCCTGCGCGATCATCTACGACCGCGGCGCGCTGGGCGTTCTCGCCTACACACTCGGGTTCGCGGCAGCTGCATTGGCCGGCTCCAACATCAGGCAGTCGCAGATGCGGCTCGAGCAGGCACAGCTGCTGCTCGCGCAGACGCAACGCTCTCACGAGGAGCAGCTGCGATCCGCGCGACTGGAGGAGTCGACGCGGATCGCGCGCGATATCCACGACGTTCTGGCCCACTCGCTCGCGGGCCTGGCGATCCAGCTCGAGGCCACCGACGCCCTGCTCGCTCAGGGTGCTGACACCGATCTGATTCGCGAGCGGGTTCAACGCGCCCACGAGCTGGCCCGTGAAGGACTCAATGAGACGCGTCGTGCGGTCGGCGCGCTGCGAGGCGACAGGCCCGTCGAGGCTGGTGAGGCGATTCAGCAGCTGGTCGAGGCGTATGACGGAGAGATCGAGTACCTCCAGGATGGAGCGCTCGACCGCGTGTCCGAGGCCGCGGGCGAAACGGTGGTCCGCACCGTTCAGGAAGCGCTCACCAACGTTCGCAAGCATGCCACCGGGGCTGCCGTCCAGGTGAAACTGGGCGTCGCCGGCAACGAGCTGACGCTGATCGTGACCGATCGGCCGGCGGTGCCGGCCGTCGGCGGGTACGCGAGATCCGCATCCACCGCGGAGCTGGCCTCTGCGGGCGGTGGCTATGGGCTGACCGGCATGCGTGAGCGTGCCGCCCAGCGGGGCGGCACGCTCACGGTGGGCCCCCACGACGGCGGTTGGCGCATCCAGCTGCGGCTGCCGGTGAGGGCCACCGATGACTGATATCCGTGTGCTGGTGGCCGACGACCAGGCGCTCGTGCGTGAAGGCCTGACGACGCTGCTCGAAGCCGCGTCCGGGCTGATGCCGGTCGCCGCCGCGCGCGACGGGCAGGAGGCTGTCGCGCTCTGCGGTAGCCACGATCCCGACGTCGTCCTGATGGATCTGCGGATGCCGAACATGGACGGCGTCGAGGCGACCAGGCGGATCCGTGCCGAGCATCCTGAGATCGAGGTGGTCGTGCTGACCACGCATGCGGACGAGGCATCGATCCTCGACGCGCTCAATGCCGGTGCACGCGGCTACCTGACCAAGGATGCGGGAATCGCGGAGATCGCCAGAGCGGTCCATGCCGCCGCGGCTCACCAGACGCTGCTGGATCCCGTCGTCCAGGCGCAGTTGCTCGCTGCTGCGACGGCCAAGGCGACGGTGGCCGGCGGCGGCAGCGGATTGGTGGAGGGAGTGCAAGCAGGCGATTCGGGCACCGCGACGCCTCTGCCCGACGACCTCACACCGCGCGAGGCGGAGGTATTGACACTGATCGCCCGTGGCCTATCGAACCGGGAGATCGCCGCCGCTCTGTTCGTCAGCGAGGCGACCGTCAAGACGCACGTGAACCACGTCTTCTCCAAGATCGACGCACGTGATCGTGCGCAGGCCGTCCACTACGCCTACACGCACGGACTCAGCGGCTGAGTATCAGGCTCCGAACAGCGCGTAGGTCGCGTCAAGCAGGGGTTCGATCAGTTCACGCAGTGCCTGCGGGGAGCCGGTCCGGAGGCGGTCGCGGATCAGCTCGTCGAGGCCACCGGTATAGAGCGCGAACACCGCCGGCGGCAGGTCCGGCAGCGCCGCGTCGGCGGCCCTGGCAGCGTGGTTGAGGCCGGCCGTGCGCGAGGCGAGCAGACCGAGCAGCAGAGCGCGGTGTTCGAAGGCCGCGGCGCCGGCGGCCAGAACCTCGACGTGCAGCGTCGTGGCGAGCGCAGGCTCGTCAGCCAGCACGCCCAGGTACGTGGTCAGCTCCGAGCGCACCCGCCCGCGCCAGTCCTGAGCGGGACTGGCCGCGGCAGCGTCGGCCATCCGCTCGAACGCGTAGTCCATAGCGAAGTCGTAGGCGGCGATGAAGCAGCTCTCTCTGTCGGTGAACTGCGCGTAGAAGGTGCTGCGCGAAACCCCCGCACCTGTGACCACATCCGCGACCGTGGTCGCAACGTATCCGTGATCAGCGACCGACCGGAGCATCGCCCGAATCAGACGCTCGCGCTGTGAGCGTTCGACGGCCTCAGGAGTGAGCGGGAGCTGGTGGCGTCCGGGCTGCAGTCGCTGAGGTTGAGTGAGCACCGACACAGGTCTTCAGTGCAGGACTGTACAGCCGTGAGTACGGCGCTGTACAACCACCGGCTCGCGCGTGCGCTGAGGGGTCAGGCGACGCCTACCGCGCAGCGCCGGCCCTCGCGAGCAGCTCGACCTCAGCGTCAGCCGGTGCCGGCATCTTGAACCACTTCGCGTCGCTGTCCTCGACGAACGCCAGCATCTCTGCCCGGCCCAGGAAGCCACTGTCGATCCTGGTGACGGTCAACTCGGTTCCGTCGCGGGCGCGGAGCCGGTCGCCGACACGTACCTCTGACGCGGCGATCATGCTGCCGGGGTCATCGTCGGTCACGGCAGCACACTCTCGATCGCGGATGTGATGCGTTGATCCTCGGGCTCGACCGTGGGACGGAAGCGGGCAACAACGTCCCCGTCCGGGGAGATCAGGAACTTCTCGAAGTTCCACTCGACCTCGCCGGCCCTGCCCTCCTCGTCCGGGGTCGATGTCAACCACCGGTAGAGGGGATGCTGATGGCGTCCGTTCACGTCCAGCTTGGCGGTCAGCGGGAAGGTCGTCCCGTAGGTCGCCGAGCAGAACTGCTGGATCTGCTCCGGGGTGCCGGGCTCCTGCCCCGCGAACTGGTTGCATGGTGCCCCGAGCACGGTCAGTCCCGCCTCCGCGTAGCGCTGCTGCAGCCGCTCGAGACCCTCGTACTGGGGCGTCAGCCCACAGCGCGATGCGACGTTGACGATCAGCAGGGCGCGACCGTCCAGTCTGTCCTGCTCCAACGGCGTGCCGTCGATGAGCGTGAGGTCGAAGTTCATGCGCCCAATGCTAGATCTGGGGCCGTGCGAGCGCGCCGCCGCCGGCGGCGCGGCTCAGCCCTCGGCCGGCTGCGGGGCCTTGGCACGGGGAAGCAGGTGCGGATGCAGGTGGGGACGGTGGTGCTCAGCCGGAACGTCAACCGACCCCTCAACGTTGAGGTGGGGGAGGACGCGATCGAGAACCCGGGGGAGCTTCCAGTTCAGGTCGCCAAGCAGCAGCATGAGCGCCGGGACCAGCGCCATCCTGACGATCAGGGCGTCCAGCAGCACGGCGCCGGCGAGGCCAAGACCGAACATCTTGATCACGACCTGGCCGCCCAGCAGGAACGAGCCAAACACCAGCACCATGATCGCAGCCGCCGCGGTGATCGTGCGCCCGGTCGCCTGCAGACCGCGCGTGACAGCGACGCGGTTGTCTCCAGTGCGATGCCACTCCTCATATATGCGACTGACGAGAAACACCTCATAGTCCATCGATAGCCCGAACAGGATCGCGAACATCATCACCGGGATGAACGCCTCGATCGGGCCGGTCTCGGTGACGCCGAGCAACGAACCCGCCCAACCCCACTGGAACACCGCCACCAGAACACCGAATGCGGCAGCGGCCGAGAGCATGTTCATCGCCGCAGCCATGAACGGAATCGCGATGCTGCGGAACACCGCAGCCAGCAGCAGGAACGAGAGCAGGACGACGACGCCGATGAATAGGGGCAGCTTGCTCGACAGCACGGATGCGAAGTCCGAGAAGATCGCGGTCTGGCCGCCGATCAGGATGCGGACTCCCGTTCCGGCGGTGGTGTGGGGCACGATGCCGTCCCGCAGTCGCGTCAGCAGAGCGCTGGTGGACGCGGCCTGGGGCGAGCTCGACGGGTAGACGTTCGGCGAACATCACCTGCTGCCCAGCGCCGGAGCCGGGCAGCGTGGTGGCCGGCATCACCGCGGCGACGCCGGGCGTGTCGGCAGCCGCTTCGAGCGTCTTGGTGAACGCCACCTTCTGTGCGTTTGAGTCGACCTCAGCGACCAGCTGCAGCGGACCGTTGTAGCCGGGTCCGAAGCCCTTCACGAGCAGCTCGTACGCCTTGTGCGTGGTTGTCCCGGCAGGGTCGGCGCTCGCATCGGAAGACCCGAGCCGCATCGAAAAAAACGGGATCGCGAGCGCGCCCAGCAGCACAACCGCACCGAGCGCGAACACCGCAGGGCGTGCCTGCAGCGCTCCGGTCCAGCGGACCCAGAAGCCGCTCTCTGACGCGGGCTTAAGCTGACTCGCGGCGAGCTTGCGGCGACGCCGGCGACCGAGCGCCCGGGGACCCATGAATCCGAGCAGCGCCGGCAGCAGTGTCAGCGCGGAGAGCACGGTGAACGCCACCACCACGGCGGCCGCGATCGCGACCCCGTACAGGAAGCTGACGCCGAGCGCGAACATTCCCAGCAGTGCGATGCACACCGTGATGCCGGCGAACATGACGGCGCGACCCGACGTGTCGATCGCGTCGACGATCGCCTCCTCGACCGGCTTACCCTGCTCCAGACCCTGGCGGTAACGCGTGACGATGAACAATGCGTAGTCGACGCCGACTCCGAGTCCAATCAAGAGCGAGAGCTCAGCGCTGAAGTCGGCCATGGTGACCACGTGCGAGAGCAGGCCGATCACTGAGATGCCGACGCCGAGCGCGACGCCGGCTGTGATCAACGGCAACAGCGCGGCCAGCACCGAGCCGAACACGAGCAGAAGCACGATCAGCGCTGCGAGCGCTCCGAATCCCGCACTCTGGTCGTTGGGCGATTCACTCTGCTCCGCGACCTGACCGGCGACCTCAACCTGCAGCCCGTCTCCGGCACCCGAGCGCGCGGTGTCGACGAATCGGTCGGCCTGGGCGGTGCTGAAGCTCGTCGCCAGCTTGGTCATCGTCACCGTCGCGAACGCGACCTGCCCGGACTTGGAGATCTGGGCGGCGCCGGCGGGCGTGAAGGGGGAGCCGATCGAGGCGACCTCCGGCAGCTTGGCGACGCGATCGAGCATCTGTTCGGCGTGTTGCCTGACCGCGGGATCCCTGAGCGTGCCGTGATCGACCGCGATCACGATCTGTTCGCGGTCGCCTGATGCCTTGGGAGCAGCTCTCTGCAGGAGCCGCTGCGCTTCGAAGCTCTGCGTGCCCTTGAGGCTGAAACTGTTCTCGTAGCCGGTGCCGATGCGCGAGACCGCGCCTGCGAGCACGACCAGCCCCACGAGCCAACCTGCGAGGACGATTCTGCGGTGCCGGACGCACCAGGTTGCGATGGCTCTCATGTGGCAGACACCTTAGCAAAACGTGCAGAGCACTGCAAATTTGCAGGTTAGTGCTGATTGTGTCTATGATTGCCGCATGAGCGACGAGGGCCTCGAATTGCGCGGGCTCGGGCTACGCGAACGCAAGAACGCGCGCACGCGGGATGCGATTGAGCGTGCAGCTGCCGAGCTTGCGCTCGAGCAGGGGTTCGACCACACGACCGTCGACCAGATCGCGGAGCGGGCCGAGGTCGCACCTCGCACGGTCTACGTTCGCTACCCCACCAAGGAAGCGATCCTTTTCAGTGCCGGGGACGAGGCGATGACATTCAACGACTGGATCAATGGGGAGGGGGGCGACCTGGTCGACCGTCTCGCGACGTTCGTCCAGTCGAGGGTCGCGGCCGACGCGGAGAACGCGGAACTGAGGCGCCTCAAGATGCGCGCGGTCTGGAATGACCCGTATCTGCGGCGCGTGCTGCGCGGGAAGCTCGATGAGGCTGAGCGGCTGATCGCCGAGCGGCTCGGCGGCGAGCTCGGACTCCCGGCCAATGATTCCGGCCCGCGCGTGTTCGCGGCAGCGATCACCGGACTGTTCGTGACGATGGCCGGCCGCGCCGTCGAGCATCCAGACAGTTTTGACCCGCTCAGGGAGTGCGCGAACGGTCTGCTGTTCCTGCGAGCCGGTCTGGACGCCCTGAAGACCAGCGCAGCCGTCTGATCGCCTCGCTCGTGACTTTTTCAGGTTGCCTGCGGATTCCGTGATTCCATGGTGCTGTGGAGAACGACTTGACACCTGTGGAGCTGGTCGGATGGACGGGCCCGTGGTCCGACGACGATCCCGATGCCAATTTCAAGGCCGAGGTCGCGCTGTACGCGCCTGTGGACCCGATGAAGACGGTCGGCAACCTGGCTGCGGCCATGGGGATGCCTGAGGGGGCGATCGTGAGATACGTTCTGGCGAAGTGGGCTTCTGCGGGCAGTGGCGGGCTGCTCGAGCTCGGCCCATCGATGGTCAACCGGCTGTGGGAGCCGATCGAGCGAGCCGAGGCAGAGGGCACGGATCCGGCACGGCTGGCAGCGTACGAGCAGCTTCGCCAGATGCTGTCGTGGCTACGCCTGCCGCTCACCGATCCCGACAACGCGGGCTACTGACCGAATGAGCACCGCGGTGGCTTCCACGATCGAACTCCATGGCCGCTCCGTGAACTGCGTGCAGACCGGCAGCGGACCGGTGCTCCTGTTGATCCACGGGATGGCGGGTACGCTGGAAAATTGGCGAGCGGTGGTCGAGCCGCTTGCACTGCAGCACACCGTCGTTGCGCCCGATCTGACCGGTCATGGCGGATCTGAACCTGGCTCCGGTGACTACTCGCTCGGCGCACACGCGACGGAACTCCGTGATGTGCTTTTCGCACTCGGTCATGAGCGCGCGACACTGGTCGGCCATTCGCTGGGTGGCGGGATTGCGATGCAGTTCGCCTACCAATTCCCGGAGATGACTGAGCGCTTGGTCCTGGTCGCCAGCGGCGGACTGGGTACCGAGGTGAGCCCGATCCTGCGCGCGGCGACGCTTCCGGGTGCGGAGTGGTTTATCGCGGCCACCGCTGGGACGGGCAGTACCGTCGGGGGCGCTCTGGCGCGCGGTATGGCTGTGGTCGGAGTTCGACCCACGCAGGATGTCGCCGAGCTGGCACGCGGCTACGCCTCGCTGGCCGATGCCGGTCGTCGTGCAGCTTTCCTGGCTACGTTGCGATCCGTGGTCGGCCCAGGCGGGCAGCGCGTCCACGCTGGCGACAGGTTGTACCTGGCCGACGGCATACCGGTCCTGATCGTCTGGGGGGAGCGTGATCCGATCATCCCGGTCAGCCACGGCGAGAAGGCGCACGAAGCGATTCCAAGAAGTCGCCTCGAGGTCTTTGAAGGCGTCGGCCATCTGCCGCAGCTCGAAGCGCCGGGAGCATTTGTGGCCGTGCTCGAACGGTTCATCTCGGAGAGCCAGCCTGCTCGGTTCGACGCCGAGCAGTGGCGCGGCCGCATGCAGGCTGGTTGCTAGGACATCCTCGGTGGTGCGGGCGTTGCGGAGACCACACTCGCAACGGCCGGCTGACCCCCGGCTCATCCGCAGGTCGTAGGACCCGGATGCAAGATCCGTCCTGGGGTGGTTGTGGTGCGCTGTGGCCGGTCGTACCGTCCGGGCCAGCGGCCGCATGGGGCGCTGGCTGCGTCGTTGCCGGTGTTTCGAAGAGGGAGTGGTGATGATGACGACGGAAACGACTGGCGCTCAAGATCCGTCACACGTCGACTGGCGGCGCGCTGAGTTCGCTCTGACGCTGTTCGGGTTCCTGGGTTTCGTCACGGTCGCGATCAAGATCACCACGGTCTACGACGGCCTTCCGGCACATCCGCTGATCATTCACGTACCCGTCATGCTGATCCCGCTGAGCATCTTGGGCGCGCTTGCTTGCGTGGCGCGTCCAGCGTGGCTGGTGCGTTACGGGATCCTGCTCTGCTGCGTCGCGATCGTCGCCATGTCATCGATCTTTCTGGCGATGCAGGCAGGGTCCGCTCTTCGAGGCCTGCTTCACCTCCAAGGCCAAACCGCTCAACTGATCAACGAGCACTCGCACGCCGCGCACATCCTCGCGTTCGTCTTCATCGCATTCACCGCGGTTCTGATCCTCACCTTCTCCGCGACACGCATCTCAGGTGACATGGGTCCCACCGGACTGTCGATCGTCGATCGAACCCTCGCTGCTCGCTCCACTCTGCTCATCCTGCGTGTGCTGCTTGTCCTGCTTGCGTTTGCGGCTGCTTTTTGGGTCTTCCGTGTCGGAGATCTAGGCGCTAAAGCTGTCTGGCAGCAGCGCCTGCCAGCCGCCCAAACTGGCATGCAGCCTTAGAGAAGCCATTCTCTAGGTCAACCACGCCGACAGATCCTTCAGCGCCTCGGGGATCACGAAGTAGTAGGCCCAGAGCCCTTGTCGCTCGGAGCCGACGATCCCCGCGTCACGCAGGACCTTCAGGTGATGTGACACGGTCGGCTGTGAGAGGTCAAACAGCGGAACCAGCTCGCATACGCACACCTTCCCCGCGTGTTTGCGCAGCACATCGACTGAGCAGAGCACTGTTCGAGCGAGCAGCGCGTGGTAGGCATCACGCACTTTCAGCGGGCACCACTCCTGCTGAACGCGTTCACCCGGGAGTCGTTGAGGTCATGCACGAAGTCGGCATCGACCTCTCTGACCGCAAACCGCAACTGCTCACACACGAACTCGCCGAGAAGGCCGACGTCATCGTGACGATGGGCTGTGGCGACGAATGCCCCTTCGTCCCGGGCAGGCGCTACGTCGACTGGAACCTACCTGACCCCAGTGGCCAGCCTCTGGACGCTGTCAGGACCATTAGAGACGAGATCGCCCGCAGGGTCACCGCACTCCTCGACGAGCTCAACACCGCGTAGAGCCGTCTCGCCACCTCGTTCCGTGGTTTCGCCTCAGCCCGTGTTCTCGAACACGAGGCGGTAGTGGTCGAGCAGTTCGCGCTGGAAGCAGACCTGGTTGGCGCTAACTCCGGATGTGAATGCGAGACGGAAGTCGGGGCTGGCCAGCCAGCGTGGCAGCAGCCGGAGCTTGAGCAATGTCTTTTGGAAGCTCGGTGCGCCGATCCGCTGATTCCACCGGTTGATCGTCTCGATGTAGTCCAGTCGGCCGCTGGCGCTCGAGACCAGTCTGAAATGCGGTTGCGCCGATCTGATCACCTGTTCCTGCCCAAATGGCAGCCAGGAGCCGGGAAACTGGCGGCCCAGCAGCGCGACGTACCATTCATCCGAATCGCGCGGTGGGACTGCTCGCAAGGCCTGCAGGTCGATCTTCGCGGCCGGAATCATGTTGGGACCCCAGACCATCGTCTGGAGGTAGAAGCGGCCACCTGGCGGCAGCAGGCTCGACACCCGAGTGAAAAAGCCGCGGTAGATCTCCTCCTGGCGGCTGGCTTCAAAGTCCTCGGGTGAGCAGAAATGCTCAAACGCACCGAGGCTCGCCACGGCGTCGAACTCGCCCAGACGCTGCCGATCGATCGCACGGGCATCCTCCAAATAGACCTCCAGCCCCTGCTCGCGGCAGGACGCCAACTGCGCCGAGGACAGCGTCAGCCCGACTCCAACTGCGCCGCGTGCCCTTGCATAGGCCAGCAGCGGACCCCAGCCACAGCCCAGATCAAGCAGGCGTCGTCCTGGCCCGATCCCGATCTGTTCGGCCACATAGTCATGCTTGCGGTGCTGTGCCTGCTCGAGGGTGAGCGAGAAGTCTCCGTCAAACTTCGCGCCGCTGAAATCGGGCAGTTCACCAAGGCTCAGGCGGATGATCCGGTCAGTCAGCGAGTAGGTGAAATCGAGGTCTTTGCTGTCCGCCATCGCCCTCCAACATATTCCGTCCGGCCTGGCGGGGGCGGGGCTGCCACGATCGCCGCGCAGCGTGGCATGACCGCCCAGCCGGAGATTCCGCTGATGGCGGCGGCCAGCGAGATCGCAGGCCCCGCGTTCGGGGCACCGCCGGACTTGTTCGATCAGATCGTCGCGTCGGGTGGCTCAGACACCGAGCGCCGAAGCGATAGCCCCGAGCGCGGGCTCATGCTCCGTGTCAGAAACGCCGACGGTCAGCCGCCTTTGTTCCGGATGCCAGCTGAGTTCGAAGAACTGGCAGCATCCCCGCTCGGTTTCGATCGCCTGGTCGATGAGAGCAGCGTCGATATCCGGTGCGAGTTCAGTCACGAGCACTCGATTCGTGCGACTGATGATCCGCGCGCCTTGGCCGATGCGCCGGTATCGGTCGACTTGCTGACCCACCCCGGCCCCGTCCAGGCCGCACCCCGACAGAATCATTGGCAGCGAGCTCATCGAAAACAAGGCTACGACAGTGCGACACAGTCAGGCGTCGCCGGTTCCGACGCACGCTTATCGTCGGTAAGGCATTGGCCGGACGCGGCCGTCGCGCGGACACCGTCGTGAGCCTTTGTATGGGTCGTATGCCAGTCCGATGATCGCTGCGGTATCGGCGTAGAAGTCGTCGCGCGACGATCTTTTCGCCACCGGCCCGCCAGCTTGCCGGCCGGCCCATCTCGGAAAGACCGACATTGCCCAACCGGTTGGTCATGACGACGCCAATCGAGGCTCCCGTTTCGATCGAAACGCGGCCGCCGGTCGAAGCCCGACCGTTAGTTACTCGGATGCTCAGGGACCATCTCGCAGAAAACGCTCAAGGCGCTCGACCTGGTCGGCGTTCAGATTCATGACGACCTCGGCACTTTCCGACGGATTGGAGGTAGATGCGACGTGCACTCGCAGCTTCCCTGAGCGCGACCAGATCGCGTGCAGGACTCTCTTGTCTCCGCCCTCTAGCCGGATGCGCTTCGGCTCACTCTCTCGTTGTGCCTCTCGATGAACTTCATGGTGCGCCACCGCACCGGGACGTTTCCGGTCCAGGAGCCGACACCCGTGAGGACGGAAACGCGGAGGAGGAGCGGGAGGACGCCGTCTGCAACCACGACGCAGTATCGACAGGCGGGGAGCCCGTCTCAAACCCGGAGCGAGTCGGCCCGAGCGACCGGGAACCGTCCACCGGACGCTCGGGCCGATCTGGCCGGGGACGAACGACCTCCACGCCGGGACCGAATCCGACGCCGATCTCGTCACCGAGGACGAGTGCGGTACTGGCGCACGCGCACCGTCGATATCGGCCCGGCGCGAGGACCCTTGACCCAATCTCGGCCGGATTCGTCGCGGGTACTACGACCAGACGCGGGGACTCAGGCCCGACGCGTCCCCGGCCGATAACAGGTAGATGCTCGGAGCCAGCGGAGGCCCGAGATTAACCCGGGGGGGGTTCTCGGGCCTCCGCCAGCGCCGCTCCCGTCCGCTCGGTCCAACACCTTGAAGAGATCATCGACCAATTTGTCCTACACGGGCAAACCACGACATCGATAGTCCAGTCTGCGTTCGTCCCCGCGCGTGGAATCACCCTCGGACTGGATGGTTGAAAGCAGGGGTGCACAGGAGCATGATGCTGCTGTGAGGCTCTCGGGCCAGGCTGCGTCTGGGGAGACGGTCGAGCTCCTCGAACGTTCAGAGGAGCTTGCGTCTCTGCACGCTTGGATGGCCGACGTGATCCAGCAATCAAGCGGGCGCCTCGTGTTGGTGCGCGGGGAGGCGGGGATCGGCAAGACGGTGCTGCTCCGCCAGTTCTGCCTTGAGACCCCTCCGTCAGCCCGGGTGCTGTGGGCTGCGTGCGACCCGTTGTTCGCGCCGCGGCCGCTTGGCCCGTTGCTCGACCTCGCTCGAGATACCGCTGGCGATCTTCGCGCTCAGATCGAGCGGGGCGGAAAGCCTCACGACGTCGCGGCCGGGCTGCTGCGCGAGCTCGAATCGGAACGTCCGACGGTGCTGGTGCTGGAGGATCTTCATTGGGCCGACGAGGCGACGCTCGATGTGATGCGGTTGTTGTCCGGTCGCGTTGAGAGCGTTCCGGCGCTGCTGGTAGCCAGCTATCGGGACGACGAGTTGGATCGCGCGCATCCGCTGCGCGGCGTGCTCGGTCAGCTCCCGCGTGGCGATGCGGCCGCCCATTTGGAGTTGAGCGGCCTGTCCCGGGCGGCGGTGGCGGAACTCGCACGGGGCGCTGCGGTCGATGCGGGCGAGCTGTACGAGCGGACCACCGGAAATCCGTTCTTCGTGACCGAGGTGCTCGCGGCGGGCCAGGGCTCGGTGCCGACGACGGTGCGGGATGCCGTGCTCGCGCGGGCGGCGCCGTTGAGTCCGCAGGCGCGGGCCATCCTCGACGCGGTCGCGGTCGTGCCCCAGCTCACGGAGATGTGGCTGCTCGACTGCCTGACCCAGAGTCCGCTCGGGACCCTGGAGGAGTGTCTGCGTTCGGGCATGCTCCGCGCCGCCACGGTCGCGTTTCGTCACGAATTGGCACGAATGGCGGCGGTCACCGAACGCGCGATCGCGCTAGCAGTGGAGCGCAAGTCCTCGTGGGACATCGGGGAGCTGGCGTGCTGGCGTTCACGGGCCGGAATCCAGGCTCCGCCACCCGCTGGGGCGGCGGAGCCATACGCGCTGCAGCTCGCCGGCGACTGGGCGCGCGCGGCCGAAATCTGGGACGCGCTCGGCTGCCCGTATGAGGCTGCGTTGGCGCTGATCGATGGCGACGATCAGGCGATGCGGTCGGGCTTGGCGGAGCTGCATCGACTCGGCGCGCGCGCCGTCGCTCGGATCGTCGAACGGCGGTTGCGGGAGCTCGGCGCGCGCGGGCTGCCCCGGGGGCCCGAGCGCAAACACGCCTCAACCCTGCCGGTCTGACGGGGCGTGAACTCGAGGTCCTGCCGCTTCTGTCCGCAGGTCTTCGCAACGCCGAGATTGCTGAACGCCTGATCGTCTCGCAGAGGACCGTTGACCATCACATCTCCTCGATCCTCCACAAGCTGGATGTTCACACCCGGGGTGAAGCCGCCGCCCAGGCAGCACGTCTGGGGCTCTCCGACCACGAGTAATCGGACCAGGCCTCATGTCGGCGTCAGAGCCGACCTGCCGGACGAGGAACCCGGATTATTGGATCCGGAGCTGCCGCCGCTGCGCTCGCGGGCCCTTCGGGGTGAGACGGGCATGCCGAGGCGCTCGAACGAGCGCAGCGACTAACCGATCACACGGATCGGCTCGCCGCCCTGGTAGGCGGCGATGTCCTCAACGACCTGCGTGTACATCACTCTGAAGGCGTCACGGCTGACGTAGCCGAGATGCGGCGTCAGCACGGTGTTCTCGAGCATCAGCAGCGGGCTGTGCGAAGGCAGCGGCTCGACGTTGTAGACATCCAGGCCCGCGCCGGCGATCTGATCATCGCTGAGCGCCGAGATCAGCGCGCGCTCATCGACGATCGGCCCGCGTGAGGTGTTGACGATGAATGCCGTGGGCTTCATCTGCGCAAGCTCCTCGGCTCCAAACAATCCGCGGCTGCGGTCGCTCAGCACCAGATGAATCGAGATGACGTCACTCTGCTCGAGCAGCTCACCTTTGGTGACGTAGGTGGCACCGGCCTCCTGCGCCTTCTCGGGGGTCAGGTTCTGACTCCAGGCGATCACGTTCATGCCGAAGGCCTTGGCGGGCGCAACCATCTGGCTGCCTAGCCGGCCGAGCCCGACGATGCCCAGCGTGGAGGCGGCGAGCAGTTGCGGCAGTCCGGCCTGCCAGGTCCCCGTGCGCATCATGCGGTCCTCAATCGAGGTGCGCTTGAACAGCGCGAAGATCAGGCTCCAGGACATCTCGACCGTGCTGGCCACGCCAACGGGCGGGTCAGTTGTGGCGTGACGGACGACGCCCGAGTACTCCCTGGCGCCGGTGCCCGTCTGAAGGCCGGTGCCACAGACGCAGACGCCCTTTTCCTTCAGGTACTCAACGTCGACCGCGGCGTTCCGCATCCCGGTCGTGACCACCAGCTTCAGATCGGGCAGTTGCTCGAGCACCTGTCGTGGGAAGGCCGTGCGCTCGCGCATCAGCACCAGGGTGTCGAATCCGGCCAGGGCCCCGGTGAGCTCCTCGCCGCGCATCGCTTCGTCGAAGAATTCGACCTCTACGCCCAGCGACGCCCAGTCTGCGAGCGTCTGGGCGACCCGGTGGTAATCGTCTAGCACCGCGACGCGCATCAGGATGTGAGTAAAGCGCGTCGGCGCGCTGGACGCTCCGAGCCTGCGCAGACTTCCGCGATGGTGTCCCGTCAGAGAAGCCCGGGGACGTCGTTCTGGCCGGGTCGCGCTGGGTTCGCTTGAGAGAGGTGCTGTGCTGGCTGCTTGTCGTGCACGACGTGGACGCAGAATTTCAGCGCAGGAACGGACAATGGTTCAGAGCGCGGACATGGGGGACCTCGGCGAGTTCTGCTACTACGACATCCCCGAAATCGGATCACTGATCGAACTGCTCTACGTCACAGAGCTACCACTGCCCGAGAAGGGAATCAGCTAGATGATCTCGACACACCCCGCCTCCGCAAAGGGCTGGGCCAATAGCAACAGGGCGCGCTTACCCCAATAACACGCGCTGGTCGGCTCGGGGTTAGACGTGGATCACGCGGACTGAGGAGAACGCGCTGAAGTCGGTGTCCTGGGTTACGACAGCCGCGTGGTGCTGAAGCGCTGTTGCCGCGATCCAGGCGTCGTGCCGGCGGATTTTGCGTCCTGCTCGGAGCTCCTGGTCGGCGATCCGTGCGAAGCAGGAGGCGGTTTCGTCATCGATTACGAGAAGTGGGTACTCGGCGCGGACGCGTGACAGCGTGCGGAGCCTGACCGCGCGAGCGGTCGGATCTTCGGCGCGCAGGACGCCGAGCTCCAGTTCTGCTGCGGTGATCACGGACACGGCGATCTCATCCGGAAGCTCGCCGAGTTGACGGCCGGTCTCTCTCGCGATGAAGACCGATGTGTCCGCGATCGCGCGGCTCATTGGTCGTCGAGCGTCGAGCTGCGAACGTCGGCCAGATCGGCCAGGAGGCCCGGGTCGGCGCCGGATTCCTCGACGAGCGTGCGAAGAGTTCTCGCTGGCACCCACGGACTGCGGGTCGTGGTATGCGGGACGATGTCAGCAACGGGGAGGCGGTTGACGGTCAGCGACAAGCGCTCCCCGGACCGGACCGCTGCGACGACCTCAGCGGTGTGGTTGCGCAGGTCTCTGACCGAGATCTCCCGAGCCATTGCTACACCGTAGCATCTCGTGCTACGAGCTGCTACGGCTGTGAGCAGTCATGAGGAGCCCCGCTCGAACGAGGTCATGGCGCAGTCCACCGTTCGGAGGCCCTCTCGCTGAAGCGAACGACGGGCTTCGAACCCGCGACCTTCGGCTTGGGAAGCTGCCTCCGGGGATCCGAACCGCTGTAGTTAGGGGCGTTTTCGGCGGTCGGAGTGGGGTTAGATTGGGTTAGATTTGTCGATGTCGGGACACGTTTCGGGACACGGTTTGTGGCCCGACAGTCTCCAACCGTGAGTATGTCGCGGTGTGGATCGGGCGCGCCGCTCGATGATTCTCTCGTATGCGTTTGCGACAGTCCAAGCCGGTGCTCACCGCGAGAATGCTCCGCGACAAAAGCCATAGCGGTTGGTCGTTGCCAATCTTCGGATCGGTTCCCGAAACGCGGTCGTGGGCCGTGCTCGGTTCGGGTTGCGGTTGAGGGCGCCGGCCAGCGTCACCCGGTCGAGGCTTCTACCCCGACGACTTGCGCCGGTGCCCGGGCCAGGCTTCGCACTACCCATCGAAGGATCACGATCGCGATGAAGATCCCGAACACGGTGAGCACGATCTCGTCGTTGCCGGTGAGTGCGACATCGACGGCACTCGCGTCTACGAATGAGTGAAGCGCGATGCCAGGGACAATTGAGCCGGTTCGCTCATAGAGGAGGCATGCCAGGACGCCGAAAAGGGCCTTGATGGGCACTGTTATGAGCGGGTAGCCGATTATGTGCACGAGCCCGAATAGCGAGCCTGCCAGCAGCGTCGCCCATGCGACATGCATGTGGTTGCGTAGGCTGCGATAGATCAAGCCGCGGAAGAAGATCTCCTCAACGACAGGTGCGCTCACTGATATGGCTATGACTGCGATCACGGTCTCGAAGGTGCCCACGTGCTTGACCTGCGAGAGGATGTCGGCGGACTTCTGGGTTGAGTGCCCAATGAACGCCAGGGTGTAGAGCGCTGCCAGGACGCCATAGGCCACCAGTGCCAGCAGCACTAATCCCAGTGATCGCATCGCCGGCACGGGCCGTACCCCGAGATCTATAGGCGACAGGCCGCGGTCTCGCGCCAAGGGAACAAGACTCACCAGCAACGTCGCGTCGACGATCAGAACGCCAAACCAAACCTGGAGATGAACCCCGAAAACCTGGCGGAGCAGCAGGCCAAGAAGGATGTCGCCACCGAAGGTGACCGCGAACGCAACTAGTGCGTAGCGAACGGTCCAGGTACGCGACCGCGCTGTCGGACGCGGCCATGGGCTCGCGGCTAGCGGCAGATGGCGGCGTCGCTCCTGATATTCGGGCCAAATCCTGAACGTCGTCACGATCCCGCCTATCCACCCGGCGAGCATCAGCAACCCCGCGGCGGCTGGCTCGTCCGTCCGGCTGCTCGCAGCCGTCCAAACCCATCCAGCAAGCGCGACGGCCGGCCACAAAAGCCCCCACGCTATCCAGCGCCGGACCCTGCACCTGTCGCCGGCAACCGCTGGAGCCCACGCACCGAGCCCGAGCGGCAGCAGCGACAGCCAAACCCAAAGGTCGCGTCCCGGTCGATCACGACTCCGCTCCATCAGCGCCGCAACACTTTACTTCTCGGGGCAGTGGGAGTCCATACCGATGATCTCCTCACTGAGATCCCTGCCTGCAGATCTCGTATGCACGCCAGAGGCCGTTCGTGATCCGGACGTAGTCACAAACATTCATCGGCATCGAGACCCGGCGTCTGAAGGGCAGCACAAGAGCGCCGACGATCGCTCGGGCGACAAATCATTCGGGTGGTCACGCCGGGCCTGGGATTGGCCGATAACCCCGTCAAATGGCTGAAACGACCCAGGGAGCCCCGCGGCTTTCCGATGATCTACAGGTGCGGCCTCTGCCAATCAGCGCCGCGCGGCCGGGTGTTGCCACCTTTGCCTACCTGTTAGCTTCGCTCCTCTTTCTGTTGCGGTTCCGGGCATCGGGCTTGTGATCGCGGGAGCACTCGACGCACTACTGGTGGTGCTGATGCTCGGCTTCATATTTGTCGTCAGACCTCGCATGGCACTGCGGATCAGTAACGGCCAGTTGACGTTGTCGCGGCTTCGCGGCGACCGTCGCGTAATCGCAGCGGGCGACAACGGCCATGTAGTCGAGGTTGATGTGACCTACCGGCCGGGTGGCAACGGACGGAGGTCACGCATCTGGGCGATCATCGGCCCCGACGGCACGGTCGCCCTCAGGATCAATCGGCTGGCGTGGGATCACACAGACCTCGAAGCCGTGCGTTCACGGCTAGGTTTGCCCCGCGAAGTAGTGCCGTCGCCGATCTCAGCAGATGCCTGACGGTGGCCATGAAAAGCTCCCCATAAGCGGCCACTGAATCGCCCCGCTGGTGGCCACCGTTTCTCCCCATGGGTGGCCACGGTTTCTCCCCACGTTTCTGTCCTGAGGCGCCGGTATTCGAGCGCGCGTTGTTGTTGACGCGTGATCTGAGGAGGCCGGCTGTGAAGAAAGGCGAGGAAGCGATGGAGATTCTTGAGGCATATGACTTGACGGGCACGCTGCGTGGCGCTGCGGCGTTGGCGGGGTGTGACCATAAGACGGTCGCTAGGTTGGTCGCGGCGCGGGAGGAGGCTGGTGGCGGGCTGCCGTTGCGGGCGCGCAGCCGGCCGTTGGTCGATCCGTTCGCCGGAGAAGATCGATGAGCTGGTCGATCGCTCCCGCGCGCAGATCCGGGCGGATAAGGCGCACGCGATCCTGGTCGCGATGGGGTATCAGGGGTCCTACCGGACGACGCGGCGGGCGGTCGCGGAGGCCAAGACGCGCTGGCGGCAGAAGCACGGGCGGCGAACGCGGCCGTGGATCCCGCAGCCGGGATTGTGGCTGCAGTGGGATTACGGCGACGGGCCTGAGGTCGCGGGCACGCGGGCGGTGTTGTTCTGCGCGTGGCTGGCGTGGAGCCGGTTTCGGGTGGTCGTGCCGTTGCGCGATAAGACGCTGGGGTCGGTGGTGATCGGGCTGGACCGGACGCTGCGCATGGTGGGCTCGGTCCCGACCTACGCGCTGACCGATAACGAGAAGACGGTGACGGTCGAGCACGTGTGCGGGATCGCGGTCCGGAACGCGACGATCGTTGAGGTCTCCCGCTATTACGGGCTGACGATCGCGACGTGCGAGCCCGCGGACCCCCAATCGAAGGGTGGTAGCGAGGCGACAGTCAAAATCGCGAAGGCGGATCTGGTCCCGACCGATCACAACCTTCGCGACGAGTATGCGGATTGGCAGGCGCTGGAGCAGGCGCGCCAAGGGTTCATGGCCGATGTGAATACGCGCCCGCACCGGTCGACCCGCCAACCGCCGGTGTTCCTGTTGGCGCAGGAGCATGAGCACATGCACCCGCTGCCGCGTCAGCCGCACACGCTGTGTTTCGGGCAGACCCGCAAGGTCGACCGCCAGGCAACGGTGAGCGTCGGTGAGGCGATCTACTCGGTGCCGCACACGCTGATCGGCGAGCGCGTCTGGGTCCGCGCCGAGACTGAGCAGCTCGTGGTCGTGCACATCGATGAGCAGGGGCCGCGGGAGGTCGCCCGCCACGCGCTCACGACGCCGGGGCGCCCAAGCATCAACGACGAGCATTACCCGCCGCGGCCGGCCGGTGCGCTCGAGCGCAAGCCCCGCGCTCGCAGCAGCGAGGAGCGGGAGTTCCTTGCGATCGGCGATGGCGCGGAGCGTTGGCTGAAGCGCGCCGCCGCGGAGGGAACCCCACGGATCCGGCGCAAGATGGCCGAAGCGGTCGACCTCGCAAAGCTGCACGGCGCCGGCCCGGTGAATGAGGCGTTGGAGCGGTGCGCGAGCTACGGCCGGTTCGCCGACGGTGACCTCGCTCAGGTCCTCACCCACCAGCGGCAGGCTGGGGAGCTGATCCCGTTCCCCGCCCGCACCGAGGATCACTCGCTGCAACGCTCAACCCGCAGCTGGGAGGTGCTGGGGCGATGAGTGACTACCGCGACAGCATTCACTGCCGGATCGACCCCGAGCAACTCTGGCGGCCCGAGGGTGAGCGGCCGGTGCAGGAGATCAGCGTGATCATGACCGACGATCACCGCTTCGACGACCGGCGCGGTCGCTGCTGGCTGGCGCCCGCTGTCTGCACGCTGACCCCCGAGGAGGCGCGCGAGTTCGCGTTCGAGCTGCTCACCTTCGCCGCAGAAGCAGAACAGATCGGAGCGCAGCTATGACCGTCAAACCGCCAGCACCCCCGCCGCTCCCCGACGAGCTCGACCGGCTCCTCAGGCGTCTACGCCTGCCCTACGTTCGCCGCGCCGCGCCGGACGTGATCGCGACCGCGAACAGCCAGCGCTGGGAACACGCCGAAGTCCTCAAAGTCCTGCTCGCCGAGGAAGCCGCCGGCCGCGACCAGGCGACGATCCGGACCAGACGCCGCGCGTCCGGGTTGCCGGCCGGCAAGACGTTCGACGCGTGGGAACCCGAGCGGTCCGTGATCCCCGCCCAGACACAGCAAGCCTTACGGACGCTGGAATGGATCGACCGCCACGAGGTGCTTTGTGTCTGTGGACCAAGCGGGACCGGCAAGAGCCACCTATCGAGGCGCTCGGCCACTTGGCGATCGACAAAGGCCGCACCGTCGCCTGGCACACCCTCGAAACGCTCGCGCAACCCTGCGCCGCCACCACGCAGACGACAGCGTCAGCAAAGCGATCGGGAAGCTGATCCGCGCCGATCTGATCCTGGTTGATGACGTCGGCCTGCTTCCGTCTCAGCCGACGCGGCCGAAGCGCTGTTCCGGGTCGTCGACGCCGCCTACGAGAAACGCTCGATCGCGATCTCTCGAACATCCACCCCTCCGGCTTTGACGAGCTGATGCCCAAGAGGCTCGCGACCGCGACCGTCGAGCGGCTACTGCATCACGCCCACGTCCTAATCACTGACGGGCACGACAGCTACCGGCTCGCTCAAGCGACCGCCGGCAAAGGGGTGATGCCCCTGACCTGAACCCCCAACCCACCCCCGGTGGGGAGACTCGATGGCCACCAGTGGGGACTTCCGATGGCCACCAGCGGGGAGAAATGATGGCCACCAGTGGGGAATTTCGTGGCCGCCAGCGGGGAGAACCCGATGGCCATTGACAGATGCCGCACGTGTCGTCTCTCCGGGTCTCATCTCGTCCTGGGCAGTGTCCTCATGGATCAAACACCCAATGCGGACCGCGATCTTTAGCTTCGCCGTGATCATCTGTATCGGGATCGCAATACACGCCTGACGCAGACCTGCGCTTTGGCGACAGGCTGTCGGAAAATGCTTCGGCGTCAACCAGTTCTTGTACATCCGTGACAAAGGGCCGATTCTGCGCCAGTCATTTCGGCTCACGGTGTCCCGCTCTGGCCGCCAGGCGCGCTCCTGTGAGCTCAGCCTAAGGCGCCTTTGTCATTTTCGTACAGCCGCTCAGAATTTTCCGACGGCCTCTCGCCGAAGCAGTCACCGGCCCGGAGCACGACTGAAGGCTGGATCGTGGCAAGGAACACTCCAGTCGCCGACCTGTTTGCCGATAATCGCGCTGTGAAGAGGTTCGTTGTGGCCGTTGCTTCGATTGTTGTCGCAGTCACCGTGTCGGCATGCGGCGGTGTTCCGACGTCGTCTCCGGTGACCACGGCGTGGAACAAGGCTGACGGGCGACTGGTTCGCCGACTGCTCGCTGAACAGGTGCCCGCGGTGCGGAGCGGGCTTCGGGCCCACATTCGTGGCAGAACAGAAACGCAGTTCACCGTGAGATGTGCGGCGAGCGCTTCCGCTCTGCTGAACCTCACAGCCGATGCTAGTTCGCCCGACATCTACGACAACTACTCGCAACTCCGTGTTGAGGACTACCTGTATTCGGATGCTCCGGCGGCAAAACGAGCGTTACGAGGCCTCGGAAGCAAGGGCACCGCGGCATGCTTCGAGCAGTTTGCGGCGGCCTCGGTGCAGAAGAGTCATCGGTCCGGAACAGCTGAACTGAAGGCCCTCAAGTCTGTTCACGCTGGGACCGAAGCCCGCGCAGCCGAAATCATGGTCCCGTTCACGTACAAAGGCCGAGTGGCCCGAGGCTACCTCGACTACGTCTTCGCACGAGAGGGGCGTGCGATCGTCGAGGTTATCTCCACTGAGGACGCCGAACTCCGTTTCGACGTGAGCCTCGCTCAATGGCTCACACAGCTTGCCGCCACGAAGCGCGCGGCTCGATCAGATCGCCCTATTTGACGGGCCGCTGAGATCGCCCCCCGAGGTAATGCAATCGTGAAAGCGAGGACGCACCAAACCCATGCTGAGAGATGTCGCAAAGGGCTGACGCACTCGCCGCGCCCACGACCGATAGGACGATTCGCAATGCCACGAATCCGGCGAATGGCTGTCTGCCCTTCGCTATGGCATTTGTCGCGGAGCAATCACGCGACTGCCTCTGGTTTACGCGGCTTGCGCGAGATCGTCCGAAGTTCCAGCGGTTGGGGGGTACGCTCCGTCAATGACATTCGCGCGGATCACTGTTCGAACCGACCAGATGGACGGCGTCCCATGCATCCGTGGTCTGCGGATTCCGGTCGCGACGGTCCTAGGGATGGTCGCGGACGGGATGACCGAGGCCGAGATCGTGAATGCCTACCCGGACCTCGAGCCTGCCGACGTCCAGGAAGCGCTGCGTTATGCCGCCGAGGCGGTCCGCGAGCGTGAGCTTCCGCTCGTGGGGTGAGGTTCTTGATCGATAACGCGCTCTCGCCCGCGGTGGGTGAAGCGTTGATCCAACTCGGTCACGATGCCGTGCATGTCGGTACGCTCGACATGCACGCTGCCTCCGACGAAGAGATCTTCGACCTCGCGGCGCGAGAACAACGCGTCGTGGTTTCGGCCGATACCGATTTCGGCACGCTGCTTGCAATCCGCAAGCAGCCGTCGCCGTCTGTAATCCTGTTTCGGCACGGCAGCCAGCATCGACCCGCCGAGCAGGTGGCGCTCCTTGAAGCCAACCTCCCGCAACTCGCCGACGCCCTTGAAAGCGGGAGCATCGTGGTCATACAGCCTGACCGAATCCGTGTCAGAGCGCTGCCACTGATCCCGTAGCGCGGGGATTGGGTGGGGCGTAGGGACGGAGAATCCCCGGAGCTTCTCCTCCGGGATCAGTGCTTCATCGACTCGCGGAGCTAGCTTGGGCTCTCGCTCAGGCACCGACGGAGTTCGGCACTTCAGCACGGCCGTCGGTCGGCTCGGCCTCCGTGTCGAACGCTCGCGCGAGCCGAGCGGCCGCGTCTGCCTGCTCGCGATAGTGCGTGTAGCGCATCGTCGTGCGTACCTCGGCGTGGCCCAGCCAGTTCTGCAGCTCGACGATCGACTCGGCGCCACGCACGGCGAGCGTGCCGAAGGTGTGGCGCAGATCGTGGAAGCGGAGAGGGCGGAGGCCGGCGCGCTCACATGCGGCGACGAAGCGCCGCCGTAAAGCTGAGCCGTCGAGGTATAGACCCAACTCCCCAGGGAACACCAACTCGTCATCACCAACGAAATCGGCCCGCTGTTCCAAACGGGCCAGGACCGCTGCGACCGCGGGCACCATCGGCACGACCCGTCCGCGGCCGGACTTCGGTGTGGTCAGCCGGCCGTTCGCGTAGCTGCCGGACACGCGGATCGCTGAGCGCTCAAAGTCCACGTCACGCCAGCGCAGCGCGATCAGCTCGCCGCGTCGCAGCCCGGTGAACGCTGCGGTCAGGAAGAGGGCGCCGTCCTGATCGGAGGCCGCCGAGCGGATGAGTGCATGAACCTCCTCGGGCGAGTAGAAGGCGAACCGGGTGGCGTCGTAGCGCTCGCGCAGCTTCTCGACATCCCGCACCGGGTTCGCCGGCAGGCCATACACCTTGCGCGCTCGCTCCATGATCCCGCCGAGCACGGTGAGCATCTTGTTGCGCGTGCGGTTGGTCAGCGGCTTCTCGCGTCCTGCGCCCAGCCCGGCGCGCCACTGCTCGATCCGGCGCGCCGTCACTTCCTCGACCCGCAGCTCCCCGAACTCCGCCACCAGCTGCTTGGCTGTTGAACGGTAGTCGACCATCGTCGACGGCTTGACGGCGCGGTCGTGCTCGACGTAGCGGAGCCATTCGGCGGCGGCGTCGGCAAAGGTCGCGCCGGTGCGGACCAAACCAGGCAGCGTCCCGCGTCGTGCGTCGGTCAAGGTCTGGCGCAGCCAGTCCTCCGCCAGGCGCTTGGTGAAGTAGCCGGCTGGCGGACGGCCGCGCTCGGTCCACGCCGGCCCGAGCCGCTTCTGGACCTGACGTCCGTCAGGCAACCGGTACTTGGCGTAGAAGACCGGGCCGCGCTTGCGGTCAACGCGGAACACATGGCCCGAAGGGGGCTGTGCAAGTGCGGTCATAGCCGAAAAGCTAGCAGTCGTTCGGGACACATTCGGGACATATTTGAGACTCCGAGCAATCCCGAGAACGACAAAAGCCCAGAATACCTGGGCTTTTGCTAAGCGAACGACGGGCTTCGAACCCGCGACCTTCGGCTTGGGAAGCCGACGCTCTACCAACTGAGCTACGTTCGCCAGGAGGCCGATTCTAGCCCGCGCACCGAGCCTGAAGCGCGGCGCTCTGCGAGGCTCTGAGGCCCTGGATATCGCTGTCGCCGTTGTCTTGACGCTCACGCTCGTGCTGGAATGTGATCAGGCAGCTCGGTTGATGGCTCCACGCGAGCCGCAGGCCCGGTCAATCCCCTGGGGGTTCGTGGGGAACGCCCATCCACGGAGCTTCTCTAGTCTCTGAGGCGATGCGCAGGTTCGTGGTCCCAGGTGTCATAACGCTGGTCGTGGTGGCGCTGCTGGCGCTGCTGGCCTTCGGCGTGTCGCGGAGCGGGCCGGGGAATTCGCTGGCAGCGAAGGTGCACCGCGGCGAGCAGCCGCTCGCGCCGAATGCCGATATGGCACTGCAGCTGCTGGGCTCGCCGCAAAAGGAGACGCTGGACAAGCTGCACGGCAGGGTCGTGATGGTGAACGTGTTTGCCGGGTGGTGTGTGGCCTGCCAGGACGAGGTCTCCGTGCTCAAGCACGCGCAGCAGATGCTCACGCAGCACGGCGGTGCGATGGTCGGCGTCACGTTCCAGGATTCGACGAGCGACGCCGCCAGCTATATGCGGAAGTATGGGCTGCACTACAGCGTGCTGCTCGACCCGGCGGGAAGCTTCGTAGCTCCCTATGGTGTGACCGGTGTGCCGGAGACGTTCGTGATCGGCAGGGACGGGCATGTTGTCGCCGCAGACACCGCACAGATGACGCAGCGGTGGGCCGATCAGGCTCTGAACCACGCGCTCGGCGGTGCGGCATGAGGCTGCGCGGCCTGATCGCACTCGCTGTGCTCGCGTTCACCCTCAATGGCAGCATCGCGATGCCCGTCGCGGCCGCGGCTGAGGTGAATTTCTACTCGGTCGTGGGCCAGTTCATGTGCACCTCCTGCCATGAGCCGCTGAACCAGGTCAATTCGCCGCAGGCGATCTCCGAGAAGCAGCAGCTGGCCAGCCTTGTCAACCGGGGCCTGACGCTCGGTGAGATCAAGAGCGCCGATGGTCGATCAGTACGGAGCAGACGTGCTCGCGCGGCCGGCCGCCAGCGGCTTCAACCTGACCATCTACATCGTGCCGCCGGCGATCTTCATCGCGGGGGTGGCGCTGCTGCTGTACACGCTGCCCAAGTGGCGCGCCCGGGCCAGAGCCGTCAAGCCGCTCGAAACCGCCTCGCCGTTGCCGCCCGACGATGCGCAGCGGCTGGACGACGAACTCACGAAGTTCATCTGAGATCAGCGGCTGCCAGCGAACGGCTGGCGCTCACATGGCGTCCGGCGCGCTGACGCCCAGCAGACCCATCACCATCGCCAGCTGGGTCTGAGTTGCGACACACAGTGCGATCCGGAACGACTCAGTCGAGTGCGGCTCGGCCCCGACGACCTTGCAGTCGCGGTAGAAGGCGGTGAACTCCTGAGCCAGCTCCAGTGCGTAGGCGGCGATGCGATGCGGCGCGCGCCGCTCGACCGCCTCGCTGATCTCCTCGGGGAGCGCAAGCAGCTTGCGGATCAGGTCCCGCTCGGAGGGGTGGAGCTCGCCCGCTGGCGAGCTCCAATCGGCCCCGGCCGCAACAGCAAGCCCGACGCGCTCGTTGCCCAGCCGCGCCAGCATCGATGCGATCCGCGCGTGCGCGTACTGGATGTAGTAGACCGGGTTCTCGGCGGAGTGCGAACGCGCCAGGTCCAGGTTCAGGTCGAGCGTGCGGTCGTGCGAGCTCTGCAGCATGAAGTACCGGGTAGCGTCGACGCCGATCTCGTCGAGCAGTTCGTCGAGCGTCACGAACTCGCCGCGCCGCTTGGACATCTTCGTGCGCTCGTCGTTCTCGACCAGGTGCACCAGTTGCATGATCAGGGTCTCGAACAGCTCCGGGTCTCCGCCGAGCGCCTGGAAGGAGGCCTTCAGCCGGCCGACGTAACCGTGGTGGTCGGCGCCGAGCACCAGGATCTGGCGTTCGAATCCGCGCTCGCGCTTGCTCTCCATGTATGCAATATCAGACGCGAAGTAGGTCGGTTCGCCGCCGCTGCGGACCAGCACGCGATCCTTGTCGTCACCGAAGCTCGTGGTGCGAAGCCAGAGTGCGCCGTCGTGCTCGTAGACGTGCCCACCGGCGCGGACATCCTCGAGCGAGCGATCGACGACACTCGGATGGCCCTCGTGCAGGCTCTTCTCGCTGAAGTAGACGTCGTAGTCGACGCCGTAGCGAGTCATCGTCGCCTTGATCCCCGCGACCATTGCCGCGACGGCCGTCTCGGTCAAGGTCCTGATGTCCACCGAGTCATCACCAGCGCCCTTGATCTGCGCCGCGAGGGTCGCAACGTAATCCCCCTGGTACCCGTCCTCGGGAGGCTGCTGGCCGAGCGCCCGGGCCCGCACCGACTCTCCGAGCCGGAGCACCTGCGAGCCCGAGTCGTTGACGTAGTACTCGCGGCAGACCGTATGGCCGTGATGCTCGAGGATCCTGCCCAGCGAATCGCCGTAAGCGGCGTGACGGCCGCTGGCCGCCACCACCGGTCCGGTCGGATTGGCAGACACGAACTCGAGCGAGATCCGCTCGGGCCGCCGCGCTCCGCCGGCGCTGAACGCCGCCCCGGCGGCCAGCACGTCACGCAGCGCGCCACGGTGCCATGAGTTGGACAGGACGAGGTTGAGAAAGCCCGGCCCGGCGACTTCAAAGCGCTCGAGTGAGTCGCCCAGGCCGCGCGCCAGCTCTTCACCCAGCTGAGCGGCGATCTCGCGTGGAGAGGAGCCGAGCCGCGGGGCCAGCAGCATCGCCGCGTTGGTCGCGTAATCGCCCTGATCGGCACGCTTGGGGGCCTCGAGCTTCGTCCCGGCGGGAGCCTCCGTCTCGCCACCACTGCCAAGCAAGGCAGTGGTGGCAGCGCCCAGCGCTGTCCGCAGCTGTGAGATCGGATCGATCATGTCTGGATCGCAGGATCCAACGCCAGGCGGGCCATCTCCGACCCGGTCATCTTGTACGGCGATATCACCTCGTTGGCGCCGGCGCGGATCAGCTTGCGCTCAGCGTCCTCCGCGGAGGCCCGCGCGATCACCTTCACGTCGCTTGAGAGCTCGCGCGCGCTGAGCGCGATGAAGATGTTCTCGGCGTCCGAATCGACGCACGCGATCACGGCTATCGCCCGCTCGATCCCAGCCTGGATCAGGATCTCATCATCCGAGGCGTGGCCCTCGATGTAGACGACACCGTCAGTGGTGGCGGTCTCGCGATGCAGCGGATTGTGGTCGATCACGACTATGTCGGCCTCGTGATCGCGCAGATCGCGGACCACCTGGCGGCCGACGCGGCCGTAACCGCAGATTATGTAGTGGTCTGAATAGGAGTCGATCATCTTCTGCGTGCGACGGAGTTTGAGCACGCCGCTGAGCTGCCCGGAGACGAAGAACTCCGCAACCGTCGCCAAGCCGTAGAAGAGCGTACCTATCCCGAGCAGCTCGAGCCCGACGAGGATGATGCGTCCGCCGAGGTCGCTGAGGAGCCCGAAGCGATCCGAGCGTCGTGACCGCGTCCAGCGTCCAGTAGAAGCCGTACGGCACCGAGGTGTGCTCGTCGATCGAGAAGGCGACGGCGCCGATGATCATCACGGTGGCCACAGCGGCCAGCAGCGCACCGAGCCGCAGCGTGAATTGGCGCAGCTCGCGCTGCTGCTGCCGGCGCCGCGTTGAGACGATCTGCTCGACGCGGTCGCCCTCGACCACGCGTCGTTCGATCGCTCGATCGCCGGCTGGGTGGCTCGTAGCGCTCCGCCATTGGTCGCTAATCCTGCCTGAAGAGCGGCGCTAATGGTGGTAGGGCTCGCCGGCGATGATCTTGTGGCCGCGGTAGAGCTGTTCGAGCAGCACCACGCGCGCGAGCTGGTGAGGCAAGGTGATCGCGACCGAGCGACAGGCGATGGTCGACGCGCGCGAGCTCGGAGGCCGCCGAACGGACCGCCGATCACGAAACAGAGATCGCGGCCGCTGGCCCGGCGCTGTTCGAGGAACCCGCTGAAACCAACCGAGTCGAACTCCGATCCGCCGGCGTCCAGCAGCGACACGAAGGCGCGCTCGGGGATGCGGGCCGCGACCAGCGAATCCTCGCGTACCTCGATCAGCTCGAGCCGCGCGTAGCGGCTCAGCAGCTTTGCGTAATGCGCGATGTCGTCGGTGAAGGGCGGGCGCAGGCGGCCGACGGCGACGACGATGATTCGCACCGGTGGGATACTAGGCGGATATGACCGACCCGAATCAGCCAGAACGGCACATCAACATCCACTTCTCGCCGGAGATGATGGCCGGCAACTACTCGAATTTTGCGAACGTCAGCCATTCGGAATACGAGTTCACGATCACGTTCGCGCGGGTCGACCACGAGATCGAGGACGACGAGGTCCCCGGCGTGGTCGTGACGCGTGTGAACCTGTCGCCGAAGTTCATGCGCGAGCTGATCGACGCGATGCAGGACAACTACGGCAAGTGGCAGACTCGCGAGAACATCAAGAGCCTGCCCGAGTTCGGCGGCGACCCGCTCGGGCCTGACGACGATCCGCTCGACGGCGGGGAGTAGCGAGTAAACCTCTGAGCGGATGCGTCCGCGCGACCCCAAGAGCCGTGCGGACAGCGATCGTCTCTGACATACACGCGAACCTGCAGGCGCTCGACGCGGTGCTGGCGCAGATCGACGCCAGTGAGTGCGACGCGATCTGGTGCCTGGGTGATCTCGTCGGCTACGGGGCCGACCCCGATGCCTGTGTTGCCCTGGTTCGAGAGCGCGCCGACATCTGCCTGGCAGGCAACCACGACCTGGCGGTTACAGGTGCACTCTCCGTCGCCGATTTCTCCGATGCCGCACGCCGAGCCGCCGAATGGACTCAGAAGACGATCTCACCAGAAACGCGCGCGTTTCTCGAGTCATTGTCGCCCTCGAACGAGGATCAGGTCGTGAGCCTGTATCACGCGAGCCCCCGGGACCCGGTCTGGGAGTACGTGCTCTCACCGCTTCAGGCAGAGCTGGGCTTCGACGTCCAGCCGGAGCGGATCAGCGTCGTCGGCCATACACACGTCGCCCTGGAGTTCCACCGGCTGGAGGGCGAGAGCACCACGGGTGAGACACGCCATGAGGGCGACCAGCTCGAGCTGGGTGAGGGCCATTGGCTGCTCAACCCCGGGAGCGTCGGGCAGCCTCGCGACGGGAACCCGCGAGCAGCCTGGATGCTGCTCGACTCCGAGTCGTGGACTACGTCGTACAGGCGGGTCGAGTACGACATCGAGGGCGCCGCCTGGGCGATTCGTGCGGCCAGGCTGCCGGATGCGCTGGCGGAGCGTCTGAGCTTCGGGCAGTAGCTGCAATCCCCGCGCTCAGCGGGGAATTCAGCGGGTGTTCTCCGCAACAGTGGCTAAAGTCGAACCCGGATGGGGTTCGTTCAGAGGGCATTTCTGGTGGCCGCCGCGGGCGTCACCGCTGCGGCACTGGCAGGCTGCGGTGGCAGCAGCGGCAATCTGCTTTCGCAATCGCAGGCAGACCAGCTGACGCGTCAGCTGGACAACGTCAGACTGGCCCTCAACGATCACGAGTGCTCGACGGCTCGCGATGCCCTGTACACGTTCGAGGACAAGCTCAACCAGCTGAACGGGGTGAACTCGACGCTCGTCTCGAACCTCGACCAGGGTGCGAGCACGATCCAGGATCTGACCAGCACCGCCTGCGCTGTGCCGACGCAGACCACCACGCGGACACGCTCACAGACGACGAAGACGCAGACCATGCCCGACACGACGACCGTCACGACCGAGACCTACCCCACACAGACCTACACCCAACCGACGATCACGACCGAAACCTATCCGACTCAGAGCTACACCTCGACGACCGGTGGCACGCCGGTGGCGCCCCAGTCCACAACGAGTCCGACCGTGCCGTCCAACGGTGGGCAGGGTCTCTATGGGGGCGGCGATGAGGGGAACGCGAGCAGCGGCACCGTCACCGACCCGACGGCCGGCGGGACCGACGACACGAGCACGACGTCGTCAGACAGCACTGATTCGCAGGGTGGCGACAGCCAGGAGGCGGGCGGATTCTGATGGGCATCACATCCGTGATCGCGGGTCGGTATCGGGTGGAGGGTCGACTCGGCGTCGGCGGCATGTCGACGGTCCTGCTGGCACTGGACGAGCGACTCGAACGTCACGTCGCGATCAAGCTGCTCGCCGAGCACCTGGCAGATGACCCTACGTTCGTCTCGCGTTTCCGTCGCGAGGCGCTGGCGGCGGCGCGCCTGGTACACCCGAACATCGTCCAGGTGTTCGACTCGGGTTTCGACCAATCGGCCCACCAGCACTTCATCGTGATGGAGTACGTGCCCGGCCGCTCATGTGCCGAGATCCTCCGTGACCGAGGGCATCTGGATGTGGCACAGACAGTCGACATCGTCGCGCAAGCCTGCCGTGGTCTCGACTACGCGCACCGCAATGGTGTCGTGCATCGCGATGTGAAGCCCGGCAACCTGCTCGTGTCCGAGAGCGGTGTCGTCAAGCTGGCGGACTTTGGCATCGCACGCGCGACCGGGCAGACCAGCATCACGCAGGTTGGCTCGGTGCTCGGGACGGCGGCCTACCTCTCACCCGAGCAGGCACGGGGCGAGGAGGCCGGTCCAGCCGCCGATCTCTATTCGCTCGGCGTTGTCGCCTACCAGCTGCTGTCCGGTCGGCTGCCCTACGAGGCGAACTCACTGGCCGAGCTGGCACTCAAGCAGCAGCGCGAGTCACCGACTCCGCTGCGGCGCCTGAATCCGAACGTGCCACAGACCCTGTCGGAGGCGATTGCGGTTTCGATCTCGGTGGTTCCCGAGGAGCGGCCGCGTACCGCCGTCGAGCTTTCAGAGATGATCGAGGACGGCGCCAATGGGATCTCGCCGTGGGACGAAGAGGCGCCGACCCGCCACATGGGCAGCGGCCAAGCTGCCACGCGAGTGCTGTCGACTCGCGACTACGACACCGCCCAGACGGCGGTCGCGCGGCCTGCAGCCCGGCCGGCGGCTCGGACTCCGCGAACCGTGCCCGCGCGGCGTCCGCCGGCTCAGGAGCCGCCGAGGGAGCGTCCACAGCCACGGGCCGAGCCTTCAGCTCGGCGCCGGGGACGCGGGCTCGCTCGGGCGCTGTTCATTCTGCTGCTGCTGCTCGTGATCGCGGTGGCGGTCGTGGTGATCGCATTGCAACAGAGCCATGACGCGAGCGTGCGGGCCCAGCACGTCGTCGCCGGTGACTGGCACCACGCCGTCGACCAGGTTCAGCAGCTGATCCAGAAGTACACGAAGTGAAGCTTTGCGTGGGCGCTGCGCGTGCGCGTCAGGCTTCGCGGAATGTGGGCTGTGCACCTGACGCGAAGGCTGCGACCGTTTCCGGCAGGTTGTGGGCGTCGATCGCGTCACGGAGGTCAGCCATCAAACGCTGGATGAAGCTGAGGTTGTGGAGCGTCAGCAGCCGTGGCCCGGTCGTTTCGCCCGCCTTCGCGGCGTAGTGGATGTACCCGCGCGTGAAACCGGCGCTGCACGCGGGACACGGGCAACCATCCATGATCGGCTCGCGGCTGCCGCGGAAGCGAGACTTCGCCAGGTCGACGCGCCAACGCGCCTCCGGTTCAGGCACGATCGCAACGCCGTGGCGGGCGAGCCTGGTCGGCATCGCGCAGTCGAACGTGTCGATACCAAGCCCGACGTTGACGAGCAGGTCGTCGATGTCGCCAATGCCGAGCAGGTGACGCGGGCGGTCGGGCGCGCCGCGTTCGAGCGCCGCCGTACTCCAGTCGACGACCTCGTGCATCTGCGGCTTGTCCTGCCCCAGCGAGCCGCCGATGGCGATCCCGTCACAGCGGCTGGCGGCGATCGTCTGGGCCGACTCGATGCGGAGATCCTGTTCGACGCCACCCTGGATGATTCCGTACACGAGTTGCTCGCGTGGGCCGTTCTCCCGATGCCACTCGAGGCAGCGTTCGAGCCAGCGGTGAGTGCGCTCCGTGGATCGCGCCGTGTACTCGCGTGTCACATGGAAGGGGGTGCATTCGTCGAATGCGAGCGCGATGTCAGAGTGCAGCGCGGCCTGGACCGCCATCGAGGTCTCCGGTGACATGAAGCGCTCGGCTCCGTCGATGTAGGAACGGAAGCGAACGCCCTCTTCAGATATCGAGAGGATCGACCCGTTGGAGTCGGCGCCACCGCGCTTGGCGCCGCGGCCCCGGCCCTTGATCTCGTCGGCGACGCTGCCGTGACCCATGGAGAACACCTGGAAGCCGCCGGAATCGGTGATGATCGGCCGCCGCCAGCGCATGAACTCGTTGAGACCTCCGTGGTCGGCGATCAGTTCCGGGCCGGGGGAGAGGTAGAGGTGGAAGGTGTTGCCCAGCACCATCTCATAGCCGAGCGACTCGACATCTCGCGGCTCGAGCGTCTTGACCGCAGCGCGAGTCGCGAGCGGGACGAAGGCGGGCGTCTGCACGTCGCCGTGGGCGAGCCGCAGGGTGCCGGTGCGGGCGCGGCTGCCGCTCGCGCGCGTACGGATCTCGAACATGGCCCGCAAGCTAGATGATGTGCCAGCGAAACCCCGGCCGAGAACAGTCCCCGGTGAACGTGTAGGGTCCGAGCTACACGCGCCACCATCGACAGAACCAGCGTCAGACAAGGAGCAAAGATGCCGCAGGCACGTTCCGCCGGATCCAGTGCGAGCAAACCGGCCAAGCCCGCACCCGCGAAGTCAGAGGCCGCGAAGAAGCCGGCCGCGGCCAAGCCCGCTGCGTCCAAATCGGCGACCACGAAGACCAGCGCCGCCAGGTCCACGGGCGCGAAACGCACAAGCGGCCGAGCGAGCGCCGCCAAGCCGGCCGCCGCCGGAACCGCCAGCTCCAGGGCGGGCGCGACAAAGGCCAGCGCCGCCAAGAGCAGCGCGGCCAAGGCGAGCACCGCCAAGACGAGCAGCGGTGCCGCTGGCTCCGCCAAGGCCGCGGCCGGTTCGAAGAGCCGCGTTCGGGTTCACGTCAAGGCTGACAGCGCGCAGATCGACGCGATCGCCGAGCGGGTCCGCAAGCTCAATGAGAAGATCATCGAAATCGGTCGCGACGCCGGCGAGAGCACCCTCGCGAGCTACGAGAAGGCGCTGAAGTCGATCGCGACAAGTGTCTCGAAGGCTCAGCCAAGGACGAGGTCGAGTGGATCACGAACCTCGCGAGCTCGCAGGCCAAGTTCGTGCGAGACATCACGGACAGCTGGGCCAAGGCTGCACGCGAGCGGCTCAAATAGCGCAAGCCGCGGGCGGCGAGACCAAGCGATCGCCGAGCCTCATGTCAGAGCCGCGTAAGAGCGCGGGGCTTGCGCTCCGAGGCCCGGGCTCTGTGGGACAATCTGCTTTCGCATGGACCCGAATCGCAAGCGCGCGATCCGGTTGACGGTCGCACTGAGTGCAGCACTGCTGCTGGCTGGCGCGCTGATTTACGTCAGCTTCAGCGCCGGTCGCGACGAGCTCACCGCCTCGCAACTACTTCAGAAAGCCAAACCAGGCGGCCAGTACATCCTGGCCGGAACCGTTGAGAACGGCTCGATCCGGCACGCCGGCGGCACGACCTACTTCAGTGTTCTCAACCCGAAGCGGACGGTGTCGGTTCCGGTCAGCTACACGGGCGTCGTCCCGGACCCGTTCGCCCAGGGTCGGGCCGTGATGGTGAACGTCACTGACAACGACGGCAGGTTTGTTGGCCAACAGAACTCGCTGACCACCAAGTGCCCGTCGAAATACCAGGCTGCCTCTGGGTCGATCGCCAATAATGCCGGCGTGCCGGCTGCTCAGAGCGCGGCGGTCACCAGCTGATGGCGCAGCTGGGCCGCGCGATCCTGCTCCTCGGCCTGGGCGTCTGCCTTTACGGGATCGGCGCGTCGATCCACGGCGCGCGAGAGCAACGACCCGACTGGGTCGCCTCGGGCCGGCGCGCGATGTATGCGCTCGCAGCTCTGAGCGTGTTCGCGTTCGTTCTGCTGGAGATCGCGTTCCTGCGCAACGATTTCAGCTTCAAGGTCGTCGCGAACACGTCGGCGACGACGATCCCGGTCTTCTACAAGCTGACCGCGCCGTGGTCCTCGCAGCAGGGCTCGCTGTTGCTGTGGGTCACGCTGTCCTCGCTGTGGGCGAGCGTGGCGCTGTTCCTGACGCGGCGGCGGCTGCGTGAGATCGCCCCCTACGCCGCCGCGGTCCTGCTCGGCATGCAGGGATTCTTCGCGGCGCTGGCCTGCTTTGCGGCAAACCCGTTCGCGACGACTCCGGCGGCGCTGACACCGTCGAACGGGGCTGGTCTCGACCCGCTGCTGATGCACCCGAGCATGATGTTCCACCCGCCGATGCTGTATTCGGGGTACACGCTGATGGCGATCCCGTTCGCGTTTGCGATCGGTGCGCTGATCACCGGCAAGCTCGGGTCGGACTGGATTCGCGGCACGCGGCGCTTCGCGCTGGCGGCCTGGCTGTGCCTGGGTGTCGGCATCGTGCTCGGCGCGCGCTGGTCCTACACGGAGCTCGGCTGGGGCGGCTACTGGGGTTGGGACGCCGTCGAGGACGCCGCGCTGATGCCGTGGCTGATCTGCACCGCCTTCATCCACTCGATCCAGATCCAGGAGAAGCGCGGGATGCTGAAGGTCTGGAACGTCTCGTTGGTGCTGGCGTTCGGGACGCTCGCGATCTTCGGCACGTTCCTCGTGCGCTCGGGGGTGCTCGACTCGATCCATGCGTTCGGCGCGTCGACGCTGGGGGTCCCGTTCGTCGTGCTGCTCGGGGTCATGTTCTTCAGCTCGGTCGGGTTGGTGGTGTGGCGCCGCGATCTGCTGAGCACCGACCACCGACTCGACTCGCTGCTCTCGCGTGAGGCGATGTTCCTGCTGCAGAACCTCGTGCTCGTGGCGATGACCTTCGTGATCTTCTGGATCACGCTGTTCCCGCTGATCTCAGAGGCGATCACCGGCACCAGCATCTCCGTCGGGCCGCCGGCCTTCACGCCGTTCGTGGTGCCGCTGGCGCTGCTGCTGGTGCTGCTGACCGGGATCGGCCCGTTGATCTCGTGGCGTCGCGCCACCATCGCCAACCTGCGCAAGCAGTTCATCTTCCCGGTTGGGTTCGGCTCTGTTCGTGACGATCCTGGTGCTGGCACTGACGAACGCGGGCAGCAAGCCGCTGGCGGTCCTGATGTTCTGCTTCGGCGCGTTCGTGATCGGCACCGTTTCGCAGGAGTTCTTTCGCGGCACGGCCGCGCGACGGGCGATCACGGGCGACGGCTGGCCGGTCGCGACGCAGGGTCTGGTGCGACGCAACCGCCGGCGCTACGGCGGCTATATCGCGCACGTCGGCTTTGCGGTGATGCTGATCGGGGTCGCGGCGTCGTCGTCCTTCCAGCACTCGCGTCAAGCCACCCTCAGGCCCGGGCAGAGCGTCTACTCCGGCGGCTATGTCTTCCACTACGTGCGCCCGACAGCCTCCGCCACCGCCGAACGGGTTTCGTTCGGCGCGATCATCGACGTCACCAAGCACGGCAGACAGATCACGCGTCTGCACACGATGCAGAGCTTCTATCCGTCGACGAGCAGCTCAGCGGGCCTGATCAGTCGCTTCTTCGATAGCGCCAACGCTGACAGCACGATCGGACTCGACGCCGGCCCGCTGCGCGACATCTGGACGGTCGCGTCAGCAAACCTGAACCCGCTGCAGAGATTGATCAGGCAGGGTGATCGGAAGTTCGCCGGCCTCTACAACTCGGTCTCAGCCGCGCTGATCAAGCAATACCCCCACATGACCAATGCCGAGTTCGACGATCGCCTGAACGTCGCACTTGACTCGATGAGGATCGACGGCCTCGACTTCTGGCAGGCCCGTGATGCGGTCGTCCAGGACATCACAGCGCGATACCTGAAGGAACCTCACGTGGTCGTGTTTCAGCTGATCGTCTCACCGCTGGTGAGCTGGCTGTGGGGCGGCGCGCTGATCATCGCGCTGGGCGGCCTGACCTCGCTGCTGCCGCCAGATCTCTTCACGCGACGCCGCAGACCCGCGCCCGAGCATTCGCGCGTGGCGGTGCGCGAGCTCGCCTGACCGCGTTTACGGCTATGGCGTATCTGATCCTCCTGGTCCTGTTCATCGGTGTCGCGTGGTTTGTCAGCCAACCGCTGCGGCGCGCCGCAATGGCCCCGCCGGCCACGGAGCATTCCGAGCTTGAATCACTCGAACGGATCGACCTCGAGGCTGCGCGTGACGCCAAGTACCGAGAGATCCGCGACGCCGAGCTCGATCACGAAACCGGCAAGCTGTCAGACGCTGACTTCGAAGCGATCGACTCGACGCTTCGCTCTGAGGCGATCGAGTTGCTGCATCAGCTCGACGCGCTCGACGAGCACGAGGGTATCCTGCCAACGGCGCCCGAAGCTCAGAACTCGCCGTCAGGTGTCGAGTAGCTACCATCAGCGCCCACATGACTTTCGTACTCGACGTCCTTCAGGTCTTCATCAGTGTGATGCTGATCTTCCTGGTGCTCATGCACTCCGGGAAGGACGCCGGCCTATCCGGTTTCGGAATGGGTGGCGGTGGCGGCGGTACCGGTGCCGGCAACAGCCCGTTCGGCGGCGGCTCGATGGTCGAGCGCAACCTCAACCGCTGGACGGTCCTATTCGCGATCCTGTTCGCGTTGAACACGATCGCCCTGATCAAGGTCGGCTGAGCCTCACCGACGTTGGGGCGGGCTTCGCAGCCCGGCTAGAGTGGCGCGATGGGGCGGTCACGCAGTTTTGTCGTCGCCACGGACGATGACCTGATCGTGCTGCGAGACCCGGAGCGCCCATCGGGTCGCCTGCTGCGCCAGGGCGATATGGATGCCTCCTATGTCGATCTTGCAGACGCCGGCCATCTGGAGTTCGACTATCTGCGCTGGACGCGCCTGACCCTGCGTGCGATGCGCGCGCGTCGCGTCCTGCACGTTGGCGGTGCCGCCTGCACGCTGGCCCGAGCGCTGCTGGCCGAGGATCGCGAGTCGCGCCAGCAAGTGGTAGAGGCCGACGTCAGCGTGCTCGAGATCGCACGTGCCCATCTGGGCCTGCGCCGGCAACCTGGGCTGAAGGTACGCGTCGGCGATGGCCGACAGGTGGTCTCCACTCAGGCCGACAGCAGCTTCGACGCGATCGTGATCGATGCGTTCGTCGGTGCACGCGTCCCGCGGCATCTGGTCACGGCCGAGGCATTGGCGGATTGCGCTCGCGTGGCGCCGCTGACGCTCATCAACGTCGTCGACGCGGCGGCTTGGTCCGCCGTGCGCTCGATCGCTGCGGGCCTTGCCGGCAGTTACGTGGAGCTCGCGGCACTCTCATCCGGCTCGCGTGCTCGCGGCAACGTGGTTCTGTTCGCAACCAACTCAAGCGCGCCCTATGGCCACCTCGAGAGGGCCGCAGCGGCCGATAGATCACCCGCGCGCCTGCTGCGCCGTATCGACCTGGGTGGCGGAGCGGCCTGGCACGACGGCGCCGTCAGCGGGGTTCCGGCTGAACAGGCGTCCGTCCAGGCGCGGCGCGATCGCACCTGAGCGGTGCCATTCAGACCGGTGAGGCGTCAGAGGATGCGTGGCTCGACTGTCATCTCTCCGCCCGCATCACCGGTGTTCGACGTGCCGTCAGGCTCGATCAGGAGCACCAGCGTCTCTTCCGTCGCCTCCGGGCAGTGCTCAACGCCGCGCGGTACGACGAACAGCTCACCCGGGTAAAGCTCGACGTCGCGATCGCGGAGATGGATTGTGAGATGTCCACTGATCACCAGGAAGAAGTCGTCGGTCTCCTCATGCGCGTGCCAGACGAACGACCCGAGGACCCTGACGATCTGCAACTTGTAATCGTTCATGTAACCGACAATCGCGGGTTCGTAAGCGCCTGTGAGTAGCGCGAACTTCTCTGCCAGGTTGACCTTCTGATCCATGCTTGTCCTCCTTCGCCTCGCGGGCGGTCTGCGGATCCAGGGAACGCTCGCCACCGAGCATCGCCGACGCGGGATGTAGTAGCGGTGTCGCGCAGATGCAGTATCCGGCTACGAACGTCGCAGCCTCGTTGCGCTGAGACCTTGTGATCAACAAATGCAGCGCCTGCCGAACAGGCGCTCGACGAAGGAGATCCCAATGTCATCAATTCGTTTCAACTCACGCCTTTCAGCGCTCAAGCTCGCCACTATCGGCGCGGTCGCGGCAACGGCGGCGCTCTCCATGGTGCCAGGCGCCTTTGCCGCGACAACTGGAGGCGCGGCAACCACCGCGTCCGCAGCGCAGGTCAAGAGTGCACCGTTCACGATCGGCGTCAGCGCGACCACCGTCAAGCCTGGGCAGAAGCTCACGATCTCCGGACTTGCGTATGCCCGGGCCGGTGAGAATCTGACGATCACCTCGACCGCGATCTCATCGTCGCGCAGCGTCAAGGGGATCCCGGCCGTCGTGACCCCGGCGCTCGTGGAGGGCATCTATCACACCACGGTTCGCGTTCCGCCGGCAACCAATCCCGGCATCTATTCGATCACACTGCGATTCGGCAACCGGCAGGTCGCCTCGATCAACAGCCTTCGGGTGGTCGACGCCGGCTCGCGCACCGCAAGGCCGGCTCGTATCAGCTCGTGCAACGGCATCGGCTTCACCGTCCTCCACAATGACCGCGCGGGCGGCGCCCACATGCCTGCCGGCCACTACCGCATCACCAGCGGCAATATGGATTGCGGAACGGCATCCGTCGACCTCACGAGCTTCCTGGCCGGTGCGGGCAAGGGGATCCAGGGCTGGAACACCGCATCCCCGGCCGCGGGGCGCGCCACCTTCGCGCAGCGCAACTCCGGCTTGAGCTTCAACGTCGCAAAGACACGCTGAGGATGGACCGGGTTGCGAGAGTCGCCGCCAGCTGACCGCTGGCGGCGACTCTCGCACTCGCATCCGCGTGTACGCGAAGCTGCCCTCTGGTGGCCGAGCCAGGCAAGCGACGTCGTCGTGCAGGCAACCCTGGCGGCGGCCTGAAGGCGGCAGGCGGACACCGGTACCGTAGGGCCATGAACGAGCCGTGTGTGAACGGCGGATGATGCGTGTCGACAAGTGGCTTTGGACGGCGCGTCTGTTCAAGACGCGCTCGTCAGCGGCCGAGGCGGTCAAAGGCGGGCGCGTGCACGTCAACGGGGCGGCTGTGAAGCCGAGTCGTGAGGTCGCGGCAGGCGACGTGCTCGAGCTGACGCTCGGTCCGGTGCGACGGACCGTGGTCGTCCGGGGCGCTGCCGAGCGACGCGTGTCGGCTGTCGAGGCGGCGAAGCTGTATGAGGAGACCGAGGAAAGCGTCAGGGATCGCGAGCGCCAAGCAGAGATGCGCAGGCTCACGGGGACAGTCGATCTGGGCGGACGCCCGAGCAAGCGGGAGCGCCGCCGCTTCGAGGCCAGGCGGCGCTGATTGGCGGCTTGAGCGACATCGCGAGCCGTTGCCTTGGATCTGTCAGTGCTTGCCAGTGCAGCGCAAATCCGCGTCGAGGCCGTTGAGCTGGTATTGCGCGAGCGTAGGAGCCGAACCGGTGAACCCGGCGCCTGCGCAGTTCTGGCGCGCCTGCGTGACGGCCGCCGCCGTTCCGGCCTCCCAGTCGGCGAGTTGGCCGCTGAACGCGGAGGTCGTTGTCTGCGAAGTCAGCCCCGTGATCTCCTTCCACTGCGCGCTTGTGGAGTAGATGCCGATCGAACCGGTCGCGCCTGTGTTGCGCAGGCCGGCGACGAACCCCTGCAGCGCGGCGATGTTGAGCTTGTAAGTCCCGGCCCAGCTCGCCATCAGCTCAACGTCCAGCCACCACGGTGCGGTCTTGGCCGCGACTGGGTCCAGCTCGGCAACGAGGCCGTAGGAGTGGGCGGCGCGCTGCTCGCCGTAGATGTAGGAGCATGCGTTGGTCAGAAGGCCGTTACAGGCGCCATAGATCGGCGCAATGCCACGACTGGGCCAGTCCGAAACGTGATGAGCGCCAGGGTTATTCGTGTCGATGTAAAGCGATAGCGGTGCCTGCTCGGGCTGTTTGCGCCCTGGCGAGTCACGCGCCCAACGCAGCTCTCCGCTGAGGCATGGGTTCGCCTTGTTTGCCAGCCCGCCGTTGACACCAACGATCCCGAATACCGGGTTCGAGGGGTAGGACTCCGAGCACTGCGGATAGGAGATGTCGTAACCGGCGTGCGGTGACGAGCCACTCAGAAGGATGAGCGGCACCACAGCGATGATCAGGACCAGCGCCACAACCGGCAGCCATCGTGCTCTGAGACGGCTGACGGGCGCCACCGCAGTCAAGCTACCACCAGGCTCGACCCGCACAGCGGGACGGCCACCCGCGGATCGAGATCTTTGTTGTCCATACGCTCGATGATTGTCTATAGGCTCGCCGAACCGGTCCGAGACTCGGTGTACTGATTCGATTCGCCCAAACAATGAGGTCAGACGTGGTGGGTCAAGACAGGAAGGTCGCCGTCATCACCGGCGCCGCACAGGGTATCGGCGCGGGCCTGGCAGCCGCCTATCTCGATGCCGGGTATGCGGTGGTGGGAACCTCGCTTTCAATTCCTGCCTCGGACGACCCCGACTTCCTCAGCATTCCAGGTGACATCACGGAGGCGAAGACAGCCGAGCGCGTGGTGAACCAGGGACTCGATCGGTTTGGGCGTATCGACAGCCTGATCAACAACGCGGGGATCTACATCGGCAAGCCGTTCACCGAATACACCGCGCAGGACTATGCCTCGATCACGGCCGTGAACCTGAATGGGTTCTTCCACATCACGCAGCGCGTGATCAGGCAGATGGTCATCCAGGGCGGCGGCCACATCGTCAGCATCAGCACCAGCCTCGTCGATCACCCCGACAGCACGCGACCATCAGCGCTCGCCGCCCTCACGAAGGGCGGACTGGTGGCGGTGACGCGCTCGCTGGCGATCGAATATGCCGCACATGGCGTGCGGGTCAATGCGGTCTCGCTCGGAGTCGTCCAGACCCCTGTGCACGACCGAGCGTCCTACGAAGGCATGGCCGCGCTGCACCCGCTCGACCGGCTGGGTGAGATCAGCGATGTCACCGACGGCATCTTGTATCTCGAACGGGCCACATTCGTCACCGGGGAGGTCCTCCACATCGACGGCGGTCAGGCCGCCGGCGGGTGAGGCGGGCTCGACCACCTCCCGCGCTGACTGAACCCGCGCTCGCTATTGCTCGTAGCCTTCCACTGTGCCCGCGTCGCGTTCGGACGCCAAGTCGGCGGGCTCGCCGGCATCCCGGAGCGCTTGGCGCTGACGCCGCAAATCCCATAGGCGATCCAACTCGACACGAATCTCTTCCAGACGGTTGGCGTGCCGGTGCTCGGCATCCATCCCGGCCGACTCGTCCTCCTGGAGCGACCCCCGCTCCGATTCCAGCTGTTCGATCTCGACCTCGATGTCCCCGTCTGTGGTCATGCATACCCCTTCATGGTCGAAGACTTATATGGGTAAAGCTATACGGTCGCATCGCTCGCGACGTATCGTGGGGGATGGATGCGCTCGTCATACACCTCATCGAGTTCCCGGCCGACGACCCGGATCGGGCTCGCCGCGCGGACGACGTAGGGCCACTCGTGAGCGAGCGTGACATCGAGCGCTGGTTCGCCGACCAACAGGCCCGTGAGGCGCGCCAGCGCGAGGTCTGCTCGAGTAAGCGCTGGTTCGCCACCGAGTCCGAGGCCCGCGCGGCGGCACTCTGGGACCGGACTCAGTTCGGCGAGAATCTGAGCTGCTATCGCTGCCAGGAGTGCAACGGATGGCATCTGACCGGCGGCCGTGGTCATCGCGTGAGTGATCGGTAGGGCCATGGCGGACCTCAATGTCCTGGGCGGCCCGCTCGCTCCCTGCGGCACGGACCCCGTTACTGGGTTTTTTCGTGATGGGTGCTGTCACACCGGTCCCGAGGACCTGGGAAGCCACACCGTCTGCGCCGTCGTCACCGCCGAATTTCTCGAACACCAGCAACGGATCGGCAACGACCTGATCACGCCGATGCCCCGGTATCGATTCCCCGGGCTGGTTCCGGGCGATCGGTGGTGCGTGACCGCATCCAACTGGCTGCAGGCACACATGGATGGTGCGGCGGCCTACGTCGTCCTCGCATCGACCCACCAGCGAGCTCTCGAGATCATCCCCCTCGACGCTCTCCAGGAACACGCAGTCGACGTACCCGCGGATCCAGGACCGCTTCAGGCCTGAGCTGCGCGTCGGCTTGCTGAGCCCGGCTAGGGCGTCGATGCGCTGCCGAGGGCCAGGGCAAACACGTGCATCGGGTAGACCCCCGGGAGTGTCGCGACAGTCGGCAGTGTGACGCTGGAGACCGTCTTTCCAGGCTCAAGCGCGACGGAGGCGGCAAACACGCGTGCTTTATGGTTGCGCTGGCCGACAACCCCCTGATTGCCGGACCCCGTGGAGTCGTTGATATAGGCGGCAGTGGCGACGAGCACGTTCGACGGACTGTTGGGCTGGTTGAACCAGTTGTCGAGCGTGAGCTTGTAGGACTGGACGGTTCCGTCGGTGTATTGGATCATGCCGGTTCCGGACTCGTGGTTGCCACTCGATGCACCCAGCACCGTCAGTTGTGCGGCCGCCGACGAGGCGGGCATTGAAATCGTCTGTCCGTCGGCAAGCACACTGTCGGGCAGGCCCGCCGCGACGTCCGGCCACTGCAGGGTCGTCGCGCCGACGGTCACGGTTGCGCCGGGGGCGAGCCCGGCTGCTGTCAATGCCTGCTCTGAGTAGCTGTTGCCGTTCCCGTCGAAGTTGGCAGCGGCGATATTGCTGTCGTCGCTGATCGCGTTGCTGTCATATGCAGCCGGCAGCGAGGCGTACGGGATGTTGACGGTCAGCCCTGTCGCGGCCAGCGGATAGCGCGTGCCACGGTATGTGAAGCTCGGGCCGAGCGGGACATGATCGGAGGCCGGCGGCTGCCCTGCCGTGACCGACACCGTCATCTTCAGGCTGACGCTGCGATTTGCGGGTACTTTCACCGACGGTGATGCCGGTGAGATCGTGACACCGGGCGGCAGTGAGGGGGTCAGGTGTACAACCACGGCCCTATTCATACGGCTGGTGACCGTGACCATCGCCGGAACGGAACTGCCCGGAGCAACGATCGACGGTGAGCTCCTGCTCACCGTGATCGGACCACGAACCGAGACCGTGGCCGTGGCAGTCAGGTCTCCCGCGCCGTCCATCCCCGTCGACGAGAGGTGCGCAGTCAGGCTCTTGACCGCGCCCTCAGCCTGCTCCGGAGCCGTCACGCGGAAGTAGCGCGTGGCGCTGTGCCCGGGCGGGAGCGAGAGGACTCGTGTCCGCGCGAGGCGAACGACGGTCCAGCTGGATGGGAACCCGAGCCGCACGACCCCGTGGGTGATCGGGATGTTGCCGTCGTTGACGAATCTGGCCTTTGCGATGAAGGTCGCTCCCGGCTTGACATCGGTGGGCGCGGTCAGCCGGGCGTAACGATTGCCGATCGTCTTCGTCACCCTCAGCTTCCCGCGTAGGGGCAGCGAGGTGAGCGCGGAGGAGTCTCCAACGTACAGCGAGAATCGACCGTTGGGGAGGCTCCAGCCGTTCGCGGTGCCGTTGAAGTAGGAGAGCTCGTGCCCCGTGATCGTAAAGCTGACGGTCCGCGATTGGCCAGGCTGCAGCGTTACGCGACGGAACCCCTCCAGCTGGCGCGGGGGCTCACCAGCGGCGGTCGGGTCGCCGACGTACAACTGGGCCACGTCGCTGCCGCGAAGGTCGCCCGTGTTCGTGACGCGGACGGTCACGCGGGCAAGCCGAGCGTTCTGACCCTTTTGCGAGTCCGGGCCGGACGCACGGTTGACGACGGACCCGGGTGTGACGGTCAGGTGAGTGAAGCTGAAGCTCGTATATGACAGGCCGTACCCGAATGGGAACAGCGGCGTCACATGCTTGGCGTCATACCACCGGTAGCCGACGTTGAGACCCTCGGAGTAATCGACTCGGCCGCCGACGCCGGGAAATTGAGCGGGCGAGGCCGTCGGGATCGCAGACAGGCTGGTCGGGAAGGTCTCGGGAAGGTGGCCGCTCGGATCGGTCTTGCCGAAGAGCACTGACGCGATCGCGGTGCCGTCATCCTGGCCCGGGTACCACGCCTCCAGTACCGCCCTGACGCTGTTCAACCATGGCATCAACACCGGTCCCCCGGTGTTCAGCACGACGATCGTGTTGGGATTGGCGGCCGCGACTGCTTCGATCAGCGCGTCCTGGTTGTTGGGGAGCGAGATGCTCGTCAGATCGCTCCCTTCTCCCTCCGGGTAGCTCGCGAACACGATCGCGACCTGCGCTTGCCGGGCGGCGGCGGCGGCCTGGGTCGGATCCGAGCCCGAATAGGACGTGACCGTCGCCCCTGATCCGGCCTGAGCGGTGATGCCACTGAGCGGGTTCACCACGGACGAGGCCGTTACGTGGGAGCTGCCACCGCCAGCTGTCTGAGGAGCAGTGGTCCCGTCGGGGCCGATCACGGCGATCGACCTGGTGGTCGCGGTGCTGAGTGGCAGGATGCTTGCGTTGTTCTGTAGCAGTACCGTTCCGCGCTCGCCAACGTTCAGAGCAAAGGCGTTGTCCGCGGGGGTGCTTGCAGGAGTCGAGAGGTTCCCACTGGGTGGATCGTTGAACAGGTTGAACTGGAACATCTGGGTCAGGATTCGCCGCACCGCCTGGTTGATCGTCGATGTCCTCACCTGCCCGTCGGCGACGGCCGCGGCGAGCTGGCCGTTGTCCCAGTAGAAGCTTCCACGCTCCTGATCCAGCCCGGCGTTGGCGGAATCAACGGTCGAGGCGTTGGCCGCGCTGTCAGAACGGACGAATCCTGCGAAGCCCCACCGATCGTCCAGGAGGCCGGTGAGCAGGCTGGTGTTCTGGCATGAGTAGACGCCATTCAAGAGCGGGTACGCGCACATCACCGACGCGGCATGCCCCTGCACGATCGCGCTCTGGAACGGCGGCAGGTAGATCTCGTGCAGAGCGCGGGTGTTCACGATCGTGTCGTCGTTGGGCGTACCGCGGTTGGTCTCCTGGTTATAGGTGACGAAGTGTTTGGGGTCCGCCATCACTCCCTGGCTCTGAATGCCTTCGACATCGGCCGTGCCAAGCGCAGAGGTCAGCAGCGGGTCCTCGCTGAACATCTCGAAGTTGCGCCCCCAACGTGGGTCGCGGTCGATGTTGATCCCGGGCCCCAGCACCATCGCGATCCCCTTCGCGCGGTGCTCCTGCCCGTTGACCACGCCGTACTGATAGGCGAGCGTCGGGTCCCAGGCAGATGCCAGCGAGATCTCCGACGGCAGCTGAGTGACGTTGGTAGCTCCGTATGCCACTCCGAGCGAGCCGTCCTGCTCGACAAGATCCGGGATGCAGAGTGCCGGCTGGGCCGGCACGAACCCCTCGTAACCGGCGTATGGACCGGTCGTCGTCGGCTCGTCGATGTACATCTCGGCAATCTTGTCGTCCAGGCTCATGCGCGACAGCAGCATGTTCACCCGCTTTCCCACCGCAAGTGACTGATTCAGCCACGGGCAGGCAGAAGCAGCGATGGTGCCGGCCCTGGAGCTACTGCTCCGGACCGCGCGGCTGCCTGGCAGCTTGGGTCCGGTGCTTACCGCCGCGGGGCTGCCGGTCGCCGCGCTCCGCGTGACCGCGCTCCGCGTGACCGCGGTCCGTGCGCCCGCGGTCCGTGCGCCCGCCGCTCGGTCGGCCAGCGGCCCGCCAACGGCTACGAGCACGCACAGACCCGCCAGCGCCAGATGCAGGCGAGATCTCGATGGGGGTCGGCTGGAAACTGGGGTGACTTGAGGGCCGGGCATTTGCTCGTTCACGCCACCTAAACACATCCGCACCGCATTCGGTGTGGCCATGGCCATTTCTTCGCTGCCAGCAGTCGCGCATGGCCGTGCCGGGGGCATGGCGGCTGTGTTGGAGGAGTTCGACACGCACCTTCAGAGAGCGATGGGCCGGCCGCGCGGGTACGGCGCGCGTGAGGCTCACCCGGCCGTTGGATCTCGTAGGATCGCGTCACCGTGAGCGAGTCGTCAGATCTGCATGCCGCACTGGTCCTCGGCCTTGGCGGCGGCTTGCGCTCGTTCGCGCCACCGGTGGCGCTTGCGGTCCGCCACCGCGCCCCGCTCTCCGGGCACGCACGCTCGGTCGTCTTCGGGGCCGCAGCCGCTGAGCTAGTTGTGGACAAGCTTCCTGGCACGCCCAGTCGATGGTCACGTCCGGGAATGATCCCGCGTCTGGTTTTCTCCTCCGCGGGAGGCGGCGTGCTCGGCGGCGGGCCCGGGGCCGGAATCGCTGCGGCCGCCGCGGTCGGCTCAGCATTTGTCGGCTCCCGACTGCGAACCAGAGTGGTGGGGCGCAACCGGCAGTTGGTCGCCGCGGTGCTCGAGGATGCGCTCAGCTACTCACTGGTGCTGGCCGCGACCGCCTCACTCGATTAGCCATTTCCGCGGAGACGTGCCGATCGAGTTGCTCCGGGTTCAGTCGCGATCCAGCTTGCGCTGCGTACCGGTCTGCTCCACTCGCGCATTGCGGCGCCGCAGCATCGCCCCGACGCCGATGATCGCGACGATCACGACGATGCGTGCGACTCGGACGATGGCGAGCGTGGTTCCCGACACGCGAAGCACGAGCACCGCGACCAGCAACACAACCAGGGTCGCGACATAGACGTAGAGCAGCGGACGCGAGCGGTTACGGCGAAAGAGCGCCGCCGGATTTCAACCCGCAGGAATGCTCAACACTGTGTTGCATACGGTCGCTGGGGGAGTCGCCAAGTAACGGGAGGGGACCTGGTCTGAAGGCGTAGACTCGGGTGCGTGATCGAGAACCTGACTGATCTGCCTCAGGGAACGATCGGCTTTCGCGCCGCTGGGAGGATCACAAGCGACGAGTACCGCAAGATGATCGAGCCGATCTATGCCGCGCTCGAGCGCGGTGAGACGTTGAACATCTATTGCGAACTCGGGAATGACTTCCATGGACTCGACTTCGGAGCGCTTGGCCAAGATGTGAAGGCGGCGGGCTCGATCGGATTGAAGCATCGGTCGTCCTGGCAGCGGATGGCGCTCGTTACGGACAAGGATTGGGTCAGGCATGGCGCGAGCGCCCTCGGCTGGCTTGCTCCCGGTGAGCTTCGCCTCTTTGCGCTGTCAGAGACAGACGACGCTCGCGCTTGGCTGGCCGGCAGCTCGTCAGGCTAGCTCGGCGCCGCCTGTTATCCGGCCCAGATGGTCGGCTGCCTCGACGTTGCTCAGTCGAGCGGTTCGAGGTCGTTGAGTCTCCATGTCCGGTCGAACCAAGCCTGGAGCGGACCGTAGAGCCGGACGATTGGGAACCACGCCTTCCCTGGGAGGGTTTCGACCCAGTTGGCCTCCTTGCCGGTAGGTGCGGTGGGTCCGAAGTAGAGGTCGTGAGACCGATCGTCGTTTGGTTCCAGCGTGCCGGCGTTGCTGGCCACTGCCGGGTAGTCAGTCGACGGGACCTGGATCAGCGATCGGGTCTGCGTGTCGTAGACATCCACGGACCAGAAGTTCTTGGCAGGCACATCGGGTTCGACGTGCAGGCGGTACGTCTTCGCGCCATCGAGCATGGCGCCGTTTACATCCTGCACCGTGTATGCGTACGCCGAGCCTGCGCCGATCTGCGCACGGGCCATCGCCGGAGTGATCACCGTGGCGATGTAATGGAATTGAGTACGAGCGTCGAGCAGTCGGGCGCCGTTCCGCAGGAACTCGAAACTGCCGCCCACGAACGCGTTTCTCCACGAGCCGTAGATCACCGCCTCCGGGTCGCGAGGTGCGTAGGAAACCACGCGTGACATTCCCGCACCGATCTGTGCAGCCTGCTCGAGGATCCTGCGCATCCGTGCGTCAGGCACAAACGGCTGCCCCTTGACAATGCCGATCGCGGCCAGCTGACCCGTGCGCTCCTCGTCAAGCGCTTCGATCGGCTCTTCCTGGACGAGCTCGTCGACCTCCTCGTAGAAGGAGAAGTCGTTGGCGTGGATGGTGTTGAAGGTCAGGTCGGCGAGATTGATGAACTCGTTGGGTGCGGGGCTCTCAGCTTCGGCGAGTGGGTAGATCCTCGTCTGTTTCATCGCCGGCACGCCGCCAAGGGCGCGGAGCACAACCCAGTTGGAGAAGGTAGGAGGACGGTAGGTGTAGTAGCCGTCTGGAACCTCGCCGTCATAGCCAGGAGGAAGAAACAGGTATTTGCCGCCCTGACCCTGATCGGGACCGGCGATCCCCATGTCCGTGACGTACCGGAACCAGAAGTCGTCAACCACGCACAATGACTCCGACGGCGCCTCTATCACGGTCGGTCCCCACGCTCGCAGGTCGAGCATCGCCGTGCCGTAGGTCGTTTCCGTGTTCGGCGTCAGAAACAACGACCGTGAGTTCGCTCTTGGATCGGTGAGGCCGATCACGCGCGGGGAAGTGACCCCGCCGGCCCGCATCCCCCTCCTCATCGCGACCAATGACGCGCCGGGAACGGCGTTCATGAAGACCTCAATCCCGCGCATCAGATCCAGCGCGTCATAGACCTTCGCAGTGGTCTCTGGGAGCGGGACCCCGTCAAAGAACCTGAGTTCTCCAAACGGAGTCGGCAGCAGATCCGGTGTCGACAACGCTTTGACCGCGTCCTGCATCTGCGCCTCCGAGAGGCCCAACGGTTCGTCCGCCATGCTGCGCGCTCCGTTCCTAGTCCATGTTGATCGCGAGGTACTTGGTCGGCGAGGTACTCGTTGATGCCCTCGGGGCCGCCCTCGCGGCCGAACCCGGACTGTTTGACCCCGCCGAACGGGGCGGCCGGGTTGGAGACGATGCCCTGGTTGAGGCCGATCATGCCGGTCTCGAGTGCCTCCGAGACCCGCAGCGCGCGCTTGAGGTCAGAGGTGAACAGGTACGACGCGAGGCCGTACTCGGTGGCGTTGGCCGCGCGGATGGCCTGCTCCTCCGTGGAGAAGGTGACGACCGGCGCGACCGGGCCGAAGATCTCCTCGGTCAGCAGGCGGCTGCCGGGGTGGACGTCGCCGAGAACGGTCGCTTCATAGAAGTAACCGGGACGCTCGACGGCGGTGCCGCCGGTCAGCGGCTTGGCGCCGCGGTCGACGGCGTCCTGCGACAAGCTCGGCGACCTTGTCCCGCTGCTTGCCGTCGATCAGCGGACCGACCTCAACGCCCGGCTCGGTGCCGCGTCCGAGTTTCATCGCGCCGAGCCGGGCGGCCAGCCGCCCGGAGAACTCGGCCGCGACCGACTCGTGGACGTGGAAGCGGTTCGCGGCGGTGCAGGCCTCGCCGACGTTGCGCATCTTTGCCAGCACGGCACCCTCGACTGCGGCGTCGAGATCGGCATCCTCGAAGACCAGGAACGGAGCGTTGCCGCCGAGCTCCATCGAGAGTCGCAGGAGCGTCTCAGACGCCTGCGACATCAGCAGCCGGCCAACCTCCGTCGAGCCGGTGAAGGAGAGCTTGCGCAGGCGCTGATCGGCGATCAGTGGCGCCGTCGTCGTGCCGGCGCTGGTCGAGGTGACGAGGTTGAGCACGCCGTCCGGAAGCCCGCACTGCTGGAGAATCTCGGCGAACGCGAGCATCGACAGCGGCGTCTGCTGCGCGGGCTTCACGACCATCGTGCAGCCGGCGGCGATCGCCGGCCCCACCTTGCGGGTGCCCATCGCCAACGGGAAGTTCCAGGGCGTGACCAACAGGCAGGGACCGACGGGCTGGCGCATCGTCAGCAGCCGCCCGCTGCCGTTGGGCGCGGTGGCAAAGCGGCCGTCGATTCGCACGGCCTCCTCTGAGAACCAGCGCAGGAACTCAGCCGCATAGAGAATCTCCGAGCGCGACTCCGCCAGCGGCTTGCCCATCTCGAGGGTCATCAGCAGCGCCAGTTCGTCGGCGCGAGCCACGATCGTCTCGAATGCGCGACGCAGGATCTCGCCGCGCTCGCGCGGGGGGTGTGCAGCCCACGAGGGGGCCGCGTCGACAGCCGCGTCCAGCGCAGCCATGGCGTCCGCGGGGGAGCCGTCGGCCACCTCGGCGATGACCTCCCCGGTGGACGGATCTTCCACTTGCAGGGTTCCTTGCTCACCCATCCCGCCACTCCCCGCCGATAAGGAGTTGATGTGGGACGGAATCGACAACTCGGCGTTCGTCGCCGGCGGTGATTGTGCTCATGTCTAGAACCTACCTATTTCTTCGCCGGCGGATCGTCCGGGGGGTTATGGCGATCGCCGTGGCGGCGCTCGTGGCCGGCTGTGGCTCGGGCGGGTTCGGGCAGCTCGCGCGGTCTTCGTCCGACTCAGGCAGCGCGGCCGGCACGACCACCCAGGGTGCCTTCGACGCGCAGCTTGCCGACCAGCATCCAGGCTCCAAGGCGGCCGGCGCCACTGCACTCGTGGCAACCACGACCGACGACCGGCCAGCAAGCCTGCGGCGACCACGACGCCCAAGTCCGCACCGACCGTGAACACCACCCCGGCTCAGGCTCCGACGCATACCACACCGGCAAAGCCGGTCGTGCACGTGGTCCACTCCATTCGTGTCGTGACGAACGCCCGGTCGGACCAGAACCGTGGTCGTGACCCGCCACGTGCCGCGCAAGCCCGTGACAAAGACCGTCGTCCACACGGTGACCGTGACCAAGACCCAGACCGTGGTGCCCGCACGTGCCCCAGGGCGCGTTCATGCCATCCAGGCATCAGGCGCTGCGCACAGGCCCGCTTCACCGTTCCGGGCAGCGAACGTCGGCTGCGAGCTATCGGCGTCAGGCGCGTCCGCTGCGACATCCAGCAGCGGTCGTGGGCACCGCCGCAGCAGCCCTCCGAGCTGCACCGCGGCGTGGGGCAACGCGATCACGGTCGGCCGTCGGGGGCCAGCCTCGCTTCGCCTGTGGCGGCAGCTCCGCGATCTCCGCCGGAGCCAAGGTCGTGCCGGACGGCTGGGACGACACGGTCGGCCGGATCACCTGCCAGGTGCGCCGCTTCGGTGTGAACTGCTTCTCAGCGCACGGGCACGGCTTCATCCTCAGCCGCACCGGCTACACGTTGTATTGAGACGTGAATGCGACTGAGGCCGGCCGGGTCGCCCCGGCCGGCCCCAGCGCCATGCGTTGCCCGTGGTCGGTGCGTTATGCCGCCGAGGCGACCGGCGCCGGCTCGAGCGCGACGGCCAGCACCTCGTCGATCGTCATCGCGAAGTGGAATGTCATCGCGTCGCGCACCTCCTGCGGGACGTCGTCCATGTCACCACGGTTGCGCTCCGGCAGGATCACGTCGGTCAGGCCGGCCGCGTGCGCGGCCAGCACCTTCTGCTTGACGCCGCCGATCGGCAGCACCCGTCCCTGGAGCGTGACCTCGCCGGTCATGCCGACGGTGTGACGGACCGGCCGGCCGGTCAGCAGCGAGGTCAGCGCCGTCACCATCGTCACGCCGGCGCTTGGGCCGTCCTTGGGGATCGCTCCGGCCGGCACGTGGATGTGGAACGAGTGCTCGTCGAAGGCGTGCGGTCGATGTGGAGCTCCTCGGCGTGGCCGCGAACGTAGGAGAGCGCGATCTGCGCCGACTCCTTCATCACGTCGCCGAGCTGGCCGGTCAGGGTCAGCCCCGGCTTGCCGGTCATCGAGGTGGCCTCGACGAACAGCACGTCGCCGCCGGCGCCGGTCACCGCCAGGCCGGTCGCGACACCCGGGCACCGCTGTGCGGATCGCGGACTCCTGGAAGTGACTTCTGGCGTCCGAGCGCGTCACGAACAGCATCGAGATCGAGCGCCACCGGTGCCGCAGCCTTGCCAGAGGCGATCTGTGTCGCCGTCTTGCGCAGCAGCGTCCCGATCTCGCGCTCGAGGTTGCGGACGCCCGCCTCACGCGTGTACTCGGTGACGATCGTGCGCAGCAGCTCGTCGCCGATCTCGACCTCCTCGGCGTGCAGGCCGTTGCGATCCAGCTGGCGCGGCCACAGGTAGCCGCGGGCGATCGCGACCTTCTCCGAGGTGGTGTACCCGTCGAAGCGGATCACCTCCATGCGGTCGAGCAGCGGGCCCGGGATCGTGTCGGCGACGTTTGCCGTGGCGATGAACATCACGCCGCTGAGGTCGAGCTCGACGTCCAGGTAGTGGTCGCGGAAGCTGTGGTTCTGGGCGGGGTCCAGAACCTCGAGCAGCGCCGAGCCGGGTCGCCGCGCCAGTCGGCGCCGACCTTGTCGACCTCGTCGAGCATGATCACCGGGTTCATCGTGCCGGCATCGCGCAGGGCCCGACCAGACGGCCCGGCAGGGCGCCGATGTAGGTGCGGCGGTGGCCGCGGATCTCGGCCTCGTCACGCACGCCGCCGAGCGAGATGCGGATGAACTCACGGCCGGTGGCACGCGCGATCGACTCGCCGATCGAGGTCTTGCCGGTGCCGGGAGGGCCGATCAGCGTGAGGATCGCGCCGGAGCGCTTGTCCTCGTTGATCCCGCGCTCCTGGCGCAGCTTCTTGACGGCGATGTACTCGACGATCCGGTCCTTGACGTCCTCGAGCCCGGCGTGGTCGGCGTCCAGCACCTCACGCGCGTGCTCGGGGTCGAGGCGCTCGTCGGAGCGCTTGCCCCACGGCACCGCGATCAGCCAGTCCAGGTATGTGCGGATCACGCTGGACTCGCCGGACTGCTCGCCGACGCGCTCGAGGCGACCGAGTTCCTTCTCGGCCTGCTCGCGCACCTCGTCGGGCATCCCGGCCTCTTCGATCTTGGTCCGGTACTCCTCGACGACGGAGGCGTCGTCCTCACCGAGCTCGCGGCGGATCGAGTCCATCTGCTTGCGCAGGAAGTACTCGCGCTGCTGCTTCTCGGCGCCGGACTCGACGTCGTCGCGGATGCGCTTGCGGACCTGGAGCTCGGCCAGGCGCTCGCGCTGGAAGCTGAGCGCCAGCTGCAGGCGCTCGAGGATGTCGACCTGCTGCAGCAGCTCGATGCGCTGCTCGTAGTTGAGGTCGGGGGAGTAGCCGGTCGCGTCGGCCAGCGCGCCGGGCTCGGTGATCCCGCGCAGGAACGACTGGATGCGGCTGTCGGCGCCGCGCAGCTCGAGGATCTCCTCGACCACGGCGCGGTACTCACGCTCGAGTTCGCGAGTCTCGCGGCTCGGAACGTTGCCGACCGGGTCAGGACGCTCCTCGACGTCCACGTAGAGGCGTCCGTTGGGCTCGGTGACGGCGGCGCCGGCGATGCCACGGTGCAGGCCCTCGAGCACCACGGCGCGGGCGCCGCCGGGAAGGCGGACGCGTCTCACTCACGGTGGCGACGGTGCCGACCGCCGCGAACTCGTTTTCATGGCGCGGGACGAGCAGCACGCGCTCCTCGTCGGCGGTGTCGACTGCCAGCGTGACGGACATGCCGGGGAAGACGACCGCATCATCAAGCGGAACAAGTAGCAGGCGGGTCATCAAGTTTCACTTTCACCAGGGGCTAACGATTAGTAAGTAGATCCTACCACGCGAGTGTTCAGCTGGCAAATGATCTAAGTGGTTCCGACTAAGATTATCGCATGAGATGCCTGGGGTCTTGAATCGACCGGCTGGTCTGGGAAGATCAGTGTCAGATGGGCGACGAGCGGAAGATGAGCAACGACTTGGATCGGGACGAGCCGGCGACGGACGTGCTGGCCGCGGAGGAGTTCGGGGTGCCGGCGGCTGATCCGTCGGTGCGTGAAGACCTTCCAGCGGTGGACGTTCTGGCCGCTGAGGAGTTCGCTGTCCCGGCGCCAGACCCGGCACTGCGGCCAGAAACTCTGGACCTGCCTGCAGATCTTGTCGGTGACGAGCCGCGCGACGTGCTCGCCGCTGAGGAGTTTGCGATGCCGGCGCCCGATGAGGCGCATGAGCCGCCGCCCGTGCCCAAGCGCAGGCGACCCGGCGCAAAGCTGATCGCAGCCTGCCTGGTGCCGGTCGGACTCGTGCTCGGCGTCTGGCGCCGCAAGCGCCGCCGCGGCAACGTCGACTGAGGCGGGAGCTCCGGCTCGCTAGGAGCGTCGCCTGGGCGGCAGCAGGTCGGTGATCGAGCCGTCCTGCATCTCAGCGGCGAACGCGATCGTCTCAGACAGCGTGGGGTGGGGGTGGATCGCCAGCGCGATGTCCTGCGCATTGAGGCCGGCCTCGAGCGCGAGCACCGTCTCAGCGATCAGGTCGCCGGCGCCGACGCCGACGATTCCAGCACCGAGCAAGCGGTCGCTGTCCGGCTCGAACAACAGCTTTGTGAGCCCCTCCGGCCGGGCCAGTCCGAGCGCGCGGCCCGACGCGACCCAGGGGAATGTGGCCTTCTCGTACTCTGATCCCCTGCGCCTTGGCGTCGACCTCTGTCAGGCCCATCCACGCGACCTCGGGATCGGTGTAGGCGACCGACGGAACCGTGAGCGCGTCGAACTCAGCGCCCGGGCACGCCCGCGATCACCTCGGCCGCGGTCTTTGCCTCGTGCGTCGCCTTGTGCGCCAGCATCGGGTTGCCGACGATGTCACCGATCGCGTAGATCCCCGGAACGTTGGTCCGCTGCTGCCTGTCGACCGGGATGAAGCCTCGCTCGTCCACCTTCAGCCGGCCTTCTCCGCGTCGAGCGTCGGGCCGTTGGGAGTGCGCCCAACGGCGACGAGGATCCGGTCGAAGCTCTGGTCCTTGCCCTCCGAGAACGAGACGCGCAGCCCTGTCTTGGTCGCCTTCACGCCCGTAACCTGGGTGCCGAGCAAAACTCCGGCGTAGCGCTCCTGCAGGCGCTTGTGGAGCGGCCGCACGAGGTCGGCGTCGGCGCCTGGAATCAGCTGGTCCATCATCTCGACGACCGTCACCCTGGCACCGAGTGCGTGGTAGACGGTCGCCATCTCCAGGCCGATGATGCCGCCGCCGATCACCAGGAAGCGGCCCGGCATCGCCTCAGGTGAGAGCGCGCCGGTCGAGTCGATGATCCGCGGATCCTCGGGGATGAACGGAAGCTTCACGGCGCTCGACCCGGCGGCGATGATGCAGTTGTCGAAGCTGATCTCGCGCCCGTCCACGGCAACCGTCCTGGCTCCGGTGAACTTGGCGACCCCGGTGACGACCTCGACCTTGCGCTGCCTGGCCATTCCCGCCAGCCCGCCGGTCAGCCTGTCGACGACCTCCTGCTTCCAGCCGAGCAACTTCGCGAGGTCAAGCTGGGGCTTGGAGAACGTGATCCCGTGCTCGCCCATCTCCTGGCTCTCCGCGATCACCCGGGCAGCGTGCAGAAGCGCCTTTGAGGGGATGCACCCGACGTTGAGACAGACGCCCCCCAACGTCTGGTAGCGCTCGATGAGCGTGACCTTCAGACCAAGGTCAGCCGCTCTGAACGCGGCGGTGTATCCGCCCGGGCCTGAACCGATGACCACGACATGCGAGCCAGCGCCGGTCTGCTCGGCGGTGGATGGTGCTTCGCCGGTCCCCGGTCTCGCCGCTTCGGACCGCGCTGCACGCGGCTGCGGCTCCTGTTCCGGAGCGTGCTCCGAGGTCGGCGCAGGAGCCTCATCAGCGTTAGCCGGAGGCGAATGCGTCGAAGCCTCGGAGGTGGCTTCAAGCGTGAGGATCACCGTGCCCTGGGCGACCTTGTCGCCCGAGCTTGACGCGCATGTCCTTCACGGTGCCGGCGCTGGGCGACGGCACGTCCATGGTCGCCTTGTCGGACTCGAGCGTGAGCAGCGGGTCCTCAGCGGCGACCGTGTCGCCGGGGGCGACAAGGATCTCGATCACCGGGACATCGGTGAAGTCGCCGATGTCCGGTACCGCTACATCGACGACGCTCACAGCAGCGCCCTGCGCAGATCGCTCAGAACCTCGACCAGGTGCGCGACGAAGCGCGCCGCCGACGCGCCGTCGATGACTCGGTGGTCGTAGGAGAGCGAGAGCGGCACCATCAGGCGGGGCTTCGAATTCGTCCGCGGCCTCGTCCCAGACGGGCTTGATCGCGAGCCTTGCGTGACGCCGAGGATCGCCACCTCCGGTGCGTTGATGATCGGCGTGAACGAGGTTCCGCCGATGCCGCCGAGCGAGGAGATCGTGAATGTGCCGCCGGCCATGTCTGCCGGTCCGAGCTTGCCCTCGCGCGCCTTGCCCGAGAGCTCGGTCAGTTCGCGCGCGACCTCGACGAGCCCCTTGCCGTCGGCGTTCTTGATCACCGGTACGACGAGACCGCCGGGGGTGTCGGCGGCAAAGCCGATGTTGAAGTACCTGCGCAGTACCAGCTGGTCGCCGTCGAGCGAGGAGTTGAAGGTCGGGAACTCCTTCAGCGTTGCGACCGACGCGGCGATCAGGAACGAGACCATCGTGAACTTGACCCCGTCCTTGCCCTGTTCGGAGTTGAGCTGCCTGCGCCAGGCCTCGAGCTCGGTGATGTCGGCCTCGTCGTTGTGCGTTACGTGCGGGATCATCATCCAGTTGCGTGCGAGGTTCGGCGCGGAGATCTTCTGAATCCGCGAGCGTTCGATCCGCTCGACCGGTCCGAACTTCTCGAAATCGACCACCGGCCATGGCGCCAGGTCAAGCCCGCTGCCGTTGGTCGGCACTCCGCCGGTGGTTCGCTGACCACCGGCGTTCGCCGAGCGCACATCGTCGACCGTCAGACGTCCCTTGCGGCCGCTGCCGGAAACGCCATGCAAATCGACGCCCAGCTCGCGCGCGATCCGGCGCACCGACGGACTCGCATAGACGGCCGACGCACCATTTCCGTTCGAATCACCGTTGACGCGGTCAGCACTTCGGAGCTCGGGTGGTGCTTCGCTGGGCTGCGACGCAGCCACGTCGGCCCGCGCGGCAGGCGGCTTGGACTCTTGTCGCGGAGCCGGCTCTGAGGTCGGAGCAGGAGCCTCATCGGCTTTAGCCGGAGGCGACTGCGTCGGGCTCTCAGAGCCGGGCTGCAGCGTCAAGATGACGGTGCCCTGCGAGACCATGTCGCCGACCTTGACCTGAAGCTCACTGACCGTCCCAGCGCTGGGCGACGGGACATCCATCGTGGCTTTGTCCGACTCAAGCGTGATCAGCGGGTCTTCGGCTGCGACGGTGTCGCCGGCGGCGACGAGGATCTCGATGATCGGCACCTCGCCAAAGTCGCCGATGTCCGGAACTGTTATCTGCATCGTCGAAGCGGTCGCGCTCATACGGTTGTCGGCATCGGCGCCGACGGGTCGAACTCGTAGCGCGCAATCGCCTCAGCGACCTGCTTGGCGTCGATCGTGCCCTCGTCTGCCAGCGCCTTGAGCGCGGAAACGACGACGTGATGGCGGTCGACCTCGAAGAAGCTGCGCAGCGCCTTGCGGTAATCGCTGCGGCCGAATCCGTCGGTTCCGAGCACGCTGTAGCGGCTGGGAACCCAGCCGCGGATCATGTCCGGCAGCGTGCGGATGTAATCCGTCGAGGCGATCACCGGGCCCTGCCGCCGCCGGAGCTGCTCGGTGACGTAGGGGACGCGCGGCTTCTTGGCGAGCGGGTTCAGCGTGTTCCAGCGGTCGACCTCGATGCCGTCGCGGCGCAGCTCGGTGAACGAGGTGACACTCCAGACGTCAGCGAGCACGCTGAAGTCCTGTTCGAGCAACTCGGCGGCGGCGAGCACCTCGCGCAGGATCGTGCCCGAGCCCATCAGCTGCACGCGTGGCTTCGATTTGTTCCCGCCGGCGCGCCCCGCGCCGCCGAGCCTGCGTCGCGCAGCAGGTACATGCCCTTGAGAATGCCCCCCTCGGCGCCCTCGGGCATTGCGGGCTGCACGTAGTTCTCGTTCATCAGCGTGACGTAGTAGAAGATGTCCTCCTGCTCAGCGACCATCCGGCGCAGGCCCTCCTGGATCACGACCGTGACCTCGTAGCCGTAGGCCGGGTCATATGCGCGGACGTTGGGAACGACCGAGAACAGCACGTGGCTGTGCCCGTCCTCGTGCTGCAGACCCTCGCCGTTCAGCGTCGTGCGGCCGGCGGTACCACCCAGCAGAAAGCCGCGGGCGCGGCTGTCGGCCGCGGCCCAGACCAGGTCGCCGACCCTCTGGTAGCCGAACATCGAGTAGTAGATGTAGAACGGAATCATCTGCTCGTTGTGGGCGCTATAGGACGTGGCGGCGGCGATGAACGAGGAGAGCGAGCCGGATTCGGTGATGCCCTCCTCGAGGATCTGGCCCTTCTGATCCTCGCGGTAGTACATGAGCTGCTCTGAGTCCTCAGGCTTGTAGAGCTGGCCGAGCGGCGAGTAGACGCCGACCTGGCGGAACATGCCCTCCATGCCGAAGGTGCGTGACTCGTCGGGGACGATCGGAACGACCCGCTGGCCGATCTGCTTGTCGCGCAGTAGGGACGCGAGCACACGCACGAACACCATCGTGGTGGACACCTCGCGTTCGCCCGTGCCTTCGAGCTGGGAGTGGAACGCCGAGAGTTCCGGTACCTGGAGCGCCTCGGCCTTGCGGCGGCGCTGCGGCAGCGAACCACCGAGCGCCTCACGCCGCTCGCGCAGGAACTGCATCTCCGGCGAATCGGCCGGCGGCACGTAGTACTCGGCGGCGCGGGCCTGCTCGTCGGTGAGCGGAATGTCGAAGCGGTCGCGGAACGCGACCAGCGCGTCCTCGGCCATCTTCTTGGTGTTGTGGGCGATCATCTGGCCCTCGCCGGCGCCGCCCATGCCGTAGCCCTTGATCGTCTTGGCGAGGATCACGGTCGGGCGATGGGGCTCGCGTACGGCGTTGGCGTACGCCGAATAGACCTTCTGCTGGTCAAGGCCCCCGCGGTTGAGGCTCCAGATCTCATCGTCTGACATGTGCGCGACGCGGTCCAGCAGCACGGGATCCTTGCCGAAGAAGTTCTCCCGCACAAACGCGCCGTCACGCGACTTGTAGGTCTGATACTCGCCGTCGACCGTCTCGGTCATGACCTTGACCAGACGACCATCGATGTCCGCTTCCAGCAGCGGGTCCCAGCGCGAACCCCAGATCACCTTGATCACGTTCCAGCCGGCTCCGCGGAAGTCAGACTCGAGCTCCTGGATGATCTTGCCGTTGCCGCGCACCGGGCCGTCCAGGCGCTGCAGGTTGCAGTTGACAACCCAGATCAGGTTGTTGAGCTGCTCGCGTCCGGCGAGGCCGATCGCTCCCATCGTCTCGGGCTCGTCCATCTCGCCGTCGCCGAGAAACGCCCAGACCTTGCGGGCCTCGGTGTCGGCCAAACTGCGAGCGTGCAGGTAGCGCATGAAACGCGCCTGATAGATCGAGGTGATGGCGCCGATTCCGAGCGACACCGTCGGGAACTGCCAGAAGTCGGGCATCAGCCACGGGTGCGGGTAGGAGGAGAGGCCGTTGCCGCCGACCTCCTGCCTGAAGTTGTCGAGCTGCTCGGCGGTGAGGCGGCCCTCGAGGAAGGCCCGTGAGTAGTTGCCGGGGGAGGAGTGGCCCTGGAAGTACACGAGGTCGCCGCCGTGCTCCGCAGAGGGGGCGTGCCAGAAGTGGTTGAAGCCGACCTCGTACAGCGCTGCGAGCGACTGGAACGAGGCGATGTGGCCACCCAGCTCCGACGAATACTTGTTTGCCTTTGCGACCATCGCCATCGCGTTCCAGCGGATCGCCGAACGCAGCCGGCGCTCGACCTCGGGGTCTCCCGGGATCCGCTCATCGAGTGACGCCGGAATCGTGTTCACATAGGGCGTGTTGAGGCTGCCGATCGGGCCGCTGCCGATGTTGAGCGCGCGGTCGACGACGTGGGTCAACAGCTCTCGGGCCCGCCCCATACCGTCGTGCTCGACGACGGCATCGAGCGCCTCCAGCCATTCGCCGGTCTCTACCGAGTCGATGTCTACGTCACCTGCTGAGTCTTCGGGGATCGTGTCAGTCATCTGAGGCTTCGGGTCGGGAGCAATCTCAGCCGGACTATAGAGGGCGCATCCCGCGGCCAGTCGGGCCGCCAGCAGCTTTTCAGATACGGTCGTCAGATGACTTTGAGACCCGCGAATGAACCGCTCGGATCGCCCTGGCAACGTCCTCTGAACGGTCGTTTCGATCAGCTCGTCGTCGAGTCCGATGTGCTTGCCTGGAACCCACTCGGCGACCCGTCGAGGCGCCCGCTGTACGTCTACAGCTCGCCTGCCGTGGCGTCCGGCGCCGCCACTGACGTCGCCTGTGTCTATGTGCTTCAGGGCTTCAGTGGCCAGCTCGATGCGTGGCTTGCGCGCAAGTCGTTCGAGCCGACGGTGGTGGAACGGATCGACGCCGTTCTGTCGGAGTCCGAATGCCCACCCGCCGTCGTGGTGTTCGTCGACGCGTGGACATCGCTGGGAGGCGCTCAGTTCCTCGACTCGCCGGCCACCGGCAACTACATGAGCTACCTATGCGATGAGATCGTCCCGTTCATCGACGCGCGCTATCCCACGGCCGGCACCCGTGACAGGCGTGCCGTCACCGGTCACTCCTCAGGCGGGTACGGAGCGCTGGTGCTGCCGATGCTCCGCCCGCAGCTATTCGGCGCTCTGGTCGCGCACGCCCCGGACTCGCTGTTCGAGTACTGCTACCTGCAGGACTTCCCGAAGGCGGTCCGCGCCGTGCGCGACCTCTACGACGGCTCGTTCGAGGCCCTGCTGGAGGATGTCGCCGCCGCCGACACGTTCGATTGGGACCGCTGGCCGGAGGCGGTGAACGTGTACGGGATGGCGGCCGCGTACTCGCCAGACCTCGAGCGCCCCGGCAAGGTCCTGTTGCCGTTCGAGATCGCGACCGGGAGGCTGATCGATCAGGTCTGGCAGCGCTGGCTCGATCGAGACCCGGTGCGGATGGCTCCGCGCCATGCCGATGCGCTGGGCTCGCTGCGCCATATCCACCTCGAGGCCGGCCGCTCCGACGAGTTCATGCTCGACGTCGGCGCGGTGGCATTCTCAAGCGAGCTCGACGCGCTGGGAATAGAGCACACGCTCGAGCTGTTCGCCGGAGCCCACAGCGGCAACTCGCGCCGCTACGGCCCCGCGATCCGGGACCTTCTGACGGCAATTCAGTGAGCCCAGCTGAGGCCGCACCCGGTGCAGCCGGCCAGCGGGCCGAGCTGCACCGCTGAACGCGCCCTAGGCCGCTCTGTAGGAACTGCGCGCGAACGACACATACGGGGTCGGGGCAACCGTTGCACGGAGCTCGACCTGGACGTGCGGTTCGACCGCGGGCTTGGTCGAGTTCGGTGACTCTCCCCACAGCACGGTCACCTCGGAGCCCACCGGCGCGCGTTCGATGTCGAGGCTGGCGAGTGACACGAACGACTTCTCGTTGTAGATGTAGCCGCAGTCGTGTGACACGCCCACCTGCTCGCCGTCGAGCAGCACCGTGTCGACCTGGTAGAGGCCGTAACGTGCCTTCGGCCACTCCATGAACTTGGCGGACTGCTCCTGGCCGAACTGGCTCCTGATCGCGTCGCTGACGTCGTCGCGGTTCCAGACGAGCGTCACCTTCTCGCGCGCGGGCTGATCGGCGATCGCCTCCAGCGCGGCACGACCGACGAAGTCGTGATCGAACGCGACGACCTTGCCGTAGCCGAGCTCGTAGGGCGTCAGGTAGTAGTCGGTCACGTTCGTCGAGCGATGGCTGCCGGCGAGCGAGCCGGCCTTGGCGGCAGGCAGCCATTCGCGGTAGGCCTTCATCGGCTCGCCGGAGAAGATCGCAGCGAACGGGGCAGGGACCCAGCCGGATTCGAGGTTCGCGGTCGAATACGCGCGCGAGCCGACCTGCACGATCCCGTGTGCATCGCCGGCTTCGAGTAGCGCTTGGCGGATCCGTTCGCCCTGGTCCCACGGGCCGAACAGCTCGAATCCCGGTTGGCCGGCCATGCCGTGGCGGAGGGCGTCGACCTGCTGACCCGCGATCTCGAAGCTCGCCATGTGGAAGAACCTGACGTCGGGGAGGGATGCGCCGGTCACCTCCTCGACGATTGCGGCCGCCGTCGGTCCCTGCAGCTCGAAGCGGTACTGCTTGGGCGGGCTGCCGGTCCGCACGATCGAGTTCTCATCGCGCTCGAGTTCGATCTCGAGATGCTCGGTCACCGCGTGGAACTCGACCCAGTCGAGCACCATCGGGTGGCCGACCAAGTCGAAGCTGCCGTCGGGCAGGTGGAAGAGGATCGCGTCGCCGATGATGAAGCCGTCGGGGTTGACGGCGATGTACTGCTTGGCCTTTCCCGGGGTGAAGTTCGCAAACGTATTGACGGCCAGTCGTTCGAGCAGCGCCAGCGCATCGGGACCTCTGAGGAAGAGGTCGGTCATGTGATGTGACTGATCGAGCAGTGCGCATGTCTCCCGCCACGACGTCTGTTCGCTGCGCCAGTTGGTGAACTCGGGCCTGACCGGGAAGGTGTGCGGCCGCGCCTGCGCGTTGCGGACGAACTCGACGGCGCCACCAGCGCGGGCGATTGCGGCTTCCAGGCTTTCAGTGCTCATCTCTCTCCCTTGTGTTCTTCGACGTCGCGCGTGGACCATCGCGAGCCTGCCAGGTGCGTGCGGTTCGTTGCCCTGGGATCGTTGCGCCTTTCCGCTCAGAACTAAGCAGCAAGTTATTCGTGAGATTCATAGTTGATCTCATGAGGTGGTTCTGAACCGACCATACGGAGATGTCAGCTACGAGGGCCGCCCGCTGGTGAGCGTGCCACTCAGTGGTGAGGTCAAGCCGGTCGACGTGATGCTCACCACAGCCCCTGGCGTGCGCCCGACTCTGCGCGCGCGGGCGTTCGCCGCCCACTGCCGGGGGCTGCTGTCCGAGCTGTCGAGCTACGACAAGTCGCTCGTTGCGGTCAGGCCTTGACCCGAAGCCGCAGCTCGCGCCCGATGTCGCGGATCAGGTCGCGCCCGGTGAGGCCCATGGCAGAGACGCCGCCGAAGATCGCGACCGCGTCGATGCTCTTGCGGCCGGCTGAGTCCCAGTAGTCATCGGCGAGGTCGAACCAGAGCGCGAACTCGTCCAGCGTCAGCGCGGTCGCAACGCCCGAGGTGAATGCGGCCGCGCGCGAGGCTGCACGCTTGCTGCGGTCAGTCCCGAGCGCCACCTGGTAGGTCCACAGGTAGGCGAGGCCGATCTGGCCGAAGATCCCGAACGTGCTGTGATGGAGGTGGCGGCCGCCGAGGCTCATATTGCGAAACGGCCCGCGCTGGGCCCGGATCGCGTGCGTAACGGCGCGGCAGCCGGCGAACCCGATCGTGAATCCGGTCGCATGCAGGAACGCACGCTCGCGGCGTGGGTCTGCGAAGCGGTGCGTGTAGAAGTCGCGGATTCGATGCCCGAGCTCCGGCTCCGCAGCGTCGCTGTCGGCCGTGTCCGGCGCGTTGTCAGGTGTTGCGCTCATGTGGTGCACTCATCGCAGGCGCTCATTCAGGGTACGGACATGCAGAATCTGGCAGATCGAGCAGGGGGCGGGTCAGGCGCCGTAGGCGCGGCCCCGGCCCGGGCGGGCTGCGGCTTGATTACGGCCGCCCGATTTGTGGGAACCGCCCGACGGCTTCGAGCCGGAGGCCGACTTGTAGCCTCCCGGCTTGGGGTTCGACTTGTGGTTCGTACCGGCTGGCTTATGCGACGCACCGGAAGGCTTGTGGGCCGAGCCGGATGGCTTGTAGGCCGAGCCGGCCGCTTTGTGCCCGGACGCACGCTTGTGGCCGGAGTTCCGCTGCGACGACCCGGGGCCGCGCTTGAAGCCGCCGGCTCCGACGCTCGGACGCGTGTCTCCCAGCCCGTGCTCAAGCTCGAGTTCGCGGGCGATATGCGCCACGTCGCGCCGCTCGTCAGGTGAGACCAGCGTGATCCCGATGCCGGTGGCGCCGGCACGGCCGGTGCGGCCGATGCGGTGCACGTAGGTCTCGGAGTCGTGCGGCGGGTCGAAGTTGATGACGTGCGAGATGCCGCCGACGTCGATCCCGCGAGCGGCGACGTCTGTCGCGACCAGCGTGTCGACCTCATAGTTCTCGAACTGGGCGAGTGCGCGCTCACGCTGCCGCTGGGTCTTGTTGCCGTGCATCGCGACCGCGGTGATGCCATGGCTCGAGAGCTTCTTGACGAGCTTGTCGGCGCCGTGCTTGGTGCGTACGAACACCAGCGCCAGGTCGCGCTTGCCGCCGAGTTGCTCGACCAGCGAGTCGAGGCGCGACGTCATGCGTGACCTCGACGAAGCGGTGCTCGACGTCGATCGAGATGCGCGGCGCTCGGACGGGCCGTGCTCGTGGAACGTCGCGTCGGTCGTGTAGCGACGGGCGGCCTTGCCGGCCTCGCCGTCGAGCGTCGCGGAGAAGAACAGCGTCTGGCGCTTCTCGCGGGCAGAGGGCGACGATGCGGTCGAGCGCCGGCCGGAAGCCCATGTCGAGCATGCGGTCGGCCTCGTCGATCACCAGCGTGCGGACGTTGTCGAGCCTGAAGGCGCCGCGCTCGAGCTGGTCCTCGAGCCGGCCGGGAGTCGCGACGACGATGTGCGCGCGCTCGGCGACCTGCGCCTGCTTGAGCAGACCGACGCCGCCGTACACGGCGGCGATCTTGCAGCGCGCGGGCGTGAGCGATCGGGCGCAGCTCCTCGACGATCTGGGTCGCGAGCTCACGCGTGGGCGCCAGCACGAGTACGGCCGGCCGGCGCGCCTCGGCGGCCGTGCGGTCGACAAGCGGGATCCCGAAGGCGAGCGTCTTGCCCGACCCGGTGGGGGAACGGGCCAGCACGTCGCGACCGGCGAGCACATCGCCGATCACCACCTGCTGGATCGCGAACGGCGCCGTGATCCCGCGGCTGGAAAGAGCGCGCGACGACGGCGTTCGACACGCCGAGATCGGCGAAGGACTGCGTAGACATATGAAAACTCCTGTGGCGGCGCCGTGAAGCGGACCGCGAACGATTCGGGAGGCTGATGGCTGACCCGAACCGCGCGCAATGCGGTACTGAAAGCAACTGCCTCACGGCCGGCGGCGCCGACCGTAAGCCTGAAGGTAGCAGGGGTAATAGCCCTGGCAAGATTCGAACTTGCGTCTCGCCGGTTATGAGCCGGGTGCTCTGACCGCTGAGCTACAGGGCCGCCGACAGGCAAGGTATCGGCTCAGACGGCGGGCCGGGGCCGCGAGTGAGGCACACCGCCGCGTGCATCAGCGCGGATCCGTATGATCCGTGGCGATGCTCCTGCTTACAAACGCGATCCTCGGTCTCGGCGAATCGCCGAGCTCGTTCGGCGTGTCCCTCGCGCTGATCCTCACGTTCTTCATCGTGATCGGCGGGCGTCGTCAACTTTCTGGTCGTGTACATCCTCGGCCAGGTCGCCGTCGAGCGGAAGCAGAACCAGGAGCGCGTGCGCGAGTACGATGCGCAGCACAATTCCTGACCGGCGCTAAGCACAGGTCTTGACCGTCGAATCGATCGGCGGGAAGGAACGGTGGGCCGCAGCGTCGAAACAGACGCTGCCTATGAAGCAAGCATCAGCCACCACCGCGGCGCCTGAGGCGCCCCACGGCCATCAGGCCCTCTCCGCGTACATCACTGCTCGTTTCGACGAGTTCTCGCGCTCGCAGAAGGACGTCGCCCAGTACATCGTCGACCACCTCGACGAGGCAGCATTCCAGACGGCGGAGGAGCTCGCCCGCCGTGCGAACACCTCATCCAGCACGGTCGTGCGCTTCTCTCAGGCGCTCGGCTTCGAAGGTTTCCCCGAACTGCAGCAGGCGGCTCGTGACGAGTACCGCCGCCGCCCCGCCGGAGCGGCCGCTGAGGCGCTCAGCACCGGCGGCGCACCGCTGTTCTCGCTCGACCACACCGAGTTCGAGTCGGCGCTCGCCGCCGACCACGTGAACGTCGAGGACACCGCCCACAAGCTCTCGCGCTCAGACGTCGAGGCCGCGATCGACGCGATCGTGTCATCGGAGAAGGTGCTGATCGCCGGGACCGACCAGATGGCGTTCTTTGCAAGCTATCTGCGTCACCTGCTGATGTTGCTCGATGTCCGCGCCGAGATCGTCGCGAGCCCGTCTCAGGAGGCGCTCGGTCGTCTCAGCCGGATCGACGAGCAGACGCTCGTCATCGGCCTGTCCGCCGGCCGGCCGCACCCGCTGATCACGCGCACGATGAAGCTGGCGCGCCACCGCCGCGCGAAGACCCTCGCAATCACCGACGCGACGCTGTCTGAGGTCGCCCGGCTGGCACGGATCCGCCTCTACTACTCGTCGAACACGCCTGCCTTCGTGCGCTCGCACACTGCGCTGATGTCGATCATTCAGGCGCTGGCATACGGCGTCTACAGCCGCGATGCGCAGCAGTACGACGTTCGCATCAAGGCCTTTCGCCTGAAGTAACGGGGCGCCGCACGGTCCGGGCGATGCCGGCGGTCATGCTTGACCGCCGGCTCACTGATGGCGCGGAGACTCACTGAAACGCGAGCGGAGGCTCACCGACGCGAGCGGAGATTCACCGACGCGAGCGCCGGGCCACATAGAGCGATTGAAGTGACCTGCCGACGCGGCCTTCGGCGTCGAATATGACCGCCTGCGCCACCGCTGCGCTGCCCTCGATCATCCGAGTACGGGCCTGCAGAGCGACCCACTCGGACCGGGGCTCGCGTTCGACGTAGACCGTGAGGTCGGGGTTGATGAAAATCCAATCGGCCCACGACAGTTCGCTGCTGATGCCGTTGGGGAAGTCCGCGGCGACCATCAGGCGCTGAAGCGGTGTCGGCTGCTCGCCGGCGATCACGGGCACCCTGAGCCGGAACCAGGCTGTGTGTGGGCCGGGTTCGTCTGCTGATCCCGTCGACGAACCTGATCTCGACGGCGCCTCCGGGTAACGAGTCCGGTCGCCAGCGCTCGGCGGTCGAAGCCGCCAGCGAATCAGGCGGCGTCGGCGTGGACTCAGGCGCAGTGCCGGCCGTGATCGGCGAGCGGGTGACGCGCACGGCGCGCGCGCGCACGAGCTCGATTCCGTCGGGACTCGAGAGCACCGCCTCGAGCAGCTGCACGCGCGCGCCGGGCCGCACGATCTTGGCGCGCACTCGCAGTTCCCCGAGCGGCACCGGGCGCAGAAGCTCGAACGTGACCCGCACGATCTGAAGGTCCGGGCTGCCGTCGAGTCGTTCGAGCTCGCCCGTCAAGAGCGCGGCTGGAGCGCCGCCATGCTGGGCATCGGGGTCCCACGGCCCGCGCGCCAGCTCTGTTGCCCAGAAGCCGTCGCCACGCCGTTCGAAGATCGATCCAGTCACCGCCAGCAGGCTATCCGCATGCAAGCTCGGGACGTTTGCTGTCATTTCTGGCGTAAAACGTCCCGAGCTTCTGCCGGTCCGGCCAAACCCGGCGCGGTTACACTGGGCGTATGAGCGCCAACGGCCACATCGCACGCGACGAATCCACGTTCACCGTCAAGGCGGGACTCGCCGAGATGCTGAAGGGCGGCGTGATCATGGATGTGGTCACGCCCGAGCAGGCGAAGATCGCCGAGGACGCCGGCGCCGCTGCGGTGATGGCGCTCGAGCGCGTCCCCGCTGACATCCGCCGCGACGGCGGCGTCGCTCGCATGTCCGACCCGGAGATGATCAAGGGCATCCAGGAGGCGGTCACGATCCCGGTGATGGCGAAGGCCCGGATCGGCCACTTCGCCGAGGCGCAGGTGCTCGAGGCGCTGGAGGTCGACTACATCGATGAGTCCGAGGTCCTGACCCCGGCCGACACGGTCAACCACATCGACAAGTGGGCCTTCAAGGTCCCGTTCGTGTGCGGCGCGACCAACCTCGGCGAGGCGCTGCGGCGTATCGGTGAGGGCGCCGCGATGATCCGCTCCAAGGGCGAGGCCGGCACCGGTGACATCGTCAATGCGGTCACGCACCTGCGCAAGATCCGCGGCGAGATCCGCCGGCTGACACGCTCGGTCCGGAGGAACTCGCCGCCGCCGCCAAGGAGCTGCAGTCGCCGCTGCCGCTGGTCCGCCAGGTCGCCGCCGAGGGCAAGCTTCCGGTCGTGCTGTTCTGCGCCGGCGGGATCGCGACCCCGGCCGACGCGTCGCTGGTGATGCAGCTCGGCGCCGAGGGCGTGTTCGTCGGCTCCGGAATCTTCAAGTCCGGCCGATCCCGAGCGCCGGGCGCGCGCGATCGTCGAGGCGACGACGCACTACGCCGACCCGGCTCGCGTGGCGGCCGCTTCGACCGGCCTCGGCGCCGCGATGGACAGCATCGAGACCTCGAAGCTCGACTCCGAGCAGCTGCTCTCGCCGCGCGGCTGGTGAGCGTGCTCACCGGCCGACGCCGCTGGTCGGCGTGCTCGCGCTCCAGGGCGGCTTCGAGGCGCACGAGAAGGTTCTGCAGCGTCTCGGCGCCACGCACGCGCGAGGTGCGCGTGCCGGCAGATCTCGACGGGCTCGATGCGCTGGTCCTACCGGGCGGCGAGTCGACGGTGATGACGCTGGGGATCGAGCGCGAGGGCCTCGCCGAGCCGCTGCGCGCGCTGGCCGCGGCCGGCACGCCGATCCTCGGCACCTGCGCCGGCATGATCATGCTCGACCGCGCCCACCTCGGGATCCTCGACGTGCTGGCGGAGCGCAACGCCTTCGGGCGCCAGCTGCACTCGTTCGAGGCCGACTTCGAGGTGGACGGCGTTCCCGGACGGTCCGGTCCACGCGATCTTCATCCGCGCGCCATGGATCGCCGAGCGCGGGCCCGAGGTGACGGTGCTGGCCGAGGTCGACGGTCACCCGGTCGCGATCCGCCAGGGCAACATCGCTCGCGCTCTCGTTCCACCCGGAGCTGACCGGCGAGGACCGGCTTCACCGCTTCTTCCTCGAGACCGCAGGATTCGGCAAGACTGCGGGTGGAAGACTGAACGGATGCGGCTTGCTCGCGCTGCGTGTTCGTTGCGGTCGCCGCGGTGACCGGCTCGCGGTCGGTGGTGGTCGGCCTGCGGCGGCTCATCGACGGTGACGATCCGACCAACGACCGTGCGTCGCGAGACCGTCACGTAGCGGCACGACGACCGCCACGACGGTGCCGCCGGCCACCACCACCGACGGCACCAAGACCACCACGACCGCCGTGCCGCCGGCGCCGGCCTGCACCGCCTCCGACCTGACGCCGACCTTCCTCGGCAGCAATGGCGCAGCCGGCACGATCGTGCTCGGCTTCGCGCTCAAGAACACCGGCAGCACGACCTGTCACACCTACGGCTGGCCCGGGGTCGAGCTGCTGTCCGCGAGTGGCGGCGGCGCTGCCGACCAACGCGACCCGCACGACGAGGGACGTGGCTCGGCTCCACGCCCGCCGACCGTGCTCGACGCTGAAGCCGGGCGAGCGAGGCGTCGTTCCGGATGATCGCCAGCGACGTCGCCTCCGGCGGCGGCAACTGCGAGACCGCCGCGCAGCTTCAGATCTACGCGCCCGACGACACCGTCACGATGAACGTCGGCGATCTCCGGCGGCGTCGCCGGCCTGCGGCAAGGCGACGCTTTCGCCGATGATGCCGGGTGCCAGCGCGTTGCCGGCCAGGGCGGAGGCGGATCGGGCTCCGGCGGGTCCGCCAGCGGCGCTGGTGGGGGTCAGCCGGGTGAACGGCTGGGCGGTTCGACCGGGTCCGGCGGGCGTCGGTCTCCGGCTGACGCGCGGCTCGACTCAGCGCCTGACACACTGACGCCGTCGTGCTCTTCTCGATGGCGGTGCCCTCGGCGAGCAGCAGGTCGAGGTGCCCGAGCACCTCGGACAGCGTCAGGTAGGCCTGCGTGAGCGCGATCTCGCCCCACATCTGCAGTGCGATCTCGTGTGCGGTCAGCGGCTCGCTCCGAGATCAGCGCAGAGGATCTTGCGGGCGCGGCGCTCCTGATCGCGCAGGCGCGTGTCGATCAGCTCGGCGTGGTCGTCGATCGGCTCGCCGTGGCCCGGGAGGACCAGCTCAGCCGCAAGCGCGCGTGTCGCCCGCAGCGAGCGGGGTAGTCGATCAGCGGCGTCGGACGCGGACCGTCGGTCTGGCCGTCGAGCGGTCGGGACACCAGGGCGTTTGAGGAGATGCGCGCGAGCAGGTGATCGCCGCCGATCAGAACCGCCGCTCGCGCTGTCGAAGAAGACGAGGTCGGAGGGGCTGTGCCCGGGCCGGTGGTGGACGCTGAAGTCGCGGCCGCCCATCGCCAGCGTGTCGCCATCCGTCGAGCGGACGCGTGACCGATCCCGCGCGAGCCGTAGGCGTGCAGCCCGGCGGTGAGCAGACCCAGCAGCGTGATCACGTCGTCAGGGAGCCCGTGGCGGCGCATCACCGCCTGCGCGTAGCCGTCGTCGCCGGTCGGCGCTCGCGCGGTAGTCGGCCAGCCAGGGGGCGAGCGGCGCGAACGCCGCCACCTCGGCTCCGGATCGGCGCGCGACGATCTCAAGCAGCCCCTCGTGGTCCATGTGCTGGTGGGTCAGCACGATCAGCTCGAGGTCCTCGATCCGGAACCCGTGCTCGGCCAGGCCGCGCTCCAGGCGATCGAGCGCCGTGCCCGAGTTCGGGCCGGTGTCGACCAGCGTCAGCGGCTCGCCCTCGAGCAGGTAGCAGTTGACGCGGCCCGACCGCGAACGGCGTCGGAACCGCGATCCGGTGGATGCCGGCCGCGCGGCTCGGTCGGTGAGCGCCGTCGGCTCACGACGCGGATCAGCGCCGAGCACCTCGTCGCGCTTCGCCTCCATGTCCGCCTGCGAGACGCAGCGACTCGAGGCAGAGGCGCAGCAGCGGCTCGGTGTTCGACGCGCGCACGTTGAAGTGCCAGTCGTCGTAGTCGATCGAGATCCCGTCGAGGCGACTCTGCTCGAGCGTCGGCGTACCGCTCGGCGATCTCCTCCATCTTGGCGTGCTGGTCGGCCACCTCGGAGTTGATCTCGCCGGAGATGAAGTACTTGCTGCGCAGCGGCGCGAGCAGCTCGGAGAGCTTGACCTGGCGCCGTGAGAGCTCCTCGAGGACCAGCAGCGCCGGGATCGTGCCGGAGTCGGCGCAGTAGAAGTCGCGGAAGTAATAGTGGCCGGAGACCTCGCCGCCGAAGACGCCGCCCTCGGACGCGCATGCGCGACTTGAAGAACGCGTGGCCGACGCGGTTGATCAGCGCCGTGCCGCCGGCCGCCGTGCACGCTGTCCGGCACCGCGCGGCTGGCGCGCACGTCGTAGAGGATCGTCGCGCGCGGGCCGGTGCTTGCGCAGCAGCGAGTCGGCCAGGATCGCGGTCAGGAAGTCGCCGTCGACGAAGCGGCCGGTGTCGTCGATGAAGAAGCAGCGGTCGGCGTCGCCGTCCCAGGCGATCCCGAGATCGGCGCCCTGCTTGACGACCTCGGACATGATGAACTCGCGGTTCTCGGGCAGCAGCGGGTTCGGCTCGTGGTCGGGGAACTCGCCGTTCGGGGTCCAGTAGTTGGTCTCGAGCTCAAGCCCGAGCCGCTCGAGCAGCGGGCCGACCATCGGGCCGGCCATGCCGTTGCCGCCGTCGACCACGACCTTCAGCGGCCTGATCACGGAGGGGTCGATGAAGCCCATCACCTGGCGGTGGAAGTCGTCGTAGATGCTCGACCTGCTCGACGCTGCCGCCGCCGGGAGGCTCACCGATGACCCGACTCAGACGAGCGCCTTGATGTCGCCGATCCCCTCGTCGCCTGACAGCGCCACCGCGCCGCGCCTGACCAGCTTCGCGCCCGTGTAGGCCTTGGGGTTGTGCGAGGCGGTGCACATCAGGCCGCCGTCGAGGTCGCGCGAGCCGACGAGGTAGTAGAGCATCTCGGTGCCGACCTTGCCAGCGTCGAGCACGTGCGCGCCCTCTGCGGCCATGCCGTCGGCGTACGCGGCCGCCATCTCAGGGGCGGTCAGCCGCATGTCGCGGCCGAGCCCGAGCCGCAGCTCTGACGTGGGCTTGTCGGCGAGCTCCGCGATCACCCGCGCGAACGCGCGTCCGATCTGCTAGGCGCCGCCGGCGTCGAGGTCGCGACCATGGATGCCGCGAATGTCGTAGGCCTTGAAAATGTCGGGGATTCACTGTTGGCCGATCACGCCGCGAGGTGTATAGACTGGATTGCCATGTCAGGGCATTCCAAATGGGCTTCGATCAAGCACAAGAAGGCGGTCGTCGACGCGCGCCGCGGCCAGCACTTCACCAAACTGGCGCGCGCGATCACGGTCGCCGCCAAGGAGGGCGGGGGCGACCCCGAGGGCAACGCCGGGCTGGCGCTTGCGATCCAGAAGGCGCGCGACGCCTCGATGCCGAAGGACAACATCGAGCGCGCGATCCAGAAGGGCACCGGCTGCCGGCGTCGACGCCGAGAGCTGGGAGACCGTGCTGTACGAGGGCTATGGCCCAGGCGGCGTCGCGATGCTGATCGAGGCGCTCACCGACAACCGCAACCGCACCGCCGCCGACGTGCGCCACATCGTCGGCAAGCACGGAGGCAGCCTGGGTGAGCCCGGCTCGGTCGCTTACCTGTTCGACAAGCAGGGCGTGATCGTCGTCGACGCCGAGCGCTACGGCGAGGACGACCTGATCGTCGCGATCGACGCCGGCGCCGAGGACATCGTGCTCGATGACGACGTCTTCGAGGTGATCACCGCCCCCGGCGACCTGACGCTCGTACGCGACGCGCTTCAACGGGCGGAGATCGAGATCGAGAGCGCCGATGTCACCCAGCGCCCGAAGTCGCGCGTCCCGCTCTCAGAAGACGATGCGGCAAAACTTATGAAACTCATCGATGCCCTCGAAGAGTCCGATGACGTCGGGGCTGTCCACGCCAATTACGACGTCGACGCCGCCGTTCTGGAGCGGATCGCAGGTTGATCGCGCCGCGCTTTGTGACGACGCCCGCTACGCTCGCACCGCGATGAACTTGAAAGCAGGCGTCACGGCCGTCGCGGCCGCAGCGATAGCACTCGGCCTCACGGCCTGTGGAAGCAGCAGCAAGGCTCCGGGAGTCATGCTCGCTCCAGGTGGCGGCTCCACGGTGGAGAACGTCACCACGACGAGCACTGCGACCACCTCGACGACGGCGACCACGCCAAAGACCGGCGCGCTCTCACACGAGCCGACGATCACGCTTGAGAAGGGCCCGGCGCCCAAGCGACTCGTGGTCAAGGATGTGATCGTCGGCACCGGCGCGACGGCCGAGCCTGGCGACACGCTTGATGTGAACTACGTGGGCGCACTGTTCAGCAATGCCAAGGTCTTCGATTCGTCGTGGAAGGACACCCCGGGTCAAGCCTTCGCCTTCACGCTCGGTAACGGCGCGGTCATCAAGGGCTGGGACCAGGGCCTCGAGGGCATGAAGGTCGGCGGCCGCCGCGAGCTGATCATCCCGCCCTCGCTCGCCTACGGGAAGAGCGGCAGCGGCTCGACGATCCCGCCGAACGCATCGCTGATCTTCATCGTCGACCTGCTCAAGGTCACGAAGTAGCGGTTTCCGCTGTCGCGGCTCGCCCCGCTGGGCGGCCGCGACGCCTGGTGTGGTTGGTGGGCCGCCCTGCCGTTGCGCGTCTCCTGGAGGGAGGCGTCCGAGCGCGCACGCAGAATACGAACACATGATCGTCTTGGGAGTCGATCCGGGGATCGCGAACACCGGGTACGGGGTCGTCGAGAGTGTCGGTTCGAAGCTGCAGGCACTCGAGTTCGGCGTGATCGAGACAGCCTCAGGCGTCGCGGCGGAAGCACGCCTCGCGGAGATCCACAGCGACGTTGGCGAGCTGATCGCGCGTTTCGACGTCGACACGGTCGCGGTTGAGGATCTCTACTTCGGCGCGAACGTCGTCAGTGCGATGGCGGTCGGCCAGGCTCGCGGCGTCGTGCTGCTGGCCGCCGGGCAGCGGGGCGTGCCTGTCCGCGCCTATACGCCGCAACAGGTCAAAGCGGCGGTCTGTGGCAGCGGACGCGCCGACAAGGCTCAGGTCGCGAGCATGGCCGCGCGCTTGCTGGGATTGTCCGCGCCGCCGCGCCCGGACCACGCCGCCGACGCACTGGCGGTCGCCGTCTGCGATTCGAATCGAGCGCCGCTCGCAAGCGCGATCGCGGAGGCTATACGGTGATCGCGCTTGTGACCGGAACGGTCGCCGTGCGTCGCTCCGATCATGTGATCGTCGATTGCGGCGGCGTTGGCTACCGGTTATCGGTCTCGAGCGAGACGCTGCGCCACGTGCCGGTCGTCGGCAACGGCGTGACCCTGCACACGCACCTGATCCCGCGTGATGATGCGCTGACGCTGTACGGCTTCGCCAGTGAGGACGAACGCGACCTGTTCCTGATGCTGCTGGGTGTCCAGTCGGTCGGGCCGAAGGTGGCGCTGGACGTGCTCTCCGGGGCGCCGGTGCGTGATCTGCTGGCCGCGATCGCGGCGGGGGACGCCGCGCGGTTCCAGGCCGTGAAGGGGGTCGGCAAACGCACCGCGGAACGGATCATCGTCGAGCTGCGCGAGAAGGTCGGAGTCAGTCTGCCCGAGCAGATCATCAGCAGCGTTGTTTCAGATGATCCGCGCGTGATCGCTCGTGAGGCGCTGGTCGGGCTCGGTTACAGTCCGCCGGAGGTCGACCAACTGCTTGACGGGCTCGACGGTGACACGCCCGAGGATCTGATTGCTCGGGCGCTCAAGGGGACGCTCCGGTGACGATCCTCAGCGCGGAGGCGCTGCCTGAGGACGACCTCGATCGTTCGCTGCGTCCGCGCCGGCTCGAGGATTTCATCGGCCAGGAGGCGCTCAAGGATCAGCTTGCGGTCTCGATCGCGGCGGCCGCGGGCCGCGAGGAGGCTTTGGATCACGTTCTGCTGGCCGGTCCGCCCGGCCTTGGCAAGACCTCGTTGGCGCAGATCCTCGCAGCCGAACTCGGGGTTCCGTTCGTGCAGACCGCTGGTCCGGCGCTTGAGCGCAAGGGCGACGTGGCCGCATTCCTGACCGCGCTCGAGCCGCGCTCGGTGTTCTTCGTCGATGAGATTCACCGGTTGCCACGGGCGCTCGAGGAGACCTTCTATCCCGCGATGGAGGATCGATCGCTACCGATCACGGTCGGTCAGGGCGCCGGCGCCCGCGTGGTGACGATCGACCTGCCGCCATTCACGCTGGTCGGCGCCACGACGCGTACCGGTCTGCTGAGCACGCCGCTGCGCGATCGTTTCGGCATCCAGCACCGGCTCGACCACTACGACCCGCGCGACCTTGCCCGGATCGTGCGGCGCTCGGCGCGACTGCTGGGCGTCGAGATCGAGGACGCGGGCGCGCTCGCGGTGGCCGCGCGGAGTCGCGGTACGCCGAGGGTCGCCAACCGGCTGCTCAAGCGTGTCCGGGACTACGCGGAGGTGCGGAGCGGGGGAGTCGTCACCGAGCAGGTCGCCGCCGCCGCGCTGGATCTGCTCGAGGTCGATCACGTCGGCCTGGACCGGCTCGACCGCGAGATCCTGCGGACGATCTGCGAGAAGTTCGGTGGTGGCCCCGTCGGCCTATCGACGCTGGCGGCCTCGATCGGCGAGGAGCAGGATACGGTCGAGGACGTCTACGAGCCGTATCTGCTGCAGCGCGGCATGATCGAGCGCACGCCACGCGGCCGTGCCGCAACCCGCCGCGCGTACGAGCACCTTGGGCTCGAGCCGCCGGTTGCGCAGCTTGGTCTGCTCTGATCGCGCACGCCTGGACCCACTGCGCTTCAGTTCACTGACTATCCTCATCGCGTCATGGCACACGAGCACTACTTCATCTGCCCGCACTGCGGCAACCGCTCGATGGGAACCGACCGCAACGCGGGCTTTCGTCGCGAGGCACGCGGCTGCGAGAAGTGCGGCTTTGCCTACCTGTTCGAGCTGCTCGACGACTACTACCCGGCTCCATCCGCAGCCTTCTTCGCGTGCGATGCGGAGGGCCGGATCGTCGACTGCGGCCGCGGCTCGTTCGAGCTCACCGGGCTGCGGACCGAGGCCGTGATCGGCCAACTGCTGCCGGATGCGCTCGGTCTGCAGTTCACAGACGGCGTCGATCACATCGCGACGGCGCTCGAGTGGGAGGTCCGCGTTGGAGGCAAGCCGGTGGTCCTCAGCTCCGGCGCCGAACGCGCCAACGCAGTGGCCGACATCTTCCCGGCATACGATGACGAGGAGGGCGGCCTGCTGGTGGTGCTCACGCCCTCAAACGGGCGCTAAGCAGCCCTAACAGCGTCAAAAGCCAAGCTCTTCTAGCATCAGACCCTGCGATGACTGACCGCCAACGCCACGGACTCGTCCTGCTACTCGTGGTAGGGCTGATCGCCGCCTCGATCGTGATCATCGCGACACGGCCGACGCGGCTGGGACTCGACCTCAGAGGCGGAGTCGAGCTCGTCTACAAGGCGGTGCCGACTCCGGGCTCGCCGGTCAACACCGACTCGCTGCAGCGGGCTGTGGACGTGATGAACGATCGCGTCAACCAGCTCGGCGTCGCCCAGCCGCAGATCACCACGGTCGGCAAGAACCTGATCGATGTGCAGCTGCCGGACGTCAAGAACGTCGCCGAGGCCGAGAAGACGGTCGGTACGACCGCTCAGCTGTTCTTCTACGACTGGGAAGCCAACGTCCTGACCCCTTCCGGGGATCCGGCCGCCAACGGCATCTCGACCGGTGATTCGGCATCGCTGGCATTGAGCCAGGGCAGCAGCACGGCGGGGCCGGGGTCCAACAGCCCCTCGGCCGGCGCGTTGGGCCTTTACGCGGCCGTGCAGCTCGGGGCCGAGCAGCCGCTCAGGACCAAGGATACGGACAGCATGTCCCAGGTTGGCAACGAGTGGTTCCTGTTCGGCGCCCCCGGGCAGCTCGGCCTGCAAGTCGTTCGCGGCGGCCGAGCACCAGAAGGTCGTAAAGGGTGTTCACTGCCTGATCTCCGGGCCCCTGGTCGTGAAGGTTGGGACCTCGACGGCGCAGGCGAAGTCCGAGCTCAAGACCGGCCTCACCACCGATGAGACCGCCGGCACGGAGGCACTCGACGTCAAGCAGGGCACCGTGATCGTGCAGGCGGCCCCGAACAGCTTCGCGGCCTGGCCCAAGTTCGGCTCGCCCAACGCCGGTTACTACGTGCTCAACAACCACGTTGCGCTGCGTGGCAACAAGATCAGCAATCCGGAGGCCAGCACCGACGAGAGCGGCCAGCCGGATGTGACGTTCGGTTTCAAGGGCAACGGCGGTCAGATCTTCCAGAACGTGACCGGAACGATCGCGACCCGTGGCTCGCTCAACAGCCCTGCCGGCCAGCAGCTCAATCAGCATTTCGCGATCTCCCTGGATAACCAGCTCGTCAGCGTTCCGCAGATCGACTTCAAGGAGTTCCCCGGCGGGATCCCGTCGACCGGGGGCAGCGAGATCACCGGCGGCTTCACCGCCAGCACAGCTCAGGCGCTGGCTACGCAGCTGCGACTGGGGGCCCTGCCCGTCAAGCTCGTGCAGATCTCTGAGAACCAGGTCTCGGCGACGCTCGGCTCGCAGGCGCTGCACCAGGGTCTGGTGGCCGGCATGGTCGGCCTCGCGCTCGTGGCGCTGCTGCTGCTCACCTACTACCGCGTCCTGGGCCTGATCGCGGTCGGTGGCCTGATCGTGTACGGCATCTACTTCTACGCGCTGATCAAGCTGATCCCGATCACGATGTCGCTGGCCGGTATCGCCGGCCTGATCCTGACGATCGGTGTTGCCGCGGACGCGAACATCGTGATCTTCGAACGCGTCAAGGAGGAGATACGCGGCGGCAGAACCATCCGCCAGGGCATCATCACGGGCTACAAGAAGGGCATCACCGCGATCATCGACGCGAACGTGGTCACGATCATCACCGCGTTCATCCTGTTCGTGCTCTCGACCAGCGATGTCAAGGGCTTCGCCTTCACGCTCGGCATCGGCACGTTCGTGTCGCTGTTCACGGCCGTGGTAGCGACCCAGGCGATCCTCACGACGATGGGCGACTCGCGTGTGATCCAGAGCCCGTCAGCGCTCGGCGCGGGTGGGGAAAAGCGCCACTGGCGCTTCGACTTCATGGGCAAGAGCCGCTACTTCTTCTCACTGTCCGGAGTGATCCTGCTGATCGGCGCACTCGCGGTCGGCGGCAAGGGCCTCAACCTCGGCATCGACTTCACCGGCGGCACGCAGATGTCGGTCGGACTCAACCACAAGGCGACGGTGACCGAGATCAAGTCGCTGGTCACCAGTGTCGGCGGCGGTGACGCGACCGTGCAGGCGGTCAGCGGCCACTCGCTCGGCCCGTACGGCTATCAGATCCAGTCCAACTACCTGGGGCGTCAGAAGTACTCGCAGCTGCGTGGCGAGCTTGACACCCATTACGGCGTGCACAGCGTCAATACGCAGAGCGTCGGGCCGTCGTTCGGGTCGACCGTGACTCGCAGCGCCGTGATCGCGATCGTCATCTCGCTGCTCGTGATCTCGCTCTACGTGGCGCTCAGATTCGAGTGGAAGTTCACGGTGCCGGTGCTGATCGCGCTGATGCACGACCTGCTGATAACGGCGGGCGTGTACGCCCTCGTCGGGCGGGTGGTGACGGCCGACACGGTGGCCGCCCTGCTGACGATCCTCGGTTACTCGCTCTACGACACGATCATCGTGTTTGACCGCGTCCGCGAGAACATCCCGCGGATGCCGCGTGCCGCCTTCTCGCAGGTCGTCAACCGCTCGATGTCAGAGGTGCTGACGCGGTCGCTGATGACAACCTCCTGCACGCTGCTGCCGATAATCGCACTGCTGCTGTTCGGCGGCGCGACACTCAAGGACTTCGCCTTCGCGCTGCTGGTCGGCGTCGCCTCGGGCGCCTATTCGTCGATCTTCATCGCCTCGCCGGTGCTGATGCACTGGAAGGAGCGCGAGCATGCCTACCGCGCCCGCCGCGCGCGGATCATCGCGCAGAACGGCTTCGTGCCGGCCTATGCGGACGGCGGCGACGTCGATCCGACGCAGCCACGTGTGCGCAGCACCGGCCGGCTGACCGCGCCACAGGACGACAACGTGTCAGCCGCCGAGTTCGAGCAGATGAAGCGTGATCTGGGGCTCGAAGAGGATGCCGGCGGCCGTCACCGCACGTCGCGCGTGGCCGAGCGCCTGGCGCACACGACCGACGAGGAGCTCGCCGCTCCCGAGCAGCGCGCGGCACCGGCGGCGCCCGAGCCGCCACGTCGGAGAGGATCGAGACAGGCGGCAGCGACTCCGGAGCCGCCGGCGGCGCCGCAAGCGGATGCCGTCGCCGAGGTCGACACGCCCGCGGAAGCTGATGTCACCGCTGAGGTCGAAGCGCAGACTGAGGCCGATGCGCCGGCTGACCCCAATGCTCCGGTCACGCCGGCGCCCGACCAGGCCGAGAATGACGGCGTGGCTGATGTCCGTTCCGGGCCTTCGGCTCCGCGCCGGGCGCGTCCGCGCAGTCGCAAACACGGGAGACGACGCTGATGGGTCTGCTCGCCTGGGTGATGATGGGGCTTGCGATCTGGCACTTCACGATCTGGCTGCCCGACCGCTTCTGGGGCGGGATCGTCGGGGCGTTCGTCGGCGCGATCGTCGGCGCGGCTCTGTTTGGCCTGATCATTCACGGGTTCTCGATTCCGGGACGCCACGACACGCATCTTGTGACTGCACTCGAGGGAATACCTGGAGCACTGATCGGGATCGGCCTGATCTACTTCGAGGGCATCCGCCGCGAGAACGCACAGCTCGTGACCGCTTCCTGACCGCGGCTTGAAAGCCTGCCGGTTGCGGTTTGCCGGCTGCGGCTCAGTTCGCGAGTTTCCGTCGGGCCGGGCGCCTACGCTGCCTGAATGGCCGTCAGTCTGCTGGATTCCGCAACCACCATAATTGCGCCCGCTCCGCCTGAGACGCAGCTCCGGCGGCGGACCGAGTTGCCTCCGTACGACCTCGCTGCCGCGCTCGAGCTCGAGCGAGAGCTGGGTGTCAGCCACGTGATGGCACAGGTCCTGGTGCGCCGCGGGAACCAAGATGTCCCGTCGGCGCGCGCTTTCCTGGCCGCAGGCGAGCGTCATGAGCCGAATCTGATGGCTGGGATCAGCGTCGCGGTCGAACTGGTGCGGCGTCACATCGCATCGGGCAGCCGCATCGTCGTTCACGGTGATTACGACGTGGACGGCGTGTGCGCCACGGCCGTGCTCCTGCGGGCGCTGCGATCGCTCGGAGCCGACGCCGGCTGGTATCTCCCGAGCCGCAGCGAGGATGGGTACGGTCTGGCGTCGGCGACGGTCGCGCGGCTTGCCGCCGGCGGCACACGGTTGCTGATCACCGTGGACTGCGGGATCACCGCCGTCGAGCAGACGGTTGAGGCTCACGTCGCCGGGATGGACCTGATCGTGACCGATCACCACGCGCCGCGCGGCGATCGCCAACTTCCGGACTGCCCGATCGTGCACCCCGCGATCTGCGATTACCCGACCCCTGATCTCTGCGGGACAGCCGTCGCGCACAAGCTGGCCGAGGCGCTCGGTGCCTCGACGGTGACCCAGGACCTTGAGCTGGTGGCGCTGGCGACGGTCGCCGACCTGATGCCACTGCAGGGTGAGAACCGCAGGCTGGTTCGCGAGGGCCTCAGCCAGATGGCCGGGACCGAGCGGCCCGGGCTGCGGGCGCTGATGCGGGTCTCGCGTGCCGATCCGAGTGCGCTTGATGCTTCGTGCCTGGCGTTCCGGCTTGCGCCCCGCATCAATGCCGCCGGCCGGATGCGCCGGGCCGACGCCGGGCTCGAACTGCTGCTGACCGACGACGCCCAGCGGGCGGAGGAGATCGCGCGGGAACTCGATGCCGTCAACGCCGAACGACGCGCGGTCGAGCAACGAATCCACTGGGAGGCGGATCTGCTCGCGGCTGAGATGGGAGAGCGCAGCGCCTATGTGCTGGCAGCGCCCGGCTGGCACGCCGGCGTCATCGGAATCGTCGCGTCGCGTGTCGTCGAGCGCTACAACCGCCCGACGATCCTGCTGGCCATCGATCCCAGCGATCCGGTGATCCCGGCGCACGGCTCAGGGCGCAGCATTTCCGGCTTTGACCTGTTGGGCGCGCTGGAGGCCACCGGCGAGCACCTCGTGACCTACGGTGGACACCGCGCCGCGGCGGGGTTGAGCGTGATGCCGGAACAGATCTCGGCTTTCCGGGACGCGTTCGAGGCGCACGCCGAGGCGATCCTGACTCCGGATCTGCTGACGCCGGTCGAGCGTGTGGACGCCGTCGTCTCGGGCGCAGATCTGTCGCTCGAGCTGGCGGAGGAGCTGCTCGCCCTGGCGCCGTTCGGACGTGGCAATCCAGAGGTTCGCCTCTATGTCTGCGGCGCCACCTTCGACGGAGTCGAGAAGATGGGTTCCTCCGGGCAGCACGTCCGCTTCAACCTGAACTCCGGGGGCGTCCGCGCCCGTGCCGTCGCGTTCGGCTGCGACGGGCGGGTCACCGGCGCCGACGGCGAGCCGGTTGACGCCAGCTTCAAGCTCGAGCGCAACGTCTGGAACGGCGTGGTCGAGCCACGCGCGATCCTCCAGCACTCGAGCCCGTGCACGTCGGTCGAGATCACGGTTCTGGGCGAGCCCGACGACTACCTCGACGCAGCGCTGATGGAACTCGATCGCGACCTCGACCTGGAGGCTGGTTTGGCCAATGCAAGCTCCGCCGGCGCCGACTCAGCCCGCGAAAGCGAGCTCCAGAAAATTGGCATCCTTGCCCAGGCTGCCGAGCGAGTCGTCCTCGACCGCCGGAGGCAGGATCCGCTCGCGACCATCGCCGACGCTCAGTCCGCCGCTGCAGCGGAGGGCGAGCGTGTGCTGGTGATCGGCGCCGATACACCGAGGCGACTCGCAAATTTTGCAGCTCGTCGAGGGGGATTTGCGCTGATCAGCCATGACGCATTGGCCGACGAGCCTGAGCTGCTCAACGAATTCGGGCATCTGGTTGTCCTCGACCCTCCGGCCTCGATCACGCAGGAATCGGTCATCAGACTCGGAAACGGCTACACCCATTTGGCCTGGGGCGAAGCTGAGCTACGCTTTGCGCAGCAGATGCATGAGCAGGAGTACGCACTCCGTGCTTCGCTCGTGGCCCTCTACCGAGCCCTACGGGAGCGGGGGAGGGTTACCGGCGGGGAGCTCGAACACCTGCTTCGTGGCGACGGAACGCACGCCCGTTCAGCCAGGCTGGCGGGGCGGCTGCTGAGAGTCCTCACGGAGCTGGGGCTCGTCAGCCTCGATCCGGATCTGCCGGCACTGGAGATCGCCGACACCCAACGCACAGAGTTGGAGAGCTCGGCGGCATTCAGGGCCTACACACAGGCGAGCGAGGACGGCAACCAATTCCTGAGCGGAGCAACACCAAGACGAGCGAGCTGAGCCCTGGCGACGGGGCCGTGGCGTCGAAACGCGCTGCCAAGCGTGCAGCGGCCGCAGCTGTCGCCTCCAACGGTGCCGCGGCGATCGCCACGCCGGTTGTCCTCAACGACTTCGAGCAGGGCCTGCTCGACGACCTGTTCGCGGTCGTCGAGGAACACGCTGAGGAGGCCGTGGTCGCCGTTGATCGCGACCGCGTGCGCGAGGCGTTCGTCTACGCCTGCCGCCACCACGCGGACCAGCGTCGGCGCTCCGGCGAGGAGTTCATCGTCCACCCGGTCAGCGTGGCCAAGATCTGTGCCGGCATGCGCCTCGACACGGAGACGCTGTGCGCGGCCTTGCTGCACGACACGGTCGAGGACACACACGCCTCGATCGGCGATATCGAGGAGGAGTTCGGGGAGGAGATCGCCGGACTCGTCGATGGCGTCACGAAGCTGACCGAGCTGACGTTCCAGTCGCGTGACGAGGCGCAGGCTGAGAACTACCGCAAGATGGTGGTGGCGATGGCCTCGGACATCCGGGTCATTCTGATCAAACTCGCCGATCGGCTGCACAACATGCGCACGATCGAGGCGATGCCGAAGCAGAAGCAGATCGACAAGGCACGGGAGACGCTCGACATCTACGCGCCGATCGCCCACCGGCTCGGCATCCATCGGATCAAGTGGGAGCTCGAGGACCTCGCCTTCCAGACGCTGCATCCCCGCAAGTACAACGAGATCAAGACGCTGGTCGCGCAGCATCGTGACGACCGCGAGCACTACGTCAACCACGCCGGCTCATATCTCTCGAGTGAGCTCGAGGCCGTCGGCATCAGCGCCGAGATCTCGGGCCGCGCCAAGCACTTCTATTCGATCTACGCGAAGATGACCAAGAAGGGCCGCGAGTTCAACGAGATCTACGACCTCACGGCGATGCGCGTGATCGTCGGATCGGTCAAGGACTGCTATGGCGCAGTCGGCGTGATCCACTCGATCTGGAAGCCGCTGCCCGGCCGCTTCAAGGACTTCGTCGCGATGCCGAAGTTCAACATGTACCAGTCGCTGCATACGACGGTGATCGGGCCCGAGGGGCGACCGCTGGAGATCCAGATCCGCACCCGCGCGATGCACGATCTGGCGGAGTTCGGGATCGCCGCGCACTGGATGTACAAGGACGATCCGAAGGCGGGCCGCCAGGCGGGCAAGGCCGGCGGCGACGCTGCCCTGCGTGATCCGGAGGGCAAGCTCAAGTGGCTGCGTTCGCTGGTGGACTGGCAGAAGGATGTGTCCGATCCGCGCGAGTTCGTCGAGACGCTGAAGGTCGACCTGTTCGAGGACGACGTCTTCGTGTTCACGCCCAAGGGCGAGGTCAAGTCGCTGGCTGCGGGCGCGACCCCGCTGGACTTCGCCTACGAGATCCACACCGACGTCGGCCACCGCTGCGTCGGCGCCAAGGTGAACGGCAAGATCGTGCCGCTGTCCTACCAGCTGCACTCGGGCGACATCGTCGAGGTGCTGACCTCCAAGCGCGAACGCGGCCCCTCACGAGATTGGCTGTCGCTGGTCAAGACAACCCGTGCCCGCAACAAGATCAAGGCCTGGTACAAGGCCGAGAGCCGCAAGGACACAGAACACGCCGGCCGTGAGCTCCTGCAGGAGCACCTGCGCAAGCAGGGCCTGCCGTCGCAGAAGATCGTCGCCTCGCCGCTGATGGCCGAGGTGATCCGTGAGATGGGATTCCGCAAGGGCGACGATTTCTACATCGCGCTCGGCGCGGCCAAGATCTCGTCGCAGGTCGTGATCAACAAGGTCATGCAGCGGCTGAAGGCGGGGGAGGCCGCTGAGACTCAGCCGGCGGCGTCGGCTGACCTGCTCTCATCGGGGCGCCGTCGCTCAAGGCCGACGACCTCCTCGAACCGCTACGGGATCGTCGTCGACGGCATCGACGAGGTGATGCTGCGGCTCGCCAAGTGCTGTCATCCGGTGCCCGGCGATGAGATCGTCGGTTACATCTCGCTCGGGCGCGGGATCACGATCCACCGCGAGGACTGCCCCAACGTCGAGGTGTTGCGCAAGGACGCCGAGCGCTTCACACCGGTCGCCTGGGACGGCGACGCCGAGACCTCCTTCCAGGTTGAGATCGAGGTCCAGGGCTGGGATCGTCATCGCCTGCTCGAGGATCTCTCCCGCACCTTTGCTGAGGGCGGCATCAACATCCTCGAAGCGCGTTGCACCGTGAACCATCCGATGATCCGCAACCAGTTCGTGGTCGAGGTCGGCGACACCCGCACGCTCGATCAGGCGATCTCGCGCCTGCGCAACATCGACAACGTGTTCGACGCCTACCGCGTAACCCCGGGCGCGGGCGGCTGACGCCGGATCCGGGCGAGCTGAGCGCTGGCTCGAGGCGACTTCACGATAACCAGCGCCTCACCGGTGCCGAGTGAACGAACCTGCTCGGGTTCGACGGCATAGCGTTCGACCACTCGAGCGCCGGCGGAGACGTCGGTCCGTCGCAACCCCCGCGATGACGGGCGCGACTGGTAGCTCGTCTCCCAGACGCGGACGGTGCCGGCCAGTCGAGCCAGGGCCTCGGCGGACTCCGGCACGTCCTGCCGGTGAGCGATCTTGACCGCGGTGTTGCCGAGCACCTGGTCGCGGAGGCCGCGACCGGCGCGATCGAGGTCGGCCAGCTCCTGCGTGGCCAGCAGCACGCCGATGCCGGACTCGCGTCCGCGAGCCAGCAGCGCCAGCACGTTGTCCGAGTGAAGCGCTGAGAACTCGTCGATTGCGACGACCCCGGGGATCAAGCCTGCGGCTCCGGCCGCGAGCCGCGCCCCCGCGGCAGCCACCAGGTCCTGCACCGCCAGCGTCCCGAGCATCGCCGCGAGCCCACCGTAGGTGCTCGAGTTGAGGCTGAACAGCACGACCTGACCGCCGCCGAGCGCTCGGCGCAGATCGACCGTGGGAGCGCCGTCGGTGGCCGGTTCGAGGAAGGAGCCGCTGTGCGACTCGCTGACGACCGCGAGCCGCGACGCCAGTCCGCGCACGGCGCTGATCTGATCTGGAGTGAGTGAGGCCAGATAGTCGCGCACGTATTCGCGACGCGGTCGCGACAGCCGCCGGGTGGCGACGGCCAGTCGCTCTGGTGCCATCAGCTCGACCACGCGCGCCAGCGTGAGCTGCTGCTCGGGATTCGCCTGCTGAGCCACCTGGATGGCGATCTGCAGGTAGCGTTCGGCGGCGCGACGGTAGTGCGGCTCGGTGAAACGCTCGGTCCCCAGCAGCTTGTCCTTGAGCTCGGTCGCGTTGCCGACCGCGAGCGGGTTCCAGTGTGCGCCACCGTCGGGTGACCATTGGATGAAGTCACGTCCCGCCGCCTGCGCAGCCTCCCGCAACGCCGCCGCGAAGGCAGGACTGCCCTTGAGATCGATCGCGACGACCGGGCGACCGCGACTGATCTGCTGTGTCAGCAGCGCCATTAGCGTTGTCGACTTTCCGGCGCCGGTCGCGCCCAGGATCAGGCCGTGGGCCGCCAGGGCCTCCTCGGGAACGAGCACGAGCCTGCCTGAGCGGTCCGTGCCGATCGGCAGCGCGTTTACATTGGCCGCCCGCGCGGCGATCTCCGCATCGCGCCCACGCACATGCCTGACCTCACGCGCGACGAGCCGAGCACCGAGCGCCAGCACACCGACGGTGAGCACGACCCACGCCGGGGCGAGCATCAGTGCGGCGAACCCGGCTGCGGGCCACAGCAGGCTGCGACGGCGCAAGAACGCCGGAGGTGGCGGATCCGGCCTCATCGTTCCACACCGCTACGACGCCGGCTCCGGCTCGGGTTTCGTTGCGCAGCGGTCGCCAACCTTGGCCCGGCGCCCGAGATCCCGTCAGACGCCAGCCTCTGGACGTGAACCATGTCGGCGATCCCGGCGCGATATGCGGCGTCTGAGACGAGCTGGGCGATCGCACGGGTCGGCACGACGTAGAGGACCGCATCGACGTTCGTGTCGCTCGCGTACGCCGCCATGATGCGGGCCATCCGCCGACGGCTCTTGGCCGTCAGCTCGAGCTCGACCGCCACCCGGTGGCCACTGCGCTGTGTCAGCAACAGGTCCGGATAGTGGTGCATCGGGTTGCCGTGGGGGCCGAACAATCCGAGCCCGACGCCGTGCCGGACCGCTCCGCCACCACCAACCGCGGCGCTGTCCTGCGCGCGCATCCGGCGGTCGGCAGCCAGATCTGTGATCTCGCCGAACGCGCCGGCCCGGGCCGCGAGCCAGAGCCAGCCGACGCCGACGTCGTGTCGGTAGCCTCGCAGATCGACGCGTGGCGGCGGCAGCCGGCTCTCGATCGCGCCCAGTCCACGTGAGCTGATCCAGCAGGCGCCGGGCTGACCCTCGAAGATCCGGCGGTAGTGCGCCAGCTTGGCGGCCTGCAGGCGGCTCAGCCTGCGCCTGGCGGCGTCCTCGCTGACACCCATCAGTGCAGCGACCTGCGGGACGATCAGGATGCGATGCTCGGCCAGCGACCCCAGCAGCGCGCGATCGGCCTGTGTGATCGTGAGCTCGCGAGCGGTCGCCATGACAGATAGAGGCGTTGGCGCGGCCGAGTTGACCCCCCGGCGGTGTCGATTAATCCGCAATCTGCGACATGCGAGACTACGCAGCCGATGGCTGAGGAGACAGAGCAGACCGTGCGCGAGGCGGAACTGGTCGAGGCGGTCCGCGCCTCGTTCGCCCGCACACCTGACCCGCGACTGCGATTCTTGACGGACGCCCTGGTCCGGCACCTGCATGGGTTCCTGCGCGAGACGCGAGTGACGGAGCAGGAGTGGCGCGCGGCGATCGACTTCCTGACCGCGGCAGGTCATATCACGGATGACCGCCGGCAGGAGTTCGTGCTGCTCTCAGACGTGCTGGGCGTCTCGATGCAGACGATCGCGATCAACAACCTGGCCTACGCGGATGCGACCGAGGCGACCGTGCTCGGGCCGTTCTTCGTCGAAGGGGCACCCGAGGTGGAGCTCGGCGGCGACATCGCCTCGGGCGCCGCCGGCGAGCCCTGTTGGGTCGAGGGCAGCGTCTCCGATACGGACGGCAAGCCGCTGCCAGGTGCGGTGCTCGAGATCTGGGAATGCGATGAGGACGGCTTCTACGACGTGCAGTACGACGGCGACCGGACGGCGGCGCGCGGCCGTCTGCACGCCGACGCCGACGGCAACTTCCGCTTCTGGGCGCTGACCCCGGTCCCGTATCCGATCCCACACGACGGTCCGGTCGGCGCGTTGCTCGAGGCCACTGAGCGCTCGCCGATGCGCGCGCCGCATCTGCACTTTCTCGTCGCGCTCACCCGGCCAGCGCACGCTGATCACGCACATCTTCGTCGAGGGCGAGGATCTGCGACGCGGCGACGCCGTGTTCGGAGTCAAGGAGTCGCTGGTGCGCGTCGTTCGCGCGTCAGCCTGTGGGCACGCCGACGCCGGACGGGCGCGAGCTGGGCGACCGCAGCTGGTCACGCGTGCGGTTCGACATCGTGCTCGCGCCGGAATTCGCGTGATTCGCTCAGGCGACGACCGTCAGTGCGCCCGGCGCGACGGAGAACATGTACTCGCTGCCGGTTCCGATGAAGTCGCCGTCGACCTGGATCGGGAGCTTGCGATCGTCGAGCGAGCGGATCGCAGCCGATCTCTGGGCAGTGAACTGCTGGATCTGACGGTGCCCGGCGATCGCGGCGCGCGAGCGACAGCGCCCGCCAGGCGATCGAGGGGATGTCGAGCGGGCTCGTGCGCTTGAGGACCAGGCCGGCCAGGTCACCACTGTGGAGCGATGCGCCCTCGGCCATCTCGACGCCGCGATCGCCGAAGTAGGTGTACGGCGAGGCGTTCTGGACCAGGACGGTCACGCCCTTGAGCCGCTCGCCGGCCGTGCGCGGCTCGCCGTCGCCGGGGCCGAGCTCGGCGGCCAGGCGCGGCGGCTCGCATCAGGTAGCGGCGGATGTAGGTCGAGGTCGCCACCCACGCGTAGTAGTACTCGCCCAGCCGTGCCTTCAGGCGCGGGTGGGCGTCGACGCGCTCGACGACGCTCGCGTCGAGCCCGACCCCGGCGGAGAACAGGAAGTGGCGCTCACCGACGCGGCCGAGGTCGACCGGGCACGGGTTCCAGTTGCCGGCCAGCGCAGAGCAGGTGCTCGGTCGCGTCGATCACGTCCGCCGGGATCCCCAGCATCCGGCAGTACACGTTCGCGCGTCCGCCGGGCAGACAGGTCAGCGGCGTGCCGGTGCCGACCAGCCCGTTGGCGGCCTCGTTGACGGTCCCGTCGCCGCCGAACGCGACGATCGCGTCGTAACCCTCGTCGGCGGCCTCGCGGCAGAGCTCGGTCGCGTGGTCGCGGCGCTCGGTGTCGACCGCGTCGACGTCGTAGCTGCCGCGCAGCGCCGAGATCACCAGGTTCTTCAGCCGGCTCGAGACGGTCGTCGCGTAGGGGTTGACGATCATCAGCAGGCGCCTGCGGGTCGGATTCTCGCCTGCCGCTCAGCTCCGTGACCAGGTCGATGTCGGGCTCGTACTCGGTCGCGCTCACGGCCAGGAGTCTTTCAGACAGGAGACGAGCTGTAGGTGACGCCGCGGTCCAGCGGGACCGCGGCGGAGCTCAGAGCGGTGGCGTCCAGCGATTCACATATACTTCAGCCCGACATAGCAGTACGCATCCAGAGGGGTGGAGGGAAATGGCCCTACGAAGCCCCGGCAACCGACCGCAAGGAAACGGTGCCAAGTCCATCAGGCTCCAACGACAAGCCTGGGAGATGTGGGTAGGGCGGTATTCCAACCTCCGACCCCTGAGACCCGGCGGAGGTTTTTTCATATGCCGCCAGAAGCGCTTCGCTGCAAGGAATGTAAGACGGAATACCCGCTCGACGCACGTTACGTGTGCGAGCAGTGCTTCGGACCGCTCGAGGTTCGCTACGCCTCGCGTGAGCCGGGCTCGACGCCGCCGAGCTCAAGCGGCGGATCCAGGCCGGCCCGTACTCGATCTGGCGCTACGCCGACTTCCTGCCGGTCGAGCATCCGCAGTCGGCGCTCGGCGCCGGCTGGACGCCGCTGGTCCGCGCCGATCGGCTCGCCGAGGAGCTTGGGACTCGGCGAGCTGTGGGTCAAGAACGACGCCGCCAACCCGACGCACTCGTTCAAGGATCGCGTCGTCTCGGTCGCGCTCGCCCGTGCCCAGGAGCTCGGCTTCACGACGATCGCCTGTGCGTCGACCGGCAACCTCGCCAACGCAGTCGCCGCCCACGCCGCTGCGGCCGGGCTCGAGTCCTACGTGTTCATCCCGTCCGACCTGGAGGAGCAGAAGGTGCTCGCGACCGGCATCTACGGGACGAACCTGGTCGCGGTCAAGGGCAACTACGACGACGTCAACCGGCTCTGCACCGAGCTCGCCGGCGAGCACGAGTGGGCGTTCGTGAACATCAACATGAGGCCGTACTACGCCGAGGGCTCGAAGACGCTCGCGTTCGAGATCGCCGAGCAGCTCGGCTTCGAGCTGCCCGACCGCGTCGTCGGCGCCGATCGCGTCGGGCTCGCTGTTCACCAAGCTCGCACGCGGCTTCGAGGAGTGGCTCGAAGTCGGGCTTGATCGAAGGGCGAGTGCCGACCTTCAACGGCGCCCAGGCCGAGCGGCTGCTCGCCGGTCGCGACCGCGTTCAGTGAGGGCCGCGACTTCTGCCGCCCGGTGAAGCCCGACACGATCGCCAAGTCGCTGGCGATCGGCAACCCAGCTGACGGTCCCTATGCGCTCGAGCTCGCGCGCCGCACCGGCGGCTCGATCGACGCGGTCACCGACGACGAGATCCGCGAGGGGATCAAGCTGCTGGCGCAGACCACGGGGATCTTCACGGAGACGGCCGGCGGCGTCACGACCGCGGTCTTGCGCAAGCTCGCCGAGCGCGGCGACATCGACCCCTCCGAGCGGGTGGTCGCGGTGATCACCGGTGAGGGCCTGAAGACGCTCGAGTGTGCCCGCGGCACCTTCGAGGCCTGGGAGATCGACGCCAACGCGGACGCGTTCGAGCAGGCCGCGCGAGCGCCTCGCCGTGACGTCTAAGCCCGAAAGGAGACCCGAGATCAGATGCCAGTCAATGTGAAGATCCCGACCCAGCTTCGCGCCGCCACCGACGGCGAGGCCGTAGCAGTCGTGGAGGGCGCCACCGTCGCCGAGGTGCTCGACGCGCTGTATGAGCGCTTCGGCGAGCTCAAGGCCCGGATCGCCGACGACGACGGTCTGCGCCGGTTCGTCAACGTCTACGTGGGCGGCGAGGACATCCGCTTCCTCGACGGTCTCAACGCCGGTCGGCGACGGCGCTGAGGTCACGATCCTGCCGGCGGTGGCGGGAGGCTGCTGAACGCTCTGAGATCCCGAGCTGGGCCGCGGAGGCTGCTCAGCAGGGGAGGACCGCGTGGCGCCGCAGGACGGCGCGCGCCGCTTCGACACCGCGGGCCTGCTCGGATCGCATGCCGGCAGCTCGGGCCGCCTCGACGTTGGAGCGTTGTCGTCGAGGAAGAGGACGCGGTCCGGCGGCACCAGTGACAGCGCAGCGGCGGCGTACTCGTAGATCTCGCGGTCGGGCTTCACAGACCGAGCTCACAGGAGATGAAGCGGCAGTCGAACACGTCCGTCAGCGGCCAGTGTCGTGATCTCATCGCCAGTGCAACGGGTTCGTGTTGCTCGAGACATCCGGCCGGCGTGTTGCAACGGGCCTGTGTCACCAGTCTCCGCGGCGCCGTCGTAGGGCCCGCTCAGCCAGCTCAGTGAAGGCGCTCAGGAACTCGTCGGGCGTGATCTAGGGGAAGTCCACTCGGCGACGATCCCGTCGGCGAACTCCGCCGCTGAGCAGTCGCCGGGCTCGAACCTGCGCATCCACGGGCTCTCAGCCAGCGCGGCCAGACCTCCAGTTCGAGGCAGTCCCGCCAGCTCGCCCATCTTGGGCGCCCTGGAATTCAGCGAGCACGCCGCCGATGTCGAAGAGGACACTAGCGACCCGCGCGCCGTCGGCCGCGCCGCCGGCACGCGATCGGTCCGTGAGTGTCACTCCGGCGACTTTGGCCAGCCCGATCGGGCAGCGAATGCCGGTTCCCCCATGCCCGCAATACCCATCGGGGTTCTTATCGAGGTACTGCTGGTGGTAGTCCTCGGCGTAATAGAACGGGCCTGCAGGGGCGATTTCCGTCGTGATTTCGCCGTAGCCTGCCGCCTTCAGCTGGTCCTCGTAGGCCACCTTCGAAGCTTCGGCGATCTGGCGCTGCTCATCGCTCTCGTAGTAGATCGCTGAGCGGTACTGGGTGCCGACGTCGTTGCCCTGACGCATCCCCTCGGTCGGATCGTGGCTCTCCCAGAAGTTGCGCAGTATCTCCGCATAGGAGATCTGCTTGGGGTCGAACACGACCAGCACCGCCTCGGTGTGGCCGGTGCTGCCGCTGCAGACCTCCTCGTAGGTCGGGTTCGGGCGTGTATCCGCCGCTGTAACCCACGGCTGTTGTGTACACGCCCGGCAGCTTCCAGAACGCACGCTCTGCGCCCCAGAAGCAGCCCAATCCGACCACCGCAGTCTCGAGGTCGTCGGGGAACGGTGGCTTGATCGGCGTGCCGAGCACCGTGTGGCTGCCGGCCACCCTCATCTCCTGCTCGCGGCCCGGGAGCGCGCGCTCCGGATTGACCATCTTCGTCTTCTCACTGAAGAGTTCGAACATGGCTCAAGCTTACCCCCGTCGGGAGTCGGGCTGAAGGGGCTCAGACGGTTTCGAGCACGCTGCTGAGCGAAGCGGCGCTCGACTGCACGTCGGACTTGGTGATCCTGGAGATCTGGCCGGCGAGGTTGCCGATCCTGGCGACGACCGCCCTCTCCGACCCCGTCTCGTAGATCTGCATCAGCGTCAACAGATTGTTCAGCGCGGCGTTCGCCTGCCTTGAAGCCTTGCTGTAGCCCTTGATGAAGTTCCTGGTGGCCTGCGGGATCGTCTGAGCAGCTGTGCGATCCGCCGGTATCGCTGACGCAGCCAGCAGCGCGTCCTGGCACAGATCGCTGGGCGCTGCGTACAGGACCGCCGACTGAGCGGCGATGAAGTGCCTGACAATCTGACCGCCGTCGCTGAGATGACTCCACCGCAGCCGTTGCAGCGAAGCCGTCAGCTTCGAAAACGGTATTGCCACGGACGCGTCGAAGCTGATCGAGAGGTCATCGGCCATCTCCTCGCCGACCGCCGTCAACGTCGATTGCGCGACGGAATTGAGCTGGGAGGCCTGGGTGAGGTTCGCCAGCGCACTCCTGCACTGGCTCGAGATCGTCGAGATGTAGGCGCTGTCGCCAGCCTGCCCATTCGAGGTCGCCCTCAATACCGACCCCAGATAGGTCGCGTAGGCATTCAGCGCGGCCCTGTCGGAGGCCGTGTTGAGTGGCGAGTGCGGGATACCGTCGCCAGCAGTCGCCTGCGCCGCGCTGGCGCTCGGAGTCGGTGCGCCAACTGCGGCCGTGACCGCTGTGGAGACGACAAATGGCTGCGCTGCGCTTGCGGAGGCAGTCGCGGCGAAGGCACAGGCCGCGAGCGCGGCGGTGGTGATGACGGCGATGGAGCGGGCTCTCATGGGTACATAGGCCTTGGGAGTGGCACTCAATAGACACCGGAAACGGCTCGGAGTTTCGCTCAACGTCCCGGTTTATGAACGAGAAAGCCGACTGAACCGCTTGAGAAACACGCGCCCGAGTGGATTCGAACCACCGACCTTCCGCTCCGGAGGCGGACGCTCTATCCCCTGAGCTACGGGCGCTTTGGTGCGGGGAGCCACCGGCGAGGTTAGCGATCGGCGGTGCCAGCGGCCAGCTTCGGTGCCCGAGCTGGTCGTTGTGCAAGCCTTATCCCAATGGAACTCACGAGATTCGGCGTTTGGATCGGCGGCGCGCTGGATGCAGACGATTATGGTGCGGCCGCGGCGCTGGCGCAGCGGCTCGGGTTCGGGGCGCTGTGGCTTGGGGGTTCGCCGAGGCTGCTGAAGCTGCGGGCGATGCTCGAGGCCACTGACACGCTCGTGGTTGCGACCGGAATCGTCAACATCTGGCAATACGAGCCTGCGGAGCTGGCAGGCGAGTTCTGGATACTCGAGCGTGAATTTCCCGGGCGCGTGCTGCTCGGCATCGGGATCGGCCATCCGGAGGCCACGGGCGAGTACAAGACCCCTCTGGCAAAGACGCGCGAGTTCCTCGACGGCATCGCCGCCGCCGACGATCCGGTGCCGCGCGAGCGGATGACGCTCGCCGCCCTCGGTCCGAAGATGCTCGATCTCAGCTTCGAGCGCACGCTCGGTCCGCACCCGTACTTCGCGCCGGCGGAGCACACGCGCATGGCACGGCAGCGGCTCGGTACCGATGCTTGGATCGCGCCGGAGCAGGCCGTGGTCGTCGATCCCGAACCGGAGGCTGCCCGCGCGAAGGCGCGAACCTACGCGCAGCGCTACCTGAACCTCAGCAACTACGCGAACAACCTCAGGCGCCTGGGCTACTCCGAGGAGGCACTCGCATACGGAGGCGGCGAGGCGCTTGTCGATGAGCTGGTGCCTCAGGGCTCAGCGGTTGAGGTAGCCCGCGCCGTGCGGGCGCAGCTCGACGCGGGCGCCGATCACGTCTGTGTGCAGGCGGTCGGCGCGACCGGCATCCCGATCCACGAGTGGAGCGAGCTAGCGGCGGCGCTCATCGGCTGAGTCCGATCATGGTCATCGCGGTCGCCACCCTGGTGACCAGTGCGAGAGGCCTCTGGTCGATCTGGCGAGCTGTGACCCTCATCACGCGATGACCTCCAGCTACGAGGTTCTGATCTCGGAGGCGGTCCGTCTCAAATGAGGAGCGACCACGGTGGAACTCCCAGCCGTCGAATTCGATCACAAGCTTCAGCGCTGGCCAGTACATGTCGACCATGTGTCCGGCCACGCTGGCGTTCGTGACCGGCATCGGCAGCTGTGCCTGATCCAGGAGCTCGAGCATGCGGCGCTCATAGCGCGACCTGGTGTCCTGGAGCGCTTCGGGTTGGTCGGCCAAGCTGCGCAGCACGGCAACACCCGCGACGTGCGGGTTTCGGCTGATCACGTCGACAACCTGGGACGGCCGGACCCAACCTCCGTCAAGCGCCGAGAACAGAGCTGACTCGAGCTCTAGCTCGTCAAGCTCGTCCGCGACATCGAGCAGCGCGCGGGCGGGGGATGCGACCGGAATGCCGTAACGCCAACGGAAGTCGCAGCGGGCGATGGATTTGACGCGGTGCACCCGGATGCTGGGAACCGAGTGTGCGCCATGCCCGACGAGCAGCACGTCGACGGGATCGCTCGCAACCGGCCGGAGCGTCCTGTCCAGGATGCCCCACAGGTCGGCCGCGGCCAGCCCCGTGATCATTCCGTTGCCGCGAAAGCGGAGCGCAGCTGCCATGGCGTGCCCGAGCCGCGGATCTGACGGCTGTCCTACGCGGAACACCGAGGGGAACACCCGCTGAAGCTGGCCTGTTTCGAGTCGATGGGCGAGCGCTCCGCGGCCGATGCCGGCTGCTCGCAGCTGAAGCCGATGGATGTGACCGTGCTGCCGGGCCGACAGCCTGATGATCTCGGCGTCCCCTCGGCCCCGAACCTGCTCGAACGCACAAATCGATCCGATCAGCTGTGATTTGCGCGAAAACGCAGGTTTTTCGTGCGATTTCGCGCAAATCGCCGACTCAGATGGCGGATTGGCAGATCCTGCAGGTCGTGGGTCTCCGGCCGGCGGCTGGCGCGTCGAGTCGGTGTGGTCGGGGCTCGGCTCCGCACGCCGCATCGGCCGGACTATGGCGCGCCGCGGCGCCCTGCTCAGAGGTTGTTACGAAGTTGACACACGTGTGAACCCCTCGCGCGAGGTGCCCGACCCCGTAATCGGCCAAACGTGTGACGACTGAAGGGCCACCACGAGCCGCGCGCACCGGCGGGTCACAGCCGACCGCGGCACAGGTCGTCGCTCAGGTGCAGCGCTTGCTGACCGGCACGTTCATGCTCGGGATCGGCGGCGCCACCCGCTGACAGTAGGTGATCACCCCGGCCGAGGCAACGCCGTCGAACGGGTAGGTGACGTCGGCCGCGGTCACCTCGCACTTGAGCACCTGTCGCGCGCCGGATGCGTTGGTTGCTCCCGTCGCGTGGCATACGGTGGCCTTGAGCGGCCCCGCCATCGAACCGTGGCTGACCCGATAGGCCATATAGCGATCGACCGCGGCCCGCATCCCGTCGGCCGCGGAGACACCCGTGGCCAGCTTCGAGACGTGCGGCGCCTGCTGCTGGCGGACGATGATCGTGTCCTCGCGGTTCTGCTCGACGATCGCGTTCCTGTTGGTCACGTTCGCGATCTGTGGAACATCGTTGGTCTGATGGCGCACGAACGCGACCAGCGCGACGACCAGCAGAGCCGCGAGGCTGAAGGGCAGCAGCCACTGCAACCACATCGGCAGCGAGCGGTACCGAAAGCCCCCGCGCCCGGGATGCGGTGAGGGCTCGACGGCTGGCACACCCCCAGCGTACTCGCGGATTGGCACACTGGCGGCGATGGATCTCTCGGTCTTCTTCGCGGGCACCGGCGGCTCGCTGCCGACGCAGCGCCGCGGCCTGCCTGCACTGCTGGTCCGCCGCGGCGGCGACCGCATTCTCGTCGACTGCGGCGAGGGCACCCAGCGTCAGTTGCTGCGCTCGATCGGCCTGACCGAACTCGATGAGATTCTGATCACGCACCTGCACGCCGACCATTGGCTCGGACTGCCGGGAATGCTGAAGACCTTTGACCTCCGCGGGCGTGAGACGCCGCTTTACATCCACGGTCCACGTGGCCTGCGCGATCTCGTGAATGGGCTCATGCGCTATGCCGGTGCAACCAGCTACGACCTCCATGTGATCGAGCTCGAGGACGGCGAGATCCTCGAGCGCGACGGTTATGAGATCGAGTCCGTCGCCGTCTCCCACCGTGGTCCGGCGCTTGCCTACGTCTTCAGCGAATTCGAGCGTCCGGGCGTCTTCGATCCCGGTGCGGCCCGCGAAGCGGGCCTGACGGAGGGGCCTGACTTCGGGCGGGTTCAGCGCGGCGAGACGGTCAACGGGGTCACGCCGGACCAGGTGATGGGCCCGTCGCGGCCCGGACGCAAACTGACGATCTCCGGCGACACGCGCCCGGTCGACGCGCTGCGCGAAGCCGCTCATGGAAGCGACGTCCTGATCCACGAGGCAACGTTTGCGATCGAGGAGGCGGAGCGCGCTCACCAGACCGGCCATTCGACGGCCTCACAGGCCGCCGGAATCGCAAAGGACGCGAAGGTCAAGCTGCTCGCGCTCTACCACCTCTCGATCCGCTACCCGGCCAGGGTGTTGCGTGACGAGGCCCGTGAGATCTTCCCCAGGACCGTGCTGCCACACGACTTCGACACGATCGAGCTGCCATTCGCAGAGCGCGGCGAGCCGGAATTGGTTCGCTGGTCAGAGCGGGACGCTGCTGCCGCCATTCCGCTGAATGGCGGCACCGTCGAGACGCCTGCGGCCGACGACTCCACGGTGACCGCTGAGCCTGATAGCTTCAGTTGAACTGTCGCCTTTAACCCGGTCCCGTGAGGCCAGGAAGGACGCAAATTGTCTGAACACACGGTCGCGCTCGACCGCGATGACATGCGCCGCACGCTGGTGCGGATTGCCCATGAGATCGTCGAGAAGAACCCGCCGCCCGAGGCGGGGGAGGGGCCGGCTTTCGCGATCGTCGGCGTGCATCGCCGCGGCGCGGTGCTGGCCGACCGTCTGCGCAGGACGATCGGTGATCTGGTCGGCGCGGAGATCCCGTTCGGGACGATCGACATCAGCTTCTACCGTGACGACCTGGGGTTGCGGGACCCGGGCGCGAGTCCGGTCGTGCACTCGACGCACCTGGACTTCGCGCTCGACCAACGCACGATCGTGATCGTCGACGACGTTCTGTACACCGGACGGACGGCACGCTCGGCGATCGACGTGCTGTTCGACTACGGCCGTCCCGCCCGGGTGCAGCTGGCTGTGCTCGTCGACCGCGGTCACCGTGAGCTGCCGATCCGTCCCGACTACGTCGGCAAGAACCTGCCGACCGCTCGCGACCAGCGCGTGAACGTGCAGGTCGAGGAGCTCGACTCCGCCGACGAGGTGACGGTCGGTCCGGCTGCGGCGAGGAGCATCGTATGAACCGTCATCTGCTGTCGATCGACGACCTCGATCGCGCCGGCATCGAGCGCGTGCTTGCGCGCGCCCAGTCGTTCGCGGAGGTCTCCGGCCGGGAGATCAAGAAGGTGCCGGCGCTCAAGGGCCGGACGATCGTCAACCTCTTCTACGAGTCCTCGACGCGCACGAGCTCGAGCTTCGAGCTCGCGGCAAAACGGCTCAGCGCCGATGTCGTGAGCATCCGCTCGGCCGGCTCGAGCGTCGACAAGGGCGAGTCGCTCAAGGACACCGTGCAGACGCTGAGCGCCTACGACCCGGCCGCGATCGTGATCCGCTCACCCCACGCAGGCGCGGCGCAGCAGATCGCGGGCTGGACCGATGCGGCCGTCGTCAACGCCGGGGACGGCAAACACGAGCATCCGACGCAGGCGCTGCTCGACGTCTTCACGTTGAGCCAGGCGTTGGGCAGCCTCGATGGCCTCAACATCTGGATCGTCGGCGATCTGCTGCACTCGCGCGTCGCTCGCTCCAACATCCTCGCGTTCAGGCGGATGGGAGCGACCGTCACAGTCTGCGGGCCGCCGACCCTGATCCCACGCGAGATCGAGGCGCTTGGCTGCGCGGCCAGGCCGACTCTCGGTGACGTCGATCAGGCAGACGTGATCTACGTCCTGCGGATGCAGAACGAACGGATGCAGGACGCCTACCTGCCGTCGCTGCGCGAGTACGCACAGCGGTATCAGATCAACCTCAGGCGGCTACGGCCAGGGCAGCTGCTGATGCACCCGGGACCGGTCAACCGCGGCGTTGAGCTCTCAGGCGACGCGATCGACTCTCAGGCCTCGCTGATCGGCGCACAGGTGAAGTCTGGGGTGGCGGTGCGCATGGCCGTGCTCTACGAGCTGCTGGTGGGGGCACCGATGCTGCAGGCGGTGGCCTAGTTGAGCGCTCCGACCTTGTTCCAGCGAGACGCCGAGCCCGTCGAGCTGCTGGTCCGCAATGCCCATGTGCTCGACCCCCGTGCCGGTCTTGACGAGCCCCACGACATCCTGATCCGCGACGGGCGGATCGCCGAATTGGGTGCACCTGGAGCGCTGTCGGGGTCAAGCGAGACCCCGACAGTAGAAGCAAGCTCAAAGCACGCCTTCCCGGCTTTCGTCGACCCGCATGTGCACTTCCGCACCCCTGGTCAGGAGTACAAGGAGAACCTCGAGACCGGCACGACGGCGGCGGCCGTCGGCGGCTTCTGCCAGGTGATCGCGATGCCGAACACCGCGCCCACCGTCGATCAGGTCAGCGTTCTGCAGGCATTGACGGCAGCCGCCCGCGACCAGGCGCAGGTTCCGATCGGCTTCCTGGCATCGATCACGATCGCTCTGCAGGGCGCCGAGCTGACGGAGATGGCAGCGCTCTCGGACGCCGGGGCGCTCGGCTTCACCGACGATGGCAAGCCGGTGGTCGCGGCCGGGATGCTGCGAAAGGCACTTCAATACCAACGGCTGGCCGGCGGCGTGATCGCGCTGCATGAGGAGGATCCATCGCTCTCAGGCGCCGGCGTCATGCACGAGGGCGCGGTGTCGGCGCGCCTCGGCGTCGCCGGAATACCGTCGATCAGCGAATCGACGTTCGTGGCGCGGGACGCCGCGGTCGCGCTATACGAGGATGCTCGCGTGCACTTTCAGCACCTCAGTTGCGTGGAGTCGGTGCAGGCGCTTGCCGCGGCGCGGGCGGCCGGGGCTCGAGTCAGCGGCGAGGCCACACCTCACCACCTGACGCTGACCGATGAGGCGATGCTCGGACTGAACAGCAACCTCAAGATGAATCCGCCGCTGCGGACCGAGGCCGACCGCCAGGCCGTGATCGAGGGCCTGCGCTCGGGCGTGATCGAGTGCATTGCTACAGATCACGCACCGCACGCGCGCCACGAGAAGGAGATGCCGTTTGAGCTCGCCCCGATGGGCACGACCGGGCTCGAGACCGCCTTCATGTCCGTCTACACCGAGCTCGTGAAGCCGGGGGTGCTGCCGCTCGCGCTGGTGATCGAGCGGCTGACGGCCGGGGGTGCGCTCTACGGGCTGCCGGTTCCGCGGATCGCGGTGGGCGAACCTGCCAATCTCGTGATCGTCGACCTCGAGCGCGAATGGGTCGTCGGTGAGGGGGGATACGCCAGCCGCTCGCAGAACTGTTGCTTCGATGGTCGCAGGCTGATCGGGGTCGTCGAGCTGACGGTCGCGAACGGGGTGCTTGCCTTTGGAGCTGCGGGCCCGACGCTCAAGGAGGTCGCATGACCCGCCACGGATACGTCCTGCTCCAGGACGGAGTGCGGTTCGACGGGATTGCCTGCGGCGCTGACGCGCATGCGGTCGGAGAGATCGTGTTCACGACCTCCATGTCCGGTTACCAGGAGGCGATGACGGACCCGAGCTATGCGGGACAGCTGATCACCTTCACCTATCCGCAGATCGGCAATTACGGGGTCAGCGACGCCGCGTTCGAGTCCGACCGGATCCACGCGCGTGCGGCGATCATGCGCGCTGCGGTCGACTACGACGACTCGCCCAGCGCGACCATCGGTTGGCTGAGCTGGCTGGAGCGTGCCGGTGTGCCCGCGATCACCGAGGTTGACACCCGTATGCTGGTCCGCCATATCCGTGAGCAGGGAGCGATGCTGGGCGGCATCTTCCCGGAGCACGTGCCCGAGGCGCAGGCGCGCGAGCTGATCGCCGCAGAGCCGCCGATGCTGGGACGCGATCTGGCTCGCGAGGTGACCCCGCCGGCGCCCGTCGCGCTCGACGGCACAGGCGGCGCAGCTGATCGAGTGCGGGTCGCGATGATCGACACGGGCGTGAAGCGCTCGATCCTGCACCAGCTCAGAAGCCGAGGCGTCGACCTGACGCTGTACCCATGCACGGTCGGGCTGGAGGAGCTGCTGGCCTCCGATGCCGATGCGTTCTTTCTGGCCAACGGGCCCGGCGACCCGGCCGCGCTCGGCCAGGTCGTCGACACGGTCCGCGAACTGGTCGGAACCAAGCCGGTGTACGGGATCTGCCTGGGGCACCAGTTGCTGTGCCGGGCGGTGGGCCTGGAGACCTACAAGCTGCCGTTCGGTCACCACGGCGCCAACCATCCGGTCAAGGACCTGGCCACCGGGCTGACCGAGATCACCAGCCAGAACCATGGCTTCGCCGTACTCGGCCCCGGCGGCTCCAAGCGCATCGAGGGCGATGAGCCGGTGCGCTGGGAGACTGACTTCGGCGCCGCCGAGCTCAGCCACGTGAACCTCTATGACCGCACCGTCGAGGGGCTGACGCTGCTGGATGTCCAGGGCGGGACGATCCAGTACCACCCGGAGGCGGGGCCAGGCCCGAACGACTCGCTGTATCTGTTCGATCGGTTCGTCGACGCGATCAGGGAGAGTCGCTGATGCCGCGCAGAGAGGACATCACCAAGATCCTGCTGATCGGCTCGGGTCCGATCGTGATCGGCCAGGCCGCGGAGTTCGACTACTCGGGCACGCAGGCGGCGCGGGTGCTGATGGCGGAGGGCTACGAGGTGGTGCTCGTGAACTCGAATCCGGCGACGATCATGACCGATCCGGAGGTGGCGACGACGACCTACGTGGAGCCACTGCTACCCGGACCCGTCGAGCAGATCATCGAGCGTGAGCGTCCGGACGCGCTGTTGGCGACGCTGGGTGGTCAGACCGCGCTGAACCTCGCGAAGAACCTTCACGAGAACGGTGTGCTCGAACGTTACGGGGTCGAGCTGATCGGCGCCAGGATCGACGCGATCAACCGCGGTGAGGACCGGGACCTGTTCCGCGAGACGATGCTCGCGGCGGGCCTGCGAGTGCCGCGCTCGGCGATCGCCCACACGCTCGACGAGGCTCGAGCGGCGGTCGAGGAGATCGGCCTGCCGGTGATCATCAGACCGGCGTTCACGCTGGGCGGCGCGGGCGGCGGCGTGCTGCACGAGCTGAGTCAGCTGGAGGCGGTCATCGGCCGCGGTCTTGACGCCTCGCCGATCAACCAGATCCTGATCGACGAGTCCGTTCTGGGCTGGGGCGAGTTCGAGCTGGAGGTGATGCGCGACCGCACGGACAACGTCGTGATCGTCTGTTCGATCGAGAACCTCGACCCGATGGGCGTGCACACCGGAGACAGCGTCTGCGTCGCACCCCAGCAGACGCTGACCGACAGGCTCTACCAGCAGCTTCGAGATCAGGCGATCAAGGTGATCCGGGCGATCGGGGTCGAGACGGGCGGCTCGAATGTGCAGTTCGCCGTCAACCCAGCCACTGAGGAGATCATCGTCATCGAGATGAACCCTCGCGTGTCGCGCTCCAGCGCGCTCGCGTCGAAGGCGACCGGCTTCCCGATCGCCAAGATCGCCGCGCGGCTGGCGGTCGGCTACACGCTGCAGGAGATCACAAACGACATCACCCGTGCGACACCTGCGAGCTTCGAGCCGGCGATCGACTACTGCGTCGTCAAATGGCCGCGGTTCGCGTTCGAGAAGTTCCCTGGGGCCGAGCAGGGTCTGACCACACACATGAAGTCGGTCGGCGAGGCGATGGCGATCGGCCGCACGTTCAGGCAGGCGTTCGCCAAGGCGCTGCGCTCCCGTGAGCTGGAGTCGAGCCCGTCGTTTCCGGACGACGACGCGGCACTGCTGAAGCTCGCCGCCCAGGCTGGTCCTGAGCGGTTCGACCAGCTGCTCGAGGCGCTGCGGCGCGGGCACTCGGTCTCCGAGCTCGGAGAGCTCACGAGCATCGACCCTTGGTTCCTGCATGAGCTCCAGGCGATCGCGAGCGAGCCTGAGGCGGCCTTTGCGGGGGAGCGCACGTTCAAGTCGGTCGACACCTGCGCAGCCGAGTTCGCAGCCCGCACGCCCTACTTCTACTCGGCCTGGGAGCGTCCGCGTCCCGTCGGTCGCGATGGCCTGGCGGTGGCCGGACACGAGGTCGAGCGGGGCTCGCGGCCGAGCATCGTGATCCTCGGCTCGGGGCCGAATCGCATCGGCCAGGGGATCGAGTTCGACTACTGCTGCGTGCACGCCGCCCAGACGGTGCGCGAGTCCGGGCGCGACGCGGTGATGATCAACTGCAACCCGGAAACCGTCTCGACCGATTACGACACCTCAGACCGGCTGTACTTCGAGCCGCTGACGCTCGCGGATGTGCTCGGTGTCTGCGAGGTCGAGCAGCCCGACGGCGTGATCGTCCAGTTCGGCGGGCAGACGCCGCTGAAGCTGGCGGAGGGGTTGCGTGCCGCCGGGATCCCGATCCTGGGGACCACCACCGACGCGATCGACCTCGCCGAGGACCGCGCCCGGTTCGGACCGCTGCTCGACCGGCTGGGCTACAAGGCGCCGCCGTACGCGTCGGCGTCGACGCCTGAGGAGGCGCTCGAGCGTGCTCCTGAGGTGGGCTTCCCGCTGCTCGTACGCCCGAGTTACGTGCTCGGCGGCCGCGCGATGGAGATCGTCTACAGCGTCGATGGTCTGCGCGACTACCTCGAGCGTGTGGGCGTGATCGGCGGGGTGGGCGGAAGTCAGGACAACGCCGGCAGCCCGACGATCTACCTTGACCGCTTCCTGGAGGACTCGGTCGAGGTCGACGTCGATGCCCTGTGCGACGGCCAGGACGTCTGGATCGCGGGGATCATGCAGCACGTCGAGGAGGCCGGTATCCACTCCGGCGACTCGGCCTGTGTGCTGCCGCCGCACTCGCTCGGCGAGGAGATGCTCGATCAGATCCGCGCGCAGGCGAGCGGGATTGCTAAGTCGCTCGGCGTTGTCGGATTGCTGAACGTGCAGTTCGCGATCCACGCCGCCGAGGGCCTGCACGTGATCGAAGCCAACCCTCGCGCTTCGCGTACGGTGCCGTTCGTCTCAAAGGCGATCGGCCTGCCGGTCGCAAAGCTGGCGTGCCGGATCATGCTCGGGGAGAAGCTCGCCGACATGGCCCTGCCGAGCGAGGTCGCCACCGGTCACGTCTGCGTCAAGGAGGCGGTGCTGCCGTTCGACCGCTTCGCCGGGACCGATGTGCTGCTTGGCCCGGAGATGCGCTCGACCGGTGAGGTGATGGGAATCGCGCGCGACTTCCCAACGGCCTTTGCCAAGGCCCAGGCGGCCGCGGGAGCCCGTCTGCCGACCAGCGGCACGGCCTTCCTGACGGTCGCTGACCGTGACAAGTCGGCTGCGACCGGGATCGCCATCCAGCTGCATGATCTGGGCTTCAAGCTGCTGGCGACGCGCGGAACCGCGAAGGCGCTTGCGCGGATGGGGATTCCGTCGCAGACGATAAACAAGCTCTCAGAGGGGTCGCCGCACGTGGTCGAGGCGATCGTGCGCGGGGAGGTCGATCTGGTGATCAACACCCCGGTTGGCACCGGTGCCCGCTCCGACGGCTACGAGATCCGCGCCGCCGCGGTCGCCAATCGAATCCCCTGTATCACGACGATGTCGGGCGGGATTGCCGCGGTCAGGGCGATCGCCGCCGCGGCTCATGGTGAACCGGCAGTGGTCTCGCTCCAGGAGTTGTACGCGGAGTCTGCACAGGCGTCCTGAGCTTGCCGGAGGCCGGCAGATCTGCGATCAGGTGACCGTCGCGCCGGATCTCCGGTCCAGTCCGTCGACGTTTATGCCAACTATTCGCACAAACGTCGACGGACCTGGCCTTGGCCGACGAAATAGCACCTGCCTTGAGGGGGGCTGAGCTCACGACCTACATGCACCTGATTCCGGCGCACCGACCTTTAGTGCAACAGGCTCAAAAATCGCGCTTCACGGGGTCGAAATCGCGGTCCGGACATGCGCTCCTGCAACGCTGTGGTCGTGACCTACCAGCGGTCATCTGTGATAAAGGGCTTGGCCCCGTGGACTCCGCCATACGTCCAGGAAACTACCTGCAAACTTGAGTGATTGTCGGAACCTTCCTCGACAATGCTCAAGCTAAGGTTGAGGTCGAGCCGAAATTGGTCCGGAAGGGGTTGATCGGGTGCTCTCAAGATGTATAGTCGCCCGCCATGCCGCCGGTCACTGATTCCCCTACGAAAGCCATCGCTGCGCCCGAGCGTTCGCTGGTCCAGCGGATGGAGGCGCTACAGCGCGCAAACGACATTCGCAGCCGTCGCGCGCAGCTCAAGCGCGACCTCAAGGCGGGTCGCCAGCCCATTCACGAGCTGCTCCTGGATCCGCCTGAATACCTGGAGACCGCCAAGGTCTTCGACCTGATGCTGGCCGTTCCCAAATACGGGCGTGTCAAGGTCAACAAGATCCTGTCGACCTGCAGGATCTCGCCCTCAAAGACGATCGGTGGGCTCTCACAGCGCCAGCGCGCCGAGCTCGTCGAGCTGATGCGCCGCCGGTAGGCGGCGCTCGGCGCTTCTGCTCGACCGCTTCACCGCCGTGCCCAAGGTGTTCGTGATCACGGGCCCGTCCGGGGTCGGCAAGGGCACGCTGATCCGCGGTCTGGTCGACCGCATCCCGGAATTGGAGCTGGCCGTGTCGGCCACCACTCGGGCGCCGCGGCCCGGGGAGGAGGATGGCGTTGCCTACCACTTCCTCACGCCTGACCAGTTCGATGGTCGCGTCACCGGCGACGACTTCGTCGAGTGGGCGGAGTACTCCGGCAATCGCTATGGCACGCTGCGCTCGGAACTCGACAGACGGATCGTCAGCGGTGTGCCCGTTGTGCTCGAGATCGAGGTGCAGGGCGCGCGTCAAGTCCGCGAGACGATGCCCGAGGCGGTGCAGGTCTTCATCGCCCCGCCGTCGCGCGACACGCTGCGCACGCGCCTGGTCGGCCGCGGCACAGACACCTCTGAGCAGGTCAGGCGCCGGCTCGAGACCGCCGACGCCGAGCTGGCGGCGCAGCCCGAGTTCCACCACGTCGTCGTCAACGATCGCCTTGAGGAGGCGATCGATGCTCTTGCTGCAATCGTCGAGTCCGAGCTGACGACGGCCTGACAGCTGCCTGCAGGCCCGGTCCGATGTGGGTCGGAGGCGCTGTCTGACATGGGTCAGATGCTGCGCGGCAGCGGCCAGATCGTTCGTCGGCGTTGCGCTGTCTGTATGCGGAGCAGAGCGCCAAAGAAGTCACGTACAGGCCTCGCGTTACTCTTGAACGGACACCTTTGGACGAACACGCAACCAGAAGGGCTGCAAAAACGTGATCTCTCCCCGTATCGACAAGCTGCTTGAACACGTCGACTCCGACTATGCAAGCGTGGTTGTGGCCGCACGGCGTGCGCGCCAGATCAACTCGTACTACCACAACCTCGGTGAGGGAACGTTCGACGAGTTTCCGCCGCCGATGGTCGAGACCCGCTCGAAGAACTACCTGACGATCGCGCTCGAAGAGGTCGCTCAGGGCAAGCTGAAGTACCACTACCGGTAGGAAGCACCTTCGAACCGGGCCGCGGCGTGGCCCATTGACCGGAGCTGAGCTTGAGACTCCTGATCGGCGTGAGCGGTGGGATCGCGGCCTACAAGGCGCTGGAGACGGCGCGGCTCGCGGTCAGGGCGGGCCACGCCGTCAGGGTGATCCAGACGCCCACCAGTGAGCGGTTCGTCGGTACGGCGTCATTCGCGGGAATCACGGGGGCGCCGGTGCTCACGAGCGAATTCGAGTCCGACCCGGCGCGCGGCGCCTATCCGGGCGAGCCGGTTCCGGAGCGTGCGCCGATCAGCCACCTGGCACTGGTCGAGCGCGCCGATGTCTATCTGATCGCGCCGGCCAGCGCCAACACGATCGCCAAGCTTGCGGCAGGTCTCGCCGACAACCTCGTCACCACCGCGGCGCTGGCGGCCGCCTGTCCGGTCGCGGTCGCGCCGGCGATGAACAACCGGATGTACTCGAACCCGGCGACGCAGGAGAACCTTCGGCTGCTGGCCGAGCGCGGTCTGACGGTGATTCCAGCCGCCGTCGGCGAACTCGCTTCGCACGGTGAACGTGGGGTGGGGCGGCTTCCCGAGCCGGCCCAGTTGCTCGCGGTCGTCGAACGGCTCGGCTCCGCTGCAGCCGCTGAGCACCGCAGCGGCGGAGCAATCTCAAGCCGGCCCGCAGACTGGGCCGGCTTGAGATTGCTGGTCACAGCCGGCGGAACGCGGGAGCCGATCGACAGCGTCAGATACATCGGCAATCGCTCGTCGGGGCGGATGGGTCTGGCTGTGGCAGCCGAGGGAGCAAGGCGCGGAGCCGAGGTCACGCTGGTGGCGGCGAACGTCGCGCTTCCGGCGCCCGAAGGGGTGCACATGGTCAGCGTCCAGACGGCGGCTGAGCTGGGCGATGCGTGTGCGGCGGAATTTCCGTCGGCCGACGTGCTGGTGATGGCCGCCGCCGTAGCCGATTTCAGGCCCGCGAAACCTGCCGACCACAAGCTCAAGAAGACGGCGCCGGACGCGCCGACCGAGCTCGAGCTCGAGGCGACAGAGGACGTGCTCACAAGCCTCGCCAAGCAGCGACGAGGCGCGCAGCTGCTGGTCGGATTCGCCGCCGAGCACGGCGACGGCGCGGTCGCATGCGGGCGCGAGAAGCTGGAACGCAAGCAGCTCGACGCGATCGTGGTCAATGACATCTCGCGTGCCGACATCGGCTTCGACGCTGCGGACAATGAGGTGATGATCCTCAGTCGAGACGGCAACGAGCTGCAGGTCCCGCGGGCGGCCAAGGACCAGGTCGCCGTCGCCATCCTCGATGAGGTCGAGCGTCTGCGGAGAGCCGCCCAGGGCGCGCCGATCGCTGCCCTACAGTAAGTAAAGCCATGGAAGACCTGTACGAGCTCTTCAGTCGCGGTTCGGCGTTGCTGGCAGATGGCCACTACCACCAGGCGGCGGTGCCGTTGCGGCGGGCGAGCAAGCTCTCGCCGGACAGCACCTCGATTCGGGAGGCGCTTGGCAGGTCGCTGTTCCAGGCCCAGCACTACAGCGAGGCCGCCGAGGAATTCCAGGCGGTCGTGGATCTGGCGCCGACCAACGACTACGCGCTGTTCTGCCTGGGGCGTTGCCTGCAGATGCTCGGCCGCCACGCCGAGGCCAGACAACCGCTTGCGCTGGCCGCCTGCATGCAGCCCGGTCGCAGCGATTACCGCACGTATCGCGACCGTGCCCGTGATGCGGCCGAGCGGGCCGCATCAAGCAGCCGAAGCAGCGACTGAACAGCCTGCGTGGTCGACCGCAGCGCCGTTTGCGGGGGCTGACGTGGGCGCCCTCCGGTGCTACGCTTGCCGCACAGCTTCTGTAATGCTGGAGCGAAACCGGCGGGCAGTACTGGAAGTGGGCGCTCGCCCGCTTTTTTTATGACCTGAAGTCAGAGAGGACGCGTTGTCAGCACTCACCACGGATATCGAAACCCGCATCGCCAGCGATGCGCCTGATATCGAAGTGCTGCTCGTCGAGGTCATCGACGGGGACACGCTGCGCCTCTTCATCGACCACCCCGACGGGGTCACGCTGGCCCACTGTGAGCGGGTCACCCACCTGCTGAACGAGTATCGAGACAACTACGCGATCGAGGTCTCGTCCCCAGGCGAGGACCGTCCGCTGACCAAGCCGCAGCATTACCGTCGTTTCCTCGGGCACCGCGCCCAGTTGCGCCTGCGCGAGGCACGCGACGAGCGGGCACCGCACGCGAAGCGTTTGGTCAGCGTGACCGGCGAGCTGGTCGGCGCCTCCGACGACGAGGTGACGATCGCCGCCGGCGATGGGGTCGTTTCGATCCCGTACGAGCAGATCGCTCGCTCCAACCTTGTACCTGGTGACTGAGAGGACCAATGTCGAAAGAGATCCTTGAGGCCGTCCGCGGCCTTGCCGCAGAGAAGAACATCTCCGCCGAGAAGCTCATGGAAGCGCTGGAAGACGCGCTGCTGTCGGCGTACAAGAAGACGCCGGGATCGGCTCCGTACGCACGCGTGGAGATGGACCGCGACACCGGAGACTTCACCGTCTGGGAGCTGAAGATCCCGGCCGAGCTCGAGGAGCAGCTGCTGATCGAGGCGTCGACCGAGCAGGAGCCGAGCGTCGACCCGGAGACCGGCGAGATGCGCGAGCCGCCGGCGCCGGAGATCGACCTCGAGAAGCTCAAGGAGTACGAGGACCAGATCGAGACTGAGGACGTCACGCCGGACGACTTCGGCCGGATCGCCGCGCAGACCGCCAAGCAGGTGATCCTCCAACGCATCCGCGAGGCCGAGCGCGACATGATGTTCGAGGAGTACCGCGACCGCGTCGGCGAGCTGATCACGGGCATCGTCCAGCAGTCCGACTCCCGCTACACGCTCGTGCAGCTGCGCGAGCGCGTCGAGGCGCTGCTGCCCAAGTCCGAGCAGGTCGACGGCGAGCGCTACGACCACTCCCAGCGGATCAAGGCGGTGATCAAGGACGTGTCGAACTCGACCAAGGGCCCGTCGATCATCGTCTCGCGCCGTGACCCGGAGCTGATCAAGTCGCTGTTCGAACTCGAGGTGCCGGAGATCGCCGACGGACTGGTGGAGATCACCGGCGTCGCCCGCGAGCCCGGGTACCGCTCGAAGATCGCCGTCGTCTCACACGTCGATGGCGTCGATCCGGTCGGTGCCTGCGTCGGCCCGCGCGGGTCGCGAGTGCGCATGGTCGTGTCGGAGCTGCGCGGCGAGAAGATCGACATCATCCCTTACAACGAAGAACCGGCGCGGTTCGTCGCCAAGGCGCTATCGCCGGCACGCGTGCGCGAGGTGCTGGTCGACGACGAGGCCAAGCAGGCGACCGTGATCGTGCCTGACGACCAGCTGTCGCTGGCGATCGGGCGCGAGGGCCAGAACGCCCGCCTGGCGGCGCGGCTCACCGGCTGGCGGATCGACATCCGCTCGGAGACCGAGTTCGCCGCCGAGGAGGTCGAGACCGGGTATGAGGAAGAGGAGACCAGCGGCCGCTGCCACGCGATCCTCACCAACGGCCGCCGTTGCCCGAACGCGGCCCTGCCAGGCTCGCGCTACTGCGGCATCGAGGCACACCAGGCGCTGGCGGGCACCGGGTCGGACCAGGTGCCGACCGAGTCCTGAGCAGTTCAGCACTGACCGCATACCTACACTGAGAGACAGATGACCAAGTCCACCGAAGAAGCACCAAAGCAGCGCGCGCCGAAATCGGCCGCTGCCGCGAAGGCGCAGCCTGTGGCGGACAAGGCCGCGGCCGACAAGCCAGCGGCGGCCAAGAACGGCGCCGGCAGCGCAGCGGCGGCCAAGCCGGGCGCGGCCAAGCCGCATCGGCTGCGAAGCCCGCGCCCGCCGAGAGGTCCGCGTCGAGCGCCAAGCCGACGCCGGCCACCAAGCCGACGCCGGTCACCAAGTCGACCCCGGCGACCAAGTCCGCGCCGGCCAGCAAGCCTGCTTCCGCCGGCAAGCCACAGGCCGACAACGCCGCCGCGGCCAAGCCTGGGGCAAGCAAGCCCCAGGCCGAGAAGCTGACTGAAGCCGCCAAGCCTGCACCGGGCGTTGAGCCCAGCGCAGAGGCGGCCGCCACGCCGCCCGAGGGTCAGGCGGGCGAGGCTCGCACCGACGCAGACCATCACAAGCGCCCAACCCGGGACTCGCTGCAGGGCGAGCGCACCCCCGGCAATGCCGGCGGTCGGCGCCGTGTCGTGATCGACGCCCAGGCATCGCGCCGCGCCCCAGCCGCGCCCGGATCGCCGGGTGGCGGGCCCGCGCAACCGCCGCGCCGCCAGCGCCGTGGCCGCCGTCGCCGTGGGGTCTACGACGAGGAGGCCGAGTCGCGTCCCGCACAGACCAGCGCCGCCCCTGACGTGATCCGGATCAACTCCGGGTCGACGGTCAAGGACGTGGCCGAGTACCTCGACGTGCGTGTTCCGGAGATCGTCAAGAAGCTCATGGAGCTGGGCGAGATGAAGACCCAGACCCAGACTCTCTCCGACGAGACGATCGAGCTGCTCGGCGTCGAGTTCAGCAAGGACGTCGAGATCGTCCACGCCGAGGACGAGACCGCGGCCGAGGTGGTCTTCAACGACTCCGACGACGAACTGGTCGAGCGTGCCCCGATCGTGACGATCATGGGTCACGTCGACCACGGCAAGACCTCGCTGCTGGACGCGATCCGTGAGACCGAGGTCGCCGCAGGCGAGGCCGGCGGAATCACCCAGCACATCGGCGCATATCAGGTGCATCACGATGACCACACGGTCACGTTCCTCGATACCCCGGGCCATGAGGCGTTCACCGCCATGCGTGCCCGCGGCGCCAAGGTCACCGACCTTGCGGTGATCGTGGTGGCCGCAGACGACGGCGTGAAGCCGCAGACGCAGGAGGCCGTCGACCACGCCAAGGCGGCCGATGTGCCGATGATCGTCGCCGTCAACAAGATCGACAAGGAAGGCGCGGACCCGACCCGCGTCCGCACGGAGATGACCCAGCTGGGCTTGCAGCCGGTCGAGTGGGGCGGGGACGTCGACTTCGTCGACGTCTCGGCTCGCACCAGGCAGGGCCTCGACGATCTGCTCGACACGATCGTCGCCCAGGCAGAGATCATGGAGCTGCGCGCCAACCCCGAAGCGGCCGCGTCCGGCACCGTGATCGAGTCGAAGCTCGATCCAGGCCGCGGTCCGGTCGTCAGCATCCTCGTCATGCGCGGCACGCTGGAGGTCGGCGATGCGCTGGTCGCCGGGGCCAGCTGGGGTCGCGTTCGCGCGATGCACGACTTCACCGGGGCACGGGTGACGCAGGCGCTGCCGGGCGAGCCTGTCGAGGTCCTCGGCTTCGACGGCGTGCCAGAGGCGGGCGAGCGCTTCTGGGTGGTCGAGCACGACCGCCGCGCCCGCCAGCTTGCGGGTGAGCGTGCGAACCGGCTCAAGACCGAGTCACTTGCGCGTCAGCGCAGCAAGCGAATCTCGCTCGAGGACATCCTCGGCAGCGGGCTCCAGGAGCTCAACCTCGTGATCAAGTCGGACGTCGCCGGCTCGCTGGAGGCGATGCAGGACGAGATCGCGAAGCTTCCCCAGGACGAGATCTCGGTCAACGTGATCCGCGCCGCCGTCGGTGGCGTCACCGAGTCCGATGTGATGTTCGCTGCCGCGTCTGACGCCGTGATCCTGGCCTTCAACGTGCGCCCCGTGGGCGATGCGCGCGCCGTCGCCGATCGCGAGGGCGTCGAGATCCGTCACTACTCGGTGATCTACCGAGCGATCGAGGAGCTGCGCTCGGCGATGCAGGGGATGCTCGCGCCCGAGGAGGTCGAGGAGGCGGTCGGCAGCGCCGAGGTCCGCCAGATCTTCCGTGCCTCGCGGGTCGGAACGATCGCCGGCTCGCACGTCACCGACGGCAAGCTCTCGCGCGGTGACAAGGTGCGCCTGGTCCGCGACGGCACGGTCATCTATGACGGCGAGATCGCGTCGCTGCGGCGCTTCAACGAGGACGTCCGCGAGGTCGCCACCGGCTATGACTGCGGGATCGTGCTCGTGAACTATGCCGACGTCAAGGAGGGCGACGTCATGGAGGCCTACACCACGCGTCAGGTTGAGCGCGAGCTCGTCTGACGGTCGGACGTGGAGTGTGGGAGTATGGCCGGTGCAAGGATGCGGCGCGTCGACGAGGCGATGCGTGAGGTGCTCAGCGATGCGATTGCGAAGGAGTTGCAGGACCCCCGTGTCGGATTCGTGACCGTTACCGGTGTCAAGACAAGCCCTGACCTGCGCCACGCGCGCGTTTACGTGAGTGTGCTCGGCGACGATGAGGCGCGCGCAGCGAGCCTCGCGGGCCTCGAGTCCGCGCAGGGCTTCCTCCAGGGTCGGGTCTCGCATGCGCTGAGGCTCAAGCACACCCCGACGCTGACTTTCGGCTACGACGAATCCGTCGATCGGGGCATGCGCATCAGCGAACTGCTCGACCGGGAGGCACCCGCTGATGAGTAGCGTCAGCGACCCCGAGCTGATCGACGCAGCCCGGTCGGCCGTGATCGACGAGCTGCGCTCGGCATCGAAGACGATCCTCGTGACGCACGAACATCCCGACGGCGACGCGCTCGGCTCGCTGGTCGCGATGCAGCACGTGCTGAGCGCCATGGGTCACGACACCCTTATGTTCATCGCCGAGAGCGACCTGCCGCTGCCCTACGAGTATCGCTTCCTGCAGCTCGACGGGCTCGTTTCACAGCCGCCGGCAGACCTCGACGAGCGCACGAGTCGTGTTCCTGGACTGCGGCAACATCGAGCGCAATCCCGGCGCTGAGCGTTTGCGACCGGCCGCAGGCTGGGGTCGGATCCTGAACATCGACCACCACCACGACAACACCCGCTTCGGCACCGTCAACTACGTCAACGCCTCGGCCTCGTGCACGGCCGAGATCGATCTGGGATCTCGCTGCATGCGCTCGATGTCGATTTGACGCCGACGATCGCCGAGGCGCTGTACGTCGGCCTGATCACCGACACCGGCTGCTTCATGTACGAGAACACCAGCCCGCGCGCGCACCAGATGGCGGCCGAACTGATCGAGGCCGGCGTCGATGTGCACGCGATCTATCAGCAGGTCTACGAGGGCGTGCCGTTCGGCAAGCTGGCGCTGCTGGCGCGCGGTCTGTAGAACGCCGAGCGCTACGACGACGGCCGTCTGACGGCCTCGCAGCTGAGCGCGGAGGACTTCGAGGCGGCCGGTGCCGAGGAGAGCTATTCGGAGGGAGTGATCGACCACCTGCGCGCGGTTCGCGGGACGGCGATGGCGGCGCTCGTGCGCGATCGGCTGAGCGCCCCCGGTGAGCCCGCCGAGGAGCCTGACGGTGCCCGCCAGCGCAAGGTCTCGCTCCGGGCCAGCGACATGCGCGTCGACGTCTCGGCGATCGCCCGTGCCCAGGGTGGCGGCGGCCACCGGGCCGCCGCCGGTTTCAGCACGTCGATGACCTGGGACGAGCTGATCGCGTTCCTGCGCGAGCAGCTCGACGCACAGCTCGCAGACGTCTAGCGTCTGGGTGGGACGCTTCTGGGAGGCCCACGGATGAGCGCCGCGCCCGCAGGCGACGGGCTCCTGCTGTGCGACAAGCCCGCGGGGATCACCTCGCACGACGTCGTCGCCCAGATCCGCAGGCGACTGGGCCGCGGGATCAAGGTCGGGCATGCCGGCACGCTGGACCCGTTCGCGACGGGCCTGTTGATCGTGCTGGTGGGGCGGGCCACAAGGGTCCAGCGCTTCGTGATGGAGTTGCCCAAGCGCTACGAGGTCACGGCGCGGTTCGGCGCCATCTCGACGACGGGCGACCCCGAGGGTTCGATCACCGCCACCGGGCATGTTCCCGACGGCGAGCTGGCGCTCCCGACCGGTGTCGTGCGCCAGCGGCCGCCGGCCTACTCGGCCGTGAAGATCGGCGGCAAGCGCGCGTACAAGCTCGCGCGCGCAGGCATGAGGTCGAGATGCCCGAGCGCGAGGTGACGGTCTATCGGTTCGAGGAGACCCGCCGCGCCGGCGCCGAGCGGGACTTCGTGATCGAATGCTCCTCCGGCACCTACGTGCGCTCGCTGATCGCCGACCTCGGCGACGCGTACTGCACGGCGCTGCGGCGCACGCGGATCGGGGATTTCGACGTAGCCGACGCGGACCCGGAGCGCCTGCTCCCGCTGGAGCAGGCGCTCCGCCACATCCCGGCGCGCCTGACGCTCGGACTCACTACGCTTCCTGACCCGATGCGCGTGACCGCCCTGAGCGATGTCGAGCCGCGCCCACGCAGCGTTGCGGTCGGGCGAGTTCGACGGTGTGCACGTGGGCCACCGGGAGGTGATCGCCGGTAACGACACGGTGCTGACCTTCGATCCGCACCCTGCGGTGGTGGTTGAGCCGGCGCGCGCGCCGAAGCTGCTTACGAGCTTCGATGTCAAGCGCGAGCTGATCGCCGGGCTCGGGGTCGAGGAGCTTGTCGTCGTTCCGTTCGATGCCGGCTTTGCGTCTGTGGAAGCGCCGGAGTTCATCGATTCCGTGCTGGTGGGGACGCTCGGCGCGAGCAGCGTCTCGGTGGGCGAGAACTTCCGCTTCGGGCACGGTGCCCAAGGTGACGCCGGGCTGTTGGCGGCGGACCAGCGCTTCGACACGCGCGTCGTGCCGCTGGTCCAGGTTGACGGCAGCGCGGTCTCCTCGACGCGCATCCGCACGCTGATCCTGGCCGGTGCGGTGGAGGCCGCGACGCAGCTGCTGGGCGCTCCGTTCCGGATGCGCGGCGAGGTCGTGCACGGCGACCGGCGTGGACGCGAACTCGGGTTTCCGACGGCGAACATGGTGCCGTCGCCGGAGATCGTCTGGCCCGGCCACGGCGTCTATGCCTGCCGTGTCGGTCAGCGCATGGCTGCCGTGAACGTCGGGGTGAGGCCGACCTTCGGTGAGGGCTTGGAGCCGCTCGTCGAGGCGTACCTGCTCGACTTCGACGGCGATCTCTACGGAAAGCAGCTGACGGTCGAGTTCATCGCCCGGCTGCGGGGCGAGCAGCGCTTCGAGGGCGTCGAGACGTTGGTCGAGCAGATGCATCGCGATGTGGAGCGCACACGCGAACTGCTAGCCTCGGGGATCGAATGAGTCTTACACAGGAAAAGAAATCGGAGCTCATCGAGAAGTTCGGCGACTCCGCGCAGGACACCGGCAAGACCGAGGTTCAGATCGCGCTGCTGACCGAGCGCATCAACGAGCTCACCGACCACCTGCGCACCCACAAGAAGGACCACCACTCGCGTCGCGGGCTGCTGATGCTCGTCGGCCAGCGTCGCCGCTTCCTCAGGTACCTGGAGCGCTAGGATCTCGAGCGCTACCGGTCACTGGTCAAAGAGCTCGGCCTGCGCAAGTGAGTCCAGTCGCGGCTGGCACGGCGGTTCCGTCGTTCAGCCTCGATGCCGCTGACGACAGGACGTTCACGGATGCCGACCTGCACGGTCAAGACGACTGTGCTGGTCTTCTACCCGTTCGCGTTCAGTCCGGTCTGCACCGACCAACTGAACCTCTACGACGAGCTGCGCGACGAATTCGCCGCATCGGGAGCGACGCTGTATGGCGTCTCCTGCGACTCGGTGTGGTCGCAGGCGGCGTTCAAGGCAGAAGCTCGGCATCGAGATGGCGCAGCTGTCGGACTTCGAGCCAAAGGGCGCCACCTGTCGGGCGTTCGACGTGTATCACCCGGGCGGCTTCCCACAGCGCGCGCTGGTGATCATCGGGCCCGACGCGACGGTCAGATGGAGCCACCAGGCCGACTCGCCCGGCGAGCTGCCGGGCGCGAACCTGATTTTCGACGGACTCGCGGCCGTCTGACCGCCGCGTGACCCGGGCGGCCGGTCGCCGAGCAACCAATGGGTGACCTTCGGTCAGCGCCTGTCCCCGAGCTGTCTGAGCGTGATCACGTGCGCGGCGCGCCAGCGGCGCCGCTGCTGATCGAGTACGGGGACCTCGAATGCCCGTACTGCGCAGTCCTGCACGTGCGCCTGCTCGGGCTGACCGGCAGCGGCCGGGCGCGGCTCGCATTCCGGCACTTCCCCGTTCGCTCGGCTCACCCGCGCGCGTGGGCGGCCGCCTGCGCGACTGAGGCCGCTGCGCTGCAGGGACGCTTCTGGGAGATGCACGACGCTGTTCTGGAGGATCAGGGGCGCCTGGAGGATCCGCACCTGTGGGCGCGGGCTGAGCGGTTGGGGCTCGACCTCGATCGCTTTGAGGCTGACCGTCGCTCAGAGGCGGTCATGGACGGCGTCCAGGCCGACTTCAGGGACGGCGTGCGCGCGGGTGTCGTGACCACGCCGACCGTGTTCTTCGAGCGCGCTGCGCTGAGCGGTGAGGGGTTGCGGGACCTGTTGGACCGGCTCTCAGACCGGTAGCGGGGCCGGCTCGCCGGTCAGCGGCCTCGAGTACTGCGGTGTGGTCATCGCCGCGCGCACCAGGTCCAGATGCCGCTGGATCGTCTCAGCCGGGAGTGGGACATTCGCCGGCGCGTACATACAGAGGCCCTTGATCAGCATCATCAGGTCGGTCGGCGTCGCCTCCGGCCGGATCGCACCCGAGCGCTTGCCACGGGCCATCAGCGCGCCGATCAGCTCGAGCAGCGCTGCGTGGGCCTGCTGCAGACCGGTCACCGACGTGAACATGTCGTCGGTCGCCGCCTGGATCAGCGCCCGGTTCTCCTCCTGGCGCTGAACCAGTCCGGCGACGAAGGTGAACGTGACCTCAGCATCGTCCGGGTCGTCCACCAGCAACTCCCTGCCGTAGTTCAAGACCTCGCCCAGACGCTCCACGAACACCGCTGCGATCAGGTCGTCCTTGCTCTTGAAGTTCCGGAACAGGGTGCCGCGCCCGACGCCGGCAGCGTCGGCGATCTCGCCGACGCTGACCTCGACGCCGCGCTCGCGGAACATCGCGTCGGCCGCCTCCAGCACGCGTTGCCGGTTGCGTTCCGCGTCCTTCCTCATTTGCGGGAGTCTCTCACGCTGTCGGCCAGCGAGTGCGGCAGGATCGAATTCAAGGCCCTCAAGGTGCCGCTTGCGCAGCAACAGCACCAGGAGAGAGGCACCGGCGGCCATCATGATCGCCGCCGCCAGGAACGCGACGTGGTATCCGGAAACGGTGGCCTGAGTCACGCTGACCCCGCTCTTGATCAGGCTGTTGGTGTGATCGACCGAGAGCGTCGCGAGGATCGCGAGGCCGAGTGAGCCGCCGACCTGCTGAGAGCTGTTGAACAGCCCCGAGGCGAGACCGGCGTCGTCGTTGCTGACCCCGGAGGTGCCGAGCAGCGTCAGCGGCACGAACACCAGGCCAATCCCGATCGACATCGGCACGAAGGCGACCAGCAGATTGGTCACGTAGACGCCGTCCACGGGCACCCGCGTCATCACCAGCACCCCGAGCGTCGCAAGCACCAGGCCGATCACCGAAACGTTGCGGATGCCGATTCGGGGGATGATCGCCTGCGAGATACCGGCACCGATGACGATCCCCAGCGATAGCGGGAGGAATGCCAGGCCGGCCTGGAGCGGGCTGTAGTGCAGGATGTCCTGGGCGTAGAGGGAGACGAAGAAGAACATCCCGAATAGGGCCGAGGCGACCAGCATCATCACGCCGTTGGCGGTTGCGATCGAGCGGATCTTGAAGATCGAGAGCTTCACGAGCGGTGCGCTCGAACGCGACTCGATCAGCACGAACGCGGCCAGCAGGATGGCGCCGAACGCGAGCACGCCGAGCGTCTTGGTCGAGCCCCAGCCCCAGCTCTGCGCCTTGACGATCCCGAACACGATCGCCAACAGGCCGGCCGTGACGGTGGTAGCGCCGGCCGCGTCGAAGCGGCGATGGCCGAGGTCGGCATGTGATTCCGGGACATACCGGGTGGCGAGCATGATCGTCATGGCGCCAACCGGGACGTTCACGAAGAAGTTCCAGCGCCAGGAGATCAGCTCGGTCAGGATGCCGCCGAGCAACAGCCCGAACGCGGCACCGCCGGCTGCAATCGCCGACCAGACGCCCAGCGCGCGGGTGCGCTCGGAGCGGTCCTGGAAGGTGGTGATGATGATCGAGAGTGCGGCCGGCGAGACCAGCGCGCCGCCGAGGCCCTGGAGGCCGCGGCCGAGGATCAGCATCGTCGACGACTGGGCCAGCCCGTTCAGCAGCGAGGCACTGGCGAACAGTGCCACGCCGGCGACGAACAGACGGCGGCGGCCGAGCAGGTCTGCGGCACGACCGCCCAGCAGCAGAAAGCCTCCGAAGATCAGCGTGTAGGCGTTCACGACCCACTGCAGGTTCGAGGGCGAGAAGTCGAGACCTTTCTGAATCGACGGCAGCGCCACGTTCACGATCGTGTTGTCGAGCACGACCATGAACTGCGCCAGGCAGGCTATAACCAAAATGACCCAACGGCTATTCGTTTTGGTTTGAGCGGACACAGGGCCTCCGGGTTGGTGAAAGTGGTTGAAAAGAGAGAAGCGGACTTGCCGGTCCGCATAGACTAACACAACCGGACTGGGTGGTCCGCTTACTGTTTTTTGGTGCGGTTATTGGGCGGTGGTTGCGGGGTTTTCGGCTGTTTGGGGCGCCTGTTGGGGGTCAACTCGCGTGTGCTCGAGGCTCTATTGGGTGTGCACGACGATTCGGCTGACCGCAACCGATCCCGCAGACCTACCGTTCCCTCGGGTTCCCCGTTCAGTAATCCACCTGTGAGGGGGATTACTGAACGCAAAGAGGCCGTGGCCAGCGAAGAGGGCGTGTCGAGGCTCGCTCGGCGACAGGGCGGTCACGTAACTCGAGAACAGTTGCTCCGGCTCGGGTTTCATAGGCGGGCGATCGAAGCGCGTTTAGCCTGCGGTTCGCTGATTCGGGTGCACTACGGCGTGTACGCCGTCGGGCATCTGCCCACCAACCCGATCGATCGAGGCTCATGCGGCGCTGCTCGCCGCCGGACCCCGGAGCGCGTTGGCTGACGGGACGGCAGCGGCGCTCTGGGGGCTTCGGAGCAGTTGGCCGCCGAGGCTCGAGTTGATCAGCCCGCTGCAACGACGCATCGTCGGCCTGCGAGTTCGTCGGAGCGAAAAGCTTCTGACCCGCGACATCCGAGTTCACAAGGGCCTACGCGTCACCAGCCCGGCTCGCACGATGCTCGACATCGCGCCACGCACGGGCATTCGCATGCTGGACCGCTTCCACAACGAACTGCGGATGCGGAATCTGATCGGCAACGAGGATCTGATCGATGTGGCGGTACGCAATCCGAGACACCCCGGTGCAGCGCTGCTGCTCCATCTGGCCGGCGCGAGCGCGGGTGAGGCGAAGCGCTCGATGCTCGAGGTCGACTGGCCGCGCTTCGCCAGACGGTATGGGCTTCCGGAGCACGAGATCAACGTCCATGTCGTTGGCATTCGGGTCGACGTCCTGTTCACGCCGGAGCGGCTGATCGTCGAGCTCGACGGTTGGGGCACGCACGGGACGAAACATGCCTTCGAGCGCGATCGCGGCCAGGACTCGAAGATCTTGGCCGCCACAGGCATCCCGACGATCCGGATCACGCGCGACGCGTTCAGTCATGATCAGGCGGGGCAGGCGCGGCGGATCCTGTCGATTCTTGAGCGTCGCTGAGTCGCAAACGGGCTCGCAGACAAAATCGCTGCACGCGTTGCACCCGCTAGCATCTGCAACGTTCGGATAGAGATAAGAGAAACGAAGCACTCCGCCGACCGAAGGGCGGAGCAGAAGGGAACTGAATATGTCTGACGCCGTTACCCGGGTAACCGTCGACGTCTCCGGCAAGGAGATCGCGTTCGAGACCGGAAAGCTGGCCAAACAGGCCACCGGCGCAGTGGTCGTCCGCGCGGGCGACACCATGGTGCTCTGCACCGCCGTGATTGGCAATCTTCGTGAGGCGGACTTCCTGCCGCTGACGGTCGACGTTGAGGAGCGGATGTATGCCGCGGGCAAGATCCCGGGCTCGTTCTTCAAGCGCGAGGGTCGCGCGGGCGAGAAGGGAACCCTCACCGCCCGCATGATCGACCGTCCGATCCGTCCGCTCTTCCCCAAGGGCTGGCGTTTTGAGACGCAGCTGGTTGCGATGCCGCTGTCCGTCGACCACGTGAACCCCTACGACATCCTCGCGATCAACGGCGCCTCCGCGGCGCTGCAGCTGTCGGGCGCCCCCGTGGCGGCCGCGGTCGGCGCGGTTCGTATCGGCAAGGTGGACGGCAACTTCGTCGTCAACCCCGATGAGGAGGATCTGCTTGACAACACCGACCTCGATCTGATCGTCGCCGGCACCGCCGAGGGCATCACGATGGTTGAGGCCGGCGCCAACGAGATCCCCGAGGCGGAGATCCTCGACGCGCTCGACATCGCGCACGACGCGATCAAGAAGCTGGTCGCGGTCCAGGTCGAGCTCAAGGAGCGGGCCGGCAAGCCGACGATCGAGTTCACCGCGCCGGGCGTGCCCGACGAGCTCTACGCGCAGGTCAAGGCCTCGCACGGCGAGGCGCTTTCGGCGGCCACGTCGGTTGAGGACAAGCTCGACCGCCAGGACCAGACCGAGGCCGTGAAGGCCGCGATCGTCGAGCAGTACTCCGGTGACCCGGAGAGCGAGAACTACGTCGAGGCGCACGGAAACGCACAGCGCGCCGCCGACAAGCTCGAGAAGACGCTGATCCGCGAGCGCATCGCGGTGCAGAAGATCCGTCCCGACGGCCGTGGCTCCGAGGAGATCCGACCGATCGACATCGAGGTCTCCGTCACACCGCGCACCCACGGTTCAGCGCTGTTCACCCGCGGTCAGACCCAGGCGCTCTCGAGTGTCGCGCTCGGGACCACGCGCGAGGAGATGCGGTTGGACACGCTCGGTCTTGAGACGTCCAAGCGCTACTTCCATCACTACAACTTCCCGCCGTTCAGCGTCGGGGAGGCCGGCCGTCTGGGCGGTCCCAAGCGCCGCGACATCGGCCACGGTGCGCTCGCTGAGCGCGCGCTCGTGCCGATGGTCCCGAGCCAGGAGGACTTCCCCTACACGATCCGCGTGGTTTCTGAGATCCTCGAGTCCAACGGCTCGAGTTCGATGGCCAGCGTCTGCGGCTCATCGCTGTCCCTGATGGACGCCGGCGTGCCGCTGAAGAAGCCGGTTGCCGGCATCGCCATGGGTCTGATCAAGGAGGGCGATGACTACATCGTCCTGACTGACATCGCGGGCGTCGAGGACCACCTCGGCGACATGGACTTCAAGGTCGCCGGCACCGATGACGGGATCACCGCCCTGCAGATGGACATCAAGATCACGGGCGTCAGCTTCGAGATCATGCGCGACGCTCTGGCCCAGGCCAAGGCCGCTCGCGAGTTCATCCTCGGCAAGATGAACGACGTGATCGAGGCGCCGCGCGGCGAGCTGTCGAAGTACGCGCCGGGGATCTCGACGATCAAGATCGACCCTGAGAAGATCGGCCTGCTGATCGGCAAGGGCGGCGAGACGATCCGCGCACTCCAGGAGGAGTTCGAGTCACAGATCGACGTCAACGACGAGGGCCAGGTTCTCGTCTACGCGTCGAACCGGGAACTCGGTGACGGTCTGGTCGACCGCATCCGCTCGATGACCAAGGAGGTCGAGATCGGCGATGAGTTCACCGGCAAGGTCGTAAAGACCACCACGTTCGGAGCATTTATCGAGCTCGCCAAGGGCACCGACGGCCTGCTGCACATCTCCAACGTGGCTCCGGGTCGCCGGATCGCGACGGTCGAAGAGGTGCTGAACAAGGGTGACGAGCTGGCCGTGCGCGTGGTCGAGGTCGACCGCGAGCGCGGGCGTATCGGCCTGCGGCTCGCCGACGATCCTGAGATCGAGGGTAAGAGCGTCGAGGAGCTGGCGGAGATCACCAGCGCAGGCTCCAATGGTGGCGGCGAGCGGCGCGAACGCAGCGACCGTGGAGGCCGCGATCGTGACCGTGGCAACCGCGATCGTGACCGGGGCGGCAACCGCGACCGCGGTCCCCGGGTGCGCGACAGCGACCCCGATCGCGGCTGACGTCAGCTTGAACAGGCTGAACGTCAAGTGACGCTCGAGCATCGACTGACGACGCTCGATTCTGGCGTACGGATCGTGACGGAGCGCATGCCCTCCGTCCGGTCCGTGTCGCTGGGATTCTGGATCGGGACCGGCTCGCGCGCCGAGTCCGAAGCTGAGGCAGGGCTCTCGCACCTGCTGGAGCACCTGTTGTTCAAGGGCTCGTCGAAATACTCCTCGTTGGAGATCGACCAGATCTTCGACGGCATGGGCGCCGAGCTGAACGCCGGCACCGGCAAGGAGACGACATCGGTCTACGCCCGCGTGATCGACCAGCACCTGCCCAGAGCCTTCGAGGTGATTTCGGACATGGTGTTCAGACCGGCGTTGACCGAGATCGACTCCGAGCGCGCGGTGATCCTCGAAGAGATCGCGATGTACGAGGACGATCCCCAGGAGAAGGTCTTCGACGTGCTCGGCGCTGCGATCTTTGGCGATCACCCGCTCGGGCGGGCGATCATCGGTCATGCGTCGGTGATCGCCGACACCCCCGCCGCTGAGATCGCGCGTTTTCACGGATCGCGCTACCGGCCGAACAACATCGTGATCGCCGCCGCGGGTGCGGTCGACCATGACGCGCTCGTGGCGCTCGCCGGAGACCATGTGCCTTGTGACGATGCGTCGGGCGCGCCCGCTGGCGCGCCCTACCTGCCCGCACCGCGAATGGCTCCCGGCACGCGACGCTTCGAGCGCAAGGACACCGAGCAGTTCCATGTCTGCATCGGCGGGCCTGGCATCTCACGTCACGATGACCGCCGCTTCGCGCTGCGCGTGCTCGACACGATCTTCGGCGGGACCTCTTCATCGCGGCTTTTCCAGGAGGTGCGCGAGCGCTACGGGCTGGCGTACTCGGTGTACTCGTTCACGAGCGCCTATGAGGACTGCGGCCAGGTCGGCCTGTATGTGGGCACGCGCGCGGACAACCTCGGAGAGGCGTTGCGGATCATCGACGCCGAGCTGGCTCGGCTGCGGACTGCGCCCGCAACAGCCGAGGAACTGGACCGCGCCAAGGAGAATCTGAAGGGTAGGGTGCTGCTCGGCCTGGAGTCCACCGGCGCGCGCATGAGCCGCCTGGGTTCAGAGACGCTGGCCGGCGCACCCCTGCTCGGACTCGATGAGGTCGTTGCCAAGATCGAGGCGGTCACACTCTCAGATCTCGAGGAGCTGGCCGCAGAGCTGTGGGATCCGGCGAGGTTGTCAGTCGCCGGTATCGGACCCGATCAGCAGCGGTTCGATGACGCCCTCACTGACGCCGGGGCGGTTGCCGCCGCATGATCCGGGTTGCCGTGAGTGGCGCCGCGGGGCGGATGGGCTCGACCACCTGCGCTGCGGTGGAGGCAGCCGAGGACATGGTGCTGGTGGCCCGCATCGACCCGCACCTGGGGCTCGACGTCGCCGCCGCCATTGCTCAGCACAGCCCCGAGGTTCTGGTCGACTTCTCAGTGCCCAGCACCGCCGTTGCCAATATCAGGACCGCGGTCGCTGCCGGGGTCGATGTCGTCGTCGGAACGACCGGTTTCGACGTCGATGAGATTCGAGGGCTCAAGGGCGCAAACGTGCTGATCGCTCCAAACTTCGCGATCGGCGCAGTCCTGCTGATGCAGTTCGCGGCGCAGGCCGCCCGTCACATGCGCGCGGCCGAGATCATCGAGCTCCATCACGATCGGAAGCTCGACAAGCCCAGCGGTACAGCCAAGCTCACTGCCCGGCTGATGCACGAGGCGGCGCCCGACCGACCTGAGCCCCAGATTCACTCCGTGCGCCTGCCCGGCTTGGTCGCGCACGAAGAGGTGATCCTGGGGGATGTCGGCCAGACGCTGACGATCCGTCACGACTCGATCGATCGCGAGTCGTTCATGCCGGGTGTGCTGCTGGCCGTTCGCAGCGTCGGCGAGTTGTCGGAGCCGCTGGTGATCGGCCTCGAACAGCTCCTATGAAATGATCAGGAAGCGATGACTTTGAACCTCGGAAGGATCCTCACAGCGATGGTGACGCCGTTCGACGCGTCAGGCGCCGTCGACGAAGCGGCGGCGGTACGCCTTTTGCATCACCTGCTGAACAACGGCTCAGATGGTGTGGTGGTGTGTGGCACCACCGGCGAAGCGGCGACGCTCGACGACGACGAGCACCTCGGCTTCATTGAATTCGTCGTCGATGAGGTGCGAGCTGCTCACCCGGGCAAGACTGTGATCGCGGGCGTCGGCTCCAATGACACCCGCCACGCCGTCAAGCTCACGGAGAAGGCCACCGCGACGCGGCCGGACGCACTGCTCTCGGTCAACCCTTACTACAACCGCCCCAGCCGTCGCGGCATCGTGCGGCACTTCCAGGAGGTCAATGCCTCAACGGACCTGCCGATCCTGCTCTACAACATCCCGCAGCGCACCGGGGAGGACATGTCCAACGATCTGCTGGCCGAACTCGCGCAGCTTACGAACATCGCCGGTGTCAAGCAGGCCAACCCGGACAACGTCGCACACATCGACGGTCTCCAACTGTATGCCGGGAACGATGATCTGCTCGCGCAGGTTCTTGACCTGGGCGAAGCCGGGGGCATCCTGACCGGCAGTCATGTCTTCGGCCGCGAGATGAGGCGGATGGTGGACGAACCAGAGCGCCGCGCTGAGGTCGACGCGTTGCTGACCGACGTCTATCGCGAGATGGCGATCGCGCCGGCAGCCTGCACCAACAAGGCGGCGTTGCGCCTGATCGGAGTCGATGTGGGCGATCCGCGGCTGCCCTACTTGCCGCTCGATCAGGGCGAGACGGCCGTGATCGGCCAGCTGCTCGAGCGTCACGGCCTGATCGAGACGGCGCGGGCATGAGCGGCAAGCTTCGCGTTCTACCGCTCGGCGGGCTGGGCGAGATCGGCAAGAACATGATGGTCATCGAGTACGACGGCTCGATCGTCGTCGTCGACGTCGGCCTGCGTTTCCCGACGGCGGAGATGCTCGGCATCGATCTTGTATTGCCTGACTTCTCATATCTGCGTGACCGTGTCGAGGACATCGAGGCGATCGTGATCACGCATGGGCACGAGGATCACCTGGGGGCCCTCCCGTGGGTGCTGCGAGATCTGCGGAAGTACGGTGAGCTGCCGCCTGTGTACGCCTCCCGCCTGACGATCGCGATGGCGCGCTCCAAGCTCGACGAGCACAAGCTGCGCGACGTCGAGCTGGTGGAGGTGATGCCGGGCGACGAGGTGGCCGCAGGAGCATTCGACATCGAGCTGATCCACATGACGCACTCGATCCCGGACACGTGCGCGGTCGCGCTGACCTGTGATGCCGGCACTGTTCTGATGACCGGCGACTACAAGTTCGACCAAACACCCGTCGATGGCGAGCCGGCCGACGTTCAGCGCCTGGCCGAGCTCGGCCGCGAGGGCGTACTGCTGCTGTGTGGGGACTCGACCAACGCCGACCGAGCCGGCTTCTCCCCGTCGGAGCGGGTCGTCGGCCCGCGCCTTGAGGAGGTCTTCAGCCGGGCCGAGGGCCGGATCGTGGTCACCAGCTTCGCATCGAACATCCACCGCGTCCAGCAGGTGATCGACGCCGCCTCAGCGCTCGGCCGCAAGGTTGCGCTGGTTGGTCGCTCGATGCGTAAGAACGTCGGCATCGGCCGTTCGCTCGGGCATATCGAGGTGCCCGACGGGATCCTGATCCAGCCCCAGGAGGTCGAGGACTGGCCTGACCACAAGGTGGTGGTGATCTCGACCGGATCACAGGGCGAGCCGCTCTCCGCTCTACGGCGCATGGCCCATAACGACCACCGCCAGATCAAGCTGCGGGCCGGTGACACGGTCGTCTTCTCGGCGACGCCGATTCCGGGTAACGAACGCGCGGTCAACGAGACGGTCGACCGGCTCTACCACATCGGCTGTGATGTGGTGACGACCGCTGACGCCCAGATCCACGCCTCGGGTCACGGCTACGCCGAGGAGCTGAAGCTGATGCTGAACCTCGTGCGACCAAGATTCGTGATGCCGGTGCACGGCGACCACAAGCGCATTCACCTTCACGGGCAGCTTGCGGAGGCGGTCGGGATCCACCCGGACAACATCTTCAGCGGCGACAACGGGCTACCGCTCGAGATTGACGAGCAGGGCGCGAGCTTCGCCGAGCGGGTTCAGTCCGGGATGATCTTCGTCGACGGTGTCGACATCGGCGATCCGGCCGATGTGGCGCTGCGCGACCGGCGCATGCTCTCGGCTGACGGCATCTTCATCGTCGTTGCGACGATCTCCGAATCCGATGGGTCGCCCGTCACGGAGACCGAGGTCATCTTCCGCGGTGTGCCGTTCGTCGAGCAGGCCGAGGAGCTGCGGCAGGAGATTCGCAGCGAGGTCGAGCGCTCACTGGCCAGGGCAACAGCCGACGGTATCCATGAGGTCGACCTGCTCCAGGAGGAGCTGCATGACGACCTCGCGGCGTTCGTCTACGACCGGTTGCGACGGCGGCCGATGGTTCTGCCTGTCGTGGTCGAGGTCTGAGCGGCAGTTTCCTGCGCTGGTTGCGGCTCGGCGTGTGGAGCCGGTGCGTCGATCCGTGCCGGCGGGAAAGTGATCTCGAAGCGCGTACCGCTGAGCTGAGGCAAGGATCGCAGCGTCACGGTGGCACCGTAAGTACTTGCGACTGCGTCGACGATCGCAAGCCCGAGACCCGTGCCTCGCGCACCGACACCGGTGTCACCACCGCCGCGAACGAAGCGCTCGAACACGCGACTCTGCAACTCGGGCGTGATACCGGGCCCGTCGTCCTCGACGACCAGCGTCGGCAAGCCGTCGCGGATACCGGTCGAGGCGCAGATATGCGTACCCGGGGGCGTGTGATTGAGAGCGTTCTCGATCAGGTTGAGGATCAGGCGGTGAAGATCGTCGCTGTTAGCGTCGACAGGTGCCGGCTCGGCGTCGATCGTGATGTCGTGCTCCTCGATGCTGGGGCCGAGTTCGGCGGCGGCGTCGGTCAGACGGTCTCCGAGGTCCGTGACGCGCCGTGGCTGCTGCTGCCGGCCCACGTCGGCCCGAGCGAGCAGCAGGAGGTCCGCCACCAGGCGCCGCATCCGGCGAGTGGAGCGCAGGGCCGACTTGGCAGAGTCAGCCTGCTCACCGCCGAGCTCGTCGGCCAGCAGTTCGAGGTTCGCGAGCACGCTCGTGAGCGGCGTCCGCAGCTCGTGCGAGGCGTCGGCGACGAACTCTCGCTGGCGCGACAGCGCAGCCTCGCTCTCGTTACGGGCTGCGTCGAGCGCGCCGAGCATCGATTCGAGCGTGCGCGCCAACTCGGCCACCTCGTCGTCGGCCTCGGGTTGTGGCACGCGCAGCGTGGGGTCGCGTGTGCGCGCGATCTCCCGTGCGGCCTCGGTCAGCTCGACGACCGGGCGCATCGCCAGTTCCGCGACCAGCAGGCCGGCGAGCAACGCCAGGATCGAACCGACGACAACCCCGCCGCTCAGGTAGATGCGAACCTCGCGGATCGTTCCGTCGAGCGTCGAGAGCGGCTCAGCGTAGACGAGTCGCGTGAGCACGTGGTTCTTACTGTCGAGCAACGGGACCGGTGCCGTACTGACGCGATAGCCACTATGCACGTAGGTCGCGCGTTCGTTGGTCGGAGGGGCCGCGAAATGCGGCCGGTTCAGCAGCGCAAGCGTCGAGCTGCTGTAGCTCGACGAGCAGAAAAGCTGCCCGTAGCGCGAGAACAGTCGGATCTCCGCGTGATCGGTCTTGCCATAGGCGGTGATCTCCGGGAAGCAGGTGACCAAGCCATCCGCCCCGAGAGTCGGTTTGATCTCATTGGCCAGCTGCTGGATCGCTCCGGCCTGTTGCTGGCTCGAGGCGTTGCTGAGGTGGCGGTCGGTCAGCACGTCGGTGACGCCGGCGACACCGGCGAGGATCACGAAGGTCAGGGCCGCCGAACCGCCGCCCAGACGCCAGCGAACGGGCACACGCCGGTAGGCCGTCAGGACGGGCCTGGTGAACGATCGGAGCTTGTTGCCGTTGCCTGCCATCAAGCCCAATCTACGCCCGCCGGTCGGCGCCGCTCTCAGACTCTCAGCACGTAGCCGGCACCGCGAATCGTGTGCAGCAGCCTGGGCTCGCCATCCGCCTCGAGCTTGCGACGGAGGTTCGAGACGAAAACCTCGATCGTGTTGGTCATCGAGAATGGGTCGTAACCCCATACCTCGTCGAGCAATCGCTGGCGCGAGACGACGATGCGCTCGTTGCGCATCAGATACTCGAGCAGCTCGAATTCGCGCTGGGTCAGGTCCAGTGCGCGGGTGCCGCGGAGCACCTCATGCGTGTCGGGATTCAGCTTCAAATCGCCAACGGTGATCGCGGCCTGGCCGCGCGGCGGCCGTCGGCGCAGCAATGCGCGCAGGCGGGCGAGGAGTTCCTGCCGCTCGAAGGGCTTGACCAGATAGTCGTCGGCGCCGGCATCGAGTCCTTCGACGCGCGATTCGACCGCGTCGCGTGCTGTCAACACCAGAATCGGAACGTCGTCGCCATCGCGAAGCGTCTTGGCGACCTCGATCCCATCGAGCTTCGGCAGGCCCAGGTCAAGGATCACGAGGTCAGGCAGGAACGCGTGGGCCTCCTCGAGCGCCGCAACCCCGTCCGCGGCGATCCGCACGTCGTAGCCCTCCATCCGCAGCGACCGCTGTAGAACCTGAGAGATCGCGTCGTCATCCTCGACGACGAGGACTCGCGCGGGGCGCTCAAAATCGGTCGTGGTGGTCATCGTGCAAACCGGATGGTAAGTGCGCCGTGAGGTGTTGCGGGAGACTCTTCAAGACTCTTTAATCTGCGCGAACGTCAGAGCGGGCCGACTCGCTGCTCGCCGGTGTACACGTTGACCCGTCCGCCGCGTGCAAATCCACACAGTGTCAGGCCGCGCTCAAGCGCGAGCTCGATCGCCAATGACGTGGGTGCGCCGACTCCGACGAGCACGGGTGAAGCGGCGACGGCGGCCTTCTGGACGAGCTCGAATGACAGCCGGCCGCTCACGCACAGCAGGTAATGGTGCAGCGGCGTCAGTCGCTCGCGCAGAGCCCAGCCGATCACCTTGTCCATCGCATTGTGGCGGCCGACGTCCTCCCGCACGCAGACGAGATCTCCGCTGAGGCTGAAGAGCCCCGTCGCGTGAAGCCCGCCGGTCCGAGCGAAACCGGGCTGCACGAGCCTATCCGGGAGCGTCGCAACGAGCTCACGCTCCAAGGGACTGCGGCTCCAGCCCGGCTGGATCGCGCTCTGGACGGCCAGCTCCTCGATCGCACCCTTGCCGCAGACTCCGCAGGACGATGTCGTGTAGAAGCGCCGCGCTGCCAGCTCGCGGAGCAGCGGCCCTGCCACCTCGACCGTGTTGTTGGCCAGATCCTCGGGCAGGCCGGCGGGATGTGGGCGATCGATCAAACCTTCCCCGTACAGGAAGCCGAGGGCGAGCTCCTCGTCGTGACCGGGCGTTCGCATCGTGACCGCGACCGGCTCGCCGTCCACGCGGATCTCCAGCGGCTCCTCGACCGCGACCGTGTCGGCCCGCCCGTCGTGGCTGATCGTCCTGAGGGCGCCGACTGCCGGATCCACGCTGACCACTCTAATCTGAGCGTGTGACCCGGGACCAGTGGATCGCCGCTTTCGCCCAGGAGCTGGGAGTCGACCCACCGACGGCTGAGCAGATCGATGAGCTGCTGAAGCTCGCCTCAACCGCCGCGCATGCCTCGGAGCGGCCCGCGGCGCCGCTGGCCTGCTGGGTTGCCGGCCGGGCGGGCGCAACGCCCGAGCAGTTCCAGGCTGCTGCCGATCGTGTCAGCGCTCACTGATCAGCCGCTCGGCGGCTATTGACCACCTGCTCAGCGCCCACGGATCAGACGCTCAGCCGTTGTCAGGTCCTCCGGCGTGTTGATCGTGATCTGTTGAGCCTCGCGCGTCGGTGCGATCGACTCCGGCGCAACTGCAGATTGCGCCTGCGTCGACCGCACCGACGCGCGTGCTTCAAGCGCCACCCGCAACTGAGGAAGCGCCGTGTCGCGGTACATCGATGGGAAAGGCTGACCCGGCCACAGCTGCGCGACCTCTCCCGACATCTCGGCAAGCGCGCCCAGCGCGGTCGCGTCGAGCAGAGGCATGTCGCAGGGGACGGCCACGATCATCGGGTGCTGCTCAAGCGCGGTGATCACGCCCAGAAGCGGGTGGGTGGGCTCATCGGGCTCGAGCAGCACCGGGACGTCGAGTGGGGGGAGGCGGGTGCTGTGTTTGGCGACGACCAGCGCATCCAGGTGGGCCGCGCGGGCTGCGGCCAGCGGGTACTCGATCAGGTGGCGCCCGGCCAGCCGCACCAGCGCCTTGTCGCCACCGATACGGCTGCCCCTGCCTCCGGCCAGTACCGCCACGATCGCCGTCATCGCTCCAGTTTCGCAAGCAGGGAGTCCGCGCGGGACGGCGAAGAACAGCTCTTGTAGAACATGGCTGCCGCCCGTACCGCGAACAAGTCACGGAAGCCGCCCACCAAGGGCGGTAGGTCCGGTGCGCGGCCAGCGGGCCAGCACCGGAAGGAAGTCGGCTTCGAATCGCGGCAGGAAGCCGCCGCCCACCCGTGCCACGCGCTCGCTGGTCGCGAGCCGCCCGGCGCTACGCGGAGTCCGCGATCTGGAACCCCACCAGATCGACGTGCTGGCGCTTGCGCTGGTCGCCATCGGCATCTTTCTTGCGGGGGTCACGTATGGCTTCTGGGCCGGTGGTTCGCTCGGGCACGGCGTTCTGAGTGGACTCCAGCTGCTGATCGGGAAGCTCGCGTACCTGATCCCGATAGCGCTGATCCTCGGCGGCGCCAGGATCCTGGCGCGCGATCTGGACGTCGCGCCGGCCACGCGTCCGCTGCGCAGCGGCACGATCTGTCTCTCGCTGGCGCTCGCGCTGGCCTTCGCGGCGGGCACGCTCGGGCTCGGTCCGGGTGCCACGCCGGCCCACGGTGCCTGGTCGGCCGCCGTGCTGAAGCCTCGCGGCGGCCTCGTCGGCGGTCTCGAGTACGACGTCAGCCGCCACCTCCTGTCGACGGCGGGAGCGGACATTCTCGCCGTGTTCCTGATCATCGCGGGCGCGATTCTGCTGAGCGGCGCGACGTTCGCTTCGGTCATCAACGGCAGCAGACGACACGCGACCACGGCGCTGGGGCGCGACCCGGAGGCAAGCAGCGCGACTCGCCGAGCGGAGATCCGCGCCGCCCGGCTCCGGGACGACGACGATGCGCATCCGTCGATGGTCGTTCCCGATCCGCAGGACGCGCAGCTCGTGGTCAGAGCCACGCATGTGGAGGCGCCGCCGATCGACGTCTACGAGGACGCGGACGGGCAGCGCAGCTTCGTCACGGATGATGCTGTGGAGGCTGAGGATGGGCTTGAGGACGTCACCGCACTGGCGGACGGCAGTCCGATCGAGTTCGAGGACTTCGTCGATCTGGACGAGGTCGACGAGGATGAGCCCGCAGCAGAATATGAGCCTGAGGCTGACGGTGAGACCGGCCCCGGCCGGGAGGTCGATCCGAGAGAGCTGACACCGGCCGGCCGTTATCGCGCTTCGGTCACGGACGACCCGGATTTCGTCTGGCGGGTGCCGTCAGCGCGCTTCCTGGTGCGCTCCACCGGAGAGGCCGCCAAGCCCGATACCGACCGGTCAGGCGCAGACCGCGAAGGCCCTGGTCGAGGCGCTGGGTCACTTCGGGATCGAGTCGAAGGTCGTCGGCCAGGTCAGCGGTCCGCATATCACTCGCTATGAGATCCGGCTCGCTCCGGGGATCGAAGATGTCAAAGGTCGCGAACCTCAAGGACGACCTCGCGTACGCGCTCGCGGCGACGGACATCCGCATCCTCGCGCCGATCCCGGGCAAGACCGCGGTCGGCGTCGAGGTGCCCAACGCACGCCGGCGGATCGTGCACCTGGGCGACGTCTTCCAGGAGCCACCGGCCGACTGGTCGCCGCTCACGGTCTGGCTTGGCAAGGACATCGCCGGGCGTGCGATCGGCGCCGACCTGGCGAAGATGCCGCACCTGCTCGTCGCCGGAACCACCGGTGCCGGCAAGTCGGCCTGTGTCAACTCGATGCTGTCGTCGATCCTGCTGCGCGCGACACCGCACGAGGTTCGACTCGTGCTGGTCGACCCCAAGCAGGTCGAGCTGAACCATTACGAGTCGATCCCGCACCTGCTGACGCCGGTGATCACGAGCCCGAAGATGGCAGCCAACGCGTTGCAGAACCTCGTTCGCGAGATGGAGCAGCGCTACGGCACCATGTCGCTGGCACGCACGCGCTCACTGCCGGAGCTCAACAAGGTGCGCGAGGGCCGGGGCGAGCCGCCGCTGCCCTACATCCTGTGCGTGATCGACGAGCTCGCCGACCTGATGATGGTCGCGCCCGCCGACGTCGAGGATTCGATCATCCGCCTGGCGCAGAAGGCACGTGCCGTCGGCATCCATCTCGTGCTTGCCACGCAGTCCCCGCGGGTCGACGTGATCACCGGCATGATCAAGGCCAACGTGCCGTCGCGGATCGCCTTCGCCGTCTCAAGCCAGACCGACTCGCGCGTGATCCTCGATCAGAACGGGGCCGAGTCGCTGCTCGGTCAGGGCGACATGCTGTTCTCGCCCGTGGGACCAACAAGCTTCAGCGCATCCAGGGCGCCTACATCGACGAGGAGCAGATCGCAGAGCTGACCGAGTCCTGGCGGAGGCAGGGTGAGCCTGATCTGCGCGAGGAGCTGCTGGAGGAGGTCACGGACGAGTCCGACGCCGGTTCTGATGGCGGCTCCGACGACGGCTTTGACCCCGACGAGGATCCGTTGCTCCAGGAGGCGATCAGCCTGGTGGCCTCGATGGGCACCGCCTCGACCTCGATGTTGCAGCGCCGGCTGCGGCTCGGCTACACGCGCGCCGGGCGGCTGATCGACATGCTCGAACGTCGCGGGATCATCTCCGGCTACGAGGGCTCCAAGCCACGTCAGGTGCTGATCACCGAGGCCGATGTGCCGCGCATTCTCGTAGCGCTGGCAGAGGGCTCCGGGGCATCACGGCGACAGGCTGTCGACTCCGGCTTCGCGGTCGATTCCCAGCCGGCGGAGGATCCACTGGAACCGCCGACCGCCGAGCACACGCTCGGCGAGTAGCGCCAGGGCCCGCCGGAAACTCTGGAATCCGGGCGCCTGCAGCCGTTTGTGCAGGCCGATCGAGGGTTCGCAGCGTAGGCTTCGTGGTATGGCCGACATCGGCGCCACTCTGCGCGAGACACGCATGCGCGCGCGCATCGATATCAGCGAGGTGGAGGCGCGGCACGAAGATCCGTGCCAAATACCTGCGCGCGCTCGAGAACGAGGAATGGGATCTGCTTCCGGGGCCGGTCTACGTCAAGAGCTTTCTGAAGACCTACGGCGACTACCTGGGGCTCGACAGCCGGCTGCTCGTCGACGAGTTCAAGCGGCGCTACGAGCGGCCGATGGAGCATGAGGCTCGTGCCGCTGGCCACCACCGCGCGCGAGCGCGAGCGGCACCGCAATCCGAGCCGGATAACGGGCGGCGTTGATCTCGCCTCGCAGCGTGATCGGCCTTGCGCTGGTGGTGATCGTCGTCGCGCTCTACGTCATCGGCAGTCACGCCGGCGGCGATGGCGGGGCTGGCAACATCACCACACCCACGACCAGCGGCGATCACGCACGGTCACCACCGTCATACACGATACCAACCGCCCTCCACCGACACGAAGCAGTCGACCGACACCACAACACAGACCAACACCGCCACCGGCCAAGGCGACGCTCAAGCTGGTGCCGACAGCGACGGTCTGGATCTGCGTCGAGAACCAGGCCGGCAAGTCGCTCATGACCGCAAGGGACTACAACGCCGGCGAAACGATTCCGGCGCTGGCTGCGAGCAGAGCTGCTGGTAACGCTCGGCAACACGCATGTCACGATGACCGTCAACGGCAAGCCTCATCCGCTGAGCGGAGGCAATCGCGATCGGCCTGAAGATCACGCCAACGGCGTCACGGCGTCCCCGACTCGAAGCCGACGTGCAGCGGGTGACCGACGCGGCGGTGTTCACCGGTCGGGCAGCGGTGCGGGCCGGCATCCTCGTCACCGGCACCGAGGTGCTGACCGGCATCATCACCGACCGCAACGGCCCATGGCTGTCCGAGCGGCTGCGTGATCTCGGTGTCGATGTGGCGATGATCGAGGTCGTCGGCGACCGCCCCGGCGATCTGCTGACGGCGCTCGAGCAGATGGCCGCGGCCGGCGTGGCCGTGATCGTGACCAGCGGCGGCCTCGGGCCGACGGCCGACGATCTGACGGCGGAGATCGTCGGCCGCTTCTGCGGGCGCGAGATGGTGCTGGACGAGGAGCTCGAGGAGCGCATCGGCGAGATCCTCAAGCTCGGCGATGTCGCGCTGGCCCGACGCCGACTCGACGCGCTGCAGAGCCGCGAACCGCAAGCAGGCGCGTGATCCCGTCCGGGGCGACCGTGCTCGCAGCCCAGGGGCACCGCGCCCGGGCTCGTGGTGCCGCCGGTGCAGGGCGGCGGCCCGACCGTGGTGGTGCTGCCAGGGCCCCCCGGCGAACTGCAGCCGATGTGGCCGGATGCGATCGCGGCGGAGGCGTTTCAGGCGGGCGATCGCCGGCGCGACCGAGTACCGGCGCGAGATCGTGCGCCTGTTCGGGATGCCCGGAGGCGGAGATCGCGAACACGCTGCGAGCGGCAGAGCCGCCGGGCTGGACCTGAACCGGCTCGAGATCACCACCTGCCTGCGACGCGGCGAGATCGAGGTCGCGACGCGGTTCGAGCCGGATGCTGCAGGCCGACTACGACGCGCTGCTCGCGTTCATCGCCGCATCGCCACGGCGAGCAAGCTGTTCTCGCGCGACGGCAGCGACGATCGACGACCAGGTCGCGTCGCTGCTGGCAGAAGAGACGATCGGCCTGGCGGAGTCGTGTACGGGCGGCCTGCTGGCCGCCCGCCTGACCGAACGTCCGGGCTCGTCCGCGTACGTGATCGGCGGTGCCGTTGTGTACAGCAACCAGGCCAAGTCCGACCTCGTCGGCGTCGAGCCGGAGCTGATCGCTGCGCACGGCGCGGTGTCGATCGAGGTCGCGCGGGCGCTCGCCGACGGCGCCAGGCGGCGCTTCGGAGCGTCAGTCGGCGTCGGCATCACCGGCATCGCCGGGCCCGGCGGCGGTACACCGGAGAAGCCTGTGGGGCTGGTCTGCTTCTCGGTCACCTACGGCCTGCCGGGCGACCTGCGGCGTTGCGCGCGCTGACTCGCAGCAGCGAACCTGCCCGGGAACCGGGCGGCGGTTCGCGACCGCGCCACGACGGTCGCGATGCATCTGATCGCGAGGGTGCTGCGGGGCGAGAGCGACTGATCAGGCGCCTGTGCCGGGCGATCTGTGTCTGTGTTTGGCACTGTTCTGACACACATCCGGCACATTCGGATCTTGTACGAACACATGTTCTGTGGTTCCGTCCGATGCGAGGTCGTAACTTGACGGTTCACAGAGGCATTGAGACAAGGAGCCAAACGAGCATGAGCGAACAGGACAAGGCAGGCGCCAAGCCTGTCGCATCGGCGGATCCGAAGTCCGATGCCAAGCGCCAGGCGGCGCTGCAGGGCGCACTGACCCAGATCGAGCGACAGTTCGGCAAGGGCACCGTGATGAGGATGGGCGACCCGGGCGCGCGCGTGGCGGTCGACGCGATCCCGACGGGGGCGCTGTCGCTGGACCTGGCGCTGGGGATCGGCGGTGTGCCGCGCGGGCGCATCATCGAGATCTTCGGCCCGGAATCCTCGGGCAAGACGACGCTCGTCTACCACATCCTCGCGGAGGCTCAGAAGCTCGGCGGCGTGTGTGCGTTCGTCGACGCCGAGCACTCGATGGACCCGCTGTACGCGCAGCGGATCGGCGTCGACATCGACGAGCTGCTGGTGTCGCAGCCGGATTACGGCGAGCAGGCGCTGGAGATCGTCGACATGCTGATGCGCTCGGGCGCGGTCGACGTGATCGCCGTCGACTCGGTCGCGGCACTGACGCCGCGGGCTGAGCTCGAGGGCCAGATGGGCGATCAGACCGTCGGTGTGCAGGCACGAATGATGTCGCAGGCGATGCGCAAGCTCACCGGCACGCTCAACCGCACGCAGACGCTGTGCGTGTTCACCAACCAGATCCGCGAGAAGGTCGGCGTGATGTTCGGCTCGCCGGAGACGCAGCCGGGCGGTCGGGCGCTGAAGTTCTACGCGTCGCAGCGACTTGACATCCGCCGGATCGAGACGCTGAAGGACGGCACCGAGGCCGTCGGCAACCGCGTGCGCGTGAAGGTCGTCAAGAACAAGGTGGCGGCGCCGTTCAAGCAGGCGGAATTCGACATCGAGTTCGGAAGTGGCATCTCCACCTCCGGCTGCCTGCTGGATTACGGGATCGAGCACAACATCGTCACCAAGTCGGGCTCGTTCTTCTCATATGGAGACGAGCGGCTCGGGCAGGGCCGCGGCAACGCCAAGGCGTACCTGGACGAGCATCAGGATGTGGCCAAGGAGATCGAGTCGAAGGTCTACGCCGCTCTCGGGATCGGTCAGGATCTGGTGAAGCCGATCGAGCACAACGACGATGTCGGATCCGGATGCGCTGGCGGAGGAGCTCGAAGCTGCCGCGTGAGGCGGTGGACGGGACGGGACGGCGGACAGATAGGCCGGCGCGACGTCGTGAGTGCTCTCGACATGCCGGCTGACGACGGCAAGGCGCTCGGCGTTGGCCTACGCTACATCAACAGCCGCGAGCGGACGGTCGCCGAGGTCCGTCGCGCGCCTGGAACGGGCTGATCTGGCGGAAGATCGAGATCACAGCGGCGATCGCCGAGCTGGTCGAGTTCGGCTACCTCGACGACGCCCGCTATGCACGTGTGTTCACGCAGGACAAGCGCACGCTCGAGTCGTGGGGCAACGAGCGCATCGCGCGCCGGTTGCGTGAGCGCGGCGTCGACCGCGAACGTGATCCAGGCGGCGCTTGGCAGAGGGCGAGGCGGATCGAAGCCTTCGCTGCGTGACAGCGGTGACCTGCCCGGCGAGCTGGCGCGAGCGGTGGCGCTGCTCGCCCAGCGGTTTCCGAGCGGGCCCGACGACCGTCGGGACCGTGAGCGTGCGTTCGGTGTGCTTGCTCGTAAGGGCTATGACAGCGAACTGCAGGCGACGCTGTCAGGGAGTGGGCTCGTCGTGCAGCTGATGATGCGGTCGCCAATCGGGGCCGACTCTGGGGCGCGATAGGATCGCTTTAGCGAACGAATGGCCGGGATGGCCGGTTACGAAACCCCAGGAAAACACTTGAACTTTGACACCGGAACCAGTGCTCCCAAACGAAGGAGATTTCCGCCGCTCGGTCGCTCCTGACAAGTGAAGACATCGCGTGGCTCACGCGTTAGCGAGCCGTTGGAGAGGAACGACCATGGACATCATCGTCGCCGCAGCGCTGATAGCCGTAGGAATCGTGTGGCTGCGGCCGTGTACGCGCGCGTGACCGGGCGCAAGCTGGCGCGTGCGCCGCGTGTCGGACGGCGTGCGAGCGGCACGGCGGTGTCGCCGCGATTCGCCGGACCCGCCGGCCGGAGTCGAGCTCGCACCGCCACCGGCCACGAGCAACGGCGGCGGTCGAGCGCACAGCGAGGAGCTGATCAGGCGCGAGCGAGGAGCTCAGCGTGCGCGAAGCGGAGATCGCGGAACGTGTCAGCTCTGCTCGATCACCAGCAGGAGGATCTGGTCCGCGAGCTGGAGCGGATCTCAGGCGTCTCCGCGGCCCGTGCCAAGCAGCTGCTGATCGAGACGATCGAGGACGGCGCCCGGCAGGAGGCTGCGCGGCGGCTGCGACAGATCGAGGACGACACGCGTCGCGAGGCAGACCGTCGCGTCAGGAACATCCTCTCGGTCGTGATGCAGCGGCTGGCGGCGGGTCATGCGGCGGAGACGACCGTGTCTGTGGTGCAGCTCTCTCCGACGACATGAAGGGCCGGATCATCGGCCGTGAGGGCCGCAACATCCGCGTGCTGGAGACGCTCACGGGAGTCGATTTCATCATCGACGACACGCCCGGCGCGGTCGTGCTGTCCGGATTCGACGGCGTCCGTCGCGAGATTGCTCGCCTGACGCTCGAGAAGCTGCTGCAGGATGGGCGGATCCACCCGGCGCGGATCGAAGAGGTCTACTACCAGGTCAAATCCGAGCTCGAAACGCACATCTCGAGGCCGGTGAGGAGGGCGCGTTCGAGGCCGGCGTGCAGGGGCTTCACCCGGAGCTGATCAGATATCTGGGCCGGCTGCAAGTTCCGCACCAGCTACGGGCAGAACGTGCTTGGCGCACTCGGTCGAGGTCTCGCGGCTTGCGGCGATGATGGCCTCGGAGCTCGGCGCCAGCGCCAAGACCTCCAGGCGCGCGGCGCTGTTGCACGACATCGGCAAGGCGGTCACGCATGAGGTCGAGGGGCCACACGCGCTCGTCGGCGGCGAGTTCGCCCGCAAGTACGGAGAGACCGAGGCCGTCGTGCACGCGATGGAGGCCCACCACAACGAGGTCGAGCCGCAGACGGTTGAGGCCGTGATCGTGCAGGCCGCCGACGCGCTCTCCGGGGCGCGGCCGGGTGCTCGCGGCGAGTCGCTCGAGCTCTACGTGAAGCGGCTGCGGGACCTCGAGGAGATCGCCACGAGCCATCGCGGGGTCGACAAGGTCTACGCGATGCAGGCGGGTCGCGAGATCCGTGTGATCGTCGCTCCCGACAGCATCGACGACGCCGGCGCCACACTGCTCTCGTTCGAGATCGCCCGGGAGATCGAGAAGCAGCTCGAATACCCCGGGCAGATCAAGGTCACCGTGATCCGGGAGTCGCGCGCGGTCGACTACGCCCGCTGACGCCGGCAGGGATTGATCGACCCGACATGGAGGACCACAGCGCTACATTTGGCCCGTGAAGGGTGCTCGTACTTATCACCTGACGACGTTCGGATGCCAAATGAACGAGCACGACTCCGAGCGGATGAAGGGCATGCTGGAATCGCTTGGCTATCGCGAGGCGGCGGAGCGCAGCGGGGCTGACCTGATCCTGTTCAACACCTGCTCGATCCGCGAGAAGGCCGACGAGCGCTTCATCGCTCACCTTCACGAGGCGAACGCGCTGAAGCGGCGGGCGCCCGACACGGTGATCGGCGTGGGCGGCTGCTGGGCGCAGTCGGTCAAGGACGAGGTCTTCCAGCGCTTCCCGTTCGTCGACGTGGCGTTCGGGCCAGGCCAGGTACACAAGCTGGCGGAGTTCCTCACGACCGATTCGCTGACCGCACAGGGATACTTCGAGTTCGAGGGCTTCACCGGCGACCTTCCGGTCAAGCGTGCCCGCGAGTTCCAGGGCTGGCTGCAGATCAGTGTCGGTTGCAACTGCGTGTGCTCCTACTGCATCGTCCCTTCGACACGCGGACGCGAGGTCAGCCGTGACCCGCAGCTGCTGATCGCCGAGGTGCGCCGGCTGGCGGCCGACGGCGTCACCGAGTTGACGCTGTTGGGCCAGAACGTCAACTCATACGGACGCGACCTGCCGGGGGAGACCCGCACAAGCTTCTCGGAGTTGCTGCGGCGCGTCGACGCGGTACCCGGGATCGAGCGGATCCGTTACACGAGCCCGCATCCCAAGGACATGCGCGAGGACGTGATCCTGGCCCACGCCGAACTGCCGGCGCTGTGCGAGCACATACACCTGCCGCTGCAGTCCGGGTCGAGCACGATCCTGAAGCGCATGCGGCGGACCTACACGCGCGAGCGCTACCTCGACCGGGTTGCCCTGATCCGCGAGCACGTCCCGGACTGCGCGATCACGACAGACATCATCGTCGGCTTCCCGGGGGAGACAGAGGAGGACTTCGAGCGCACGCTCGAGGTCGCCGAGGAGGTTGGCTATGACGGCGCGTTCACCTTCATCTACTCGCCGCGGCGCGGCACTGAGGCGGCGGAGATGGATGATCAGATCCCGCATGAGCTCAAGGTCGAGCGCCTCGAGCGCCTGGTTGAGGTGATTCAGCGTCGCGCGGCCGAGCGCGCGCAGCGATTCGTGGGCAGGACGCTGGACGTGCTGGTCGAGGGCCCGTCCCGAACCGATCCCAGCCGCCTGCGCGGACGCAGTCGCCACAACAAGGTCGTGAACTTCGACGGCCTGGGTGATCCTGGGGACCTGGTTCAGGTGGAGATCACCGGGGCGACCAGCCAGACGCTTACCGGTGAGATGTCACTGGTGGCGCGCGCCGCCGGGTGAGAAGCCGCATGGCGCCATTCTTCAAGCGGCGAAAGAATCTCGCGCTCGACCACATGTTCGAGACGCGCAGCGACGCCTGGGCCGCGGTCGGGCTCGAGGTCGAGGTCAACCGGCACGCGGTCAGGCAGGCCGCCTGGCGTCTTGTCATCGAGCTGATCGCGCTGATCGCCGTGGTCGTCGGCAAGAACGCGGCCGAGACCCACATCGACGATCTGCACGTGGGCAAGACCGTCGTGAGGGTGGTCGCCGTGGTGCTCGTGCTGGTGCTGGGTTGGCTGATCTCGCGTGACGTCTCACGGGTGGCGCCGGCGCTGTTCCGGCGCATGGACCCCGCCACGGCTGGAACGGTCGGGTTCCTCATGCGACTGCTGCTGGTGGCTGCGACGGTCATGGCCGCGCTTGCAGTTGGCGGCATCACGCTGCAGGCGATAGCCGTTGGCGGAGCGTTCACCGCCGTCGTACTCGGTCTCGCCGCTCAACAGACGCTCGGGAACCTGTTCGCCGGGATGGTGCTGCTGAGCGCCCGCCCGTTCAAGCTTGGCGAGCGCGTGCGACTTCAGGCCGGCCCGCTCGGCGGCTCGATGGAGGGAGTCGTCGCTGCGCTTGGACTGCTCTACACGACGCTCTCACGCGGTGAGGAGCGGGTCATGATCCCCAACAACGTGGTCTTGTCGTCGGCGGTGCTGCCGTTGCGTGAGCCCGACTCCGTCGACGTGAAGGTCACGCTCGCGGCCGGCCTGAGACCCACCCAGGTACAGGAGATCCTCGACAGCAACGTCTCGATCGCGACGCGCAAGGCCCCGAGCGTCGTGCTGCAGGAGATCAAGGGCGACTCCGTGATCGTGCGCGTGAAGGCTACGCCGGAACGGCCGTCCGACGGCGCCCGCCTGGCCGACGAGATCATCGCGGCGCTCGCCAACGTGACCGGGGAGCACCAGGTGCCGCAGGCTACGGCTGAGCTCGACGCCAGCTGACGAGCTGCAGTCGCGTCGCGACCCACGCGCCGGCGCGGGGATCGATCCGTTGGATGCCGGGCTCAGCCGTCATCCGGGCGTTTCTGAACCTGACCCTCTGAAACCCGGCGCGCGACCGTGGCGCCGCCGGCCAGGCGCTGGCCGAACGCCGCAAGCCCCGGCGCCACGGCGCTGATGTTCGCTCCCAGACGCAACGGCAGCGGCGCCACGGTGATCTCGCCGCGGTTGCGCTCGATTGCGGTGATCACGGCCCTGACGACCTGCTCAGGCGAGCTGGTGCCCACGCCCGGTGGCAACCTGACGCTGCCGGCATCGGCGAACATGCCGGCATCGCGGACGAACCCGGGCAGGATCACCGACACGCCCACACCCTGCTTGCGGAGGTCAGCGCGAGCGCCATGCGCGAACCCGCGCAGACCGAACTTGGTTGCGCTGTACACGCTCGACACGGGCGCGGCCGCTTTGCCGGACAGCGACGACATCAGCACGATATGGCCACTGCCGCGGGCGGCCATCGCGGGCGCGAGCGCCCGAACGAGCGCGATCGGAGCGCGCAGGTTGACCTCGAGCAGAGTGTCGATCTGGGCTTGGCTGAGCTCGAGCAGGTGTCCAGAGGCTGGGAGCGCGGCGTTGGCCACGAGCACCTCGATCTCCCCGGCACTCCGGACCAATCGCTCAACATCTGCCGGTGCTCCCAGGTCCGCCGGGATCGCACGGGCACCCAACTCCTCCGCCAGCGGCGTCAGCACGTCCGTTCGCCGGCCGGTCAGCACGAGGCCCGCGCCGCGCGCATGAAGTCCGCGCGCCAGGGCCTGGCCGAGGCCACCGCTGGCTCCGGTCAGCAGCACACGCGCACCCTCGAGCTTCACGGGAGCTTGGTCTCCAGGCCTGTGATCACGGCGGGCACGATACTGCGAGACAGTGACACGTCCAGATGTGATCGCGCTGTTCGGTCCGACCGCCGTCGGCAAGACGCGGGTTGCGATCGCACTCGCCCAGCGTCTGCGGCAGGCCGGCGAGGATCCCGTCGCCGTCTCAGCAGATGCTCTGCAGGTCTACGCCGGGCTTGAGCTCCTCACCGGCGCAGCCGGTCCGGCTGAGCGCGCGCAACTCGAGCATCGGCTGATCTCGTTCCTGCCGCTCGACGCGCAATTCAGTGCAGGCCAGTACGCGGAGCTTGCCCACAGTGAGATCGACGGGCTGCTCGCCGCGGGCCGTCGTCCGATCGTCGTCGGCGGCACCGGTCTCTACCTGCGCGCCGCCCTCGCGGATCTGTCACTGAGACCGCCGCCGACGGCCGCCGCGCGCGCGCGTTGGACGGCAGAGCTGCAGCGAGTCGGGCCTGAGGCGCTGCACGCGCTGCTGGAGCTCCGCGCACCCTGGGCTGCGGCCGACATCGCATCGACTGACAGCCAGCGGATCGTGAGAGCGCTGGAGCTGTCCGAGGGCGGGCAGCTGGAGCCCGCTCAGGGCGATTCTGAGCTGTGGACGGGGACCACGCGGCACCGGACTCTGCTGGTCGGCCTGACCGCCAGTCGCGAGCGCCTGTACGCGCAGATCGACATCCGGATCGAAGCGATGCTGGCAGCTGGAGTCGAGGATGAGGTTCGCCGGGCGAACGCCGCTGGTGCGAGCATCACCGCGCGCAAGGCGCTCGGCTTCAGCGAGCTGCTGAGCGGTGACGTGGAGGCGATGAAGCGCCGCACGCGCAACTACGCGCGGCGGCAGCTGACCTGGATGCGCAAGCTTGCGGACGTGACGACAATCGACGTGACCGATCGCACGCCGGACGCTGTCGCGGCGGAGATCGCAAGCGCCCACGGGCTGAATCGCTAGTGCCGGCGAAGGCCCCTCGAACGCCGCAGGATTTGCCGACGGGGGTACTCGCATTGGGGGCACTGGGCGTCGGCTGCGCTAGCCTGCGCGCCGATGAACTTCGAGAAGTGGCAGGCGCTGGGCAACGACTACGTGATCCTCGACGCGCGTGCGCTGCCATTCGAGCTGACCCCGGCCCGGATCCGGCGCATCTGCGCAGCTCACACGGGCATCGGCTCCGACGGGATTCTGCTGGTGTCGCAGGCGCAACAGCCCGATTTCGTCGCGAACATGCGCATCTTCAATCCCGACGGGTCGGAGTCCGGCCTCTCCGGCAACGGCGCGCGCGAGCTGCTGCTCTACCTGCGGCGGCATCGGTGGACCGACCAGGACCGGTTCTCGATCAGCACCAGGGCAGGGGAGATCCGCGCGACCGTGACCTCAGCGACGACCTGCAGCGTTCAAATGGCCCAGGCGGCGCTGAGCAGCAGCGACTATCCGAAGGGAGCGCCGGACGGGATTGGGCAGATCACGGCCGCCGGCCGGCACTGGACCTTCCAGCACGTGGCGGTCGGCAACCCCCAATGCTCGATACTGGTCACGGGCGAAGCTGAGCTCGAACAGCTAGATCTCAGCGCGATCGGCCCAGGCATCGAGAACCACGAACAGTTCCCAAACCGTACGAACGTGTCCTGGTACACGGTGCTCGAGCCCGGGCGGATCCGAGCCCGGATCTTCGAACGCGGCGTGGGCGAGACCGCCTCGAGCGGCACCGGTGCGATCGGCGCGGCGGTGGCGTACGTCGTCAGCGGCGGAGCGTCGCCGGTAGCCGTTGTGCTCGATGGCGGCGAGCTTGAGGTCGAGGTCGACCAGGACCTGCACATAAATCTGACCGGCTGGGCGGTCCCCGTGATGCGGGGCACGTTCTCCGAGGAACTGATGGAGGAGTTGCGTGCGAGCGAGTAGCCGCCTGGACAAGATCCCGCCGTACCTGTTCGCCGAACTCGAGCGCAAGATCGCTGAGAAGCGGGCTGCCGGGATCGACGTGATCAGCCTCGGGATCGGGGATCCGGACACGCCCACGTATCCGGAGATCGTGCGCGCCGCGCAGGCAGCGGTCGCCGACCCGAGCACGCACCAATATCCCAGCAATCGCGGGCGCCAGGACTTCCGTGAGGCCGTTGCGGGCTTTTACGCGCGGCGGTTCGGCGTCGAGCTCGACCCGGAGACCGAGGTGATGCCGGCGATCGGGGCGAAGGAATGCATCTTCAACCTGAACCTGGCGTTCCTCGACAACGAGGACGTCGCGCTGGCCAGTGACCCGGGCTACCCGGTCTATACCGGCGGCCCGATCCTGACCGGTGCCGAGCCGGTGCTGATGCCGCTCGTGCCCGAGCTCGGCTTTGCGCCCGACCTGGACGCGATTGCCGCCGACACGCTGCGCCGCGCGCAGCTGATGTTCTTCAACTACCCGAACAATCCGACCGGCGCCACCGTGCCCGATGGCTTCTTTGCGCGCGCGGTCGAGTTGGCGAGCGCCAACGAGATCCTCGCGGTGCATGACAACGCCTACAGCGAGACGACCTACGACGGCTACGTGGCACCTTCGTTTCTGGCGACGCCCGGAGCCAAGGACACCGGGGTCGAGGTCTTCTCCTGGTCGAAGGGCTACAACATGACCGGTTGGCGCTGCGCGGCGATCGTCGGCAACGCCGAGGCGATCGCGCACTATTGGAAGCTCAAGTCGAACATCGACTCGGGCCTGTTCGAGGCTGTGCAGCTTGCGGGAATCGCAGCGCTCGAGCCTGAGGTCGACGCCGAGGTCAAGGCCATGAACGCGGTGTACGCGCGGCGGCGCGACCTCGTCTGCGACGCGCTCGCCGCAGCCGGCGTCAGCGTCACCAGGCCGAAGGGCACGATCTATATCTGGGCGCCGATCCCAGAGGGATTCGAGACCTCCGCGGCCTATTGCGAGCACGTGCTTGAAAAGGCCGCGGTGGTGATCTCGCCGGGCGGCGCCTACGGACGCAGCGGTGAGGGCTTCTTCAGGATCTCGCTGACCACGCCCGATGATCGGCTGCTGGAGGCCGTGCAGCGGCTGCGAACACTCTGAAGGACGCCGTGGCTCGCTCACGCGCGTTGTAATGTCGGCTGCGTGACCGGCCGCGCCAACAACAGAATTCCCCGCCAGGCCCGCGCCCGTCAGCGCGCGTACATGGTCGCCGCCCTTCCCGATGGAGGCGAGGAGCAGCTCGACGAGCTGCGCGAGCTGCTGATGACCGCCGGGGTCGTCACGGTCGGCGCCAGCGTGCAGCGCCGCGACCAGCCGCACCCGAACACCTACATAGGTCCGGGCAAGCTCGAGGAGCTCAAACAGGAGATCAAGCGAGCGGACGCGAACGTCGTCGCCTGCGACGACGAGCTCTCGCCCCGGCAGGAGCGCAACCTCGAGGAGGCCCTGGGCGTCCCGGTGATCGACCGCACGGCTGTGATCCTCGACATCTTCGCCGCGCATGCGCACACGGCCGAGGGCAAGCTCCAGGTGGAGCTGGCGCAGCTGCAGTACAACCTCGCCCGCATGCGCGGCCTGTGGACGCACCTCGAACGTCTTGGCGGCGGTGTCGGCACCAGAGGGCCGGGTGAGACCCAGATCGAGACCGATCGACGGCTGGCGCGCGACCGCATCTCAGCGTTGAAGCGCAGGCTCGCCCATGTCCGGTCGAATCGCAGCGTCATGCGCGCCGAGCGCGAGCGCGGCGACTTCCCGGAGGTGGCGCTGGCGGGCTACACCAACGCCGGAAAGTCGACGCTGCTCAACGCCCTGACCGGCGCCGAGGTTGGTGTGCGCGACCGGCTGTTCCATACGCTGGACCCGACGACGAGGGTGATGAGAGCCGGAGGCCGCGACTACCTGCTGACCGACACAGTCGGCTTCATCCGCAAGCTCCCGCACCAACTGGTCGAGGCGTTTGGCGCGACCCTTGAGGAAACGCGCCTGGCCGATCTGATCCTGCACGTCGTCGACGGTTCGGCGCCTGAGCAGGATCGGCTGGCGATGATCGCCGCGGTCGAGGATGTGCTCGCGGAGATCGCCGCCGCCCAGGTGCCACGGCTGCTGGTGCTCGGCAAGATCGATCGCGTCGACGCAGATGGCCGCGCTGAGCTCCTGCACCGCCACCCCGACGCGATCATGGTCTCGTCCGTCAGCGGCGAGGGCATCGATGCGCTGACGGAGGCGATCGAGCATGAGTTCGCGCGACGCCTGCAAGCGGTGGAGCTGCTGATTCCTTACAGCGCCGGCGGCAGGCTCGCGGAGCTGCACGCAATCGCGGGTGACCTGATTCGCGAGGACACCCCGGACGGCGTACGCGTCAGTGCGCGTCTGCCGGCGCCGGTCGCCGAGCGCTTCTCGCAGTTCGCCGTCCCGGCTGCGGTTGCGAAGGTCGCGTGAGCGCGGCCCCCAGCGAGTTGCGCTTCCGGCGGATGGATCCGCGGGCGATCATTCCCAGCCGCGCCTATGAACACGATGCCGGGCTCGACCTGCATGCACTGGAGCCGATCGTCCTGGCACCCGGCGAGCGCGTCGCGGTGCGAACCGGTGTCGCTGTCGAGATTCCGCCGGGGCACGCGGGCCTGGTGCTGCCAAGGTCCGGCCTGGCTGCGAAACACGGCATTGCGCTCGTCAACGCGCCCGGCTTGATCGATGCGGGTTATCGCGGTGAGTTGCAGGTGCTGTTGCTGAATACCGACCGGGCGCGAGAGTGTGTTCTGGCCTCCGGCGACCGGATAGCTCAGTTACTGCTGATCGCGGTCGCAACGCCGGCCGTGGTCGAGGTGGCGGAGCTGAGCGACAGCCAGCGGGGGAGCGGGGGATTCGGCTCGAGCGGCGGCTTCGCAGGGGGTACCGGGTAGCCGCTCTTTGACTCAGAGCCCCGCGGCGCGCCTGGCGTCGGCGTGGGCGAGCGCCTCCAGCCGGTCGTCGAGCGGCGCCAGCTCGACCTCGCCACCGAGTGCTGTCGAGATCAGCCAATCGGCAAACCAAGCGTTCTTGGGCAGCAGGGGCCCGTGCAGGTAGGTGCCGATCACGCCGCCGCTCAGGGCTCCCTCGTAGCCGTCGGCGCCGTTGTTGCCGTGCCCGTTGAGCACGCGCCCCAGCGGCTGCGCATCATCACCGACGTGCGTGCGACCGCCGTGGTTCTCAAACCCGGCCAAGATGCCGCCTGCGGCACCCGGTAGCTCGACCGCGATCGCGACGTTGCCGACCAGCCGCGGACCGTCCGCGCGAACCGTGCGGACATCGAGCAGCCCGATCCCCGGCAGCTGCTCGGACCCGAGTTGGTAGGAGTGCCCGAGCAGCTGGTAACCGCCGCACACCCCGAGCACAAGAGCCCCGCGCTCTGCCGCGTGTCCAAGCGCTGAGCGCTTGTACTCGAACAGGTCGGCGGCGCACAGCGCCTGGTCGCGATCCTGACCGCCGCCGATGTAGTAGAGATCCGCACCATCGGGGTCGAGTGGATCGCCGATCCCGGTCCCGGTCAGCTCGAACCCGATGCCTCGCCACTCACATCGGCGCCGCAGCATCAGCAGATTGCCGCGGTCCGCGTAGATGTTCATCAGGTCCGGGTAGAGGGCGCACACGCGCAGCTCAGGCACCGAGCACCACCACCTGGCTGCCGATGTGCTCGAGTGTCGGCGCGATCTCAATGATCTCCACGGGGTGGAGGCCGGCCCGCTGGCCGGCCTCCTGCAGACCCTGGACGCTGACGATGTCCAGAACGATCCGGTCCTCGCTCGAGGTACGCGCGCCGGTGCCGTCGACGACCTCTCGTCGCCGTTCGAGTACGAACGTGTCGGCCTGACGCCTGACCGCAGTCGGCTGGCTGAAATAGGCGCATGTTCCGAGCTCGGCGATGTCAGGGATCGGTGCGCTGTCGCCGTCGTGCCACTCGAACTCCTCGAAGTCGTCGGCAGCCGCCACCGCCACCGCCACGACGCCTCCCGGTGCCAGGTGGGCGGCGGCGTGCTCGAGGAAGGCGCGGTGCCCGGCCTCACCGCCGAGCAGCTGCAGCGTCTGCATCGGCACGACGATCAGCGGGAATGTGCGACCGTCGAGGCGGAAACTGCGAGCGTCTGCGCATGCCGTCTCGATCGGGAGAGCCGTGGCACGACGTTCGAGCTCGAGCAACAATGAAGCGTCGGCATCGAGCGCGAGGACCCGGTATCCGGCGCGGGCCAGGGGGATCGCGACGCGGCCGGTGCCAGCCCCGATGTCGAGCACGACCTGTCCCGGCGCGGCATTCTGCGCGGCAAGGTCGAGCCACAGCCTCAGGTCCTCCGTGTAGCGGCCACATTCAAGGTCGTGCCAGATCACGCTGTTCATCCCGCGCTCTCCCAATAGCGACGGACAAGGCCTCGCTCTGCGAGCTGCTCACGCAGCGACAGCAGCGCCGTGTACGTGGGCAGGGCGAACAGACGGCCGTCGGCGGCGGTCACGGCGTGGTCCAGAGCCTCCGAGAGCTCCGGCATGACCGTCAGCCTGGAGGTGGGGACGCCCGCGTACTTGAGGCGTACAGCCAGCTCCGCTGCTCTGGTGCCGGCGCAGGTGACGCTGCGCAGGTTCGGTGCGAACAGCTCGAAATCGGCGTCCCAGACCCACGACACGTCGCGCCCATCGGCGATGTTGTCGTTCAGGATCGCGAGTACGTCGAGCCGGTCCGACTCGAGCGCGAGCGTCCGCATGATCTCGTTGGCCCCGGCCGGGTTCTTGATCAGCATGATCTGCAGCGACGTGTCGCCGATCGACACCGTCTCCGCACGGCCGAACGCCGCCGTGGCGTCCGTGAGCCCGGCGACGATCTGATCGATGCCGACGCCGAGCGCGAGACACAGCGCCGTCGCGGCAAGTGCGTTGTAGACGTTGTAGAGCCCCGGCAGTTGGAGCGTCACGTCGCGCTCCCCGTCCGGAGTCACGAGCGTAAAGCTCGCGGAGCGGGCGCCGGTCAGCGTGATGTGCTCCGCACGCACGCTCGGCCGGGGTCGCTGCTGACCGCAGCTGTCGCATCGATAACGGCCGAGGTGCCCGAGATAGATCGCGTAGTAGCGGTAAGGAGCACCGCAGCGCCGGCAGTGTTTGGAATCCGAGGCGTGCTGCATCTCGGGCAGGGCGAGCGCATCGTCCTCGATCCCGAAGTGGATGACCTCGCGACGCTCGCGTCCGAGATCGGCGATCAGCGGGTCATCGGCATTCAGGACCAGCGCCCTGTCCACCGGGAAGTCCGCGACGACCTGCGCCCAACGGTCGGCGATCGTCTCGAGCTCGCCGTAGCGGTCGAGTTGGTCGCGGAACAGGTTGGCCAGCAGCAGTGCCCGTGGCTGGAGCTGGCCGGCGACGGCCTCGAGCCAGAACTCGTCGACCTCGAACAGGCCTGTGTCACCGTCGATCCTGCGACCATGAGCGGCCGAGAGCAGCGTCGAGGCGATTCCGCCCGCCATGTTCGCGCCGGCGCGGTTGCTGACCAGGCGTCTGCCGGCTCGTTCGAGGATCGTGGCCGTGATCGTGGCGGTGGTCGTCTTCCCGTTGGTCGCGGAGATGACCGCGCTTCCGTGCCCAAGGCGCGCTGCCAGCTCCGTGATCGCCTGCGGCTCCAGGCGCAGCAGCACCTTTCCGGGCAGACTCGTGCCGCCGCCGCGTCCGGTCGCCCGCGCCACACGACCAACGGCCCGCGCAATCCCGATCTTGGCCGTCAGCGCACTCATGCCGGCACCATCACCCGCACGGCCGCCGGCAGCACGCGCAGCGTGGCGGGGAGGACCGTCAGCGGATCCCCATCCGCATAGACGGTGAAGGGTCGGTCGGCGTCGAGCTCGACGGTGCTGCCCTGCAGAACGCTGACCACGGTCTGCTGTACGTGTGTTCCCCTGAAGACGGTCGGCAGCAGCCTCAGGAAGGTGAACTTCGACACGTCGGCGATCATCACGACGTCGAGCCGCCCATCGCTCAGCGAGGCGCCGGGTGCGACCTGCATCCCGCCGCCGTGCATGGCGGCGTTGGCGACAGCGACCGTGTATCCGTAGAGCGCGTGATCGGTGCCGTCGACCCGCACTCTGAAGGAGGCGGGCTTCCAGCCTGCGAGTGCGCGCAAACCGCCGTAGGCGTAGACGTAGCGCCCGCGGATCAGGCGTGCCGAGTTCGCGATCCGGTTGGCCTCTGAATCGAAGCCGCAGGTGGCGATGCCGAGGAACGTGCGGTCGCCGACGGCACCCATGTCGATTGCCATCGGCCTGCCATCGGCGAGCACTGCGGTGGCGGCAACCGGGTCGAGCGGCAGGCCCAGGCAGCGGGCGATGTCGTTGCCACGGCCTCCGGGGAGTACGCCGAACGCAGCATCGGTCTGTCTGGTGGCATCGGCGACGGCTGCCACCAGCCCGTCGCCACCGAAGGCAACGGGTTGCCGGCCGGCCGCGATTGCGGCGCTGGTCAGCTCGCTCGCGTGTCCAAGGTCTCGGGTCGTCTCGACGTGGTGCTCGAGCCCGCGGCGTCCGAGTGCGGCGCGCACGGAGTCGAGCGATCGCGTGGCCCGCCCGCCACCGGCCGACGGGTTCACGATCAGAGAGAGCATCACTCGGAGAGTACGAGCGCGGCCAGATCCTGCCCGATCGCGACCGGGGTCGGATCGCTGGCTGCTTCAGCGTCCGCTCGCGAGCTGATCCCGCTCAGCACGACCGCCGCGTCGAGTCCGGCACCGGCAGCGCCACCCAGATCGGACACCAGATGATCGCCGATCACGAGCGTCCGGCCGGTTCCGAGCCGGTCGAGTGCGACCTCGAATACCTGAGGATCTGGCTTCCCGACCGCGCGCGCGGTGACACCGGTCGCGTACTCGAGGGCCGCGGTCACGGCCCCGGTTCCCGGCGCGATCCCGCCTGCGGTCGGGTAGTTGGGATCGCGGCCACCGCAGATCAGCTCGGCGCCCGACAGCAGCGCGCGGGTCGCCGTCAGCAGCTCGCCGTAATCGAAGTCGCGGTGTGCAACGGCAACGACGACGTCGGCGGTCTCAGCCTGATCTGTGTGATTGACGATGTGATGCCCGGCATCGACGACGTGTCGAAAGATCGGCGGCCCGCCGATCACGTACACGCGCGCTCCCGGAGCGCGTTCCGCCAGGACATACTGGATCGCCGAGCCGACGCTGACGATCTCCTCAACGGCGGCGGTACAGCCGATCGACCAGAGCTTCTGGACGTATTCCTCGGGTGAGCGACTGCCGTCGTTTGTCACGAACACCAGCCGCCGGCCGCTCTCACGGATCGCGGAGATCGCCTCAGGGGCGCGACGCGTGGCGGCACCGCCGACCCAGACGGTGCCGTCGAGGTCGAGGATCACGTGGTCGTATGCGGAGATCAGCGCAGAGACCGGCACGGGTCGATTATCGCCGTCCAGTTCAGTGCCGCGCACGCTCAAGCCGTGAACAGAGGCTCCTGAGCGGGCGGAGGTGGATCGAGTAGGCATTCGGGCCCGTCGTTGCGCACGTCGTTGACGGCTGGCCCGACGGGGCGGAGCGCCAGTTCCTGCGCCGGCAGGCCGGTCAGGATGTCCTCGAGTAGAGGAAGCGGGGTGTCGCGCGCGAGCCACGGGGCCTCGGCGTCCGACCGCAGGATGACGGGCATGCGATCGTGAATCGGCGCGATCCGCCGGTTGGCGGCTGTGGTGATGATCGTGCAGGTACGCAGCTCCTCCGGCTCGCCACGGTGCCAGACCGACCACAGGCCGGCGAAGGCGAACAGCTCACCGTCAGCTCGGGTGATGTGGAACGGCTGCTTGCGCGCCTCGCCGGGCAGTGGCTGCCATTCGTAGAAACCGTCCGCGGGGATCAGGCAGCGGAAGCGCTCGAACGGCCTGCGGTAGGCGGACCGCTGGCTCAGCGTCTCGGCCCGCGCATTGATCATCTTGAAGCCGCCGCTTGAGTCCTTCGCCCAGCTGGGTACGAGGCCCCAGCGCAGCATCTCGCCACGTGGATGGCCGTCGCGATCGGTGGTGACCGTAACGACCTCTGTGCCGGGAGCGACGTTGTAATGCGGCACTACCGCGACCGACTCGCCGATCGGGAAGCGCGCACGCAGCTGTGCGGGGCTGGGAGCGGCCAGCGAATAGCGCCCACACATGGTGTCTCTGCTGTCGGCGGCAGCGTCAGCGCCCGGCGGCGCGGGCTTCGACGGCCTCGCGGCGCTTGGCGAGCGCAGCCTTCTGGCGTCGTCGACCCCAGAACGCAAGCGCGCCGATCACGACGACCACGAGCACGAACCCGTAGAAGATCGCGAGGTCGAGCGAGATGCCGCCGGCCGCCTGGCCAACGCCGTACACGATGCCGAAGCCCAGAGCCAGCACGGCAACAACGGCGGCGACCGCGATCAATATGCCGCGGATCCGCGCGAGGACGCCGGCGCTCGACGGAGGCGCCACCAGGCCCATCACTCGCAGTCCGAACAGCTGGCGAGAGCTCGGTGCTTCGACGCCGAGCTTCTCGGTCGCAGCCTTGAGGTCCCCGGCGCGGCGCTCAGCCAACGCAAGCGACGCGTCAGCCATCCGACGCAGCTGCAGGCGCTCCTGTGGACGCGCGGCAGCCAGCGCCTTGGAGAAGTGTTCTCTCGCTGCCTTGGCGTCGTAACGCTCGGCGGCGCGGGCGCCGAGAATCGCCTGCGCCGCGGCCCTGTACCGGGTCTCCGCCTGCAGCTCCTCGTCAGTACGTGACTCCAGCGACTGCATCGCAGCGAGCTGGCTCTTCTGTTCCATGCGGATCGCCCGCTGTTGCTTCGGCATGGGGCGCAGTCTAGTGCGAGTGAACGCCGATCAACTACGTGAGGACCAGCTTGGCGAAGAGATCGTCGAGCACCGCTTCCGGGTTCTCGCACAGGCCACTGTGGACCGAGGAGGCCTGGATCACAGTGCTCGAGGGCGCGACAAGCCAGTGAAAACGCTCCGACTGCGGCAATGCGGCGATCGGTCCGGCGTCCGGGTCACCGGCGGCCACGCGGACGCGTGCCTCGAGATGCTCGCGGATCGTATCCAGATCGACGCCGCCGGCGAGCGCCTGGACCCGCCGTGGATCGAGCGCTACCCGCGCCTGCAGAAACGCGCGTGTGCGGCAGAACACGATCACACCGACGTTGACGAACTCCTCACGCTCGACGCGCGGCACGACGCGAAGGACCGCGTACTGGAACGGCTCAGGCCCCACGGGCAGCCTCCGCCTCTGTGACGAAACCGCGTGGCGATGAGATCCGCGCACCCAGGTAGTTGCGATAGCTGGCACGGGCCGTCTCCGGATCCTCGTCAAGCCAGTCGTCGGGAACCGCTGCCACGGCGGAGCTGATCGCGGCGTCGTCAAGTGCGCTCGCCATCGCCACATCTGCCTCGGGCAGCTCGGAGGCGAGTGGCAGCAGCACGTGATCGGCGATCAGCGGAAACGGCTCATGCGCACGAGCCACGAGATCGCGGTCGCTGTGCTGCTGATACAACGCCGCGCCATGGTCGATCAGCCAGGTCTGGCCATGCCAGACGAGCAGGTTCGGATTGCGCGGCGAGCGGTCGACGTTTGTGGTGAAGGCATCGAACCAGACGATCTCAGAAGCATGGAGCGGATCCAGCGATCCAGGGCGTGCGGGGTTGTAGTCGAGCGCGCCCGGCAAAAAATCGATGCCGCAGTTGAGGCCGGCACTGGCCGTGACCAGCTCGTTGATCTCAGGGTCGGGCTCGGTGCGGCCGAGCTCGGCCGAGAGCTCGACCAGCACCAGTTCCGGGACCGGCAATCCGGCCGCTCGCGCGAGCTCACCGACGATCACCTCGGCCACCAACGCCTTCAGACCCTGACCGGCGGCACGGAACTTGACCACATAGAGGCCGTCATCGTCGGCCTCCACCAGGCCGGGCAGCGAGCCTCCCTCGCGCAGCGGGGTGACGTATCGGGTGGCGGTCACGGTCCTCAGCATGCGAGGATCATGTCAGTGCAAACCCCGGAGAGGAGCGACCGCGCGGATGGCTGACTTCAACGAGCAGGTGATCACCGAGTTTCGCGAAAACAGCGGCAGCGTCGGCGGGATGTTTGCCGGTATGCCAATGTTGCTGTTGCACCACACCGGCGCCCGATCCAGGGTCGAGCGTGTGTCCCCGCTGGCCTACCTGCCTGAGGGTGACGAGTACGTGGTGTTCGCGTCCAAGGGCGGAGCGCCGGATAACCCCGCCTGGTACCACAACCTCAAGGCGAACCCGGTCACTGAGATCGAGGTCGGAGACCGGCATATCCCGGTCGTCGCGACCGAGGCAACCGGTGAGGAACGCGATCGCCTGTTCGAGGCGCAAGCGGCTCTGCGGCCGCAGTTCGCCGAGTACCAGGCGAACACGGACCGCCAGATCCCGGTGATCGTGCTTTCGCCAAGGCCCTGATGGAGTTCGACTACGACTGGCTGATCGTCGGGTCGGGGTTCGGGGGCAGCGTTGCGGCACTGCGCCTGGCGGAGAAGGGCTACAAGGTGGCGGTGCTCGAGTGCGGGCGCCGTTTCGCCGACGACGAGTTTGCCGAGCGCACGAGCGACTACCGCCGCTACCTGTGGGCGCCGTACATCGGCCTGCGCGGGATCTTCCGGATGACGCTGTTCCGTGACGTGTTCATCATGTCCGGGTGTGGCGTCGGCGGCGGCAGCCTCGGCTACGCCAACACGCTCTACCGCGCGCGGCCGGCGTTCTACACAAACGAGCAGTGGGCGGAGCTCGGCGACTGGCAGCAGGAGCTGGAGCCGTTCTACCTCGAGGCTGAACGGATGCTCGGCGTCACGAGCTACGACCGGGACGGTGCCGCCGACGTGCTGCTGCACGAATACGGCGAGGCGATCGGGGTCGGCGAGACCTATACCCGCACTCCGGTCGGGGTGTTCCTGGGAGAGCCCGGCAAGACCGTGCCCGACCCGTACTTCGGTGGCGAGGGGCCGGAGCGGACCGGCTGCGTGCGCTGCGGCGGCTGCATGATCGGCTGCCGGTACGGCGCCAAGAACACGCTCGTGAAGAACTATCTGTGGTTCGCTGAGAAGCTCGGCGTGAGCGTGTTGCCGGAGCGTCTGGTCACCGATATCAGGCCGTTGGGCGACGTCAGCGGCGCGGACGGTTACGAGGTGACTCATGTGCGCTCGGGCGCGCTCGTGCGACGCGGGCGCGTAAGCGCGCGCGCCCGCGGAGTGATCGTCGCTGCCGGTGCGCTGGGAACCAACCGGTTGCTGCAGCGCTGCCGGCTCAACGGGTCGCTGCCAAGGATCTCCGAGCGGGTCGGGCATACGGTTCGCACCAACAGCGAGTCGATCCTGGCGGTGCTTGCGCCCAAGGGCTCCGGGTATGACTTCAGTGAGACGGTCGCGATCAGCTCGAGCATCCACGTCGATGAGACGACGCACATCGAAACGGTGACATACGGCCCCGGGGGCGATTCGCAGGTGCCTCTGTTCAGCCTGATGGTGGAGTCGGGCCGGCGCGGTACCCAGCCACTGCATTTCCTGCTGGCGCTGCTGCGACAGCCGCGTGCGGCCTTGCACACGCTGAGGTTTCGCGGGGCCGCGAGGCGCGGGCTGGGACTGCTGGTGATGCAGACGCTCGAGAATTCGATCAGGATCAAGGTCAAGCGGCGGTTGCCGGGTGGCGGTGTGCAGCTGACCACCGAGCAGGACCCCGCGCACCCAAATCCCGACAAGATCTCGGCCGCGTATGCGGCCGGGCGCTGGTTTGCTGAGCGCACGGGCGGCCACGCTTACAGCTTTCTGCCGGAGTCGGCGCTCGCGATCCCGGCGACCGCGCACATCCTTGGAGGTGCCGTGATCGGCTCCGGTCCGGAAACGGGGGTCGTGGATATTCGCCATCGCGTGTTCGGGTACGAGAACCTGCTGGTCTGCGATGGCGCCGCCGTACCGGCCAACGTCGGTGCCAACCCGAGCCTGACGATCACGGCACTGGCGGAACGTGCGATGAGCTTCATCCCCGCCAAGAACTGACGCTCGAAAAAGGAGTCGACAAATGCGATATCGCAAGCTGGGAAGCTCAGATCTGGAGGTCTCGGAGATCTCGCTCGGAGCCTGGCTGACCTACGCAGGTGGAGTCGAGTTCGAGCGCACGGTGGCGTGCACCGAAGCCGCTTTCGACGCCGGGATCAACTTCTTCGACACCGCCAACGCCTACGGCCGCGGCGCGGCCGAGACCGCCTGGGGCCAGATCCTGTCGAAGCATCCTCGCGACTCCTACATCCTCGCCACCAAGGTGTTCTTCCCGATGTCAGACGAACCCGGTGACAGCGGTCTGTCGGCGGCGCAGATCGCCAAGCAGATCGACGCCTCGCTGGCGCGCCTGCAGACTGACCACGTCGACCTCTACCAGACGCACCGCTTCGACGCGGAGGTGCCGATCGAGGAGACGATTGAGGCGCTTCAGAAGGTCGTCACCGACGGCAAGGCTCGGTACCTCGGTTTCAGCGAGTGGACGCCGGAGCAGATCCAGGCGGCGATCGACATCGCCGGACCGGAGATGTTCGTCTCCTCGCAGCCGCAGTACTCGATGCTGTGGCGCGCTCCCGAGGCGGAGGTGTTTCCGCTGTGCGCCGCCAACGGCATCTCCCAGATCGTGTGGTCGCCGCTCGCCCAGGGGCTGCTCACCGGCAAGTACAGGCCCGGCCAGGCGGTGCCGGCCGATTCGCGCGGGGCGAGCTCGGAGATGGGCCTGTTCATGGCGGAGGTGATCTCTGACGAGAACCTGCTGACTGCGGTCCAGAGCCTCGTCCCGATCGCCGAGGGTGCGAACCTGACACTCACGGAGCTCGCTCTGGCCTGGGTGCTGCGCCGGCCGGAGCTGGCATCGGCGATCACCGGCGCGTCTCGGCCCGAGCAGGTGTACGCCAACGCGGCCGCATCCGGGATCGAGCTCTCGACAGAGGTCATCGACGCGGCCGACGAAGCGCTCAGCGGCGTGGCGGAGCTTAAGCCGCTGCCCGCGCATGGCGCCCAGATCGGGGTGATGCACCGCTGAGCCAGGAGCAGATTTCCGAGCGGCTGCTCGGCTCGTATCCGTGTCTGGTCACCGGCGAAGGACCGCCGCTGGTGGTGTTGAGCGGGCTCTCGCCGGTGGCGGGATTCGGGTCGGGGCTGCTGCGATCCGGCCACGTCTCAGCCGCCGGCGGCTGGGCGCGCGGGCGGCGGGTCTTCTACATCAACAGTCGTCCCGGGCTGAGGCGCGGGAGCACCATGTCGGAGCTGGTCTCGGAGCTGGCGGACGCGCTGCGCTCAGAGTTCGGGGAGCCCGTGGACGTGCTCGGCACGTCGACCGGGGGCAGCTTCGCTCAGCAGTTGGCTGCCGAACATCCTGAGGTGGTGCGACGGCTCGTGCTGGTCAGCACCGGCTGCCGCCTCAGTCCGGTCGCCTCCCGGCTTCAGCGCGGCCTGGCGGCGCGCGTGCGGGGCGGGGCGTTTCGACAGGCGATCGCGCTGCTGGCTGCGGACGTCGTGTTCCCGGGACCGCTCGAGCTGCCGGCGGCGTTGGCAGGCTGGCTGCTCGCGCCGCTGCTTTCGAGCGAGGGCCTGGGGGATATGGCGACACTGATCGAGGCCGAGGACCGGTTCGATTTGGCGGAATTGCCCGCGATCACCGCTCCGACGTTTCTGCTCGCGGGCGGGCGGGACCGCTACTACGGGTCTGAGCTGCTGGCCGAAACAGCCGAGCTGATCCCCAACTGCAAGGTCGAGATCCACCCACGGCTTGGGCACGTGACCGTGACGATGTCGCCAAAGGCGATCGCCCACGTGTTCGGGTTCCTGGCTGAGGCTCGGTGGCCGGCCGCACCTGAGGCTGGGTAGCCGGCCGCACCTGAGGCTCGGTTGGCCGGCCGCACGTGAGGCTCGGTTGGCCGGATCTGAGGCTCGGTGGCCGGCCGCGCCTGAGGCTCGGTTGGCCGGATCTGAGGCTCGGGAGCCCACACGAGGGAGGGGTTATGTTGCCTGGGGACGAGGAACCCCTCCCTCGCGGCGGTCAGGACCTGAAGTAGTGATCCAGCTCGAGGTCGTCGATCAGGCCGACGTTCTCCGGCAGCCAGCTGAGCGCAGCACGGGTGATTCTGCTCGATGTCGGGTTGTCAGCTCCGACGAACCCTGCAAGGAAGCTGAAGTGGTCGGCCAGATCGTCGGTGGCAATCGAGGCGGCGGGGACCCCGAGCCGGCGCCCGATCGTCTCGGCGATCTCACGGAACGGGACGCCCTCGTCGGCGACCGCGTGAAACCGGGAGCCGGCTGCACCGGCCTCGAGTGCCAGCCGGTAGGCGTGGGCTGCGTCGAGTGTGTGAACGGCCGGCCAACGGTTGGAGCCATCGCCGGCGTAGCCGGCGACGCCGTGCTCGCGGGCGAGCCCGATCAACGTCGGCCCGAACCCGTGATGGTCGAGATAGCTGTGAACAAGCGGCGGCAGCCGCACGACTGAGGAGCGCACGCCGCGTTGACCCAGAGCGACCACATAGTTCTCAGCGGTCGCGCGCGGACCGGCTTCAACAGCGTCCTCCTCGGTGCCGGCGCGGCCGCTGATCCCGGCGAACGCAAGCATCAGCGTGCCCGAGGTTGTCACGAACGGTTTGCCCGACCCGGCCAGGGCCTCGCCCATCGTCTGGGTCGCGGTGAGGTCGGACTCGACGGCCGTGGCGTACTCACCTGAGAGCAGCAGCTCGTGCTTGAACGCGAGGTGGATCACGCCATCGGCGCCGGTGCAGGCCTGGCTGAGCGTGTCGAGCTCATCGAGCGTGCCGCGCAGCGCCGTGGCACCGAGAGCCTCCAACGCCGCGGCGGACTGATCTGAGCGAGCAAGCCCGACCACCTGATGACCAGCCTCGCGCAACTCTGAAACGACTGCTGAACCGATGTGGCCTGACGCGCCGGTGACGAACACGCGCATGGGAACCTCCCGAGACAAGTGATGACAGTAGCTGACATCGACTCTAGCAGCTTGATGTCAGCTACTGTCATCAACTACGATCAGGGCATGGCCAGATGGGCACCAGGCGCGCAGGGGAGGCTCGAGCATGCGGCGATCGAGCTGTTCAGCGAGCAGGGCTTCGAAGCGACCACGGTCGCGCAGATCGCCGACCGCGCCGGCCTGACCGAGCGGACCTTCTTCCGCCACTACGCCGACAAGCGCGAGGTGCTGTTCGCGGGCGGAGACGAGTTCCAGCGTGTCTTCGTCGAAGCGGTCACCGCCGCGCCCGCGGAGTCGGCGCCGCTCGCTGCTGTCGTCCAAGGCGCGCTGGCCGTTGGAGAGTTGCTCGATACGCTCCGCGGACGGGAGTTCGCGGGCTGGCGCCACCGGATCATCGCAGCCAATCCGGAGTTGCAGGAGCGAGAGCTGATGAAGCTCGCGTCGGTAGCAGCGGGCCTCGATGAGGCGCTGCGGGTTCGCGGTGTAAGTGAGCCGACCGCGAGCCTGACGGCGGAGTTTGGGCTGGCGGTCTTCAAGGTTGCGTTTGAGCGGTGGCTCGACGAGTCAGTGGGCGGGCAGCGCCCACTTGTCGATCACATAGACGAGGCGCTGTCTGCGGCTCCGCTCGCCTGAGATCGCGGGCCAGGCCCGCTGGGCCTGGCCCGCGATCAGCCTCTCGGCTCTGGCAGTGTGAGCGCGAACGCCAGTGCGACTGCCGCAAACGCCGGAAGGATCAGCAGGGTCGCGTGAATCCCGATCGCGTCGGCAAGCACGCCCAGAGCGGTGGCGATCAGGCCGCCGGCGCCGATCGCGAGCCCGAGCGTGATGCCGGACGCCAGACCACGGCGCCCGGGCAGGTACTGCTGGCCGAGCACGACCGTGGTGGAGAACGGCAGGTCGAGCGAGAAGCCAAGCAGGACAAGCACCACATACAGGCCGGTGAGCCCGGTGAGGGGCAATAGCAGCAGCGCGATGATCAGTGGTGGCATCGCCCGTCGAACGACCGCGCGCTTGCCAAAGCGGTCCGCGAGCCGGCCGCCGACAAGGGTTCCGGCGGCGCCCGCCAGGAGCATCGTCGTCAGTGCCAGATTTCCGGCCACGTGCGTTCCGTGAAGCTGATCGATCACGTAGACGGGGATGAACGCAAGCAGCGCATACATCGGGACCGTGCGCGCGACCGCGGCGCCGACGAGGCGGCTGAACGGGCCCCATTGCGCCGCGGGACGGGTTGCCCGGGCACGGTCTGCATGGGCGGCGCGGATCAGGCGGCCCTTCAGCCGCTCGACGTCGAGCAGCAGCAGCGTTGCGATAGCCAGGCCGGGGATCGCGAGCAGCGGCGTCGCCGACAACCCCCCGATCGCGAGCACCAGCAGCACGGCCACCGGACCCGTCGCGAACCCGACGTTACCGCCGACCGAGAAATAGCTCATCCCGCGCACGCTGCCGCCGCCGACCAAATGGGCCATGCGCGCGCCCTCAGGGTGAAACAGCGCGACGCCGAGGCCGCTGAGGCCGACTGCCGACGCAAGCGCCAGGTACGTGTGGCAGAACCCGATCGCGGCCAGTCCGAGGCTGGCCAGCAAGACTCCCAGGGGTGCCAGTACTGGCGCCGTGATCCGGTCCGACCAGATGCCGAAGATCGGCTGGACGATGGCGGAGCCGATTGATGCGATCGAGACGAGTGCGGTTGCCGACGCGAGGTTGAGGCCGTGCGCGGCGATCAGCGTCGGCAGCAGGGCGGGCACGCTGCCCTGGCACATGTCGACGAAGCCGTGCCCCATCGATAGGCGGCTCATCGAGCGCGCATCGACGCGCGGTGGCGCCAACGCGACCGTGGCGTTCATGCCCGCACGCCGGCGACCAACAGACCTGCGACCTGCGCGCGGGCCTTCTCGGCGGGCCAGCCGTGCCCTGAGCGCATGTGCCGGTACGTCCAACCGGTCGCGTTGAACAGCAGCGTGGCAGTCTCGTCGAGATCTTGCCGCAACGCGAACGTGCCCTCGTCGAGCCCGTCCTGGAGGATGCGCTTGATCGCCTGGACAAACGGGCCGCGGGTGAGAACCTCGCCATCGCCGGGCTCGTGGTAGATCGCGGCGAGATGGGGGTCGAGCGCCTCCATCAGGCCCAGGTAGCGCTCATCGACATCGCAGATGGCCAGCAGCGCCAGCTCAAGCCGCGCACGCGCGGGTGCCAGTGATGTGAGTGCCGGCAGGGCGGCCTGCTGGTGCTCACTCTCGAGCAGTTCGGCCAGGCTCGAGAGGATGTCGTCCTTCGAGATTCCGCGGCGATGGAGGGTCATGCGCGAGAGCCCTGCCGACCGTGCCAGATCCTCCAGTGCCAGCTCATGCCAGGGGCGGTGGCCCAATTCATCACGGATCTGGCGGACGCGGTCGACCTCAAGCATGGGAGCACAGTGTAGCGACAGTGGTACATCGGTGTAACATGCCGAGCGCGACCGTCGCAACACCCCCGGCAACGCACGTGAGCACGGATTGCGCGACTCTGCGGAAAGTGGTGCATCAAATCGAGGATCAACCGACACTGCCGCAGTGGCGCAACGCGATCATCGTCGCGTTCGCGCTCGGCGGGATCACTGTCGCCGCCTGGGGTCCACGACTGCCGGCGATCAGAGCGGCGCTGGGCGTCAACACCGGAACTCTGGGGATCGTCCTGGCGTGCGCGACGGTCGGATCGATCGGCGGCCTACTGGCTGCACGACCGCTGCTGCATCGGCTGGGCGGGCGACGGGCGATCCTGACGACGCTGACCTGTGTGGCCGCAGCGCTTGGTGTGATGGCGGCCGGGCTTGAGGCCGGCTCCGTCATCGTGCTCGGCGTCGGCCTGACCGCGGTCGGCGTCGGGCTTGGAGCACTCGACGTGTCGATCAATGTCGAGGGTGCGGCTGTCGAGCGCAAGGCCGGCCGTACGTTGTTGCCGCTGATGCACGCCGGCTGGTCTGGAGGCGCTGCCCTGGGGGCCGGAATCGGTGCGGGTTGCGCGGCGGCGGGGATCGCGCCCGCAACTCAGTTCCTGGGGACGGCGATCATCGTCTGGTTCACCGGAGCGACGGTTTCGCGCGCGATTCCCGCGGCCGTTCCTGCAGACGACCACGAGCCCGCCGCCGTCGCAGAACAGCGCTCGGCTCGGGTCCGTCGGTGGCTGCGAAGCTGGAACAATCGACGCCTGCTGCTGATCGGGGTGGTGCTGTTCGGCGTCGAGTTCGGCGAGGGATCGGCGAACAGCTGGCTGACCTTGGCCGTCAAGGAGAATCACGGGCGTTCGAGCGCCGTGGCCGCGCTGTTCTTCACGGTCTTCGCGATCAGCGAAGCCACCACGCGCGTGATCGGCGGTCCGTTCGTCGATCGCTTCGGTCGCGTGCGCACGATCCAGTGCACCACGGTGGCCGGGATCTGCGGCATCGCGCTGTTCATCCTCGGCGGGTCGCCGGTGCTGGTTGTCACCGGCACCGTGCTATGGGCTGTCGGCGTCAGCATGGGATTCCCGCTAGGCAACGCTGCGGCCGCTGAGAGCGGCGACGATCCCGCCGCGCAGGTCAGCGTCGCAGCCTCGGTCGGCTACTTCTCGAGTCTCGTTGGACCACCAACGATCGGCTTCCTGGCTGAATCGATCGGGCTCGGATCGTCGCTGTGGCTGATCGCGATCATGTTCGTCGCGGCCTTCGCATGCGCTGGAGCGCTCGCCTCCACACGCCGGGCGCGGTGACCGTCGGGATGTGCGTCACTCGTCCTCTGAGCCGGGGGCACGACGCTGGCGCTTGCGTTCACTCTGGCTGCGCTTGGCCTCGAGCCGTCGCTGTTCAGATCCGCGGGTCGGGCGGGTCGGCCTTCGAGGAGGCGCGACCGCCAACCCCGATGCGAGCCGCTGCTGCAGCCGCGTGAGCGCAAGTTCGCGGTTCTGGCTCTGGCTGCGGGCGTCCTGCGCGATCGCGACCACCCTCGGACCGAACCGCGAGATCAGTCGAAGCTTCTGCTCGTCGCTGAGCGTCGTCGATGACGCCACCTCGAACACCGCCTCGATCCTCGAGGCCGTGACGTTGGCGTGCTGGCCGCCGGGGCCAGACGAGCGTGACGCGCGCAGCGTGATCTCGGCCAGCGGCAGGTGGGCCATGTTGCCGATGGGCATCGGGTCCTCCATCGGCTCAACGTTAGGGGGGACAGTGGATGGGGGCCGACGATCACCGCAGAACACCCGGGCTGGGATTGAATACCGAGAGTGGAGACGTAACCAGCCTGTTACCCCGTCGCCGGTAAGGACCGGATGGTGGTGGGGTTGGGTTCCCGGGCGGGTTCATCATCACCTCCTGCGATTCGATCGATGTCATGGGTATGGCGTTCAGCGGGCCGGCGGTCGTTCACGCGGAGAAGGCATGCAAGGAGTACATGCCACCGAGCGGCCCGCCGCCAAGGATCTCGGCGACGCAGAAGGCCGCGATGCTCGCCAGCGCGCGCTGCATGCGCAAGCACGGCGTGCCGAGTTTTCCGGACCCGAACTTCTCCGGCAATCAGATCAACATCGGCGAGGGCGGCGTCAATCCAGATTCACCCGCGTTCAAGCGTGCCGCCGCCGCCTGCGGCGGCCTCGGCGCGGCCGCCATCAGGATCCGACGGTCCTGACCGAATGCAATCGGCAAGCGGCCGATGAACAGGGACTGTGCATCACAAGATCCACGAGCGACTCGCAATCCGCCAAGAGCAGCCCGATCAGGAGCGGCACCCATCTGCCGGGTGGAGCTAATACCCGTCAGACCATCGCGCCCTGGCGCTCGAGTTCGCGACGCACGTCTGCGGCGTCCGGATCGCGACCAGATCTGGCCTGAAGGGCCGCCGCGACTCCGGCCGCATGCCCGGTCGCGAACGCTGTTCCCATCACCCGCAGCGAACAGTAGGCGCGGTCATCGCAGCTGACCAGGCGGCCGGCGCTCCAGAGGTTGTCGCGGTTGATCGATCGCAGCGCCTCCAGTGGTATGTCGTAGAAGGCTCTGCCGTCGATCGGGGTGTACCTGGTCGAGCCGACACCCTGGTGCTCCTCGACCGGCCAGCCGCAGCGGGCGATGCCGTCGTCGGGACGGCGGCGAGCGGCCAGCACATCATCGCCGCTGACCGCGTAGCGCCCGACGATGTGCCGGGTCTCACGGACGCCGATCTGTGGACCGGTCCCGACCAGGTAGGCGTTCTCCCACCCCGGGATGTGGTTGCGAAACGCGCTCAGGTAGTCCCACGCCTGTGCGCGCGCCTCCCGCTCAGCGCGCGTGAGGTCGTGCGCGTCGAGCGCATCGACGGTCTGGTCGACGATCTGCATCGTCAGCTCGCCGCTGAGCGGAAGGCGAGCGGCGGGACCGTGATCGCGCTGCAGCTTGCGATCGCTCGTGGCGTTGTGTGCCGCCACCGCCTCGCGCATCGTCTCCGAGGAGATCACCGCGTCGGGCCCCAGGCCGCCGATCCTCATGCTGAGCGTCGCCGCCTGCCGCTCAGCGGCGGGGGTGACGCTGACCTGCGCGCCGGCGAGTTGCGCGAGATTGCCGTCACCGCTGGCGTCGACGAAGCTCGCGCCGGTGATCGTCCTCACCTCGCCCGCCGTGAAGGCGGAAACGGCGGCGACGCGCTCGCCGCGAGGCTGCGCGGCTGCCACGTAGCTGTGGAGGCCGAGCGAGACTCCGGCGTCGGCGACCATGCGATCGAGTGTCAGCTTCGTGTACTCAGGGTCGATCATCACGACCGTGTTGCCAGACCACTTGAACGTGATCTCCTGGTACGCGCCGCCGGCCCGCAGACGCGCCAGCAGGTCCCCGCCCACACCGCCGACGACCAGCTCGCGTCGCTGATCGAAGAAGCCGCAATAGCTAAGCACCGAGCTCGCGGTGGCTGCCCCGCCGAGGAACGGATACCGCTCGATCAGATGAACGGAGGCACCGGCCTGGGCCGCGCCGATAGCGGCACCGACACCACCGCTGCCGCCGCCGACCACGACCACGTCGAACGTCTCATCAGACATCATCGCCGGGAACGCTACTGGTGGTGACGGTCAAAGTCCTGCGGCCAGGGGAGCGGGAAGAAGTCCCTGTAGGGCCGGGCATCCGCGATGACTTTGGCGAACGACGGCCGCCGTGCGAGTTCGCGGTAGTAACGGGTCAGGTTTGGCTGCTCGAGCTCGTCCCACGGATGGATCGCGAGGGCGTAGAACAGGCCCGGGCCGGCCGCACACTCCGCGATCGTGAAGCTCCCACCCGCGAGGAAGCGGCTCGTCGCCAGTTGCCGCTCCAGCATCCCGTACGCCATTTCCAGCGAGCTTCGGGCCTTGGCCACCGCCGCGTCATCGAAGCGCTGAGCAAGCGTATCGGCGACGATCGCCTGCACCGCATCCGACACGTAGCTGTCACAGACACGATCCCACAGTCGCGCCTGGAGCGATGGCACCAGACGGGCTCCGGCAACGTGCTCGATGATGATCGAACTCTCGCCGATCACCTGATCACCGTCGCGGAGCACAGGGATCGAGGCCGGCGGCCAGATCTCGGCGAGCTGGGCGCGGTCGAAGTCGCGTTGCTCCTCGAGCACCTCGAACGCGACATCCAGCTCCCGCAGCGCAATCAGCACCTTCTGGCAGTAGAGCGCGAAGGGATGTTCGTAGAGCGTCAGCAAGGGCGGATCCTCGGGCGCGGAGAGTAGTGCAGATCGCGGCGGTCATCATTGGTGGATGGCAGAGAGCCGGACACCGCTTGGAATCTACGTGCACGTGCCGTTCTGCGCGGCCCGCTGTGGCTACTGCGACTTCAACACCTATGTGCCGAAGAGCACGGGCCAGCAGTCGGAGTTCGTGGATGCGGCGCTGACGGAGATGACGATTGCGCGCGCCGACCTGCGCGACCGGAACGTGTCGACAGTGTTTATCGGCGGTGGCACCCCGACGCTGCTGGGGTCTGATGAGCTGCTCAGACTGCTGGACGGGCTCAGAGAGCGCTTCGCGCTGGCCGCGGAGGTCGAAATCACAACCGAGGCCAACCCGGAGTCGGTCGATCTCGAGATGCTGCGGGCGCTGCGGAGCGGGGGCTTCACGCGGTTGTCACTGGGGATGCAATCGGCGGCGCCACATGTGCTGCAAACGCTCGACCGGGCCCACACGCCTGGACGTGCGGCCGCTGCAGCGGTGGAGGCTCGCGAGGCCGGATTCGAACACGTTTCGCTGGATCTGATCTATGGGACACCCGGCGAGACCGACGAGGATTGGGAGCTGACGCTGGACGCCGCGCTGGCGGCTGAGCCCGACCATGTATCCGCCTACGCATTGACGGTCGAGCCCGGTACCGCGATGGGTGCCGCGGTTGCGGCCGGCCGCCTGCCGGCGCCGGACGACGGCGCTCAGGCTTGCCGCTTCGACCGTGCGGATCAGCGTCTCGAGGCAGCGGGACTTGAGTGGTATGAGCTCGAGTTCGTGGGCCAAGGACGCGGCGGCCCGCTGCCGCCACAACATCGGCTACTGGCGCTCATACGACTGGTGGGGTATCGGCCCTGGGGCGCACTCACACCTCGACGGGGTGCGGTGGTGGAACGTGCTGCTGCCGTCGACCTACGCGCAGCTCCTGCGCGAGCAACGTTCGCCGCTGGCCGGTAGCGAGGTGCTCACCCAGGAGCAGCGCGCATTCGAAGCGGTCATGCTGGGTCTGCGCGAACGTCGGGGGCTCGCACTGTCAGTGCTCAGCCCGGCCGGGGAGCTGGCCCTCGAGCAAGAGCTCGAGCGAGGTCGGGTGACCGTCGTGGATGGACGTGCGCGACTCACGCACCGCGGCCGCCTGTTCGCGGACGCCGTGGCGCGTGAGCTGACTGGGTGACGGCCTGAACGACCTGCGGCTATCGAGCGTCGGGCCAGCGGAACCCGGGTGCGCTGAAATCCGCCGTCAGCGGACTGCGTGGGAGCCCCGGGGGTGGGTCGGTGCTGTTGTACTCCGATGGCGCCAGGTCGTTCGGTGTGTCTGGGTGAAACAGTGCGGCCAGGTACTGGGCCTGTCCGCGTCCGACGCCCAGCTCGGTCTGGCCGCCACCGTAGGCGCCGATCGTGTTCGCCTCGCAGTAGTCGTAGGTCGCGCACAACTCGCGGAGCGAGCCGATCCGCGACGGTTTGATGTTCACCATCCGTGGAGCGAAGGGCAGTGCCTCGATATCCGCGATGCTGTGGATCGGAGCGTCCCAGGTTATGCGGTAGTGCTCGTCCGCGAGGACCGCCGAGGTCTCCGGTGAGCTGAGATCCGGGTCCTCGAGCCAGGCATCCGGGAACGCCTGAACGACCCGGGCATAGAGCACGGGATCAGCGGCCTGGTCGACGACCGTGCCCTTGTACATGCCCTTGAAGTCGATCGAGTCAACCGCGCCGGTCGCGACCAATTGCGTGAACAACTCGGGGGTCCAGGAGCTGGTCGCGTCGAGCTTGAAGCGCATCGTCGAGTCGAGCGCGAGTCGCTTGCTGACCGGTTCGAGTGTCGGCGGCTCGCCGAGACGCGTTGAAGCCACATACCGCATGGGCTCGGGCTCACGGCCGAGCGCCTGGGGGAGGGAGAGCTCTGCCTGGCGGAGCGCCAGGTCGAGCGCGGCGCTCTCAAACGCCCAGATCCTGTAGAGGCGCGAGGCCGGCATCTCCGGTGGCGTCGGGAAGAGATCAAGCGACTCGATCCGAGCACAGAACTCGGCCAGGGTCCATCGCCCGGAGAGATCATGCAGCTCGCCTGCCCGCTCGAACTCGTCGTGCTCCGCGCCCGTGTAGACGACGTCCTCGCCAAGGCCGGTGTGCCCGTCGCCGTGCAGTCGGACGATCGTGGTCTGGCGCAGCATCTCAGCCGAGACCTGGGCGCTCAGCCCCTGCAATGAGTAGCCGCTGACCTCGAGCGAGAGCTCGGCGATGCGGCTGAAGGTCGTCGGCACGCCCCGCATCATCACGCATCCCGCCCGCTGTCGCCAGCCAGACGCGTCAGTTGACGCTCACACCGCAAGGCTTGCGCGCCGGCGATTCAGATACCGGGTCTCCGCGGGGTTCACGGCCAGCTCGACGGCGGCGTCGTAGGCCTCGCGCGCTTCAGCCGAGCGCCCGAGGCGTCGCAGCAGGTCCGCGCGCGTCGCGTGCCACGCGTGATAGGTACGCAGCTCGAGGCTGTCGACCTCCGCCAGGGCGACTGCCGGTCCGTCGAGTTCCGAGCGTACGACGGCGCGATTCAGCGCCACGACCGGACTGGGGTTAACGGCGAAGAGGTGGTCGTAGAGCAACGAGAGCTGCTCCCAATCGGTGTCGCGGATATCCCGCGCATGGGTGTGGACGGCGCTGATCGCCGCTTCCAGTTGGTAGCGGCCGGGTGGCTCGCCGCTGTCGATCAACTCGCGAACGATGCCATGCCCTTCCGCGATCAGGGCCTGGTCCCAGCTGCCGCGATCCTGCTCGGCGAGCGTGACGAGTTCTCCGTCCGCTGCGATCCGGGACTCCCGCCTGGCCTCCGCAAGGAGCATCAGCGCCAGCACCCCGGCGGTCTCGTGCGAGTCGGGAAGCAGCTCAGCCAGCAGACGGGTCAGGCGCACGGCCTCCGTGCTGAGGTCGGGGCGGACGGGCTGGTCCCCTCCCGGAAGGTAACCCTCGTTGAACACCAGGTAGAGGACCGTCAGCGCCGCCTCGACACGCTCAGGCAGCTGATCCTGCTCAGGGACGCGGTAGGGGATGTGGGCGGATGCGATCTTGGCCTTGGCCCGAGTGATCCGCTGGCCCACCGCGGCCTCCGATTGCAGCAGCCCCCGAGCGATCTGCTCGACTGTCAGCCCGCCGACGAGTCGCAGCGTCAGCGACACCTGCGCGTCACGCGAGAGAGCCGGATGGCAGCAGACCAGGATCAGCCGGAGCCGATCGTCGTTGAGCGTCCCGCCGCCCACCTCCTCGAGCAGTGACGGCGCGACGCCGGCGGTTGACGCGCCGGCGCCGAGCAGCATCGCAGCCGAGTATTTCTGCTCGCGGCGCGAATCGCGGCGAACACGGTCGATCGCCTTGCGGGTTGCTGTCGTCATCAGCCACCCGCCCGGATTCGGTGGCAGCTGATCGCGCCAGTGCTCGACCGCGGCGAGGAACGCCTCGCCGGCTGCCTCTTCGGCCACGTCAAGACCGAAACGGCGAGCCAGCGAGGCGACCAGCCGGGGCCACTCGCTGCGGTGCACTTCCTCGATCACCGCGGAATCGACCATCTAAGTGCCGGGTGGCTCTTCCATGAAGGGGCGCAGCTCGAGCGGTTGGCGGCAGGCGACCGCCGCCCGGCGCGAGAACTCGAGCGCCGCGTCGAGGTCCGGCACGTCGATCACCCAGAACCCGCCGAGATATTCCTTGGTTTCGAGATACGGGCCATCGCTGAGGTGTGGTGTCCCGCTGCGTGCATCGATCACGGTTGCGGTGTCACGGTCGTGCAGTCCTCCGGCGAACACGAAGATACCGTCGGCCCTCGCCCTGTCGTTGACGGCGGTGACGTCCGCGATGATCGGGCCCATCTCCGCGGCCAAGCGAGTACGGCTGTCCGGCTGGTCATAAACGGATACGAGGTATTGCGACACGTTCTGCTCCTTCGGCTAGTGGGCGGTCCCCAAGACCGCCCTCATCCATACCACGCACGGGATCGCCCGAATCCGACATCGGCCTCATGGAATGCTTCAGGCGTGAGCGATTTCACGGAACTGGAGGTCGGCGAGCGCACCGTGAAGATCACCAATCCCGGTCGCATCTACTTCTCAGAGCGCGGCGAGACCAAGCTCGATCTGGCGAGGTACTACCTGAGCGTTGGCGATGGCATCGTCCGCGCGCTGCGCGAGCGACCCTGCATGCTGCACCGCTTCCCGTCCGGTGTCGACGGTGAGAAGATCCACCAGAAGCGGCTTCCAAAGGGTGCACCGGACTGGGTGCAGACGGTTCAGATCTACTTTCCGAGGTTCGGACGCACAGCGGACGAGCTGTGCGTAACCGAGCTGGCGAGCGTGATCTGGGCGGTGCAGATGTCGACTGTGGAGTTTCACCCATGGAATTCGCGCCGGGCAGACGTCGAAGCGCCGGACGAGTGGCGCATCGACATCGACCCGATGCCGCGCTGCTCACTCGAGCGGGTCAAGCGGGTCGCTCAGGTGGTGCGTGAACTGCTCGACGAGCTCGGCGCGACCGGGTTCCCGAAGACCAGTGGCGGCGACGGGCTTCACGTGTACGTACGCATCTCGCCTCGCTGGGGCTTCGGCGATCTGCGGCGTGCGGCACTCGCGTTCGCGCGCGAGGTCGAGCGGCGCGCCCCTGAAGACGCGACCACGGTCTGGTGGCGCAAGGATCGTGACCCGGAGAAGGTGTTCGTCGACTTCAACCAGAATGCTCGCGACCACACGATCGCATGCGCGTATTCGGTCCGGGGTGTGCCCTCGGGCCGGGTCTCGACGCCGTTCGCCTGGGACGAGCTCGACACGATCGATCCGACGCAGTTCACGATCGCGACCGTTCCGGCGCGGTTCGCGAAGCTTGGGGACCTGCATGCCGCGATCGACGACAACAGCTTCGACATCGCGCCGTTGCTCGAGTGGGCCGACCGAGACGGACTCGAGCCGTCCTAAGCCCGTGTCGTCCGAGCGCCCGCTATGGTGGCCGCCGTGCTTGACACGGCTGCAACCGATCGCGATTACGCCAGTCGCATTCGACGCTGGAATGCCGCGCAGGCCTGGCTGCTGTGCAGCGTCAGCCTGCTGCTGCTCGTGATCGCGCTCAGATGGCTGCTTGAGCGCCAGCCCTTCCCCGGGGACACCTGGGCGGGACAGGTCGGTGCGGCACCAAAGCCGTGGTTGGTGTTCGAAATCACACGCGTCTACCAGCAGGTCGGTCGCCCGTTGGTCGCTGTTGGCGAGGTGCTCGTGATGCTGGCGTGGCTCTGGCGTGGCAGCGGCAGGCGGACCACCCAGGGGCTGTTCATCGTGTTGCTCGCATCGGCGTGCTGCGGCCTGATCAAGATCATCTGTGGGCCTACGCCGATGTGGCTGTCGCTCGATCACGTCGGCACGAATTTCCCGAGTGGGGTGGTCACGTTCGTGACATCCGCCGGCGGCTACCTGGCCGCAGTGGCGTGGCGCCAGGGACGCAGAATGATGCCGGTCGCCCTGCTTATCGTGATCGCCGGGGCGGGCCCAGCCCGGATCCTGGGCGGTCAGCACCTGCTCAGCGATGTCCTCGGCGGCTACATGCTCGGCACTGCCTGGCTGATCGCGGCCATCGTGTACCTGGCAGATCCGGCGTTCGAGGCTCGAGGCCATACGACTGGTCAGGCGGAGTCCGCGATCGTCGCGGCGACGGCCGGCAGCGGGCACCAGGCGGGCGTCCCTCTGTTCGAAAGCGCAACCATCGGCATCGGCGCCGCCGCCACGGCCAGCGCCATGCGTCAGTCGTCGCCGATCACAAACTCCCAGACAGGCCTGACCTACGGTCACAGCGAATAGACGGTCGCGACGCCGAACAGCCCGTCAGCCGTCTGCGGAGTCGAGCGCAGCAGCCAGGTCGGCCCAGGTGTCCTCGACGTTCTCACATCCAGCACTGAGGCGGATCAGGCCCGGCGGGATGTGCTCCTGTCCGGGATGGACGCTGCGTCGCTCCATCGATGTCTCGACTCCGCCCAGGCTGGTGGCGTGGCGGACGACGTCGACAGCTTTACAGGCGCGATCTGCAGTGGCCGAGTCCCTCAGTTCGAAGCTGAGGATCGTGCCGAAATCTGGATACCTGACGCGCTGCACGGCTGGGTGATCGGCCAGTAGCAGTGCGAGTTCGCGGGCCGAGGCCTGCGCGTGCTCGAGCCTGAGTGCGAGTGTCCGGGCGCCGCGCAGCGCGAGGAAGCACTCGAGCATCCCCGGCGTACCGCCGAACAGGCTGCGGGCGGTTTGGAGTCGCTGGAGCTCGCCGGCGCTGGCGGTGACTGCGGCGCCCATCAACAGGTCGGAATGGCCCCCGATCAGCTTGGTCGCCGAGTGCACGACGATGTCAGCTCCCAGCTCGAGCGGGCGTTGCAGCAGCGGCGTCGCGAACGTGTTGTCAACGACGATGCGGGTCGATGCTGCGCGCGGTATGGCGCAGATCCGAGTCAGATCGGCGACCTCGAGCAGCGGGTTCGATGGTGATTCGAGCCACAGCATGTCGGCGGTGGCGGCGCGTTCGCACCAGCGGTCGTCGGTGGCCGCGAGCCGTTCGACCCGCCATCCGTGAATGCGCTCGCCCTCAGCGGCGATCCCGGCCACCCCCTGGTAGCAGTCGTCGCACAGCACCAGATGCGCGCCGGACGGCAACTGGTTGAGCACGGCGGCGCACGCGGCCATGCCGGATGAGAACGCCACCGCTCCGCCACCCTCGAGCCCGCCCAGCAGGGCCTCGAACGCCTCCCAGGCGGGAGTGCCCTCGTTGCGGGAGTAGATGCGTTCGCCGCCGAGTGTGTAGGTAGAGACCCCGATCACCGGCGTGTTGAGCGGCTCACCGGGAACTACAGGAGGTCGCCCGCCGACGATCAACCAGGTCTCCGCGGTCACGTGCTCACGTCTCATCCCGTCTGATCCCTCCTCTGATCGGCGCCAGCGCCAGGCTAGCGTTAGGCTCCCGATCATGAAGATTCGTGCCGCCGTACTCGAGCAGTTCGGGCTGCCGCTGAAGGTCACAGACCTGGACCTGGCTGAGCCGCTGGGGCGGGAGGTACTGGTTCGGTTGAGCGCCTGCGGGGTCTGTCACACCGACATGTACACGGCCTCAGGTGTCGATCCGTCGGGCTACGCACCGACGGTGCTGGGACACGAGGGCGCCGGCGTCATCGAGGCAGTCGGCCCAGACGTTCGCGACCTCGCCGTCGGCGACCACGTGGTCACCCTGTTCTCACCGCAGTGCAGGGAATGTGAGCACTGTCGCTCCGCCAAGACGAACCTCTGCACCGCGATCCGGGCGCAGCAGAACCTCGGCCATCTTCCCGACGGCACCACGCGGCTGTCGCTCGACGGTGAGCCGATCCGCCACTTCATGGGCACCTCGACGTTCGCCACACACACGGTGATGCCGGAGATCGCACTGGCCAAGATCAATCCAGAGGCCCCGCTGGAGGCGGCCTGCCTGTTCGCCTGTGGGCTGTCAACCGGGATCGGCGCCGCGACAACGACTGCAAAGGTGCAGGAGGGGGCGACGGTCGTCGTCTTCGGCGCCGGAATGGTGGGCCTGGGGGCGGTTGTGGGGGCGCGACTGCAGCGGGCCGGCCGGATCATCTGCGTCGATCTGTCAGAGGAGCGCCTGGCGATGGCGCGCCACCACGGTGCGACCGACGCCTGGATCGGCGGCGCCGATACGGTCGAGCGCGTGCTTGAGGAGACCGGCGGGATGGGAGCCGACTACACGATCGAGGCCACGGGTCTGGTCGCCGTGATGCGCCAGGCGGTCGAGGCGGCACGGATGGGCTGGGGTCTGGCGACGATGTGCGGCGTCGCCGGCAAGGGCGAGACCCTGGACATCGTGCCGCGGCTGCTGATCACCGGCAGGCGCGTTGCAGGCTCATCGTTCGGCGGGCTGAAGGGGCGAGACCAGGTACCGCAGCTGGTCGAGCGGTATCTGGCGGGTGAGATCGACGTCGATGCGTTCGTCTCGCACCGGATCACGCTCGAACAGGTCAACCAGGGGTTCGAGCTGATGCATGATCAGGACGGCATCCGTTCTGTGATCGAGTTCTAGAGGGCCGCTCGCCGACCCTGCTGCGCTGGCCCAGCGGTTGAAACGCCGGTGTCGCCCTGCCCTCAACCCGACTCTTCGCGCGCGTGCATCGGCAGGCGGAACACGAGTAGGAAAGCCACCGCCAGCGGTGCCAGGCAGGCCCAGGCGGTGACCTGAAGCGCCTGGGGTGGGAGGTGGCGGCCGAAGGCTGAGAAGAAGATCGTGCCGAGTACGGCAACGCCGAGCGCGCTTGAAAGTTGCTGAACGGCCTCCAGCACCCCAGATGCCGATCCGACCTCCTCCATGCTGACCTCAAGTCGGATGGCCTGCAGGCGATCACGATGCGCCGTGTGGCAGCGGCGCTGGACACCGGCGCCGCGTCGTTGTACGTCTATGTCTCTGGTCGCGAGGGGCTGCTGCAGGCGATGCTGGATCGCGTCACCTCGACGGTCGAACTCAAGGCACCGGATCCGTCTGGCTGGAAAGTACAGCTCCATTCGCTGCTTCAGCGCATGCACGCGGCCCTGGTGGCGCATCCTGGGATCGCCGCACTGACCCTCGCCGATCGGCCCATGAGCGAGCCGGTTCTCCTGCTGGCTGAGAACCTGCTGGGGATCCTTCTCGCCGGCGGGCTTGAGGCGCAGGACGCCGCCTGGGCCTGCGACATCCTGGTCCTGTTGGTGACGGCCGTGGCCAGTGAGGACGACATCCGCCGCACGCACCGCGCGGCCGGTGGCGCCGATCATGGTGAGCAGGCTGACGAGCTCTACAGCGTGTTCCGTGGTCTGGCACCTGACCAGTTCCCGCTGCTCGTGGCCAACGCCGCTGAAATGGTCGCCGGCGATGGACAGGAGCGATTCCATTTCGCCATTGACGTCGTCATCGATGGCGTGATCGCGAGGGCGTCGGCCCGTTAGCGCCGCCCGAATCGACCAGATCGCCCAGCTGCAACCGAGACGGCTGCGGCGGGTCGGGTATTCTGCGGCCACGTGAGCCAGAGCTTGTGGGATTTGACCGCGTCGCAGCTGTTGGACCGCACCGCTTCGGCTGACCCAACGCCGGGCGGCGGCGCGATCGCTGCGGTGATGGCCGCGTTTGGCATGGGCTTGGTCGAGATGGCGGTTGAGGTCAGCGTCTCCAGGCCAGCGGGCGCCTCCGGCGCTCGACGCCACGGCTCGCGGCTGCGCGCGAGCAGGCCCGCGAGCTGCAGCGCGAGGTTCGTCAAGGCCGCGGATCGTGACGCAGCCGACTTCGAGGCGTTGATGGCCGGCTATCGGATGCCGAAAGAGACACGGGAGGAGCAGGCGGCCCGCGCACGCATCATCGACGCCGCGACCGTGACTGCGACCGACGGTCCGCTCGGCCTCGCAGAGGCCGCGGTCATCGCGATCGCGCTGGGCGACGAGGTCGAGCCGCTGGTGAGAGCCACCATCGTCAGTGATGTTCAGGCGGGCCGTGACCTGCTGCGGCGGTGCCGCGTTGGCCTCGTTGCGAACGGCTGACATCAACCTTCTCGCCCTCGAGGCTCGTGGCCACCAGGACACTGCCGGCATTGCGGCTGCGCCGGGACGCCGTTCTGCGCGCAGTGACCGTCGAGGGAGCCGTGAGTGACGGCGCGGCTGATCGACGCGGCCGACGTCGCCGCGCCGTTCCGCGCAGAAACCCGTAGGCGGGTCGGCGCACCTTGGCCGCGAGTTGCGGGTTGTCGGGCTGCTGAGCCAGTCCGAGGGGCCGGCCCACACCTACGCGCAGTACGCCCGCCGTGGCGCTGAAGACGCGGGCATCACGATGGACATCTGGCAGCTCGACCGCCGATCGCAGCTGCCGCGGCGATCCGCGAGGCGAACGCCGATCCGGCCGTCGACGGCATCTTCCTCTATTACCCGCTGGCCGATCCGCTCGAGGATCGTTGGCTGCGCGAGCTCGTCGACCCGCGCAAGGACGTCGAGGGTATGCACAGCTTCTGGAGCCGCCTTCTCTACGAGAACAGCCGCTACGTGGACGACGCAGGCGTGCTGCGGGCGATCCTGCCGTGCACCCCGCTCGGGATCCTCAAGCTGCTCGATGTGGCCGGATTACGCGCTCACGGGCGCGGGGACCGGCGCCGCTGCGATGGCATCGTGGCCTGTGTGATCAACCGCAGCGACATGGTCGGCCGACCGCTGTCCGCGATGCTCGCCAACGACGGTGCAACTGTGATCTCGCTTGATCTGACGGGCGCAGTCGTATTCGAGCCGGCGATCGGTCGGCACGCTCATGCGGTGCGCGACACCGACCATGACCGATGCCCGGCCTTGAGGGAGGCCGACGTGGTGATCACGGGCGTGCCGTCACGCGAATTTCAGCTGGTCACCGGCCGAGGAGATCAAGCCCGGCTCGATCTGCGTGAACTTCTCCGAGTTCCGCAACTTCGATGACTCGGTGCTCGATGTGGCATCGGCGTTCGTTCCGCGCGTCGGGCCCGATGACCGTCGCGATGGCGACGCGCAACCTGATTAGGCTGGCGTCGTTGCGCTCGTAGGCAAGCCACCTGGGTCGCCACGCGTTGTCCCCACGGGCAGGTATCGCGGTCGGAACTGGTCAGGGTGGTGCTCGCGGATCGCTCGCTCGAAGCATGGAAATCTCACTCGCGCTCGGCGACCGGTTAGGGTCAGTGTGGTGAGCAGGAGGAACTCATTTTTTTGCGCGACGTGTGTAGCGCTCGCGCTGGCCGGATCTATTGCCACTGACGGCGTCGCGGCTGCCAGGAGCGCGGGCAATCGGCCGTCGCCCGCCGTGGCGACTGACGCCACTGCCCTGCCGAGCAGCATCGCCGGGCGACTGCTTGCTGATGATGAACTCCCCGGGTTTACGGCGGCTCCGCCAACCGTGTACCGGAACCAGAGCGCGTGGAAAAAGGCGGGTTGGCCGGACGTCAAAGGCTTCGTGACAGGAGCGAAGGAGAACCTGGCGCACGCGGGTGGCCGCGCCGGAGTGTCCGCCGTCGCACTATTCGACTCGGCGAATGCGGCACGCTCTCAGCTTGGCGCCGAACTTCGGACGTTCAAGGCCAACGACGTGGGCTATTACTCGCCGTTCCGGGTGACCGGCATACCAGGTGCCCTGGGGTTGGCGGAGAACGGACAGCCAGCTGGAATAAACGTCGCGTTCACCTCGGGCGACTACTTCTACCTCGTCGGCGAACAAGCATCGTCGGTGACCGCTGCGGCCAAGCACTCTGTCGAGCTCGCCGCCCAGCACCTGTACCGGCGATCCAAGAAATAGCCCTGACTCGCCGTCCGGTCAGCGCACGCGCCTGACCGCCCACATCTGATCAACCGCTGGCGCTGCGTCAGGCCGGCTCGCCCCACTGTCCGTCACCGTGATCGCGCGTGCTCTGGTCAGTGACGGCCGGAGACCCGTCCGGCGCGAATCCGGCCTGCTTCAGCATCCGCCGCAGGTCAACCGCGACCTGGACGTCGATGTCCTTGCCGCGAGGGGCATGAAAGACCTCGGTCTCAGGGCCAAGTTCGACCTTGAGCTTGCCGTTGTGCTCCTGTGTCACGGTGCCGATCGCTTCAAGCAGCGATTCCACCTCGTGCCATTCAATGTTGTGATTCCCGTCAAAGATCTTCTCGACCGTGTCGCGATGACGGCCGCTGAGATGCGCTTCCATCAGGTTCCCTTCGTTAGTCTGCTGGGGCGTCGCCAGCTTAGATCGTGACAACTCCGACGGGACATATCTGAATGACCGAGCAACTGAGCGCACTGCTCGACAAGCTGCACGACTACGGTGTGAACCACGACGCTGACAAGACGGATCGGCTCGACCGACTGCGGAACCTCGAGCCCGATACCGCCGCGCTGCTCGCCGTGCTGGTGCGCGCCAGCGGAGCGCGAGACGTCCTGGAGCTGGGTACGTCCAACGGCTATTCGACGCTATGGCTGGCGGACGCCGGTCGGGCAAACGACGGGCGCCTGGTCAGTATTGAGATCGAGGCCGACCGCAGCGCCCAAGCCGCCCGGAATCTCACTCGTGCTGGGCTGCGGTCAACGGTAGAGCTGCGTGTGCAAGACGCTGGGGATGCGCTCAAGGAGTCGCCGGACTCCGAGTGGGATCTCATCTTCCTCGACGCTGAGCGGCCGGCATATGCGGGGTACTGGCCGGATCTCATGCGGGCGCTCAAGCCTGGCGGTCTGCTGGCGGTTGACAATGTGCTCTCACATGCCGCCGAGGTTGCCGAATTTCGCATGCTTGTGAGTGCCGAGCCCCGAGTGACCGAGGCGCTCGTGCCGATCGGCGCAGGGCTGCTGCTCATCGTGTCGGACACGGAATCGACGTAGGGCCGCGGTCGATCACGCGTGTGCGACAGCCTCCGTTTGCGACCGTTAAGCTGGACGGCATAAGGGTTGTTCTCATCAGGCCTTCCGTGACCACACCTTTAGAAGCGTCAGTCCGTGCATCTCATGTCGCCTCGGCAGGCGGCGGCTGTTGCCCGCGCTCGTGGCAGCAATCCGAATGAGCGCGCCTGATCGCACGCTCTCACTGCGCCGGCAACTCGCACAGGCCTTGCCCGAGCGACCGTTCTCGATTCAGCTGTGGGATGGCAGCAGCTTGCCCCCGAGCGACGGAATGACCGGACCGAGTTTCAGCGTCCGCTCACCGCGCGCGCTGTCGCACCTGCTGCGTTCACCGGGACAGCTCGGCCTCGGCCGGGCATATGTGAGCGGTGAGATTGAGGTCAGCGACATGGACGCGGTGCTCAGCCTGCTTGACACCTACAAGGTGCCACCGCTGGACGCCCGCGGACGTGTACGCCTGGGTGGCGCCGCGATACGGGCCGGCGCCCTGCGCAGCTGGCCAGGTACACCCAGTACCGAACTGCGCCCGCGCGGGCGCCGCCATAGCCGTGAGCGTGACCGACGATCGGTCACCCACCATTACGACGTCTCCAATGACTTCTTCGCCCTGATGCTGGGGCCGTCGATGACCTACTCCTGCGCCATCTTTTCGCGAGGTGCGCAGACGCTTGAGGAGGCGCAGCGCACCAAGCTCGAACTGGTCTGCACGAAGCTCCGGCTCGAGCCGGGGCAGCGCGTCCTGGACGTGGGCTGCGGTTGGGGCAGCTTCGCGCTCCATGCCGCCGGCGAGCATGGGGTTCACGTGACCGGGATCACGCTGTCAGAGCCGCAGGCTCTCCTGGCGCAGGAGCGGGCCGCGTCCGCCGGGCTCGCCGACCGGATCGACATACGCGTTGCGGATTACAGGGATCTGGGCGGCGAGCGGTTCGACGCGGTCTCCTCAATCGGCATGGTCGAACATGTGGGCAACATCAACGTCGACACCTATGCCAGGCACCTGGCCCGGGCCCTGCATCCCGGTGGGCGCCTGCTGAACCACGGCATTGCGCGTCTGCGCCACAGCGATCCTGAGGCCGGACCGTTCTCCGAGCGCTTCGTGTTTCCGGACGCAGCGCCGCTGCACGTCTCCCGGGTGACCAGCGCAATTGAGGCTGCTGGGCTTGAGCCGACCCACATCGAGGGCTTCCGGCTGGACTACGCGCGAACGCTGGTCGAGTGGACGAACAACCTCGAGTCCAACGCTGAGCGCGCGGAAGAGTTGATCGGATCCGAACGCATGCGGATCTGGCGGCTGTACCTGCGAGCTGCCCGCAAGGGCTTCGAGACCGGCTTTACCTCGGTCTTCCAGGTCCTGGCCATACGACCTCAGTAATTGAGAGATCCGTAAGCGCCGGCTCGGAGAGACGAATCAGATCCTGAAGGCTGCTGAGCATGGTGGGTGAAGCGAGGTACTCCTGATCGCTGACCGGCTCACCAGCGTCGGGTCCCGCGAGCTCCCGTGCCAACTCGACTAGCCTTCGCGCATCCGGGGGCGATCCCTAAATGCCATCTCCGCAACTAGCGGGTCTTTCTGAGCGTCGCGTCGATCTCGGAGGTCAGGAGGTAGAGGTCGACTTCCGCTGGGTAGTCAGGGTAGAACGCGTGGAACCCGAGCCGCTCCCACCACGTCCGGGCGCTCGAGTTCAGCGCCGTGACGACAACTGCGCGGCAGGCGGCCTTCTGGTTCAGCTCGGCCGCAGTCGCCAGGACGTGCGCTGTGAGAGCGGTTCCGACCCCGAGCTTGGCGTACCGACGGTCAACGGCCAGCCGGCCGAGTAGTAGGGCGGGGACGGGATCTGGTGCTCCTTTGATGAGCCCGGCCGGGGCAGCGGAGCGGTCGATGCCGGTCATCGCGACGCTCGCGTATGCGACGACCACGTCGTCAGGCGTCGTGATGACCCAGGTGGCTGCGGTGTCGCGCCGGCGGTTCTGCCCGGCGTACCGGCGCAGCCATTCGTCGAGGATCGGCTCGCCGCTGTCGAACCGGTCACGGTTGTGGCGGCCCGGGTCCAGCGGCGCCGGCCGATGTAGTTCAGTCAAGCCAGCTGAACTTCCGCGCGCGACGAAGGGCCGCGGCGAGCCGGTCGTTGACCTCTGCCGGCTTCTGAAGTGCCTCGCTGAACGCCGTGGACGCATCTGGAGAGAGGCGGATGCTGGAGCGCTCCGCGAGAACTTCTTCGGCTTTCAACGCGGCGGCCTGCACCACGAACGAGGAAACGTTCAGGTGCGACGCGGCCGCGGCGCGCTCGAGCAGCGCCTTGTCGGCGGGGTTGACCCGAATCTGCAGGCGGTCTTCTTTGACGGTTGACATGTGCTCACAATGGCAGTACAGCGCAGGATTGTCAAGCACCCAAGTCGAGCGCGAACACGATCGAGTCGTGATCACGCGTAACGGCCGTGACGTGGCTGTTGCTCATGAGCGCCGCTGATCTGGCAGAGCTGCTTGAAGAGACCCTGTCGCGTGCTTTACCGAATCAACGAGCCGCGACGCGAGGTCATCGTCCTGCGCATCGAGTATCGCAGCGACGTGTACCGCGCCGGGTAACCGTTCTCGCTTGTTGGGTTACATAACGTGCATTATCGAGCGTGCGAGTTGAAGCATCATCCAGCAGCCGATCGCCGCAACCACGCAGGACAGGCCGGCGAGCGCGGACACTGAGAACGTCGCCGGGGCGTCGTCGGAGCTCGAGCTCGGTTAGCGCCAGCGCATGTTCCTCTCAATCGTCCGCGCGATCGCCGAGGTTCCCGTCCTCAGCCGTTGAGTTCGTCCGGGGGCGGGCCCAGTCGCACCCGACTGGCCCCGGAGCATCTCCGCGGCCGGTACTCCGGCCTCTACGGATTCGCTCTCGCGTCAGGCTGGCTCACATCATCAACCGCCGGGACCAGACTCCTCTCGGTCGGCCCCGTTGCTCTGTGGGGTACCTGCGCCGCGCTGTGTGCCGGAGCAGCATGCGGCGTGCTTCGCCTAAGTCCGAGCCTAAGGCGAGTGGAGCCCCATCCCACCAGCTAGCGCACCCTGGATCTCCGATGTGCCCAGGTCGCCTGACTCGGGGGCGAGACCGCGTCTACGCCTGCCGCCCGCTTGTGCTCACCCTGATGGAGCTGTCGCGAGAGTGGCGTTTGATCGTGTCGACCATCGCCTGCGCAGCCGCCGCCAGAAGCCGGTTTGCCGGGACGGCGACCGCCGTGCGGAATTCCGGTGCATGATCGCGAATCGGCACGAAAGCAAAGCTCTGGTCGGCCGGGACAAGGGATCGGGGCAGCAGGCCGATGGCGAGCCGTTTCTGGATGAAGTCGATCATGGTTGCGGTGTCGTTCACCTCGTAGGTGACGCTGCGGGTCACGCCCGCGGCGAGGAACGCGTTATCGACGGCGATCCTGATGCCCCATCCAGTTGGGAGATCGACGAGCGTTTCGTCGCGCAGCGCCTGCAGCTCGATGTGGGCGCTCTCAGCGAGCGGATGATCAGCGAAGACCACCAGGACGATCGGCTCGCGCGCCAGGGGGATGAACTCGAGACCCGACGGAGCGTCGCCCGGTAGCGCGACGAACGCGAGATCCAGCCGTCCCTCACGGACGTCCTGCGACATCCTGCTGGAGCCAGCGTGGCGAACCTCCACCTTGACATCGGGATGCTCAGCGCGAAACGCGGCCAGCATCCCAGCCAGATCGATCGCCCGCATCCCTTGAGCCTGCATGGTTCCCAGCACGACCGTTCCGCGCAGCCCGCCGCGGGCTTCGTCGACTGCGTCCCTGGCCGCCTGCGGCGGCGGCCAGTGTGGTGCGCGCCTCGGGCAACAGCGCCCGGCCGGCGTCGGTCAGCCCGACCTGATGGGTGGAGCGGTCGAACAGCTGCACCCCCAGCTCCTCCTCGAGGTTGCGCACGCCGGCCGAGACGGCCGACTGGACAACGTGGAGGCGATCGGCAGCGCGCGTGAAGCTGCCCTCTTCAGCGACCGCGACGAACGTTGGCGAGCTGCCGCAGCTCCACGACCGAGATTTATCGCCGGAAGCGATAACCGTAAGTAGTTCTTTGCGTTGAGCGCACACGGCTTGGAGCGATCCTGAATGAGCAAGTCAATCCGTTCGCTTCCGATCCAGGAGATTCCGATGACCCTCACAACTGCCTCACCCCCACGGCTGAGGCGCAGCCGCGGCGCCGGATTCTGGGCTGTGGCGTTCGCATTCACGGCCGTCATGGCCTTCACCACTGCGCCGACGCCGTTGTGGGGCTGTACGCCCAGCGTGATCGCTTCTCGTCGCTGACCGTGACCATCGTGTTTGCGGTCTATGCGGTCGGCGGTTGCGATCAGCCTGTTCCTGGCCGGCCACCTGTCTGACTGGTTTGGCCGGCGCCGGGTGTTGATGCCGGCGATCGCCTTGGAAATCCTCGCCGGCGGGGTCTTCCTCGCTGGCGCCATCACTGCCGGCGCTGCTCGTCGCTCGGGTCATCAGCGGCCTGGGGATCGGCGCGGTCACCGCGACGGCGATGGCCTGGCTTTCCGAGCTCGGCGTGCGGCGATAGCCACGCCCAGGTGGTCGGCACCGCGGCAAACCTCGGCGGGCTCGGCATCGGTGGTTTGATCGCCGGCTTGCTCGCCCAATGGGCCGGAGACCCGCTGCGCCGTCCCGTTCGCGTGTTCACCGCCGCGCTGCTCCTGGCGTTGGTGGTCGCTGCTCGATCGCGCCCGAGACGCGCGCAGTCGGCCCGCGCCACGTCCACGGTATCGCCCGCAGCGTGTTTCGGTGCCGGCTGCCGCTCTCGAGGCCGCTTTTTCGCGGCTGCCACCGGCGCGCGGCGATCGCATTCGCGGTGTTCGGTTTGCTGACCTCGCTCGCGCCCGGGCTTCCTCGCCGGGACGCTGCATCAGCCCTCGCATGTGCTGGCCGGCGCGGCGTCGTTTGCCGTGTTCGCCAGTCGGCGGCGCTCGCGCAGACCCTGACCGGCCTCTCGCCCGCCGCATCAGTTGCTGGCCGCGGCGATCCCGGCGCTGCTGGCGGGCCTGGGCCTGCTCACGCTCGCCGTCTGGCTGCCCGCGCCGAGCCTTGGTGTGTTCGTCGCCGGCGACGTCGATCGTCGGCGTGGGCTGCGGGCTCATGTTCAAGGGCGCCATCGCGACTGTCGCCGAGATCTCCCCCCCGGATCACCGCGCCGAAGCGCTCGCCGGCCGTCTTCCTCGCCGCCTATCTCGGGCTGGCGGGACCCGTGATCGGTCTCGGCGTGCTGACCCAGGTCGCCTCCACGCGAGTCAGCCTGCTCGTGTTTGCCGTCGCTGCTGGCGCGTCGGGATCCTCGCGGCTACCCCAGCGCTGCTGGGCCGCAGCCCACCCCACCCTGACAACAGCAACCAACCCTTCGATCTGAGAGGACCACCAATGCAACAGACAACCATCAAACACGCCCAACTCGGGCCGGACCGGGCTCGAGATCACCCGCGTCGGCTTCGGCGCCTGGGCGATCGGCGGCGGCGGCTGGGAGTTCGGCTGGGGGCCCCAGGACGACGACGAATCGATCGCCGCGATCCATCCGCGCGCTGGAGCGCGGCATCAACTGGATCGACACCGCCGCCGCCTACGGCTTCGGCCGCTCCGAGCAGATCGTCGGCCGCGCCCTGGACGGGCTCGACCGAGCGGCCGTACGTGTTCACCAAGTGCGTCGCTGCTCGAAGGCCCCGACCGCCGGGTCGCGCACAGCCTCAAGCGCGACTCGATCCTGCGTGAGGCCGAAGCACAGCCTCGACACGGCTGGGCATCGACGCGATCGACCTCTACCAGATCCACTGGCCGATCCCCGAGGAGGACATCGAGGAGGGATGGGCGGCGCTCGCCGAGCTCAAAGACCAAGGCCTCGTGCGCCACATCGGCGTCTCCAACTTCGACGTCGAGCAGCTGCGGCGGATCCAACAGATCGCGCCGGTCGAGACGCTCCAGCCGCAGTACTCGCTGATCGAGCGCGACGCCGAGCGCGAGATCCTGCCGTTCGCCGAACGGCGAGCGGATCGGGGTGATCGTCTACTCGCCGATGGGCTCCGGCATGCTGACCGGCGGCATGACCCGCGAGCGGGTCGAGCGCCTGCCTGACGACGACTGGCGCAAGCACGACCCGCGCTTCAACGAGCCGCAGCTCTCGCGCAATCTCGAGCTGGTCGACGCGCCTGCGATGCGGTCGCCGACCGGCACGACACCACCCCGGGCGCGGTCGCCGTCGCCTGGACGCTGCGCAACCCGGCCGTCGACGGCGCGATCGTCGGCTTCCGCCGCCCCGACCAGGTCGACCCGATCCTGACCGGCGCGACCCTCGACCTCACCGACCACGACATCGCCGAAATCGAAGGGAGCACTCGATGAGCTCGCACACACCACAAGACGCACGGCTCGCGTCGGACTGCTCGGCGTCGGCCTGATGGGCTCCGCGATGGCCCGTCGGCTGCTCGACCAAGGCATCGCAGTCATCGCCTGGGACCGCCGACTCCGAACACATTGCGTGCTCTCGAGGGCCGGGCGGCGAGGCGGCCAGACAGCGCCGCCGAGGTGGTGAGCGACGCCGGGGTCGTGATCACGATGCTCCCCACCGCCGACGATCGTCCTCGATGTGGTCGAGCCGCTGCTCGACGACTGGCCCCAGGACACCATCTGGTTGCAGATGAGCAGCGTCGGGGCGGCCGAGGCAGACCAGCTGACGCAGCGTCGCCGCAGGCGCATGGAGTCACGCTCGTCGACGCGCCCGTCTCGGGCAGCACTCATCCCGCCGAGCAGGGCCAGCTGACCGTCCTGGCCTCCGGACCTGACTCCGCGCGCGCCCCGCTCGAGCCGATCTTCGCCGCGCTGGCGTCGCGGGTGCTCTGGGTCGGGCGAGGCCGGGATGGGCTCGCGGCTGAAGCTGGCCGCCAACCACTGGATGATCACGATGGTCGCCGCGCTGGCCGAGTCGATGCATCTCTGCCAGGCGCATGGGACTCGATCAGCAACAGTTCATCGCGCTGCTCGACGGCGGGCCGCTGGGCTCCGCCTACGCGCTGCAGAAGCTCGACGAGATGCGACGCCATGAGTACCCGGCCGGCTTCCCGGTCCGGCTCGCGCTGAAGGATCTGGAGCTCGTCCGCGAGGTCGAGCACGGCTCGGGAGCCGAGCTGCCCGTGCTCGACGTCGTCCTCGAGCGATTCACAGCCGGAAGTCACGACCTCGCCGACCAGGACCTGGCTGCGATCTACGAACTCCACGATCCAGCCGCGGCTAGCTGAGCGACGGTGACGCTCTGAGTGGTGATGACGGGACGACCTCGCCTGGCTGCAACCAGTGGCCCTGGCGGCCGAGTCTGGCGGCCGCTTTGGCCTCCGCTGCGAACCGCTCGTCCGCGACCGACTGCGCCGTCCCGTCCGGAACCGTCACGTCAAATTCGACAAGGAATTCCACCGGGTGCTCCTTCGCTGGTTGCAGGATGAGGCCGCGCCCGCGGCACCTCCGCGGACGCTGGCGGTCACGACGGAAGCTCCTCCCCGGTCTGCTCGCGGACCATGTATTCGGCGTACCAGTCCGGCCAGTTCGGATCCTCGTGGCCGATGCGCTTCTCGTGCTCGCCGTGCGCCGCAGCGGCCCGTTGAAGTGCCTCGGACAGATCGCCCGCCGACGCGAATGCGGTCGCGGCCAGATCGACCCGGCCAGGGAGTCGGGTCGTGATCTCCTGGAGGAGCCATCCGTTGCCGTCAGGGTCCTCGAAGGATGCGAACGACCCATAGGTCTGATGCTCAGGAGCGGCGCCAGCGAGCCGGTCCTGAGCCCCGACCGAATGAAAGCGCGCTCCAAGCTCCTGCTCGTGAAACGGCGCGCTGACGCTCGCACCACGAGCAACCAGCTCCGCGCACGCAGCTTCGAGGTCGGACACGACGAGGTAGAGCCCGCTCACGGAACCGGGCACCGCAGACGTGCAGCCCGTACCGAACTGGATCGAGCACCCGGAGCCCGGAGGCGTGATCTGGACGAGCCGGAAGCCCTCACGATCGACGTTGGCGTCAATTCTCCAGCCCAGCCGTTCGTAGAAGCCTTTCGCCCGATCCACGTCGGAGACTGGGATCACCACGACCTCGAGCTTGAGGTCGGTCGTCCGGCTACCGGCGGACGAGTCGGTTGCAGGCCCGCTGCTGTCCCTGATGCTGCTCATGTGGACCTCCGGCAGTTGGAAGCTGGATACGTGAGGCTCGGCCGGCCGCGCACCCAGACCAAACCAGCTTCGGCGCTGGCAACCGGCTCTCGTCCTGGGAGGCGGATGAGTTTACGCCCAGCTGCCGCCATCGCGCTGAATCTGCGGGAGCTTTGCCCTCGCCGCTGAGGCCACGGGCGGTGCGAAATCCGACCTGGTCGGTCGGCCGCGTTAGATTGCAGCCATGCTCAGACGAGGGACGAGCATGCCGAGCGGGGCAACCCGCGGGCGCCGCTCGGTGTTCACGAGCGGCGGCGCCTGCGCCCTGCTTCTGACGCTTGCCGGCGCTCCTGCGCTGCTGCTCGCTGGGTGCGGTAGCAGCGTCACGACGCGACCGGCGGTTTGCGAGCTCAAGGCGCAAAAAGCGATCGCGCGCGATCTGGCCATCGGCGTCAACGCAGTCGACTACCGCCGTTCGGTCGGAAGCAACGGCATGCCGCAGTGCCAGTTCACGGCAGTTGCCGCCGGTCACAAGGTGCACGTCCTGGTAAATGATGACAACGGGCCGCAGCCGTACTTCAGGCTGTTGCGGACGGTGGACGAGGCAAGCCAGATCTTCGGGCCGAAGCCTCGCGGTTTCCAGCCGCCACAGGGAGTGTCCGGACTCGGTCCGTTCGCGTCCTGGTTCCCGACAAGAGACCAGCTGATGGCGACCAACAAGGTCGATCTGGTGACCGTGACCGTGACATGGGCAGGAGCCAAGCGAGATGCAGAGGTCGCAGTGGCGCACGCCGCGATCGCCTCCTACCTCGCACACCCGCATGGCCACGGCAACGCCGACGACTATCCGTGAACACCGCCGGCACCGGCACGTCGTCGCAACAAGCGCGACGAAGGCGGGCCTGCCGTGAACCAGAGGGTCGTATGACCGACATCCCGCACCTCTAGCCTGCGGTGCGTGCTCAGCGATCTTGACGCATGACAAGCAGCGGCCGCAGGTTCGCAACTGCGATTGCGACCGGGCTCGCCAGCGTTGCGATGCTCGCGACGCTGCTCGCCCTGTATGCGAATCACGTCCTTGTGCAGCTCCGCCGGATTCTCGGATCGGGCCGTCGAGCGTCGTCCAGACCGCCGATGTTGAGGCGCTGATTGCCCAAACTGTCACGGATCGCGTTGTCGCAGATGCCGGCGATGAGGTGAGCCTGCAACCGTTCGTCGCGCGGGCAGTCCGAACGGTCCTGGCGAACGGACAGATCACCGAGTCGGTTCGGAGGGCTGCCGAATCGCTGCACCGAGAGCTGATGTCCGGAACCGCGAACTCATTGAGCTTGACGCTGCCTGATGTGGGTCCAGCGCTTGCATCCAGCATCGGGGCTGGCAATCCGGAGCTAGCTTCGGCGCTGGACGAGATCGGCTCGATCACGGTCGTTGACGTCCGGATCCCGCCGACAGACGCCCGGATTCTGCACCACGTCACCAGGGCGGCTCGGGAATCCGCGCTGTTGCTCGTCATCACCGTGGCGCTGGCGTTACTGGCGATCGTCATCTCTCCGGACCGTCTGCGCACGCTCCGTGGACTCGGTCTGGGCGCAGTCGTTGCCGGCCTGCTCGCGGCCATCGCCTACCTGGTGGGCCGCGGACTTGTCGTCGACAGGTTCTCGAGTCAGGACGCGCGCACGGCTGCGGGTGCGGCCTGGAGCGTCTACCTTGGCGATCTGGAGATCTGGGGATTCGTGCTGGCCGGCATCGGCCTGGCCGTCACCTGCGGCGCGACCCTGCGGCTTTCAAGAGGACCGCTTCGCTGACGTGTGGCAGATGTCTTCTCGGCCGGGTGATCGCATCCGGGCCGAATCTCCACCGCGGATGCCCATCACAACCTGCTGATGTCTAAGCGTCTTGCCGCACCCTTAGCCTTGCATCCGTGCGCGCCCACTGTCTGCACAATCCCACGCCAGACGACGTCAAGCAGCGGCTCGCCTCGGGCGAGTTCTTCTGGATCGATCTGCAGGATCCCAGCAACGAGGAGGTGCATGCGATCGGCCAGCTCCTGAAGCTGCACTCACTGACGATCGAAGACGCCCAAACCTTCCACCAGAACCCGAAGTTCGAGGAGTTTGAAGGCTACGTCTACATGGTCGCCTACGGCGTCGATGCGGCCGTGCAGTCTGGCGACCCCCTGCTCCATGAGGCCCACCTCGTCGTATCGGGCGGGTACGTGATGACGGTTCATCAGAATTCGCTGAAGAGCCTCACGGAGCTGCGTGAGCGTTACCAGGAGGTCGAGATGCACAGTGAGCTGCAGCTCGTCTACAGGATCCTCGACGCACTCGCCGGAACCTTCTTCCCCGTGCTGGCGCGGATCGACGACGACATCGACTCGATCGAGGACGACGTGATCGAGAATCCAGATCAACAGAGCCTGCAGCGCATCTTCTCGCTGAAGCGCGATCTCGTCGCGATGCGGCGTGTCGTCACGCCCCTGCGCGACGTCTACGCCCGGAACGTCGAGCGTATCGGCGAGCTCCCGGGAATGCAGGGAGACGGGCAGTTCTACTTCAGAGACCTCTACGACACGATGATCCGCGTATCTGACCTCGTCGACTCATACAGGGATCTGCTGAGCGGTGCCACCGACCTCTACCTCGCGACCGTCGCGAACCGCCAAGGTGAGGTCAACAAGCAGTTGACGATCATCGCGACGATCTTCCTGCCCCTGACTTTCCTGACCGGTTTTTTCGGCGAGAACTTCGCGTTCATCGTCAGACACATCGAGAGCACGGCGTCATTCCTGATATTCGGCGTGGCTCTGCTGATCGTCGCCGCGGCGGTGCCGCTCCTGTATTTCAAGCGAAACCGGTGGATGTAGGGGCTATGGGCTACTGGTGTCGGGGCGGCCGGTTCACTGCTCGTGATCGTGCTCGGCACCGGTCGCTCGCTCGCTGTGACGTTGGCGCGTGCCTGTGCGAGCGGCGAACACCAATGTTCGGGCGATGAACGCCACCAGGACGAGATCGAACAGCATTTGCAGCGTGACCACGAGCCGGGCGCCGTTGGTCCGGGCGACGATGTCCCCGAAGCCGACGGTCGCGAGCACGGTCACCGTGAAGTACGCGGCACCGACGTGGCTGAGCGGCTCTGAAAAGTTCGCGTGGTTGGCATGCCACATCGATAGATATGTGTATGCGAACCCGAGGATCGTCACAGGGGCGATCAGCGCGAACGCCTCCACCGCGCGCAGCGTCGGATAGTCCGCCTCGAGGATGCTCCGCACCAGCCAGACCACCACCCCTGCGAACGCGCTTCCGCTCACGATCAGCCACAGCACCATGCCAACGCCGGACTCGCCGGCGACCGGTGCGGCCGCGTACAGCCCGATCAGGACGGCCGCATTGACCATCACGCGCATCGTCGAGCGCAGCACCAGCCTGCGGCGCTCGTGTGCATTCAGGTCGTGAAATGCCCGCGCCATCAGGGCCGGCCCAGCGATCTCCGGTGGCTGAGCCCTGCTGGGGCGTTCGGTGTGACGGCAGGCGCCGGTCCAAGCACGATCCGCGAAGCCTAATGGACGTTTCGCAGAATTTTCACTGGCCCCGGAGGGCGGCTGAATTAGACTGCGGGGCGCCCCAACGCAGAGCAAAGGAACGTTCATGAGCGACAGACCGCTGTTCATCTATGCCGCCGCCTACGAGAGCCTGGAGGACGCGACCGCCGACTACGACGCGCTGCTCGAGTTGCATGCCGCGGAGCTCGTCGGCAGCTACGACGTCGCGATCATCTCCAAGGATGACGACGGCAAGGTTCACGTCCACAAGCGCGAAAAGCCCACGCAGCACGGCGCCTGGGCCGGTATCGGAGTGGGAGCACTGGTCGGGGTCCTGTTCCCGCCGTCATTGATCGCATCCGCGATCGTGGGCGGTGGTGCCGGCGCGGTCATCGGGCACCTCGCCCGCGGCATGTCCCGCAAGGACATGCACGAATTGGGCGACCTGCTCGAGGACGGTCAGGCGGCTCTGGTCGTCGTCGGCGAGTCACGGGTCGACGAGCAGGTCAAAAAGTCGCTGACGCGGGCTCGCAAACAGCTCGAGGAGGAGATCGACGCGAATGCCGACGAGCTGAAGAAGGCGCTCGAGGACGCCGAGAAGGAAGCTCTCGCCGGCTAGCCGACGGCGGTTCCGCCCCCGGTACTGAGGGCGTCGATCACTCGCAGGAGCTCGGCGGTCTCGGCCGCCGAGCCCACCAGGATGAGCTTCAGGCGCCCGCGCCGCTCGTCGTAAAGCGGCTCGACGTGGACAGGGGTCATGCCCTCGCGCGCTGTGAGCGTCGCCGCCGCGAGCGTGCGTTCGATCCTGGCGGCTGCGTCGGGGCCGATCGCCGCGATCTCCACGACGCTGGATACTTCGACCCCGACTCCCGTCGCCGGGTCCGTGGAGATCGATGAAGCCGCGGCAGAGTTCGGTGCCGAGGTCCCTCCCGCTCCGGCGCCTGAAAACGCTTCAAGCGCCGAGCGCGCGATCCGGTACTGCTTTCCGATGCGCACGCCCGGAAGACGTCCGTCCCTGACGTAGTTGCGGACGGTGCGGACCTGAAGCCCGAGAATCTCGGCCGCCTCGTCGGCGGAGTAAAGCTGCTCGCTCATCGCTCTGCACGCGATCTTATGACTACTCGCCGTCAGACATACGGACCTATGCCGCAGTTTACAGTCGTTTACAGCTGCTTATGGCGGTTATAACCACAGGTTAGAGCCCATGATGGCCCGACTTGGCGGTTATCGGCCGTAACGGGGTCGAAAGCTCCCAACTGCGTGTTATGGCTGATATCACCAAAGGTTATAGCTGGGTCCATGGTTGTCGACGACCCATGACCTAACCCACAAGTCTGCGAGTTGCGGCTATGCCCAGCGGTTATGGGGCAACGCAACCCGACGCTAACCGCATAACTCGGGCCCCTGGCGGGTTTAAGCCCTGTATGGGAAACAGGCCTTCAGCGATGCGGGCCGTCATGGGAGGTTGTGATGCGGAAACTGACTTTGGCCGTGGTGCTCGGAGCGCTGCTGTTGTGCGCGCCGGCAGCGTTTGCGGCCTCATCGCCGACTCTGTCAGCCGGTTCGGTGACGGCGATCTCCGGAACAGCGGCGACGCTGCACGGGAGCGTGAACCCCAACGGGCTTGCGACGACGTACCAGTTCCAGTACGGCACGAGCACGTCGCTCGGGGGTAAGTCCCCGGCGACGGTCGCGAGTGTCGGCTCGGGCACGGCGGCGGTGGCCAAAACGGCCAGGCTAACCGGTCTGTCGCCAGCGACGACGTATTACTACGAGCTGGTTGCCAGCAACAGTGCTGGCACGTCGACGACACCGCTCGAGACGTTCAAGACGACCGGGAATCCCGCGCCGGCGGTCACGACGGAGGCTGCGAGCGCCGTCGGACGGCACTCAGCGACGCTTGTCGGCTCGATCAACCCGAACAACCAGGCGACGACCTACTACTTCGACTACGGCCCGACCAGCGCGTACGGGTTCCAGACGATGGCGAAGTCGATCCCTGCGGGCGTGACGGCTGTGACCGTGAGCGTGCCGCTTCCCCAGCTTCAGGCCGGCGTGGCGTTCCACTACCGGCTGGTGGCCTACCACGGCTCGACCTCGGTGTCATACGGTGCTGATACGTCGTTCGCGACGCTTCCCTGGCCGCGCCCGCACACGGGACTGAGCTGGGCGATCACCCCACATGCGTTTCGCCATTCGCCCGCGAAGTTCACAGTCAAGGGCCATCTGCGATTGTCCGGCACGACGTCGCCGGCGCTGGCTTGCCACGGGCGCGTGACGATCAGCTATTACAGCGGTCAGACTGAGGTCGCGTCCAGCAGGGCGCCGGTTACGGCGTCCTGCACGTATGCAGCGACCACGCGGATCGGCCACCTCTCGCAGAAGCGCTTGCGCCTGACCGTGAAGCTCCGGTTCGGCGGCGACACATTTGCGGCGCCGAGTAACGGCAAGGCGTCAGTCAGGATCGGCTGAGCGGCGTCAGGGCCTCGAGCTCAGACCGGACTCGGTGACGATGTCCGCGATGATCCGCGAAAGCTGGCTTCCCTGCCACGCGACCGGCGATCGGCCGGGCGGATCAGTGATCAGGCGAGCGTTCGGGATCGCCTCGGCATAGGCGATCCCGAGCGCCTCCGGATGCTCGGGATCGGCATCATCGCCGGAGGCGACCACCACAGCAGGAGCAGAGATCCGCTCGAGCTCGCTCAGCGGCCCGAACGGGTGAGAACGTGGCAGCGCCCTCAGCGCGTCGGCAAGCGCGTCGAGATTGTCGTGCTGGGAGAGCCTCTGCCGCGTGACCGTCAGCACCGTCCGGACGAACTCAGGCGTCCCCCCGGGCACGCCGTAGGCCTCCACGAACCCTTCGACCCCGCCGCGCCGGAGGGCGTCTGAGAGGCGATTCCAGCGCTCCAGCCGCTGATCCTCGAGATCGGAATTGCCGCTATAAGCTGGAGTTATAGCAACGGCCCCTGCGACCCTGTCGGGGTGGCGGAGTGCGACGTTCAGCAATGTGTGCGCCCCCATCGAGGCGCCCGCGAATACGGCTCGATCAACGCCACGCGCGTCGAGCACCGCAACAGCATCGTCACCCAGCAGGTCATAGCTGTAGGCATCGGCGGAAGGCGCTGGCGAGGAGTGTCCGTGCGCCCGCGCGTCGTACCTGATCACTCGATGAGCTGAGCGTTCGAGCGCGGTCGACCCCATGACGACGTACCGGCGGGTCGCCGTGAGCCCGTGCAGCAACAGCACCGGTGGTCCCTCGCCGGAGTCGTCGCCGGACAGCGTCACGCCGCCGCTTCTGACCGAGAACGCAGTCGTCACAGTGCAAGACTCTAAGCTCAGTTGTCTATGGACGTCACCGAGCAGACATTCTCAAGCGCCGTGATCGAGCGCTCCAAGGAGCTCCCCGTCGTCGTCGACTTCTGGGCCGAGTGGTGCGGCCCCTGTCGTCAGCTGACCCCCGTGCTCGAACGCGCAGTCGCCGATCGCGCCGGACAGGTGGAGCTGGTCAAGGTCGATACCGACAGCAACCAGCAGCTCGCCCGCGATTACGGCATCCAGGGCATCCCGGCCGTCAAAGCCTTCAAGGACGGCGCGGTGGCCGCAGAGTTCGTCGGGGCGCTGCCGCCGTTGGAGGTCGAGCGCTTCCTCGACGGGCTGGCCCCCTCTGAGGCCGACGGGCTGGTCGCGCAGGGGGACGAGGCATCGCTTCGGCGTGCGGTTGAGCTTGAGCCGGCGCGGGCAGACGCCGCTGTGCCGCTCGCGAGGCTGCTGCACGCGCGCGGCGACGCTGCTCTGGCCACCAGCATTCTCGAGAACATCAGCGGCAGCTTCGCGGCCGACGGATTGCGAGCTCGCATCGAGCTCGAGCGATCCGGCACGGCCGATCTCGCGACGGCGTTTTCCGCACTCGACGCCGGCGAGACCGAGCACGGGCTCGACCTGCTGCTCGGCGTACTTCCCACCGCCGGCGACGCCAAGGATGCGATTCGCAGGGTGATCGTGGGTGTCCTCGACGAACTCGGAACTGAGAGCGATCTGGCCCGTGCTGCCCGCCGCCGACTCGCCGTGGCCCTTTACTGACTGGCGCCTCAGACGCTCAGCGCCAGCTGCTGCGGCGCTTTCTCCTCTGATGTCAGCCCCGCGACCCTGACACCGAGCAGCCGTACCGGGCGCGACGAATCGAACGCCCGCAGCAGTTCGAGCGCGACTCGACCAACGTCCTCGCTTGCGTTGACGGAGACCGCCAGGGTGCGCGCGCGTGTGTGCGTGGAGAAATCGTCCAGTCGCACCTTGAGTCCGACCGTACGACCGCGTCGCCCCTGGCGCGTCAACGTCGTGCAGAGCTCGTCGACCAGTCTCACCAGGATCGACTCAAGCTCGGAGCGATCCTCGACGTCGCGATCGAATGTGCGCTCGCGCGACTCGGAGACGACCTTCCGCGCCTGTGTGACCGCGCCGTCATGCTCGAACCGCGCCAACGCCTGCAGATGCAGAGCCGTGCGGGCGCTGAAGACCGAGCGCAGCGTGTCAGTCGAGGACTCGCGCAACGCCGCCACCGTTGCCAAACCGAGCGCCTGCAGGCGCTCGGCGGTCTTGCCGCCGATACCGGGAATCAGCCTGCAGGGTGAATCTGCAAAACGGGTGCAGGCCTGTTCGCGGGTCAGCACGACGAATCCGTTGGGCTTTTCAGCGTCGGAGGCGACCTTTGCGACCAGCTTGTTGGGCCCGATCCCGACCGATGCGTTCAGTCCGGTTCGCTGCCTGATCTCGCTCACGATCCGGCGCATGCTGGCCTTCGGCGCGGGCAGCCCGGTCAGGTCCAGATATGCCTCGTCGAGCCCGATCACCTCGACGGTCTCCACGTGATGCCTGACAACCGCCATCACATCGGCGGACGCGGCGCGGTAGTAGGGGAAATCAGGTGCCAGGAACACCCCCTGTGGACACAGCCGCCGAGCGCGTGCGGCAGGAATGGCCGAACCCACGCCAAATTTCCGCGCCTCGTATGAGGCTGTGGTGACGACCGCGCGTGGCCCGGATCCTGCGACGATGACCGGTAGGCCGCGTAGCTCGGGCCGGCGACGAAGCTCGACGGAGACGTAGAACGCATCCATGTCGAGATGCGCGACGCGTCGCTCGGTCATGGCCAACATCTAAGCGTTCGCTGCGGACAGAACGCACGTTCGCCTGGTTCAGGCGTGGCGGGGGTGCCGTCCAGCGGGACGCGCACCCCCGGAACCGCGCTACATGTTCGTGCCCGAGTGGCGCAGTGGGAAATGTGGCCCGGTGACTGCGCCCGTGCCGTGCTGCACGAGACCCACGGCGTACTGGGGCCAGAAGGCGGCCACGGGCGGATCCCCGTCGCCGCACGGCCCGTCGGAGTTGCCCGGATTGTTGAACCAGAGGAAGCCGTCGACGTACTGGTAGCCGGTATTCCAGCTCAGCGGCCCGGTGCCGCGGCCCGGCGGGTTGCAGAGGTCCTCGTTACCGCTTGCGCCGTGTGCTGCCAGCGGCCCGCGACCGTTGTCGTCGGTCTGGACGATGAAGTGCTTGCCACCGAGGGATCGGGCGATCTGCTGTCCGTAGTGGACGTCAGTTGTGGTCCAGTCGTCGTGCGTCGCGTTGACGTAGAAGCCCGTCGCGTCGGCGATATCGGCCTGCTTCAGGTATGAAGCTGTCCGGCGCGCCGAATTCCAGGCGTCTGGCGCTCCTGCGTCCATATAGATCAGCAGGCGCGGATCACGCGAGAGCACGTGAACCGCGTAGGCGAGCTCGTTGAGGCGCGTCTCGATCGCGCTGTGGTCGAGGCAGTGGGTCTCGAGCAGCGAGTCCTCCTCGAGATAGAGAACAACGCGGAAGTTCCCGATGCCGTGGGCCAGCTGCGTGATCCAGCCGTCAAATCTCGACCTGATCGCAGCCGGACTCTCGCAGGCGCCGTGGATCAGCGAGTAGGTGCTGAGCGCAACGGTCGTGTTCGGCTGGGACCGCTCGGCGTCCGCCAGGTACTTCTCGACCGTGGCCGCGAGCGTCGAGGCCGGCTGGTTCCACATCCAGAAGCGGTACGTGCCAGAGCCCGGCGTGTAGGCGATCCTGTGCAGCGCCTGTGCCCAGGCCGGATTGCTGTGCGAATAGTGGGCGAGTACCTTGCCGGCCGGAGACTGATCCCCGAACACGTACCAATCGACGTACTGCAGCGGGTCGCCGTCGGTCGGGGTCTGCTCGTATCCAAGCGGGTTCTCCGCGTTCTTGGTGTCGAGCGGATCATTCTGCAGCAACTCGATGGTCGCCTGGCTTGGTGAGCCCACGGCCTGCGGATGCCCGCCGTACAGGTAGGCGCGCGCAAACCGCCTCGGACCGTTGATCCCCTGGTCATGAATCGTCACGTAGAACGTGAAAGTGCTCTGGCCCGGAGCGAAGGTCGCCTCGGTGTTGGGCACCTTGTCAAAGGTGTTGCCGGCCTCCGAGCCCTTGTTAGTGACGCCGTAGTAGACGACCTCAGGGCCACCGGTGTTGGTGCGCTCGATCGTGACGGCAAAACGGCCCGCGTTCTCGTTCGCCTGATACACGGCGCTCGAGAGGAACACCCCTGGAGGTCCGCTGCTATGGGCTTTTACAAGGTCGGTACGGGCGCCCGTGACGGCCGCCGAGGCCTGTGACGCCAGGGCGAGGCACGCGAGCAGGGATGACAGGACCGGGACGAGTCGACGTAGTCGCATGGTTTAGCTCTCATCGGCGCGAAGGCGACGGCGATGAGCGAGGCCCTTCGAGCCTAGACAAATCGACGAGCCAGAGCACCGATCTCTGGACGAATGACCGAGGCCAGGGGTCCCGAGCCTGGCTCCTTGTCCTTGGGGAAGATATAAGCGAGCGGATCAGACGGAAGCAAAGACCTGTGCCACGCCGGACATTCCGAGATATCGCGCCGTGTTCTGGTTGAGATCGAAGCTGCGCCCGTAGACGTAGGGCCCGCGGTCGTCAACCGTCGCGACGACCGTCCGCCCGCCGTAGGAGAGTGTGACCCTGGTGCCGCAGGGCAGCGTCTTGTTGGCGACGCCGTATGTTGCGTGAAAGCCGCAGGCGGTGTTGCCCTCGTCGTAATACCACGAGGCGATCGTGGGGTCCAGCCCAACGACGAGGCCGGCTGCCGCCGATGCTGAGCGCGCGCGAGCGTTGCCGCCGTAGCTGACGCGCAGCGGAGTGTCGCCGACTCTGCGGACGCGGTAGCGAATGCTGAAGCGACCGTTGCGGGCCGTACGACCGGTTGCCACGGTGCGCCAGCCACCGCCGGCTCGAGCGACGAGGCTGACCTGCGCGCGGCGCTGGGCCGGCAGGAGCGAGCCACGCACGACCACGGTGCTGCCGCTCGGCCTCGTGAGCACGCTGTGTCCAACCACGAAGCGGGATACCGCTGCTGCGGTTGCCGTTGGACGGCCGTTCGGGTGCCGAGCTGTCTGAGGCCGCTGGTCGCCACGGGCGATCGCCGAGTAGCTGCAGAGGCTCACAGCGGCCACCAGCAGCGTGAGCAGCAGGGCGCCGGACACGAGCCTGGGCGTGCCAAGCGCGGGCAGTCTTCGAATGGCTCCCATCGCTGAGCGCCTCCTTTTTCAGTTCTCGACCGGTCGCCTACGGGGTTAGCTGACGGGCTCGCGAGGTCGTGCGACGCTGTGCGCGTGGTCACGTCCCCGCTACGAGGTGCTGCCGGGTTCAGCCGGCGTTCGATTCGCCCCAGCCAGTAGCACTGGCGTTGGTTCCCCCGCTCGTCTCGCTCCGGGCAGAGGCGATTCGGCAGGTCGATCTACGACGTCGGGCAGAGTGGCAGCGCTGGCGGCGTGCGTGTGTGACCTTGGTCACAGTCGACCCGTTAAACAGGCTTAACCGAGCGCTCCGCGATTGGGCTTTTTGCCTGGAATTCCTGGCATTCCGTGGTGCTTGCGAGGGCGTGCTGGGCAGGATCGGGCGCGCGCACGGCGATTGTGGTCCGGGAGATCGCGCACAGGCGGCCCTGGTCATCGCTGATCTCGACCTCCCACACCCAAGTGGTGCGACCGGCGTGCTTGCGGACCGCGACGGCGTGGAGCGTGCCCTCGGTCGCAGGCCGCAGAAAGCTTGAGTGGTTCGAGATCCCGCTCGCGACGAGGCCCAGCGGGCCCACCACGACGGCTGTCGCCACCGATGTCAGACCCTCTGCCATCGACGCGTAGATTCCGCCGTGCACAATGCCCCAGGGCTGCTTGTGCTCCGGCCGTATAGACAGGGCCGCTCGCGCCGACTCAGGCGTCAGCTCGCCGATCTCGAGCCCATAGAACGCGTCGAAGCCAACTGCGCCAGCCGAGAGTCCGGTGCCATCCACGGCTCTGACGATAACCGGCAGAGCCCGGTCTCGCCCGCGACTCGCGAGCGTACGCCGGTGGCTCAGGACCTACTGGTACTGAACCAGCGAGTGCACGGGATAGCCTGCGAGCTGCTTGCGCCCCTCGAAGGACTCGAGCTCGACCAGGAAGACGCAGGCCAGGACCTCGCCGCCCAGCCGAACGACCAGATCGGCCAGGGCGCGAGCGGTGCCTCCGGTGGCGAGCAGGTCGTCGTGGATCAGCACGCGCGCACCCCCCGCGAACGCGTCGGCGTGCATCTCCAGGGCGTCGATCCCGTACTCGAGCGCGTACTCGGAGCTGACGGTCTCATGTGGGAGCTTGCCGCGCTTGCGCGCCGGCACGAAACCGGCCTGAAGCGCGCGCGCGACCGCCCCGCCCAGGATGAAGCCTCGCGCCTCCGCTGCGACCACATAATCAACCTCGAGATCCCGTGCGTATTTGGCCAGTCGCGACACGGCGGCGTCCAATGCCCGCGGATCCAACAGCAACGGGGTGATGTCGCGGAAGAGGATTCCCGGCGTCGGGAAGTCCGGAATGTCCCTTATGTAGCCGCGGAGATTGACGCCGTCCTCAGAGCGCGCGGGCATGGACTACGGCCTCTAGGTGGCGATCTTGCGCAGATCGCGGATCAGCAGCAGATGCTTGAGGTGCGTGGTGACCGACGCGAGATTCTCCAGGGCCTCGACCGCCTCCTTGCGTCGCTCAGGGTTGCGAGAGCGCAGCGCCGGCGCCAAGATGCTCTGCAGCAGCTGCGCCTCACGGTCGGCCGAGGTTCTGAACACGCGAAGGTTGCGTCCCCCCACGCCGTATCGGGCCAGCTCCGAGACTGCACGGATGATCTCGCGCTCCGTGTCGTCGAAGTATCGAGTGCCACCACGTACGTCGCCCTTGATCACGCTGAAGTCGACCAGTTCGCCCACCAGCTTCGGGTCTGCGCCCGTCTCATCGACGACATCCTGGAGCGAGTAGAGCGCGCCGGGATCGCGCGTCACGGATGTGCGACGCAACGCCCTGGGATCGGGCGTTGTGCCGACCTCGCGCTCGTTGCGTCCGCCGGCAAGCTCCTGGCGGATCACCCGCAGCGGCAGGAACTCGTCGCGCTGAAGTCGCAGGATCGTCCGTAGCCGCTGGACATCCTCCGGCGAGTACAGGCGATAGCCGCCCTGGGTTCGCCGCGGCGTCAGCAGCTTCTGATCCTCGAGGTACCGGATCTTCGAGATCGAGATGTCGGGAAATTCGAGCTCCAGCGCCTTGCAGACAGCGCCGATCGTGACCGACTTGGCGGGTGGTCGGTCAGCGGCTGAGGTCGGGTCAGGCAGCTCCAGTGGGAGTTCGTTGTCGCCGGTGGCGGTCATCGGCCCAGGAACGCCAGCTTGTATTTGCCGATCTGCAGCTCATCACCGTCGTTGAGCCGCTGCGAGTCGATCCTGCGGCGGTTCACATAGGTGCCGTTGAGCGAGCCGCAGTCGTCCAGATAGTGATGTTCGCCGCGCTTGACAACCACCGCGTGGTCACGCGAGACGGTCACGTCGTCGAGGAACACGTCACTGTCGGGCCGCCGGCCGACCGTGAGCCGCGGGCGGTCCAGTGGAAACGTCTCGCCGGCACGGCCGCCGCCGGCCCTGATCACGAGTGCGGCGCCGCGAGCCGTCACTGCCTCGATCGGCACCTCCTCGAATTCCCCCGTCTCGTCGATCCGGTAGGTCGCCGTGGAATCGCCGGCAGCGGACTCGGAGCCGCCCATGAACGCACCGCAGCGCTGGCAATAGTTGGCGCCGTCTGCGTTGGCAAAACCGCACTCAGGGCAATGCTGAGCCACGGGCGTCGACCTCAGGCGAGGTTGCTGGGCTGCTCGCCCGGCTCCTCGTCCGGCGGCGGATAGTTCCCGGTCAGGATGTCCGTCAAACGCTGTACGTCGGCGCCGCTGATCACAAGTTCGCCGCTCTCGTCCTTGCGCCGCAGCCGGTTGACCAGCTCGGCGCGAAGGATGTCGATCTTGCCGTGCAGGATGCGCCGCTGATAGGAGACCTCGGTCTCCTCGTCGGTCATCTCCTTGATCAGGTCCTTCAGCTCCTGGTCGGTGAGTGATCCGAGATCTGGGAATGTGTCCATTCGAGCGTCTTCCTCCGTACGGCGGCGCGACGGGTCAGGTTGATCCAAGGTAACCGAGTATAACGGCGTGGCCCATAGGGTCAAGCTGAGCTTGAGAGTTGTTGCAGCTGCCGCCGGCCGCGCACGATGTAGAGGCACGTCGCGAGCAGCGCGAACGCCAGTCCCACGTACAGCAGGATCAGTGCGAGCCAGTGAACGCCGGCCATCGCGAAGAACGGTGCCCCCATCGTCGGCGCGACCCCGAGTCGTCCGGGCCAGTTGATCTTGATCTCGATCCCCCGTCTGAGGCTGTAGCGGCTCAGCCACAGCATCAGCAGCTCGCGAGCGATGACCAGCGCCAGCGCCCAGCGCGGCAGCAGCTGAAAGTGCCAGCACACCACCATCCCGGAGACAACGAGCAGCCGGTCGATCACGGGGTCCAACAGCGCTCCGAGCCGACTGTATTGGCCCGTCAGCCGCGCCGTGAAGCCATCGAGGTAATCAGCCCATCCGATCACCGCGAAAAGGGCCGCCGCCAATCCGCTCTTCCCGTCGGAGCTCGATAGCGCAACCACCAGAAACACCGGGATCAGGGCCAACCGGGCGAAGCCGATCGCGTTCGGGACCGTCAGGGGACGCAGAGGCTGATCGGGACGCGTTGCCGCGGGGTTTGATCCGGAGCGATCGATGCCGAACAGGCGCTTCTTTGTCAGTCGAGCTCGCGCCACATCTCAAGCGTCCCTGACGCTGCGTTCTCCAGCGGAAGCGCACGGGCTTCCTGTCCCCTGCGGATCTGAAGCTCGAGCTCGCCGGACTGAAGCGTACGGCGGCCGATCGTGATCCGCAGCGGGCAGCCAAGCAGCTCAGCATCGGCGAACTTCTCGCCCGGACCAGCGTCGCGGTCGTCGTAGATCACGGTCAGCCCGCACTGCTGGAGCTCCTCGTAGAGTTGGTCGGAGAGAACACGTTCGTCAGAGCCGTGCTTGCCGAGCGTGACGAGATGGACGTCGAACGGCGCGATTGCTCGCGGCCACGAGATGCCGTTGGCGTCGGCAAACTGCTCGATCGCGGCGGCGGCGATGCGGGCCGGACCAACGCCGTAACAGCCCATCCACAGCGGCTGGCTGGCTCCGGTCTGATCGAGGTAGTGAGCGCCGAGGGCGACGCTGTAGCGAGTTCCCAGCTTGAAGATGTTGCCAACCTCGATCGCGGGCTCGATCCGCACCTGATGTCCGGCGATCGTGTCGCCCAGCACGACGTCGCGGAAGTCGCCGCGCTCGAACTCGAAGTCGCGCCCAGGAACGACACCGCGCAGATGCATGTCGGGGCGGTTGGCGCCGACGACGTAGCCGCCGGCGTCAGCAGCGACGGCCTCGTCGAGCAGGACCCGAGCTCCGACTCCCACGGGTCCGATCGATCCCGGCGGCCCCAGTTGCGCTTCGATCTCGGCAGCGGTGGCCTGGCGGAACGGCGAGTTCAGCGCGAGCATCAGCTTGATCTCGTTGACCTTGTGATCACCACGCAGCATGGCGAGCACGAAGGCGCCGTCCGCGAGCACGACAGGATAGGCCTTGAGCAGCGCCCCCACGGGCAATTCGAGCGCGGCGGCAACCTGCGCGATCGTGGTCATCCCCGGTGTGGCCACCTCCTCCGGCGAGTCCGGAGCGACCGGCAGCACCACGGCCTGCGCCTGCGCCGATGCGACCTCAAGGTTCGCTGCGTAGCCCGGGGCGAGCACGACGTCGTTCTCGCCAGCTGGACACGGTGCCATGTACTCGTGTGCGCCGATGCCCCCCATCGCGCCGACGTCTGCTTCGACGCTGTACCACTCAAGACCGCAACGATCGAAGATACGGTCGTACGCACGGGCGTGCTTCTCGTAGGAGACGTCAAGACCGTCAGGGTCACGATCGAAGCTGTACGAGTCCTTCATCACGAACTCCCGCGAGCGCAGCACGGCGGCGCGCGGACGTGGCTCGTCGCGCTCCTTGGTCTGGAAGTGGTACAGGATCTGCGGCAGGTCGCGGTAGGAGCGGATCGTCGTCGAAGCATGGGTTGTGACGACCTCCTCGCTGGTCGGTCCCAGGACCATGTCGGCCTGTTTACGGTCCTTGAGCTTGAAGAGCTCCTCACCGAAGACGTCGTAGCGTCCGCTGCGCCGCCACAGCTCCGCCGGTTGCAGCACCGGCATCAGCATCTCCTGGCCGCCGATCGCGTCCATCTCCTCGCGGATGATCTGGACGATCCGTTGGTGGCTGCGCCAACCGGCCGGCATCCAGCTCCAGAGCCCCGCTCCCACCTGCCGGATCAGGCCTGCGCGCACAAGCAGTTTGTGGCTCAGCGCCTCGGCATCAGCGGGTGGTTCGCGTTCGGTGGGGAGCAGATACTCAGATAGGCGGGGCATGGCGAGCAAGCGTACCCGCGGCGCCCGCCGTGGCGCGGTGCGACCCGCGTGCGCAGGTGCTCTGATAGAACGGAAAACCCAGAGAGAGAACCCGAAGACAGGAGTCAGCATGGCCTTCACAGTTCCCGATCTCCCATACGCCTTCGACGCGCTCGAGCCGCACATCGACGCGCAGACGATGGAGATCCATCACGACAAGCACCACGCCGCTTACGTGACGAACGGCAACAAGGCGATCGAAGGCACTGAATGGGCCGACAAGAGCGCCGAGGAGATCCTCACGTCGCGGGCGGCCTTGGACGTCCCGGCGATCCGCAACAACATCGGCGGTCATTACAACCACTCGCTGTTCTGGGAGTCGCTGAGCCCGAACGGCGGCGGCGAACCCACCGGCGCCCTCGCCGACGCGATCAACTCGGCGTTCGGTTCCTTCTCTGAACTCCAGCAGAAGGCAAACGCCGCGGGCGTGGGCCGGTTCGGCTCCGGCTGGTGGTGGCTGGTGAGGAGCGGAGCCGGCATCGAGCTGATCTCAACCCCGAACCAGGACACGCCGCTGATCGACGGCAAGACGCCGCTGCTCGGAGTCGACGTTTGGGAGCACGCCTACTACCTCAAATACCAGAACCGCCGTCCTGAGTACCTGGCGGCCATCTGGAACGTGATCAACTGGGATGAGGTCGCGGAGCGGTTCGCCGCCTAGCTGTAGGTCTCGGGCTCACGCGCCGCGGGTGCGGCAGTCCAAATTCGACGGGTGCGATTATTACCTCGAGGTGATAATCGCACCCCTGGCTTTAAGGGAGGCCCGGCCTGACCGCAGGGGCGCCCGGCCCAACTTCAGGGGCTGGGAAGCCGACGATCAGGCGCGCGTGAAGCGCCGCCCGGCGACGGGCGACAGCGCCTCGTCCAGCCTTGCCGCCGCCTCAGGCTCCTTGGCGGCCTCGGCCTCGAGCATCGCGAGCCGCTCAGGCGTCATCGCGGTCTCGTCCTCGTTCTCAGCCAGCCACGCGCTGGCCTCGGCAGCGCTCTGCTCATCGCGCACCAGCTGCTTGCCGGCCGCGTAGTAGCTTGTCGATCTCCTTGAACAGCTCGTCGACCAGCTCGGCGGTCGGGACCTTCTTGAGCGGCTCACCCTTGGCGTAGATCATGCCCATGTCCTTGGCGCCGGTGATGCCGAAGTCCGCGTGGCGGGCCTCGCCGATGCCGTTCACCGCGCACCCGAGCACCGAGACCTCGATCGGATCCTCGTAGGCCTCGAGCCGCCGCTCGACCTCTGCCACGACCGTGTCCATGTCGAATTGCAGGCGGCCGCAGGTCGGGCAGGCGATCAGTTCCGGGCCGCGGCGGCGCAGCCGCAGCGCCTTGAGGATCTCCCATGCGACCTTGACCTCCTCCTCGGCCTGGAAGGTCGAGAGCGAGATGCGGATCGTGTCGCCGATGTCGTCCGCGAGCAGCGTGCCAAGCCCGACCGCCGACTTCAGCGACCCGGACCACTTGGTGCCGGCCTCGGTCACGCCGAGGTGCAGCGGGTACGGGATCCGCTCCGACAGCAGGCGGTTGGAGGCGATCGTGTTCGGGCACGCTGGTCGACTTCATCGAGACCTTGAAGTTCGTGAAGTCGAGGCGCTCCATCAGGTCGACGAACTCGACTGCGGCCGTGACCAGCGCCTCGACGGGGTTCTCGTACTCGAGCTCGCGCAGGTGCGCCGGCAGCGACCCGGAGTTCACGCCGATTCGCAGCGGTGTACCGAGCGCCTTGGCCTTTGCGACCACCTCTGCGACCTTCTCAGGCCCGCCGATGTTGCCCGGGTTCAGGCGAATGCAGTGCGCGCCGGCATCGAGCGCCTTCAGCGCAAGCGTGTGGTTGAAGTGGATGTCGGCGATCACCGGGATCGGCGACTCGCGCACGATCGTCTTCAGCGCCTCCGCGTCCTGGTCCCGCGGGACGGCGCAGCGCACGAGGTCCGCGCCGGCCTCGGCGACGCGCCTGATCTGCGCCAGCGTCGCCGTCGATATCGGCGGTCTCCGTCTTGGTCATCGTCTGCACGGCGACGGGTGCGCCGCCGCCGATCAGCACGCCGCCGACGTCGATCTGATTCTTGGAGGCCATCGCGAGCCAGTCTAGAGATTCGGGGCATCGGCGAAACTTCAGCGATGGAGGCAGGTGCCGAGATAGTCGCCCGTGCGCGCCTGATCTGCGGTGAGGAACACGTGGTCACCGATCCGTCGGTGCTGTCCGTCTACCGCTCGGACGGGCGCACACGTGACGGGCCGCTGCCGCTTGCAGCGGCCCTGCCGGGCACCGCCGCCGAGGTCGCCAGCCTCGTGTCCGCCTGCATCGCGACCGGCACTGCGTACGTGGTGCGCGGCGCCGGGACCAGCACAGGCGGTGGCGCGCTGCCCCGTGCAGGTGCCCTCATGATCGCGATGACCCGGATGCGCGGTGTGCTCGCCGTGAATGGCGCGGGTGAGGTCACGGTCGAGCCCGGCGCACCGCCGGATGCGCTGCCTCGTCTCCTGGGAGCACGCTGGTTTGCCCAGACCGTTATGACCGGCACCGTCGGCGGCCACGTCGCTGAACACTCCGGAATTGAGAACATTCGCGCGCTCGAGCTGGTTGATCCTGAGGGCCGGCGCGTTCGGCTTCAGAGCGGTCGGCCCGGATACGACCTCGCGGGTGCCTTTTCGGGCTCCCGCGGACGCGCCGGAATCGCGGTCGCGATCACCTTGGGTGCGGTGCTCGAGTCGTGAGCGACCTCGCGGTACCCGGCAGCGTCGATGAGGCGGCCGCGGTGTTGGCACGAGCGGCCGCCAACGAGCGCCCGGTGCGCATCGTCGGCGGGGGATCGAAGCTCGGCTGGGGCTTCCCCACCCCTCCCGCGGCACTGAGGCTGATGACCACGCACCTGGACGGGGTGAGCATCAGCGATGACCGCTCGACCGCCACGCTCGGGGCGGGTGTGTCGCTCGCCCACGCACAGGCGACCCTGGCAGCGGGCCAATTGCTGTTCGCCGCAGATCCGCAGCTCGGTCTGGGCCGGCGGCCCGCCGCGACGGTCGGAGGCGCGATCGCGACGGCCGACAGCGGGCCCCTCAGCCACCGCCACGGACCCTTGCGAGACCAGTTGGTCGGGATCACCGTGGCACTGTCCGACGGCAGCGTCGTTCGCACAGGACCAGCCGGTGATCGCGACCGCAGCGGCTATGACCTGACGCGCCTGCTGTCCGGCTCGTTCGGCACGCTTGGCGTGATCCTTGCGGTCGACGTTCGGCTGCAGCCGCTACCCGTGAAGACTGCGACCGCGATTGGCTCAAGCTCGGTCGCGAGTCGCCTCTGCGACGTTGTCAGAACGCTGACGAACACGCACCGAGACCTGTCAATGCCTTGACCTGGCATGGCGCGCCGGCCGCGGCGGGCTGCTTGCCCAGCTGGCCGGCGATGACGCCGCTGCTCGCGCACGACTCGTCGCCGCGACCATGCGCGATTGCGGACTCGCTGACACCGACGCGCGCACCGATGACGCCGAGCTGTGGGCTCGGCAGCGCGCCGGGCAACGCTCGGCTGAGCGCGCGGTGATGCGTGTGCACGCACATGCGGAGCGAGCTCGACGCGATCCTGACGCTCGCGGACGTGGCGAAGGCCACCGTAGTCGGCAGGGCGGCACAGGGCATCCTCTACCTGACCCTGGATGTGCCGATGATCGCGACGGTCCGTGCCGGCCTGCCGGCCGGAACCTCTGCGCCTGGTCCTCGATCTGCCGGCGTCCTCGCGCGGGGCGATCGACCCCTGGGGCGTGGTCGAGGGCAGCCGAGCTCGAGCTGATGCGATCCGTGAAGGCCAGTTTCGATCCGGCCGGGATTTGCAACCCGGGCCTGTTCGTGGGCAGGATCTGAAACTGACACCGAGACCGATGAGTTGCACGCACTGCGGCATATGCCTGGAAAGCTGCCCGACCTACACGCTCTGGGGAGCGGAGGCCGACTCACCGCGCGGGCGGATCGTCCTGATCGAGGACGTGCTCGCGCCGGGCGGCGCCGCCACGGCCGAGATGGCGGCGCACATCGACTCCTGCCTCGGCTGCATGGCCTGCATGAGCGTCTGCCCCGAGGACGTCGCCTACGCGGACCTGCTGGCGACCGCTCAGGTTGCGATCGAGCGAGATCTGCCGCGGCCGGCCGGTGAGCGGCTGCGCCGGCGCGCGGCGCTCAGCGGCGCTTCCTCGCACCGCGCAGCTCAAGCCGACTCGATCCGCGCAGCTCGATCCCGCATTTCACGCCGGCACACGGGACGTCCCGCGGTCGCGTGGGACTGCTGCTCGGCTGCGGCGAGCGCGCCGCTCACGGCCGCATACAAAAGGCGGCGGTGGCCGTGCTGACGGCCGAGGGCTATGAGGTGATCGCGCCGCGCCTGCCCGACTGCTGCGGCGCGTTGGAGCTCCAGTCCGGCGAACGTGACGGCGGTCTGCGCCGGGCCCAGGCGACGATCGCGGCATTCGCGGCCGTTGGTGGCGTCGACCACGATCGTCACGAGCGCAGGCGCGTGCGGCGTTGCGCTCAAGGACTACGGCCGCCTGCTCGGCACGCCGGAGGCGCGGGCCTTCAGTGCGCCTGGTGCTCGACGTGCATGAGCTGCTGGCGCGCGACCGCTCGACGCTGCGTACAGGGCGCCGCTGCCAGCGCGGGTCGCCTACCACGACGCCTGCCAGCTCCGCCACGGCCAGGGCGTCGCAGAGCAGCCACGCGAGCTGCTGCGACGCGATCCCGGGCGTCGAGCTGGTCGAGCTCCCGCCGGACGGCCGGGGCGTGCTGCGGCGCGCCGGGCATCTACCGCCTCACGCAGCCGGCCGCTGCGGCGGCTCGGGACGCCGCCAGGCGCAGGCGATCGTCGCGACCGGCGCCGAATGGTGGTCGAGCGCCGACCACGGCTGCATCGGCCAGTTGCAGCGCCACCTGCGGAGCTCGGGCAGCCCGATCGCGGTGCACCACCCGCTCGAGCTGCTCGCTCGGGCACTCGCGACCGAGGTCGAGCGGCTCGCCGCGCACGAGCGGCGTCGCTCAGTGAATGCTCAGACCCTTGCCGGCGAGCGCCGAGATGTCGTTGCTGAGGCCGACGACGAGCAGGATCCCGATCAGCGCGATCCCGACAAGCTGCCCGCTCCATCACCACGCAGCGAGATCCTGCGGCCCCGAACCTTCTCGGCCAGCGCCCAGAAGATGTGACCGCCGTCGAGCGGCAGGAACGGGAACAGGTTGATGATCCCCAGGGCACAGCGAGATCAGCGCCATGATCCCGATGCCGTGCGTCCAGCCGCTGGCGATCTCCTCCTGGGTGTATCTTGTAGCCGCCGACGATGCTGTGCAGCTGCCCGCGCTCCTTCGGCTTGAAGATCTCGAGGATGTCCGTGACCGTCTCCTTGGCCGACGTTCCAGAGGCCCGTGACGCTCTGCCTGGCCGCTGGCAGCACTCCGAGGACCCACCTGCTTGGCCTGGAACCCGAAGCCGACCAGCATGGCCTTGTCGGCTCGCGCTCCAGCGCGGCCGCAGCCTCAGCGTCTCCAGTGCTCCGTCGCGGCGCACGACGATCGTCGCGGCCGTGGTGGCCTGACAGCCGTTGACGTGAGCGTCGTCGGCGCAGGTGTGCTTGGCGATCTGATCGTGAGCCGTCGCGGCGTCGCCCTTGACGCCGTCCACCGAGACGATCTTGTCGCCGAGCTGCAGCACGCCGTCGGCGGCGCTGCCGTGCACGATCGCGCCAACGGTCGTGGTTGACGATCTGTTGGCCCTGCTTGTTGTAGACGTCCTGTGTCGGCGCCATGAAGAAGACCCAGGCCAGCAGGAACGCCAGCACCAGGTTCACCGCCGGCCCGGCCGCGATCACGACGATCCGCTTCCAGGCCGGCTGGTTGATGTAGGCGCGCGCCTCGATCTCAGGCGTCTCGAACGTCTCCTCGGAGCTCATCCCGGTGATCTTCACGTAGCCGCCGAGCGGGATCACGCCGATGCCGTACTCGGTCTCGCCGATCCGGCGCTTGACGAACATCGGGCCGAAGAACAGCGAGAAGCGCTCGACGCGCATGCCCACGGCCTTGGCCGCGACGAAGTGGCCGGCCTCGTGCAGGACGATCAGCAGCGCGAATCCTAGGAACGCGAGCGCCGTACGACATCAGTCCTCAGTCTGCCAGGCTGCTCTACGACCTCAGATGCGATCGCTCGGGCCGCGGACGTCGGCGTCCATCAGCGAGTCGAACGAGTGCACTGGTTCTGGAGGGATCGTGGCGAGCGTTTCCTCGATCACCTGCGCGATCCCAAGGAAAGCGAGCCTTCCTGACAGAAACGCGTGAACCGCCACCTCGTTGGCGGCGTTGAGCGTGCAGGGCGCGGTGCCGCCGGCGATGCCGGCCTCGCGGGCCAGCCGCAGGCATGGGAACGTTTCGAGGTCCGGTGGCTCGAAGGTCAGCGCGCCGACTGCGGCCAGATCCAGCGCCGGCAGCGGCACCTCAGCGCGACTTGGGTGGTGCAGCGCGTAGGCGATCGGAACGCGCATGTCCGGGTAGCCGAGGTGTGCGAGCGTCGCCCCGTCGCACAGCTGGATCAGGCTGTGCACGATCGACTGCGGGTGCACCACCACCGTCGATCTGGTCGTACGGCGTGCCGAACAGGTGGTGCGCCTCGATCACCTCGAGGCCCTTGTTCATCAGGGTTGCCGAGTCGATCGTGATCTTGCCGCCCATCGACCATGTCGGGTGCGCCAGCGCCTGCTCGATGCGTGACGCTCGCCCAGCTGCTCGCGAGTGCTGCCGCGGAACGGGCCCGCCCGAGGCCGTCAGCAGCAGCCGGTCGACCGTGCCCGCCCGCTCACCCGCGATCAGCTGGATGCAGCGCCGAGTGCTCGGAGTCGACCGGCAGGATCTGAGCGCCGGTCGCCTCCGCGAGCTGGTTGACGAGCTCGCCGCCGACGACCAGCGACTCCTTGTTGGCGAGCGCGAGGTCGATGCCCTCGCCAAGCGTCGCGACGGTCGCGAGCAGCCCGGCGGAGCCGACGATCGCGTTCAGCACCATGTCGCAACCGGATTCGGTGACCAGCGCGACGAGGCCGTCGGGGCCGGACAGCACCTCCCCGTGGGTCCAGACCTCCGACGCGCGTGCGGCCGCGTCGCGATCGGCGAGCGCGATCCGCCTGACCCCGAGCCTGCTGGCCTGCTCGATCAGCTGCTGCCGAGTCGCTGCCGGCGCTGAGCCCGACGAGCTCGAGCTCACCGTCGCTGCGCGCGACGACATCGAGCGCCTGCGTCGCCGATCGAGCCGGTCGAGCCGAGGATCACCAGGCGGCGGGGCATCAGCAGCTAGCGTGGGATGTTGATCGCGATGTAATACCCGGCGACGACGGTGAAGATCACCGCGTCGAGCCGGTCCAGAGCGCCCGCCGTGCGCACCGAACATCGTGCCGGCGTCCTTGGTGCCCGCGTCGCGCTTGATCAGCGACTCGAACAGGTCGCCGATCGGGCCCAGGACCGCCACCGCGATGCCCAGCAGCAGTGCGGTGCCGTGCGGAGCCAGGACTCCTGGTAGAGGCCGGCGACGACGACGGCGACAATCGCGACCAGAGCGCCGCACCCGAGTCCCTCGATCGTCTTCTTGGGCGAGATCGTGGGCGCCAGCGGATGACGACCGAACATGCGTCCGCCGAGGTATGCCGCTGTGTCTCCCAGGAACGTGCCGACCATCACGTCGATCATGATCGCGCCGCCGTGCGGGGTCTGCCGCAGCAGGACGGCGTGTGCGAAGGCAAAGCCGATCCAGATCACACCGAGCAGCGTTGACGCGATCGAGAGCGTCGCGCCGGCGCTCTGGCCGCGAGCCAACACAGCAAGGAAAACGAGCGGCGCGGACAGCAGGGCGGTGCCCACCACGGCCGCGAGGGTTCCGTAGCGCGCGGCCACGCACATTCCTACCGCGACGACGAAGCCGACGATCGGCACCGGTCGCCAGTCGGGAAGCATCGCGTACAGCTCGCTCAGGCAGACGCAGGCCATCACCGCCATCAGCAGCATCCAGCCGAGGCCGCCGATGTCGACGAAGATCATCGCGAGGATGGCCGCGGGCACGGCCACGACGACCCTCGCCAGGAGGTCGGAGCGCCTGCGCGGCTGCGCTGGCCGGTTGGGTCGGCGCGCCTGCGGCATCAGCGCCCTCCGAACCGCCGCTGGCGCGAGGCGAACTCGTCGAGGCTGGCCGCGAACGCGTCGCGCGTGAAGTCGGGCCAGAGCTCGTCGCGGAACACGAACTCCGAATAGGCTGACTGCCAGGTCAGGAAGTTCGAGATCCGCTGCTCGCCACTGGTGCGAATGATCAGGTCGGGGTCGTGCATGTCGGGCGCGTACAGGTGCCGGCGGAAGTCCTCCTCGTCACCGCCGGCGAACGCGCGGGCGGCGTCGAGAATCTCCGCACGGCCACCGTAGTTGAACGCGACGAACAGTGTGATCCGGTCGTTCCCAGCAGTCTCGGCCTCGGCCCACTCCATCTTCTCGATCAGGCGTGGCGACACCGGTTCCGTGCGGCGACCGATGAAACGCATCCGGACGCCTTCGGCCTTGAGCTCAGGCGTCTCAGCGTCGATCCGCCGCGCGAACATCCGCATCAGGCCGCTGACCTCCGCCCTGGAACGGTTCCAGTTCTCAGTCGAGAACGAGTACACCGTCAGCTCCCTGATCCCGAAGCTGACCGCGTCGCGCAAACGTGCCTTGACGACGTCGGCACCGGCCTCGTGTCCCCGGATCGCGGCCATGCCACGCTGCTTGGCCCAGCGACCGTTGCCGTCGGTGATGATCGCGACGTAGCGCGGGCCGTCGGCGCCCGGGTCTGGCGCAGCGCCGACGCCCATCTAGCGTCCAGAGTCGGATATTCGGCGGAATTCCCGACTCACGGCTAGACCTCGAGGATCTCTTCTTCCTTGACCTTCAGCAGCTCGTCGAGCTCGGTGACCCGCGAATCGGTGACCTTCTGCAGCTCGGTCTCGGCGCGATGCTCGTCGTCGGCGCCGATCTCGCCGTCCTCCTTGAGCTCGCGCAGATCGTGCATCACGTCGCGGCGCACGTTGCGGATCGCGACACGGCCCTCTTCGGCGATGCCACGCACGACCTTGACGAGCTCCTTGCGGCGCTCCTCGGTCAGCTCCGGCAACATCAGCCGGATCATGGCGCCGTCGTTGGAGGGTGTCAGGCCGACGTCAGACTCGAGGATCGCCTTCTCGATCGCCTTGATCGAGCTCTTGTCGTAGGGCTGGATCGAGAGCAGGCGTGCCTCCGGGGCGCTGATCGTGGCCAGCTGCTTCAGCGGCGTCACGGCCCCGTAGTAGTCGACGTTGATGCGGTCCAGCAGCGCAGGGCTGGCCCGCCCGGTGCGGACCGAGCCGAACTCATGTCGGGTCGACTCAACGCACTTGTGCATGCGCTCACGCGCATCGTCAAGCAGGCCGCCAACGAGATCGTCGTCGCTCATGTCTTTACCAGGGTCCCCACCCGCTCACCGGACACTATCCGGTTGATGTTGCTGCCGTCGGCCATGTTGAAGACCACGATCGGCAGGTTGTTGTCCATGCAGAGCGCGAACGCGGTCGAGTCCATCACCTGGAGACCGCGTGTCAGCGCCTCCTTATGCGTGATCTCGGGAATGAACTGCGCGTTCGGATCCTTGGCGGGGTCGGCCGTGTAGACGCCCTCGATGCCGTTCTTGGCCATCAGCACCACCTCGGCGTGGACCTCGGCGGCGCGCAGCGCAGCGGCAGTGTCAGTCGTGAAGAAGGGATTGCCGGTCCCCGCTGCAAAGATCACGACGCGACCCTTCTCGAGGTGCCGGACGGCGCGGCGACGGATGTACGGCTCGGCGACCTCTGAGATCGTGATCGCGGATTGGACCCGGGTCGGGATCTCGCCCTTCTCGAGCGCGTCCTGCAGCGCCAGCGCGTTCAGCACGGTCGCGAGCATGCCCATGTAGTCGCCGGTCGCCCGGTCCATGCCGCGGGCGGCGGCCTCGAGGCCACGGTAGATGTTGCCGCCGCCGACGACGACCGCGACCTCCACCCCGCGCCGATGGATCGTCGCGACCTCCTGAGCGACAGCCTGGACCCGCTCCGGATCGGTGCCGTAGTCGCGGTCGCCCATGAGCGCCTCGCCGGACAGCTTGAGCAGCACCCGCCCGTAGGCGGGTGCGCCGTCTGTGGTGTGTGTGCTCACCTGCGTGAGGAGATCACCGCGGCCGGATGCTACTCGCCCACGGCGAACCGCGAGAAGCGGCGAATCATCGACGTTCTCACCCGTGTCGGAGGCGAGCTTCGCGCGGAGGTCCTCGATCGTCTGGCCCTCATGCTTCACGTGCTCCTGGCGGAGCAGCACGACCTCATCTAGCCACTTGTCGATCTTCCCTTGACGATCTGCTCGCGTACGTTCTCAGGACGATCGGCGGCCTGCTCGGTCGCGATCCTAATCTCACGCTCGCGATCCTCGGCAGGCACCTCATCCTCGCTGATCGCCAGCGTTGTGGGTGATGCGGCGATATGGAGGGCGAGATCCTTCGCGAACGCCACGAATTCGTCGTTGCGTGCCACGAAGTCCGTCTCGCAGTCGACCTCGACCAGCACACCGATCGGTTTTCCGCCGCGTTATGGATGTAGCTCTGAACCGTGCCCTCGCTCGCCTCGTTGCCGGCTCGCTTGGCAGCCTGGGCCTCGCCACGCGCGCGCAGCAGCTCGATCGCCTGATCGAGGTCGCCGTTGGCTTCGGCCAGCGCGTTCTTGCACGCCATCATTCCCGCGCCCGTGCGGTCGCGAAGGGCCTTCACGTCTGAGGCAGTGACAGCGCTCATGCATTCTCCTCGGGGGTTTCAGCGTTCGTCGGGGTGGCGTCAGCGTCGCTGGATGCTTCCGCCTCAGGCGCGCTCTGCGCGATTTCGGCATCAGCATCCGTCGATGCTGACCCCGCCTCGGGAGCGGCTGCCACCTCTGCAGCTTCAGCGGGCGCGCCGTTCTCCGCGGGGGCCTGGGGTGGTGCAGGGGCTGCTTGAGCTTCAGGAGCTGCGGCGTCTGCTCGGCGGGAGCCGCGGCCTCTGCTGCCGCAGCTGCGGGTTCGGCTGCAGGCGCGGGCTCTGCCGGCGGCGCTGGTGCTGGCGTGGCAGCCGCGGCCTTAGCTGCCGCGGACTCTGCCTCCGCGGCAGCTGCGGCCTCCGCAGCGGCCTTGGCCTCAGCCTCGGCGGCAGCGGCGGCCTGAGCCTCGGCGCGTGCCTTCTCCTCGGCCTCGCGACGGGCAGCCTCCTCGGCCTCGCGCCGCGCGCGCTCCTCAGCCTCGCGGCGCTCACGCTCGAGCCTCGCCTGCTCCTCTTCAGCGCGGAAGATCGCGTAGGACTCGGCGACGACGTCGCCGATCGCACGTGTGATCGCGGCGCACGAGCGGATCGCGTCGTCGTTGCCGGGATCACGAAGTCGATCCCCTCAGGGTCGCAGTTGGTATCGACCAGGCCGATGATCGGGATTCGCAGCCGCTGGGCCTCCTTGACGGCGATCGCCTCGGTCTTGAGGTCGATCACGAACACGGCGTCGGGCTGACGCTGCATGTTCTTGACACCGCCGAGGTTGGCACGGAGCTTCTCGAGGTCGGCCTGCGCCGCCATGCGCTCGCGAGTCGGCAGCAGCTGCAGCTGGCCCTCAGTCTCGTAGCGCTCGAGGTCGTGCAGGCGCTTGATACGCCCGGAGATCGTCTGGAAGTTGGTCAGCAGACCGCCCAGCCAACGGTGGTTGACGTAGGGCATCCCCGCCGCCTCCGCCGTCTCCTTGATCGCATCGCGGGCCTGCTTCTTGGTGCCGACGAACATAACCGTGCCCCCGCGCCGGCCGATCTCCGAGGCAAAGCTCTGGGCCTGCTGCAGGAGCGCGTCGGTCTGCTGCAGGTCGATGATGTAGATGCCGTCGCGCTCGCCGAAGATGAACCGGCGCATCTTCGGATTCCAACGACGCGTCTGGTGGCCGAAATGCACGCCGGCCTCCAGCAGCTCTCTGATGCCTACCTGAGCCACTTGTAACTCCCTTGATGAAATTTGCGATACACACCGCGGGCCGATTTCGGTCGCGACTCCGGGCTTATCCCGGAGCAGGGCGCGACCCGGCCCCTGCGGAGGGTCGGAAACAGAACGGCCAACAGTGTAGTTCAGGAGGCGTGAGGTGTCGTGATTCCGCGCGCGAGCGTCAGAGCCGCCTCGAGATCAACCGGCAGCGGCGAGCTGACGTCGACCTCGGCGCCGCTCACGGGATGCGGGAACGCCAGCCGTGCGGCGTGAAGAAACTGCCGCTCGAGGCCGAACCACGATGGTCCGCCGTAGGCGCGATCGCCGAGCACCGGGTGCCCGATGGCCTGCATGTGCACGCGAATCTGGTGCGTGCGGCCGGTCTCGAGCGATACGCGCAGCAGGGCTGCGCGGCCGAATGGCTCGACGAGCTCGAAATGCGTACGCGCCTCGCGGGGGGTGTCGGTGTCGATCGAATGCAGGACGCGGTCGCGTCGGTCGCGGCCGATCGGCGCGTCGATCGTGCCCGAGTGCGCGGGCGGGATGCCCTCGACCAGCGTCAGGTACTCGCGGCGCAGCTCTCGCGCCTGCAGCAAACGCTTGAGCTCCCGGTGTACGGCATCGCTCTTGGCGACGACCAGCAATCCTGAGGTGTCGCGGTCGAGGCGGTGCACGATCCCGGCCCTGTACGGATCCTCGCCGCCCGCGGCTCGGTCAGCGAGTGCCTGCGCGAGCGTCCCCGTCTCGTGTCCGCGAGCCGGATGCACCACCAGACCGGCCGGCTTGTCGACCACGAGCAAAGCGTCGTCTTCGTAGGCGATCGTGAAGTCAGGCCGCCCGCCCGCCCGTCCCCCAGCCTGCGCGTCCGCCTGCCCCCCATCTGATCGTCCGCTGCTCTGCACGGGCCCAGGGATGACCGCTTCGACGACGACCACCTGCTCGCCGGCCGAAACGGCGCGGCGCTTCTGGACGGGGCGGTCGTCGACCGTCACGAGCCCGGCGCCGATGAGGCGCGCCGCTCGAGCTCGGGAGCCCAGCGGCGCGGCGAGGAATTGATCGAGCCTGAGGCCTTCGGCCTCAGGCCCGACGGTTCCCTCCCACTCGATCTCAGCCATCGTCGATACCGCGTTCGATCACAAACACAAGGATGATCACACCGAACGTGATCGACATGTCGGCGAGGTTGAACGCAGGCCAGTGCGGCAGCTTGATGAAGTCGATCACGGAGCCGCGCGCCACCCGGTCGATCAGGTTGCCGACGGCACCGCCGAGGAGCATGCCTGTCGGCAGCCACAGCAGGCGGCGCTGTGGCCGCATCAGCATGAACGTGACAAGCGCCACAAGCGCGATCGCCGTCACGACGTACACGAGCGCGCCGGTCCCGGCCAGGAAGCTGAACGCGACACCCGTGTTGCGCACATAGACGAGCGTCACCCCCGGGACCACGTGGCGGACCTGGTTCGGCTTGATCCAGGTGCCGAGCGTGTGCTTGGTCAGCTGGTCGAGCGCGACGACCACCACGAACACGAGCGCGGCTCGCAGCACCGCGCGACGGCGTGCCGTGTCAGCCACTGATCACGTTGAACAGGATGGTGCGCAGCACGATCAGCACGATGATCGCCAGCATCGGGCTCAGATCGATGCTCCCGAAGGCCGGGATCAGGCGTCGGAAGATCCCGAGGAACGGCTCTGAAACGTCGCGGAGGAAATTCAGGATCACGTCGAGCGCCCGCGAATAGGGTGGCCGCGCCCCGAACGAGAACACGAGGTTGGCGAGGATGTAGATCAGGATCAGGACGATGTAGACGTCGAACAGATCCTCCACGTAGTTGGCGACGTCCAGTCGCGTGACGGCCTCGAGCAGCATGCTCAGCGTCTCTTGTCAGGGGTCACGACCGCATCGATCGCGTCCTGAAAGGCGGTGCGGATCCCGGAACGCTCAAGCGCCTCCAGGCCCCGGGCGGTAGATCCGCCGGGCGAGGTGACCTCACGCCGAACCGCGAGCGTGTCGTGACCCTTGGCCTCGATCAGCGCGGCCGAACCACTCATCGTCGCCGTCACCAGCTCCGCCGCCAGCGTGGCTCCGAGGCCGTGGCGGACGGCGGCGTCCACCTGCGCCTCGGCGATGAGCGCCTGATACGCGGGACCGACGCCGCAGACCGCTGTCGCGGCGGCCAGCAGCCTCTCAGGCACCGCAACCACGCGGCCAAGCCGCCCGAACAGGTCCAGGACCCCAGCCTCGAGTGCTGTGTCGACCAGCTCCGGATGCTCTCGTTCCGCGTACACGACGACTCCCTGCCGGATCTCCACAGGCGTATTGGGCATCAGCGCGAACACCTGGCTGTGCGGATACGCGGCCTGCAGAGTCGGTGTCGGTGTGGCCCCCAGCACCGATGCGACCGGGGTCGTGATCCCCTCGAGCTCGGCCGCAACCGACTCCAGGTGGTACGGCTTATGGCAGAGAACGATCAGCTCGACGCGCTCGGCGAGCTCGCGGTTCGAGGCGACGCGTTCGCCGCCGAGCTCGTCGACCAGAGCCTGCGCGCGCCCGGAGCCGCTGTCTGTACAGAAGACGGGCTCGCCCCACCCGCGCGCAATCGCGCGGGCCATGTTGCCTGAACCGATCAGTCCGACTCTCATCGCCGAGCAAGCGTACCTACGGTGCTGCGGGTCAGCGGACCCGGCAGCACCGGCGCAGGCGTCAGGACTGGTTGAAGAAGCCCTTCTCGAGCAACCGTGCGCGTTCCTCAGCCGAGACCTCGACGTTCTGCGGGGTCAGGAGGAAGACCTTGTCGGCGACGCGCTGCATGCCGCCATCGAGCGCGTAGGTGAGGCCACTCGCGAAGTCGATCAGACGCTTTGAGAGATCCGAGTCAGCCGCCTGCAGGTTGAGGATCACCGGGATTGCGTCCTTGAACTTGTCGGCCACGTCCTGGGCGTCGTTGAAGTTCTTGGGTGCGACGAAGTGCACGCGCACGTCGCCGCCGTTGCCACCGCGGCCGTTGGGACGAGTGGCCACAGGCCGAAGGACCGTCGTGTGACGGTCATCGTCGGCAAAGATGTCGTCGAACTCGTCACGGCGGCGCCGTGGGCGGTCGTCGAGTCGACGGACCGTCGGCCGATCCCGATAGCTGTCCTGCATCTGGACCTCCGGTTCCGAGTAGGGCTCGTAGTCGTCCTCGTACGCGTCATCCTCGGCCAAGCCGAAGTAGACAAGCGTCCGATGCCATGTGTCGCGAAATGCCATATCGGTTGGGGGTTCGGGTTTCGGGGATATTTCCCTGCTAGTGCCGGAAGCCTGATTATGCCGCTGTTGGCCGGAACAGCACAGAGCCGAGCCTGATGATGGTCGCGCCCTCCTCCACCGCGACACCATAGTCCTGGCTGGTGCCCATCGACAACTCTCGCAGCTCGTGCGTCTCGGCGAGCTCGCGCAGCGCCGCAAAATGCCTGCGGTTTCGCTCCGGATCGGTGACGAGCGGTGGCATCGTCATCAGCCCGGCGACGGTGACCGGACAGCGCTCGACGAACGCCGGCACCTCAGCCGGAATGAGCCCGGATTTGCCGGCGTCGCCCGCGACGTTGACCTCGATAAGGACCTTTGTGTCGGGGGTTCCGTGCTTGGCCAGCTGCGCCAGCGCCGAGTCGGAGGCGACCGAATGGATGTAGCGCACATGCGGCAGCAACTGCGCGACCTTGCGGCTCTGCAACGCCCCGATGAAGTCCCAGGTGAACTCCGGGTGCTGCTGTGCCTTGGCCACAAGTTGCTGGGCGCGGTTCTCGCCGGCGAGGTCGATCCCGCCCTCTCCCAGCGCGGTGAGCTCCTCCAGCGGGAGGTATTTGACTGCAGCGAGAACCTGAACCTCGTCGGGCCTGCGGCCGGCTGCATCGAGGCGCTCGTGCACCCGTTCGAGGTTGCGGCGGACCTCCTCCGCGCTGAGACCGTGGATCAGGTCAACCATGCGATCAGCGCCTGGCGCCCGGCGGCTTGGCCCTGGCGGCGGTAGGAGAACAGCTCCGGGTCGGTGCAGCAGATCGTGCAGATCCCGGTGTCGTGAACGGTTGCCACGCCAGCCTTCTCGAGCTGATCCTGCGCGATCGCCTTCAGGTCCAGGTTGCGTCCGCGGATGAAGGTTGGGAACTGCTGGTGAAGCTCGGGGCCGACCTCATAGCAGCAGGCGCCCGCGGCCGGTCCGATCGCAGCGCTGAACGCGATTGCGCTCGTCCCGTCCGTGTGCCCCTGCAGCTCGGCGAGGGTATTGCCGATGACCCCACCAGCCAATCCGCGCCAGCCGGCGTGTATCGCGGCCACCGCTCCCCCTCCGGCGACCACGATTGGAACGCAATCGGCCGTGATCACCGTGGCTGCGACACCGGGGTGCGTGGCTATGAGCGCGTCTGCCTGGGTGGCGGGCGTCCACTCGTTCATGGCAACGACCGCCGTCCCATGAACCTGCCGGGGCCGCAGTGGGCGTACGCCAAGGCTTTCAGCGATTTTCGGCAGCGTCTCGCGCACGTCGCCCCAGCTGCTGGTGGTGAACACGGCGCGGGCGCCGGGCAGGTCCACCACGATCTGGCCGTCCAGTTCGTGGAACGGATCCGAAAGCTGCACGGGTTGGAGGCTACTGACCCGCCTTCAGAGCTACCGCGAGTTGCGACTCGCGGTCCGTGGCTTCACCGTCGTACATTGCGTCCCGGGCAGCTTGGAGCGCGCGGCCAATCGCTGGACCTTCGGCAATGCCGGCTTCGCGCAGGTCGTCGCCGTTGATCTGGAGTGCCATATGCCTCAGGTCGTCAAGCCACAGCCGGGGTTGAGACGGGTCGCCCTGCGCGCAGGCAAGGGCGATCGTCTCAACCCCGACGTGGCTGAGGACACGTGCGGCCTTCGACCTGGTTTTCACCGCCTCGAGCTCTCGAGCCACCTCGCCGGAGCGCGTGCGGGCCTCGAGGATCGCGTTGCGGTCGCCGGCGCTGAAGCCGAGCCCGTCGAGGTCGTCGCCGAGCGACACCGTGGCGAGGACGACGATGTCCCCGCGTCCGTCGGGTGGAAGGTTGTTGAGCGCCTGCCTGGCCAACGGCGCGTCGATCGTCCACGGAAGGCCGAGTCCGGTGGCGGCCTCGAACGCTGCAACCGGGTCGGGCTCGGCGGCGAGCAGGCGCAGCTCGTTGCCGATACGGGTGCCGCTGACGGTTTCGAGAGCGCCTGATGCGATCGCCTCGGTTGCCAGCTCACGCGTATGAGGCGCGACCGTGAAGCCAAGCCGGGCGGCATAGCGTGCGAGTCGCATAAGCCTCGTGGGATCGTCCTCGAAGCTCGAGTCGTGGAGCACGGCCAGCTCGCCCCGCTGGAGATCCTCCAGCGCTCGGGGCGCAGCAAGGAGCATGCCTGCATCCTGACCGGTCAGCCCCAGCGCGATCGCGTTGACGGTGAAGTCGCGGCGCAGAAGGTCGGTCGCGATCGGCGCCGGCTCGACCTCCGGGAGCGCCCCCGGATGCGCATAACGCTCGCGACGGGTGCGCGCGAGGTCATAGCGGGCATCGGCGGCGCTGATCCTCAGCGTGCTGAACCTCGACTCACTGATCGGTTCAGGCGATCCGATCGCAGCCGCCAGCTCGAGCCCGTCACCGTCAACCGCGAGGTCCACATCGACGAACTGCCGTCCCAGCATCAGATCTCGGGTCGTTCCACCAACCAGATACAGGTCCGTCCGCCGTTCACGCGCGACTGCGATGACTCGCGCGATCGGCGCGAGTATCGTCACGCGGGCGAACAGATCGTCGTCGGCGCGCTTCTCCACGCGTCCATCTTCGCTTATGACTACCCTGCTTGCCTGATGCACCTCCCCAAGTCCAACCGTGGCACCTGGATCTTCGCCGCGGCTGCGGTCGTCGTGGCCATCGTCGTTGCCGGCATCGCCATTCACGAGCTCGGCAAGTCGAAGAACACGGTCAACACCACCGCGGCCTTTGTCACCCCCACGACCACCGCGACGACGACCACCACGGCCGTCGTGCATGTCAACAACTTCACGTGGCCGTTCTATGGAGGCGGCGCCACGCGCACCCGCGACTTCACCGGGCGTGCATCGCTTCACCCGCCGTTCAGAACCGCGTGGAAGTTCGGCGGCAATGCGCTGCTTGAGTTCCCGGCGACGATCCGCGGAAACAGCCTCTATCTCTTCGACGGTGGCGCGACGGCCAAGCGCGTCAACATCTCGACCGGTAAGCAGATGTGGCTGACCCACGTCGGCAAGCGCTCCGCTTCGACCCCGGCGCTCGATCCGGCCCACAACCGGCTGTTCGTCACGGTGCTTTCGACCGCGAGCAGCTCGATTGACAGCTTCGACGGCGAGCTCGTCGCACTGTCGATGACAAGCGGGCACATCCTCTGGAAATTCCCGGTGTCGAGCGGCACGGAGTCCTCGCCGGTGGTCGTCGGCAACTCGGTCTACTTCGGTTCCCAGGGCGGGACGCTGTACTCGGTGAACGTCCTCACCGGCCATCAGAACTGGTCGCTGCCGACCAGCGGGCCGATCAAGGCCGGCCCTGCCTATTACGGCGGCAACCTCTACGTCGGCAATTACGGCGGCAGCTTCTATTCGGTCAATGCCAAGACCGGCCACGAGAACTGGTCGCAGAGCCCCGGCGGTGAGTTCTATTCCACCCCGGCGATCGCGTTCGGCCGTGTGTACGTCGGCAACAACTCCGACGACGCCTATTCGTTCACACTGGGCGGCACGCTCGCATGGTCAGAAAACCTCGGTGGCTACGTCTACTCCGGGCCTGCGGTGGCCGACACGCCAGGCCTGGGCCCGACCGTCTATATCGGCTCCTACAACGGCGACCTCTACGCGCTCAACGCGCAGGACGGCAGCACCCGCTGGACGGCAGACGTCGGCAGCGCCATCTCAGGCTCCGCCACCGTCATCAACAACGTGGTCTACGTCTCGACCGTCTACCACCCAAGCAGCTATGGCTTCAACGCTCGCACAGGGGCGAAGGTCTTCTCCTTCCCAGATGGCTCCTACACGACGGTCGTCGCCAACCCGGGCGCCCTGTTCCTGATGGGCCGCTACGTGCTCTACAAGCTGGTTCCAACCAAGTAGCGCCAGACCGGCGCCGGGCCGCCGTTTGACAACGGCGTGAGATCACCGTCACACGCAGGCTGAAGGCTCCATAATTCAGCCGTGCCCGCGCCGCCCAAGCTGACGGACGCAGAACTCGCTGCGATCGACGATCCGGGCGTGCTGCTCGATCATGCCTGGGATCTGGAGCCATGGGCACGCTACGCGGAGCGGGCTGCGACCCTGGACCGCCTGCAGGCGCTGCTTGACGAGGCGGACGTTGACCCGCCTCCCTCCGGGCGAGACTGGCACCTCGAGCTGCTGGCCGAGCGGGCGATCGATGTCGGTCGCGAGCAACGACTGGACAGGGCTTTGCTGCTCGTCGAACAGGTGCTCGCGACCGCCGACGATTCGCACCAGATCGCGCTTGGACGCGCACAGCTGGCCAGCGGGCAGGCGCTGGCGTGGGTAGGCACAGACGAGGCGACCCGGCAGTCGAACCGTGCCTTCGCCGAGGCTGCGGAGCTGTTCGCCGCGCTCGGCAACCGGGAGTGGCAGGGGTCCGCGCTGCTTCGCCGCGGCTATTCCGCGTGTTACCAGTACGGTGACCTCGTCGCCGCGGAGGCGCTGATCCGTGAGGCACTGGCCACCTACGAGCCCGGCAGCGACCGGCTCCCCGGTGCGATGACCCCGTATGCGGATGTGCTGATCGACCTGGGTGAATTCGAGCGGGCCGAACAGGCGCTGGACGAGGCGGCCGAGTTGACGGGCGTCGAAAAGGTACGTGCGGAGATCGCGTTCGGTCGTGCGCGGATCGCCGCCGGCCGGGGCGACGCGCGCGCGACCGAGCGGCTGCTGCGAGAGGCAGAGCGCGAAGCAGCCCGGCTGGAGTGGTTCGACACCCACATCGGCCTGTCATTCCTGCTGGAGGCGGCCGAGTTGCTCGATCGCGTCGGGCTGGTCGAGCAGGCACAGGCCTATCTGGAGCGGGGTCGTGAACGGGCCGGGGATGACAACGAGGAGGTCATGCAAACGGCCGCAGTGATGCGCGCACGGTCCGGAGACCCCGGTCGCGCGCTCGAGGGGCTGCAGGAGCTCGCGCGCGGCAGCTGGCTGGAGAAGCGTGTGATCTGGCGCCACACCCTGCTCACGGCCTGGGCGAGCTTCCGGGCCGGCCGCCATGGTGCCGGGGCTCTGGCCGCACGTGCGCTTGCGCAGGCGGTGGATTGCGGCACCGTCCGGATCGCGGTCGCAGGCGAGCCGGAGATCGTCGCTGCACTGGCCTCTCTGGCGGAGTTGTCCGGGTCTGAGGAAGCCAGGGAGCAGCTGCTCGCCGGGCGGCCGCTGTTGGTGAGGCTGTTCGGCATGACCACCGTGTCGACCGCGGATGGCACCCGTCTCACGCTTCCGGCAGGGATGCCCGGCGAACTGGTGCGCATGCTCGCGTTGCACGAGCACGGACTTCCCGTCGATCTGGTGTTGGAGACATTCTTTCCCGACGCGACCCCTTCCGCGGCCAGGCAGCGTCTCAGGCAGGTGCTCACGCGGCTGCGGGCGAGTGCGGGCGATCTGATCCTCCGCGACGGCGAGACCCTGCGCCTGTTGCCCGCCTGGGTCGATGTCAGAGAGTTCCTGGCTGCCGACGGTCGCGTCCGTGGCGCTCACGGCGCTCGCGCCGTGCAGCTGGCATACGGCGCACTGGCCCTGCGCACCGGTCCGCTATTGCCGGCCGATCCCTACGCGGAGTGGGCTGCTTCGACACGCGACCAGGTCCGATACCGCCTGCTGGCGCTGCTTGATCTGGTCGCCGCTGACGCCGTTGCCCGCGGATCGCACCAGGAGGCGCTGACGGCGATGGAGCTGGCCTACGAGGAGGACCCCGAGGGGAGCGGCCGTCGCGACGCGATCAGCGAGCAGCTGCAGGCCCTGGGCCGGCCGGCCGCAGCCGAATATCGCGCCCGCGGCGACGAGTCCCGTCGATAAGGTCGCTCAGCTGACGTTTGGACGTACGTGCACGGCATCGCGTGTTGCATGTCCAGACGTCGACCTGCCGCTCAGGTTCGCGGCTTGCGCAGTGCGCCCACGACCAGTTCGGCGCGCTCGAAGCCGAGGGATTCGTATATGCGGATCGCGTGGTAATCCGGGTCTGCGGCCATCACGAAATGATCGATCTCCTGCGTGGCCGCCGCAAGTGCCGCAGCATCGGCCACCAGGCGCGTCGCGACCCCGGTCCCGCGATGCGCCTCGAGGGTGTCCACGGTCTGATACCGAGCCCGCCCGCCCGTGACAACGATTCCCAGCGCTCCGACGGCCTGGCCGTCGAGCAATGCCAGATACCAGGTGCCGCGATCACCATCCCTGAACAGTTCCCTGAGGCCGGCCTGACGCTTCTTTAGAAAACTGACGCGGTAGTCAGATCGGTCCTGCGGAGGCGTCTGCGCCAGCCAGACATCCATCGCGGCCTGCCAGAGGCCCTCGTCCTGGCCGGGCCTTGGGTCCAGCGCCCGCACCTCGACCGCACCGTTGGCTCGCTCGTGCGGGCGGATCTGGTCCGGCGTGGCAACCAGTCCGGCGGTGCGCTCGATTTCGTATCCGCGTGGCAGCAGCTCCCAGTCGGCCTCGCCGATACCACCGTCTGTGCGGTCCCAGGCGAATGAACGGTGCGTGACCTCTGACCTGCCGCGGTTCTCGACCTCGAACAGAGCCTCCCAACGCGCACCGTCACCTTTGCCCGGTGGGTCGTCGAACAGCAGGAAGTTTCCCCACCAGAAGGTCGGGTTTCCGGGCGACTGCACCACCCAGTAGCCGTCACGGCGTGCAAGCGTGTGATCCAGGCTCAGAACGTCGATATCAGTGGCCCACACCAGGCTGTTGATCGCAACGGCCATAAAATAGAGCGTAGACGAAGGGCCGCTCGCGCGAACTGGACGAACCTGGTACCCTATTTCGCCTATGCGTTGTCGAAGTGGAAGTCACTGCCAGGAGCCGGCTCTCAAGGGTCGTCGCTTCTGCGCCACGCATGCGGCCGAACTTGACCGTATGCGTGAAGAGCTGAAGGACGCCGCCGCTGCCCGCATCGGCCGGGGTAGGCCCAAGCGGTCGTCCACCTGCTGTCGTCCGGGCTGTTATGAGCCTCGGGTGCCCCCCGCCGCGTATTGCGATGCATGCGCTGCGGCAGGGTATGTAGAAGAAGCCGCTTAGCGGCTCCTCTGAATCAGTCTAGGTTTGCGCCACCTCGCGCACCGGAATTCCGGTGTCCGCGAGGTGGCGTTTCACCTCGGCGACCGTGTGCTGTCCGTAGTGGAAGATGGACGCGCACAGGACCGCGTCGGCGCCCGCGCCAAGGGCCTCGGCCAGGTGCTCCAGTGTGCCGGCACCGCCGGAGGCGATCACGGGAATGCCGACGGCGGCCGCCACTGCGGCCGTCAGCTCCAGGTCATAACCGGCGTTTGAGCCATCACGGTCCATGCTCGTCAACAGCACCTCGCCCGCCCCGCGCGCGGCCGCCTCTCGCGCCCAGGCGACGGCGTCGCGGCCGGTTCGGGTCCGGCCACCGGCGACGTATGCCTCCCAGGCCCCGGCGCTCGCATCATGCTTCGCGTCGATCGCGACGACGACGCACTGGGCGCCGAAGCGGGCTGCCAGCTCATCGATCAGCTGTGGTCGGGCAAGCACGGCCGAGTTGACAGAGACCTTGTCCGCGCCTGCGTCGAGCACAGCCTGGGCGTCGGCGATCGAGCGGATGCCGCCGCCGATCGTGAACGGGATGAAAACCTCGTCTGCGCTGCGCTTCGCCAGCTCGACGACCGTGTCGCGCTGGTCCGATGTCGCGGTGATGTCCAGAAACACCAGCTCATCCGCCCCAGCGAGGTCGTAGCGACTGGCCAGCTCGACGGGATCCCCGGCGTCACGGAGATCAACGAAGCCGGTTCCCTTTACGACGCGACCACGGTCGACATCCAGACAGGGGATCACACGCTTGTAGTGCATTGCGGTCAGCTCACCGCGAGGCGATCCAGCAGTTCCTGAGCCTCTCCCACGTCGAAACGGCGCTCGTAGATCGCCTTGCCGACGATCACGGCACCCAGCTTCGGCTCCCGCAGCTGCGCCAGCGCCTTGAGGTCGGCGAGCGTCCCTACACCGCCTGAGTAGACGAAGCTGCCGTGGATTGCCGCTGCCACCGCACGCGCCCCTTCGAGATCCGGGCCACTCAGCATCCCGTCACGCTCGATGTTCGAGTAGACGAAGCGGCTTACCCCCGTTGCCTGCAGCTGCTCGAGCGCGTCGCTGACACTGAGGTCCGTCTCCTGGGTCCAACCCGCGGTCGCCACGCGGCCGTCGCGGGCGTCAACGGACACCACCAATCGTTCCGAATAGGCGGCCACAGCGGCCTCGAGGAAATCTCGATCCCTGAAGGCGGCGGTCCCGAGGATCAGGCTCGAGGCCCCGGCTTCGGCAACCGCCCGGACGCTCTCGAGTGAGCGTAGCCCGCCACCCACCTGTACCGGGACCGCGACCGCCTCAGCGATACGGCGAATGTGTTGGACATTGGCAGGCGCGCCGGTGCGGGCGCCGTCCAGATCGACGATGTGCAGAGCGCGTGCGCCGGCATCAACCCAGCGACAGGCTGCCTCGAGCGGATCTGGGTCGTATTCGGTTCGCTGGGCAAAATCGCCCCGGGCCAGCCGGACCGCCCTGCCGTCGATGATGTCGATCGCCGGCAGCAGGATCATGCGTAAACGTTCTGGCCGCGTGTGGCACGGGCGAGCTCGACGAAGCAGCGCAGCAGCGCCAATCCATCGCGAGAGGACTTCTCAGGGTGGAACTGCGTGCCATGGACGACCCCGCGCTGCACGATCGTGGCAAAGCGCTCGCCGTACTCGGCTGTGCCGACAACCTCGCCAGGCTCGGCCGGATGCGCGACGAACGAATGCACGTGGTAGAACGGCGCGCCCCGCTCAGGCAGGTCAAACCTCAGCGGCGACTCGTGTTCGAAGCGGACCTCATTCCAGCCGATGTGAGGAACTCGCAGACCGCCGGCATCGATCCGACGCACCTGGCCACCGATCAGACCCAGGCCCGCAGTGTTCGTGGCCAGCTCGCTCGAGCTGTCGAACAGCAGCTGCATCCCGAGACAGATACCAAGCAGCGGCGTCCCCTCCTGGACCCGCTCGCGCAGCAGTGTGTCGAGGCCGAACCTGCTCAGGTTGGCCATGCCCGTGGGAAAGGCCCCGACGCCGGGCAGCACGAGCGCGTGCGCGCCACGCAACGCCACGGGATCGCGGGTGATCACCGCCTCTGCACCGACGTGCTCGAGTGCCTTCTCCACCGAGCGGCGATTGCCCATGTCATAGTCGACGACCGCGATGCGCGGACGTGCCTGCCTCATGTCAATGTGCCCTTGGTGCTCGGTACGCCGACCTCCGTCGGATCGACCGACACCGCGGCGCGGAGCGCCCGGGCAAAGGCCTTGAACACTGCCTCGATCATGTGGTGCGCGTTGGTTCCAGCCTCGACCGTGAGATGCAGGGTCAACTTCGCGTTGGCGGCAACCGCGCGGAAGAACTCCTCCGTCAGCTCATGGTCGTAGTTGCCGATGGCGCCTGGCGGCAGGGTCGCGTCGAATGCAAGCAGGCCACGCCCGGATATGTCGATGGCACAGGCGGCTCGCGCCTCGTCCATCGGCACGGTCGCGCCGCCGTAGCGGACGATCCCGGCACGGTCACCGAGAGCGACATCAAGCGCCTGACCGATGCAGATGCCGATGTCCTCCACAGTGTGATGGGCTCCGGTCTGAAGGTCTCCGGTCGCTGCCACGTCGAGGTCGAGCCTCCCGTGGCGGGCGAGCAGGTCGAGCATATGGTCGAGGAAACCGACACCGGTCTGGCGTGTGCCGGCTCCCTGACCGTCGAGGGTCAGCGTGACGCTGACCTCGGTCTCCCCTGTCCTGCGATCGATGGTCGCCGTTCTGGTCATCTGCCCTGATTGTCGCCTATCCGGATTTCCATCGACTGCGCGTGAAGCTCGAAGCCTTCGGCGCGGGCCACGGGAGCGGCGGCGCGTGCCAGCCCGTCGGCCTGGTCGATGCGAACCTCGGTGAAAACACGGCGGAAGTGCTGGGGGCCGAGTGATGAGGCGAACCGCGCCGCGCCGCCCGTTGGCAGCGTGTGGTTGGAGCCCGCGATGTAATCGCCGAATGCGGTGCCGGTCCCGACGAAGACGCAGCCGGCCCGGGTGACGCGTTGGGCGAGTTGCTCGGCGAGCGGCCCGAGCAACTCGAGGTGCTCCGGTGCGAACTCCTCGGCCAATTCGAGCGCGAAATCGACCGACGGAACCAGCACCAGCCGGCAGATCGCAGCCGAGTTCGGCAGATCGCGTGACAGCCGCGTCGCGAGTGCGCCCAGCATCGCTTCGTCGGTCGAAACTCCCACGACGAGGGTTCCCGCACCATGCTCCGCCTGCGCCAACAGGTCGAGTGCGAGTGGCTCGAGCCGAAAGTCAGGGTCGGCGATCGCCATCAGGTCGCTCGGCCCGGCAAACGAGTCGATCCCAACCTGTCCGGAGACCTGGCGCTTTGCCTCCTGCACGTAGAGGTTGCCGGGGCCGACGATCACGTCGACCCTGGGTACGGATTCCGTCCCGAACGCCAGTGCCGCGATCGCCTGAGCGCCCCCCATCGCGTAGACCTCGCTGACGCCGGTGATCCCGCAGGCCGCCAGAATGACCTCGTTGACTGTCGCGTCGCGCCCGGGTGGGGAGCACACGACGATCTCCTCCACCCCAGCCGCCCGGGCTGTCGCCACGCCCATGATGACCGTGCTCGGGTAGGGTGCGCGGCCGCCCGGCACGTACACCGCGGCGCGACGGACTGGTGCGTCACGGACGATCACGCGGTGCGTTCCGAACTCGACGACGGTCGGCGTGTGCAGCGTTTCGCACGCGACTCGGCCGACATTGGCGGCGGCCAGCTCCAATCCAGCGGCGACCCGGGTGTCGAGCTGCGCACGTGCTGACGCCAGCTCCGATGGGGGTACGCGCAGCGGCGGGGCCTCCCCGCCCCCGATGTCGTGCAGGACCGTGTGACGGTTGACCGCATCATCACCCTCACTCCGCACGGCCGCGATGATCTCGGCGACGCCGGCGCCGACGGCGGCGCCGTCCGGGATCAGCCTGCGCAACTGCGCAGCGACGGTCCCAGGGCTCGCTGAGACTGTGAGAATCTCAGCTTCCATCAGACGCTTATTCTTGAGACAAGCGCGTCGATCGCGTCGGCCTTGAGCTTGTCGGCCACAGGATTCGCGATCAGCCGCGCGGTGCACACCGCGATCCGCTCTCTGATCACGAGGTTGTTCTCGCGAAGGGTCGTGCCGGTCGCGGTCAGGTCGACGATCGCGTCAACCAGACCGGTCAGCGGCGCCAGCTCGACGGATCCCTTGACCTCGACGATCTCCGCCTGCCGGCCGGTCTCCAGGAAATGGCGCGCCGCGACCCGCGGGTACTTTGTCGCGATCCGGACCACGCCGAGGTGCCTGAGCGATTCAGCAGCAGGGTCCTCGCCGGATTCGGAGGCGACCACCATCTCGCAGCGTCCGTAGCCGAGGTCGGCCAGCTCGTAGAGCTCGCGCTCTGATTGCTCCATCAGCACGTCCTTGCCGGTGATTCCCAGGTCGGCGGCGCCGGCCTCGACATAGGTCGGCACGTCCGACGGCCGCATCGTGATGATCCCCGCATCCTCGAAAAGCAGCTTGCGGTCGTTATCTCGCACCTCGCGCGTGTCGAGCCCAAGCCTGTCGAGCAGGTCCAAGGTGTCGTGCAACAGAGCGCCCCGCGGGACGGCGATCCGCAGCAGCCGGCTGTTGGCGGCTTCAGCCACGGGCGCGCTCCTGCGCGGTGAGCGCGATGTGAACGCGCTCGACGTCGAGTGCGAAGCCAACGGCCGGCAGCGGCCTGCCGAAGCTGCCGAGCAGTTGGTCGTAGCGCCCGCCGCTTCCCAGTGGCATGCCGTGCGCAGGGTCGTAGACCTGGAAGACCGGGCCGGTGTAGTAGCCAAGGCTGCGAACGAGTCCGAAATCGAAGATCAGCCGCTGCGCCACCCTTGCAGGCAGCCGGCCCAGCAGGGCTCGCATACCGGTGCCGGCGTGTTGCAGGGGCCCGTCCAGGTCGGAAAGCACCTCGGCGCCGCCGCGAATACGCGGAACACGCAGCAGCAGCGCCGCGTCTTGCTGCGTGAGATGGTCAATCGCGGACAGCTCGCGCTCGACGCCGACGAAATCTCCGCGCTCGAGCTCAGCGAGGATTCTCTCGCTGAGTCCGGATTCGATTTGGAGCGTGTCCAACAGCGCCGGATACAGCGTGACGTCCCCAACGCCAATCCGGAAACTGCGCAGGCCGGCGGCGTCCAGCGCGTCGCAGAGGACTGTCAATGCCTCGGCTGTGCCCTCCGGGCCCGGCGCGCCGACGAGCTCGACTCCAGCCTGCATGAACTCACGAGAGTGGCCGCGGCGGGGGCGCACACTGCGGTAGGCGTGGGCGAAATAACAGAAGCGCAGCGGCGTTGGGGCGGTCGGGTAGCGGCTGGCAACCAGTCGGGCGATCGGCACGGTCATATCCGAGCGCAGCACAAGGACGTTGCCGTGCTCGTCGAACAGTCTGTAGGAGGGCGTGATCGGGGCACCCTCATGGTCGAAGGTGCGCTCGTGCTCAAGCGCCGGCGTGTACACCTCGCCGTAGCCCGCACGCTCGAATACGCCGCGCATGCGCTCCATCAGCGCACGCAGCTCGCGCATCTCGTCGGGCAGCACGTCGCGCGTGCCACTGGGAGTACGGTCGATCATCGGTGTCAGAGTCTGTCGAAAAACAGACGCGAGGACTTACTCACGCACCGCGTTGTCGTCGACGCGCTCGATTTCAGCGCCAAGTCCTCGCAGGCGCTCGTCAATTCGCTCGTACCCACGGTCGATATGGCGGACGTTGCCGATCTCAGTCGTGCCGTCGGCACAGAGCGCCGCGATCAGCATCGCCATGCCGGCCCGAATGTCAGGCGAATCAACGCGCTGGCCGCGCAGCTTCCGGGGGCCCACGATGATCGCCCGATGCGGATCACAGATCGTGATCGCCGCGCCCATCATCTGAAGCTTGTCCGTAAATACAAGGCGGCTCTCGAACATCCACTCGTGGACGATCACCGAGCCCTCGGCCTGTGTCGCCAGCGCCACCGCGACGCTCGTGAGGTCAGCCGGGAATGCGGGCCAGGGTCCGTCCTGGATCTTCGAGGTATGGCCGCCCGAATCGGTGTGGATCGTCAGACGCTGGTCACCAGGGACGATCACATCGTTGCCGTCGAGATGGCTATGCAAACCCAGCCGCTTGAACACCAGGCGGATCATGCGCAGATCCTCTGGAACGATGTCCTTGACCACCAACTCACCGCCGGTGACGCCGGCCAGTGCCATGAACGAGCCGATCTCGATGTGATCTGGTGCAATCGTGTGCGTGCAGCCGTGGAGACGCTCACGACCGTGCACGAGCATCACATTCGAGCCGATGCCATCGATCTCCGCGCCCATCGCGACCAGCATTCGCGCCAGGTCCTGAACATGCGGCTCCGAAGCCGCGTTGCGAATCGTGGTTGTCCCGGGGGTGAGCGCTGCTGCCATCAGCGCGTTCTCAGTAGCCATAACGGATGGCTCGTCCATCAGAAAGTCACACGGCCTCAGCCCGCCGCTGGGCGCCGTCAGCTCGATATCACTGTCGTGCTCGACACTCGCGCCGAGCGCACGCATCGCGTCAAAGTGCGGATCGAGGCGCCTCCGCCCGATCACGTCGCCGCCGGGCGGCGGCATCGTCGCCCGGCCGAATCGTGCGAGCAGCGGCCCCGCCAACAGGAAGGACGCGCGGATTCGCTCGCCGAGCTCACGGTCGACATCGGTGTTGGTCACATCGGCCGCGTTGACGTGAACCTCACCGGCTGCCGTCCAGGTCACGGTCGCCCCCAGCGACGCCAGCAGCGCGAGCATCGCGTCCACGTCGCTGATCCTGGGAACGTTGCGCAACGTCACGTCCGCTTCTGTGAGCAGGCACGCAGCCAGGATCGGCAGCGCGCCGTTCTTGTTTCCGGCCGGGACCACTGTCCCGGAGAGCGGAACGCCGCCCTCGATCACAAACTTCTGCATAGACCCTGGTTAAGGTAACGACATGACCGCAAAGATCTCGCGCAGCGACGCCTGGACGCTCGTTTGCGAGTGGACAGAGAGTGATTCCCTGCGCCGCCACATGCTCGCCGTGGAGGCCGCGATGCGCGCGTACGCACCGCGTTTTGCAGGAGACGTCGAGCTCTGGGGCGCCACCGGGCTGCTCCACGACCTCGACTATGAGCGTTACCCGGACCTGGATACCGGGCACCCGCGTTACGCGATGCAAGAGCTGCGCGCGCTCGGTTATCCCGACGAACTCGTGCGCGCAGTCGGGTCGCACGCGGACTCCCTCGGAATCTCGCGGGAGACGCCGATGGAAAAGACCCTGTATGCGGTCGACGAGCTGTCCGGTTTCGTGCTGGCCGTCGCCTACGTGCGCCCTGAGGGCCTCAGGGGCATGACTCCCAGGTCGGTCAGGAAGAAGATGAAGCAGCCGAGCTTCGCGGCTGCGGTCAGCCGGGATGATCTGACCGCGGGCGCAGCCGATCTGGGCGTCGACTTCGACGAGCACGTTGCAACCGTGATCGCCGCGCTCGAGCAGTGCTCCCCGGAACTGCTTCCGGCCGCCTGAGCTGACGCAGCGGCTTGTTCCTGCGTCGGATATCGTCCCGGCGGATGGACGATCCAATCAAGATCGTCGTCCTCGACGGCGACGAGACCGGCCAGGAGCTGCTTGAGCAGTCTCTGCGCGTGCTCGATTCCGAGCTGCTTGGTTTTGATGTCGAACTAGAGCGGTTCGACCTGTCGCTCGACCATCGCCGAACCACCCAGAACGGCGTCGTCCACGACGCTGCCGCGGCGATGAAGGCCGCGGGCCTTGGCATCAAGGCTGCCACGATCACGCCGGAGGGCAAGGAGGACGTGGGCACGCCGACGCGATCGTGCGGGAGGGCATCGGTGGCAAGGTGATTGTGCGCACCGGCCGGCGCCTGCCGGGGATCGCCCCGATGGCGGGAGTGCACTGGCCGATCTCCGTCGTCCGGATGGCGGTTGAGGACGCTTACGGTGCCAAGCAATGGCGTGCCGGCGAGCCGGGTGCCGACGACGAGGTCGCCTACCGCGAGGAGCACATCACGCGCTCGACCTGCCGCGCCGTCTCCGAATACGCCTTCCGCACGGCAAACCGGGTCGAGGCGCGCGTCTACGGAGGTCCGAAGTGGACCGTTTCGGCGATCTACGAGGGCATGCTCAAGGAGGAGATGGATGCCGCCGCTGCCCGCCACCCGGACGTGGATTACCAGCCGGTGCTGATCGATGCCACCTATGCGGGTCTGTTGTCGGGTGCAACTGACAAGACGCTGGTGATCCCGGCGCTCAACCGCGACGGGGACTGCCTGTCCGATCTGGTCCTGCCGATGTTCGGATCGATCGCGGGCGCCGAGTCGATCCTGCTGGCGTTCGATGACAGCTACAACACGACGGTCGCGATGGCGGAGGCCCCGCATGGAACCGCGCCGGCGCTGCTGGGCAAGGATCTCGCCAACCCGCTCGCGATGATCCTCGCCTGCGGTGCCGTCATGCACCACGCGGCCGACCGCGCCGGGGCACATGCCGACCATGCATCGCGCGCGATCTATGAGGCTGCGCTCGAGACGGTCGCCTCCGGAGTCAGACGTTCGACCTGGGCGGCTCGGCCGGCACCACCGAATTCACCAGTGCCGTGGTCGACCGAATCCGAACGAAGCTCGAGGTCTGGTCGGCGCTCGGTTGAGCCGCCGCCTTGGACGGTTGGCCACACCGACGCGGTGATTGGCGGAGGTGCCGGGCGGGCTGCAATGAAAATTGCAGGAAAACGGGGCATTCCGTCCGGCCCCGGACGTAGCCTACGAACATATGTTCCGTGAAGCCATCATCCATCTTGCCACCCGCTTGAGCGCGCATATCGACGACATGCTCCTGGGCGACTTCGATTACATCGCCTACGGTGACCGGGTCTACGCCGACGTCGACTATCGGAGGTTGCGCCGTCACCATCCCACCCCGCTCAGTTGGACTCCGGCGGCCGGTCGCGGCTTCGGGCCACAGCGTCCGCTGGTCGCCGGGCCGGTGTCTCGTCGCCCCGGCTCCGTCCCGGAGCGGCCCGTGACCTGCGTCTCGTCCGTACGCACGGCTGGTTCACAGCCCGCGACGGTTACCGGTCGCTCGCGCACCACCCACTGAGCGGTCTGCCGTTGTCGTCAGGCACGGCCGAGCCGTAGCATCGGCCGCGTCAGCCGCTGGTGGGGGATCGCCTCCTAATCTACTTCGAGCCGCCCGCCCACGCTGGACAGACGGCTCGAGACTCAAATA
>CAWBPJ010000007.1:0-1558436 GCA_963790635.1 uncultured Actinomycetota bacterium | reverse complement strand
TGAAGGCCTGACCGCCGCCGCGGTGCGTTCACCGCTCTGCGGGTGGACGCACGCGTTCTGCGCCTACCGGAAGCTGTGTGCTGCGGTCAGGTGAGCTCGGCGAGTGGGACCGTGGCGGCAGCCACATGGCAGCCGGCCAGGTTCAGGCCGTAGCCATTGCCGGTCAGCGGGGTGGCACCCGAACCGACCTGCCAGATCCCTGAGTCGGTGCCGGTGCCGTACTGGTAGACCTGGGTCTCGACCGCGGCGGCGTCATCGATCGTGCCCGCGAGCGGGTGACTTGCAGCGCCGGCCAGCACCGCGCCGGAGGTGCCCGGGGTCACGGCGACGCCGTTGACCATCGGCGCCCCGCCCCGCACCCACTGGTTCAGCTGTACGCGCACCGGCTCGTTCGCTCCCCAGGCCCTGGTCTGATTGGTGGTGGTCGTCCAGCCGTCGGTGGATGTCGTGTACGGCGGAACCGTGTCCGCGTACACCGCCAGCCCACGCTGTTTGCAGAGCTCCCAGATCGCGATCCGCGAGGCCTGGATCGCGGTCGAGGCCGTCGCTGTCGTCGAGGTCCTTGCCACCGTAGGTCTCGATCGCGTAGTCGCAGCCGGCGATGAAACGCCCGCGGTAGGCGTGATCGGTCGTAAACCAGCTCGCGCGATCCTGATCGGTGCCCAGGTTCACGCTCACGTAGGCGCCGTTGAAGGCGATGTCGAAGTAGCTCACCGATACAGGAGCGGCGCTGTTGCCCATCGCACGCTCGTCGCCGATGATGATCACCTGCGGTGCTCGTTCGACGGGGGTACCTGAGATCACCGTCGGCCGGTACAGCCCCTGCCCGATGTTCTCCGATGACAGCGCTCCGCTGCCGTCGACCGAGTCTCCGGACTGCCAGCTGTCATCGGCGGTGCTGTAGATGTTGGCCTGCGGATACTGCGTGCCGGAGCCACCCGCGGTGTAGAGCACGCGCACCCAGAACATCGTCGATGCCGGCACCTCGACCCCCACGGGGTCAGACCAGATCTCGGCGCCATCATCGAGCGCGGCGCTGCGTTGCCCCGCGAACCAGATCGGAAAGGAGGCGGTGCCGCCGCCCTGCGGGATCTCGATCGCGGCCTTGATCGTGCAGCTCTGGCCCATGGGGGCCTCGGACTCAGACCAGTTGAGCATCGTGACCCAGTTGGAGAAGCAGAACCGCAGGTCAGCGGTTGCGGTCGGCCCGCTCGTGTAGGCGACGCGCCCCGTGAATGCGGCAGCACCGACGCTCGCCGTCTGCTGCGCCTGACCGCAACGCGTCACGGCCACCTGCCCCGGCACGTACGGCGAGGTCGTCCGCCGCAGCCGCGGGTCACCGGCTGAGCCGGTGCTGAGCAGCGAGGACGGGAGGCGGCTGATATCGGTCGCGTACGCGAGCGAGTGCCAGGCCGTCGAACCGTCGCCGATCTTGAACTTGCCGGTGTCGGTCTCAAACCCGATCTCACCGGCTGCGAGCGTGGGGTTGGCCGCGGACGCCTGAGCAGCGGTCCCGCGCCGTACCTGGATCGTTGTCAGAACGAGCCTCCGTCGATCGTGGCGATGTTGGCCGAGCCGGTCAGCGAGACGGGCGAACCCCAGAGACCGTCCTCACGCGGGCCATACAGCTGCGTGCTGCTCGTGTCGATGTAGAAATCGTTGTCCTCTCCGGTGCTGTTCGCCGGCGGACCGTCGCCGTGCAGCACTGAATAGCCCTGCGGCCCAGCTGGCCCCTCCGGGCCGGCTGGCCCCTCCGGCCCCGTCTCGACGGTCGTCGTCGTGGTCGTCGTGGCGGTGGTGGTCGTGCCGGTTGTGGTGGTGCCGGTTGTGGTGGTGCCGGTGGTGGTCGTGCCCGTCGCATCCTCGCTGCCCGCCCGCCCGCGCAGGCCCCTTGGTCCGCGGATGCCCCTCAGGCCTCGCTCGCCCCGGGCCCCTCGTGCCCCGATCAGGCTCGTCGGCCTGCCCCAGCCGGACTCGTGCTTGGGACCGTAGATCGCGTGCGTGGAATCGTCGATGTAGAAGTCGCCGATGACCCCAATCGCGTGCGTTGGCATTTCCCTGCCGTTGAGGATCGTGACGACCGCCGTCTGCGCGGCGTCGGCGCTGCCGACCACCACCGTCCCCGCCGCAAACGCAGCGGCTGCGGTTATGAATGTGCGACGACTCTCCACGGTCCAGGTCTTCCTTATCCGATGCCTCGCGTCGAGCGACGCTTACGACCGGAGCTGCTCCCGGTCGGCCACCGGTGCGGGACCGGGGGTTGAGGAGTCGCTTGATGGCCAGGGCGTTGACTGCGGATCGTCTCCGCCGGCGGGCCTGCGCAACGATTCGAACACCTGCACCGGGTAGGGAGTCGCCGGCATCACGCCCACGAGCCGGCCGGAAGCCTGCACACCCGCCAGCCGCCCATCACCGGCCTCGAAACGTTCGCCGACGGAGATCGCATCGGCACGGACAGCGATCACCCAGGCCTCGAGGTCGTCGGCGTGCCAGCTGCCCTCTGACGGCAGCGCCACGGTCCCGGCCAGCGCGATGTCCGCCCAGTGGTATCCCCAGCTCTTCAGCACCGGAGCGACCGCCGCGCGCACCTCCTGGGGCACGGCTCCGAGCGGAACGATCGATAGCAGCCTGGCACCGTTCATTGCGACTCAGCTTATAAGGCCGGCCGGAACACCCAAACTCAAACGTGTGGGGGCGGCCAATTGGCCGCCCCCAAAAGCAAGCACACTGCTTAGGCTGTCGCTCGAGCTACTTGAGCTCGACGCTCGCGCCGGCCTCTTCGAGCTCGGCCTTGAGCTTGTCGGCCTCGTCGCGCTCGATGCCCTCCTTGACGGCCTTGGGGGCGTTGTCGACCAGATCCTTGGCCTCCTTGAGGCCCAGGCCGGTGGCCGCGCGAACGACCTTGATGACCTGGATCTTCTTGTCGCCGGCGCCGGTCAGGATCACGTCGGCCGTGGTCGACTCCTCGGCAGCGGCCTCACCGCCGCCGGCACCGCCACCGGCAGCGGCCGGGGCGGCTGCGGCAACGGCGGCCGCGGACACGCCGAACGCCTCCTCGAGGGCCTTGATGCGCTCAGACAGCTCGAGCACTGAGATGCCCTTGAGCTCGTCAATCCATGCTTCAGTGGTAGACATGTTGTTTCTCCTGGGTTCTACGTTCTAGGTCTTAGTTCTCGGGAGCCGCATCAGCGGCATCGCCTTCAGTCGCTTCCGCAGCAGCCGGTGGCTCAGCCTCAGCTGACACCGCAGCGTCGGAGGAGCCGGTGCCACTGACAAGCCCCTGATCGCGGATCTGGCCGAGCTGGATCGCAACGCCCTGGATCAGCGCGTTGAGGGTCCGGGCCAGGCCGCTCAGCGGGGCGGCGATCGTGCCGACCAGCTGGGCGTTGAGGACATCGCGCGTGGGCAGCTTGGCGATCGCCTCGACCTGAGCAGCGCTCAGCATCGAGCCGCTCAGGAGGCCACCCTTGAACTCCAGCGGCCCGCGCAGCGCGCGCGCCGTGTCGCTCAGCACCTTGGCGGCGGCCGCCGCGTCGCCCTTGACCAGCGCGAGCGCCGTGGGACCGACCAGCAACGGCTTGATGTCGGCGACGCCGGCCTGATCGGCCGCACGCTCTGACAGCGAGTTCTTGGCGACCCGCAGCTTCGTCTCAGTCGGACGCAGCTTCTCGCGCAGCTCCGCGATCTGGGCGACCGTGATGCCACGGTAGTCCAGCGCAAAGATTGCGTCTGAGGCGCCGAGTTCGTCGGCGATCTGATCAATCACTGCTGCTTTTTGTTCTCGGTTCATAGTTCTCGCTCTCTACGAAGAACGCCCGCGTGAAAGGCGGGCGTCGAGAGCGAGCGGACCGAGTCGGGCCGCCGGCTGTTCGAGCTTCCGCCTGTTCCGGACTTACGCGCTGGCGCGGCCGGAGGTCTTGGGCTTCATCTCTTGGCTGCGGTGAGTGTAGTGGGTGCGCGTCGGCCGCGGTCAGGCCTGCCGACTGCCATATGTGGTACCATACATCCCGTGGTCAAGACGACTGTGTATCTGCCCGAGGATCTGAAGTACGCGCTCGGTCGCGTCGCAGCAGCGCGCGGCGAATCTGAGGCGGAACTGATCCGCGTCGCTGTCAGGTCGCTCGTTGACGCCGAGCCACGACCGAAACCGCGAGGTGGCCTGTTCAACAGCGGGAGCGGGGGTTTGGCTGATCGCGTCGACGAAGCGCTCGCCGGATTCGGCGAGGACTGACCGCTGCTGATCTGCGACACGAGCGCGCTGCTCGCCTACTTCGACGCGGCCGAACAGCGGCACCGCTCCGTCGTCCAGGCGATCGAGCAGACGTCCGGGCGCTTGGTGATCTCGCCTTATGTAGTCGCAGAACTGGACCATCTGGTCACAACTCGCTACGGCGAGCAGGTCGAGCTGCGTGTCTTGAACGCGCTCACCGGAGAGGCGTGGGACCTCGTGCACTTCGGTCGAACCGATGTGCGCGCTGCTCTCGAGGTGATCTCACGCTACCCGGATCAGGCAATCGGCCTCGCCGATGCATCACTGGTCGTGCTGGCCGCGCGATACGGGACCGACCGCATCCTGACGCTCGACCGTCGCCACTTCAGCATCCTGCGGACGGCCGCTGACACACCGTTCACGGTGCTGCCGAGCTGATCAGGCGAAGCGAGGAGCCGGCCACCGCTAAGCGGCGACCGTCTCCTCGAGCAGGTCGCGGGTGCGTGACGGGTCGACGCGCACGCCGGGACCCATCGTCGATGCGAACGTGATCGAGCGCAGGTAGCGGCCCTTGGCCGCCGACGGCTTCGCCCGGATCAGCTCCTCGATCACGGCCGCGTAATTCTCGAGCAGCGCGCGCTCCTCGAAGTCGCGCTTGCCGATCACGAGGTGCACGATCGCGTTGCGGTCGGTGCGGTACTCGACCTTGCCGGACTTGGACTCCTCGACCGCCTTGGCGACGTCCATCGTCACCGTGCCGACCTTCGGGTTCGGCATCTTGCCCGACGGTCCGAGCACGCGCCCGAGCCGCCCGACGATCGGCATCATGTCGGGCGTCGCGATCGCCACGTCAAAGTCGTCGAAGCCGTCGAGCACGCGCTGAGCGAGGTCCTCGCCGCCGACGACGTCAGCGCCGGCCTCCTCGGCCTCGCGGGCCTTGTCCCCCTGCGCAAAGACCGCGATCTTGACTTCCTTGCCCATGCCGTTGGGCAGCGCGATCGTGCCGCGCAGCTGCTCGTCGGCGTGACGAACGTTGAGTCCGGTGCGGACGTGCACCTCGACCGACTCGTTGAACTTGACCGACGAAAGCTGCTTGACCAGCGCGATCGCCTCAGCGGGCGCGTACTCGCGCTCACGGTCCAAGCGCTGACGGGCCTCCACATATGCCTTGCCGTGCTTTGCCATCAGACCACCTCCACGCCCATCGAACGCGCCGTGCCGGCGATGATCCTCTTCGCCGCCTCGATGTCGTTCGCATTGAGATCCTGCATCTTCTTCTCGGCGATCGCCGATAGCTGCGCGTCGCTGATCTGCGCGACCTTCTCGCGGTTGGGCTCGGAGGAACCCTTGTCGAGGTTCAGCGCCTGCTTGATCAGCACGGCAGCGGGCGGCTGCTTGGTGATGAACGTGAACGAGCGATCCTCGTAGACCGTGATCACGACCGGGATCACGGTGCCGGTGTCGCCTTGAGTCTGCGCGTTGAACGCCTTGACGAACTCCATGATGTTGACGCCGTGCTGACCGAGCGCGGGGCCGACTGGAGGCGCGGGGCTGGCCTGACCGCCAACCGCCTGCAACTTGATCTGTGTAAGGACCTTCTTTGCCATTTTCTCTCTTCCTAGTTCAAGCGAAATACACGGCGCCCCCTAGGCGCCGCATAAAAATTTCTCCTAGTGCACCGGCAGGCCGCGCCTGCCGGGTCCTGCACCAACGGTACTGCGGCTACAGCTTCTTGACCTGGTCGAAGCCTACCTCGACCGGTGTCTCGCGTCCGAAGATCGAGACCAGCACCTTCAGCTTCTGACCGTCCTCGTTGACCTCGGAGATCTCGCCCGAGAAGTCCGAGAGCGGCCCTGACACGACCTTGATCGACTCGCCGATCGAGAACTGCGCGCGGCTGCGGGGGCGCTCGGCCGTCTCCTGATGGAGCAGGCGGTCGACCTCGCCCTGGGTCAGCGGCACCGGCTCGTTGGAGGCGCCGACGAAGCCTGTGACTCCGGGGGTGCCCTTGACCAGTGCCCACGAGTCCTCGTTGAGGTCCATGTTCACCAGTACGTAGCCGGGCATGGTGCGACGCTCGACGGTGACCTTCTGGTTGTCCTTCATCTCGGACACCGACTCGGTCGGGACGACGATCTGGCGCACGGCGCGCTGCTGGTTCAGCGATACAACCCGGTGCTCCAGGTTGTGCTTCACCTTGTTCTCGTGACCAGAGTATGTGTTGACTACGTACCAGCGGAACATTTCGTTATTGCCTACTTGAAAGACGTTGTGGCCTACTTGAGGACAAGGTTCATGAGCTTTGAGGCGACCAGATCGGCGACGCCCAGGAAAATTCCGGCAACGATCACGAAGCCGAGTACGACACCGGTGGCCTGCATCACCTGGGGGCGAGTAGGCCACTGGACCCGGTGAAGCTCTCTCCAGCTTCCGCGCAGGAACCCGATGAGCCTAACGACTGCCGACTCACTCTGCTTGACGATCTCGCCGCCGCTCGGCATATCGTCAATCGGCCTTCTCCTATGCTCGCCGGCCGCCTCGCCCAGCCCGTCCGTGTCAGCCACGTCCCGCCTCGCGGTGCCTATCGCGTTTCGCGGTGCGCGGTATGCCGCTTGCACCACTTGCAGTATTTGCGAAGCTGCAGCCGCTCAGGGTTGTTGCGCTTGCTCTTATTCGTTTGATAGTTGCGGCGCTTGCAGTCCTCGCAGGCGAGGGTCGCAGCGATCCGCACGTCTCCACGGGCCATGTGCCTAAGTCCCCGTAAGGTGGTTGGAAGGTTGCTCTGGCCGATGGAGTGGGCGTGCTGGCGCACGCCGCCGCCGGCGCTGGGACGAGTGTAGCGGCAAGCGTCTCTAAGCGATCACGCGGATCGGCTCGCCGCGCAGGTATGCGGCGATGTCCTCGACCGCCTGAACATACATCTCGGCCAGCCCCTCGCGACTCACGTAACCCAGGTGCGGTGTCAGCACCGCGTTGTCGAGGCCGAGCAGCGCGCTGTCGGCAGGCAGCGGCTCGGTCGCGTAGACGTCCAGGCCGGCCCCGGCGATCTGGTGAGCGCGGAGCGCCGCGACCAGTGCCTGCTCGTCGACGATCGGCCCGCGCGAGGTGTTGACCAGGAACGCCGTCGGCTGCATCTGCGCGAGCTCGTCCCCGCCGATCAACCCGCGTGTGCGATCGCTGAGCACGAGGTGAATCGAGAGCACGTCGCTGTCGGCCAGCAGCTGCTCCTTGCTGACCGCGACGACGCCTGATTGCCGTGCGCGCTCGGGCGTGAGGTGCTGGCTCCACGCGATCACCTCCATCCCGAACACGCGCGCCGGCGCGACCATCTGGGCTCCGAGCCGCCCCAGCCCGGCCAGTCCGAGCGTGGAGCCCGCCAGGTTGCGGGGCAGACCCTGCTGCCAGACGCCGTCGCGGATCGCGCGGTCCTCCTGGGAGACGCGTTTGAACAGCGCAAAGATCAGCGCCCAGGCGAGCTCGATCGTGCTCGGCAGGCCGCCAGGCCCGGAGGCGCGGCGCCGAGCCGGCTCCGGCCCCGAGCGGGTCGCGTGCGCCATAGCCCGGGATCCCGGTGCCGCAGACGCGCACGCCGCGCTCACGCAGGTACTCGACATCGAGCGAGGCGTTTCGCATGCCTGTCGTGACGACCAGCGAGAGCTCCGGCAGCCGCTCGAGCAGCTCGCGCGGAAACGCCGTCCGCTCCCGCATCAGCACCAGCGTGTCGAAGCCCGCGAGTGCGCTCGGCAACTGCTCGGGCGCCAGCGCACGATCGAAAAACGCCACCTCGACACCGAGCGACTGCCAGTCCGCGAGCGTGTGCGCAATCCGGTGGTAATCGTCTAGAACCGCAACCCGCATGTGACCGTAAGTATCGCCGCTGGACTTACAGGCAGAATTGCGCTCGCAAATGTTGCGATTGATCGGCATCGCGATCTCGGTCGGACTGGCGGACTCATTGAATCCGTCGACGCTCGCCCCCGCCCTGTATCTGGCCGCCGGGCCGCATCCGCGCAAGACGGTCAGCCAGTTCACGCTCGGCGTGTTCAGCGTCTATCTGCTGGGCGGGATCGTGATCGCACTGGGCCCGGGCCAGCTGGTTCTGGCGCTGGTGCCGCGCCCGAGCCTGCCGACCCGTCACCTGCTCGAGGTGGCCGCCGGCGTGATCCTGATCGTCGTCGGCGTGCTGCTGTGGGCACATCGCGCGCGCCTGGCAACCAAGCAGCTGCCCAGCTTCAGCCCTGACGGCCGTGGCGCCTTCCTGCTCGGCGCGACGATCACGCTGGTCGAGCTGCCGACGGCCTTTCCGTACTTCGCCGTGCTCGCCGCGATCGTCGGGTCGGGCTTTGGGATCCTGCGACAGCTGCTGCTGATCGCTCTGTTCAACGTCTGCTTCGTGCTGCCGCTGCTCGGGATCCTCGCGGTCCTGACCTTCGCCGGCGCTCATGCGCAGCAGCTCCTGGGCCGCGCGCGGGCCTTTCTCCAGCGCCACTGGCCGATCCTGCTGGCCGTCGTCGCGATCGTCGCCGGTGCGATCACGATCGCGCTCGGCGCGACCGGCACCTACCAACAGGTGCGCCGGGTGCTCAGATAGCCGCGGGCGCCGCGCGCTGAGGTCCCGGTCGCTCAGCTGGCGCGGGCGAGACACAGCAGCGTCTCATAGGTCAGTGCGAAGCTGCCGCCGGCCCGATCGATCGCCTCCCCGAGTTGCGCGAACAGTCGCTGCCTCGATGCCTCAGGCAGGAGGATGTGATCGGAGTGGGTCCCGATCAGACCGAGGTACTCGACCGTCGTGTAGGTCAGCTCCCAGCGGTAGTGGCGCGCCTCGACGTCCGTGAAGCCGGCGTCATCGCGAAACTCCTCGTGCAACCACTCCTGGTCGCTCTTGAGCTCGAGCGGCGCGCCGAGCGGGTTCATCGGGCCGGACGGGCGCGCGGCGAACTCGCGCTCGATCTCCGCGTAGGCGGCGTCAAACTGCGGCCCCAGCGCGTTGCCCTCCCAGATCGGCCGGTTCCAGAACGGCGCCAGCGCACCGCCGGGCGTGAGCGCCCGGTGCGCGAGCAGGTTGCGCCGGCCGGGGCTGACCCAGTGCCACGCGGTACCTGAGAACAGCAGCTTGAAGGCATGCTCGGGCAGCGCGTAGGCCTCAAAGTCGGAGTTGATCAGCTCGAACGTGAGTCCGGCAGTGGCGGCTCGCTTGCTCGCCACTGCCGCCATATCGGGATCGGGCTCGACGGAGGTGACCTTCAGACCGCGCTGGGCGAACAGCAGCGTCGCCCGGCCGGTGCCGGCCCCGACCTCCAGCGCGCGGTCGCCGGGGACGGCCGCCGCGTAGGCCAGCACGTCGTCGACCAGCTGCTCGGGGTATCCCGGCCGGTGGCGGTCGTACTGCTCTGCAACTGCGCCGAAGCTGAGCCGGCGAGTCGACGTGCCGCTAGCGTGCTGCTGTGGCTGTGACCGGCTCACCCGCTGAGCGTATTCGACGTCCTTTAATCAGATTGCCGTGAACACACTCGTGATCTCAGATCTGCACCTCGGCCAGGGCGGTGGCGTCAGCGTCCTGACCCGGCCACGGCCGCTGGCCGTGCTGCTCGAGGCGCTCGATCACCATGACCGCTTGGTGTTGCTGGGTGACATCGTCGAGCTGCTGGAGACGCACTCGGCGATCTCGTTCCCCGTGGCCGAGCCGGTCCTGCGCGCGATCGCGGAGCGGCTCGGTCCCTCCAAGAAGCTGATCCTGGTTCCCGGGAACCATGATCACGGCCTGCTGCGCAACTGGGCACGGGCCCAGGGCGAGCAACTCGGGCGTGAGGCGCTGGTGCCGGTGGACGCCAGCCCGTTGTTGGCTGAGCTCGTTTCGTGGCTGGCGGCGACGCGCGTCGAGGTTCACTACCCCGGCCTCTGGCTCGGCGACGAGGTCTGGGCCACGCACGGCCACTACCTGAACCATTTCATGCGACCGGTGTCCTCCTGGGGGCTGCACTCGCGCTCGCGACCGCAGCTGACGACAGCGGCGGCGTTCGAGTACATCATCAGCCCGCCGGCGCCGCACATGCGCGACGGCTTGCCGCCCGAGCGCTGGCTGGACCGTCACATCCCGACGCTGCTGGCGCCGCTGACCTCACGCGCGCTGAGCCATCAGATGCAGCGCCATGCGCTGCCCGCCCTCGCGCGCTGCGCATCGGCGCTTGGGGTCGACGCGCGTTTCCTTGTCTTCGGCCACGTGCACCGGCCCGGCCCGCGCGACGGCGACGATCTGCGTCTCTGGTCAGGTTCGGGTGGCGCCCCGCAGGTTCTCAACACCGGCTCCTGGCGCTACGAGCCGGTTGTCGCGCGGGGAATGGGCGCAGCCGGCCAGTACTGGCCCGGCGGGGCGGTCACGCTCGGCGACGACGGCATTCCTCGCAGCGCGCGACTGCTCGACGACCTGACCGAGGCGGACATGACGGGCGAGCCCGAGGCTCGCTAGGTTTGTGCGCGAGCGATGCCGAAGCTATGGATCTACACGCAGGCGTTGATCGTCCTGTTCGTCCTGATCGGGATCGTGATCGCGATCGTGCGGCTGTCGTAGCGGCGGCGCTCAGCGCGGGCTCAGCGGCTTCGTCGCCTTGCCCTGAGACTGCCTGATCACCGGGCGGGTCGCGCCCCGAAGCGAGTAGGGCGATGTCGGCGGCGTCGTGGGTCCGCCCCGGCCGGTGGCAGCGCCGATGTCGAGCAACCCGTATCCGTAGTCGTTGTTGGGCCTGCCCTCGCCCAGCGGCTTCGCGGTCGCCTCGAGCCGCGCCAGCGTTGCGTTCGGGCTCGGATGCTGGCCAATCACGCCACTGGCAATCACCATCGCGGCGGCAGCCGAGACGGCCGGGGCTGCCATCGATGTTCCGAACCAGCCACCCGGCATACTGAAGCTGGCCGGGTGAGAGGTGTCGTTGAACGTCATCTGGTAGATGTCGGGAAGGTTGCGCAGCGGATGGCAGACCGTCCCCGGCACTGAGGCGGCGTCGTCACCGCCGCCGGGAGCAACGATGCTCAGGCCCCTGCCGATGTCCGAGTAGATCGCCAGGCAGCGGTCGCCTGTTGTGGCGCCGACCGAGACGACGTTGGCGAGCGCCGCCGGATAGTCGATCGAGGTGCCCTCGTCGTTGCCGGCCGCCGCGATCACGATCGCGCCGTGCTGATGCGCGTAGTTGACCGCGGAGACGACATCCGGAATCTCGCCGCTGGTGGTGCCCGGGGAGAACTCGATGCTGAGGTTGATCACCTGCGCACCGTGCTGAACCGCGTAGCGGATGCCGGTCGCGATCGTCGACGCATCGCCGTTCCCCTCCGCGTCCAGCACCCGCACCGGCATCACCGAGGCCTCGTACGCCAGCCCCGTGAGCCCAAAGTGGTTGTTGGTCGACTCGGCGATCGTCCCGGCGACGAACGTGCCGTGGCCCTCACGGTCGACGGCGTTGGAGTCGGTGCAGCGGCCGTCGCGGACCGTACCGAGCACGAGGTCGCAGGGATCCACGAACCGCGTTCCGCGAAAGTCCGGAGAGCGCCTGTAGATGTGGTAGTTGCGGAAGGCGATACCCGTGTCGACCACGGCGATCACGACGCCCTTGGCACCGGGCCGGTGATCAGCGATCAGGTTCGCCCAGGCCCGCGGGGCGCTGACCCCGCTCCTTGAGAGGAAGTTCCACTGCAGCTTCTCCCAGCCCTTGGCCTTGTCGGTGCGACCGGTGTCGTCCGGGAACCAGGTGCCTGCGATGTGCGCGACGTAGTCAGGCACCGCGTACGTGATCCCTGCCAGCCCCGCGACCGTTGCGGCGGCGCTCGGCACGTTCAGCTCAGCCGGCAGCTCGAGCACCAGCTCGTCCGGCGTCAGCGATTGATGAGCTGACGGCGTCACCGCCAGACCGGCGCCGCGGATCCGCGCCAATGCGCCGGACGCAGAGCCGCTGTAGCCGACGACCAACTCGTGCGGCGCGTACGCCTGGGCCGCCGGCGCCGACGCCGCCGGCGCCGACCTCTGACGGGCGACGCTGCCGCTGCGCGTCAGCGAGCCGAGGGCGAGCGCACCGGCGCCGATCGCGGCTGCCGCGATGACCGCCGCCACCCCCAAACGGGCCGTGCGAGGGCCGGCCCGCCTGGGAAAAAGAGATGGTCGTATGCGACATTGATGGCAGACAAGTCAGCGGTCCCCGGCGTGCGGTGTAACGCACCAGATAAGACAGCAAATCACCATGAAAGTTTCGTGAGGATTAGGGCCTGGGGGTCCTTGCGCCACACTCTGGCGCGATGAATGGACACTTCTTCCCGCGTGATGAGTACTACATGCGGCTGGCGCTGCGTGAGGCCGAGCGTGCACTGGACCACGACGACGTCCCCGTCGGCGCCGTGATCGTCAGAGACGGCGAGGTGATCGGCGCTGGTCACAACGAGCGCGAGCTCCGCAACGACCCCACAGCGCACGCAGAGACGCTCGCGCTGCGCGGGGCCAGCAGCGCACTCGGCAGCTGGCGCGTCCTGGATGCCGTCATGTACGTGACGCTCGAGCCCTGCGCGATGTGCGCGGGCGCGATCGTACTGGCTCGAGTCCCCCGCGTCGTCTTTGCCGCCAGCGACCCCAAGGCCGGCGCGGCCGGCAGCGTCATCGACCTCTTGGACGTGCCCCAGTTCAACCACCGGCCGGCGGTCGCCGGCGGCCTGCTGGCCGCCGAGTCCGGCGAGCTGCTGCGCGCGTTCTTCGCCGGCAGGCGCTGAGGCACGCCCCGAGCAAGCCGACGAGGCACGTCGCAAGCAAGCCGATGAGGCACGTCGCAAGCAAGCCGGCGAGCTGCATCGCCACGACCCTGGGGCCAAATGCACACCAGAGTGTGCCTTTGGCCCATCGCTCCACGCCCTCCTGCCGAACCCGCCCCCGAGCCGCTACCTTTGAACGCGCTCGTCCCCGGAGAGGTGGCAGAGCGGTTGAATGCGCCGGTCTCGAAAACCGGTATGGGCGATTCGTCCATCGGGGGTTCGAATCCCCCCCTCTCCGTCAGTCTGATGCGCGCGCTTCAACTCGAAGCCCGCGGAGAGTGAACTCCCCGCGGGCTCGAGCGCCGTCACTTCTTCTTGGTCTTCTTCTTGTGCTTCTTCTTGGCCTTCTTGTGCTTGGCCGGCGGCTTGAAGACTCCGGAGTGGGTGGCGCTGCGGTTGCCCTCGTTGTCGACCGCCTGCAGGCGCCAGTACAGCTTGGTCGTCTCCTGCTTGGCCGTGATCTGCGGGACCCAGGCCGTGTTGGCGGTCGATCCGCCCGCGATCGAGTTTCCGAATCCGGGCGTCGTCGAGAGCTCGATGTCGTAGGTCTTGGCCAGCGGATCGGGCTTCCAGGTGACGAGGATGCGCGTGCCGCTCTTGGTCGCATGGACGCCGGTCGGCGCCGGGAACGTGCGCTTGTAGTTGGTGACCGGAGTGGTGAAGGCGCTATCGACTCCGCCCGGGAATACGGCCTGCACCTGCCAGGTGGAGATACCGGGCGTGGTCAGCTCCGCCGGTGTCATGAACGGTGTCGTGACGTAGGTGCTGTAGGAGCTCTGGCCCGAGGTGACCGAGATGTTGTAACCGATGGCTCCGGCGACCGGCTTCCACGAGAACAGTGGGATCGCAGACCCCGTCTTCGGCTCGCTCGAGGGCGAGACCGGAGCCGGCACGTTGTGGGTGAACGTCTCAGTCGGAGACCAGTTCAGGTTGTAGCTGACATCGTTGGCCCGCACCCGCCAGTACAGGGTCTTGCCTGCAGGGAGCGTCGAGGTGCTCGTGTACTGGGTCGAGTCGGTGATGACGCTCTGGATCGGATTCGAGAAGGTCGGATCCGTCGAAATCTGGAGCGTGTAGTTGACCGCGCCCTGCGCGCTGCGCCAGGAGAACGTTGGCTGCGTCGGCACGTTGGCGCCACCGTCGGGGCTCACCGGCGACGGCGGAGCTGAGTTCTTGTTGAACGACTGCGGCTGGTAGGTCCCGTCCTGCGTAGCGTTAGGGTCAGAGTACGGCAGCGGAGTGTCGCCGGCGTTCACTGGAATCACCTCCCACCAGAACGCGGCTGTCTGGTCCGGAATCGGCCGCGGCGGCGCCCACGATGTGGTGTTGGTGTAGGCGCCGAACACAATCGAGTTTGGGTCGAAGCTTGCGTCATTGGCGATGACCACGTAGTACCCGTCAGCGTCCGTGACCGGCTGCCATTCGAACAGCGGCGTGGTGGTGATCGTCGACCCCTGACTGAGCGCGCCGGCTCCGGCCGCGGGCTGCACGATCCCCGGCGAGTAGCTCACAACGGTGGCGGTGGAGAGCGCGGCTGGGGCAACATACTTGCTGTATGTAAAGGCCGGTGCCGTCGGGCTCCCGATCAGGGTTGGCGAGCTCTCTATCGTCGAGCCGGCCAGCGGGGTGGCGCTGCGATAGGCAATCACGCTGACACAGTAGGCCCCACCGTTCGTCAACCCGGTCTCGTTACTCGTGCTATAGGCACTCGAAGGCCACTTGGGGTCGCTGCCTTCCCAGCTTGCGTTGGCGTCACTGCCAAGCGGCGTCCAGGCGGTAACAGACGTGCTGATCGTGCGTGTGGACCCGTTGAAATTGCAGCCGTGCACGCTGTCCCAGGGCACCAGCGTCAGGTAGTAGGCCGACGCGCCGGGCACCGGGCTCCAGCGCACGATTGGATCACTGTTGGTCACGGTCGAGTTTGGCGCGTCGGCGTCGTTGCCATACTCGTCGACGACTTCGAGGTTCGGGACTGATGGCGTCGCGGTGTCGAAGCTTTCCTGGTAGTCCTCTCCCGTGCTCCACGATCCTGCGTCCTTGTTGGCGTCAAATGCACGGACGCGCCAGTAGAGCGTGGTGTTGTTGGGCATGAGGCTTGTCGGCGTGTAGCTGTTGCCGATCACGCCGGTCTGGTCGAGGATGATCGCGTCAGACGGGTAGTCCGGGTTCCTTGCGACCTGCACCTCGTAGCTGGAGGCGCCGGCGATCGGCGTCCATGTGAAACTCGGCTCCTCGTAGGTCGCGTCCGGTGAGACGTCGGTCTCGGTCAGGCTCGTGTTCGACGGCCACTGCCAGGAGAAGGATCGGACCAGCGAGCGCGCACCGAGCTGCCCTGAGGCGTTGATCGGCCGCACGGCCCAGTAGTACGTCCCCGGCGAGAGCGTCTTGGGTACCGCGAACTGCAGCCCCTGGACCCGCTCAGGACCGTAGACGAGCGTCGACAGCGATGAGCTCGTGCCGATCTCGACCTCGTAGTTGACCGCGTAGGGCACCGCGGTCCACTTGAGCAGCAGCGGCACCGCCGGCCAGGTGACCGGGGTCGTGACCGGGCTGGTCAGCTTCGGGGCGGTCGACCAACGCTTGGTGAGCCTGCGCAGCCCTGACCAACGGCCCGGGACGTCCTTGGCGCTGACCGCGCGCACGCGCCAGTAATAGGTTCCGTTGGCGATCGCCGCGCTGTTCGTGATCGCGGTCGTGTCGAGCGTCATCGGACCGGCACTCCAGCCACTGACCGCTGAGGAGAAGTTGCGATTGGCCGAGAACTCGAACTGGTAGCTCGCGGCCCGGTTGACGGCCTTCCAGGTGAAGGCCGGGAGCGCCTGCACGCGTGCGCGGTTCGAGGGCGACTTGAGCTTGGGGGCGGCCAGCTCGGCCTGGGCAACGCTGCTCACGGCCAGCATGACGAACAGGGCCGTGGCAAAGATCGCGCCACACTTGACTGCCAGCTTCTTGAAGTGCATGGTCATCCTCGGGTTGCTGCTTGCGCTCGAAGCCGGCCTCCAACGGAATCGACAACTCGTTGCAAGCCGGCGAGCATGCATCGGCAAGCTTGGACAGGTGTCCGGCAACAGACGTTGCAAACGCTGTGGCTGGGGCCTGCGGCGCCGGTGCGGTCAGGAGCCGGCCCGCGCCGCGCTCCGGGCCAGCAACAGGGCGCGGTTCTTGGCCGACCGAACCGCCGTCGTCAACGTCTCGATGTCGTAGACGCCGTAGTGCCTGCGGCCGTTGATGAAGAACGTCGGGGTGCCGGAGACGCCGCTCTCATCGGCGGTGCCGACGTCCTCGCTGATGCGCATGGTCCACTCGTGGCGGCGCAGTTCGTCCAGGAAGCGGTCGACGTCCAGGCGCAGCTGGCGCGCGTAGTCCTCCAAATGGTCCAGCTGCAGTTCGCCCTGGTGGCTGAGCAGCAGTTCGGACATCTCCCAGAACCTGCCCTGAGCGGCCGCCGCCTCTGACGCCTCGGCGGCCAGCTGTGCGTTTGGATGCACGTCGCTCAGCGGCAGGTGCCGCCAGACGTAGCGAACGTCATTGCCGCTCTCAATCAGCAGCTCTCGGATCACACCCTCAGCCCGTCCGCAGTACGGGCACTCGAAGTCACCGTATTCGACGACGGTGACCAGAGCGTCCTCCGGCCCGCGCACGTGATCACGTTCCGGATCGACATCGGCTGAAAGGTCGAGGATGTCCTCCGCCGTGCCGGCGATCTGGCGCGCGCGGACCTCCGCCGGCAGGCGGCGCAACAGTCGCAGCGCCAGCCAGGAGACGGTCGGAGCCAGCACCAGCGTCGAGAGCGTGCCGATCTTGGCCTCCTCGAGCCGCACGCCGCTGAACGCGAGCGCGGAGATCAGCAGTGAGACCGTGAAGCCGATTCCCGCGCACGCCCCGCCGGCCAGCAGCACGGGCGGGCTGACCGGCGCGCGCGGACCGCGCAGCCAGCTCCGCGAGGCGAGCCAGGAGCCGGTCATCACGCCCACCGGCTTGCCGACCACGTAGCCGGTGATGATCCCGAGCGTGATCGGCGAGGTGTAGGCCTTGCTGAGCAGCCCGGCGCTCAGGTGCACACCGGCGTTCGCGAGCGCGAACAGCGGCACGATCAGATAGCTCGTCCACGGATGCAGCTGATACTGGAGACGTTCGTTGGGCGAGATCGTCGAGACCAGACCGCGTTGCGCGGCCCGGGCCAGCGCCGGGGTCGGCTGCTCGCGGAAGGTCCGGGTCAGTTCCAGCGCTCGGCCGACCTCCTCGCGTGAGGGCGAGTAGGCGGTGGTCGCCAGGCCGATCGCCAGTCCCGAGATCACCGGGTCGATACCCGATTCGAACATCGCAAACCAGATCCCGATGCCGAGCGCAACCGCCAGCGGGCCACGGGCGACAGGCATCCACCGCAGGGCCAGCAACAGCAGATACAGGCCGACGGCGACCGCGAGCGCAACCACTGAGACGTGCGTCGTATAGGCGATCGCGACGACCAGCAGGCCGGCAAGGTCGTCGACCACTGCCAGCGACAGCAGGAACACACGCATCCGCGTCGCCGACCGGGGCACGAGCAACCCCAGCGCCGCGAGCGCAAACGCCGTATCGGTCGAGATCGCCGCACCCCACCCGTGCGCACCGGGGCCGCCGGCGTTCCACGCCAGATAGATGCCGGCCGGGACCGCGATCCCGAACAGGGCCGCCAGCGCCGGCACCGCCAGCCGCCGCCGGTCCCGCAGCTCGCCCAGGTCCAGCTGCCGCTTGGCCTCGAGCCCGACGACCAGGAAGAACAGCGTCATCAGCCCCTGGTTGACCCAATCGCGCAATGTCGCCGAGACACCGTGCGAGCCGAGCTGCACGGAGAATCGCGTCGACCACAGGCTCACGTAGCTGTGCGAGGCCGGCGAGTTGGCCCAGATCAACGCGACCACGGTCGCGACGATCATCACGCTGGCGCCGCCGGTCTCGGTGCTCAGGAAGTCCCGAACCGGGGTTGCCAGATTGCGCGCCCAGGCGGTGCGCCCTTCATCCGTGCTGTCGCGGGCGGGGATTGTGCTCACGCCTCAGAGCCTCTCATGCTCCGGGCGGCTTTGCCTGGTGGGCGCCGGCCCGCTGGCTCGGCCCCCACCACCAGACGCGGTCAGATCGGGTACTCGCGCCGCTCGTCCTGGATCGTGATCCAGCGCAGCTCCGTGAACTCCTCCGCCGCCCACTCGCCGCCGAACCTGCCCCAGCCGCTGTTCTTGACGCCGCCGAACGGGACCTGCGGCTCGTCGTGGACAGTCGCGTCGTTGATGTGGCAGATGCCGCTCTGGATGCGCCGAGCAAGCTGCTCGGCGCGCTCGACATCGCGCGAGAAGATCGCCGCGGACAGTCCGTATTCAGTGTCGTTGGCAACGCGGATCGCCTCCTCCGCGCTGTCGACCTCAATGATCGAGACGGACGGCCCGAACGACTCCTCGCGGTAGATGCGCATCTCCGCGGTGACGCCGCGCAGCACCGTCGGCCGGTAGACGAGGCCGTCGGCATCACCGCCGGTGAGGACCTGAGCGCCGCTGTCGACGGCATCCTCGATCAGTTCGGAGACGCGGTCAAGCGCCGCCGCGTTGATCAGCGGTCCGATCTGGGTCGACGGATCGCGCGGATCGCCGGCCTTGAGCGAACCGGCGCGCGCGGCCAGCTTGGCGGCGAACTCGCCGGCGACGCCGCGTTCGACGACGATCCGCTCGGTCGACATGCAGATCTGGCCCTGATGCATGAACGCACCGAAGTTCGCGGCCGCGGCCGCAGCGTCGAGGTCGGCGTCCTCGAGCACCACGAACGGCGCCTTGCCGCCGAGCTCGAGCAGCACACGCTTGAGATGGCGCCCGGCCTTCTCGGCGATGATCGCGCCGACATGGCTCGAGCCCGTGAAGTTGATCCGCCGCACCGCTGGATGCGCGATCAACTCATCGACGACGTCCGCGGCATCTGCCGGGTCGTTGGTGACCAGGTTGACCACGCCGGCCGGGATCCCGGCCTCCGCGAGGCACTCGACGATCGCGCCATGGGTGCGCGGGGACAGCTCGGAGGCCTTCATCACGACCGTGTTGCCGTAGCACAGCGGCGCCGCGATCGCGCGTGTGCCGAGGATCACGGGCGCGTTCCACGGGGCGATGCCGACGTTCACACCGGCCGGCTGGCGGATCGCGCGCATGCGCTTACCGGCGATCTGCGACTGGATCTCCTTGTCGTGAACGGCAGCGGCGTGAACGCCGGCCTCGCGCAACATGCCGCTTGCGAGGCCGACGTTGAACATCCCCCAACCGAAGGTCCCGCCGGTCTCGTCGGCGACGATCTGGGCGAGCCGCGTCTGGCGCTGCTCCATCAGACCGGCCGCGCGCTCGAGGATCTCACGGCGCCGGGCAAGCGGCGTCTCGGACCAGCCCTCGAACGCCGCCGCGGCGGCCTCGACCGCTCGGCGGGCATCCTCGCGCCCGGCCGCGGCGGCCACAGACGCGCGCTCACCCGTGTAGGGGTTGCGCACCTCGAAGCGTCCCGCCGGCTGCCGCATCGACCCAGCCGCCGCCGATCAGAAGTCGCTGGGGCTCCTGGGAAGCTGCTCTCCCTCATCGTTCGTATCGCTCTCCTCGGCTTCTCACTTGATCAGGCTCCCGCCCGGCAGCTTCGCGAGGCCGTCGCTCGCGAGTGCCGCCTGCATGTTCTCCTCCGCCAAATGCGCATGCCGGCGAGCGAGCCGCTCAGCTTGCTCGCCGTCACCGCGTTCGATCGCGTCGAGGATCTCATGGTGCTGGACATGACCCGCGGACAGCGTCGGCTCGAACGACTCACCCTCAGCCTGGATCAGCAGGAACGCGCTCGGCTGCGCGAATGGCAGCGCCAGCACCCGCTCATAGGCATCGCGCAGAACGTCGCTGCCGGCGAGCACGAACAGCTCGTTGTGGAAGGCGTCGTTGAGCTCGACGTAGAGCTCGAAGTCGTCGCCGCGAGGGTGGTCGGGCCCGCTCACGATCCGGTCGAGCTTCGCGACGCAGGCGATCAGCTCACCCAATGCGCGCGGGCCGCTGTTGCGCTCGGCCGCCAGTCGCGCAGCCGAGCCCTCGAGCAGGCCGCGGAGATCGATCGCGTCGACGACCTGCCTGCCGCTGAAGGAGCGCACCACAAAGCCGCCGCCCACCACCGGCTCCAGCAGACCCTCGTGCTCGAGCTGCGCCAGCGCCAACCGCAGCGGCGTACGCGACACCTCCAGGCGCGCCGCCAACCGAACCTCGGACAGCCGATCGCCGGCTCGAAGCTCACCATCAAGGATCAGCTGCCGCAACCCGAGGATTGCGGCGAGTCCCTGAGACACCACCGCCGCGGCGCCATCTACGTCGTCGCTCTGGCCGCGGCGGCGGCGCGGCGGCGGTTGATCACGCGTGAGAGCACAACAGCCAGCACCAGGAACACGCCGTAGAACAGCGACTGGATGTATGTCTGGGCGCCGAGTAGGTTCATGCCGTTGACGGCGGTCGCGAGGAAGAAGACCGAGATGCCGGTGCCGATCGCGTTGAAGCGCCCCGGCTGGATCGTGGTGAACCCCAGGAACGCTGCGGCATAGACGGCCAGCAACAGGGTTCCCTGATTCTGCGGGGTGGCCGACGCGAGCACACCGTCGTTGATCACACCGGAGATCGCGGCGATCCCGCCGGCCACCACGAACGCCCAGAAACGCGCCGAGTTCACCTTGAAGCCACTCAGTCGCGCGACCTCGCGCGACTGGCCGATGAACAGCGAGCGTTGCCCGAACGCGGTGAACGTCAGCACGTAGAACATGATCAGCATGATCACTATCCCGTACCAGAAATCCAGTGGGATCCCGAAGATGTGGTGCAGCACCGTCCAATCCGTCAGCTTCGGGGAGATCCCCGGAATCGTCTCCTGATCGGGCAGCCAGAAGGCGATCCCATCGAACACGCTGCCCATCGCGAGCGTGATGATGAACGGGTTGACATCGAATCTGACGATGATCCAGCCCGTGATCGCGCCACAGAGCACCCCGACGGCCAGCGCCACGAGGATCGCCGGGACGATCGCCCAGCCGTGGTTCACGTTCAGCCAGCCGACGAGGATCCCGATCATCCCGGAGAGCTCGGCGACGGACAGGTCCAGATCACCGTTGGTCAGCGGGATCAGCAGCGCCATCGCCAGCACGAGCTCGGTCGCGTTCAGCCCGAAGATGCTGGTGAAGTTCGACCACTGCAGGAACGTGTCCGGTCGCGCGATCCCGAAGCCCACGATCACCAGCACGAAGCCGATCGGCAGCATCGAGGCCTCGAGCACGCGAGCGTTGAAGACCCGGGAGAGCCCCGAGCCGGCGGCGGAGCCCTTGGAAGCGGGCGGCGGAGCGGCCTCGGCTGGTTCGTCCACGTTGGTCGTCATGACTGCACTGTCACCTCTCTGGCGCCGCCACGCGCGGTGGCGGAGTAGACCTCACTGGTAATCCTGTCACGGCTATACGGCGGCGCCATCGTCCCGGCTATGCCGCCACCTGCGCAGAGCAGGATGCGATGGGAAACGGTGGCAAGTTCGTCAAAGTCGGTTGAGATCCACAGGATCGCGACACCCTCAGCCGCACGCTCGCGCATCAACTCATAGATCTGATGGCGCGTGGCGACGTCGACACCCTGGGTCGGTTCGTGCAGCAGCAGCACGCGCGGTGCCCGCTCGAGCCAGCGCGCCAGCACCACCTTCTGCTGGTTGCCTCCGGACAGCGCCGACATGTTCAGTGACGCGTCACGCGGGCGCACGTCATAGGTTTCCGTGCGCTCATTCGCAACGGCCAGCAGCTTGTCCAAACGCAGGAACCCGCCCTGCACGAAGTTCTTCATGCTCAGCGAGAGCATGTTCAGCGAGACCGGCAGGTCCGCCACAGCACCCTGCGCCTTGCGGTCAGCCGGCACCAGCGAGACCCCGAGCTTGATCGCCCTGCTCGGCGCAAGCTCCGTAACCTCGCCGCTCCACTGGCCGATCGTCACCTCGCCACCGGCGTCAGGCATGCCACCGAACAGCACATACGGCAGATCCTCGCTGCCGGCGCCCAACAGCCCGGCGATGCCAAGGATCTCCCCGGCATGCAGATCGAAACTGATCCCCTTCACACGCCCGCCATGCACATCCCGTGCCGAGAGCACAACCTCACCGCTGGTCTCCACCGACGCGCTATGCGTCCCGTACGTGGTCGCGGCCTCGATCGTGCTGCGATCAAGACGATGGCCTGAGACGAGCTCGATCAGATCGGCGTCGGAGGCCTGCTTGACGCTCAGATCACCCACCTTCGCTCCGTCACGCAGCACCGCGGCGCGATCTGCGATCTCGCGCACAGCCGTCATGTCGTGCGAGACGAACAGCACACCGAACCCGTCGGCCGTAACGCGGCGAACCAGGTCGAACAGGAACACCTTCTCATGCTCGGGCAGGAACACGGTCGGCTCGTCGAGCACCAGCACGCCGCCTGACCCCTCGTGCTGCTCGCGATACTCCGACAGCTCGTGCGCGGCGCGGACGATCGCAAGCAGCGCCTGCGATGTCGGCCGCAGCCGACCGACCTGCGCACTGGGATCGAGACGCACCCCATAGCGATCGAAGATCTCACGCGCCCGCTCACGCTCGACCCGCCAGCTGATCCGTGCTGCGGAGGCCCACCCCGACGTCACACGATTGCCGACGAACAGGTTCTCCACGACCAGCAGATCCCCAGCCAGACCCAGGTCCTGATACACGAAGCTGAGGCCAACATGGCGGGCAGCACCGAGCGGCACCGGCAACGGCACCTGGACGCCGTTCATCCGCAACTCGCCGCCGGCCTCCGGATCGTGGTAGCCGGACAGGATCTTCACCAGCGTCGACTTGCCCGAACCGTTCTCACCCAGGAGCGCGACAACCTCGCCGGAATTGATCGTGAGGTCGACGCCCTTCAGTGCGCGGAAGGCCCCGAAGCTCTTGGCGAGGTTCTTCGCCTCAAGCGCCGGGGCCCCCGAACTCACGACATTGGTGGGCGTCGCTGTATCGGTACCGCTGCTCATGCTCTAACGAGAGTTGTACCGATCCGTGGCGACACCCACCAACCAGCAGCTACTTGCTGACCTTCCAGAGCTTCAGGAAGTGGTTCACGAACGCACCATTACCAAACGCCTTATCGCTGTAAGCGGTGCCGTTACCACCAACCGAGAAGATCTTCGCGTTCGCCTTCGTGAAGAACACGTTCGGAGCGATCTCCTTAGCAACCGGAGCAGCCGGCTTACCAGCCAACAAACGAATCGTCTGATCCAACTGGTTATACGCATCCCACTTCTCATCCGGGCCGGAATCACCAGCAAACGTGCCGCCCGACTGAACATTCTTAATCTCAGCCAGACCACCACCCCACGCATACATCTTCAAACCCGGATGCGAAGACGCATCAGACGCAACCGTCGACTCAATCCCATCAGTCATCCCGTCAAACGTCACGATCACCGTATTGATCTTCGGATCAGCCTGCAAATCCGAGGTCACCGCCGAAATTTCCTTCGGACCCGACCAATCCTGAGTCCCGAAATACTCGGTCTTCTCAATCGTGCACGACGAGCACCAAGACTTCATCGCCGACTGCAAACCACCAAGCGCACCAGAATCCTGCGCCACCTGCGTGCTGTCAAGGAACAACACATGCGCGGCCTGACCCTTCAAATTCACCAGCGCATCAGCCAAATCAGTCTGAACACCCTGAATCGTGTTCACACCACTCTCAGCACCAAGATTCGTAAACGGAAACGCCGGATTCCCGCCCGTCTGATTGTAATTCCCGTCAACAACCTTGATGTGATCAGCCTTCAACGTCGAAAGCTGCGGCAACGCAGCAGCACTCGGACCGCACAACATCACAACCGCATTCGCCTTCTGCGTAATCGCCTGCTGCAAATTCGCCTGCCAACCCGTCGGCCCCGTATTCGACTGCAACGCAACGACCTTCGCCCCAAGCTTCTTCGCCTCAGCGTCGTAATACCCCTGCTGCCCCTTCGTATTACAAGCATCAATCTCAGAACTAATCGGGAACGTCACAATCGTCTTACCCCGCAAAGCCTTCCTAGCACTCACCGGCTTACCCGGCGCATACCACTTCGGCGGCAACTGCGCCTTCGCGACATCAGCCTTCAAAGTCGCCAACGTCGACTTCGAAACAGCCGCCGCAGCATGACCAGCACCCCGATGCGCAGAAGCACCAGAAACACCAACCACACCCGCCGCAACCACCGCAGCCGCGACCGGCAACACAGCCACACGCCCACGCGTAAACAACGAACTCATAGAGGTACCTCTCTCCTCCGAATTACACACAATCGTGCAGCGAGCTGCACGGGACTACGTCCTCGCAACATTTAAGCCGAGCCTCTTGGGCTTCTGGTTAAGGCCCAAACAAGACTGGGCTGCATGCAAAGCCTACCCGATGGACGCAGGACCAACAATGGGCCCGCTCACAGGCCCAGTGAACGCCCCACGATCTCCTTCATGATCTCGTTCGTGCCGGCATAGATGCGGGTCACGCGCGAGTCGATGAACGCGCGTGCGATCGGGTACTCGAGCATGTATCCGTAGCCGCCGTGCAGCTGCAGGCACCGATCGACGACGCGGCCCTGAACCTCGGTCGTCCACCACTTGGCCATCGCCGCGTCCACGGCGGTGAGCGCACCCTCGTTGTGGGCCAGCACACAGCGATCCACGTACACCGTCGCAATCTCGATCTCGGTCGCGAGCTCCGCCAACACGAAGCGGCTGTTCTGGAAGCTGCCGATCGGCTGGTTGAAGGCGTTCCGCGTCTTCACGTAATCGAGCGTGTGCCTCAACGCTGTGCGCGCAACAGCCACCGCGGTGATCGCGACCGATAGCCGCTCCTGCGGCAGGTTGGCGGTCAGGTAACGGAAGCCCATGCCCTCCTCGCCGAGCAGATTCTCCTCAGGGACGAACACATCCTCGAAGAACAGCTCGGCGGTGTCGGCACTGTGTAGGCCGACCTTCTCAAGGTTCCGACCACGCGTGAAGCCCTCCATCCCACGCTCGATGACCAACAGACTGAGCCCGCCGTGCCGGTCTCCTGAGTCCGTTCGCACAGCAGCGACCACGAGGTCGGAGTTGATGCCGTTGGTGATGAACGTCTTGGCGCCATTGACGATGAAGCCGCCCGTGGTCCTGACTGCCCGCGTGGCGATCCCCGCGAGATCAGACCCTGTGCCCGGCTCCGTCATCGCCACCGCGGTCAGGTACTCGCCGCTCGTGACGCCGGGCAGCCAGCGCTCGCGCTGCTCCTCGTTGCAGTAGCTGGTGAAGTACGGGAGGCAGATGTCGTTGTGGAGCAGGATCCCACCGATCGCGCCGATCAGGTCCATTCCAAGCCCGACCTCCGCGAGCATCGCGTTGAAGCGGAAGTCGCTCACGCCGGCACCCCCGTAGCGCTCGTCGACCTGGAACGCCAGAAGACCGCGGCTCCCCGCCTGCGTGTAGAGCTCATGCGGCACGATCCCCTCGCGCTCCCACTGCTCGTAGTTGGGGGCCGCGTACTCAGCCAGAAACGCTCCGACCGACTCGCCAAAGTCCTTGTGCTCGCTGTCGTAGAGCGTGCGCTCCATCCTCTGCCCCTCGCTTTCCGTGACGTGCCCGGACTTCCACAGCGCGCCGGACCCCTTCCGTGACGCGCCGGAGTATGCCGCGCGATAGCGTCCCTCAAATGCGCGTTCCACTCACTCTCTCTCTTCACATTCCCAATTTCAACTTCCCGGGCGTCGGGCCAGACGAGGTCTTCGAACGGGTCGGCGACATCGCGGCCACGGCTGAGGCCTCAGGCCTGAGCTCGGTGTCGGTGATGGATCACCTGCACCAGATCGCACCGGTCGGACCACCGCAGAACTGGATGTTCGAGGGCTCGACGATGCTCTCCGCGATCGCGGCGCGGACCACGAAGCTCACATTCGGACTGCTGGTCGGCAGCGTCACCTATCGCAACCCGGCGATCGCCGCCAAGATCACCACAACGCTCGACATCATCTCCGGCGGTCGTGTCTGGCACGGTCTCGGAGCAGGCTGGTTCGAGGCGGAGCACCGCGCCTACGGCTACGACTTTCCACCCCTGGCGACACGGTTCGAGATGCTCGAGGAGGCCTTGCAGATCGCGCGGGCGATGTTCACTCAGGATCAGGCTCGCTTCGAAGGCGAGCATTTCCGAGTCGCCGGCGCGTTCAACAACCCCAAGCCGCTGCGTGGAGACATCCCGATCCTGATCGGCGGGAGCGGCGAACGCAAGACGCTGCGCCTGGTCGCCAAGTACGGCGACGGCTGCAACCTGTTCGGCGACAGCGATCGGGTTAGGCATCTGCTGAGCGTGCTCGATGCGCACTGCGAGGATGTGGGCCGAGACCCGGCCGAGATCACCAAGACGGCGCTCGGGCGGGTACTGATCGCCCCCACGCACGAGGCGGTGCAAGCCAAGAAGGCAGCCCTTCGAGAGCGCGGCATTCCGCAGGAGAGCATCGATTCGATGATCACCGGCGACCCCGACACGGTGGGCGAGCGGGTTCAGCAGATGAAGGAGGCGGGCCTCGAGGGCTTCGGCTTCTCCATGCCTGACAGCCATGACCTGGAGACGCTCGCGCTGGCGGGTCAGACGCTGTCCAAGGTGTTCCCGACGGCGGTGGCGGCGTGAGATCAGCGGCAGAACGGATCGCCGCCGTGGCGAAGCTGGCGGTCGGCATCGGCGCCAACATCCAGCCGGGACAGGTCGTTGGGATCTCCCTCGAGCCGGGCCAGGAACCGATCAGCCGCGCCGTCGCAGAGGCGGCCTACGCGCGCGGAGCGCAAGTACGTGGATGCCGGTTACTTCGACCCGCACCTCAAGCACTCGCGGCTGAAGCACGCGGCACGGGACACGCTCGGATACGTGCCACCGTGGCTTGGCGAGCGCGCTCTGCATCTGGGCGAGATCGGCGGCGCGCGTATCTCGTTCCAGGGACCGATCGAGCCTCACCTGTTCGACGACATCGAACCCGAGCTGCTCGGACTCGATGTGCTGCCACGCATCAGGGAATCGATGGTGGTCACCGCCGCGAGACAGTCGAACTGGACGATCGTGCCTTTCCCGACCCGCGGCTGGGCGCAGCTCGGTCCATCCGGAGCTCGAGCCCGAGGCCGCATATGAGCGTCTGTGGGAGGAGATCGAGCGATCCTTCGGCTCGACGAGCCCGACCCCGAGGCGGCCTGGCTGGAGCGGCTCGGGCAACTCGAAGCGGTCTCCACCAAGCTCAACGAGCTTGGGACTCGACGCCCTGCGCTACGCGGGACCAGGCACCGATCTGACGGTCGGCCTGCTGCCCGGCTCGCAATGGATCAGCGGCCGCATGACCACGATCCATGGGATCACGATCACGGCGAACCTGCCGACTGAGGAGACCTTCACCGCTCCCGATCCGCTGCGTGTCGACGGTGTCGTCACCGCCACCAAGCCGCTGCTGATCCCGGGCACCGCGCCGATCGAGGGCCTGCGGGTGCGCTTCGAGGGTGGGCGCGCCGTTCAGATCGACGCCGATAGCGGCGCTGAGATCCTGCGCTCGATGACCGCCAAGGACGAGGGCGCTGCGCGCCTCGGTGAGGTCGCCCTGGTCGACCGTGAGAGCCGTATCGGCCAGACCGGCTCGGTTTTCTATTCGATCCTGCTCGATGAGAACTCCGCCTGCCACCTCGCGCTTGGCAACGCCTACCCGTTCAGCATCGAGCAGGGACCTGACCGCGACCGTGCCAACTCCAGCGGGATTCACGTCGACTTCATGGTTGGCTCCGACGATGTCGCCGTCACCGGCGTCCGCGCCGACGGCACCGAGGTACCGCTGTTGCGCGGCGGCGCCTGGCAGATCTAGCGGCTCTCCCACCCCTCCTACCGGCTCGCCGCCTTCCATCTAGCCGCCAGCCGTTTTCCTTCGTGTTCAGAAATCCCCCGCTGAGGTGGTTTTCTGAACACCAAGCGACTCCTCACCACCCTCGCCACACCCCCTCACGACCCCCTGCACCCCCATGCGGCGAGCGATCACTCTCCCCGCTACGCTTGGCTCGTTTCCCGGAGAGGTGCCGGAGTGGTTGAACGGGCACGACTGGAAATCGTGTAACGGGGAAACTCGTTCGGGGGTTCGAATCCCCCTCTCTCCGCTCCCACAGCGGCAAGCATTGATCGCGATTGTGCTGAGCCGATGCACGGCGAGTGTCCAACGATGCGCCGATCGGTCCGCGGCGTTCGCGTTGGGCCGATCGGGATCGGCCTGCGGCGGCCTACGGCACGCTTTGGACCGCCGCCAGCAGTCGCTCGGCAGCGTCGTAGTCACCGTGCTCCAGAGCCGCAAGCGCATCGGCGACGTCAGAGAGCATCCCCGGGGTCAGGTCCTTGGTCTCCGCGGCGTACCGGCTCATCCATCTGGCGGCTGCCCTCGGGTAGCGGCGGTCGCCGTTGCGGGCCATCAGATACAGAAGCTTGGCCGCGTCGCGCAGGTTGACCCGCGGTAGTTCGCGGGACGCGACCAGCGCACGGTCGAGCTGGCCGTCGGCGAGCGCACGTTGAAACGCTCGGTTCGGTGCGCCGTACTTGCTCCCTGAGCTGGTCATGGGCGGCGGATAGTGCCGCTCTGCTCGGACGGAACGCGGCGAACGCATGTTCGCATTCGAGGGAGTATGGGTTCAGGAACTGCCGTCGCCAGAAGAAGCGGCGCTCGACCTCCGTCAGCCCGGCCAGAGATCTGCGATTCGGTGTCGGGGGCTTCTGGACGTCGATTCCGCGCTATATAGCGGCGATATCGCATCGATATAGCGCCAGAATCGCGTGCTGGGGTACCCGTCACCGCGAATCACAACGCGGGTCACCGATTCGGCCCCCCCACTCCGTCATCTGACTGATCGCACGCACCAGACCGGCACCCGCGCTTGGCCCGGAGCCGCTTCGAAGCGGCCGTCGGCGGCGGATAAGCGCGCTGTTTGCGAGAAGCCCGAACACGACCGGCCGCGTTCGTCCGGCCCGTCCGCTTGCATGGCAGACATGCATGAGACGTCGCCGCAGATCTTCCTCGTCGCCCGGCCGTCCGTCGATGTCGACGGGATGCGGGCCTACCTGGATACGGTCGGCGGCAGCTCCTGGCTGGACATGCGCGAAGCGGCACTAGAGTCGCTCAACGACGGCGAGCTGCTGGCCGAGTTCGGCGGGCGTATGTGTTATCGCAGCTGGGAGCCCGGGCTGAACCCGAACGTGACACGCATCCGCACCGACCAGGAGGCGTACTTCGGCAATGTCTTGCGGAGCGCCCACGGCAGTGTGCTCGAGCACGCCAACTACAGCTTCGCGTTCCGCAACTGCTCTCGCGTTTTCACGCACGAGCTTGTCAGGCATCGCGCCGGCTCAGCGTTCAGCCAGGAGAGCCTGCGCTACGTGCGGCTGACGGACATCGGCTTTCGCGTACCGCCGGTGCTGGAGCCGCTGCGCGAGAAGGTCATCAGTCTGGTCGAGCAACTTGAGGAGTTCCAGCTGAGCGCTGCCGAGCAGCTCGAGCTGGACAACGGCGAGATGCCGTTCGCCCTGAAGAAGGAGATCACCTCCGCGCTGCGGCGGCTCGCGCCGATCGGGCTGAGCACTGACATCCTCTGGACCGCAAACGTGCGCACGCTGCGACACGTGATCGAGATGCGGACTGCGCCCGGGGCCGAGGAGGAACTGCGGCTGGTCTTCAACCTCATCGCTGAAAAGATGAAGACGGAGGCGCCCAGCCTGTTCCAGGATTTCACTCGCCGCGACGACGGGTCGTGGGTCCCGGAGTGGCGCAAGGTCTAGAGAAGGGTTGCCGAGCCCACAGGTTCGGCTGTATCGATTCAGGCCCCGATTCAAGCCCTGCGCGCTGAGGCCGATATGAGGTCGGTGACGAATTCACGCCGCGAGATCCTGTCCGCCCTCGAACGGCTGATGTCCGGGACCGCGGCGTTGAGCGCCGAGCAGTATGCCGGGTTCCTGCAGGCGGTCGCGCAGGCGGTGGAGGCGCTCGCAAGCGCGCCTCACGGCTCGGATCCTGTCGCCGCCGGCATGTGGCACAACCACGAGCGCATGCCGGCGCTGGCCAGGCTCAGCGACGCCCTGTCGCCGGATGAGGGCCCGAGCGCGGTCGAGCGACTCGCCGAGCAGCGGCGAGGCGACCGCGAGGTCGTACGGGCGCTTCATCAGGCACTGCTCGAGAGCGCCGGGGCCTGAGCTGCCCCCGCACCGGCGGCTGAGGCGGCCAGCGGCCAGCGGCCAGCGGCCAGCTCAGAACAGGCCGGGCAGCGCGTTGCCGGCGTGAGCAGCGAGGTCGAACAGCGGCCCGGGGATCACGCCGAACACGATGCAGGCGCCCGCGAACAGCACGCCAACCAGCAGCACCTCGGGATAGGGGAGCTTGTCGACCTCTGGCGAGCCGCCCGCGATTGGCGCAGGCTGCGCTGCCGGGCCCGGGGGCGGGGGCGAGGCCGGAGCCGGAGCCGGACGCCGATGAGGGTGCCGGCGACATCCAGACCGCGGCCACGACCTTCAGGTAGTAACCGAGCGAGATCATCGCGCCAACGACCAGCACGATCGCAAGCCACGCGTAGCCGCCGTCGACCAGCGCGTGGATCAGCTGGAACTTGCCGATGAAGCCGACCGTGCCCGGGATGCCGGCGAGCGCCAGCATTGCGATCGTGATCACCCAGGCCAGCAGCGGGTTGCGCCTGCCCAGACCCGCGAGGCCGCTGATGCGGTCGTTGCCGGTCTCAGTCTCCTGGCTGTGCACCACTGCGAACGCGGCGATGTTCATGAACAGGTAGGCGATCAGATACAGCACCGTCGCGGACACCCCAAGGCTGCGTGCCGACGACCACCCCGGAGAGCATGTATCCGGCCTGCGCGACGCCGGAATATCCGAGCAGTCGCTTCATCGAGGTCTGACCGAGCGCACCGACGTTGCCGACCAGGATCGTGATCGCCGCCAGCGCCGCCAGCATCGGCGCCCACTTGGTGTGCTCTGAGATCACGGCCACGTCGAAGAAGCGCAGGAACACGGCGAGCGCCGCGGCCTTGGTCGCGGTCGCCATGAACGCGGTGATAGGAGTCGGCGCGCCCTCGTAAACGTCGGGCGTCCACTGGTGGAACGGCGCGACGGAGGCCTTGAAGGCGAAGCCGACCACGACCAGCGCGATGCCCGTCAGGAGCAGCGGATCGCCAAGCAGGTTGCCGGAGGAGAGCATCCCCGAACCGTTCGCGCCCGAAAGCGCCCCGGCGATGCCGCTGAAACCCGTCTGGCCGGTCGCGCCGTAGATCATCGCCAGGCCGTACACGAGCGTGGCCGAGCCGACGGAGCCGATGATCAGGTACTTGAGGCCCGACTCCAGTGATCCCTCGCGCCGGTACTCGGCGGCGCAGAGCATGTACAGCGGAATCGACAGCAGCTCGATCCCGATGAACAGGGTGACGATGTCCTGCGCGGACACGAGCACCGCCATACCCATGACGCTGAACAGCAGCAGGCTGTGGAACTCGCCCTCGCCGGCGTCACGCGAGACTTCGGAGCGCCACGCCATCAGCACGGCAGCCGCTGCGGAGACGACACAGATCAGGTCGACGATCACCGCCAGGTCGTCCATCCGCAGCGCCCCGGCGATCAGGTTCTGCGGCGTGCCGAAGCGCCAGATCAGCGTGGCGATCGCGGCGGCCAGGGTGATCAGCGCAAGCGTCGGGAACGATATTGCGGCGCACCTCGCGCCCGGGCGCGAGGCCGACCAGCAGCACGACGATCGCCCCGCCCGCCAGGACCACGAACGGCGACATCCCAGCCCAGTCGATGTGCGGGCCCTTGATGTGGGCGGAAGCCAGGAGGAGTGCGCTCATTGGTCGGATCCGGTTCGATTGGCCTTCGCGGGCCTGGTGTCAGCTGCCGGGGAGTACGCGGTCTCACTCAGCGGTGGCGACTGGAGCCGCGCGGTCGAGGCGACGGCCTGCTTGAGGGCATAGGGGGCGGTGCTGCCGACCGCCGCCGCCGGATAGAGCGCGACCTTCATCGAAGCCTCGGACTTGTTGAGCCCGAACTGCGGGTAGAAGGCCAGCACCAGGATGATCAGGACCAGGGGCACGATCGCGATCGCCTCGCCGAGCCCGATCTCCCGCGAATCGACGCCACGACCGACGCGGTTGTGCATCGCGGCGATGAACAGCCGCAGCCCGTAGAAGCCGGCACCGACCACCGCGACCGAGGCGATGATCGCGATCAGCCATGTGCGAGTTGAAGGCCCCGAGCAGGATCATGAACTCGCCGATGAAGTTCGATGAGCCGGGCATCGCCAGGTTGGCGAGCGTGACGATCAGGAACATGGTCGCGAGCACGGGCGCCCTGAACGCCTCGCCGCCCATGTCGTCGAGGTTCTCGCTGCCGCCGGCCCGCGCCGCGACCGCGGCGACGATGAAGAACGAGGCGGCCGTGACGACACCGTGGTTGATCATCTGCAGCAGCGCGCCCTGACCACCGTCGGCGCGCAGGGAGAAGATGCCGAGCATGATGAAGCCCATCTGGGCGACGCTTGAGTACGCGATCACGAGACGGGCATCGCGCGTGGTGAACGCAATCGCGGTTGCCCACATGATCGAGACCAGCGCGATGATCAGCATCAGCATCTGGAAATGGTGTGAGGCGTGCGGGAACAGCGGCAGCACGATCTGCAGGAAGCCGTAGCTGGCGACCTTCGCGACCACGCCGGAGAAGACGGCGACGGCCGGGATCGGCATCGACTTGTACGCGTCCGCCAGCCAGCCGTGGAACGGCGCTATCGGCATCTTGACCAGGAACGCCGCGGCGAAGCCGAGGAAGATCCAGTCCTCGTCGGTCCGCGAGAGCGGCAGGTGCTGGAGCGTGCTGAAGGTGAAGTTGATCGCCGTGCCGTGGTCGTTTGAGGCCAGCACGCCCGTCGCCATCGCGGCGGCCAGCATCAGGAACGAGCCGACAGCCGTGTAGATGACCATCTTGATCGTCGCGCGCACGCGCTCGCCCGTTCCCCAGGACCCGACCAGGAAGTAGAACGGGATCAGCATCAGGTCGAAGAAGGCGACGAACAGGATCAGGTCCTGGGCGAGGAAGGCGCCCAGTACGGCGCTCTCCGCGAGCCCGAAGTGGAAGTAGTAGTACCTGGGTCGATCGACCTCGCGCAGCGCCGACCACGCAAGCGACAGCGTGAACAGCACCGTCGTCAGCAGCATCAGCGAGACGTTGAGGCCGTTGATGCCGAGCTTGTAGTGGATCCCGAGCGCGCTGATCCAGACCTTGTCGGTGACGAACTGCAGCGCCGGGTCAGAGGCTTGAAGCGCGCGACGAAGCTGATCGCGATCCCCAATGGCACCAGGCTGAGCAGGGCCGCGCCGCGGCCGACGAGCCGCGCGGGCAGCACAGCTGTGGCGAGAAGCGCCAGGGCCAGCGGCAGCCAGATGAGGAATCGAGAGGCGTCACGGTCGAGATCAGGTCGAGGAGATCAGGAAGTAGAGGACAACGAGCGACAGGCCGAGGATGACGGCCGCGGCGTAGTAGCGCAGGAACCCGGTCTGGGCGCGGCGCACCGCCGCGGAGCCAGAGCGCACGGCGCCGGTGACGCCGCCGGTGATCCCGCCGGAGATGACGATCCGCTCGAGCACCGAGTCGGTGAAGCGGCCGATCGCGAGCGCCGGGCCGCACGACGACGCACGTCGATCAGCTCGTCGAAGTACCACTTGTGGACCAGGAAGTTGTGCAGCCATGGGAGCGCCTTCTGAAGCTTGGTCGCGGTGCCAGGGCGAGCGACGTAGATCCCGTACGCGATCGTGATACCGACCGAGGCCGATGACCGCGCCGATCACCAGCCCGATCCAGGCGTCGCGCGTGCTCGGCTCTCGGCGCCGGAGGCCAGCGGCGTGTTCACGAAAGCCGGCGCCAGGAAGTTCGTGATCACGTGGTCGACGCCCGGGATCTGGACGAAGCCGGCGACGACCGCGAGGATCGCGAGGATCGTCATCGCGACCTTCATCGCCGGCTCGCGCTCGGCGATCACGTGCTCGGGCCCCGGGAAGCCGACGTCGTTGTCCTCCTCCTCGCCGGTCATCGGGTTGCGCGGCACCTCGGCGTGGGCGAGGTGGCCGTGCTCGAGCTCGACCGCCTCCGGTGAGGGCTCGCCGCAGAACGCGCGGAAGATCATCCGGAACGTGTAGAGCCCGGTCAGCGCGGCGCCGACGTAGCCGAGGATCCCGACGACCTCGAAGATGCCGCCGCGGTTGTCGACGTAGGCGAGGATGTCGTCCTTGGAGAACCAGCCGGAGAACGGCGGGATGCCGGAGAGCGCCAGGCCGCCGACCAGGAAGCAGGCGAACGTGAACGGCAGCGCCTTGCGGAAGCCGTGCATGCGATCGAGCGACTGATCGCCGGCCATCGCGCCGATGATCGAGCCGGCCGCCATGAACAGCAGCGCCTTGAAGAAGGCGTGGGTCATCAGGTGGAACAGCGCGGCCGAGTAGGCGCCCGCGGACGCGCCCATGATCATGTAGCCGATCTGGGACATCGTCGAGTACGCGATCACGCGCTTGAGGTCGGTCACGACCAGCGCGATCGAGCCGGCGATCAGCAGCGTCAGGCAGCCGACGATCGCGCCGACGTCAGCGGCGGTCGGCGCCAGCTGGAACAGCGGGTGCAGGCGCACGATCAGGTAGACGCCGGCGGTCACCATCGTCGCGGCGTGGATCAGCGAGGAGACCGGGGTCGGGCCCTCCATCGCGTCGGGAAGCCATGTGTGCAGCGGCACCTGGGCCGACTTGGCGAAGGCGCCCGACCAGGAACAGCAGGCAGCCGGCGACGAGGTCGGTCGAGTCGGTGTGGAAGACGTGAGGCGCGGCCGCGAAGGTGCCCAGGAACGAGACCGTGTGCGTGTGCCGGAAGATGAAGAAGGTGCCGAGCACGAGCCCGACGTCGCCGACCACGTTGATCACGAACGCCTTGATGCCGGCCGTGGTCGCGGTCGTCCGCCGGTACCAGAAGGAGATCAGCAGGTAGGAGGCGGCGCCGACGAACGCCCAGCCGATGATCAGGATCACGAAGTTGCCGCCGAGCACGAGCACCAGCATCGAGAGCACGAAGAAGTTGAGGTACGAGAAGTACCGCGAGTAGCCCTCGTCGGAGCGCATGTAGGCGGTCGAGTACAGGTGGATCAGCGTCGACACGCCGGTGACGACGAGGATCATGAAGACCGAGATCGGGTCGACGAGGATCTGCAGCTTGGCGTCGACGCCCGCGCTGGACGCGTAGTTCCAGAGGCTCGAGACGACCTCGCGGTGGCTCGCGGCTGCGGCCGAGCAGCGACGATCAGCGCGCCGACCGAGCAGACGAACGAGAGCGCGATCGCGACGGTTCCGATTACGCCGGCGGCCCTGCTGTATCGCCTGAAGCCGAGGCCGATCGTGATCGTGCCCAGCAGCGGGAACAGCAGGACGAGCCAGCCCCAGGTAGTCGGGCTCATCCGTTCAGCTCATGCAGTTCGTCGACATCGATAGGCAGGTTGCGCCGGCTGATCGCGACGAGCAGGCCAAGTCCGACCGTCACCTCGCAGGCGGCCACGACCATCACGATCAGCGCGAAGATCTGGCCCGCCTCGCCGCCGTGCATCCGCGCGAACGCGACCAGCGCGAGGTTGGCGGCGTTCAGCATCAGCTCCAGGCACAGCAGGACCACCAGCGGGTTGCGCCGCACGAGCACGCCGCCGGCGCCGATGCAGAAGATCAGGACCGAGACGGCCAGGTACCAGCCGATGCTCACCGGCCGCCATCCTTGGGGTCGTCTGCGCCCGCCGGCTGGCCGACGCCGACAGGACGCCCCACCGGCGGATCGGAGTTCTCACCGCCGGGCAGCTCGATGCTCCCGCCATGGGCCTGCTCGAGCTGCTCGAGCACCTTGCGGACGCCGACGCCCTCAGCGATCGTGCCGGTGTAGCCCGGGCGCGGGGCCGAGAGCACAAGTGCGAGCTCGCGTCCTCGTCGTCCAGCCCGCGGCGGCGGCGAGCCAGCACGACCGCGCCGATCGCGGCGACCAGCAGCAGCAGCGAGGCGACCTCGAACGGGAACAGGTAGTCGGTCAGGAACAGCTTGCCGATGTGCTCCGGCGTGCCGAAGCCGAGCTTGTAGGGGGCGCCCTTGCCGCTGATGCCCTTGAGCGCCGAGCCGAGCATCGCGATGAACAGCTCGACCGCGAGCGCGATCGCGAACAGCGGCCCGAGGATCCGCAGCGCGCTGCCGGCGGCGACCTCGTCGCCGCCGCCGACGTAGGCGACGACGAAGACGTAGAGCACCATCACCGCGCCGGCGTAGACGACCACCTGCGCGGCCGCGACGAACTCGGCGCGCAGCAGCAGGAACAGCGCCGCCAGCGCGACCAGGTGGCAGACCAGCGCAAGCACCGCGTAGAGCGGGTTGCGCAGCGTCACCACGCCGATCGCGCCGATGATCGCGCTGATCGCGGCGATGAAGAAGAGGACCTGCGACATCAGGCTCTACTCGCCCTCCGCCCGCAGCGGCGTGCGCTCGAGCGGCTCCGCCAGCAGCATCTCCTTGGTGAAGATCAGGTCGGAGCGGGTGTAGTCGGACATCTCGTAGTCATGGCCCATCGTGATCGCGTCGAACGGGCAGGCGATCTCGCAGTAACCGCAGAAGATGCAGCGGCTGAGGTTGATCTCGTAGACCGCGGCGTAGCGCTCGCCCGCTGAGACGCGGTTATCGGGCGTGTTCTCAGCGGCGACGACGCGGATGCAGTCGGCCGGGCAGGCGGCGGCGCAGAGCGAGCAGCCGACGCACTTCTCGAGGCCGGAGTCCTCGAACCGGTGGAGCTTGTGGCGGCCGCGGAAACGCGGGTAGACCGGCGTCTTCTCCTCCGGGTACTGGATCGTCAGCGGACCCTCGGCGACGCGCGCGAGCGTCGTCTTCATGCCGCGCAGCGTCTCGCCGAAGATGCGGTAGGTGCTCGCCGCCGCGCTGCGCTGCGGGTGGCGAACCACTTCGATTACGTCTGATCCGGGGTCGTAGGCCATGAGCTGTCCAGTCTCCTTAGGCGACGATGATCGCCGTGACGAGCAGGTTGAGGGTGGCCAGCGGCAGCAGGATCTTCCAGCCGAACGACATCAGCTGGTCGTAGCGCAGGCGCGGCAGCGTCGCGCGGATCCAGATGAAGAGCGTCATGAAGATCATCATCTTCGCGAGCACGACGAACGGGTCGACCCAGCCGGGCGGGTGGATCCCGAACGGCATCAGCCAGCCGCCGAGGAACATCGTCGTCGCCATCGCCGAGACGACGAGCATGTTCACGTACTCAGCGAACAGGTAGGCGACGAAGCCGGTGCCGCCGTACTCGGTGAAGTAGCCGCCGACCGAGCTCGGCGTCCGCCTCGACCAGGTCGAACGGCGCGCGGTTGGTCTCCGCGAACGACGCGACCATGAAGATCAGGAAGCCGCAGAGCTGCGGGATGAAGTACCACATCCCCTGCTGCGCGTTGACGATCCCGGTCAGCGACAGCGTCTGCGCGGTGATCAGCACGCCGACCAGCGCGAGCCCCTGCGAGACCTCGTAGGAGATCAGCTGCGCGGCGGCGCGCATCGAGCCGAGGAACGAGTACTTGGAGCCCGAGGCCCAGCCGCCGAGCAGGATCCCGTAGAACGAGATGCCGCCGAGCGCGAACACGTACAGCGGCCCGACCGAGACGTCGATCCCGTAGAGCCCGACGCGCTGCCCGAAGATGTGCTGGACGTCGCCCCACGGGATCAGCGCGAGCGCGCCGACAGCGGTCAGGATCGAGATCGCCGGCGCGACATGGAACAGGAAGCCGACCGAGGTGCGTCGGCCGGAACGACTCCTTGCGCGCGAACTTGACGATCTCAGCCATCGGCTGCAGCAGGCCGTACGGGCCGACGCGGTTGGGCCCGTAGCGGTGCTGGAAGCGGCCGAGCAGCTTGCGCTCGTAGACGGTGAGCATCGGCAGCATGCCGAAGATCACCCCGAAGATCACGAGCGCCTTGATGATCTGGACCCACCACGCCTCGAATAATTGACGTCGGCGAACGCGATCACGCCTTGACGACCTCCACGAGCGTCTCAGTCAGAGCGTTGGCCGAGTCCTTTGCGATGCCGGCCGCGACGAACGCGGTCCCGCTCGGCACGCCCGTGCGGATCGCTGCGCGCCCGCTCAGCCGCGTGCCGTTCTGCGCCACCTGCACGGCCGCGCCGTTCTCGATCCCAAGCCGCGCGCGTCCTGCGGCGAGAGCTCGACGAGCTGCTCGGCGACGGTGAACTGCAGCGCCGGCGAGATCTCGACCTCGGGCGAGGCCCAGATCGAGCGGTAGGTACCGAGCCCAGCTGGCCGGCGGCGGTGGCTGGGAGCGTGCTCTCGGTGTCCGGCCGGTCGGGGCTGGGCGCGCCGGAACGGATCACGGTCGCGGCTGGCGCGTTCCCGGCCGGCCGACCGGCATCGCCGCCGCCGCCTCGGTCTCCGGCCAGCGCACGCCGCGGCCACCGATCTCCTCGAGCGTCAGGCCGGCGTAGAACGGAACCGCCTCGACCAGCTGCCTGAACGCCATGCCGGCGGTCAGCACGCCGAGGTCGACGACCGGTCTCCCTGGCCACGTCCGCCAGCACCTGCCAGCTCGGCGCGGACCTCGCCCGGGTGCTTGATCGCGGTGCGCAGGCGCTGCAGGCGGCCGTCGGGGTGCACGACCGTGCCCTCCTTCTCGGCGCTCGACTCGGCCGGGAAGACGACGTCCGCGTGTGCCGCGATTCCCTCGGTCAGGACCGAGGCGTGGGCGACGACGAGCGCGGCGCTGTCGAGCGCCTGCTCCCAGCGTCGCGCGGCCGGGAAGCTCGCGCAGCGGGTCGACCTGGAAGAGGTAGAGGGCGGTGACCTCACCGGCGATCAGCGCATCGGCGATCTCCGCGGCGCTGCGGCCGAGCCTCGACCTCCGAGTAGCCGGGGCCGGCGTTGGGCAGCGCTCCAGCCTCGCGGATGCCGCGGGCGTTGGTGCCGGCTGGGACCTCCAGCAGTCCGGCGCCGTCGCGCTCGGCGAAGCCGAGCTTGTCGGCGATGCGAAGCAGCGTCGCGAGGGCGTCGGCAGGCAACGACTCGCCCCAGAGGATCACGACGTCCTCGCCGCCGTCGCGCAGCAGCTTGGCGAGGTCGTGGATGTCACCGGAGCCGGGGGCCGTGAACGCCCACTCGAGCGCTGAGAGGAACTCGGCCTCGCCGCCGGGCGCGTAGCGGATCGACAGCGCGGCGTTGGGGTCCAGCGCGCTCGGCCGGGCACTGGCGATCGCGAGCTTGACGCCGTTGCGGCGCACGCCCTTGCGGATCCGTAGGTCGAGGATCGGCGAGTCGTCGAGCGGCTCGGTTCCGAGCACCAGCACGGTGTGCGCGAACTCGATGTCGGGGACGCTCGCCTGCAGCGCCGGCGCCGCCAGCGCGCGAGTGGTGCCGAGCTCGATCGGCACCTGCTCGGGGCTGGACGTGGGGATGAATCGCGAGTCGATGTCATGGGAGGCGAGGCCCTCGCGCAGGATCCGGCCGAGCAGGAACGCCTCCTCGTTGGTGGCCTGGCCGCCGACCAGCGCGGCGACACGGCCGCGGTGGCCGGCGATCGCGCCGGCCGCGGTCAGCGCCTCCTCCCAGGCGGCAGCCTTCAGCTCGCCGTCGGTGTCCCGCACCAGCGGCGTCGTGATGCGCTCGTCGACGTGGATCGCCTGGTAGGCGAAGCGGCCCTTGTCGCACAGCCAGCCGTCGTCGACGCCCGGGTTCTCACGCGCGAGCACGCGGACGACCTTGTCGTCGCGCACGGTGAACTCGACGTTGCACTGCGACGGGCACAGCGTGCAGATGCCGCCGGCGCCCTCGATGTCCCAGGGGCGCGCGCGGAAGCGGTAGGGCTGCGAGGTCAGCGCCCCGACCGGGCAGAGCTCGACGATGTTGCCGCTGAACGGCGCCACGTACGGGTGGCCGTCGTGGGTGCCGACGAAAGTGTGGGCGCCGCGCTCGGTGAAGATCAGCTGCCAGTCCTCGGCGATCTCCTGGCTGAAGCGGACGCAGCGGTAGCAGAGGATGCAGCGCTCGCGGTCGATCGCGATCAGCGGCGAGAGCGCGAGCGGCTTGACGAAGTGGCGCTTGGGCTCGATCACGCGGCTGCGACCCTTGCCCCAGCCGAACGTGTAGTCCTGCAGCGGGCACTCTCCGCCCTTGTCGCAGACCGGGCAGTCGAGCGGGTGGTTGACGAGCAGGAACTCGATCACCGCGTTCTGCGCCTCGACGACGCGATCGACCTGGGTGTTGACGACCATGCCGTCGCGCACCGCCGTCGAGCACGAGGTCTGGAGCTTGGGGATGCCCTCGATCTCGACCAGGCACATGCGGCAGGCGCCGACCGGCTCGCCCAGCTTCGGCTCGTAGCAGAAGAACGGGATCTCGACGTCCCCCTGCTTGGCCGCGTCGACCAGCATCGTGCCCTCGACGGCCTCCACCTCGCGGCCGTCGATCGTCAGCTTGATGATCTTCTGTTCAGGCCTTGGCATGGGATCAGGTTGAGTTGGCGCGCTCGCGCGCCGATTCGATCTCGGCCTCGAGCTCGCTCCCGGAACTTCGCGACGATCGAGCCGATCGGCATCGCCATCGCGTCGCCGAGGACGCAGAGGCAGTTGCCGATGATCTGGGTCTGCACGGACGCGAGGATGTCAAGGTCCATCGGCGTCGCCTCGCCGGACTCGATCCGGGCGAGCATCTTGTGGGTCCAGTCGGTGCCCTCGCGGCACGGCACGCACTTGCCGCACGACTCGTGCGCGTAGAACTTCGTCACCTTCTGAGCGACCTCGAGCGCGGAGTGGGTGTCGTCGACGACGATGATCGCGCCGGAGCCGAGCATCGAGCCGGCCTTCGCCATCGAGTCGAAGTCGTAGGGGATGTCGAGGTCCTCCTCGAGCAGCACCGGCGAGCTCGAGCCGCCGGGGAACCACATCTTGACCCTGCGCCCCGGCTTCGGCCCGCCGCAGAGGCCGTAGATGATCTCGCGGCTGGGGATCCCGAGCACGATCTCATAGTTGCCGGGGCGCTGCACGTCGCCAGACACGGAGACCAGCTTGGTGCCGGTCGAGCCCTCGGCGCCGAGCTTCGCGTACTCGGCGCCGCCCATGTTGATGATCGTCGGCACGGTGCCGAGCGTCTCGACGTTGTTGACCAGCGTCGGGCCGTCGTAGAGGCCCTCGATCGCCGGGAACGGCGGCTTCAGCCGTGGGTTGCCGCGCTTGCCCTCGAGCGAGTCGAGCAGCCCCGTCTCCTCGCCGCAGATGTAGGCGCCGGCGCCGCGCTGCAGGACCAGCTTCAGCGAGTGGCCCGAGCCGAGGATGTCCTCGCCGATGAAGCCCGCCGCCTCGGCCTCGGCGATCGCCGCCTCGAGGATGTCGGCCTGAAGCTCGTACTCGCCGCGGATGTAGATGAAGGCGTGGTGGATGCCGGTCGCGAAGGTGGTGATGATGATCCCCTCGATCAGCGTGTGCGGGGACTTCTGCATCAGTTCGCGGTCCTTGAAGGTGCCCGGCTCGGACTCGTCCGCGTTGCAGACCAGGTACTTGGCCATGTCGCCCTTGGGCAGGAACGATGCCTTCTGGCCCATCTTGAAGCCGGCGCCGCCGCGGCCGCGGATGGCGGACTGTGAGATCTCCTCGACGATCGCCGCCGGCGGCATCGCGAGCGCCTTGCGCAGAGCGCTGTAACCGCCGCGCTGCTCGTAGACCGCGATCGTGTTGAGCCCCGGCTCGTCGATCCGATCGAACAACAGGTGCGTGGTGCTCATGCCTGCCCCCCGTACTCATGCCTGCCCCCCGTACTCATGCCTGGCCCTCCTGCCTCATCCCTGGCCCTCCTGCCCGACGGGGTCGATCCCGCTCCAATCCTCGACGCGCCCCTTCGGATCGGCGACGGCGCGATTGCGCAGCTGCTTGTGCTCGAGCACGGGCCGGCCGGCCTCGATGTCCTCGACGATCAGCGAGGCGTCGTCGAGGTTCAGCGGGCCGACGTACTCGCCGTTGACCGACGCCATCGGCCCGATGTCGCAGGCGCCGAGACACTCGAAGCCGCGCACGCCGATGCGTGTCGTGACCGTCGGCGGCCGCGCATCATCGCCTCGTAGAACTCGTCGGCGCCGAGCAGCGAGCAGGTGATGTTGGTGCAGACGTAGACGTCGTGTTCGGGCTTGGGCTGCAGCGAGAACATGTCGTAGAAGCTCGCCACAGAGGTCAGGTACGCGGGTGTCAGCCGCATCACGCACGCGACCTGCGCGATCGCCTCCGGCGAGCACCAGCCGTGGTGCTTCTGGGCGAGGTGCAGCGCCGGGATCGAGGCGGACTTGGAGTCTGGGTACTGGGCCATCGCCGCCTCGATCCCGCTGCGCAGCTCCTCCGGGACCGGCGTCAGCGCCGGGTCGGGCACGGTCGCCGGCGGCTTCGTCGAGGTCGACCGCGTCGTCCCAGCCGGGCACGCGCGAGCCGTGCTCGTAGCGCTTGACCGGCGGACGCCTGTCGATCGCGCTCATCGGTCGACGCCTCCGAGGATCGGATCGACCATCGCCAGCGTCGCGATCAGGTCGGCGATGTAGGAGTCCTTGACCATCGGCGCGGTCGCCTGCAGGTTCACGAAGCTGGGGTCGCGCATGTGCACGCGCGCCGGCTTGGCGGAGCCGTCGGCGCGCACGAAGCAACCGAGCTCGCCGCGCGGCGACTCGATCGGGTAGTAGGCCTCGCCCTCCGGCACACGGAAGCCCTCGGTGACGAGCTTGAAGTGGTGGATCAGCGCCTCCATGCTGGTCGCCAGCTCGTGGCGCGGCGGCAGCACGACCTTGCGGTCGTCAGCGATGTGCGGGCCCTCGGGGAGGCCGTTGAGCGCCTGCTGGATGATCTTGGTCGACTCGTACAGCTCGGCGTGGCGCACGCGGAAGCGGTCGTAGTTGTCGCCGACGGTGCCGACCGGGATCTTGAAGTCGAAGTGGTCGTAGCTCGAGTACGGCGCCGCCTTGCGCAGATCCCAGGGGTTGCCGGCCGCTCGAAGCAGCGGCCCGGTGACGTTGAGGCCGAGCAGCGTCTGCTCGTCGAGGATGCAGGTGTCGCGCAGGCGCGCGAGCAGGATCTCGTTCTTCTCGAGCAGGTCGGCGTACTGGTCGGCGCGGGTCGGCATCTGGTCGACGAACTCCTGGACCTTGCTGGCGAAGCCCGGCGGGATGTCCTCGATCACGCCGCCGATCTGGAAGTAGCGCGTGTGCATGCGCTGGCCCGATGACATCTCGAACAGATCGAGGATCGTCTCGCGCTCGCGGAAGCAGTACCAGAACATCGACATCGCGCCGAGGTCGAGCGCGCTGGTGCCGAGCCAGACCAGGTGCGACATGATCCGGTTGAGCTCCAGATGGAGCACCCGCAGGTACTGAGCGCGCGGCGGCACCTCGAGGCCGAGCAGCGTCTCGACGGCGCCGCAGTAGGCCATCGCGTTGAAGTAGTAGCTGAGGTAGTCCATCCGCTCGACGACGGGGATCACCTTCCAGTACTGCTTGTCCTCGGCGGTCTTCTCGATGCCGGTGTGGACATAGCCGATGATCGGCTTGATGTCGCGCACGACCTCGCCCTCGAGCGTCGCGATCAGCCGCAGCACGCCGTGGGTCGCTGGGTGGTGGGGCCCGATGTTCAGCGTCAGCAGCTCGTGGGTCTCGCCGATGCCCGCGGGCTCGGTGGACATCGTCACCGACTCCTCGCGCTTGCGGTAATCGCTGACCGTGCTCATCGGTCGGCTCCGTAGCCGTCGTTCTCGTTGTACGTGAACAGCACCGGCTCACCGCCGACGGGGAATCGCGCCGCTGCGGGAACCCCTCGTAGTCCTCGGGCATCAGGATCCGGCGCAGATCCTCGTGGCCCTCGAACTCGACCCCGAACATGTCGTAGAGCTCGCGCTCGGGGAAGTCCGCGCCCGGCCAGATCTTCGTCACGGTCGCGATCCTGGGATCGTCGGTCGAGACCCGCGCCTTGACGGAGATGCGGTCGACCTCCGTCATGTCCAGCAGCTCGTAGATCACGCCCGAGCCGCGGCTCGTGCGGGTAGTAGTCGACGCCCGTGCAGGCTCGCGAGGAAGCTGAAGCCGCGTCGCGCGCAACTGCTCGATCACGGCCACGTTCTTCGCCGGGTCGATCTGGATCTCAGCGCGCCCAGGTCGTGCGTCGTTGCCGAGCACGCACTCAGGATCGGCGTCGCGCAACTCCTGCGCGATCGCCTCAAGGCCGCTCTGCATCAGGCACCGGCGGGGCCTCCCGGACGTCAGGTCCGATGGTGGCAAGCGAGCCACCATCGGAACCGGCAGCGGGACCCTCCTGCGGGGAGGGCAGAACCTCCTCGGTGCCGACGGCGTCGTAGCGCTCGCGCCAGCCCTCGCGGTCGTTGCCCTGGATCTTGTCGCGCAGCCGCAGGATGCCGTGGGCCAGCGCCTCGGGGCGAGGCGGGCAGCCGGGGACGTGGACGTCGATCGGCATGAACTTGTCGCTCGGGCACCAGCGCGTAGTTGTTGAAGACGCCCATCGACGAGCAGCAGGCGCCCATGCTGATCGCGAACTTGGGCTCGAGCATCTGGTCGTAGATGCGGCGGATCACGGGCGCCATCTTGGTCGAGACGCGCCCTGAGAGGATGATCAGGTCGGCCTGGCGCGGCGAGGCACGGAACGCCTCGAAGCCGAACCGGGCGATGTCCACGCGCGCGGCCACGATCGACATCATCTCGATCGCGCAGCAGGCCAGGCCGAAGGTCAGTGGGAAGATCGAGTTCCCCTGGGCCCACGAGACCGCCCGATCGAGCGTCGTGGTCATCACGGCCTGCTCGACCAGACGGTCGAAGTCGCCGCCCTCGAGGTCGCCGCGCAGCATGTCACGCGCCGCGAGCTGGCGCGAGCGGAAATCGGTAACCGGCTCTCGCTTTATTTCCATTCGAGCGCTCCTCGTCGCCACACGTAGACGAAGCCGACCATCAGCAGCACCACGAACGTGATCGTCTCGCCGAGCGCGAAGCCGCCGAACGGGCGCAGCTCGATGGCGATCGGGTAGATGAAGATCACCTCGATGTCGAACAGGATGAACAGCATCGCGATCAGGTAGAAGCTGATCCCGAAGCGGAAACCGCGCTGGATCTCCGAGGGTAGCCCGCACTCGTACGGGGTCGACCGGTTGAGGTTCGGGCGCGTCCTGATGCCGGTCAGCAGGTTCAAACATGAGAACAGCGTGCCGATGGCCACGCCGAGCACGATGAAGACGATTGCGGGGAGATAATCCCGAAGCACACACGGAGTTCTATCACCGTGGCTCCGGAGACCGCCCCATTGATAAACGCCTGTAGGGATAGTGCTAAATGCCTCAATCGCGGCGTGAATCCGACAGGCCCGAGCGAGGAGCGTCTATCGTGCGCTCGCCGTGAAGGACGTCCACATCGTCGTCGGGTGCCTCGCCCTCGGTTTGAACCTGCTCGCGTTCCTGCTGGGCACGTTCGCGTGGGTACGCCGTCGCCCCAGCAGCTGGTTCTGGCGGCTGCTGCGGGGCGGGCAGGTGATGGTTGCGGTCGAGGCCGTGCTCGGCGGGATCCTGCTGCTGATGGGACGCAAAGCCTCAGACCTGCACCTGCTCTACGGGGTGCTGCCGCTGGTCGTTGCCCTGATCGCCGAACAGCTGAAGCTGTCGGCTGCGACGATGGTTCTGGACGCTCGCGGGCTCGAGGACGCGACGGCCGTCGGGCTGCTCTCGAAACCCGCCCAGCGTGAGGTCGTCGTTGCGATCATGCGCCGCGAGGTCGGCGTGATGACACTCTCAGCTCTGGTCGTGACGGCACTGCTAGCGCGAGCGGCGACGGTCGTCCACTGACCTCGAGCATTGAGAGGGTAAGCCCCGGCGCCGATCATCCTTGGTTGCCGCCGTGGGGGGACGATCGCGGAACACAGCGAGAGCTAGCGAGCGTCACATTGACCGGCGCCGGGGAGTACTCGGTGCTGTATTCGCCGTCCCAGGTGTGGCACCTTCTCGGCTGGTTCGCCGATCACGCGGTGGCACCTTCCCGCGTCGACGTCACGTATGATCCGGGCCGCATGAGCCGCTCAGTGCGTTATGCCTTTTGCCTCCTCGCCGCGCTCGGCGTGGCCTTCGTCGTGTCGGCGTGCGGCACCCAGCATGTGGGTGTCCCCAAGACCGATCCCAAGTACAACGCCGATACGCAGGCGGCGCACCTGTTCAACCAGCGCTGCGGCGGCTGCCACACGCTCTCATACGCGGGCACACACGGATCCGGCCAGAATCCACGTACGTACGAGGCGATCAACGGGCCCAACTTCAACGTCCGCTGCGAGCGACCGGAGATCCGCGTGTACTACGCGATCATCAACGGAGGCTTCGGCGGCGGCATCATGCCGCAGAACGTCGTCGTCGGAAAACAGGCGCTGGAGCTGGCGCACTTCGTCGCCAAGTACTCGGGGCGCCAGGCCCCGGTCGAGCCCGGGACCACGGCCTGTGAGAACAAGGCCATCGGGTCGCTGGCGACAGTGGCCGCGGGCTGAGCCGTCCCGTTCCCGCGTGTATGTAGTTAATGTCCGAGGCAGCGCATGCTCGACATCAGACTGATCAGAAGCGACCCTGACGCCGTACGCAGTGCGCTGGCCCGGCGCGGCGACGTCGCCGACGACGCGATTGACCGCGTGCTGGAGCTCGACGAGCGCTGGCGCGGCCTGACGACTGAGCTCGAGGAGCTGCGGGCCGAGCAGAACCGTGCCAGCAAGGGCAGGCGCGGCGCACCCACGCCTGAAGAGCGCGAGCAGATGGGCGCGATGGCGGCTCGCGGGCGCGAGCTGACCGATCTCGAGACAGCGGTGCGCTCGGATCTCGACCAGCTGCTCGTGGGCCTGCCGAACACGCCATCCGAGGACTCGCCGGCATCCGACACCGTCCTGCGCGAGGTCGGCGACGCCGGCCGCACCGGTCGCGACCACCTCGAGCTCGCAGGCGCGATGATCGACATGGAGCGCGGCGCCGCGCTCTCCGGGTCGCGCTTCGCGTACCTGCGCGGCGGCATGGTGCTGCTCGAGTTCGCGCTCGTGCAGTACGCGCTGGCGAAGCTCGTCGAGCTCGGCTTCGAGCCTGTGATCCCGCCGGTGCTCGTCCGCGAACGCGCCCTGCTCGGCACCGGCATGCTGCCGGACACCGAGCAGCAGATCTACCAGCTGCCGCAGGACGACCTCTATCTGGTCGGCACCTCCGAGGTGGCCCTGGCCTCACTGCACCGCGATGAGATCCTCGATGCAGAGGCACTGCCGCTTCGCTATGCCGGCTTCTCTGCATGCTTCCGGCGCGAGGCGGGCGCAGCCGGAAAGGACACGCGCGGGATCTTCCGCGTGCATCAGTTCGACAAGCTGGAGATGTTCACGTTCGTCGAGCCGGATCAGTCGGCGCAGGAGCACGAGCGGATCCTCGCGATCGAGGAATCGATCCTCACCGAGCTCGCGATCCCATACCGGGTGGTCGCGATCGCCGTCGACGACCTTGGCGCCTCCGCCGCCAAGAAGTACGACTGCGAGGCGTGGATGCCGGGACAGGGCCAGTACCGCGAGGTCACATCGTGCTCGAACACCACCGACTACCAGGCGCGGCGGCTGGAGATTCGCTACCGCCCCGCGGACGGCAGGCCGGCAACGCTGCACACGCTCAACGGCACGGCCGTGACCTGGCGACACATGATCGCGTTGCTCGAGAACGGCCAGCAGGAGGACGGCACGGTCGTCCTGCCTGAGGTGCTGACCCGTTACGGCGCGCCCGCGACGCTGTCCGCCGCGTAAGAAAAAGGCCGTCGCGCAGCCGGCTCAGGCCAGCGCACCCTCGACGTCCTCGTCGGCCAGCCGCAGGCCCAGCCCCTCTGGCGCGTGCAGCGCCAGCATCTGCGACTCGACGTCGCCGACGCGACGGGGGTCGCGCAGCGACACCAGGACCATCACCAGGAAGGCCACCGGCACCGAGCCGATCGCCGGCTGCTGCAGCAACGCCAGCGCACCGTTGGTGGGCTCCCCGAGGGCCAGACCGACGAAGATCGCAGAGGTTCCGATCAGCATTCCCGCACACATCCCGGCAGCGGCACCGCGTGCGGTCAACCGCGACCACCAGATGCCGAGCAGGAACATCGGGCAGAAGGTGCTCGCCGCCAGGGCGAACGCCCAGCCGACCAGGATCGAGATGTCGACGCCCTGGGCCACCAGCGCGAGCAATCCCGGGAGCACCATCGCGCCCACGGCCGCGATCCGGAAGTGCCGGCGGCGCGCCGCCATGCTCGGCGGCACCGACCGCTGCAGGCGCGGCCAGACGTCGTGACTGAAGGTGCCGGCCAACGAGACCAGCAGCCCGCTCGAGGTCGAGAGGAACGCCGCGAACGCGCCCGCGCACGTGATCGCTGTGAGGATCGTGCCGGCCGTACCTGGCCAGGCCGTGTGCGGCAGCGTCAGCACGACGTCATCAGTCTGTCCGGTCGTGTACAGCTGCGGCGTCAGCACCCGACCAAGCGCGCCATAGACCGCCGGGAACAGGTAGAAGAGCGACAGCAGGCCCAGCACCCGGACGGTCGTGCGCCGAGCCGCGTGACCGTCAGGGTTGGTGTAGAACCGCACCAGGACGTGCGGCAATCCCATCGTGCCGAGGAACGTCGCGATCAGCAACGAGTAGACGACCAGCGGGCCGCCGCGCCCGGTCCCGCCCACCGGCCGTGCCCACTGCTCGCCTCGCAGTGGTGGCGTGCCCGCAGCGACCGGAACGGTCGCGTACGGCGGGATTCGCACCGGCGTGTCGGCAGGCAGCGTCACCCAGCCGCCTGCGGCCACGTGCACGGTGCGGCCATCGACGATGAAGCTCCCCGCCTCCGGGAACTGCACCCGCTGCGGCGAACTGAGCTTCACCGTGTAGCCCGAGACGCCGGCATGCGGCAACTGGTCACCGAACAGCGCCGCCCGCTCGGGCAGCCCGCCGAAGTGGATCAGCAGCACGATCGCCGGCACCGCAATCGCGAACACCTTCACCCAGAACTGGAATGCCTGCACGTACGTGATGCCGCGCATGCCGCCGATCGCCACGTTGACGGCGACGATCGCGCCGACGACGGCAACCCCGACCCAGTAGGGCGAGCCGACCACAACGTTGAGCGCCAGCCCCGCCCCCTTCAGCTGCGGCACAAGGTAGAAGCCACCGATCACGAGCACGATCCCCGCGGCGAGCAGCCTCAGCGCCGGGCTGTGCAGACGCGCGTCAGCGAAGTCAGGAATCGTGTAGGAGCCGTAGCGGCGCAGCGGGGCCGCCACGAACAGCAGCAGCGCCAGGTACCCGGCGGTGAACCCGAGGGATTGCCACAGCGCGCTCACCCCGATCTGCATCTCGAGCCCCGCGATGCCCAAGAAGCTGGCGGCTGACAGATACTCGCCTGAGATTGCCGCGGCGTTCCACCACGGCGTGACCGCGCGGCTCGCGACCAGCAGGTCCGACGTGGTCCGTGCGAACCGCATGCCCCAGGTGCCGAGACCGAGCGTGCCGAGCGTGACCGCGCCGACCGCGAACAGCGCGACGATCAACGGTCGACCAGGTCGCGAAAGGTGTCGTCCAGCGCGTCGGCGCGACGCGCGTACAGCCAGCCGATCGCCACGAAACCCGGCAGCATCGGCACGACCAGGATCCAGATGCCGAGCGGCACGCCCATGACCTGAATGCGGTTCAGCCCGGGCAGCAGGAACAGGACGATCGGAAGCACGCCAAAGACCGCGCCGAATGCGACCAGCGCCAGCAGTGACAACGACAGCTGTGCACGCTGGAGCCCGCGTAGGTAGACATGACCATGGGCGGTCGCATCGGCCAACTCCTCACGCGGCGTGCGGAGCCCGCGGCGCGGCAACAGCCGGCGGGGCGGCGACGGACGACCCGGAGACGGGCTCACATTCGCAGCCTCCGCCGCAGGTCCGCGACCTGACGCCGCGCCACCGGAACCTCACTCCCGTCCGCCATCACGATCGTGACCATCCCGCCCAGCTTCGGCCTGATCTCGACCGCGCGTCGCAGGTTCGCGATGTAGCTGCGGTGGACCCGCACAAACCCGTGCGGACCCCAGCGCTGCTCGATTTCCGACAGGGCAGCGCGCAGGAGAAAACGTCCGCTGTCGGCGTACAGACGCACGTAGTCGCCCTCCGCCTGCACATACAGAACCGTCGAGCGGTCCAGTAGCCGCGTCGCACCGCCACGCTGGTGCTCGACCGGAATGATCTCAGCATCGGCCTGCCCCGGGTTGGCGGCCCGCTGGCCACCAACCCGGCTGTCAGCGTGCACGCGCTCGAGCGCCTGCTCGACACGCGCTCGCGACACCGGCTTCATCAGATAGTCGAGCGGGTGCAGGTCGTGCTCGAACGCCGACACAGCGCCGTCCTCGAACGCTGACACGAACACCAGCGCCGGCGGATCCACGAACCGTGACAGCGCCTTGCCCAGCTCCAACCCGTCGATGTCCGGCATCCGCACATCCATGAAGACGACGTCGAACTGGTGCTCGGCCAGCAGCCGCAGGGCCTCCGTGCCGCCACCGGCGAGCACCACGTCCTCGACCGACGGCGAGGTCTCGAGCAGCCGCCCGAGGTCCTCCAGCGCCGGGCGTTCGTCGTCGACCACGAGCACCCTGGTCATGCGGCTCGCACCCCGGCGCGGAATTTGGGCAGCGTCATCGTCACGGTGGTGCCACGCCCGAGCTCCGACTCGATCTCGAGCCCGTAGCCAGGCCCGAAGATCGACTGCAGCCGGGCCTGCACGTTGGCGATCCCGACGCCGCCGCCCTGTCCGGCCAGCACCGTCTGGGCGCGTTCGGGATCCATGCCGACGCCATCATCGCTCACCCGCAACTCGACGTCGGCATCGAGGTGACGGCCGATGATCTCGATCCGCCCGAACCCCCGCTTCTCGACCCCATGCCGCACCGCGTTCTCGACCAACGGCTGCAGCGACAGCACGGGCACCACCGCGGGCAGCACCTCCGGCGCGACCTGTAGCCGCACCTCGAGGCGATCACCAAAGCGAGCCCGCTCGAGTCGCAGGTACTTCTCCACGTAGTTGAGCTCGTCTGCGAGCGTCACGTACGGGCGCTGCCCACGGAAGGCGTAACGCGTGAACTCGGCGAATTCCGTCAGCAGTTCCCGCGCCTCCTCCGGGTTGGAGTGGATGTAGCTGGCGATCGCAGCGAGTGCGTTGTAGACGAAGTGCGGGCTGATCTGGGCCCGCAGTGCGCGTAACTCAGCCCGGGCCAGGCGCTCGGCCTGCTCGTCCATCGCCTTCAGCTCGAGTTCGGCGCTGACGAGGCTCGCGGCCTCGGCGACGGTGCGCGTGTCGTTCGGGGTCACGCGGTGGCCACGCGTGTACAGCGCGACGAACGAGCCAACCAGTTCACCGGCGACAAGCAGCGGCGCCGCGACCGCCGGCCCGAGTGGGCAATCCGGCTGTTCGCAGTGGATCTGTGACTCGACGTGCAGGCGGTCCTCCCGCGCCGGCGCAGTGATCCGGATCAACGTGTCGCCGCCGTGGTGATGATCTTGGCCCACCCCATCGAAGGCGAGCACGTGCGTCCGGTCACCGAGCGCGACCGCCGATGCCTGGGTCAGCGTCCGCAGGTGCGGCATCACGCGCTTGGCCGACTCCTCTGACAAACCGCGGCGCAGGTCCGGGAGCATCACGTTGGCAGCGTGCAGCGCCGTCTGCATCGCGCGAACCTCACCTGAGATCACACGGGGTGGCCGGAGCAGGCGGATCGCGGCGAAGACCGAAGCCGCTATCGCCCAGCCGACGACAACACCGATGAAAACCTCCACGCTCGGGAATCAAGGATATAGACCGGCTCCAGGCGAGCACGTGTCGTGTGCGGATCGGGGCGCCGGTTGCGCGCGGATCGGGGCGCCAGGCGCGCGGATCGGCACGAGCGGGAGCCGTTCACCGTGCTCAATGCACCGTTCGGCGCACGAACGCAACCGTCCGGAGATTGGTGCACGAATGCGCCGTCCGCAGGTCTAACGTGACATATGTCACTAAGGGGTCGGACGCAGTCGGACCCTTGTCTCTTAGGAGAGGAGAGAAGTTGGCCACAATCAGTGAACCCCCTGCGGTCACACCTACCAGCGGGTCATCGGTTTCATCTGGCTGGACGCTAGCCAACCCAGCGCCGCTTGGTCTGATGGGTTTCGGTCTGACGACGCTGGTGCTTAGCTTTGTCAACTCCAACCTGGTGGGCGGCGGGGCGCTCTCGTTCCCGATCGTGCTTGGCATGGCGTTGGGGTTCGGCGGGCTCGCTCAGCTGCTGGCGGGAATGTGGGAGTTCCGGAATGGCAACACATTCGGCGCGGTCGCGTTCTCGTCGTTCGGCGCGTTCTGGATCTCGTTCTACATCCTCGTGAGCTTCAACGTCACGACCTTGATCAAGACCAACCTCCACGAGCTGAACTCACTCCTAGGTCTGTACCTGTGGATGTGGGGCATCTTCACCGGCATCCTGTTCCTCTGCACGTTCAAGTCGCCGCGCGCTCTGCAGCTGCTGTTCCTGCTGCTGACCGTGACGTTCATCCTGCTCGGGATCGGCAATTCCGGCGCCAGCTCCAACATGATCCATGCAGGTGGCTATGTCGGCATCGCCACGGGCGCGGTTGCCCTGTATATCGCCTGCGCGGACATCATGAAAGAGGTATACGGGCGCTCGGTCCTACCTGTGGGCTGACGCTCCAGCAGCACAACAACTCCAAGTCGTGGACCGCGCTCGGCCGAACAGGCCGGGCGCGTCCCACGTCTGACAGCGAGGGAGAGAGAGATGGCGACTGGACATGCGGCGCGGGATGAGCATGAGCTTGAGCGGGAGCTCGCGGCGATGCTGGATGTTGAGCGGTTCGATCCGCCGGCCGAGTTTGTGCGTAACGCGAATTTGAGCGATCCGGCGATCTATGAGCAGGCCGATCGTGATTGGCAGGGCTGGTGGGTGAGCCAGGCTGAGCGTTTGCATTGGTTCAAGCGTTGGGACCGGGTGTTGGATGATTCGAATCCGCCGTTTTACAAGTGGTTCGTCGGTGGGAAGCTGAACGTTTCCTATAACTGCCTTGATCGTCATGTCGAGGCTGGGCTTGGGGACCGGGTCGCGTATCACTGGCATGGTGAGGAGGGTGAGGAGCTTGATCTCACCTACGCCGATCTGCTGGGGCGGGTGGAGAAGTTCTCAAACGCCTTGAAGGATCTGGGGATCCGGAAGGGTGATGTGGTCGGGATCTACATGGGGATGATCCCGGAGGTTGTCGTTGCGATGTTGTCGTGCGCACGGATCGGTGCGGTGCATAACGTCGTGTTCGGCGGGTTCTCGGCCGAGTCGGTCCGCGAGCGGATGGAGTTCTCAGAGGCGAAGGCTCTGATCACTGTTGACGGCGCCGCGCGCAAGGGCAACATCGCGGCGGTCAAGCAGCAGGTCGATCAGCATCTCGGCGGTCTTGATCATCTCGAGCACATCATCGTCGTGCGCGCGAAGGGCACTGAGTGTGAGATGAAGCCGGGCCGTGATGTTTGGTATCACGAGATCGTCGAGCAGGCTGGCGATCGGTGTCCGGCTGAGCCGATGGACGCTGAGGATCCGTTGTTCATCCTTTACACGTCGGGTTCGACCGCGAAACCGAAGGGGATCCTGCACACAACCGGCGGGTATCTGACCGGCGCGTCGAGCACCCATCAGAACGTGTTTGACATTCACGCGGACACCGACACGTACTGGTGCTGCGCGGACGTTGGCTGGATCACCGGGCATACCTACATCGTGTACGGGCCGTTGGCGAACGCCACCACCGGCGTGATGTATGAGGGCGCACCGGACTATCCGCACCGCGGGATCTGGTGGGAGCTGGCCGAGCGTTACAGGGCCACGGTCTTCTATACCGCCCCGACCGCGATCCGTGCCTGCATCAAATGGGGTGCTGAGCACGTCGACAAGTTCGACCTCTCCTCCCTACGCCTGTTGGGAACCGTCGGTGAGCCGATCAACCCGAAGGCATGGCTGTGGTACTACAAGGTCGTTGGTGGTGAGCGTTGCCCGATCGTTGACACCTGGTGGCAGACGGAGACGGGGTCGATCATGATCTCACCGCTGCCGGGGATCATCTCAACCAAACCCGGCTCGGCAACCCGACCGCTGCCCGGCGTTCTGGCCGAGGTCGTCGACGAACGTGAGGGCAAACCGGTTGACGGCGGCCAGGGACTGCTGGTGCTCAAACGCCCATGGCCGTCGATGCTGCGCACCATCTACAAGGAGGACGACCGCTTCGTCGAGACGTACTTCGCGAAGTTCGGCAAGGAGACCTACTTCGTCGGCGACGCCGCCCGCAAGGATGACGACGGCTACTTCTGGGTGATCGGCCGCGTCGACGACGTCGTCAACGTCTCCGGCCACCGGCTCTCAACCGCAGAGGTCGAATCCGCGATCGTCGCCTGCGAAGACGTCGCCGAAGCCGCCGTCATCGGCCAAACAGACGAACTCACCGGCCAGGCGATCACCGCCTTCGTGACCCTCCAAGGCAGCATCGAAGGCACCCCTGAAATCGAGGATGAGGTCCGCAACGGGGTAGCCGAACGAATCGGCAAATTCGCCCGCCCCAAACGCATCATCTGGGCCGATGACCTACCCAAGACCCGGTCAGGCAAAATCATGCGCCGGCTGCTACGCGACATCGCAGAAGGCCGCGCCCTGGGCGACGTCACCACCCTACGCGACCCAACCGTGATGGCAGCCCTCGAACAAAAGATCCAGGCCGAACAGGCCAACGAGGACTGACGGCCTGCTGAAGCACGTGGCTGTGGGTGGTGGCCAAACCGGCCGCCACCCGCAGCGGCAGCGGCCTATTTGCGACGCTTGCGCTTCGAGCGACCGGCGGTCTTGGCGACGCTCGGCTGTTCCTGATCGACAGCAGCCATCACGTCGGCGTCAGAAACGCGGCGGCGCCGCTGGGCCCGCGTACCGCGGGTGTCCTGTTGGGGCTCGCGCTGCTGCATCGGCGCCCACGGAACCGCTTCGCCGGCCGCCCAGGCAGGCGGGTCGCCCTGCGGCCACTGGCGCGCGAGCGTGACTGCGACGCAGGCCAGGAAGAAGCCCTGGACGAGCGGCGTCAGGACCGGGATCTGGAACAGGAACAACGCTCCGGCGACCACGCCCGCGTACCCGACCAGACGCGTGATCAGGCCGACCCGCATCACGGTCAGTGATGTGAGGACAACGCCGATTGCGAGTAGCAACGTGCCGAGCTCGAGCAGCAGCGGCAGCGCCACAACCAGACCAGAGCTGGTCAGATGGTTCGCCTGCGGATACCCCTGATTGCCGGTCGTGACGAACTCGCGCGCCTTGTGGGCAACGACGATTGTGTACGTGATCGCCATCACCGCCGAAAGCCCGGCGCCGACCACCGCCAACCAGCGCACGATCGGCTTGAAGTCCGGTCGGCGAGCGGCTGAGATCCGATGCAGCCAGTAGAGCAGTACGCCCGTCGCGATCAGGCCGAGCATGTCGAAGGCAGCCCCGATGATGTCCACCGTCACCCGCTGGCTCGCGGTGATCAGATCGAGCGTCAACTCGTTCACGGGCGCATGCACACCGGAGAGCTGGATCACCTGTGAGGCGACGATCAGCAGCGCCGCGCAGAAGGCGATCACGCCATACCGAAAGCGAACGCCCGATTCGTATTGCACCTGTTCAGCGGCGGTCATCGGAGCGCGATCTTAGAGACATATGGCCGGGGAGTACGATTGGACCATGGAAGGCAGCGGCTTTGGCGGTCTCTTCGGAGACCCGGACGAGATTCAGCGGCGGCTCGGTGAGTTCGCCGAACAGATGCAGGGAGCCCAGCGCCTCGCTTGGGCAGATAACGCGATCAAGCTCGCGGTCGACCTGACGGTCGCGGCGATGCAGCGCGTGAACATCCAGGGCACAACCGAACAGCAGGCTGAGCAGTTGCGCTCGGTCATGGCGGTCGTGTTTCCGGAGGCTGTGACGCTCGTGCGCGAGGCACGCGAGGGTCTCTCCTAGCTTCGAGACTGTGGTCCGGTCGCCCGTGATCGGGCGACCGGACTCAGTAACGCTCGCCGACGCCGAACACGCCGCCGCGCGCGGGCCGGCCAAATCTCAGGTGGCCGCAGGTCGCAGCTCACGGAAGACCAACGACGAGATCTGATCGATCGTCTCGATTCCGTACTGCTCGCTTGGATCGTGGGCCGTCAGTACGGCGATCAGGTAGTCGCGTCCCTCGCCGTGGACCCAGCCGATGCTGTTGACCGCCCAGTCGCTGTAGCTCGCCAGCGGCACCCAGCCGTTCTTGAGCGCCACGGTCACCCGGGCCGGCACGCCACCGGTCACACCCCAGTTCTGCCCCGGGTCGATGTCCTCCATGAGTCCCAGCTGGTAGCGGCGTGCGGCCGGCGTGAGCAGACCCGAGGGGACTGCCAGCCGCGCCATGAGTTTGACCTGGTCGGGGGCGGTCGTCAGCGTCTCACCCCAATACCCATCGACGTTCGGACTCGTGTGTCTCAGCCCGGCGGCGGCGTTGTACGCCGCGACCCCGGAGGCGCCACCTGCGAGGTCCCACAGGTCGGTGGCGTCGTCATTGTCGGAGTCCTCGATCATGCCGCTGGCTGTCTCGGCCGTGGAGCCGCTCAACGGACCGCCATAGTGGTGCAGCAGAGTCTCGAGAATGTCTGCCTTGACGATGCTGGCAGTCTGGAACCGATCGCCACCATGCAGGCTCAGCTCCTGATAGCCGCCCGAGCTCCGCCGGGCCGAAAGATCCTCGACGGCAACCGCGACCGTCCCGCGACGACGTGCCACCAGGCGCTTCACGACCGAGGATCCCGGTGGTTCGGCGGGTGCCCGCGACGCCCTCAGCATGGTTGAGGCCGTCGTGGCGATCGCCACCTGCGTCGCCCCGATCACCGCGATCACACCGACGATCCTCACGACTTGTCGCAGCGACATACCGCGACAATTTACGAAACTCTTGTAAGAGAACGCTCAGACGAAGACGTCGAGCAGCTGCGTCTGCGGGCTTGTCTGCTTGGGCGCATCGGCTGCCTCGTCGGGCGCGCCGGCCGTCACGAGCAGCGCGATCGGCTTGGCGTTCTCCGCTGCCTGCCACCGGTGGTACCACTCGACGACCTGCTGGTACGCGGGGGAGATCGTTGGCGCCGCCATTTACCCCGTTATCGGCACGCGGCCGCGCGCAGATTAGGGTGCGGCTGTGATGCGGCCTCGGTGTGGCACCTTCCTAAGACAAGGGTTCGCACGTGTTGCAGAAGTGTGTCGCCATGTGACGAATGTGTGTCATCAGCGTCCTGTTGTCACAGATTCGTGACGCCACGTGACACTTCTGTGACATGTGCGAAGGTCGCCTGAAGCACATGGCAGCCCGACCGCCGGCCAGACGCCTCGCTCTCCCGGCACAGCAAGCGACGGCGAGAAGCTAGTGATGTCCCTCGACGAGCCCCTTGAAGTTCTTGAGAGCCTGTTCGAGAGTCTTCGAGTTCATGCGCTTCGCGATAAGCGCATCGGCCGCCTTGCCGAGCACGCCGCCCGGCAGGGCGTAGTCGAAGGTCGTGGTCAGCCGTGTCCCATCGCCTTCCGGGGTGAGCTCCCAGCTGGCGCGTCCCGACAACATGCCCTCCATTTGGAGGATCTGCAGCTTGCCTGGCTGATAGTCAGTGACGGTCTCAGTGATCGGCATCGAGATGCCCGCCGACTTCACTTTGAAGCTGACCTTCCCGCCTGGTTCGGGAAACGGAGCCGTGATGCTGACCTTGGTCATGCCCGGATACCAATCCGGCCACCGAGCAGCATCGCTCAGATGCTCCATGGTGTCCTGGGGCGCGCGACTGATCTGGACACTGCGTTGCACGATCGCCATCGGGATCTCCTCATTCTCATGTTGTCGTCAGGGCGCTGCATCAGGGCGTCTGCAGCACCGAAATCACGTTACCGGCGGGATCGGTGAACCAGGCGATGAGCGGGCCCTCGCCTCGAGAGATACCGCGGGCATCCTGCTCCATGCCGTCGTACCGCTCGAACTCGATGCCGCGAGCGACCAGCTCATCGACAGCTGCTTCGATGTCCTCTACCGGGAAGTTGAGCACGGTGAAGCTCGCCGGTTCGTGGCGGTCGCCCTTGGGGTAAAGCAGTGTGTCCCGGCCTCCGGGAAGATGCAGGGTCATCAGCCCGTGCTCCTCGGACACCTTGAGCCCGAGCGTCTCGCCGTAGAACCGCATGGCTGTGGGGATCTCGTCAACGGAGTACCCGCTGAACGCCGGAGAGTTCTCAAGCATGTCGCTCCAGTCTGTGTTCGGGTCGTGTGCAGAAGGCGGTGGTCACCGATGGGTCGGGGCCGCCGGTCACGAACGGGTGGGCCCGCAAGCCGGGAGCCTGACGCGGTGCCAACGAGGCCCAGCCTACTCCGGTGCGGGTACGCTGAGCGCGCGGTCGACCGATACGACGGGTACGGGCTACCACAGACCGCTCGTACGAGCGGTCGCGTCGCTTCTATGAGTCCGAACAGATGACAGGCATTCACGAGCAGCCGGATCGTCGCACTGACAGGCCTCGTGGCTCTGCGCCGGCAGGGTCGAGGGGGAGACTCACCTGGGTGGCGATGGCGATGCTGACTCTGGGATCGGTGGGCGATCTGGGTGCGACCCCGGCGACGGCCGTCCTGGGTCTCGCCTCAGTGTTGATCTACGTTCTGCCGGCGATCGTGTTCCTGCTGCCTGCGTCGCTGGTGTCCGCAGAGCTCGCCTCGGGCTGGCCGGGCGGTGTCTACAAGTGGGTGTCGGAGGGGATCTCTCCCAAGATGGGCTTTGTGGCGATCTGGTGTCAGTTCGCGCAAACGACCTTCTATTACCCAGCACTCCTCGCCTATGTGGCGAGCACGCTCGCGTACGTGTTCGCGCCCAGCCTGGCGCACAGCGGCCTCTACACAACCGGGGTCATCGTCGTGCTTTTCTGGTCGGCCGTGCTCTTGTCCTCCAGAGGGTTACTGTCAACGGGTCGCCTGGCTTCGTACGGGATCTTTATTGGAACGCTCATCCCTGGGCTACTGCTGGTCGTCTTTGGAGCGATATATCTGCTTCAGGGCAACGCCTCAGCGGCGCCATTGGATGCCCATCATCTGCTCCCACCCTGGCACGGTCTGACGAGCGTCGTGCTGATCGTCAACAGCTTCTTTCTCTACGGAGGAGTGGAGGTCAACGCGGTTCACGTTGACGAGCTTGACGACGCATCGCGTGAGTTCCCTAAAGCCACGCTGCTCGCAGTGGTCCTGATCCTCATCGTCTTCATCTTCCCGACGCTCGCGATCTCAGTCGCAGTGCCCACACGACACATCAGCTTCACCGCGGGCGTGATGCAGGCGTTCGAGAGCCTGCTTGACCACTTCGGTCTGAACGTCCTGACGCCGATCATCGCCGTCGCCCTGGTGGTCGCCTCGTTGAGCGGTCTGCTCGACTGGCTGACGGGGCCCTCCACGGGACTACTCGACATTGCTCGGGAACGCGGGTACCTGCCCCAATACTTCCAGCGTCTGAACGCCAACGGCGTCCAGCTCCGCATCCTCGCCGCACAGGGGTTGGTCATCACGGTAATCGGGCTGCTCTATGCCCTCGTGCCCATGGTCTCAAGTGCTTATTGGGTGTTCGCCGCGCTGGCGACAGAGGTCTACCTGGTCATGTATTTCCTCATGTTCGTCGCAGCGATGAACCTGCGACGGAGACAGCCGGAGCACCCGCGCGGCTACCGGGCCCCGGCGCTGCTGGCGATCTGTTTCACCGGCACGGTCGCCTGCATCGGGGCGTGCATGGTTGGCCTGCTGCCGCCGAGCCAACTCGGGCACATCGCGACGCTGCCCTACGTCCTGGCACTGCTGACCGCGACCCTGCTCGTCGGCGTGCTCCCGCCGCTCGTGCTCCACAGACTCTGCCGACCCTCGTGGAAGGCCCACGCGCAAAGCGATCGCACGGTCGACTGAGCAACCCGGGCAGTGTCGCTCCGTGGTTGTCGATACCGTTTGGTGCGTTACAGGGCAGACACGGAAAGGGGTGGGTAGATGTGCCGTTGGCTGGCCTACACGGGTTCGCCCGTGATCCTCGGGGAGGCGCTCGTCTCGCCGGCTCACTCATTGATTGATCAGAGCCTGCACTCCAGCCTGGGGGCAGAGCCGACCAATGGCGACGGGTACGGTGTCGGCTGGTACGACGACGCGCCCGAGCCAGGCGTGTTCAAGGGGATTGAGCCGGCGTGGAACGATCAGAACCTTCGTGAGCTCGCAGCGCACGTGAAGTCCGGTCACTTCTTCGGGCATGTCCGTGCCGCGATCGGCTCTCCGGTTCAACAGTCCAATTGCCACCCGTTCCGTCATGGCCGCTGGCTGTTCATGCACAACGGTTTCGTTGCGGATTTCCTGAAGGTCAAGCGCGATCTGGTCCTGGCGGTTGACGAGTCGCTGTACCCCGAGATCACCGGCTCGGCTGACACCGAGGTTCTGTTCTTCCTTGCGCTCACGTTCGGGCTCCAGGACGATCCACCCGCAGCGGTCGCCCGGATGATCGGCTTTGTCGAGGCGGTCGGCCGTGCGCGGGAGGTGCAGTACCCGTTCCAGGGAACGATTGCGACCACGAACGGCGAGACGATCTGGGTGGTCCGCTACTCAAGCCAAGGGCAGTCCCGTTCGCTCTTCTACTCCAAGGATCTGCCGACGCTACGCGCGCTCTACCCCGAGGCCGTGCTGCTCCAAGAGCTCTCCGATGACGCCAGGCTGGTGGTGTCTGAGCCGATCGGCGACCGACCAGGCGCGTGGAATGAGGTGCCTGAGTCGAGTTACAGCGTGCTCGCACGCGGGCGGGACGACATCTTCTCGTTCGTGCCGGCACCGCCCGGCCGATAGCGTCGGCGCGCCGCGGGCCGCGGGCGAGCTGGCACTCAAGGTCGTCGCCGGCGGGCCCGCGCCAACTTCCCACGTGGATGAAGGACACGGAGATGATGCGGCCCGGATCGCTGCTGCGGAGACCCCGGCTCCTGGGACCGCTGCTCGCGCGCGGGCGGTTGGCCGTTGCGGCCAGGCAGTTCGCCCTCGCGAGATGACGGTTCGTCCTGGCGCGAAGGCGGTTCGCCCTCGCGCGAGGCCGGTTCGCTGTCGCGCGGTGGAGTGTCTTCGAACGACATCCGCACGAGCCAGTTCCACATCCACACGATCGGCCCTATGCCGATCAGCACGATCCCAAATGTGGTCGAGATGCTGCCGGCGGTTCCCAGGATCAAAACCACGATCCCGGCTATGACAGGCGCTGTGATCACGAACCATCGGGTGGCGCGAACGAGCATGATTTCTAACTACCGTAGCCCAGACCGAGTGTTCGCCCGGATGGCTACGGTCAGGAGTCCTCGGTGTACCGAGGGTTGTGCGAACGTCGGCCGTGATGCCGACGTTCACACAGCTCTCGCGCCAGGCGCCTCATTCCTCGGGAGGACAAACTGGCTGGCGATGAACGTCGCGCCCTGCGGATCGGCCAGGACCGTCATCCGCACCCATGGCGCGTCGAACGGAGCCACCAGCACCTCACCGCCGAGCTCGGCCGCTCGCCGCGCCGTTTCGTGGGCGTCGTCGACCGTGAACGTCACGCTCCAATGGGGCGGACTACCCGGCTGGAGCGGCTCGATGGCCGCAACGACGTCCTCGAAGCCCGCCACACCCATCTCGGCGATCCGCTGCCGGTTGCCCGGCTGGAGCTGCTCGAGATGGTCGCCGTAGGCCGAAAGCGCCCAAGCCTGGAAGCTGTCGCCGACGCCGAGCACGCGCCATCCGAACAGCGGCCCATAGAACCCCTTCGCCGCCTCAAGATCGCCAGTCGCCAGCCCGTTGAAGTTGAGCGCTCCGTGCTCGTTGATGACACGTGCGCCCTTGTGCGCCTTTGGTTCCCATACGCAAAACGCGGCCCCCTCGGGGTCGGTGAACACCGCCATCCGGCCCGCGTCCATCACGTCAAACGGTTCGGTCAGCGTCGCTCCGCCCGCGGCGTTGACCTTCGCCGCGGTCTCGTCGGCACTCTCGACCTGGATATAGGTATTCCAGCTCGCCATCGGCGGCGCGCCGTCTGGAGCGGAGCCGATGGCCGCCACATCACCCCCACGGATCCGCGCCATCAGATACTTGGCGTCCGCGCCAAGAGGCATAACGTCCTCGAACTCCCATCCAAACAGCTCCCCATAGAAGGACGCTGCGGCGGCGGGGTCGGGGTGGGTGGTGTCGATCCAGCACGGCACCCCCGGGATGTAGCCATCTCGCTCTGCCATGTCGCTCCTCCGGTCGCTGACGTTCAGCCGACCGTATTGGGAATTTAGGTCAGGATCGGTCCGCGCCTCTGGGTCAGCCGCGGGTCACCGGTCGCCCCACTGCATCTGTCCGTCGTCGCTGATCTCGAACCACCGGCGATGAGTCATGCTCTGATCGCGGACCTCGAGGCGGGTCGCGCCGTTGTCGTCCGGTGCTCGGAGCAACCTGACGGCGGCCGCCACGACCCCCGGATCGGAGTCGATGGCGGTGGCAGCTGCCGTCAGCAACGCACGTTCAAGCGCCGCCTCGCCTCTACGGCCGCCGCCCGTGCTCCTCGCTTCCTGCAGCGTCCTGAGCGCGTCACGCAGTTCGGCACCCTCATCCGCTGGCATCTGACTCTCCCGTTGCTTGTGTGCACACCCACCCTACTGGTACGCACCGCGACTGCCACTGCACGGAGCCGGAGCCGTCTGATGCGAAGCGGGCACCAAGACATAGATTTGCCTAGGCCGCAGCAGTTATCAACGCTCGCAGGACGTCGCGTGTGACCGCCAGGTCGCCTGGCGTCATTCCGGCGGTAACGTGCTCGTGCCAGAGGCGAGCTTCGCTGGTGATCAGCTCGAGCGCGTCGCTTCCGTGCCCGGTCAGATCAACCAGCGACGATCGCTCATGATCAGGATTTGACTTGAGTTCAACGAGTCCTTCCTCGCGAAGCTCGTCGACGATTCGCTGGACCGCCTGACGGCTGACACCGAGCCGCCGAGCGACCTTTGGGACGGTCCAGTCACCGTCGCTCAGCACGCTGAGGACCTGCCAGCGCGCCTGCGTCTGCCCTGCCGTGGAGGCGACTTGGTCGCCGCGCCGGCGCATCGCCCCGGCAGCCTCGAAGAGATCCGCGATCAAGAGGGGCAGCAGCTCGGCCGGCTCGGGCTCAGAGTTCATCACTTGACAATACCAGACCATCATGACAAGATATTGTCATGATTATTCAACCCACAGCCGGCGACCCCCACGACGTGCTGGGCTCGACCGCCACCGTCAAACTCGCAAGCGGTGACACCGACGGCCGCCTCGCCGTCATCGAGCACACAGCCCCACCGCACGCTGGCCCACCACCGCACAGCCACGACAACGAAGATGAACTTCTCTACGTGCTCGAAGGCACGTTCGATTTCGTGCTCGGCGACCCGACCGAGTGGCACCCTGGCGGCCCTGGAACCATCGTCCACGTCCCGGCAGGCACGATCCACACCAGCCGCGCCGGCAGCCGGGGCGGACGACTGCTCTCGATCTACACGCCTCCAGGAGGCGAAGGGTTCTTCCGCGAGATCGACACGATCGATCAAACGGACATCGCCGCCGTCATGACGCTGGCCCAACACCACGACATGAGCTTCCCAACCCCAGCACCGGCCTGAGAACCACCAGCAATCACACGACCCGATGGACTGCGAAGCGACCAACGCTCGCAGCCCGCTACAGCTGGTTCGCTCCACTCAAGCTGGCGCGCCCTCTTTAAGCCAGCGCTCTAATAACTCCGCCTGCTGTTCCGGCCACGCACCATCGCAGGGCATCGCGCCTGACCGAACAGCCTTTGAGATCGCGTCGCCGTGGGCCACGACATCAGCACGGTCCCAGAGGTCAAAGGCCTTGCGCATCGCATTGCGGTCCTTCTCTCTGAATAACGGCTTGATGTCGGTGGCGAAACTGAGCTGGTCTTGGGCCATCGAATTCAGGTCTCCTCTCCGCAGGGACAAACGTCACGATCGGATGAATGTCAGCAGGTCGGCATTGATCGTCGCAGCTTCGGTGATCGCCATGCCGTGTGAAAATCCAGGGTAGATTTTCAGTCTCCCATTCTGCACGAGCTTCACCGCGAGAACGGAGGCATCCTCGTAGGGAACGATCTGGTCGTCGTCGCCATGCATGAACAGCGCCGGCACGTCGATCATCTTCAGGTCATCGGTGAAGTCGGTTTCGGAGAATTGCGCGATGCAGTCGTAGGACGCCTTGATGCCCGACTGCATGCCAAGGCCCCAGAACTGATCCTTTGTCGCCTCCGAGACTTTGGCGTTTGGCCTGTTGTAGCTGAAGAACCCTACGCTCGTGTCCTTGTAGAACTGGGATCGGTTCTCAACGACTCCAGCCCGCAGGCCGTCGAAGACCGACATCGGTAGCCCGCCAGGGTTGGCGTCGGTCTGCAACATGAGTGGCGGTACCGCCCCGATGAAGACCATCTTGGCCAGACGTGAGGGCCATGACGGCCGACGTAGCGGGCTATCTCACCCCCACCCATCGAATGGGCGACCAGGGTGACATTCCTGAGCTCAAGCTGATCGATCAGCCCGGCCAGGTCATCCGCCCAACGGTCGTAGTCGTTGTGGTCCCAGGTCTGGCTGGAACGCCCATGACTGCGACGATCGTGGGCGATCACGCGGTACCCCTGCTGGCCAAAGAAGAGCATCTGCGCATCCCACGCGTCGCCACTCAGCGGCCAGCCGTGCGAGAAGACGATCGGATCACCCGAGCCCCAGTCCTTGTAGTAGATCTCGGTTCCATCGTCGGCAAGGAAGTTCGGCATACGACTGTCCTTTCTCGTTATGGCTTCTCGAGCAGCCGGGGCGGACGCTCGCTCCGGTTGCCGACAGCATAAAAGCGGCTGTCTCCAGGCGCGGCCAGACGTTCTCTCGCTCGAAAGCGGTGTCGAGACGACACGGCAAGACCTCCGCTCATAGTTCAACTGAACGGGCGGCGCCTGCGGGCGCCGCCCGTTCATGCGTGCAATTCAGCTGCCGGCTGGCGCCGGTACGACCGTGATCGTCACGGTCTTTCGGCTTACGCTGCCGGGCGCGGCTGCGCTCGTGCCTGTGCCGTCAGAGTTGACGGTCGTGTCCACGCGACTCATATCAATCGCAAGGTACTCGCCGTTGTCCTGCTGACCGGTGACCGGGCTGGTCTTTGCGACCAGCGTCCAGCCGCCCTTGCCGTTGGGCTCGGCCTCACTGATGCCAAAGTCCGAATCATTGCTCAAAACGATCTCCTGGCCGCCGTTCAGGACAGCGACTCCCTCGACCTTGTCGTGGGAGTAGAAGTCGTACGTCGGCGAAGTGCTCGGCGCCGTCGGAGGCGTCACCGACCCGATCAATCCGTTGAGGTCAAGGAACGGCGATTCCGTTGCCGGAACGATGCCGTTCTGCTCGAGTACCGTCAGTGTCTTCGAGGTCTCGTCGGGGTCGTTCTTCTTGTAGGTCGTGTTCACCAGGTATTCGATCGACTTGCCGTTGACGAGCAAACCGCCGCCAGTGCTCCCGGTGGGATTGCCATTCACGTCGGTCGGATAGTGACCAGCGGGGCTGCCGCCGTCGTAGCCGACCGAGGTGACCGGGTCAGTCACGCCGTGGGCGCTGTCATAGCTGCTGGCGGCGTGCTCGACCGCGGATGGGCTTGCGTCGGGTCCGATGTCGGTCGCACCCGAGATGTCGATTTTGAACAGCTGCTTGAGGGCGCCGCTCGGGTAGGTGCTGCATGGGCTCGCGGTCGGATCGGGAGCCTCCGGCGTCGGTGGGTTGAGGCCCGGTTTGCCGGGGAAGCAGCCGTCGCGCTCATCGACCAGAAAGCTGGTGTCGCTGAGCGCGGCGATCTCGCTGACCGCGCCGCTGTACAGACTCGGATCGTGGAGCATGTAGAGGTACTCGTGCTCGTCGTGCGTCCTCAGGTTGTAGGTGACGATCCGGGTCGGGACGAGCTTCGTCGGCTTGGTGCTGCCGGCGATGTCGGGCTGGTTCAACGCGGACTGCATGATTCCGACGAGCTCCTTGCCGTCAGGAGTGATTGTCAGTCCCTCCATCCCCTTGTTGGCGACGCGATACTGAAGCTCGGCCGGAAGCGTGCCGTTCAGCGGCGAGAGCTGCTGCAGCTCATGGCCCGACCGGTCGAAGTGTGTGATGAACGGGCCGTACTCGTCGGAGACCCAGAAGCTACCGTCGGGCATCGCGACCAGGCCCTCCGAGTCATAGCCATTGGGGTCGTTCGCGAGCTGGTTCCCAGTCAGATCGTCGGCCGTACCCTCGTCGGTGGTGTCGCGGGCCGGCGGAATCAGCCCTGAGAACGGCTGGCCCTGCGGACCTGTCATCGCGATCTTGCGGACCAGGACCGCGTCGTTACCGATCATGTGGAAGAGACCGATCGACGGGTCGTAGCTCGGGATCGGGAGTAGCATCGGGTCGGGGTTGCCGTCCGGCCCGTCGACGTTAGGGCCGCGGTCCTCGAGGCCGTAGAAATAGCCGGGGTGGCCTGGGTCCGGGTACACGGACGAGCCGTAGCCGCCGGCGTTGATGTCGACGCCGCCGTAGGTGCCAAGCGAGGGCAGGTGGTCGGTGTAGAGGTGGACGGCGTTGCTGACCGTGTAGCTGAAGGTGTCCGTCCCCGTGAAACCGGCGTACGGGTGGTAGATGAACGCGCCGTCGGGACTGAGCGTCAGCGAGCCATGCTTGGGCTGGCTGTAGTCGGTCAACTGCAGCGGCCCGCCTGTGTCGCCGGCGAGCACGCCGTGTGCGGCGTTCACGGCGAGCGAGCCGACGTCGGGCGTGGTGTATGTCTTGTTCGTGGCGCCGGCGCTGCCACTGTGCGAGTTGAAGACCGTCTGGAAGGACTGATCGCTCCAGCCGTTGAAAGGCGCAGGGAATGGAAAGCCAGTCGCGCTCGAGGCGACCAGTACGCCTACCGCGGTGGTCGCTGTCACCGCAGCGACCACGATCTTGCTGCGCCTTGACGCGCTGCGTGCACGTCTGAACCTGCGAGCCATGGGTGTTCCCTCCTTGGTAAATGTCAACTAAACGACTCGAAGGGCAAGCTATGCCTCGCGCGCGGTCGGTATGTGACCCCCGTGAAAACAACATGTGAATCGCTTGTTGCTCGTCAGGCGCGCGCTACAGGGATGCGCCCGCCGTGAGCCGCAACGCGGTGCGGAAGCCTAAGGAGTCGCGGACGCCCAGGCGCGGCCTCACGAGCGGGTGTTCACCCCACCCATCATTGTGTTGCCATCTCTTGTCGCGTCACAGCATCGGGGTCGACAGGAAGCGCATCATCGTCAACACCAATCAGGACTCGCTCGATCACGTCGGTGTACGGGCTTCCTGGGCCACGGCTATAACGGTCTGTCACCTGCGACCCACGGTTGATTCCAACCTCGAGATACTCGGTACTCCCGATAAAGCTTGGAATGGTGCGCTCGATGCGACCGGTGCCAGCGTCCTGACCGTCAATCAGGAGACGGACCAGACCCCCATGGCCGCGTCCGCCGCCGTCGTAATCAAAGACCAGAGAGACGCGATGCCGGCCTGAAGGTATCGGCGTAGCCGCCTCGATGTGCGTCCATTCGGCACCAAGCATGTTGTATGTGTAGACCGGGTGTCCACTGGCAACATGCAGCGACCAGCCGCCCGTCCAGCCCCCATGGCATACGAGCACGCCGTCGCTGGCAGCCGTCGCGGTCTCGAGCTCGACGTCGATCCGGAACGACGTGTTCCGGAGATTTGGGACGACCTCACTCTGAATGTCCGCCAGATAGCGGGAGCGCGGACCGAGCACAAGCGACGGCACAGGCGTGCGGGCGACACGACGCTCAGCTGAGTTCCGGTCATCCAATGGCAGCACTTTGTAGCGGCGCGCTTCGGCGAGAAACAGCTCCTGAAGTTCGGCGAGCTTGTCCGGACGATCGGCCGACAGATCGCGTGCCTGTGACGGATCCGTCCTCGTGTCATACAGCTCCCAGTGATCGTCGTCGTAGGACAGTCGTTGGTCAGGGTTGTAGCCCTCCCACGGCGTCGTGTGCTGCACGACAGCGGTCCAGCCCTCGTGGTAAATGCCGCGGTTACCGAGGATCTCGAAGTACTGCGTGGTATGTCTCTCGGCCGCGTCGGGGGCTTTTAGTGTGTAAAGGAATGAGGTTCCCTCGATCGGGTCTTGTGGGATGCCTTCGATCGTGCTTGGGTGCGGCAGACCGATTGCCTCGTAGATGGTGGGGGCAACATCGATGACGTGATGCCACTGATGACGAAGACCGCCGGCCTCGTTGATCCCCTCGGGCCAGTGAACGATCATGCCGTTGCGGGTGCCGCCGTAGTGGGACGCGACCGCCTTGGCCCATTGGTAAGGCGTGTCGAGTGCGAGCGCCCAGCCTGTCGAGTAGTGGGGGTGCGAGCGCGGGCCGCCAAGCTCGTCCAGCCGGCTGAGCATCTCCGTCGGGCTCTCACCAAGTCCGTTCTGCCTGCGACGCTCGTTGATCGCGCCTTCAAAGCCGCCCTCGGCGGAGGCGCCGTTGTCACCGAGGATGTAGAAAATGAGGGTGTTGTGCAGTTCCGCGGCGTCACGCAGGAACTGGACCAGCCGGCCGACCTGTGCGTCGGTGTGCTCGGCGAACGCGGCGTAGTTCTCCATCAGCCGCGCTGCGACATGGCGCTGGGTGTCATCCAACTCATCCCAGTGAGGCACACCCCCCACCCACGGTGCCAGCTCGGTCTCCGGCGGGACAACCCCCAGATCCTTCTGCCTGGCGATTATCCGTTCGCGCTCCTCATCCCAACCGTGCTCGAAGCTCCCGCGATACCGGTCCCGCCACCCATCGGGCACGTGGTGTGGAGAGTGTGTCGCGCCAAACGCCAGGTACGCAAACCACGGCTTACTGGGGTGATCTGCGCGCAACTGCTCGACCCAACCCTGTGCATGATCGACAAGGTCCTCAGACAGGTGGTACCCCTGTTCCGGAGTCGCTGGCGGCTCGATGAACTTGGTGTCCTCAACCAGTTGCGGGAAGAACTGGTTCGCGAGGCCGCCATGGAAGCCGTAGAAGTGCTCGAAGCCCTCTCCGGTCGGCCAGCGGTCATACGGGCCGCTTAGACGAATCTCGGCCGCGGGGGTTTGATGCCACTTGCCGAACATCGCCGTGGCGTAGCCGTTGTAGCGGAGCGTCTGGGCAATCGTGCCCGCGCTCAGCGGCCGGTAGGTGTCGTAGCCGGGTGCATCAGACGAAAACCCTGGCAGCGCCCCCATGGCAACGCTGTGATGGTTGCGGCCGGTCATGAGCGCCGCCCGAGTGGGCGAGCAGATGGCGGTCGTATGAAAGCGCGTATAGCGCAGGCCGCCGGCTGCCAGCCCGTCCGCCGCGGGCATCGCGCAGGAGCCGCCGAAAGTTGACGGTGCGCCGAAGCCCATGTCATCAATCAGGACGACGAGTACATTCGGTGCGCCCTCTGGTGCCGCCAGCTCCTCCCTAGGAGCGAACGCGGGGGCCTGATCGCGGATGTCAAACGCTGCCTTTGTCGCATCACGTGGGGCGTAGCCCGGCAGGTTGCGTCTGTCAAGAGCCATCGTCTCTCCTCTATCTAGGGTGAATCAGTGTTGGTGCACCTAGTCCGCTGTCCGCTGCGGTCGAACCGATGTTGCGGCCGAGTGAGACACAACTCGGCGCCGTTTGCACGGGTCGTCGGATGCACGTGACCAGCAGCGGTTCGGCTTGCGCGTTGCACATCAGGCGCGTGCGGAGGTTGTGATGTGTCGTCTAGCCGGATCGGGGATAGGCACAGCATCGATCAGGCTCTGTGTATAAGAGTCCTCCGGTTCTGCAAACACTCGACTGATCTGCCCGGACTCGACGATCTGACTGGAACGCATCACAACAACGCGATCCGCGATCTCATGGACGACGGCCAGGTCATGGCTGATGAACATGCACGCAAAGTCAAGTTCGCGTTGCAACTCAGCGAATAGAGCAAGAATCTCTGCTTGCACCGAGACGTCGAGGGCACTCGTTGGCTCGTCTGCGATCAGCAGGCGCGGCCGCAGTGCCAGGGCTCGCGCGATCGCAACACGCTGTCGCTGGCCACCGGACAGCTGATGTGGCCTCCGCTCGCCAAAGTCGGTCGGGAGACGAACGGCTTCAAGTAACTCATGCGCACGAGCTTGCCGCGCTTGGCTGCCGCCGATGTGGTGTACGTCAAGCGGCTCTCTGATGCTTTCGGTGACCGTCATCCTCGGATCCAGAGACGCGGCTGGGTCCTGGTGCACGAACGCCAGCATCCGGCGGACGGCTCGCAGCCGCTTCGCATCACAGCCAGCCAGGTCAATGCCGCCAATAAGAACTCGTCCCTTGGAAGCCGGCACAAGTCCGGCAGCTGCGCGCCCTAGCGTCGTCTTTCCAGAGCCTGATTCACCGACGACGCCGAGGACCTGGCCCGGCATGATCCTCAGGGATGCGTTCGTGACCGCCGTGAACGGGGGAGCGCCGCGGCGTGCCGGATACATGACAGAGACGCCCTCAAAAGCGAGCGCTGGCTGGCTGTCTACAGGGAGGGAATCGACTACCGGCGCATTGCGTTCCATGGGCAGCGCCGGAACCGCAGCGAGCAGCTGCTGTGTGTATTGATGTTTGGGTCGAGCGAATATCGAGACCGTGTCGCCGGTCTCAACAACGTCACCGGTTCGGAGAACCACGACTCGATCAGCAGCTTCGGCGACGATTCCCATGTCGTGGGTGATGAACAGGACCCCCATCCCGGTGCGTGCTCGAAGCCGCACCAGAAGCGACAGGACCTCGGCCTGCACGATTACGTCGAGCGCCGTTGTGGGCTCGTCGGCGAGCAGTAGCTTCGGCTGGTTGGCGAGAGCCAGCGCCAGTGCAACCCGTTGACGTTGTCCACCGGAAAGCTGGTGCGGGTACTGAGCCAGTCGAGCGTCCGGGTCGGGAATCTCGACCTGTTTGAGCAGCTCGATGGCTTGCGCACGTGCCTCACGCTTTGAGGCGCGCTTGTGCGCGCGGATCGCTTCACGCAACTGCCAGCCAATGCTCTGAACCGGATTGAGGGCGCTCTGTGGCTCCTGGAAGACGAGGCCGACCTCGGCGCCGCGAATCTGGTTGAGCACCTGCTCGCTGGCTCCGAGAACCTCCCGACCGTTGACCCTGATCGAACCGGAGGCGCGCGCGCCCGGTGGCAGCAGTCCAAGCACAGCCCGTGCCGTCATCGATTTCCCTGAGCCGGATTCCCCAACTAGCGCGACGACCTCACCCGGGTTCACCTGAAGGCTGATGCTGTTGACCGCTGGTCGCGGCTGCGCAAAGTCGATGGCCAGCCTTTCGACCTCGAGTAGCGGCCGTGGTCTCGCTGGCTCGGCGGCCGATGAGTCGGCAGTCCTTGCTGACGGCGTGTCCAAGGTCTCAGCCACGACCGGCCGCCGATAGTGCTTGGGCGATGAGTAGGAAGCCGAGCGTCAACATGCAGACAACCACCAATGGCCCCACTGGGAGGAGCGGTACCTGGTAGACGTATTGCATTCCGTCCTGTATCAGGGTTCCCAGAGATGGCGTCGGGGGGTTGATTCCGATCCCGAGGAAGCTCATGGCGCCCTCGATGAAAACTGCCTGAGACATCGAGATCGCCAACTGCACTGTTAGAGGTTCGATCGAGTTGGGCAGCATGTGCCGTCGCAACAGCCACCACCGGCGCGCTCCCACGACCTGCGCGGATTCGACATACGGCAACTCGCGGACGGTAAGTGCCCTCGTTCTGACAAGTCGGCCAAACACTGGAATCTCCGCAATGGCGATCACGACCGCGACGGTCGTTAGCCCTGTTCCCATCAAGGCAGTGAGCGTGATCGCAAGGATCAGCGCCGGGAACGCGAGGATCAGATCAAACGTCCGCTGCGCGACCGTGTCCAGGACCGGCGTACTGATGGCGAGCAGACCGATCAAGGTGCCGATCGCAGCGCCAACCGGGGCGGCGACGAACGCCACGATGAGATCGATTCGGATGCCTGATAGCAACCGCGAAAGCACATCTCGACCAAGCTCGTCAGTTCCCAGCCAATGCGCACCGCTCGGCCCCGAGAGGAACACGGCCCCCTGTACGTTTGGACCAACCGCCACTAGGAACGGACCGATGGCGCCTGCCAGCACCACGATCAGAACAAGTGTGATCCCGACCAGCCCGCGAGTGCTGCGAAACGCGCGAGGGAAACGCCATCTCCGGGCTCTCGCTGCGGCCGCTGACGGAGAGGTGAGGTCTGGTGCGATGCTCTCAGACGTCACGCTCACTGGGTGCCCCCGAGCCGAACGCGCGGGTCGAGCCACGCATTGAGCACGTCGGTGACGAGTTGCGTGAGGACGAACAGAAAGACCGCGAGCATCAGCATCACTTGGACCACGGGATAGTCGCGTTGCACCACGGCTTGCTCGAGCAGACGCCCGAGCCCTGGCCACGCAAAGATCGACTCAACCAGAACGGTGCCGGCAAGCAACGCTCCAAGCTGGATCCCGAGCACCGTGATCGCGGTCGGCAGTGCGTTTCGTAGCGCTTGCGTCAGCACAATCCGCTTTCGCGTGATCCCGAGTGCGCGTGCCGTCAGCACATATGGTTGGCGCATTTCACTGAACAACGACTCGGTCAGGAACCTGATCAAGACCGCCGCCATCGGTATGGCAAGACATACAGCCGGAAGCACCAGGTATCTGATCGTCTGGCCGAGGTCGCCGAATCCATTCGGGGGCAGGCCACCCGCAGGAAGCCAGGAAAGCACAACGGCAAAGATCAGAACGAACGCGGTACCGGTGACGAACGTTGGCACGCCTATTCCGAGCGTGCCGCCGGCAGTGACCAGATTTATGAACCACCCACGATCCAAGATGACGGTGGTGAGACTCGTGACGAGCGCAGCGACCACAGCGAGGACTAGTGCGGAGAATGCAAGCACTGCTGTGTTGGCAAGACCGCTACCGATGAGCGAAATGACCGAGCCACCGAGGATGTAGGAGTTCCCGAAGTTGAACGTCGCGATGTGACCAACCCAGGTCAGGTACTGCGACAGCACCGAATGATCCAGACCGAGAGCAACACGGATCCGTGCGACCGCGCCCGGTGTTGCGTTCGCGCCGGCGAGTACCACGGCGGGATCGCCGGGTACCAGCCGGATTAGCGCGAACACCAGAACCGAGCCCGCGAACAGCACTGCCGCAGCAGAGGGAACCCTCCTTAGCAAGTACCGTCCCACGGTGAATCAGTGGCTGAGATATGCGTCGTCGAGGTACAGCTGAGGACCCTCTTTACCCCAGCTCACATCCTGCAACTTGGCGGTCGTCGCGATCCGGGGGCTATAGACCGCGATCTCTGCGAGGAACAAGTTGTTCAGCAGGACGTTGTCAAGCTGCTTGTACGCCTTGGTCGCGCCGGGGCTGGTCCCGCTCGTTGTAAGCCACGCCGCGTTCGCCGCGTGCGTATATGTCGCGGAGGAGAAGTTAGACGCGTTCTTCGCAGCATTGAACGGGTATGCGGCAGTCACCAACGTCGCGGGCAGGAACTGATCGAAGCCGGCGGCAGTTACCCACAACGCCGTGAACTGCCCTCCCTGCAGATCCTGCACAAACTGTGGCACCTGGAGAGGGTCCAGCGTCGTGTGTAGTCCTACAGCCTGAAGATCCGATTGGATCACCTCTGCGACCTCTTGGGCGTTCGCGAACGCCGGTGAAAACTGGATCGGCAGTGTGGGAATGCTGCCAAGCGAGGACACCAACTGCTTTGCCTTGGCTACGTTGAGGTTGTACTTGGTGTTGAGCTTTGCCGAGTACGCCGGCGAGGTGGTCGGCCAGGGCAAATCACCAGGAACTGCACCGCCACCGATCACCTGCGACGCGATTCGTTTGCGGTCGATCGCGTACGCGATCGCTTGGCGGAGCTTGACGCTTTTCAGCGTAGGATTCGACACGTTAAACCCGAGGTATTCCGAGCCTTCATTCCCGAGCGCGAGCACCTTGAACTGCGAGTCTTCCGCCAGCGAGTTGGCGTCCTGACCAAGCGGATCGAGCGCGACGTCCAACTGGCCGGAACGAAGCTCGGATACCTGCGTCTGCGGCGTGACGTCCACGCTCAGATCGACGCCGGCAAGGTGGGGCTTGCTGCCCCAGTAGCCCTTGTTGGCCGTGAATATGATCTTCTGTCCCGGGGTCCACGAAACGAATTTGAACGGACCTGTCCCGACATACCCAGTGCCGGACGTGAAACCAGCGATGGTGCCGGCCTCGAGCATGGGTGTCTGGCTGAGCAGGTCGAAAATGTTGCTCAACGGGTGCGCGAACTTCAGCGTCACCTGGTAACGCTTGCTCGTGTTGATCCCGGTGATCGCGGCAGCAGTGCGAATGAGCTGGGCGTTCCACTTCGGATTGGCGATTGTCTGAATCGAGAACGCGACGTCTTTGGAGGTAAAGGCCTGTCCGTTCGTGTATTTCACGCCATGACGGAGCTGTAGCGTGAGCGAGGTTCGGCCGCGACCGTACTTCCAGGAGGTCGCAAGGGAAGGCTGCGGAGCCAGGCCGACCTCCGGATAGGTGATCAGCGTGTTGTAGACAAGACTGACGATCAGGGCATCGGGATCAGCGCCGCTAAAGAACGTCGCAGGCTGGTTGTCGACGTCACTCGCGATCGTCAGTACCCCGCCGTTCGTGGGCTTTGGAGCGGTCTTGGCGTTCGCGCCGGAAGCAGCGGCACCAGACATGCCGATGGCGGCTGCCACCGCGATCGTTGATGCGAGCGCTCGCCACGCTCTGGCTCGCCGCAGGTTGCGGCCCCGTCCGGTCTGACTGATCACGATCCGTGTTCCTTTCGAGTTGATCCGGGCCCTGGTCGCGTCCCCGACCGCACGACCATGCACAAGAGCGAGGCATCATACATAACTATCGGCATTAAACTAGTTGACTTAATCAGGTAACTTGGGAATGGCCCGCCGCGGAACCTTCGCGGCGAGGCGAAAGGCAACACCAACTCAGGAGCGCGAATGGACCGTTCGAGTCTGCCCGTAGAAGTCGATCAGCCTCGCGTTGAGGCTGCGTTCGACATTCAGTCCCAACAGCAGCCGTTCCCGTTGCCCAAGCGGGTCACCGCCCCGAATGGAGCCCCGAACGTGCTGGTGATCCTCATCGACGACATGGGGTTCGGCGCTTCGAGCGCCTTTGGCGGACCATGCTCAATGACTGCAGCTGAGCGACTGGCCGAGGGCGGCGTGATCTTCAACCGCTTTCACACCACGGCTGTGTGCTCCCCAACGCGTGCCGCGTTGATGACGGGCCGCAATCATCACAGCGTCGGCATGGGGATCGTTACCGATACCTCGACCAGCGCGCCGGGGTACACCGGCATGCGCCCAGCAAACGCCGCAACCATCGCGCAGATTCTCAATGGCAATGGCTACGCGACAGGCATGTTTGGCAAATGGCATCAGACCCCGCATTTCTCAATCACGCCGGCCGGCCCATTCGACCACTGGCCGACTAGCGAGGGGTTCGAGAAGTTCTACGGGTTCATCGCTGGAGCCGACGATCAGTTTCATCCAGCGCTGTTCGACGGCACCACGCCGGTGGAGCCCCCCTCAACCCCAGAAGAGGGCTACCACCTCTCAGAGGATCTCGTGGATCAGGCTCAGCGCTGGATCGCCAACGTCCGCAGCGTCGAACGTCAGAAGCCGTGGTTCACCTATCTCGCGTTTGGCGCCACGCACTCGCCGCTACAGGTACCAGATTCTTGGCGCGACAGATATCGCGGACACTTCGACCACGGCTGGGACGAGCAGCGCGAACGGACGCTAAGCCGCCAAAAGGAACTCGGTGTCGTGCCGGCCGGGACCCGGCTCACTGCATGGCCCTCTGAAGCGCCCCGCTGGGACGTTCTGGATGACGATACTCGCACGGTCGCAGCGCGGGCAATGGAGATCTACGCGGCCTATGCCGAACACACCGATACCCAAGTGGCACGACTGGTCGAGTTCCTCCGCACGGCGGGGGAGCTCGACAACACGCTGATCTTCTACATCCTCGGCGATAACGGCGCATCATCGGAAGGACGGCTGACGGGCACCTTCAACGAGATGCGCAACTACAACGGCTTTCCGGAGACCGTGGCTGACATCCTTCCCCGACTCGACGAGTTCGGTGGTCCCACCAGCTATGCCAACTACCCGGTCGGCTGGGCGCTTGCCATGGACACGCCGATGCAGTGGACCAAGGGTGTCGCGTCCCACTTCGGCGGCACCCGAAACGGCCTGGTGATTCACTGGCCAGACGGCATTTCTGATCGCGGCGAGATCCGAGCGCAATGGCACCACGTGATCGACATCGCACCAACGATCCTGGAGGCCGCCGGCCTCCCAGCACCTGAGTACGTCAACGGCATCAAGCAGCGTCCGCTCGAAGGTACCTCGATGCTCTATGCCCTCCGCGACGCGGATGCAGACGAACAGCATCTGACCCAATACTTCGAAATCATCGGCAACCGCGGCGTGTACGACCGCGGCTGGACCGCCGTTACGAAACATCGCACACCATGGGAGGTCGCAAAGATCGAACGGCTGTCCTACGACGACGACGCGTGGGAGCTATACGACATCACCCGCGACTTCTCACAGGCTGAGAATCTCGCAGCCCAATATCCAGACAAGCTCGCCGAACTACAGAAGCTTTTCCTTAGCGAAGCCCGCCGCTACCAGGTCTTCCCACTCGACGACCGCGCGGGCGAGCGTATGGATCCCGAGGTCGCCGGACGCCTTCAGAACGACATCGGCTCCTCGCTCACGCTCCGCCCGCCAGCTCGGCGCCTGCACCATCAGGCATTCCCAAACATCCGAAATCGGTCGTACACGATCGTCGTCGAGCTGGACGCTGACTCAGCCGAGTCTGACGGGGTGCTGGTTGCGATCGGGACATCGTTCAACGGCGAAGCGCTCTACGTACGTGAGGGACGCGTCGCATTTGCCCATAACGTCGTTGGTGTCGACCTGACCCATGTCCGGGCGGCTGAGCTGCTTCCGCCAGGTCAACACGCCGTGGAATACCGATTCGAATACGACGGCGGCGGTCACGGCAGGGGCGGAACCGGCCATCTATTCATCGACGGCCGCGAGGTCGGTAACGGACAGATCAGCAGGACGGCGTTCTTCAGCTACGGACGCCTGACGATCGGCGCCAACCCCGGTACCCCCGTCACCGACGACTACGCGAGAGGGGGCGAGTACCCGTACACGGGCCGCGTCAGGTCCGTCAGGATCGACACCGCCCAAGACGCAGTCGCGCCGCCCGCGAACGAGGTCTTCAACGCAGAAGCGACTGTGCAATAGCCCTCTCTAACCGACGGACATCGACGTCGGGCCGATCACGAAGGTCGTGCGCTCGTGGCGTATCTGCTTTAGGTGGACGCCCGCAGGTCCCGAGGATGTCGAAATTGTCGACTATCACTGAACAACTCGAAGAGATCGCATGAGCAACGACGCGAACATGCGCCCCATCCACCCGGGCGAAATTCTCATCGAGGAGTACCTGAAAGCCGCTCGCTCGCAGGCCTTCCCGATCCCGAAGCGGACGGTCCGTGAGCGGTGACGGACCGTGACAGTCAATGGCACACAGGCCGTCGCCGTGTCAATGTAGAAACCGCCTGGGTAGGCGCTCCAGGGCCGAGCCTTGCTGCCCGGCAGCCGGCAGGCTGCGAAGCGCAGTGCGTTCACCGTAGGGGTCGATGCACCCCACGTGATCGCGACACGGCCGCGCCAGGCTCGCGGCACGCTCACCTCCGCGGCGTTGCCACGGTGAATCGCGATCCCCCACTTCGAGAAGTGCGTCCACGGTACGGTGCCGGCTGTTGCCGCGCGCTGGATTCGAGCGGGCGGGACCGATACAGCTCCGAGCACCACCCGGCTCCCGTCGAGCGACCCAGAAGCCTCCTGCCCGATCACGTCACCACACCGCACCACCGGAGAGGTCGTCTGCCGCGCGTCTCCCACAGATCCGCCTAGCGCGACCAACGAAGCCAGGGCGACAGTCAGCCCAGTACTGATTCTCCGCACGATGCCGCAGAGATTACGCCTACGGCAAGGGGCGTTAGGCAACCTCACGCCGCCAGCGCGGCCAGCACCTGCTCGTCGCACTCGCGCCAACACGCTCGTCGCGCGGTCGAAGCAGGTGCCGCGCCTCGTGATCGCCTCCGATTCAGCCAGGCAGGGGCGGTCTCACGACCGCTGCGAATCGAGGTTCAGTGCTGCTTGTAGGTTATGGGGTTGGTTGCGCTCGCGGTTGAGATGTCGTTTGCGTTCAGACAGGACGGGACGCTCCCGCTTGTGGTCGCGATCGTGAGATCGATCTGACCCGACGGCGACCGGTAGGCGGCGATCACGCCCTGGGATCCGGCCGGAATGTTGGCCTGGTCCAGGGTGACCACGCCCTCGGAACCTGCTGTGGCGTTGGCCGGGGACAGCCTCGCTTGAATCCGCTCGGTCAAGGAGGACGAGCCCGCGATCAGCGGAACACCATCACTTGATGCGGTGCACGTCGTAGTGACAGGCACGGCGGTGGCATCGATTCCCAGCTGCTTGAGCTTTGCGTTGAGCGCGGGCACGCCGGTCGTGATGTCGTTGATCGTGATGGTGTAGGTCCCGTTTGCGTTCTGAGTCACGGCGTATGCGGGCGGGGTGCCGGTGGTCGCAAAGACTGCGACGACGGCGGCCACTGCGGCCAAGCTGGCGATGCCACTGGCGAGCGCGAGTCGTGGCGCCCGCGCGAGCAGCGCCATGCGCGTCGTGGCCGCGCCCGCCATCGAGATCTGCCGGGACCGCTGGCGTACAGGCTCTCAGCTGCCGCGGTGAGTTGATCGCCGATTCGTTCCAGGTGAGCGGGGAGGGGGTTATTGGTGATCATCGGTGGTTCCTTGTAGTCGTACGGAGAGGGCTTTGAGGGCGCGCGACACACGGATGCGAGCGTTCTGCTCGCTGGTGCCCATCAGGGCGGCGGCATGGCGGTAATCGAGTTCGTCGATCACCCGTAGCTGCAGGGCTTGTCGTTGGGTGTCGGGCAGCGTTTCCAGGGCGGCAGACAGTCCGGTCGCCTCCGTGTGCGTATCGATCTGGGTCTCCAGCCGGGCGAGTTCGTCTGCGTCGTGATCGAGCTGGATGCCGAGCCGGCGGCACATTTGAAGCTCCGCCTGGCCGCGGCGATGGAAGCGGCGCACGAGGTTGCGGGCGATCCCGAACAGCCATGCGACGGCCTGCTCGTCGCTGGTGCCGCGAAACCGGTTGAGGCTGATCAGCGCCTGCGCGAACGTTTCAGCCGTCAGGTCCGCGGCGGTCGCGAGGTCTGGCGTCTGCGTCTGTAGCCAGCGCTCTACTCCGAGCGCGTGACGGCGGTAGAACTCGCCAAACGCTTGGGGATCGCGTCCGGGCCGCGATGAGCAGCTGGACATCGCTCCGGTTCAGTCTGGGGTCATGCATACACGTAAGTGCCGTCTGGCCGAGAAACGTGACAGACCAGCCAACCCCCAATGCAGTCCAGGCGGCGACACTCTCAAGGAGATACGGGGCAGCCACCACATGTCTGATCCGGAAGGGATTGATTGGTCAGCTGGCCGGTGAACTGCGTGAGAGACCGCCGCCGCAGCTGGGGCAGCGGCCGGTGTTGCGCACAGCCCGATATGGCCAGGCCGACCCGCACGTTGAGCAGAGGTACGGCTCGTCACTCGCGGCACCGGAAGCCGGCGGCGCAGCAGCGTCAGTGGCTCTCACCCCATCATGCGTCCCCGGGCCCGCGGCTGTCGCGGCATGGCTGGCGTTTGCGGTCATGCCGGACTGCCGCAGGTCTGGACGATCTTGCCGACGATGATCCCGGTGTCCGGGTTGAGTTCTATTGCGGTGGCGCGGTGCCCGGCCGGAAGCTGGGCGCAGAGCCTGCGGATGTCGGCCTGCAATCGCAGCTTGATCCGCGGGCTCGGATCGCGATTCGGTACCTGAGAGCCGTCAGTGGCGGTGGGAGGCGGCCCGCTGTCCGCCTGCAACGTCCGGCTGCCGTTGGCACCGGCATGGTGGGGTGCAACCGTCACGATCGCGATCGTTGCGATCGCGATCACCATCACAGCTGCCGTCGCGATCCAAATCCTGCGGGCGCGGAGCGCTCCCGCGCGCTCCTCAGCCGCGCCTGCCAGGAGACTCATCATGATCCCCGTATGCGAGCGGTCGCTGTTGCGATCGAGGTCCTCGAGCAGATCCTGCAGCTCCTTGCCATAGCGCTCACGCCAGCGCCGCGGATACAGAACAAGCACCACACGTACGACCACGTGCCTCACGAGCTCGCCAACCCGATCCGCGCCAGACCCACCTGCGCGATCCGCGCGCTCTCCGAGAGCCTTGCGACGAGCGCCTGCTTTCCCGCAGCGGTGATCCGGTACGGGCGGCGCCTGTCGATCTCATCCAGGGCCTCGATCAGCCCCTCGCGGTCGAGGCGCGCCAATGCTGCGTACAAGGTCCCGGGCCCGAGCTTGATCCCGGAGAAGCTCTCGATGTCCTTGAGCAACCCGTAGCCGTGCTTGTCGCCGTCGGCCAAGCTCGTGAGCACGAGCACGCTGCGCTCGGACAACCTCTCGTATCTGGGAATCGGGGCGCCTCGCTTTCGAACAGGCCCGGGCAGGCCTTAGCTCCAACCACGTTATATCCTAAAACGTAATAGTCCCGCCGGACATCAAAGGCCGGAGGCGCCGGACACGGCCAGCTGCCCACGCGTTCGACCGCCACGGACTCCGCCCAAAATGGGTCTGCCGTCGTAGGTTCGGGGATGCCCGTCACATCCACACGGTGCGCGGTGCTGAGTGTCCCTCCGAACAGTGTCGCGACCACACCTGCTTTGTCGTTCACGACGTGGAGAGGAAAGCTGCCAAGCTCGCGGAGTCCGGGATCGGACCCTGGGGCGTTTGGACGATCGAACCGGCGGCGACCACGGTTCGCGGGCGAGACGTTCCGTTCTCCCTTCGGATCGCGTTCGCACGTGGGGGAGTCGAACTACGAATTGCTCGCGCCGCTTGAGAGCGCGGACATGGGGGGGCCACGGCGAGTTCTGCTACTACGACATCCGCGAAATCGGATCACTGATCGAGCTGCTCTACGTCACAGAGCTACCGCCGCCCGAGAAGACAATCGGCTAAACCATCTCGAAAACACACACCGCATGCGCTCGGGGGTGATACGAGAAGGCATCCAGTCGAACTGTCGCTACGCCGCCAGCGCGGCGAGGACCTGCGCGTCGTGCTCGGCCGGCTTGACCTTGCGGAAGACATGGGTGATCTTGCCGTCGGCGTCGATCACGAAGGTCGTGCGCTCGTTGCCCATGTAGGTGCGGCCGTACATCGACTTCTCGACCCAGACGCCGTAGGCCTCAGCGACCGCATGGTCCTGATCGGAGAGCAGCGTGAAGCCGAGGTCGAACTTGTCCGCGAACTTCGCGATCGGCTTGACCGGATCGGGCGACACGCCCAGCACGGTCGCGTGCAGCTTGGCGTAGTCAGTGCGGTGGTCGCGCACGCCGCAGGCCTGCGTCGTACATCCGGGCGTGCTCGCCTTGGGATAGAAGTAGAGGACAACGGGGTTGCCACGGAGCTTTGAGAGCGTGACGGTGCCGCCGTCCTGATCAGACAGCGTGAAATCGGGAGCGGTGGCGCCAACCTCGAGTGCCATTGGGCCGATCGTACCGAGCACCCCGCGCGGACGTCCGGTCCAGCTGCCGGCGCTGTCCGAACCTTCGACGACTGTTCCCGGCCCGTCGCGTCACGGCCGGTGACCGCACTACGAACCCAACACCAGCTCCCGGTCCGGCTGCAGCCGCTCGCGCATCCTCACATCGTGGGTCGCGACGATCACGGCTCCGGGCCAGTCGAGAAGCGCTGCCTCGAGCACCTCGATCGACTCGATGTCGAGGTGGTTGGTGGGCTCGTCCAACAGCAGGCAGGTGGCGCGCATGTGGGCCAGCACGGCCAGCTCGGCGCGAGTGCGCTCGCCCGCGGAGAGGGTCGCCGGGCTCTTCACCGCGTGGTCGGCGCCGAGTCCGAACCAGGCAAGCGCGCCGCGCGCGCCGGCCTCGTCAAGGCCGGTCAGCGCTCGCACCGCGCCGCTCAGACTCGCAGCGTCGTCGAGCGCCGCGCGCGTCTGGCCGAGCTCTGCCACAACCACTCCCCCCGCGATCGCGACGCGACCAGCGTCGGCTTCGAGGCGGCCCGCGATCGTTGCCAGCACGGTCGACTTACCGCTGCCGTTGGACCCGCTCAGCAGCAGGCGTTCACCGGCGGCCACGGTCAGCTCGAGCGGCCCCAGCCGCCACTCACCTCGCCGCCAACAGGCCCCCTCGATGCTCACCGCCCATGGCTGCCGGCGCTCGCTGGTCGTGAGCCGCAGCCGCAGGGCCGCATCGGTCCATGGCCTGTCAGGAATCTCGATCTGCTCGCGTCGGCTCGAGAGCTTCCGCGCGCGGTTCTGCAACCCCTGTGCGCTTGCGCGGATGTACTCGCGCGCAAACTTGTCGTTGTCCGTCGCCGCACGACCCTCCGCATGTTGGGCACGCCTGCGCATCTCACGCTCGGCCTCGATCAGCTCCTGCCGGCGAGCTTGGGCGCGCTCGTACTCCGCGCTTGCCCGGCGCCGTGCGGCCTCGTGCTCCCGTTCCCAGCTGTCGTATCCGCCATGGTGGTACTCGAGCTTTCCTGTGTGCCGATCCAGCGCACCGATCGACGTGCAGATGTCGCTCAAAAGCTGTCTGTCGTGAGAGACGACCACCAGCCCGCCGGCGCGAGCCTCGAGCATCGCCCGCAGCTTCGCGAGGCCGTCGCGATCCAGATGGTTGGTCGGTTCGTCGAGCAGGATCACGTCATGGCGGGCGAGCGCAATCGCGGCAAGCCCGGCGCGCGCCGCCTGCCCCCCGGACATCGTCCCCAGGGGACGCCCGAGCAGTCGCTCGTCAATCCCCATGTTCGACGCCACGATTGCGAGCCGGGCCTCAGCATCGGCGCCTCCCAGCGCCAGCCAGCGCTCAAGCGCCGCGGCGTGCGGGTCGATCGCGTCGAGTTCGCCGGCCGCCAGGCGCGCCGCCCAGCGCTCCAGCTGTGCGGCGGCCTCGACGACGCCGATCGCACCGAGGATCGCGTCACGACCGGTCAGTTTCGAATCCGGAACCTGATTGAGCAGTCCGACCGTGCCGTGCGCGTGTACTGAACCGCCGTCGAGATCCTCGCATCCGGCCAGGATCCGCAGCAGCGTCGTCTTGCCCGAACCGTTGGGCCCGACCAGGCCGATCCGGCTGTCGGCGCCGATCCTGAGATCGACCCCATCCAACAGGACGCGGTCGCCGTGGCGCCGGTCCACCTCGTCTGCCACGAGCAGCGTCGCGGGCATGTGGGCTCCCTCCGTTGAAATGTGACCGCATGGACATCCGCGAGCCCGCCGCAAACCGGCGAGGTCAGTCGTGGCGAATGTGAGCTCTAGTCACGCATAGAAGGGCCCGAGGGCCTTCACAGATTCTACTTCAACAGCCGGCTCAGGCGCCGGTCCTTGAGCACCTTGCCGTCGGTCTGGCAGACCGGGCAGTAACACATCACGTAGTCCTCGTAGAAGACCGCCTCGATCGTGGTGCCGCAGCGTGGGCAGGGCTCGCCGTTGTGCCGGTGAACGGTCAGGGGCAGCGGCAGCTTGTCCGGGATCGGCAGCGCCAGCGCCTGCTCGTAGTGCGCTACGGCGCCGCCGAGCCGCTCGCTGATGGCGTCTCGCAGAACGACGGCCTCAGCCGGGTCCAGATCTGAGCCGCGTTTGAACGGTGAGAGCTTGGCCGCATGCAGGATCTCATCGACCCACGAGCGACCGATCCCCGCGATCACATGCTGGTCGCGGAGTAATGCGTAGAGCGGCCGCGGCTGGTCGAGCAGTCCCCGCAGGTCCTCGGCGTCCGGCGTCTGTGGCCAGGCGTCCGGCCCCAGCGCGCTCAGCGTCTCCTCGTCGTCGACGGCTTCGCGGCGCAACAGCTTCACCCAGGCACGCTGCTTGGTGCCGAACTCGCGCAGGCGCAACTCGCGCTCGTCTCCGGCAAGCCGAAGCAGCACCCGTGAAGTGCGGTCCTTCAGCGATGCGCGTTTGTCGAACAGCTGAAGCCTGCCGGCCGACATCAGATGCACCACAAGCGTCAGATCAGCCGCTGGTCCAGCAAGACCAGCGGCGTCGAGGTCAACCAGAAACAGCTTGCCCCTGCGGCGGATGCCTGCGATCGAGGCGCCCGCCAGTGCCTGCAGCGGCGGGTCGAAGGTCTTGACGGCGTTGAGCCCAGGGGCGAGCACGGACTCGATCTCCGCTCCAGTGGTGGCGGCGGCGATCAGGCGCGCGGTGATCTCGACCTCAGGTAGTTCGGGCATGCCCAGATCAGGGTATTGCGAGTTCCTACGTACTGTTTAGAGTCGTTTAACTGCGCGGGAGGATGCTGGACCGCATGAGTGACATCCTTGCAATCGTCGATCAGGACAGCACCGACGATCAACTCGTCGAAGAGATAGCCCGCCGGCACCCGGACAAGGTGACGGTGTTGCTGCAGGACGGCGCCGCGGATTCGAGTCTGGACGACTCGCCGCGTGGCCGCGCACGACGTGACCGGCTGGCGCAGCTGCTGGCCAAGATCGAGCAGCGGACAGGCGCCGTTGTCGTGGGCCTCGCGGGTAGCCGTGAGCAGCTTCGCGGCTGGCGCTTCGACAGGATCGTCGGCACGAGCGGGCCGGTAACGGCGTTCTGATCTCGAGCGGCCGCACGCCGCCCGTCCCTTAACGACTCGGGCCCCGATCCGAAAGACCGGGGCCCGAGCTGCGTTGGTCGAAGCTGCGACTAGAGGTTGTTGATCAGGCCCTGATCAGCGCTGACGATCTTGCCGGGCAGCGGCACGAAGTCAAGCGAGCCCCCGTACTTCTGGCCGGTGGTGACCGCCCAGTTCAGGAATGCCTTCAGGTCGGAGAAGCTCGCGCCACCGTGCGGAGAGGTTCCCGAGTTGACCAGTGCGTACGTGTAGGTCGAGACGGGGTAGGCGGTCTTGTACCGCTTGGACGGCCACTGGATCGGAACGCCGTTGGCGTTTGTGAACGCCGAGCCCTGCGCCGGAACCGTCGAGTTGGACAGCGACGCGTCCTTGATGTTCGTCGGGTTGGGCAGCTCGAACTTGTGAGCCGCATTCTCAACCGCTGCGGTGCTGACGTGGAGCTGCAGCAGATAGTAGGCCGAGATATAGCCGATCGTGCCCTTGTTCTGGTGAACCTCGCCGGCGACGCCGGAGTTGCCGTTCTCACCGACACCAACGTCGGTGGGGAACGTCGTTGACGGTGTCGTGGTCCAGATTTTGGGAGCGGCAAGGTACATGAAGTTCTGGAACGCGAACGAGTCACCCGAGCCGTCCGAACGGAAGACGGGGGTGATCTTGCCGACGCGCTTCAGTGCCTTGGCGTACTTCTTGTTGAGCTTGACGATCGCCTTGCTGTTCCAGCTCGTGATCTTGCCGGTGAAGATGTCGGCGATGACCGTCGGGGTCAGCTTCAGGCCGGTTTTGACGCCCGGAATGTTGTACCCGACGCCGGTGGCCGTGAGCGCCCAGGGGATCTCCACGGCGTTGTAGGGATCGGACGAGTAGGCGCTGGCCGGCATCGGAGCGTCAGAACCACCAATGTCCACGAGGTTCTGCTCGATGTCCTTCTGCCCGGTGCCGGAGCCACCAGCTGCCGGGGAGATCGCGGCGGTCTTGTAGACCTGGGACCACCGCGCGACCAGCGGGTAGACGAGCGATGAGCCCGCCTCGTTGATCGTGGTGGCTGAGGCGCTGGCGACCGCGGTGGACGCGGTGACGCCGAAGGCGACAGCGCCCAAGCAGATCATCCTCTTGAGTTGCAACGTAGGTTCCTTTCGGACATGAATACATGAATCGCGCTCGCCGATCGGAAAGTGGCGAGTACAGCGTGTCCGACCGTCCACGCGTCCTGGGAAGCATGTGGCACCCACGTGCCCCACTTGTTACCGACCTGTTACCAGGATTTGGAAAGCTTGTAATGAGCGGCGATGCTGTTGCTCACCGCTCCAGAAGTGTCTCTACCCTCGGCCGCCGATGCCCTCTCTCGCCTCGCAACAGGTAACCCCCAGCCGTATCCGGCTGGCCCGGCTCAACCGTGTCGACGCGCGCGCGAGCCGCATGCTTCGAGGCCTGGCCCTGGGCGGCGCCGCGCTCGTCTTCCTGGCGCTGGTCGCGATCGTCTACCAGGTGGTAAGCGGCGCCGAGCCCGCGATCGACAAGTACGGGCTCGCGTTCATCGGCCACAGCGAATGGAGTCCGGCGACCGGCGTCTATGGCGCCTGGCCGATGATCTACGGCACGCTGATGACCAGCGTCTGCAGCCTGCTCTTGGCGACACTGCTGGGCGTCTCGATCGGCCTGCTTCTGAGCCTGATGGCGCCGCGACAGGTCGCGGCCGTCATCGGTCCGATGGTGGAGATGCTGGCTGCGATCCCCAGCGTCGTGCTGGGCCTGGTCGGGATCTACCTGATCGCACCCTTTGTGCTCAACAGCCTGGCGCCCCCGCTGCACGCGGTCTTGGGTTTCATTCCTCTGTTCGGGCCTCCCGGAACGGTCGGCAACTCGGTGTTCACCGCCAGCCTGGTCCTGACGATCATGGTCGTCCCGATCATCGCGGCGCTGACGCGGGATCTGTTTCTGACCGTGCCGCAGGACCTGCGTGACGGCGCTGAGGCGCTCGGCGCCACCCGCTGGGAGATGATCCGCGGGGTTGTGCTCCCGACGACACAGTCAGGTGTCGTGGCCGCATGCGTGCTGGGCTTCGGCCGCGCAATCGGTGAGGCGATCGCGGTCACGCAGGTGATCGGCAACATCACGAAGGTTTCCCCGAATCTGTTTGATCGTGGCGACAGCCTGGCCTCGCTGCTCGCCAGCCAGTTCCTGACATCGCTCAGCTCACTGAACACCGCGGCAATGTTCTATCTCGCCGTGATTCTGCTGGCACTTGGCCTGGCGACAAATCTCATGGCACGGTACATAGCCCACCACTTCGGCAGGGTGCGATGAGCGTCACCACCCCGGATCCCGCACGCGCACTCACAGCCAGCGGCAACCTGCGTCGCCGCCAGCTGATCAGCCGCGTGTTCGTCTGCGTGACGGTCGTCGCCGCGGCACTGGCGGTGGCCGTCCTGTTCATCCTCGTCTACTACGTTGCCAAACGCGGTGCCAGCCGGATCAGCTTCACGTTCCTCACCGCCGAGCTTCCACTCATCGCCTACAACACCGGCGCCAGTGGCGGAATCGGCCCGGCGATCGTCGGCACGGTCGAGATCGTGCTGATCTCGACCGTGATCGCAGTGCCGGTCGGGGTGCTCACCGCGATATACCTGTCGGAATTCGCGAACCCGCGCATCGCCGCTCCGATCCAGACGGCGCTCGAACTGCTGGCCGGCCTGCCGACGATCATCGTCGGCATCTTCGTCTCCGCGCTGCTGGTCGACCGCTTCGGCCAGTCCGCATACGCGGCGGGCCTGGCGCTCTCGATCATCCAGGTGCCACTGATCGCGCGCGCAAGCATGGAGTCGATACGGCGCGTACCGCTCACCCTGCGCGAGGCATCCGACGCCCTGGGCGTCGCTCGCTGGCGGGGGATCACAGGCATGATCCTGCCAACCGCCGCCGGCGGCATCGTGACGGCCACGATCCTCGCGACCGCTCGCGCGGCGGGAGAGACGGCCCCTGTGCTGTTCACCTCGAGCGCGTTTGGGACCGGGTACCAGCTGAATCCGACGCAGGCGGTCCCGAACCTCCCGTACGAGATCTTCACGCTCGTCAACTCCGCCAACACCACCGCCATCGCCGATGCGTGGGGAGCGGCCTTTTTTCTTATCATTCTGATTCTGGCGACCAACATCGGCGCGAGGGTCTGGCTGCGCCGAAGTGAAAGGAAACGTGGGTTATGAGCAGTGGCGACTCGCTGGCCGGGACCACCGTCGAGCCATCGCGCGAGGCTGTGCGGCCACGTCTGCGCCTGTCAAGCGCTGCCGTCACTCCCGCGCCCACGACTGCGATTGCTGCCGCTCCGGTCACCGATGAGGTCGTGTTCACAGCCCGTACCGTCTCCGTCTACTACGGAGCGAAGCTCGCCGTCGACGCCATCGACATGGACATCCACCGCAACCAGGTCACCGCCTTCATCGGTCCGTCGGGTTGCGGCAAGAGCACGGTCCTGCGCTGCCTGAACCGAATGAACGACTCAATCGTGGGCTTCAGGCTCGCCGGCACCCTGCTCTACCACGGACACGATATGTATGGCGCCAACGTGAACCGTGTCGAGGTCCGCCGACGCATCGGGATGGTCTTCCAGAAGCCGAACCCGTTCCCCAAGTCGATCTATGACAACGTCGCCTGGGCCGCCCGCAACCTCGGGATGAAGGATGGCCTCGACGACAGGGTCGAGCATGCGCTGCGCGGAGCGGCCCTCTGGGACGAGGTCAAGGACCGACTGAAGTCGAGCGCATTGGGCCTCTCTGGCGGACAGCAGCAGCGTCTCTGCATCGCGCGCGCGATCGCGATCGAACCGGACGTGCTGCTGCTGGACGAGCCGGCCTCAGCGCTCGACCCTATCGCGACCGCCTCGATCGAGGAGCTCGTGCACCGGCTCAAGACCCAATACACGCTCGTGATCGTGACGCACAACATGCAACAGGCGATGCGTGTCGCCGACCGGACCGCCTTCTTCAGCCTCGACGCAAACCGGGCCGGCACGCTGGTCGAATACGACCGCACCGAGCAGCTGTTCTCGCGCCCGCGGGACTCACGCACGCGCGACTACATCACCGGCCGCTTCGGTTAGTGAGTGCAGCCGCCGGCTGAGAGCGTCGCCGCCTCGGCCAGCCCGGAGGCTAGGCCGTGGCAGATTCGCCGAAGATTGCGGCCGTGTCGACGTGACGCAGAACCGGCTGCCCGCACTGCCAGCAGAAGCTGGCGTTCGCCGAGTGCGGAGCGCCGCAGTTGGAGCACGCGCCGGCGGTGCTGGCGGTCTCGTGCGTGAGAATGCGATCGACCTCGGCCAGCTCGGCCTCGACGTCCTGCAGTGCGGCTGCGTATCGGACGATCACGTCCACGCGAACGCTGTCGCGCACCGCCATCTCGTAGGCCAGTCCACCGAGGTCCCACTGCAGCTCGGCGACCTTGGCCTGAAGCTCGTTGCGGCGCCGACGCAGATCGACGACCGGCTCGTCAACGGCGACGGCAGTCGCCTGATCAGTGCTGGTTGACATCTGAACCGTGCTCGTCCTGTTTTGGCGGCGCGCTCATCCGCCGCTCTGGAAAGGACTACCGGAGGAGCCGCCGGTTGTGGACGCACTGCCGCTCCCGGAGCCGGAGGAACCGGAACCCGAGGTGGTGACGGTGGCGCTGGTGACCTGAGGCGCCTTTGAAGAGCCATGGCCGATCAGCACGCCGACCCCGATCGCGACCAGGATGATCAGGAGTGCGAGCAGCAGCTGAACCCGTGTGATCGCGGCGCTCCCGATTTGACCGACGGTGCTGACGACAGAGCCTGGCTGCTGCTCGGGCTGCGCAAGCGTGAAGCGCGGATTGCCGCGCCGCGTACCGCACTCGACGCAGTAGCGCTGGTCGACCGCCAGTCTCGCATTACAGACGGCACAGCGATCGCCTGACACGCCCGCGAGAAGCGAGCCGGCGGCTGCGCGCGTGCTCGGCGCCGAGGCCGCCTTGCCTGACCCGTCCTCGATCGATTCAGTGGACACGCTCATGCCTCAACGCAAGGCTACCGATGCCAAATGGTCACTTGTGAACATGCGGTAAATGTTGCCGGTAACGGATGGGATCACCAGCCTGAAGGGCGTGCCGCGGCACGCCCTTCAGGCGTGGATCGCGTTACAGCTTGACGCTCTTGGTGCCCGCCGGCTGACCGAAGTCCGAGGTCAGGACGATCTTGGCTTTGGCGCCACGCCCGGCGGCGCTGACGCCCGCGCCGGTCAGCACCAGGGCCACGTTGTGATGGCTATGGGCGGTGAGGCTGAACTTGCCGCCGCCGACGGCCTTGCCACCGACCTTCAGCACGATCTTGCCCGAGGCGTTGAAACCGCTCCGGTCGGTGATCGACAACATCGCCTTGTGACCATCGACCTTCGCGCTGGCGCCGATCGCGATCTTGCCCAGCGCTGGCGTGGTGAACTCGCCGTTCGGGCTCTGGTAGAAGTCGATGCCGCTGGCGTTGCCGAACTGATAGATGCACGGACCCTGCACGGGGTCAGCCGCGTCGTACTTCGCGGCGTACGCGTCCGGAACGCACGAGATGCTCGGGGTGGCCGCGGTCCCGGTGTTCACGTCCTCCGCGTCATCAGTCGTGCCGGCCTGGTCGACGATCCAGTAGTAGTACCGCGTCCCCGGCTTCAGCGGGGCCTGGTCGGACTTGTTCTGAGCCTTGACGCCGAACGCGCCGACGGTGCTCTTGACGGCCGTGAGGCCACCCTGGGTCGCAACCTGCATCGAGTCGCCGAAGATCAGGTCCGAACCCGGGAGATCGCCGTTGGCGTCGTAATCGGCGACCGGGTCGAGCTCGAACTCGACGTTGGAGTAGTTGTCCGCACCACCGTTGGAGAACGGCTTCGTGCCGATGGACACCGTGGTGGCGGAGCCACTGGCCGGCAGACCGTCGATCCAGATGTTCTCGGCACTGGCGCCGCTGTTGATGATGTCCACCCCGCCAGCCCACGTCAGGTTGGTGCCGGCCGGCTCAGCCGCCTCGATGCCCGGATTGCCGCCGGTGTCCACAGCACCACTCAGCATGGCGGATTCCGGAGTGAGATCGGACACGCCGGTAACAACCGGAGAGTTCACGAAATACTGCGTATCGGCGGCACTTGCGGCCGGCACTGCGACGAGCCCGCAGGCGCCCACGGCAAGTGCCGCGATCAAGGCGGAGCGGGAGCGATTACTCGTCAATTTGGATCCTCCTGTAGTTGTCGCCGACCGAACGGAAGACCGGGTCGTTCGGACGGGGGTAGTCATGCTCGCTTGAGTCCGGCCGCCCAATGGCGGACGTACTCCGGTCCACCACAAGGCGCGGCAAAGCTAGCACTGCCAAAGCGCCGTGTTCTGAGGTTTTCCGGGTTCCGCCCTGAGTTAGGGCGGTTCAGGGCTCACGAGTCACAAACAATTAACAACTCGAGCACGACTGTCACAAGTTCGTAACAAGTGAGTCCTCTTCAGGTCGTGCTCGACCAGTGCGGTTTGACACCGCGCTCAGCCGTCTCTCAGACACGCCTGTGGCGCCCGTACAGCGCCCTGTTCAGGCGCGCCAGCAGGCGCGTCGTGCGCGCGCTGTAGGGGAACATGAACGGCTCGCGCCTGATGCCGATCCCGCTCACGAACAGCGACTGGGTGCGGCAGTATTTGCGGATGCCGGCGGCGCCGTGGCGGGCGCTCGAGCCCGAGGCCTTCCAGCCGCCCATCGGCAGGTTGAGCGCGTAGTAGTTGATCTGCGCGGCGTTGACGCAGACCACGCCGGCCTGCAGCCGTCGGGCGATCTGTTCGCCGCGGTCGCTGTCACGAGTCCAGACGCTGGCCTGAAGCCCGTACTGCGAGTCGTTCGCGAGACAAACCGCCTCATCAACGTCGGTCACCCGCATGACCGGCATCGTCGGGCCGAAGGTCTCCTCGCGCATGATCGCCATCGTGTGATCGACGTCCACCAGCACCGTCGGCTCGTAGAAGCGCCCGCCTCCGGCGTGAGCATGGCCTCCGGTGAGAACCCGTGCGCCCTTGGCGACCGCATCGCGCACGTGCGCGTCGACGATCTCCAACTGCGGCGGAAAGATCATCGCGCCCACGTCGACGCTGCCGGGTCCGGCGGAGGGCCCCTGCCGAAGCTTGCCCACCTTCTCGGTGACCCGTCGCACGAACTCCTCGTAGATGGGAGCCTCGACGTACACACGCTCGACCGAGATGCAGACCTGGCCGGCGTTGTTCATCGAGTAATAGGTGGCGGCGTTGGCCACTCGCTCGAGGTCCGCGTCGGCGCAGACGATCATCGGGTCGTTGCCACCCAGTTCCAGATGGCAGGGGATCAACGCCTCAGCCGCGGCCCTGGCGACGACCCGGCCGGTGCGGGTCGATCCCGTGAACATCACGCAGTCGACCACTCCCACCAGCGCCGCGCCTGTGGTCCCGTCGCCGGTCGCGACCTGGAACACGCCGTCCGGCATTCCGCAGGCGGTGAACATCTCCGCCATCAGGATCGAGCTCAGCGGGGTCACCTCGCTGGGCTTGAGGATCACGCTGTTGCCTGCCATAAGCGCCGGGATACAGTCGCCGAAACCGTTCACCAGCGGGAAGTTCCACGGGCCGATCACACCGACCAACCCGACCGGCTCGTATCGCAGCACCAGCTTCTTTCCGGCGACGACGGGGCTGCCCCAGTAATGGAGCCGCTCGTCAGCCAGATAACCCGCCGCCGTGCCGGCCCAGAACCCGAGCGACTGGACGCAATAGCCGTGGTCGGTCAGCTGCGCGTCCTCGTACGGCTTTCCCGTCTCCTCGATCACGGCGCCGATCACACGCTCGCCGTGGTCGAGCATCCAGTGCTGAGCGCGCCGCATCACGGCCGCCCGACCCTCGAAGCCGAGCGCGAGCCAGCCCGGCTGGGCTGCTCGCGCTCGGGCCGCCAGCTCGGCGATCTCCGCGGCGCCCGCAACCGGCACGGTCGCGATGACCGCGCCGCTGGCCGGGTTCTCCACGGAGAGGCTCACCGGGCTGCTAGCCGATGAGCTCGACGGACTCGATCACCGCCGGTTCCTCCGGCCGGTCGCGGCCGTCTGTGGGCACCGACTCGATCGCGTCGACCGCGTCCATCCCGTCGGACACTCGGCCAAACACCGTGTGCTTTCCGTCAAGCCACGGCGCCGCGTCGGTCGTGACGATGAAGAACTGTGATCCGTTCGTGTTCGGGCCGGAGTTCGCCATCGCCAAGGCGCCGCGCACGACCTTGTGCTGGTTGAACTCGTCCTCGAACGTGTAGCCGGGACCGCCGGTCCCGGTCCCGAGCGGGCACCCGCCCTGGATCATGAAGTCCGGGATCACCCGGTGGAAGCTGAGACCGTCGTAGAAGTTGTCCGCTGCCAGCTTGCGGAAGTTATCGACCGTCTTGGGGGCATCCTCGTCGAAGAACTCGATCGCGATGGTGCCGTGGTTCGTGTGCATCTTGGCTGTACTCATGCACATCACCCTACCCCAGCTCGACAACGCGCGAGATGGCGGGCACGCCCTGCCGGGCCCACCCGCCATCTCCACTGCGACCGTTACGGAGCGGGGGTGGTGCTCGTGGTGGTCGTGGTCGTCGTCGTCGTCGTCGGGGTCGTCGCCGAAGCGAGCTGCGTCGCGTAGATCTGACCAGCAGCGGTCGCTGTGGCCGGATGCGTCGCCGCGTTGCCCGAGTTCGAGCCCGAGGTATCCGTGACGCTGCTCACGCAGGAAACATCCGCGACCTGCGCGGCGGTGTTGGTCGGCTCCATCACGATCAGCGGGATCGACGCGGTCTGCGTCTGGGGCGCAGGCGAGCCGCCGGCGGTCGGGAGGTCAAAGCTGACGCTCCGCTGGGCCTCCGTTGAGGTGGCGGTCCCGACCTTGAGCGTGCACGTCACAACAACGTGCTGATTGACCGCACTGCTGTCCGTGCTGGGTGTCACCGTGACATACGGGTTGGCCTGTACCTCATAGGCCGAGTTCGCGCCGAGCGCCAGTGTTGACACCGTCGCAGCGGTCGTCGGGCTGTTCACCGCAACCGCGTTGGCGGCAAGGCTGCTCGTGGCGGCCGACTGCGCGGGCGCACACGTGACATTGCCGTTGACGTCAACAGCGGTCATCGCCTGGCCGCTGGTGCAGGAGCTCTTGAGACGCGCCTGAACCTCGCTCTTGACGATACGCACCGTGCCAACTGAGCTCGGCTTGATCTTGTTGAAGGTGACCGCGTTGTTGGCGATCTTCGGGTTGGTCACGGCCGAGCCGTGGATATTCACCGTGCGGACGCTGTTCTTCCCAAGACTCACCGCCGCATACGCGACGCCTCCTGAGAGTGACACGAACAGTGCCACAAGCGCGACAGCCATCGCCCCTGATGGCATTCTGCGTACACCGCTCCGCACCGCCCGGCGCAACCCTGAAGCTGAATTGAGCATGAGCCCTCCAGTCGTTGTTGTTCCGGCCTTTCACTACTGGAACACGGGCAACAGGGTGAAAGTCGCGCACTGTTCGAAATCAGGTTTGCGCTGGTTACCCTGCGAGCGCTCCGGCGCACGCAGCTGCGTGCGACCGGCCGACCGTCAGGAGCGGGCCAGCTCGAGGCGCAGCGGACGCCCGCCAACCTCGATGCCGGACGCTGAGGCGACGATTCGGTCGGCGTCACGTTCCGGCACATCCGCAAAGGAGAAGCGCTCGAGCACGCGCACGTTGCGCACCGCCTCGCCGTCGAGCTCGGCGGCGCTGGTCAGCGCGTGGACAACATCCTTGGGCTCGATCCCTTCGGCACGGCCGCCGGCGATGATCAGCTTGCGCAGCGGCAGCTCGGCGCCGTCCACGCCTGAGTCGTGCGGCTTTGAGTGACGCCGCGGGCGTGAACGAACGGAGGTCGCAGCCACGTGCGCATCCTTTACCCAGGGCGCCAGCTTGACGCCGGAGTTGGCCTCGATCGCCTCCACCTCACGCCTCTGGCGCGGCTCGTAGAACGTGATCGCGCGGCCGGTGCGGCCGATGCGGCCGGTCCGGCCGATGCGATGGACGTAGACGTCGGGCGAGGTTGGGACGTCGAAGTTGATGACGTGTGAGACCGTCGAGATGTCGAGCCCGCGTGCGGCCACATCGGTCGCGACCAGCAGCGGCGTGCGCCCATCCTTGAAACCGATCATCACACCGTCACGGGCGCCCTGCGACATGTCGCCATGCAGGGCCTTGACGTTCATGCCCTTGTCTCGCAGGGTGCGATACAGCTGCTCGCAGCGAATCTTGGTGCGGCAGAAGATGATCGCCTGGGTCGGCTTCTCCGCCTCGAGCACATCGATCAGTGCAGCCACCTTGTCCTTGCTGGAGACCTCGAGCCCGAACTGCTCGACCGTGTCGACCGTGAGCGTGGCGGCCTTGACCTTGACGATGACCGGGTTGTACAGATACTGGTCGGCGAGCCGCTGGATCTCCGGCGGCATCGTGGCGCTGAACAGCGCCGTCTGACGGCTCGAGGGAGTCAGCGCCAGGATTTTCTCGACGTCCTCCAGGAAGCCCAGGTCGAGCATCTCGTCGGCCTCGTCGAGCACGACGAACCGGCAGGAGTGAAGCATCAGCGAGTGGCGGCTGATCAGATCCTTGACGCGCCCGACCGTCCCCACCACCACGTGCCCGCCCGCCCGCAGCTGCGCCTGCTGGGTGCGGATCGGAGCGCCGCCAAACACGGCGACGACGTCAACGCCCTTGCGCAGGCCATAGGACCGCAGCGCCTGCGTGACCTGGATGCAGAGCTCGCGGGTCGGCGTCAGAACCAGAGCCTGGACCTCATGCTCATCGGGGTCGACGTAGCTGAGTAGCGGCAGCCCGAACGCCGCCGTCTTGCCGGAACCGGTCTGCGCCTGCCCGATCACATCAAGTCCCTGCAGCAGGTGCGGGATCGCCTGCTCCTGGATCGGGCTCGGCTCCTGATAGCCGACGTCGCTCAGCGCCTCAAGGATCGGCCCGGAGAGTCCGAGCTCGGCAAAGGTGGTCATCTCTGACTCACCATAGACGGCACCCGGCTCCAACGTACCGCCGGTCGATATTTTGGTGCCGCCCTGTTCATCCGGCACGCAACCTTTTGTCGCGTGCTCGATACCGGTGGCGGATAACCAGAGCTCAGGCGCTGTTGGTGTTGGTGGTGACCGCGGCGCTTGACGCCCAGCGCCTGACGAGCTCAGGCGCGAGCAGCCGCAACAGGGTGCCGAGCCAGTAGTACCCCGGCACGTAGCGCTCGGGCCGCCCGCCCGGTCCAGCCTTCAGGATCGCCTCAGCGACCACCTCCGGCTCAGACACCAGCAGGCGAGTCAGGGTGCGCGCTCGCAGCTCGGACTGCGGAAAGCCTTCGGTCGAGATGAAGCCGGGCAGCACGTTGCCGACATGGACGCCGTGCCCACGTTCCTCGAGGCACAGGGAGTCGCCCCAGGCGGCCAGCGCGTTCTTGCTCGCGCTGTAGCCACCGGTGCTGATCCGCGAGATCCGCGCCGCCGTGCTGGTGACGTTGACGATCGCAACCGGTGCCTTCAGCGGGCGCCCGGCGAAGACGCCGCCGTCGGCCAGCGGGCCGCCGGCGGCAGCGGTATGCCTCAGCAACGGCAGCAGCGCCTCGACCAACCGCACAGGTGCCTCGAAGTTGATCCGCATGTGCTGCTCGACGTTGGCCCAGCCGCCGTCGGCGAAGTCCGTCGACCAGCGGGCGCCGGCGTTGTTGACCAGCAGGTTCAGCGCGCCGTACTCATGCTCGATCGTCGTGGCGATCAGGCTGGGCGTGCCCGGGTCGGTGAGGTCGACGGCGAGCGTCCGGCAGCCGATCTCAGCCGCAAGCGACCGCAGCCGATCCTCGCGACGGGCGACGAGGATCAGCTGAGTGTCAGGCTCGCGGGCGAGGCGGCGCGCCGTCGCCTCGCCGATCCCGCTGGAGGCCCCTGTGATCAGTGCGATGTATGGCACGTCACAGAGGCTACGCGGCCAGCCTGCGGTTGAAGCGCCGCAGCGCGAGCGGGATGAAGATCGCCAGCAGCAGGAGCGACCACAGCAGCATCGCCAGGGCACCGTGGTCCAGCAGCCAGGATCCGTGCGAGGGGTAGTTCTCGGTCAGTCCGCGGACGCCGGCGACCAGCGCGGAGACCGGATCCCAATCGCCGATCGAGCGCAGGACGGGGTCCATGGCCGCGATCGGCACGAACACGCCCGCCATGAAGCTGAACGGGAAGACGATGCTGAAGCCGATGCCCTGCATCGCCTCCGGCGAGCGCACCAGCATCCCGAAGTAGGTCCCGACCCACGTGAACGCGAACAGCGCCAGCATCACCAGGCCCAGCGCTTCGAGTATCGGGCCGGCGCCTGCGTGCGGACGGAAGCCGACGACGAACCCGAGCGTGATATAGACGGCCAGGCCGAGCAGCTGCTCGCAGTACTGGCCGAGCACCTGCCCGGTCACGATCGAGAGCCGTTTGACCGGCATCGAGCGGAAGCGGTCGAGCACGCCCTCGGTCATGTCGTGGCTGATCGCGGTGCCGGTGCCGATCAGCCCGAACGCCAAGCCCTGGGCGATGATGCCCGGAACCAGGAAATCCACGTAGCTGATCCCACTCACATGTATCGCGGCGCCGAACACGTAGCGAAACAGGAGGATGAAGATGATCGGCTGCAGCGTCACGTCGAGGATCCGCTCCGGCACACGCGGAACGGCACGAAGGCTGCGGAACGCCAGCAGCCCGGATTCACGGATGTATGCGGTCATGCTGCGAGCACCTCCTCGCTCGGGTCGTCCTCGCCCTGATCGGCCGGGTGGCCGGTCAGGGAGATGAAGGCGTCGTCCAGCGTCGGGCGCCGGAGCGCGATCTCGTCGATCGGGATGCCGGCGTCGGCAACGACTACGGACACACGGTTCAGATCGTTGATTTCATCGGGTGCCGGGATCGAGATCCGGCGCTCCTCAGGCTGCAGGCTCAGCTCGAACCCGGCCGGTTCGAGCGCTCCCACGAGGCCGTGGAAGCCCGCGCTGTCCTCGGCGACGATGTCGACGCGCTGGTCGCCGACCAGGGACTTCAGCTGCGAGGGTGTTCCCTTTGCGATCTCGCGGCCGTGGTCGATCAGGACAACGTGATCGGCGAGCGCGTCGGCCTCCTCGAGGTACTGCGTGGTCAGCAGCAAGGTGATTCCCTCAGCGACCAGTTCGCGCACCGTCGACCAGACGACCTGGCGGCTGCGCGGGTCAAGGCCCGTCGTCGGCTCGTCGAGCACCAGCAGCTGCGGCCGCTCGATCAGCCCGGCAGCGAGGTCCATCCGCCGGCGCTGGCCGCCGGACAGCTGCTTCACGAGCCGGTCGGCGAACTCCTCCGAATCGAAACGCCTAATCAGGCCGTCTGCGACCCGCGCGGACTCGGCGCGGGTGCGGCCGCGCAGACGTGCCATCAGCTGCAGATTCTCCCTCGCGGTGAGGTTGGGGTCGAGCGCGGCGAACTGCCCCGTGAGGGAGATCGACTCCCGCACCTTGACCGCCTGCGTCTCGACGTCATAGCCGTTCACGCGGGCACTGCCACCATCAGGCCTGAGCAGTGTCGCGAGCATCCGCACGGTGGTCGTCTTGCCGGAGCCGTTGGGCCCGAGCAGCGAGAAGACGGTGCCGGCCGGGACCGTCAGATCGAGCTCGTCGACGGCGAGCACGTCTTTGAAGCGCTTGGTCAGCCCTTTGGCCTCGATTGCGAGGCCAGTCGATGTGTTCATTGAGTTCATGGCGGGTGATCTTACAGTCACTGTAAAAATACTGCAAGTGTAAATTTCTCAGATAAACTCGGTGACGATGATCGACGGCCTGCGCGAGCACAAGAAGCGCCAGACGCGCCAGCGGATATCCGATGTCGCAACCGCTCTGTTCATCGCGCGCGGGTTCGAGGCGGTCACGGTTGCGGAGATCGCAGCCACCGCCGACGTCTCCGAGAAGACCGTCTACAACTACTTCCCCACCAAGGAGTCGCTCGTCTACGACCAGATCGACGAGCAGATCGAGCAGCTGGTGGCGGCGGTGCGCGATCGCCCACGTGGGACCAACCCGATGACGGCGTTCGTGGTCGCACTCAAGCGGGACTCGGCCCACTTCGCCGAGATGCTCGCGGACATACCGACGTCGCGCATCGGCGAGATCGGCGAGATGGTGAGCTCGACCCCGGCCCTGCGGGCCGCCTGGGGCGAGCACCGGCACCGGATCGTCTCGAGCCTGACCAGCGTGCTCGCCCAGGAGTTGGGCGTCGACCCGCAGGACCCGGAGCCGGCCGTCGCCGCTCGAGCCCTGGTCAGTCTGCTCGAGCTCTCCTATGACTCGCGCCTGCGCAATGCGGTCGGCGGGATCGATCGGATGGCGCTCCAGCGCCTGGTGGAGGCCGACATCGATCGCGGTGCGCGACTGCTCGACACCGGCATGTGGTCGCTGCACCTGATGGTCCAGGGCCGGCGCACCAAGGACCAGATCAGGGAGGCGGCGATGGTCGCCGAGCAGGCCCGCCAACAGGTGATGGCGGCGTTGCGACAGGCCAAGCGCGGCTGGCGCGAGCAGGCGCATGAGATCCGCGAGGAGACGCGCGCCTCGGCCCACGAGCAACACCGAGCGGCGATGGCCGCTGCACGCCAGCAACGCGAGGCCGCCCAGGCCGTGGCGCGAGAGCACCGCGAGGCCGCGAAGGCCGCAGCACGCGAGCACCGCGAGGCCGCGAAGGCCGCAGCACGCGAGCACCGCGAAAAGGCGAAAGCACCCCGCGCGGGCCGGGAGCCTGGGGCCAAAGGATGAATAATTCAACCTTTGGCCCCTCACTAGCATCAAACCATGACTGAGCTCTGGGTCTGTGACCTCGGTGAGATCGGCTACCGCGACGCGCTGGCGCTGCAGCAGCAGGTGCGCGATGCCCGCCAGCAGGAGTTGATCGGAGACACGCTGCTGCTGCTCGAGCACAACCCCGCGGTCTACACGCGCGGACGCCGCTCCGCTCCCGGCGAGCTGTCGATGGGCGAGGCCTGGTACGCCGAGCGCGGGATCGAGATCATCGATACCAACCGCGGCGGCAAGGTCACCTATCACGGGCCCGGGCAGCTCGTCGGCTACCCGATCGTTCGGGTCGACGATGTGGTCGCCCACGTGCGCCGCCTCGAGCAGGTGCTGGTGACGGCGCTGGGGTCGGTCGGGATCGCCGCACGCTCGCGTGAGGACGAGGGCCCCGACTACACCGGCGTCTGGGTCGCGGACCGCAAGATCGCATCGATCGGCGTGCACGTCGCCCGCGGCGTCACCACGCACGGGTTCGCGATCAATGTCGAGGCACGCGCACTGGAGCCCTTCACCTGGGTGGTCGCCTGCGGCCTGCCGGATGTGCAGATGACCTCGATCGAGAGCGAACCCTGCGATGCCGAGGTGTCCCTGGCCGACTTCGGCGTGCTCGCCGCTGCTTCGCTCGCCGGCGCGCTCGGGCACGCGACGCAGGTGGTGACGCGTGCGGAGTTGGAGGCGGCCGTGGCACCAGCACGCCAGGACGCCGCCGCGCAGCAGCGGCGCGCGGCGGCGAGCACGACGTAAGTACCCTTCAAGCACATGAGTGCGACACGTTCACGCTCCAATCCAGGCGGCATCGCCGACGTGCTGACGGTGCTCGGCCCGGACGTCGAGCCCTACAGGGGCCGCAAGCCACCGTGGTTCAAGGTGCCGGCCCCGGGCGGCCCGCGCTACCGCGAGCTGCAGTCGCTGATCAAGGCTGAGAACCTGAACACCGTCTGCCAGGAGGCGGCCTGCCCAAACATCGGCGAGTGCTGGCAGCGGGGCACCGCGACGTTCATGATCCTCGGCGACACCTGCACCCGCCGCTGCGGTTTCTGCAACGTGCGCAGCGGCAAGCCGACCTGGAACGACCCGCTCGAGCCCGCTCGCGTGGCGCGCTCGGTCGCGCAGATGGGCCTGCGGCATGCGGTCATCACCAGCGTTGACCGCGACGACATGTACGACTATGGCGCGCACGCATTCGTCGGAGTCATCCGTCAGATCCGCCAGCAGTCGCCGGCCACCAAGATCGAGGTGCTGACACCTGACTTCCGCGGCCAGGAGATGCCGCTGGCGAAGGTGATCGCCGAGCGTCCGGATGTCTTCAATCACAACGTCGAGGTCGTGCCGCGCCTCTACACCGTCGCTCGCCGGGGCTCCACCTGGGAGCGCTCCAACCGCGTGCTGCGCAACGCCAAAGAGATGGGTGGCGACGAGGTCGTGACCAAGTCAGGGCTGATGGTCGGGCTGGGCGAGAGCTTCGAGGAGATGGTCGACGCGCTCGGCACCCTGCGCGAGAACCATGTTCAGGTGCTGACCGTCGGCCAGTACCTGCGACCGACTGAGAACCACCTGCCGATCGTCCGCTACTGGCACCCGGACGAGTTCAAGGCGCTCGAGGACGCCGCCTACGAGCTCGGATTCGAGCACGTCGCCGCCGGGCCGCTGGTGCGCTCCAGCTACCACGCCGATCAGCATGTCCCCCAGACCGAACCGGGCGTCGGGCCGCTCAGGGCGGCCGTGGCGGCCTGAGCGCGAGCAGCGATGACTCCGCGCCGACGCACGCTGCTGATCGCGCTGGCGCTGGTCTCACTGGTGCTGCTCGCCATCGCCCCGGTGGCGCTGGCCTCAGCCGGAGGCGGCTCCTCAGGCTTCAGCGGCGATGGCGGCGGGGGCGGGTTCGGTGGTGGCGGTGGTGGCGGCGCCGGGCACGCGTTCGTCCTGTATCTCGTCTTCCGCGCACTGTTCACGATCGCGCTGCTCGGCCATGGGCTCGGCTTCCTGGTGCTGCTGGCGCTGGCCGCCGCCTGGTGGTTCATGACACGCGGCTTCCCGAACATGCAGCGAAGCTGGGCAGCCCGCAGCCGTCAGGGCCACGCCCACCGTCGCGAGACGCGCAAACGCGAGCGTCGCGTCGAACTGGCCGCGGCCGAGGCCAGCGACGAGAATCCGATCTTCGGCCCGGTCGCCGTGCGCGCGGCCGGCGCGCAGCTGTTCACGGACATCCAGCTCGCATGGTCGAGCGACAACCGCGTGGCGCTGCGCGGCCTGATCACGCCTGAGCTGTTGGTCGAGTGGGAGCGGCGCCTGGACGACTTCGAGCATCGGGGCTGGCGCAACGTGGTTGAACCCGTCGGCGAGCCGCAGGTCGAATACGTGGGGATCCTGCGACGCGACCGCGGTGACGACGAGCTCGATCGCGTGGTCGTCCGGATCGAGGCGAAACTGCGGGACTACGTCGTCGACGCCGGCGGCCGCCACATCAAGCGTGACGGCCAGTTCACCGAGTCCGTGCGGATGCGTGAGTACTGGACGCTCGAGCGCCGCGGCGAGCACTGGGTGCTGGCCTCGATCGAGTCCGGCGCCGAGGGCGAGCACTCGCTCAAGGACAGGATCGTTCAGACGCATTGGTCAGATGAACAGGGGATGCGCGACGAGGCCCTGGTCGAGAGCGCCGTCGCTCAGCGCGCGCCTGACGGCTTCAAGATCGCGGAGCTCGCCGACCTCCAGTTCAGCGGCGACGCGCGCGCGGCGGCGCTCGACCTCAGTCTCGCGGATGCACGGTTCGGCCCTGACATCCTCGAGGTCGCCGCACGCCGCGCGGTCGACGCCTGGGCAGAGGCCGTCGACGGGTCCGACGACGAGTTGCGCAAGCTAGCCGCGCGGGATGCGGTTCAGGAGATGCTGCACCCCGGCGACCCGAGCGGTCGAACCAGGCTCGTGGTCCGCGGCCCGCAGGTGCAGCGGATCAGGATCGTCGCGCTCGATGCTGCCGCAAACCCGGCGACGATGACGATCGACGTTGACCTGCGCGGACGCCGTTATATCGAGGACCGCGACACAACCCGAGTGCTGAGCGGGAGCGCGACGCGCCTGCTCGGGTTCACCGAGCGCTGGACCTTCGCACTGACCGAGACCGCTGACGAGCCCTGGCGGGTTGTCAGCGTGCAGACACCGGCCGTACCGGCTTAGCCCAGCGGGCTAGTGAGCCGCGACGACCTCGCTCGTGGCCACCGCATCCGTGGCTGACACCACGGCATCCGTTGCCGAAACCGCGTTGCTCGGGGGCTCAACCTCATTCGCACGAGTGCGCAGCGACCGCAGCGCGACCGCTCCTCCGAATGCAACCGCGAAACAGGCCACCGCGCCGATGCCGAGGCCCGCTCGAGCGCCGTATGCGCTCATCACAGCGCCGACGATCGGACCGCCGATCGGCGTCGAGCCCTGGAAGGAGACGAACCAGAGGGCCATCACGCGGCCGCGCATCTCCGGAGCCGCGCGCATCTGCAGAGTCGCGTTGCTCTGCGACATGAAGGCCACACCCGCGGCGCCCACGAGCACGAACGCCACCAGCGCCAGCGGCAGGTTCGGCGCCAGCGCGGCTGCGGTCATGAACACCCCGTACGCGAGTGCGGAGTTGATCATGCTGGCTGAGCCGATCCGACCGCGCGCCGCAAGCGCGAGCCCGCCGCCGACCGCGCCGACGCCCATCGCCGCAGTCATGAAGCCGTAACCGGTCGAACCGACGTGCAGCCCGTGTGCTGCCATGTACGGAATCGTCACCTGGAACTCGTAGGCGAGACAGCCGACGATCGCGGCCATCACCAGCGGCAACAGCAACCGCGGTTCGTGGCGAACGTAGCGCAGCCCCGCGCGGAGCTGACCCTTGGCGCGCTCCACCGGTGCAGCTGGACTCAGCGCCGTCCTGTCCATCCGCATCAGCGAGTTGATCACGAAGATGAAGCTGACGGAGTTGATCAAAAAGCACCAGCCGGTCCCCACCGCGGCAATCATCAGACCTCCGATCGCGGGACCGACGACCCGAGCGACGTTGACCATCGTCGAGTTGAGGCTGACGGCGTTGCGCAGGTGCTCAGGTCCTACGAGTTCCATCATGAACGACTGACGGGCCGGGTTCTCGAACGCGTTGTTGAGCCCGAGGATGAAGGCCAGCACGCCGATCTCCCAGACCTGCACGGAGTCCGTCACCGTCAGCAGGCCGAGGACCAGCGCCTGCACACCCATCATCGCCTGCAGGGCGATGATCGCCTTGCGCTTGTTGACCCGGTCGGCGATGACACCGCCGTAAGGGCCGAGCAGAAGCACGGGCAGCGTCTGCAGCGCCACGATCAGGCCAAGCGTCGTGGCCGAGCCGGTGAGCTTCAGCACCAGCCAGGACTGCGCTGCCATCTGCATCCAGGTGCCGGTCAGCGACACCGCCTGGCCGCTGACGTAGAGCCGGTAGTTGGGGACCTCGAGAGCCGCGAAGGTGGTGCGCGACGCGCGCATGATCCGAGGGCTCACGAGCCGGAGCCCTGGAGCCGCTCAGCGAGCTGCTCGAGCGCCGGCAGCGCTGCCTCGACGAGGCGGCGCTCCTCAGCAGATAGCTGGGCGAGTGCGTCCTCGACTGCCTGCGTGCGCTGGTCGCGGATCTGCTCGGCCAGATCACGACCGGCAGCGGTGACCTCGAGCCAGGCCGAGCGGCGATCGCCCGGGTCGGCCGAACGTGTGATCAGGCCGGCATCGGCCAGGCTCGCGACCGTGCGGGACAGCAGCGTCGGGTTCAGACCCTCGCGCTCAGCGACCTCGGCCAGGCGGACAGGGCCGTGACGATCCGTCGACAGCAGGACGATCGCCCGCGTCGGGGTCAGGCCGGCGGCCAGACCGGCCTCAGTCGGACGCAGGGCGCGGTTGAGCCGCCCGAACACGACCCGGACCTGCCGAGCAGCCTCCGTGTCCAGCCCTGTCGCCATTCCGCGCCCTTTCAGAAGTTATTTGCTTGCCAGCAAGCATCTTAGCAGGGCGCTGGCCGCGCATGGAGCTGAAGGGCCGGAGGGTCGACTGGCTGTCAGCCGACCGCTGACCTGAGGGAGTCAAGTGCTGCGTTCAGCGTCGCCGATGGGCGCATCGCGGCGGCGGCCAGCTCCAGGTCCGGGTGGTAGTAGCCGCCGATCTCGACCGGCGGTCCCTGGACCTCGCTGAGCTCGGCGACGATCCGCTCCTCGTTCGCGGCCAGCTCGTCTGCGAGCGGCTTGATTCGCTCCGCCAGCTCCGGATCGTCGCTCTGGGCGGCCAGCTCACGCGCCCAGTACAGAGCCAGATAGAAGTGGCTGCCGCGGTTGTCGAGCTCGCCGACGCGACGCAGCGGCGAGCGGCGCTGCTCGAGCACGCTGCCGGTGGCGCGGTCGAGCGTGTCGGCCAGGACCTTCGCGCGGGGGTTGCCGGTCTTCTCCGCCAGCAGCTCGAACGAGACGGCCAGGGCCAGGAACTCGCCCAGCGAATCCCAGCGCAGGTGGTTCTCCTTGACGAACTGCTGGACGTGCTTGGGGGCCGAGCCGCCGGCTCCGGTCTCGAACATGCCGCCGCCGTCCATCAGCGGCACGATCGACAGCATCTTCGCGCTCGTGCCGAGTTCGAGGATCGGGAACAGGTCGGTCAGGTAATCGCGCAGGACGTTGCCGGTGACGGAGATCGTGTCCTTGCCGGCACGGGCGCGGGCCAGCGTGAAACGGGTCGCCTGGTCGATCGGGAGGATCTCGATCTCCAGCCCGTCGGTGTCGAGCTCCGCAAGTGCAGGGCGCACCTTCTTGAGCAGCTCAGCGTCATGCGCGCGGGTCTCGTCGAGCCAGAAGACGGCCGGCGCGCCCGTGGCCCGAGCGCGCGAGACAGCCAGCCGTACCCAATCCTGAACCGGTGCGTCCTTGACCTGGCAGGCGCGCCAGATGTCTCCGGGCGCGACCTCGTGCTCGATCAGGGTGCTGCCGGCAGCGTCGACGATCCGCACACGGCCGGCACGCTCGATCTCGAATGTCTTGTCGTGCGATCCGTACTCCTCAGCCGCCTGAGCCATCAACCCCACGTTGGGTGTCGTGCCCATCGTCGCCGGGTCGAAGGCGCCGTTGACGCGGCAGTCCTCGAGCGTCTCCGCATACAGCGGCGCGTACGAGTGATCCGGGATCACGTACTTGGTGTCCTGCTGCTCGCCCTGTGCGTTCCACATCTGCCCCGACGCCCTGATCGCGGCCGGCATCGATGCGTCGATGATCACGTCGCTGGGAACGTGCAGGTTCGTGATGCCGCGATCGGAGTCGACCATCGCCAATCCGGGACGGTTCTCCGAGTACGGAATCTCCGTGCCGGCCGGCAGCGCGCCGAGGCCGTCGTTGGCATCCCAGCCGGGCGTGCCGACGAGCTCCGGGAAGAACGCCGTCACGGCGTGCCCGAACAGAATCGGGTCCGACACCTTCATCATCGTCGCCTTGAGATGCACCGAGAACAGAATCCCCTGAGCCTTCGCCTCAGCGATCTGCTCCGCCAGGAAGGCGTCGAGCGCCGCGGCGCGCATCACGGCACCGTCGACGATCTCCCCCGCGAGGATCGGGAAGTCGGGCTTCAGCACCGTCACCGAGCCGTCGTCGGCGACGTGCTCGATCCGGATCGTGGTCGGCTCGGCGACCGTCACCGCCCGCTCGGTGGAGCGGAAGTCACCGTCGCTCATCGTCGCCACGTGCGACCTGGAGGCCGGCGACCAGGCGCCCATCGAATGGGGGTGCTTCTGGGCATAGGCCTTGACCGACAGCGGCGCGCGGCGGTCCGAGTTGCCCTCGCGCAGCACGGGGTTCACAGCGCTGCCCTTGACGCGGTCGTAACGAGCCCGGGTGTCGCGTTGCTCGTCGGTGGCCGGCTCGTCCGGATAGTCGGGAACCGCGTAGCCCTGCTCCTGGAGCTCCCTGATCGCCGCCTTCAGCTGGGGCACCGAGGCGCTGATGTTCGGGAGCTTGATGATGTTCGCCTCCGGCGTCTTGGCGAGCTCGCCGAGCTCCGTCAGCGCATCGGCGGTGAACTGCTCCGGGGTCAGGCGGTCCGGAAACTGGGCGAGGATACGCCCGGCGAGCGAGATGTCGCGGGTCTCGACTTCGACATCGGCTGCAGCTGCAAACGCGCTGATGATCGGCAGCAGCGACTCAGTTGCGAGCGCCGGCGCCTCATCGGTGTAGGTGTAGATGATCTTCATAGCTGCGCCTGACGTTAGCTGGAGCGGGGGTCTCTGTGCCGGCCGCCAGCCATAATCGGAGTCGATGCTGGCGCTTGCACACCCAGTCGCGCATGTTTCCGACGCCCGCCCGCTGGCAGGCGTCGTCATCGGGATCGATCCCGGGCACAACGGCCGGAGCTGGACCGATCCCAGCTTCCTCAACCACCTGATCTGGAACGGGCGCGAAATGGAGGCCTGCGACACGACCGGCACCGCGACCGACGGCGGCTACACGGAGGCGCAGTTCAACTGGAACGTTGCGAGCTACCTGCGCGCCGATCTGAAGCTCGATGGCGCCCGCGTCGTGCTCACACGCCGCAGCAACAACGGCGTCGGCCCATGTGTGAACACGCGCGCACGCATCATCGACCGAGCTCACGCCAAGGTCGCGATCGACATCCACGCTGACGGCGGGCCGCCATCCGGACGCGGGTTCGCAATCCTCGAGCCCGTGCCCGACAAGACCAACGCGAAGATCGTCAAGGCATCCGCTCGCTTCGCCCGGATCCTGCGCTCGAGCTTCGCCTCCGGCACGGGGATGCCGCTCTCCACCTATGACGGCGTCGACGGACTGCAGCCCCGCGACAACCTCGCCGGGCTCAACCTCACGACCGTTCCCAAGGTCCTGATCGAGTGCGGGAACATGCGCAACGCGACCGACGCGCAGATGCTTGTCAAAGCGTCCTTCCAGAAACGCGCCGCCAAGGCGATCGCCGCCGCGATCACCAGGTTCGTGGGCTGACCCTCGGGCGCCGATCAGAGCCGGGCAGCCATCGAGCGGCCGGCCTGGCGGCCGCTGAACAGACAGCCGCCGAGGAACGTACCTTCGAGCGCGTTGTAGCCATGCATGCCGCCGCCGCCGAACCCGGCGGCCTCGCCGGCGGCCCAGAGTCCGTCGAGCGGCTCACCCTCTGCGCCCAGTACGCGCGCCTCGAGGTCAGTGGCCAGACCGCCGAGCGTCTTGCGGGTGAGGATGTGAAGGCGCACAGCGATCAGCGGTCCCGCCGCAGGGTCGAGGATCCGGTGCGGGGCGGCGACCCGGCTGACGCGATCCGGAAGGTAGCGGCGCGCGGCGCGGATCGCCATCATCTGCAGATCCTTGCCGTACGGGTTGGCGGCCTCACGGTCGCGCGCGACGATCTGTCGCTCGAGCCGCTCGTACTCCAGCAGCGGCTCCGGCGTCAGGGCGTTCATCCCGGCAACCAGCTCGCGCAGGCTGTCGGCGACGACGAAGTCATCGCCGTTGTCGAGGAACGCCTGGATCGGTGCCGGCACCTCTGGCAGCAGGCGTGAGCGGAGCGTGTCCTCGAGGTTCTTGCCGGTGATGTCGGGGTTCTGCTCGGAACCTGACAGGGCGAACTCCCGCGCGATGATCCGGCGGTTGAGCACGAACCAAGTGTGCTGATGGCCGGTGCGACCGATGTGAGCGAGCGTCGCGACCGTGTCGAAGCCTGGGAACAGTGGCGCCGGCAGCCGCTCGCCGGTCGCATCGAACCACATCGAGGACGGTGCCGGCAGGATTCGGATCCCGTGGTTGTGCCAGACGGGGTTCCAGTTACGGATGCCCTCGGTGTAGTGCCACATACGGTCGCGGCCGATCCAGCTGGCGCCGGCCCGCTCAGCGATCCCGAGCATCCGCCCGTCCGTGCTGGCCGGTACGCCGGCGATCATCTCGCTGGGCGCCGGCCCGAGCCGTTCGGGCCAGTAACGGCGCACCAGTTCGAGGTTGCCGCCGATCCCCCCGCTTGCGACCAGCACGGCCCCCGCGCGGGCGCTGAAGCGCCCGACCAGCTCGCGCGAGCTGTCCTGGCCACGGGCCAAGAGCGACCGCGCCAGCAACGACCCCTCAACACCTACGACCGTCCCCTGCTCAACGATCAGTCCGTCGACGCGGTGGCGGAAGGCAAGTTGCACGAGGCCGCGCTCTGCCCCGGCCCGCACCTGCCGCTCGAACGGCTCGAGCACGGCTGGCCCGGTCCCCCAGGTCAGGTGGAACCGAGGCACTGAGTTACCGTGCCCGAGCGCGTCTCCGCCGCCGCGCTCAGCCCAGCCGGGACTCGGAAGCACCCGCAGGCCGAGCGATCGCAGCCACTCACGCTTCTCAGTCGCGGCGAACTCCACGTAGGCGCGCGCGAAGCGCCGCGGCTGCTCGTCCTCAGGCCGGTCGAACTGGGCGCTGCCGAGCCAATCCGACCATGCCAACTCGAGCGAGTCGTGGATCCGCGCCCGCCGCTGCTCGGGCGAGTCGACGAAGAACAGCCCACCAAGTGACCAGAACGCCTGTCCGCCGAGCGACGCCTCGGGCTCCTGATCGAGCAACAGCACGCGCTTGCCGGCTGCGACCAGCTCGGCGCTTGCGACCAGCCCCGCCAAACCTCCGCCGACGACGATCGCGTCCGCGTTCAGCTCCGAGGCGCTCATGCCCGCCAGGCTACATGCCGGCCGGGTGCAGGATCCTGTTGAAGCTCTTGAGGTACGCCGGGCTGGGGTCGAGGATCCGGTGCACCATGGCGGCGCCGCCGTCGGCGCTGCTGCCGCCGCTCTCCCACCACTGTCCGTCGAGGTCGACGATCACGTGCTCATCGTTGTTGGTGGTGTCGGCGCTGCGAACCAGCTTGGTGATCTTGACGGTCTCCCACTGGCCCACCCACTTCGGCAACCTGATCGAGACCGAGCCGGCTGCGTTCGACTTGCGGCCCTTGTCGACGTGAACCCCGATCGACGCCGGGTTGACGGCCTTCCTTACGGTCCGCATCACCTTCTTCTTCCGCCAGACCCTGAGCGTCGCGATCGTGCGGTCGTAGATGCTGACGTACTTCCCCGGGCCGGAGACGATGCCGGCGCTGCCCGGCAGCGTCTGGGTGGTGTCGGGCGAGCCCAGGTAACCGGCCGAGTGCAGAATCTCTGAGACGAACCCGGAGCAGTCATAGCCATTCGAGACCACCCAGGCCGGCTCTGTATGACCGCCACCCCAGATGTACGGGAGCCCGTTCAGCAGCCTCGCCTCGTTCTGCATCGCGACGACCTTCGCGAGCGGTCCGGTGCTGGAGGAGACACCGCTCGAGTTGATCTGTTGGGCGACCGTCAACACCTCGGCGACGCTGGGATCGCCATGGGTGTATGTCTCGACGGCCGTGGCCGGCGACTTCGCGGCACCGTCCGCCGCGAGTTGCCTTGCGTCCGCGAACAACGCGGCACTCGGCTGCTCGGTCGCCTGCACCGCCTCAGCCAGAGGATACGGACGAACCTGGGTGGTGGCAGGCCGCGTCGATGACGGGCCCGCGAGCGCCTGCGGATCGCGGCCATCGAGGTACTCGATCGCGGCCAGCAGTCGCCAGGGGACGCTGTAGCCGCTCGCCGCCGACTCGAAAGCGGAGGCGAGATAGGACGGCGGCGCCAACGCCGAGCTGCCGTCGGTCGTCGCCAGCAGCTGGCTGGCCGATAGTTCGAGCGGGGCTCGCGGCGTCGGCTTGGGCGGCGGCGGTTTCGGCAACGGCGATGCATCCACGATCCTCAGGCGCGCACCGGAGTCCGTCACCGCGGCGTCGTGACCGACCACCAGCGGCAACGTGTGCACCTGAGGCAGATACGCACTCACCGGCAGCACGGTCACGTCCTGGTTGGCTGTGCGACCGTGGTCTGAGCCGTGCAGGAGCGCGAACACAGCGCCGGTGATCGCGGCCGCGGCGACCAGTGCGATCACCCCGATCCACGGCCGGAACGAAGGCATCAGGCCGAGTGTGCTGCCGCGTCCGTCAGATGCCGGCTGCAGCTGCGGCCCGATCTCGAGCGAGGGGACCGGGTGTCCGTCAGTTGGCTTGGGTGTCGAGTGCCGAATCGGCATCGGGCATATCCCTCTCGGCGAGCTGGTCGCCGATCGCGACTCCTGTACGTGAGATCTCTCCGGCCGCCAGCTCGAGGATGTTACGGGTGCCTCTTGCGCCACGCGCCCGCCAGGGCGGAATCCGCTCAGCTACCCCGACGACCCGCAAATCCGCGTCCATGAATACTGCATCGAACTCGAAGCGCATAAAGGCGCTGTGAATCGAGGACTCGCCGCGGAACAGCATGCCGCTGCCCGAAGCGAGCGATGCTCGGCCGAGCAGGCCGCGCAGCCGGCGCCAGACGCTGTCCGCGACCTCCGTCTGGGCGCAGACGACGCTGCCGTCACGGGTGCGATTGATGATCGTCAGCGCCATGCGATCACTGGTCTACCAGTTCGCGCTTCAGAACCTTGCCCGTCGGGTTGCGGGGCAACTCTTCGAGGAAGATCACCTCGCGCGGAACCTTGTACCGGGCGAGGTTGTCGCGCACATAGGCCTTCAGCTCGTCCTCGCTGAGCTGCGCCCCGTCGCGCGTGACCACGAACACGCAGAGGCGCTGGCCGAACTGCTCATCAGCGACACCGACCGCCGCCGCCTCCAGCACCGCAGGATGCGAGTGCAGCAGGTCCTCGATCTCGCGCGGGAACACGTTCTCGCCCCCGGAGATGATCATCTCGTCGTCGCGCCCGTCGATGAAGAGCCTGCCCTCCGTGTCGAAGTGGCCGACGTCACCTGAGGAGACCATCCCACGAATGCGCTCCTTGTCACCGCCGCCGGTGTAGCCCTCAAACTCGAGCACGTGACCGACGAAGATCCGCCCGGTCTCGCCCACAGGCAGCTCGTTCCCGTCAGCGTCGAGGATCTTGACGACGGCGCCCCGCACGACCCGGCCGACGCTCTCCGGGGCCACCTCGAGGTCCTCCGGTGTGGCGATCGTCGCAAAGGCGATCTCAGTCGAGCCATAGAGGTTGTATAGGACCGGGCCGAACGCGGCGCGCGCCCGGCGGGCGAGCTCGGTCCCGAGCTGCGAGCCACTGAGATAGATGATCCGCAGCTGCGACAGGTCGCGACTGGCGAGCTCGTCCTGCGACAGCGCCAGCAGACGCTGCAGCATCACCGGCACGATCACCCACGCGGTCACGCGATTGCGGCTGAGGCTGTCAAGCGCCCCGGTCGGCGTGAACCGGCGTTGGAGGACTAGCGTCGCGGCCAAACCGATCTGCAGGATCGCCTGGGTGAAGCCCAGCGCGTGAAACATCGGGGCGGAGATCTGAGCCACGTCGCCGGAACGGAACGGCACCTTGCTGAGCGGCCCGCCGACCGGCGACAGCGACACCGGCACGTCTCGCCCTGCACCCTTCGGCGTCCCAGTCGTCCCGCTGGTCAGGATCACCAGGCGCGGCGCACGGGCCGGCTTCGGCGGCCTGCTGGCCGGAGTCGAGGAGATCAGCGCCTCGAGTGTGTCCTCGCCGCCCTGACGCGTCTCGACCCAGGCACGGAAGCGTCCATGCCGAGGTTGGATATCGCCGAGCATCGGCTCGAACTCCTCGTCGTAGACGAACAGGTCGACCCCCTCACGCGCGGCGACCTCGCGCACCTGTGGGTTGGAGAAGCCGGTGTTCAGCAGGATCACGCGTGCACCACACTTGGCGGCTGCGAACAAAGCCTCGAGGAACCCGCGGTGATTGCGGATCATGATCGCAACGCCGTCTCCGGCACGCAGACCGCGCTGGAGCCAAGCGGTTGCGATCGCGTTGACATGCTCATCGAGCTCGCCATAGCTGAGCGTGCCGCGGTCATCGATCACAGCTGTGCGATCGGGATGGCGAATCGCCGCGATCGCAACGACGGAGCCGAGCATCCCGTAGTCCTTGAACGCCCGGGCAACGCGCGCCAGGCGCTGCGGCGACTCGATCCCCAGCATCCCGCTGCGCAGGCAGTAACCGAGGTAGAACGCCTCGTTCTCGAACCTACCGGCTACCCGCTGGGCACGTGCAAGCCAGGCGTCGCTGTCCGCGATCGACTGCATGTGGCCAAGGTAGCGAGTGTCAGCGGCCGCCGCACGACCGCCACGCGACCCTGGCTCAGCCGGTCTTGCTCGACGTGGTGGTGGTGTTCCCCGGCTTGGAGGTGGTCTTGGTCGTCGTCGTGCTCGAGCCGGAGGTGGTCGAGGACGAGGCCTTCACCACACCGTAGGTGGCGGTCCCGCGGTTATCGACCTCCACGCACAGCTTGGAGTTGCAGTACAGCTGACTCTGGGTCGACTGCGATGCCTTCTTCAACGCGTGTGAGGCGCTCCAGGCACCACGGACCGGCGTCGAGGTCGTAAACACGTCGGAGGCGGTGTCGGCCGCCACACAGAAGTTGGTCTTGGGGCAGCTGACGCTGTCGACCAGACCGGCACCCTGGATCGGCGGATCGCTGCCGGTCGAGGTGACCACCCAGGATGCGGCGGTCGTCGGAGTCGAAGACGCGCTTGCCAGACCGGCGCCGGCATTGCCGTAGCCAACACCGACACAGAGCTTTGTTCCGACGCAGCTCAGCGACGAGATCACGGCGACGCTGCCGCTGAGCGTACCGGCCGCCTTCCAGGCACTGGCCGGGCCGGTGGGCGTGATCGAGTAGTAGCGGGCGCTGCCGCCGATCACGCAGAGCTTGGTCGAGGAGCACGACACAGAGCTGAGCGTGACGTTGTCACCGACCGTCACGAGGTGCCAGGAGCTGGCGGGCCCGGTCGGAGTGGTCGTGTACGCAACCTGGCCGTTGAGGGCGTTGTCGACCGCGACGCACAGCTGCGCCGTGGGACACGAGATCCCGGAGAAGCCTGCGTAGGCGCCGCCGGGCTGCGTTGCCTTGTCGATGCGCGCCGGCTTGCTCCACGAGGATGCGCCATTGAGCGGCTTGGTCGAATGCACGACCTGGCCGGTCGAGTCGACGGCCACACACAGAGTCGTCGTCGGGCAGGACACGCCAGTGATCGCGTAGGCGGTGTTGTCGACCGGTTCGCGACGCCAGCCCTTGCCCGGCCGCGACGGGTGTGCGGTGACCCAGACGTCGCCCTTGAGATCGCCGGCAACACAGAGGTTGGCCTTGGTCGTCGATGCGCAACCGATCGCGTCCAGGCCATTGCCCTGGCTTGGGTTCACCAGCAGCGCGGACTTGTTCCACTTCATCGAGTAGGAAACCTTCGCGCCGGCAATGGCCGGTAGCGACAGGCAGGCGGCAAGTACTGCCAGTAACGGCAGCAGCCTCATCGGTCGGATCATCTTGAGACTCATAGCGGGCAGGGAATGCGTAGTTCTAGCAGCAGGGATTCGCAGATTCGGCAGCATTGCCTGCAGGATCGCCGGCCCTGGCCGTGTTGTTGGGTCTGAAACCCCCATGTCCGTAAAAGGTTGCGCGTCCCACCTTAGGACTCGGTTAGCTTGCGGTTCGCGGCGCGGGTTCGGGGCCGGGTCCGCAGCTTCACGGGCAGCTTCACGGCACGCTCAGGCCGAGCGTTGCGGCCGCCGTGTCCGTGGCGTCGACCAGTTCGTCGAGCGCCGCCCACAACGCCTGGCTCAGCAGCTCGGGCTGGGCTCGCGCAAGCCCACGCAGCGGCTCTCGCAGTGCCGGCAGACGGACTCGCTCGCCGCGTGAGGCTGCAGCAAGCACGGATAGGGCCTCGCCAAGACGCGCCTGCAGCATCGTCAGCGAAGGAATCGCCCGGCGTCCGGTCATCGTGTCGGAGTCGAGCCGCAGGACGTGGACGCCGTAAACGACGCGACGTAACGCGCTGAGCGTCTGAGCGGCTGCCATCGGGTCGGCGTCGCCCCTGTGGGGCTCGCTGAGCGCCAAATCGATCGAGGTCTGCGCGTCGGTGAAGGCGACTCGTGCGTGGCGCGCGAGCGTCCGCAGCTGCGGCTCCGGGAGCCGCCGCCCCGTCGTCAAGCCGGCCATGACCGCATCGAGGTAGACGTGTTGAGCATCCACCAGCGATGCCAGCAGGGGCCCGGCCGAGAGCGCGGACCAGGTTGGCCACAGCCAGTACGCGGCCAACCCGATCGCCCCACCGATGGCGGTGTCGATCCCGCGGTCCAGCGCGGTCTGCGCGGTATCCGGGGAGACCGCGTGCAACAGGAACACGATCACACCCGTGAGCATCGCCGTACCTGCCGTGAAGCTCGCCGGGAAGACCGCGTAGGTCACAAACGCCAACCCACCGACGACCGCCACCACACCCCAGCCGCTGGGATCCAGCGCGACCGCGATCAGCGTCGCCACAACGACTCCGACGCTGGTCCCGAGCACGCGCTCGGCGCCGCGGGTGAAAGTCGCTCCGAACTCAGGGCGCAGCACGGTAGCGGCTGCAACCACCGCCCAGTAGGCGCGTGGCAGCGCGACCCGCTGCACCAGCAACTCGGTCAGCGCAACCACGACGGCGAGCCGCAGCGCATGCCGGCCGACGGGCGTATGGATCGTGGTGGCGGTGCGCATCCGTTGCAGGTCGGAGACGATCCGGCGACGGATCCGGCGCGTGCCACGCGTCGGCCTGCCGGCCGGCATCGCGACAGCACTGCTGCGCGGAGAATGCAGGCCGGCAGCCAGGCGGGCCGCCGCCGCGACCTGCCCGACCAGTGCCGCGACGCGTTGGTCAAGTGCCGTGGATGGCAGTGGCTCGCGATTCGTTCCCCAGTCGCTGAGTTCGGCCGCCGCGGCCGGCAGCCCGGCCGCCTTGTCCTCCTGGAGGCCGGTGACCGTCAGCGTCAAGAGCTTCCGCAGCCAAGCGAGCGCCTGATTGACACCCTCCGCGGAGGCCCGCGCAAGCGCCGGCTCGGTTCGATTGACCTGGGCCAGCAGTGCGCTGAAACCCATCAGCTCAAGCCGAATCCGACGCCCCTGGCTGACCAGGTCGGCCATCGCGTTGCGATCCGGGTCAGCGAACAGCGCGGGCGCAGCCAGAACCGACTCAGCGGTGTCGAGCGCGGCCGCTGCCGGAATCGAAGAGCGCATCGCCTCGGCGGTGAAGTCAGCCAACGCGCTGTACGCGGCCGCCAGCGCCTCGCGTTGGCGCCGCCACGCGAGTGGCACCGCGACCACTGCGGCGAACAGCGTCTGTGCAGCGCCGCCGGCGATCACCAGCCCGGTCAGCGCAAGCGCATGAAGCAGATCCTCCGGAAAGCGGCCGAAGACGATGAACGCGATCAGCGACTGGTTGCCGACGACCGACCCGCGCCGCCCGAGCGAGACGGCGCTGCCGGCGACCAGGCAGAAGATCACCAGCACCAGCAGGTGCAGCCAGGGCACGTCGCCGGTCAGTGTGCCCGCAAGGGTCGCGATACCGAGCATCGTGGTCGCGCCTGCCATCGTCCCGATCGGCGGCACCAGTGGCCCGTCGCCGGCCCGCCAGGCAACGCCCACCAGCATCGCCCCGACGCCCATCGTGACCGCTGCAGTCAGTGATCCGAGCACCGTGCCGAGCGACAGCATCGCCACGACCGGAATCGCCGCCGTCAATCCGCTGCGCAGCGAAACCTTGGCGCGGTCGAATTTGCCGGCCTGCCTGAACGCCTGGCCCACGGCCAGCGCCCGGCCCGCCGGATTGGGCGACTCGGTAGCGACGCTCACGCAAACGACGGGCTTGGGATATACGGGTAGAGCCGCCCGACCGCGCCGCGCGTCGCGATCGCTCCATACGAGCGGAACGAGAGTCGAGCCGCCAGCAGCACCTGGAGCGCCCAATGCTGGTCGCCACCGATGAAGCTGATCTGAACCCGCGGCTCGTCGCGCAGCCGATGGAGTCCCGCCCAGAGCAGGGCCGTCGCGGCCTGGTCGTCCAGGGCGACCAGCGCCCAGATGCCGCGACCCGGCATCGCCACGACGAACCCGCGGTCCTCCAGCCGGAGGATGTCAGCGTCGCGCACAAGCGCGACGCCCAAGTCGCGCGTATGCGCCGCGCCGCGCACCGCATACGAGATCGGGGCGAGCGTCTCCAGTTCGGAGGGGTGCACCTTCGTGATCGACGGATCGGGCTCCGGCAACAGCTCGGGGCGCGGCCGGCCGTCGACTTCGAAGGTCGGAGCAAGACAGAAGCCCGAGGAGCCGTAAAGACGCAGGGCCCGAGGGTCGTTGGAGCTGATGATGATGCCGGCGTCAGTATCACGGTCGTAGCCGAGCGCGGCATCGACCAGTGCTCGCCCCTCGCCGCCGACGCCGGACGTCGGGCTCACGGTCAGCAGCGACAGGATCCACAGACGGTCGCGGATCACCGCCTGGGCGATGCCCGTGACGTATCCATCGCGCTCGGTGACGAATGAGCCCTCGGGATCGGTCAGCAGCGAGTGACGCAGCCGCGCTTCCCACTTTCGGCGGTCCTCAGGCTTGCCGATGTCAAGCTCGAACGCCTCGGCTGAGGCCGTCGCAGCCTGGGGAATGTCGGCGTCGCTCATCAGCCGCACGCGTATCGCCGTCGCCGAACTCACGGGATCAGGACGATCTTTCCAGGCGGATGACCGCTCTCAAGCAGCGCGTAGGCGTCACGCACCTGGTCGAGTCCGAACGTCGCCGCGACCGGTAGCTCGAGCTCGCCTGCCGCGATCAGCTGCGCGACCTCGCCCACGACCTCAACCGTCGCCGCGGCCTGGCCGCCGTCAGTGTGAGCGCCGACGCGCTGCGCGGCGGCGAAGTCGGTGATCGTGTCGATCCGGCCCGGAGCGATCCCGAGCTCGACAGCCAGATCGACGTAACCGCCGCCGATGGTGTCGATCATCGCCACAGGCGGCCGGCCGGCGGCCGCCTGCTCGAGCCGCTCACGAAGACCATCGCCATCACTGACATGCTCATAGGCGACGGGCACGATCCCATGGGAGCGCAGCCAGCCGTGACTGGCTGCGCCGGCAACGCCGAGCACGGTCGCACCGCGATGGCGAGCAAGTTGCGCTGCCAGCCCGCCCACGCCACCGGCCGCTCCGGCCACGACGATGACATCGTCGGCGACCGGCGCGACGGCGCGGATCGCTGCAGAGGCGGTCGTCGCAACCGTCCAGAGACCGCCAGCGACCTCCCAGTCGAGCCGCTCCGGGCGTGCCAGCACACGGTCGTGAGGCGCCAGCGCGAACTCCGCCTGGCTGCCACGTTTGCCAGTGGTGCCGAGGACCTCGTCCCCAACGGCGAAGCCAGTTGCTCCGGGACCCAGCTGCGCAACGACGCCCGCCACATCCGTGCCCTGCGGGGCCGGGAAGCTGACGGGGATCTCCGCCCTCATCAGTCCGGAGCGGAGCTTCGATTCGAACGGGTTGATCCCGGCCGCCTTCACACGGAGCAGGAGCTGCCCGTCGCCTGGGTCGGGGCGCTCGACCTCGACCACATCCAGGACATCGACCCCGCCGTAATCGGCGAACCTGACTGCTCGTGGCATCGCCTTGACCTCCGTTGGTTGCTCGAAGACAGACTTTTGCAGACTTCCGGGAAGGAGAGCCCGCGCGATCAGTCCGGGGCGTGCTCGGCGGTGAGCAGGGTGCGCGCCTCGATCGCTGCTGCCGCCGCGATCACCAGGGCGACGACTCGGTCCGCCCACCACCAGTGCAACGTGTCATTGAGGAGCAGGCCAATCAGCGCCAGGACTGCGGTGCTGGCGCCGATCGCGCTCAGGGTGCTGTCGCCTCTGAGTGCGTGACTGCCAAGCCTAGTCGCGGTGTCTCGCTTCAAATAGGCGAGCGGCATCAGGACGACGAACGAAACTGCAGCCGAGATGACCGTGACCACGCCGCTGCCAGGATGGCTCCCGCTGATCAGCGCGCGAATCGACTCGTAAGTCAGCACGACCGCGATGATCGCCAGCGCGGCGGCCACTGCGAGCGCGGCCCGCTCCTCCACCTGAGCAGCTCGTGCCGGGTCGGAGCGCTCGGTGCGAAACCGCCAGACGAGCACCACCGATCCGGTCACGTCCGCAAGCACTGAGAGCCCGGCAGCCAGCACCCCGAGGCTGTGGTCGCCAATACCTGAACCGACCGAGACGGCGCCGGCAACGACGCCGAACCCGATCGAGATCCATGAGAGCCGCAGCGCGCGGTCGAGCAGGGCCGCGCGGTCCACCTGGCCCACGGGGCCAGGACCGCTCACGTCAGTGCCAGATCCTGCGCTCCGACGAGCACCGTGCGCATCTTGTCGACGATCTCGTCAAGCACCTCGTCGTCTGAGATCAGCGGCGGCGCGATCTGCAGGATCGAGTCGCCACGATCATCCGCCCGCGCGATCAGACCCGCCTCGAGCAGCGCCGGCGCCATATAGCCCCGCAGCAGCTGCTCGCGCTCATCGGCGTCGAAGCGCGTGTTGTTCTCGTCCTTGACCAGCTCGACGGCCCAGAAGAAGCCTGCACCGCGAACGTCCGCCACGATCGGAAGATCCTGCTTGAGCTGCTCGAGTCTCGCCCGGAGGCCGTCCTCCCGGGCCCGAACGTTCTCCAGCACCTGCTCGCGCTCGAAGATCTCGAGGTTCTTGAGCGCGATCGCGGCGCACAGCGGGTGACCACCAAAGGTGATTCCGTGCAGCAGCGTGCGCTTGTCCTCGTACAGCGGCGCGGCGACCTTTTCGGATACGAGCACCGCACCCATCGGCGCGTACGCAGACGTCAGACCCTTGGCGACCGTGATCAGATCGGGGGTGGCGCCGTAGCGGGTGACGCCGAAGTACTCGCCCAGACGACCAAAACCCGTGATCACCTCATCGGCGTGCAGCAGGATTCCGTAGCGGTCCGCGATCCGCCGCAGCCCCTGCCAATAACCGGGAGGTGGAACCAGGCAGCCGCCTGCGTTCTGTAGCGGCTCGGCGATGATCACGCCGATCGTGTCCGGGCCCTCCTCGCGGATCACGTCCTCGATCTCCTGCAGGAGCTTCGCCGTCAGTTCCTCGCCCTGGACCTCCGAGCGGAAGGCGTTGGTGTTGGAGACGTGTCGGGTGTAGATGGCGGGAGGCCCGAACGGTTCCTTGTAGCCGGGAACACCGGTGAATGAAAGCGCGCCGAGCGTGACCCCGTGGTAGGCGATGTGGCGGGCGATTGCCTTCAGCCGCTGCGGCTCGCCGTTGGCCAGGTGGTACTGACGTGCGATCTTCCAGGCCGCCTCGACCGCCTCGGAGCCGCCGGAGGTGAAGAACACGCGGTCGATGCCGTCCGGCGCGAGCGCGGCCAGGCGATCGGCGAGCTCGAGCGCAGGCGGATGCGCAGTGCCCCAGAGTGTGTTGAAGGCGAGCTGCTGAAGCTGACCGGCAGCGACCGCGCCCATCTCCTCGCCGAACGAGTAGCCGATCTGCGCGCAGAACAGACTCGAGAGGCCATCGACGTAGCGATTCCCGTGCGTGTCGAAGACGTGGGCGCCCTCAGCGCGCTCGACCACCATCAGTTCGGCGCCACCGGGACCGAAGTTGCCGTTGCGCGTGAAGTGCAGGAGTGCCGACCCCTGGGCGAACGTACCTGCGTTAGCGGCCAATTGATGCCTCCGTTGTTGCTGCTGACAGCGACCTGACGACGACTCTACAGCGCCCACGATCGCCCCAGCGGGAGCGCCCGACGATTTTCTACCAGGCGGCGTGAGCCGCCGATCAGATGACGCCGGTGAGCACAAATACACCGATTGCGCTCAGGGCCGGAAACGCCCAAGAGCGCCGGAACCGGCAACGGGGGGCCTCGAGGGTGGGATTCGCCGCTATATATCCGCGATATCGCGGATATACTTCGCGAAAACGCACACTGACGGGTACCCGCGCCCTGGCGCGGGATGGTGTGTGTGCCCTGGTGAACCGGCAGACGTCCTGCGGCGGACGGTCTTGAGCACACGTTGTGCGCATCTGCGAGGCGGCGGCAGGCTATGTTGGACGGATCCGAACGATTGGAGACCGAACCGATGGCGATCGCAACTCGAGTGCTGGGCCGGACCGGCGAACAGGTTTCGATACTCGGATATGGCGCGATGGAGTTGCGTGGCGCTCCGCGGGGCCCGGTGATCGACGACGCCCAGGCTGCTCGCGTGTTGAACGCCGTCCTCGATTCCGGGATCAACCTGATCGACACCTCGGTGGACTACGGCACCAGTGAAGAGCTGATCGGCCGCCACGTCGGGTCGCGCCGCGACGAGTTCTTCCTCGCTTCAAAATGCGGCTGCCCGCTCTCAATCGCACCCGACGAGCCGGCTCCCTATCGCCACGACTACAGCGCCGCCAACGTCCGAGCCGGCGTCGAGCGGAGCCTTCGGAGATTGCGGACAGACCGCCTCGATCTTGTTCAGGTACATATGTCCCCAACCGTCGAGGAGCTGGCAGCCTGTGGCACCGTCGCGGAGCTCCAGCAGTTGCGCGGGGAGGGCAAGATCCGCTTCCTGGGCATGTCCGGGACGCTGCCGGAGCTCCCCGATCAGATCGACCTCGACGTGTTCGACGTCTTTCAGATCCCGTACTCGCTGTTTCAGCGAAGCCACGAGCAGGAGCTGCGACGCGCTGCGGCGGGCGGAGCCGGGATCCTGATCCGCGGCGGAGTCGGGCGAGGAACCGCGTCGGAGGACAAGAATTGGACGGTGCAGCCGTTGAGTGGAGCGGACGGCCCCGCCCAGGACGTCTGGAAGCAGGCGAACCTCGACGAACTGCTCGACGGTCTCACGCGCCACGAGTTCGTGCTGCGGTTCACGCTTTCCGAGCCCGCGCTGTCGAGCACGATCGTCGGGACGAGCAAGGTCGAGCATCTGCAGAGGAACGTCGATATCGCAGCGAGCGGCCCGCTGCCGCAAGACGTGTATGAGGAGGCGCTGCGCCGCCTCGACCAAGGGCTCACAACCTGAGAACGGGGCTCACAGCCTGACAACGGCGGTTTGTCGAGCCTGCCGTCCGGCTCGATCGAGTCTCCTGACCAGGCCAACTCACGCTGCTCGCGCTTGACGCCACCTCGCGCGGTGCTATACCGTTCTGATGACTGGTCTAGACCATTCGACCAGCAGTGATCGGAACGAGGCGAGAGAATAGCGATGGCGAGGATCAGTTACATCAAGCTCAGCAGCGACGGCGTGCTGCTCGGCGCCCCCCTCGCCTCGAGGCGCCGATGAGCACTGCGGGCGAGATCGAGACTCCGGAGCAACTGCTCGCCGGCGGCCGCGTGGTCACCCCGGGGGGTGTCGCCACTGACGCCTGGGTCCACGTTGCAGACGGGCGGATCGCCTCGATCGGCGCCAGCCGACCCGACGTCGATGCGCCGGTAGTGGACCTGGCCGGCGCCTGGCTCCTGCCTGGCTATGTCGACCTGCATGTGCATGGAGGCGGCGGCCACAGTGTCGCCGACTCGCTTGAGGCGATGGACGAGGCCGTCGCCTTTCACCACGGCCACGGCACCACATCGACCCTCGTGTCACTGATGACGGCGCCCGAAGATGCCTTGCACGAGCAGCTTCGCTGGGCCGCTTCACTGGTTGGGCGAGGCCCAAGCGCACGCGGTTGTGTCATCGGCTCGCACCTCGAGGGGCCGTTCCTGTCAGCCCGCCGTTGCGGCGCCCAGAACGAGGCTCACATAACCGCGCCGGACCCGGCGCTGCTCGCACGACTGCTCGCGACCGCCGGGGAAACGCTCCGCATGGTCACGATCGCGCCCGAGCTCGATGGCGCGCTGCCGCTGATCGAGTCGCTGAGCGAGGCCGGCGTGATCGCTGCCATGGGGCACTCCGACGCGACCTACGAGGAGGCCGTCGCCGGGATCCGCGCCGGCGTCAACCACGCGACGCATCTGTTCAACGCGATGCCGCCATTACACCACCGCGATCCAGGCGCGGTCGCCGCCGCGCTGGAGGCTGACCTGACATGCGAGCTGATCAACGACGGGCGCCATCTGCACCCGGTGATCGTCCGGTTGGTGTTTGAGCTGATCACCTCGCCGGTCCTGGTGACCGATGCGATCGACGCCACCGGCATCGGCGACGGGCAGTTCGAGCTCGGCGGCCAAGAGGTTCACGTATCCGACGGCGAACCTCGGCTCGCCGCGACCGGATCACTTGCCGGCAGCACGCTGACCATGGACGAGGCCCTGCGTCGCTCTGTCACCGCGAGTGGCCTCAGCATTCAGGCCGCGTCGGCTGCTGCATCTGCCACCCCGGCTCGCGTGCTGGGCATGGATCGGGAAATCGGATCGATCGCGACCGGGCAGCGTGCCGACCTGGTCGTGCTCGATGACCAGCTTCAGGTGACCGCAGTCATGGCCGACGGCGCCTGGAGCGGTCGATCGATATCAAGTTTGCTGCACTGATCGGTCCAGCTGACGATGGCAGAACACGCACGCACGGCGGCCGTCGTCGCGGTCGACGTCGGCGGGACGACGATCAAGGGTGCCGTCGTCGCCGAAACTGGCTCCTTCCACCGCGAGCTTGTGCGGCCGACCCCGGCCGCCGAGGGCCCCGACGCGGTCGTGGCAGAGCTGCTGTCTGTGATCAAGCAGCTGATCACCGAGCTGACCGATATCGAGATCGCGGCCGTGGGCGTGGTCGTGCCCGGCGCGGTTGACGCCGTAGCCGGAAGGGCGGAGTTCTCGGCGAATCTCGGATTCCGTGAGCTGCCGATACGCGACATGGTCGCCACCGCCGTGGCTCTGCCAACCGTGCTGGGACATGACGTCGGTGCGGCCGGCCTGGCGGAGCGTCGCGTCGGACTCGCGGTCGGGGTCGACGAACACCTGGTGGCGGTGATCGGCACCGGCATCGCCGGGGTGATTCACAGCGGCGGCAGAACCGTCGGCGGCGCCGGAGGCATCGCCGGCGAGCTGGGCCACATACCTGTCTGGCCGGGTGGCGAACTGTGCAGCTGCGGTCAGCGAGGCTGCCTTGAACGCTATGCGTCGGCAGCCGCGATCGAGCGGCGCTATCGCGAGCGGGGCGGCCGCGACGGATTGCGCGCAGACGACGTGATCGCGCTCGCCTCAACGGACGACTGCGCCCGCGGCGTGTGGGACGAGGCCACAGACGCACTCGCGCTGGCGCTGGCAACCTGCACGATGCTGCTCGACCCCGAGCTGATCGTGCTGGCGGGGGGACTGAGCCAGGCCGGTTCAGCGATGCTCAACCCCGTCGTCTCCAAGCTCGCCGACCTGATCGCCTGGCGCGAAGCCCCTCCCGTCCGGCTCTCAGAGTTGGGTGGCCGTGCCGGCCTGGTCGGTGCCGCGCTGCTTGCGTGGGAGGCTGCAGGCAAGCGGAGCTTTGACGGTTGGTGTGCGCAATTGGTATAGTCCAATTGCGCCGCAATGGAGAGCCCAAGCCAACAGACCCCGGTGGAGCACGTCCACGGCGAGCTGATGTCGGCGGAAGTGGCCGAGCAACCGGCCGTACTCGAACAGCTGCTGGCGAACCAGGGTGAGTTGGCTGAGGTCGCGGCCCGGATCGCCACCGCGCGGCCGCGTTTCGTGCTGATCGCAGCGCGTGGAACGAGCGATCATGCGGGCCTCTACGCGAAGTACCTGGCCGAGGTCCAGATGCAGCTGCCGGCCGGGCTCGTGTCGCCGTCAGCGCTGACGCTCTACGGCGCCAGACCGGACATGAGCGACGTGCTTTTCGTTGCCGTCAGCCAGTCAGGACGCTCACCTGATCTGATCGACTCCGTGACCCTCGCGCGTGACCGCGGTGCACTGACGCTGGCCGTAACGAACGCAATCGACTCGCCACTGGCATCGGCGGCCGAGCTCGCGGTCGATGTGCGCGCCGGGGTCGAGCACGCCGTCGCAGCCACCAAGACCTACACCGCGGAGCTGCTCTCGCTCTACCTGCTCCTCGCGGGTGAGCACGCCGCTGAAACCGCCGCTGCGCTCCCGCAGGCCGCCGCTGAAACGCTGGCGCTCACATCCGACGAGCAGCTCGCCCAACTGGCAGCCCGGTTCCGCTTCGCCGAGCGGCTCGTGCTGACGGCGCGCGGCTACTCGTACGCCACCGCTCGCGAGGGCGCGCTGAAGCTGATGGAAACCAGCTACCTGAGCGCGATGGCGTTCTCAGGCGCGGACCTGCTGCACGGGCCGCTGGCGATGATCGACCGCTCGATCCCTGTGATCGCAGTCACGTCGCCCGGCCGCGGCGGCGCGGCGATGGAGCCGGTGCTGGCGCGGCTCGCCGAGCTCGACGCCGATGTCCTGCGGGTCGGTGTAGAGGACGGGCTGCCGATCGCGTCAGCAGGCATGCCGGAGCAGCTGTACCCGATCCTCGAGATCATGCCGCTGCAGCGTCTCGCCTGGCGGCTCGCGCTCGATCGTGGCATCGATCCGGACCGCCCCCGGGGCCTCTCCAAGGTCACGCAGACCCGCTGACCCGCGGTCACGCAGACCCGCGACCCGCGGTCAGAGGCGCGCGCGCAAAGCGGCCCGGAGCGGCTCGTCACAGAAGGCCGCGTCGATCGCCGCCGCCGTGATCTCGAGCAACTCGTGCTCGTCGTAGCCGAACTGCTCCGCGCAGACCTCGTACTCGCCGGCGAGCGTCGCCCCGAAGTACGGCGGGTCGTCACTTCCCAGCGTGACGCGGATCCCGGCCGCGCGAAGGTGTGGCAGCGGGTGCGCGTCGTAGGACTGGTAGACCCCGAGCACGACGTTGCTGGTGGGACAGGCGTCGAGCGTGATCCGCCGCGCCGCGAGCTCGCTCACCAGCGACGGATCCTCGATTGCGCGCACCCCGTGATCGATGCGGGTGACCGGCAGCTCGAGCGCCGCGCGGATGCTGGTCGGACCCTCCCATTCGCCGGCGTGCACGCAGCAACCCAGGCCCGCGGCGGCGGCGGTCGCAAAGGCCTCCGCAAACTCAGACGGCGGCACCCGCTCGTCGCCAGCCAGACCGAACCCGACGACGTATGGATGCGGTCGCGCGGCCGCATGCTGTGCCACCCGCGTGGCCCGCTCGGCACCAAAGTTCCGTACCGCGGTGAGCACGACCCTGGCCTCGATGCCGTGGTCGGCGCGGGCATCGTCAATCCCTGCCCCAATCCCGCCCAGATGCTCCTCATCGCTGAGCCCGACCAGCGCCGCATGGTCCGGCGAGGCGAGCAGCTCGGCGTAGATCGCGCCGTCGCGGGCGATCCCGGAGAGGTACTCATAGGTGATGTCGCGATAGTCCCGGGCGGTACGGATCACGCTCGCGGCCAGGTCGTAGGTTCGCAGGAAATGAGAGAAGTCCGTGTAGTGGAAGCGCCCGTCGTCACCGAGCATTCCGTCCGGAAGCTCGAGCCCGTTGCGCTCGGCGATCCGCGCGATCAGTGCGGGCGGTGCAGTGCCCTCCAGGTGAACATGGAGCTCCGCCTTGGGAATCATCCGCGCATTGTGACCATTAGCCTTCACGCACGATGACCCGCCACGTGTCACCGCGAGAGGTGCTCGCCGGCGTCGAGGGCCTGGCGCTGCTGCGCACCCTCTACGACGGCACCGATGCCGACGCCGCGAACCGCCTCGAGGAGCTGCGTGGCGTGCTCGACGACCCTTCGCTCACCGAGGTTGAGGCGACACCGGAGGTCGATGCCGCCGCCGGCTACGCGATCTGGTCGGACTCATACGACGAGCCGGGCAATCCGGTGATCGCGATCGAGCAGGCGACGGTCACCGAACTGCTCGGCGCGGCCCCGCTGGGCCGCGCCCTCGACGCAGCCTGCGGAACCGGTCGCCATGCACGCACACTGGTCGACATCGGCCACCAGGTATCCGGCATCGACCTGACGCCGGAGATGCTCGAGCGCGCACGCGTGAATGTTCCAGAGGCCTCGTTCGCCGTCGCCGATCTGCGCGAGTTGCCGTTCCCGGATGAGAGCTTCGAGCTGATCGTCTGCGGCCTGGCGCTCGCGCACCTGCCGGTGCTCGACGGCGCGATCGGCGAGATGGCACGCGTGCTGACTCCCGGAGGGCGAATCGTGATCTCGGTGCTGCACCCGTTCCAGGCGCTGCTCGGATGGAACGCGCCCTTCTCAGCTGCGGACGGCAGCCGTGGCTTCGTGCGCGAGCACCCACATCTGCACGGCGACTACCTCGATGCCTTCACCGCGGCCGGTTTCAGAGCCACCGATTGCGTCGAGCCGACGATCACTGAAGCCGAGCTTGGCGCCAAGCGCCGCGCCTTCCGTCGCATCCCGGAGGCGACGGCCGCCGCCTACCTCGGACTTCCGGCGGTGCTCGTCTGGGCCGCTGAGAAGCTCGATTGACAAGTCCGTCGACGTTTGTGCGGATATGTGGCACAAACGTCGACGGACCTGTTGGATGCGGGGTCAGCGGATCGTCTCGAGCACGGTCGGGCCGCCGGCGGCCGGCCCGTCGCCGACCGTGAACGCCGCCCTCAGCGCTGCCGCACCCCGCTCGAACGACGACTCGTCGCGAGCGTGCAGGATCGCGAGCGGCCGTGAACCGGGCCCGACCGCCTCGCCAAGGGACGCGACCTCAGTCAGACCGACGGCGTGATCGACCGGGTCTGTCTCACGGTTGCGACCGCCACCCAGCGCGACGATCGCCACACCGACCGCCCGCACGTCGATCGTCGTCAACACCCCCGTTTCAAGCGATTGCACCGGACGCACGATCGGGGCCTGGGGCAGGAACCGCTCCGGCGCCTCCATCAGCGTCGCCGGACCGCCGAGCGCCGCCGTCATCTCGGCAAACGCCTCAGCCGCCGCACCGCTCGACAGCGCCCGGGTGGCAGCATCGCGCGCGCCGATCACGTCACTGTGGATGCCACCCAGCACCAGCAGCTCGGCGCTCAGCGCCAACGTCACATCGAGCAGCCGCTGATCCGGGGAGATCGATCCGTCCAACACGTCGATCGCCTCACGCACCTCGACGGCGTTACCGGCTGTGCGGCCCAGCACCTGGTTCATGTCGGTGAGCAGGGCGCTGGTCGGCAGTCCGTTGCCGCGTGCCACCTCCACGATCGCACGCGCCAGCTCGCGCGTCTGATCGAGTGAGGGCAGAAACGCTCCGGAGCCTGCCTTGACATCCATCACCAGAGCATCGAGCCCGGCCGCCAGCTTCTTGGAAAGGATCGAGGCGACGATCAGTGGCAGCGACTCGACCGTGCCGGTCGCGTCGCGGATCGCGTAGAGCCGCCGGTCCGCCGGCGCGAGCAGAGCGGTCTGGCCGATGATCGCGCAGCCCGTTTGGGCCACGACATCACGAAACTGCTCGGGCGTCGGGGTGACGTTGTACCCCGGGATCGATTCCAGCTTGTCGAGCGTGCCGCCGGTGTGACCGAGTCCACGGCCTGAGATCATCGGCACCACACCCCCGCAGGCGGCGACGATCGGGGCGAGCAGCAGGCTGACCTTGTCACCGACGCCGCCGGTCGAGTGCTTGTCGAGGACCGGCTGGTCGACGGCTGGCTGTGTCGATTCGCCGTGCCACTCGAGCACCTCGCCGGAGCGCATCATCGACCCGGTCAGCGCCACCCGCTCCTCACGGCTCATCCCCCGCCAGACGATCGCCATCGCCAGTGCCCCGACCTGAGCGTCGGTCACCGTGCCGTCAGTGATCCCGGCGACCAGCTCCTCGATCTCCGCGGCCGTGAGCTCGCCACCGTCGCGCTTGCGGCGGATCAGTTCGGCGACCAGCATCAGTCCTCCGCCAGGCCGGCGATGAACGCACGCAGCAGCCTGACCAGATCCTGAGCGGCGCGGGCCGCGTCGGCGAGCGTCTGCTCGTGGCTCAGCGGCACGTCACCCATGCCCTCGGCGAGATTGGTGATCGCGGAGATCGCAGCGACGCGCAGACCGCAATGGCGCGCGACCGTGGTCTCGTGCACGGTCGACATGCCGACGGCGTCGCCACCGAGAATCCGGATCGCACGGATCTCAGCGGCCGTCTCGAACGCGGGACCGGACCAGCCCGTGTACACGCCCTCCGCAAGCGCGACTCCCAGCTGCGCAGCAGCGGCGCGCAGCTGGGCCAGCAGCTCCGGGTCATAGGCCTTTCCCATCGACGGGAAGCGCGGGCCGATGCTGTCGTCATTGGGGCCGATCAGCACGTTGGTGCCCGTCAGGTTGATGTGGTCGGTGATCGCCATCAGGCTGCCGGGGCCGACCTCCGCCCGCAGCGAGCCGGCGGCGTTGGTCTGGACGAGGATCTCGGCGCCCTGTGTCTTGAGCCAGCGCACGGGCGCGCGGATCTCCTCGATCGGTCCGCCCTCGTAGAGATGGGCGCGCCCCTGCAGAACCGCGACCGGCACGCCCGCCAGCGTGCCCAGCACGACCTGACCGGCGTGCCCCTCCACGGTCGGCCGCGGAAATCCGGGCAACTCCTCGTAGCCGATCGTCCGCGGGTTCTCGACGTCATCGGCGACCGCCCCGAGCCCGGAACCGAGGATCACGCCGACACGCGGCCGGGTGCCGTCGCTCACGGTTCGAGCGCCCGTGAGTCGAACGCCAGCGGCAACAGCGCTCCGAGCGTCGTCTCGAGCAGCTCGCCCCCGGGCCGGCCGAGGAACACAGGCGTGTCCGCGCCGGCGAACTCAGACAGCCGCTGCCGACAGCCTCCGCACGGCGGGCAATACTCGATCCGCTCGGCGACGATCGCGACGGCCGTGATCCGGCTCTCACCGGCGGCGACCATCACGCCGATCGCCGACGCCTCGGCACACTGGGTCTCCGAGTAGGAGGCATTCTCGACGTTGGCGCCGACGTGGATCGCGCCGCCGGCGCCACGCAGGGCGGCACCGACCGGGAAACCGGAGTAGGGCACGTGGGCGCGGCGCATGACCGCGGCTGCGGCCGCCAGCAGCTCCTGCGGATCGTCCGGCATGCGCGCATCCTAACTGCACTGGATCCAGACGATCGCGCCTCTGTAGGATCGCGCGATGCCGCCACAACTGACAGTCGTCGAGCACGCCGTCCTGGCCGACAGGCTCACCGTCCTGCGCGACCGCAACACCTCTTTTCCAGACTTCCGCCACGCGCTGTTCGAATGCTCAGCGATCCTGGCCGTCGAGGCGGCGCGAGGGCTGCGTGTGCGCGAGACGGAGATCGACACCCCGCTTGAGCCGACTCGCGGGCCGCGCCTCTCACAGCAGGTCGTCGTCGTTCCGGTGCTGCGCGCCGGCCTCGGGATGGTCGACGGCTTCCTGCGACTGCTGCCGGACGCGCGCGTCGGCCACCTCGGCATGGCGCGCGACGAGGCGGCACACAAGCCGGTCGACTACTACTCGCGGCTGCCGCCGGGCATGGCCGAGTCGCACGTGTTCCTGCTCGACCCGATGCTCGCCACCGGCGGCAGCGCCGTCAACGCGCTGCAGCATCTCAAGGACGCGGATGCCGGCCACCTCGAGCTGGTCTGCCTGGTATCGGCACCGGAAGGCATCGAGGCGGTCACCGAAGCGCACCCGGACGTGAAGATCTGGACCGCCGCGATCGATCGCGGGCTCGATGAGAACGCCTACATCCGCCCCGGCCTTGGCGATGCCGGCGATCGCGTCTTCGGCACGCTCTGACGGAGGGCGCTGCACGCATGGAAACGCCAACCGCGGTGAGCTAGCCTCGCTTGTCTGATGAGCCGCCGGCTGGCACACGTTGACCGGGTCGGGATCGAGGAGCGCGCCGCCGCAGCTCGGCCGACGCTCGATCAAGACCACCGCCAAGCAGCAGGGGATCCGCCTGGCCGTGTCGGTCCTCGACCTGACGACGCTCGAGGGCGCCGACACCGCCGGCAAGGTGCGTCAGCTCTGCGCCAAGGCCGTCTGCCCGGCGCCGACGATGCCGGAGATCCCGTCCGTTGCCGCGATCTGCGTGTACCCGTCGCTGGTCGCGGTCGACACGCGAGGCGCTCGCCGGAACGGGCGTCCGGACCGCGTCTGTCGCCACCGGGTTCCCAGCCGGCCAGGTCTCGCTCGACGCCAAGCTCCGTGACACCGAGGACGCCGTCGCGGCCGGCGCCGATGAGATCGACATGGTGATCTCGCGTGAGGCGTTCCTCGCGGGTGACGATGTCCGGGTGATGCGCGAGGTCGAGCGGATCAAGGAGGCCTGCGGCGACGCGCACCTGAAGGTGATCCTCGAGACGGCGGAGCTCGGCTCCTACGACCATGTGCGGCACGCGTCGATGCTGGCGATGGAGGCCGGCGCCGATTTCATCAAGACCTCGACCGGCAAGGCCTCCGCGGGCGCAACGCCGGGTGTGTGCCTGGTGATGCTCGAGGCGATCCGCGACCACCTCGAGCGGACCGGGCGGATCGATCGGCTTCAAGGCCGCCGGCGGCGTCTCCACCAGCAAGGCGGCGCTGCACCGGCTGGTGATCGTCAAGGAGACGCTCGGCGACGACTGGCTGACACCCGAGCGCTTCCGAATCGGCGCCTCCTCGGTTCTGAACGACCTGCTGATGCAGTACGCCAAGACCGAGTCCGGGCGGTACGGCCGCAGTGAGGACTTCTCGCGCGAATGACCGTCGAGCCACGCACATCGATCGTCTGGGAGTACGCGCCGGCGCCCGAGGCAACTGACCATCTGCGGCTGTCCCAGCGCTACGGGCTGTTCATCGACGGCGGCTTCCGCGAGCCGGCCGAAGCACGCTACGTGCCGACCATCAACCCCGCGACCGAGGAGCCGATCGCGGAGGTCGCATGGGCTGGGCCGCGGGATCGTGGAGCGGGCGATCGAGGCTTCACGGGCAGCGCAGCCCCGCTGGGCAGCGCTGCCCGACCGCGAGCGCGGCAAGTACCTGTTCCGGATCGCGCGGCTGATCCAGGAGCGCGCGCGTGAGCTCGCGGTCGTCGAGACGCTCGACGGCGGCAAGCCCCTGCGCGAATCGCGTGACGTCGACATTCCGCTCGCGGCTGCGCACTTCTTCCACTACGCCGGCTGGGCCGACAAGCTGCGCTACGGAGTGGTCGCACGCGAGGTCGCGCCGCTTGGGGTCGTCGGGCAGATCGTGCCGTGGAACTTCCCGTTGCTGATGGCGGCCTGGAAGCTCGCGCCGGCACTCGCCTGTGGCAACACGGCGATTCTCAAGCCGGCCGAGACGACGCCGCTGACGGCGCTGCTGCTCGCCGAGATCTGCCAGGAGGCGGAGCTGCCGGACGGGGTCGTCTCGATCCTCCCGGGCGATGGCGCCGTCGGCGCGGCGCTCGTGCGCTCCCCCGGCCTCGACAAGATCGCGTTCACCGGCTCGACGGCCGTCGGGCGCGACATCCAGACGGCGCTCGCCGGGCGTGGCGTCGAGCTGACGCTCGAACTCGGCGGCAAATCGGCGAACATCGTGTTCGAGGACGCGGCGATCGATCAGGCGGTCGAGGGCATCGTCAACGGGATCTTCTTCAATCAGGGCCACGTCTGCTGCGCCGGATCGCGACTGCTGATCCAGGAGAGCGTGCTCGAGGAGGTGATCGCCAAGCTCTGGGCGCGAATGGGCCGGCTGCGCGTCGGCGACCCACTCGACAAGAACACCGACGTCGGCGCGATCAACTCGGCTGAGCAGCTCGAGCGGATCGAGCAGCTGGTGGCGGCCGGTGAGCAGGAGGGAGCGGTCAGGCGCAGCGTCGCCTGCGCACTGCCCGAGCAGGGCTACTGGTTCGCTCCGACGCTGTTCACAGAGGTGTCACCCGCCCACCGGATCGCGGTCGAGGAGATCTTCGGACCGGTCGTCTCGGTGCTCAGCTTCCGCACGCAGGCCGAGGCGATCGAGAAGGCGAACAACTCGCGATACGGCCTCGCCGCCGGGATCTGGACCGACAAGGGCGCCAAGGCGTTTGAGGTCGCAAGCGCGCTGCGGGCCGGTGTCGTCTGGCAGAACACCTACAACCACTTTGACCCGACCGCCGCATTCGGCGGCTACAAGGAGTCGGGATTCGGCCGTGAGGGCGGGCCTGCGGGCCTGCGACCGTACCTGCGGGTGGTCCGATGATCGTCACGGCGGCGCGGTGATGTGGAGCGGCTTCCCGTCCGCAAGACGTACAAGCTCTGGATCGGCGGGGCGTTCGTGCGCTCGGAGTCCGGACGCTCGGATCTGGCAGGCGAGGTCAACATCCCGCGCGGATCGCGCAAGGACGTGCGTGACGCGGTCGCCGCGGCACGCCGCGCGGCCGCGCCCTGGGCGGCGCGCACCGCATACAACCGCGGGCAGATCCTGTACCGCGCCGCGGAAGCGCTCGAGTCGCGGCGCGCGCAGCTGATCGCCGTGCTGGATGACTGCTACCGGGGCGGCGCAGGGGCGGGGTCGACTGGGGCGCGCGCCGCGAGCGGCGCCGAGGTGTCGGCCGGGCAGCTCGACCCGGCCAGCGAGCTCGACGCGACGGTCGACGTGCTCGTCCACTACGCCGGCTGGACCGACAAGCTCCAGCCGGTGCTCGGCGGCATCAACCCGGTCGCTGCGCCGTTCCTCTCGTTCTCGCTGCCCGAGCCGACAGGCGTCGTCGGGATCGTCGCGCCCGGGCAGCCGTCGCTGCTGGGACTCGTCGCCGAGATGGCCCCTGCACTGGCGGCCGGGAATACGGTCGTCGCGATCCTGTCCGAACCGGCGCCGCACGCCGGCCTCGACCTTGCCGAGGTGCTCGGCGTCGCAGACATTCCCGCTGGGGTCGTGAATCTCCTCTCAGGCCGGCGCGCCGAGCTGGCGCCGGCGCTTGGCGGCCACCGCGACCTGAACGCGATCGCCGACGCCTCCGGTGACGCGGCACTCGGCATGGAGCTCGACAGGCTCGCGGCCGAGACGATCAAACGCGCCAGTCACCGCGCGCCGGTCAGCTCGTACGAGCAGGCGGTCGACGATGCGCTCGAGCGAATCGCGGCGGTCACCGAGCTGAAGACCGCCTGGCACCCGGTCGGGGCTTGACCGGGTCGGGGCTCGATCGCCTCAGTGCTGCCAGACTCTGACGTACTGGACCTTCTCGGCATCAGGCTCGGTCACGCTGGCCTCGTTGGAATGAACATCGTTATCGAGCACGAGGTACATCGGCGATGACGTGATGCCGGTGGTGAGACTCCCGACCTCGACGCCATCGTAGTAGTAGGTGAGCGACCCGGGCTCCCAATCGGAGGCGAACGTGTGCCATCCGGGCTTTATGGTCGCAACACAGCCGTTCCTGAGACCCTGAGCATTGTGGAAGCTCCAGCAGGCGGAGCCTCCCAGCCCTTCCAGCAGGTCGGCCTCACCGGTGCTCGGCCAGTTCTGGCCATCGGCCCAGAACCCGGGCCAGTCAGCGATTTTCCCGTTATCGCCCGGGAGGTAGATCCTGGCCTCGACGGCACCGTAGGTGTACTGGAAGCCGGGGCCTGAGCGGCCGTCAGCCGGATTGGTGTTGATCAGCGCCGCGGTGTAGGGCTCGGTGATGCCGGCGCAGGTCGACGCCTGCGAGCTCACCACGAGGTTCAGAGTCCCATCGCCGGGGAACGTCAGGTCGTTCGGGCTGTAGCAGTCGATCTCGTTGGGGTTCATCGGAACGGCCCTGCCGAACCAGTTGGCCCGCCAATCGGGCGGCAGCGTGGGGCCGGTGAATTCGGAATCAAGCACGAGGCGCCAGCTGCCCTGGATTCCTGCCGGTTGCGGTCCTGTGGCAGACGTTCCACCTGCCGACTCGACGGGTGCGCTGTTGGTCTTCGACGGCGCCGCTCTGCGCTTCAGCGTCAGCGCAACCCTGGTGCCGCGTTTCTTACGTCGACCGGCCCGCGGGCTCTCAGCGCTCACAAGGGCGGCTTTGGGGCCGGCGATCCGCCCGACCGCGCAGGACGCCCCGCGGATCCGCTTTTCCGCAGCCTTGAGCCGCGCGCCCCTGACGTTTGGTATTACGCACCAACGCTGTTTTTGGCGTGCGCCCGCAACCGATGGCGCGATGGCCAACACAGTCAGGGCAACAACAATTGCCGTGCGCCTGTAATTGGCCACGCGGTATTAACACCAAATTCCGGCACAAATGGCAAGTCTGGTATCTGAGTTGCGCAGATTGCCCGGTTCCTGCGCGACGTGCACGATCCAGCGATCAGACGAACGACAGGCCAGGAAGCCCCGCCCCCTCCAACCCGGTCAGCCAGCGCAGCACGCTGGCGCCGATGTCCGCCAGCAGACCGTCGTGTCGGCGGCCGCCGTCGCCGCGGAAGCGGGCCAGCAGCGGCGAATACTCACGCGTGTGATCGGTGTGGCCGGAGAGCGGATCGACGCCGTGGTCGGCTGTGAGCACGAGCAGGTCGTCTTCGCGCAGGAGGCCCAGCCACTCCGCCACCGCATCGTCGATCGCGCGTAGCGCCCCTGCGAACCCGGGCGCGTCGTGACGATGGCCGTAGACCTGGTCGGTATCGACGAGGTTGGCGAACACGAGCCCGGAATGCAGCGATCGCACCAGCCCGCCGACGGAGTCGAGCGCGGCGGCGTTGGTGGCGCCCGGGTGTGCGACATCGATGCCGACCCCGGCGAACAGATCCTTGATCTTCCCGACCGCATGAACCGGGACACCGGAGTCGTTCAGCTCCTGCAGGTAGGAGCGCGACGGCGGCACCAGCGAGTAGTCGTGTCTGCCGGTGGTGCGCACGAACGCCCCCGGCACGCCCTCGAACGGGCGGGCGATCACACGGCCGACGGCGTTCTCACCGGTCATCACCTCGCGCGCTGCCATGCAGATGCGGTACAACGACGGCTCGTCGAGCACATCGTGATGGGCGGCGATCTGCAGCACCGAATCGGCCGAGGTGTAGAGGATCAGCTCGCCGGTCAGCAGGTGGTGCTCGCCATAGTCGTCGATCACCTGGGTACCGCTGTACGGTCGGTTGCAGCAGAAGCGCCGGCCGGTGGCCTGCTCCAGCGCGAGCACAACGCCGTCCGGAAAGCCATCGCGAAAGGTCGGCAACGGCGCCGCCGGCACCACGCCCATCATCTCCCAGTGGCCGGTGACCGACTCCTTGCCCGGCCCGAGCGGCGCCAGCCGGCCGTGCAGGACCGGATCAGTCGCGGGCGCCACCCCGGCGAGCGGCTCGATCGAGCCGAGTCCCAGCACCTCCAGCGCCGGCAGGTCGAGACCCTCCGCGAGCTGCGCGACATGCGCGAGCGTGTTCGCATCGGGCGAGTCGCCGTAATCGGGGGCGTCGGGTAGCGCGCCGACGCCGCACGCGTCCATCACGATCACGAACGCGCGCGGCATCGGCTCAGGCGAGCACGCCTTCGAGCCTGAGGATCCGCCGCAGGATCGCCAGCGAAGATGCGTAGGTCGAGTCCATCCCGTAGTAGGAGAGGCCACGCGCACCGAGCGTTCGCGCCTGGGTGTAGGGCGTGTCAGAGGCGTAGTGAATGATGCCGAGGTCGATCGGGAGCTTCGCGAAGTTGACCGCCTCCCCAACCGGGAAACGGTCGGCATCGGCGATCTCGTAGACGGCGTCGAGGAACGGTCCGGCCTCCATCTCGACGACCGTGAACGCCTCGCGGTAGTAGAAGTCGAGATAAGCGCGATTCTGCAGAAACGTCGACTTGACCGTGACCGCCCGCTGATTGTCGAGCCCGTTGCCAAAGCGCAGGTCGCCGGCGAGGTCGTCGACGCTGAAGGCGTTGTCCAGCCAGTAGGTGGAGCGCGAGTGCTCGTCGTGGACGACGCTCGAGATCAGCACGTCGCCGACGTCAGCGTTCAGCGTCGCGGCCTTGCCGAGCACGTAGACCCCGCGCAGCGAGGTGGTGTCGACGGCGATCTCGCGCAGGATGTTGTAAGCCGCGACGCCGAGCGGGTAGTCGATGTTGACGATCCGAGCACGGCTCGCCGCAAGCGCCTGCGGGTCGACGTCCCCGAGCCGCGGATCGAGCGAGTCCACGCTCAACCGCTCGAGCGGGATCATCTGGGCCGGCACCCGCAGCGCCGTGCGGCTGCGCAGGTGCTTGACGCCGTGCTCGCCCTCCGCCGCGCGCTGCTCGGCCGTGCCCTCGGCACCGCGCTCGCTGAAGTACTGACGCGCCACGAAGTACAGGAAGTTCTCCCACGAGCCCTCGGTGCGGCCCGCGCGGAAACGGTTCAGCTCCTCACGCAGGATGTCGTCGGCGGGCAGCGTCTCGACGAAGGCGACCAGCTCCTGCTCGCGCTCCCGCGCGACGCCGGTGGCGATGTTCACCAGGCTGTGGGTGTTCGAGGAGACGAAGTAGAGAGGCCTGTCGCCGCTGCTACTGGCTAGCGTGCCAGTAGCAGCGCTGTCGCGCTCGCCAAGGTCGAGCTCGGCCTGCACCGGGGCCCACCAGCGTCGGGTCATGCGCGCGTAGCCGGTGTTGGTGCCGCCGAGCATGCGCACCCGGATCGAGAGGTGGACCTCCCGGATCAGAGCCAGGCGCGCTGCGAAGGCAGCGCCCCAGGATTCGCGCAGACGCTGCCAGTCCTCGACGCTGCCGCCGAGCACACGGGCGCAGTCCTGCGGCTGCGGCTCCTCGCCCAGCGCGGTTGCCGCCGCCACCAGCCGCACCCTGATCTTGTTCCACTCGATCTGGTAGGCCACCAGCGTCGGTACCAGGTCGTCGACGTCGGAGGCGCTCGCCAGCAGCACCGCGAGCGTGCCCTCCGTTCCCACGTACCAGCGCCGGCGGCGGGCCGGTGCCTCGGCCTCCGGCCAGCCGGTGACGTCGAGGCCGCCGGCGAGGAGCGCTTCGACGGACTGGCCCATCACCACCAGGCGTGCGCCGGCGATCGCCTCCGGCAGCCGGCTGACCGCGTAGAGGAAGGCACCAAGGTCGAGCTCGTCGCTGGCGGCGAGCGGATGCAGGCTCGAGCCCATCGCGCGATGGGAGGGCTCGAGCACGCGCAGGCCGGTCTCACCGCTGGAGCGCAGCAGCGTCGAGTAGGTGCGCTGGTAGAGCTCGACCTCGTCGCTGAGACGCTCGCCGGTATCGGTGAGACTCGTGATCGAAAGCCGGGCGACTGGCATGCGGTGGCGCTACTCCTTCACGTACGGGATGCCCGATGCGGCGGGCGGGCGTGAGCGTCCGATCAGCCCCGCCACGGCGACCAGCGTGAGCACGTAGGGCAGCGCCTGGAACAGCGTGCCGAGCGTAGCTGAGAACGTCTGCAGCCGATAGGCGAGCGCGCTCGAGAACCCGAACAGGATCGTTGCCGCCAGCGCGCCGAACGGGTTCCACTTGCCGAAGATCACAGCGGCCAGTGCGATGAAGCCGCGGCCGTCGGTCATGTCGAAGTTGAACGAGCCGTCGAAGCCGTCGGACAGGTACACGCCGCCCAGAGCGGCCAGCACGCCTGAGATGATCACGGCGACGTACCGCGTGGCGATGACCTTCAGGCCGACGGTCGACGCGGCCAGCGGTTGCTCGCCGATCGAGCGCAGTCGCAGACCCGCACGGGTGCGGAACAGGAACCACCAGACGACCGGGACCAGCAGCAGGCCGACCCAGGTCAGCAGGTTGGCGTCACCGATCGCGTCACCGAAGAAGGTGATGTTCTTGATCACCGGCAGGTTCAGGTTCGGAACCTGCGGGACCGTGCCCGGGGTGCCGTTGTCGCCGTAGTGTGCGATGAAGAAGTAGCCGGTCAGTCCCACGGCCAGCAGGTTGATGCCGGTGCCGGAGACGACCTGGTTGGCGCGCAGATGGATCGAGAAGTAGGCGTGCACGAGCCCGAGCAGCGCACCGGAGGCCATGCCGATCACGATCCCGAGCACCCAGTTGCCGGTGATGTCGGCGCCGAAGATGCCGAAGTAACAACCCATCAGCATCATGCCCTCGAGCCCGATGTTCACCACCCCCGAGCGCTCGGAGACGATGCCGCCGAGCGCGGCGAAGATCAACGGCGTGGTGAAGGTCAGCCCGGACGCGATCACCGCCGACCACGTGAACACCTCGCGCACGTTGGCGGCGGTCTGGTTGGTCATCGCCAGCGCCAGCGGAATCGCGATCAGGCCGACGCCGATCGTCACGCCGCCCAGCCGTCGGTGCTTCGGGTCGAGCACGACGACGACCCCGAACAGCGCCGCGATGACACCCAGCACGATCGACGGCACCGGGGTGCGGACCATGATCGGCGGCAGCGTCAGGATCCAGGCGATCGCCGCGACGACGACCGCGACGACGCCAACGCGCCCGACCAGCTCGGAGCTCGCCCGTGCCATCGCGGATGTCCGAGTCGCGGTCGTCATCGCCCTGGCTCCGGGCGCAGCGCCTCGGCCGCGTCCAGCGCCGGGTCGTCCGGCTCGAGCGCGTCGCCGACGGTCGGCTCCGGCTCTGCCGAGGCCAAGCTTGCGCGGCAGCCCCAGCAGCCTGATCGCGATCAGATCGGTCGAGACCAGCAGCACCACGAGACCCTCGATGATCAAGGTGAGTTGGGGGGCGAGCTCGGGGTTGATCGATGTGAGGTTCAGGTTGTCGGCAGCGGTTCCGGTGCTCGAGCGCGCCGAACAGCAGGGCCGCGGCGACCGTGCCCATCGCCGTGTTACGGCCCAGCAGCGCCACGGCGATGCCGAGGAAGCCGACCTGTGAGGTCGAGATGTCGGCGCTCGAGACCTGGAACTGCCAGCCCAGCACGTCGACCGAGGCCGCAAGCCCGGCGAAAGCGCCGCAGATCGCCATCGTCAGGATGTAGTTGCGCGCGACGCTGATTCCGGCGCCGCGGGCGGCGTCGGGGTTGTGCCCGACCGCACGCACCTCGTAGCCGAGCGTCGAGCGGTTCATGATCGCCCAGAACGCCACCGCCGCGGCAAGGCCGATGAAGATGCCGACATCCAGGCCCTGCAGTTCTGGGTTGCCCCAGATCACCGGCAGGTGCATGTTGTTGGCAATCGTGTTCGAAACCGGGTTCCCGAGCGCGTTCTTGCCCTGCAGCGGGCCGCCCTGCTGGAACAGATAGGTCGCGATCCAGATCGCGATCCAGTTGAGCATGATCGTCGAGATCACCTCGTGGGTGCCGACGGCCGCCTTCAGCCAGCCGGCGATCGCCGCCCAGGCGCCGCCGATCACCGCCGCCAGCACGATCGAGATGATGATGTGGAGCACCGGGTTCATGCTGGTGAACGAGGTTGCGACCCACACGGCGATGACCGCGCCGACCGTGTACTGGCCCTGGGCGCCGATGTTGAAGAGACCGACCCTGAACGCGAACGCGACCGAGAGTCCGGTGAGGATCAGCGGCGCAGTCGCCACCAGCGTCAGCTGCAGGTTCTGGGCCGCGAGCATCCGGGCGGGGCCGGTGACCCACGGGAACAGCCAGTTGAGGCCGGTCCCGTCGAAGATCGCCCCGTAGGTCGTGAACGGGTTATTGCCCGTCAGCAACATCACGAGGCCGGCGATGACGAACGCGATCACCACCGTCGTCAACGGGATCAGCATTGCCCGTCCGGTATGCGCGAGCCGCTGGCGAAGCCTCATGCGGTCGCCACCGCGCCACCGGTCATCGCGATGCCGAGCTCCTCGTCAGTGGCATCCGGGGGGAACTCGGCAACGATCACTCCCTCGTAGATCACGAGGATCCGGTCGGCCAGCGATCTGACCTCCTCGGACTCCAGTGAGACCAGGAGCACGGCCTTGCCGGCATCACGCTGCTCGATCAACTGGCTGTGGACGAACTCGATCGCGCCGACGTCGAGCCCGCGGGTTGGCTGATGCGCGACCAGCAGCTTCGGGTCAGAGTCGATCTCGCGAGCGACGCAGAGCTTCTGCTGGTTGCCGCCGGAGAGCGCCGATGCGGGTGTCGCGGGGGTGCCGCCACGCACGTCGAAGGCCTTCAGCAGACGCTTGGCGAGTGCGCTGAACGCCGGCAGGTTGAGCCATCCCATACGGCTGAGCGGGGGGCTGCGGTAGCGGCGCAGCCCCAGGTTCTCCGCGAGCGTGAACGGCAGCACGAGGCCGACCCGGTGACGATCCTCAGCTATGTGCGCGACGCCGGCGCTGCCGGCCACGCGGACGCCACGGCCGGCGATCTCGGTTCCGTCGACCTCGATCCGCCCGCTGGTCGGCGCGCGGATGCCCGTGATCGCCTGCACCAGTTCGGTCTGGCCGTTGCCGTCGACGCCGGCGAGCGCGACGATCTCGCCGCTGCGCACGGTCAGGCTGGCGCCGCGAACCGCCTCCAGGCCGCGGTCGTCGAGCGCGTGCAGATCCTCGACCGTGAGCATCGGGCCCTGCGGCTGGGCGGGCTGCTTCTCGACGCGAAAGATGACGTCGCGCCCCACCACCAGACGCGCCAGCGACTGCTCGGTGGCCCCGGCGCGCGGGACGGTGCCCATCGAGCGGCCCCGCCGCAGGACGGTCACGCGATCGGCGATCTCCAGCACCTCGTTCAGCTTGTGTGAGATGAAGACGATTGACGTGCCGTCCTGCTTGAGACGCCGCAGGACCCCCATGAGCTCGCTGATCTCCTGCGCGGTCAGGACAGCCGTGGGCTCATCGAGCACAAGGATGCGGGCGTTGCGGTACAGGGCGCGGAGAATCTCGACACGCTGCTGCATGCCGACGGACACATCCTCGATGCGGGCGTCCGGGTCCACCGCCAGCCCATAGCGGTCGGAAAGTTCGCGCACGCGCGCGCGGGCCGTGCGGCGGTCCAGCACCCCCAGCGGGCGCTCGGGTCCGGACTTCACGGGCTCGTTGCCGAGCACGATGTTCTCCGTGACCGTCATCACCGGGATGAACATGAAGTGCTGGTGGACCATGCCGATCCCCAGGTCGATCGCGTCGTTGGGTGAGTTGATCCTGGCGGCGACGCCGTCCACCAGAATCTCGCCCGAGGTCGGGCTGTAGAGCCCGTACAGAACCGACATCAGCGTCGACTTGCCCGCGCCGTTCTCACCGAGCAGTGCGTGGACCTCGCCGGATTGCAGATCGAAGTCGACCCGGTCGTTGGCAACGACCGGGCCGAACTTCTTGGTGATCTCCCTCAGTTCGAGAACTGGGGGCTTATCCGTCACAGCGATCCGTCACTGACTTTCGGATTCGTCTCGATTACTTCTTGATCGTCGCCGGGATCTTGATCTTGCCGGCCTTGATCTTGGCCAGGACCTTGTTGAGCTTGCCCGCGTACGGCTTGGCGACCGAGTCGAGCGTGCCGTAACCGGTGCCGTTGTTGGAGACCGAGTAGACCAGGTCTCCGCCGGCGTCGAAGTGGCCCTTCAGCAGCGAGGCCGCCGCCTGCTCGACCGCGACGTCGACCTTCTTGAGCGCCGAGGTCAGGATGAAGCTGCCCAGATAACCCTGGTCGGCATCGACACCGATCCCGTACACATGCTTCTGCTTGGCGGCCTGTAGCGCACCCAGACCGCAACCGCCTGCAACCTGGAAGACGATCTTGCTTCCCTCGGCGATCTGGTTGTCAGCGATCGTCTCGCAGTCGGCCTGGTCAGCGAAGTTGTTCGAGAACGAGTTCAGGAACTTGAGCTTCGGATCCGATGCCTTGCCACCGGCCTGGAAGCCGGCGATATAGCTGGTCACCGACGGGATGTTCTGACCGCCGACGCTGGACACGGTCGTCCAGCCCTTGGCCTTCGAGATCAGGCCCGAGAGGTAGCCGACCAGGTATCCGGACTGCTGCGAGAGGAACGTCAGGCCCTCGACGTTCTTCGGCTTGCCCTTGATAGCGGAGGCCGGCGTGTCGATGATCGCGAACTTGGTATGCGGGAAATTCTTGGCGACCTGACCGAGCGCGTCGATGAAGTCGAAGCCGACGGCGACGACGAGGTTGTCGCCCGCCTCAGCCTCACGCTCGAGATACGGAATGTAATCCGCGCTCGACGTGGCCTGCAGCACCTGCTTCTTGACCCCGAGCTTCTTCACGGCCTCCAGCGAGCCCTCATAGGCGAGGTGGTTGAAGCCGTGGTCATTGAGACCACCGGTGTCGGCGACGATTCCCAACGTGAACGACGAAGCCTTGCTGTGCGAGGTCCTCGCCGACGCGCTGGTGGCCACGACGACCCCCAGCGAGAGGACAGCCGCGACCGCGGCGATGCCCATCAGTCTTGACATTACCTTCACTACAGCCCTCCTTTGGCAACTGAGAAGGGTGGCACCCTACCCTGCCCCAGGACGGGTGTCTATGGCCACTTGGGCCAACCTCCCACATTGCGGCAACCCTCTCACAAAACGCTAACGCCGCGCCAAAATCTGGCGCCCGATCCGGAGGTTTTCACGCCCTCGCCGGGGGCAGCGCGTTGACAGTGCTGGAATCACGTGGTTTCCGTAATCCCGCAGCGTCTCGTCGCGGCTGTCGTGCTGCAGGTAGAGCGCGAACTGATCGACGCCGAGCTCGCGCAGCGCCTCCAGCTTGGCGACGTGATCGGCCACGTCGCCGAGGATGCAGAAGCGGTCGACGACCTCGATCGGGCACGAAGCTCGTATGCGTGTTCCCGGCCCGCCCGTGCTCGTTGTAGTCATATCCGGTGCGCTGCGCGATGTAGTCCGTCAGGGCCTGCGGGACCGCGCCCTCAGTCCCGTAGCGCTTGACGATGTCGGCAACGTGGTTGCCGACCATGCCGCCGAACCAGCGGCACTGCTCGCGCGCGTGGGCGAGCGCCTGCGGCGAGCCGTCGGTCACATAGGCCGGTGCCGCCACGCAGAACCTGATCGCGGCCGGATCACGGCCGGCCGCCGCGGCGGCGTTCCGCACGAATCCGATCATCCAACGAGCGATCTCGATGTCACCGAGCTGCAGGATGAACCCGTCGCCCACCTCTGCGGCCGCCGTCAGCGCCAGCGGTCCGTAGGCCGCGATCCAGACGTCCAGCCTCGAGCTCGATGCCCACGGGAAGCGCAGCTGCGAGCCGTTGACCGTGACCGAGCGGCAGTTCGCCAGCTCGCGGATCACGTGGGTCGCCTCCCGCATCTGCTTGACCGTCGCAGGCTTGCCGCCCAGCACGCGCACGGCTGAGTCGCCACGGCCGATGCCACAGATCGTGCGATTGCCGTACATCTCGTTCAGCGTCGCGAACACGCTGGCGGTCACGGTCGGGTCGCGGGTCGAAGGGTTGGTGACGAAGGGGCCGACGGTGATCCGCCTGGTCTCAGCGAGCATCTGGCTGTAGATCACGTAGGGCTCCATCCACAGCAGATGCGAGTCGAAGGTCCAGACATGCGCTGAAGCCGTACTCCTCAGCGCGCTTTGCGAACGCGATCAGCCGTGACGGCGGTGGGTCAGCCTGAAGAACCAGTCCGAAGTCCATACGTGCTCAGATCAGGTACTGGGAGAGGCCGCGCTTGAGGTACTGGCCGTGGCCCCTGCTGACCGACGTATCCGTGTTCGTCCACGATCACCGTGCCGCGGGACAGCACGAGATCGACGTGCCCGTCGATCTCATAGCCCTCGTATGCCGAGTAGTCCATGTTCATGTGATGGGTCTTGCCCACTCCGATCGATGTGTGGCCGTTGGGGTCGTAGACGACGATGTCCGCATCCGCGCCGGGAGCGATCACGCCCTTGCGCCCGTACAGCCCGAACATCCGCGCCGGCGTCGTCGAGGTCAGCTCGACGAACCGCTCGAGCGTGATCTGGCCACTGACGACGCCCTGATACATAGGTCCATGCGGTGCTCGACGGAACCGATCCCGTTGGGGATCTTCGAGAAGTCGCCGCGCCCCATCTCCTTCTGCTCCTTCATGCAGAAGGGGCAGTGGTCGGTTGAGACCATCTGGATGTCATTGGTCCTGCAGGCTCTGCCAGAGGTGATGCTGGTGGCCCTCATGGCTGTGAGCGCAACGGCGTCGAGCAGACCCACTTGGCCCCCTCCAGGTCGCCCCACTGCTCAGAGCCGGCCGCCAGCTGCTCCTCCAGCGACAGGTACAGGTACTGCGGGCAGGTCTCGCCAAACACGTTCGACCCGCGATCGCGTGCTGCCGCGATCTGCTCGACGGCCTGCTTGGCGGACACGTGCACCACGTAGAGCGGCGCCCCGGCGACGTCCGCGATCATGATCGCGCGGTGGGTCGCCTCCTCCTCGGCCTGCCACGGTCGGCTGATCCCGTGGTAGTAGGGCGTGGTCTGGTTCGCGGCCAGCGCCTGCTGCACCAGCACGTCGATCACGGCCCCGTTCTCAGCGTGCATCATCATCAGCGATCCGTTCTCAGCGCCGCGTCTGGAAGGCGCGCAGGATCTGCCCGTCGTCTGAGAGGAACACGCCCTTGTAGGCCATGAACAGCTTGAAGCTGGTGACGCCCTCGGCAACGAGCTCGTCCATCGCAACCAGCGACTCGTCCTGCACGTCGGACAGGATCTGATGGAAGCCGTAATCGATCGCGCAGTTGCCGGCTGCCTTCTCGTGCCACAGCGCGTACTGCTCCATCACACGCTGACCGGCGTACTGCACGACGAAGTCGATGATCGTCGTGGTGCCGCCCCAGGCAGCCGCGCGGGTTCCCGTCTCGAACGTGTCAGACGCCTGCGTGCCGCCGAACGGCATCTCCATGTGCGTGTGAGCGTCGATGCCGCCGGGGAACAGGTACTTGCCGGTCGCGTCGATCTGGGTGTCGGCGTTGATCGGGCCCGAGCGGTTCGGTTCCGGGCGCCAGCAGCGCCACGATCCGCTCGCCGTCGACCAGCACATCCGCCGCGGCCCGGCCGGTCGCGCTGATGACCGTCCCGCCCCTGATCAGCAGCGTGCTCATGGCGCCGCGATCCCTGTATAGGAGTCGGGCCGACGATCGCGATAGAACTGCCAGTCGTCCCGCATCTGCTGGACAAGATCCATGTCGAGCTCACGAACCAGCAGCTCCTCGTGCTCCGATGAGCCCAGCGCGCCGACGTAATTGCCGCGGGGGTCGACGACCTGCGAGGTGCCGTAGAACTCGACCGCGTCCGCTCCGTACTCGTTGTCCTCGCGACCCACTCTGTTTGGGGCGAGCACGAAATAACCGTTTGCCACGGCTGCGGCCGGCTGCTCGATCTCCCACAGCCGATTCGACAACCCCGGCTTGGTCGCGTTGGGGTTGAACACCATGTGGGCGCCGTTGAGCCCGAGCTCTCGCCATCCCTCCGGGAAGTGGCGGTCATAACAGATGTACATCCCGACCTTTCCGACGGCGGTCTCGAACACCGGGTAGCCGAGGTTGCCCGGGCCGGAAGTAGAACTTCTCCCAGAACTTCTCGAGGTGTGGAAGGTGGTGCTTTCGGTACTTGCCCAGCACGGTCCCGTCCGCGTCCACCAGCACGGCCGTGTTGTAGTACACGCCGGTGTCCGCCTCCTCGTAGATCGGGAGCACCATCACCATCCCCAGCTCGCGCGCGAGTGCCGCGAACCGCTGCACGATCGGGCCCGTCCGCCGGCTCGGCATAGCGGTAGTACTTCTTGTCCTGGGTGATCCCGAAGTACGGCCCGTAGAAGAGCTCCTGAAAGCAGATCACCTGCGCGCCCTGAGCGGCGGCATCGCGCGCAAAGCCCTCGTGCTTGTCGAGCATCGATGCCTTGTCGCCGGTCCAAGTCGTCTGTGAGATCGCCGCTCGAACGATTGTCGCCATGACACTCCTTGTTGGGTGGCCAGGACCGGCAAGCTACGGTCTGCGCGGTCCGGTGTGGATATATCGTCGCCCTGGCGCGCCCCGCGATCAAGGGCTGGGCGGCATTGCGCCCGCGATTGCGACGCAGCTGCGGGCTGCCTGCATCGCCAGCCGGGGACCACCGACCAGGTAGCCGGCCGCGAGCGCGTCGCCCGCACCGGTCGCGTCGACCACGTCGACCGGGGCCGGGACGAGCTGGCCCTCAGGAAAGCTGGCGCCGCGGGCGCCAAGCTTCACCACCCACTGCGCGCCGGGATCCGCGTGTTCGCAACAGGCGGCATCGGCGGAGTGCACCGCAACGCCGGTGAGACATTCGACGAGTCGGCGGACCTGGGCATCCTCGCGAGCTGCCCGATCACGGTCGTTTCGGCCGGGGTCAAATCGATCCTCGATATCAGCGCCACGCTCGAGCGGCTCGAGAGTCTGAGCGTGACGGTGCTGGTGTTCGGGACCAATCGGTTCCCCGCCTTCTGGCTGGCGGACAGCGGCATCGCGGTCGACTTCTCCGTGTCCAGCGGAGCGGAGGTCGCGGCGGTCATGCGCGCCGCCGACGCGCTCGGCCGACCGGGCGGCATCCTGGTCGCAAATCCGTTGCCCCAATCGGCACAGCTCGACCGTGACATCCACGACGCGCTGCTCGGCGAGGCGCTCGCGGCCGCCCGCGAGGCGATGGTCACGGGCAAGGACATCACCCCCTTCCTGCTCGACCACATCCACACCCGGACGGACGGGATCAGCGTCGAGGTGAACCTTGAGATCGTTCGCGGCAACTGCCGGTTGGGCGCTGAGATCGCCGCCGCGTACTCAGCCGGCTGATCGCACCGACAGCTCCTGCGTGGGCGCCACAGCACACGGGCGGCAGGGGTCATGAGATGATCCGCTCCAGTCGTTCGGCCGCGCGTCTTCAGCGCCGCTCAGATCACCGACAGCCCCAGTCAGGAGAGCACCATGTCCACAGTCGCATTCGGCCCGGTCGAACTGTTCGTTCTCAAGTTCCCGCAGGCCGGGTTGCCATCGCGCTTCAAGCAGGCGGTCGCCGAGGTGCTCGAGAGCGGAGCGGTGACGCTGCTGGACATCGTGGTCGCGCAGAGACTCGAGGACGACCGGCTCGAGGTGATCGAGTTCGACGCGCTCAGCGACCACCTCGAGATCACCTCACTTGAGCTGAACGCGCAGGGACTGATCGGCGATGAGGATCTGGCTGAGGTCGCGGCCGACCTGCCGGTCGGCGAGACCGCGGTCGTGATCGCGATCGAGCACACGTGGGCGCGTCAGGTCGTCGGCTCGATGATGGATGCCGGCGCGAGCGTGGTGCTGACCGAGCGGATCCCGGCGGCCGTGGTCAACGAGGTGGCGCTGCTCGCCGGCCTCGATGACGTCGCCTGAGTGGGATCCCTGATCGCCCCCAGACACCCCACAGCAGTCAACCTGACACAGAGCCGAACCTACGCAAGGAGATCGAAATGCCAATGATGCGCCGAGCCGGACGCCCCGGCCTGATCGGTACCGCCGCCCGCACCGCTGTGGTCGTCGGCACCGCCGGAAAGGTCGCCGAACACCAGCAGCGCCGCGCGAACGAGCGCTACGCCAACGATCAGCCGGCACCGGCAGAACAGCAGGCCCAGGCGCCGGCCGAGCCGCCTCCCGCCCCAGCCGCCGCAGGTGAGGATCTGACCACACAGCTCGAGCGGCTGATGCAGCTCAAGAGCAGCGGCATGCTCACCGACGAGGAGTTCACCGCGGCCAAGGCCAAGCTGCTCGGCTGAGTCCCGAGATCGGGGCAGCGGGAGCGACGGGACTCGAACCCGCGACCTCCGGCGTGACAGGCCGGCGCTCTAACCAACTGAGCTACGCCCCCGTGGGGTCGTCCCAGTATGACAAGCGCGATTTTTTTTCGCCGTGCGCAACTCTGGGGGTGCTGACTGTGCTTATACGAACGGAATCGATTCTGATCGTCGCACCCAACCCGGCCATGGGACGACGTTCAGAAGCCACCGAGTGAGGGCCTGCAGTGTGGGGCCCTCGTTCGGTTTAATCCGCGCGTCAGTAGGCGCTCGTGAGGCTTCAGGAGGCGCTCGCGAGGGGAGGCGGGACCCAACCGCCGAACACAGCCTCAAGCTCGATCCCGATCGAGATGCTGAGGTGATCAGCGCCGTGAGCGGCTGCGACCTGCACGCCGACCGGCAGGCCGGCCTCGCTGAGGCCCAGCGGCACCTCAGTGACCGGGACTCCGGCCAGGTTGAAGATCGACGCGGGGGTCGTCAGCCAGGGACGTCCATAGGTCTGGTGGTGCCGAGGCGCGACGCCGAGGTGCGCAGGATGCAGCAGCACACCGCCACCGATCGCCTCAATCAGCTCGTCGGCAAGTTCGCGGGCCCGAACCAGCAACCGCTCTCGCACCCCGGCCCGAGCCGGGACAGCCTCGGCCAGCGCGGTGAGCTTGGTCGGCAACGTGTGTTGCGCCGGTCCAAACAGAAGCGACCGCAACCCGACCTCAGACTCGCCGGCCTCGGCGAGCAGGTTCGAGGTACCCGAGGTTCCGGGGGCGGTTTCCTGCAGCGCCGCAAGGAAAGGAAACATCGCAGAGCGCCAGCGCGTCATGTCCAATCTGCGCACCTGTGCTCCCGCTGAGAGCAACGCGCCGATCGCGCGCTCCCTCGCATCCCGGAGCTCGCGTTGCATCGGCCTGGTCGAGCTGTTCTCAACGACCGTCACCGTCAGCCCGTCGAGCGACACGGTGCCCGGATCGCCGAGTTCCATCGGCGTCACGACCCGATCCCTGTCGTCCGGTCCCGCCATCACCCGCAGCAGCGGCATCAGATCCTCCGCGCGCCGGGCGATCGGCCCCACGGCGAGCATCCGCTGGGCATCGCCCGTGACCGTCGGCCACAGGCCAGTGGTGGGGATCAGCCCCGCGGATGGCTTGTGGCCGAAGACCCCGCAGAACAGGGCCGGAATCCGGATCGACCCGCCGATGTCCGCACCGACGCCAAAGGGTGAGCCGCCTGAAGCGACAGCGGCCGCCTCCCCACCTGATGAGCCGCCGGCCGTGCGTGACTCGTCATATGGGTTGTTGGTGCGCCCATACAGCGGGTTCTCGGATTCGATCCAGAGCCCCAGCTCAGACGTGTTGGTGACGCCGAGCGGAACGGCGCCGGCCTCGACCAGTCGTTGCACCGCGGGCGCGGTACGGGTGGCGCGATGGTCGCGGCGCGCAACCACTCCGGCCGCGTTCGGCATGCCCTCGAGCGCGATCGACTCCTTGACGGTGAACGGAACGCCCAGCAGCGGCGGCAGCTCCTCGACCGCGGCGCCACGCATCGAGTCCCTCGCGACCTGCTGGTCGATCTCGCTCGCCCGCTCGCGCGCCGCGCCGAACCTATCAGCGACCACCGCATTGATGCGCGGGTTCACGCGCTCGAGCAGATGGATGTGGGCGTCGACCACCTCGCTCGCAGTCAGCTCACGGCGGCGGATCGCTGCTGCAAGCTCGACCGCCGAGCGCTCAGTCAGCGCAGACATCCGCCGACCCGAATCTGAGGTTTCAAATTTCGGCCAATCATGGCGCTCAGCCTAGCGATTCGTGCTGACTGCAAGCGAATCACAGAGTGCGCAGCGGTCGAAATCGAACCCGCCGGCCGCGAGCGATCGCAGGCGCAGGTCATTCTCGCGCCAACCGCGATTGAGGTGGCGCGCCAGCACGATCGCCGCGACGGTGCCCGCCCCGGCGTCGAGCAGCGCTGCCGCCGCGCTCTGAGCGCTGGCACCGCTGGTCCACATGTCGTCGATCAGCAGCACCGTCTCGCCACCCAGAGACCGCGTGGCACGGAAGCGTCCGGAATCGCAGCTGCGCGTGATCGCCGGTCTTGCGCTGCGCAACAGCAGGCGCTCGTGGCGATCGCGGGTTTCCTTCACCAGCTCGCCGACGATCCGCCGCAGCGGGTGGTGCGCGTCCCGGCGCGAATCGCTGGACGGGACGGTCGTGACCAGCTCGAACTCAGGAACACCGACGGCGTCGAGCAGGCACTGCTCGTGCCGGTCCACAAAGTGTTCGCAGATCTCGGCCAGGGTTCTGACCGCGTCATCGACCGATGGGTCCGCATCGCGCTTGTACGACGCGATCAACCGATGCAGCGACTCACCGCCGACGCTGTAAGAGACGGGCAGCACGGCCGCCAGATGGTCCCCACCGGCCCGGCACGCGCGGCACAGCTCCGCGTCCTCCAGCGTCAGGTTCATGCAACGCCGGCAGACCCTGCGGCCGTGACGCGGCGCCAGCAGCGCGTCAGTGCTTGAACACGTCGACGACATCGGCTGCATCCTGCGCCACCGTCACCCCGGGCTGACCCACGAGCTCACGCGCCCATTCGCATTCGAGCGTCGGCTCCATCAACACCACCGCTCGCCCCTGTTGCAGTGCATGCCGCGCCTGGATACGGGTCCCGCTCCGCTCTGACGCCTCGACGATCACGCTGCCCAGCGTGATTCCAGACATGACCGCATTGCGAGCGGGGAAGCTCTGCCGCGATGGCCCGGCCTCCGGCCAGAACTGCGACACGACCGCGCCCTGGGCGGCGATCGACGCCTGGAGCTGGGCGTTCTCAGGCGGGTAGACACGGTCAAGGCCGGTGCCGATCACCGCGATCGTGCGCGCGCTTCGCGCACGATCATGCCTACCCCGCTCAAGCGTGGCCCCATGGACGACCGTGTCGATTCCGGACGCGAGGCCCGAGACGACCGTGTGGCGCGTGTCCGCCAGTGCGTGTGCGATCTCCTGCGCCAAGCGCCTGCCGTCGGGCGTCGGCGTGCGAGTTCCGATCACCGATACCCCACGACGGTCGACGGAGCTCAGGCCGCCTGCGACGAACAGCACCGGCGGACGGTGTTCCACCACCCGCAGGTTCTCCGGGTACTCAGGGTGCGACAGCGGCAGCACCTGATAGCCGTTCGCCCGCCAGCGCTCAAGGTCGAGCTCTGCGTTGGCGAGCGCCTCATACGACAGCAGACCGAGCTCGCGCTCGAGCACCAGTTGGGCCGACGGGCTGCCGGCGCCCGAGCGCCGAGCGGCCAGCACATAACCTGCCCACGCGCGACCGCCCACGCGCAGCAGCGCGATCAGCGCCGCGGTCTCCTGCTGACGCGAATCGCCGGTCAGTCTGCGTAGTCCGCTGGATCCGGCTCGGAAAGCGTCCGCGCCATCGCGGGTTGGCTCACGACCGGTTCCGGCATGCTGGGCTGGACTGCAGGAGGCGCCACGCTCGGCTGGGCTGCACCATGCGCCACGTTGGGCTGGACCGCTGTCGCCGCAACATCGGGCTGAGCCGCGGCCTGTGGCAGCGTCGACGGGGCAGCGCTGGCCGGCTTTTGGTCCGTATGGTCGAGCGCGTCGCCGAAGATGCCCCGCGCCTCGTCCTGTACGCCCTGCATCCCCTGGCGGAACGAGCTGAGGCCCTTGCCGAGCGAACGACCCACCTCCGGCAGGCGCTTGGGTCCGAGCACCAGCAGCGCGACCACCAGGATGAAAAGCAGATGTGTTGGCTGAATGATGTCGCCGAACATTGGTATTGAGGATATCGGCACTTCTCACGTGTTTCATGCTGTCTTCCCTGACTCATCAACTCGTGTCTGTCTCTTAAGAGTCTTTGGGAGCCCACGGTTGACCCCCCTCTCGGAGCAAACTTCGCGCACGTTGCGGGAATCAGTGGGGCCGGCGCTCGCGACCGGCCCCACTGTCCGCGGCTCGCTCTGCCTAGCGGACCGGTCTCCTGACCTTGGTCGTTGCGGCGGCCAGATACGGCCACCGCGGCTGTTTCTTGACGACAGCCCACAGCCGATAGACGAGCCCCCGTGTTGAGGACGCGAACTGCTGTGTGAATCGGAACCGGCCCTTCGCACCGGTGCGCGCGGTGCCCAACGTGCCGCTTCCGGGCGCGCCCACCTGCTGGTAGTCGATCGTCACCTCGACCCCGCCGGACGGGATGTGCCCACCCTTGACCTGGCCGGTGACCCGCAGCTGCTCGCCAGCCCAGATCTGTCCGGCGTCCATCGCGATCCTGCCGGTGAAGCGCTCACTGAGCTGGCTCGATGCAGGCCGGAGGATCCGCGAGCCCGAGTAGGCCACGTAGATCGACCGGCTGGCTCCCGCCCGCACCCTGTAGCTGTACTTGCCACCTGCCTTCGTGGTCGCGGAGCCGATCCTCGTGTAAGCCTTGGCTCCGGTGACCTTCTGATAGACGAGCAGCTTCGCGCCGACGATCGGCCGGCCTCTGAGCTTCGTGTTCTTCAACACGCCGTGCAGCGTGACCGCCTTGCCATAGGCGAGCGTCAGGACGTGCCCCGCCCTGCGGGCAACGGCACATTTCGCGCCGCGCTTCTTCGCGCGTTTCGAGCAGCGCTTGCGTTCGGTCTTCGTGGCCGCACGCGCGACCGTCGCGGTCGCGCCACCGGTTGCCGGCGCGCCAACTGAGTTCGTGCTCCGGGTGAGTGCGCTCGACGAGCGGCCGGCCGCACCCGAGTCGATCCCAGCCTGGGCCGCCAGCGCAGCTGGAACGGCCGCGTCACTGGTGGCCGACACGTCGCCCACCTGCGCGGTCACCTGCGTTGCCTCCAACAGCGGCAGCTTCAGCACCTCCGTGTCCCCGTTGGGACCGGCGGTTATCTGGCCACTGTTGCCGGCAACGTCGGCGTCGTTGGCGTAGAACGTCCAGTTCCCGGAGGTGAACGGCGCGACACCGTCGGGCACCTCGGTGACGTAATCCCTGCTGCCTGCGTCATACCTCATGCCGCCGAGGTCGTAGGGAGCCCCACCGTCGTAGCAGTCGCACTTCGCGTACAGGTGCATGACGGCAATACCAGAGCCACCATCATCGGTGGCACTGACCGCGACCTCATCCGGCTCCGGCCACTGGCTCTGAGCGACGAACTGGCCGGTCGGCGCCGTCGAGTCGATCTTGAACAGGTACGAACCCAGGGGGTAGCTGTTGCCGGCGGTATCTGTGGCGGTACATGCCAGCTCACCACCGGGGGCGCGCACGCTGACCGTGATCTTCTCGCCGCCCTGAGCGTCTGTGTTGAGCTCGTTCAGCGGCCAGGTCCCGGAGAGCGCCCCCTGACAGGAGATCCCTGAGACCGGGGCCGAGCCGCCGGTGTTGTTGGCCGTGATCGTCACCGCCTGCGGCGTCCGGTACCAGGTTCCCTGATTCGGACCGTCGGAATACGGATCGGCCCCGTCATCGATCAGCTTCGAGCTGCCGTACTTGGTGGTGCCCGAACCGGTCGACGTGTCCAGCGGGTTGTCGACGTCGACCGTGATCGCATCGGCCTGAGTTTCGGTGGTTCCCGCTCCACTCGTGCCCGTGCAGCTGACCACGTTTGCGCCGTTCGTCGTCAACAGGAACGAACCGGTGCCGTTGACCAGATCCCCGTTCTGTGTGCTCAGAACGACTGGACTGCCCGGGTCGGCCTGGCCGTTGGTGGTCACGCTGCACGTGATCTGGGCGATGCCGGACAGCACGCCGCCCGTTTCCGATCCGATCACCTGCACCACCGGAGTGCCGCTCAGCCAGGCGCTGCTCGGCGCGTTGCCGTCGACGAGGAAGGCGCTGGTCGGCTGGTTGGTGTCGATCCAGACGTTGTAGGTGTTCTCACCGGTCACGCCCGTCGTTGAGACGGCCGTGCAGTCGAGCAGATGTCGGCCGTCACCGGTGATTGTCGCTTGGGCCGGAGCCAGAGCCACCGAGTGGCTCCGATCCGCCATCCAAGGTGCACTACCACGACGCCACCCCGCTCGGGCCGCCGGCTGCGCCGACTGGTCACGGTCTGGCTGTCATTGGTCCACATGCCGGCCATGTAGCCCGGATCTGCGAAGCTGACCACGGGCACGGTGGTGTCCACGTCGAACGTGGCAGCCTTGGTCGCTGTGAGGCCACCATTGGCATCCCCGTTCGTAGCGCTGCATGACACCGCGTTCGCGCCGCTCGTTGCCGTGGGCACGCTCCAGGCGGTCGTGCCGGCTCCCGTGCGCGAGCCGGACACCAGCGTAGCGGCCACGTTCGCGCCGTTGTCGGTGCAGGTGACCGAGCCCAGGCCTGACGGGCCGACCGTGACGTCCAGGTCTCGACTTGAACTCGACGTCCATCCGCCGGTCGTGGACGCCCAACTCACCGCTGGAACCGTGTCGTCGATGTTGATCGCGCTCGAGTAGTTCGCGACCGTCGGAGCGTTATCCAAGCCGTTGCCGCTCTGCCAGTTGCCGGGGTCGGATGCCACGACGGCAACGTTGTAGGTGCCGCTGGCGATGTTGCCGGGCATCGCGCCGCTGCCGCCCGCATTGCCGGTACCACATGGCTGAACGCTGTCGAACTCAGTACCTATCGGCGCGCCAGGGTTCTCGGTTGCCGGCGCCACATCGGAGACCTGGTCGTAGTAGCTGCCGGGCCCGGTGAACTGCAGTCCGATCGCGCACACGCCGGCCGGGTCATTGGCGCTCGCCTGCAGCGTCGGCGCGCCGGTGTCGGTCTGGTACCAGTCGTTCGAATTGATCGTGGTCGTCCAGCTCGCGCCGCCTGTCGGCTGGTTGTCCGGGTCGTCGACCTCTGCGGACAGGTTGACCACCTGAGCAGCAGCGATGTCGTCGCCGCTGCAGGTGTTGTCACGCGCGCACCATCCCCTCAGACTGAGCGTCGAATACGACACCTGCGGATTCACCGACGGTGCGAGACTCTCGGTCTCCACGTTGGTGTAGTTCCAGCCGCTGACATTGCCGTTGGTGCTGCAGGTGGGGCTGTAGCTGGCGCCCGCTTCCGCGCCATTCCTCACCCATTCACGAGGTGAGTCCTGCTCTGTCACCGAACAATCGTCGGTCCACGGAAAGTCGAGGTCGGCGGGAGCGCTGCCACCGGATCCCACGAAACCGATCGATAGGGCGCCCGTCGAATCGAGCGCCTGACTCTCGAACCACGCAGCGGTGTAGGCGAACCCGACGAACTGCGTCCCACCCGGAGCCACCCACGAATCGTCCGCGAAGTTCGCGTTGGCGGAGACCGGATCGATCGTGCTGCTGCTGTAGCCGGCCCACCCGGTGATGCTGGTGCCCGGGTTGGCCATGCTCAGGGTGCCGGATTGCAGCATGCCGGTGTATTCGTTGGCGAGGGCACTGCCGGCTGCGAGCGCGGCGGCCAATGCCAGGACTGAAAGCGCAACCACCAACGTTGCGAACCTTCTGATGACCCGCCGGACGGCATCCTGCCGTCCACGCGGGCGGGCGTGACTGATACTGCTGGGCATCGGAACGACTCCTTTCGTTGTGCTCAGCGGTTGACATCGAGAGCCTGTGCGATCAGCAGATCACGCTGATCGAGAAGTCGGAATTGACCGCGTCACCAGTCACCGGATTGCTGGTCACTACTGAGACAGCGAGCACGTTTGAGTTGGGGGCAGGTTCGGTGGACCAGCCACTCACATAAGCATCGGCCACGTCAGTCGTAGTGTGGCTCCCGCTGGCAGATCATCCTCAGCTGTCGTCGATCGGCCGTGACGCTGATGATCGGCTCCGCGAGTCCAGCGCTAGAACAGCCTTCGACGTCACACTACCGCGCTGCCATCACCGCCACCGACTGTGGCCAACGTCATGCATGTTGTCATCGTTCGTGCGCTAGCTCCGCCGCCTGTCTTCCCATCCAAATCTGCCCATATGCAGTCGGCTCACCGCTCCCACTCGCCGCCTGTCCGGCGGCTCCCTGTGGAATCGAGAAGTTCAAGATCGCGCGGCTGCCCGCCCCGGAGTTGGTGACGCTCGCCTGGCTACCGGGGGCGCCCGTGGTGACGGTGCCGATGCTCACGTTTGCCGGCGTACCGGCAGCTCCCGCCGTCCCGGTCGCCCCGCGCGTCCCGGTCGCCCCGCGCGCGCCGGTCGCGCCGCGGGCGCCGCGGGCGCCGGTGGCACCCCTCACGCCCCGCTGGTTCCAGTTCAGGGCCGTGCTGTCCTTGCCGCAGCGACCGTCCGCCGGCGCGGTCATGGCGCGCGTCCGTGCATTCACGCACGCGTGGATCACGCCACTGCGGGTCGTCGCAAGCGCGTACCCCCCACCGGCCAGCAGGGCGCCAATCACGATCCCGACGACCAGATGGGTGAGCTTGATGTGAAGTGTCATTGGCCTCCGTATCTCATGAGGGTTGAAATCCTGCGCGTTTTCCGGTCACGGTAGACAGCCACTATCCGGACTCTGCGCACAGGCCGAGCCGGTTGTACTCGAATTGCTGGATTGGCCGCCGCCGCTGGTACTGACCGCGTCACCGGTTGTCACCCCGGCGCCTGGGTTCTGTCCTGTCGTGGCGCTGGCGCTGGGCCCAGCCCCGACCTCTGGCGTCGCGCCGGTGGGTTCCGGTGCACCTTCGGCTCCGGTCGCGTGACTCCGGTGGTGAGCCTCCGTACCGGCGTTGTCCGTGGCCTGCCGCCGCCTCGCCGCAGCGGCGGCGTGCTCAGTAGCGGCTGCGCTCAGCGCACCAGACCTGACCCTCCGGCCAGCCGAGACATCCGCCGTCGTCCTCTCAGTGGCGGGCGCCGTGACGGTCTCTGTCAACGTCCGCACCTGGCGATCACGTCGGGTCGCGCCACCGCCGATGCGCCCGAGTCCACCTGTGGCGACAAGGACCACCGCCACCGCCGCCATGAGCAGGAGCCCGCCGCCTGACAGCGCCAGGCCGCGCCGCCGACCGCGGGCAGCAGGCGGCGGGTTTGGCCGTGCCGACGCTCGAGACCCGGCTCGAGCTCGAGGCCCGTCGTCCCAGTCAGGCTCGGGAACGCTGCGCTCACCCGAGATGTCGCCGTCCCAGAACCCCCCGGCGTCCCCGGCCCCGGAAGCAGCTGTGGGGTCTGGACCAAGGTCTATCGGGACGAGCTCATCGAGCGGGCCGATCCAATCGCGCGGGAACTGAACCACGTTGGCCTGGGCGTCCGCGTCCGCCTTTTTCCCTGCATCCGCAGCACCTCCCGCTGGGTCGTCGGCGTCTCCCCATCCTTGGTCAGCCATAAACCGCCTCCGTCCGACACGCAGTGCATCCTTACATCTGCGTTCGCTCCAATTAGTCTCAATTGGGTATCATACCCATAAAACCGGGAAAGTGTGTATGACCGTTGGTGAACCCAGAGAGTCGTTTCTAACCGTCGCCGAGGTTGCCGAGATCCTGCGGCTGAACCAGCAGACTGTCCGCAACTGGATCGATGCCGGGACGCTTCCGGCCACCCGCGTCGGACGTCGTGTACGGATCAAGCAGTCCGACCTGGATCTGATCGTCGCTCGCGGCTACCAGGGAGCGCCGCCGGCGAGCGTGAGCGCGCCGGGGCCGAGCGCCGACGACTTCTGGGGCGGGGAGCCGATGGACGCCGCGGAGCCGAGCTTCAATGCGAGCGCGCCTCAACGTCCGTCGGGCCCGAGCCCGCAGACGGCAAGCGGCTCACTCGCATCGGCGGAGCAATGAGCTTTGGCGACGAACTCGAGCGTGAACGTGAGCGCGTCGTGCGGCTTGTACGCCACGCGGGTGTCAGCTGGGCTGAGGCGATCCGTACGCACAGGCTCGCTCCTCCGGACGACGGTTTCGCCGATCGGCTGCAGCGGTTGTCGGAGGCCGCAACCGCCGAGCAGATCGCCTGGCAGCAGGCGTACGCCGCGGGCATGCGGTGGCCTCCGGTTGCTGGGGCTGAGAACGCCGAGCCACCGTATGAGCTTCGGCCCGACACCGGCCGCCGCGGCCCGGAGGACCTGTGGGCTCGATTCGACGCCGCGGTCGCGGGGATGAACCGGGCCATCGCCGGCACTGACGCGTTGAGCGTCGCGAGCGCGTTTCAGGCGGTTGCGGAGGCGACCGCGGAGCTCGCCCACGCGGTGTCGGCCGAGGATTCGATCACCCGCGAGGCAAGGGAACGCGCCCGGGCACGATCGGCCGCCTGAACCGCTCATGATCGGGCGCCTGAAGCGCACCCCCTGACGATCGGGCGCCTGAACGCACCCCCAGACGCTCGGGGGCCGGACCATCCAGGGTGCACGATGGCGCCCGAAGGGTCAGCGCGACTCGGCCAGCGAGGTCACGACCGCCTCGTAGACGCCGGCGCCGAACCCCTCCGTCGCGACCCGCACGCCCCCGCGGCCCGCGATGTCGGCTGCCATCGTCGAGTCCCGCTCGAGCGCGTTGGCCATCAGCCAGAACGCGCCGACCACACCGGCCGCATCCATATCCTCACGCGAATCGCCACAGGCGATGCATTCCGATGCCGCGTAGCCGCGGTTCTGCATGTGCCGCGCCACCGCACGCGCCTTCGATGCTCCGCCCGGGATCAGGTGGTAGACGTGGGCGCGCTCGACGTCGATGCCCCAGCCGCGCCTAGAACCGGTCGACCGGGAACCGCCAGGCGCTCCCTCCCGGCTGATCACGCCATTGTCGACAAGCCGCATCCATTCGAGCCCCGCGCCGGCCAGCAGCGCAGTCGCCTCTTCGACGGGCACCTGTCCGCGAAAGACGTGTGAGACCTGACGGCCCTCGGACCAGGGCGTGTGGTACTCGAGCCGCCCGTCGAAGGCCGACAGCAGCAGGTCGGGCGCGCCCGATGCCGTGAGCTGGTCGTGGATCGATCCCAGCTCCCGCGAGGGCACGCAGCCATCGGTCAGCCACTCCAACTCGCCATCGACCACCAGCCCGCAGCCCAGATCGAAGATGTAGGAGCGCTGGCCGATCAGGCGCACGATCTCCACCACGCCCGGTTGCTGGCGGCCGGTGTAGATCACGACCTCGACGCCGGCCCGCGCGCAGACCTGGAGCGCCCGCGCACCCTCCAGGGAGAAGCCTCGATCCGAACCGCTGAACAGTGAGCCGCCAGGCCCAAGCAGGGTCCCGTCCAGATCGACATACAACGCTCTGAGCACCGGCGCGACCGTAGCAGCGACCCGGCATAGCCGAAGCTCGGGATGTTTTAGGCAGATATCTGCATGAAACATCCCCAGCCTCCGTACTGCGACCCGCATTTCGGGCTGGCCGCCCGGGGCGCAGACCGTGCGTGACCGGAGGCAGACCGTGGCGCACAACCGGGCGTGACCCGGGCGCACAACCGGGCGCGACCCGGGCGCACAACCGGGCGCACAACCGGGCGCGACCCGGGCGCACAACCGAGCGTGACCCGGGCGGGACCTGAAAACACCCCGCCATACTCAGACAGTGGCCACCACGAGCAAGACCCGCGAACCCTGGGATGAGCTGCTTGAACAGGGGCGGGCCGACGATCGCCTGGTCCACGACCACACCTCGCTGTCGCAGCAACCACACCTGGTCGAGATTCCCGACGAGCTCGACCCGCGCGTGCATGACGCGCTGACGCAGGCCGGCATCGACGCTCTCTACCTGCACCAGCGAGACGCCTTCGACGCGGCCTTCGACGGTCCGACGATCGTCACGACCGGCACCGCCTCCGGCAAGTCGCTCTGCTTCCAGCTGCCCACGCTTGAGATCCTGACGACCGACCCGACGGCCCGCGCGCTGTACCTGTACCCGACCAAGGCACTGGCCCAGGATCAGGCCCGCGCGCTACACAGCTTCGGCCTCACACAGCAGATCCGACCCGCCATCTATGACGGCGACACGCCCGCTCAGGAGCGCCCCGCGATCCGCCGCCGCTCGAACCTGGTGATCACGAATCCCGACATGCTCCACATCGGGATCCTGCCCCACCACTCAAACTGGGGCGATCTGTTCGCGAACCTGGCGTTCGTGGTGGTCGACGAGGCGCACGTGTACCGGGGCGTGTTCGGCTCGCACGTCGCCAACGTGCTCCGCAGGCTCAGGCGAGCGGCTGCGATGTACGGCTCGGAGCCCCGCTTTCTGCTGGCGAGCGCGACGATCGCCAACCCGGTTGAGCTCGCCACCAAACTCACGGGCCTTCAAAACATCAACCTCGTGGACAACGACACGGCACCGCTGCCGACACGACGCACGGCGATCTGGAACCCGCCGCTGTTGGACGAGCGCCTTGGTGTCCGTGCCTCCGCCCTGGCGGAAGCGGCGGAGCTGTTCACCGAGCTGATCACCGCCGGCGCCCGCACGATCTGCTTCATGAAGTCGCGCAAGGGCGTCGAGCTGATCCTGCGCATGGCCTCAGACCGCCTGCCCCCGGAACTCGCCGAGAGAATCGCCCCCTACCGCGCCGGCTACACGCCGCAGCAGCGACACGAGATCGAACATCGGCTGGTCAGCGGTGAGCTGCTGGGCGTGGTCGCCACCGACGCACTGGAGCTCGGGATCGACATCGGCGAGCTCGATGCCGCGATCTGCGTGACCTTCCCCGGAACGGTCGCCAGCCTGCGCCAGATGTGGGGCCGGGCCGGCCGTCGCGGTCGCGGCCTGGCGGTCTACATCGCCGGCGAGGACGCGCTCGACCAGTTCTTCGCACGCCACCCTGACGAGTTCCTCAGGCGTCCGGTCGAGGCGGCGATCATCGACCCGGAGAGCCCGGAGATCCGCGGCGCGCATCTGCTGTGCGCGGCCCATGAGGCCCCGCTCACAGAGAACGACACCGAGTTCCTGGGCGACGACGTGCTCGAGCGCGCCCAGCAGCTGGCGGACGCAGGCCTGCTGCGCGAGCGTGTCAGCGGCTACGTCCCCGCACGCGCCGAGGACTACCCCGCGGCCCAGGTCGCGCTGCGCTCGGCCGGTGCCGACAACTTCGCGCTGATCGATTCCAGCAGCGGCGAGATCCTCGGCACGATCGAGGCAGTGCGCGCCTACTCGACGGTCCACGACGGGGCGATCTACCTGCACATGGGCCGCTCCTACCTGGTACTCGAGCTCGACCTGGCGGCCCGCCGCGCGATCCTCGAGCCGTTCAACGGCAACTACTTCACGCAGACAAAGAGCGAGAGCATGACCTATATCGAGCGCATGCTCGAGACGCGTGAGAGCCACGGCGTGCGGCTGTCATACGGGGAGGTCGTCTACTCGGAGACGGTGCTCGGCTACCAGCGCAAGCACCTGCAGGACCAGAGCGTGATCGACTTCCAGTCGCTGGACATGCCCACAACCGAGTTCTCGACCCGGGCACTCTGGTACGAGCTCGACGATGTCGTGGGTGGCCTCGGGGCTCGGGGTCCGCTGACCACGAGCCCCGCCGAAGCGTTCCCGCCCGACCAGCTGCTCGGAGCGTTGCATGCGCTCGAGCACGCGCAGATCGCCGTGCTGCCGCTGATCGCGATGTGCGACCGCTGGGACATCGGGGGGCTGTCGACAAACGCCCACCCGCAGACAGGTGGCCCGACGATCTTCATCTACGACGGCCACCCCGGCGGGATCGGGATCACGCGCCGCGGCTATGACGCCTTCGACCGGCTCCTCGACGACGCGCAGCGACTGATCGGCGAGTGCGCCTGCAGCGACGGCTGCCCCTCCTGCGTGCAGTCGCCCAAGTGCGGGAACCTCAACGAGCCGCTGTCCAAACGTGGAGCGCTGGAGCTGCTGCGGCGCATGCGGACCGCGTGAAGGTCCACTAGATTGCGGCGCCGTGTTGCGTCTGGGCATCAACCTTCCGACCTTCGACCCGCTCAGGCTCGGCGGGCCGCCGCAGTTCGTCGAGGCAGCCCGGCGGGCGGAGGCGCTCGGTTTTGACGCGGTCTGGGTCGGCGACCATCTGAGCGTGCCGGCGCCGAACTACGACTCGACCGTGGTGCTGGCGGCGGTCGCGGCCACGACCGCACGTGTGAGGCTCGGGTTCGGCGTGATGCTGCTGGGTCTGCGCCGGCCCGCCTGGGTCGCGAAGCAGCTGACGACGATCGACGCGCTCGCGCCTGGACGGCTGCTGCTGGGCGTCGGCGTCGGCGGTGAGTTCCCCGAGGAATTCGAGGCCGTTGGACTGAGCGTCAAGCGCCGCGGCCGGCTGCTCGACGAGGCGCTGGCCGAGCTGCCCGATTGGCTGCAGGGAAACTCGACGCCGCAGCTCGCGCCGGCGATCAGCGCGCTGCCGCCCGTGTACGTCGCCGGGCGTGGTGAGCCGGCTCTGCAGCGCGCGGCCCGCACCGGTGACTTCTGGCTGCCCAACTGGCTGACGCCGGACAAGCTGGGCGAGCGCATGGCTCGCCTGGGCGAGCTCTCCGAACAGGCCGGGCGCCCGACCCCGCGGCTCGGACTCGTGCTGAGCGTCCATGTCGACGCGAACGAAGGACTCGCTCGCCAGCGGGCGAGCGAGTACACGAAGGCGATGTACGGGCTTGACTTCGAGCGTGTCGAACGCTGGACCGCATTCGGCAGCGCCGAGCACGTGGCCGAGCAGATCGCTGCCTACGCGCAGGCCGGGGTCGAGGAGCTCGTGCTGACCCCCCTGACGGGGGACCCGCTCGGGCAGATCGAACACCTGGCCGGGGTGCGCGAGATACTCTCGCCTCAATGACGTTGCGGCGGAACTCGGCATGCGCCTCCTGATCGCGGGCGCCCAGGCGCCGCTCGAGGGTGAGATCGTGATCCCTCCGTCGAAGTACCACGCCCACCGCGCGCTGATGCTGGCCGCGCTGGCGCCCGGTGTCAGCACGATTGCCGACCGGACCGACGCCCGCCACGTGAGGTTCACCGTCCAGGCGTTGCGCGACCTCGGCGTCGAGATCAGCTCGAGCGGCCGTCACTGGAGGGTCAACGGCGCCACCGGCTTCTCGCCGCGACACGACCAGGTATCGGTCGGCAGCTCAGGCACGACGCTGTACTTCCTGCTCGGGCTCGCAGCGCTCGGTGACCGGCCGGTCACGATCGTCGGCCAGCGCTACTTCCGCCGGCGGCCGATCGGGCCACTGCTGCGCGCGCTGCAGCGACTCGGAGTGCAGCTCGAATACGAGGGCCAGAGCCTGCCCGTCACCGTGTACCCAGGCCGGCCCCGCGGCGGGCACGTGCGGATCGATGGGACGCTCTCGCAGTGGATCTCCGGACTGCTGATGCTGGCGCCGTTCGCGACGCAGGAGCCGACCGTGATCGAGGTCGTCGGCGAGCTCAACGAGCGACCGTATCTCGAACTGACGGTGGAGATGATGCGCGACTTCGGCCTTGAGGTGGAGGTCGGCGAGGACTGGCGCCACTTCACGATCGCGCCGAACCAGACGCCGGTCGCGCAGGAGAACCACCTGCTGCCGCCGGACATCGGCTCGGCCGCGTTCGGGCTCGCCGCCTGCGCGCTGCATCCGTCGAAGGTCGTGTTCCGCAGCCGTGTGCCGATCCACGGGCACCCGGAGGCGTCGGTGCTGAGCGAGCTGCAGGGGGTCGGAGTGCCGATGCAGTTCGCTGCCGACGGGCTCTCGATCACGATCGAGCACGACGGCACGCCGCCCGTGGCCGGCCGCCTGGACTGCCGTGACCTCCCGGACATGGTGCCGATCCTCTCGACGCTCGCGAGCCGCGCCCGCGGGCGCACCGTGCTCTCGCACGTCTCGCACGTGCGCCTGAAGGAGTCCGACCGCGTCACCTCGATGCTGCAACTGCGCAAGATGGGTGCGCGCGTCGAGTTCGACGGCAACGACATGGAGTTCGATGGCGTCGAGCGCCTTTACGGCGCCGAGCTCTCCTCCTACAACGACCACCGCGTGCTGATGGCGCTTGCCGTGGCCGGGTCGACCGCCAGCGGTGTGACCGAACTCTCCTATCCACACGCGTACCGGATCTCGTATCCGGAGTTCGCCGATCATATGAACGCGATCGGGATCCCGATCGAGGTCGCCACGCGGGTACCGGACTCGCTCGGAGACCTGCGATAGCGGGTCAACTGATCACTGAGCTCGTGGGTCGCCACGCCCGCGAGCGACCCGGCGCTCGCGCGGTGGTCGAGGTTGGCGAGTCAGGCGAGCGCAGCTGGACCTTCGCTGAGCTCGAGGATGCCGCCGGGCGCTGGGCGCTGCGGCTGCGCGAACTGGGGGTCCGACCCGGCGATCCGGTCGCCTTCCAGCTGCCGAATCTGCTGGAGTTCGCCGCGATCTCGCTCGGGGCGATGCGGATCGGAGCCGTGTGCGAGCCGCTGATGCCGATCTTCCGCGAGCGGGAGCTCGAGTTCATGCTGGGCGAGAGCAACACGCGCGTGCTGATCGTCCCGCGCGAGTTCCGGGGTCACGATCACGCGGCGATGGCGGCTGGACTGAGTCAGCGACTGCCGTCGCTGACCGAGGTTGTGGTGCTCGATGACGTCGAGCTGCCCGAACGGCCGGGTGAGCGCGGAGGGACCGCGAGCGGAGATGACCGCCCAGCTCCTGTTCACCTCCGGCTCCACCGGTGAGCCCAAGGGCGTGCTGCAGACGCACGCCTCGCTGAACCGGGCGGCGGCGATGCACATCCGCCACTTCGGCCTGAGCGCCGAGGACGTGATCTACATCCCATCGCCGCTCGCGCACCAGACCGGCTTCCTCTACGGGATGTGGATCGCGCTGATGCTGGGGGCTCCGCAGGTGGTTCAGACCGGGTGGGAGGCGGAGGCCGGGTTTCAGGCGATGCAGCGGACCGGGGTCACGTTCGTGCAGGCGGCGACGCCGTTCCTGGCCGATCTCGTGCGCGTGGGACGCGAGCGCGGCGAGACGATCGCACCCTTACGGACATTTGTGGCAACTGGCGCTGCGATCCCGCGCGAGCTCGCCCGCGACGCACGCCAGGTGCTGGGGGCTGAGGTCGGCGGCGCCTTCGGCACGACCGAGAGCTGCCTGGGCGCGGCGTTCGTGCCGGGGCAGGATCCGGACCTGGCCTGGAGCGCTGACGGCCGCGCACTGGAGGGGATCAAGCTGCGCGTGGTCGACGACGAGGGCCGCCCGCTGCCGGCCGCTGCCGAGGGCAACTTCGAGGTGCTGACGCCGACGCTGTTCGAGGGCTACCTGAACCGACCGGCACTGACCGCGGACGCAATCACCGCTGACGGCTACTACCGCACCGGGGATCTGGCGACGATCGACGCCGACGGGTACCTGCGGATCACCGGACGGGTCAAGGACGTGATCAACCGCGGCGGCGAGAAGGTTCCGGTCGTGGAGGTGGAGCAACTGCTGTACGGGCACCCGGCCGTACGCGAGGTGGCGATCGTGGCGATGCCCGACGAACGACTCGGTGAGCGCGCATGCGCGTTCATCGTGCTCGAGGCCGATGCCGAGTTCGGCTTCGAGGCGATGCAGCGGCACCTGGATGCAGGGCGACTCGCCAAGCCCTACTGGCCCGAGCGGCTTGAGCTTGTGGACGAGCTCCCGCGCACCCCGTCCGGCAAGATTCAGAAATTCGTGCTGCGCGAGCGCATCACGCATCAGTTGGAGAGAAAGGCGGTATCCCGATGACCCCAGCGCCCCTGGTGGACGCGGCGCCCACAGCGGTTGACGAGGCCGAGTTCGCGGCGCTGAAGGACGAGGTCCGCTCCTATGTCGACGGCCGCGGCGAGTACTGGACCGACCGGATCGAGGAGGAGCGGCGCGTGCCGATGGAGCTCTGGGACGAGCTGCGCGACCGCGGCTACCTGCGGCTCGCGGCGCCGAAGTCGCTCGGAGGACGTGGGCTTCCGTTCGGCCGCTACCTCGAGCTGATCGAGCTGTTCTCGCGTCCGCACGCCTCGCTGCGGATGATCGTGCACGTCTCCAACGGTCTGTGGCGGGCGATGCTTCCGTACGCCAACGAGGAGCAGCTGGAGCGGTTCGTCCGGGCCCAGGTGGCCACCGACATCAGGGTCGCGTTCACGCTCACCGAGCCCAAGGCCGGCAGCGGGGCCGACATCAGGTGCTCAGTCGTGCGCGAGGGCGACACCTACTACCTGAGCGGCGAGAAGCACCTGATCACGTTCGGCTTCATCTCGGACTACCTGCTGCTGTTCGCTCGCCTTCAGGGCACGAGCGGTGCCATCGGCACACTCGCCTTGCTGGTGCCGGCGCACGGCGAGGGCATCTCCAACAACCTGATGCCGGAGTCGATGGGCGTTGTCGGCACCGACCACTCGCATCTGGTGTTCGACCGCGCACCGGTGCCGGTGGCCAATCGGCTGGGAGACGAGGGGGCCGGTCTTGACGTCGCGCTCGGCGGGTTCCTGGTGCCGAGCCGGATCTCAGTCGCGATGACCTGCGTGGGCCTGGCCGGAATGGCACTCGACCTGGCGGTCGACTACTCGCACACGCGCGAGACCTTCGGCAAGCCGATCGCGAGCCGCCAGGCGATCGCCTTCAAGCTCGCGGAGATGGCGACCGACCTTGAGGCCGCCAAGCAGTTGACGTTGTACGCGGCCGACACCTGGGAGCGGACCCATGAGGCCGCGGCCGAATCCTCGATGGCGAAGCTGTTCGCGTCTGAGATGCTGCAACGCGTGACCGACGGCGCCCTCGGCGTACACGGTGGGATCGGCTACTTCAAGAGCCCGATCGAGCGCGTCTACCGTGACGCCCGCGCCCAACGTTTCGAGGAGGGCACGGTCGAAATTCAGAAGCAGACGATCGCTCGATCGCTGCTGAGCTAGTGCTCCAGCACGCCTGGCAGCCGGGAACGATCGGGGCTCTCAAGCTGCCCCATCGGATCGTGATGGGATCGATGCACCTCGGGCTCGAGCAACTGGACGACGGCGGCCACGCTTTGGCCGCCTTCTACCGGGCTCGGGCGGCCGGCGGGGCGGGACTGATCGTGACCGGCGGCTGCGCCGTCAGCCGTGTCGGTGCCGGAGGCGCGAGTTACAGCCTGATCAACGACGACGTCGAGGCGTCGAAGCTGGCGGCGATCCCGGAGGCGGTGCACGCTGAGGGCGCTCGCATACTGCTGCAGCTGTTCCACGCCGGCCGCTACGCGTTCGAGCATGCGTTCGGCCTGCAGCCGGTCGCGCCCTCCGCCGTGTACTCGAGCTACAGCCGCTGCGAACCGCGGGCGCTGAGCGACGAGCAGATCCTCGACACGATCGAGGACTTCGCCCGCGGCGCGGCGCGTGCGCGTGAGCTCGGCTTCGACGGCGTCGAGATCATGGGCTCCGAGGGCTATCTGCTGAGCCAGTTCATGGCGCCCGCCACCAACCTGCGCGACGACGACTGGGGTGGTGACGCCGAGCGGCGCATGCGCTTTCCGCTGGCCGTGGCCGCCGCCGTGCGCGAGGCAGCGGGACCGCAGGCGGCGATCGTGTATCGGCTCTCAGGCGCTGATCTGGTCCCGGGCGGGGCGTCGTTCGAGGAGGTGATCGCGCTGGCAAGTCGGCTGGCCAGCGGGCCAGCCGACGCGTTGAACGTCGGGATCGGGTGGCATGAGGCGCGGGTGCCGACGGTGCAGTCCGGCGTGCCGCACGGGGCATGGGCGCCGTGGGCGCGCGCGGTGCGCGACGCCGTGAAGGTACCCGTGATCGCATCCAACCGGGTCAACACCGCGGAACTGGCGGACGCGCTGGTGGCCGACGGTTTCGCGGACTTCGTGTCGATGGCGCGGCCGTTCCTGGCCGACCCGCAGTTCGTGCGCAAATGTCGCGACGATGCGCGTCCGCGAGTGAACGTGTGCATCGCCTGCAACCAGTGCATCGACCAGTCGATCTTCGATCAGCGGGTGTCGTGTGCCGTGAACCCGGGCGCGGGTTACGAGCTTGCAATGCCGGTGGACGGAGGCGGCGCCACGGTGGCGGTGGTCGGCGGTGGGCCGGCCGGGATGGAGGCGGCACGGGCACTGGCGGTCAGCGGCTTCACGGTGACGCTGTTCGAGGCCGCGGCGGAGCTGGGCGGCCAGTTCAGGATGGCCTGCCGGATCCCGGGCAAGGAGGACTTCGGGCTGACCGGCCGCTACTTCGCTGACGAGCTCTCGCGGCTCGGCGTGCTGGTCTCGGTCGGCGCCGGCGTCGGAGCAGAGGCGCTCACCGGATTCGATGCGGTCGTGGTCGCGACCGGTGTGGTGCCGCGCAGCGTGGCGCTGGCAGGGGTCGAGCTTGCGCACGTCCTCTCCTACCCGGAGCTGCTGCTGGCCGACGATCCGCGGGCGATGGTGGGAGAGCGGGTGGCGATCATCGGCGCCGGCGGGATCGGGACGGACATCGCGCACATGCTCTCGACGCGGGGTGAGTTCTATTCGCGCTACGGCCTTGAGCCGCCGGCGTCAGGTCCGTCGACGTTTGTGCCACATATGCGCATAAACGTCGACGGACCTGACGCTCGGACCGCGCTGTCGAGGTTGCCGGCGCGTGATGGGGGAACGGGCGGCAAGGTCGAGGTCACCGTGATGCGGCGCGCGGGACGGATCGGCGACGGGGTCGGGGCGTCGACGCGCTGGGTGGTGGTGCAGGAGCTCAGGCAGGCGGGCGTCGAGCTGCTGACCGGCGTCGAGTACGAGCGGATCGAGCCCGATGCGGTTGTCGTGCGGGTCGAAGGCGCGCAGCGACGAATTCCGGCGGATACGGTCGTGGTCGCCGCCGGACAGGAGCCACAGTCGGCGCTGGCCGCTGAGCTCGAGGCGCTCGGACAGCCGCACGTCGTGATCGGCGGGGCGGCCGATGCCTCAGGACTGGATGCGGGTCGCGCGTTCCGTGAGGGCTTCGATGCGCCGGCCGCGGTCGCCCGGCTGCTCGCCGCTCAAGAGCTCTGACCCTGGAACACCAGCGCCTTGGGGCGGACGTAGTCGACCAGTTCTGCCGAACCGCGCTCCAGCTCGGCCCAGGGCAGCTCGAAGCTCAGCGTGACGAGCGCGCCGGTGGGCAGCTTGCGTCGAATCTCCTCGAGGCCCTCGCTTCCGAGCGGGCGATTGGCGCGCTGCGCGCCCGCAAGGCACAGGGTCAGCATCTGCATCGCGGGGTTGTGGCCGATGATCATGACCGAGGCGACGCCCGGATCCACCCGCTGCAGCCGTCCCAGCAGTCGGTCCGCGCCGGCCGTGAACAGCTCGGACTCGATCTCCGCCCGGCGCCCCGGCAGCACCCCCGCGAGCGTCTCACGCGTCCGCTGCGCGCTCGAGCACAGGATCAGTTCAGGCTCGATCCCCTGCTGCTCCACGTACCGCGCGAGCACGACCACCGCCCGCCTGCCGCGCTCGGCCAGCGGCCGCTCGTGATCCAGTTGACCCGGCTGATCCCAGCTCGACTTCGCGTGCCTCAGCAGATACAGGCGGCGCCCCGGCGTCATGCCTCAATTGTGCTACTCAGCCCGGCGTCCAGCGGCCGCTCAAGGCCAGTCCGGTTCGCTAGCATCGTTGCCGCGGCGGGATAGCTCAGCTGGTAGAGCACACGACTGAAAATCGTGGTGTCCCCGGTTCAAGTCCGGGTCTCGCCATCACTGAATTACCTGCAAATGGGCCCTCTTTGGTCGCCTGTCCGGGTCGACGGGAGAGGCTTAGTTTGGTCCAGATGCCGTCGTGAGGGCGCCCGCAGGCGGCTACCGTGATCCGCGATCGGCTCTGGGCCGGCGTGGTTCTGGCGGTCTATGCCCTGACGGCAAGCTGACCGCGTGAGCGTCTACTCGGCGAGGGTCCCGTCGGGGACGAACCAGCGATGGTCGAGGTCCGTTGCGTTGGCGATCCGTTCGTAGTCGCGGTCGTAGTGCACCAAGGTGAAGCCGGCGCGAGTAGCAGCGGCGGCCAGGAGCAGGTCGGCGGGCGGCACCCGGCGGTGATCCCCGTTGCCGGCTAACGCAAGCTGAATCTTGCGCGCGTCATCCCAGAGCTCTCCCGGCATCGCGACCGCCTCGAACGCTGAGAGTCTTTGGGCAACCTCCTGTGCGCGACGCTCGCTGGGCGCAAGCCGGACGAGCTCGAGCACGACCAGGTCGCAGACGAGGACGAGCCCGGCGGCGACCGCGTCGTTGAACCAGTCGGCGAGCTGCGGGAAGCGCTTGTCTCGAGCCCAGGTCCAGACGCCGGTATCGAACAGCGCGGGTCGCTGCAGAGTGAGGGGCTTCAGCTTTGGCGCGTCGCTCAGGATCGCTCCCGGCCGGCGACGACGTCGGCGGGTGTGCCGTCAATGTCGCGGGTGACGTCGAAGTCCTTGAGCGTGCGTCGGCGTGCCGCGTCTCGTAGGGCCGCGTTGACCGTCTCGCTCAGCCCCGTGGTCCCGAGCTCCCGTCGGGCGGCGTCGAGCGCATGATCGTCAACATCAACCGTGGTGCGTGTCATCCGCATCATCCTATCGCATCACAGCTGGGCGTCGTCTTCGGGCTCGAGGCCGAGCAAGCCCGAGTCAGATTTATCTGATATTTTGTTTGCGTGACTCGGATGACTGCAACCGACGCAGCCCGAAGCTTCTCGGATGTGCTTAACAGGGTCGCTGATGGCGAGGAGATCGAGATAACGCGAAGCGGCGCGTCGGTTGCGGTGATCTCGCCACCGAAGTCCAAGCTGATCTCAGCTTCCAGGTTCCGGGAGCTGATCGCCGCCGCACCGCCGCCTGACGGCGGGTTCGCAGACTACGTTCGCGCCGCGCGTCAATCCGCTAAAGCGCCCGAGGACCCGTGGCCGTCCTGATCGATACCGGGCTGCTGGTCGATCTCGAGCGCGGTGTCACGAATCCCGATGTCGAGCGCGCGATTGGTGAGGAGGATCGGGCGATCAGCGTGGTCACTGTCAGTGAGCTTCTGCATGGAGTGCACCGGGCGACCGGTGCGCAGCGCGCGCGGCGCAGAGCGTTCGTCGAACACCTCCTCGCCGGCATGCGAGCGATCGAGATCACCGAGCAAATCGCGCGTGTGCACGCTGAGATCTGGGCCCAGTTGGCCGCCAGAGGCGAGGTCATCGGAGCGCACGACCTATGGATCGCCGCCACAGCGCTTGGCCACGGGATGGGACTCGCCAGCGGCGACACCCGCGAATTCAAACGCGTGCCAGGCCTACGACTGATCGAGCTGCCCGCCTAACTCATCGCCGACTCCCGCCGTTTCGCTTTATCCGCCGACGGATTGCGCCACTCGACATACATGGCGCGACGAAGGTGGCGCCCCATGTGACCGAGTGATCAACGGCCGATAGCGGCCCCGCGCTTTCTGAAGTAGGTATCGGTGTCATGCCAACCGAGCAGGGCGCCCGCGTCGACATCAATCGACTGACCGCAGACCATCTCGCTGAGATCCGAAACGAGGAACAGGACGGCGCGCATGACGTCATCTGGTGACACCAGCCGCCCACACGGAAGCTGCTTCTCGCGGCCGCTGATCCATTCAGGTGACATCCGCCCAGCGAGTTCAGGTGTGAGTGTGGGCCCAGGATTGATCGCGTTCACGGTCACCCCTCGGCCGGCCACCTCGTAGGCGAGATGGCGCGTGAAGGCCATCAGACCTTCCTTCGCCGCCGTGTAGCTCGAACCATGAGTGAACGAGATGCGCCTGGCGGCAATCGATCCGACGTTGACAATCCGACCGTAGCCGGCGCCGGTCATCGACGGCAGCACGGCCTTGGAACACACGAAAGGGCCTGTGAGGTTGACATCTATCACCCGCCGCCAGTCCGCGAGTGCCGTCTCCTCCGTAATGGCGTCCGTTGACGCGGCGGCATTGTTGACCAGAATTCCTACCGGCCCGTGAGCAGCCACCAGCTCCGTCACCAGATCCTCGGCGCTGGCTTCATCCGTCACGTCAAGCCTTGCCGGCACCGCCGCCAACCCCGCTGCGAGCAGCGGCTCGGCCGCTCGTTCTGCCGCGTCACCGTCGAGGTCTGCGATCACGGTCGTTGCTCCCGCCTGAGCCAGGCCTGCGGCAATTGCGAGGCCAATCCCCCCGGCACCGCCGGTCACAATCGCGACCCGACCGCCAAGATCGACGCGCGTTGTCAGCTGGGACCTTTCTGACAGCGGGTCAGTCACGCGCATCATCCTTGTAGCTGGTGCTCGGCGAGCATACCACGCGGTATTTGGCGGACGTCGAAGCGTCGGTACCTAATCGTTTGGTACCGTATCTGTATGACTTCGACCAGCCCCACCGTGGAAGCCACGGAAGACCCCAACCGGATCCCACGTCAGGTGTGGATCATCTCCTGCGTCGCGATGCTCGGCGCCGTCATGTCGATCCTCGACACGACGATCGTCAACGTCGCGCTCGCGACGCTCGGCAAGGACCTGCATTCGAGCCTGGCCCAGATCCAGTGGGTGATCACCGGCTACATGCTGTCGCTCGCCGCCGTGATCCCGGTCACGGGTTGGGCCTCGCGACGCTTCGGCGCCAAGCGCATCTTCATCATCTCGATGGTCCTGTTCACGTTCGGCTCGCTGCTCTGCGGCCTGGCGACATCGACCACGGAGCTGATCCTGTTCCGCGTTTTGCAGGGCGTCGGCGGCGGCATGATCATGCCGCTCGCGCAGATCATCATGGCCGATGCCGCCGGCCCCAAGCGGATGGGGCGCGTGATGGGCCTGGTCGCGGTGCCGATGATGCTCGCCCCGACGCTCGGGCCGCTGCTGGGCGGCGACGATCATCCAGGTGCTGAACTGGCACTGGATCTTCTTCGTGAACCTGATCGTGGGCGCGATCGCGATCCCGCTGGCGATCAGGCTGCTTCCGGCCAAGGCCGGCGCAAAGACGGACTCGCTCGACTTCCTTGGGCTGGCGCTGATGTCGGTCGGCCTGGTGGCGATCACCTACGGCCTGGCCGAGGCCGGAACGTACAACTCGTTCACCAACGCCCATGTCTGGGTGACCGGTCGCGTTCGGCGTGATCCTGGTGGCGGCCTTCGCGTTTCACGCACTGCGCGTCAAGAACCCGCTGCTTGATCTGCGCCTGTACCGCAGCTGACACTTCTCCGCTGCGTCGATCGTGATGTTCGCGCTCGGCGCGGCCGTGTTCGGCGCGATGATCCTGATGCCGCTGTACTGGCAGGATCTGCGCGGCTACGGCGTGATCGAGACGGGCCTGCTGACCGGACCTCAGGGCCTCGGCATGGCGATCACGATGCCGCTCGCGGCGAAGATGACGGAGCGTTACGGAGGCGGGCCGGTCGCTCTGGTCGGCGTGATCGCCACAGCGGTGATGACCGTGCCGTTCGGCCTGATCGGCGCGCATACGAGCGTCGCCTTCCTGTGTGGCGTGATGGTTCTGCGCGGTGCGGGCATGGGCGCCAGCTTCATGCCGGCGATGACCGCTGCATTTGCCGCGCTCGACCGCAGCCAGGTCAGCCACGCGACACCGCAGCTGAATGTGCTCAACCGCGTCGGCGGCTCGATCGGCACCACCGTCCTGGCGGTCGTGCTCGCCAACGCGTTGCGCGGCGCCCACACCCAGGCCGCGGCCGCCAACGCCTACGGGACCGCCTTCTGGTGGTCGGTGGGGATGGCCGCGCTCGCGATCATTCCGTGCGTGGTGTTGATGCGCGCAGAATCGAACGCCCGCAAGGCTGCGAAGGCTGATGGCGCAATCGATCCCGATCGTGTTGCTTTGGAGTCCGGCGCCGTGGCGGAGGCGGTGGCGTGAGCGCCACCGAGAGCCCGAGCGGGGCCGTGTCGGCAGCGGAGACGCCTGAGGAGGCCAGTGGTCCAGCGGGACCACTGGCCAGCCACAATGCGATCCACGACCCGGCCACGGCGATTGGCCGGCTCGGAGTGGCATTCAAACGCTCGATGGTCGCGGTGCGGAGACTGCGCGGGCGCGAGACCCACCGGCCGGGACAGATCAGCTATGCCCAGTACGGGCTGCTGTTCGGGTTGGCGGGGATGTGCGAACGCTCCGCGCGTGAACTGGCCGAGCACGCCGATCTGTCGCCGGCGACCGTCGCGCAGATGCTCGAGCACATGGAGGCCGCCGGCCTCGTCAAGCGGACCCGCTCCGAGCAGGATCGTCGCGTGGTGCTGTCGGTCCTGACCGAGCGTGGCGCCGCAGTGGTTGCCGAACGTCGTGCTCGCATGGAGCCGCGCTGGCAGGCGGCTCTCACGGAATTCTCGGAAGCCGAGCTCGACGCGGCGGCGAGAGTTCTGGATCGCCTGGCCGACTACTTCGACGATCTGCTCGACGACCTGGCGGGTTGAAGCTGGGCCGTGGCGCGACCGCGTCCAACTTCGCCGCTCACTCAACCGGCGGCGGCCATCCGCAGCGGTCAGTCGTCCAGGTCGTAGCCCATTGCGGTCGCAAGCCGGGAGGCGCCGGCAACGACGCGCGCGAGTCCGACCGCGGGAGCGACGGCCACCAGCACGTCGACGAGCTCACCCTCGGACGCGCCGGCGGCGACCGCTCGTCGCACGGTGGCGCGCAGCGAGGTTGTCGGGGCTCCGAGCGCGAGCAGCGCCGCAAGCTGCACGAGCAGGTCGACCTTCGGGCTGAGGGCAGCCGCGAACTCACGCTCAGCTCCGGTCGCGAGAACCCTTCCAACTGAGTCTTCGTCGTTCAGCGCCAACAGGCGCAGGAGTCGTTCAAGCTGGTCCATTGACAGCCCAGCAAACGTACATCGCGGGCACAGCAATGCCTCACCCAAATCAGATGAACCGCGCCGGGCGCCGCAGCCAGGCGTGCGCGCGCCGTCAAGCGGACATGACACCGCTCAGCGCGGCTGAGCGGGTGCAAGTAGACTCGCGCCGAGCGTTCTTCTTCCCTCTCCGTCCCGGGAATCCATGGCTACCGTCAATCCAGTCGGACGCCGTAAAGACCACCGTCGCTGGCCGACTGGTGCATCCCAGGAACGGCCTTGCGTCCCCAGCGGCGCGGCGGCCGGCGGATTGGTCCAGCGTTCGAAGCTCGTCAGGAAGCTGATCAGCGCGAGCTCGAGGCGGATCGCGCTGGTGGTCGCGCCCTGTGGCTATGGAAAGTCGGTCCTTCTGAGCCAATGGGCCGAGCAGGACACTCGCGAGTTCCACTGGCTTTCGGCGGCTGACGACGGTCACGACCTGGCTCACGCCGTCAGCGCGGCGAGCGCAGATCAGGCCCGTTTCGTGGTGGTGCTTGATGATGCGCAGCTGGTCGATCCGGCCCGCCTCCGCACGATGATCGAAGCCTCGCTGGAGCTGGTTCCCGAGGGGTCGACGATCGCCTTGGCGTCCAGGGTCGAGCCGCTACTGCCGTTGGGCAGCTTCCGTGCGCACCGGATGCTGACGGAGATTCGCACGCACGAACTCGCGATGACGGCTTCACAGGCGAAGCTGGTGCTGGCGGGTGAGGGTGTGGAGCTGTCCCCCGCAGAACTCGAACAGCTGGTTCGCCACACGGAGGGCTGGCCCGCTGCGCTCTACCTCGCCGCGCTGGCCCGCCGCGATGATCCGACCGGCCTGACACCGGCCTACGCTGAGCGGCGGCTGATCTCCGCATACCTCAGAGATGAGGTGCTGCAGCCGATGAGACCGGAGCTCAGGACCCTGGCCCTGCTGACGAGCGTGCTGGATGAGCCGTCAGGTCCCGGCTGCGACATGCTCGTGCGCCGGCACGACTCAGCGCTGCTGCTGGATGAGCTGGCGCGGGTCTGCCCGCTGCTGATGCCGGTCGACGCGGCCGGTGACCGGTACAGATGGCATGGGCTGATGCGAGCTGAATTGCGAGGCAGACTGAAGCACGGCGCCCCCGAACTGAAGCAGGCACTTCACATCCGTGCATGTGACTGGTTCGCCGCCACTGGCGCGACCGAGCAGGCCATCGACCACGCCGTCGCGGCCGGTGCCACCGGGCGCGCGGCCGGGCTTCTATGGCGCAACGTCATCGGCTACCTCGGTCGCAGCAACCATGACCGGGTGCGGGCCTGGTTGGACGTGCTGGACCGGGAGCGAATCTCAGGCAACGCGCGCTTGGCGTTGATCGCGTCCCTCTGCTCGCTGACGGAAGCCGACCTTGACCAGGCACAGCACTGGCTGCTGGCAACCGTCGCGGCCACAGAACGCACAGGCCCGGATCGCGGGCGCGGCCCGGCCGTGATCGGACGCGTCAACGCGGTCACCGCGCGCGGCTGCCTCACGGTGATGGAGGCGCTGGCCGAGGGCGGCCTGCGCAGCGAACCGCCGGACAGCCAGTGGCGCCCGCTCTGCCTGCTGCTGCGAGCGGTGGCGCTGCATCTGCGTGGCGACGGCGCCGCCGCTTCGCCGATGCTCGAAGAAGCCGTCGTGCTCAGTGGCGACACCTCGCCGATCCTGACCTCGACCTGCCTCGGGCAGCTTGCGATGCTCGCCATCGAGCAACGGGATTGGGCACTCGCCGTCGATTCCACCGACCGTGCGCTGGTGCTGCTGGAGCGATGTGAGCTGCAGGACGAGCCACTCTCAGCGCTTGCGTTCGCTGCGGCCGCGCTGTCGCGCGCACAGCAGGGTCGAGTCGATGAGGCCAAGGTGGCACTGCGAAACGGTCTCGAACGGCTGGCCTCGCTCGGCGAGTTCGTACCGTGGTACGGAGCTGAAGCACGCATACTGCTTGCGCACGCGTCACTGCTCCTGACCGACGTCGGCGAGGCGCGAGCGCTGCTTGCGGAAGCATCGCGGCTGGCTCGTCGAACCCCTGATGCCGTGATCTTCGAGAACTGGTTCGATCAGGCCTGGGCCTACGTCGACGAGCTGGCCGAGACGCACCTCTCCGGTCCGGCATCGCTGACCGTCGCGGAGCTGCGGATACTGCGTTTTCTGCCCAGCCACCACTCGTTCCGCGAGATAGCGAGCCAGCTGGGGGTATCCGCCAACACCGTCAAGACCCAGGCACATGCGGTGTACCGCAAGCTCGACGCAGCCTCGCGGTCAGAGGCGGTCGCACGCGCCCTGGAGACCGGCCTGTTGGGACGCTAGCTCACGCCGGCTGCCGGGTCAGATCGGATCGAACCGGTCAGATCGGATCCACGTGTTCAGGTCCCATCCCAGCCGTCGATCTCGATATCGAGGTCCAGCGCGAGACCCAACCGCGGCGCGGCGCTCACCGCCTGGGCGACGCCGGCAACCCAACCGGTCGTGAGCAGGACGCGAACCAGGGCCTGGTCTCGAACGCCCACAGCGAGAGCACGATCAGCCGCCCACCGCAGTGACGTGGTGTTCGCGTCCATGGCCAGCAGAGCAGCAAACTGGACGAGCGCGCGGGTCCGATGGTCGAGGCACCATTCCCCCGAGCGCTGGGACCGGTCCTCACCGCCCAGCGCGAGCCCCTGCCTCAACGAGCAGGCGTCGCCGGAGGCGAGCTCGATCAGGATCTCACGGGTTCCTGTCATGGCTGCCGCCGAACGAGACCGCCAGCCGAGCCATCCGCCGGCCCAGGGCCGCCACGCGGTGCCTCGAACCGCCCGAGGTACCGCTGCGCAATCAGCGTGAGCGATCCTCCGACCAACAACATCGTGACGTTGACCCCGAGCACGAGGATCGCGCTACCAGCGTCTGAGATCCTGCCAAGACCGGCAGTCACGCCGAGGAACGCCGATGCGGGGATGGTCGTGACCGAGATTGCCACCCCGACCGCGGAGCTGGCTCTTGTCTCGAGAGCAAGAATCGCCGCGACGCCGGCCGCGAATGCAACCAGCGGCGTCGAGATGTTCACCGTCACCAGCCCTGCCAGGAACTGCTGCTGCCCGATCGCCAGCGTCGTGGGCAACAGGCCGAGATGGTGCAGCGCGAATGTGAGCAGTCCCCCGATCAAGCAGGCAAGTCCGAGACCGGACACGAGCGCGAGGAAGGCGCGCGCAGCCAGCCGCCAGCGACCCAGGACGACCGCTGTCGCAAGCGCCGTGATCGGCAGCGTGTCCGGACTGATCGCCATCGCCCCGACGATCAGGATGACGTTCGCGTAGATCACACCGAAGGCGGCGATCACGCCGGCGCAGGCCATGAAGACCAGGTAGCGCGGGAACGGGCGCGCGTTGAGACCGGCCTGACTCACCAGGTCCGCCCACACGACGCTCGCCAGGGGGCGCTGGGCCGTGGCCGCGCCGATCGAGTCCAGCCGGATCAGCAGAACGTCGTCACCTGGAACCTCGAGCCGTCTCACCTGTGACAGCGCCGGGTCGACCGCGTCGTCGATCAGGTCAACGGTCACGACGGACCGGCCGGCATCCCCGTCGCGCATCTGAATCACGTGGCGGACGCCGGCGATCTCATGCAGGCTCGCCGCCAGCTCGCCAACCACGTCGGCATCCACGAACACGCGCAGCTGGAGCATCAGCCCGGCAGGTCAGCGCCTCTGAGTGCTGAGCGCGTCGTCCACGACGCCCGCAGCAACGACGTAGGCCACGTGGGTCCCCAGGCTCGTCGCCATCACGTCGGCGGGCCAGCGCCACGGCGGCGGCGTCCGTCCCAGCAGTGGGAACAATGAGAACGTCGCGCTCATCAGCGTGCAGCCGAAGAGGACGCTGGCCCATGGTTCGTCGAACCTCCGTCGCAGCAGCGCGTGCCAGATGCCGAATGCGGATCCGTAGCTCCAGCGCAACGCGAGCCCGAGGTCCTGCTCCTCGTGAGCGGTGACGTGCGGTAAATGCATGATCCCGGCGACGATCTCGCCCGGCACGAGTGAGTCGTCGTAATCGAGCGTTCCCGACTTCTTCCGCAGCCGCCGCTCACCCGCGTAGGCGAGTGTCAGCGCCGCGGTCCCAGCGAATCCGGCAACGGCACCTCTGATGGGCAGCTGCCATAGAGGGTGATCTGCGCGAGTGCGCTCATCGGCTCCGGTCATTGGATAGCTCCTTCGATTTCCTGCATCAGTGTGTTTCCAGCCCGTCGATCGCGACGATCCGATCGACCAGGTCGAGACCCTCGCTTCGATGTGTGATCAACAGGACCGTATGGCCACGAGCCGCCGCGAAGACGTCCTGTACCAGCTCGCTTGCCGTGGACGGATCAAGGTGAGCCGTCGGCTCGTCGAGCACCAGCACCGGTGACCGAGCCAGCAGCGCCCGGGCAAGCACGATCCGCTGTTGCTGGCCCCCGGAGAGCTCGCGTCCCTGCTCACCGACGAACGTGTCAACGCCATCAGGAAGCGTCGTGATCCATTTCCAGATCTGGGCCCGGCGCAGGGCCAGCTCCACCTCCAAATCGCTCGCATCAGGATTGGCGAGGCGGACGTTGTCCCGGATGCTCGCTGAGAACAGGTGGGATTCCTGGCCGGCGATCGCGATCTGGCGTCGGACATCGTCCTGTCTGCACTCCCGGATGTCTCGCCCGCCGATCGCGATCCGTCCGGACTCGGGGTCGAGAAACCTCAGCAGCAGATTCGCCACAGTCGTCTTCCCGGCCCCGCTCGGGCCCACGAGCGCAACCTTCTCGCCAGGTTCGAGGCGCAGGTTGAAGCTGCCCAGCACGAGCGGCTGTCCTGGCGTGTATCTCGCCGATACGTCTTCAAGTTCGACCACGAAGGGCCAGTCCGGGGTCGGCCTGGGACTGGCCGGGTCGCGCACGGTGGCCTCGCGCCTGACCAGTTCCAGCACGCGTTGCCCGGCAGCCAGCGTCGCCGACAGCTCGTTGGCTGCCTGCGCGAGCGGGGCGATCGCCTCAAAGGACGCCAGCGCCAGCAGCGCCAGCGCCGCAATCAGCACCCGATTCAGCCCGCCGCGATCGGAGGCGTCGACTGCGACCACCAGCACCGCGGTGACGGTGAGCCCGGTGATGGCGACGGCGAGGGCCTCGCCCAATCCGGCGACGAGCGCATCGCGCCGCGCCAGCTTGACAAGTGTCCGATCCGCTTCGCGGACACGCCCCAGGGCAGGCTCCTGGGCGCCGAACGCGACGAGCTCCGATGCACCCTGCGCGAGTTCCACAAGCTCGGCCGACAACTCGCCGCGTGCAATCGCCTGCCGGCGCCCTGCTCGCGCTCCCAGCAGGCCCGTGAGTGCGGGCGTCAGCACGGCACCGGCGAGGAGCCCTAGCGCGAGCACAACTGCAGCCTGTGGCAGGAAGACGGCCGCCACACCGACGGAGATTGCGCCTGCCAGCAGCGCCACCAGTGGTGGCTCGATCCCGCGCAGATACAGGTTCTGTATGCGATCCACGTCGGCCACCATGCGCGAGAGCAGGTCGCCGTCCCTGTAGGAATCGAGTTGTCCGGGAGCAAGTGGTTCGATCCGTTCGTAGAACTGCCTGCGCACCGATCCGAGCGCGCGCAGCGCAAGGTCGTGGGAGCGCAGGCGCTCCAGGTAACGCAGCACCGGCCGGCCGAGCCCGAAGAACCGGACCGCGACGATCGCCACCATCAGCGACAGCACCGGCGGGCGCTCCGCGGCCCGCGAGATCAGAAATCCGGCCGTGGCTGACAACCCGACGCCGAACGCCACCGTGAGCGCACCCAGCGTCGCCGCCAGCAAGAGCCGCACGCGCGGCGCCCCGGTCAGGTTCAAGAGCCCGAAAAAGGTTCGACTCATACGGCGCTCCACAGATCCTCGAGCTTCGGCGACCCGCTCGGCATCTGTACGACCCTGTCGGCCAGCGTGACCAGCTCGCTGCGGTGCGCAATCAGCAGCATGGTGCGCCAGCCCTGGAGCCGGCGGACGGCATCTGACACGACCTCGACGCTGTGGGGATCCAGGTCCGCGGTCGGCTCATCGAGGATCACCAGTGGTGCCGGCGCCAGGAACGCGCGAGCCAGCGCGATCCGTCGCCGCTCGCCAGGAGAGAGCGCCCGCCCGGCGTCCCCGACGACGGTTTCGTAGCCGTCCGGCAACGCCGCGATGAAGCGGTCGGCGCCGGCGACCTCAGCTGCCTCCTGAACCCGCCGGCGCGAGGCGCCACGCTCACCAAGCGCGATGTTCTCGGCAATCGTCGCGTGAAACAGTCCCGGCCGCTGGGGGACCCAGGCGACAAGCCGCCGCCACGCCTCCAATTGGCAGCTGCTGAGGTCGATACCGCCAACGGTGATACGGCCGGCGGTGGGCGCGAGCAGCGCAAGCAGCAGCGCGGCAACCGTGCTCTTGCCCGCACCACTCTCACCGATCAGCGCGACGGTCTCGCGGGGCGCGAGCTCCAGGTCGAATTCGTGCAACACGGGGACCGCACGCCCCGGATAGGAGAATGCGACCCGCTCTAACGCCACGGTTGCCGTTGACGGACTCTGCGGCGAGCTGACGCCACCAGCGCCGACGGTGACCGGCGCGTCGAGCAGGTCGAACATGCGCTGGGCGACGGCGAGGCCGTCCGCACTCGAGTGATACTCGGCGCCCAAGCGGCGAAACGGCAGGTAGAGCTCGGGCGCCAGCACCAGCACGGTGAGGCCCGCCTGGAGGCCCAACCGGCCGTCGACAAGTCTCACACCAGCCGTCACCGCCACCAGCGCGACCCCGAGCGTGGCGGCCAGCTCGAGCACCGAGCCAGACAGGAAGCTGACGCGAAGCGTCTCCATCGTCGCGGCGCGATAGCGCTCGGAAACGTACCCGATGGTCTCGGCCTGAGCTTGAGCACGGCCGCACGCACGCAGTGTCGGGAGCCCCCGGACGACATCGAGGAAGTGGGTCGAGAGCCTCCGCAGCGCATCCCAGCGCTCCTGTGTGCGCGCCTCCGTGTAGCGACCGATCAACCACATGAAGACGGGCACCAGGGGCAGCGTCAGCAGCATGATCAGCGCAGACTCGAGGTCCACCACCCCCACCCAGACAAGCACGATGACCGGGACCGTCGAGGCAAGCACAGCCTGGGGCAGATACCTGGCGAAATAGGCCTCCAGGGCGTCGACGCCCTGCACGCAGGCCGCAGCCAGCTCGCCTGCCTCCGTGCCATCGGTCGCGATCGGGGCAGAACGCAGACGCTTCTCGACCAGCGCCAGGCGGAGCTCCGACAGGACGCTCCAGGCGGCGCGCCGACCCGCGATCTCCATCGCCCAGGCGATCACGGCCCGGGCGGCAAACGCAATCAGGAGCAGCCCGAAGTCCAGGCGCAGGTCGTGCAATGAGGCACCCCCTGCAAAGGCCCGGGCGGCGATTCGAGCCAGCAGCGTCGCCTGGGCCAGTACCGCCACAGCGGAGCCGACCCCGAGCAGAACGTCGGCTGCCAGGAGCGGCCGCACAGATCTGGTTCGATCGAGCAGACGCGGGTCAAGTGCTCGCACTGTTCATCCCGACGCCGAGTCACCCACGCGTGGCGCACCCAGGCGCCGGCGGAACACGTAGTAGGTCCAACTCTGGTAGAGCAGAACCAACGGCGCGAAGATCGCGGCGACGATCGTGATCACACGCAGCGCGTAGTGACCCGACGCAGCGTTGGCGATCGTGAGGCTGTAACCAAATTCAGGGTGCGAGACGAGCACGCGCGGGTACAGGCCGGTGAAGATCGTTGCGACGATCCCGATCGCAGCCAGGCCGGTCATCGCAAACGCCCAGCCTCCCAGCCGTGACCGCGACAGCACGACAACCAGCATCAGCGCCGCCGCCGTCACGGCGGCGGGGATCAGCACCGGCACGATCGCCCGACCGTTGCGCTGATGGGCGACGACAACCGTCCAGGCGAGGAAGCCGGCCGCCAGAATCGCCGCCGGCGGTGCCAGCCGCCGGCTCGCCGAGACCGCGCGCTCGCGGAGCTCCCCGGTCGTTCGCAGCGCCAGGTAGGTGGCACCGTGCAGCGCAAAGACGGCCACGACCGCGACTCCGGCCAGCACCGTGTAGCCGCTGAACAGATCAAGGAAGCTGCCGGCAAAGACATGTGTCGAGGTGAGCGGCACACCGTGCAGCAGGTTCGCCAGCGTCAGGCCCCACAGGAACGCAGCGCCGGTGCTGCCCGCGGCGTTCGCGCCCAGCCAGGCCATCCGCCAGCGTGGCCCGTCGGCTTTGCTGCGCCATTCGAACGACACGACGCGAACGATCAGCAGCACGAGGATCAGCAGCAGGGCGATGTAGAAACCGGAGAACAGCGTCGCGTACCACGACGGGAACGCGGCGAACGTCGCGCCGGCGGCCACGACCAGCCAGACCTCGTTCCCGTCCCATACTGGACCGATCGCCTCGAACATCGCGCTCCGGTCCTGCTCGCTGCCTCGGCGAGGGAGAAACGGGAGCAGCATGCCGACACCGAAGTCGAATCCCTCGAGCAGGAAGTAACCCGCCCAGAGGAGCACGATCAACCAGAACCAAACCGCGGGAAGTCCCATCTCAGGTTGCCCCGTAGGAGAGCGGTTCGCGCGAGCGGGAGCCCGCGCCGATCTCCTCCGCCGTGGGCGGCTCGATCCGTGCGTACCGTCGCATCAACACGAAGTCGACCACGCCCAGCGTGACGTAGAGGGCGACGAACACGCCTAGGCTCACCGCGACGGTCGCAGCGCTGACGTTGGGCGACACAGCCTGCGAGGTCTTGAGCAATCCCTGCACGATCCAGGGCTGACGGCCCATCTCAGTGACGATCCAGCCGGCGGTGGCGGCCAGATACGGGAAGCCGATCGCGACGATCGCACTCCACAGGAACCAGCGCGCAGACTCGAGCCTTCGTCGCCAATACAGCCACGCGCCGGCGAGCGCCTCAAGCGCCATCACGACTCCCAGGACCGCCATGACCCTCATCGACCAATAGACGAGCTCGATGCTGGGCATGTAGTTGCCGGGCCCGTAGCGCTTCTGCTCCTGCGCCTGGAGCTGGTTGAGACCCTGGACCTTGCCGCTGAACGTTCCGGTGGCCATCCACGAGAGCAGGTCCGGGATCGCGATCGAGAAGCTTGGATTCGGATTCTGAGCCGAGAAGCCGCCGATCTGAAACACGGAGAACGAACATGGCTGGCACGTGTTCCACTGTGCCTCCGATGCGGCGATCTTCATGCTCTGCTGGCTTGTCACCGCCTCTCCGAAACGGTTGCCGACCGACAGCTGAAGCAAGGTGATCGGCACAGCGACGATCAACGCCAGCTTCGCGGCCCTGAGGAACAGGTCGGAATTTCGACCGCGAAGCAGGTGCCAGCAACTGATGCCGAGCACCACGATCGAGCCGAAGATCAGCCCCGCAAGGATCGTGTGCAGATACGCGCGCAGGGCAAAGTCATTCGAGAGCAGGGCGCCGATACTGGTCAGCTGGGCCTTGCCGTCGACAAGCCGGTAGCCGACGGGATGCTGCATCCAGGAATTCGCCACCAGGATCAGGTAGGCCGACAGCCAGGTCGCAGCCGCCGCAATCCAGATCGTGGCCAGGTGCAGCCGCGGCGAGAGCACACTCCAGCCGAAGACCCAGAGCCCCAGGAAGGTTGCCTCCAGCATGAACGCGGCGAGGCCCTCGATTGCCAGCGGCGCCCCGAACACGCCCCCGACGAAGTTCGAGTAGACCGACCAGTTCATCCCGAACTGGAACTCCTGCACCAGCCCGGTGGCGACGCCGATCGCAAAGTTGATCAGCAGCAGCGTGCCGAAGAAGCGCGTCAACCGGAGCCAGGCGTCGTCATGCCCGCGATGCCAGATCGTCTGCATCGTCGCCACCAGAGGTGCCAACCCCAGGGTCAGCGGAACGAACAGAAAGTGATAGATCGAAGTGGTCCCGAATTGGAACCGGGCGAGGTCGACCGCCGTTGAGGCCGTCAGGATCACGTCAGCGCTTGGTTCGCCCTGGGCGCAGCGGCTGCTCCATCGCCCGGCGGTTCCGGGTTCGCCAGTTCGAGCTCGATCACTCGGTTCTGCCGGGCTCCGAAGGCGGTCGAGAGCCAGGTGCTGAGCACGGTCAGCCTACGGCCGCCAACTCCGCCCAGGTAGTACAGATGCACGCTCAGATACATCAGAAAGGCGGGTGCCCCTGACAACCTGTGCCCTCGCACCTCGCAGACCGCACGGCCGCGGCCGACCACGGCCAGGGCGCCCTTGTCAAAGTATTTGAAGGGCTCCGTGGCACCGGCATCGCCGCGGGCGATCCCCTTGGCCACGTGACTGGCCTCCTGGATCGCGACGGTCGCCAGCCCCGGCAGCGGCCGGCCCCCCGGACCGCTCACGCAGGCGGCGTCGCCGATCACCGATATCTCCGGGTGACCGTCAATCGTGAGGTTCGAATTGACCTTGATCCGTCCTCCCCGGTCGGTCTCTGCGCCGGCAGCCCCGGCCAGCACCCCCGCGATGCCGGCTGTCCGCACCCCAGCTGCCCAGATGATCGTCCGGCTCGGGATCCGTTCGGCCTGGTCGCCGACGCTGACCGTCACCCCGTGCTCGTCAATGGCCGTCGCCAGGGCGTGCTCTCTGACCGTGACGCCGAGTGCACTCAGCTCCTTCGCGGCCTTCGCCGAGGTCTCCTCGCTGAAGGCCGCGACCACACGATCGCCGGCGTCGAGCAGGATCACACGCGCGCCGGCGGGATCGATCCGCCGGAAGTCCCGCTTCATCGCGTGGCGAGCGAGGATCGCCAGCTGCCCGGAGATCTCGACCCCGGTCGGGCCACCCCCCACGACGACGAACGTGAGCCACTCCTCAGCGTCCTTGCCGCCCAAGCGTTCGGCTTCCTCGAACGCCGCGAAGATCCGACGACGCAGTGAAACGGCGTCGTGCAGCGTCTTCAGCGGGTAGGTCGAGGCCTGCCATTCGTCGTGCCCGAAGTACGACGTCTGGCCGCCACACGCAAGGATCAGGCTGTCGTAGTCGAGACGCTCGCCACGGTCGAGCACGACCTGCCTGGCCTCGACGTCGATGTCGGTCACCGCCGCCATCAGCACACTCGCGTTCGGCTGCCGCTTGACCATTGCGCGGATCGGCGCCGCCACCTGCCCGGAGGACAGCCCGCCGGCGGCGACCTGGTAGATCAGCGGCTGAAACAGGTGGTGGTTACGCGGGTCGACGATCGTGACCTCGACATTCGCCCGTTTCAGCTTGTGCGCCGCCTTGAATCCGCCGAACCCGCCGCCGACGATCAGGATCCGGCGCCGACCCGGGCTCGCTGTGTCAGCTGACATCGGCAGCGTCTCGTCCGGGCTGCTGCGCCCCGATCCGCTCAATCAGGTGGTCACCCACCCGCAGCGCGTTGGCCATCACCGTCAGCGCCGGATTCACGGCCCCGATGCTGGGGAAGAAGCTCGCATCGACCACGTAGAGGTTGTCGATCTCATGCGCGCGGCAATCAGTGTCGAGCACCGAGCTCTCGGGATCGCTGCCGAACCGGCAGGTGCCGGCCTGATGCGCACAGCCCGCGATCGGGATCGCGTTCTTCAGATACCCGTGGTGAGGCAGCAGATGGTCGCGATGCATGTCGAGCTCTCCGAGCAGCTGCTTCAGCTCGTGATAGAGGCGCTGCTTGGGGACTTCGTTGGTGGCCGTGTAGCTGAGCATGATCTCGCCCTCAGGCGTCAGGGTCACGCGGTTCTCCGGCCGCGGCAGGTCCTCAGTCGACAACCAGAAGTCGACCGCGTGGCGCGCGACGTCGCGCAGCGTCCAGGAGGGAGCAAAGCGCGTCTCGCCCGGCTTCTCTCCGCGGAACATCGCCGCCTGCGACTTGCCGACCATCTGAATGTTGCCGAGTGGGTAGTCGAAGCCGTCGCCGCCGCTGAAGTAGAAGTCGTTGAGTCCCAGCGTCTTCTGAAAGACCGTCGGGTTCTCCTCCTTCGAAAGCGCCAGGACGGCCTGGCTGTTGTGGAACATGTAGTTGCGACCGAGCTGGCCGGATCGGTTGCCGAGGCCGGTGGGATGCTTATCCGTGGCTGAGGCGAGCAGCAGCTTGGCGCTATTGGCAGCACCGCACGAGACCACGACGATGTCCGCTGCGAAGGTCTCGAGTTCCCCGTCGAGCTCCGCGACGACACCGGTGATCTCGGTACCCGCGTCGTTCGTCACCAGCCGGACGGCACGCGCGCCCGTCAAGAGCGTGACGTTGGAGTGCTCGAGCGCCGGCCTCACGCCGATGACTTCGGCATCAGACTTGGCGTGCACCAGACACGGGAAGCCGTCACAGTCATCGCAGCGGACGCAGCTGCTGTATGGCATGTCCGACTCGTTGAGCAGGACCCCGCAGGGCGCGTGAAACGGATGCAGCCCAGCTGCTTGGAGGCCATCGGAAAGCTGCTGGATTCGTGGCTCGTGCGATACCGCCGGGAAGGGGTATGGCGCACTTGACGGCGGCTCGGTTGGATCCTCGCCGCGGGCCCCGTGGACCTGGTAGAGCTGCTCCGCCTGCGTGTAGTGGGGCTCCATCTCCTCGTAGGAGATCGGCCACGCGGGCGAGATCCCGTCGTGATGGTGCAGTTCGCCGAAGTCCTCGCGCCGCAGCCTGTAGAGAGCCGCTCCGTAGAGCTTCGTGGCACCGCCGACGTAGTAGTGCACCTGCGGCTGGAACGGGGATCCGTCCGAGTAGTGCCAGGTGTCCTCTGTGATGTAGCGGCCGTCGACGAATACGTCCTGAGCCAGCCAGTTCTGGGGCTCGCGCGGGAGCCAACCGCCCCGTTCGAGCAGGAGGATCCGCCGGCCGGAGGACGCCAGACGGTGCGCGAGCGTACCGCCGCCGGCGCCGCTCCCGATCACGATCACGTCGTAGGAGCTCATGCGCCGATCTCCGCGAGCCGCTCGGCGAGGATGATCCTGGCGCCGGCCTCGACCATCGCCAGGTGCGAGAACGCCTGCGGGAAGTTCCCCAGGTGGCGCCCCGTGTCCACGTCGAACTCCTCTGCGTAGAGACCCAGCGGTGAGGCGACGTTGATCAGGCGCGTGAGGACGTCCCGGGCTCGCTGCATCTCGCCGACGATGGCCAGCGCCGAAACCAACCAGAACGAGCAGATCACGAACGTCCCCTCCTTGCCGGATAGACCGTCGTCGGTCTCGTCGGTTCGGTAGCGCAGCACGAACCCGTTCTCGGTCAGCTCGTCGGCGATCGCCAGGACACTCGCCTTCAGCCGTGCGTCGTTGGCGGGCAGGAAGCCGAAGATCGCCGCCAGCAGCGTTGAGGCGTCGAGCGCCTCAGTTTCGTAGTGCTGACACAGGACACCGCGCTTGTCGACCCCGTGTTCGAGGATGTCCGCCCTGATCTCCTCTGCTGTCGCTCGCCACTGCTCTGTACGGGAGGAGTCGCCGCGGACGCTCGCGAGCTTCGAGGCGCGATCGAGCGCCACCCAACACATCAACTTCGAGGAGACGTAGTGCTGAGGCTTGCCACGGGCCTCCCAGATGCCCTGGTCGGGATTGCGCCAAACCGAGGTCGCGCACTCGGCCTGGGACTGCACCAGCGGCCACAGCCTGCGGGGAAGACGCTGGCTGCGGTGGGTGTGCAGAAGGATCGAGTCGAGCGCGGCGCCGAACACGTCGTTCTGCTTCTGGTCGAACGCGCCATTGCCGATGCGCACGGGACGGGCGCCGGCGTAGCCGGACAGCTCGTCGCGCGTGGTTTCGGTCAGGTCCCGGCGACCATCGATCCCGTACATGATCTGCAGCGCGCCGTCCTCGTCACATTCGAGGTCAGCGATGAACTGCATGAACTCATCGGCCTCCCAGTCGAGGTTCAGGTAGTGCAGCGCCTGCAGCGTGAACGTGGAGTCCCGGATCCAGGTGTAGCGGTAGTCCCAGTTGCGCTCGCCCCCGGGCGTCTCCGGCAATGAGGTCGTCAGCGCCGCGACGGTCGCACCGGTGGGCATGTAGGTCAGCCCCTTGATCACCAGCGCAGACCGTTGGATCCACGGGCGCAGCTCGTGGTCGGGGATTCGCGCGCGCCCCAGCCAGGCTCGCCAGAACCGCGTCGTCGCTGCCAACTGAGCCTCGGCCTCCTCGAGGCTCTCCGGCCCGGCCAGGTGCTCCTCCCAGGAGAGGGAGCAGAACAGCTTTTCGCCCTCCTTCAGCGTGTGCCGTGCCCGTGCCCGGTTTCCCTCGATCCCCATCAGCATGTCGGTACGGAGGCGGATCGTCTGGCCGGCACCGGACGCATCGGCGCTGTGGCGGTCATCCTCCAGAGACCAGTCCGCCGGCACGCGCCCGTAGTCGAAGGCCGGGTCGCAGATCAGCTCGATCTCAACGGTCCCATCGATGCATTCGACCGTGCGGACCAGCACGTGGTCCGCATCGTCGTCCGTGGGCGGACGCGTATGTGGGGTGATCGCATCCTCGCCGCGGCGCGGACCGAGCGTCAGCGCATCCCTCACGATCGCCCAACCGGATGGCGTCTTCCAGGCGGTCATCAGCGTGTTGGTCCCGGGGTCGTACGTTCGCCCACTGGGAACGTTTATCCCGAACGGCCCCAGCCGGAAAAGCCCAGCGGCTCGGTCGAGCAGTGAGCCGAACACGCTCGGGGAGTCAAAGCGCGGCACGCACAGCCAGTCGATCGCCCCGTCGGGTGCGACGAGCGCTCCGGTATGGCAGTCGGACAGAAACGCGTACTCGGCGATTGGCGTGAACGGCGAGGGCGCCGCGGCGCTCTGTGGCGCGCCCTGGCTCTGCTCACCCGTGCCAGCGTCAGCCTTGTGTCCGGCGGGCGAGTGCTTGGACGCTGTGGACGCCTTCGACTTGCCGGTTCCGCCCCTCGTGGCGCTCATGACTGCACCCACGGATGATGCCAGCGACCATAGCCCTGGAGGACGCCCTCGGCCTCTTCAGGGCCCCACGAGCCCTTTGCATAGGGGTTCACCGGAGGCGGCTGATCGAGCAGTGGGCCCATGATCCGCCAGCACTCCTCGATCGAGTCCTGCCGGGTGAACCGCTTGCTGTCGCCGATCATCGCGGCATGCAGGAGAACCTCGTACGGCGTCGGCCCCTCGCCACCCTGCTCTGCGAACTCCATGTCCATCGAGATCTGCTCCGGCGTCGTCGCCTCATGGCGCTGAGCCTCGAGCTCGAGCCGCACACCGGTCGACGGATCGAGCTTCACCACCAGCTGCCCGGGTTCGGGAGAGCGATCCCAGCCGACGAAGCCCAATCGGGGCGGACGCCGGAACACGACGCGGACCTCGGTCTGCGTGATCGGCAGGCATTTGCCGGTCCGGATGAAGAACGGCACCCCCTCCCAGCGCCAGTTGTCGATCTCCAGGCAGAGCGCCGCATAGGTCTCGGTCGTGGAGTCCGCTGCAACGCCATCGATCGAGCGGTAGCCCTCATATTGGCCCCGGACATAACGGCTCGGATCGGCCTCGGGCATGGCGCTGAACAGTGAGAAGAGAGCGTTCTTCAGCGTGTTGGCGTCCCCGGTCGCCGGCGGCTCCATACCGGTCGCCGCCACCACCTGCATGAGGTGGTTGACGACGACATCTCGCAATGCGCCGACGGGATCGTAGAAGTGCCCCCGATCCTCGACCCCGAAGCTCTCGGCCATCGTGATCTGCACGGATGCGATATGGCTCCGGTTCCAGATCGGCTCGAACATCGAGTTGGCGAACCTGAGGTACAGGATCTCACCGAGGCCCATCTTGCCCAGGAAATGATCGATCCGGTACAGCTGTGACTCGTCTATGTATGTGTGGATCTCCTCGGCCAGCTCGCGAGCAGAGGCGAGATCATGTCCGAACGGCTTCTCGACGACGACGCGGGCGTTCTCAGTCAGGCCCGCGGCGGACAGCCCCTTGATCACCGTGGCGAACAGAAACGGCGGAATCTCCAGGTAGTAGACGGGCGTGCGCGCATCGCCGATCGCGCGCTTGACCCGCTCGTAGGTGGCCGCGTCGCCGAAGTCGCCGGACACGTACGAGAGGCGAGCGGCAAACCGCTCGAAGATCTGATCATCGATCTGCTCGCCGCAGGTCTCGATCGCGGTCCGAGCATGATTCCGCAGGTCATCCACGGACCAGTCGTCGGAGGCCACGCCGATGATCGGGCAGCTCAGCAGACCGCGGCGCTCGAGCCGATACAGCGAATGGAACGTCATCACCTTGGCGAGGTCGCCGCTGATCCCGAACACTACGAATGTGTCAGCGACCCGGCCAGGCGCGCTGTCCTGCCGAGCAGCGCCCTCATGCCGCCCTGTTGCGGTTGCAGTGGTCATCGGAGGTCCCCTTCCTGGCCCTTTGTTGGCAACCGTGGATGCTCGGTGGGCACGCGCGCCTGGACATCATCCGATCTGGGTGAAGCCGCAACCCCGTCGGATCCGCGCAGCGTTCGAGTGCGGTGGGGCGCCTGGTCCGCGGCAGGACCTCAGATGAGCCCGTGCTGCATCGCGAACAGCGTTGCGATCGAGCGGTTGGAGGCCCCGATCTTCGTGTAGATGTGCTGGATGTGGTGGTCGGCGGTCTTTGGCGAGATGCTCAGCGCATACGCGACCTGAGCGGTGGTGTGCCCAATCGCGATCAGCCTGAGAACCTCGAGTTCCCGCGGAGTCAGATCCCCGGGCGCCGTGGGTCGTCTCGGCGATCGATGTCCGGCGACCGCCAGGACTGCGTCGACCGATTCGCCATCGAGTCGACCAGCTCGCGCCTGGTCTCGTAGCTCTTTTGCGGCCCGATCGCCGGCAAACGCTTCACGGTGCGGTCTTGCGTTGGTGAGAGCGTCGTACACGTCCGCAGCTGCAAGCACTGCGGTCAGCCGGGAGACGCCCGTGCCGCTGAGGCCGCGCGGGTAGCCGCTGCCGTCAAGCCGCTCGTGGCTGCTCGAGGCGAGGCCGGCGAGGCCGGTGAGGTTGCCGCGGCGCAGGATTCGATCGGTGTAGTAGGCGTAGAGCTGCATCCGCTCCCGCTCGCTCGGCGTGAGTACGCCGGGTTTGTCCCAGATCGTGTTGGGGACACCGGCGCGGCCGAGCGCATGGACGAGCGCGGCGCGGCGCAGCCGGACGACCTCGGCCTCCGGCAGGCCAAGCTCGCTGGCTGCCGCTGCCGAGAGTTGTGAGACGCGGCGCGAGTGACCGCTGAACCAGGGCGACTTGAGGTCGGCGAAGTCGCCGAGCGCACCGAGTGCGGCGTCGAGCTGCGAGCCGAATAGGCGCGGGCGGTCGCCGGGCTCGTTTGCGATCACGGCGTCCCAGTCGTGCTCGTCGAGACCTTCGAAAATCTCCTCGGCGCTGTCGACGAGCGCGCCCACGACCAGCGGGTCCATGAGCGATCCGGCGAATCTCCGGGCGAACACGGCTGCAGCCTCGACTCCGTGCGAGTGGTGCTCGACCTCGACGTAGTTCGCGACGACGAACACGCGGGCGGCGAGCTCGATCGCGTCGCCGCGGAGCCCCTGTGGCACGCCCTTGCCATCCCAGCGGGCAAAGGTGTGCTGGAGCGGAGCGCAGACGCCGGCGCCGAAGCTCAGCTGCTCGGCCAGCTGTCCGGTGACAGTGCAGTGCGTGGTCAACGACTCGGCGACGGCCCGCATACCGGTCCGGAGCAGGCGCGCACCCTCGCGCGCACGGCGTACGACGCCGCCGTCTGATCCGGCTCGAGAGAGGAGATAGCCTGCGACCGAGAGCTCGGACGGTCCGGCCTGGAACATCCCGGCCCGCAGGGCCAGGTCGTCGCCGAAGACCTGGCTCAGCTCGTAGGAATCGGCCGTGCAGCCGACCATCCCCAGCAGGCTGACCCAGTAGATGTCATCCCGCGCCGAGGTGTCGAGCCCGAGGATGCTCGCCAGCCGCACGGCGATGATGCACGCGCGCATCCCGTGCTCCATCGGCTGTCCGAGCCCGAGATCTGCCGCCAACGAGAACGCCGCGACGAGCTCCACCAGTCGCGGTCGCGGCTGTTCAGGCACTCGGTTCTGAGTTGGCCCGTGATCGCCGGCTCCGGCCCGCATGCGCCGAACCCTACCGACGCCTCACGATGGGGAATGTTCCCGATGGCGGCCCGGAACCCATTGCCTACCGTGCGCCCATCAACCAACACCGGCAAGGGGAGGTAACGATGGAGCTGTACGCAATTCTCAGACGAGGCGGCTGGAACTCAGCGCAGGAGCTTGATGCCGCCGCAGCGCGATCGACCAAGGTCGCCGACGAGCAGATGGACGACGAGGTGCGCTGGATCCGCAGCTACGTGCTCGACGAGGGTGCGGGCGGACTGGGCACCGTCTGCATCTACCAGGCGAAAAGCCCGGAAGCGCTCCACGCGCACGCGTCTGCGGCCGAGCTGCCGGTCGACGAGGTGATTCCGATCGTCGACACAGTCGTCGTCAGGCCCGATCCCGACCCCGCTCAGGCCTAGACGGCCCTGATCGGCGGGCACTCTCAAACCACAACCAAGGAACACATGGCAAACAAGATGATGATCAACCTCGTGACCGGCCTCGAGGATCCCGAGCGCGTCACGATCGCATTCCTGGTCGGCACGGCCGCCGTTGCAAGGGGCCAGACGACGGCGATGTTCCTGACCAAGGATGCGGTCAGGCTCGCACTGCCCGGTCACGCAGAGGGCGTCGCATGCGACGGCTGCCCGCCGCTGGAGCGGCTGTTCATGCAGTACGCCGACGGCGGCGGTGAGCTGCTCGCGTGCCCGATCTGCTTCAGCGCGCGCCAACTCGACGAGACCGCGCTCGTGTCCAACGCGCGGCTCGGCGGCGCCACGCCGCTGCTCGACTGGATCGCCGATGACCAGGCAACGGTCTTCAGCTACTGACGCAATCACGCCGGCCTCCGGCCGGCTCGACAACCAAACCCATCCGCCAGAACCGAGGAATCCCATGATCTGCACACTGACCGCTCGTCGCCTCAACGCCGGCGCCTACGACGACTTCCGCGCCGCCTGGGACGCGACCTACGCAGGCAACGATGAGCTGCGCCGGTGGAGCCAGGTGTACCACGCTCGCGACCTCACCGATCCCACGATCATCGTGTCGTTCGGCCTCTTCGACGGGACCGCAGACGAGCTGCGCGCCGCCCAGGCGCGTATGTCAGGCGACGGGACCGATCTGATCGCGCCACACGTCGCCGCCGTCCTACTCGACGGCTCCTACGAAGTGCTCGCGGAGGCCTGAAGCGCGCGCCGGCCGCAGACGGCGAGCTTCGATTCTTCTGCTGTCCTTCGATTCGAAGGCGAGGATCTTTTGAGAATCCGGCGGCCCGAGGACTGTTAGGATGCCCCGCCCTCAAACCCCGACCGGACCGGTGCTACCCGAGATGCAGAACTCATACGCAGATTCATCCGCGAGGCGGATTGATGCCGCCGCGCACTCGGATAGGGTCCTCTCGCTGATCCCATGACCGCCACAAAACTTCAGCCCGAGCTCGGCGATGACGTCGAGCCGGTGAGCAACGAGCGTCAGGTCCGGATCATCACCGGAATCGTGACCGTCGGGCCGATCATCAGCCTGCTGTTCGTGGCGTGGCAGCTGTGGGACAGATTCCTGGGCTGGAACGACATCTTCGACTTCGTGATCATGTACACGCTGACGGGCCTTGGGGTCACGGTCGGCTTCCACCGGCTCCTGACCCACAGGTCGTTCAAGTCGGGCCCGACCGTGCGCGCGACACTCGCGATCCTCGGCTCTGCGGCGATCGAGGGACCGGTGGTCGCCTGGGTCTCGGACCACCGCAAGCACCATCGGTTCTCAGACCGCGAAGGCGACCCGCATAGCCCTCATGTCGATCAGGGCGACGGCTGGAGCGGGGCGATACGCGGTTTGGTCCACGCCCACGTCGGGTGGCTGTTCCTCCACACCGATCGCGCCAAGAAAACCCGTTACGCGCCCGATCTGCTGGCGGATCCGGTGATCACCTGGGTCGACCGCACGTTCATCGTCTGGGCGCTCGGCAGCTTGGCCATGGCGTTCGCCCTGGGGTGGTTGTTCGGCGGCACGCTGCGCGCCGGCCTGACCGGTCTGTTGTGGGGCGGAGCCGTGAGGATGCTCGTCGTCCACCACGTGACCTACAGCGTCAACTCGCTCTGTCACTTCTTTGGGCGGCGGCGATTCGAGACCGGTGACGAGTCGCGCAACCTGGCCTGGCTGGCGCCGTTCACGTTTGGCGAGGCCTGGCACAACAACCACCACGCCTTTCCCACCTCCGCTGAACACGGGATGCGTCGCTGGGAGCTCGACCCTTCCGCGCTCACGATCCGCGTTCTGGAACGGATGGGCCTGGTCTGGGACGTGATCCGCATCACTCCTGACAGGCAGGCCGCCAAGCTGGCGCCCACGCAGGCCGGCTGACGTCGGCACCACCCGCCGGCGACCCGCCGCCTTCGCTCAGAACGGCTTCGGCGAGGTGATCAGCAGGATCAGCGCCAGGATCAGGATCAGCGATCCGACCCCGGCCAGCCCGTAGCGAATCCGGATGTAGGCGAAGTGGCCGCCCAGGCCGGCGAGGAACAGCACCGTCGCGAGGTAGACCGTCGTGCGTACGTAGCTGTCCGAGGTCGAGCCGGCGTGCTCGCCGGTGCTGTACTCGACCGTCGCGTGCGCCGACAGCTTCGCCGCCAGCGCACGTTCGGGACGCTTGTACTGGGGCATCACGATCGGGTCCGCCGGTGCATGTGGATTCTTGGCCGGGTGGGTCGCCACCCAGGCGAGAAATGCCCGGTGGAAGTTCGGGGTGAAGCGCCGCTCGGCAACCGTCATCGCGCTCGTGTCGTGGACCAGGTAGGCCGCGACCCAGGTGTTGAATGAACTGAGATCGAAGTTCAGGTCGTTGAGTGCCTCGATGCTGGCCGCGTTCGATTCCGCTCGAGCCGCGCTGGCTCGCGCCAGGCTCAGTGAGGAGTCCGTCGACCACTTCGCCGCGGCCCACCCCGAGTAGGCGGCGAGCACCGCAACCACCGCCAGCAGTGACGCCTCGATGATCGAGATCCGCCGGTGCGCCCGAGACTCGGGAGACTTCTCGTCGTGCTCGGCATTGCGCTCGATGTGCTCGGCCAGTTCCTTGCCGGCCTCGGTGGGTGAGAGTCCCTCAGGCACTGCGGCGCGAGAATACCGGTCCGAGGATGAAATGCATGCTGGTCCGGTCCAGGTGCCTATATGCGACCTCAGGCCGATCGGCTACGACCCTGGGCTGACGTCCCAGCAGGCCGAGTTCATCCATGGTCAGGCGGTGGCCAGGCTGAGCACTGAGACCCCGACGATCACCGTGCAGACACCCACGAGCTGGAGCCGACCGAGGCGTTCTCCGAACAGCACGTAGCTGCCGATCACCGCCAGCGTCGAGAACTGCGATCCCAGCACCGCGGTGATCGCGATCCCGTGACGTGACCCGAGCGTGTAGGAGAAGAAACCCAGCACCTCACAGATGCCTGAGGTGACGACCAGCGGGACCGCGGCCCGCGGCAGCCGCAGTCGCCCGGTCAGCATCAGCGGCAGTGCCAGCACCACCGTGCCCACGAGTCGCGCCGACAGCACCACCCAGGCCGAAGGCAGTTCCGCCCCTGCCCGGGCCGTGCCGTAGAGACTGCCTCCGAACAGCAGAGCCGCGCCCAGTGCCAGCGCCACGACCCTGAAATGGTTCTCGTTGTGCGACGCACCGGGCACGTCCGGGACGCTCGGCCTAATCGACGCCAGACATACGCCCAGCGTCGCCAGGAGCAGTGCTGCAGCGGCAGCACTGCTCAAGCTCTCCCCTGCAAAGACAGCGATCACGGCAGCGATCGCGCCCTCGGTCGAGACCAGCGGCAGCACCAGCGAGAGCTGACCCTGCCGGAAGGCGGCGTAGGCGAGCATCAGCCCGGCGACGTTGCCGCCTCCGGCGAGCGCCAGCCACGCCCAGGCGACGCCATGCAGCTGCGCCGGCATGCCCTCGGCGGCCGCGATCGGCGCACAGATCAGCAGGCCGACGAGCATCATCCCGGCGACCACCGCCAGCGGATCCGCCAATCGGCTCGAGCGTGACGAGCAGAGGCTCGACACGGCCCAGGCAAGCGCCGCGCCGATGCCTGCGAGAACCGCGATCAAGTGCGGCGCTCACCAGTCATGCATGGTCCCGTCGTTCAGCCGGCTGACCGGCAGATAGGCCTGCTTGTAGGCGTGGCCCGCGGCCGCCTGCTGGTCGAGCTCGACACCGAGTCCGGGCGCGTCGCCGGGGTGCAGATGGCCATCGCGGAACGTCATGTTCTGGAGGAACACAGCGTCGGTCGCGGCGCTGTGGGGCATGTACTCCTGGATGCCGAAGTTGTGGATCGCAAGGCCGACGTGGAGCTGGGCCGCGAGCCCCACCGGCGAGATGTCAGTGGGCCCATGGAAGCCGGAGCGGATCTGAAACTGAGCAGCGAAGTCCATCAGCCTGCGCAGCGGTGTGATCCCGCCGAAGTGGGTCGAGGCCGCACGCACATAGTCGATCAGCTGCTCGGAGATCAGCTGCTGGAAATCCCAGACGGTGTTGAAGACCTCGCCGATCGCCAGCGGCGTCGTCGTGTGCCGGCGCACGAGTCTCAGCGCCTGCTGATTCTCGGCCGGCGTGCAGTCCTCGAGCCAGAAGAGGTCGTAGGGCTCGAGCCGTTTGCCCAGCTTGGCGGCCTCAATCGGCCGCAGGCGATGGTGGGCGTCGTGCAGCAGCGGCAGCTCCGGGCCGAACTCCTGGCGTACGTGCTCGAACACGCTCGGCACGTGACGCAGATAGGCGGCTGAATCCCAGTCCTCCTCGACCGGCCTGAGCCCACGTCCGGCGGGCTCGTAGTCATAGCGCTCGCCTGATGCCTGGGGCTGGTCGGCGACCCCGTAGAGCGCGCGGATGCCGGGCACCGCGGTCTGCACGCGAATCGCGCGATAACCACGCTCGAGGTGCGCGTGGATCGACTCCGACAGCGACTCGAGCGAGACCCCCGATGCGTGCCCGTATGCGAGCAGCCCATCGCGCGAGGCGCCACCGAGCAACTGGTAGACGGGCAGCCCCGCGGCCTTGCCCTTGATGTCCCATAAGGCCATGTCGACGGCGCCGATCGCGGCCATGGTGACAGGCCCGCGTCGCCAATAGGCACCGCGGTAGAGGTACTGCCAGGTGTCCTCGATGCGGTGCGCGTCACGGTCGATCAGAAGCGGCGCCACGTGCTCGCGCAGATAGGCGGCGACCGCCAGCTCGCGACCGTTCAGGGTCGCGTCGCCCAGGCCGTCGATGCCCTCATCAGTCGTCAGCCTGAGCGTCACGAAGTTGCGACTCGGGCTGGTGACAATCACCTCAGCGGACGTGATCTTCACGACGCGCTCCTCTCATCGTTCTTGGTCTCAGCCTCAGGCCGCGTCGGGATCGGCGTGCACCTGTGCAGGATCGCGTATCTCGCACTCACGCCACGCCGCCATGATCCGCTCGGCCGGGGCGGCCGACTCGCCCGCGGCGCGTGCGGCCTCGATCACCGGCACGACGCGATTGCGTAGCTTGTCCTCACCGCCCTGCGCGATCTGCGTCAGTGGGTAGCCGATGCGCGCGTTCGCGAAGCGCTCGCGCAGCTGACGCCGGTAGGCCGGCAGCTCGAGTTCCCCTGCGATCGGCAGGAAACGCACGGCCAGATCCCAGAAAGCCTCGAGCGCGGCCACAAGTTCGGGATCGCCGATCGCCTGCGCGACGGACCGGTAACCGCGCAGCAGCCCGAGGTAGGCGAGCAGTGAGTGCCCGCCGTTCAGCAGCCAGAGCTTGCGCAGTTCCCAGGGCTCGACATCTGGAACAAGGCGCGCGCCCGCAAGCTCCCAGCTCGGCCTGCCGGCGGGGAACTCACCGCACAGCACCCAATCGCTGAACGGTTCGCAGACCACCGGTGCGGCGTCCTCGAAGCCGAGTTCCGATGCGACCAACGCCCGGTCCGACTCGGTCGTCGCCGGCGTGATCCGATCGACCGAGGTGCCGACGAAGGCAAGCTCACGCTCCACCCATCCGCGTGTGCGCGGTTCCAGCCGATCGACCAGCTCGAGGATCCGTTCGCGAAGCACATTGCCATTGGCATGGACGTTGTCGCAGCTGACCAGCGCCAGCGGTCCGGCGCCGCGCCGACGGCGCTCGACCAGCGCCCGCGCCAGCCGTCCCAGAGCCGAGCGCTCCGCGCCGGCGGCGGCGCGCTCTGCCGCCGCCGGCGGCCGGTAGCCGGCCTCCGTGATCGTCAGCGTCACGACCGCAGTCTGTGGCGCCGCCACAGCCTCGATCAGACTCTGCTCCTGGGTCCCGGGGCGCACATCCTGGAGCACATCGACGATGCTCATCCTGTCGCCGCCGGCGCCGCGCTCGATCAGCGTGTACAGGCCCTGCTGAGGCGCCAGGGCCTCAGCGACATCCGCTCGCCGGCCGGTGAACGCGGCGATTCCCCACTGCCGCTCGGCATCGACGGCCTGTGTGTACCAGGCCTGATGCGCGCGGCTGAAATTGCCGATCCCGATGTGCACGATCCGCACCGCTCGCTCCGCCTGCGGCCAGCTTGAGCGGTTGAGCATGGTTGCCGGCATCGGGCTGACAGTATGAGCGCGATGGCGCCACATCCGGATCGACTACTCGGGCTCGACCCAGCGGTCCGCGTGCTCGCCGGTGCGCTCTACACGAGCATCGAGAGCGCGCCGATCATCTCGCCGCACGGTCACGTCAGCGCCGAGCTGCTGGCGACCAACTCACCGTTCCCCGATCCGGCCGCGCTGTTCATCACTCCCGACCATTACGTGACGCGGCTGCTGCACAGCTCCGGCGTGGGGCTCGAGCGGCTGGGGCTCGGAGACTCGGATACGCCGCCGCGCGAGATCTGGAGAACCCTCTGCGCGAACTGGCGCCTGTTCGCCGGCACGCCCGTCCGCTACTGGCTGCTCGACTCGCTGGCGCGGGTGTTCGACACGACGCTGACCCCCGACGCGGACACCGCCGACGAGCTATACGACGAGCTCGCGGAACGGCTGTCGCGCCCCGAGTACCGGCCCCGCGAGCTGCTCGAGAGCTTCGCCGTCGAACTGCTGGCCACGACCGATGACCCCGCCGACTCGCTCGAGTACCACCGCCAGCTGGCCGCAGCGCCGGAGCTCTCCACACGCGTGGTCCCGACGCTGCGTGCCGACGCATACATGACACCCGGCGCATCGGCGTGGCGCGAGCGGCTCGACGCGCTCTCCGTGGCGAGCGACCAGGACTGCGACAGCTATCGCGGGCTGCTGGCTGCGATCAGGAACAGGCGCGCGTTGTTTGCGCAGCACGGCGCCACCGCGACCGACTGCGGCGTCGCCGACGCCTGGGCCACGCCGCTGAGCGACACGCGGGCCGAGGTTCTGCACCGCCAGGGGCTCGAAGGTTCGATCAGCGAGCGGGACGCGCGAGCGTATCGCCGCAACATGCTGTTCCAATTCGGGCTGATGGCCGCCGAGGACGGCCTTGTGATGCAGTTGCATGCCGGCGTCATCCGCAACCATCACGCGCCCACCGCTCGAGCGGTTCGGCCCGGACACCGGCCATGATCTGCCGGCGGTCGCGGCCTACACCGAGCCGCTCCGCGAACTGCTGGCTCACGTCGGCACCAGCCCGACGTTCCGGATCGTGCTGTTCACGGTCGATGAGACCGCGTTCTCACGCGAGATTGCGCCGCTCGCCGGCTTCTATCCGAGCGTCTTTGCGGGCGCGCCCTGGTGGTTCCTGGACGCGCCGGCCGCGGTCGGGCGCTACCGCGCCGCCGTGACTGAGACGGCCGGCTTCTACAAGACCTCGGGCTTCATCGACGACACGCGTGCGCTGTGCTCGATCCCGTCGCGCCACGACATGAGCCGCCGGCTTGATGCGCGCTACCTGGCGGAACTGGTCGTCGACGACCAGCTCTCCGAGGGCGAGGCGATGGCGCTCGCGCAGGCACTGGTCGGCGAGATCCCGCGGACCGCGTTCCGTCTGGACGATCCGATCGCCCGCTAGCCGCCCTCTGGGCGTCGCGCGGGACCTTCCGGCTGACCGCACACACCAGCTAGCCCCACCCCCTGACGCCTGAGCGCCTCATTGGCGAGCGCGGCCGCCGGACATGACGCCTCCCTCTCGTGATCGCAATCAAGCGAGAGGAGGCACGCAAATGAACATCGCATACCGCGCCGGACGCTGGAGCGCAGCGCACTGGAAGACGGCGACCAGCATCTGGCTGGCGGTCGTGATCTGCGCGATGGTCGGCGGCCACCTGGCAGGCACGGTCAAGCTGACCGACGCTCAGCAGGGCACCGGCCAGTCGGCCGTCGCCCAGAAGCTGCTGAACGAGTCCGGCTTCCACAACCACGCAAGCGAGACCGTGCTGATCCAGAACCGCGGGCTCACGCGTGTCAGCCCCGCGCTTCCGCAGTGAGATCCAGACGGTGGTCGCCAGGCTGCGGCCGCTGCATCAGATCGACTCGTTGCTCTCACCGCTCGCGCACGGCAACGGCGGACAGATCTCAAGCGACCGCCATTCGGCGCTGGTCGAGTTCAACATGCGGGGCAACCCCGACACCGCCGGCAATCGCGTTCAACCGGTCCTCAACAGGGTGGCGTCGCTGCAGCGGCATGCCCCGGGGTTCACGGTCGCCGAGTTCGGCGACGCCAGCGCCGATCGCGAACAGAACGCCTCGATCAACAGTGGCCTGCACAGGGCCGAGATGCTGTCGCTCCCGATCACGTTCCTGATCCTGCGTGATCGGGTTCGGCGCGTCGTGGCCGCGGGGATTCCAGTGCTGCTCGCGTTTTCAGCCGTGCTCGGCGTCAGGCGGCCTGGCGGCGGTCGCCAGTCACGTGGTCCACGCCTCCGATGCGACCAGCTCGGTGATGCTGCTGATGGGCATGGCGGTCGGCGTCGACTACTCGCTCTTCTATCTGAAACGCGAACGCGAGGAGCGGCGCGCCGGACATGATCCGCAGGACGCGCTCGAGCGCGCGGCTGCCACCTCAGGACGTGCGGTCCTGACCTCAGGGATCACCGTGCTGATCGCGATGGCCGGGATGCTGCTGGCCGGCAGCAGCATCTTCAACTCGATCGGCGTCGGCGCGATGCTGGTCGTGTTCACAGCGATGGTCGGCTCGCTGACGGTGCTGCCGGCGCTGCTCGGCCGCCTGGGCGACAAGGTCGACCGCGGCCGCGTGCGACGCGTGCGCGCAGAGTCGCGCGCGTGGAACGCGGTGCTGCGCCCGGTGATGCGTCATCCGCTGCCGGCCGCGCTCGGCGCAACCGGACTGCTGGTCGCGCTGGCGCTGCCGACCCTCGGTCTGCACACGACGCTGCTGGGCCCGAGCGACCTTCCGCACAGCATCCCGGTCGTCCGCAACTACGAGAAGATCCAGAAGGCGTTCCCGGGCACGCAGACCCCGGCCGTCGTGATCGTCCGCAGGCGGCGATGTGGACGTCGAGTCCGGCGCCGGGCCGCGATCGCGCGCTTCGACCGGCTGGCCCTGGCCAGCGGGCAGGTCAAGCCGCCGATCCAGACGACCGTCAACCGCGACCGCAGCGCCGCCCAGATCCTGGTGCCACTTGTCGGCAACGGCAGTGACAAGCGCTCGATGACGGCGCTCGAGACGCTGCGCAACAAGCTGCTGCCGGCACAGCATCGGCAGGCTCACGGGCGCAAGCTTCGCGGTCACCGGCCAGGCAGCCGGCACCTACGACTTCAACTCACTGATCAAGCACCGCTTCCCGCTGGTGTTCGCCTTCGTGCTGGGGCTCGCGTTCCTGCTGCTGCTCGTGACGTTCCGCTCGCTGATGATCCCGCTGACCTCGATCGTGCTCAACCTGCTGTCGGTCGGCGCGGCCTACGGCGTACTGGTCTGGATCTTCCAGGACGGTCACCTGCAGAGCCTGCTCGGATTCCACTCCAACGGAGCGGTCGTCACGTGGCTGCCATTGTTCCTGTTCGCCGTGCTGTTCGGGCTCTCGATGGACTACCACGTGTTCATCGTCAGCCGGATCAAGGAGCTCCACGACCAGGGCCTGCCGACCGCAGAGGCGGTCGCACGAGGGATCGGGTCGACCGCCGGCACCGTGACCGCAGCTGCGGCGGTGATGGTCGCCGTGTTTGCGATCTTCGCCTGGCTGCCCACACTCGACATCAAGCAGATGGGCGTCGGCCTCGCGGTCGCGGTGCTGCTTGACGCCACGGTGATCCGTGGGATCCTGCTGCCCGCGACGATGAAGCTACTGGGCGACTGGAACTGGTACCTGCCGCGCGGTCTGGCCTGGCTGCCACGGGTCAGTCTGGACGCGGGACACGGCAGTACTGCCAAGACGCTTCGTCACCCGAGCGGTACCGCTGAGGTGGTCTGAATGCCGATCCCTGAACCGCACGCTGGCCGATCCGATCACCTACCGGCGGCTCGCGTACCTGCTGCTCGGGATGCCGCTGGGGGTGATCTGGTTCACCTGTCTGGTCACGCTGTGGAGCCTGTGTTGGGCCTGGCGGTGACCCCACTGGTGATCCCGGCAGCGCTGGCGCTCTCGTTCTCAACCCGCGGCTTCACCGCGATCGAGGCCGAACTCGCGCGCGCGCTGCTCGACGTCGACGCCCAGGTTCCCGCCATCGGGACCACGGGCCACGGCTGGCGCGACCGCCTGCGGGTGCTGTTCGGCCCGGGATTCTGGCGGGCCCAGGGGTACCTCTGGACGCGGTGGTTCCTGGGCTTCCCGGCCGGCGTCATCATGATCAGCCTGCTCGGGACCGCGGTCGCGTTGATCTCCGGGCCGATCTGGATTCCACGCGTTCAGGGCGGGGGACAGCTCGGCTTCTGGACGATCCACTCGGTCCCACAGGCACTGACGCTGGTTCCGGTCGGCTTCGCCCTGCTGGTGCTGACCGTGGCGCTGGCTCGGCCATTCGGCGATGCGTTCAGGCCGCTCGCGACCTCGTTCCTGCGTGAGGACGAGCAGGACACCGGCTGTGCCCGCTCGGGCCGGCCATGCTTCGGCCGGCCCATCACGCCGTGGGCTGAGGACGCACGCGATCGTCGACGGCTCGATCGTCGCCGGACTGACCGTGGTCTGGGCGGCGACGTCACGCGGCTACTTCTGGCCGATCTGGGTGATCCTGCCGCTCGCGACGGCGCTTGGCGTGCACGCGTGGTTGTTGGCGCTGCGCGAGCGGCCGCTGCTGGTCAGGCGCCTGCGGGGAAGCAGCACGCTGGCCGCAACCACCGGCGTGGCCGCGATTCTGTGGCTCTTCACGGTGGCGTCTGGGCGGTCAGCGGCCATGGCTACTTCTGGCCGATCTGGACGCTGCTGGCCGCCGCAATCGTGGTCAGCGTCACGTTCGCCACTTCCTCCCGCGATGCCGATCTGGCCGATCGGATTGAGACGCTGACGGCCACCCGGGCGGGCGCCGTCAACTCCCAGGACAGCGAATTGCGACGCATCGAGCGAGACCTCCACGACGGTGCCCAGGCAAGGCTGGTCGCGCTGGGAATGAGCCTCGGCATGGCCGAGCAGAAGCTCGCCGAGGATCCGGCGCGTGCCGGCGAACTGTTGGCTGAGGCGCGCATGGGTGCCGAGCACGCGCTGCGAGAACTGCGTGACCTCGCTCGCGGGATCCATCCGCCGGTGCTCGCTGACCGCGGGCTTGAGGCGGCGATCGGCTCGCTCGCCGACGCCACACAGATCCACGTGGCGCTGTCCGTCGACGTCCCGCGGCGACCCCCGGCCGCGATCGAGAGCGCCGCCTACTTCGTCGCGGCCGAGGCGATGGCCAACGCCGCCAAGCACGCCAGGGCCGACTGGCTCGAGATCCGGATCGCGGAGGTTGGGAACAAACTCGAGGTCGAGATCAGCGATGACGGCGTCGGCGGCGCTGAGCAGGCGGGCAGCGGCCTCACGGGCCTGCGCCACCGCGTCGAGGCGTTGGACGGCAACCTGCGGGTGACCAGCCCGCCGGGCGGCCCGACGACGATCTACGCTGAGCTGCCATGCGCGTGGTGATCGCCGAGGATCTGGCTCTGCTGCGCGATGGCCTCACGCGACTGCTGCGCGACAACGGCATCGAGGTGGTGGCCGCGGTTGCCGACGGCGACGCGCTGGTCCGTGAGATCGTGGCTCAGCGGCCGGACCTCGCAGTCGTCGATATCCGGCTGCCGCCCGGGTTCCGCGACGAGGGCCTGCGCGCCGCGCTCGAGGCACGGCGCCAGGTTCCCGGCACGGCCGTGTTGGTGATCTCTCAATACGTCGAGCAGGCATATGCGCAGGAGCTTCTCGCCGACGGTCGCGGCGGCGTCGGCTACCTGCTGAAGGACCGGGTGATGCACGTGGCCGAGTTCATCGAAGCGGCACGGCGCGTCGCCGACGGCGGCACGGCTCTGGACCCGGACGTGGTCGCGCAACTGTTCTCGCGCCGGCGCGACGACGGTCCGCTCGAACGGCTGACGCCACGCGAACGCGAGGTTCTGGCGCTGATGGCGGAGGGCCGCTCCAACGCCGGCATCGCCGACGCGCTCGTGCTGACGGTCGGCGCTGTGGAGAAACACATCCAGAGCATCCTCGGCAAGCTCGAGCTGCCACAGTCGGCGACCGATCACCGCCGCGTGCTGGCGGTGCTCGCATACCTGCAGTCAGAGGACTGAACGCGCCGAACCTTGCTGCCCCCAAAGGTTCCCCAACCAGCAGGTGAACGGTGCGAAGATCGCTCGTGCGAAATGTCTGTGCGGTAACCAGAAGGGAGCCACAGATGCGCAAAATCGCCGATTGCCGACGCTTCGAGAGCGAGTCGAACTGCTCGCTGACGATCATCGGTGAGGAGGACGAGGTCGTGGAGACTGCCGCCCAACACGCGGCCAGCGTGCATGGCCATGAGGACACGCCCGAATTCCGGGCCCAACTGCGCGATCTGCTCGAGCCAGAGGAGAGTTACGTGCAGGGCGTCCGCCAGCCGGAGGCGTTCCCGGCCTACTAGGGCAGACGGCTCGGATTGTCCGGGGAAGGCCGCCGCCCAGCTGGGCGGCGGCCGATCTCGGCGCGTGTGTGGGGCCCAGCATCACGTCAGCCGGCAGCCTCTGACATCGCCTCGAACTCGTCCTCGCTCAGCTCAATCAGGGCCGCCGCAGTGTTCTCCTCGAGGTGCGCAACCGACGAGGTGCCCGGAATCGGCAGCATCACCGGCGAGCGTCTGAGCAGCCATGCGAGTGCCAGCTGGGACGGCGCGTGGCCGGTAGCAGCCGCCAGGGCGGCCAGCGGGCCGCCTGGCGCAGACAGCTTGCCTGTGGCCAACGGGAACCAGGGGATGAAGCCGACGCCGCGCGCCTCGCAGTATTCGAGCAGCGGCTCGGCCTCACGGTTGGCGAGGTTGTAGAGGTTCTGAACGCTCGCGATCGGCGCGACCCGCTCGGCCGCCTGCAGCTGCTCGACCGACACCTCTGAGAGGCCGATCTGCGCGATCTTGCCCTCGCTCTGCAGATCGCGGAGCTCCCCGACCTGGTCCTCCAGCGGAACGTCCCGGTCGATGCGGTGCAGCTGGAAGAGCGGGATCTGCTCCAGCCCGAGGTTGCGCAGGCTCAGCTCCGCCTGTTGACGCAGGTAGGCGGGCCGGCCGAGCGCCACCCAGCGGTTCGGACCTTGGCGGGTGAACCCCGCCTTGGTGGCTATCACCAGACCATCCGGGTACGGGTGAAGCGCCTTGCGGATCAGCTGCTCGGCAACCACCGGGCCGTATGAGTCGGCGGTGTCGATCAGGTTGATGCCGAGTTCGACCGTGCGCCGCAGGACGCGTACCGCCTCCTCTGGATCCTTCGGGTCTCCCCAGACACCGGGTCCCGTGAGCTGCATGGAGCCGAACCCGAGTCGGTTCACGGTCAGTTCCCCGCCGATGCTGAACGTCCCGCTGCCCGCGGCAACCGATTGCGCCATGTCGATCTCCTTCGCGATGGTTCGAATTCCTGCGGTCAACCTTAGGGGTCGGGCAACAGTGGCCGGCGGGCGCCGTATCCCCTAAACTCGGCGTAAGCAAAACGCTGGAGTGAGCCCCTGCCTTCAGGTCGGGACGCTATGTTTGTCAGCTAATTTCGAGCCGGAGAGCCGACTGTGGAACGATCGCGAACGTTCATCGGCGTCCGGTGATGGCGCCAATCCCAGGGCGCCGGCACTGTCGACTCAAAGGAGTACTTCCCTTGCGCATCCTGATTCTGGGCGGAGACGGATTCTGTGGTTGGCCGACCTCGCTTCACCTTTCGGCCCAGGGCCACGACGTGGTCATCGTCGACAACCTGGCTCGGCGGAACATGGACACCGAGCTCGAGGCCGAGTCCCTGACCCCGATCGCCCCGATCGGCACGCGGCTGGCCGCATGGCAGGAGGTCTCCGGGAACGAGATCCCGTTCCACCGGCTCGACGTCGCCCACGACTACGCGGGCCTGCTCGAGCTGTACCGGCAGTACCGCCCGGATGCGGTTGTGCACTTCGCCGAGCAGCGCGCCGCGCCTTACTCGATGAAGGACTCCGCGCACAAGCGCTACACGGTCGATAACAACGTCAACGCGACCCACAACGTCCTGGCCGCGACGGTGGAGGCCGAGCTCGACATCCACATCGTCCACCTCGGCACGATGGGCGTCTACGGCTACGGCACCGCCGGGATGCAGATCCCCGAGGGTTACCTGGCGATCAAGGTCGAGAAGGATGACGGCACCCAGATCGAGCAGGAGATCCTGTACCCGGCCAACCCGGGCAGCATCTACCACATGACCAAGACCCTCGATCAGCTGATGTTCTCCTACTACGCGAAGAACGACCAGGTCCGCACCACCGACCTGCATCAGGGCATCGTCTGGGGCACTCAGACCTCAGAGACGCGCCTCGATTCGCGTCTGATCAACCGTTTCGACTATGACGGCGACTTCGGCACCGTGCTGAACCGCTTCCTGATGCAGGCCGCGGTCGATTACCCGCTGACGGTTCACGGCACCGGCGGTCAGACCCGCGCGTTCATCCACATCCAGGACACGGTTCGCTGCATCCAGCTGGCGATCGAGAACCCGCCGGCCCGCGGCGAACGCGTCCAGGTCTTCAATCAGATGACCGAAACCCATCGGGTTCGCGACCTCGCGAAGCTGGTCGCGGAGCTCACGGGCGCGGAGATCGACTACGTCGACAATCCCCGCAAGGAGGACGCGGAGAACGATCTATTCGTCGCCAACGACAACTTCCTCGAGCTCGGCCTCAAGCCGATCACGCTGCGCGACGACCTGCTCGGCGAGGTGACGGAGATCGCCAGGGCGTACGCCGAGCGCTGCGACGTTGCGAAGATCCCGTGCACGTCGAAGTGGATCCAGCGCCAGCCGGTTGCCAACTGACTGAAGGCCTCCAGGCCGGTCCCCGCTCCGCTTGAGCGGGGACCGGAACAGCCGTCACAGCAGCTCGGCGATGATCGCCGCGGCGCGCGCAGCCCCATCTGCCGGCACCGGCAGGTAGTCGACCTCGCGAACGATCTCCTCCGCTATCGCCCGTGCCAGCGCGTCCGCGCCGGCGTCTGCGAACTCGAGTCGCCGGCCGGCCCGGTGGCGCTCGAGCCGGTGACGCACGTGCCCGTTCTGTTCGAAGTGCTGCTCAAGGGGCACGTAGATGAATGGCCGTCGCGCAGCGGTCAGCTCCATCGCCGTCGCCAGGCCGCCCTGGATCACCGCCAGATCGCACACCGCCAGATGCCGGGGCAGGTCGGGAACGTGGCCCCGGAACTCGAGCCCGTCCGAGCGTGGCAGCGAGCCCGGGTCGATTCGCGGTCCGGCCACCACGACCATCCTCAGATCGGGCACGAGCCGCCGAGCGGCCGGGAAGCTCTCGACCACAAGCCGCAGCAGGGCAGCGCCCACCCCTGAGCCTCCGACCGTGACGATGCACACGCGCTCGTCGGGGCGATACCCCAGCTCCGCCCTGATCAGCTCGCGCTGCCGCGCAGAGAGCGCCACCGAGTCGGTCACGTAGCCGGAGAAGGCGAAGTGGCGCTGCGTCCACCCCCGGATCTCCGGCAGCCCGGAACCGAAGTCTCCGGGGACGATGTCATCGGGCTCGCCGATGAAGATCGCGTGGTCGCGCACGCGCGGGAAGCGAGCGACCTGCTCCAGCATGTCGGCGTTGTGGTCGGCGGTCACCATCGCCTCGTACGCGCTGTCCGGATCGGCCGGAAGCCAGCCGACGAAGTCAGACAGCCACACGTAGGCGGCGGTCTTCAGCTCCGGGTTCTCGTGCAGCAGGCGGTCGAGCTCCCAGGCCTCGTCGCCGATCCAGATGTCGTAGGGCTCCTCCCTGACCAGATCGTGGAAGACCATGAAGTTGGCAGTGAGGATCTCATCCATGCGCCGTATCGCCTGAAAGGCGTGTAGCCGGTGACCGTCGCCCTCGGAGCTGATGTGCCCTGACTCGCTCGCCAGCTGTGCGCTGGCGGGATGGATGCGTTCGCCTGCGGTGGCCAGCACCTCGGTGACAGGGTGCTGGGCCAGCCAGTCGACCTCGAGGTCTGGACAGAGACGGCGCAGCTCGCGGGCGATCGCGAGATCGCGCCGCGCGTGGCCCAGACCGATCGGCGAGGAGACGTAGAGCGCCCGGCGCCGTGCTCTGGCCGGCGCCCGGCGCGCCGCACGCCGGCGTGGCGGTCGCGCGCCCGCCGCCAGGAACTCGTAGAGCAGGCGGTTGACGAGCACCGGGTCGCGAACGTTCGGCAGATGACCCGAGCCCTCGAGCGTCACGAGCTCTCCGTTCGTCGCGTCGGCAAGCGCAGCGCCCTGAGCGTGTGGACGCACCGCGTCCTGCGTCCCGTGCAGCACGAGCGTCGGGCAGCTGACCTCGGCGACGCGGTCGACGAATGGCCTGCTCCCAGCCAGCCGCAGCCCGCCCACGGTGTCACCCAGCGTCGCCGGGTCGGTCTCGTGCCCCCAACCGATGAAGTCCTCGATCTCCTTGGTGCAGTGCGCCTCGGTCAGGCATTTGCGCGAGAAGAACCGCAGGAACGCCTCGTAGTCGCGCAGGAAGAAGGCGCGGTTGTACTTCGCCCAACCAGCGTCCGTGTCATACACCTGCTCGAAGTCGTAGAGGCTGCGCTCGGCGTGGTCCGGGGCCAGCGGAACGGCCGGGCTGATGTAGGCGATCCGCTCGACCCGGTGGGGCTGCTCGGAGGCCATGATCGTCGCGGTCAGCGCGGCACAGGACAGCGCCACCAGCGCCGCGCGCTCGGTCCCCGTGGCATCCATCACGGCGAGCCCATCGGCGGCGAGCTGCTCGGTGCTGTAGGCCTCGTTGCCGACCGGCCGATCAGAGCGGCCGCTGCCGCGAGCGTCGAACACGACGACGCGGAAGTGGCGTGCGAGGTACGGGACCTGCAGCTTCCAGATCCGCGAGTGCACGACCTGCCAGGTCGGCAGCAGCAGAACCGTGCGCGGGCCGTCGCCGTAGCGCTCCCAGAAGACCCTGACGCCGTCGCGGGTCGCGTAGCCGGCGGCATCCGGATAGCGCGCGCGTGTCTGCTCGCGCTTGGCGACCTCGCGCTTGGCGACCTCGCGCTTGCGACCTCGCGCTCGGCGAGGGCCGTGGCGACTGCCGGTCCCGCAAGACCGGCAGCCGCGTCGTCGACTGCGGTCAAGGGCGCGCCTCGTAGACGAGGTTGAAGGGCGTCTCCGCCACACGCTCGAAGCGCGTGAACCCGCCCGCCATCACAACCTCGCGGATGCGCGCCTCACCGGCCTGCGCCCCCAACGCGAGCCCGACGTCCTGAGAGAGCGACGCCGGTGTGCACAGCAGCGTCGAGAACCCGTAATAGGCCCGGCCCACAGGATTGAAATTGTCCTCGACCCGATCGCCCGCCTTCGGCTCGACGATCATCCAGGTGCCGTCAGGCGCCAGCGTCTGGCGCACGTGCCGCGCGGCCCCGACGGGGTCGCCCATGTCGTGCAGGCAGTCGAACATGGTCACAAGGTCGTACTCCCCACCACTGTAGTCCTGCGCTGACTCGGCGTGGAACCTGACGCGATCGTCGACCTTCGCATCCTGCGCCCGACCCTGAGCGATGTCGATCGAGCCCTGGTGGTAGTCGGAGCCGACGAACGACGATTTGGGGAAGGCGGTCGCCATCAGAACGGTGGAAGCTCCGTGGCCGCAGCCGACGTCGGCCACGCTTGCACCCTGCTCGAGCTTGGCGATGACGCCGTCCAGCGCCGGCAGCCACTCACTCAGCAGGTGGGCGTTGTACCCGGGACGGAAGAAGCGCTCGCAGCCCTCGTGTACGTCGTGGGTGTGCTCGTGCCAGCCGACGCCGTTGCCGCGCGCCGCCGCCTCGACGATCCGTGGTGAGTCGATCACCGAGCCGAGGGCGATCTGGAAGAAACCGGGTAGATACGCCGGGCTATCGGTGTCGGTGAGCGCAACCGTCTGCTCCGGCGGCAGCGTGTATCGACCGCCAGCCGGGTCGTAGGCGACGTAGCCGCCCGCCGCCTGGTTGTTCAACCACTCACGCACGTACCGCTCCGAGGTGCCCGTGCGCTCCGCCAGCTCGCTCGGCGTGAGGCCGCCGGCACCGGCCAGCGCCCGGTAGAGCCCGAGCTTGTCACCCAGGACGACCAGCGCAGTGTTCAAGGTCGCGCCGACCTCGTCAACAGCCCGGAACACGAACTGCATGAGTTTGTCGGTGTCAACTTCGGCACCCTGTTCGATGGTGCTCATCCCATCCTCCTCGAATCGGTCGCGGCCGGCCGGCCGCCCGATCGGGAAGCTAGGAGGCCGGCTCGCGGATCGCTTCCGGGGGCCACCTAGTCGTGACCCTGAGACAGGGCCCGCGTCAAATCTAAACTGCGTGCATGCTTGTCGGCCGGGGCCCGGAGCAAGCGGCCATCGATGAGGCACTCGCGGCCGCGGCCGCAGGGCGCAGCTCGGCGCTGGCGTTCACCGGTGCCCCGGGCATCGGCAAGACGGCGCTGCTCGCCTATGCCCAGGAGCGTGGCGGCGAGATGACGGTGCTGCGCGCCCGCGGGATCGAATCGGAGGCGCGGATCCCATTCGCCTCACTGCTCGAGCTGCTGCGGCCGGTACTCGGTCTGCTCGGGCAGCTGGCCGGCCCGCAGGCCGCAGCCCTGGAGGAGGCGTTCGCGCTGCGACCAGGCCGCACGCAGGATCGCTTTGCCGTCGGCGCGGCCACGCTCGGGCTGGTTGCCGCATGCGCGGACACGCGACCGGTGCTGCTGCTGCTCGACGATGCGCAATGGTTCGACGAGCCCAGCGCCGAGGCGCTGCGGTTCATGTTGCGACGGCTGGTCGCGGATCCGGTCGCCGCGATCGTTGCGGTACGCGAGGGCCACCGTTCGCTGCTCGATGGAGCCGAGATCAGGACGCTCATGCTCGACGGGCTGAGCGCGAGCGAGGTCAGGATCCTGCGCGATGACATTGCGGGCGCGGCGGCCGACCAGCTGGCGGCCACAACCGGCGGAAATCCGCTGGCGCTGCTTGAGCTGTCGGCTGACGCCGACGAACTGGCGCTCGCGCCGCCCGGCGCTCCGTTGGTTCTGTCGGCGCGCGTGTCGGCCGCATATCTGCGGCGCGCGACGGCCCTGGGCGAGGGAGCGCGCAGGTGTCTGTTGCTGGCGGCCACGAGCGACTCGGGCGACATGGCGATGCTCGCTCGAGCCGCCGGTCGGATCGAGCTCGACATCGGCGAGCTCCTGGCGGCGGAGAGCGCCGGGCTCGTGCGGATCAGCGCCGGCAGCGTGGAGTTCCAGCATCCGCTCGTGCGGTCCGCCGTCTACACCGACGCGACCCTCGGCGCGCGGCGGGAAGCGCACCGAGCGCTGGCCGCGGTGCTGCCGGACCACGAGCTGGACCGGCGTGCATGGCACCTTGCCGCCGCCGCCGTGGGGGCTGACGGGGTGGCCGCGGACGCACTCGGGCGGGCTGGGCGCCGCAGTCTCGAACGCGGCGGCTACGCGAGTGCCACGGCCGCGTTCGAGCGCGCGGCGCGGCTCACCGATGCTCCCGCCCGCAGAAAGGCGCTGCTCCTGCAGGCCGCGGAGGCCGCCTGGGAGGCCGGACGGCCGGAACAGTCACGGCGCCTGCTCGACGAGTCCAGAGCAGCCGGCACGCCGAACGATGCGGGAGTGTTCGCGGCAGAACACCTCGCCGGCAGAATCGCGACGAGCCACGGGCCGGTGCATGAGGGTCACGCGATCCTGGTTGCGGCGGCCGGTCGGGCCGCCGCCGATCCGGCCCGCACTGACGAGGCGATCACGCTGCTCGCCGACGCCACGATCGCCGGCTTCATCGCCTGTGAGGCCAGCGGCCTCGAGGTCATATCCGCGCAGGTGCAGTCGCTGCTCCCGGGAGCGGTGTCCGCGGCCACGCTGATGCTGGGCGCGACGATCATGGGAGTTGCCCAGACCATGAGCGGCGATGCCGCTCATGGCGCGAGGTCACTGCGCCGGGCTGTCGCCATCTGCGAGCGCGAACAGGAGCTGCTCGCACAGCCGTCGCTGCTGCCGTGGATCGGGCTCAGCCCGCTGTTCCTGCGTGAGTCCCAGACCGGGCGGGAGCAGCTCGAGACGGCACTGCGCTCGGCGCGGGCACGGGGGGCGATCGGATCCCTGCCGTTCGTGCTCGTCCTGATCGGACGCGACCAGGCGACCACCGAACAGTGGCGCCTGGCGCAGGCCACCTACCGGGAGGCGGTCGCGCTGGCGCGGGAGACCGATCAGCGCACATGGCTCGCCTTCGGCCTTTCCGCGCTCGCCTGGCTGCAGGCGCGTCTGGGAAACGAACAGGAATGCCGGCGGCACGCGGCGGAGGCGCTCGAGCTCTCTGCGACGCTGGGCGCACGGCTGCCATCGCTGTGGGCGCTGATCGCGCTTGGAGAACTCGAGCTCGCCCAGGGCCGACCGGCGGCAGCGTTGGACTGGTTTGAGCAACAGCGGCGGCTGGCGGCCGAGGGCACGATCAGCGACGTGGATCTGTGGCCCGCAGCTGAGATCGTGGAAGCCTGCGTGCGGCTCGGGGCGGACGATCGCGCGCGCACCGTGGCGGACGGGTTCCGGTCGGCGGCAGCGGCCAAGGGCCAACCGTGGTCCATGGCGCGGGCACTGCGGTGCGAGGGATTGACGGCGCCGGCAGATGCGTTTGCGGCGGCGTTCGAACAGGCCCTCGCGTTACATGAGCAGACCCCCGACGTGTTCGAGCTTGCGCGCACGCGTCTGGCCTACGGCGAGCGCCTGCGGCGCTCACGCAGCCGCGTGCTCGCGCGGGTTCAGCTCCGCGCCGCCGAGCAGATCTTCGCGACGCTCGACGCCAGGCCGTGGGCTGAGGTCGCGCGCGCCGAGCTCGAGGCGACCGGAGAGAAGCTGCGCCGCGGCGAGCCGCGGACGACCGAGGAGCTGACTCCCCAGGAGCTCCAGATCGCGATGATGCTCGCCTCCGGCCGGACCACCCGCGAAACCGCGGCAGCGTTGTTTCTCAGCCCCAAGACGATCGAGTACCACCTGCGTCACGTATACCTCAAGCTCGAGATTCACTCGCGCGAGGAGCTGGCCCGGATCCTGCGCACGTAAGCGTTCGGCTCAGGCGCCGTGCAACGCCTGCAACCTTGCTGCGTCAGGCCCGAATCGTAACCGGGCCGCAACATTCCTAACGCAACTCCGTGAGACCTCGGGCTGTTGTAAGGCTGACGTCAACTTTCTTTCTGGGAGGAAGGACGGAATGCGTACACATCGATTCACAAAGGCCACGGCAGCAGTCGCTCTGCTTGTGGCGTCATTGATCGTGCTCCCGGCTACCGCGAGCGCGCACTGGCATCCCCACCCACGACATAACAACGGTTTGACAATCGCCGCCACGCCCGATCCGATCACCGCCGGCCAGGGCGTGTTGATCTACGGTCAGCTGCAGGGGCCCAACAACGCCAACCGGCGCATCTACCTGTTCCATCGGATCAATCCGGCCGCGCGGTTCACGATCGTCGGCTCCAGGGTGACCAACGCCCAAGGCTACTACGAGTTCGTCCGCGCGGACGGCGTGGTGGTCTCGAACCGCAACTGGTTCGTGGTCGGCCCGGGCCACACCCACAGCCGCACGATCCACGAGCTGGTCTCTGCGGTGGTGTCGCTCAACGCGAATCAGATGAATGCCACCACCTCACAGCCGGTCCAGTTCAGTGGCACTGTCTACCCGGCGCACCCCGGTCAGCGCGTACTGCTGCAGGCACAGAACAGCACCTCCGGTGACAGCTGGCACACGATCACCAGCGCGTACACCCACGGCGATTCAGGCTTCGCGGCGTCCTATAAGTTCAGGACTCCCGGCAGCTACACGCTCCGCGCCTATTTCCCCGGCGACAGGCGCAACACTCCGGGGGAGTCGGATGACCTCAATCTGACCGTCCAGCAGGCGCAGAACCCGTCGTTCACGATCAACGCGAGCGCGCCGATCATCACCAACGGCCAGACCGAGACGATCAACGGAACGCTGTTTGCGGCGGGCTCGACGACGAGCACGCAGCCGAACGTTCCGGTGACGCTCTACGGCCGCCGGATGAACGGCAGCTTCAAGGCGCTCGAGAGTGGCATGACCGACGGTTCCGGCAACTACTCGTTCACGCAGATGCCGATGCGCAACACGATCTACCACGTGGAGACGGCGAACAGCGGTCACGAGAAGACGGCCAACCTGTACGTCGGCGTGCAGGACGTGGTCACGATGACACTGAGCTCCTCGACGACCACGGTCGGCGGTCCGGTTACCGTCAGTGGCACCGTCACTCCGGAGCACAGCGGACACGTGATCCATCTCGAAGCGCAGGACAGCTCCGGCAACTGGGCGATTCTGAAGAGCGGCATCGTAACGGCCAGCTCCCAGTACTCGTTCACCTACACCCCCGGGCAACCGGGCGCCGTCCAGCTGCGTGTTGAGATCACCGGTGGCCCGGTCAACGTCGGCGGAGTCTCGACACCGCAGACGCTCACCGTTACGGGCACCGCACCGGTGACCTCGCTGCCGCCCGCCTCCTAGACCTCCGGGCCGCGCGCGGCGATTCGGATCCCGCCGGGTCAGGACGACCCGGCGGGATCCTGTGCGTGGGCGTAAGGCCCACTTAGGCCCAGATCGCTGCGAACTGCCGATGTAAGGGGTCCGCTCTTAGCCGATTCTGATTGCACGACATGCAAGAGATCGACGATCGGAGCGAACAGGAATGCACCCCGCGCTCAACTACCAATTCAGCCAGGCCCGGATGGCTGAACTCCGCCACGAAGGCCAGCAGCACCGGCCGGTTCGGGCCGAAGCCCGACTCACGCGATACTTCACTCGTGCGCGTGAGACTGACAAGCAGCCGGTTTGTGGGTCGCCAGAACCAACTGGCGGAGCTGGAGCTCGCCTACCGCGAAGCGCTTGACGGGAACCCGCGGCTGATCCTCGTCTCGGGTGACTCGGGCGTCGGCAAGACACGACTGCTCGCTGAGGCAGAGCGATCCCTGGAAGACGCATTGGTGCTCAGGGGCCAGTGCCTGGAGCAGGGTGAGATGGAGCTCCCATACGCGCCGCTGCTGGGCGCGCTGCGTCCGCTGGTGCGTGAGCACGACAGCGCGCTCGAGGCGCTGAGCGCGGCCAGTCGCGTGAATCTGGCGACGCTGCTGCCGAGCATGGGCACACCGCCCTCAGACACCGGCGGCGGCAGCGGCGACGGCCAGATGCGCCTGTTCGAGAGTCTGCTCGAGCTGCTGCACCTGCTGAGCGAGCGCCAGCCGGTCGCGATCGTGCTGGAGGACGTCCACTGGGCGGATCGCTCGACTCGTGGGTTCATCTCCTTCCTGGCCAGAAGCCTGATCGACGAGCGTGTGCTGCTGCTGCTCAGCTTCCGCAGTGACGAGCTGCACCGCAAGCATCCACTGCGGCCGCTGCTGGCTGAGCTCGGCCGGCTTGACGACTGCCGCCGGATCGAGCTCGCGCCGTTCGATCGCGAGGAGCTCACAGAGGCGTTGACGGATATCCTCGGCGAGCAGCCGGACCCTGGTCTGATCGAGCGGCTGCTCGACCGCACCGACGGCAACCCGCTGTACGTAGAGGAGCTGTTGGCCGCGGCACTCGATGGTCGCGGCGCGACGCCACAGAGCCTGCGCGACGCGTTCATGCTGCGGATCGAGCGGCTGAGTGACAGCGCCGGCCTGGCGGCCCGCGCGGTCTCCGTCGGTCGAGCCCTGGACGAACAGATGATCGGCCAGATCGCGGGCGTGAGCGGCTCCGAGCTGCGCGACGCGTTGCGCGAGGCCGTGGCCGAGCATGTGCTCGTTGCCGGCGACCACGGACGCCTCTGCTTCCGCCACGCGCTGTTGCGCGAGGTCGTCTACGACGACCTGCTCCCGGGCGAGCGCAGCGGCATGCACCTGCAGCTGGCGCGCGAGCTCGAGGCGGAGTCGGCGCTCGACTGCGCCGAGGACGAGGCCGAGCGAGTCGCGTCGATCGCCACGCACTATGCGGCCGCCGGCGATCAGGCCGCAGCGCTGCGAGCGACGGTCCTGGCAGCCCGCGAGGCGCGGCGGGTCCATGCCTACGGTGAGGTGGCTGACCTCTACGAGCGCGCCCACGAGCTGTGGGCGCGTGTCCCAGACCCAGAGGAGATCACGGGGATCGATGAGGTCGAGCTGCTCGACGCGGCCGCGAGCGCGTCCGCCCAGAGTGGCGACCAGCGCCACAGCGAGATGCTCGCCGACCATGCGCTGTCGCTGCTTGATGAGGACAGCGACCCGCTCCGCTACGCCCGCCTGCTCGGACGACGAGGGCGCTCACGCTGGCGGCTGAACCAGGCCACTGCGGCAATCGACGACCTCGATCACGCGCTCAGGCTGCTTCCGGACGAACCGAGCCGAGATCGCGCACGCGTGCTCTCCTGGCTGGCGCGCACCCATGCCCTGCGGGGCCACTACCGCGAGGCGGTTGCAGACGGCGAGCGGGCCCGCGAGGTGGCTGAGGCGATGGGACTGCAGATGACGCTCGGCGAGACGCTGAACACATTGGGGATGGCGAAGATCGCGCTCGGTCAGGTCGAGGATGGCGAAACGCTGCTGCGTGAGGCGATCACGCTGGCGCACGAGCAGGATGACCTCGACGACCTGGGTTCGGCCTACAGCAACCTCGCCGACCTTCTCAGCCTCGCCGGACGCACGCGTGAGGCGCTGGCGGTGATTCAGGAAGGATTGGCCGAGGTGACAAGGCGCCTTGGACAGTCATATTCGTGGATGGTGCTGACGCTGTCCGAACTCGCGTTCCAGGCCGGAGAGTGGGATCTGGCGCGAGCGAACCCCGGCCCGCCAATCTCGTCGTACGTCGGCGTCCCTCTGATCTACCGACTTCTGCGCGATGCCGAGCTGGCGCTCGGCGAAGGTGACCTGATGCTCGCCCGTGACAGGCTCGACGCGGCCGAGCCGCTGGTACGCGTGACCGGCGAAGCCCAGTGGCACGGCATGTTCGGCTCACTGCTCGGTGAGCTGCACCGCCGAGGAGGCGAGCTTGATCGGGCTCAGTCGGCGGTGGCGGCGGCGCTCGATGAGCTCGAGGTCTGCACTGACGACGTCATGCGGATCGCGCGCGTCACCGCAGTCGGCATGGCGGTCGAAGCCGACCGCGCGGTTCGCGCCCGCGACCTGCGCGAGCCTGACAGCGAGCGCGACGCGCTCGCGCGGGCGGACATTCATCTGCAGCGCCTGGTCGCCGCTGCGCAGGACGGCGGGCCGGTCGAGCGCGCGTGGCTGGCCGTCGGAGAGGCGGAGAACGCACGCGCGAGAGGACACAACGACCCGCGGCTATGGAGCGAAGGTGCCTCGGCGTGGGAACTGCTCGAACGGCCCTACTGCGCAGCGCTGATGCGCTGGCGCGAGGCAGAGGCGCTGGTCGAGGCGGGAGATCGAGCCGCAGCCGGCGTGGTCGCGACCGAGGCTGCAGCCGTGGCCGACGGGCTCGGTGCCGGCTGGCTGGCAGGAGAGATCCAGGGGCTGGCGCTGCGCGCGCGGCTCGAACTCGACACCGCCTCCGCTCCGGTCACGCCGGACGGCAGCGATCGGCGCGAGCTTGAGGACGGGCCGGAGACGCCGTTCGGGCTGACCCCCCGCGAGCTTCAGGTGCTGGGCCTGATCGCCGAGGGCGCCACCAATCGCCAGATCGGCGCCTCGCTGTACATGGCCGAGAAGACAGCGAGTGTGCACGTCTCGCGGATCCTGGCCAAGCTGGGCGTGCAGAGCCGCACGCAGGCGGCGGCGATGGCCCACCGGCTGCATCTCACCTGAGCCGGTCGAAGCGCTGCCGCGGCAGCTCCCGCTGGAGCAACGTAAGAACTTCCACAGCAACGCCCCCACGTCGGCTTTCTAACGCTACGCTAAACGCGTTAGAGGGAGGGTGTGTCATGAGCATGTGCAATGTGATCGGCGTACTCGGCGATCACGAGGAGCAAATGTGGGAGACCTTCAGCCTGGCGGTTGACCTTGCTGAGCGCGAACACGCGCGCCTGACGCTCGTCAAGACCTGCGACGACGCGCACACCTACGTCTGGGTCACGCCGTTCGCGCTCGGCGGTGGCTATGTCCCGCCAACGATCGAGTCTCCCGATAGGGCGGCCAAGATCCTCGCCGGTGTCGCCGCGCAGGTGCCGGACTCGATACCCCTGACGACGGTGCTGCTGGGGCCCGACACGCAGAAATCCCTGCTGAAGCTGCTGCGCGAGGGCCATTACGGCGCGCTGGTGGCCACGGACGATCTGATCAGGCGCTGCCGGCGGCTGCGCCGCCAGCTGCAGGACGATGAGATCCGCACCGTTTCCGTGACGCTCGGGCTCGGCGAACTAGCGGCCCATGGAGATACGGACGGTGCGCAGTGCCGAGGTCAGCACCAGGGCGTCTGCGGCGAGGAGCCGGTCGAGACCGACGGGCTCCTCGCTGTAGCGCAGGCGCTCCCGTCCGAACCCCGGCCGGAAGCGACCATCCGCCGGCGGGGAGAACAGGCATCCACGCTCCTCGATCAGCACGTTCATCCGCGGTGACTCGAGCACCGAGCCGTCCTCGTCGACCAGCAGTGGCAGGAAGCCCTCACCCGCAGCAGCCGTGATCGCGCCGATCAGGCGCCGGTCGATCCACTTATGGGCACCGAGCCCATGCGGCAGGACAAAGGGAGCGATCCCCTTGTAACCCGGATCGGGAGCGATCGGCCCGTGATCGATCGTGAGTGAATCTTCTCCCGGCACGAAGCTGACGCGCAGACGCGCGTCCCCGGACGGGGTGCGGCCCCTGACCTGCGAAGGTGACAGCGTCAACTCGGTCCCGTACAGCTCCTGAGCGCTCCCCGCAAGGCGGACGAGATGAGCCTCGAGCAGCGGCGCAGCCCCGGCACTGACGCGTATCGTCTCAAAGACGCCGGCCCGCGGGTCCGGGCGCGGGCCGAGATCGACCGCGACGCGCGACGCTGACACGGTCATCCCTGAGCTCATTCGACGACGATGTCGGTACCGACGGCAGCGGCCACCGGCCGCGCCTTGATCAGCGTCTCCTCGAGCTCGAGCTGGGGGTCGGAGTCGGCGACGATGCCGCCACCGACGCCCAGCCAGAGCCGGCCGTCAGCGAGCTCAAGCGTACGGATCGCGACGTTGAGTTCGAGCCCCGCGATCGGGCTGGCGTAGCCGACCGCGCCCGTGTAGACCTCGCGACCTGTGGGCTCCAACTCGGAGATCACGATCAGCGATTGGACCTTGGGCGCGCCGGTGACCGATCCCGGCGGGAAGGTGGCTCCCAGCAGTTCACGGTCGCCGACGCCGGCGCGCAGCCGGCCCTCGACGCCGGAGACCAGATGCCAGAGTCCCGGGTGCGGCTCGGCGGTGGGGTGTCGCGGCGCCACGACCGACCCGTATTCGCAGACCCGCCCGATGTCGTTGCGCATCAGGTCGACGATCATCACGTGCTCGGCCGCGTCCTTGTTCGACTCGCGTAGCGCCTGCAGCGCCTCCGCCGCCAGCACCGGGTCGGCGGGGCGCATCGCAGTCCCCTTGATCGGCCCGGTCCGCACCTGCCGTCCCTGCCGGCGCAGGAACAGCTCGGGCGAGAGTGAGACGATGCCGCCTTCCGGCGTGTCGAATGCCGCCGTGTAATGCGGCACGCGGCCGCGCCCGAGCGCCGCCCGCAGCAGCTCCGTGGCGGTTCCGTCGTAACGGCCCTCCATGCGCAGACAGATGTTGGCCTGAAAGATCTCCCCGGCGGCGATGCGCTCACGGCACTCGGCGACCGCGCGCAGATGGTGGTCGGCCACGCCCCGGGCCAGCAGCAGCGGCCCGGGGCGGCAGACAGGACCGCCCGCGCCCACGTCGGCAAGCCGATCCCAGAGGTCGGCAACACGGTCGTCGAGCGCCTCCCGGCGCTCGGGCGTGACGAGTGCCTCAAACCACCACACGCCGTCGCGATCCTGATGCAGGACGTTGTCGTAATAGGCGAGGTGGAACTCCGGCAACGGCACCGGCCGGCTGTCGACCAGCGGCACCTGTTCAACCTGCTCGGCCAGCCGGTAACCGAGCCAGCCGAACCAGCCGCCGCCCACGGCGGGTCTGCTTGCCTGGACACGCGGCAGCTGGTCGAGCAGCGCGAACGGATCCTCGGAGCCGTCGGCAACGCGCACGGGCTCCGAACCGACGATCGCGCCGCCTCCCGCCCAGGCGCCCACGAGCGCAAACGGCAGCGACTCGGACTCCAGCGCAGCCAGAACCTGGGCTGCATCAAGCCGCCATGGCAGCCTAACTCGCTGCAGGTGTGCCGTCGTCAAACTCGTCGCAAGCATCAGCTCGAATTATCGTTGCACTGGTGGGATCCCAAACGTCTAGCAGAAGACCGCCGCCTTGGCTCGGCCTTTTGGCCGCCGTAGCAGCGGTCACGCTCGCGACGCTCGCGATCTATCCGCTCAAGTCGATCGCGCCGGCCGTCTCGCTGAGCGTCGTCTATCTGCCCGCGATTCTGGTGATTGCGGCCTACTTTGGCCTGTGGCTGGGGCTCCTGACCTCGCTCGCGAGCGCGGCCGCCTTCAACTTCTTCCACATCCCGCCGACCGGCAGGTTCACGATCGTCGACAGCCGCAACTGGGTCGCCCTGGTCGCGTTCGTGCTGGTGGCCGTGGTCGTCAGCACGATGGCCGAGCTGGCTCGGGGCCGAGCCGCCGAGGTGGAGCGGCGTCGGCGCGAGGCCGACCTCGCGGCCACACTCGCACGGGAATTGCTCGCCGGGGAGCGCACCGAGGATGCCCTGCGCTCGACCGCGCGGCGTGTCGCTGAGTCGCTTGGACTGGCCTCGGCATCGCTCGAACTTGGCGACACCGCGGGCAATGAACGCCACAGCGCGCTGCCGCTGCGCGGACCCGACGGCACCACGCTCGCAACTCTGCTGGTGCCGCGACAGCTTCCCGACGAGGTATCTGCGCGGCTCCGCTCGCAGGTCGTGCCGACACTCGCGGCGCTGGTGGCGGTTGCCCTGCATCGCGACGCAGTGCAGGCGGAGGCGGTCGAGACCGCCGCGCTGCGCCGCAGTGACGAGCTGAAGACAGCGCTGCTGCGAGCCGTTTCTCATGACCTGCGCACGCCGCTGACGGCGATCGTCACGGCCGGGCACGCGCTCGGCTCAGGCTCGCTCACGGTGGAGGAGCGCGAGCAGCTGAGCGCGGCGGTGGTCGACGAGGGCGAGCGCCTGTCGATGCTGATCGACAAGCTGTTCGACCTGTCGCGCCTCCAGGCGGGGCGCATGGAGCCGCGGCGCGAGTCGGTCTCGATCGAGGAAGTTCTGCTGGCGGCCGAGGACGCGCTGCCGGCGGCGGCCGGACACGTTCAGCTGAGCGTCGACCCCGCCACTCCGGCGCTGACGGCAGACGCCGCCCAGCTCGAGCGGGTGTTCGCGAACCTGATCGAAAACGCGCTCAACTACTCGGCCGGCGAGCCGGTGATGGTCAGCGTGCGCCAGCTCGGCTCGCGCGTCGTCGTGCGCGTAACTGATCGCGGCCCCGGGATTCCGGAGAGCGAGCAGCAACGTGTCTTCGAACCGTTCTATCGCGGTACCGGCGCGACCCGCGCGCCCGGATCAGGTCTTGGTCTGGCGATCGCGAAGGGCTTTGTCGAGGCCAACGGCGGCACGATCGCGGTGGAGTCGCTACCCGGCCAGGGCACGAGCCTCGTGGTCACGTTTCCCGCGGGCAAACACGATCGGCTCGTCGTATGAGCGACAAGCCGGTGGTGCTCGTCTGCGACGACGAGTCGCAGATCCTGAGGGCACTGCGAGTGATCCTGCGTGACGCCGGCTTCGAGTCGCTGCCGGCCGACAACGGCGAGCAAGCCCTCGACCTCGCTGCCGTGCACAACCCCGATGCGGCGATCCTCGACCTGGTGCTGCCCGACATGGACGGGGTCGAGATCTGCCGACGGCTGCGCGAGTGGAGCAAGATGCCGATCATCGTGCTCTCGGCGGTGGGCGAGGAGGATGTCAAGGTTCGGGCGCTCGCCGTCGGTGCCGACGACTACGTGACCAAGCCGTTCAGCCCGCGCGAGCTGATCGCCCGCCTGGAGGCGGTCCTGCGGCGGGCCGGCCCAGAGCCGGAGGACGCCGTGATCCGGGCTGACGGACTCGAGCTCGACCTCGCCGCCCGAGTGGTGCGTCGCGACGGGCAGGAGGTGCACCTCACCCCAACCGAGTTCGACCTGCTGCGCGTGCTCGCGACCAACCGCGGACGCCTGGTCACCTATCGCGAGCTTCTGACCTCGGTTTGGGGCCACGCCTACAGTGATGACACACAGGTGCTGCGTGGTCACGTGGCAAACCTGCGACGCAAGATCGAGCCGCCTGACGGCCCCCGTTACGTGAAGACGGATCCGCGCGTCGGCTACAGGTTCGCCGCCTGAGCCGCTCCCAAGGCCAACCTTCACAGAACCTGTATATCGGCGGAGAGGTTCTGCACGGATCGCGTATGTAACGGGATCCAAGATCTGGAGCATGGATGCTCTAGCAATTGCCCTCGGGGTCGCGATGTTTGCGATCCTCTTCGGGCTGATCTACGCGATCGACCGGGTCTGATCATGGTCATCGCCTCTATCAGCGGCGCCGACCTGTTCGGCTTGATCGCATCAGTCCTGGTCTGCGCATACCTGCTGTATGCGCTCCTGCGCGGGGAGAAGTTCTAAGTGACACTCTCCGGCTGGGTCACGATCTTCGCCTTCGTCCTCATCCTGACGGCGTTGGCTATGCCGCTGGGGCGTTACATGGCGGCTGTCTATACGGGCGAGCGAACGTTCCTCGACCCGGTCATGCGGCACCCCGAGCGGTTCCTGTACCGCATCTTCAACGTCGACGTACGCCGCGGTCAGGACTGGAGGTCATACGCCAAGAGCCTGATCATCTTCTCGTTCGTCGGCTGGCTGGCCCTGTATTTCATTCTGCGCACGCAGAATCTATGGAGCTTCACCGGGCTCAACCCGATGGGTTTCCACTCGATGCCGTGGAACGTCAGCTTCAGCACCGCTTCGTCGTTCCTCACCAACACGAACTGGCAGTACTACGCCGGTGAGGCGTCGCTGAGTTACTTCACCCAGATGGTCGGCCTGACTGTGCAGAACTTCGCCTCAGCGGCCGTCGGCATCGTCGTCGCGGTTGCGCTGATCCGCGGGATCGTCAAGCACGTCGTCAACCACGATGCGCCAGACGCGAGTCACCTGGGAAACTTCTGGCAGGACCTGGTCCGCACGATCCTCTACATCCTGCTGCCGATCTCTTTCGTGGTCGCGCTTGTGCTGGTGTGGCAGGGCTCGATCCAGAACTTCTCGCATTACCTGAGCTTCACGGGTATCACTCATATCGGGCAGACGATCGCGATGGGGCCTGTGGCTTCACAGGAGGCGATCAAACTCCTCGGCACCAACGGTGGCGGCTTCTTCAACGTCAACTCGGCGCACCCGTTCGAGAACCCGACGGCGTTCACGAACTTCGTCGAGATGCTGACCGTGCTGATCATCCCGGCGGCACTGGTGTTCACCTACGGTCGCATGGTCGGCAACCGCCGTCAGGGTTACGCGATCTACGGGACGATGATGTTCATGTTCCTCGGCGCCGTCGCTGTGTGTTACATCGCCGAGGCCCATGGCTCGCCCGCCCAGCATGCGGCTGGACTGCACACGGGCGTGGTCGCGGGCTCGTCCGGAGGCAACCTCGAGGGCAAGGAACAGCGGTTCGGCATCGCCGGCTCGGCGCTCTTCAACGTGATCACGACAGTGACGTCCTGCGGCGCGGTGAACAGCGCGATGGAATCCTTCACGGGCATCGGCGGCGCGGTTCCATTCGCGAACCTGAGCGCCAGCGAGGTGATCTTCGGCGGGGTCGGTACCGGGCTCTACTCGATCCTGCTGTACGTCCTGCTGGCGGTCTTCATCGGCGGCCTGATGGTCGGCCGCACGCCCGAGTACATCGGCAAGAAGATCGAGGCCAGGGAGATCAAGCTGGTCGCCCTGGGGATCCTGATAACGCCGTTGGCGGCCCTGTTTTCGACGGCGTTGGCGACGGCGTCGAGCGCCGGGCGAGCTTCGATCGACACTGCGGTCACCGGTTCTGGTCCACAGGGTTTCAGCGAGACGCTCTACGCCTACCTGAGCCAGGCCAACAACAACGGGTCGGCGTTCGCCGGATACACCGGCTACGACGGCAACGTCGGCAATGTCGCCGGTGCCCACGGAGTCACCTTCGCTGACCTGCTCGGCGGCTTCACGATGCTGTTCGCCCGCTACGCACCGATCCTGTTCGCTCTCGCGGTCGCCGGCGCCCTCGTGAAGAAACGGGTGAGCCCCGCTGGCTTGGGAACGATGCGCACCGACAACCCCACTTTCGTGGTGCTGCTGATCGGCGTGATCGTGCTCGTCGGAGCGTTGACTTTCTTCCCTGCCCTCCTGCTCGGACCGATCGTCCAGGGCCTGACCGGACACCTCTACTAGGACTACCTGAGATGGCAATTCGCAAGGAATTCATCACCGCGACAATCGCGACCCTTGTCCTGATCCTGGGGTTGGGGCTCGTATATCCGCTGCTCGTCACCGGAGTCAGCCAAGTCGCTTTTCCGGGCAACGCCAACGGCCAGAAGGCGTACGTGGGCGGGAAGTTCGTCGGCTCGAAGATCATCGGTCAGAACTTCCAGATGCCCGTTTACAAGAACGGCAAGCCCGAGATCTCCGGTGGCGAGCCGGTCACCACCCCCGACCCGCGTTACTTCCAGTCGCGGCCATCGGGGACGTCGCCGCCTTATAACGCTGCGTTCTCGTCGTTCGCAAACTACGGGCCGAACAGCACGATCACGAAGAAGGCGATCGCCGGAAACATCTCTGCGTACATCCAGCTCAACGGCAAGTACTACCCGGGAGGGCTCACCGCCGCCAAGACCCCGGTGGACGCGGCTGACACCTCGGCGTCCGGCATCGATCCCGACATCTCGGTGGCCAATGCACGGATCCAGGCCTACCGGATCGCGGCCGTGCGGCATCTGTCGCTCGCGACCGTCCATGCCCTGATCGTGAAGTACACGGCAGGGCGCGGGCTCGGCTTCTCAGGCGAGCCCGGCGTCAACGTCCTTGAGCTGAATCTGGCGCTCAACCGCCTCTGATCGAAGGATGAAACCCTAACCATGAGCACTAGCAATCCCGCCGCTCCGGTCCCAATGGGGCCCGCAGGCACCCCGCATCGCCAGGGCGCGTCCCTGTTCCGCGGCGACATCATCAAGCGGGCTGTGATCGATAGCTTCATCAAGCTCGATCCGCGCGTCCAGATACGCAACCCCGTGATGTTCGTCGTCGAACTCGGCGCGGCGGTCACGTCAGTCACCTGGTTGATCCAGGTCTTCGGCGGCAAGGCGCTTGGCGGCAATGACCCAGGTTGGTACACGTTCACAATCGCGATCTGGCTGTGGCTCACGGTCGTGTTCGCGAATCTGGCCGAGGCCTTCGCCGAGGGGCGCGGCCGTGCCCAGGCTGACACGCTCCGAAATATGCGCCAGCAAACGGTCGCGACGATGGAGGATGGCTCCACGCGCAAGGCAGAGGAGCTGACCCGCGGCGACCGCGTCGTCGTCGTCGCAGGCGAGCTGATCCCCGGCGACGGCACCGTCACCGAGGGGATCGCCTCAGTCGACGAGTCGGCCATCACCGGTGAGTCGGCGCCGGTGATCCGCGAGTCAGGAGGCGACCGCAGCGCCGTCACCGGCGGTACCCGGGTGCTCTCGGACCGGATCGTCGTGGAGATCACGCAAGAGCCGGGCCACTCGTTCCTTGACCGCATGATCTCACTGGTCGAGGGCGCCTCGCGGCGCAAGACCCCGAATGAGATCGCACTCAACATCCTGCTCGCCGGCCTGACGCTGATCTTCATGATCGTCGTCGCAACCCTGCGTCCCTTCGCTCTGTTCGCGCACACGACGATCTCAGAGACGACGCTGATCAGTCTCTTGGTGGCGTTGATCCCGACGACGATCGGGGCGCTGCTCTCGGCGATCGGCATCGCCGGCATGGACCGACTTGTCCGCCGCAACGTACTGGCGCTGTCAGGCCGTGCAGTCGAGGCGTCCGGCGACGTCGACGTGCTGCTGCTCGACAAGACCGGGACGATCACGATCGGCAACCGGCTCGCGTCCGAGTTCGTGCCGATGCCGGGCGTGTCCGAGGCCGAATTGGCGGAGGTCGCGCAGCTCGCCTCACTCGCGGATGAGACGCCCGAGGGGCGCTCGATCGTCGTGCTCGCCAAGCAGTACGGAATCCGCGAGCACGACTTGGCCACCCTGCACGCCGAGTTCGTGCCGTTCACCGCCCAGACGCGGATGAGCGGCGTCGACCTGGACGGGCAGCGGCTGCGAAAGGGCGCCGGAGACTCGGTCATCAAGATGGTCGAGGACGAGGGCGGCCGCCCACCGGCCGAGCTACGCCCGGCGCTGGACCGGATCGCCGCGGAGGGCGGGACCCCGCTGGCGGTTGCTCGCGACAACCAGGTGCTGGGCGTGATCCATCTCAAGGACACCGTCAAGGAGGGGATGCGTCAGCGCTTCGACCAACTGCGGGCGATGGGCATCCGCACGATCATGATCACCGGCGACAACCGCCTGACGGCCGCCAAGATCGCCGAGGAGGCGGGCGTTGACGACTTCCTCGCAGAGGCAACCCCGGAGAAGAAGCTCGAGCTGATCAGGGAGCAGCAGGCTGCCGGACGCATGGTCGCGATGACCGGTGACGGAACCAACGACGCGCCCGCGCTCGCGCAGGCCGACGTGGGTGTCGCGATGAACACCGGCACGCAGGCGGCACGCGAGGCCGGCAACATGGTCGACCTCGACTCGAACCCGACGAAGCTCATCGAGATCGTAGAGGTCGGCAAGCAGCTGCTGATCACGCGCGGTTCGCTGACCACGTTCAGCATCGCGAACGACGTCGCCAAGTATTTCGCGATTCTGCCGGCGATCTTCGTTTCCACCTACGCGACGACAGCCGGTGGCAAGGGCCCGCTGCACGTCCTGAACATCATGCACCTCGGGGATCCATATTCGGCGGTGATCTCGGCGATCATCTTCAACGCGCTCGTGATTCCGCTACTGATCCCAGTCTCGCTGAAGGGCGTCTCCTACCGGCCGATCGGCGCCAGTGCACTGCTGCGACGCAACCTCTGGATCTATGGCCTGGGCGGCCTGATCGCGCCGTTCATCGGGATCAAGCTGATCGACCTGATCGTCCACAACCTGCTGGGAGCGTGAACACCGCCGCTGACACGCTGGATGCCGGGCTTGGAGAGCGGCCGCGGGGTCGTCTCCGAGTGGTGATCGGCATGGCCGCCGGAGTCGGCAAGACCTATCGGATGCTGCTCGAGGGCCAAGCCGAAAAGGAGACGGGACGCGATGTGGTGATCGGCCTGCTGGAGACGCACCGGCGCGCCGAGACGGCGCGCGCGGCCGAGGGCCTCGAGGTGCTCCCCCGGCGCGGGGTCAGCTATCGCGGCACCGAGCTCGAGGAGATGGACCTGCCCGGAATCCTGCGGCGCGCGCCCGAGGTCTGCCTGATCGACGAGCTGGCCCACACCAACGCGCCGGGTCTGGAGCACGAGAAGCGCTACGAGGATGTCGAGGACGTGCTCGCGGCGGGGATCGACGTGCTCTCCACGATGAACGTCCAGCACCTCGAGTCGCTCAACGATCAGGTGGCCGAGCTGAGCGGCATCCGCGTGCGAGAAACGATCCCCGACGCGCTGCTCGGACGCGCCGATGAGATCGTCGTGGTCGACCTCACCCCGGAGGAGCTGCTCGAGCGGCTGCGGGACGGCAAGATCTATCCGAGTGAGCGGATCGACGCGGCGCTCAACAACTTCTTCAAGATCGAGAACTTGGCAGCGCTGCGCGAGGTCGCGCTGCGCCAGGTGGCACAGGAGGTAGGCCAGCGACGCTTCGCGGCCGCGACCAATCTCGGCTCGCGCGAGGAGACGCTCGCCTCCGCGGCGCCACAGGCAGTGGCCGAGCGCCTGCTGGCGCTGGTTGAACCGTACCCGGGCACCCAACGGCTGGTGCGTCGGGCATGGCGCTCAGCGCAGCGGCTCGGGGCCAACCTGGATCTACTGTGGGTCCGGCCTCCGGGAGTCCTGACCGAGGAGCAGGAGCAGTCGCTGACGGCGCTGCGTCGGTTGGCGTCGCTGCTCGGAGCCAAACTGATCGTCGAGGAGTCCGACGAGGTCGCACAGGCGATCGCCAACGTGGCCAAGCGCCAGCGCAGCACCTACATCCTGATGGGACGCAGCCGGCCCGCGCATGGGCCGGCTCGGCTGCGCACGCCGCTTCCGCAGCGTTTGATGGAACTGCTACCCGGCGTCGATGTGCGCATCGTCGCTGACCGGGCACAAAGGCCCATGGAGGAACAGGAATGAATGATCGTGCCGCAAACGGCTCCGGCGACCGGATCCTGCTGCCGTTCTCAAGCCAGGCGATCTCACGCCGAGCATTCGAAGCCGCGATCCGGCTCGCCAAAGCCGAGGGCTCGACGCTCGTGCCCGCGTTCCTCGCCCGCGTGCCGAGGAATCTGCCGCTCGAGTCGGCGCTGCCCGCAGCCTGCAGCATCGGGATGCCGCTGCTCGAGGCGATCGAACAGCAGGCGACCGCGGCAGGCGTCCCCGTCGACTCGAGAGTCAGCCGGGGACGGACCTACCGCGATGCGCTGCAGCGCCTGCTCAGGGAGGAGTCCTTCGACCGCGTGATCGTGTCCGCGACCGACAGTCCTCGCAAGGGGCTAAGCCAGGATGACCTCGCCTGGCTGCTCGGCGACGTCCCCGCCGAGATCCTGATCCTGCGCCCGGCTCCGGATGACACGCGGCTCGTCAACGCCGGCGGGCTCCACGGCCACTTCTGAGTCGGTCGGCTTTCGTGAGCGCAGCAGCACGACCGCGACCAGGGTCCCGACCAGGACGCTCCCGATTCCGAGCAGGTATGACAGCCGGTAGCCGCTCAGCAGCGCGTCCTGCACCGGGTGGCCCGCAGCGATCAGCGAGTTGCTGTGACTCGTGGCGAACGTGCTGAGGACCGCGAGGCCGAGCGCGCCTGACACCTGTTGGGAGACGTTCACAATCCCGGAAGCGAGGCCAGCGTCCTGGTGTGGAACGTCGGCCATAGCGATCATCAGCATCGGCATGAACGAATTGCCGATACCCAGGCCGATCAGGAAGAAGCCGAGCGCGAGCCGCGGGAAGTAGTCGGTGTGCAGCGCGATGCCGTGCATGTCGAACAGCCCGAGGGCGACCATCAACATCCCGACGATCATCACCGGCAGTGGTCCGAACCGCGCCACGAGCCGGCGGGTGATGCCCAGCGACAACGCCAGAACCGTCAACGTCCACGGCATGAACGCCAGACCTGTACGGATCGCGTCGTAGTGCAGCACGTGCTCGAGATAGAGCGTGCCCAGGAACCAGGTGCCGTACATGCCGGTCACCAGGAACCCGCGGGTGATGCACGATCCGACCAGACCGCGCAGCTTGAGGATTCGCAGCGGCATGATCGGGTTCGCGATCCGAGCTTCCAGCAGGAAGAACAGAGCCAGCAGCGCGGCCGACGCGACCCCGGCGCCGATCACCTCAGTCGAGCCCCAGCCGTGGCTGGTCGCCTCCACGATCGCGTACACCGCCGAACCGATCGCGAACGTGATCAGCGCCGAGCCCAGCCAGTCCACGCCCTTGTCCAGACCGTGGCCGGAGTCGGATGGGAGCAGGATGCGGCCCGCGATCACAGCGACGATGCCGATCGGCAGGTTGACGAAGAAGATCCAGTGCCAGCTCAGGAGCTGGGTGAGCACGCCGCCGGCCAGCAGGCCCAGTGAGCCGCCGGCGACAGCGGTGAACATATAGGCGCTCATCGCGCGGGCGCGATCACCCGGTTGCGGGAATTCGATCACGATGATCGCGAGGATCACCGAGGCCTGCATCGCCGCGCCGATGCCCTGAAGGAAGCGGGCAGCGACGAGCATCGTCGATGTCGATGCGGCGCCGCAGAGCAGCGACGCGAGCGTGAACAGCGTCACGCCGAACAGGAAGACGCGTTTGCGCCCGATCAGGTCGCCGAGCCGGCCGGCGAGCAGCAGGAAGCTGCCGAAGCGTGACGAGGAATGCGTTGACGACCCAGGTGAGGTTGCCCTGGGTGAAGTGAAGGTCGTGCTGGATCGAAGGCAGGGCGACGTTCACGATCGTGGTGTCGAGCACGATCATCAGCTGCGCGAGGCATACGACCACCAGCGCGAGCCAGCGGCGTCGTTCTGAGGTCATGAAGTTCCTGTGGTTGAGAGGAGAGGAGTTGAGAGAAGAGCGGTACATGCGATAAAATGGAGGACGCCTCCGAAAGTATGTGGAGGCTGCCTCCGGATAATATACGGAGGAGCCCTCCGGTTTGTCAAGCCGATGGGGTGAAATTCGGTGACCAGCACGACGACAAGCCCGCGGATCAGGCCGGCGAGACAGCCGATCAGGTATCTGTGGGCGCGGGGGCCGGCGGGGCGGCGATCGAGGTCGCGACAGCCGGCGACCGCCCGATGCGTGCCGACGCGAAGCGCAACTACGACAAGCTTCTGACCGCCGCTCGTGACGCGTTCAACGAGACGGGCGCCTCCACCTCGCTCGAGGAGATCGCGCGACGGGCCGGAGTCGGCATCGGCACCCTCTACCGCCACTTCCCCACACGCCAGGCCCTGCTCGAGGCCGTCTACATCGGCGAGGTACAGCAGCTCTGTGCCGCCACTCGGGAACTGCTCGAGATGGAGCCCTGGGAGAGCTTCGTCGCACTGACGCGGCGGCTGGTCGGCTATCTGGCAACGAAGAAGGCGCTCGCGCACGAGCTATTCAGTTACGTCGATCGCGAGGCGGCCTTCTTCAAGACCTGCCGCGCCGACCTGTTCATCGCCGGCGAGCCGGTGCTGTGGCGCGCGCAGGAGGCAAAGGCCGTCCGTGCCGATACGGACTTCTCCGAGGTCGTGCAGCTGGTCGGTGGCATCGCCAAAATCGAGGGCAGCCAGGAGCAGCGCGAGCACATCCTCGAGATCGCGCTCGACGGGCTGCGGTACCGGGACTGATCAGGCCGCCAAATCAGGCCGCCAGATCAGGCCGCCAGATCAGGCCGCCAGATCAGGCCGCCAAATCAAGGTCGGCCGCGGGGGCGAGCATCGCCATCAGGTCGTGGTGAACGCCACGCCTGTCGCGCTTCCAGCGAGCGTCGGTGACCCGCAGGATGCGGGTGCCATGGATCTGCAGCCAGGCGTCCTTGCGGCGATCGCGCTCAATCTCCTCAACGACGATGTGGTACGGACGGCCGTCGAGCTCCAGCGCCAGACGCTGTTCTGGCCAGTGGCAGTCGATCTCCCACGGACCGAGGCGGATGTTGCGCTCGGGCTCCGGGATCTCGGGATGCTTGCTCAGCCAGCGGTCGAACGAGCGCTCGAGGCCTGACTTGCGCGAGTCGCGTGGCAGGTAGTCAGCGCAGGCTTGTCGGACACGCTTGACCCCGCGCGCGCCGGCATGCCGGTTGAGGGTCTCATCCATCCGCTCGACGTCAAGCAGGTCCTTGCGGACCGCGGTCTCGATCAGAGCTCCCAGCTGGGCGCGCGTGGCGCCGGCCGCCGCGACCTCGATCAGCATGCGGGGAACTGAACTGACGCGGAGGCCATTGCGGGTCCGGACATCGGAGGGGTACGGGGGTGTGCGAACGCTTCTGATGCGCAGCCCCGTCCTCTGCGCCGGCGTCGAGGCCGCGTGCACGGTCACCTCCAGGCTCGGCAGATTCAGCGGCAACAGCCCCCAGCCCATCGCGGCGGCACGCCCTGAGAGCCAACCACGCCCGCCGAGGGCCAGACATGCAGCCAGCAGATGGGCGTGGTCGCTGAGCGGGGCTCGCCCATCTGCGTATACGGCGCGATGCAGGCGCCGGAGCTCGCCGTGCGCCTCCAAACCAAAGATCTCGTAGTCGCTGAATCCGATCCCGACCAGCTGCTTGCGGGTGATGATGCCGTGGTTCTGCCGGAGCGCCCGAGTCATGCGCGCGTCCCGTTCAATCCGAGGGAGGGGTTCTTTTGCCTGAGCCAATAGAACCCCTCCCTCGCGGTTGGGGGGCGGGGTTGGGTCGCGGGTGGGGGGCGGGGTTGGGTCGCGGGTGGGGAGCGGGGTTGGGTCGCGGTTGGTGACGCTCATCAGTGGAGCGTTCCGCAGGCGGAGGCGATAGACAAGACGAGCGTGTGCCAATTCTGTGTCGAAACCGTGCCAATCGCGACACAAGCCGATGGAATCAGGGGCGCTCGGCCTCGCGTTCCGGGGCGCGTCGCGCGGTTCTGAGCGCGCCTCGCGAGATGAGACAACCCGACGACATCGGATGCCGGTCCTCACTACGCTCGCGGCATGAGCCCAGAACAGCCGCTCGGCGATCCGGTCGAGTTCAGCGGAACCGTCCCGCCGAGCCGGATCGCCCATCGCGGCACGTACGCAACCGTGCGGCCGCTCGAGCCGGACGAGGACGCCCCGGAGCTTTACGCGATCTCACATGCGCCCACCGGCGATCCGAGCATCTGGACCTATCTCTATGACGGCCCGTACCCGAGCTTTGAGCAGTTCAGAGAGAACCTGGGCAGGCAGGCGGCCAGCGACGATCCGCTGTTCTTCACGATCACGCCCGCGGGTGCGCAGCGCGATCCGCTGGGGATCGTCACGTACATGTCGATCGTTCCCGAGCACGGCACGATCGAGCTGGGCAACATCTGGTTCGGCCCGCAGCTCAAGCGCACGCCCGCCGCAACAGAGGCGATCTTCCTGCTGGCCAGACACGCGTTCGACGACCTCGGGTACCGCCGGCTCGAGTGGAAGTGCAACGCGCTGAACGCATCCGTCACGCGCGGCGGCGTCGCGCTTCGGCTTCGAGTTTCGAGGGCGTCTTCCACCACCACGCGTGGTCAAGGGCCGCAACCGCGACACCGCCTGGTACGCGATCACCGACGCGCGCTGGCCGGCGCTCCGGACCGCCTTCGAGACCTGGCTGCGCCCCCGACAACTTCGACTCACAGGGGGAGCAGCGCCAGCGCCTGGGCGACGCTGACCGCAAGCTGACGTCAGCGCTCTAGAGCACGCAGGCAGGCTGCCGACTACACGAGTCAGGATGGACTGAAAAAGTCTCAGTCAGCGCGACTACCAGGCGATCGTCGAGACGCGTGCCGGCGATCGTGTACATCGCCGACACCGGTGAGTACGGCGCCTGGCACTACGTCAACGCGTGGATCGAGCCGATCCTGGGGTTCACAGTTGAGGAGTGGACGCGCGATCCGGGGCTGTGGTCGCGTCAGCTGCACCCGGACGATCGCGACGAGGGCGCTCGCGGCCGAAGCGAGGAGGTCAACGAACTGGCGTGATCTGGCTGAGATCCGCCGCCCGCTGGAGGAATACTTCCTGGACTACCGGATGCTGCACAAGGACGGGCACGTCGTCTGGATCCGAGACAGCTCGCGTCTGGTCCGCTGCCGCGGACGGCACGCCGCTGTGGCATGGCGTGCTGATCGACATCAGCGACCAGAAGCAGATCGAGCACCAGCTCGAGCGCCAGTCGGCCGCACAGGCCGCGGTCGCCGCAACTGGGCGAGCACGCGCTGGCCGGCATCCCGATCCAGGACCTGCTCGACGAGGCCTGCCGCACGGCCACGGAGGTGCTCGAGGTCGAAGCCGCCGATCGCCAGCCAGATCGGCGAGGATCGCAGCCTCCTGGAGCTCGCGTCCGAGTACGGCTGGCACACCGAGGACGAGGCGCTGCGGCACCAGGATGGACGATCCCGACTCACCGACCAGCTACATGCTGCACACCGGCAAGCCGCTGCTGGTCAGTGACTGGGAGCACGGAGACCCGTTTCAGCGCGACCGACCGCGTTCACGCCCAGGGCGTCCGCAGCAGCATCGGCGTGCGGATCGAGGGGCCGGTCGAACCCTGGGGGGTCTTGCGCGTGTTCTCGAGCCGGCCGCACGTCTTCACCGAATCAGACGTCAACTTCGTCGTCTCGATCGCCAACATCCTCGCCGACGCGATCGAGCGCCAGGACGCGGAGGACGCGATGCAGCACCGCGCGCTGCACGATCCGCTCACCAGCCTGCCCAACCGCGTGCTGTTCACCGACCGCCTCGAGCAGGCGCTCGAACGCGTCCGCCGCCACCGCGGCTCGCTCGCTGCGATCCTGTTCATCGACGTCGACCACTTCAAGCAGGTCAACGACACGCTCGGCCACCAGGCCGGCGACGAGCTGCTGATCGGTGTCGCCAGCCGCCTGCGCGAGGCGGTGCGCCCGACCGACACGGTCGCCCGCTTCGGCGGCGATGAGTTCGGGCTGCTGCTCGATGAGATCACCAGCGAACGCTTCGCGATCGCCACCGCCGAACGGATCGCCGCCAGCTTCGCGCGGCCATTCGTGCTGGACGCCGGTTCGCAGTTCGTGACCGCCAGCATCGGCATCGCGCTGGCCAACGGACACCAGGACGCGCATGCGCTGCTGCGCGACGCCGACGCAGCCATGTATCGGGCCAAACAGCGGGGCCGCGCACGCTACGACCTGTTCGATGAGGATCTGCGCGTCCGGGCAATCGCCCGCGGCCGCATGGAGAACGATCTGCGCCGAGCGATCGAGATGCATGAACTGCGGCTCGAGTACCAGCCCGTCGTGCGCCTCCGCGACGAGACCATGTTCGCGGGTCGAGGCACTGCTGCGCTGGGACCACCCGCAGCGCGGAGCGGTACGGCCCAGCGAGTTCATCCCGGTCGCCGAGGAGAGCGGGCTGATCGACCGGATCGGCGACTGGGTGCTCGAGCAGGCGCTGCGAGACGCCGCCCGCTGGGAGCAGGTGCGCCCCGACCTGCCGCCGCTGTCGCTCGGGATCAACGCCTCGAGCCACCAGTTGCGCAACCCGCGTTTCGCCGAGCAGGTCAGCGAGGTGGTCCGCTCGGTCCGGGATCGACCCCGGCTGCGTGAACTTCGAGCTCGACGAGCGCGTTCTGCGCGAGGACGCGGAGCAGATGCGCCGCGCCGCACTCGCGCTCAAGCGCCTGGGCGTGCGGCTCGCCGTGCATGACTTCGGCACGGGCGACTCATCGCTCACCCAGCTGGCGGCGATGCCGATCGACGCGATCAAGGTCGACCGCAGGTTCGTAGCCCGGCTCGGCAACGACAACGACGCGGCTCGAATCGCGCATGCGGTGATCGCCACCGGAACGGCGCTCGGGTTGGGCGTGATCGGAGCCGGAATCGAAACCGTGGAGCAGGTCGCATGAGCTGCGTCGGCTCGGCTGCGCCTCGGCGCAGGGATACCTGTTCTCGCCCCCGGTACCGGCTGCGCAGATCGAGACCATCCTCCAGAGCGACGCAGTCCTCAAGCGAACGCTGGCCTAACGCCCACCCGGGGTTGCCGGCGCGCTCGCTCGGCAACCCCGACGGAACCGAACGGCACCGACCCAAGCCGCCGGTCGCCAGACTGAACGACCCGCTCGGCGAGTACCGCTACGCGGTCAGCTCCATGTGCGAGGTCCAGGTCGAATACATCTCGGCGTAACGGCCGCCGGCGGCGACCAGCTCGTCGTGTGTGCCCGTCTCGACCACACGACCGGCATCGACCACGATGATCCGGTCGGCCTTCATCGCCGTGGTCAAGCGATGCGCGATCAGCACCGCCGTGCGGGCCTCGAGCAGCACGTCCAGCGCAGCCTCGATCTTCGTCTCCGACAGCAGGTCGAGGTTGGAGGTCGCCTCGTCCAGCACGAGCACACGCGGCTGCGCGTGGAAGGCACGCGCCAGCGCTATCAGCTGCCGCTCGCCGGAGGAGAGCGACTGGCCGCGCTCGTGCACAACCGTCTGGAGCCCATCGGGCATGCGCTCGACGACCTCACGCAGGCCGACGGCGTCGACCGCCGTCCAGACCTCCTCGTCGCTGGCATCCGGCCGGGCGAAGGCGATGTTGTACCGCAACGAGCCGGCGAACAGGAACGGCTCCTGTGGCACGACGCCGAGCTGGCGCCGGAGCGAATCGAGCGTGACATCGCGCAGATCGTGCCCGTCGAGCAGCACACGCCCGGCGGTCGGGTCGTAGAAGCGGGTGATCAGCTTGGCCGCGGTCGACTTCCCAGCTCCGGTCTGGCCCACGAACGCCACCGTTTCCCCTGGTGCGATCCGCAGGTCGACGTCACGCAGCACCGGTTGGTCTTCCAGGTAGCCGAAGCTGACCGCGTCGAACACGATCTCACCCTCCAGCGGCGGCAGTTGCGACGCGTCGGGCTTCTCCGGCGTGTTGGGCTCGGTCTGGAAGAGCGTGCGGAGCTTCAGGACCGAGGACTGACCCTGTTGGAAGGTGTTGTACTGCTGGACGAGCAGCTGGATCGGTGCGAAGAAGCGGTTCAGGTAGAGGAAGAACGCGACCAGCGCGCCGAGTGAGAGCTCGTGGTCGAGCACCATGTGTCCGCCGATCGCCAGCAGCGCCCCCTGCCCCAGATAGCCGAGCATCTGCGTCCCCGGCCCGTACAGCGCGTTGATCTGGGCGGTGTGGTTGTTGGCATCGCGGTACACGCCGACGACATTGCGATGCTCGACGATGTTCCAGCGCTGGCGGTTATACGCCGCGACCGTGCGGACCCCGTGCAGGCTCTCCGAGAGATCGCCCAGCACGCCGGCGATGCCGTCGCGCACACGCTCGTACCCGCGCTGCGATGCGTGCGTGAACCAGATCGTGGCGAGCGTCAGGATCGGCACCACGAGCCCGATCGTGATCAGCGTCAGCTCGACGTTCAGCGTGAACAGGATCACGGTGATCACGACCATCGTCAGCGCCTGTCCGACCAGCTGAGCGAGCCCATCCTGCAGGAGCTGCTGCAGGTTCTCGATATCGCTGGTCATGCGGGTCATGATCACGCCCGCCTTCTCCTGCGTGTAGTAGTCGAGCCCCAGCCGCTGCAGCTGGGTGAAGACCTTGACGCGCAGGTCGTTCATCACGCGCGCCGCGAGCCGGCCGGTGACCCGCGCCTGCATCGACTGTGCTGTGGCGGTCACCGCGATCGCCAGCAGGAACAGACCCGCGCAGATCGCCACCAGGGCGAAATCGTGGTGCGGAGGCATGCCGTTGTCGACCGCATAGGCGATCAGCGCCGGCCCAAGCTGGTTGAAGACGCTGACGATGCAGACCAGCAGGATCGCCAGCGCCCCCAGGCGCCAGTGCCTGAACACGAGCGAGCGCAGTGTCAGGTGCCTTGAGCGCTCGTCGTCGTTGCGATAGGTGAACTCGGCGCTCGGTGCCGGATACTCGGGCTCATCTGAGAGCAGCTTGTCGACGCCCTCCTGAAGCTCGGGCGGGATCCCTGCGAATGGGAGGCCGCCGCCCGGAGCGGCAGCGGACCGCGAGCCGCCGCCACCGCCGAACATCGGCGAGCCGCCGCCGAAGCCGCCGAAGCTCATAGCCGGTCCTCCTCTGCCGCGCGGGAGATGCTCCGCTCGTGCTCGAGCCGTTGCTGTTCCTGCTCCTCGGCCTCCGCCTGGGCGAGCACCTCGACATACAGGGTCGAGCTCTCCATCAGCTCGGTGTGAGTTCCGTCGGCGACGATGCGCCCGCCGTCCAGCAGCACGACCCGATCTGCGAGCCCGATCGTCGAGAGCCGGTGAGCGACGATCAGGGTCGTGCGACCCCGCATCAGCGTCTTCAGGCCCTCGTGGATCTCCTGTTCGACCTGGACGTCGACGGCGCTGGTCGCGTCGTCCAGCACCAGCACGGGCGGGTTGATCAGCAGCGTGCGAGCGATCGCGATGCGCTGCCGCTGCCCACCGGAGAGCGTATATCCACGCTCCCCGACGACCGTGTCGTAGCCATCGGGCAGCTGCACGATGAACTCGTCGGCGTCGGCGGCGTGAGCGGCCGCCTGGATCTCCTCGAGCGACGCGTCAGGGCGGCCGTAGGCGATGTTGTCCCGGATCGAGACGGAGAACAGGAACGGCTCGTCGAGCACCACGCCGACCTGATGGCGCAGGCTCTCGATCGTCACGGCGCGGATGTCGTGCCCGTCGAGCTTCACGGCGCCGCCGGTGACGTCGTAGAAGCGCGACAGCAGCCGAGCGACCGTGGTCTTGCCGCTCGCGGTGCGGCCGACCATCGCAACCGTCTCGCCCGGGTTCAGGTGCAGGTTGAAGTCGTCGAGAATCAGCGGCCCGTCCTGTGAGTAGGCGAAGTCCACCGCCTCGAAGCTCGACGTCCCCGCGTGAGTCGAGGAGGTCGACGGCCAGCGGGCCGTCGACGACGCTCGGCTGTTCATCGAGCACCTCGTAGATGCGCCCGGCGGAGGCTGCGGCGCGCTGACTCAGCATGACCAGCATCCCGAGCATCTGGAACGGCGCCTGCAGCATCACGATGTAGGCGCTGAAGGCGAGGATCGCACCGATGCCGAGGCTGCCGTGAATCACGAGGTAACCCCCGACCAGCAGGATCAGCGCGAGTCCGACCTGAGGCAGGTTCTGGACGACCGGGGTGAACTTGGCGCGCAGGTCGGCGTCGCGGATGTAGGCCCACTGGAGCTTGTCAGCCGCCTCCTCCAGCTGGTTGAGCTCACGCGGCTCGGCGACGAAGGACTTGACCACGCGGACGCCGTTGATGTTCTCGTCGACGATCGTCGCGATCTCAGCCAGGCGCGCCTGGATCAGCCACGACACCGGGAACATGCTGCGTCGCATGCGCACGCCCATCACGAACACGAGCGGCAGCGTCGCCATCGCGACGAACGCGAGCGGCACGTTGATCGTCAGCATGTAGATGAACGCGACCAGCGCGATCGAGCACTGGACGATGATGTTGGGGCCGAACGTCAGGTACATCTGCACCGAGCGGATGTCCGAGTTGGCGCGGGAGATCAGCTGGCCGGACTGGACACGGTCGTAGAAGTCGAAACCCATGCGCGTCAGATGCGTGTAGATGATGTTGCGCAGATCGGCCTCCATCCCGTATGCGGTCCGCATCAACAGCAGGCGAGCGCCATATGAGGTCAGCCCGGCCGCGACGGCGAGGATGAAAACGATCCGCACGTAGTGCGAGAGCGGCACGTACCCGGGCAGCGCAGCGGCGTTCGGCTGCAGCGAGTTGTTGACCGCGCTGTTCAGCAGATTCGGAATCTGCACCTGCAGCAGCAGCGAGACGAACGAGAGCCCGAGTGCGGAGAACAGCGTGGTCTTGCGCGCCATCACGATCGGCAGCGCACGTCGCAGCCAGGTCTTGTTCCGGTCGGGGTCGATCCAGGCGCGCGGCGGGTTGTAACGCGCCTGGTTGCCGCTTGGTACGAAGCGCTCGGCGACTGCGCTCAAAGCTCGAGCTCCCCAAGCAACTGGGCGATCCGCTCGATGCGCTCGTCGACGGCCGCGTTGGCATCAGCAAGCACGCTGCGACCCGCGTCTGTCAGGCCGATATCGAATCGGCGACGGTCGCTGTCGTCCTGGTCGCGGCGGACGAGGCCCCGGCTGACGAGCCCATCGACGACCCCGGTGAGACTGGGACGGCTGACACCGAGCTTGTCGGCAAGGCGCGAGGCCGCCTCGCAGCCACCGCCGAGCACGCTCAGCACGCGGTATTGCGCGAGCGTCAGATCGACGCTCGCGACGGCCAGCTCCACCTGGCGGGCGATGCGCGCAAGCGTCAAGCCCGGATGGGACTTGGCGTGATTGGGCGAGCTGCCTATTGGTTCGGTTGCCACATTGTTAGGGTAGCTAACTACCCAACGGGGCCGACCCGAGCCGAGCCGACGTGTCAGTCGGCGTTCGCCAGGCGACTCATCAGCAGCATCGCCTGCTGCAGCGTCTCCTGCTCACCGGGCGTGAATTCCGCGATCTGGGTCGCGAGCCAGCCGTCGCGGGCGGCGCGATCGGATTCGAGTGCAGTTCGACCCTCCACCGTCAGCGCGACCTGTGTCCGTCGGCCATCGGTGTCGTCGGGCCGGCGCTCGACGAGGCCCTCCGTCTCGAGCTCGGCCAGGGTCTGGCTCATCGATTGCGGACGAACGCGCTCGGCCGCCGCCAGCTCGGCGATGTACTGAGGCCCGTGGCGATCGAGCAGCCCCAGGACCGAGACCTTGGTCGGTGGGAAGCGGTACTGAGCCCGCAGCCGCCGCACCAAACGCCCGAGCACGATTCGCAACTCCGCCGGCAGCATCAGCTGGTCGAGGTTCTGCTTCAGCTCGGCGGCGGAATCCTGCGTCAGGTCGGCGTCAGCTTTCACCGCGTGCATCATACGCGCGCGGCCGCCTGCCGCAAAGCAGATGCGAAGGTAACCTGTGTAATACTTGCCGCGTGGCAACTTTGCTGATGTCCAGGGGGTACAGCGACGAGCCGCTTCCGCGCAACTACAAGTGGATCGCGCTCTCCAACACCACGCTCGCGGTCCTGCTGGCGACGCTTGACGGGTCGATCACGATCATCGCGATGCCGGACATCTTCCGCGGCATCCAGCTGAACCCGCTGGAGTCGGGCAACAGCTTCTACCTGCTCTGGATGGTGCTCGGCTACCTGATCGTCTCCAGCGTGCTGATAGTCAGCCTCGGCCGACTCGGCGACATGCTCGGGCGGGTGCGCATCTACAACCTCGGCTTCGTGATCTACACCGCCGCCTCGCTGCTGCTCACGATCGACTGGATGACCGGCGCCGCCGGCGCCACGTACCTGGTGGTGTTCCGGCTGGTGCAGGGCGTCGGCGGCGCCTTCCTGCTCGCGAACTCGGCCGCGATCCTGACGGATGCGTTCCCGGCCAACCAGCGGGGCATGGCGCTCGGGATCAACAACATCGTCGGCGTCAGCGGCATGTTCGTCGGCCTTGTGCTCGGGGGGCTGCTGGCCCCGATCAACTGGCGCCTCGTCTTCCTGATCTCAGTGCCGGTCGGGCTGTTCGGCACGATCTGGGCCTACAAGAACCTGCGCGAGCTGAGCCGCCCGCAGACCGGCGCGAAGGTCGACTGGCCCGGCAACATCACGTTCGCGGTCGGCCTGATCCTGATCATGGTCTCGATCACGTACGGGATCCGCCCCTACGGGGACCACGCGATGGGCTGGCTGAGCCCGCGCGTCCTGGTCCTCGCCGGCAGTGGCGTGCTTTGCCTGATCGCGTTCGTGATCGTCGAGCTGCGCATGCCGAGGACCCGATGTTCCGCCTGCCACTGCTGCGGATCCGCGCTTTCAGCGCCGGCACGCTGTCCACCTTCCTGGCCTCGATCGCGCGCGGCGGCCTGATGTTCATGCTGATCATCTGGCTGCAGGGCATCTGGCTGCCACAGCACGGCGTCGACTTCGACGAGACGCCGCTGCTGGCCGGCATCTGCATGCTGCCGCTGACGGTCGGGATGCTCGCATCCGGCCCGACGTCGGGGATCCTGTCGGACCGCTACGGCGCGCGGGGCTTCGCGACCGGCGGGATGATCGCGACCGCGTTCGCGTTCGTGCTGCTGTGGCTGCTGCCGACCGACTTCGCCTACCTGACCTTCGCAGCGGTGCTGCTGTTCGATGGGCATCTCGATGGGGATGTTCGCCTCACCCAACCGCGCCGCGGTGATGAACAGCCTGCCGCCACAGGACCGCGGTGCCGGCGGCGCGATGAACCAGACCTTCCAGAACAGTGCGCAGGTGCTGTCGGTCGGCATCTTCTTCTCGCTGATGATCGCCGGACTGGCCGCGAACCTGCCGCACACGCTCAGCTCCGGGCTTGCACGCGCACGGCGTGCCGGCTGCCGCGGCGGCGCGCGATCGGCAAGGTGCCCCCGGTCTCTGTCCTGTTCGCGGCGTTCCTCGGCTACAACCCGGTCAAGAGCCTCGTCGGAACGCACGTGCTCGACAAGCTGCTCGGCGCACAGCCAGGCGGTGCTCACCGGCCGCTCGTTCTTCCCGCAGCTGATCTCCTCGCCGTTCCGCGACGGCCTGCACACGGCCTTCGCGTTCGCGATCGTCGCGTGCCTCGTCGCGGCCGGCGCCTCGGCGCTACGCGGCGGCGTGTACCACCACAGGAGGCTGCCGCCGAGCCAGAGCAGACCACGGAAGCGAGCATCGTCAGGGCGTGATCGCGCCCACCGCCGCCGCCGCCAGCCTGATCACACTCTAAAAAGCAGTTAGCTCTTTCGCTCTAGATACCGGTGCTGAGAGGCTGCGCGGGCCGGGCCGCACAGGTTAGCTGTACTCGAACTGCGTGTTGGAACTGCATTACGGTCGACGCAAAGTTGCGCGATGGCCACTAAATTATCGCCAAGTCTCTAACCCATGGAGGAGGACGCCACAGTGCGTAATCAACGAAAGCGATCGACCTGGTCAGCAATTCTGGCCGTGGTCGGCGTTGCGGCGATCGCAGCCGCGATCGCCGCAACCGCGACGCGCAAAGGCCCCCAAGGCCCACGCTGCCGCCGGCAACACCGTCACCCTGCTGTCGGGCACCGGCCCGCAGTCGCTGGATCCCGGGCCTGGACTACACGACCCAGGGCGTCGAGATCAACTGGGTGGTCTACACCGGCCTCACCACCTACAGCACGCCAGCCGGCATCGCGAGCACCGAGCTGATCCCGGGCCTGGCCACCAGCGCTGCCGAAGATCTCCAACGGCGGCAAGACCTACACGGTCACGCTGCGCAAGGGCCTGAAGTACTCCAACGGCGACCCGGTCCAGGCGAGCGACTTCACCTACACGGTCGAGCGCTCGCTGATCGATCCCGTGGGGCGGCTCCTCGACCTTCGTCACCCCGTACGTCGTGGGCGCGGCGGCCTATGCCGCCCACAAGGCCAAGGGCGATCTCCGGCATCAGGACGAACAACACCACCGGCAAGATCGTGATCCACCTGACCCAGGCCTACGGCCCGTTCGACAACGTGCTGGCGTTCCCGGCCTTCGGCCTTGTCGACCCCAAGACGGCTCCGCAGCCGTTCAAGGTCCAGCCGACCAGCCCGCCGGCCGGCGTCGGTCCGTACATGGTCAACAACATCAACATCGGCAAGTCGTTTGACATCGTTCCCGAACCCGCACTGGAAGGCGCTTCCGGGCATCCCGACGGCCACGTCAACTTCGACGGACAGATCGACTCGAACGTCAACGCCAACGCGCTGTCGGTGCTGAACAACAGCACCGACATCTTCGACTGGGCCGACACGATCCCCGGCGACCTGTCAGCAGCGAAGGCCAGCGGGCACGACAAGCTGGTCAACCTCGGTGGCTCGACGTACTACTTCTTCCTGAACGCCAGCAAGCCCCGTTCAACAACCAGCACGCGCGTGAGGCTGTTGTCACCGGCCTGAACCAGAACGGTTTCTCGCGTCTCGGGTTCGGGCACGCTCGCAGCCGGCCTGCTTCTTCCTGCCGCCGGCATCATCGGCCATGCGACGGCAAGTGCCCGTACGGCAACCCCGGGCACGGCAACATCGCCAAGGCCAAGAAGCTCGTCAAGGAGTCCGGCCAGGCCAACGTGCCGATCACGGTCTGGGCGAGGAGCGCTCACCGCGCCTGCAGTGGATGGAGGCCTACGAGCAGGAGCTGAAGCCGATCGGCTTCAAGAACGCGACGCTGAAGGAGGTCGCGGACGCGAACTACTTCACCACCATCGGTGAGTCGAAGAAGCTCGACCCGCAGACCGGCTTCGCCGACTGGAACCAGGACTTCCCGAACCCGGTCGACTTCTACGGAGTCCTGCTGGACGGCAAGGCGATTCAGCCGACCGACAACGAGAACTTCGGCCAGACCAACGACCCGTACATCAACAAGCAGGTCGCGAAGCTCGGCGCCACGCCGACGACCCAGCTCGCAAGTCGGTCAAGCAGTGGCAGGCGCTCGAGAAGTACGTCGCCAAGAAGGCGTACGCGGCGGTGTTCGGGTACCAGAAGTTCCCGTTCTTCACGCTCCAAGCGGATCGACGCGTGACGCTACGATCGAACTGACATCGTACGGCTGGGACCTCCTGGGGATCTCAGCTCAAGTAGATCGAGCCCCGTTAGGCACTCCCAATGGTGAACGGCCGGGACGGCGACGGGACGGGCCTGAGTTCATGGCCAGTCCCGGTAGCCTGTCCCGGCCTCTACCTTTGCTGACGATGTCAGCAATCGGAAGCGAGATCTCGCAGCTGAACTACCGGTCGCCGGAGCCGAACGGAGACCAGGACGGCGCCGCCCGGGGTCGGTCCCTACAGCGCTCGCCTGGCGGCGCCTGCGGCGCAACCGGGTGGCGCTGGTCTTCGGCTTCCTCTTCCTGCTGATCGTCGTCATGTGCCTGCTGGCGCCGGTCTACGCGCACGACGTCGCCCACATCGGGCCCGAACGCCGAGAACCTCACCGGCCCGATCAAGGTCGGCGGCAAGATCGAGTACATCGCTCAGCCTGTCGGGCGTCCCGATCGGGCCGACCTGGAACATTCAGCCACTACTTCCTCGGCGCCGACGAGCAACGGCCGCGACGTCGCCGTGCGCCTGCTCTACGGCGGCCGCACCTCGCTCGAGATCGGCTTCGTCGCGATGCTGATCACGATGATCTTCGGCACGCGCTCGGGCGTGATCGCCGGCTACTTCCGCGGCTTCGCCGACGGCCTCATCAGCCGCGTGATGCGACGTCGATCTGGGCCTACCCGGCGGTGCTGCTCGGGATCACGCTCGGCACCGTCCTCAACGTCCGCGGGCTCGGCCCGTTCCACTCGACGACGCTGCTGTCGACGGCGCTCGTGGTCGGCTTCGTCTACATCCCCTACGTCGCGCGGCCGATCCGCGCCCAGGTGCTGGCGCTGCGCGAGCGCGAGTTCGTCGACGCCGCCCGCCAGCAGGGCCTCAGCAACCTCCGGATCATGTTCGGCGAGATCCTGCCCAACCTCGCCTCGACGATCATCGTCTTCGTCCCGCTGATCCTCGCCAACGCGATCCTCCTCGAGGCCGCGCTCGACTTACCTCGGCGCCGGCGTGCAGCCGCCCAACGCGTCCTGGGGAACGATGATCCAGGACGGGCCTGCAGACGTTCCCCGGCGCGTTCCACACCGTCCTGGTGCCGGGCATCATGCTGGTGCTGACGGTGATGTCGGTCAACATCTTCGGCGACGGCGCTGCGTGACGCGCTCGACCCGCGCGCCAAGGCAGCGTGACAGCTAAGAGCTGATGGCGCGCTTCGTCACCCGCCGGCTGATCACGATGGTGCTGCTGCTGTTCGTGATCTCGCTGGTCACGTTCCTGCTGTTCGTCGTCGCGCTGCCGGGCGGCAACCCGGCGGCGCTGATCGCCGGGCGCCTGGCGACCCCGGCGGAGGTGCACCTGATCAGCGTCCGCTACGGCTTCGACAAGCCGATCTGGGTTCAGTACGTCAAGACGATGGGCAACATCTTCGACGGCAGCGCGTACTCCTACCAGCAGGGCTTCAACGTGCTCGCAGCAGATCAGGCAGGGCCTGCCGGCGACGCTGTCGCTGGCGCTCGGGGCCGGGCTTCTTCTGGCTGCTCGCCTCGATCGCGCTCGGGACGCTGGCGGCGATCCGCGCCGGGCAAGTACACCGACCGCGTGCTGACGGTGCTGTCGATGGTCGGCGTCTCGATGCCGCCGTTCCTCCTCGGCGCGGTGCTGATCTACTTCGTCGGCTACAAGGCGGGCATCATCCCGCTCAGCGGCTACGTGCCGCTATCGACCAACCCGTGGCAGTGGTTCTGGCACCTGCGTCGCGCCCGTGGTTCACGCTGTCGGTGCTGTTCATCGGCTTCTACTCGCGCGTGCTGCGCGGCTCGATCCTCGACACGATGAGCGAGGACTACGTGCGCACCGCCCGCGCCAAGGGGCTGTCCGAGCGCAGGGTGCTCGTCCAGCACATCCTGCGCATGAGCCTGCTGCCGATCATCTCGCTGTGGGGCCTCGACCTCGCGCAGGTGATCGGCGGCGGCGCGATCCTGACCGAGTCGGTCTACAACCTCCACGGCGTCGGTCAGCTCGCTGCGACCGCGATCGGCAACTTCGACACCGTCACGCTGCTCTCGATCGTGATGCTGACCGCGCTCGCCGTGGTGGTCTTGAGCGCGCTGGTCGACATCCTCTACGCGGTCCTCGACCCGCGGATCCGGCTCGCGATGAGCGACGCAGCTGCTGCTACGATCGACGAGCTGAAGGTCTCGTTCGCGCACCGACGAGGGCGTCGTCCGCGCCGTCGACGGCGTCTCGTTCACCGTCGACCGCGGCGAGGTCGTCGCGATCGTCGGCGAGTCCGGCTCGGGCAAGTCGGTCACCGGCATGACGCTGATGGGCCTGACCCGCGGGCCCAACGCGCGAGATCGAGGGCAGCGCCGACGCTCGACGGCAAGGAGCTGCTGACCGCGTCCGACGCCGAGCTGCGCAAGATCCGCGGCAATGACATCGCGATGATCTTCCAGGATCCGATGAGCTCGCTGAACCCGGTCTACCGGGTCGGCTGGCAGATCGTCGAGCAGATCCGCACGCACGACCCCGAGGTCAGCAAGGCCGAGCGATGGCGCAGGCGGTCGAGCTGATGGAGCGCGTCGGCGTCCCGCGCGCCGCCGAGCGGCTGCGCTCCTACCCGCACGAGTTCTCCGGCGGCATGCGCCAGCGCGTGATGATCGCGATGGCGCTGTCCTGCTCGCCGAAGCTGCTGATCGCCGACGAGCCGACGACGGCGCTCGACGTGACGATCCAGGCGCAGATCCTCGACGAGCTGCGCACAGCTGCGCGAGGAGACCAACGCCGGGATCATCCTCGTCACCCACGACCTGGCGGTCGTCGCCGACATCGCCGACCGCGTCGTCGTCATGTACTCGGGTCGCGTGGTCGAGCAGGGCACGCTCGACGAGCTCTTCTACGACCCGCAGCATCCCTACACCTGGGGCCTGCTCGGCTCGATCACGCGCGTCGACCGCGACCGCGGCACGCGGCTGCCGGCGATCGCCGGGATGCCGCCGTCGCTGCTCGACGCCGCCGACGGGCTGCCACTTCCGGCCGCGCTGCCCGCACGCCTTCGAGCAAGTGCGACGAGGTGCCGGCGCTGACCGAGTCGCGGCTGCCCGACGCGCCCGAGCCACCTCGACCGCTGCTGGCTCGACCCCGAGCGCAAGCGCGAGCTCCGCAACGTCGACGGTCAGATCGGGCTCGCGCCCCGGTGATCGCATGACCGACGAGCGACCGCGCCGAGCGACGCTGCCGGCTGCAGCCGCGGAACGGTGAGCGCGACGCCGCTGATGGCGGTCGAGCACCTGAAGGTGCTGTTCCCGGTCAAGGCGGGCCTGATCATCGACCGCACGGTCGCGCACGTGCACGCGGTCGACGACGTCTCGTTCGCGCTCGAACGAGGGCGAGACGCTCGGCGTCGTCGGCGAGTCGGGCTGTGGCAAGACGACCCTGATCCGCACGCTGGTGCGGCTGGTCGACCCGACCGGCGGCGAGATCAGGTTCCGCGGCGCCGACATCACCAAGGCCTCGCGCAGGACGCTGCAGCCGATCCGCCGCGAGATGCAGATGGTCTTCCAGGACCCGCAGGCGTCGCTCAACCCGCGCAAGCGCATCCGCCAGATCCTGGCGACGCCGCTGCAGGCTGCGCGGCGTGCGCCGTGATCAGATCGAGAGCCGAGAGCCGCAAGCTGCTCGAGCGCGTCGGCCTGCGCGCCGGAGCACCTCGGCCGCTTCCCGCACGAGTTCTCCGGCGGCCAGCGCCAGCGCATCGGCATCGCGCGGGCGCTGGCGGTCGAACCCGAAGCTGATCCTGCTCGACGAGCCGGTGTCGGCGCTCGACGTCTCGATCCAGGCACAGGTGATCAACCTGCTCGACGAGCTCCAGGACGAGTTCGACCTCAGCTACGTGTTCGTCGCCCACGACCTCAGCGTCGTGCGCCACGTCTCCGACCGGATCGCGGTCATGTACCTCGGCAAGATGATGGAGCTCTCGCCGGCCGAGGAGCTCTACACCAAGCCGATCCATCCCGTACACGTCGGTGCTGCTCGAGCGCGATCCCGATCCCCGACCCGGCCGAGAACCGCGCGCGCACGCGGACGGTCGTGACCGGCGAGGTGCCGAGCCCGATCGACCCGCCGCTCGGGCTGCCGCTTCGCCACCGCTGCCCGCGCGCGACCGACGTCTGCCGGACGGTCGAGCCGCAGCTGACCGAGTACGCGGGCGGCCACCTGGCCGCCTGCCACCACCCGCAGAACGTCACCGCCGAGGAGATCGCGTCAGCGAAGCGCTCCCCGCTCGAGCCCGCTGAGCTCCGGCGAGGACGCGCCGTCGTTCGTGGCCCAGCGGTGTAGCCCGCCCGTCGACCTGGCCAGCGGGTAGATGTGACCCGGCTCGATACGCTGCGCGGCATGCGTTACCCGGGCGAGTGGGAGCCGCATGAGCGGACGATCATGGGCTGGCCGTGCCGCACGATCGCTGTGGGGTCCGACGCTCGAGCAGGCGCGCGCCGACTACGCGACGGTCGCCAACGCGATCGCCGACTTCGAGGACGTGACGATGATCGCCAGCCTCGGCCGCAGGACGCCCAGCGGCGCGCGCCGCGTGCGCGCGGACGCGTCGAGATCGTCGAGCTCCCGATCGACGACTCGTGGCTGCGCGACAGCGGCCCGATCTACGTCGTCGACGACTTCGGCGGCCGGCTCGCGGTCCACTTCGGCTTCAACGCCTGGGGCGAGAAGTTCCCGCCGTGGGACAGCGACGCGGAGATCGGCGGGCTGATCGCGCCGCGAGCTCGGCGACGAGGTCCGCCGGGCGCCGATGATCCTCGAGGGCGGCTCGGTGATCAGCGACGGCGCCGGCACGATCCTGACCACCGAGCAGTGCCTGCTGGCGCCGAACCGCAACCCGTCGCTCTCGCGCGGAGCGATCGAGGAGCTGCTGGCCGAGTACCTCGGCGCTGAGCGGATCGTCTGGCTCGGGCAGGGCCTGGTCGAGGATCGCGACACCGACGGCCACGTCGACCTGATCGCGGCCTTCACCCCGGACCGGCAGCGTGCTCGCTGCAGACCGTCCCGGACGGACAACCCGAACCACGCGCGCTGCGAGGAGAACCTCGAGCGCCTCGGCGGCCGCCGGGCTCGGGACGATCGAGATGCCCGTACCTCCCCTACGCCGAGGTCGCGGGCGAGCACGGTCGCGGTCGGCTACCTGAACTTCTACGTCTGCAACGGCGCCGTGATCGTGCCGGTCACCGGGATCGAGTTCGACGACGAGGCCCTGGCGATCATCGCGGACGCGTTCCCGGGTCGCTCGGTCGTGCCGGTGCCGGGCGCAACGATCGCCTACGGCGGCGGCGGGCCCGCACTGCATCACCCAGCAGGTGCCCGCGATCATGACGCGAATACCTCGCTCCAGGTCGCCGACTGCGGTCCCTGGACTCGCCGGCGCGCACCCGCCCGGCCGCGCGCCCGCCGCTGCGAATCGGACTCGTGCAGCAGCGCTGGCACCCCGATCCGGCCGAGCACGAGCAGGCGCTGGCGGAGGGCATCGCGCTGGCCGCGGCCGCAGGGCGCGCGAGTCGTGTGCCTGCAGGAGCTGACGCTGTCACCGTACTTCGCGATCACGCCCGACGGCCCGCCGCCCTGGGCGTCGCGCCCGAGCCGCTCGACGGACGGGCCGACGATCACCTTCGCGCGGCGGGCCGCGGCCGACTCCGGCGTGTACGTCCACGCTTCGCTGTTCGAGCAGGCCGACCGCGGCGACGGCCTGCGGCTTCAACACCGCGATCCTCGTTGCTCCCGACGGGACGACTGGTCGCAGCGCACGCGCAAGCTCCACATCCCGGTGACCGCCGGCTACTACGAGGACCGCTACTTCCGCCAGGGCCCCGCGAGGCGAGGGTGATCCGTTCCCGGTCGTGACACTGCGCCTGGACGACGGCGGGTCAGCCGTCCGGTGCCGGTCCGCTGACCGGCACCGCGGAGGCGCGCCTCGGTCTGCCGACCTGCTGGGATCAGTGGTTCCCGAGCTGGCGCGCGCCTACTCGCTGGCGGGCGCCGAGGTGCTGATCTACCCGACGGCGATCGGCTCCGAGCCCGACCATCCCGAGTTTCGACACCGAGCCGCTGTGGCAGCAGGTGATCGTCGGCAACGGCATCGCCAACGGCACCTTCATGGTCGCGATCAACCGCATCGGCGTCGAGCAGCCGCTCACGTTCTACGGCTCGAGCTTCATCTCCGATCCCTACGGCCGGATCCTGGTGCAGGCGCCGCGCGACCGCCCGGCGGTGCTGGTCGCCGACCTCGACCTGGACCAGCGTCGCGACTGGCTCGAGCTGTTCCCGTTCCTGACGACGCGCCGGCCTGACGCATACGACAGCCTGACGCATACGACAGCCTGACGCGTCACCTCGCAGCCCGACGCGTACGACAGCCTGACCCCTACCACGCAGCCCGACGCAGCCGTCGCGGGCGCCAGACGACGCTCCCCAGGGCTACGTCGGGTTGACCGTGGCTCGCTCAGCGCTCGACGAAGTAGCTGCCGCTGCCCTGGCCGGAGGAGAAGTAGCGGCTTGTCACGGTCTTCTTGCGCGTGAAGAACTCGACACCGTCGGTGCCGTGCGCGTGCAGGTCACCGAGGAAGCTGTCCTTCCATCCGCTGAATGGGAAGAACGCGACCGGTGCGGCGACGCCGATGTTCACGCCGATCATCCCAGCCTCGACCTCGTGGCGATACCGCCGCACAGAGGCGCCCGACTCGGTGAAAATCGAGGTGCCGTTGCCGAAGCGGCTGGAATTGACGAGCTCAATCGCCTGATCCAGCGACTCGACCTGAACGACCGTCAGCACCGGGCCGAATACCTCCTCCTGCGCGATCTCCATCTCGGGTCTGACCGCGTCGAGGATCGTCGGGCCAAGGAATGCGCCATCGGGGCTCAGCTCGCCGCCCGGCCGGCGGCCGTCGAGCACCAGCCTGGCGCCGTCCTCCACCGCGCGGTCGACGTATTCAACGATCCGCTCGCGCGCCTGGCAGGAGATCACCGGGCCCAACTCCACCTTCTCATCAAGGCCATCACCGACCACCAACCCGGAGGCGGCGTCGGTCAGCGGCGCCATCAGCTGCTGGTGAGCGTCCCCGACGGTCACGACCACAGAGCCCGCCATACAGCGCTGACCGGCCGCCCCGAACGCCGACCCGATGATCCCATCGACGGTCTTGTCGATCACGGCGTCCGGCATCACGACCATGTGATTCTTGGCGCCGCCGAGCGCCTGCACACGCTTGCCGGACTTCGCGGCGCGCTCATAGACGAGCTTCGCGACCGGCGCCGAGCCGACGAATGAGACGGCGTCGATCCCGGGGTGCTCGAGAATCCCCTCGACCACCTCGCGGCCGCCGTTGACGAGGTTGACGACCCCGGGCGGCAGCCCCAGGGCATCGAGCTCCTCGAACGCGATCTGCTGGGTTAGCGGCACCTGCTCGGACGGCTTGAGCACGAACGTGTTGCCGCAGGCGATCGCGAACGGCAGGAACCAGAAGGGAACCATCGCCGGGAAGTTGAAGGGCACGATTGCCGCGCACACGCCAACGGGCTGGCGCACGGTCTCCGCGTCGATGTTGCGGGACACGTCCTCAAGAACGCGGCCCTGCATGCTCGTCGGCACCCCGCAGGCCGCCTCGACCATCTCGATCATGCGCGCAACCTCAGCCCGCGCATCAGCGATCGTCTTGCCCATCTCAAGGGTGACGGACCGGGCCAGGTCCTCACTGCGAACCGTCAGCCGCTCGCGCAGCTCGAACAGCTTCCGGGCACGCGCGATCACGGACACCGCCCGCCAATCGGGCAGCGCAGCCCGCGCCGCAGTCACGGCCGCGTCCAGCTCCACAGACCCAGACAGCGGCACCTGCGCGAGCACAGCACCGGTTGCCGGGTTCACGACATCCAGCAGCCCGGCCCCGGCCGCGGCGGCCACCCATTCACCAGCTATGTAGTTGTCCAACACTCGCGTCGTCGTAGAAGTCATGACCCAAGTAGTACACGGTCGCGAGTCCTGGTGGGGCCCAAAAACCGCTTACGCGGCTCTTAAGCAGCTCGTACGGGCGTCTTACGCCGCGCGGCCAGGCTGGTGTCATGAAGAAAAGCTTGTTGGTTTCAGTGGTTCCGGCGCTCGCCTGCCTCGGGTTCGCGACGCCGGCGCTCGCCTCGACCCAGGAGGCCGTGAGCGAGAACTGGGCCGGCTATGTGGTCAGTTCTGACAATGACTCGGGATTCTCGGCCGTGTCCGCAGCCTGGACGCAGCCGAAGGTGAACTGCTCCTCGACCGAGGGATCCGCCTACTCGGCCTACTGGGTCGGTCTGGGCGGTGGTGACGAGAACTCCCAAGCTCTGGAACAGATCGGGACACAGGCCGATTGCAGCAACGGCACCGCCAGCTACTACGCCTGGTACGAGCTGGTGCCATCAGCGCCGGTGGAGCTCAAGCTGTCCGTCCATGCGGGCGACCAGCTGTGGGCGCGCACCGCAGTCGATGGCGACCAGGTGTCGTTCTACATACGCGACCGCACCAGCGGTCAAACGTGGACCAAGACGCTGACCATGACCTCAGCGACACCCGACACCAGCACCGCGGAATGGGTCGCTGAGGCCCCCTCAGAATGTCAGGGCGGCGCCACCGGCGACTGCACGCCGCTGACTCTTGCCGATTTCGGCACCGCGAAGTTCACCAACGCCTACACGACCTCGAACGGTCACGTCGGCGCGGTCAACGACTCGAACTGGACAGCTGAGGCGATCGAGCTCGCTCCGTCGTCGAGCAGCCTGTACGGCAGCGGGCCCGGCGGCTACGTCGGCAGTGGCTACGGCTACAGCGCGGACAGCGACTACTCGGAGTCCGGTGACGAGGGCGCGGCGCCGACGTCACTCAGCGACAACGGGACGACGTTCAGCGTCAAGTACGGCGCCGCGCTCGACGGCGACTCGTCCGGTGCCGCCGAGCCGCCGAGCGAGAGCTCCACGACCGGCTCGGCCTACGGTTCGAGCGGCTCGGATTATGGGTCCGGCGGTTCGGCCTACAGCTACGGGTCCGGCGGCTCCGATTACGGCTACGGCTCCGGCGGCTCGGGCTACGGCTACGGCTCCGGCGGCTCGGGCTACGGCTATTCCGACGGCTACGGCTCGGACTATCCGGATGACGGCTATTCCGACGGCTACGGATACTCCGACGGCTACGGCAGCTACAGCGGCGGCTACGGCTCCGGTGGCGATGACGGCGATTCCTACGGAGACGGCTACGGCTACTCCTCGGTGATCGGCGGTGGCTGGAGCTTCTGAGCGAACCTGACCGGCTGACACAGCCGGCACTGCTTCATGGGTTGCCCCCGTGAAGGCCTCCCAGAAAGGGCGAAGTCCCGTTATGGCGCACGCGCCGTAGCGGGACTTTCGCGTTCTGCCACCCTCAGCAGACACTCGCCGCACAGCGCGAGGGACCGGTTAGTTTGCCTCAGGCAATAAAACCCCTCCCTCGCGTTGCGTCAGGCGACTTCGCGCGCGGCCCTGGCCGCGGCTGCGCCGGCCAGGGCCCGCGTGTAGCCGTCGGCAAGCCGGCCCATCGCGGCCTCCCAGGTCCGGGAGCGGACCGCGGTCAGGGCCGCGCGGCGCAGGTGCTCTGCCAGCAGCGGGCCGCCGACGATCTGGGCCACCGCTTCAGCCAGCGCTCGCGGGTCGGCGGCGACCAGCAGGCCAGTGTCGCCGTGCTCGATCAGGGTCGCTGGCCCGCCCTCGGCGACGGCCACCACGGGCAGACCGCTGGCCTGGGCCTCGAGTACGACCTGGCCGAACGTGTCGGTGCGGCTGGCGAAGAGGAACAGGTCGGCGCTGGCGTACGTGCGCGCCAGGTCATCGCCGGACTGCCAGCCGAGGAACGTCGCATGCTCGCCCAGGCGCTCGCGCAGGAGTTCCTGCTCGGGTCCGCCGCCGGCCAGCACGAGGTGCAGCCGTGGATCGCTCGCGTGGGCCTGCATGAACGCCTCAGCCAGCAGCTCGACGCCCTTCTCCTTGGTCAGGCGTCCCGCGTACAGAACGTTGATCTCACCCGGGAGCAGCGTGGGCTCACGCAGCGACGGATCGAATCGCTTGAGATCGACTCCCCGATCCCAGCGTCCGATGCTCGCCGGTTTCACGCCGATGTGCTCGAGCCGCTCGTCGCTGGCGGCGCTCGGCGAGAGCACCGCGTCGCAGGCTCCGTAGAACTTGCCCAGCGCGAAGTCGGCGAGCATTTCCAGATGAGCGAAACCCGACCGCAGTCCGGCATAGGCGGCCAGCTCGGTGTGGTAGCTGCCGAGCAGCGGCAGCTCGAGCAGCTTGGCGATCCCCCATGCCGCGATCCCGGCCGGACCGGGACTGCAGACGTGAACCAGGTCGTAACGGCCCTCTGAGATCGCCTCGGTGATCGCCGGGATGCTGGGCACCCCGATCTTGAGACCGTTGTAGAAGGGCACGTCCACCTCGGCGACGGCGCTGAGCCGACGGTCGACGTCAGCGTCTGTGCCGATCACCTCAACCTCGAATCCGGGGACACCGCGTTCCCGGATCTGCTGGATCGTGTGGGTGACACCGTGCATGCCGCCGAGGCCGTCGGCCACGAGCGCGACGCGTGGCCGGTCGCCGTCGCTGCGGGACAGCTTCAGCTTCTCGCGTCCCAGGAAGGCAGTCGCCGCCGCGTACGGGATCGCCGGAAGGCAGGCGTCGAACAGCTCCGCGGCGGTCCGGCTGAGATCGGGCAGGCGCCCCTCCTCGACCACGGCCATCGCGTCGTGCACCACCCGAGCCAACTCGCGCTCATGGATCCGGCGTGCACGCCGGTAGAGATCCTGGTGGCCGATCTCGCCGTCCTGGAGATATCCGATCAGCCTGCCCTCGTCGACCTCGAGCGTCATCGCGGCGAGCCAGGCGCGCAGCAGCGCGAGCGCGTCCTGAGGTCCAAGGTCGCGCTGAGTCTCACCGGAGCGCGCGTTGCCCTCGTTCATCACGCGCTCGACGATCTTCAGCACAGCCGCCGGATCGGGACGACCGGCGTCCTCGCCATCGCCCAGCGAGCGAATGGTGAGCGCCATCGCCGCGTGGGTCCACTTGGCAGCGCCGCCCTGGTCGCCGTGCGAGACGGCCTCCCCCGCGCGGATGTGAGCCAGGAACGCGGCGGGGTCGCCGGCGAGCGGAGTCTCCGTGAAGGTGCGGCCGATGTCGACGCCGGCGTGATCGTCAGTGCCACCGATGCCGGTGCCGCCGTGCGTCTCGATGTAGACGAACGCGGGCAGGTTCAGCTCCCTGGCGCGAGAGCCGTTGCGCGTCTCCCAGATCGGGAACAGCTGGGCGAGGCGGCGGCGGTGGCGCGGCGTCAGCGGTGCCTCGACCGCGTAGAACGGGTGTGCAAGCGCGGCTGTGATCCGGCGGTCGTTGAGGTACTCGGCGCACTCCTCAACGCTTGCGTTGTGGGCCTGCAGCCACTCGTGATCGTCGGGGGTGATCCCGTAGCAGAGGATGTGCACAGCCTGGGGCTCGCCCTTGAACCAGACGGTCAGCTCCTCTGAGATGAATACATCGGGCAGGTGGCCGATCGTCAGCGCACCGATGATCGTGTCGTGATCGGTGATCGTGACGAAGTCCATGCCACGGCGCTTGGCCAGCTCGTAGACCTCCTCAGGCTCGGTCGCACATTCAGGCAGGTGAAGCGATCGCTGAATCCCCAGCTTTGAAAGCTCTGACGCGGTCGAGTGCACATGCATGTCCGCGCGGCTCACGTGAAGCTCTGTGCTGCTGATCTCTCGCATGCTGCAAGTTCTCGCTCAAACCGGACTTTCGCTTGTGAAGTTCAGGGGCACTGACTGTGAAGTTACGGTGAAGCGCTGGGAAGAAACGCCTGCTTGGCGCAGAGTTTCAGCCGATGCCGGACGCCGCGACGGTCCCCGACCTGACAATTCAGCGGGGCAAGCTCTCCCTCGAACTGACGCTCCGGCCGTTCAGCTTCACGCTCAGACGCGTCGGCCGGCGATTGCTGCGGAACGGATCCGCGTGGGTCGCCGACGGCACGGTCAACGACCATTTCATCCAATTCACGGAGGGGGTCGTTGCGGACGAGGACCTCGCGCCCCATGAGCGGGTGCTTCGTGCTGCGGTCGACTGGCAGAGGTTCGGCATCGATTCGCCGGAACATCCGAGCGAGCCTTCGCAGGCCGTGGCGCTCGACCTTTGGTTCGATGGCGGACGACGCGGACGCATGACGCTCGCGCTGCACTCGGATGAGCGGTTCGTCATCAGCCTCGCGGCGGACGCTGAGCCGCTCAGGCTCGCGATCGAGTGGGACCGCCGGTCGGAGGAGCACTTCGCCGGACTCGGTGCCCGCCACGGCAGCGAGTTCGACCAGCGTGGGCGAGCGGTTCAACTCGGCGCCGATCGGCGCTACACCGGACCGGACTGCCCGCCGGAGATGCTTGCCGCCGGCGGCATCCCGCAGGGCGACTGTGCGCCGGTGCCCTGGATGCTCTCGAGCCGCGGTTACGGTGTGCTGGCACAGACCTGCGCGAACGGCACGCGGTTTGACATGTCCGGCGGGGCCGAGTCATGGTGGCGTGGCCAGGTCAAGGGCGTGCTCGAGCAGGGCGTCGCCGGGATCAAGATGGATGATGGCGACGGCTACTACCTCCAGGATGATGTGCGGCTTGCCGACGGCCGGCGCGGTGTCGAGGCTGCCTGGGAGCTCGGCGGCCTGCACCGCGTCTGCCTGCAACGCGCACTCGACGAGGTGCACCCCGGCGAGGGCGCCCTGTTCGGGCGCTCGGGTTGGATCGGCCAGCATGCGCTCGGCCACACCTGGGCGGCCGACCAGGCATCCGACTTCTGGTCGCTGCGCGCATTGGTGGTCGCGACCCTAGCGGCCGCCGCCAGCGGCTTCTCGAACTGGTCACACGACGTGGGCGGCTACCTCGGCCACCGGCTGGTCGAGCGCTGCCCGCCGGAACTGCTCGTGCGCTGGCTGCAGTTCGGCTGCTTCACGCCGCTGATGCAGGCGCACTCGCGAATGGCGCACGAGCCCTGGAACTACGGGGGGCGGATGGTCGACACCTACCGCGCCTACGTGCTGCTGCACGAGCAGCTCGTGCCCTATGTGCGTGCCGCCGCGGCGACGGCCGCTCGCACCGGGCTGCCGATCATCCGGCCGCTGTGCCTGACCGACCCGGCGGATCCACGCGGCTGGGAACTGACCGACGCCTACGGCTACGGGCCGTCGCTTTGGGTCGCGCCGGTGCTCGACGACGGCGTCCGCGAGCGCGAGGTCGAGCTGCCGCGGGGCCAGTGGATCGAGACCTGGTCGCAGCAGCGCGTGGGCGGCGGCGGCGAGGTGCTGGCGCCGGCGCCCGTCTCGCAGATTCCCGTCTGGGTGCGGGCCGGTGCGATCATCGTCACCTACCCCGCCGGCCATGTCGAGCGTGGGCTTGGCGATACGCCCGCGTCCGAATGCCCGCTGGAGGCGACGCTGTGGGGCGCACCGGCCGGCGGCAGGGCGAGCGCAAAGCTCGCCGACGGCCTGCGAATCGACTGGACCGAGTCCGGCGGATGGCGCGTCTCGGACCCCGGGCGAGAGGTCTCGTTTCGCGTTATCGAGGCGTAGCGACCGGCTCGTCGTCGAGCAGCGTCGAGAGCCAGCGCCGTGCCTCGTCGACGGTCCAGCCCTTGCGGGCCGCGTAATCCTCGAGCTGGTCGGTCCCGATCCGGCCGACACCGAAATAGCGCGCCTGCGGGCTGGCGAAGTACAGGCCGCTCACGGAGGACCCGGGCTTCATGGCGTAGCTCTCGGTCAGTTCGATGCCGGCGTTGGCCGGCGCGTCCAGCAGCGCGAAGATCGTGCGTTTCTCCGTGTGATCGGGCTGGCAGCCATACCCGGGCGCGGGACGGATCCCCTGGTACTGCTCAGCGACCAGCTCGGCGGTCGAGAGCTGCTCTCCGGAGGCGTAGCCCCACAGCTCCTGGCGCACGCGCTCGTGCATGCGCTCGGCAAAAGCCTCGGCGAGGCGGTCGCAGAGCGCCGTGAAGAGGATCCGGTTGTAATCGTCGTGGGCGGCCTCGAACAGCTCCGCCCGCTCGTGCTCGCGATGACCGGTCGTCACGGCGAAGGCACCTATGTGATCGGCGACCCCCGAGTCCAGCGGCGCGATGAAGTCGGCCAGCGCGAGGTTGGCGTGGTCCTGGTCGCGCGGCAACTGCTGGCGCAGCGTGTTCAGGATCGCGAGCGGCTGGCGCCGCTGCCCATCCTCGTAGACCAGGATGTCGTCGCCGACGCTGGCGGCGGGCCACAGACCGACCACAGCACGTGCCGTGATCCAATGCTCGCTGACGAGTCTCGCCAGCATCGTGTGCGCGTCGTCGTAGAGCGACCGCGCCGTCTCGCCGACGACCGGGTCATCGAGGATCTTGGGGAAGGTTCCCTTCAGCTCCCAGGTGCGGAAGAACGGAGTCCAGTCGACCTGCGTGGCGATCTCAGCGAGGTCGTAGTCGTCAAACACGTGCAGCCCGAGTCGTGCCGGCACGCCGGGGACATGCTCCGAGCTGATGCGCAGTCGGTTCTCGCGGGCCTGGTCGATCGAGATGCGGCGACTGGCGGCGCGCCCGCTTGCGCGCCGCTCGGCGATCTCGCGGTATTCGCCCTGGACCTGTGCCGAGAGCGCGGCACGCTGCTCCGGGTTGACCATCGCATTCGCCACGCCAACCGCACGGGAAGCGTCCGGCACATAGACGACCTGGCCGCGCTCATAGCAGGGGTGGATCTTGATGGCCGTATGGAGCTTGGAGGTGGTGGCGCCGCCGATCAGCAACGGCAGCGACATCTCGCGCCGCTCCATCTCAGCCGCGACCGAACACATCTCCTCGAGCGAGGGTGTGATCAGTCCGGACAGCCCAATCAGATCAGCGTCCCGCTCGATCGCCGTATCGAGGATCTGATGCGCCGGGACCATCACGCCGAGGTCGATCACGTCGAAGCCGTTGCAGGCGAGCACCACCCCGACGATGTTCTTGCCGATGTCGTGCACGTCGCCCTTGACGGTCGCCATGACGATCCGGCCGGCACCGCGCTCGTCAGTGCGCTCGGCCTCCATGAACGGCTCCAGATGCGCGACCGCCTGCTTCATCACTCGCGCCGACTTGACGACCTGGGGCAGGAACATCTTGCCCTGACCGAACAGGTCGCCGACGACGTTCATGCCGTCCATCAGCGGCCCTTCGATCACGCTGAGCGGCGCGCCGAGCTCGAGCCTCGCCTGCTCGGCATCGTCGACGATGAAGTCGTTGATGCCGTTGACCAGCGAATGGACCAGTCGCTCGTTCACCGGCAGCTCGCGCCACGAGTCGTCGGCCTCGCGGCGGACACTTTCGTTGTCCCGATAGCGCTCGGCGACCTCGAGCAGACGTTCGGTAGCGTCCGCGCGGCGGTTGAGGATCACGTCCTCGACGCGCTCGCGAAGCTCCGGCTCCATCTCGTCGTAGAGCCCAAGCTGGCCGGCGTTGACGATTGCCATGTCGAGCCCAGCCGCGATCGCGTGGTACAGGAACACGGCGTGAATGGCCTCACGGATCGGCTCGTTGCCACGGAACGAAAACGAGACGTTCGAGACGCCGCCGGAGACTCGGGTTCCGGGCAGGCGCTCCTTGATCTGCCAGACCGCCTCGATGAACGCAAGCGCGTACTCGTTGTGTTCGGCGATACCGGTCGCGACAGCGAAGATGTTCGGGTCGAAGATGATGTCTTCAGGATCGAAGCCGGCCCGCTGCGTGAGCAGATCATGGGCGCGCTCACAGATCGCCACCTTGCGCTCGACCGTGCCTGCCTGGCCCTGCTCGTCGAACGCCATCACGACCACCGCGGCGCCGTAGCGACGCACCTTGCGTGCGATCTCCAGGAACTGTTCCTCACCCTCCTTGAGACTGATCGAATTGACGATCGCCTTGCCCTGCACGCACTTCAGGCCGGCCTCGATCACGCTCCACTTCGAAGAGTCGATCATGATCGGGACGCGCGCGATGTCCGGTTCGGAGGCGACCAGACGCAGGAACGTGGTCATCGCCTGCTCTCCCTCGAGCAGGCCGTCGTCCATGTTGACGTCGATGATCTGGGCGCCGTTGTCAATCTGCTCGCGCGCGACGCTGAGCGCGGTCTCGTAGTCGCCGGCTGCGATCAGTCGCTTGAAGCGGGCCGAGCCGGCGACGTTCGTGCGCTCGCCGATGTTGATGAAGGTGGCGCGCGTCTGCGGCATCGCGGTGGCTGTGTCGGGAGTGGTCATCCGGCTGCGAACGGTTCCAGGCCTGAGAGCCGCAACGTCGGTGCGAGCTCTGGGATCTGACGTGGCGGGATTCCGGCGACGGCCTGGGCGATCGCGCGGATGTGCTCGGGTGTCGTGCCGCAGCAGCCCCCGACGATGTTGACCAGGCCCGAGCTTGCCCACTCGCGCAGGTGCGCGCTGATCACGTCCGGCCCCTCGTCGTACTCGCCGAGCTCGTTGGGGAGGCCCGCGTTGGGGTAGGCGGAGATCAGGGTGTCGGCGACCGCGGCGAGCTGCGCCAGGAACGGACGCAGCTGCTCGGCGCCGAAGGCGCAGTTCAGTCCGACTGCGAAGGGTTCTGCGTGGCGCACGGAGATCCAGAAGGCATCGATCGTCTGGCCCGAGAGGATCCTGCCTGAGCGGTCGGTGACCGTCCCGGAGATCCAGATCGGCAGCTCCGTCAGCCCCTCATCCTGAAGGTCGAGAATCGCCTTCAGCGCGGCTTTGGCGTTGAGTGTGTCGAACACCGTCTCGACCAGGAACAGGTCGACTCCGCCGTCATACAGCGCCACCGCCTGCTCTCGATAGGCGTCGTAGAGCTGGTCGAAGTCGACAGCCCGCGCGCCCGGATCGTTGACGTCGGCGGACATCGAGGCGGTGCGATTGGTCGGCCCGATCGAGCCCGCCACCCAGCGCGGCTTCGTGGGGTGCCGCGCGGTGAATGTGTCTGCTGCAGCCCGCGCGAGTCGGGCCGCTGCCAGGTTCAGATCGCGGGCGCACTCCTCCGTGCCGTAGTCGGCCTGAGCGATCGAATTGGATGTGAAGGTGTTGGTCGAGATCAGGTCCGCGCCGGCCTCGAGATAGGCCGTCGTCAGGTCCGTGATCACCTGCGGGCGTGTCAGCGAGAGGATGTCGTTGTTGCCGCGCAGTGGCCGCAGATGGTCGGCAAAGCGCTCGCCACGGAATTGCCGCTCGTCGAGTCGCAGCTCCTGGATCTGGGCACCCCAGGCGCCGTCGAGCACCAGGATCCTGTCGGCCGCCGCGAGCTTCAGCGCCTCGATTCTGCGCTCCCGCGGGTCTTCCCCGGCGGCGGTCATGCTGCGCTGGCCCGTTCGTGCACAGGGGGTGCGCCAAGCAGCCGGCAGACGGCGGGAGCCAGGTCACCCTGGTTGAGGGTGTAGAAGTGGAACTCCTCGAAGCCCTCGCGGCGCAGGCGGTCGGCCTGCTCGGCAGCGATGATCGCCGCCACCAGCCTGCGCGTCGGCAGATCGTCCTCGAGCCCGGCAAACCGCTCGACAAGCCAGCCAGGAATGCCTGCTCCGCACCGCTCGGCCATCCGGGCCACACCGGCAAAGTTCGTCGCGAGCAGAATCCCGGGCACCACGGCGAGCTCGATACCGGCGCGGACGACGCGGTCCCGCAACCTGACGATCGCGTCGCTGTCGAAGCAGAACTGCGTGATCGCGCGGGTCGCACCGGCGTCCGCCTTGCGTGCAAGTACGGCCAGGTCGTTGAGGATCGACAGCGAGTCCGGGTGGGGCTCGGGATAGCAGGCGACACTGACCTCGACCGGAAACATGCTGCGGATCGCCGCAACCAGCTCGACGGCGCTCGCGTAGCCCTCCGGGTGCGGCTCGAAGCGTTCGGTGCCGTCTGGCGCGTCGCCGCGCAGAGCGACGATGTGCCGGACACCTGAATGCCAGTAGCGCGTGATCTCGGCGTCGATCTGCGCCTGCGAACGGCCGACACAGGTGAGATGGCCGGCGACCGGTACACCGGTGCGGGCTGCAATTGCGCGCACTGCATCGAGCGTCGAATCGCCGGCGCTGCCGCCGGCGCCACACGTCACTGAGACGAAGCTCGGCTCGAGTGGCACGAGTCTGTCGAGCGTCTGCCAGAGCTTCTGCTCCCCCTCTGGAGTACGCGGCGGGAAAAACTCGAAAGAGACCGCCGGCATCAGCTCGCCGCCTTGCCCGCCGTCAGGGCTTCACGCGTCAAAGGCGCGCAACATCCAGAGACACGCGGTCAGCTGCTGATCGTCGTCGTCAGGTGGAAGCGTCAGCTCGCGCTCCAGTTCGAGTCCCGCCTCCACCGCCCAGCCCAGCATGTCCGTTTCAGCGATGCCGAGGCAGCGATGCCCGTGCAGGCTCCGCAGTTGCTCGAGCTCATGAGTTGCGAAGTCGACCACCACCAGACAGCCGCCCGGACGCAGCAGCCGCGCCGCCTCCCGCACGGCGGCGCCCGGTGCGTCGAGCAGGTGCAGTACGTGATGCATCACCGCGACGTCGAAGCTGCCTGCCCCGAACGGGGACTGGTGAAGGTCGCCGTGTCGTACCACCGCCTGCGAGAGCTGCGCCTCACCCAGGGCGGCGCGGGCGAGCACCAGCATGTCGTGATCGAGATCCAGGCCGACACTCTGCTGCGCGTGCGGGCCGAGCAACTCGAGGATCCGCCCGGTTCCGGTGCCGATGTCGAGCAGACGCCCGATCGGACCCTCGTCGGCGAGCATCTCAAGCAGCGCCCGCTCGACGACCACCTCGCCGACATATAGGCCGCTGAGAGCCTCGAGCTCGTCCGCATGAGCGCTGCGGTAGGCGATCGCCGCGTCGATCCGAGCCTGCTGCACGCGCGAGAGACCGTCAAGGTCGGCGGCCGTTGTCGGGTCACTGTCGGGCACAACCTCCGCGATCGACCGGGCCAGATCGGCGGCGGGATTGTCCTCGGCAAGGCGGTAGTAGACGAACGTGCTCTCCTGGGCGCGCTCGAGGATGCCGGCGTCGACAAGCAGCCGCAGATGACGACTCGTACGTGGCTGGCTCTGGCCGATCACGCGACTGATCTCGGTGACGCTCAGCTCCTGTCGAGCGAGTAGGGCGACGAGACGCAGCCGTGTGGGCTCGGCGACGGCGCGCAGCGTCCCGACGAGCTCGTCGAACGGAATGTCGTAACCGAGCGCGTAGGCGAGTGCGCCGGGAAGCATGTCAGGGAGCGTCTCGGCCATGGCCGCAAGATACCAGTTACGTATGCATATATAAAGATATGTGCATATGTGCTGCATGCAGAGCTCGCGGGGGTGTACAGACCTCCGCGAGCGCATGCGAGGCCTGACGCGCAGAGAGACGTCTGAGACACGCTCTCTGCCCGCCTAGATCAACTACGCTCGCGGCGATGCACATCGACACGCTCACGGAGCCCGAGCAGCGCGTGCTGGGTTGTCTGATCGAGAAGCGCTTCACCACCCCGGACCAGTACCCACTGACACTCAATGCACTGCGGCTGGCCTGCAACCAGTCGACCAATCGCGACCCGGTCGTGAACTATGACGAGACCACGGTGCGCGACGCGGCACAGCGACTCGCCAAGTACGGTCTCGCCCGGCTGGCCAGCGGCCACACCAGCCGCGCCACCAAATACCGGCATCTGGCTGAGGACGCGCTCGGCGTCGGTAGCGAGCAGCTGGCGGTGCTGTGCGTGCTGCTGCTACGCGGACCACAGACACCCGGCGAGCTCAAGCTGAGAACCGAGCGCATGGTCGACCTGCAGTCGCTGGCGGACGTCGAGCGGGTGCTGGATGATCTGATCCAGCACGCCTATGCAGTACGGCTCGAGCGCCGGCCGGGACAGAAGGAGGAGCGCTACGCGCAGACGCTGGGTGATGATGCGGCTGCGCGGGGAGCCTCGCCGGGAGCTTCGCCGGCAGCGGAGCCGACCGGGATGCCGGCCGCGGAGCCGACGGGGGTGCCAGAGCCACGCGCCGCCGTCGCGGACAGCGGCCCGGACGATCGCGAGGACCTGGCCGGGCGGCTCGACGCGCTCGAGGCCAAGTACGAGCAGCTCGCGGGGGCCGTAGCCGAGCTGCTGGCAGCTGGCGAGTGAGCGCTGAACTCAGGTTGGCAGCGCCAGGCCGACCAGGAACGTCGCGCCACCGACGATCACGCCGGCCATCGTCATCTCCAGGCCCGCCGCCCACCAGGAGCGCAGGGTCACGAGCGACTTGGCGGCGCCGACCAGGAAGTGGGCGATGAGCGAGACCACGGCGGAGATCAGGATCGCGGTGGTGCCGTCGGTGAAGATGAACGGGATCACGGGGATCATCGCCCCCAGACCTGTGGAGATGCCCGCCGCGAGCGCGGCCTGCACCGCATCGCCGCCGTCTGTGGCGACGCCGCCGAATTCTTCTGCCGCCAGTGCCCGCAGGAAGGCATCGGGCTGGCGCGAGATCTGCTCGGCCATCGCGTTGGCGGTCGCCTCATCGACACCCTTGAGCTGGTAGAACAGCGACAGCTCCTCCCGCTCCTCCTCCGGGTGCTCCGCGATCTCCCGGCGCTCACGATCGAGGTTGGCCTCAGCGAGCTCCGTCCCAGAGCGCTCTGCGAGGTAGGCGCCGGTCGCCATCGACAAGGCCGAGGCGATTGCGCCTGCGGCGCCGGCGGTCAGCACGAAACTCGAGCCGTGGGTCGCACCGGAGACGCCGGCGACGATCCCGAACACTGATGCGAGGCCGTCGTTTGCACCGTAGATCGCACCACTGATCCAGCCGCCGCTGCTCTGATGCCACTTCTCCCGGCCGATGATGCGGTCAAGTCGCGCCTTGGCACTCTGCTGGCCAGGGGTGAGTGCAGGCGCCGTGGGGCTCGGTTCGCCATCACCACCCGAGCGCATGTCGCTGACGGCCATCGAGTGCGAGCGCTCGTCCTTGCGGATATCGCGCAACAGCTCGTCGGTTGTGGTGTCGCCGGTCGAGCGTTTGTAGACCTCGTCGACCTCCTCGTCCTCAGCAGCCTCGCGCGCCGCCAGCAGCCGGTCGACGGGTGCGATCTTCGCCTGCAGCCGAGCCCAGCGCGAGAGCTTGACGGTCTCAGGCGACGGAACCTCGATCCCGATTTCGCGCATGCGTCCCTCGAGCCGTCCGCGATGGCCGGCCTCGGCCTGTGCCATACGACGCATGATCTCGGCCTCGCGTTCCGGCATGCGGTTGGCGATCAGCTCATACATCGCCCCCGCCTGGATCTCGCCGCGCCACGCCTGCAGCAGGCGCTCGCGAAGCTCAGGGGTTGCGTCGGTCATCGTCGCGGGAGCCTAGCCGTCGGCGCGGCCACGCCGGCGGGCTCATTGATCCTGATCGGGCCAGTGACCGTGCTTGGCCAGATACTCGCGATCCCTGGCCTCGTTGTCGCGCTCATCGTCGCCGCTGACACCCAGCCGCCAGAGGAAGTTGATCAGCCAGGTGGAGCTGCCGGCACCGGCGAACGCCGCGAACGCCGACACTCCGAAGGTGTCGAAGTCATCGGCGACCAGCAGCACGAGTCCGATCAGGCAGAGCGCGCCCGGGATCCACCAGCGCAACAGCCGGATCGGCAGGCTGGCCGGGAGCTTGTCGCTTTGAGCTCTGAACAGGTCGCGCTGACCAGCGGTGGCGTCGGTTGAGGCGGGCGCATCGGTTGAGGCGAGCGCGTCGGTTGAGGCCGGCGCGTCGGTTGAGGCCGGCGCGTCGGTTGAGGCGGGCGCGTCGGTCACGTGGAGCGGTGGTGCTGGATCACGGGGAGCGATTGGATCGGAGGGTGCTGATCTGGAATGCCGGGTGCGAACTCGAGAGCCTGAGCATCAAAGCTTCGCAGCCGCGACTCGAATGCCGCCGCCACGCGCGTGGCGTGAGCCTTGGCGAGCTCGGCGTGCTCGCCTGCAAACAGTTCGTCCACGGTCTCGCGCCAGAGGTGGAGCCAGCGCTCGAAATGACCGTGCTGCAGCGGAGCCTTGATGTGCAATTCGACGTGTGGGCGGAAGGCACCGCCTCCGTAACTGCCCGCGCCGAGCAGGATCGTCTCCCAGAAGCTGGTTATCCGCGGAACGTGAGCCTCGAGGTCGAGCCGGGCGACGTCTGTGAACAGGTAGCCGATGATCGGGTCGGTCAGGGCACGGCCGTAGAAAGCCCGGACGAGCCGCTCGCAGTCGGCCCGGGTATCGATGTCGTGGCGGTCGTCGGTCACTCAGACCCAGGATATGCGGCGACCCGACCGGTACCGAGGTCAAAAGTCGCCTCGTGGGTGTATTTGTGACCCCGACCCCGGGGAGGGGGCGCTCAGGCGCGCGACGACGCCGCGACAGCGGATGCGTAATGCGCGTAGCGCTCGCGGATCTCCGGGTGGTGGTCTGGCTCGGGCTGGGCCGTGAGTTCGATCGGCCATTGGGGGCGTTCGCCGTTCAGAACCCAGGCGGCCTGCGCGGCGGCTCCGTCCGCGACGTATTCGCCGGCGGCGGGTACCTGCACGGGCGCTTCGAACAGCTGGGCTGCGATCGCCCGGACCGCATGGCTGCGAGCCGCGCCGCCGATCAGCAGCAGCCGTTGTTCTGTGATGCCGTGAGCGTGTAGCGCATCGAGTCCGGCGCCGAGCCCGGAGAGCATGCCCTCGTGCGCGGCGCGGGCGATGTTCTCGCGCGTGCTTGAGGCGATCGTGAGGCCGTGTAGTGAGGCGGTCGCGTGCGGCAGGTTGGGTGTGCGTTCGCCTTGGAAGTAGGGGACAAGTACGACACCGCCGGCGCCGGGTTGGGCCGCGAGCGCGAGATCATCCAGCCTGTCCAGATCGACTCCCAACAGTCCTGCGGTGGAGCTCAGTACGCGGGCCGCGTTGAGCGTCGCGATCAGCGGCAGGAAGTTCCCGGAGGCGTCAGCGAAGCCGGCGATTGTGCCGGTCGGGTCGCTGGTGGGGGTTTGGGTGACCGCGAACACGGTGCCGCTGGTGCCGATCGAGATCACGACGTCGCCAGGCCCGGCGCCGAGTCCTAGCGCGGCGGCGGCGTTATCGCCACAACCCGGGCCGACGAGAATCCCGGGCGAGGCGAGCCCCGGGGCGATGGTGGTGGCGTTGTGTTCGGTGCGTCCGCCGGGCTCATGCGGCCCAAGCACGCGTGGCAGTTTCACGTCGGCGCGGCCCAGGCCTCGCTCAAGCAGGTCGACGTCATATTCGTTGGTGGCAGGGTCGAAATAACAGGTGCCTGATGCATCGGAGCGATCGGTCACCAGAGTGTCGAGGTCGGGACCGAGCGGCGAGTCGCCAGCGGGGCCGTATCCGAGCAGCCGCCAGGTCAACCAGTCGTGTGGCAGCGCGACAGCGGCGACGCGTGCAGCGTTATCAGGCTCGTTGTCGCGCAGCCACCGCAGTTTTGTGAGCGTGAATGACGCGACCGGGACCGAGCCGGTGCGTGTGGCAAACGCCTCAGCCCCGACCTCATCGGTCAGTGCAATGGCCGCTTGGGCGCTGCGGGTGTCGTTCCACAGGAGCGCCGGGCGGACCACACGACCATCGCGATCCAGGGCGACCATGCCGTGCTGCTGAGCACCGATCGAGATCGCCTGGACGTCGTCCAGGCCTCCGGCGGCTGCGAGTGCATGGCGCAGGGCATCCCACCAGGCCTGGGGGTCAACCTCGGTCCCGTCTGGGTGCGGTGCGCGACCGGACCTAACGAGCCTCCCGCTTGAGAGGTCGCGGATCACGACCTTGCAGCTCTGAGTTGAGGAGTCGACCCCGCAGACAAGCGTCATCCAGGCTCCCGGTCCTAAAACACGCGCGCGTCAGCGCGCGCCTAAAAGATGAATTGTCGCCAGCTGCTGCAGCCTGACAAAACCAAAACCGTTCGCGCCGAAATATGAGCCTGCGTCGAAGTCCTCCCACGCCGAGCGGTCGGCGACCAGCTGCTCATAGCCCTCACCCGGATCCAACGTCGGGGAACGAAGCTCATCGACCTTCGCCAGCGCCATCGCCTCCTGCACCTCCGGATCGGCACGAAACGCGGCAGCACGCTCCTTCAGGAGCAGGTAGTTGGTGATGTTCGCCGCCGCCGACTGCCACACACCACTCTCATCCTCGGTCCGTGACGGCTTGTAATCAAAATGCCGCGGACCGTCATAGGACCGTCCACCGTCTGCGCCTCCGAACTCGAGCAGATCGACCAGCGCAAACGCCTGGTAAAGGTCGGCGTGCCCGAACACCAGATCCTGGTCGTACTTGATCCCGCGCTGGCCGTTGAGATCGATATGGAACAACTTGCCGGCCTCCAGCGCCTGCTGAATCCCAGCGACGAAGTTCAGCCCGGTCATCAGCTCATGCCCGAACTCAGGGTTCACACCGAACAACTCCGGGCGCTCCAGCGTCTCAATGAACGCCAACGCATGTCCGACCGTCGGCAGCAGAATGTCCCCGCGCGGCTCATTCGGTTTCGGTTCGATCGCGAAACGCAACCCGTAACCCCGGTCGCTGACGTACTGCGCAAGCAGATTGACAGCCTCGCGGTAACGCCCAAGCGCCGCCCGGATGTCCTTGCCATGGTCATACTCGGCGCCCTCACGCCCACCCCACATCACGAACGTCTGCGCACCAAGCTCGGCCGCCAAATCGATCTGACGCAGCACCTTGCGCAACGCGAAACGACGCACCGCACGATCGTTGGACGTGAACCCACCATCCTTGAACACCGGCGCCGAGAACAGGTTCGTCGTGACCATCGGCACGATCAACCCCGTGTCGGCGAGTGCGCCCTTCAGACGGTCGATCTGCGTCTGGCGTTCTGAGTCGCTCGAACCGAACGCGAACAGATCATCATCATGAAACGTCAGGCCGTAAGCACCGATCTCAGCCAGCCTCTCCACCACATGAACAACATCGAGCGGCGGTCGGGTCGGACCGCCGAACGGGTCCGTGCCGTTGTAACCAACGGTCCACAAGCCGAACGAAAACCTATCTTCACGAGTCGGAGCTGAGGTCATCACAAGAGTCCTTGACGAGCGGGTTTGAGGCTGACTGCGGGTCGCTTAGATCCCCGCTGGCCGCAATCTAGTCACCTAAAACTTTCGATGGGTACGATCCGTGTCATGCCGCTTGAAGGCGAGTACGCCGAGCCGGACCCCTCGAGCTGGGTTCGCGAGCAGATCGAGACCTGGGAGCGCTCCGGCGGCACCCAGGGGACGACGCTGCTCGACACCGGTCTGGCGGTGGTGGTGGTGGTCAACCGCGGCGCGCGCAGCGGCAAGCTGCGCCGCACGCCACTGATGCGGATCGAACATGGCGGTGTGTATCTCGCCGTGGGTTCCAAGGGCGGCGCGCCGACGAATCCGGCCTGGGTGGCGAACCTGCGCGCCAACCCTCAGGTCGAGGTCTGGGACGGGCCTCAGCGTGGCGACTTCGTTGCGCGCGAGCTGGCGCCCGGCGATGAGCGCACGATCTGGTGGGATCGCGCCGTGTCGACGTTTTCGAACTACGGCGATTACCAGCGGAAGACTGAGCGCCTGATCCCGATCTTCGCGCTCGAGCCCGCGTCCAGTTGAACGACGGGTAGTGGAGCTAGCCGGAATCGAACCGGCGACCTCCTGGGTGCGATCCAGGCGCTCTCCCATCTGAGCTATAGCCCCGCGCGGCGGCGAGAATGCCGCCCAGTTGCGTGGAGTTTAGCCGTCGCGCCGAGGCCCGTGCGGCTGTCAAGTCGATAGGCTTAGGACATGGGCCTGCTGGACGACGCGATCCGCGAGCATCTGGATCTCAAACGCGCCCGTGGCGCTGATCCGGCTGAGATCGAGCGGTTAGAACGCGAGGCGCTGGGACCGGTCCGGCGCGAGCCCGCGATAGGCACGCTGCCGCGGGAGCCGGAAGACGATCGGCTTGACGAATATGAAGACGACGCCTACGAGCATGAGCTGCCGGTGGAAGACCATGAGGCACCCGAGCCGGTACCGGAGCCGCCCCAGACCAAGCGCCGTTTCCTGCGACGTAATCGCGCTGCTGAGCGGCCAGCCGAGGAGCCTGAGGCGACCGAGCACGATTATTTCGTCGAGCACGATCCCCTGGCCGCAGACCACGACTTCAATGAGCACGAGGAGCTGCTGCATCACCACGACGTTCACGGGTACGAAGAAGCCGGTATCGAACATGACGACCTCGAGCACCACGACGATTTCGCCGACGAACCCGCGACCGAACTGCATCGGACCGAAGAACCACCGCACCTGACGTTCGATCGCCCACCCAGCCGGCCGCGGTTCACGCCCGAGCCCCCGGCCGACGGAGGAGACGGCGAGCCGGCCGAGGATGCCGGGCCGGCCGAGGATGCCGGGCGGGCCGAGGATGCCGGGCCGGCCGAGGATGCCGGGCCGGCCGAGGATGGCGGCGAGCCATCAGAGCATCAGGAGTCGGTGCCCGAACATCAGGAGCCGTCAGAGCACCATCACGAGTCCCAGGCGACCCGTGAGTTCGACGTCGCAAGCAACTTTGACGAGGAGCACGATGTCGAGCCCGGCGCGGAGACCGGTGAGGACGAGGACGTGCTCGAGGAGACGCCCGAGTTCCTGCAGGACACGCCCGAGCACGACCGGCTCTGGTTCGAGCAGCGCCCGCCTAAGGACTTCGACTTCGACGGTTGAGCCGTCCGCCGGCGTTCGATGGCCCCATCCATGAGGCCATCGCGCCGGCGACAGTCGGCCAACCGCTAGCTGGCGGCCGCGGTCGAGACCCGACCGACGCCTGTGAGACTGGTGAACTGCGAGGTCGGCTGGGCGTTGTTGCTCACGTTGCAGTGGCCTGCCTTCGGGCCCGTCTTGTCGAACGCAAAGGTCGCCGCGAAGCTACTCGTCATCTTGATCGCACCGCTGATACCCGCGTACGCGCCGGTGCCGTTGAACAGCGTGACGTTCCCGGATCCGCTGCCCCAAGCGGTGCAGGTCGTCGTGTCGATCGTCGGCTGGAGCTTGTCCAGCCTCTGGTTCAACTCGACCGCATTGACCTCAAAAGTGCCCTTGGTCAGCCTGATTCTGACGTAGCGTCCGTTCTTGTTGACAGTGCCGTCCTTCTCCATCGAGGTTGCCGTTCCGTGGTCGCCAATCGCGCCGGTCAGAAGGATTTTGTCGACCGCCCCCTGACCGGGTGTGAGCCACACGTGAACAGTCCCGTGGGTTGCCGCTGCGGCGGCGGAGCTGTAGAGCCCGAGCCCGCCGGCAGCCACTGCGACTGCCAACAGCCCTCGAGCGCCCCTATGCGCTCGCGTCCTGGCTTGTCCATGCATTTGTCCCAGCCCTCCTCTGTACTCTGCGGCTGCCGCCGATCGGCCCCGCGTTCATGGTGAGCAAGCTATGGCGCGGGCAATACACGAGCGTTACACTGCCGCCACCGACCGGGGTGGCCGCGCCTGTGAGCGTTGGTGCCTGGTCGGTGCGCCGTAGCCGAGACCGATGCGGACGCTGCCCGCCCATCACATCCCGAGACCTCGCCTCGTAAGCGCGGTCCTGCAGGAACGCGTGGTCGTGGTCGAGGCCGGCGGCGGCTACGGCAAGACCACACTTGCGGCTGAGATCGTCGAGGGCTGGAACGCCGTTGAGATCGAGGTTCCGCTCCACCACAGCGCCGGCAGCGCGGGGCTGCTGGCAGCCCGCCTGCGCTCGGGTATCGCCCACGCGGGCTTTCGCGCGACTGCGACCGAAATGTCGGACGCGGGTGAGGACCTCCATGAAATGCTCGAGACGGCGCTCGTGGCGCTCGAGTCCGAGCGTTGCGCCTTCATCGTTGACGATGCTCATCACGCTGACCGGGACGCGGCGGAGCTGATCGCCTCGCTCGCTCACCGGCTCCGGGGAGAACAGCGGCTGATCGTGCTGGCTCGCCGGCTGCCGCTCGGCGCCGAGCGGTTGCGCCGCGGCGAGTTCTGCCAGCTCCAGGCGTCCGACCTCGCGCTCCGGCCAAATGAGGTCCGAGATCTTTGCGCTCAGGGCTTCGGGCTGAATATCGACGAGGCCTCAGCCACGGCCCTCCACGCCGCCACCGGCGGCTGGACCGCCGCAACCGTACTCAGCGCGGCGCGGGCTCGGCGCACCGGCGAAGAGCTTGCGTCCATCGCGCTGGCCGCCGGGGCGCAGCAGGGACCAGCCGCCGTCGCGACGATCCTCGACGAGGCGATCTCCGCGCTTGACGAGCACGAGGTGCGGCTGCTCGCGCAGGTCGCGCGACTGGTGCCGACCGAGCCCCAGATCATCGACGAGATGGCGGGCGAGGACTTCGCCGAACGCTCACTCGCGGCCGGAGTACCGTTGGCCCCGGTCGGAGACGGTCGCTGGGATCTGCCCGGACCGGTGCGCGACTTCCTCGTCACGCTGGCGCCCGCCGACGTGACCGCGCTGCAGGTCGCGGCGGACTCGTACCTCCGCCGTGGCGATCTTGCCGGCGCGGTCGAGCTGCTGATGGGGATCGGCGAGCCGGAGGCGGCGGCAGGCTTGCTCGGCTCTGCATCGCCGGCGGCGCTCGACGCGATCGACGTGCTTCGCTACGAGGCGTTCGTCGAGGGGCTGGACGGCACCACGCTCGAGCGCAATCCGGCCGTGCTCCTGCACCTCGCTCGGCTCTACGACGGGTACGCGTTCTTTGACATGCGCACCACGGTGCTCGAGCGGCTAGAGCGGATCGCGGTCGGGAACCCTCAGCTGCAGGCGGCCCTCGAGGTCGAACGGATCACCGACCTGATGCGCTCGAGCGAGTACTCACTTGTAGAGCAACGGGCGACGAGATTCCTCGACGGAAACCACGAGCCCGATCCGATCACCGAGGCGCGAGCGGTGTCAGCGCTCGCGCGGGCGATCTGCTGGAGGACCGACGACGCCGGCATGCGCGATGTGGCCGCGATGCGGCGGGCGAACGAGCTGTTCGGCAATGCCGCCGCGATCTATCGCCGGATCGGTCTGCACACGGTCGCTGCAGGCACCGTTCCCTATCAGGCGATGTGGATTCAGTTTGCACTCGGCAACGCCCGAGCGGCGCTGGCGACACTGGATCAGGGACTCAGCACCGTGGTCGAGCGACCGCGACGCTGGGCGTTTCTACAGAGCTTCCGCGTCGAGGTGTTGGTCGAGCTGAGCCGCTACGAGGAGGCGCAGGATGCTGCGGAACAGGTGCTGGGGGTCGGCAAGCGCCTGGGCGACGACGAGCTGTGCGCGTTCGCCTACTGGAATCGAGCGGCGATCGCCTCCCACCTCGGCGATGCCGACTCCGTCGTCGAGCACCTGCGACTGGTCGAGCAGCATGTGGGCGAATGGTTCGAGCCGATGTCAGGCGACTTTATGGGGGACGCAGCCGAAGCGCTTGACCGCGTCGGCGAAATCACACTGGCTCGCGAGTACCTCGAGCGAGGTCTGCGCGACCCCCGGGACGGCGAGCCGATGATCGCTATGGCCAAGGCTGCGCTGCTGGCGCGACATGGCGATCCCGACCAGGCGAAGCGCTGTCTTGATCAGGTCTTCACCCACCGTGTAGATCCGCGTGAGCGCTGGCGCGTCACCTTGTTCCAGGCTCACGTCGCGCTCCGGCGCGGCGAGCGCGCTGCCGGCGCCTTGGCTGCCCGCGCGTTCGAGGAGGCTGCGCGCATCGGCCTCGATCAGCTCCCAATGACGAAGGAGCGCGAGGTAACCGAGGCTTTGCTGGGGCTGGCGGTTGAGACCGGCCAGCCGGCGGCCCTGGCGCTCGAGCGCGTGTCGCTGCCGGCAACGCTCAGCGTTCTGGGTCGCTTCCAGCTGACGCGCGCCGGCCGCCCGGTCTCGCTGCCGGCAGGACGCGGACCTCAGCTGCTCAAGCTGCTGGTCGCCACCGGCGGGCAGCTCCCCGCCGACGCTGTGATCGACGCCCTGTGGCCTGAGGCCGATCCCGACGCCGGCCGCAACCGCCTGCGCACGACGCTCAGCCGCCTACGATCGGAGACCGGCGACGTGATCATCCGTGACGGCGACAACCTCTCACTCGCCGCAGATCTTCGCGTCGACCTGCGCGAGTTCGAGCAGGAGGCTCGCCGTGCGATCGCGTTCGGTGCCGCCGAGCCGAACCTGGCCCTTGCGATGGCCGCCTCGGCGATCTCCCGCTATCACGGTGACCTGCTGCCCGCTGACGTCTACGAGCCCTGGCTGGAACGACCGCGCGATCGAGCGCGCCGCACGGCCCTCGAGTTGCTCGACCTCTGCAGCGACATCGCCACCGAGCGCGGCGACCTCGACGAGGTGCGCCGATTCGTCGAGCTCGCGATAGACCTGGCCCCGTACGACGAGCACCGATACCTGCGGGCCGCCAGCGCCCTGCTCCAGCAGGGCCGACGTGGCGCTGCGCGCGCAGTCCTCGCGCGTGCCCGCTCGGCGCTGGCCGAACTCGGCCTGCCGCCGCCACTTGACCTCGTCCGGATTGAGCGCAGAGCCGCGGGCTAAACTTGAGTCCCTCGGGGCCATAGCTCAGCTGGGAGAGCGCCTGCTTTGCAAGCAGGAGGTCATCGGTTCGAAACCGGTCGGCTCCACTGCCTTATCGCCCGTGCTTATAGGCGATCCGCATTCAGCGTCGCTCCCGCCGATGCGTTGACAGCACTCATGGAAGCCTTTTGGAAGCCTCTCGACCCGAGAGCCGTTTCCAGAAGTGTTCGATTTGTGGGGTGGTCGTACCCGGAGTTGCAAAGACGCCCCGACTGGATACGGTCGCGGATGGCCGTAGCCAGCCGGGGCGTAACCGCGACCACCGGCGCCAAGGCCCGTCTAGTCATCGTCGCGTCGTGCGCGCTCTCAGGAGTGGCAAAGGCGATCCGGACGAGAAGCAGGACGCGGCTCAAGTCCGTCAGTCCGTCGGTCGCTGCCCTACTTGGGACCTGTTTGGCCGCGCCGCACAAGCTGGCGGTGAGCGAGGCAGGCAGGGGCGGTACCTTCGGGTGGGCGACGCCCCTTTCGGGCCGTTACCCGCCCGAAGGTCGATATGACCCGGATTTCAACCACTCTTGCTTTGCTTGTGTCTGGGCTTGGGAACCGCCAGCGCCGGCTATTGCGCTGGCCTGCGACCGGGCTTGTTTCGTCCCTCTGCCTCGAGCTTGGCGGCCCAGGCGGTGATCTCGGAGCGCAACCAGAGCTTCACGCGCCGCTCCCCGAGGTCGAGCGCTGGGCGTGGCATGTGGGATGCCGGTGCTGATAGACGCTCACCGTGTTCGGGTGGCGCAGGCCGAGCGCATCGGCGACGCCGCGCGCGTCGAGAAGGTCATCGAGATCTACCTTCCTGCCCATGCGAAACAGATTACATCTGTAGCCGGTTCCGTCCGACCGCTTAGTTAGGATACAGTCATAATCAATTAGCGACCCCGGCGGTGTTGGAGCGCCCCGGGGTCCGGCCGAGACCTAACAGGAGGTCACGACAATGCCAGCGTACGCCACTACCCCAGCGCCATTCCAATCGCCGGACACCCCAGCTCACGTTTCGCATCTGCTCGACGAGTTCATCGCCGAACTGGCAGAACGAGTCGCTCAGCGGATCGCCGACGCAGGCTTCCGTGGGTCACGACAGCCTCGATGAGTGGCTCGACTCTCGCCACGCAGCCGAGTACCTCGGCGTCCATCGCGACACGCTGCGCAAGCTCGCGGCGAGCGGGCCATCCCATCCGCAGCAGGACGGCCCCGGCTGCAAGCTGTACTTCCGCCGCGTGATCTCGACGACTGGCGCCGCGGCGGCGGTCGGCCATGAGCTCGCGGCTCGCTGCGTGAGGGCCGTCTATGAGCGCCGACCAGAGAGGCTCCCGCCGCGTCGGGTGGAGCGCAACATCTACCGCCGGCCACTGGCGTCTTCGAGGTCGGCTTCAAGGACGCGTCGGGCAAGCAGCGATGGCGGACCGTCGACGGCGGGATCACGGCTGCCCGGGCTCTCCGCGACCAGCTGGTCGCTCAGCGCGGCCGGGGTGAGCGTGTCGCCGACAACGCTCGACTCCGCTCTCGGGATGCCGCCGACCAGTGGCTGGGCGGGCCGGTCGTTGACCTTCGCCAGACAACCCGGCCTGCTACCGCAACGCCGTCGACAACCACCTCCGCGGCTCGGTTCGGTACTCGTCGGCTCGACGCGATCACTCCAGACGACCTCGCGAACCTCGTCCGCGAACCTCCGAGCCGACGGTCTCGCCGAGGCGAGCATCGCGATCGTCGTCGGTGTCACGAACCGCGTCTACCGCTATGCCGCCCGCCGCCTCGGCTGGGTTGGTACGAACCCGGTCTCGCTGATGCTCCCGTCAGAACGACCGAAGCCATCCCAGGCCCAGCGCCGCCGGCTGTTCGAAGGGACCGAGCTCGAGGAGACCATCGCCGCCGCCACTGAGCCATACCAGACCCTCTTCACCGTCGCGGCGCTCACCGGCGCTCGTCTCTCGAGCTGCTCGGCCTGACCTGGGCGAACCTCCGACCTCGACCCGCTCGACGACGCCGAGATCGAGTTCGCCCGCCAGGTCGATCGCAAGGGCCAGATCCGGCCGACGAAGACCGACGAGTCCGCGCGGACGGTGCCGATCCCGACTCAGCTGGCGCATATCCTCGTCGAGCACCGAGCCGCTGCACGCACCTGGCGCCAGCCGACTTCGTGTTCGCGACCCGTAGCGGCCGGGCGTCAGCCAGCGCAACACGCCCGCGCGCTCCGAGCAGCGCAGACCGCGGCGCGCACACCGACTGGCGATCCACGTTTCCGGTGCTTCATGAAAGGATGCCGCGGCCGGCCGCCGCCGGTCCCTACGGCCGATCCCATCGATGCACTGCTTCCGCCACACCGTCGCTAGCCGCGCCCTGCTCGCCGGAGAGAGCGTCGACGAAGTCGCCTTTCTGCTCGGGCACCGCGACGCCAACGTCACGCGCGCGGTCTACGTCCGCGAAGTTTCCGACGCTCGGCGTCGAACGATGCGCCGGTCCCGGATGGTCGCCGAGTTCGCGGCGCTGCTGGACCGTCACGATGACGATGGTTAGTCGACAGCTCGTCGTAGCTCGAGAGTTGAACCCGGTCGCCGTCACCGTGCTACTTCCCGCCCATTGTCGGTTTCAACTGCCAGCCCCAGCTCCTCACCCAGGATACGTTCGAGCTGTTCCAAGGGATCAAGGTCATCCGTGGCGCGATCTATGGGCGCTGGCATGCGACCAATTTGGCCTACCTCTGGAGCGGCGCACACCTCGAAAAGCTGCACGCACAAATAACAACCCGGCGGATGCTCCCGAGCGACAGCATCGGGCCGGACATGCATTACCGGCTTCCCAGGGCCGCAAATACGATCGGCGCTGTGAAAGCTACGTCGAAGATCAGGCCGACAGGTCGACCGCGTCGAGGTTCCGGGTCGAGGACTGTTGCGCGCGGACGTGGGCCGTGGGTGGCCGTCGTCGGTGTAAGTGCTGTCACGGTTGGGGTCGCGCTATGGCTGGCCCTGTCTGCGAGTTCGACACATCGGCTGCCCCCAGCACGGCCACCCCGACGTGTCGCAGTAGTTAGCTCACCGCGAGGATCAGACGATCCGAAGCACTGGGACACAAGGCAGTCAGCGTGATCTCACGCGCAGATCGACCACACCATGCTTGCTCGACGTGACCGGACCCTGTTCGGTCATTCCGTACCCAGTGCGCCAGCGATAGACTGGCTGGTCGCTAAACCGATTCGTTTCGCATGCTTGGGGTATCGTGAGCCCCTGTCCTGGGGCTTTTCGTGCTCCCGCAACGTCGCGACGATCGGCTCAGCCGTCTACCGCTTTTGCCGCAGCCATCAGCAGCCCATCCACTCGTTCGGACTGACACAAGTCGAAGCCCTAGCGCAAATGGACCGAATAAATGGGATTCCAACACTCTGCTTTCTCGAAGCGAGGCCCGCTGATGTCCCATTCAACGGTGAGTCGGGCTGTGCGGTCTTATATGGTTGAGCTATGGCCAGGCTGCAAATCAATCGAGCCACGCTAGCTACGATGCTCCTGAACATGGCGAACCGAACTTGCCGACCAGGCAGCGCACATTACTGACGACGAACTCGCGCGTATTCGAACGCTTGGTGCCTATTACGCGTTCTCTGACGATGCGCTAGCACTTCACGGCAGCATGGGTGGAACTCGGGCACTGTCACTGGCGGCGATAGATGTGCTCGAGGATTCTGATCGTGACCTAGTCCGTCATCATACTGAAGTTGAGCTCGGGTGGGGATTGTCGGAGGAGCCGGATGCGGCTGAGCGGACTCGGGAGCCGTGAGCTGCGATGTCGTGCGGAGAGAAGCAGCAGCCAAACCGGGATTGACTAGCAGTCATCCGGAAACGAAGCTGACGACTGGCGGTTCATGGGTCCCACTACCACCATCACGCAAGAAAAGCGAGCGCGGCTTCGGGCGGTAGGCTCTAAGCATGGAACTAGGGGAACTCGGGAATCGCTTAGGCGATGTTCGTCGACGGCTATGCAAACCCTAAGAAGCTGGTGAAGTATTTCACCGACTGGCGTCGCCACAGCTAGTGAACCGCCATCGGGACGCAACTCGTCCATGCTCGCGTAGGGCCGCTCGTTGGTGGAAGTCACCCCGAGCAATCAGGCCAGTCACTGATACGAGCTTCCGAGCCGGGGTCCGGTCACCCCGGCTCGGCTGACTCATTTCTTGCGCTGACGACGTTCAGGCCTGGTCGCGCAGCCAAGCCGAACCTCGTACCACAACGTTCGTGTCGGCGGGCTTCAGTCCTCGTTGAAAGGTATGAGTGGGCACCAAGGCTCTGTCCCTATCGGGATCGTCTCATAGTCGGCGAAATAACAGAGGTGATCCGAGCGTATAAAGCTTTCGCACCCAGACGTACCCGTACTGGTTCTTATTGGGACCATAGACCGGAGAGGTTCTTCGACCGTCTACCACTTACCTACGCCAACGTTGTTGTAATAGGTGCAGCTCAGCGCAAACGTCCTACCTGCAGAGAAGCTGGCCCACGTTGCCCCCGGCCCAGGACCCTGATTAATCGTGGCACTGCCGATCGCCGTATCCGGACAGCTTCCTAACTCAGCTGACGTAACTGTCGTCGTGGTAGTGACGGTAGGCGTTGTGGCGGCGAGGGTGGTAAGCGGCAACGCCCCAGTATAGAAGGAAAGGAGCAATCCCAACTGCGAGACAAGCGACACCTACAGCCCAACCTCTGCTCATTCTGAGGGACAACAGATGTTTCTGCGCATGCTCCCGATCCGGTGCGGAGTCTTGTTGACGGCGACGTTAAGCCCCTTCATTTGTGACCTCCTGCTCGGGCGTTGAAGAGTTAGAGCCTCGCTAGTGCGATAGTCGGTTCTGCAGCGCGTTTGACTGAGAGCACGAGGTGGTGTACTACGCCGCCCGGACGAATCGAGATCGCTGACTGATGAGCCTCAGGGGACCATTTTCTGGAGAATGTTGCGCCGTCATATGTCCCTAAGGCTTAATAGTGCTTTGTTAGGTCTACTCATCTTGTCGTGGGATTGGAAGGGGCAGATGGGCGAGATCGACTGGCTGGCGGCAGGTTTGGCAGCGGCCGGTCCAGCACTTGAAGATCGGCTGCATCAGCAGCACGGCCTTCGGGAGTGTCAGGCCGGCCGCGGGTGAAAAGGGTCCAGCCGCTCCGAGGTGAGGAACCCGTGGGCGGCGGTGACCAGCGCGGTGTGGTGATACCACCCGAGCCAGGAGCGGCCTTCGTAGTGGTCCAGGCCGAGTTCGCCTTTGAGCTGTTTGTAGTCGAGCTCGATCTTCCAGCGCATCCTCGCCAGCCGGGTGAGTCGTTCGGGTTCGGTGTCGGCGGGCAGGTTCGAGATCCAGTAATCGCTCGGCGCGTCCTGGGTTTCGGGCCATTCGGCGATCAGCCATTCCTCGCGCGGGGGGACCTCGGCGCCTTCGCGCCACTTGACCTGATCTGCGCGCCATTGGTGAGCGGCGTGAACACGCGCGAAGATGAACCTCGAGGTGACCGGCTCTCCGTCTGGACCGTCGCGGAAGGTGACGGTCTGGGCGCTGTCGCTCTCCAGTCGGGCGATCAGCTCACCGATCGGCTCTGCGTTGCGGTCCGGGCGCAGTCGTGTGGGTCCAGCGCCGTCCTTTTTCTTGCGGGGAGGGACAGCAAACGTGGTGCCCTGCTCGAACACTTTCGTGTCCGGCCCGACACACAGCACGTATTCGCACCCGGCCTCATCAAGGCGATCACGCAGCCAGGTGTTCCCGCCATAGGCGTGATCGCCGAGCACCGGTGCCTTGGGCACTTCCCAGCCACAGGCGCGCTCGACCAACTCGACCCCGAGCTCTGACTTGGTCTTGAAAGCAACCCGCTCGGGGATCTTCGCCTTGCGCCGGCGCTGCTCATCAGCACACCAGTCCTCGGGCAGATACAGCGCCCACCCCAACGGCACCGTCCCTTCGCGCCCGACCGCATGCACCGACACCCCGATCTGACAGTTACCCCGCTTCCCAACGTCCCCGAGTACTGGCGCTTGACACCCGGGGAGTCCTTCCCGTCCTTCGGGAACCCCGTGTCATCCAACAACCACGCCTCAACATCGATCTGTGGCGCCACCCGCTCAGCAACCGCCCTAACGACCAGCGCCGGCTCCCACGGACTATCAGCCACGAACTGCTGCATCGACTGATAATCAGCGTCCCCACCGAGCCGCTCGACGATCGGCTCAAGCGACTTGCGAGCACCCTGCTCCAACAGCCCGCGCAGATACAACGCGCCGTTCACACGCTGCACCGGCCGGTTCATCGCCGCGGCCAGCACCTCACCCGCGAACGCCTCCAAACGCTCCTTCACCGCCGCCGGCGCATCCGCATCCACCGCCATCACAGCCATGATGCCTCCTCGCGTCGAGACCTCGGACGCAAGACAAATTCGGCAGCGGCAGCCCGAACCCTACCCCGAACCTAACAAAGCACTATTAATGAGTGTGAAGTTACCCCGAGCCGCTACCAACGACAGTTTGGCGAGGAGCTACCGGTCGAGATCCTCGCCGTGTCCAGGTAAGGTGCCGACCCAGCTGTGGTCGGCAAGGAGGAGACACCCGCGGATGCTCGAGCAGCCACTGCTCAAGGCAACAGTGCCACGTCCTACGCCGCGCGATCTTCTACGCCAACGAAGGCCACATGCGTCAGCGAGGCCCGGAACAGCAAAACGAACAGGCGCTCTGCCTATCGATCGTCGTCAGCGCAATCATCTTCTGGAACGCGGCCTACAGCCGCGGGTCCAACCGGGCCCGACGGCACGCTCAGGAGTGCTCTCACGTTGCGACTCAGGCGACCCGTACGATCCAAATGGCGACATCTGTATGCGCCAGGCTCTCGTGGGCCGCCAAGCGCGCGCCTCATGGAGACATCATGGAAGCCTCGAGCGCCACGATCGCACCGTCAGAATGTCGGGAAATCGCTTGGGCCTGCCCTGCGCTATGGCCTTTTCGGAGCCTGATCCCCAGCGGGTAGTGGCCGCCCACTCTTTGCAAGCAGGAGGTCACCGGTTCGATCCCGGTTGGCTCCACTCACAAACATCCTGCAAATCATCATCAACCCTGATGATTGGTAATCATAAATGAGACTGATTCTCATGTTGTACAACACGGCTGTACAACATTTGGCCGTCGCAACGACAGCTCGGGAGAGCTGCAACTGCGCGGCAAGCAGGAGGTCGCCCGGGTCCAGGCCGCGTCCGTCGTGGGGCTGTTCCGACGATCAACTGCCGTTGCATGCGAGGCGGTTGATCGTCTCGGCCAATAAGCTCCTAGTGCGGTTCCGGTTGATTCGTTGGCAGTAGCGTTTGTTTGATTCGAGGATCTGGTCGGCGGTCTTGGTCCACACGTAGGGCCGGGGGTTCTCGTTCCAGGTATCGATCCATTGGCGGATGTCAGCATTCAGCGCCGTGACGCTTTTGTGCTGTCCGCGTTTGAGCAGCTTGGTGGTCAGCTCCCCGAACCAACGCTCGACGAGGTTGATCCAACTGCTGGACGTTGGGGTGAAGTGCAACACGAAGCGGGGATGCTGGGCAAGCCAGCGCCGGATGGTCGGGGTTTTGTGACTGGAGGCGTTATCGAGCACAAGGTGAACAGCTAGCTCGTCGGGGACGTTCTTGTCGATCGTCTTGAGGAACTTGAGGAACTCGACGCCACGGTGGCGCTGGTGTAGGGCGCTGATGATCTCCCCGGACTTGATGTTCAGCGCGGCGTAGAGGCTGGTCGTGCCGTTGCGCTCATAGTCATGGGTCGCGCGTTGAGGTGTGCCGGGCAGCATCGGCAGGGTCGGCGCGGTCCGATCCAGCGCTTGGATCTGGCTCTTCTCATCGACCGCAAGCACCACGGCACGTTCGGGCGGGTTGAGATACAGGCCACAGATGTCGTGGACCTTCTCGATCAGCTGGGCGTCCTTGGACAGCTTCCAGCGCTCCTGGCGATGAGGCTGGAGAACCAAAGGCATGCAGATGCGCATCACCGAGTCCGGCGCGATCCCGACCGCGGCTGCCATCGACCTGGGTGAAACGGTTCAACCTCTGGCGGCGGACCTGATGAAGTGGAGGCTTGCTCGAGCAGTTAGCGAGTCAAATCCGTCCTTACCAGGAGTGCAGTTCGCCCCGCCGCTGCTCAGAATTCCAATCACAACAGGATGTTTCCCGGGCTCAACAAGACCTGCTCCGCTGTCTCCAGAACACGTGCCAGCCTCCGTCGATACGCATATCGACCGGCCGGTGCTGCAGCCCCTGATAACCGTGGCCCTCACGAGCTTGTTTAACTCGCCGTTCGGGTACACACCTGCCTTCTCATCTCCGTACCCCTCCATCACCAGCCGCGTCGCAGCCGTGGGCTCCATTGTAGGGGCGCTGGGAAGGTGCGCCGCTCGGACATCGGCGCCACCTAGTTCAAGCGGACGTGACAGGGTGAGCACTGCAAGGTCACGCCCGGCAGCATATGCCGTGTTGCCCGACGTTCGCTTGCTCGTCGCGATGTACCCGGGCATCAGCCGCTCCGCACTGACAGTACGCGTCTGCGGATGATCAGATGCGAGCGGATGTTTGAAGTTCGAGACACCCGCCTCAATCGTGAAATCAGACGCCGGGTCGCGCTGGGCAGACTCACCCCGCATGACGCAGTGTTCAGCGGTCAGGATGCTGCGCGCGTCAATGATCGCCCCAGTGCACACCACATACCTTGGCATCCCCGCGTAAGGGCTACGTGCCCAGACCACCACGCTCCACGGCGCCGCCGAGATGTTTACCGTCCTACCACCGACAACCCCCAGCGCCCTACCACCGGTAAACAACAAAAAGACGGTCGCGAAGACGATGAGGGCAGCACCTCCCCGTCTCCAATCAACAGCACACATCGCGACGTCCCAGATCATTTACGGGCTCTCCGGCCACCGGTTGCCTCGCTCGCAGAAGTTAAGACGAAACTATAGAAGCGCCAGCCCAATCAAGTCTAGCAACACATCAACACCCTCAGCCCCCTCCGCCCCGATCGCCTCACTGCCTGCCTCAGCGTCACTGCCCGCCTCCGCCGCATCGCCCGCGCCGGAGGTTGTGCCAGGCACTCGAAATGGTCTAGTGACACGGATCGGCTTGGTAACGGTCTTCTTCGCGGGTTTGGGAGCCGTCTCGCTTTGGGCAGTCGACCGCTGGCCAGACGTTTTCGACGCGCGGGGAGTGAGCGTAGTGGTCAGTGCGAGTTTGACTGACTGCCCCTGGATGTCTCTGTGCACGGTGGTCTCAATCTCAATCTCACCCTCAGGTTTAAAGGTGATCGTGCTCTCTACGCCGTTACCCGCTATCGCCAGTGTCACGGCACCGTCTGAATCCACGGTGACCTCAGACTTAACTCCCGGTACGCTCGGTAACTTTGCTGTTAGGCTGCCCGCGAAGCCGTGAGGGTTGAGAGTAGCCGATGCCTCAAGTCCTTGGAGCCCGTCAACTGGCAGGGAATAGAGAACGGTATCACCACTCGTGAATTCAAGGTTCCCATCGGCACCGAAGTCGATGTCCACGACCCCGTTTACGTTTGCGGCAATGTCTGAACTGATTAGATACGAGGGAGTGGCTAGTTGCTGTACGCCTTGGACTGCTAGCTTCCCACCAGGCCTCAGGCGCACTGTGCCGTGTTTCGTCCCATGCTTCGATGCGGCCGTGGCCAGTGGGCCGCGTTTTGGGCGTCCGGGGTGATGTTTGATTTTCGACTCGGGATGATGGGAGCGATTCTTGGACTTCCCTACCTGGTCGTGCACGCGGGATGACGCTTTTTTGGTGTTGCGGACGGTTGCGTGATCTCGGTCCGCGCTTGTGTGTGGTTTCGCAGTCCGCTCGTGGGCGTGCGCGGCCACCTTCTTTTCCTGGGATGTCTTCTCGCCGGGCTTGGTCGCGTGAGACAGCGTGATGCTCGTTTTTCCATCCCGGGTCTCGACGTGTTCTTTGAGTGGTGATTCGGTGCTGGCTCGGGCCGAGAGCGCCGTGACTTTGGTGGTGCTGGACGCGGGTGTGCTCGAGGCCTTCTCGGGGTTGGGTCTGCCGGCCGCGTAGTACCCGCGCTCGGCTTCGAGCGCGAGGCTTTGACCCGGCTTGAGGGGAACGTCACCAGGGTGCTCGTAGTGCGCAGTTGACACGCTTAGCTTGGGGGTGCTGGAGGGTGCTGATCGGCCCGCTCGCGCGTCGCTGCGCCTGGCATCGTCGGTTGTGAGGTAGTCGTCCTCTATCGCGCGCGGGGAAATGTACGGCGGGCTCGCATGACTTGGAGGGGCGGTGGGTGTGTCCGCTGCTTTTGGTCGCGTGGTCGTGGGTGCGGCCTTGGATGACGGCTTGACCGCTGCCGGCGGCGGCTTGGGTGGGGTCGGCGTCCCCGCGGCGTAATACCCCTTCCCCGCCGTGTACCCAAGCGCCTGCCCAGGCTTGAGCTTCACGTCATCCTTCTTCTTGTAGTACGTGGCCACCTTATGCCCTTAGGTTCGGTCGCTGTGCCGTGGATCGCGCATCTGAACCTGTCTAGGCGGCCAGGAAGAATCCACCGGCTGCCGTGGGGGTTGCGCCTGGTAGGTATTCGGTTAGCAGACCCATGAACGCGCCCATGCTTGCCTGGGTAGTCGCTGTGCCTTTTCGGATCTTCAGTGTCGGCGCGGTGCCTAGCGTGACCGTTGGGCCGTAAACCATTGCGGTTGGTAGGGTCGTCCAGTCTGTCGGCCATGTTCCCGCCGCGGTCGTGCCAGTCGTACCGGTCGCTTCAGAGCCGCCGCTCGGGTTGCTCTCCACGGTCAGCCCAGTCGTTTGGCTGGTGGTGCCCGATCCGCCGATCGATCCGATCGCCTGCTGGCAGACGATCGATGCGCCCGATGGCACACCGGCCGCCGTGTAGGTCTCGAGGTTCGCGACATAGTTGTCGGTAGTGTTACTGGTCGCGTCACTGATCTGGCTCGTGCTCGTCGCCGACCCATAAGCAACCCCATCTGGTGGACGATTGTCAACCGCGGCATACAGGTTCGTTGCGCCGCCGCCCGAACCGCCAGCCACAAAACCCGTGTTGGAGTCATCGCTTGCCGCCGGCTGCAAAACGATCTGACCTTCTCCAGGCCACGAGTTGCAGAACGACCCGGTTGAGTCGTTCACGGCGACATCATCGACGAGTAGCGTGGGTGCTCCCCACAGATACCAGAAGAGCGTGCCATTCGATGATGTGGATCCGGTGCCGCTGTCGACTTGGGTGCCATCGAGACGCAGCACGTAGGCGCCTGTGTTTGGTAGCCATGACAGTTCGATGACATGCCACGAACCTGTCGAGATCGGGGTGCTTGACCCTAGTGGTGTCGACGATCCGTTGTTGCAGACGATCAGGTTGCCGCTGCTGTCGAACTGAACTTCAACACCGGCGAAGCTCGCGTCGTCGAGCCCGAAGAACTTGATGCTGACATTCGCGGACGCGAGGTACGCGCAGACCCGCAGGTAGTAAGTGTTGGTGTCTGAGGACGCCAACGATGCCGGCAGCCACGAGAAACCCCCGCCGCCGGCCAGCGACAGGCACGCGTTGCCCGATCTCTGCCCCGTAGTGACGATGCTCGCCGAGAGCGTCCCGAACGTCGAATCCCAGCCAAACAACGCGGCATCAGCGCCGACCGATCCACCCTCGAAGCCGGTATGGAATAAGCGAGCCATTTTAGGAGCCTCCAATGAGCGTGACTGCCCGGTGTGCGGCTGGGCGTGGCCGTGTGTGAGGTCGGTTTTTCTGCGTGAGTTCGCTGAGAAGTTCATCGAAGCTTTCCGCGACCGTGCCCCAGCTGTACCGCGGCTGTGTGGCGTGCTGGTAGGCGGCCAGGGAGCGTTTCTGCAGGAGCTTCGGGGTTGCGGTAGAGGTGTTCAAGGGTCGCGGCGACTGTTTGTGGGTCGATCAGTTCGCTGGCTGTGAGCGATCCAGGCGAGGTCAAGCTCAGGGTTGCTGGGAGCATTTCGGCGACGCCGGCCCAGAGCTCGCGAGTGCCGCGTGTGGCCGGGGACGATCTGCGCCGCCCCGGTGGCGGCGTGCTCGAACGCGGTAAGACCCCAGCTTTCGGCTTCGGAGGTGTTGATCCCGACATCGCAGGTGTTGTAGATGCGGTTGAGCTGCTCGGGGCTTGATCCGGGAATGTTGTCGCCTTCGTGCGTGATGATCAGCCGGTCCATGATGCCGTGGCGGCGGGCGAGTTCACGGATGTCCCAGCCGATATCGGTCATGCCCATGTGCAGATACAGCATCACGTCGTCGGGTTTGTCGGCGGCGAACTTCGCGAACCCGGCGATGGTGATGTCGATGCGTTTGCGAGGCTGGTTTCGGTTCGCGTTCAGCACAATGAACGCGTCGTGAGCGCGTCGCTGTTGGGCATAAGGCTGATGCCGGGCAGCCTTGCGGGCCTCGACGATGTTCCCGGTAAGCGGGAACAACGGCCGGAACACCTGGGTGTCGACACCGTGAGGGATGATCCTCATGGGCGGAAGCACGAACGCCGGGTCCTCGGCTCCTTCCTCGCTGCTGGCGGCCGCGAGGCGTTTCGGCGGCGAACTGGTTGTAAACGACGATCCGGTCCAGTGACGCGACGCCGCGAACATACTCAGACGCCAGCGGCCCGGAGTCGACCGGCATGTAGGCCACGACCTTCGGGCAATGATCGACTGACCTCATTGCGTTCAGGTATTGAGCGACGAGTCCGACATCGTTGACGATCAGCACGACCGCAGGACGAACCGTGTTCACGATCCCCGCGAGCCGTTTAATCCCGTGCCGATCACGAGGGCCGTCGCTGGCGGGATAGATCGGCCACGGTTCGCCGTGCGGCCCGCTCACGTAATTAATCCCGAGCTGATGAAAACGATAACGATCGTTCAGCCGAGTCATGATGCTGCTCGTCACTCGACTAAACCCCGTCGGGGCCAGCGGCATCACCGACCACGAGCACGACAGGCCTCACGAGCGCCGCCTCCCGCGGAATGATATTGGCACCCAGAACACACGGCCGGTGAACGCGGCCCGCAGCTACCTGACATTGCCGGCAAGTCCGTAAAGCGTCGTTACCGTGCCTACCACGAAGCTGATCATTCCGACTGCCCCGTGCGAAGGTGATGCCAGCAATTGCGCCGCCAAGCCCAAATGAACACCATTTCCCGATTTCACACGGGGAAGGTGAACCGTCTGTATAGCCGATGCCTGGCCATTCCTCACCGCCTAGCCGTGGACGATGAACCAGTTGACCACGCTCACAGGAGCAAGAATGTTGTGCGGTCCGCCGCCACCGGTGGGGGTCACGTACACTGTGCCGGAGTAGGCCGACTCGCCGTACGTAACGTCGACACCGCCAAACCACATCGTCTCGTTATTGTCGTCCGAGGTGATGTCGAAGCCCCATCCGTGCTGGTGGGAAGGCATCTCCCCGGTCGCCAGGGTGTGGGTCTGCTCGCCGCCAGCGACGTCCGCGCCGACGGGCTGCTGGCCTAGCGACCAGGCGGTCGCACCCGCTCCCGTCCCTGTGCCCGCGCCGAGCGGGAGACGGCCACGCAGATCCGGGACGTTGAAATAGCCTGCGCCGGCCGACCCGTAGGCTGTGCCGATCGCCGCATACAGTACCGGCCAGCGTAGTTTCCGCGTACGATGTGCCGTCGCAGAGCAGACACCCGATACGAGAGGTCGCAGCGCTCGCGACAAGGTCGCCCGGAGCGGGAGCGATCACACTCGCCCAACCTGTGTTCTGGGTGACACCTGTTTGCTTGGAGTAGAGGCTTGTGCTCGCCGCAACGGTGTCCCTGCGCAGATAAAGCGAGCCCTGTGGTGCGTAAACCAATCCCTCCGGCGATCCGTCGCCGTGCAGAAGCGAGGGCGTGCCGGTCGCTCGCGGAAACGGGGTCGCAGCCGAGCTAACCGCGATATTCGACGCTAGAACTAGCGTGTTGACCGCGTCTGCGACCTCATCGTTCAACAGATACAGAGACGTGTCGGTCGTGTCGTCCAGGGTGATCTGCTGGCCGGATCCAGCTGGCAGATACATCGGGCCGAACCAATAATCATTATCGGTCAAATTAGTGATGAGCATGCCTAAGCTCCGTTCGTGTCCACGGTTGCAGTTCGCCACTCGCTGCGACGACGAGCTGCAGTCGCAGATGCGCGCATGTATGTCGACCTCGCTGTCATTGCCTACACAAGCCGCAAGGTCAGCCCATCAAGGGAGTACGGACTATTAGCAGCCGTCCAACTCACCCCGCGAGGTAACCACCCCGGATGCTGAGATACCTATCTGAACCGCGGCAAACGCACCGTCCGCCGCCGCCGCCTGCAGCTTCTTACTCGGGGCCAACGCCGCCGGAAGCGTAAGCAACGTCCCCCCAGCTGCAACCGTGCCGGTCATCGTCACCGCACCCGAGAGGACGACCAAATCCGAACCGATCATCGCGGCAGCCGGGGGAAAATACCCGTCGCAGCCGTCACGCTAGTACCCAGCGTCAGGGGCTGCCACGCCGCCGCGTCAGGGAGCAGCGCGCTCCAGCCAGTGTTGAACGTAACCCCGGTCGTCTTGACGTAAACACTGCTGACGGGGCTTGCCGGGCTTTGGACCGCGATGTCTCGCCTCAAATAGATCGAGCCTTGCGGCGCGTACACCATGCCCTGAGGCGAACCGACACCATGCTCGACCCGCGGGACACCCGTTGGACGCGGAAATGGCGCGGCGTTCGACGTGACCAACACCAGCGCCGACTGGTAAAGCGTGTTCACCATGTCCGCAACCGAGTCATCGACCAGGTACAGCGACGTATCGCTGGTGTCGCCCAGGTTGAGCGTCGAGCCCGACCCCGCCGGCAGCTGCATCGGGCCAAACCAATATGCGACGCTAGTCTGGTTAGTGATAATCATGCCTCGGCCCATCCTTCCAACCGAATGGTTTCGGCCTCATAAACCAGACCCCGCCAGGCCGTCGAGCTCGCTAACGCCTTCACGGGGCCCCGGTACCCGATATAGACCATCGGAGTCGCCCTCAGTGAAGCGCCGCGGCTGAAGTGCATGTTCATCACGCGACCGCCACGCAGCGCCATTTTGAAGTCTCGGTGTTCCACAAAAAGCCCATATCCAACCGTGTGGTGCCCACAGTCGTCGGCAGGGTCACCGTCGAGCTCTCGAACGACGACCCGAACGTGAGTCCTAATGTGCCGGTGCCGGTGACCGAGATCTTCAGAGTGTCACCATCCTTAGGGGTACCGGACAGATTGGTAGTGAAGCTCGAGATGGCCATGCTTTGGCCGGTGATGTGCACGACGTTATAAAGGTCGGTGTCGATAGCAGGGCTCGCGCCTGCGGTGCCCGACGCGAACGTGAGTACGCTTGGCGTCACCGGCCTCCAACCAGTGTTGTAGGTCACACCTGTGGTCTTCACATACAGCGCCGTCACGGCCAGGTTATCTCGCCTAAGGTAGAGCGAACCCTGTGGCGCATACACCAAACCCTGAGGCGAACCGGCACCGTGAAGAACATCAGGCGTGCCGGTCGGACGCGGAAACGGAAGTGCATTCGACGTCACCAAAACCAGCGCCGACTGGTAAAGCGTGTTCACCTGATCAGCGACCGAGTCATCGATCAAATACAACGACGTATCACTCGTATCGTCCAAGTCCAGACTTCCGGTGCCCGAACGCAGCCGGAAGATGCATCGGCCCAAACCAATAATCAACGCAGTCTGATTCGTGATGATCATGCGACAACGACCCTCCAATAACCAGGCATCGAGGAATCCGAAATGACGACGGAGAGTGACTCCGCCGCAACAGACGGTCAGCATGGCCAACGCTCGCCACCGAAACCGAACTAGAAGGCACGGTTGGTACTAGCGTTGTCACAAAAAGGTAAGGCCCGCAAGCCTCCCGCTAAACCAGCAAGCAAGTGCTTAAAGTCACTAACTCACAAGCCCGAACATATATCCGGCCAGACCTTGTGTCACCACGCGTAAACGTATGTACGATCTCGCGCGACCAGCGAGCCACTAAGCGACCCCCAAGTCTCGCGCAGGCCCGTGTCCTCTTGTCCAGAGGAGGGTCCTGTGTCGTGGTGCGCCAGCGGCGCAGAACGCGTCTGGATCATTTCCACGAGCGCGTGCTTAGTCGTGCTGCTTGAGCTCCTCTCGGATTGGTGGCTGACGTCTGTTTCCGGCTTGGACGCTGTCGCGTAGTTGCTTGCCTGAGGGCTCGCCGACAGCGACGACGGTGTAGTCCTCTGGTCCCCAGCGCCACGGTGCGGCGCAGCAGCGTTTCCATCTCGCCATCACGCTCCGGGGGCGGTGGATGGCGTGTATGCACGGTCGCGGCGAGCCGTCGCCGGCGCATCACGCGTGGCGGCACTAGTAGCTGCGGGGTAGGTTCACAGCTCCCATCCTGATGGGTCATCTCGCCCGGGCGGGTCTGCCTCCCGTTCCGGTCCGTCTGGTTCGGGGGCTTCGCGTCCGGGCCAGACATGCTGTTGCGCGTGCTCGAGATCACACTCTGACTCGGCCGTGATGTCGCGCTGAGCCGTATTGCGTGTGACGTCGGCTCGCGCTTCCGCTGGCTGTTGAGTGTCGTGGTTCGGCTGGGCGGGTGCAGCTGCGCGGCCGTCCGGTCCGGATCGCTCTGCCGCGCGCGTCGCCGGCCTCGGCGGCGCCTCTACAGGTTCGCGTTCGATCTCTTTGGGCCTGAGCGGAGCGCACACCGGATCGTCGGTCTCGAGCTCGGCGTGTGCGGCCACAGCGGCCTCGTGCGCGAGCGGGGTGCTGATCGATGGCATCTCGGGCTCGGTTTGGCTGACCCGCGCTCGGCGAGCTGCTCGAGCCGATCAGCGTCAGGCGCGACGTCCTCGGGTTCGGCGCTGTAGATGTGGGTTTGCTCGCGGGCGCGGGTGAGCGCGACGTAGGTGCCTTCGCGGGTGGCGTGGCCGGCGATGATCACGTGGGTGGTGTCGGTGGTGTGTCCTTGGGCGGGGAACGGGTGTTGGACGTAGGCGAGCCGCAGGTCGGCCTGCTCGATCTGCTGCTCGGTCGAGCATCGAGCTCGGTCGCCGTCGGCGAGCCGGAGCTCAAGCTCGTCCGGTCCGGGGTCCACGCCGGTGACGGTGGCGCTGGTGCCGTTGCGTAGCGGGCCGTGCTCGGGGTGGTTGATGGTGTGGCGGATCTGGATCTCGTCGCCGGCGTGCAGCTGGTAGGGCCGGCCGGGGATCGGCGAGGCCTGTCGTCGCCGAGTTCGCCGTGTTGGTGGCGGATCGCTTGGGCGCGGGCGTTGAGCTCGTCGAGGTGCTCGTTGGAGGTTTGGGCGATCACGATCGTGCTCTTGCCGGCGGCGCGGTCGGCGTGCGCGGCTTCGAGCGCCTGGTCCTCGACGCGTCGCTGATCGTGGTCGAGGTGGACGCGGTCGCGGGCGTGCGTAGCTGCGGATCGCAAGCTCGATCTCGCCGTTGCGGAACAGGGCTTGGTCGTGGCGGTCGGCGGGGTCGTGGGCGCGCTGGTTGCGGGTCAGCTCCACATGCGCGCCGGCGTCACGGGCGGTGTGCTCGATCTGGTCCCAGAGCCCGCCGGCGCCGACGGGCTGGTTCTGCTGCGGGTCGCCGACCGCGATCAGCCTGCGCGCCGGATGTCTCGACGGCGCGCAGGAGCCGGAGTTGTTCGCGGGTGGAGGCGAGCGCGGCCTCGTCGTGGATCACGGTCGTGTCGGGGCCGAGCTCGACGCGGCCGTGGTTGATCGCGGCGTGCAGCCCGGCGGTGGAGTAGGCGGCGCAGTCGACGCCGTGCTCGGCGAGTTCGGTGGCGAGGCGTTCGGCGGCGAGCGCGGCGGTGCTGGTCACGATGATCTGCCGGCCGCTGGCCTGGTGGGCGCGGGCGATGCCGGTCAGGGTGGTGCTCTTGCCGGTCCCGGCGTGCCCCTCGATCACCACCAGCGGGTGCTCGCCGCACGCCAGCTGGATCGCGGCGCGCTGCTCGTCAGACAGCCGCCCGCCGACCGTGGCGAGCTCTCGGTCGAGCCGCTCGGTCTCCCGAGCGGTCGCGTCGTCGGGGATCGGCTCGACCTGGGTGGCGGCGAGTCGTTCGGTGATCGCGACGACCGCGCGCTCATACCCGCGGTGGTCTTTGGTGGTGCCGGTCCCGTCGGCGAGCAGCAGGATCTCGCCGCGTGTTGCGCAGCGTCGCGGAGCTGCTCGAGCGCGTGCTGGATCGGGGCGCCGGCGGAGCGCTCCAGCGCGACCGCCCGGGCTTCGCGGGCGGCGAAGGTCGCGTCGAACTCGGTCAGCGCCACCAGCACGTCGTCGGGACCGGCGGGCTGCCAGCGGCGACCTTCGGCTGCGGCGCAGCACCTCGATCCGCTCGCGGCTGACGCCGTGCCGCAGCGCGGTCGCGCTGCCACTCGCTGTCGAGGTCCTGGGCGGTCACCGGTGTCTTGCGCGTTGCGGGTGATCGTGCCCATCAGCCGTTCCTGCTTCGGGTGACAGCTGCCCGGTCTGGCGCAGCAGCTCGAGCTGCTCGTCGGCCTCGGCTCGCCGTCCGGGCCGCCCTGCGCGATGATCGCCTCCAGCGTCGCGCTCCTGGTCGGCGAGGCGCTCGCGGATCGCTGCCTGGACCTGGTGGTGGCGGCTTGACCAGCGGTCGAGCAGTCGCCTGTGGGATCGCCGTCGATCTCGAAGTACCGGCCGCCGCGCCCCGTGCCGCGCACGACGCTGAACCCGAGTGCGTGGAGTTCGTGGGCGAGCTCGGTGCGGTAGGCGGCACCGACCTCGCGCTGGTGCACCAGCCAGGAGCGCGAGTCGATCGCCACCAGCCGCCCGTCACGCCGCACGGCGGCGTGCAGCAGCACGTGGGAGTGCAGCTGCGGATCGGGGACCTGCTCGGTCGACCGCACGCGCGGTCGTGTGCCGCCAGCTCGTCGCCACCAGCCCGGTCGCCTTCTCGTGCACGACCTTGTCGCTGGTTGACGCGGCGGCGGAGCATCGGCACCTGCCGGGTCGCGTAGGTCGAGCGCGCGGTCGATCGCGGTCTCGTGCGCCTGCTCGATCTGCAGCGCGCAGCTCGGGTCGGCGACCGCCCAGGCGGCGCTCACCGACTTCGGCGCCGAGAACGTCGCGTCGATCGCCGCGACCGCCTCACCGCTGACCCGCCGGTGCGCCGCAGCTGCTCGCCGGTGTCCGGCCGGCGGACGGCCATCAGCGTGCGCAGCTGCTCGCCCGTCACCGGCACCGTCGCGGTCGAGCCCGAACCGGTCCGCGCCCTGCTGCCCATCGTCCTGGTGCCTCGACCCGTTCCCCGTCCTTGAGGTAGTAGTCGCCCAGCTCCGCCGCCTGGCTCTTGCCCTCCAGATACTCCGCGTACCCGCCGGCTGAGCTGCTGGTGATCTTCGCCACGGTCAGCACCCGGCTCACCTCCAGCTCGCTGCCCGGACATCGCCGCTGCCCAAGATGTCCAGACATACACTCCACGCACTGGGTGCTGGGCCCGAAGTTGTCCGAAGATGTCCGGGCCGTCCGAGGCCCGATCCGGCCCGTCGAGCGCGCCCGGTCACGAGCGACCAGCCGTGCTCAGTCGGCGGAGAGTGCGGTGAGCGTGCGCCATGGCTCGCGTGGTGTGCGCGGGGGTGAGGGTGACGAGCTCCCAGCGGACGCCGTCGAGGTGCAGCGCGCGGCCGGCGGGGATGTTCGCGATCTCGCCGGGGGAGAGCACGCGGGTGCGCTGCGTCGAGTACGGTCGTGCTCGTGCTCGGCTGCCGGCGGTACCGCTGAGCAGTCCGCGAGCCCGGCGTGTGGTCGGGTGTGGGACGACGACCTGGCGGTCGTACTCGCCGAGCATCGTCGAGATCGCCTCGAGCGTGCGTGGTGTCGGCGATCCCGGGGAGGATCAGCTTCGTCCCGAACAGGGTCAGGAACCCGTCGGCCTGCGCGCCCCACCGCTGCCGGGCCTGGGAGAGGTCCTGGAGCGCGGCGAGCAGGAGCAGGCCTTGGCCGCCGCCTTCGGAGGCGATCTGCGGCAGCTCCTCCAACGGGGCGATGTTCGCGACCTCGTCCAAGCGCGAACAGCACCCGGCCGGTCGAGCTGGCCGGTGGCGTGGGCCTGGTAGGTGGCGCGGCGGATCTCCGCCAGCAGCCCGCACACGATCGGCGCGGCGGCGGCCTGCGCCTCGGCGGGCGCGTGGATGTAGACGGTGTCGTGCGGAGCGGACGAACTCGGTCGGCGTCGAAGTTCGGGTCCCGCGCGGCGGCGAGCGCGGCTTCGCTGGTGTAGGCCTGCAGCGCGTCGGCGGCGGCGGAGAAGATCGAGGAGCGCTCCCGCTCCTCGGTGTGAAGCAGCCCGAGCAGGTTCGAGAACGCCAGCCGCGAGCAGCGCTCATCCTCCAACAGGATCCCGGCCTCGTCGAGGTCGTGGCGCATCACCCAGTCCACCACCGTGCTCCATGTCACGGCCGTGGACCGCGGCGGCGTGCAGCATCGGCGCCAGCAGCGCCTGCGCGCGGCTTGGCCCAGTGCGACCGGTCGGTCGTCCCCGCCCCGATGTTCGCTGGTCATCGCCCGGGCGATCAGCAGCGCCCCGTCCCACGATCGCCGAGCCTGCGACCGGTGACCAGCGCAGCTCGCTCGCCCGCCGCCGGCGGTCGCCGTGCGCCGGTCGGGTCGAACACCCACAGCCTGGCCGCTCGACGCGCCCGCGCCAGCCGGGTCGCGCGGAACACGTCGGGCTTGGTTGAGGTCGACGACCACCGGCCCGGTGTGCGACAGCAGCGCTGGGATGATCACCGCGCTGGTCTTGCCCGACCGCGGCGGGCCCAGCAGCAGCACCGCCCGTTCGCCGCGGGCGAACCGCGACTGCACCGCTCGGTCGACGCCCGAGGTACACGCCGCCGCCGGCGCTGCCACGCACGCGTCGCGCACCGCCTTCAACGGATCAGCGGCGCGCTCGGACGCGCACGCGTCGCGGTCGCGTTGGCGACGGCGGAACGGCTTGCGGATGAGCCAGCGCGGCCTGTGCAGGAACAGCGAGCAGCGCGATCACAGCAAGGATCGCCGACCAGCCGATCACGAGCGGCCATCGCGGTCTCGTGCTTGGCGGGGCCGCGCATGACCCGAGACCGCGAGCGCAGCGATCACCGCCGCAGCCAGCTCAGCCAGCATCCATGTGCCACGAGACACGTGTGCTGCGCCGGTCATCCTGATGCGGTGGACCCCACCATCCATGCGTCCATGGTACATCGGCTCGCCCCGGGCTCAGGCCGCGAGCATTTCCTCGATCCGCGGACGCAAAAACCGCCACGCCCGCCCCAACCGGCACGCCGGGATCTCCCCACGCCGCGCCAGGTAGTACACGGTCGAGACGGGGAGATGCAGCAGCTCCGCGACCTCCGCGGCGGTCATCACCTCATCCCGCGTCAAGCCCCGAGCCGGGCGGCGGCAGAGCGCGGAGCGCTGTTGATATGGGGGGCCGTTAGCGCCATGCCCAACAACGATGCACCAGACGCCGGGACGGCGCAACCGCAACTTCGGGACGTCTTCAAAGACGTCTCGACACTTGGACATCTTCGGACAACTTCAGCGCCTACACTCCAAAAACCCTGCACGGAACGCGGGTTTCGACGTGGTCTGAAGCACGGATGCGGTCGAGATGGCGAACGAGAACCTCAAAAACGCGCTGCGAACACGCCGGGCTGACCCCGGAAGAGTTCGCCGACATCATCCAGGTCGACCCCAAAAGCGTCGGACGCTGGGTCGCCGGGAACACCACCCCTACCCCGGCACCGCGCAGCGATCGCCGCGCGCTGAACCTCAAGGAACACGACCTCTGGCCAGACCACACACCCGCCCCCGATCCGCGTGCCGACGCCGACCTGGCGGACGGGCGCTGTGACGTGATCGGCACCTGGGCCTACACCGACCACAGAGCGCCCCCGACCTGGTCGCGTTCATCACCGACACGACGGGCCGATCGACATGCTCGACTGCCTGTGCGGGATCCAGCTCACCACCGAGCTCACCGACCGGCTCGCGCCCAGGCGAAACCGGCCGCCGGGTCCGGATCCTGACCGGCACACCCACCCGACAGCTCGCGGCCCTGATCGAACAGCCGCAAGCTGACATCCGGGTCAATCAGATCTGGGTCGAGTTCTGGTTCATCCGCGCCGGCGAGCGGATGCTGTTCGCGATCAACTTCCAAGACGACGTGACCGCATTCCCGCCACCGCTGCTCGAGCTCACAGGCACGGTCACAGGCGGCCTGTTCGAGCGTGCACAGAGCAAGTTCCAAGAGCTCTGGCAACAGACAAGCGAGAACCCACAGATACTCCTGACCAGCCATGTGCAGCTCGACGAGATCCTCTCCCACACCCCCGCGCGCAACCGCAGCCCGGCCGATGAGCAGCCGCGACCGCAAGCCAACGGTCACGCAGCGGCCGTGCTCCCACCGTCAGATCACGCGCGGACCTTGTCGCGTCCCGGTCAGACAGGCGACTCATCCGCGCCACAGCGGCGCCGCTGGCCAGGACGACCCGACTGACCCACACACAAACGCACGCAGGCAAGCGTGCCGGATAACCCCCCTTCCCGGACGAACGGGATGGTGGCGCCGGCAGCCGGGCAGTCAAGGTCGCCTACGGCTCCCTTCCCCTCGCTATGGCTCGGTGACAGCCCGACCGCCCGGCGCGACATCGCAAGGACGTCCGGGAAGGGGCCGGTCTCGCGCAGCCACTCAGAAAGCGCTATGACAGCCGCTCAAGCGCAGACGGCGTATGCGACCGTTTCAGACAGGCGCAAGCCGAGCGCGTCGGCGATGTCCTGGAGACGGTCGACGCTGACACCGGCGTAGCCGTTTGCCTCCCAACGCTGCACCTGCTGCTCAGGAACGCCAAGCCGCTGCGCAAACTCCCGCTGCGTGAGCCGCGCCGCGATCCTGCCCTCGATCAACGCCACCGGCAGCTTCCGCAGCGAGGTCAGCGTCCGCTTTGCAGCACGTCCGCTGCGCAGCTCCTCGTAGCGCTCAAGCTGCGCACGCAACTCGACGATCTCGCTCTCGGGCTCGATCATTGCTTTCTCGAACCCCAGATCCTCAGTGTTCACGGGGGTTTCGGGTCGCTCGGGCGAGGCCTTTATCGACCGCCACGCCGGACCGGTAGCAACCATTCGCCGCATTGCGGCGGACACTATGTACGTGCCGTTCAAGACGCTTACATCGAACAACTGGGATGAGCCTGATCCCGCCAGCGGGATATGGCGGACGATCAGCCCGATCGTCGGGTCCGCGAGGTAGATGGCAACGATTTCGCTCGCGAGTTCTTGACGGTTGATCTCGGCGAACGAGTCCCCAGGGAGATCCGGGACATGTTCCACGTGGCTCGCGGGATCTTGCCCTACGGATGGTTCTTCTACCCGCTCTACCGAGTCGGCGAGGAGCAGCTCCACAGGGTCTGTGATGCCGCTGCAGCATCGCGGTACTGGCAGATCGGCGGCCCGCTGAACCACGAAGGCAAGCACCCCAGCTTCCATGGCCGGATCGGCTATCTCGTGAAGCACGGCGTCATCCGCGATGAGCACAGACGGCTGTGGGATTATTTCCGCGACGCGCGCAATCAGGGCTCGCACGCCCACTTCCAAAGCGCGCATCCCCCAGGCCGATCCGCCGAGTCGCTGCACGAGGCAGCCGAGGCGATCACAAGCCTGTTCGACACCGAGCCGACAGCTCTCGCATGAGCCTGACCGGACTGATCGACGCCAGGAAGGGCACGCCGCTCTGGGACTGGTTCAACGTCTATTTCCCCGAGACGCACGGGTTCACGACGAAGGTGAACCGGGAGCTGCGCGGAGGTCCTGCCTCGACGCCGTGTGTCGTGCCGCGTCCCGATGGATGCAACGCGTAGCTCGTTGGGACAGCGGTCGGGTACGTCATCTCGGCTTGTCTCAAGGAAGGGTCGTTGAGAAACACGGTCGCTACTCAGGGAGGAACCCAGATCTGGGCCGAGCTGCGGCGCGAAGGGGTCATGTACGACCCGGAGGCGATGGACGGTCGGATCGTGTTCCGGATTGACGAGATGCGCCCTTGGGAACGCGATCTGAACGATGAGGAATGGCGCGAGCTTGCCGGTTTGTGCATCCTGCTGGCACGGTTCGAGCAGGTGGACCGCGCTCCGATCCAGGCACTCGCCCATCAGATCCCGATCTGGCGCAAGAACGGAGCGAGCAGGGCCACGCTGCTTCACGCTCTGTCCAGCCCAGCGGATCGTCAGGACGTGGAGGCTCTCGGGCGGGCTGCTGTCGAGGATCACGAAGACATCCGTCGAGCGAAGCGGGTGGAACTCGGGCCTGTCTTCGACCAGAGCGCTGCGCTCGGAGGCGCGGATGCGGATGTGATCTACGACGGCGTGCTGCTCGATTTCAAGTCCGGGGCCGCGCCGGGGCTAATTGGACGCAACGAGGCGTGGCAACTCCTCGGGTACCTGTTCGCCGACGCGAGCGACGCGTACAAGATCACGCACGTCGGGTTCAGCGCACTCCGTCGCCGCACGACCCGCACCTGGGATGTCCAGGACTACATCAACACGCTTGCTGGGTTCCCAACGATGGGTGTCGAGCACTGGCGTAGGGATTTCGTGGAACTGCTGGCCGAGAACCAGGGTCGACTGTCGCCACGCGTTCGCTTCGTGAAGTCAGAGCGCCTTTAGCGTTGCGTTTGGTTGCCTCGTCATTAGGCCGCGAGCGCGAATAGGAATGAGCCCCCGAGTGAGTCGTCGCGGAGCGGGGTTTTACACCGGCCAGTCGGCGTTCTGGTCGTCCTTGTGGATCTCTGAGGAGCGTCGGATGGTTCAAGTGCTCCCAAACGACCTGGGCAACACCGATTCCTGCCTCGTCGCAGATCGCACGGAGCGAGGCGACCTGCCATCCCGGGAACGCGTGACCCACGATCACCCCCAGTAGCGAGTCGCCGTAATCCACGTAGGAGAAATCGTCCGTGGTGCTGGGCTCGACGAACCGGTACTCGTGCTAGCTCTCCCGGTCGGTCATTGAGCTTCAGAAGCCAGGGGGAGCGCGCGTGCTGACGGATGTGCTGTGCTACGAGCTGAGCCGCATCGTGCTCGGTTGGAGGTGGAAGCTCCCGGCTCCGTCGCCATAGATGCCGATCGGGGTGTAGGCGACCCGGCCAGCGAGCGCGTCAGGCGAGCGCTCCTGAAGTTGGCCAGAACCGTCTCCGTAAAGGTGGCCATGTTGAACACGAGGCACACTCCTCGATGCGTCTCCGCGTACTGCTCCACATGCGCGCCCGCGCCCAGCCGCGAGCGAACTGGTCCGAACGCAGTCCATGCTCTCGGGCATCAGCTCAATAAGGAACTCGCCGGTGCCTCCGATGAGCAGCTCGATGCCGCCGCACATGCTGTTCTCACCATCCTTGCCTGGGGTTGCGTAGCCATCCTGGCCATTGAGGCAGGCGTGACGCCGCCTCTTTCCATCTCCCTGGACGCGACCCGCGAGCACGTCTGGGCGGTCGCGGTCGGCCGCTCTGAAGTTCGTTACCGCGGCGCCCTCGCGAAGATGAGCTTCATTAGCTAGCTATCTGGGTCTGGAGCACACGCATCGACCAATTCCGCTCAGCGGCCTTCGCGGCATACCATTCGTAGAGAGCTGGCGTCTCGGCATAGCGATCCATGAGCACGCGGTGAGAGGTCCATGCAATTTGTGCCATCACTGATGGCACTTTTTCTGCCTCGGGCCAGATTGCCGCGAAGCGCCTCATGTAGAAGACGTTGCGACGGGAGAACCCGCGTGGAGATCCAACGGCGGTGCGGAGGTCGTCAGCGATGCGACCAACGATGTCGTCGCCCCAGCCGCCTGCCTGCTGCGCTACGCGGATCTCGTGGCCAATCTCCCAGTAGAGCGTCACAAGCTCGCTGTTGACTGCACGGGCGGCACGGGCCTGGGCATCGTTGACCTGACGCCTCAGCCGATCGATCAGGGCTGCGTACTCGGCAGTGCCGGCAATCGTGGCCCCTGTTCTCTGCGGGGTCCCGGTCATCGCAAACCGGGATTTGATGGGATTTGTGCAATCAGCGATGGCACTTCCTCGGAATCCGGTTCGGCGGGAGCAACGCCGAACGCGCGATCCAGCCGCTCGAGCTCCTCGGGGCGGACCTTGGAGCTGAGGTAACGATCGGTGGTCGCGAGCTTCGCGTGGCCGAGGAAGTCGCGGACGAACACCGGATCCGAGGTGCGGGCAACCAGACTGCCCGCGGCGTGACGGAGCCCGTGCAGGCGTATCGGCCGCAAGCCTGCGGCCTGGCAGCCGTGCTTGTACCGGCGCCGCAGCGCGGAGGGGTCGAGCCGGCGACCGTACCGGTTGCAGAGCACGTAGTCGCTCGGGGCGATGAAGTCAGCGCGTACCCGCAAACGTGCCAGGGCCTCGACCGCAGGCGTGGACAGCGGCACGAAGCGGTGGCGACGCCCCTTCGGGGTCGTCTCCTCACCGCCCGAGAGGCCGCGGCGGACCAGCAGCAGCCGGCCATCGGGATCAACGTCCTCCCATCGCAGCGTCAGCAGCTCGCCGATGCGCAGGCCGGTGTAGAACAGCAGCCGCAGGGCGTCGGCGTCGCGGCGATCCTCGGCCGTGCGAGCGGCCAGCTCGTCGACGTCAACAACGACGCCCTTACCAACCTCGTCGGCATCGCTAGCGGCAAGCACCTGGTCCAGATCACCGATCTTGGTCGCGCGCTCGGCGAAGAACAGATTGACCTCAGCCTCGGCCGCCAGGGCGTCGCGGTGCACCCTCGTGGTTCTGATCGCGATCTCCAGCGAGCCGGACTGATCGAGCTGGGAAAGGAACCGCGGCGCCCAGCGGTGAGCGCCGCGCGTAACCGCACCGACCAGCGCCTCGACCTCGTCGACCTCGTAGTAGTCAAGCGCCGCCGGCGGCTGCTCGCGCCGCTTGTCAGCCCCCGCGGCCGGGTTTACGGCAAGTGCGTAGGTGTCGGCCCGGCCGGCGTATTGGAAGATCGCCGCGAGCACCTGCCTGTGCTTGTTCACATTGCGAGGCGTGAGGCCAGCCTTGTCGAGCCTACGCAGGAAACGGCTGACATCGGCGGTGCTCACCTGGTCGTAGGGCTCGTCGCCGAAGGCCGCCATGATCCGGCCGCTGCTGACACCAGTACCACGCCTATGCTTGATGCCCGGCTCGCGCAGCAGGAAACGGTAGTCAGCGATCGTTGAGGGCTTCGCGCCGCGGACCTCGGCTAGCCACTCGAGCCACTCGCCGGCGAGTTCACGCACAGTGACCTTGCGCCTCGCCTCCTCGAGCCTCGCCTGCTCCTCGTCTGCCAGCTCGCGTTGGAAGTCCTCCATCGCCGCAACAGCCGCGACGTTGGCAGCGCGCTCATCAAGCCAGCCATCCGGACAGCGGCCGTGGCGCTTGCGCCACCCGCCGGCCGCATCCCGCTCCTGCCATGCCGGACCGAGCCGGCGGGTCTTCTGCTTCCACACGCCGCCATCTACCCGATAGCGCCACTGGGCGTCCCAGAACACCCTGTCGCCGACCCCGGCCTTGGGTCGCACGAAGAGACTTCCCTGCTCCACGTTCAAGCCCTCCGACATACCGCTCAGTCTACCGATTGCTCAGACAGTTAAATCATCGTACAACATCTGTACAACACGAAGTCGCGTACAACACATCGTACAACAAACAGGCCAGAAATGCCTATAAAAACGGCGGTTTCGCCGCCTCAAACTGCCGCAGTTTCGGCCAATTAGAGGCTCACAGCCTGCTTTGCAAGCAGGAGGTCGTCGGTTCGAAACCGTCTGGCTCCACTTCTGAAAGTCCTGCAAATCGTCATCAAACTGTAACCGTTCAGTCCCTGGGCTCAGGTAAGTGCTGGGAGGGGATCGCCGCGGTTGTGGGCGGTGATCAGTTCGGCCAGGAATTCGAACAGGGAGCGGTGTTGTTGGCGGCAGGTAGCGGCGGCGGAGAGCGCACGCTCAGCGAATCGTTCACCGTTCTGGGATCGGGTGCCGTGTGAGAGTTTTCGGTGAATGACGGGGCCGCGGAGCGCGCGCTCGGCGGGGTTGTTGGTTGGCTGCACACCGTCGATGGTCACGAACGTCCAGAGCGCCGGCCAGATCTTCAGGAGGTTGTTCGCGAACACGCGATGCAGTCGTGTGCGTGGACTCTTGCGGCCAGCGTGGGTGAGCAGTTCCTGTAGCTCTGTCTGGACCGGCTCGATCTCGGTCGCCAGCCGTTCCGGGTCCTGGTGCTCGTGCTGAAAGGCGCGCCACGCTTTGAACACGCGGCCCGTGAGTAGGAGGCCCTGCTCACCGAAGATCTTCTGCTCGGCGAGACCTTCTGAGTGGCGACGGAAGTCGCGTTGCAGGTGAGACCAGCACACCTGCCGGCGGTTCGGATCAAGGTGCTGGTAGCCGGGCCAGCGGTCAGACACAACGATTCCGTCATAGCCGGCGATCAGCTGATCGAACTGTTCACGGTTGCAGTGCTCAGCGACCTGGAAGATCGACGCGTCTGGAGTGCACATGCCCCACAACGCGCGAGAGTCCCCGGCGGTCCGCCACCCGGTCTCATCCACGTGCACCGCGTGCTGGGTGAGGATCCAGTCACGCAGCGCCTCATGCCCGTCAGCCAACGCGGTACTGGCGTGCTGGCAGATCGCATCAACGCTACCGGTCGATAGGCGAGCGCCGAACAGCTCGCCGGCGAGTTCCGCGATCCCCCGCCGGGAGATCCGGTTCCGTGCGGTCAACGTCACGATCGCCGCGCGCAACCTCGGCCCGAACGCCGAGTCGCCGACACCCGCCGGCAGCGCGGCGGTCGTCCGGGTCCTGCACTCCGGGCAGTGCAATCGGTGCGTTCGGTGCTCGACCAGCACCACGCTGATCGGCGGCAGCTCCGCGACCTGGTGACGGCCGAACCGCCCACCCGGCGAGCGCTCATCCAAAGTGAATTCATGCCCGCAACCCCGGCACTCCTGCGGATAGTGCGCGACGATCTCATCAACCTGATCCTCGGGGGCAAGCCTGCGGCCCGTCCCGGCGTGCCCCTCCTGAGCGCCCGCCTCACGCTTTGCGCCCTCCTTGGCCAGCAGCTCCTTTGCCTTCAAACGCGCCTCAGCCCGCCGCTGCTGCCGTGATTTCGGGGGATCCTGCGACGGCGGCTTGGAGCTCGTTCGTGAGTCCTGCCGCGCCTGAACCTCCAGCCGACGCAACCGTTCCTCAAGCCCCGCGATCTGCGCGTCATACGCAGACGTCAGCTCCAACAGAAACGCGACACAACCCTCACGCCCCTGGTCATAGACCGCCTCGGCCGCAGCCCGATCCATACCCACAAGATTCGCCGGAAACCACGCCGAACCTTGTTATGGAGACCAACAACTGAACGGTTACATCAAACTTGATGATTGGTAATCGGTTCGTAGAAGGCATGGCAAGCGGCAGATCGGGATCGCGGCCGTGCTCGGTGGGGTTCTGCTGCTGTCGGTGAAGGCGCGGGGGATGACGGTTTCAGTCCCGCAATCGTCTGGGCAAACGAAGCCGCTCAGTTCAGTGATCGCGTTGCGAGTGAATGCAATGGTGAACGCAACCCGCGAATTGCGGGCATCTCCGCCCGCGCTGTGCGAGATCCCTCAGCCGGGACGAATGCGGATCCGGCGTCGCCTGCGTGGACCGAATAAGAGGGGCCGGACATGCGCCCCACGCCAATTCGGGCCGGCTGGCGCTCGCGGCGGGGCGTTGACCACTGACCGGCCTGATAGTCAGACGCGTCGAGTCATGAGCTGTGGCATGGCGTCTTCGCGTCCCGATGTAAGGTATTCGCGTCTTCCGGCCATCCACTAGGTATGCATGTACGCACACCCCGGACGCAAGAGTCCGATGAGGAGCGTTTCGAGCAGCTGTATCGCGACCACGTTCGTGCGATAGCGGCGTATTTGAGAGCACGTTCCGACCAGGAGTCGGCTGTCGATGCTCTGGCCCGTACGTTCGAGATCGCATGGCGACGGCTGTCGGACATTCCAGAGAACCAGAGGGCGTGGCTGTTCGGTGTCGCCCGCCGCGTCCTTGCTGACCAGCGGCGGTCAGCCGGCCGTCACGAGACACTCGTCGCGCGGATCAGCGAGACGATCGCGTCGAATACTGAAGATCACGCAGGGCTGTTCGATGCCCGCGACGCCATGCTCGCAGCTCTGATGGAACTGCCCGAGCAGCAGCGCGAAGCGCTGCTGCTCGTTGTTTGGGACGGCCTCAGCCAGCGTGAGGCAGCAACCGTGCTCGGTTGCTCGACCAGCGCGCTTGCCGTGCGCGTCCATCGCGCTCGAAAACGGCTCCGGGCGGCGGTCGGTAACGCCGAGCTGCCCGAAGTCGCCGGAAGCGACGAGCGTGTCCCGGCGATGAGCGACTTCTCGAAGGAGGCGTCATGAAAAACGATGCAGTTACCAAGATGCTGCGTGATCTGCGCCCAGCTGAAGCCGAACGGACCGAGGACTGGTTCTCACCGGCCGACGGGGAGACACTGCTGCGCGTGATCATGACCACCGCCCGGCCGTCATCTCGGACCAGGCGCCCTGGCCGGAAGCGCCGGCTGGTGCGCGGCTGGCGGATCGTCATGCCTGTGGCCGGTGCTTGCGCTGCGGCGGCGGTGGCCGTTGCCGTCTTCGCGAATTCGCCCGTCGGCACTCAAACGCCGCTCGGCCCTCCACCCGCGCAGGCTGTGAGCTTCAGCACCGCACCGAACGGCTGGATCATCGCAAAGGTGACCGACCCGCTGGCAGCACAGAAGACGCTCGACGCAGACTTCGCGAACCATCACCTCGACATCACCCTCAAGCTCATCCCGGTCGGGCCGAGCCTCGTCGGAGCCCTCCTGAGCGTTGGCGAGGCCACCGGACCTCCTAACGAACCGAACGGGGGCGCCATCCACGGCCTCGATAGCCACTGCGGACCAGCTGCGGTGTCGTGCCAGATCGGCGTGAAAATCTGGGAGGGCTTCACCGGCAAGGGCGAGATCGATCTCGGTCGGGCCGCACAGCCGGGGGAGCACTACGTGTACGCGAACAGCGTATTTCGCACCGGGCGAGATCCTGCACTGCAGCGGGCTGGCAGGCGCACCAATCAGCGACCTAGCCGCAGTGCTTCAGGCCCACGGATGGACGGTCGCACGATGGTATTCCTCCTATAGGATGGTTTCGGCCGCGCCCGCCGGCAGCTACATCTCCGAGATCTTTCCGACTGACGGCGACCACCGTGAAGGTCTACACCCAGCCTAGCTCTGCTGGGGCTGTCAGCGAGTCAGGGTTCTCCACAACCACCCTCCAGCAAGGATGCCCCGGATCTGGTTCAGCGCTGACCCGTCCTTTTGGGTGAAATGAAACGGCTCTCCTTGGCCATGTATTGGTGAGACCCGAGTAAGGAGACCACCGTGGAGAGACAGACGTTGTCCGAGGAGGAGTTGGATCACCTGCTCAGCCGGATCAGCCGCACGCAGCCGGTCGATCCCTCCATAGCTGACGACGAGCGCGTTCGCGCGGCGCTCGCAGGCGTGCGGCGCAGCATTGAGAGCGGTCGGCCGGCCGCTTCGGGCTCTGGCGGGCCGGCCCTGGTGGGTTTCGGCCGGGCCGCGCCGCGGCGCACCCCGCGCCGGCGCCGCGCACATCGGCGGCGCTGGGTCACGGTCGGTGCAGCGTTGGCGGCTGCCGCGTGTGGCGTCGCTGGTCGGCGTCGAGAGCTTTGGCGGTGGTGGCGGTGCGGCGGGCCTGTCACTGCCGCTGGCGGTCTCGCCTGCGGCGGCCGCTCAGCTGAACAGGGCCGCGCACGCGGCGGCCGGACAGCCGACACCCGCCGACGGCCAATGGCAATACCAGGACGTCAGGGTCGAGGGACTTCAGCACATAACGCTCCCGGGCGGCCCGACTCTCGCATACACGACCGTGGACACCCAGCAGACCTGGTACTCGCCGAGCACCGGCGCTTCCAGGGAACTGGACACGCAAGACGCGATCTCATTCCCGACCGCGCAGGACAAGGCGACCTACCTCGCCAACCAGTCCGCGTTACGACGCCGCGATCGATGCCAAGGATCCGCAATACCCGCCGACGAAGGTCGGGCTCCAGATGAGCCAGACGTACAAGGGCAACGGCTCGCCGCCGGCCTGGCAGACCTCGCCACCGAACGACCCGCAGACGCTGCTGAACGAGCTGTGGCAGAACGACCTCGCCTCCCAAGGAATCAAGAGCGCAGACAACGTGAAGGCCTACCTTGGGCACAAGAACGACGATATGTGGACGGCCCTGGGCGACCTGTTGAACTCACCGATCGCGCGGCTGCGAGCGACCGCCTACGCCGCACTCAGCTACGTGCCCGGCAGCAAGATCGACGGCAACGCCACTGACCAGCTCGGCCGCTCCGGCATCGCCGTCTCGTGGATGCCACCGGCTCCTGGCAACGGGTTCACGTACATCATCTCGCCCACCACCGGCAACCTGCTCGAGAAGGATCTGATCCAGGGCCACACCTACGGCGGCGACCAAGCCGGCTCGGCCGTCATCCGCTGGGTCTACCTCCAGAACGGGGTGGTCGATTCCAACACCGCCCTGCCGGGCGACGGCAACCAGCCGATCGACGCGAACGCGCGGAACCGATGAGCGGCCTCTTCAAGCGGTCGGGCCGTCCATCGAGTGAGGACGACGAGCGGTTCACGCGACTCTACGAAGACACGAGCCGGGACCTGCTCGCATTTCTAATGCGGCGCTGCGCGACGGCCGAAGACGCCGCCGACTGCCTAGCGGAGAGCTGCCGGATCGCCTGGGAGACCCGCAGCCGCATCCCCGCCGGGCACGAGGCCCGACCCTGGCTCTTCGGTGTCGCCAGTAACATCGCCCGGCAAACACACAAAGGTGAGACGCGGCGAGCCGCTACCACGAGCGCGCTCGCGACAGCGGCCGAGCGCTGGTACACGCCATCGACTCCCGAGGACAGCGCGCTCGCCGCCGCGCTGTCCGAACTCTCGCCCGTCGACCAAGAGATCATCACGATGATCGCGGCGGACGGACTGCCCCCGCGTGAGGTCGCAGCGATCCTCGGGCTATCGCCCAACGCGGTCAGGATCAGGGCGCACCGGGCGCGAGAGAAGCTCCGTGCCCTGCTGGGACCCGCCGCTCCCGAGGAGGATGCTGACCCGGCTGACACTCGACCCATCGCCGAGGCTCGGGGCGGCTAGCCCGAAGAAGCAGTCGCCTAACGCGGCAGCACCTTCTGGTTGCGCTATGCCGCTTCCCATTTCCGACGGGCGCTCGAACCTACCGATGCGTCGATCATGAAGCCAGCTGCGCTGCCAACCTCCACCGCCTCGACTACGAGCTGACGACAAACCGCGGAGGATTGTCACGAAGGGGCGCCTGCCACGACGCCCCCGCGGTACCAGGTTGGTGCCGTCCCGGACGCCGCGCAAAGCTTGTTCGCCGCCACGGAGTGTGAGAGGCGCGTCCTGAGAACGAAGCGGGAGCGGTCCCACGAGTTTTGGTAGCACCGCGCTCGTCTGGCTCGGATGTCCGTTCCGCGCGATCGATGCGATAAAGCTCTCGTGTGAGGAGTGCTCGCCGCCGGTGGGGTGTGGTCGCCTTTGGGCTCGGACACGCTCGTCAGCCAGCGGCGGCGATGCAGACGTCGCCCCTCCCGGCGGCTCTGTGGGGCGTCAATGGGCTGTCGTATCTCGAGCGAGGTTGGGCGAGGCGGTCTGAAGGTGTTCACGCAGCTTTAGCCGGGCACGATGTGCACGAATACGAACAACGTTTGGTGAGAGTTCGAGGATCGTCGCTACCTCTCCTGGTGAGAGCTGGTCCCATGCCAGCATTTCGATGATCTCGCGGTCTATCGGCGAGAGCAGCTCCAGGGCGGCGGTGCCTGGATCGTCAGTCGGGATTGTCGCTCGTGCATCGCGCAGTTCGGAGGCGAGCGCGTCGACCACCTCTGATCGCTTGTGGTCCTGCTCACGCGCGCGTCGTAGTACGTTGCGGGCTACGCCGAACACCCATGGTCGCGCCTGGGCTTCGTCGGACGGGATCTCGTCGTGTTTGCGCCAGGCGACCAGCAACGTCTCCGCCAGACAGTCGGCGGCCTCCTCAGGAGTCTCGGTGCGGCGAATGAAGTACCCGAGAAGGTCGCGAGCCGTGTTTCCGTAGAGCGCGTGGAAGCGTTCCTCGCTCACCTGCTCGACGTCCCCGTCGGGGCTTCCGGTTCAGGCCCGTGGTAGGGAACCGAACGGCCGTCAGGAGCGTCGGTCATGGATTTGACGGTCGCTCGGTCGAGGTAGACAGTGCGAACGACGGTTGCGTGGTTGCCGGTGGGCGGGAAATTCTCCTGAGTGTCCTGGAGGAGGTTGCCGTCGTCTCGGTTCACGATCAGCGTTTCGACCGAGTCACCTTCATCCAAGCGGATCGCGAGCCCAGTGCGGCCACGGATGTCGTTGCGATCCCCAAGCATCTGCACATCCCGGACGTACGCGAGTGCTTTGAACGCCGCCGCGCGTTGCCGTTCGGAGGTCGATTGCTCGAGGAGGATGACGAGCACCCCGAACAACCCGGAGGCTAACTGGGACTTGAACTGTGCACGAAATCTGTTGGGTGGCAAGCGCGCCTCAGCAGCGGCGACAAGCCGCTTGAACCGCTTGAGGATGCCCAGCTTCGTATCGGGGAACTCTTGCGGCGTGTAGAGCGGCGAGGTTGGAGTCGACGGTCGGTACGCGGCCGTGTCGGTTACGCGCCCAGGCGTCGGTCCGCCCTCAGCACTGAGTTCGGGCAGGAAATGCGACCGATACTTCAGATAGATGGCCCGATATTTCGGGCTGTCGAAACCGAACCGCGTGGTCTCTGTGCGCCAGCGCTGTACGCGATCGCCGGTCCAATGCTGAGTGTTGGTCGTGAGGTGGTAAGCGATGAACGCCCGCTGCCATGGCAGTCCTTCGTCAGCGATCATCTCGTAGCGCTGATAAAGCCACTGGCCCTTCTGAGGCCCGTCCGCTTGTGCCGTCGCGGCAGCGACACGGTCAAGCTCTGAAGCCTCGGCGGGCGTGACCGTCATCAGCCAATTCGAGCCAGCCGTATGACCGCCAGGCCCGCTTAGACCCACCAGCGACACGACGATCGCGACAACAGCCGCGAGCGAGCCGGCCACCAGGGTCCGCCAGTGCGCTCGTGGCCACCGGTAGCTCTTTTGGAACTGGCGCGCGGCGGCGGACGGGAACGTCGTGACCAGCAGATCAGACACTGCTTCGGCGACCCTCGGCGTGTCGAGGCTCCCGGGGACCAACGGATCAGCCGCAGCGAGAGCAGCTTCCAGGCGTGCGTCTGAGACAAAGCGATCGGACATACCCATACATCCGCGTCAGGCCCGCTTTCATTTCATCACTCGCTGGCAGACGCACGCTTCGGGCAGGCGATAGCGACCAGCCAGCCCGAGCCGCAGCCCTGCGGGCCGCGCGTTGCGCGTTTCTCGTGCTCGGGGGCCGAGATGCTCGTGTCGAGCGAGAAGCAGGTCGCGCCGCCACCGGTCGTCGGTCGCCACGAGACAGCACTGCACTCAGATACCTAGCTGGCTTGCGTAGCCGGTCGGACACAGACGGTCGTCGATGATGTCGAAGGCCGTGCGCAGCTCCGCGACTAGGCGTCGTTCATTTGACAGGTCCGAGCCAGCCCGTGCAACCGCTTCCAGTTCAATGAAATGTCCCAACCCGTCCACTTCGTCTAAGTGGATGCGTACCGACTTCCAGAGGAACAGGTGCCGGGACTTCTCGACGGTGCCGCGCACACCAAGCGCAGCTCCTAATGCGAACAGCAGCGCCTCTGCATCTTCCACCGGCGCGATTCGATACCGGCTCTCCCTTTCTTCTGGCAGATCCGGACGCTCAAACTGGATTAGATGCGGCTGCCCTGGGCGCTGCTCACGCAGTTTCAGCCCGCCACGGGGAACGGTGAAATAGGTATCTCGCTGCCATAGCTCGCCGTGGTCTGCTGCACCGAGGGTCCGGCAGACTTCGAGGGTGCGCTCGGGTTTGAGGTCGCGCGCTTTGAGCTCGATATTTCGGCGTGGCGGCGAAGTCGTGTTGTCGCTCGCAGTCACCGCGCACGAGGTTAGGCAGCCGCTCGGCTGACGTGGCGAGCAACCGGCTCATCCGTCGAGCACAGCGAGCAGCAACCGCATGACCAGCGGCGTGTTCGTCTGAGTAGAGTCAACTCATGCCCAGCGGGCCGACCCTTCGCGTCGAGGTGTTCCCTGATGATCTGGACGGCTTCGACTTCTACGTCCGCGTGTTGCGGTTTGAGCTTACTGCCGACCGTCGCAACGACGCCGAACCCTACGTCGCCATCCAACGTGGCTCAGTCCGGATCGGCGCGCTCCAAGCGTGGCAGGCGGTCGAGGCGTCTCAGCGGGCGCTGCCAGCTGGCACGGAGCTCGTGATCGAAGTGGACGACCTAACAGCCGAGCGAAACGCCATCGTGGCAACCGGCTACCCACTCGATGTCGACGGCACGACCCGTCCATGGGGTCTCACTGACTTTCGTCTCTTCGATCCTGATGGACACTACATCCGGTTCACGACAAAACAGCTATAGCCCCGGCCAGCAGGGCCCGGCGTAAAGGCCCTGCTGGCCGCGCGAAGGAGGTGCCTGAGCTCGGTCGAGCAGATGCTCCCTGCGCGACCAATGCAGGCGTCGGCGCGATGCCGTCGCCCCGGGCACGTCTGCGTGGTTGCACGCTGGAGTTCAGCGGCCGACTGCGCGAACCCGTCGTTGGGCGAGCTCTAGGTCGAACGCCACCGGATCGACGCCGCAGGCGCCCTTCATCTCGGCGTAGCCCCAGGGACCGCCGCAGTCCTCCGGTGGGCAGGCGCCTTTGCCGGTCATGAGCACCGGCCTGCGGTCATCGGTGTTCGGCTCGATCACCTTCTCCAGGAGGATGTCGTGCTCCCAGTCGTCGCCGAAGTCGTAGGTGTAGCGAATGCGATCCTTCGGCCCGAGCAGCACCTCTGCGAGCGTAGTTTCGGTCTCGTCAGCGCAATCGTCTTCCCACTCAGGATCCGGAATGCCGATCCGCACGCCGTCGTACTCGAAGCTGTGCAGATGTGTGTCTGTCCACCCAAACGCAGCCTGGATCAACTCGTGGCACGCCGCGAAGGTCGCGTCAGCACGGACCTGAACACGGCGCCACACGGGCGGCTTGCTGACCCCTCTAAGCACGACCTTAAGCTGGAGCAGGTCGTCGGGCTCGATCGCAACCGGCACCTCAACTTCGGGGAGGCCCAGCTCGCTGCGCGCGTTCCAGCCCTTGATGAATGTGCCCACCGCCTGCTCATCCTCGAGGTCAACGCCCGCCGCCTTCGCCGCCAGTAGGAACTGCTTGGACGGTCCACCCACAGCCGGGTCGAGGGCGGCCTCGACCATCTCCTGTTCCCAGTCGCCGATCGACCCTCGGGTCTCGTTGACCGCCCACTCCGGGATCCCGCGCCGACGGGCAGCAAAGCGTACCCAGGCGTCGAGCGCCCCGGGAAGGCATGCGAGCAGCTCTGGCGTCGCGAGAACCTTGCGCGGGACCCAGTCGCTCATGAACAACTCGACAACCACCGGGCTCCAGCGCAACGGGTCGCCGCCGGTGTAGCCAGCACAGAAGTCGATCGCCAGCGATACCACCCAGGCCTCGTCTCCGTCGGGCGCGAACTCGCGTCCCTCGGGGGAGGCGAGAAACTCGTCGCGCAGCCTGTCGCGCTCCTCTACCGACAGCTCCGCCGGTTCGGGAGGCTCGACCACGCCCGGTGTCTGGTCGGCGCGCAGGAGCGCCAGCGCCCGCCCGGGCCAGAAATCATCGGCGACGGGCGGATCCCAGGTCATGTCCGTACGCGCGATCGCCGAGCGGATCAGGCCTGCGGCGACCCCCGGCTCGACACGCTTCAGCTCCAGCTCGGCCTCCTCCTCAGCCGAGTGGCGCCCGATCGAGCCCGCTACCTGCTCGATCGACTCGGCCAGCAGCACGTCCTTGGCCAGCCCGCCCAGATTGCGGTCGATCAAGACGCCGACAGCCATCGTCTCGCCACCGGGATGGTGACTCTCAAGCAACACTGTGCGGGCGTCGTCGAATACCGCCTCGCTAATCACCGCGGCACCCACGATCTCCGACTCGCCGATCTGCTCGACCCATTCCGGAGCGCTGGCCGTAGCCCGTGAGCTGGTGAGCAACTCACCAGCCAGGACCCCCAGCTCACCGTTGTCGAGCTTCGCTATCGCCGCCAGCGTGATCGCGGAACCCGCGTCGCTGAAGCTCGCCAACCGCGCGACCAGCGGCTCGCCGAACAAAAGCACCGGATCAACCCCAACGGCATCGGGGAACGGCAGCCCGTGCCGCTGCTCACGGAACGTCCCAAGCAAGTGCGCCGCCCACGCCTCGGCGTCAAGCGCCGAGTCAATTTCCGACGCCGACCGCGCGATCACCCGCGCGACACCGACCTCCTCCGACTCAGAACCGAGTCGGGCCTGCTGGCGCTCACGGCGCTCAGCAACCCGAGCAGGATGACCGCCCGATCCTCGTCGCCGTCTGCCGCCACTCACGCCCGCCAACGTACACCTCCACCCCACCAGAGGCGAGCGTCAACTCCGCAACCAGCGCCAAAACTCGCCCCGCGCTGATGCCCCCCTCCGCGCAACGCACGTCTGTTGCCAACCAGGACCAGGATGCGCGTATCTTGAGCGAAGCGGGTCTGTAGACGTGGGCCAGCGGTCAGCGATTCGAGCCCCCGCGCAGGGACGGTGGCGCTTCCGCTATGCGCTGGTCCGCCGATATAGGCTACGAGGCATGTTCGCGGGAGGAAGACCGGGCCTGTGTGCCGCGTTGGCGGCAACCGTACTGGCCGGCGCAGCTCTGGCGGGCTGTGCGGTTTCCGTCAGCGGTTCCTCTTCGGCACCGAATCAGCATGCGGGATACAAAGTCCTAACAGGCTACGTGTCGATGCCGACTCTGGGACCAGCCGGACTCGCAACCGGCCAATGGCCGCCGGTACCGTCCTCTGCAGGCAAGTGGTGGGCGGTGTCATCTCCGGCGGCCACGTTCAACCGGACCGCGAAGCTCGAACTGCTGGCCACGGGCAAACGCGGGGTGCGCTTCCACCTCGGTTGGGAGGAGACCTGCGGAGGCACCCGGCTGGGCAAACACGGAGCGGCGGGCGGCTCGGGCGGAGCGGGAGATCTGACCCTCAAGGCGCCGGCGTTGGTCCTCGTCAGGTTGCCGCCCCCTGAGGGCAATTTGGACGGCTGCTACCTGGCCACGACCATCTTCCTGCACACAAAGACATTCCAAGGCGCAAAGGCAGCCGCTCCCCGCGTTCAGATCATCCACTACTGACCGCCGCCGGGTTATCCACAGCGCGTGGTCGCGACGACTGGGGAGAACAGCGCGGCCCCTCGTCGCCGCGCAAAGCTGGCATCTCGGAGCGTGGTTCGAGATGCCTCGGGCCTCACGAAAGCAAGACTCGCGGCGGCAGTGATCGGTTTGACTTGGCGTGTGCGTACAAGTGGCGTACACTGCTAGCGATGACGGGAACAAAAAGTCAACGGATGCATCTGCGGGTCGCCGCGACCGACGATGAGCTTTTCCGGAGCGCTGCCGCTGCCGCGCACGAGTCGCTCTCGGAATTTCTCGTTGAGAGCGGCCGCGAACGAGCTGAGCGAGTATTGGCCGACCGCACCCGGTTTGTGTTGCCGGCCGCGGAGTGGCGAGCGTTCACACTCGCGCTGGACCGTCCAGCTCGTGCAGTTCCCGAGGTCGTCGAGCTCTTCCGACGTCCTCGTCCGGAGTAGTGCCCCGCTTCGGCGATCCCGAGCCACTCACCGCGGCCCACGTTCTCGAGGGGTTCGCGTGCGGACGCCCATCGCTTGATCAATGGCTAACCCGTCACGCACTTCAGGCGGCCGCCGCCGGATCCGCCCGGACCTACGTAGTGGTCGACAACGAACAACACCGGGTCGTTGGCTACCACGCGTTGACAGCCGCTGGGATTGAGCGCGAGGCGGCAACGAGCCGGGTCATCAAGGGCATGCCGCGTTACCCCATTCCCGTCGTACTGCTGGCTCGGCTCGCGGTCGACCTCACTGTTGCCGGCCGCGGTATCGGCGCATGGCTGCTGCGCGACGCGATGCTAAGGACACTGACCGCGGCAGAAACGATAGGTGTCCGCGCGATGCTGGTTCACGCACAAGACGAGGACGCCCACCGGTTCTACCTAAAGCACGGACTGGAGCCCTCGCCCACTGACCCGTTGCATCTAATGATCCTGCTCAAGAACCTCGCGGGCTCAATCAGCAGCACAGGCGGATAGCCCCCGCCCGCACCGACCAGCCAGCCAGCCGCGCACGCTCCTATCCGCGCGGAGCAGGGACGTCGCTGGCACCGGCGAAACGCTCGTGGTTGTGCGAAAGCGGGTCCCTCGGGAAGTCACCGCCGGGGAGCCTTAGGACCTCAGATGGCCTCAATTGCTCGGACAATAAGCACGGTCGGCCATTTCGGAGAGGAGTTATGACGATGGATCTGAAGCTCGAGTTGGTTGCGGTGCCGGTGTCTGACGTCGACCGCGCCAAGGCGTTCTACGAACAGGTCGGATTCGCGGCCGACCATGACCACGCCGTCAGCAGCGAACTGCGTTTCGTTCAGCTCACCCCAACCTGGTTCGGCCTGTTCGATCACGATCGGTGTGGGGATCACCCAATCTGAGCCAGGCAGCTTCGCTGGGGCGAACCTTGTCGTCGACAGCGCCGCGGCCGCGCGCGCGGAGTTGCTCGAGCGTGGGATCGAGGTCAGCGAGGTACAGAAGATGCCATGGGGCAACTTCGTGTTTTCGAGGATCCGGACGGCAACCGTTGGTCGCTGCAGGAAATCCCGCGACGGGACTAACAGGTGGTCGGACAGATGCAGACATTCACGCCGCAGAATGAAGCGGGTGTGTGGCCCCGCGGGAGAGCTTTCGCTGCTCGTCGCCCATTCCGAGACCGCGCCTGCTGTGGTGTTGATTGGCTCGTCCGGGGATTAAAGCGAGTCCAGGAGGGCGTCCAGAAGCGCGATGCTTGCGGGGTTGAGCGATTCTGGAGGGGCGCGTCTGCCTAAAAGATCTGACCTGTGGGCTGGTTGAGCAGCCTGGTTTCAGCTATGCCAGTGCCTGAAATGCCTGGTCGATCAGGTCGCGCAAATCGGGTTGGCCGTTGTTCTCGGCCCAGGTTTGGATGGCGGTGGTGAGGGCGGCGACGGCGGCGGCGGCGATGACCCGGGTGGTGAGTGACTCGGCGTCGTGGGTGGGGTGGGCGGCGAGTGCGTGTGCGATGAGGCGTTCGTCGGCGTCTTTGTGGGCCCATGATCGGGCGTGCAGGGCGGGGGTGTTGAGGACGAGGCGCATCCGGGTGAGCATCGCCTCTCGGTCGCCTGGGGTGATGTTGGCTTGGTCTTCGATGATGGCGTGCCGGATCATTTCCAGGGGGGGTTCATCGGGAGGGCGTGCCGCGATGCGCTGGCCGAGGGTGTCGTCGTAGTCGTCGTAGTCGACGATGTCCTCTTTGGTGGGGAAGTAGCGAAAGACGGTCATGTGTGAGACGCCGGCGGCGGTGGCGATCTGTTCCACGGTGGTGGCGTCAAAGCCTTTCTCCAGGAACAGTCGCATGGCGTGCTCCTGGATGGATCGGCGGGTGCGGGCCTTCTTCTCCTCTCGCCAGTTGGGCTGAGATGCGGGCGAGGCAGTGCTCATGGAGAGGATTGTGGAACACGGACAGGGCGGAACGATTCGTCCTCGCTGGTCAGCGTGTCGGTCGCACGGGCGGGGAGGAACCATAGGCACAGCATCCCGGCGAATACGCAGAGGCCGGCGGTGCCGAGCAGTGCGATCGACATGCCGTCGGTAAAGGCGGCGTGGGCGGCCGTTCGCAGACCGGGTCCGGCGCGCCCGAGACGGCCGGCGACGGTGTCGGCGACGGTCACCGAGCTTCGGGCTGCGTGCGCCGCCGCGGCCGGCAACCCGGTGAGCTTGGGGTCGAGCCGGTGTGTATAGACAGCTGCGAGGATGCTGCCGCCGGCGGCGTAGGCCAGCGAGCTTCCGACCTGACGCAGGGTGTTGGTGACCGCAGCGCCGGCGCCGGTCTCACCACCGCCGACCGACGCGATCGCTGAGTCAAGCGCGACCGACAATCCCGCGCCGCAGCCAGCCCCGACCGTCAGAAAGCCGATGACGATCAGGATGTAGGAGCTGTGCGGGGTGGCGAACGACAGGACGATCAGCCCGCCGGCGAGGGTGAGCAGACCGCCGGCGACGGTTGCCTTGGTGCCGCAGAGCTTGTCGGTCGCCGGTCCGATCGTGCCGCCGAGGAACATCCCGATCATGATCGGGATCAGCCGCAGACCGGTGCTGATCGTGCTGTCGCCGATCACCGACTGCAGGTAGAGCGGAGCGAGGAACAGGACGAGCGAGAGCCCGATCGTGCCCGCGATCGCAGCGACCGTTCCCCAGGCGAAACGGGCATGCCTGAACAAGGTCCTGTCGACGAGCGGGTGAGCGCTGCGTGGCTCCCAGATCAGGAACGCAATGGCCGTGAGCACCGCGCATGCCAGCGCCGCGATGGTGGACCCGGCGGTCCAGCCGCGCTCGGGCCCGTTGATCACTCCGTAGACCAGCGTGACGATCGCGATGACCGACAGCACGACGCCGGGGATGTCGACACGCGGCCGAGCAGGGCTGCGGGTTTCCGGGAGGGTGACCGTGCAGCCGATCAGGGCCACCGCAATGATCGGGATGTTGACCCAGAACACGGCGTGCCAGGAGAAGTGCTCGAGCAGCAGCCCACCGGCGATCGGGCCGAGCGGCATTCCGCCAGCAACGGCTGCCGTGCTGAGTCCGATTGCCTTGGTCCGGTCCTCCCCGTCGAAGGTGGCAGCAATGATCGCCAGGGGGACTGGCAACAGGATGCCGGCGCCGACGCCTTGCGCGATCCGGGCGGCGATCAGCTCGTTGGCTGAACCGCAGGTGGCCGACCAGATCGAGCCGGCACCGAAGATCAGCAGGCCGGTCAACAGCAGCCGGCGGCGTCCGTAGCGGTCGGCGAGCACGCCAACGGGCAGCATCACCGCAGCGCCGGTCAGCGTGTAGGCGTCCATCACCCACTGCAGCTGCGCTGTGCTGGCATGCAACGAGCGTGAGATCGTCGGCAGCGCGACCGTGAGAATCGTGAAATCGACCGCCACCACGAGGATGCCGAGCGACATGAACGCCAGGCCCCACCAGCGGCGGCGATCGGAAGATCCTGCCATGTCTCCTCCATCTGTTAGTCACTAAGATGTTAGAGACTAACAGATGGCTGAGTTCGTTCGCCCCCCCGCCGCGCACGCGCAGCCGAGGCTCAGCGGTCCGGGGCTGTTGCGCCCCCTCATAACGCGAGGGTCAGCCGACCGGGACGTGCGGCGACGATGCCGCTGCGCTACCCGCCCGGGAGGCGAGGTGACCGCTGCGACCGAAGAGCAGGTCTCTCGGCACGCGAACCCGGGAGACCTCGCCTTCGCCAAATCCGAGCATTTCCAACGTCGGCAAATTGTCGCCAAAGCTCAAGCGTGGCGTCTGTCGACCTGAGCGCGAAAGCAATGCTCAGGTGGCGCCGGCGACCTGGGCGCCCAGGGGGACTACGCGGCTACGGTCCCGGCCACGTGGTGAGGCGCCGGCAATCCGAGACCGCGTTCGGAGAGATCCTCGGCGTAAGCGGCCAGAGCCTCCTCGATGCCAGCCGTGACCTCCTCGCGAGTCGCGCCAAGCGCGATAACCCCAGGGACGTCCGGGAGGTAAGCCCCCCATTCGCCGTCCTCGGCCTGCTCGTAGATGACCACGTACTCGCTCAACGCAAATGCTCCAAGCCGCTTGCCTTCCTGATGCTACCGAGCGTCCCAACCGGCACCGTCGCGCTGCCCTTGCCCGCAACGACGATCCGCTCGGGCCGTTGCGGATGCGCCCACACCTCGTCTGAGCCACGCTGGCGGACGACCTCCCAGCCGGCTTCCCGCAGCGCAGCACGAACCTCTCGGTACTTCTTCGGCATCGATCAAAACCGTACGCGCGGCTCCGGACACGGATCGCGCCGAACCGCAGGCACCGAACGTCGCCAATCCGATAGCGGGCTTCGCGCAACCTGGAAGACGAAAGCGCTCGTGATCACGATGCTCGGCTTCCGCGCAACGCACAACTGTCGAACTGTGGGTGGAGATGCGCCGGTTGCGAGCAAGTGCGACAGACACGTGTCACAACCCAACCTCTGTGGTACCATTTCTGGTACGAGCAAGGAGGAACCTGTGGCGATCACGGCTAGCGAAGCACGGCGGGCGTTGTTCCCGCTCATCGAGAAGGTCAACGACGATCGCTCTGCGATCGAGATCACGTCCAAGCGCGGCAACGCGGTACTGATGTCCGCCGAGGACTACGCAGCTTGGCAAGAGACCGCCTATCTGTTCCGCTCACCCGCAAACGCTCGCCGCTTGCTTGATGCTGCTGATGCCGCCGAACGCGGCGAATTCGCAGAGCACCAGCTCGACCGCGAGTGAAGCTCGTCTTCACCCCCCAAGGCTGGGAGGACTACTGCCACTGGCAGCAGTCCGATCGCTCGATCCTCAAGCGGATCAACCGGCTGATCGACGACGCGCTGCGCGACCCGACATCTGGGATCGGAAACCGGAGCCCCTGAAGTATGGAATCGCTGGAGCGTGGTCGCGACGAATCACCGATGAGCACCGACTCGTCTACCGCGTCCTCAACGATGACCTCGTGATCCTTCAGGCTCGTTACCACTATCAGAAGTAGCCGCCGAACACCCATGCCTCGGTTGCCCTCGTGTCCGTGCATCGGTGGCATCTCCGTCCGTGGCTCGAGATACCTGAGCGGGGACGGATGCGGGACTCGGCGCCTATTGCCCTCGATGATGGGGCCGGTCAGACTTCAACACATGAGTGTTGGCTATGACGAGCTGTTAGCGCTTACGCACCAGATCGCGAGCGACGGCGATGCGATCGCTGCGGCCGGGATCGAGCTTCATCACTGGGGGGCCAAGACGGGAAGGCGACGCGGTGGCGATATTGGTACGGAGCGAAGCGGCACCGGCTCAGGGGTACATGGACGGGGCGTACGGGCCGGGCCGGGTAGGTGGCCCAGCGTCGACGCAGCCATGCAGACAGCGCTACGACGGCCGCTCAAGCGGAAACGGCGTACGCGACCGTTTCCGACAGCCGGACGCCGAGCGCATCGGCGATGTCCTGGAGACGGTCGATGCTGACTCCCGCGTAGCTGTTTGCCTCCCAGCGCTGCACCTGCTGCTCACGCACACCGAGACGCTCGGCGAGCTGCCGCTGCGTAAGCCCAGCGGCGATCCTGCCCTCGATCAATGCCACCGGCAGCTCCCGCAGCGAGGTCAGCGTCCGCTCCGCGACACGGCCGCTGCGCAGGTCCTCATAGCGCTCGAGCTGCGCCCGCAACTCCTCGATCTCGCTCTCCATCGTGTCTTGCATCGCCTGATGAATACGCGGATGCACACCTGGGCTAGGTACCGACTCCCGCTGCCGCGCGAGCGCCTCCTCGAACTGCGCGAGCTGTGCTTTCGTGATCCCGTACTGGCGCTGATTGGCAATCACCGCAACCCTCCTGTGATGTCGATCGCGACGATGCCCTTCGGCTCGCCGCTGTCCCGGTCGGTCTGGAAGAACTCGAGATAGCGCGTGTTCGGCGGTGCGGCAATCGCGTTGCCGGGAACAGCTCGCCGCCATAGCGGCGCTTCTGCGCGGCACGCCGCTCACTGAACTCGAGCAGCTCCGGGTCCAGCAGATCAGGATCGACACCGGCCGCCTCCCAGCACACATCGAAGTCGGCGGGCCGTTCCTTCTCGGTCACGAAGCTGCCGTCCAGATACGCGCGCTCGCATCCGGCAGCACTCAACGACAAAAGCGCGGCACTACCACAACACAACACCAGTGTTGTGTTGCCCTGATGGGCTCGGATTCTTCTTCGGGTGTGAGACTCTGCGCATGTGCTAGGCGTCCGCGTCGCTTGGCGCCGCTTCGGACAAGGTCGTGGCGACTACGCCGAACGCGCGATCCAGTCGCTCGAGTTCTTCGGGACGACCTTGGAGCTGAGGTAACGATCGGTGGTCGCGAGTTCGCGTGGCCGAGGAAATCACGAACGAACACCGGATCGGAGGTGCGGGCGACCAGGCTGCCAGCAGCGTGACGGAGTCCGTGCAGGCGTATCGGCCGCAAGCCTGCGGCCTGGCAGCCGTGCTTGTATCGGCGTCGTAGCGCGGAGGGGTCGAGCCTGCGGCCGTAGCGGTTGCAGAGCACGTAGGCGCTCGGGGCGATGAAGTCAGGGCGCGCCTGCAAACGAGCCAAAGCCTCGACGGCAGGCGTGGGCAGCGGCACGAAGCGGTGGCGACGCCCCTTCGGGGTGGTCTCCTCTCCGCCGGGGAGGCCGCGACGGATCAGCAGCAGCCGGCCGTCGAGATCAACGTCGTCCCATCGCAGCGTCAGAGAGGCAATTAGTCTGGCAAGACCCGAGCAGGTGAGATCGACGCAAGAGCAGCTCTTCGAGGTTGTGGGAATGACCTGCGATCACTGCGTAGCAGCGGTCCTGCAAGAGGTCCGCGGCGTGGCGGGAGCCGATGAGGTGATCGTCGAGCTCGCAGCCCGGCACGCTGACGATCCGCGGGGAAGGTGTCGATCCCGCAGCCGTCCGGGCGGCGGTTGAGGAGGCGGGCTACGAACTCGTCTGACGACGAGTCTGCATTGACCTAGGTGGTTCTTGGCGACAGGTGGCGTGATCGGTGGGGCGTCGTTGAAGCTCCCCCACGTTTGGGTCATGAAGTGGGCCAGAGTGATCATTCGGAGGCGCTCCACGCGCTGTATCGGTGAGGTTCACGTGGAAGCGGAACCAGACGGGGCCGAGTCCGCGAAATCTCTGCGAGGTCGGCGATGTCTGCGAAGCTGGTGGCGCGTTTGCGGTAGACGCCGATCAGCCGCGCGTGGCCGGTGTACGGGGACCACCAGTTCAGGTAGGAGCCGGCCGAGAATGGCCTGGGCCCGTAGCTTCCAAGCTGCCACCTACCGCGCCCGTGCGGTCCCACTCGCGGGTGCCCACGACGACGGTGTCATCGCTTGGGCGCCCTTACCTGGTAGGCGAAGCGATCCGGCGCGGCGATCTGGAGGTTCGTAACGACTACTTGGGATGGCGAGTCTGGCGAGGACCTGGAGGACCGTCGCGTCTCGGACCTTCGCCTGAGCCGCGTCAACGCGCCGCATGATCGCGGTGGCACGCCGGTTGGCGCCGGCGACGAATGCGATCGGCAGCCTCCGGCTGTACGACTTGCCGCGATCGAGGCTTGTACCACGATCGCGGTCGTTGAGGCGGGCAAGACTCAGGTCGTGGCAGCCGACGCCGCAATTGCTGTCGCGACTTGCCGCGGGCAACGTGACAGGTACTGCCTTGGCCTTGGCATAGACGCTCAGCGTGCGGACTTCCACGTTCAGTCGGTCGCCTTGGTGGCTGACCCAGGCGGCGACGATGTCGGGCCCGAGCTCGTCCGCGACCGAGAGCTGATCCGCCGCCAGCTTCGCAGAAGGAACCGACCCAGCCGTCACTTTAGTACCCGTGAAACCTCCCTTTTCGGCAGAGCCCGGGGCTCGCGGCTCCCGCGGACCTGCTGACATTGACCGGCACCGCGAATGCCCCACCGATCTGTGCATTCCATGGGCATCGCGCACGGAGACGTGCAGGTTCCACACTCCGGTGCGCAGATGGATGACGCCGAACTCATGGTCTGGCGCGATCGAGTACACGGTCGCCCTGGCTCGTGCTCCTGTGGCCGAGGTCGCAGTGATAGGCGCACGGCCTGAGATCGTCGCTGTGTTGGTTGTGCCATAGAGATAGACGTGCACGTAGACGGCTGCCGGCGGTGAGCGGCGTAGCCTCGACCTCGACGGATTCGCCGTGCGGCCCGTGGAACGTATGGCTCGCGTTGGAGGCAACCGCGAACGTGTTGGGGACACCTAGCACCAAGCCTCCGAGCAGCACCGCCGGAGTGAGTGTCATCGGCGCGATCCCCTGGTGAAAGTACTGACCACCTGCTGCTGCGCCGCACCGGCCTGTCCGTCGCACCGAAGCGCTGTAACCGCAGGCTGTTGCCGACGACGGTGATGCTCGAGGCCCCCATCGCCAGGGCCGCAAGCGCAGGGCTCAGCAGACCGCGTGGCCGCCAGCGGCAACGCGACGAGGTTGTAGCCGAACGCCCATCCGAGGTTCTGAAGAATGATCGTGTAGGTCGCGCGCGCCAGTCCGAGGGCGCGCGCCACGCCTCGCAGGTCCCCTGACAGAACGTTGATATCGGCCGCTTCAATGGCAACCCCGGAGCCGGTACCCATCGCGATGCCAAGATCGGCTTGAGCGAGTGCGGCGGCGTCATTGACGCCGTCGCCGACCATGCCGACCCGATGCCCAGAGAGCTGAAGTCGCGTGATCTCTTCGAGCTTGCCCGCCGGACTCACCTCGGCAACCACCTGGTCGATGCCGACCTCCGAGGCCACCGAACGCGCCGCGCGGCCGTTGTCGCCCGTCAGCAGAAGCACGCCGATCCCCATGCTGCTCAGCTCAGCCACCGCAGTCGCGGCCTCCGGCTTCACCTTGTCCGCAAGCGCGAGCGCTCCGATCAGCTCGCCGCCGAGCTGGACCGCGACAGCCGTCCGACCGGCCTCTTCCCAGCCGGCCAGGACGGCGGCGGCGTCCGCCGAATACTCAGCGTTTGCGCGGCCGACCCACACCTCGGCTGCGTTGTGCACCGCCCGCACGCCGCGCCCGGGAACGGCGCGGAAATCCCCGACCTCCGGCAGCTCGAGCTCGCGCTCGAGCGCCGCGTCGACGATCGCGGCAGCGATCGGATGCTCGGACACGCGCTCGACCGCGGCGGCAAGCGCGAGCACACTGTCCTCACTCACGCCAGAGGCGACCCAAACGGCAGCGAGTGAAAACTCCCCGGTCGTGATCGTCCCGGTCTTGTCGAGTACGACGGTGTCGAGGTTCTGACTTCGCTCGAGCACCTCGGCTCCACGCATCAGCAGTCCCGAGCGGCGCGCCGCGACCAGTTCCGGCAAGGATCGCGACAGGGGTGGCGAGTCCAAGAGCACACGGGCAGGCGACGATCAACACCCCGATCGTGGCGTCCATTCCTCGCTCGAAGTGCATCGAGGCGAACATCCCATGCAAGCCCTGACCGGTGAGGATCCAGGCGAGCGCGGTGAGCGCGGCCAGTACCACCACGGTCGGCACGAACACAACCGCGACGCGGTCGGCCAAGCGTTGTATCTGCGGCTTGGACGCCTGGGCCCGCTCGACCAGCGCGACGAGCTGTGAAAACGCGGTGTCGGCGCCGACTGCGGTGGCGCGCGCCAGCATGACGCCGTCGAGGTTGATCGTCGCGCTGATGACCCGGTCCCCGACGGTCCTCTCGACCGGTACCGACTCTCCGGTCAGCGTCGATTCGTCGACGGCCGAGGCGCCCTCGAGCACGATCCCATCGACCGGGACGCGGTCGCCGGGGCGAACCAGAAACACGTCCCCGACACACACCTGCTCAGCTGGGACAAGCTGCTCGGTCCCGGCTGGATCCTCGAGGTCGACAAGGCGCGCCTGCGTCGCCCCGAGCCGCGCCAGCTCGCGGATTGCGCGTCCGGCGCGGTGCCGCGCGCGCGTCTCGCACCAGCGCGCGATCAGCAGCACGGTGATGATCGCCGCGCCCATGTCGTAATCGAGTCTCATCTCGAACTGCCCGACGGCCACGCCGCGTTGATAGCTGTGCGTCTGCACGATCAACATCACGGTGGAATAGGAAAAGCTCGCGAGCGTGCTGAGCGCGATCAGCGTGTCCATGTTGGTGGTCCGCGCGCGGGCTCGACTCCAGGCAGATCGCAGGAACGGAAGGCCACACCAGAACTGCACGGGCACAGCAAGGATTCCCGTGAGCCATCGCGCCGCGGTATCGTGCGGGAACAGGTACGTGAGCAGGAAGATCGCAAGCGTCAGCGGGACGGCCACAGCGATCCGCCAGAGCAGCATGCGCTGCTCGAGGGACTCAGCCCGCTCCTGCTCGGCGAGCCGCTGCAGCTCCTCCACCGCCCCGGTGGAGAAAGGCTCCGCCCCGTAACCCGCGCGCACGACCGTCCCGATCAGGTCCTGGACGTCAGCCGCGCCCGGGGAGAGCGTGACCGTGGCTCGAGCGGTGGCGTAGTTGACCAGTGCGTCTACGACGCCCGGCTCGCGGCTCAACGGCGCGCTGGACCCGCGCAGCGCATGACCCGCAGGTCATGCCCGACACCCTCAGCTCCAGACGCTCGATCTGGCCTGCTTCGAGCTCGTCTGTATCCGCCGGCGAAGTGGGCGAACTCATCACAGCCATTCTGGCAGCGACCTTGGCGCCGAACCCAATCGGCTCTGGTCCCTCACGGGAGCAGCAGGCGACGGCGCCGGGCGCTCGGACGCGGGATATGCTGTGGCTGTGTTCAGCGGGAGCCGTCCTCGGCGTTTCGCCCGGCTATTGCCGGTGCCGCTCGCAGGCTACGCGGCGCGTGACCTGTTCGCGTCCGCAACTCACGGCATGTCTGCGATGTCCGGACTCGTCTCACGTTCAGGCTTCGGAGCGCTCTGGATCGTTTTCGCCGTGGCGCTCGGCAGCGCCCTTTTGCTGAGGGAGATGGGACGCGGGCTGCCTGCCCGCGTCCCACGTCCGCGGTGGTCTGGGCGTTTTTTCGGCCTATGGTTGCTGTGTTCTGGCGTTTCGATGGTGTGCTTCTCGTGCGAGGAGCTCTGGCGTGTGTGCGCAAACCTGGGAACGCACGGCGGCCTTGTGCCGATCGTCAGCACCGGCGGCTGGTCTTCGATCGCGGCATCGCTGGTCGTTGGGCTTCTCGCGGCAACGTCGCTCAGGTGCGCCGGCTGGGCTGTGCGCTCCGTGATCGGCTGGTTACGGCCGCGTCTTGCTGCCGTTGCCGGCGCGCCCACCTGCGATATCCGCGCCGCGCTTCGGGAACTCCAGCGGCTCGCTCCCGTGGCCGACGGCTGGTCCTCGCGCGGACCACCGCTGCGCACAGCTCTAGCCGTGAACCTCAGCTGAGGCATCGCTCAGCAGCCCGGGTCGACGCCAGAGCGTGTTGACCTCGTGGGTCACGGCTACGACGGGGTGTTCCGCGTGCGGGACACATGGACCAGGCCTTGACCCAGTTCGCCAGCAGGAGCAGCAATGGTTCAGAACATCAAGCGGCGCGCACCATCGTCGTCGCCTGACACGGAAACGGATTGCGTCAGATGAATGCGATCGGAATGGACGCGCGGGGCCCGTCAAGCCTCGCAGCGCGAATGGCGCAGCTGCGTGTGACGCGGCGGGGTCTTCAGATCTCGCTCGGAGTCCTCTGGCTGATCGACGGCATCCTCCAGTTCCAGAGCTACATGTACTCGCAGGCGTTCGTTCATGACGTTCTCGCGGGCGCGGCCGGGGGGCAACCAGGAGTCATTGGTGCTCCGATCCGGACATTCGCGAGCTTCTATGGACACGACCTGCCACTGTGGAACACGCTGGCCGCGGAGATCCAGTGCGTCATCGGGCTTGGCCTGATCTTGAGCCGACGCACGGTGCGCGCGGCGCTGCTCATTTCGTTCTGCTGGTCCAGCGTGGTCTGGTGGTTCGGCGAAGGTTTCGGCCCCCTTGTCAACGGCGATCCGGTGTCACCGCTGATGGGAGCACCGGGAGCGGTGATCGTCTACGCGCTGATCGGCGCTCTGCTCTGGCCCCGCGACACGCGGCAGGAGGAAGCGGTCGATGGCGGGCTGTTAGGTGCTCACGGCGGCAATCTCGTTTGGACGGTCTTGTGGCTCGAGGCGGCGGCGCTGTGGTTCCTGAGCGTGAACCGCTCGGCGAGTGCGATCCATGACCAGATCGCTTCGATGGCGAGCGGCTCCCCGTCCTGGTTGGCCGGCACCTTGAACTCAGCCGCGAGTGCGGTGCAGGGGCGCGGGGGCCTGACCGCAACGATCCTAGGGGTCGTATCGATACTGGTCGGGCTCGCTGTTTGGACGCGGCTCCGAGGCGTGGCGCTCGTGATCGGCGTCGTGCTCTCGCTCGCCTATTGGATATTCGGCCAGAGCCTCGGCGGTCCGTTCTGGGCAGGGTCGGCCACCGACGTCAACGCCGGACCGTTGTTCGTTCTGCTCGCAGTCACGCTTGCCGCGCAGCCCGCAGCCCGTCGTTCTCCGACAGTCTCGAGCGCCCCGACCGACGAGCTGGCGGCGACGGCATGAACAGCGGAAGCAACATGTCGATGGGCGGCAGCGGGGGATCGCAAATGGCAATGGGCGGTGGCGGATCGCACATCTCGATGGGTGGGATGTCGATGACGCTCGCACATGGCGCAACCAACATCCTGCCGACATGGTTGGCGGTGATCTGGTCGCTTGTCTTCCTCGCGATTGCGGTCGTACACGCGCGACACGTCTGGGAGACCCGCGGCGAGCGGCGGCTCTGGCACAGCGGGCACGTCCTGATGGCGGTCGGGATGCTGTTCATGTTCGCGCCGCCCTCACTGGATCATTTCGGTGTCCCGAGCGAGTTCTGGCAGCTTCTGTTCGCCAACGCCGCGGGCGCGATCGTGATCTGGATACTGATCGCGTTGACCAATGGTGTCGCCGTTAACCGGCTCTGGCTTGTGCTCGCGTTCGACCTGGCGGCGATGACGTACATGTGGTCGTCGAACGGGTTCGTGCCCGTGGTCACGTGGATTCTGGTCGGGTACTTCGCGATCCAGGCACTGTTATGGGCGACGAACCGTTACCGAGAGCTCGACGGACAGGAAGTCGGCGGCCGGGTGTTCCTGGGCGGCGATGGGGCGCTCACGGCGAGCGCGGTCACAAGCCTGGTCTGCGAGCGCGACCTGCGCGTGTCGATGGGCCTCATGGCCCTGGGCATGGCCTACATGTTCGCCGCCATGCAACTCGTCGTGTGAGCGGCGACTCCTCTCAACCTCTAAGGAGAAACACCATGAGTGCGACACACACAAGCGTGGCCGGCAGCGCGCGTGCCGGCGAGCAGTCGGGGCTGACCTGGCTGAGCGACTACTTCTGGTCGGACAACGCGCGTCGTGTGCAGACAGTGCTGGGGCTGATCTGGCTGCTTGACGGTGGCCTGCAGTTCCAGGGCTTCATGTACTCCCATGGATTCCCGCAGATGCTTGCCGGAATGGCGGCAGGCCAACCGGCTTGGCTGCACGACAGCATCCTCTGGGGCGCCAGGCTAGCCGACGGCAACCTCGCCGTCTGGAACACCCTCTTCGCGCTGACCCAGGTACTGCTCGGCGTCGGCCTGCTCTACCGCCCCCTGGTCAAGCCCGCGCTGGCCGCATCGTTCCTGTGGACGCTGGTTGTGTGGTGGTTCGGCGAGGGCTTCGGCATGCTGTTCATGGACATGGCACAGCCGCTGACAGGCGCGCCGGGCGGCGTGCTCATGTACTCGCTTGTCGGCCTGCTCGCCTGGCCGAACGGACGCCAGGGTGGACTGCTCGGAATCCGTGGCGCGAAGATCATGTGGTGCGCGCTGTGGCTCGTGATGGCGTGGCTCTGGCTGCTCGAGCCGAGCAGCAGCGCCAACGCCACGAGCTCGATGTTGGACGGCGTTCCATCCGGTATCGGAGCGCTGAACAGCCTTCAGAACAGCCTGTCCTCGGCTACCAGTGGCGATGGAGTTGTGATCGCCCTGATCTTTGCGGCCCTGTCCGCAACGATCGGAATCGCAGTGGCGGCCGAATGGAAGGCCCGCCTGTTCCTCATCGCATCGATCGTGCTGAGCGTGGTCTACTGGGTGATCCCGCAGGGACTCGGGGGGATCTTCGCCGGCGGTGCCACCGACCCGAACGCGGCGCCGCTCTTCGTCTTGCTCGCGTGCGCGATGCTTCCGTTGGTCCAATAGCGATAGAGCCCGCGGCGTTGCTAGCGTCGGGAATCCGAAAGCTGCCACACGCCATGCAGAGTCACGAGGAACGATCATGAACATGCCGGGCATGCCCGGCATGGCTGAGCACACGCTCAACCTCCTGCCAACCTGGATTGGAGCCGCTTGGACAGCGGTCTTCATCCTGATCGCTGCCTCGCACCTGCGCAACATGATCCAGGCCACGGGCCAGCAGCGACCGTGGCACGCATGTCACGTTCTGGTCGCGGTGGGGATGGCGTTTATGTACGCGCCAACCCAGATCGATCCGCTCGCCGTGCCCTCCGAGTTCTGGAGGCTCGTGTTCGCAGCTGCCGCCCTGATCGCGGCGATGTGGGCGATTGGTGGCGTCGGCCGTGTATCGGTACTGATCTGGCTCCTGAGCTCGATCGACCTCTGCGTGATGCTCTACATGGTGTCGGGTCCGCGAGCGGCGGACATGGCCGCGGTGACGTGGCTACTCAGCGCGTACGTGCTTGGCGAAGCCCTGATGTGGGCACTCGACCTTTACCGACGAATCGATGGCGCGGCCCCGGTCGTCAGCTGGCAGATGCTCGCCAGCGAGTCCGGTGGCCCCGTGTCCGCCGCCTCGATTGGCACCGCGGCAACGACCTCCGGAACGTTGCTGGGCGAACTCGACATCAGCGCGTCGATGATCGCGATGGCCCTCGGCATGGGCTACATGCTCGTCGCCATGCAGCTCATGGCATAACGGCAGCGACCGCCCTTCTTCGGTGAGTGCCCTTGTTCCTCCGCCGCGACGATGACCCCCCCACCCCGATCGCCGGTCTGGAGGTCTGCGGTTCGATCCCGTCTGGCTCCACTCTTCAGCCGAGCAGTGCGATCACTCCCTGCAGCAGGATGCTGACCGCGAAGACGCCCACGAGGCACCCCATCACGCTCAGGCCGTTGGCGTTCAACCAATGCCCGAAGGCGGCTATCCGCGCCGCGGTCTCCTGGGGTCGGATCGTGTAGCCGACCAACGGCACTTCGAGCAGCAGGAACATGATCAGGTTGAAAGCGACGACCAGCACCAGCTGCTCAACGGTCCCGTAGCCGTCCCTGGCCATCTGGCCGAGGGCAAGCAGGTAAAGCGGACCCGGCAGGTTCAGAACAACGCCGACACCGACCGCGATTCCCGGTGAGGCGTGGTCCAGGTGACGGTCAATCCATGACGGGCCCTGCTGCTTCTGGTGGTCGCCACGACGAAGCGGGTGCTCTGCGTGCCAACGGGTTATGGGCGCTCGAGCGCGTCGTGAAATCATCAACCACGCCAACACCAGCCCAAGTAACCCCTCGACGATCGAGACCGCGGGATGCGGTGCTGACTGGGTGCTTCCGATGACCGACTCGCCACGGTTGAACAGGATCAGTACCACCAGCCCGCAAACAAGGCTTGTGGACATGCCCCCCGCGTAGAACGCGATCAGCAGTCGATGCGGCTCTGGGCGCGAGATCAAGATCGCCACACACGCCAGCAGGGCTGGAAACACTGCGGACCCGGCCGCGAGTAGGAGAATCTGGATCATCGGCCGTCATTCTTGCGGCTGCCGGGGCAGCCGTCGTCTCGCCCGCGATCACCGAAGTGATCCGCCGCGCCGTCGCATCCGTTTAAGCAGTTGCAGGCGGCCACCCGCAACAGGGTGATACTGCGGAGATCAGATGACCAAGCTCATACGTCAACCAGGTGGCCCACGTGCTGTTCGGTAGCTCGAAGAGCCCGCGTGCCTCCCAGCCTGATCTGTTCGCGATGGCCGATGAGGAGCTGATGGCCCTGGTTCGGGATGGGGAAGCGCGGGCTTTCGAGGTCGTCTTCGACCGGCACGCCGACGCCTCGTTTTCGCTGGCGTACCGGATGTGCGGCCGGCGCTCGCCGGCGGAGGACATCGTCCAGGAGGCGTTCATGTCAATCTGGCGCAGCGGCGCCGGGTACGACCGCTCGCGCGGGAGCGTGCGGTCGTGGATTCTTGGTGTGGTACGGAATCGTGCGATTGACGCCTTCCGGCGCGACAGCGCCCAGGTCGGTCGCGACGTAAGCGATGAGGGGATGACAGAGCGGCTCGCGGCCCCAGACAGAACAGACGTGGAGGTCGAGCGACGCGACGAGGCTCAGCACCTGCGCAGCGCGCTGGGCGAGTTGCCCGCCGAGCAGCGCCGGGTGATCGAACTTGCCTACTTCGGCGGCTTCAGCCACAGTCAGATAGCGGAGATGCTCGAGATCCCTGCCGGCACCGTCAAGGGGCGAATGCGCCTGGGACTGACGAAGATGAGGATGGCGCTGGGCGATTCGGCGGAGGCAGTGCTATGACCCAGGCGAGACGATGACCGAGAAAGATCACACCCCCGAGGTCAGCGACTGCGGCATCGACGTCGCTGCATACGCGTTGGGGGCACTCGATCCGGCGGAGGCCGATGCCTTCCGGACCCATCTGCGGACCTGCGCCGTGTGCCGCGATGAGCTGGCGGCCTTCCAGAACGTCGTCGACGTGCTTCCGATGAGTGCACCGCAGCACCGATCGCCGGCCGGGCTCCGTCGCCGCACGCTGGACGCGGTCGCGAACGAGCCACGACGGGGGCTTCAAGACGAGCCCCGACGACGAAGTCCCCGTGTTGCCATGAGGCTCTCGATCCCGCGACCCGCGCTCGCGCTGGGTGCGGTTTTGATCGTCGCCCTGGCAGTCGTCGCCGGTGTCCAGATCGGCTCAACCGGTGCGAGCACGCACGTTTACGCGGCGCAGGTCAGCGGCACCGGAAGCGCCGAGGTCACCGTCAGCGCCTCTGGTGCCAAGCTCGTCGTACGCGGCATGGCACCGCCGCCGGCCGGCCACATCTATCAGGTCTGGCTTCAGCGCCCAGGCCAACCGCCGGCCCCAACTGATGCGCTGTTCAGCGTCAGCTCGAGGGGCGACGGCGATGTCGACGTGCCGGGTGATCTCCACGGCGTATCCAAGGTGCTGGTCACACCGGAGCCTTTCGGCGGCAGGAACAGGCCCACCCATGCGCCTGTCATCAGCGCGCAATTGACCTGACGCGTCCGTCGGCTCCGGACGTTCCGTGAGGCTGTGACTCGACGCATGAGGTACGGGCAGCGTCGAGCGAGTGATCCAAATCCGGATGTGACACGCAGTACCGAGCAGCCTGTCATCCGCAATCGATCGGAGATCCGATGCTTGGACTCGACAACCCAATTCACATCCTGTTCCTGCTCATGCTGCTGCTGCTCGTGTTCGGAGCCAAGCGACTGCCGGAGATGGGTAAGTCGCTGGGCGAGGGCCTGCGCGGTTTCAAGGACTCGATCAGCGGCGAAGGCCCGGAAGCGCGCCTGAGCGAAGCGCGTGCCCAGGTCCTGGCCGACGAGTCGCCCGTGGCCCCTGCAGCAGCTGAGACGCCTGTCGCACACTCCTCCTCGCACGGACCGGTCTCCTAGCCTAGCCAACGTCATCCACTGGCAAGGACGCATCCGATGCAGATGGCACGGGCGCTCCGCCTGGCCGCGATCAGGCCGGTCGAGCACAGGACACGACTCAGTGCGGTCGATCACCTGGAGGAGCTGCGCACGCGCCTGATCGTCTCGCTGCTGGCAGTCGCGGTCGCTTTCGGGATCTGCTATTCGCAGCACGGTCGGCTGCTGAATCTGATCAACGCGCCGCTCGCGCATCAGACACAGCAACAGGTGCGAGACGGCCACGGGCCGCTGGGCGCCACGTACACGGTCCAGCGCAGCGCGCGTGACGTCGCAGCACAGCTCGACGCCGTCGTGAGAGTGCTCGACGGGGTCGAGCACTCTCCGGCCGTTCGCGCATCGCTCGCGCGGGTGCAGCAGCGGTTGCGGCACGACCTCAAACGCCTGTCGGCACCACCGACGGGCGATCGACCGGTGACCCTCGGGATCGGGGAGCCCTTCACGACCACGCTCACGGTCACGCTGATCTTCGCTCTGATTCTCTCGTTGCCGGTCCTGCTGTTGCAGGCATACGGCTTCTTGATGCCGGCGCTGAGACCGGAACAGCGCAGGCGCATGCTTCCGGCCACCTTCGCGGTACCGCTGCTGTTCAGCATCGGCGTGGCCTTCGGGTACTTCGTGGTGCTGCCGGCCGCCCTGCACTTCTTCCAGAACTTCGACTCCGGTCAATTCAACGTGCTGGTTCAGGCCAGCCAGTACTACAAGTTCGCAGCAACCATCCTGCTCGCGATGGGCCTGCTGTTTCAGGTTCCGGTCGCGATCCTGGCCGTCACGGGCGCCGGGCTGGTGACGCCCAAGCAACTGCGGCGCAATCGTCGCTACGCCGTGCTCGCTTGTGGCCTCGTCGCCGCGGTGCTGCCGGGCGACGCGATCACGATGCTGCTCGAGACGCTGCCGCTTTACGTCCTGTTCGAGCTCAGCGTGATGGTCGCAAGCGTCTCCGAGCGCCGGGCACGAGCTCGCGACACCAACCCGCCCGCGCCCGCAAGTCCCTGATGATCCGATCGGTCACCAGCTCCGCATACACAGGAGAGGCGCCCCGATCGGGCGCCGCCCCAACCAGCGTCCGAAGGGAGCAGGTCATCATGACTCATATCAATCTCGAGGCGATCGACACCGATGGTGCCATCCGCGAAGCCGCAGAAGAGGTATCAGGGGACACTCGGCTCGGCTTCCTCCGCAGGGCTGGCCTCGTCGGTGGAGCCGCGATCGGTGGCGGAGCGATCCTGGGAGGCCTGGTCGAGCCGACACTCGCGTCGGCCAAGGGTGCGCCGCCCAGTTCATTCGGCAAGGGCGACATCGGGATTCTGAATTACGCGTTGACGCTCGAATACCTCGAGCGCGCGTTCTACAACGAGGCGACGGCCAGCGGCAAGATCAAGAACCCGAAGTTGGAGGTGTTCTTGAAGGTCACGACGCGAGACGAACGTGCTCACGTGGCCTTCCTCAAGAAGGCTCTGGGGAGCAAGGCCGCGGCGGAGCCGAAGTTCGACTTCCAGGGCGTTCCGAGTGACCAGGCGAAGTTCGCAGCGACGGCGTACGTGCTGGAGAACACCGGCGTGCATGCCTACCTCGGCCAGGCCGGCAACATCAAGACCCCGGCATATCTGCTCGCGGCCGCGTCGATCATGACGATCGAAGCCCGCCACTCCGGGGCGATCGGCTCGATCATCGGCAAGCCCATCAGCCCGAACGGGCCGTTCGACGACGGCTACACGGCAGCCAAGGTGCTGGCGGCCGTCAAGGCAACGGGCTTCATCACCGGCTGATCAAGGCCGTGAGACACGTCCGTCCAGGACGTGAGAAGCAACGCCCCGGGCACCGGCGACTCGGGGCGTTCTTACGAAGCGTGAACTGTTGCCATCACTGCGGATGGTGGTCCATGTGGATCACAGGCCACGCTGACGAGCATCGTCGGCGATGGCGGCACCCATCGCCGCGGGGTCGACCTGAGCTTGGAGCTCGGCGATCAGCCGAGCGTGACGGTCCGATTCCCTGTGAACCGAATCCTGCAGCCCCTCGAGCAGGTTCTCCAGGTGCGCGACCCTCGCTTCCAGTGCTTCGAGGCTATCCGGCGGCGGCGCACCCGCCGCCGCGACGGCGGCGGCGTTGCCCGCTTCGCTGTCCGCGCGCTCCCGGATCGAAACGGACCGGCGGATCTGGTGGATCCGCGCGAGCAATCGCTCGCGGTCACCGATCGTCATCGCGCTGGGCGCTCCTTCTCCCGAGCGGTCCGCTGCGGCGCCTCGATCATCTCCAGCCTTCGGTGGGATCGGGGATCGGGAGCGACACGGCGGCGGCCACCGCGGACTCCGGCAGGAGCGGCAGCACATCCAGCCTGAGCAACCGGAACCCCACGACCGCCCGCAGGCTGGATACGGCCTCTGGCCGCTCTCCGCATACCGGGCAGGCATCCAGATACACCGTGGCCGCAGGGCTAAAGCGCAGCCTGCACTTGGGACAGCAGGCACGGATCATCGTCGATCCCTTCGACAGACGCCGTACCCGGCACTTGTTGCGGTGGCCATGGCCATCCGCCTCTCTGCTCCTCTGACCGAAACGGTTTCGCCCTGGAAGTGAGAGGAGCACGAACTCTCAGAACGTGCAGCCGACAGTACCAGTTCCTTCACACCTCGTATAGGAACCCATAGACCGCGGAATGACCGGATTGTTCCCAGGTTGCAAGGCAATACCGGAGCCTCCGATCGCCGTGATCGACGTCGATCGTCTTTGGTGGCCGTCCCTCGACGGCAATCACCTCTTGCCTGGTGCCCGATAGCGGGCCATCGGCCAAAATCGCGACAAGCGTTTTGGCCGGTCTTTGGGTCGCGGGCTTACCGATCCTGTTGTTGCGTAGGCGGAACGTGGAGACAAGCCTACGGTACGAGAACGCGGTATCCGACCGCCGGCACGATCTTACGGTCGAGCACAATCTCGCGGAGCGCCGGGTCATGCGAGGGTCCGTTCAATCCGAGGGAGGGTTTCTTTTGCCTGAGCCAATAGAACCCCTCCGTCGCGGCTTTGGGAGGCACGTGTTTCGGTTTGGGGAGCCCCGCGCTTCGGTTTGGGGAGCCCCGCGCTTCGGTTGAGCAGCACCGCGCTTCCCGACCACCCGCGCTTTAGGCGCCGCGCTTTAGGCGTAGCGGTTAAACTCGCGAGTTGGATCCGGTGCTCGCTCGGCTGCGACTGCAGCGCCCGCCGGTCGCACGTTCGTGCTTCAGACGTCCTTTGCGGTTCACGTCGGATGACGTGCCCGGGTGGCGGGGGCCTGAAGGAGCCCTGATGCGGCCGGCGATCGCCCAAGCCGTGGCTTGATGAGTGAGGCGAAAGGGTCGGAGCCGGAGCCGACAGGAGCAGGTCGTGGCAGCCAGCCGGCCGCCAGGAACACAATCCGAGTCTCACGCCGTCCTCGACGTGCTTGATGATTCCCGCAGCGGAGGACGACAGCATGGCATCAGGCGGAAGACCCAAGACGACGATGGCGAAGCTCCAACGAGAGGCGGCGCTGCGTGAGCGTCGCAGCGAGAAGGCGGCGAGGAAGCGGATCAGGAGACAGGCTCAGCTCGACCCGGTTCGACCCGATGAAGTCGAGCACGAGGCACCGGACGACGACGCCGACGCAACCACGGCAGAGCCGGAACCCGCGGGACGATGAGATGACTGGCGTATCCGTACAGAGGCCCTGGAAGGAGGCGCTGGCGCCGTATACGCGCTCTCGCACCGATCGGGCCTTGATCCAGGTCGCGACGTCACTGCTGCCCTATCTGATGCTGTCGGCGGCGATCTATCTCACGCTCGGCGTGTCGATCCTGCTGACCGCTCTGCTCGTGGTCCCGACTGCGGGCTTTCTCGTACGCACCTTCGTCGTGTTCCACGATTGTGCGCACGGCTCCCTGTTTCCGGCGCGTCGCGCCAATCTGTACGTGGGCTTCATCCTGGGACTCTTCGTTCTGGCCCCATTCCGCCAGTGGCAGCACGAGCATGCAGTCCATCACGCAACCTCAGGGGATCTGGATCGCCGTGGAGTCGGTGACGTGCTGACGCTCACGGTGGCGGAATACAGCTCCAAGCCGTGGCCCGCTCGCCTCGGATACCGGCTGTTCCGAAACCCAATCGTGATGTTCGGTTTGGGGCCGATATTCGCGATGATCATCGACCCGCGTATCCCCGAGCGCGCGGCGCGCCCCCGTCAGCGCAACAGCGTTCTCATCACGAACCTGACGTTGATTGTCGCGATTGGTCTGATCTGCTGGGCCATCGGTTGGCGCGATTTCCTGGTCGTATGGGCACCGCCGGCACTGCTGGCCGGCTCAGCCGGAGTCTGGTTGTTCTACGTTCAGCATCAATTCGAGGATGCGTACTGGCAGCGAGGCGAGGACTGGGGCTATGCAGAAGCGGCTCTGCAGGGGAGCTCGTTTCTGAAACTGCCGTGGTTGCTGAGCTTCTTCACCGCCAATATCGGACTGCACCACGTGCACCATCTCAACCCCCGTATCCCCAACTACAACCTCCGGCGTGCCCACGAATCGCATCCGGTCTTCGCGGAGGTCCCGACCATCTCTCTGCGTGAAGGACTGATGGCGTCGCGGCTCAAGCTCTGGGATGAGGGGAGCGACAAGCTGGTGACGTTCGCGGAGGGCCGACGGGCGATCGCTCGCGCGGCGATGGCGGACGAGATGCCATCGGTCCACGTGGCCGCACACGGAACGGTCGGGAGATGAAGACCAGCCGCGAGCGCGCCGAGGAGAAGCGCGCGGAAAAGCTCGAGCTGATCCGCGAACAGGTCGCCAGCGGCAAGCTCGTCGTTCGGGAGATGACGGACGAGGAGCGTGCGATGTACCCGCCCCGCACGAACAGTCCCATCCAGAAACCGCGCCGATACTAGGACCGAGCGCGGCCATGCGCTACGCTTCGTGAAAGTCGGGCATCCGCCCGATGTCAAAGTAGTGCTCGCGTCTCCCCAGTTCGTTGCTCGTCAGCGCCTCCGTGTTTCGCTCGGCACACAACTGGAGGTACAAAGTATGCCCACTGGAACCGTGAAGTGGTTCAGCGACGAGAAGGGGTTTGGTTTCATCACCCCCGACGACGCCGGTAAGGACCTGTTCGTGCATCACTCGGCTATTCAGGGCGACGGCTACAAGTCGCTGCCTGAGGGCGCCAAGGTCAGCTACGAGGCCGAACAGGGCCCCAAGGGCCCGAACGCAGCGTTCGTAGTTCAGGTCGGCTGAGGAAGCCTCATAGCCATTGGGGCACGCTTTGCCCCAATGGCTAACTGATGGCGCAGCATGTCGGTCTGAGGCCGGCGGAATTTTGGCGGCCGCCGCGGCCGCCCCGACCAGTCAACCCAGCGGCCGTGTGCCGCTGGGTTACTGACGGCTCATCCGTCAGCCGCGCGGGCTGGATTGACTGGCGGCTCACCGGTCAGCCGCACTGGCTGGATTGACTGGCTGCTCACCGGTCAGCCGCACTGGCTGGATTGACTGGCTGCTCACCGGTCAGCCGCACTGGCGGCGTCAGTCGTTGATGTCCAGCACCGGAGTGATGTCCGGCAGCTGGTGTCCGTCAGCCACGTGCTCGTTGGGAATCACAGCGGTGCCGACCGCGAAGAACTCGATCGTGTGGCTACCCCAGCCATGGTTGTTCTCGTGCAGCTTCACCTCGACGATTCCGAGCACGCCGTCGCCGATCGCCTCGGCCTCAGTCTGCATCCGCTCCATCGCCAGCTCACGGGCGTCGTATAGCGCCTGCGTGTACTGCTCGAGCTCCACGTTGCGGCCGGCCTGCTTCATCGACTGCATCATCCCCCGGCGCGCGACGTGGTAGACGCAGCTGCCCATCACCATTCCCACAGGTCGTTTTCCGGTCTGCATCAGTGTCCAGAAAGCCTGGCCTGAGAGATCGCTGGTGAAGGGGCGCCCGTTCGGCGCCCTGTGCAGCTTCCCCTCCTTATTGCGGATCGCGGTCCCGATCGCGATGAACTCCGCCATGTCTGAGCCCCATTCGTAGCGCCCGATGTCGAGGCGTACTCCGACGACACCATCGGCTCCGAGTTGGTCCGCCTCCTCCTCCATGCGCGTCATCGCCAGTTCGCGGGCGCTGTACATCGCCTGGCTGAGCACGTCGAGCTCCTGGTTCTGTCGGATGTTCGCGAACTGGTAGCCGACGTGGTAGATGCTCGAGCCGACGACCAGACCGACCGGCTCAAAGCCGGCCTTCTCGACGCATAGGTACTCATTCACTGAGAGATCGGAGGTGAACAGCCCACGGGCGTTCATCTGCAGGCGCTCGCTCGCGTGCGCGGCGAGGCCCTCGGTGCTGGTCGGATCGTAATTCGCCATGGCTGCACTCCTTCTCAGATGGTGGAATCAACCATCTCTAGTCGCCGAGATTGATCGACATCACCGGCCCCGCGAACGGAGCCGGGTGCGGATCGTGCGCCCCGAGCCGGATCGCGGTGCCGAGGACGTTCATCGTCACGTGGAAATAGTGGTACCTGTAAGTGGATTGCTCGACCTCGAAGTGCTCGATCGTGTGCTGGAGCGTGGAGACCACGATGCCGTTGGCCTCGACGGCGTTCGCCTGACGGCGCGCCTCCAGCATCACGCGGTTGCGGGCGTCATAGACACCCTGGGCGATCTCCGTGATCTCGGCGTTCATGCGGGCGCCACCGCCGCCGAGCATGCCACCTGAGTTCATCACCCAACTCGAATTCATCCCGAGCTGAACCGATAGAACAGTGGTGTAGCCCACCACGCCGCGGACCTCAGCGCCGTTCCGCCGCAGCTTGTCCACATCCTGCCCGGAGAGCGTGCACATCCTCAGCTGCCCGTCCGTGCGCTGCGGGAACACGCGGTCGCGTACGGCCGTCCCAAACACGACCAGCTCCACGTTGCCGGCGTCAGCATGCGAGCCGGCCGACATCTCGATGCCGATCACAGAATCCGCACGCGCGAACTCCGCCTCCTGGCGCAAGCGGTCGAAGGCTCTGTCACGGGCCAGGTTCCACGGTGCCGCCAACGCGGGGATCTCACCGGTGACGTAGTACACGCCCCGCGATCCCATCCAGCCGTGCTGGACGACCGAGGATCCCATCACCTGCGCGACCGGCTGCAGACCCGAAGCCTGGGCGAGCGCGTACTCCTTGGCAGACAGATCGCTGGTGAAAAACGGAGTGCTCGCGCTCGCGACCCGCTTCAGCCGCTCCTCGGCGCCAACTGGGATCCCGCCCTGGCGGATCCGCTCGAGGTCGATGTCGGCCGCGCGCAATTCCTCATCGGTGGGCGGCGTCGGCCTGTTCCTACCAAACGGTGTCACAGCTCAGCATCGTCCCACACCTGGGGTCGCACTGACGCATCAGAAAACAGTGCGACCGCATGCGAGCCAATCACAGCGCCATTGCTAAAGCATTCCCCCCACCGGTCCGAAGAGAAGGCAGGCCATCCAGGAAGGAACCAGAGCCAAATGCCCACTCCCCCGCAGATCAGCAAGCGGGTCGTCCCGATCGTCGTCGGTACACGACCAGAGGCGATCAAGCTGGTGCCGATCATCCTGGCCCTCCGCGACAGCGAGTGTTACGAGCCGATCGTCGTCTCCACGGGCCAGCACAACCGCCTGGTCGAGTACATCTTCGCGCTCGCCGGAATCCAGACCGACGTTACGCTGTGGGCGGGATCCCGCCGAGCGGCGTTGAATGAGCGTGTCTCCTCTGTGATGCGGCGCTTCGAGGACTTCTGCGTCGAACGCTTCGAGATCGATCCCGACCGAATCCCCACCCAGGCGGACGTGCGGTCCGGCCGCCATCCGGCGATGGTTCTGGTCCATGGCGACACAAGCTCAGCAATGGCCGCGGCGATGTCCGCGTTCCATCTGCGGATCCCGGTGGCCCACGTCGAGGCCGGATTGAGAACCGGCGGCAACAATCTGAGCCCGTTCCCAGAGGAGCTCAATCGGCGCGTGATCTCGACGATCGCGGCGATGCACTTCGCGCCGACGTCGATCAACCTGCAGAACCTCGTGCGCGAGAGCGTGCCGATCAGCCAGATCTTCGTTACGGGCAACACCGGCATCGACGCGCTCCAGTGGGCATCGAAGATCGACGTGAAGTTCGCCAACCCGGCTCTGCAGGAGCTGGTCGACAGTGACCGCCGGATCATCGTCGTCACCGCCCACCGCCGCGAGAACTGGGGCGACGGGCTTCGTGGGATCGCGGAGGGCCTGGCCAGGATCGCCGATGCCTACCCGGACGTGAGCATCGTCCTGCCTGCGCACCCCAATCCGCGCGTGCGCGAGACGCTGATCGAGCGGCTCGGCGGCCTGGAGAACGTGATGCTGATCGATCCGCTCGGCTACGCGACGTTCGCGAAGCTGCTGAACCGCGCGTACATCGTGATCACCGACTCCGGCGGGGTCCAGGAGGAGGCGCCGGCGCTGGGCAAGCCGGTGCTGGTCACGCGCGCCACGACCGAACGAACCGAGGGGCTCGACGCCGGCACGCTGCGACTGGTCGGATCCGAACCCGGCCGGATCGCTGCCGAAGCCGAGCGACTGCTCGACGAGCCTGCGGCGTATGCGGCGATGGCGAACGCCGTGAACCCTTATGGCGACGGGCAGGCCGCTGCGCGAGTGGTGGCCGCGCTCGAACACATTCTGCGTGGCGGTACCCCGCCGACGCCGTTCGGCACCGGCTACGACCGCTCGGCGATCGCGATCGCGACCGGCTTCGAGCCTGACGGCGACCTACTGCTGGATCGGCTCGAGGTCGACATGGCGGAGCGCGCCTCGTTCTCGCTTGCCGAGTCCGGTGAGGACGACATCGAGGAGCAGGACAGCGTGATCGCGGAGGTGGCCGACGGCGTAGAAGGCCCGACCCGGTGACGCTTGCGGCATTGGAGTGGCCGTTCGAGGGCCTCGCCTGGCCCTGGGAGGTGCTGCTCGCAATCTGTCTGGCCGTAGTGGTGGCAATGCTGCTGTGGTCGCTGCTGCTGTTCGCAAGGGCGCACGCCGCGCTGACGGCACCGCCGCCCGTCCCCGCCGATGGCGCCGACGAGTTCCGCTGGGTCTTCCTGGTGCCCGCGCTGAACGAGGAGGTCACGATCGCCGACAGCGTCGCCCGTCTGCTCGCGATCCCGGTCAAGAGGCGCCGAATCGTGGTGATCGACGACGGCTCCGAGGACCGCACGCCAGAGATCCTCGCCGGGCTGGACAATCCGGATCTGGTCGTGCTCCGCCGTGACCTGCCCACGGCCCGCAAGGGCAAATCGGCCGCGCTCAATCACGCATACCGCACACTCGCACAGCTCCCCGATCGCGAGCGAACGATCATCGCCGTGGTCGACGCCGACGGCCGCCTGCGCCCGGATGCACCCCGCTTCGTTGCGAGCCACTTCGCCGATCCACGAGTCGGCGGCGTTCAGTCGCTGGTGCGCATCTACAACCGCGACCACCTGCTCACCTGGCTGCAGGACCTCGAATTCTCGGTCTACGGCTTCCTGTTCCAGGCCGGCCGCGACCACTGGGGGACGGCCGGGATGGGTGGCAACGGCCAGTTCAACCGGCTGAGCGCGCTCGATCAACTGTCCAACGATGAGGGACCCTGGCGCCACAGGCTCACCGAGGACCAGGATCTGGGGTTGCGGCTCATGGCTGCAGGCTGGCTGGGGCGCCAGGATCTGCGGGCGACGGTCGATCAGCAGGGTCTGTCGCACGTGCGGCCGCTGCTGCGCCAGCGTACGCGCTGGTCTCAGGGCAACCTCCAAGCGATGGCGCTGCGACGGCAGGTCGCGCGCGCGCCGGTCGCGCGCGCAGCCAGACTCGAGCAACTCGCGTATCTGCACATGCCGTTCTGGCAGGGGATCGTCGGCATCGGCCTGCTTGCGACGATCGTGCTCTGGGCCACCGGAACCGTACCGATCTGGCGCGGCGGCCCGAGCTGGGAGCTGCTGCTGTTCTACGTGCTCGCGTTCGGCGGGACGATCATGGGCTGCATCGCGGCGCGTTCGGACCGCGGACCGGCCGGCTGGCTGTGGGGCCTCCTGCTGGCACAGATCTACACGCCCTACAGCTGGTTCCTGTGGCCGGTGCTGCTGCGGGCGAGCGCGCGGCAGCTCAGCGCCCGCGGCGAATGGGCGAAGACCGAGCGCGAGCCGCTGAAGCCCGGCCCGCGCGACCCGGAGCTCGGTCCCGGGAACCTGCACCCCGCATCCAAGTAAGGGGCTTGCCGCCCCGGCTCGCTGCGTTCTCCCGATGTGCACATGACGGTCTTAGCCGATGCTGACTGCAGCACCGAACCACGACCTTCAAGTCAGGAGTCCGCAGATGAGCACCACGACGACTTCACCTTCCAGCCGCCACTGGACTCCGGTCGTGATCCGGCCGGCCGTCAGCGCCGACTCCGGCTCGCTGCGGCGACTCGCTCAACTCGACAGCGCCCCGCCCCTGAAGGGCGACGTCGTCATGGCCGAGCAGGCCGGCGCGACGGTCGCGGCGATCTCCCTGAGCGACGGACGACTGATCGCCGACCCGTTCGTGAGCACGCTGGACATCGCCGAGCTACTGCACATCAGAGCTGCGCAGCTGCGCGAGGCGGCGTGACAGCGAGCCAGATGCCCGGCTAACTAATCGGCGGTGCTTATATCTCTCCTCGATTATCTGTATTAGACATATCAATAAAGATGGCGCATGATTCCCGCATGCTTCCCACTCATTCCTCACAGACAGCGATCATGGGTTACCCGCTACGTCCGTACGAGGACCTCTGGCCTGTGACCAACTGGGCCGACACACCCAGCTCGCAGCAGCTTCCTTCGCTCGGTCGCGCAGCGCGGAGCCTCGCAGGGCGCCGCCTGCGTCGCCGGCGCCAGGCACGCTTGATCAAGAGCCTCGCGTAGGCTCGCGCTTCATCTCTCTCCCCTCGCCAGGGCCGGCGCCGGAAGCGCCGGCCCTGGCGCTTGTAGGCTGAAGCCAAGTGTTCGACCTGCCCGCTTATTTGGAGCGCATCGGCCTCACCGGCACGCCATCGCCGGCGGAGCTGCACCGCGCGCACGTGACGCAGATCCCGTTTGAGAATCTCGATCCGCTGGTAGGGATTCCGGTGTCGCTGGAGCCTGACGCGATCGCCGCCAAGCTCGTCGACGGTGGCCGCGGCGGCTACTGCTTCGAGCACAACCTCCTGTTCAAGCGCGCACTCGAGGCGCGCGGCCTCAGCGTCGAGCCGATACTGGCGCGGGTACGCAACGGCCAGCCACCGCTGCCGGCGAGCCCGCTCACCCACCTGTTGCTGCGGGTCCAGTACGAGGGCAGCGTCTGGCACGCGGACGTCGGCTTTGGGCAGGGGACGCTGCTCGAGCCGATCCCGTTCGGACCCGGAGGCCCGTACGAGCAGTCGGGCTGGCGTTACCGGGTCGTCAGCGAAGCAGCGCTGCTGGTGCTGCAGGCCGAGACGACGGACGGCTGGCGAGACCTATATGCGTTCAGGCCGGAACCGGCGGAGCCGATCGACATCGAGGTCAACAACTGGTTCACCTGTACGCACCCGGACTCGCGATTCGTGAGGCGGCTGCTTGTGACGCGGCACGACAAGGACGGCAGCCGAACCACGCTCAGCGACTTCGCCGGGGAGCTGACGCTGAGCACACAGACACCGACGGGCTCGACGCGGGAGCCCGTCGAGCGCGAAATGGTCCCCGAGCTGCTCCGCGAGCGCTTTGGACTGCGGGAGCCCGAGCCGGACGACTACTGAGCCGTCCGGCCAAAGGCCGTCCTGCGACTACTTGGCCGCGGTGCGCCAACCCGCTGCGTACTCGAGGCGAGCGGTCACCGCGTAGGGCACCGGCGAGACGATCACGCGCACCTCCTTCTGCACGTGCGGCTCGACGTTCGTCTTCCTGTTGGGCCCCGGCTCGCCCCAGATGACCGTCAGCTCGGTGCCGACCGGGACCTGCGGGTCAACGGTCGCCAGTGAGAGCGCGCGGCGCTCGTTGGCGCTGTAGCCGGTGAACATCGAGAGGCCCACTATTTGCGAGTCCGCATCCAGCACCGAGTCGAAGTTCGATGAGCCATAGTTGGCGTTCGGCAGGTCGAAAACCTGATAGCCGGGCCCCTCGACGTCGACCAGCGAGGCGAAGATGTCGGCAACGTCCTCCGCGTTCCACGCGAGCGTGACCTTCTTGCGCTGCTGCTCGGCGTCCAGACCCTCGAGTGCCTCGCGACCGATGAAGTCGTGGTCGTACTTGATGATGTGGCCATAGCCGAGGTCGTACGGATTCGTGTAGTAGTCCTCGATGTCGTCCGTGACGAAACTGCCGGACAGCACCTGCGTTGCCTCGTAGGAGTTGGCGGGCAGCCACTCGCGGAAGCCGCGCTCAGGCTCGCTCGAGTAGATCGCCGGCAGCGGCGAGGGGATCCAGCCCGACTCGAGGGTGTTGGACGAGTATGCGCGGGAGCCGACGGGCAGCAGGCCGAACTCCTCGCCCGCCTCGAGGATCGTCTCGCGCACCCGCTCGTAGCTCTCGTACGGCCCCCAGATCTCGAGCCCTGGGGCGCCGGCCATGCCATGACGCAGCGTCGGGTACGTCTCGCCGGCGATCTTCATGGTCGCCATGTGGAAGAACTTGAGCTGCTCAACCGGACCACCGTTGAGCTTCTCGATCACCGGCCAGGCGTTGGGGCCCTGGATCTCGAAGCGCCACAGCCGCCGGCTGACCGCCCTGCCGTACGGCCGTGATGGCGAGCGGTCGTCGTAGACGCACTCCACGTCGTAGCCGCCTGTCTCGGCGTGGTACTTCAGCCAGTTGGAGGCCGGGGCCCGGCCGACGAAGATGAAGCTGTCCTCAGCATCGTGAAACAGGATCCCGTCGCCGATGACACCGCCGTTGGAGGCGGTCGGGATGTACTGCTTGGCGATTCCGACGGGGAAGTTCGCAACCGAGTTGATCGCGGTTCGCTCGATCACCTTGAGCGCGTCGGGGCCTTTGAGAAAGACGTTGACCATGTGGTGCGACTGGTCGTAGAGAACGGCTGTCTCGCGCCAGGCCTTCTGCTCGCGACGCCAGTTGCTGAACTCAGCCGGCACCACCGGGTAGATGTAGGTACCGATCGGCGAGTTGCGCAGGTGCTCGACGGTATTCCCGGCGGCGTCCAGCGCTTCCTGGAGATTGGACGGTGCCACTTGTATCTCCTTCCCTTCGTTTCTGCCTGTTAGCGGATTGCCTGCGCTATGAGTTCGCAGGGCGCCTCGCAGCTGCCTGCATGCAGGTCCTTACATTGTATGCAGGCTGGGCCGGTCGTGGGCAGAAATCTCGTCGTGTCAGGTTGCGGAGGCGGGGCTGTCCATGGCAAAGCCCTGCAGCTGGGCCGAATGCACCGTGTTGCGCATCAGCATCGCGATCGTCATCGGTCCGACACCACCGGGGACGGGTGTGATCAGATCGGCGATCTCAGCTACCTCGTCGAAGACGACATCGCCACGCAGGCCGTCAGGCGTGCGGTGGATGCCGACGTCGATCACGGTCGCACCCGGACGCACGTAGTCACGGTCGATCAGTCCCTGCTCGCCGGTGGCCACGATCAGCACGTCGGCGTGGCGGCAGACGCGCACGAGGTTGCGCGTGCCCTTGTGACAGCTGGTCACGGTCGCATCGCGCTGCAGAAGCATCTGCGCGAGCGGCCAGCCGACCAGGTTGGAACGGCCGACGACGACGATGTCCGTGCCGGCGATCTGCACGTGGTAGGAGTCGAGCAGCTCGATGACACCGAGCGGGGTGCACGGGTATAGGCCGGGAACATGACGCGCGAGCCGGCCGGCGCTCAGGATCGAGAGGCCATCGACATCCTTGTCGGCCGGGATCAGCTCGATCAGCGCCTGCGGGTCGAGGTGGCCGGGAAGTGGCAGCTGCAGCAGGATCCCGGTCACGTCGGGGTTGCCACCGAGCTCGACGATCAGCACCGCCAGCTCAGCCTGATCGATGTCCGCTGGGAGGTGCCGGTGCAGGTCCCGGATCCCGAGCTCAACGCACGTACGCCGCTTGGAGCCGACGTAGACCGCCGAGGCGGGATCGTCGCCGACCAGGATCGTCGCCAGACCGGGCTTGACCGGCATCCGGGCGACCGCCTGCTTGACCTCCTCGCGCACCCTTGCACCGGCCTTGGCGCCGTCGATCAGTTCGGCTGCCATCCCCTGCTCCTTCGCTGGTTGGTCGCGCGCCCGGGAGCCTAGAAGACGATCGCTCGGTGGCCCTGCAGGAGGACCCGGTCTGCGAGGTGCCAGATCACTGCCCGGGCGAGCACCAGTCGCTCGACGTCTGCGCCGATGCGTTCGAGTGTCGCTGCGTCGTGACGATGGTTGACGCGGACGACGTCCTGCTCGATGATCGGGCCCTCGTCGAGGTCCTCTGTCGCGTAGTGGGCGGTGGCGCCGATCAGCTTGACCCCGCGAGCGTGTGCGCGCTGGTACGGGCCTGCGCCGGCGAACGCCGGCAGGAAGGAGTGGTGGATGTTGATCACCGGCGCGCCGATGTTGCGCAGGAACCCGGCCGAGAGGATCTGCATGTAGCGGGCCATCACGACGAAATCGACCTCACCGGCGAGCAGATCGAGTTGAGTCTGCTCCGCCTGTTCCTTGGTGTCCTTGGTGACCGGGATGTGGTGGTAGGGAACACCGAACCGTGCCACCTCGGCCTGCAGGTCAGGGTGGTTGGAGACCACCGCGATCACGTCCATGTTGAGCTCGCCCCGGCGCCAGCGCCATAGCAGGTCGAGCAGGCAGTGGTCGTATTTGGAAACGAACAGCGCGACGCGCTTGCGTTCCTGGGCGTCGATCAGGCGGTAGTCGAGGCCAAGCTCCCGCGCGATCTCAGCCAGGCGTTGCTCCAACGCCGGGAAGCGCTCGTCTGGATTGGGAACGTAGAACTCCATCCGCAGGGAGAAGTCGCCGCCGTAGGGGTCTGATGAGAACTGGTCGGAGCTGATGATGTTGGCGCTCGCATCACGCAGCGCGCTTGAGAGCGAGGCGATGATCCCCTCGCGGTCGGGGCAGGACACCAGCAGGCGTGCGACGTTCGATCGGGTCACTTCTGTTCGTCCTCGCTCTCAGTGTTCGTTGCGTTGTGATCACGGCCGAGGAACGTGTTGGCCCAGGCACTGGTGCCCCGCAGCGCGTTGTTCTTGATCACAACGGGCCCCTTGACCAGGTCCTGTTCCTCGCCATAGGCCTTCAACCGCTCGTATGCCTGCGACCAGATGCACTCTGAGTCATACACCTCGCAGAGCCCGTCTCGGGTGCCGCCGCAGGGCCCGTTGCGCTGATTCTTAGCGCATGGCCCCTCCGGGCACACATAGGCGATGTCCGGCAGCGAACAGTCACCGCAATCCTGGCAGTCGAACATCGGCACCTTCGCGGCCTGCTCGGCCAGGTGCGCGGCGCGCTGCAGCGACCTCGGCCCGTTCTCAAGCCGCTCATAGAGCTTGGTCCCGACCGGAAACAGCGGCGCGTCGTGCGCGAACACGGCGTTGTGCATCACGCGACTGAGCCGATACCGGGCCGGCACCTTCAGATCGGTGCGCCGCCTGCGACGCGAATCGAGGTACTCCGCGCGAGGCACACCATCGGACAAGCCCGAGCCGGCGTCCTGGCCGTACAGGTAGAACTCGCCCGGGCGGCCGTAGTGCAGGTCCCGGGCGGCCTCGAGCCACTCATCACCGGTGATCGCCTCAGCGCGGCTGAGAATCTCGTCGTAGGTCTCGACCGGCATGTGGCCGCCGATGTAGGCGCCGCTGTAATCGAGACCCCTGGCGACGGCGACCTGCTTGGCCGCGAGGTCGACGAAGAACTCACGGCCCTTGTCCTCACCGGCACCGTACTTCTCAGCCTTTGCGAGCAACTCGTCGGAGACCACCACACCCGGAATGCGGCCCTTGTGAAACACCCGCGCGACACCGCGCGTCAACAGATACACGTTCGCGATCAGCTTCAGCGGCAGCTCCTGCGCGCCGACCCATCGCAACAACTCGTCGTCCTTGCGCGCATTCCAGCCAACCTGGTTGATCGCGAACTCGGCGCCGGCCTGAACCTTCTTGGCCAGCTTGAAGTACTGCGGCATCACCTCACGCTCAAGCAGCTTGTGATTGGTCACCACACAACCGAGATAGAAGTGCGTTCCCATCAAGCGGCCGTCAGGGGCCCTGGTCTCCTTCACCCCAGAGTTCATCTCGCTCAACAGCTGCAACAACCCGACCGAGTCGATATCGAACACAGGCGCCGCCGTGCCGGACTGGCCGGCGATCGGATAGTCGCCGGTCAGCGCCAGGACATTGTCCAAACCAGCCGACGCGGCCTTCCAAGCCCGCGACTCGATGCCATTGCGGTTCATGTCCTTACAGGCGAAGTGCATGATCACCTCCTGCCCGAGCTCCCGCATCCTGTTGGCCAGCATGTCCGCCGCAATCATCGGATTGCCACCCGGGTTATCCGTCAGCGACAGTACATCGATCCGCGGGTTCTCAGCCAGCTGATGCGCAAGCTCCACCAACGCCTGACCACTGCGCTGCTCGATCACGCCACGACTCGTAACCAGCTCCGCGGCTATCACGAACGCGCCCGGCACGCCCAACCTCTCACGCAAAGTTGTCATCGCAGATCTCTCCCTGTCTCGCCTCTCGGGCAGCTTACATGCTTGACGGAGTCATGCATGCGAAAAGTCCGAGTTGCATGCAGACTCTGCTAAAGCGCTTTAGCGGCATGAGTGTACTGCCGTCGCCAGTATCGCTACCATCCGCGATTCTGCGTGGCGGGCGCCTTCAGCTGCACTCGCCCTTGCGGCCCGCCCCGTGGTGGCGCCGCGAAGCGAGCGCACATAGTGAAGCTTCAAGCGAAGGTGTGCCAAGAGCCAGTGAGCGGCAGAGACCGCAAGACCAGGACCGAGCCGCCAAAGGAGACCTGGATGTACCGCATGCATAACCACGTACAGCGAGACGGGTCGCTGTGACGGCCGCAGCCGAAGGTGGATCGACGCTCGAGCAGGAGATCCTCGCGCGTCCGGCCGAGGAGCGGGAGGCCGTACGCACGTTTTTCGCCGAGCATGCTGCGGGTCAGGGCGCTCCGATCGCGGTCGTGATTCCGGCCTACAACGAGGAGCCGACGGTCGCCGCCGTCGTTCGCGGCATTCCAAGTGAGATCGGCGGCCGCGCCGTCGAGGTGATCGTCGTCGTGGACGGCTCGGACGATCGCACGGCCGACGAGGCCCGGTCAGCCGGCGCGCTGGTCTGCGACGTTCCTGTCAACCGCGGGCAGGGCTTGATCTTCATGCTCGGCTACTGGCTGGCCGACAAGCGTGGCGCCGAGTTCATCGCCACCACCGATGCAGACGGCCAGTACGACGAGACCGAGTTCGATCGCGTGCTCGAGCCGATCCTGTCGGGCAGGGCCGACTTCGTGAACGGCTCGCGCCGACTCGGCACCGAGCTGACGACCGATCCGGTCCGCCACGCCGGCGTGATCTTCTTCGGCGGGCTGATCAGCCTGCTGCTGCGCCAGCGAATCACCGACCCGGCATCCGGCATTCGCGCATTCCGCACGGTGATCCCCCGCACGGTCCTGCTGGAGCAGACCCAGTACCAGACCTCGGAGCTGCTGATCGCGACCGCGATGAACGGCTTCCGCGTGGTAGAGGTCGCGACCACGATGCGCGACCGACCTGACGGCGCGACGCTCACCAAGAAGGGCCCGAACCTGCTCTACGGGCTGCGGTTCGCGCGAGCGATCCTGCGCACGTATTGGCGTGAGCTGAAGCGCCGGCGCTCACACGCCTGATACCTGGGGCCGCTCAGGCTCCTGACAGCAGCCGCGCCTGCTCGGTCGCCTCGCGGCGATCGAGCTCCGCGCCGCCGAACTGATGCGATGCGGGTGCGTCGGGATCATGCTCCGGCAGCTCCGGGTTGACTGTTGATTCGCCTGCTGCGCCTGAGTCCCGATTCTTGAAGATCAGGAACTCGTAGATCGCGAACTTCGCGAAGAACAGAACCACGGTGATCAGCACGAACGATCCGGTCACGACCAGTACGCGCAGGCCGTGGTGATTCTCGATTCCGGAATGATGCTTGACCCAGTAGTTGGTTCGGCCGGTCGCAAGCGAGGTGACCAGCAATACGAACACCGACACTGCGGCGTAGGAGAGGATCTGCTTGACAGGCGCGCGACCTGTCTGCTGCCAGGCCCAACGGCGATTCATGATCCAGTTGGGGATCGCCGCCGAGAAGAAGGCGATCACCGACGCAGCCGTGGTCTTGCCTCCGAACACCACGTAGCAGAGCGCGAATGTCAGAATCGAGAGCAGGAACGCGATCACCGAACTCAGCGCGTACTTGGTCATCTTCGCGGAGAACGGCGTCCGTGTCAGCCACTGCCACCACGGGTGCTTGCGGATGAACTCCGTGAGCATGTCCATGGAAGGCTGATAGCGAGTTGGTATCACGGGCAGATCCGAGGGCGTAGAAGCGCGGTTGGCCGGCTCCAACACCGCCGACCAGAACCACCGCGATTGTAGCCGTGAGCCTAAGCCAGCGGCAGGCTGACCAGACAGTCGTCGGGTCAGCGTAGGACGCCAAGCGCGACCGTCTGCGCGATGCACCTGCAAGGATCTTCCCATGACCAACATTCCAACTCGCCCGCTCGGGCACAGCGCGATCCAGGTCTCGGTAGTCGGCCTCGGCTGCAACCAGTTCGGCGGCCGACTCGACCTCGAGGGCACGCGCGCCGTCATCGACGGCGCCATCTCAGAGGGCATCACGTTTCTCGACACCGCCGACCGCTATGGCAATACCCACAGCGAGGAGTTCATCGGAGAGGTTCTCAGGGGCCGGCGCGACGAGGTGGTGCTCGCCACCAAGTTCGGCATGGACCTAGGTGACGGCTGGGAGGGGCCCCGCGGCGCGCCGGACTACATCCAGCATGCCGCCGAGAACTCGTTGCGACGCCTGCAGACCGACGTGATCGACGTCTACTGGTACCACCGCCCGGACGGGATCACGCCGATCGCCGACACGCTCGCGGGACTCGACACGCTGGTCAAAGCCGGCAAGGTGCGCTCGATCGGCGCATCGAACTTCGGTGCCGACCAGATCGAGGAGGCCGACGCGATCGCGCGCGAGCGCGGCCTGACCCGCTTCACCGCGATCCAGAACGAGTACAGCCTGCTCCACCGCGATCCGGAGTCGGATGTGTTGCCCGTCTGTGAGCGGCTTGATGTCGCCTTCATCCCCTATTACCCGCTCGCCTCGGGCTTGCTGACCGGCAAGTACCGGCGCGACGCTGCCGCCCCCGAGGGCGCGCGTCTGTCAAAGCGCGACCAGATCGCCACCGACGAGCAGTGGGCGATGGTCGAGTCGCTGGTCGCCTATGCGGACCAGCGGGGCGTGCCAGTCACTGACGTGGCAATCGGCGCGCTGCTGACACATCCGGCCGTGGCGAGCGTGATCGCGGGGGCAACCAAGCCCGAGCAGCTGGCGTCAAACGCCGCCGCCGCGCGCTGGACGCCAACTGAGGCCGACCTCGCGGAGCTGCGAGCGCTGCTCGCCTGAGTCCCCATAGCGGCTGCGGCCAGCACGGCCCGGCCGCGGGCATCACGACCGGGGCACGAACGCTCGTTCCTGCCACTGCCCACAGCGCACGTAGCCGATCTTCTCGTAGACATGGTTGGCGACCGGGTTGGTCGCGTCGGTGAAGAGCATGCAGCGGGCCGCCCCGTTGTCCAGCAGCCTCTGGCTGAGGCTGGCCGTCGCCGCCGTGGCGTATCCGCGCCCACGCAGCTCCGGTGGTGTGTACACGGGCCCCACCCTGACGATCGCGCCGACCGGCTCTGAGTGTCCGATCATGGCCGCATTGGCGCCGTCTTGGTCCCAGACGTGCAGCTGTCCGCTGGCGATGCGGGCCCCGACCTGTTGCCCCATCGCCCGGGCATGGCCGAATCCGGTCTCCAGGGCGAAGGCGGCGACCCAATCCTCCAGCTGCGCTTGGTCCTTGATCGTCGCGAGTCGCAACAACCCAGGCGGCAGCCGGGCCGGCGCGACCACACGGTCGAGCACCTGCAGCAACTCGGTGAAGTCGATCCGCTCGCCGCCGCCGGTGGCGGCCATCCATGCGTTTGCGACGGCGCCGGCCGTATCCGGTTCAGCGGAGACGCCGGGAAGCTCCGGATCAGCCGCCAGCCAGGCGTCGATCAGCGCCGCGGCGTCCGGGGCGGCCTGAAAGCCGGCGGCCAGCAGCTTGTTGGGCGGAGTGCGCAGCGCGGCGGCCACGGTGATACCGGCGCCATCGAGGCCGACGCCGAACAGTGTTTGCTCGTAACGGCCACCGATCACCCCATTGAGCGTGGTCGCCAGCACGTTGCGCTCAAGGCGCTCGGCCAGAAAGCCCTCTGCCCTGGCAGCGAACTGCCGGGCATCGTCGCCAACCCAGACGTCCATCCGACCATGATCGCGCAACGGCCTGCGCCCGGCGTGAGAACCGCGCATCCCAGGGGACGCCGGTGCCGGAGGCCAGCGGGCCTCCGGCACCGCAGTTCTAGGCGGCCTGCTGGAGCTCCAGCGGGAGCTCGGGGCCGCAGCCGCGAAGATCGGCGATCAGGCGATCGGTGGTCGCTCGTTCCCAGCGCCCGCTCTCGACCAACACCTCGCAGAGCAGCTCGGTGTCCTCGAGCGAGTCACGGGTGGCGTCGTCCTCAAGCAGATCAGCGCAGAAGATAAGGCTGTCCGCCGCATAGCGGATTCGCTCCTGCTCGGCCGGTTGCAGTTTCACGGGGCCCAGCTCATCGAGCGTGTGCAGCACGCGACTGTAGGCGTTGGCTCGTTCCGGATTCATCCTGCCTCCTCAGGTTCGCGAGGTTCCTCAAGAATCGTGCCGTCTGCCCCGGCGGCCGGCTTTGGCCAGCTGTCCAGACTTTCGGCCCGACCATCACTCCCTCCAGAAACAGAGTAGCCGCGTCCGCCGCCGACTTTCGTTCGCACCTGGCGTTTACTTCGTGAACGCTTGGTAAAGGAAACTGGGGCGGTCGGCCGATAAGAAGCGAAATGAGCGTCACAAGTCAGCGCGACCTGATCGCGAGCCTCCGCGAAGTCGTTGCTGCAACCACGCGTGCCGACTGCGTGGACCGGATCAAACGTCATCTTGAGCGTTTGTTCCGTGAGCTCGGGCCCACGCTGGTGCTCGACCCGCGTCCGATCGACGACGAAGCGACCGGCCAGCCACGGGCGCCCGGTCGCGAGCCTCGGTTTCCGCTGCGAGCGCGGGGCCGGCGACTCGGACACATCGCGATCTCGAATCCGGAGGAGCTCGATGACTCCAGTCGTGAGCAGCTGTCCGCGTTCGCGGACCACGCCGCGGTCGCGCTCGACAACGCGCGGATGCTCGAGGACCACGCGCGGCGCGCCCGGCGCGACCCGCTGACGGGGCTTCTCAACCGCGGCGAGTTCCAGGACATGCTGGCGGCCACGGTCGCTGGAACGGAGCGCGATCCGGCGCTGACTCTGAGCCTCGCAGTGTTCGACCTCGACCACTTCAAGACCGTCAACGAGTTGGGCGGTCACAGCGCCGGCGACCGGCTGCTGCGAGCAACCGCGGCGGCGCTGATAGCCGTCTCCCGTTCGACCGACGTGGTGTTCCGGATCGGCGGCGATGAGTTCGCCGTGCTGCTGCCCGACTGCGCGGCGGAGGACGCGGCCACAATCGCGAGCCGGGCGGCTGATGCGATCAGCGGCCTCGACGGCTCGGTCGGCGCCTCCTGGGGCGTCGCGACGATCCCGACCGATGCCACAACGCGCGAGGCACTGCTGGCAGTGGCCGACGCGACCATGTACGAGCGCAAGGGTGGCAAGGGCAAGCCCAGGGAGAGCAACACCGGCAGCAGCAACGGCGACAACCGCGACTCAACGTCATCGTCACGGGTCGACACACGCAGCCGCCTGGAGGTCGCAAGCGGCATGGCGTCGCGATTGTCGCTGCTGAACGACCCGCTCGCGATCGCCCAAACCGTCGTCGATGAACTGCACTCGGCGTTCTGGTACTACCTGGTCGTGATCCATCGGCTCGACGCCGACCAGATGTTGCGGAGCGTCGCCGCGGCCGGCCATCTGACGCAGGAGGGGCTCGACTGGCTCGCCCAGGAGCAGCCGATCACGGTCGGGATCAACGGACGTGTGGCTCGCACAGGCGAGCTCTCGCTGGTCGACGACACCCGACGCAACGGCGAATACCTGGCAAGCAGCCCCTCACTCGATCCTGGCTCGGAGCTGTCAGTGCCGATTCACGTGCGTGGCGAGGTCTGGGGCGTGCTGAACCTCGAGCAATTGGCCACGCACGGCTTCGATGAGCAGGATGTGGTGCTCGCTGAGGCGGTCGTGGGCCAGATCGGGGCCGCGCTGCACCGCTGCCTGCTCGTCGATGAGGTCGAGAGCTCGTTTTCAGCCGCGATGGGCGTGCTCTGCGACACGCTCCTGAGTCGCCGGCGCTCCTAGGCGCTCAGGCCTTGAGCCCTCGGGCCGGCACGGTGCGTGCGCCGAGCAGCAGCACCGAGGCGTACACCTCACCGCTATCCGGGTGGGCGATCCAACGCTGTGGACCGTTGACGAGAATGCGGTGAAGCCCAGGCTGCGCAGCGTTCCTGAACTCGATCTCGGCGTCGACGCCGACCAGATCCTCGTCGCTGGCGAGCAGTTCATCCTCGAGCGGCTCCCAATACGCGGCGTTGTTGACATGGTCCGCCACGTCCGCATCAGTACGCCGGAAGCGCCACCGCGACTCTGACTCGATCTGACCCGGGCGGGCGTGGCGCAGACGAGCCTCCACCCGACGATCGCCGATCGCTTCGCCGTACACGTCGAGCTCAGCCTGCGTGAGCGGTGTCGGCAGGCGCTTGACCGGATCGAGGTGGACCCAGAGCGCGACACCCTCGACCAGCGGCTCGTCGGAGTCAATCGGGGTCACGGTCGTGCGCCGCTCCGCCCACATGCGACCGGTGCCGCTGCAGTAGGTGCGCACCGTGCAGTACTCGCCAAACCGCGGAAAGCGGTTCACGTGAATCCGCGTGCGACGCAGGACCCAGACCGCGTCGAGGTGCAGGCCGGCATCCTCCACGTCCGTGTAGGCGACGTCCTGCATCCAACCGGCGATCGCGTCCAGCCGCACTCGTCCTGTAGGCGCGCAGTCGCCCAGCAGCGGTCGCCTCTGCATGCTGAAGATGCGTCCACGCTCGGGGGCCGGAACCATGGGCTCGGCCGCCTGCCCGTTCAGATAGGGGGTGGTCGCGTTGGGATCGGACTGTTCTGTGGCGGTGGCGGGTTCCATGCAGACTGCAATCTAACCGTGATAATGCCAACGATGGCCGCTACGGGATCTGACCATGCCGGTTCGGGCCACTACCGAGTCGCACTGCGGTGGGGTGATATGGACGCCCTCGAGCATGTCAACCAGGCCGTCTACCACGAACTGCTGGAGGAGGCGCGCGCAGCGATGCTCTCGGGTCTGCCGTCCGCTGAGAACCATTCGTTCGTGTTGGCTCGGGTGGAGCTCGACTACCGCCGGGAGATCCCACAGCACCACCGTTTCGTGGATGTCACCCTGGAGGTCGTCGCCGTGGGGCACTCGAGCGTCACCGTGCGTCAGCAGATCTTCCGCTCCGATGGTGAGCTGGCGGCGGAGGGCGAGTCGGTGCTGGTCGCCTGGGATCCGGACCGGCGCCGGTCCCGTCCTCTGGCAGGCCGAGAGTTGGCGGTCCTACAGACAATGCAGGTTCCGGCGACATGACCCCCGAGGAGCTGTCGAACCTCGCGCACCTGCGCCGCGCACGTGATCTGATGGATCGCGAATATGCGAGCCGGCTCGACGTTGCAGCGCTCGCCCGGGCCGCCCTGATGTCACCGGCGCACTTCTCCCGGCAGTTCCGCGCCGCGTACGGTGAGACGCCGTATGCGTACCTGATGACAAGGAGGATCGAGCGAGCGCAGGCGCTGCTGCGCGGCGGCGAGCTGAGCGTGACGGAGGTCTGCCTGGCCGTCGGATGTACGTCGCTCGGTTCCTTCAGCGCACGCTTCACGGAGCTGGCGGGTGAGACGCCGACGGCCTACCGCGCCCGTGATCACAGCGCACTCACGCACGTGCCGGGATGTGTGGCGAGGGAGTTCACGCGGCCGACCCGCAACCGTGGACGCCGTTCGCCCCGCACCGATCAGACGAGCAGGATCGAAGAAGCGCAGACCGCCATCGCCGCCTAGGCTGGGCGCATGAACCTCACGCTCTCCACCTGCTTCGTGATCGTCCACGATCCCGAAGCCGCACTCAGCTTCTACCGCGACACGCTCGGGCTCGAGCTGCGCAACGACGTCACTCGCGAAGACTTCCGCTGGATCACGGTCGGCGCCTCCGACCAGCCGGAGGTCGGGATCGTCCTCACCAACTACCTCAACGGCAGCCCAGCCGACACCGACGCCCTCGCGGCGCTCGTCGCCAAGGGTGCGCTGAACGGCGTCCACTTCCACAGCGACGACCTCGAGGAGAGCTTTGCCAAGCTCAGCGAGGCCGGTGCCGAAGTGGTTCAGGAGCCGACCGAGCAGCCCTGGGGCACCCGAGACTTCGCGGTCCGCGACCCTTCAGGCAACCTGATCCGCGTCGACCAGCCGCCGGCCAGCTGGTCCTAGTCAAGTCAGCGCGCCGGCGCCGGCGGCGGCTAATGCCAATCAGCAGCCGCCGCCGGTCGACGCGGTCGGGGCTGGCGGATGAGCGGCGAGCCATGCTTCACCGTCCGCGTAGGCCTGCCGGGTCGATGCAAGCACTGTCTCCGACGCGATCACGACCGTCACTGCGTCCTGCAGGTCCACGCGGCGGGCTTTCTCGAGTTGCCTGAGCAGCTGAGGGTCGACGCCGCTGAGAAAGAGGTGCCCGCCGGCCCCGCGGATTCGCTCGGCGTAGTCAGCCATGACGATGAAGGCGGTCGCCCCGAGCGTTGTCCGGCCGCGCAGCCGGAGCACCACCACAGGCCTATCGGCGCCGGTCGGATCGGGGAGGCGTATCTGGAGCGTGCGGGCACCAGCCAGCATGAGACTGCCGTACACGTCAAGCATCGTGACCTCACCGCTTGGAAGCGTCTTCTGCGCAGGACGTTCGACCAGATTCCCACTCGCGTCCGGCCGAAGTGTCACGACTGTCAGGTCGATGGCCTCCTGGTTGACCTGCAGTAACAGCGACAGCGCGACCCCGATCCCGACCGCGGCCGTGACTGGGAGGATCAACGTGGCGGCGACTGTCGTGAGGAACGCCACCTGTGAGGTGTGGCCCGTCCTCAGAATCGTGTCGATCCGCGCCACCCGAAGGGAGCTTATGCCCGCGAAGATCAGGATCGCCGCCAAAGTCGGGATCGGGATCTTCCCGACGATTCCCGAGAACGCGATGATGATGAGCAGCATCCAGACACCGCTCAGGATCGACGCCCACCGGCTGCGGGCGCCGGCGGCGACGTTGACGGCGGTCTGGCCGACAGAGCCGCCGACCGGCTGACCACGGAAGAAGCCCGAGGCGAGGTTCCCGACTCCCTGAGCGACGAAGTCACGGTTGGGGTCCGAGGGCGAGCCGTCACCGTTTGGCGCGGACTCCGCAACGCCCGTGCCCTGAACGAGCACAATCACCGCCACGGCGGCAGCCCCAACGATGAGGTCGAGCGATGACAGCAACGAGAGGTTCGGAAGATGCGGTAGCGGGATGCCGGTCGGGATCTTGCCGGAGTCGTTGACTCGAACGAGACCATTGACCCCGAGCGTGAAGACGGTCGGGGCGCCGAGCGCGATGACCGACGCGAACGGAGAGATACGAGTGCGACTCAGGACGACCATCAGACCGAGAGCTGAGAGTCCGACAAGCACCGCTGCCAACGAGAAACCGCCCGGGTGGGTGAGCACGTTCCAAGCCTTCACGACCGCCGGCTTTCCGCTCTGGGTTGAGCCCAAGAGATCACCCAACTGTCCGCACACGATGTTGACCGCGACGCCGGTCAAGAAGCCGGTGAGCACCGACACCGAGATGAATCGCGTGTAACGCCCGAGTTTCAGCAGACCTGCGACGACCATGATCGCGCCGGCCAATGCCGTGAGCAGGAACAGCGCATCCGCGCGGTTATTGCCGGTCAGCTGACCAAGTGACGATCCCGCGGCGAGCGCGGCGGCCGTTGTCGTCGTCACCACCATCAGGCGCGTGCTGACCGTCAGTCCGCCGCCGATCGGCCCAGCCATGCTCGCGTACAAACCGTAGACGGGGCTCACGCCCACCAACAGTGCCGACGCCATCCCGTCCGGGACGCTCGCGATCGCGTCGGGGACAGCCGCGATCGCATCCTGACGCAGATCGCCGGGCTCAGGCCGCAGCGACCTTCCCCATGCGAGCAGCTTGTTCACGCTGTGGCCAGCGCTTCGCCGATGATCACGCAGTTACAAAGGCCTGTGTCTGAGGAGTTGAACCGCCCTGCCGTCTACCGGATCGGTTGGGGGCTCGCGGTCACGACTGCGTGAAGAGCTGTTGGCTTCCTTCCTCGGCGCCGAGTAGTCCGATCCCGACCAGGTCGAGCGGATGCACCCAGGCATCGGCGAGGTGGAATCCCCCGGCATCCCGGATCTTTTCGCGCAGCGGGATCGCCCACCGATGCTCTATCAGCGCGACGGCTGCAGCCTGTGAGTCGCCAAGCGCGTCCTCGAGATACCAGACGTCCTCAGGGAGAAACTTTCCGGTCGCGCCGATCTCAGCACCAAGCTCGGCTCCAACCTCAGCGCCGTCCTCTCCGCCGGCTCCGAGTCCGATCAAGGCGCCGACGATCGCCCCGACTTCCTCGCCCTCCTGGGCGTCGAGGCCGGTGGCCTGCAGGCGCGTGAGGTTCCCGTCGGCGTCCTTGTTCACCACGACGACATCGATCAGCCTGATCGCGTCGTTCTCACGCAGGCGCACCAGTTCCGCCGCGATCTCGCCATGGAAGTCAGGCTCGTTGAAGCCGATCACCAACAGTTGGATGGGACCCACGCTCATCGGTTCTCCTCCTAGCTCGCTAGGAGCTTGGCCTTGGCGGCGTCGAATTCAGCTTCGCTCAGCGCGCCCGCATCCTTCAGCTGCGCCAGCTCCTTGATCTTTGACACGAGGTCGTCGCCGGCTGGAGCTGCGGTTGCAGCCGGAGCTGCAGCCGCAGGCTGGGCAGCCTGCGCTTCAAGCTGGGACAGGCGCTCCTGCTGATCCTGCTCGCGCTCAGCGTTGCGTTGCCCGGATTTCCCTGCCATGTAGCCCGCGCCGCCGATCATCGCGGCCCCGAGCAGTGGTCTACGGCGTCTCCTTAACATGGCACCAAGTCTCTGCCATGCTCGGGTGACCGGACATCACCCACCCAGGGTGAACCGGGAGTCAACCCGTGGCGTCGACGGCAGCCGACGGCTTGATCGGCCCCGGGGGCCGGTGCGGTTCCGCGGTCACGCTTTCCATCGCCGGTAGGCGTGCGGGGTGATGTGAGCCATACCAGCGCGCGTATCGATCAGCGAGCGGAGACGCGGTCAGCCCGTGAGCCAGAACCGAGAGCCCGACGGTGGCGTAGGTCGTCACGAGGATCGTCTGCAGATGCGGAAGATGTGATTCCTGGACCACGATCAGTGCAAAGACGATCGAGGCAAGACCACGAGGCCCGAACCAGCCGAGAAAGGCCGTGGTCGGCCCGCGCGCGCCGGTGCCCAGCAATGCGAGCGCGACCGGCAGCATCCGGATGACAGTCAGGCTGAGGACCGCATAGATGACAATGCTCCAGCTCAGGTCGCTCAGCGCCGGACCGAGCAACACAGCGCCAAACGCGAGGAACGTCAGCCCATCGAGCAGCGACCCAAGCTCCTCGCTGAATCGGAAAGCTTCGTCCGATTCATGGCTGAGCGCGCCGAACAACATCCCGGCGAGGAACGCCGCGATGAACCCCGAGCCGCCAAGCGCCGCGGCGACACCGTAGGCGAGGCCCGCTCCGACGACGGGGATGATCTGCAGCCAAGACTCCTCGATCAGCTCCCAGCGCCGTCCGAGCCGGACCACGAAACTCGCGGCAATTCCGGCGGCGATTCCACCCAGGATCCCGTAGCCGATCTCTTGCGCAACGATCGTGAGCGCGTGGTGACTGCTCGTGACCTGGGATTCGATGTCGGCCGCGGCGAGCACGATGAACAGCAGCGGCACGCAGATGCCGTCATTGAGACCACTCTCCACGTTGAGCCCCTGGCGGATCCTCGACGGCAGATGCGAATCAGACACCACAGCCTGCCCGAGGGCGGCATCGGTTGGCGCGAGCAGCACAGCGAGCACGAGGGCCTCGGTGATGGTCAGCTGGTGGAACACGGCCACACCGGCCACCGATCCCAGCGCGATCGTCAGCGGCAGACCGATCCCCAGAAGACGAATCGGCACGGCGTATTCGCGACGCAGCACTCCCAGCCGAATCCTCGAGGCGTCGCTGAAGAGCACCACGGCCAGTGTCGCCTCGGCGAGGCTGCGCACGGTCTCACCGTTCGCCACCGGATCGATCCCGGTGGTGACCGAAGGGCCGACGAGCACCCCGACAACCACAAAGACCATCGCTGTCGTCACGGGCGTTCCCGACAATCGTCGGGACACTCCGGCGACGACGAGAAGCGCCAGTGCCACGATGGCTACAGACCACTTCATACCAGCGGATCATCGCTGTTTGACAGCGCCAGTTGTTGCCCGGGCATCAGGATCCGCACGTCGGTCCCCGGTGCGTGACGGTCCACCGCCTGGGCGAAGGATCGTGCCGGGGCGACCGGGTCAAGTCCGCGTTGGGAGCCCCAGGCCCTGAGCGTTCCCCAGTGGATCGGCACCGCGATCCTCGGGCGGATGCGCGCGACCGCCTCCGCGGCTCGCTCCGGATCGAGGTGTCCGGCCGGGACACGCGGACCCCAACCTCCGACCGGCAGGAGGGCCACGTCCACCCTCCCTGCGAGATCGGCCATTCCGGGGAACAGATCGGTATCGCCGGCGAAGTAGAGGCACAGTGGCCCCTCGAGCAGGTAACCCAACGCCGCGACGCGCCGGCCGAACGGATTGCGCCGGCCGTCGTGGGCCGCGTGCACCGCTTCGACCGTGATGTTGCCGACCGGCACCCGATCGCCTTCGACCAGCTCGATCACGTCGTGGGCGCCACCGGCTATGACACCGCACCCTCGCGGAGCGAGCACCGGGCATCCGGTGCTCAGCCGCCGAAGCGACCGACGGTCGAGATGGTCACGGTGCGCATGGGAGACGAGGATCGCCGTCAGCGGTTCGAGGTCTGCAACGACGGGCGGCGGCCCCTGGCGACGAACATGGAGGATGCCGGCTCCGAGCAAGGGATCAGTCAGAAGCCGAGAATCCGCCAGCTCAGCCAGCACCGTGGCGTGTCCGACGTAGGTGAGCCGATTGTCGCCGGCGGCCACTAGCGGTTTGACCCGACCGCGCTGGGGGCCGGCGCGCCTGCAAGCAGGGTCCGCCAGCCGCTGAGCAGTTCATGCACGCCGGCGGCGCCGACGATCATTTTCGAAGGTGCAGGCAGCTCCGCGGGATGAAGGACGAACGGCCGGGTCTGTGGACCGCCGAGACCGCCGTGGAACGAGATCAGCTCCTCAAAAGCGCAACCCTCGTCGAGCTCCGGGTCGTAGAAGCTACCGACCATGATGTCCGCCACGTGCTTGAAGCGGTCCGTGCGCAGCAGATGTGCAGGCGCGTTGACGGAGAACGGCGCAAGCGGATCCTGACCCTCGATGCGACCGTCGACGAGATGGTGGGTGCCGCGGGAATTGAGCGCCAACGGCCCGTGGCGGGCTGAGTGAACCAGGAGGAACGCGATGTGCGGATGAGCGCCGAGCGCTGGCAGCAGACTTGGATGACGCTCCTCGATCTCCTCCAACGTCAGGCGACGCTTCTCCTCCATCAGATAGACCAGACCAAGGTTGCCCGATCCGAGCACCACGGCGCGGTCGTCGCCCAGCTCGTGATCCTCTCGAGACTGCGCCTGATTCATCGCCTCCTGAAGCGCCTGACCGACCGCCGCGTCGTGCTCGTCGCCGGCGCTCAACCCAGAGACCGTTCCGTTGGCCAGCGATCGCTGGACGAGATCGCCCAGTCCATAGCCGTTGCGCTGCTTGAACGTCATCCCCTGTGTCTGCCCGTGATCGGAGAGCACGACGATCTTGTAGGGACGGGGAGCAAAGCGACGCGCGTGGTCGATCCGACCGAACGCCTGGTCGAGTTTCCGCAAGGCCTCGAGCGTGTCGGCCCGCTGCAGCCCCGAATGGTGCGCGACCTCGTCATAACTCGAGAACGTCGCGTACACGGCGGGGCGACCACGCATCATGTCGGTGAGCACACCGAACACGATCAGGTCCCGCACCAGCACGCACAGGGTTGCGCGCAGAAACGGATACCGGCCGCCGCGCTCGCCGCGAGGAACGACGTTACGCCGACGCTGAGCGACGGCAGCCGTGTACTCGAGGACCACCTCCCATACGAACAGGACGAGCGCACCTGTCACGTTGTATCCGTTGGCCAGGAACGCTCGGTAGCCGGGATTGCTGCGTCTCTCGGCGTCGAGGCGGCTGACCGTAAGGATCACCTCATCGGCCTCACCGGAGAGCAGGTTTCCGCGACTGGAGCCGCCCCCCACCAAGAGTCCCGAGCCGGAGGCCGTGCGCCGCTCGATCTCAGCGCAATCGCGCGGGTCAGAGCAACTCATTACGCGGCCTGTCTCCTTTTCGACCCAGCGGAACGCGGGAATGTCCTCGTTGGAACCGAGCAGGATCCCGGCCTGACTGGCTCCGGTCTGGGACGACAGATCGGTCTCCCATTCGATCATCCGGTGGGTCCCCTGGGCCACCCAGCGCGCAAGCACCGGCGCACTGCCGTCCCGCATCGCGCGTCGCAACACCGGAGCCGCAAGCCCGTCAACTTCCAGGAAGAGGATCCCCGGAGCGTCCACTCGGTTGGGCTTGCCCTGGCGTCGCGCAACCCGCGCGATCACTCGTAGGGAATAGGAGTGATCGTCGTTCACGCCGAGAACAACCTCGAGCAACAGGCCCACGGCCGAAGTCAGGAGCGCGGCCAGCAGCGCCCATCCGAATGAGTCAACTTGGAAGTCAGCCGAGTCGAGCGAGGAGACAAGCAACAGGATGCAAGCGTCGAGCAACAGCACCGCAAGGAACCCGAGCACCAACATGTATGGAAGCGGGATGGACGCGACCACCGGTGGCAGCACGGCATTGAGGATCCCGACTGCGACCGCAACGACGACCGCCCCTTCGAAACTATTGACATGGACTCCGGGCAATACCTCTGCGGCCACCCACACAGCCACAGCACCGAGCAGCAGCGACAACACCAGTTGCAGCAGACGGAAATGAAGCGCGGTGGGATGCCACGCCACGGCCTCGCCGTAACGGTCGGTCAACTGCGGCTCGGCCACTGGACACACCGCGACGTCATCCGCGCCGAACGGCCGGTCCCGGAACGCGGGGCTCGAGCACTGACCAGAGCTCCCGGGCTGGGCTGAGGTGCGAGGCCTTCACGGCTCTCGCTGGACCGAGATCGTGTCAGCTGATACAAGTGCCATCAAAGCTATCAATGTCGACGGCTGCCGGGAGGGGCGATCAGATCGTGACGAGCAAATACCCGGCCAACCGAACACTGCGCGATTGGTGTCAGCGGGCCGCCAAGGAGGCTCGCACGCTTGACCTGGCGGTGTATTCGGTTGTTGCGAGCACTGCCACTCCGGAGCTGGACAGTGCACTGGGCAGACTCACCACGACCGCTGACCGCTCACGTCTCTCAATCGGTTCAGCAACCGTTCTTTGGCTGGTCGGCGGAAACAGGGGCCGCGCCGCAGCAACCAGGGGCCTTGCGTCGGTTGCCGTGACCTCGGCCGTCGTGAACCTGGGAGTCAAGGCAATCGCGCGGCGTCGCCGTCCCGACCGCCTCTCGAATGACAGCCCGCGGACACAGCGGGTGCCGATGCCGGCTTCGAGCTCGTTTCCTTCTGGCCATTCAGCGGCCGCTTTTGCCTTCGCTACCGGTGTTGCCACTGTGCTTCCGGCCGCGGGAGTGCCACTGCGGGGGCTGGCTGCGCTCGTAGCGTATTCGCGTGTCCACACCGGCGTCCACTATCCAGGTGACGTGATTGCCGGGGCGCTCCTGGGCACCACGCTCGCGCAGGCGACAACGTATGCCATTGATCGCCATGGACGTAGTTGACCTTTTCGATTCGCGAGCAATCGAGTGCAGGGGACCTTGGCGGCCCGGCCGAGAGGCATCGGTACTGACGTGCTGAGTCGGCGGGTCGCGGCGATCGCATCTGTGCTGTTGATGGCGGCGGCCACGGTCGGGGCGGTGATTGTCGCCGTGGAGCGATTCCCGGGTGGCATCTCGGTGCTCGCCTGTGTGCTGGCCGCGGCGGCGGCGGCGTGGTGGGCTCTGACCCGGCGCGGTTCAGCGCGTGTCGCTGGAGCGATCGTCGCGGCTCTGTTCTTTTTGGGGGCGGCCGCGCTCATAGTGCTCGAGGGCGCTGTGGTTGCGAACGTTTTGATCGCGGCGGCTGCGGTGTTCTCATTGGCCGCGGCTCGCAGGGTATTCGCCGTCCTCCCTGCCAATCTGTCGGTCGTCGCTCCGCCGCGGCACCCGGTGTTGTTCTACAACCCCAAGTCTGGTGGTGGGAAGGCCGAGCGCTTCCATCTCGCTCGCGAGGCCCGGGCTCGTGGCGTCAAGCCGATCGAGCTGCATTTCTCAGACGACCTGGCAGCTCTGGTTAGAGCTGAGATCGACGATGGCGCTGACGCCGTTGGCGTCGCAGGCGGAGACGGAACCCAGGCAATCGTCGCCACAGTTGCTGCCGAGCGGGGACTGCCTTACGTGTGCGTACCGGCAGGGACCCGCAACCATTTCGCACTCGACCTGGGAGTCGATCGCAACGATGTTGTCGGCGCCCTTGATGCGTTCACCAATGGTTGCGAACGCCTCGTCGACCTGGCCGAGGTCAACGGCCGAGTGTTCGTCAACAACGTCTCACTCGGCATCTACGCGGAGGCGGTGCAGACCACGGGTTACCGGGACGCGAAACTCCGAACAATCGCCGATACCGTGCCGATGGCGATCGGGCCCGGTGAGCAGCCGCTCGACCTTCAGTGGACCGATGCCGACGGTCAAGACCACAGCACCGCCGCGATCGTTCTGGTCTCCAACGGCGCCTATCGCCTGGGCCGGCTGCTGGGTTCGGGCACGCGGCCGCGGCTGGACGCGGGTGTCCTCGGGATCACCGTCGCCTCACAGGGTGGAGCCGAACGCAGAAGGCCGATCGTCGAATGGTCGGCGACCACGTTCGAGGTCAGATCCGCCGGACCGATCGCCGCCGGCATCGACGGCGAGGCGGCAACGCTCCACCCGCCTCTGAAATTCGAGACCAGGCCACAGGCGCTCCGCGTACTCATCGCTCCCCAGCACCCCGGGGTATCGCCATCGGCAGGAATGCCAAGTGGCCGCTGGACCGCGGTCCGGGCGGTCGCCAAGGTCGCGATCCACGGAACTGCAGCGAACTGCGAGCGGTAGCTCGTTTGTTATGTCTGCTCGGGGAGTGGAACGGTATGGATCAGCGCGATCCTCCAGTCGCCGTCTTGGCGGCGGAACAGGATCGATGTCGGAGCCTCGAGCGTCTGGTTCTGCCCGTCCATCGTGTAGCTCTGCTCAAGCACAAAGGTGACGAGCCCGACATCACCCCACACAGCCTCGTGGGGATCGCTGATCTGCGAGTGCACATCCGAGACCACGTCCTTCAACTGGGCCATGTAGGCAGCGATCGAGTCACGGCCACGCCTCCACCCCCGCGAAATCTCATCGATGCTCTGGGCATCATCGGTCAGCATCGCGCCGAACTCACTCAGCTCCATGCTGTCCAGGAGTTCCAGCAACTGCTGCGCCCTCTGTGTCAGCGCACCCCCGGATTGGTCCGGCATGCTCCCTCCTTTCCACGTTTGGTCCACGCTATCCCAAGTACCACCGCGCGCGCAACCGGCCCGCGCAGCCGCCATCCGTCCTGGCGAGCAGACCAAGGATCAGCGAACGTTCGCGTGCTTCACGCCACCAGCGATCGCCCGTGCCACCAGGTCTGTCGCGAGGACTTCGATTGCGTCGTAGGACGCGATCACCTTGCCGGTCGCGATGCAGAAGATCGTGTCGCCGTCGTACATCGTGTGCGCGGGACGCACGGCTCGGGCAATCCCATCGTGTGCGACAGTCGCGATGCGGTTTGCCTGCTCCTTGGTGAGCTTCGCGTCGGTCGCAACAACACCGATCGTCGTGTTCGCGCCAGGCAAAAGCTCCGTGTTTGCGTCCCATCCAGTCAGCGGCGCGATCCATTCGTGACGCTCGTCATCCCAGATCCCGCCGACACTGTTGGCGACCATCACCGCACTGACCAGCGCCTCACGGACACGGGCGCTCTCGACCCCGACGCCACCCCTGACCCGCTGGGAAGGGCCACCCGCCTTGGCGACCGTCGCGCCCGTGCCGGCACCAACAGAGCCCAACGCCGGCTGATCGGTAGCCGCCAGGCACGCCGTGTAACCATCCTCAGCGGTCGGCCTCGCGTTGGGATCGCCCTCGAGCAGGTCAAACAGCACAGCACCAACCACACCCGGGATCGGGACCGTCCCGAACACCTCACCGTGGCCGCGATCCTCCAGATATCGCATAACCCCCGTCGCCGCCGCGAGCCCGAACAAGCTGCCGCCGGTCAACAGAATCCCATGCGCCAGATCGATCACAGTTCCTGGGCGCAAGCCGTCGGTCGCGAACGTGCCCGGTGCGCCACCGCGCACATCCACCCCGGCCACACCCCCGTCCGGGCAGAGCAGCACCGTGCAGCCCGTGCGCCCGACCGGGTCGCTGAAGTGCCCCACGGTCACGCCATCAGGGAGCAGCGGCACGCTCATCACCCGAGGTTGTACAGCCCCGCGTGCCGACCTGCGCTGAACCAGCTAAGAAGCCGATGGGCGGTGAGGGGCTCGAACCCCCGACATCCTGCGTGTAACGTTCGCGACGCTCACGATCCGCGTGCTCGATCCGGCCTCCGTTCAGGCGATGATGGGCCACTCGAAGATCACGACGACCGAGCGCTACCTGCACGCCCGTCCGCTCTCTGAGCTTGCCGAGCGTCTCGACATCGCGTTCGGTTCCGCGACCGTGAAGGACCGCCGGCCAGCGGCAGCCTGAGACGGCGCGCCTACCAGCGCGCTCAAGCGGTGACGGTCAGGCGCTGCCCAGGGACGCAGTCGGCAACCGGTTTGCCCTGATCGTCGACGGCAAACAGCACAAGACTGTCGCGAGCCTCGGGATCAGCCGTAGCGAGACGCTCGAGCGCGGCCTGGGCCTCGTCAACGGTGTCGAAGCTGACGACGAGATTGCCTCTGTCGAAGATCACGTACTCCATCTCAAAGAATGGCATCGGCGCCAACAAGGCGCCTATCGATCCACGGCCTGCACGCTCACAACGTGGGCTGCGAGCACATCCGGGCGGCCCCAGACGGAGAAGTGACCATCGCTCCCGGTGTCGGCGATGCAGATGCCGCCGCCTGGCCTGAGCTCCAAGCGGGCGATATGGCTGCCCACACGGTCGGGACGCATCCGTGCGAACGGCAGCAGCTTGCCGGCATCGTCGAAGGTGGAGAGCGCCATATGCAGCACGGTGGCCTTGAGGTCTGAGGGGTGCGGCGGACGCCGCGCCTCGTAGTTGGAGCGCATCGCCTCGGTCAGCGCCGCGCGCGAGTCGCCATGACAGCCCCGGTAGACCACGGTCAGGGAGTCGACGAGGTGGACGGTGATCGGGAAGCCTCGCGGCATGAACGCGATCAGTCTGCCAGGCAGTCAGCGCACGATGGCGTGCGGCAGCTGCCTGATTGCGTCTTCGAGTTCGGGTCGTAGGAATCGCCAGGAGTGGGCCCGGTTCACACGCAGGTTCGTTGAGACGATGAAGTTGGATGGGTGAGAGTGGGCGCTGGTCAAACACGGCGCCACCGGCCGTGATCGGCTTGATCACGCGCACCTGGTCGTCAACCTCGTGCAGACCGAGACCGGCAAACCGGCACGGGTTGCTCCAAGTCGTTTCGCCGGGAGCGGGACGCCAAGTCTTTCACGCGAAGATTACCTTCTCCAAGAGCCGGCACCACAACCCAGCAGGATGGCGGCAAGGAGACGCTTGACACCTACGTGCGCGACACGTGGGTGCCAGTGCACGTCGCGGCGCTCGCGCCGAGAACCTCAACGCTGTACGTCGGCCTCTATGACCGGCAAGTCTCTCCGGGCTCGGTGGCTACCGGCTCCGTGACCTCACACCCGAGGTGATTGGCCGCTGGCAGGCCGACCGCATCAAGGACGGCGCGCCAATCGAGAGCACCCGCAAGTCGCTGACGCTGGTCGGAGCCATCCTGCAACGAGCGGTCGAGGCCGGTCGTATCCCAGCAACCCGCAGCGGCTTGTCAGGCTGGCCGCCCCGCCGCCCACCGAGGAAGTGCGCCCGCTCGCGCCCGCCGCCGTCGAGGCGGTGTGCGCACGGCTCAACCCCCGGCACGCCATGTTCGTCTACCTGCTCGCCTACGCCGGGCCGCGGCGCAGGAAGCGCGTGCGCTGCGCTGGGGCCATTCGGCGAGCGAACGCTGACCGTGCACGCGCCCAAGACAAGGCGGCACCGAGTCGAGCCCCGGTCGGTGCGGCTGTTGGCACCGTTGGCCCAGGACCTGCGCGAATAGCGCTTGGCCTCGGGCCGTCCCGCTGACACCGCGCCGGTGGTCCCCGGCGAGGACGGGCAAGGAGTGGACCGAGGTGGGCTATGAGCAGTGGTTGCGCAGCATCTGGCGGCGGGAACTCGCGCAGGTCGTCGGCACTCCCGAGCGCAACCCCGCAGAACACCGCTGCCCCACGTGCCGGGCTACAGCGGGTCAGCCGTGCCGTACCGACAGCGGTGCTCTGTCGAAGCGTCCGCACGTCGCACGCCAGCGTGCCCTGGCCGACGCACGCCCCTACGCGCTACGCCATAGCTTCGTCTCGCTGCTGCTGCATGAGGGCCGCTCGGTCATCTACGTCGCCCGCCAGGTCGGCATGGCGCAGCTCACGATGCGGACCTACGGCCACGTGATCGAGGAGCTTGACGACGCCCCGCGCATCAGCGCCGAGGACGCAATTCTGGCGGCACGCCGTGGTGACGCGTACGAACCTGGTACGAACGGGGCTCTTGAGCACCACCGCCGCAGCACCACCGAGCGCCTCAATCCCAAGTGTTTACAGGGCTTTTGGGGCTATGGGCGGTGAGGGGCTCGAACCCCCGACATCCTGCGTGTAAAGCGTGGGCGTGGCCGGTCCGATGTGGGTCAGGTGCCGCAACGCCCGGAAATACTGGGGGGTCGCTACAGCTGCAGGTCGTCTTGGGGGTGGGATCCCGGTGCCTGAGGCTTCCACCAAGCTTCCAAGCAACCGGATCGGCGGATAGGGTTCCCGTCATGGGCTTGGCGGCTCTAGAAGCGATGCTCTGGCGTCGCGTAAATAAGGCGACATTCGACTCGCTCGCTGGCGCCTCGCCGGGACAGTACGACATTCGGCTGACCGCAAGCCCAGATATAGCGGTCTTCTTTGTCGGCCTGCCTACGCGCGACGCTACCGAGTTGGGTGGAGACTCGATCGATCTTACGATCGAGCCCTTTGATGGTCTGGACCCCGTGCCACGGCAGGAGCTCGAGATCCGCTACATGGGGGCTAGGTCGGCCCGAAAGGACTGGAACATCCCGTCGCAGCGACCCGAGACTGCTTATCCTCTCTGGCGTCTGGGTTCGCGCGCTGCCTATACATTTGACGCCACGCGCAGAGACTTCGTGCTCATCCTGCGGGATCGTGGGGACAATTTTCATGCAAGGTCGGTCACCGAGGAGACGTTTGCGCACTTGCCAGAGACCGTTTCGACGCTCTTACTGAGCAAGGAGGTGGGCGTATGCCGATGGACCCTGTAGACGAAGTTGTCACTCAGCTTCGGGACGCATACAACGTCCTTCTGTACGGTCCTCCCGGCACTGGCAAGACCTTCTTGATGCAGGAAGTAGTCAGGCGGATGAGCGGCGGCGAGGGCGGCTATTGGCCGTGGATACCACGAGCGAGACCGAACCTATCGTCGAAACTTCCTCAGAGCGTATGAAGGTAGGGTGGGTGACTTTCCACCAGAGCTACTCTTACGAGGAGTTCATCGTCGGGCTGAGACCGGACCCAGCTAGCGAAAAGCTACTTAGCCTGGAGCCCTCACCAGGACTTCTTCTCGAACTTGCTGAGTGGGCTCGCGTTCCGGGGCAAAGCTCACTCTTGGTCATCGACGAGATCAACCGAGGGAACGTGTCTCGAGTATTCGGAGAATTCATCACGCTGATTGAGCCGGATAAACGCTTGGCTGATGACGGCCATCCAACGGATCGGACAGTCGCGATCAACCTGCCATACATAAAGCCAGGCATCCCAGTGACCGTGCAAGTTGATGGCGCCGACGTCAACGTCGAGAACCCGTTCACCATGCCGCTCCGCCTCTACACATTGGCCAGCATGAACTCGGTGGACAAGTCAATTGCCCCTCTCGACTCAGCCCTTCGACGCCGGTTTCACGTGATCGAGCTTGCGCCGAATGTCGTCGGTATGGCAGAGCACTTGGCGGTGCCTAAGGACATCATGGAAGGACAGATCGAGCCGGCGACGCCCACAAGCTCAGACGAATGTGCTCTCGCCCTACGCTTGCTCTCACACCTTAATTCCGGCATTGGTGTTTATCTGGGTCCCGAGTTCATGCTCGGCGAGTGGTATATGTCTTCACTAGCCGGTGTTAATGATGTACAGAGCGCTAGGAAGCAATTGGTGGCGATCTGGGACCACCAGCTGTTTCCCCAGCTCGCTGAGCTGTTCCATGGGCGTCCCGAGCAGCTCGCGTCAGTCCTGCGCCTCAATGAGTACGTCGGCGATGGACCCGTTTACATGGAACCAGTGCCGGAGGACATGGCCGAGCTCGGTGCAGTGACCTTCCTAGCGCGACGCTCGACGACCCTTGATGAGACTTTGGCGTTCCTTGGCTCTGTGGTCGGCGCCGCAGCGCCGCAAGGCGTCGCACGTGCGGAGTGATGAAAGGCCCGCCGCAAGCGCGAGAGGGCGACTGGGCTCAGCTCGACGAAGTCGCGACAATCAGCGCAGAGGATGAACGACGCCTGCGTGAGCGTTGCAAGACCGTCGGTGACCGCATCAAGCGCGACTTGGGCCTTCGGCAAAACCCTCTATCTATAAACGTCGTCGACGGTCGTGCTTTCTTTCGAGCGAGCGGTGTAGCCGGGACCCTCGAGCTTTCTCCTCGCCTCACGCTGCAAATTGAGCCGAAATTTGCCAGTGCTTCTGGTGACGCTCCGGTCTGGCAGGAAACGCTACTTACGATTCTGGAACGGACCAGACGACGTCATTACACGTATGTGCGGTCGCGTCGCCTAGAGCTCCGCCCGGCAGTGTTTCTGGATCACATGGCTCTGGCGTTCGCGGACGCCGTTCGTGCCGCGGTCGATCGTGACCCGATTCGGGTGTACCGCGTGCAGGAGGAGACTTCTCCTTTTCTACGAGGGCAGTTCGCAGTAGAGCGCCAAGTCGCATCTCTACTCAACCGCCCTGACCGGATCCACTGCAACGTTGACTATCTGGATACCGACAATGAGTACAACCATTTGCTTCGCTGGGCTGGTCGTCGCTTCGGTGGGTCGGTCCGAGACGCGCAAGTGCGCCGTGACGTAGCAATCGCGGTGGAGCTCCTTCCCAGCATTGAGGGTCCGCCCCGTGTCCCGAATCGGCTTCCGCTTCGGCCGCCGGCGCAGTATGAGCATTTCGGCGAAGCTCTGGAGATAGCCTCCACCTTGGCCCGGGGGTTGGCGCATTCTGGCGGTGCCGGCCGCACGACAGGCTACGGCTACTTACTCAACATGGAGCGCGTGTTTGAGCGTTTTCTTGAAGTCTCGATCCAATACGCCGCCAACCATCTTGGTGGGGAGTTCAAAGCCGTAGCTCAACAGACTCGCCGATATGCGAAGGTTTTAACTCCGAACGTCAACTCCTATTACACGCGTCCGGATAACGTCATCTACCGCGAAGACAATCCAATCCTCCTGGTCGACGCCAAGTACAAGCGTCTCGAGGATGCTGAAGAGACGGGTCTCAAACGGCCCAACAACGGAGACGTCTATCAGTTGTTCGCGTCCATGGCAGCGCACGGATCGACCCGCGGCCTTCTGGTCTATCCGACCCTCGGCATAGTCTCGACGGCAGACAGGATGCAGATCTGGCGGGTGCCCGCGAATGGGGACGCCTTCGTCGGGGCTGTCACCGTCGATGTGTCGGCCCTCACAAGCCGCGCTGCGTTGGTCGAGTTCGATAGACGGCTCGCAGATCGCATCCTCGAGTTTCTCGAAGCCACTCATGAACCCAGCCCAGCAGAGCCTCATTCCTTGCGAAACCGATAGCGCCCCACTTAGCGCCGGCGATAAAGACGACCTAGCGGGTCCCGCAGGAATAGCGGTCCACGGGGACTGTCTCGATGTTATGCAGGAGTTGGCAAGCGACCCTCGCTTCGACCGACAGGTTCGTCTCGCCTATCTCGACCCGCCGTTCAACACGGGCGAGCGCTTCGCCGATTACCACGATGCCATGGATCCGACGGCCTGGCTCGAGTGGATGAAGCCGCGCCTCGCGGCCACCTGGCGAATGCTGCGGAACGACGGCAGTTTGTGGGTTCACTGCGATGACGGCGAGCAGGCAGCACTGCGGGTCGCGATGGACGAACTGTTCGGTCGGGAAGCGTTCGTTGCGACGGTCGTTTGGCAACGTCGATACTCGCGAGAGAACCGTCGTGCTTTCAGCGCTGCCCACGACTACATTCACGTGTTCGCGCCTGCCGGATCCGACTGGAAGCACTTCAGGAACAGACTGCCGCGGAACGATAAGCCAGGCATGTGGCAGAACCGGGACGCTGACCCGCGTGGCCCATGGTCAACAGTCTCATTAGTTGCGCAGGGTGGCCACGGGACACCTGCTCAGTTTTATCCGATCACTTTGCCATCGGGACGAGTGGTTGAGCCGCCGGCCGGTTCGTGCTGGCGCGTCACGCTCGATAAATTCGCGGCCCTGGTCACGGACGACTTGATCTGGTTCGGTCCAAACGGCGACAACGTTCCACGGCGCAAGGTCTACGAGGAAGCGGCTCTCGGCCTTGTTCCTGACACATGGTGGGTGCATACGGAGGTCGGGCACAATGCCGAAGCCAACAGTGAGTTACGTCAACTGTTCAAGGGTATTCGCCCCTTTTCAACTCCTAAGCCCGAGCGGCTGATGAAGCGAATTGTCGAGACTGCAAGCGATCCAGGCGACCTCGTGCTTGATCCGTTTCTCGGCTCCGGCACCACTGCCGCGGTGGCCCACAAGTGCGGGCGCAATTGGCTGGGGATCGAGTCCAGCCGCGAAACGCTGAGTAGGTACGTGATCCCACGGCTCGAAGCCGTTGTGAGCGGTCGGGACCAGGGCGGGATCTCTGAGGAGGTTGGCTGGCGCGGGGGAGGCACCTGGGACTCTTTGGCGATGCCACACGCAGCCGCCACGCTTCTGGTGGCCTAGCCTGCAACCGCCAGGTGATACAAGCGTTCCCTCACCGCGGCGCGCCGATGTGTCTTTGAGCTACTCCGGTATCGCGATATAGGCAACTCCCAGAACTTCAAGATCCCGCGCCCGCCGAGGATCTCGAGGATCTCCTCATGGGTAATGTGTCCGTCGTCGCTATAGCTCAGAAAAATGTGTGGTAAATCCAATGCGTACACCAGCCGCTCTAGGGTACGTGGTGCTTTCCGGCGGTAGCAAAACTCGGAACTCCTGTCCTCCCACTGGGGAAGCCCTGTAGACCCACTCACAACGGGCATTGTCCCTGAGACCAGAGTGTCAAGAAGGTGATAGTACGCGGCGTATTGGCGTTTTGTGTACGGCGGATCGAGGTATGCGGCGTCAAGGTTTGTCAGCCGCTTGGCAAGCTTCTCCGCGTCGCCGCGCCAGACTTCGTGCTGCTGCCTAAGGCGTGATGCCATGATTGAGCCGGGTAGCAATGTCACCGGCTCGAGAGCTCGTTTCTTCCACGCCTTGAGGAAGCAGCCGAACGTACCTGCGGTGTTGCTAACTTGCGCGACCGAAGACACGAGGTCGCGCAGAAGGATTGCACGCTCTCCGCGAGTGAGCAATGGCTCCCAGTCAGCGATGCGCGCGCGGATGCCGTCTATCTTTGCTGCATTGCGCTCTGTCAAGTACATCCTGGGGATGTCAGCTGCCGGCGAGTAGGTCCGCAGGAAGAAGCCCTCAACTGAAGGGGCATGATTCAGATGTCGCAACGCCGCTTCGTATGGGGTCGTACCGGCGCTGGGCCGTAACTCGAGCGCCTCAAATGTCGGGCTGCCATTTTGCAGCAGTGCAGCCTCCGCCAAGGTCGCGCAGAGCTCAAGGTGGTCATTGGCGATGACGCGTTTTCCCTGTGCGCATAGGGCGGCCGAGACTGACGCGGTCCCGCAGAACAGATCGGCGACTGTCTGGATTCCCCTGATTGCCCTGATGGGCTCGAGAACAAAGTCCAAGAGTCGTGACTTATTTCCGAGGTATTCGATCGGCATCGTGTAGCCACGATAGATGCCTCGAGCGACGGAGGGCGTTAGCCGACCCTGCTTGGCTGTTGGAGGCGTCCGGTGTCCAGCCGTTCTGGCCTCGCCGGCCAGTCGCGGTCATGGCAGATGGAGTATCGCGCTATACGACGAAACCATGAACGAGCGTCGTAGGTCGCGTCGACGGGCGTCAGAAAGCTCTCGGATGTAGACGGCGCGGGTGACGTTGGCGTCGCGGTGACCGAGCAGGAATGGCGACCTCGTCGATGCTCTCGCCGGCGAGAAGGGCTCGGCTGGCGACGGTGTGTCGGAAGCTGTGCATCGACGGAAGAGCGCCATGAGGGATCCGCGAGCGGCTGGCCAGTCGTCGTCTCTTCTTGTGCAGGATCGGGAACGTGGGCTCGCCATCGAGCTGAGCGCGCTGCCGTCTGAGCCGCGCGAAGAGCTCGGACGGTGTTGCGCTGGCTGATCGCGCGGCCGCTGCGGGTCGCGAACACGAAGTCGGCTGGCGCGAGATGCGTGCAGCGGCCTCTGTGGTCGATGAGGATCTGGGCGAGCTGGGCTGGGATCGGCACTGTCCGGGCGGACTCGTCGGTCTTCGTCGGGCCTGATCTGCCCGCTGACGATCGACCTGGTGGGCGAACTCGATCTCGGCGTCCTCCAGCGGATCAAGGCGGAGGTTCGCCCAGGTAAGGCCGAGCAGCTCCGAAAGACGGGCGCCGGTGAGTGCGGCGACGGTGAAGAGCGTCTTGTACGGCTCGCTCGCAGCCGCGATCGTCTCCTCGAGCTCGGTGCCCTCGAAGAGTCGGCGGCGCTTTGGCCTGAGAAGGCTTCGGGCGCTCCGACGGCAGCATCAGCGACACCGGGTTGGTGCCGACCCAGCCGAGCCGGCGGGCCGCGTACCGGTAGATGCGGTTGGTGACGCCGATGACGATCGCGATCGTCGCCTCGGCCAGCCCCTCGCCGCGGAGATCTCGGACGAGCGTCGCGAGGTCGTCCGGAGCGATGGCGTCAGAGCCGGCGGTCTGGAACCGGGCGCGGAGATGGTTGTCGACCGCGTTTCGATAACAGTCGCGGGTTGTCTGGCGAAGATCAGCGACCGGCCCGGCGAGCCACTGGTCGGCGGCGTCACCGAATCGGAGGCGGACGTTGTCGGGCGCTGGCTCACGGCGGTTGCGCTGAGCGACGAGTTGGTCACGCAGCGCACGGGCGGCAGTGATCCCGCCGTCAACGGTTCGCCACCGCTGTTTGCCGGAGGCGTCCTTGAAGCCGACCTCAAAGACTCCGGTCGGACGTCGGTAGATGTTGCGCTCCACCCGCTCGCGGCGGGGAGCGCTCCGGGAGTTGCTCATCGCCGTCACCTACGCGGCTAGGGCCAGGTGACGTGGGCGACCGCCGCCGTGGCGCCAGGCGTCGAGGTCCGACCGGCGGAAGTAGAGCTTGCAGCCTGGTCCGTCCTGCTCGGACGGGATCGCGCGTTCCGCGGCGAGCTTGCGCAGCGTGTCGCGGTGGATCCCGAGGTACTCGGCGGCGTGCCGAGAGTCGAACCACTCGTCGCCCGATCTCGTCCGGTGACGTGGTCGCCTGCTCTGCGATCCGCGTCGGCAACCCGTTCGGCGAGCTGGGAGATGAACTCTTCGAGCATGCCCGACACGTGAGCGGGCGCTCCATTGGAACCGGATCGGAGCTGGAGCTGTTGGCGTACGCTGACATTGTCGTGACCTCCTTGTAGGTCTCGGCCGGACCCCGGGGTGTTGGCGCATCGCCGGGGTCGCTATTTGCTTATAGCTAGAAGCTATCGCAGGACGTCGGACGGAACCGCTTCAAGCTGTAGGCTAATTCCCGATGGGCAAGAAGGTCGACATCGACGACCTGATCGACGCGCGCGGCGTCGCCGCCGAGCTCGGGCTGACCCACGCCAACACGCGTCAGCCAGTATCAGCACCGCTACGCCGACATGCCCGCGCCCGCGTTGGACCTCGGCGAGCGACGCGTCAAGCTCTGGCTCCGCTCTGAGATCGAAGCGTGGGCGGCCAAGCTGGAAGCGGAGGGCAGGAATAAGCCCGGCCGGCGACCGGCTCAGTAGCTGGTTTCCAACGATGTTCAGAAGTAGTGTCGGGGTGCTCGTTGAACCCGGGTCACAGAGACCTTCGGGCGGGCGACGGCGCTGAAAGGGCGTCGGCAACAACGGGGTATCGCGAGACAGCGCTGCTCAGGCACCTGCGTCGAAGCCACGCGGTCGCAGGCGTCACGAAGCAACAGGCGACCGCCGATCCGGACTCAGAGCGGTCGCTCAGGCTTCTCGTCCGGACGGGATAGCCGCTTTCGCAATGCGAAGTCCGTCCGCGACGATGACGAAGCCAGGCCTGCAGCTGGGGGTCGCGTAACTCCCCGCCTGCATACGCCCATCCGCGATCGTGTCCAGGCGGGGAGTCTTTTCAGACCCCGGGTCTGCAGCCACCCCGTACTGCAATTGCATCCGGAAAGGGCAACCTTCGCGCGAGAGGCTTCCAAAAAGCTTCCACGACCCAGTCAGCGCGCCCACCGGCGAACCGCCACGCGGCCCATCATCCCCAACCACGGGCGACCCAACGATGGGCGGTGAGGGGCTCGAACCCCCGACATCCTGCGTGTAAAGCAGGCGCTCTACCAGCTGAGCTAACCGCCCTTTCGAGGGCGAGGTTATTACAGCTCGACCTCAGAGCCATCGCCACTCCAGGCGATGTGGAACGTCCCTTCCCGATCGACCCGCCGGTAGGTGTGGGCGCCGAACAGGTCGCGCAGCCCCTGGATCAGGCTGGCTGGCCCGCGGGCTCGCCGATAGCCGTCGTAATAGGCCAGCGAGGAGGAGAAGGCCGGTGTCGGGATCCCGATCTCCGCCGCGCGAGCGACGACCCGTCGCCATGGATCCTGAGCGCGCTCCAGCGCCTGGGCGAAGAACTCGGCCAACATCAGGTTCGCTAGCTCCGGCTCAGCGTCGTATGCCTCGCGGATGCGGTCCAGGAATCGGGCCCGGATGATGCAGCCGCCCCGCCAGATCGTCGCCATGGCGCCCAGGTCGAGTTGCCAGCCCTCGGCTTCGGAGGCGGTCGCCATCTGCGCGAACCCCTGGGCGTAGGAGACGATCTTTGAGGCATAGAGCGCGTGGCCAAGATCTTCCGCGAGCGTCGCGTCCGGTGCCGCGCCGCTCGAGGGGCCGGCGAGACGATCGGCAGCTGCAACCCGCTCTGACTTCAACGCACTCAGCGTCCGCGCGAATACGGCCTCAGTGATCCCGGTCAACGGCACACCCCGCTCGAGTGCGTCCTCGGCGGTCCAGCGGCCGGTGCCCTTCTGCTCGGCGGCATCGAGGATCACGTCGACCAGCGGACGCCCGGACGCCCGGTCGGTGGTGGCCAGCACGCGAGCGGAGATCTCGATCAGGAATGACTCGAGCTCCGACTCGTTCCAGCGCTCGAACTGCTCTGCGATCTCTGGCACCTCGAGTCCCGCGCCATGCCGCAGAAGGTCATAGCTCTCCGCGATCAGCTGCATGTCCGCGTACTCGATCCCGTTGTGCACCATCTTCACGTAGTGGCCAGCGCCGTCAGGCCCTACATATGTGCAGCACGGCGTGCCGTCGACCTGTGCGGCGATCGCCTCGAAGATCGGCCGCACAGACTGCTCGTAAGGAGCCCGGTCGCCACCGGGCATGATGCTCGGCCCCTTCAGCGCGCCCTCCTCGCCGCCTGAGACGCCTGACCCGATAAAGTGCACGCCGTGGGCGCTGACCGCCCGGTGGCGCCGCTGTGTGTCGCGGAAGTTGGCGTTGCCGCCGTCGATCAGGACATCCCCGGGATCGAGCTGCGAGAGGATCTCATCGATCACGGCATCTGTCGCGGCTCCGGCCTGCACCATGCTCATCAGCACGCGCGGCCGCGCCAGCGCACCGACCCAGTCGGCGACGGAGTCGTGAGCGGTCAGCGGGCCCTCGTCTCCGTGCTCGGCGATGAACGCCGCGGTACGGCTGGTGGTCCGGTTGTGGACGGCGACAGGGATGTCGTGGTGGGCAACGTTGCGCGCGAGGTTCGCCCCCATCGTTGCCAGACCCGTGAGGCCGAAATGGGGTTCCGATGTCATTCCGGCAGCCTAAACCAGACCAGATACTCTCGCCGGCCGGGTCTGCCACACGCAGCTCGCGGCGACAATGCAGCCCCGCGACTACAGCCCGGCGACGGTCTTCTCCTGATGCCCGCCGAACTGCTTGCGCATCGCCGACAACAGCTTGTTGCCGTAGTCCGCCGGCCCGCGCGAGCTGAAGCGATTGAAGAGCGCGGCTGAGATCACGTGTGCCGGAACACCCTCGTCGACGGCCGCTTCGACCGTCCAGCGACCCTCACCCGAGTCCGACACACGACCCGTGAATTCGGCCAACTGCGGCGACTCGACAAGCGCGGCCGCCGTCAGGTCAAGCAGCCACGACGCGACCACGCTGCCACGGCGCCAGACCTCGGCGACCGCCCCGATGTCGATGTCGTACGCATAGTTGCGCTCGGCGTCGGTCACCGGCGCCGTCTCGGCGTCCTTCTCCTGGTTGGTCTTGCCGAAGTTGGCGTGGTGCAGGATGTTGAGCCCCTCCGCGTAGGCGGCCATCAGGCCGTACTCGATGCCGTTGTGGACCATCTTCACGAAGTGCCCGGCACCGGCCGGACCGGTGTGCAGGTAACCCTGCTCGGCCGTCACGGGATCGCCGCTGCGACCGGGAGTGCGCTCGACGTCGCCCACCCCGGGGGCGAGCGACTTGAAGATCGGGTCGAGCAGAGTGACCGCCTCGTCCGTTCCGCCGATCATCAGGCAGTAACCACGCTCGAGACCGAAGACGCCTCCGCTGGTGCCGACGTCGACGTAGTGGATCCCGCGCGGTTCGAGCTTCTCGGCGCGCGTGATGTCGTCACGGTAATAGCTGTTGCCGCCGTCGATCAGGACGTCCCCGGCAGAGACGATCTGACCCAGCTGCTCGATCGTTTCGTCGGTGAACGCGGCCGGCACCATCGTCCAGATCGCACGCGGAGGCGTGAGCTTGGAGACCATGTCTGCAAGCGAGCTCGCGCCGGTCGCGCCCGTCTCAGCCGCCAACGCGGTCACGGCGTCCGCCGCGACGTCATAGACGACCAGCTCGTGTCCGTCGCGGACCAGACGGCGCACCATGTTCGCCCCCATCCGACCGAGTCCGACCATTCCCAATTGCATCGCTTGACCTCCTGATTGTCCGACTGAGAACGTTAGGGTCTACCTGATCCGGCGCCTGCGCCGACCAGCTCCTGGATCGAGCCGTGTCCAGAGTCCCACACTCGGCGGGCCAGCTCGAGGTTGATCGCCCGCGGCCACCCAGGTCCGCCGTAGACGAAGCCCGTGTATGCCTGCACGAGCGTCGCGCCCGCCAGCACGCGCTCCCAGACGTCGTCAGCCGACTCGATCCCTCCGACCGAGATCAGCGTGACTCGCGCCCCGACCTGGGCGCGCAGCCTCTGCAGCACCTCCAGCGAGCGTGCCTTCAGTGGTCCGCCTGAGACGCCGCCGCCCTCCGCCCAGGCGAGCGCAGCCACACGCTCGGCGGGTGTCTGAAGCAGGTCGCGGCGCACCGTTGTGTTGGTGGCGACGATCCCCTCCAGCCCGAGTTCGAGGGCGAGCTCCGCGACGGCGTCGATGTCGTCATCGCTCAGGTCGGGGCTGATCTTGACGAGCAGCGGTTTGGAGTCGACCTCCTCGCGGACCGCCTCGACCAGCGGCCGCAGCCGGCCCACTGATTGGAGGTCGCGCAACCCGGGCGTGTTGGGCGAGCTGACGTTCAGCACCAGATAGTCCGCCAACGGGCCGACTGTGCGTGCAGCGGCGCGGTAGTCGTCGCCGGCGGCGTCAAGCGCAGTCTCACGGTTCTTGCCGATGTTGACGCCCACGACTGTCTCGCAACGCCGCCGAGCGAGGCGCCTCGCCGCTGCTTCGGCGCCTTTGTTCGGGAAGCCCATGCGGTTCAGCAGGGCGCGCTCGGAGCTGACACGCGCCAGAATCGGAGCCGGGTTGCGCGCCTGCGGGCGCGGCGTGAGCGTGCCGACCTCGACGAAACCGAAGCCGATCGCCCCGAGCCCCTCAAAGTGCTCAGCGTCCTTGTCGAGCCCGGCGGCGACGCCGAGCGGGGAGCTGAAGGTGAGGCCCATCGCCCGCACACGGATCAATTCGTCGTCGATGTGAGTGAACGCGCGCAGGCGCGCACATGAGCGCGGACGAGCGGCGGCGAGGTCGACACCCCGCATGGCGAGCGCGTGGGCGCGCTCCGGTGGGACCCGCGTGAGGACGACGTCGAACAACGTCTCGTACATCGTTGTCATCGGCGAGCGGCCACCTGCAGGAAGCGCTCACAGATGCCACGGCCGCTGTCATTCCAAGCGGATATCTTCGCGTCAGTCTCCTGCGCGATCGCCTCGACGTCGATCGGCTCCCCGACCAGATCATCTCCGTCAGTCGTGTAGGTCGCCAGCCACTGTCCGAAGTCCGGGCCCGTGACCTCGGCATGGAACTGGATGCCCCAGGCATGGCCACCGATGCGGAATGCCTGCAGGCAGGTTCCGCTGCGCGCGAGCGCAGTCGCCTTCCGTGACAGGACAGCTTCGTAGCTGTGCCACTCGAGTGCCGCGAAGCGCCTGTCCATCGCCCCGAGGATCGGGTCGGCCGTCCCCGCAGATGTCAGCCGAACCTCGTACCAGCCGATCTCCGGCCGGGTCACGCGCCGGGTGCCACTGCCCTCCGCCTCAGCGATGAGCTCGGCGCCCAGGCACACACCGAGCATCGGCACGCGGGCGTCCAGGGCGCCCGCGAGGTAGCTCTTCTCGACTGCGAGCCACGGGTGCTGGTCGTCCTGGTCAGGGTTGACGTCGCCACCGAAGCTCAGGATCGCGTCGTACGCGGCGGGCTCAGCCGGTGGCTGCGGCTCCTCTGCCGGCCGCCAGCCGTCGATCTCGGCGCCGCTCTCAACGAGTGGGTCGCGGAACACGCCTGGTCCGGTGTCAGCCTGATGGACGATCGTGAGCACCCGCATCCACGCTTGACGATACGGGAACCTGACCGGCCCGGCGCAGAGGGCGGCGGTGATGTGGCGCCCTGACCGCCGATCGGGAGATCGCGTTCGGCGGGATCGCTCCGAGATCGCGTTCGGGGTGAGGTCGTGCACTGGTACCAAGAAATTCACAGTCACCCCTTGCAATGGATCGACAGCTCAGTTACGGTTGGCATCCGTAGCAAGACCCACAAGGGGTTGAACCAATGCGTAGCGCCTTCCACACAAACAATAGGACTGTGACCGCACCCTCCGAGTGCGGAACGGCTGGCGTCGCCACGATTGCGGCTGGCCGCGGTCTGGCCAACGATCGATCCCTCGCTGTGAGGTCTGGGCGCTGATAACCGGCGCAGATACTCCGACTTAGCGAGGGCGATCCCAACCGGGGTCGCCTTTTTTGTTGTCGGCAGACCGGTGAGTGTCGGCTCGGTGTCCTGACGGGTCACAGTCAAACGTCGTTCGAATGCAGGTGCAGCAGATCACGCTCGGGTGTGCGTCTTGACACGCCCGAGGTGAACAGTCACTGCTGCCGTTTTTACACACACAGAAAGGAAACAGTGATGTTGACCCGCTCGCTTGTCACGAGCGTGCTCCCCAGAAGCGAACGCCGGTCACGACTCCTGCTGTCCGGCTGGCGCCGGCTGGCCGGCCGACTCAGCGCCGGACGCGGCCGTTCCCTGCGGATCCAGAACCGCGCAGATGCTGTCCGTACCCGTTGCGAGCAGCGTCATGCGTATGGTCGGCGTGATGCTTGAGCACGCTCAGGGCCTCAACGATGTGGCGCTCGAGGCGATCGCAAGCCTCGAGCGCCGCGTCGTCAGCGCCGACGGTGGACGCCTCAAGCTCGAATGGGGCACGCTCAGACACCGCAAGCCGGCAGAGGCGCGCGACCTGCTCTGGTGGGGCGACGGACGCCTGCTCGGGTTCGCCGGGATCTACGGGTTCGGCTGGCCGACACTCGAGCTCACCGGCATGGTCGATCCGGCAGCGCGACGTCGTGGCATCGGCCGGGCGCTGCTCGACCAGGCTCTGCTGGTCTGCGGGCGGCTCGGCGGGGAGCGCGCGCTGCTGGTCGTGCCGCGGACTTCAGCCGGTGGACGGGAGCTTGCCCTGCGCCTGGGCATGACGCACGAGCATTCGGAGCATGCCCTTACGCTGCGTCAACGACCATCGGCATCTGCGCCTGTTCAGGTGCTGTCACTCCGTGAGGCCACGGCCCAGGACGTTCCGGCACTCTCAAACCTCTACCTGGACGGTTTTGGCGATGCCCGGGTGGACGACGACAGACCCCTTGTCGATCGGGGCCGGCGCACGTTGATGGTGATCCAGGACGGAGAGGCAGTCGGCACGTTGGCTCTCACCCTCGAGGGCGATCGCGGAGCGGTGCACGGCTTCGTCGTCGCCTCCCAACAGCGCGGGCGCGGGATCGGGCGGGCGGCGCTCGCCCGGGCGTGCAGCGAGCTGTTCGACAACGGCGCCACCCACGTCGAGCTCGAGGTGGAGGTCGTGAACGACCGGGCTCTGGGTCTTTATGAGTCGATCGGCTTCAGCCGCCTCGCCACCGACGACTACTACGAGCTCAAGCTCTCGACGTAGTCACGACGTGTCTGTCAATCAATCACTGCGCTCTGGTAACTAAAGGGAGCCGTTCGGCCGGTCGATACCAGCCGCATGAATCGGCTGAGCCGGGGGCTGCTTGGGATCCCAGACCGCAGCCGGGACCAGAACGCCATCGGGCGAACGCAGACCCGTGTCGGCAGGTGGTGGGCCGCCCACCCATCGCTGCTGAGAGGGCTCGCGCTGGTCGCGCTCGCCTGGTTCGTGGTGTATCTCGGATGGCGTGTGATCTGGAGCTGGCGCGGCGCCTCGCTGTGGTTGGCGATCCCATTGCTGCTGGCCGAGATATACGGGATCTGGAGTCTGACCGCACTCACGTGGTTCGGCTGGCGTATCCCGAACGTCGCGCGTCCCGAACCTAGGCCCGGTCGCGCCGTCGACGTCTACGTCTGCACCTACGACGAGTCCGCGGCGGTCCTGCAGGCGACGCTGGCCGGATGCTCTGCGATCAGGTACCCGCACACGACCTACCTGCTGGATGACGGCCGCCGCCCGGAGATCGCCCAGCTGGCTCGCGAGTTCGGAGCCGAGTACATGACACGCGGTGACAACGCCAATGCCAAGGCCGGCAACATCAATGCTGCGCTGACCCGGACCCAGGGAGAACTGGTTCTGGCGCTTGACGCGGATCACGTGCCGATGCCAGATGTGCTCGATGCTCTCGTCGGTTACTTCGACGACTCGGCGGTCGCACTCGTCCAGACGCCGCACGACTTCTACAACCACGACTCGGTGCAGCACTATCAGACCGGCCGCCACGAGCAGTCGGTCTTCTACTCGGTGATCATGCCCGGCAAGGAACGCCATGCGGCCGCTTTCTGGTGCGGTTCTGGCGCCCTGATCCGCCGCGAGGCGCTGCTGAGTGTCGGCGGCGTCGCCGTCGAGACGATCGCCGAGGACTTCCACACCACGCTCAAGCTCCAGCGTGCCGGCTGGAGAACTCGCTACCACGACGAGGTGCTGATCCAGGGACTTGCGCCCCACGATCTGGACGGGTACCTGTTGCAGCGAGACCGTTGGGCGCGCGGCAACCTGGCTGTGTTCGGCACGCCTGAATCGCCGCTGCGAGCCCGCGAACTGACCGGGGCGCAACGCCTGAGCTACTTCGCAAGCCTCTCCTCATATCTTGCGGGGCCGGTTCGGCTGGTCTCGTTGGCCACGCTGGCGGTGGTGCTCTGGACCGGAGACCTGCCGCTGAAGGCGACTCCGCTGACGCTCGGGCTGCTCTGGCTGCCGACGATGCTCCTGTCGATCTGCGCCGGATCAGCGCTGTGTCGCGGCTATCAGCGCGTTGCTGACACAACCCACTATGAGCTCTGCACCGCGGAGATCTATCTGCGGGCGCTGCGCTGCATCGTGCGGCCGGGCCACACTCGCTTCAAGGTGACGCCCAAGCACGGCGTCGACCTCGGCGGCTGGAGCGCGGTCCGACGCCTGCGGATCGTCTCGCTGCTCACGGTCGTGCTCGCCGCCGGTCTCGCGGCTCAGCTGCTCGAGGACACCGGGGTTGTTGGCGGCGGCCTGATTCCGCATCTGCACGGGATCGCCAGGTGGGTGGTCCCGCTGCTGGCACTGTTCGAGCTGCGTCGCCTGCTGCGAACGCTGGTACTGCTCGCCACTCGCCGCCAGCTGCGAGCCGAATACCGGGTCCCGCTGGATGTCTCGCTGGCCCTCACCACCCCGTTCGACGGCGGCACGCCGATGGTCGGCCGTGCCCACGACATCACTCCGTTCGGGCTGCGGTTGGGCGTGCCGGGATGGATCGAACCGGGAACCGTCGTACACGCGATCGTGCCGCTGCCGACGCTCGAGTCCGAGCGCGACGGCGCTGCGCTGCAACTCGAGGTCGTCTCCTGCAGCCCCGCCCCGCTCGGCTGGACAGTGGGCGCTCGCATCATCGATTGCGACATGGCTTCCAGACGGCGGGTGCTCGAGTACTGCTACATCGTGGCGCCGGGCCGCCGGATCCGCGGCGTCGCCGAGGACCTGCCGGCACCGACGATCGAGGCTGCTGAGACGCCCGTCGCCATCACGGCTCGCGCGGGCTGAAGGCCGAGCCGAAATCCGGACCCTGCGGCGTGGCGGTCGCCGTGACACACTCGTTACGCTGCGCCCCGAGCTGCTCAGCGGTTCCAGTCGACGTTGGAGAGTCTGGCCAATGCACGGATCAGCGATTGGGTTCCGTCACGGCCGGCGCCCTGGGCCTGCAGGGCGAGGTAGAGCTCGTGGGCGAGCGCGAGGCCCGGCAGGGCGAGCTTCATGCGCCGGGCCTCGGCGAGTGTGATCTCCATGTCCTTGAGGAAGTGCTCGACCATGAACCCCGGGGCGTAATCGCCCTTCAGCATCCTCGGCGCGTAGTTGGCAAGCGACCAGGACCCGGCCGCTCCGCCGCCGACGGCCTCGAGCACGGTGTTCAGATCAAGGCCGGCGCTGTGGGCGTAGAGCAGCGCCTCGCAGACGCCGATCATGCCGGTGGCGATCAGGGTCTGGTTGACCATCTTCGTGTGCTGTCCGGCACCGGCCGGGCCGAGGTGGATGATCGTCTGGCCGAGAGCCTCGAACAGCGGCCGCACCCGCTCCACGGTCTCAGCGTCGCCGCCCACCATGATCGACAGGGTTGCGTTGCGGGCGCCGATATCACCACCTGAAACGGGGGCGTCGATGCTGGCGACACCGTTGGCGGCCGCACTCTGGAAGATCTCCTTGGCCAACGACGGCTCGCTGGTGCTCATGTCGACGAACACCGAGGCCGGTCGCGCTGCACTGAGGACGCCGTGCTCGCCCAGCACCACCTCGCGCAGATCGGCCGGGTAGCCGACCATCGTGAACGTCACGGCCGCATCGGCGGCTGCCTGCGCCGGTGTGTCCGCCCAGCTCGCGCCGCGGTCCAGCAGCGGCAGGGCACGCTCACGCGTGCGCGTGTGGACGGTCACCGGATACCCCCCGTCGAGCAGATGCCCGCACATCGAGGAACCCATCACCCCGGTCCCGATCCAGCCGATCGGTGTCGATCCTGCATCAGTGAATTCCAAGGTCACTCCTGTCTAGATCCATGCGCGGCATCACCGCACCAGCTGTTGTTTGACGACCTTGCCCAGCGCGTTGCGTGGCAGCTCGTCGAGGAAGCGGATCTCCCGCGGACGCTTGTGCGGCGCCAGCTCACCGGCGACATGATCGATCAGCGCTCGCTCAAGCCCAACACTGGTCCCATCCGCAACGACCCACGCCACGATCCGCTCACCCAGATCGGGATCCGGCTCGCCGGTCACCGCGACCTCGAGCACTCCCGGATGCTCAAGCAGCGTGACCTCGATTTCACCGGCGCCGACCTTGTAACCCCCGGTCTTGATCAGATCGGTGGAGCGCCGCCCGACGATCCGCCAGTACCCGTCCGGGTCGCGCGTCGCAATGTCACCGGTGAGAAACCAGCCGTCGCGCAAAGCGTCAGCTGTCGCATCAGGCCGGTTCAGATACTCGCTGAACAGGTTCGGGCCGGAGACCACGATCTCACCCATCGTCTCACCGTCACGAGCGTCGAGCTCCTGACCGTCATCATCCACGAGCCGCACATCCACGCCCGGGACGGGGATCCCGACACGCCCCGGGCGACGCGCACCGTCGGCCCGAACCGCAAGATTCATCAACGTCTCCGTCATCCCGTAGCGCTCGACGATCTCCTGTCCCGTCAGCCGCCGGATGCGCTCGAACTCGGGCGCCGGCAACGCGGCCGAACCGGACACCAGCAACCGCGCGCTGCGCAGGCCATCAACGATGCGCTGGTCGCTCTCAGCCTCCAGGCCGAGACGGTGATACATCGTCGGAACCCCGAACAACAGCGACCCGCCCGCCCGTAGCGCCGCCGCGGCCGCGACGGTGTCAAAGCGGCCGAGGTGGCAAAGCGTGCCACCTCGGCGCAGAGGGCCAAACAGACCGAGCACGAGGCCATGTACGTGGAACAGCGGCAGGCCATGCACGAGCGTGTCCTCGCCAGTCCACGCCCAGGCGGCCGCCAGCGCGTCGAGGTTCGAGGCAACGGCGCCACGCGACAGAACGACACCCTTCGGGCGGCCGGTGGTCCCTGAGGTGTAGACGATCAAGGCCGGCTCCCGATCCTCCGGTGACAGATCAGGCAGCTCACCGCCGCGAGCCCTGACATCGACGGTCAGCCGCCGCGGCGGGCGAGGCAGCTCCGGGACCTGAGCGTCCGGAGCACCGATCAACACGTCAGGCGCGCTGTCAGTGAACACGTGCAGCAGCTCGGCTCGGCCCAGCCTCGGATTGAGCGGAACCAGGGTCAGGCCGGCCTCGATCACAGCAACCGCCGCGACGCAGCACTCAAGCGATGGCTCCGCCCAGACCGCGACACGGTCCGCACCGGCCAGCTGCGTCGCGACCGAGGCAGCCGCCTCGCGCAGCTCTCCATAGGAGAGGCCGGCGCCGGCCACGGACACGGCCGTCCTGGCGTCAATCTCCCTGACTCCCGTCAGCATCAGCGCGAGGCTACCCCAACGGTTCGTCGGGACTGCGGGGGAATCGGCGGTAGATGTCCGCGGCGGCTCTGTGAAAGCCGTCGGGCAACTCCGAGGCTGCGAAGAAGTCGGCGATCTCCTCCATCTCGCCGACCCAACGCCAGCCCTTCTCGGTGGCCGATCGATGGGCCGCAGCGGAGCGATCGGCCAGGCCCGGGTGCGAGCTGCGCCAGAGCTCGAGCAGCTCGTGCTCCACGTCCGCATGGCGGGCCGCGTCGCGCGCCGCGAGCAGCAGCGCCGCGCTGCCCTTGGTCCAGGCGGCGTAGGACATCTTGAGCGCTGACGCGGCACCGACGCCGCCCGCAAGAACCCGCGCATCGACATTGGAGTCCGCGAACAGCTCCGCTACGCGGTCGGCGTCTGCACCCGCCAGATAGAGGCGCGCAAGACCCGGCTGCGTGGGCGGCGAACCGATGATCGAACCGTCCACGGAGCGGTGGACGGTCTGCTCGATTGCAGCCGCGGTGGCCGGGGAAATCGCATTGGCGTCGACGAAGATCCCGGGAAAATCAGCGAGCTCGCGGGCCAGACCAAGAGCGGCGTGCGGAGGGCAGATGCTGAGGATCAGCTCGGACCGAGCGGCCAGTTCGGTCAGCGTGCCCGCATCCTCGAGTCCAGCCTCGAACGCGCGGCGGCGGGTCTCCGGGCGCCTTCCGGCCGAGCACCAGAGCACCTCGTGTCCGCGGCCGGCGAGGACCGCGCCGAAGGCCGCGCCCATCTCACCAGGGTGAAGCAGACCGATGCGCATGCGTCCTCAGATGATGTCAGCCAGGCGCCGACCTGCAGCCTCGAGCTCGCCCAATGTCGAAGCGACCAGAACCTCGCCAAGGCCCAGCCCCGCCGCCTGGTCCGGCGCGAGCATCGAGGATCCGGCCACGACATGGCACCGGATCGCGGCTGCTTGCGCGCGACTGGCGACTGCGGAGATCAGCTTGCCGGCGAGACTCTGGGCATCGAGCCTGCCCTCGCCGGTGATGACGGCGCGCGCTGCCGCGGCGCGAGCGTCGAACCCGACCGTGTCGAGCACGACGCCGGCGCCGGGCACGAGCTCGGCGTCGAACGCGGCCCAGAGGCCGCCGGACAGCCCGCCGGCTGCACCGGTCATCGGCACGCCACGGGGATCGGCCGGCAGGGTCGCGGCGGTCTCGCCAAGCCGGCTCGTCAGGTAGTCGATCTCAGCCGGGGTAGCGCCCTTCTGCTCAGCGAACACCTGCGCGGCCTGCTCGTACGGGGTCTGCACGTCGCAGAGCACCAGCAGGCGAGCGCCTCGCAGGCCTCCGGCTCTGTCGATCACGTCGACTGCGCCAACGCCACCGTCAGTGGTAGCGCTGCCGCCAACGCCCAGGTAGATGGTGCGCGCGCCGGCCCGCAGCGCCGCGACGATCAGCTCACCGGTGCCGGCGGTGCTCGCCGTGACCGCATTGCGCTCCGCGGCTCCCACCAGCTGCAGGCCGCTGGCGGCGGCAGTCTCGATGATCGCCAGATCACCGACACGGGCGAACTCGGCACGGATCGGACGGCCGAGCGGGTCGCTTGCAGCAGTGGTCTCAAGCTCCGCGTCCAGCGCGTGGGCGAGGGCTGCCATCGTTCCCTCGCCTCCGTCGGCGACGGGGCACAGATCCGCGCGGACTCCGGCCGCGCGAAGACCCTTGCCCACGGCTTCCGCAACCTGCGTGGCGGTGAAGGTGCCCTTGAAGGAGTCGGGTGCGACCAGGACAGGCGCTTGTTCGTTCATCGAGCTGAGCGTTGAGGGCTGCCGGGCGCGGCGCGGCGATCGCGACTGTCCCGGGCCTGGCAGGATGTCAGATCATGAGCTTTCCACCGCGCCGTGTCGTCACCGGCCACGATGATCAGGGCCGAGCGACCGTGACCAGCGATCGTCTGGTGGAGAACGCCGTCGTCAGGCGACCCGGGCATCGCAGCTTCGTTCTCTGGGCGACCGAGTGCGTGCCGGCACCGTCCGACGGGGCGGGTGACCCGTCCGAGTTGGACACGACCGACCGAAGCCTCGCCGAGGGCACCGTGTTCCGAATCGTCGAGTACGGCCCCGGCGTAACGCCCGCGCGCCACCAGACCGACTCGATCGACTATGCAATCGTGCTCTCAGGGGAGATCGACCTGGTGCTCGACGATCAGACTGTTCACCTCCGCGCAGGCGACACGCTGGTTCAGCGTGCCACCGCGCACGACTGGGTCAACAACGGCGAGTTGCCGTGTGTGATCGCGTTCTGCCTCGTGGGCGCGGTGCCACGCTGATCGCTGAGGCCGGGCACTGATGCAGCAGACGCGGATGCCATATCTGGTCAGCACCGACCCGGCGCGCGTGGATCGCGACTGGGTCTGGCGCATGCTCTCGACCGAGGCGTACTGGCACCGCTGGCGCACGCGTGATCACATCGAGCGCCAGATCGACGGCGCCTGGCGCGTGGTGGGCGTCTACCTGGGGGGCGACGGCGATCAGGTCGGGTTCGCGCGAGCGGTATCCGATGGAGTGAACGACGCCTACCTGGCCGACGTGATCGTCGACCCAGCCCACCGTGGGCACGGCCTCGGCAAGCAGCTCGTCCGAACGATGATCGATGACGGTCCGGGCGCGTCAATGCGCTGGACGCTGTTCACGGCTGACGCACACGGTCTGTATCAGCAGTTCGGCTTCCGCGAGCCGGACCACACCGCGATGGTCAGGGGGTCACGACGAAATTAGTGACCGTCACCACTCTCGTCGCGACCCTCAGGCCAGGGTCGCCGCCTCGAGCGTGATCTCCGGGACCGCCGCGAGAGCCCGACTGACCGGGCAGTTGGCCTTGGCGCCGGCGGCGGCCTGCTCGAACGCCTCCTGATCGAGCCCGGGCACGGTGCCGACGGTCTTCAGTGCGATCGAGGTGATCGTCGGCACCCCGTCCACGAAGCGCAGCGTGACCGTCGCATCGGTCTTGACCTGTTGGACCGGCGTACCTGCGTCGGCGAGTGCGGCAGACAGCGCCATCGAGAAGCAGGACGCATGCGCGGCTGCGATCAGCTGTTCCGGGCTGGCGCCGGGACCGTCCTCGAAACGGGATTTGAACGTGACCTCACCGCGGATGCCGTCGCCGGCGGAGAAGCTTCCCGACCCGGTCTTCAGGTCGCCCTTCCAGTCTGCTGTGGCGTTGGCCGGCATCGTCCTGCTCCTTGCTCGAAGGGTGGGGTTCTGAACGAATCCTACGGACCAGCGGTCGGCTGCTCCCACCGGAGCCGCAGGCACGGTCTGGAGGTCCTCCGGGTCACAACCCGAGGCGGCGCACCTCGTCCTCGTCGAAACCCAACGCGTGCCCCACCTCATGGCGCACGGTGGTGACGATCTGCTCCCGGAGCGCGCTCGGATCACGCCCGTAGTCACGCAGCAGCGTGTCCCTGTAGATCACGATCTGGCTGGGCGCCGCGTTCCTGCCGGTGCCAAAGAACCACCATCTGTATCCGTCATTGCTCCGTGTCCCGGGGATGAACATCCCGTACGCATGCTGCGCCCGCCCTTCGTCGGAAACGGTCACCACGACGTCGTCGAGCTTCTGCTCGATCTCAGCTGGGAGACCATCGAGGGCGGCGCGAACAACCGCCTCAAAGTCCGCCTCCGACCGAATCGGGCTGTCGTCCTTCGGCGGCGACACCTTGGCAGACCCCTCAGGCTGACCGCCGGTCGATAACCGGTCGACCTGGTCCTCCAGGTCCTCGAACGACCGTTCGTCCAGCTTCTCTATGCCGTCACCATCGTCAGATGAGTCGCCGTCGCTGGACCACATGCCTAGTTCCACCGCTCCCCCGAATAAATAGATACCCCCAGCCGGGTTCGAACCGGCGATCTCCTGCGTGAAAGGCAGGCGTCCTAACCGCTAGACCATGGGGGCAGGCGCCCCAATTGTATGGGGCGGCCTGAGCCCAGAGTTCCGGGGAGGAAACCGGACCCTGTGCTCAGGCCGTTTGGGTGGGACCGATCAGTTCACTCAGACCGGCGCGTTGATGGCGTTGCCGGTGTGAGCGTCGAAGAAGACCGCGGAAGCGCGAGGTACGGAGAATGCGACGGATGCACCCGGCTCGAGGTGTTCCTCGGCCGGGATCCGCACGACCAGTGCGCGCTCACCGAGGTTCACATGCGCGAGCCGCTCGTCGCCCAGATATTCGACGAAGTCGACCGTGACATTGATGCGGACGCCGCCGTTCTGGTCGGCTCCCGCGCGCACATGCTCCGGCCGGAAACCGACAAGCAGCGAGTCATCGCCGAGCCCCAGTACCGGAGCCGGCACAAGGTTCATGGCGGGCGAACCGATGAACGTCCCGACAAACGTGTTGGCGGGTCGCGTGTAGAGCTCCTCAGGCCTGCCGATCTGCTGGAGCACGCCCTTGCGCATCACGGCAATCCGGTCGCCCATGGTCATCGCCTCGACCTGGTCGTGCGTCACATAGATCGTGGTCGTACCCAGTCGTTTCTGAAGCTTCATGATCTCCGCCCGTGTCTGCACCCGCAGGGCTGCGTCAAGGTTCGAGAGCGGCTCATCCATCAGGAACGCCTCCGGCTCACGGACGATCGCGCGCCCCAGCGCGACGCGCTGGCGCTGACCGCCGGACAGCGCCTTGGGCTTGCGCTCCAGGTAGTCCTCCAGGTCAAGCACAGCCGCCGCATCGCGAACGCGACGGTCGATCTCCGCCTTGCCGAGGTGGCGCAGCTTGAGCCCGAAGGCGAGGTTGGCCGCAACGGTCATGTGCGGGTACAGCGCGTAGTTCTGGAAGACCATCGCGATGTCACGGTCCTTGGGGGAGACGTCGTTGACGACCTTCTCCCCGATTCTCACCGCTCCGGAGCTGATCTCCTCCAGCCCGGCCACCATCCGCAGCGCGGTGGTCTTGCCACAACCGGACGGGCCCACGAAGACCATGAACTCGCCCTCTTTGATCTCCAGGTCAAGTCCATCAACGGCACAGGTGCCGTCTCCATATACCTTGCTGACACCATCGAAGCGGATCGCCGCCATCAGTCGATCATCCCTTCAGCGCCCCGCTGAGACCGGTTCCGCGTAGGAAGGAGCGCTGGAAGATCAGGAACCCCACGATCGGAACAAGACATGAGAGCAACATCGCGGCGAGAAACACGCCCAGGTCCGTCTGACCCTCGATCGTCGGCAGCCGCACCGAGACCGGCTGCTTGCTCGGGTTGGTGAGCACCAGAAGCGGCCAGAGGAAGTCCTTCCACGAGGCGAGAACCGCAAAGATCGAGACGACGCCGAGGACCGGCTTGGACATCGGCAGCACGATCGAGAAGAACAGCCGGAAGGGGCCGGCGCCGTCGATTCGAGCCGCTTCGAAGATCTCGCGCGGGATGTTGTCGAAGAAGCGCTTCATGATGATCACGTTGAACGCGCTCGCGCCGGCGGGGAGCCATATCGCCCAATAACTGTTGACGAACGAGTGGTCGATCACCGGCGGGTGAACGATCTCGACGTAGAGCGGGACGAGCAGCACCACGACCGGCACGAACAGCGTCGTCAACAGCATCGCCGTGACGATCCGGCCCCACTTCGGCTTCAGCACCGAGAGTGCGAACGCACCCGTGGTTGCCACGATGATCTGACAGAGCCAGGACCCGAACGCGATCACGATCGTGTTCCAGATGTAGAGGCCGATGTCGACCTCCGACCAGGCATTGGAGATGTTGCTCCAGGCGATCCCGTGCGGGAAGATCGCCATCGGGTTCGAGATCGTGTCCTGCGTGGGAGTGATGGCGGACTTCGCGAGCCACAGGATCGGCCCCAGCCCGACGACGATCAGCAGGACCAGCAGCAGCGTGTGCGCCGTACCGAGGCCCCACTTCACGCTCGGGCGGCGCCAGTCCGCGGACAGCACGAGCCCCTGTTGGACATCACCCGGGCGCGAGCGCCGCCGCTGCCTGAAAGAGATGATGCTCATTCGTCACTCCACGATCGGGTGGCCCAGAGATAGATCAGCGAGAACGCCGCCAGGAATGCCACCAGCATCAGGCTCAGCGCAGCCGCCTCGCCGTAGGCCGCCCCGAGCGAGTTGCCGAAGGCGTAGTTGTAGATCAGCAGGAGCACCGTGAGCGTCGCGTTCGCAGGGCCGCCCGACGTGAACAGGTACGGCTCCAGGAAGACCTGCGCGGTCCCGATGATCTGGAGGATCATCGTCACCAGCAGCACGGTCCGCATCTGCGGCAGCGTGACGTGCCAGATCTTCTTCCAGAGCCCGGCGCCGTCGACCGACGCAGCCTCGTAGAGCTCCGGGTTCACGGTCGTCAGGGCGGCCAGGTAGATGATCACCGTGGCGCCCGCGTTCGCCCAGGTCGACTCAAGCACCAGCGACGGCATCGCCTGGCTCATCGACTGGATCCACTGCTGTGGGGGGATGCCGAACCAGCCGAGGATCGTGTTGAACACGCCGCTCGGGCTCGCGTCGTAAAAGAATTTCCAGAGCAGCACCGCCACCACCGGGGGGATCACAACCGGCAGGTAGGCGAGCGCTGCGTACATCCCGCGCCGCTTGCGCAGCTCGCTCATCAGCACCGCGACCACGAGCGGGATCGGGTAGCCGAAGATCAGCGCCAGGCCGGCGAACTCGGCGGTGTTCCTGACGGCGATCGGGAAGAGCGGGTCATGCCACACCTCGCTGAAGTTCTCGAACCCGACCCACGTCGTGGTTATCTCGTTCGTGTGCTGAAGCGACATCAGCACCAGCTTCACGATCGGGTACCACGAGAAGGCGCCGAAGATCAGAAGCAACGGCAGCATGAAGACGAGCTTTGAGAGCCCTCCGCGCTGCAGCCAGGTGAAAGGGGTGCGCCTCTGGCGCACCCGCGGTGGGGTTGCGAGCTCAGCGGTCGCGACCGTTGCTGGCGTCTGCGCCTGTTCGAGCCCTTGGGTCATCTTGTCGATGGTCGACATCACGTCTTCAGGCATCCACCGCCTGAGGCGGGTGATCGTGTAATGCGTACCACGATCACCCGCCGTCGGCTAGCGGAGGGTGCTGCTTACGAGCCCGACCCCGATGCGATCGAGGACTGGCCCGTACTGTTCGCCGCCGAGAGGAGGCTGCTCGGATCCGCGCTCTGGTTGGTGAAGACCGACTGCACCGCCGAGTCGAGGTCACCGTATATGGCCTGTGTGGCCGACTCGGGCTCCGGGGTCAGCTTCTCGCTGAAGATGCCGTTGTTGAACGGCGCGAACTGCTTCTCCGGAACGTTGATGAACGGCTTGATCCACTTCTGGTCACGGTCATAGACCGCCTTGTTGAAGACCGGCAGCTCCGGCACTCCGACCGGCTGCTTGTCCTTGATCTGCGTCTTGGCATCGCGGATCGCCGCCTTGCGGTTGATCAGCTTATTCATGTAATAGAAGCTGATCCACTTCATGGCGGCGGCGATCTGCGCCGGGCTGGACTTAGGGCTGACCGCGGCCAGGGTGCCGCCGCCCATCACAGCAGCGTTCTTGTTCTTCGCGACCGGGATCGGCGCGAGCCCATAGATCGACGGATTGATGTTGTCGGCCTGCACCATGTTGGTGTACACATCCGAGCCGCTGACGAACATCCCGACCTGGCCGGCGGCGAATGCCTGGTTCATGGTGCCCCAGCTGAGCCCGAAGTTCGAGCCCATCGAGTTGTCGCCCCAGCGCATCTGCTTGAGGTAATTCAGCGCCTGGACAGCCTGCGGGCTATCGAACGTCGCCTTCGCCTTGGAGCCGATGCCCGTCTCCATGCGGCCACCGAGCGCGTCGGTCAACGTGGTCAGGATCCAGCCGGCGGTGTTGTCGCTGGCACCCATCTCGGCATAGCCGGCCTTGCCGGTCTTCTGGCTGATCTGCCTGGCGTCAGCCACCACCTGCGCCCAGGTTGTCGGGGGCTTGTTGGGGTTGAGGCCCGCCTCGCTGAACAGCTGACGGTTGTAGGTCAGCGCCTGGGCGTAAGCCGCCTCCGGAATCGCGACGACCTGCTTCTTGGAGTCGATGCCCTCGGCGATGACCGCCGGGTTGAAGTCCTTGAAGTAGGGCTCCGCCTTGGCGTACTTGGTCAGGTTCGCGAGCTGACCGTTGTCTCCGAGCGAGCGGCCGTCCGTGAACGGTACGATGAACACCGTCGGCAGGGTCCCGCTGGCGAGCTTCGCGGCGAACGTCGCGGGGAGCCACTGATACTGCACGCCCCTGACCGAAATGCCCGGGTTCGCGGCCTCGAACTCAGCGACCTGAGCATCGAATTCGTTGAACGCGGCCTGCGTACTGCCCGGAATCAGCGAGACGACGCTGATGTGGACAACCTTCGACTTCTTGGCCATCGCGGTGGAGGCAAAGCCAACCGACACCGCCATTGCCAGCGCACACGCGGCACCGACGGTCACGCTCAAGTGAAGCCGCCGCCTGGCCCTTATGTTAAACGTCATTACCTCTCCTCTCCTTGACCCGGATGGGCCAGTTACATCCTCTCCGTCTCCAACGGAGCCAGCGGCTCCGCCTCAGACGGATCGTGGTTCTCGGCCTGGACCAGCCAGACCGTCGTGTCCTGCGGCACCTCGTTGCCCACGAGCTCGGCGCTCGAGAGCAGGATGTCGGTCCCGCTCGGAAGTTCAACTGCCCGTGGACCGAAATTGACGATGCAAACGAAACGCTCACCGCGCGTGAACGCGATGACATCATCTCCGTAGTCGAGCCAGCGCAGGTCTGATCCTGCGGCTCCCCACGGCGAGTCCCGGCGGATGGCCAGTCCCGTTCGGTACAGGCTGAGCATCGATGCCGGGTCGTCCGTTTCAGCTTCGACCGTGACGGATTGCCAGCCGTCTGGCTGCTCGAGCCACAGCTGGGCCTCCCCGTTGGGGCTGAAACCATAGGGCTGTCCGGTTCCCGACCACGGGATCGGGATACGACAGCCGTCGCGACCCGGGTCGACACCGCCGGAGCGGTGCCACATCGGATCCTGACGCTTCTCGGGCGGGATGCTCTCGAACTCCGGGAGTCCGAGCTCCTCGCCCTGATAGATGTAGACCGAGCCTGGCAGCGACATCGACAGCAGCGCCGCCGCACGCGCCCTGCGGGTGCCCAGCGCCGGGTCGGTCGGGGTGCCCTCACGCTTGGCCTCGAAGGAGAACCCGGTCTCCGCCCGCCCGTAGCGCGTAACCGGCCTGGTGACATCGTGATTTGAGAGCACCCAGGTTGCCGGTGCATCGACCGGGGCGTGGGCGGCGAGCGCTGTCCTGATCGAGCCGCGCATCGGGCCGGGCTCCCAGGGACATGCCAGGAAGTCGAAGTTGAACGCCGTATGCAGCTCGTCGGGGCGCAGGTAGCGCGCGAAGCGCTCGGCATCCGGCATCCAGACCTCCCCGACCAGCACGCGCGGCTCCTCGTAGCTGTCGGCGATCGCACGCCAGCGGCGGTAGATCTCGTGCAGCTCTTCACGGTCGGTGAACGGATGCTGCCCAGGGCCGAGATCGGGCTGCTCCTCCGGCAGAGTCGGATCCTTGACAAGCAATGCGGCCGAGTCGATCCGCACGCCGGCAACGCCGCGGTCGAACCAGAAGCGCAGGATGTCCTCATGCTCCGCCCAGACGTCGGGGTGCTCCCAGTTCAGATCGGGCTGCTCGGGCGCGAAGAGGTGCAGGTACCACTCGCCGTCGGGAACGCGGGTCCAGGCGCCGCCGCCGAAGATCGAATGCCAGCCGTTGGGCGGGAGCTCACCGTTCTCACCGTTACCGGGCCGGAACCAGAAGCGCGCTCGCGCCGGCGAGCCCGGAGCGGATGCGAGCGCCTCCTTGAACCAGGTGTGCTCGTTGGAGATGTGGTTGGGAACGATGTCGACAATCGTGCGGATGCCGAGTGCGCGCGCCTCCGTGATCAGCCGCTCGGCCTCCCACAGCGTCCCGAACGCGGGATCGATCGCCCGGTAGTCGGATACGTCGTACCCCGCATCCGCGAGCGGTGACGGGTACCAGGGGTTGAACCAGAGGGCGTCCACCCCCAGGGCGGCCAGGTAAGGGAGGTGCTCGCGCACTCCCTCGAGATCTCCAATGCCGTCGCCGTTGGCGTCGGCGAAGCTCCGAATGTAGACCTGATAGACGACCGCCTCCCGCCACCAGGTCCGGGCTTTGACGCCCGCCTGTTCAAGCGTCGGCGCAGCCGACACCGCCATGTCCGTCTCCCTCATGTCGGCGAGCATGGCATCTCTGACAATCGAATGCAAGAGTCAGACTTGAATTTGCATTTTTCGTACTGCACTGCGCAAGACTTTCCAATCCTGCGGTGCAGATCCAGACCGCACTGGTCCGATGCGTTCAGGAGCTATCAGTGTCCGGGCGCGTTTGCGGTCGAGCCGCGCGCCACCACCTCCGGTTCGAAGAACAGCTCGTCGGCTGAGACAGGCGAACCCTCGATCTGCCCCGCGAGCATCTCCACGGCGGCGCGGCCGATCGCGTCGATCGGCTGGCGCACGGTCGTCAGCGGCGGGTCCGTGCAGCTCATCAGCGCCGAGTCGTCGTAGCCGATCACCGACAGGTCGCCCGGCACGGATAGACCGGACCTGCGGGCCGCGCGGATCACGCCCAAGGCGAGCGGGTCGCTGGCGCAGATGATCCCGGTGGCGCCGCGCTCGATCAGTCGCAGCGCCGCCGCGTGACCGCCCTCAAGCGAGAACCGCGTCCGCTCGACCAGATCGGAGGAGTTCCCGGCGTTCGCCACCAGGCGCTCGAACGAAGCCAGCTTTCGCAGCGACGGGACGTGGTCCGGCGGACCGATGATCAGGCCGATGCGCTCATGGCCGAGGTAGGCCAGATGGGCGTATGCCTGTTCCATCGCGACCGCGTCGTCAGTGGACACCCGCGGGAAGTCGAGGTGCTCGGCGGCGGCGTTCACGAGCACCACCGGCAGGCGCAGCTGCAACAGCCGCTGATAGTGCTCGTGCGGCGCATCGGCCTCGGCGTACTGACCGCCGGCGAAGATCATCCCGGAGACCTGGCGCTCGAGCAGCATCTCCACGTACTCAGCCTCGGACATGCTGCCGGTGCGGGTGCAGAGCACAGCGTTGAAACCGCGCTGCGCCAGCGCGCCGGCGACCACCTCGGCCAACGCCGGGAAGACCGGGTTCTGCAGCTCGGGCACGATCAGGCCGACCATCCGGGCCCGGCGCACACGCAGGTGCGTTGGACGCTCGTAGCCGATCACGTCGAGCGCGGTCAGCACGGCGGCGCGCGTCGACTCGGAGATCCCGGGGCGACCGTTCAGAACGCGGCTGACAGTCGCCTCGCTCACCCCGGCCTGCTTGGCGACGTCTGCAAGCTTGCGAGCCACGCTGCAATTCTATGACAGATCTTGCAAACGGCTTGCTGCAGTTACTGCAAAAGCTGCCTACTGAGCCGTCGCGTCGCCAGCGCCAGCGCCAGCGAGCCGAACACGATCAGGTACAGCGCGGCGATCAACAGGTTCCAGCTGAAGATCCCGAGCGCCGGCCCACGCAGCAGCTCGATGCTCTGGTACAGGGGCAGGATCACAATCAACGGCCGAAACCAGGCCGGATACACCGACAACGGATAGAAGGTCGTGGCAAACAGGAACATGGGCAGCATCACCAGCTGAACCAGCTGGAAGTCCGAGAACTCACGCATGTAAGTCATGACCGCAAGACCGGCGGCGGCGAATGCGTAGCCGACCAGGAGCGAGCCGGGAATCGCGAGCAGGATGAACGGCGAGACGACCAGGCCCAGAACGAGCATCACGACGACGAAGCCGATCGACGCGAAGATGCCACTGAAGACCGCGCTGGCCACCTCGCCCAGCGCGATGTCGGAAATCGACAGCGGGGTCGGCACGATCGCGTCGTAGATCCGCTCGGTCTTGATCCGCATGAAGATCGCGAACCCCGTCTGGTTGAAGGCGGCGTTCATCGCCGTCGTCGCGAGGATCCCGGGAGCCACGAACTCCGGATAGCGCACGTCGACGCCCGGCACCTTGCCCACCAAGGCACCAACGCCGAAGCCGATCGACAACAGATACAGAACGGGCTCGACGATGCTCGACAGGACGGGCGTGAGCGAGCGCCGGTAGATCAGCGCGTTGCGCTCTACCAGGCTGCCGGTGCGGCGCAGCGTCCAACCGGTCGCGATCATCCGTGCAACCGCCGTCTGTACGTGACCCGCGCCACGGCCACGCCGCCGATCACGAACGCCAGCAGGTACAGCGAGTGTCCGAGCACCTCGGGCAGCGTCGCGGTCCCCAGGCTCAACGACCGGCAAAGCGCGACGCCCTGCGCCAGCGGCAGCGCCGAGGCGATCAACCGGACTCCGCGCGGCAGCTGGCTGAGCGCAAAGAACGTGCCGGAGAACATGTACATCGGCATGAACCCGAACCGAAACAGCGTGTTGATCTTGGTCAGCGTCCGCACGGTCACGGTCCAGGCGGCCAGCGGCGCCGCGAAGGCGAATCCGGTCAGCACCGCGGCCGGCCAGGTTGCCAGAGCCCAGAGCCCCGGGGTGACGCCGAAGAGCTTCATCACCAGCAGGAAGGCTGCGCTCGAGGTAACCAGACGGAAGACCACGAACAGCATGTGTCCGGCCATGATCTCCTCAGGCTCGAGCGGTGTGGTCACGGCGGCGCGATAGGAGCCGGTCCAGCCGGCCGCCTGCGCGACGCGGCCGCCGCTCTCCACGAACCCCGTCTGCATCGCCGACGCCGCCAGCAGCCCAGGCGCGAAGAAGTCCGAGTACGAGACTCCCCCAAGTATGGTCGAGTGGCCCTGGTCGACCAGGTGGCCGATACCAACCCCCACACCGAGCAGGAACAGCAGCGGGTTCGCGACGCTGATCACGATCGTGCCGCGCCAGGTGCGGCTGTAGAGCTTCAGCCAGTAACGGAAGCCGTGCAGCGCCCGCGACATCTCAGTCGATCAGCGAGCGGCCGGTCAGCTTCAGGAACACATCCTCGAGCGTTGCCCGCCGCTCCAGCGCAGTGATCGGCTCAAGCCCCAGGGCATGCACCTCTACCAACGCCGCCTCGCCATCGTCGGCGTAGACGACCAGCCGGTCCGGAAGCACCTCGATTCGCTCGCCGATCGCCGCCTCACGCAACCGTTCGGCGGCCAGCTCCTGAGTTCCGATCGCGAACCGGAGCTCGAGCACCTCCCTGGTGACATGTGCCTCGATCAGCTCGCGCGGCGAGCCGGCGGCCACGATCTTGCCCGCGTCCATCACCGCAAGCCGATCGCAGAGCTGCTCTGCCTCGTCCATGTAATGCGTGGTGATGATCAGCGTCACGCCATCCTGCTTGAGCCGATACAGACGGTCCCAGAGCACGTGCCGCGCCTGTGGATCGAGGCCCGTCGTCGGCTCGTCGAGCAGCAGGATCTCCGGCTCGTTGATCAGCGCGCGCGCGATCGTGAGTCGTCGCCGCATGCCGCCTGAGAGCATCTCGACCTGAGCGTCGGCCCTGTCCTCGAGCTGCGCGAACGCGAGCAGGCCCGCGATCCGCTCGCGGATCACATCCCTGCGGAGCCCGAAATAGCGGCCGTAGACGAAGATGTTCTCGCTGACCGTCAGCTCGCGGTCGAGGCAATCGTCCTGGGGAACGACGCCGATCCGCGCCCGGATCGCCGGACCGTCCCGCTCAGGATCCATACCGAGCATCCGCAGTGTGCCCGCCGTGATCGGCGAGATCGCGCTGAGCATCCGCATCGTCGAGGACTTGCCGGCGCCGTTGGGCCCCAGGAAGCCGAAGGCGACGCCGCGGCCGAAGGCGAAGTCGATCCCGTTGACCGCATGAAACGCCGGAGTTCCGTTGCGCGCGGGATAGATCTTCGAGAGGCCCCGAGCCTCGACCAGGAGCCTGTCAGCGGACACGCAACTAACGTACCGAACGCGACTGACCTCTGCAACAAATCGACGAAACATCGCAACTTAGGGCATCACCTGCCCGCTGCCACACTTTCGGGAGCGATGGCAAACGTGGGTCATCTCCTCTGGCACGGAATCCGCGACGCCCTGCTGATGGGCTGGCAGGTCTGGTGGGCGCTCGTGTTCGGGTTCTTCGTCTCCGCGGTGGTGCAGGCCTGGGTCCCGCGTCAGCGGATCGAATCAGGCCTTGGTCCTGCCGGCCCTGGCCCGCTGGCCAGGGCCACCGCCCTGGGTGCTGCCTCCTCGTCGTGCTCCTACGCCGCGGTCGCGATCGCCAAGAGCCTGTTTGAGAAGGGCGCGTCCGCCGCTGCCGCGCTCGCATTCCAGATCGCCTCGACGAACCTCGTGTGGGAGCTCGGGTTCGTGCTGTGGGTGCTGATCGGCTGGCAGTTCATGTTCGCCGAATACCTCGGCGGGCTGGTGATGATCGTGCTCGTGTCTCTGCTGCTGCGGCGATTCGTCTCGCCCCGGCTGGAGGCACGCGCTCGCCGGCACGCCCAGCAGGCCGATGCCGGCCACATCCACCAGATGTCCGGCCAGCGCCTGCCCTGGCGCGAGCGGTTGACGAGCGTGGCGGCCTGGTCGGATGTCGCTCACAACTTCAGGGGCGATTGGCAGATGCTCTACCGAGAGATCGGGATCGGGCTGCTGATCTCCGGGTTCGTGGCCCAACTCGACCCGAGCACGTTTCACAGCATCTTCCTCACGGGCGCGCCGGCACTGGTGCAAACGATCTGGGGCGCGTTGATCGGCCCGGTCATCGCGATGCTGACGTTCGTCTGCTCGGTCGGCAACGTGCCGTTGGCGGCCGTGCTCTGGAGCGGCGGCCTCAGCTTCTCCGGCGTGCTGGCGTTCATCCTGGCGGACCTCGTGATCCTGCCGATCGTGGCGATCTACCGCAAATACTATGGACGCGTCTTCGCGAGCCGGATCGTCGCGCTGATGCTGATCGCGATGGTGGCCGCAGCGCTGATCGTCCAGGCCGTGTTCAGCGCGGTTGGGCTGATCCCGTCGGGCGCGCGTCCGTCGACGAGCGACATCTTCAGCGGCATCCATCTCGACTACAAGCTGTGGCTCAACATCGCCGGGTCACTCGTGTTCGCAGCGCTGTTCGGACTGACGCTGAGGCGCGGCGCGGTGGATCCGGTCTGCGGCATGATGGTCGACAGGCAGAGCGCCCAAACACTCAGGAAAAATGGCCACACCTACTTCTTCTGCTCCACAGGCTGTCGACGCAGCTTCGAGAATGGTCCCCACCTTCACGGGCACCACGCTTGACCGCGTCGCGGAGCTGCGCAGCGACCGTGGCGAGATCGAGCGACTGCTGAGGCACCCACAGGCGGCCGTAGTCGGAGCCAGCGCAGACAAGGTGCTGGTGTCCGACGAGCCGACGCCGCGATTGCTGCGCCGGCGGCTCGAGGGCCGCGTCAACCCATACCAGCCGATCCTGCTCGGGATCGACGACGGCCAGCCGCTGTTCGCCGCCGATCTGGACGATCCGGACGCCCAGTCGCAGCTCACGGAGACCGGGCTCGGCCGCCTGATCACGTTGCGTGAGGCGGGCGCGGCCCTGCCCCAGGCAGAGGGCGGTCTGGCAGCTTACCTGGTCGCCCTGCTCAACTGGCATCGCACTCACCGCTTCTGCTCGGTTTGTGGCGCCCGGACGCGCGTGGCCGATGCGGGCCTCTCGCGCCGCTGCCCCAGCTGTCGCTCCTCGCACTTCCCACGCACCGATCCGGTCGTGATCATGCTGGTCGAACACGACGGCCAGCTGCTGCTCGGTCGACGCATCGGCTGGGAGGATGGCCGCTTCTCGATCCTCGCCGGCTACGTGTCTCCGGGCGAGACACCCGAGGAGGCGGTGCTTCGCGAGGTTCGCGAGGAGTCGGGCATCATCGCGCACTCACCGCGGTACGTGGCGTCCCAGCCCTGGCCGTTCCCGTCGTCGCTGATGCTCGGCTATGAGGCCGGCGCCCAGGGCGGGGATCCGGTCCCGCAACCTGGGGAGATGGTCGAGGTCCGGTGGTTCTCCGCCGCGGAGATCGCCGGTGCCCAGCGGGGCACCGGCGAGCTGAGGCTGCCTGGGGAGGTCTCGATCGCACGCATGCTGATCGACGCGTGGATCGCCCGCGGCGGCCGCCGTCTCTAGGGTCGGGAGTCGACACGAGCTGCCTCACCGGCGAGCCGGCTCGGGACTCCCGGCGATCACCGCCTGCAGCGCTGCGACGTGGCCGTCGAAGGCTTTGCGGCCGGCGTCGGTCAGGGCAACCCTGACGCGCCGGCGCTGGTTGGACAGCTGACGCTCGAGACTCAGGTAACCGGCCTCCTCCAACGTCGCGAACTGCTTGGACAGCGCCGAGTCCGACATCCCCAACCGGTCGCGCACATAGGCGAAGTCGGCCCAGTCGGTCGAGGCCAGCAGCGCGACGATCGAGAGTCGCGTGCTGGGATGGATCAGCTCGTCGAAGCGTGGCTCAGCCATGCGGGTCTACCAGCGCTCGGCACGACGCCGTAATGCGGAGACGAGTGTCGGCCCACCTGTCAGCACCAACAGCGCCGCGACCACGCTCGCGGTGAACGCCGGGTGACCGTCGCCGTCGGCGTTGAGCACCAGCGCGAAGATCGTCGTGAGGCAGGCCATCAGCACGAGGAATCCGATGATCACGAACGGCAGCCTGCGATTCACCAGGTCGCTGCGGACGCTCAGCTGCGAGGAGCCGCGCCGGCCGTGGATCACGTGTGGCGCGATCACCGAGTGCGTCGCGCCGAACAGAATCGTTCCGACAGCGGCCGCCCAGGCTGGGCCCCACTGGCTGAGTGCGCCGAGCCCCACCCAACCGAACGCCAGACTCAGCCAGTACCAGCGCGGGATGCCGATCTCAGCGACGACCTGCTGACGGCGGCGCTCCACCGTGTTCAATGCGAGGTAGGCCTCGCGCTCATCGATTGGTATCTGCATACACGATCACCGGTCCTTGCTCTAGCTGTACACTTTCCCGACAGGAAAGAAGACTAGACTTTCCTGGTAGGAAAGTCAAGCGGGCGCTCTCTGCGCGCCAGGATCGGCTCCAGCTCGCAGCCCAGGAGCGGCGCCAGGTCGCGGCTGCGTCGCATCGCCGCGTGTGCCTGAGTGATGCAGCGGTGCCAACCATCATGACGATCAGACTGATTCTCACCGTGATCCGGTAGCGCGCCTCACGGCGATCTGTGCTGCCATTGTCCGGATGAGTGAGACGGAGGTTGTCGACTGGGGAGCGATCGTTCGGAGCACGATCGGCATCGGGGTCTATGCGGCCGCCTTCGGCGCAACCTTCGGAGCCGTGTCTGTGGCCGCCGGCCTCTCTGTCCTACAGACATTCGCAATGAGCCTGATCATGTTCACAGGCGCATCCCAGTTCGCCTTTGTCGGAGTCATCGCCTCCGGCGGCGCGGCGGTGGCCGGGGTGTTTCCGGCACTGCTGCTGGGCGTGCGCAATGCCTTCTACGGAATTCCCCTGAGCCGCATCCTCCAGCCTCGCGGGATGAGCCGGCTCATCAGCGCCCAGTTCGTGATCGACGAGACCACGGCGATGGCCGTCGGCCAGCGCGATCTGCGCGCGAGCCGCTACGCGTATTGGGCCACGGCGGCGTCGCTCTATCTGATGTGGACCTCAGGCACGCTCGCCGGTGCTCTGATCGGCAGCGGCATCGACACCTCGAAACTCGGCCTCGACGCAGCTGCTCCCGCGATCTTCCTCGCCCTGCTCTGGCCACAGATGTCGCGCGCGCGTGCGCCGGTGGTCGCGGTCGGAGCGGCGCTGGTGGCGTTGGCGCTGGTGCGTGTGACGCCCGCGGGCGTGCCGATCATCGCGGCCGCCGGGGTTGCCGTCCTCGCCGGCGCACGGCCGGACCGGTGACGCTCTGGGTGTTGGTGGGCTCGTTCGGCTGCTACGGACTCAAGCTGGCCGGACTCTCGCTGCCGCGATCGCTGCTCGGGCACCCAAGGGTGCAGCGCATCGCCGCGCTGCTTCCGGTGGCGATGCTCAGCGCCCTGGTGACGACGGATCTGTTCACCTCCAACCGCCACTACACGTTCGACTGGCGGCTGCTGGTCGGAGTCGGCATGGGAGCAGTCGCCCTGCGCCTGCAGCAGTCGCTGATCGTGGTCTTCCTGGTGGCGGTAGCCGGTACGGCCGTGCTGAGGCTGATCAGCCTATGAGCCGCGGATCGTCTTCCTCGTCGTACACCAGAAATGACACCGCGTAGATCTCGCCTCGCTCTGGTGGCGCGATCGAGTTCAGAGCCTGCAGCGCGGTTTCGCGGATGTGGTCGGAGAGCTGGGTGATGCCGGCAGTCTAACCCCAAAACTTTGACCATCGATCTACGCTGTTACGGTGTGGCGCGCGGGCGCCGCCGCGGTGATCGCGGCAGATCTTGGCTGTCCATCAGCGGGAGCGCAGCGGCGCCTGTCATGCCCTAATCGGCCTCTTGGACCGCCGCCCGGCGATGACGTAGTGCACCGCACCGCCGGCGCCGTGGAAGGTTGACGCTGTGATCGCGGCAGCGGTCCGTTGGTTCTCGTTCAGACGTCGTGCCCAGCCGGCTTCGAACTGCTCCGTCGTGCCGCGACCCGCGAGGAAGTAGCGCTTGGCCTGGTTCTTCGGCCAGACCCATTGCTCGAGGCTGGCGTTCTCAAGTTCCGCGGCCCGGAGCTCTTGCTGCTCCTGAGAAGCGTAGGGCGGGTACATCGCTGCTGCCTTGTCAGACATGAACGTCTGCACGTGCTGAGCTCCGAGCTCAGCAAGGTAACCGGGCAGGAGATCACCGACTGAGACGTTGCCCTCGCCGAGTGCCTCTTTGCCTCGCTCGCATGTCAGCGCGAAGCGAATGCGATCGATGACCTCCTCGATCGAGCACTCGGCGGTCACGCTCGAGCCGATCGCCTGCGAGGCGAAGTTGCTGGGCTCTGCGAGCAGGACGAGCCCGCCTGGCTTGGTGACCCGGAGCATCTCCCTGAGCACGGCCCGCGGGTCGGGCACGTGGATCAACAGTGTCTGACAGGTCACAAGATCAAAGCTCGCATCTGCAAACGCGAGTTCTTCGGCGATCCCGAGCTGATATCTGCACTGACCGGTCACGCCGCGCTGGTCGGCGAGCCTGCTCGCTTCAGAGACCCACGCCGGCTCCCGATCGACCCCCACAACGGTGGCGTCACCGGATAAGACCATGGCGAGCGTGCGACCCCAGTGCCCCAGACCGGCGCCGACATCCAACACCGAACGGACATCTCCCAGGTGCAGCCGGGTGGCCATCAACCCCAGATGATCGAGATTCCACCAGTAGTCGCGCACGGCATCGAAATACGCTGCTGAGTGCGGCTTGAGTTCATCGGCGTCGGCCATCGCTGCAAGATCGCAGATTCGATCACCGCACCGCCCAAAGTCCAACCGCGCCATGCCAATCAGAGGCCGGGGGCCGACGGTGCCGCGCTGGTCGCCGGTAGCCCGGTCCCCTCGGTCTGAATCTGGCTCTGGGCCTCAGTGAAGAGAGCCCCTTGGGCAGCGGCCGAGCCGGACATGCCACCGCCCGCACCACGGAGGACGAACGCTACGGCTACCGCCACGGCCGCACCGGCGATCGGCCCCGCGATATAGACCCAGTAGTCGGTGAACTTCCCACCGATGAGATCAGGGCCGAACGTACGTGCCGGGTTCATCGACGCTCCGGAGATCGGGCTGCCCCACAACCCGGCCAGGGCGATATATGCACCCACCGCCAGCGCGGCGATGATGCCGATGTTCTGGGCACCGGAAGCGGTTCCTAGGATCACGCTCACCAGTCCAAAGGTGAGGAGCGTCTCCATCCAGAACCCCGCACCAGCGCTGTAGCTCGACGCGACGTAGTTCGAGCCGTGAACGGCTGACACGTTGATGATCTCGTGCAGGACCAGCGCAGCGAGCGTCGCGCCGATCAACTGAACGATGATGTAGCCAGGTACCCGCTGCCACGGAAAGTCGCGACGCAGCGCGAAGGCGATGCTCACCGCCGGATTCAAGTGAGCACCGGAGACCTTCCCCATGAACATGATGATCCCCATCACCATCAACCCCGGCGCGACCACCGCAGCCGTGTGACTGATCTCCCCAGGAAACGCCGCTCCCATCATCCCCCCACCAGCGGCGACGATCACCAGCATGAACGTCCCCAGCAGCTCTGAGAACAGCCGACGCCACTCTTGATCGGGATTGTTGAAATCCGCAATCGGTTTAATCACGTCCTGCTGCAACTCAGCCGAGATCCAGCCCGCAACCCCAGCATTTCCAGTGACAACCTGGTCAGGCACAAAACCACCACCCCGCTCGACGGTCCCTGTCGCGCTCGGACGCATCCGCACCTCAGCGGACAACTCCGCTCGCCACCCAATCGCGGGGAGCCTAACCTCTAAACGCTGCAAATGCCACGATCCCCAACACGCAGCTGGTTTGCTCTCGCCGGAAAAGTGAGCCGCTAATGCTTCCGATCAGGCGCCCGTCACCGAGCATCAGCTCACTGCAGTCCCTGGCGAAGATCGACTCGATGCGTTCGCCGTGTTCGACGCCGGCCAATCCTGTAACAGCCCGCCCAGCTGATCGAAAGTTCAGAGATGACCTCGACATCCGTGATTCGACGTGCGATCTGATGGGTCCCACGCCAGACAGCGGCGGCGCGTCCGTCCCGAGCGCAGCCGTCCGCAGCACCGGCGCCACACCTCCTCTGGCGCAAGCACGCGTTCTTCGAACGGTTCGAAAGACCCGTCAGCGAGCGTCGCCGTTCCTCGATCTCAGCAATGGTGATCGACTCGAGCGGCCGCTCGCCAGTGCCGGCGCCCGGACTCGAACCGGGGCGCTTCGGATTAAAAGTCAGCCCAAAACAGAGCAAGCCCCAGTGTTTACGCGGGATTCGGCGCTCTCGGTTGTCCCCGGTTGCGCTCAGATTTGCGCAGTTCGGGACATATTTCGGGACATTCTTTGGACGTCCGCAAACGGTCTCGAGCGGTCGCCCCCAGGGTGGGAGGTCATGGGCTGAGATAGTGGGGCTGCCGCCACACCTTTCCCCACAGCACGGCATGGGCAGCTCTGCCTAGAGATCGTTGCGATCGTTGATCCCGAGTTTGTGCATGCCGCGATAGAGATGCGCTTCTACGGTGCGAACCGAAATCACGAGGCGGTCAGCTATCTCCGCGTTGGACAGACCTTGCCGAGCAAGGTCGATGAGCTGGGCCTGTCGCGCGGTGAGCTCGGTTGCGGTTCCGTCGAGGCCGTCAATCACGGGCCGCGATGCGTCCTGATCCGGGATGTACAGCTCTCGGGCGCGGGCGGCGGCGCGGCGGGCGGAGTCATTGCGGCCCTCTGAGACGAATGCGGACGCGGCCTCGCTTGCTGCTTCGACTGCGTATCTGGTCGCTTCAATCGCGGCGAAGTCCTCGGCCACCGATAGCAGGCCGACACCATCGGTCGTGGCGTGGGCACGGGCATGTCGCCCGAACAAGTCGACGATTCGGGAGCGGCATTGGCCTGAGAGCTGGTTGAGCATCGGGACTGCGGCTGAGTTGCCTAGGCGAAGCGCATCGTAGGCAAGCGCTGGCGCAAGGCCAGGCATCTCCGTGGCGAACCGTTCAGCGTCAGCCAGCAGTTGCTGACTCGCTGCCACCGGGTCCCGCAGGTGAGCAGCCCACCCTGCAGCGCGCGCAACCATGGGCTGCTGAACCGCGAGGGGCTCTCGATGTGCGATCCAGGACTGCAGGCGATCGTGTGCGGCGATTGTGCCCTCGAAGTCACCTGTGAAGGCGGCAACGCCCACGGCGTTGGCCCTAACCACCACCATGGTGTTGAAGGGATCGGCTCGCATGAGCTGGAGCTCCGCCTCAGCAAGCCAGCGGGCGGCGTCGCGATAGCGACCCCGCCCGAAGTGCAGGCGCGCAATGCCGTACGCAGCCACCCCGGAGGCTGCGCGCGCGCGCTGGCGCACAGCCTCGTGAATCACGCGAGACAGGTAACTCTCGAGTTCGCCGCCGCGTTGTCCTGTCTCGAGCGAGGCAAACACAAGGCTCGCCAACCCGGCAACGTCGGCATCATCGTGAAAGGGCGGGGCCGGGATATCGGCGAAGGCACTCTCCGCAGCCAGGTCACCGTCGCCTGTGACCACGAGGCCGACCCGATGCATTGCAGCTGCGAGCCTCCGCGCGGGCTCGGGGATCTCCGGATTGCTGGCGATCGCCTCCGAAGTTGCGACATCGCCTATCCCCTCGGCGCCGGGGCCGTAGCTATTTCGCAGTCGGCCGATGAATCGTTGCCACTGTCCTTCCTCGGACCATCCGAGCATGCGGTCGAGCAGCGCGGCTACGAGGTCTGGCCGCCGCAGCTCCCAGAAGAGCACGCTGAGACGCTGATGGGCGTAGCGGTCCACTCGCGGATCGCTGCGAGCGAGGGGTTCCGCTGCCGCCAGCGTCGCTTCCGCGTCGGCTGGCCGCCCGGCCAGCCGCTGCGACTCTGCGAGGACCATCGCCGCTGCGAGGCCGCCCTTGTCGGCGAGCGCCAGCTCGGCCAGCTGCCCCCCCAGCTCCGGATCACCGGCGTGGTTTGCGGCGTGTGCCGCCTCGAGCGTTAGCTCTCCTGATGGCGCCTCCCCGGCATCGAGCCGTAGACGCGCAACTCTCAGGGCCTCGTCAGGACCGAACGGACTGCGGGCTTCGAGCACCCCGACGAGCTGCATTCGTAGAGCCTGCGCTCTCAGTGCTGGCAATGCTGCGCGCACTGCCTCTCCATAGAGTGGGTGTGAGAGTCTCACGCCATCGTTCGTCGAGACGAGCGGGCCTTTGGCCTCCGCTGAGAGCATCGATTGCTCCGATGTGAGCCTCGCGATCTCGGCGGGAGAGAGGGGCTCGCCGAGCGCCAGTAGCTCGACGATGCGCTGCTCTTGAGCGTCGAGATCGGCCAGTCGCTCCGATACGAGCTCTATTAGTGAGACACTCGCCCGAGCCCGCCGGCGCATCGTCCAGAGCCCATTTTCGCGCTGAAGAGCTCCGGACTCGACTGCGCCACGCACTAGCTCGCGCACGTAGAGAGCATTGCCACGGCTCGCATCGATCACCCAGTGGACTGCGACCTGCTCGACGGGCCCGTCGAGCACGGCCTCTGTCAAGGCTGTCACCGAGTCGTCATCGAGTTCCTGAAGTTCGATACGCGTTGCCCCGCCGCCTTTCCAGAGCGAGGCGATGGCATCGGGGCAGGGCTCGCCAGAGCGGACGGTTACGACGACAAACGCTATTGCGGCCATCGCGAGGTGGAGCACTAGTGCAGCCGATGCCGCATCGAGAAGCTGAGCATCGTCGATACCAAGCACCACCGGTCGGCCTCGAGCCCGTTCGGTGAGGCTCTCACCACATCGGCGCATGAGCGCGACGACATCGGTTGACCGAGCGACTTCCGGAACGAGGTCAGCTAACGCCCCGAGTGGGACTGCAGCCGCGCTCCGGGTCGCCTGCGCCCATTCCACGTGGGCTCCTTCACTCTCGGCGGCGGCGAGAGCCTCCCGCGCCAGGCGCGACTTGCCGACCCCGGCGGTGCCGACCAGCACAGTCCCGCGCAGCCGTCCATTCTGGCGGGCGCCGTTCAGCGCCGCCAGTTCTGCGGCCCGGCCGATAAGCGGCCAATCGTCTATGAGAACAGCAGTCTGCGAAGGGTTTGCTTTGTTCACCTCACCGGACGTAAATGTACGCCGGGCGCTTGCAATTTCATAGTCCCTTTATCCATCGGTAACAGGGTGTCCAACCACCGCAGCACGGCCTCATCGATGCTCGGGCCACGGGTCACTGTGGCGATCTGACCGAGCCGCTCAGCGAGCTCGCTGGTCTGGCCCGCCCAGCAGTTACCAGTCGTCGGTTCATAGAGGAAGGTCGGGATAGTGATCTGCCCGACCTCCGCTTCGAGTCGCGAGCCGCAGATGTGCGCGTACAGGTCGTATAGCGAGAGATCTCCAGAGTCGAACCAATAGGCGGCACGCCTCAGTTGATCGATGATCTCAGGCGAGAAGAGCGCCGCGAGATGTAACTCCTGCTCGAAGAGATCGGGATCACAGTCGAGCAGAGCGGCTCGTGCACCGTCGGGCAGAAGTTCCATCCATGGCGCTGACGCGTCGAGGATCCCGGGAATCAGGAGCGCCGCAGCAAGTCGTCGCTCGTGGGCGAGTGCTCGCGCGATCCCGAATCCGCCGTACTCCAGACCGACAATCGCGATTCTTCTCGAGTCCACATCGGGACGGCGGCACAGCGCGTCGAGGACGGGGGCGATCACGGCCTCCCAATCGGGCCGAACCACTAGCCCGCGCCGACGGCTTTCTTGACGTCCGGGTCCGTCAAATACGAGCCAGTGGAAACCGCGGGCGTGTGCGGCCGCCCCCGACATGAGACCAGGACTCTGACGTCACCATGCGACCGCCTGGATCGACGACGATCACTGGTCGCCGGCCTTCTCCGCCGGAGACGAAGAAGCCAGGCAGCGCCACCGTCTCGTATGGGATCTCGACCCGCTCGCCGCCCAGTTCGCTGACCGCTTGCTCCCAGCACTCACGCTGACGCGTCCACAAGGCAGTCTCGTCAACGAACCCGTCTGACCCGGCGATCAGAGCCAGGGCGGCACCGTAGTAGGAGGCGGCACGCAGGAAGGACCCGGGTTGTCCTCCCTGCCGTGCCGCCGCCCACGCCTCGCCTCCGGCCGCCGTCCACTCGCGGAGCCATGAGCCGGCGTCCGCGAGGTCGATCCGTGCGGTAGTCGTCACAACCCGCTCGAGTTCCGCCGCCCCACACCGGGCCGCGGACAGCAGCGACTTGACCTCACGATCGAACGCGCCGGTGTCAAGCCGCTGCATCACGGCGCCTCAGGCCTCCTGGTGAGCCGGCGCCGTCGAACCCTTCTCCGATTGGGATTGCTTGACGCCCCAGAGTACGAGCGCAATTGGAATCACCCAGTTGAAGATGAGGTTGGTTCGCGTTTTGTCGATCTCGCCAGCGATCACGTGAGAGACGGTCATGACGGCGAACACGCATCCCCACATCGCTGTCAACTTGCGGTTGATCGCCTTGAACGTCGGGCTGCCCCAATATTGCTCGGGCACCTGCTCACGGGCGTACTCCTCTGTGAACGGTATGAACAACAGGGAGCCAAAGACGAGGATTGCCAGCGCTGCGGCTGCGACCGCTCGTGCGTACCGGGTCAGCCAATGCGTAACCGCCGGATCAGCGACGAACGCGATCACCGTGAAGACGATGAACGTTATGACTGCCGCGATCTCGATCATCTTTGGCCTATGGCCACCACGGGATGAGTAAGCGCACACTCCGACCGCGACCACGAACGCGGCGATGCTGGCGAACTTCAGCGTCCCGTGCTCGGCGAGCAGGGTGAACAGGATCCACGGGATGAGTCCGATGAGCATCTCGTTACTACTCGACTTGTGGCCCCCGGCAGGAGCCGGTGCGGATTGCGGACATGAGCGGGTTCTCCTTTGAGTTCTGAAGGTGTCCGGCAAGCATGGGATCACCCTCCCACCGTCACGCGGAGCTGTCGTGCGTAGCCGACTACTCAACTTGTGCGTCAACAACTGCGCAGTAGAAGTTCTTGCGGATGGCCGAACGGGCGGCTCACCGCGAAAGAACGGGACTCAGGCCGTGATCTCGATCCGGGACGAGGTGACGTGGTCGCTCACTGCAGTGCGCGTTGGATCGCGTTGCGATGTCCGTGTGCGCGCAGCCACGTGCAGCTCAAACCCACGTGACCAAACGTCGCGGCAACCTGCGCTTCGGATCCATGCAGCCGATTGCGTAGTCGGCTACTCACGCCAAAGCCGGCCGATGGCATCAGAGTACGTCCGGTCGACTCCCGGGCCATCGGGGGACACTTGCAAACCACCCGCCAACACAACGGAGAACCATCGATGAGCACCTCGCCCCCACCCAGCGGGAGGCGCGCTCGCGCGTCTCAGATCCTGAGAGTCCGCAAGATCTGGGCTATTCCTGTGGTGATCGCGACGGTGTTTGTTGCTCTGATGTCAGCCATCTATTTCGGCTCGGTCGTTAACCCGACCGGTCACCTGCACAACCTGCCAGTGATCGTCGTCAATGAGGACACGGGCGGCGTCGCCAACGGCCAGAAAGTCAATGTCGGCGACAGTGTTGTTTCTGGTATCGAGGGGTCGAGCGCAGTCACGAGCCGCCTGAAGCTCGAGAACACCACGCTCTCAGCGGCGAAGGCGATCATGAACCGGGGCGGGGCCTACGCGACCTTGGTGATCCCGGCGACGCTGACTCGTTCGGTACTTGTCGCGACAGGCACTACCCGGCTCGGGGCCGGTGTGCCCGCCAAGGCGTCCGTCGACTTGTCGGAGAACCAGCGTCTCGGTTCCCTCGGAGTGTCGCTCGCGGCCGGTGTGATGACACCAGCGCTGGAGAAGACCTCCAAGACCCTGGCCACGAAGTTGAAGCCGTTGGCCACACCATCTGCTGCGGCCGACCCGATCTCGGCCGCCCAGTTGGCCGATCCGGTGGCACTGGACACCACCACGTACCGACCGTTACCCGACCATTCCGCACTGGGGTTGTCCGCGTTTTACGTGGCTCTGCTGGCGATCATGTCGGGGTTCATCACCGCGACTCTGATCAACTCGTCGATCGATTCGGCGCTCGGCTACGGCGCCACGGAGCTCGGGCCGAAGTGGACCCAACGGCGACCGGTCCCGATCGACCGTCGTCAGACGTTGTTGATCAAATGCGGTGTAGCACTCATTGCGATCCCGATAGTGACCGGGGTGATGCTGCTGATAGCGGCCGGACTGCTCGGCATGTACGCGCCCAACGTCCTGCTGCTGTGGCTCCTAACGGCGTTCGCTGCGCTGATGATCGCGTCGGGTAGCCTCGCCCTCCTCGCCGTCTTCGGGACGATCGGGCAGCTGCTGGCGCTGATCCTGCTTGTGTATCTGTCGCTCGCTTCTTCCGGCGGGACTGTCCCGATTCAGGCGCTGCCCGGGGTGTTCAGAGCGGTCGCGCATCTGGAGCCGTTGCGTCAAGTGTTGCTGGGCACGCGCGCGATCATGTACTTCGACGCTCGTGGGGACGCCGGGCTGACGCACTCATTCATCTTGATCGCCTGCGAGCTGGCCTTCTGGATGATCCTCGGGTTCGGAATGACGACTTGGTACGACAAGCGCAAGCTGTACCGGATCCCGCCTGACCTCTTCCCGCTGCTCACCAGAGCGATCGATCAGACCATGGCGGAGCACGCCGCCGCTAAAGCCCGAGCCACGGTCATCTCGTCGCGTGTGGTGACCGATTCACCACCAGGAGAAGATCTCCATGGCTCAACAAGACGAAGATGAGGACCCTGAGCGAGCAGTCGAGTTGACCGCTCGCTGCCGGATCGGACTCCATGCGCTAGGGATAGGCGCGGGTGCTCGTGCGGACGTGATCACAGCGGTTGCAGCCGCAGCCGAGGGAGCAGGGTTCGCCACGCTCTGGGCCGGCGAGCACGTCGTGATGGTGGACAGGAGCGAGTCGCGGTACCCGTACGCTGCCGACGGTCAGATCGCGGTTCCGGCGGATGCCGATTGGTTGGATCCGATGATCGCGCTAACGGCCGCGGCCACCGCGACCGACAGAATTGGGCTTGCAACCGGTGTGCTGTTGCTGCCCGAGCACAACCCAGTGATCTTGGCTAAGACTGCGGCGAGTCTCGACGTCGTATCCCAGGGCAGGCTCTCGCTCGGGATCGGGGTTGGGTGGTCCCGGGAAGAGTTTGAGGCGCTTGACGTCCCGTTCGAGCGCCGGGGCGCGAGAACCGACGAATACATCGAAGCGATCCGAATCCTCTGGAGGGACGATCCAGCCTCATTCAGCGGTTCATTCACCACCTTCGAGAACATCCGCGTGAACCCGAAGCCCGTCAACCGTCGTATCCCCATCATCGTCGGCGGCAACAGCGACTCCGCTCTGCGGCGCGCCGCTCGCACAGGAGACGGGTGGTACGGATTCAACCTCGACGGGGTTGAAGGTGTCGAGGAACGTCTCCACCGATTGGGAGAGCTGTGCGCTGAAGCTGGCCGCCTGATGGCGGATCTCCGCGTAGCGGTCGCGCTGATCGATCCGGAGCCAGCCGATCGATATCGGCTTGGCGAACTCGGAGTGGACGAAATTGTGCTGGTCGTCGAACCCTGCGCCGACCCTGCCGCTGCGAGCGATTGGGCGACGAATCTGATTCGGGCCTGGGTTTGAAGCCTCCGCTTTGGCTCACTGGCCGGCGTCGGACACCCGAATCTCGATGCTGATCTCCTCGCTGTAAACCGCTTTGTCGCGCGGAGGCGCTTTGCGTACGAGCCGCGTCACTACCACTAAACCCACGGCGGCAAGGAGCGTGATGCAGAGGAGTGCCACTGTGTAGCCGTGGTCCGACGCTCAGCGGGCGAGTGGGAGGTACGCCTCAAGCTGGGGACCAAACGATTTCGGACGAAGCCCCGTCTGCTCGGCGGCGAGGATCGTGTTCTTGAAGCGCAGCGACTGGTCGGCCGTGAACTGCGGGAGCGAACTGTGAGCGATGCTGCTGTCAGACTTTTTACGTAGCTGGCGTGGAAGACGGCGTAAAGCCCAGCTATCCCGAGCGCCCCGCCGAACTGTTCGGCAGTCGCAGACACTCCAGCGGCCTGCCCATGATCGCGGTCCGCGACGGTGTCGAGACTGACTGGATCGTTTACGGTCAGGATCAGGGCCAGCGCGATCCCGAAGACGAGCAGTCCCGGAAGGAGCGCGACATACGCAGTTGTGGTCGATGCCAACCGAGAGCGCGATCCCGGAAAGCGCGAGCATGCCGAAACCGAAGATCAGCGGGGGACGACCACCGAGCGGTCATACCAGCGGCCCGCAAGCGGCGCGATGAACACCATCGGGACCGTGGTCGGAATCAGAGCAACGCCGGCCAAAGCTGGCGGCATTTTCAGGTTTAGGATCAGGATGAGTGGAAAGAGAAGCGCGACACCCATCTCAGCCATCCCGGCGATCAGCTGGCCCACAGACGCCGCTAGATAGTTCGGACGACGTCGCAGCAGCGCGAGGTTCACCAGCGGCTGGGAAACACGTCGCTCCACGATGATGAACGCCGCGAGCGCCGCGATGCTCGCGGCGATTGAGGCGATGACCGCTGGCGAGGTCCATCCCCAGACTTGAGATTGTGTGATGCCGAAGACCGCTCCCACCACCGCTACGGTAAGCAGCGATGCGCCGGTCACATCGATCTCTGACGACCCCTCGCGCGAGGGATCGGGCGGCACCGCGCGGCGGGCCGCGAATACACCAAAGGCCGCGAGTGGAACGTTGACGAGCAGCACCGCGCGCCAGCTGAAGAGTCCGGTCAAGGCCCCGCCGATCGTCGGACCCAGCGCCGCCGCGATCGCCGCGATCCCGCCCATAGTGCCTAATGCACTGCCCTGCCCATCGGAGAACGTGGTGCTCACGATCGCCACCGTGTTCGGCAGCATCAATGCGCCACCGACGCCCTGCAGGACCCGGCAGACAAGTAGCACCGGGAAGCCGGCGCCGCACCTCCAAACGCCGACGCGCCGGCAAACAGAACACACCCGATGGTGAAGATCCGACGCTGACCGAGTAGATCACCGAGACGCCCACCGAGCACAAGAAACCCGGCGAGCGGCAGCAGGCTCGCGGTCAGAACCCACTGGGCGAGCTGCGATCCGATCCGGAAGTCGCCCATGACGTTCGGCAACGCCAAGGGCACCGCCGTCTGATCGACCAAGACCATCGCATTAGCGACGGTCATCGCCAACAGGATGATGCGCTTGCGCCGGTCGATCGAGTCGGCCATGGGGCCGTCATCCTGACAGACTTCGATCGGCCTTCCCACTGGAATAGTGGCGTTCCATTCCGGACGCTATCGCCAACAATGAGTGGCGCATCCTTCGTGACGTCGGCTCGGCCCTAGCTCGCCACAGTCCTTGTGTCCGGCTCCTCGGCGCTGGCGTCGCCCGTCAGGGTCACCAACGCGGTGTTGCCGGCCACCATCAACGCCAACAGCCAGATGTAGATGGCCGGGGATAGGACCCAGTGCAGTGCACCAGAGGCGTAAATGGTGGTCATTGCAGCAAACCGGGCGAAATGGTTCCGGCGACTGTGAGCTCGGCGTAACCGTCGGTGCCTGAGACGTACATTCCAACGCCGATACACGTGAGCCAGTAGGCGCTCGGCGGTGGTTCTCCGCGCAGGAGAAGCCCAATCCCCGCAGCCGCCACGATCAGAGCGAACGCGGGCACCATCTGACCGACCGCAAAGATCGCCCGCGCCACTGCCGGTGAACCGCCAGAGAGCTTCAGCTTGTCCAGTTGCGTCTCAGCCGCGGCGGCGAAGTAGGTCCACCACAACGTGGCAGAGAGCACCATAGCCCCGACCAGGGTGGCCCATAGCCCGGCCGAATAAGTCCGTCCATCCGCGGCGCCCTCGCCGGCCTCGACGACGACCTCCCCGAGCAGGATGATGATGAACAGTCCAAACCGCTCTGCGAAATGCTCCGCATCAAGGGCAACGCTGGAGTCCGCTGAGTTTGCGGCGGACGGCTTCACATGTCGGCCGCGCCAGCCTTTGAAGACGCGCTCGTCGGTGAGCATCACCCGAGACTCATATAGGTAGGCAGCTGTCCACACGACGTAGCGGAACGGGGACGGCACCCAGATCGAAATAGTTAGGACAACGGCTGACAGCACGTATGCCCGCGCGGTACGCAACCGCAGAGCATCCCCGACATTGCTGTTCGGATCGTTGTCCCTCGTGTGGCCTACGGCCAGCAGTAAACGCGTCGCCACAAGCGCCACCGTGAATGCGACTATGTGCCCCTTTGAAGCAGGCCCAACCGCCACAGCCGCAACGCCGATCGGCGCGCTCGCCGTCAAGAACAGGACGCGCTGCCACTGGTCCTCGTTTCCGAACCGGTTGTACAGAACGGTGAAGCCGACCCACGTCCACCAGAGAGCGGTGAACAGGCCGAGCGTGATCAAGGCCTTTCCGAAGCGTGGATCGTCAACGATCACGTGGGCCAGCTCACCGACCGCGAGAACGAACACGAGGTCCAGGTAGAGCTCGACGAACGAGACGTGCTTACCAGTCTCGCGGCCCTCAGTCTCTTTCGGAGCAGGTGACTCGTCTGGCACGACGCGAATTTTGACGAGCACCAGCCGACAGTGAGGTTCTTGTTGTTCTGGCGGCACACCGACGTATAGGGAGCTCGTAGCCGCGGAGCGTGATCGGCTGCGTGGCCAGAACCGGAGGTGTCCAATGCTTAGCTCACTGTCGGCCGTCTCTCGTGGATCGAGCGGTCGAGAGCGTGCTTTTGCCTTGGCGCGCGCATCCCGCTGCCTTCTCGTATGGCCCGATCCATGCACGAAGCGGAAGCCCGCGGTACGAAACGCGACACTCTTTGGACGAGCTGTGGATGTCGCCGACTAGAGCGCTTCGATTTCTTGGGATGCTTCCCAAGCCTCGATGGCCGCGACTCTGAAGCGGTAGTAACGCCCGATCGCGACTGTCGGGATTCGGCTGTCGCGAGCGAGTCGGTAGACCTGAGCTTTCGAGACCTGCCAGCGATCGGCCAATTGCTCCGCGGTGAGCAGCCGAGCAGTCAGTTGCGCGTCGTACAGGATCAAGTCGTAGTCGAAAGCGCTAGCCGGCTTAGGATCGCCCTTACTTGCCCGTTCACTCGTCGCAAGAGATGCCATGCCCACATGCTACATGTTCTCAAAGTGCGTTTTGGAAATATTCCGCACACGGGTACGGCTGCTGCCTCAATGATTTAGATAAGGGTGCTGGTCGTTCGGGCGTGGCTAGCGGTCGGGCCCATTGTCGACGCCTGGGTCTGGGCCGCGCGTGAGGTTGGGGCGCATTCGTTCGGGTTCGGCTTCTGGGGGCGTGAGCGGACCGGCCGTCCGGGGACTGGGGTTCGCAAGGTCTGAGAGGCTCCGTGCCTTCAGGGCGGCGGCTATCCCCGGATCGTTCTGCGCGATCTGCTCCAGCATTTCATGGGCCTGGCGGAGCTGCTCCGGCTGGGCCTGTGCGGCGTTCGCTTTGAGGCGTTGGCTGACCTGTCGTCGACTTGCGTCGATCTCACCGCCGGCGATCCAGATGTCCGCCCGTTCGTCGATGCTGAAGCTGAGACCCTTGCGGCCGTCGCGATCGGTGTTGTGCCAGTGGACGCCGTGCTGCCGTAGCGCAGTCGCGAGCATCTCTGTGTCTGTGGATTCATGGAGCGCTGCGTCAACGCGCCGGCGCAACTGGTGGCGGATGCCCAGCTCGCCGGGTTCGTCGATCCGGGCGCGTCCACGCTGCTCGGCGTTGAGGTGTCGTGACTGTCTGTGTGGCATCGCGAGCCCGAGGTCGGATGCGATCTCTGCACATGCTTGCTGCGCGCGCGGCCAGTCGCGCACAGTCGAGCCGCGGGTCCCGTCCAGCCTGACGAGGTTCAGAGCGATGTGCGCGTGCCCCAGCCCGGTCACGGTGTCACCGTGACGCACTACCACGTACCGGCAGCCCTCGAGCCCCATCTTCTTGACGAACCGCTCCGCCACCCAGTTCCACTGCGCGTCTGAGAGCGGCTGGCGCATATCTTCCGGTGCGAGTGTTAGTGACCAGTGCGCGATGTGCTTGTGCTCGTATTGCCCGGTCGTCTTCTTCTTCAGCCGCACGTCCACCCTGGTCTGGCGACGCGGCGCTTCCAACGCCCGTGCGACTGTTATCCGCACATCACCCCGGACAGGTCACGACTCTGCTCAGGCAGCAGCATCAGCAGCTCCTGGTCCCCGCCGATCACATGCGGGTCGCGGTGCTCGTTCTTGTTGCCCTTCCCGCCCAGGTAGCCAACCAAGCCGATCGCTGACCCGCCGCGGCTCCCGTTCGGGATCACCTCGCGGCCGCGACTCTGTCGGCTGCCTGCTCGACCTTCGCGATCACCTCGCACAACGCCGCGTAAACGTCATCACGGAAGTACCCGGCCAACGCGTTGCCATCGAGGCCCTCAGGTGAGTACCGCGCCTCGTTCGCCGCCTCCGCAAGCTGGTTGACGTTGCGTCCAACGTGAGCAACTTCCGCTCTCCCTTCACGCAACGCCAGCAGCAACTCATCGACACTTCGCCCCAACCCTCGCTGTCCCCCGCCAGCCTCTCCCGATGGGTTCGCGAGCGCGTCATCGACCAACATCCGTTGAACCGAAATACCCCGATCACCGGCCAGGAGCCTCAACTCGACGAGTTCGTCATCAGACAGCAACAACCGCACCTGCCGGCCACGCGGCTTATCAGCCCGCGGCCGCCGCTTCCAGTGCGATCAGCGCCACTCACGCCGCACGCCATTCCCCGCAAGGGGCCAGCATTTGTCGGCACGTGAGCGAAGCGAATATGCCCACAAATATTAGCTGGCTCCCTCCCCGTTCCGACTGCCGACGACCCTGCGGCACATCAGTCATCCAACAATCCGATCAGCCCACCCCACCGCGAACCACCCACAGATGTTCTCGATGTCGCCACTCCCCGGTAGCATCGCACTTTCGGAACACGAGTCGACACCGCGCTTCTGAACAAACGAACTGCGTATGAGCCCAACTGAAGACATGAGCGATTACAACCTGTCGGTCACCGAGGTCGCAAAAATCCTCAACGTCCAGCCCATGACGATCCGACGCTGGATCCAGGAGGGCCGCCTAGCAGCGCGGCGGGTTCCCGGCACCAAGCCCTACAAACTGCGGCAGGCCGACGTCGACGCTCTGATCCAAGGATCAGACGTCGTGACCCACAAACCGTCTGAACCCGAGGCCGAGGGCATGGCCGGCATGGATTCCGCAGCGATGCTGCTCGAGCCCGCAGAGGCCGACGCTCAATGAGCCGCGCGACCGCTGTCGAACGCGTCCGCGAAGCCCAAACCGACTGGGACAAAGCGATCCGCGCACACGAACAGGTGATGCCCGAACTCGCCCCCTTCGCCGCACGCCTGCGCGAGACCTCCAACGCCGCCGCGAAACAGGCCGCCGCTTCGAGTACGCCGCCGAAACGGGCCTCCGCGCGCTGGCGAAGGACACCCTCATACGCCACCCACCACGTGAGCTGTCACCCGACGCGAACCGCCCCGGCGATCCGCAAACCTGGGAGCAGTTCGACGACGCCGTCCGCCAATGGCAGGACGCATGGCAAAGCGGCTCCACCACCACCGTCGCACAAGCACTCCGCCGGCTCGCGACCCTGACCGAAATGCTTCGCCGACCAGATCGACGAGCTGCGTCGCGAGATGGCGCTCACCACACCTCAGCAAACCACCGAGGTGGTTCAGGCCATTCGCGGCTAGGCCTGAGCACGGTGACGGTTGCAGTCGCGCCAAAGTGCGCACGGTTGTTATCTCAGGGATCGCCGAGCGACCGAGCCCCACGCCTAACTTCTGAGCCCCAGAGCGGACGCACGCCATCGGCGTACACACCGTGGATGTACGGGCCCGCCGTGCTGATCGCAATCTGCGTGATCTTTGGTAGCTGGGTCACGAAGCGATCGGCCATAGCCTGGCCGCCCAAGTTCGCATTTGTCAGGCAGAAGGCGCGGACACCGGCGGTCGTTAGGGCATCAAGTTCCGCCGGGCGATATCAAATCCTGTCGTCCTTCATTAGGACCACCCATCCGTGCGTGCCAGCGTCACACAGCCATTCCGTGTCGGCGAGCCCTTGCCCGACTCGCTCGCCGTAGACCTCTGCCATCGGGCGAACGACTGCTCCGGCATCGCGAAGCGCTCCCGTGACGACGTGTCTTCCGAGGCTGCGGTCGATGAAGAACTCAAGCTGGGAGCCGGAGTGCAACTCGGATTACGTCCTCGACTTCTCCGCTTGGGACCTCGAAGTCGGTCGCGATATCGGCGAATCCGTCCCCGGCTCAAAGCGGTCAACGAGATCTTCAAGCCGAGCTCCGCCATGAACCAAGAGAGGCTGCCCGAACGCCTCAGTCGATCAACGGTTACCTCAGCGTGGGTATAAGCGGGCAGCCTCACCTTCGCCGCCCAACCGTCACTTCCGTACATGATCGGCTTCAGGTAATCGCGGACCACGTCGGCGAAATGCTCCTGGCCGGTTCGCACCACGGTCAGCAGCTGCTCATCGTCGGTGGTTGCGGCGTAATCGAAGATGAGCTCTGCTCCGTCGGTGTAAACGCGTTGAGAGGCGAGCGCGTGATCGAGTCCGATCTCGTCACTGAGCTTTTTCACCGCGGGTCGGATGCGCTGCATCGGGACGCCAGCCTTCCGCAGAGCGCCAAGCACGAACGCCTCTGCGAAACCGACGAATGGAACCGTTGCCTGTTGCCCCGAGCTCGGCAGGGTCGTGATTAGGGGTACGTCGGCCTTCGGCTTGGCCCAGCTGTGGAGCGTCGAGAGCGGCGTATGAAGGTACGTCGCGCATTCGCGCAGCGTGAACAGCGGGACAGTCGTTCGACTATCGCCGTCAGAAAGCTGGGAAGGTGTCGCGAGCTGGGTCAGCAAATTCATCGTAGTTGCAGGGCAAGTCAACTCCCACCCAGGCTGGGTCTTCGGCGGAGGTCGCACTGCTTCCTCTCCGAGTAGCGACGCAGCGCACGGATTGCGGTCGCTGGGATCTAGCGGGCCAACTCGGCGTGGGCGTTCTGGCTTGACGACTTGAACGCCTCGGCCACCAGCCGTGCGTCCTCGGCACGCGGGGCGTAGTGCAGATACTTCATCGTCGTCTGGATGTCGGCGTGTCCCATCCACTCCTGGACGCGGCGGATGTCGGCCTTGGAGATCATCCGGGTGCCGAACGTATGGCGGAGGTCGTGGAAGCGCAGCTCCCGGAGACCCGCGCGCGGCGAAGCGCCGCCTTGTAACGAACCCGTAGAGCGGAGTCGGCGAGTATGTGCCGGTCTCACTCGCGAACACCAGGTCATCGTCGCCCGTCCAGTTACCGCGGTCGCCGAGCTTCGCCAGCGCGGTTGCCACGTCGGGCGCCATCGGCACCGACCTGACCTTGCCCGACTTCGGTGTGGTCAACTGCACCGCCCGACCAGCTGGACCGGACCCTGATCACGGAGCCCGTGAAGTCGACGTCGCGCCAGCGCAGCGCGAGCAGCTCACCCATCCGGAGCCCCGTGAATGCGGCCGTCAGGAACATGGCGGCGTCGAGCTCCGATGACGCCGCCCGCACCAGCGCCCAGACCTCCTCGGGCGAGAAGACCTCGATGTCACCGCTGCTGTGCTGCGGGTGCTTCTCGACCCTCGCGAGCGGGTTGGCGTCGAGTCCGTACATCCTCTGCGCCCGCCGGAAGATGCCGTGGAGCTGGATCAGCAGCTTGTTCTTGGAGCGGTTCGACAGACCGGTCAAGGATCGTGCGCCACGCCTCGATCTCCTCGACGGTGATCGACTCGAGCTTGCGGTCACCGAACGCCGGCAGCAGATGAGCGTTCAGCACCGACCGGTAGTCCCGGACCGTCGACGGCTTGCGCTCGCGGTCCTGCTGAATGAATCGCAGCCACTCTTCGGCCGCCTCGGCGAATGTGGCATCACCTGACCGCATCCCGGGCAGCGTGCCGCGGCGCGCCTGGTCCAGCAGATCCTGCAGCCACGCTTCGGCGGTGCGCTTCGTGAAGTAGCCGGCCGGCGGCCGTCCCCTGCTCCGACCAGGCCGGCCCGATCCTCTTCTGGACCTGCGCCATCGGGCAATCGGTACTTCGCGTACCAGACCGGACCATGCGCCCGAGTCAACCCGGAAGACGTGTCCCGATGGCTCCTGAGACGCGGTCATTCGACGCCGATTCTACACCAGATCTCGGGACATATTCGGGGACACTTTTGCCCGTTTTCGCCTACCAATAGAGCGGAATCAAGTTTGACATTGATTTCCAGGCCTTTTCAGTGCCGGCGCCCGGACTCGAACCGGGGCGCTTCGGATTAAAGTCCGCTGCTCTACCAACTGAGCTACGCCGGCATATGACGTCAATGATTGCAGCCATGTGCGTCCGACCATGGCTCATGAGGCGTCGCGGCAGGATTGCGCTTCGCGGCAGGATTGCACTGAGGGAGGGGTTTGTTTGGCTGGGGCAACAAAACCCCTCCCTCGCGGTGCGGCGATCGCGGTGCGGCCGTGGTGATGCGGCCGTCGCGGCGCGGCGATCGCGGTGCGGCCGTGGTGATGCGGCCGTCGCGTTGCGGCGATCGCGGTGCGGCCGCGCGGTGCGGCGATCACGATGCGGCCGTCGCGGTGCGATCGCGGCGGTGGCGGGCGGTGGGGCGCGGCGGTGGAGCCGTCGCGGGAACAGCCGGCCGCAGCAGACCGGGGCCGCCTGACGCATGGCACGGCTGACGAGTGTCAGCCGCGATAGGCGACCAGCTCGATCTCGACCTGCATGCGCGGGTCGATCAGGCCTGAGACCTCGACCATCGTGGCGACTGGGCGGACGTCGCGGAAGACCTCGCCGTGAGCGCGGCCGACCTCCTCAGAGCGGGAGATGTCGGTGACATAGATCCGGGTCTGGACGACGTGCTCGATGGTGAAGCCGGTGCGGCCGAGCTCGTGCAGGAGCCTGCGGAGGATCTCGACCGCCTGCTCGTATGGGGTCTCGCCGACGACAAACCCACTCGGGTCGACGGAGGTGGTGCCGCCGATCAGCACCCAGGGTCCTGCGACCACCACACGGGAGAAGCCGATCGGCTCCTCGAATGGCGAGGGCGGATCGCCCCCGAGCCGCACGATCTGGGGAGGCTCCGATGACATTGCGACGCTCGCCGGCGCGATCGTTAGTGGCGGAAGTGGCGGCGGTTGGTGAAGACCATCACTGCCCCGGCACGATCGACCGCCTCCACCGTCAGCTCGTCGCGAATCGAGCCGCCGGGCTGGATGATCGCGGTGACGCCAGCCTCCAGCGCGATCTCAGGCCCGTCGGAAAACGGGAAGTAGGCGTCCGACGCCAGCACGGAACCGCTCACCGGGCTCTGGGCCTTCTCGATCGCCATCCGCACCGAGTCGACCCGGCTCATCTGCCCAGCGCCGATGCCGACGGTCGCCCCGTCTCGCGCGAGCACGATCGCGTTTGACTTGACGTGCTTGCAGACACGCCAGGCGAACAGCAGCTGTGACCACTCCTCCTCCGTCGGGCGGCGACCGGACACAACCTGCATGTCCTCGCGGTCCTCGTTGGAGGCATCGCGGTCCTGCACCAGGACGCCGCCGATCACCTGCCGGATCGAGGGCTCGAGCAGCACGTCGAGCCGACGTTCGCGATCGTCGAGGATCCGCACGTTGGGCTTGTCAGTGAACACCTCCAGCGCGTCTTCGTCATAGCCACGTGCCAGCAGCACCTCGACGAACTGCTCGTGGATCGCCTCCGCGGTCAGTCGATCGACGCGCCGATTCAGAACGATCACGCCGCCGAAGGCCGAGGTCGGGTCGCAGGCGAACGCGCGCCGATACGCCTCGAGCGTGGTGGTGCCGACCGCGACGCCACACGGGTTGTTGTGCTTGACGATCACGCACGCCGGCACCACGAACTCCGCCAGCATCTGCCGGGCTGAGTCGAGATCCAACAGATTGTTGAAAGAGAGGTCCTTCCCGGCGATCTGCGCGACCTGCGAGAGCACGTGCGAGCGAGCGCCGACCTGGGTGTAGAACGCCGCCCGCTGATGCGGGTTCTCCCCGTAGGGGAGCTCCAACTGGCGCTCGAAGGCACGCACCATCAGCGGCGGGAAGTCCTCGTGCTTCTCCTGGAACCAGCGTGTGATCGCGCTGTCGTAGCGAGCCGTGTAGGCGAAGGCCTCCGCGGCCAAGCTCTCGCGCGTCTGCAGCGAAAGCTGCCTGTCAGAGCTGCGCAGCTCCTCCAGGATCGCGTCGTACATCGCCGGACTGACCACCGGCACCGCAAACTTGAAGTTCTTCGCGGCCGCACGAATCATCGTCGGGCCGCCGATGTCGATGTTCTCGATCACCTCGTCGTCGTTGACGCCGCGGGTGGCGGCGGTGCGCTCGAACGGATAGAGGTTGACGCAGACGAGGTCGACGGGCTCAACCTCATGTGCCGCCGCCGCGTCGATGTGAGCCTGGTCGTCGCGAACCGCCAGCAGACCTGCGTAAAGCTTCGGGTGCAAGGTCTTGACGCGGCCGTCCATGATCTCCGGGAAGCCGGTCAAATCGGTGATCGACCGCGCCTGGATCCCGGCTTCGGCGAGCGTTTGAGCAGTGCCGCCGGTCGAGATGATCTCGATCCCCAGTTCGACGAGGCCTCGGGCGAACTCAGCGATTCCAGCTTTGTCAGAGACCGACAGCAGCGCGCGTCCTACCTGCACCTCGCCCGGTGCCGACGTCTGCAGTGAGTGCTCCGCGTTCGTCCCCGTTGCCATCCCGAGCGACTCTACCGGGAGGCCCCCCGGACGTGGGCCCTAAGCCGTCGGCGCGGCTCGGGGGCCGACGAGCACCCGCCGCGGCTGCGTCGAGGGAATGTGCACCTCCCCGCGTGCGAACAGCCTCACCACCTCCGGCAGGATCTCGTACTCGATCGCGTGCAGGCGCGGCCAGACGTCGTCCGGCTGACGTGCGTCCGGCAGCTCGACGGAGCGCTGCATGATCACCGGCCCGGTATCGACACCACGATCGGCGAAGTGCACGGTGACGCCGAAGATCTTGACGCCGTAGGCAAGTGCCTGCGGCACGGCGTCGAGCCCTGCGAAAGCCGGCAGCAGCGAGGGGTGGACGTTGATGACGGCATCCGGGAAGCGGTCGAGGATCTCCTCGCTGACGATCTGCATGTATCCGGCCATCACGACCAGCTGGGTGCCGTGTTCACGCAGCCAATCGGCCATCGTCCGGTCCCGCGCCAGTCGATCCCCCGCGAATCCGGAGAGCTCGAAGACGGCCGACGGGACACCCGCCTGCGCCGCGCGTTCGAGTGCCGGCACCTCCGGCTTGTCAGAGGCGACGCCGACGATCGTGATGCCGTCGCGGCCATGGACCTGGTCGAGCAGGGCCTGCAGGTTCGTGCCGGTGCCCGATACGAGCACCGCGACCTTCAGCGAGCCTTCGATGCTCATCGTCGCCGGTCGGCCGAGCGCATGGCCGCGCGACTCACGACGCCATCGGGAGCTCGACCTGCTCGAACGCGAACTTGCCACCGGCGTCCTCGGTGCCGGCGAGCGGGTACTCGCCACTGAAACACGCGTCGCAGTGCAGCGACCGCTCACCCTCGACGGCCTCATACACGCCGTCCAGCGACAGGTAGTGCAGCGAATCGGCGCCGATCACCTCGCAGACCTCGTCGACCGTGCGGTCATGAGCGACCATCTCCTCGCGAGTCGACATGTCGATCCCGTAGTGGCATGGGTGCTTGATCGGCGGCGAGGAGATCCGCAGGTGGATCTCCGCGGCCCCCGCATCGCGCAGCATCTGCACGATCTGCGGCATCGTGTTGCCGCGCACGATCGAGTCGTCCACGACGATCAGGCGCTTTCCGGAGACGACCTCCGGCAGCGGGTTGAACTTCAGCCGCAGGCCGTTCTTGCGCAACTGCTGCCCAGGCTGGATGAACGTGCGGGCGACATAACGATTCTTGATGAAGCCATCGTCCTGCGGGATCCCGGCGGCGCGTGCGAGTCCGCGGGCGGCGGCGTTGCCGGAATCAGGGATCGCGATCACGAGGTCAGCATCGACCGGCGCCTCTCGCCACAGGATCTCGCCCATCTTGGCTCGCGAGACCTGCAGCCGGCGGCCACCCATCAGCGAGTCCGGGCGGGCGAAGTAGATGTATTCGAACACGCAGAAGGCGTGCCGCTGATCGGGACTCACGAGCTGCGAGCGCAGACCGTCGGCGCTCAGCGTCACGACCTCACCCGGCAGCACGTCGCGCAGGTAGCGGGCACCGATCAGGTCGAACGCACACGACTCACTAGCGACGCAGTGGACCTCGAAGCCGGTCTCCGGGTCCTCGATAACGCCCAGCGCGAGCGGCCGCAGTCCGTGTGGATCGCGGAAGGCAACGACCTTGTCCTCGGTCATGACCACGGTCGAGAAGGCGCCCTCCAGCCTCGGCAACACGTCGGCAACCGCCTCCTCGATCGTCTCAGCCGGGTGTGTCGCCAACAGCGCCGCGATGATCTCCGAATCCGACGTCGAACTGAAGCGAATGTCGCGGCCACGGAGCTCACCGTGCAGCTCGACGGCGTTGATCAGGTTGCCGTTGTGAGCGAGCGCGAGCGTGCGGTTGTCGTCGCGAACGATCGGTTGCGCGTTCTCCCATTCCGATGAGCCGGTCGTCGAGTAGCGCACGTGCCCGATTGCGAGGTCGCCGACCAACGAGCGCAGCTTGTGCTCGTCGAAGACCTGCGAGACGAGCCCCTGCTCGCGCGTCCCCATGATCGAGCCGCCGAGCGCCGCGACCGCGATTCCGGCCGACTCCTGCCCGCGATGCTGGAGCGCGTAGAGCCCGAAATAGGTGAGCCGCGCCACATCCGACGCGGGCGCGTAGATGCCGAAGACCCCGCACTCGTCACGTGGTCCGTCGCGATCATCAATGGGCGTGGTCAACGACACCTCTCTTCGAGCTTAGGGCATATCCCGGTAGGGATCAGCTGAACAGGGCGGTCAGGCCGTTCGCGTGTGCGGCGACCAGCTCTGAAACCGGAAGCTTGAGCAGATCGTCGATCTCCAGGTCATGCCCGCCGACGGCACCGATGATCTGGAGGCCCTCGAGCCCTTCCGTGGGGCCGCTGACGATGAACGCCGTCCCGAGATCCTCGCCGAACGGATCGAGTCCGTCGGGCAGCCTGATGATCGCGCCCAGGCCGGCGGCGATGCAGCACTCGGCGAGCGCCACCGCGATCCCGCCCTCAGCGATGTCGTGGGCGCTCATGAAGCTGCCGTCGCGTACGCCGTCGCGAACGCGCGCGTGGGCGGCCAGGATCGCCGAGGCGTCCTTGACAGGCAGTGCGCCAGCGGGCGCACTGCCGTGCAACTTGGCGATCTCCGAACCGTCGCGGGACGGATTGAAGCCACCCACCAGCGCGATCCGGTCACCCGAGTCGCCCCAGCCGATCTGACCGGCCCGACGGACGTCCGGCAGGCGCCCGACCATCCCGATCACCGGTGTCGGCAGGATCGGCCCATCGGGCGACTCGTTGTAGAGCGAGACGTTGCCGCCGACGACCGGCACATCGAGCTCTCGACAGGCCTGGGCGAGCCCGTCGACGGCCTCGCTGAGCTGCCAGGCGACATGCGGCTTCTCCGGATTGCCGAAGTTGAGGCAGTTGGTGAGTCCGAGCGGCTCGGCACCGACGCAGGCCAGGTTGGCGGCGCATTCGTAGACGACCTCGGCGGCGCCCGCCCGCGGATCGACCGCGACGCGGCGACCGTTGCCGTCGATCGAGACCGCGATCCCCGGGATCGAAGCACCCCCGGCACCGGTGCTGGCTGCAAGCACCGGCAGCGCAAGCACAGCAGCATCGGCCTGCTCGGGCCGGCGAACCGTGCGCGACTGCACGACCGGGTCGTACTGCTCGAACACCGCGCGGCGCGAGGCGATGTTGGCGCTCGAGAGCAACGCGATCAGCGCGTCGGCCGGCTCGGCTCCGGCGGCGACCTGCTGTTCGCCGCCGTCGTACAGCGCAACCGCTGGCGGCTCCGGCTCGAGGTCATACAGGGGACAGTCGTCGACGAGCAGCGGCACCGGTAGCTCACCCACCGGCTCGCCGTCGTGCAGGATGCGGAAGAGTTGAGTGTCGGTGACCTCGCCGATCACATTCGCGAGCACCTCCCACTTCTCGCAGACGTCGAGGACGGCGGGGACGTCGTAGGGCTCCACAACGCAGAGCATGCGCTCCTGAGACTCGGAGACCATGATCTCGAACGCCTCCATGTCAGGCTCGCGCAGCGGGATCTTGGCGATGTCGATGTCAAGGCCGAGACCGCCCTTGCTCGCCATCTCCGCGGCGGAGGAGGTGAGGCCGGCGGCGCCAAGGTCCTGCAGCGAGGCGAGCAGCCGGCGGTCGAGCAGCTCGAGACTGCATTCCATGAGCTTCTTCTCCGCGAACGGGTCGCCGATCTGCACGGTCGGTCGCTTGGATTCGTCACCGCCCTCGCTACCAACCAGCTCGGCGCTGGCGAGTACAGAGGCGCCGCCGATGCCGTCGCGCCCCGTGCGCGCGCCGAACAGGATCACGAGGTTGCCGACTCCGGCCGCAGCGGCGCTCGTGAGCCGGTCATGCGGGGCCAGGCCCACTGCCATCGCGTTGATCAGGCAGTTCTGCTCGTAGCTGGGCTCGAAGTAGATCTCGCCGCCGATCGTCGGCACCCCGATCGAGTTGCCGTAATGCCCGATGCCGGCCACTGCATGCTCGAGCAGATAGCGCGAGCGCTGCGAACCGCCCGGCTCGCCGAAGCGCAGGCTGTCGAGTACCGCGATCGGCCGCGCGCCGACCGCGAAGATGTCGCGCAGGATGCCGCCGACGCCGGTGGCCGCGCCCTGGAACGGCTCGACCGCGCTCGGGTGGTTGTGGGACTCGACCTTGAAAGCGATTGCGAGGCCATCGCCCACATCCACCGCGCCGGCGTTCTCGCCCGGCCCGACCAGCACGTGCGGCCCATCGGTCGGCAGCCGCTTCAGCAGCTTCTTCGAGTGCTTGTAGGCACAGTGCTCCGACCACATCAGCGACAGCATCGCCAGTTCGACGTCGCCCGGCTCGCGCCCGAGGCCGTCGACGATCAGCTCGTACTCATGGTCGGTGAGACCGAGTTCGCGATGCTTGGGGTGAGCGCCGGCGGTACTCATCTGCCTCTCTCCACTGTCACGCTACCCACAGACGCTCGGCGACAGCCGTGTCGATCGACTCGAAGATCGTGAGCCCATCCGCTGAACCGGTGAGCGGATCGACGGCGTGCTCGGGATGTGGCATCAGACCGAAGACGTTGCCGGCGTTGTTCACAACGCCGGCGATGTCCTCCTGTGAGCCGTTCGGGTTCTGGCCCGACGCGTATTTGAGAACCACCTGCACCGGCTCCGGCGAGTAGTAGCGGCCGGTCGTGTGCTTGACGGGAATTGACAGCGTCGGCGGGCAATTCCGGGTGAAGGGGGTGTTGCGGTCGACCAGCTCGAGCGTGACCTGCCGGAAGACGAACCTGAGGTGATCGTTTACCAGCAGCGCACCCGGCAGCAGGCCGCACTCGCAGAGGATCTGGAAGCCGTTGCAGATGCCCAGTACGAGTCCGCCCTCATTGGCGAACTCGATCACGGACTCCATCACCGGGGCGAACCGCGCGATCGCGCCGGCGCGAAGATAGTCGCCGTATGAGAAGCCGCCCGGCACGATCACGGCGTCGACGCCCTGGAGGTCACGGTCGCGATGCCAGAGCAACACCGCTTCCGCGACGCGCTGCGCCGCCAGCTGAGCGTCGAGGTCGTCACATGTACCGGGGAAGCGGATGACGCCGAACTTCACGCGCTCTCGATGATCTCGTAGTCCTCGATCAGCGGATTCGCCAGCAGGCGTTCGCACATCGAGGGGAGTTGGTCCGCGTCCTCGACGTCCAGCTCGACGAGGCGACCGACGTGGACGTTGGAGGCGCCGCTGAAGCCGAGCGCCGGCAGCGCCCGCTCGACCGCCTGACCCTGTGGATCGAGAATGCCGGCCTTGGGCCGGATCAGCACGAGAGCCCGCATCAGCTCGGCGCTCCGGCGCGTACACCCCACTCCGCGAAGGAGCTGCCGGTGATGAGCTCATAGGCTTCGACGTACTTCTCGCGCGTGCGTCTAACTACGTCGTCGGGGATCGCCGGGGCCGGCGGCAGTTTGTCCCAACCGGTGGCAGCCGCCCAGTCGCGGACGAACTGCTTGTCGAAGCTGGGCTGACCGTGGCCGGGCTCGTAAGCGTCGGCCGGCCAGAAGCGGGAGGAGTCGGGTGTGCAGACCTCGTCGCCGAGCGTCAGCACTCCGTCAGCGTCGAGACCGAACTCGAACTTGGTGTCGGCGAGGATGATCCCATGGTCCAGGGCGTGCGCGGCGGCGGACCTATAGACCGAGATCGAGACCTCGCGCAGCCGCTCGGTCAGCTCAGCGGTTCCGATCAGGTCGGCCGCAACGTCGAAATCGATCGCCTGGTCATGGCCGGCAGCGGCCTTGGTCGAGGGGGTGAAGATCGGCTCAGGCAGCCGGTCGGCCTCGCGCAGCCCCTCCGGTAGCCGGATGCCGGAGACGCTCCCGGTCTGCTGGTAATCGTTCCAGCCGGAGCCGGCAATGTAGCCGCGCACGACCGCCTCGACCGGCAGCATCTCGAGTTTCCTGACCAACATCGCACGCCCGCGAACCTCGTCCGGTACACCGTCGGTGACGGAGACGAGATGGTTGGGAATCACGCCGGAGGTCCGCTCGAACCAGAAGCTGGAGATCGCGGTGAGCACCGCACCCTTGTCCGGAATCGGATTGGGGTGAACGACGTCATAGGTGGAGATCCGGTCTGAGGCGACGAGCAGCAGCTGCTCGCCGAGGTCGTAGATCTCACGGACTTTGCCGGACGCGATCAGCTTTGCGTCTGAGATGGCGACCATGCCGCCGATCCTAGCGTCTGACCAGCGTGGCCGGTGCCACGCGACCGGTACTAATGGGTCGCGCGCGGCCGCGCGAACGGCAGGTGCACGATGTGGCCGGCGACCATCTGTACCTCGGGTCGCAGCTCGAGCATCGCGCCGACCCAGACCAGTGCGTACTCGAGGCCGAACCGGAGGCCTTCGACACGTCGGATCTCAAGCTGCTGCTCAGGATTGGCGCGAGCCGCGAGGATCGAGATCAGGGCGGGCGCTCCGCTCGTGCGGGCGATCGCGATCACACCGGAGGTGCTGCCGATCGCCGGCGTGGCCGGCACGCGCTCGAGACCGATCCGCTCGAGCGTGGCGCTCACGATCCGGCTCGAATTCGACCACGGATCGCGCTGCACTATGCGAGTACTGGCGAACTCGTCGGCAGGAATCTCATCCAACGCCTCCCATGGATGCCCGGGTGGCACCACGACCACGAGCTCATCACGCCAGACGATCCGCTCCTCAAGGCCGTCCGCGTAGGTCGCGTACGGATCGACGCTGGCGATCCCCAGGTCGCTGCGGCCCTCGCGAACCAGCTCCCGAACGAGTTCTGAATTGGCTGAGATGAGCTCTGCAGTGAGGCCCGGCTCGGAGGCCGCGAGATCACTCAGCACCTGCGGCAACCGCAGCTCCGCGATCGTCGGGCTGGAAGCGATCCGCACCGGCGACGAAGAGGCCGGGTTCTTGATCAGCGACTGAACCGAGTCGGCACTGCGCAGCAGTCGGCGCGCGGCGGTGTAGAGCTGAACGCCTGCCGGGGTCAGTGTGACCCCACGGCTCGAACGCTCGAACAGCTCGGCGCCTGCGACGGTCTCGAGCGAGCGCAGGCGCTTGGACATCGCCGGCTGGCTCACGTTCATCGCACGAGCGGCCTCGGCGATGCTGCCGAGCGTCGCAGCCGCGCAGAAGGCGCGCAGCTCGCCGACCTCAAGGTCGCGAACCGGCACGTGTCCACGGCTGCTCGGGAAGGAATCAGCCTGTTCGCCTGCTGACCCATCCGAACGCAGCGTCGGCATGGTGGCGCAGCATAAGTCAGAGCCCGGCTGTAAACATCAAGAATCTCGGAAATTGCGGACTTTATCGTGCGATAGCACTAAAGCCCCGGGGACATCGTGCCGAAAGGCCCAATGAATCTGTGTCCCCGCGCGGACAATGCCCGTGTTGAGGAGCCCCCACGTTCAGGCTCCTCAACACGGTCAATCAATACTCAAATTTAGTAGCCGATCTTTGCGCCCATTGCAGTGCCTCCGGGGGGGGAATCTTTCCTGCCAGCGGCCGGAAAAAGGGGTTACCAAGTGCGGGCAGAAGACTGACAGCGTGGCCCGCTCCCCGGTAGACGCGAACTTGTTATGCACGGCATAACTCTTGGTTAGAGCATGTTCGATGTCCGCCCGCTGCAGCTCCGCCAGCTTTCGCCACCTCGTGGCGGCGCTGTGGGTCAATGAGACGGGAAACGCGATCGGTGAGGTCGCGCTGGCGCTCCTTGTCTACGACCGCACCGGCAGCGCGCTGGCGTCAGCGGCCCTGTTCCTGGCGCTCCGGGTCCTCCCCGCGCTCGCAGCGCCGCTCCTGGCCACGTACGCCGAGGCATTGCCGCCGCGGATCGTGCTGCCCACCATGTACATGCTGGAGGCGGGCCTGTTCGCGTCCGTGGCCGCGATCTCACATCACTTCTCGCTTCCGCTGGTGCTGGCACTCGTCGCGATCGACGGCGTGCTCGCGATCTCATCGGCAGCCCTGAACCGCAGCGCCATCACCAACAATCTGCTGGCCGTCGGGCTGCTGCGTGAGGGCAACGGGCTGGTGAACCTTGGGACGATGGTCGCGTTCGCCGCCGGGCCGCTCGCCGCCGGGCTCGTGATCGCCTCGCATGGCGTGAGCACGGCGTTGCTGGTTGACGCCGCGACGTTCACGGTGGGCGCGCTGATAATCGTCACCGCCCCAGGCCTCCACATCGAGAGTGACACCGCAGCTGGTACGTCTGGCCGCATCAGGGCCGGAATCGATCTGCTGCGGACCCGCACCGCGGTCCGGAGGCTGATGATCGCGATCGCAATCACGTTCGCATTGAGTTCGGTGGCAGTGCCGATCGAGGTCGTGTTTGCAAAGAGCGTCCTGCACGCCGGAAGCTCTGGATACGGGCTGCTGCTGACCTCGTGGGGCGCCGGAATGATCATCGGCGGCGCGATCTTCGCGCTCACCAACGAGATCCCGCTGATGCGCGTGCTCGGATACAGCACCTTGCTTGTCGCGGTTGGTTACGGTGGACTGGCGATCTCATCGACGCTCGCCGTTGCGTGCATCTTCGCGATGCTCGGGGGCACCGGCAACGGCGCCGCCTGGGTCGCGGCGATGACCTCAATGCAGCAGCGGATCCCGCTGAATGCGCAGAGCGCGGTGATGTCCGTGCTCTACGCTCTGAACCAGGTGATGCCGGCGGTCGGCTTCGTGGTCGGCGGCGTCGTGACCTCGCTGAGTTCGCCGCGAGTCGCCTACGCGATCTCCGCCGTCGGGACGGCCCTGGCAGTAGTCGTGTTCACGATCCACCGGATCGACAGGGTGCGCTTGAGTCCGGTCGACGAACGGCCGATTAACAAGAGGAGCACGACGACGTCGTGAATGCGCCCAATCCTCCAACCAAGCAGGAAATTCAACTGACGCGTCGAAACCACGACACGCCTCCCGTCGAAATCGGATGACCGCAACCAGCCCGCAACCAGACGCCCCGGCGCCCGAAGAGCGGACACGCACGCGCGAGGCCGAGCATCCACACGTGCTGCTCGCGGTTCAGGTCGCGTTGCTCGTGGCCGCCGTGGTCGTGTCTGTGATCACCGCACGCAGCCCCACGCACCCCGTTGACTGGAGTCCGGTCTACCTGCCCGTGCTCGTGGTGCTGTCGGTGATCAGCGAGCTGACCTCGGCACGGCTCCCGTCAGGCACGATCATCTCCGGGAGCTTCCTGGGGATCATGCTCGCGACGGTGCTGCTCGGTGGTCCGGCTGGGGCGCTGGTTGGCGGGCTCACGATCACGATCGGCTGGTTCAACTCGCGTGAGCGCGGAGATCTGTTCCGCCAGAACCTCGTGACGTTCGTCTGGTTCCCACTGCTCAGCGGTCTGCTCTTCCAATCGCTGGCGAAGTCCGCCGGCCTGTGGCTAGCCCACCCGAAGACTGACGACCTTCTGGTCCTGCACTACAGGACGACTTCGACGTACTACCTGCTCGTATTCGCGACGTTCATCGTCGCGCTCGTACTCAATTACTCGATGGTCACGGCCTACGTGTGCTTCATGAATCGCGCGTCGTTTTTGAAGCGGCTTGCTGATTTCAAGCCGACGCTCTCAGCCGACCTCGCATCCGCGATCCTGACCGTGCTGGCGGTCTTCATGATCCATACGCTCAGGCTGTGGGGCCTGATCGTGTTCGCGATCGTGCTGAGCGTCTTCCAGTATCTGGTCGGTGAGCTGTTGACGTCACAGCGCCGTGGCAAGGAGCTGGAGGTCATGGCCACGACCGACGAGCTCACCGGGCTGGCCAACCGCAAGGAGTTCAGTGACCGGATCGACGCTGCGATCGCCGAGCCTGATTCCGCCAGCTCCCCATTCGGCGTGATGCTGCTAGACCTCGACCACTTCAAGGACGTCAACGACACGCTCGGGCACCAGTACGGCGACGATCTGCTGGCCGACCTGGGTCCGCGGCTGGCCGAACGCATGGGCGTGGGCGGGCTGGTCGCACGGTTTGGCGGCGACGAGTTCGCGATCATGCCGGCGGTCAGCACGGACAATGCGGCGGCGCTGACAGCGATAGCTGAGGACGTGCTGGCCTGCATACGCGAGCCGATCGTGTTCGACGACATCACGCTGCAGGTCGACTGCAGCATCGGGATCGTCCGCTACCCGGAGGACGGCAAGGACGCGCAGACGCTGCTTCGCCGCGCGGACATCGCCATGTACGCGGCCAAGGAGGAGCGCGAGGGCCATCGCTTCTACCAGCACGGGCAGGATCATCACTCGGCCTCACGCCTGAGCATGGTTGGCGACTTCCGCCGCGCGCTCGAGAGCGACGACCAGATCGTCGTGCACTTCCATCCGATCATCGACATCGCTCGCGGCCGGGTCCACGGCGCTGAGGCGCTGGTGCGCTGGCAGCATCCCGACCTGGGCCTGCTGCAGCCCGCAGCATTCCTCGAGATCGTCGAGCAGACCGGCCTGATCGGAGCCATGACCAACGCCGTCCTCAACCGCGCGATCGCCGAGTGCGCCGCCTGGCACGCTGCCGGCCGCGACCTGATCGTCTCGGTCAACCTCTCGGTCCGCAACCTCCACGACCCGCTGCTGTCCTCGCAGGTCGCGCAGATGCTGGAGCGCCACCACCTGCCGCCGCAGGCTCTGAAGCTGGAGATCACGGAGAGCATGATCCTGTCGGACCCGCAGCGCGCGCTGAAGACGGTCGAAAGCCTCAGTGAGCAGGGCTGCAGGTTCGCGGTCGACGACTTCGGCACCGGGCATTCCTCGCTTGCGAACCTGCGTCGCCTGCCGGTGCACGAGCTCAAGATCGACCGCTCCTTCGTGACGCCGATGCTGACCGACGACTCTGACGCCGTGATCGTGCGCTCGACGATCGAGCTCGGCCACGCGCTCGGCCTGAAGGTGACCGCTGAGGGCGTCGAGGACTCGGACACGCTGGCCCGGCTCGAGGAAATCCGCTGCGACCGCGCCCAGGGCCACTTCTTCTCGAAGCCGGTCCCGCCGATCGAGTTCATGCGCTGGGTCAGCCGTTACGAGGCGTCGTACCTCTCAGCCGCCTGACGGCACCGTCGCCGGCCGAGGCCGTCCCAAATCATGGGCGAGGAGACGTTTGCGGACATCTCCACCCGCGTTCACAGAGCGTTTTCATCTGACGCGCTCAGCCACGGTAGAACTCCACGGCGACGGATCGCTGCGAAGGCGCGATCGCCATCTGACCACACCTGGAGGGTTTCGTGCCAAGAGCATTGCGTCGCAGGCTGGTCGTCCTATCGGCGGCCCTTGTCCCACTGATCGGCGGCCTCGCGGCGTCGGCCCCGTCAGCTGGGGCCCACACCACGCCACCGATCAAGCACGTGTGGATGATCATGCTCGAGAACGAGTCCTACAACTACACGTTCGGAGCGGCCGGCCACAGGTACGCCCCGTACCTGACCAAGACGCTCCCGTCCGAGGGCGCGCTGCTCAAGGACTATTACGGGATCGGGCATGACAGCCTCGACAACTACGTGGCCGCGGTCTCGGGCCAGGCGCCGAACTACGAGCTCAACGAGGATTGCGGGACGTTCGCTCCGTTCGTGCAGTTCGGCGGAGAGAATTACGACGACTGGACCGGCGACGGCCAGATCTCAGGCGAAGGCTGCGTGTTTCCCAAGTCGGCCGCCGGCAAGCCGATCCTGACGATCGGAAACCAGCTGAGCGCCAAGGGGCTGAGCTGGAAGGAGTACGCGCAGGACATGGGCAACGACCCAAAGCGCGACGGCACGACCATGACAGCCAACGGCCCGGCGTGTGGTCATCCAGCGCTGGGTGGAACCGACCTGACCGATTCGACCGGCCCGAAGAATGACAGCTATGCGACCCGCCACAACGGATTCATGTACTTCGAGTCGGTGATCGACAACAGGGCCCTATGTGACGCGCATGTGGTCTCGCTGAAGCCACTGGCGCATGACCTGCAGAGCGCCTCGACGACTCCGGACTACTCGTTCGTCACGCCGAACACCTGCTACGACGGGCACGACTGGCCCAAGTGCCAGGACGGAACCCCCGGACGGCTTCCGCGCGTCGACCAGTTCCTCAAGCAGTGGGTCCCGAAGATCATGGCTTCGCCGGCCTACCAGCAGAACGGAATGATCCTGATCACCTTCGACGAGTCCGGTGACGACTCGAACGCGGCCGCCTGCTGCGGCGAGGTGGACAGCCTTGGCTATGACGATCCGTCGCACCCGAACATCGATGAACCTGGCCTCTATGGACCCGGCGGCGGCCGGGTCGGCGCGATCGTGCTGTCGAAATACGTCCGGCCGGGCACGATCAGCACCAAGCCCTACAACCACTATTCACAGCTGCGCACGTTCGAGGGCCTGTTCGGGCTGCCGTACCTGGGTGACGCCCGGATGGCCGGGGTGCACGCGTTTGGGCCGGACGTGTTCACCCGACCCGGGGGTTGAGCTGAGGGGTCGCGCGCCGCTCGCGGCGGTGGCAGCGTCCGTATTGCTCGTGGCCTGTGGCAGCTCCAGCCACAGGCCGCATGACCCGGGCGCGGCCTCCGAGCCGATCACGTTCGGGACCACCACCTGCGCGCCAAACTGGCGGCCGCTCCGCCCCGGGCGCCAACGTTTCCGGATCAGCGACGACTCACCCCGGCCGGCGACCGTCTACCTGTTCGCCTCCGCGAGTGGGAGGCTGGTGGCGACACTCCACGATCTGGCCGCGCACACCGGACGCGCATTGACGACGACGCTCACGGCAGGCGTTGCCTACTCGTGGGGCTGCGATCTGGACGGATATCCCGAGCATGTCTCGGACTCCGAGCGCACACCGCGAACGCGCCAGGTGGGCGGCAGGCAGATCGCCCCCGTTTACGTCGCGACGCTCGCCCCGGCGCTGGATGGCTACCGCGCCTACGTCCGCCGGCTGCTCGAGAGACTGCGGCATCAGGTCGGCGAGCTGCTGATCGCCGCTCGCTCCGGAAACTCGGCGCGAGCGCGAGCCAGGTGGCTGAGCGCGCACCTGACCTGGCTTCAGATTGGCCAGGACGACGACGCGTATGGGGCCTTCGGTGAGCTGGGGCAGAGGATCGACGGCACCGCGGCCGGACTGGTGGGCGGGGTGCACAACCGCTCCTTCACAGGTTTTCACCGGGTTGAGTACGACCTCTGGGGCCGTCGCGGTCCGGTCGAGGCGGCCGCTGATGCTGCCCGGCTCCAGCGACTCATAACTGCGCTGGCGGGCCGCAGGCTCGACTCCGAGCTGCCGACCAGCGGCGCCGGAATGACGAGCTTCACGATTCGTGCGCATGAGGTGCTCGAGGACGCACTGCGCGATTCGCTCAGCGCCAACGACGATTACGGCAGCGGCACCGACCTGGCGTCACTGACGGCGGATGTCAGCGCGACGAGGGAGCTTCTGGCGCTGCTCGCGCCGGATATCGACCCGCGGGCGCCGGCCTTGATCGCGACGGCCGACCGACGGTTGAGCGCGCTGTCAGACGCGATCGACGCAACCCGGCGCGATGGCAGCTGGCCGTCGGTCCGAGCGCTGCCCGAACGTGTGCGGCAGCAGATCGACGCCGACACCGGCGGCGCCGTGGCGACGCTCTCGCGCGTGCCGGATCTGCTGCACCTTGGCGGTGGTTGAGCCCCGGCGATGCCGAGGCTCAACCGCACCGTGGAACGCTGAGCATCAGCCGCCGACCGGTCCAACGCGGAAGCCGCGGCGCGGCCTCTGGCTGGCCTTGAGCTCGGCCCGACGGGCGCGCATCCGCGCGCGGCTGAGCCGCACCACGGATTCGACATCACCCTCGCTTCGAGCGTTATTCGCGAGCGCGACCAGGTCCATGTCGTGCTCGGGATCGAACAGGCTGGTGTCCAACTCTGTCTGGTTTCGAGTGAACATGCCAACACTTTCGACGAAAAACGACAATAAGTCAAAGTCGTAATTCGTACGAGAGTTATAGGCTGTAGCTATGAATTCCGGCCGATGATCTCGATCCGATAGCCGTCGGGGTCGCGCACGAAGCAGAGCCGGGAACCACCGTCGCGAACCGAATAGGGCGGGCGCTCGGGCTCGATGCCCTGCTGGCCGAGCCGCGCCAGCGTCCCGTCGAGGTCATCGACGCCGATTGCGATGTGGCCGTAGCCGCTGCCGAGGTCGTAGGTGCGACCGTCGTGGTTGTAGGTCAGCTCCAGCACCGAGCTCTGATCGCCGAGCGAGAAGAAGTAGTTGGTCGCCTCCTTCTCGCCGTTGCGGACGATGTCCATGTCGCGCTCGAACTCGAATCCGATCGCCTCGTAGAAGGCCCGGCTGCGGGCGGGGTCGGTGATGCGCACCATCGTGTGCAGGAAGTTTGCGGTCATGCTGCCATCGTACGCCGCATCCGCAAAGGCCTGAGCCGTAAATCGGCCGAACCTACACGCGATTTCGCTGAACGGGTCTCAGGCGATCGTGTCGAGCCGGCCCACGATCTCATCGGCGTGGCGGACATACGGAGCAAAGTCGAAGATCGCCTCGAGGTCCAGCGCGTCAGCGGCCGGGTCGGCGCTGAGCAGCTCGCGCAGGTGCACGCGCGTATCGAGTGCCTCCTGCGCCAGGCGCTGCACAACCCGGTATGCCTCGTCACGACTGGCGCCCTGCGCGACGATCGCCAGCAGCAGGCGCTGCGAGAACAGCGCCCCGTAGGTGAGATCGAGGTTCTCCCGCATGCGCTGAGCGTCGACCACCAGGCCGCGGATCACGCCGAGCATTCGGCGCTGCATATGGTCGAGCAGGATCGTCGCGTCGGGCAGGACGATCCGCTCGACGCTCGAGTGCGAGATGTCGCGCTCATGCCAGAGCGCCACATCCTCCACGGCGGCCGATGCATAGCCGCGCAGCAACCGCGCGAGCCCCGTGATCTGCTCGGTCTTGATCGGATTGCGCTTGTGCGGCATCGCGCTGGAGCCCTTCTGCCCGGGGGCAAACGGCTCGCGCGCCTCGCTGAGCTCGGTCCGCGCCAGATGCCGGATCTCTGTGGCCAGTCGTTCGAGACCGGCCCCGGCCAGCGCGATCGTCTGGACCAGTTCGGCGTGTCGGTCGCGCGGGATCACCTGGGTCGAGACCGACTCGAGGTCCAGCCCCAGCCGCTCGATGACTCGCCGCTCGAAGTCAGGCGAGGTCGCCGAATAGGTTCCGACAGCGCCGGACAGGGCGCCGATCGTGGCCTGCGCAAAGGCTCGCTCGAGCCGCTCGAGGTTGCGCTGAGCCTCGAACGCGAACCCGGCCAGCTTGATCCCGAACGTCGTAGGCTCGGCATGAATGCCGTGGGTGCGGCCAACGCACAGCGTGTGCACATGCTCCCGCGCCCTGTCCGCGAGCTCGGTCACGAGCGCGCGAGCGTCCGGCAGGATCAGTTCACCCGTTGCCTTGATCTGCAGGGCCAAGCCGGTGTCGACGACATCGGACGAGGTCAACCCGTAGTGGATCCAGCGACCGGGTTCGCCGGCTGATGCCGAGAGCACATCGACGAACGCCGCCGTGTCATGGTCGGTGACCCGCTCGCGTTCGTTGACCGCCTCGACCGTGAAGGTGGCGTTGCGGATTGCCTGGAGGTCCTCAGGGGTTGGACCGTCCATCTCTTCGCAGGCGGCGACCTCGACCCTGCGGATCGCCTCGAACCGCGCGTGGTCGGACCACAGCTCGCCAAGCTCTCTGCGGGTGTAGCGCTCGATCATTACGCGTCGAGGATCCGCGCGGCGAGCACCGCTGCGTTGAGGGCGTTGTCGACACCGACGGTCGCCACCGGCACCCCCGGCGGCATCTGCACGATCGATAGCAGCGCGTCAAGGCCACCGGCGATCGAACCACTCGAGCTCAGCGGGACGCCGATCACCGGCAGATCCGTGTGCGCGGCGACCACGCCCGGCAGCGAGGCGGCGAGCCCAGCGCCCGCGATGATCACCCGCAGTCCGCGCATGCGGGCATTCCTGGCGTAATCCGCCACCTTGTCCGGGTCGCGGTGCGAGGACATGACGCGCACCTCGCAACGGATGCCGCGCTCGGTCAGCTCCTTCTCGGCGCGCTCCATCGCCGGGAGGTCGCCCTTGGAGGCGATCACGATTCCGACTCGCGGCGCATCGACGTCCAACTCCGCAAAGACGCCCTCAGACTCAGCCAGGGCCTGCGGCGTCGATTCCGGCTCAGACGTGCTCATGCTCCCACCACTTCCTCAGCGATGTCACGGCGCAACTGCCGGCCCTCGAAGCCGATTCCGTCCACCGCCGCATAGGCGGCGGTGCGAGCGCCCACGGTATCGGATCCGAGCGCGGTCACGCTCAGGACTCGCCCTCCGGCGGTCACGATCCGGTCGCCGTCGACAGCTGTCGCTGCGTGGGTCACGAGTACTGCTCCCGGGACATGATCGAGCCCCGTGATCACATCACCGCTGGACGAGCTCGCGGGGTACCCCGCGCTGGCAAGCACGACCGTCACGGCGCTGCGCTGGTCCCATTCCAGCTGCACGCCATCGAGGCCCGAGCCGCCGGTCGAGGCGTCAGCCAGCAGCTCGAGGAGGTCGGTCCGCAACCGTGGCAGGATCGCCTGCGTCTCAGGGTCGCCGAAGCGCGCGTTGAACTCGAGCACCTTCGGCCCCGCCTCAGTCAGCATCAGGCCCGCGTAGAGGACGCCGTGGAAGTCGATCCCGCGGCGTCTGAGCTCATCGAGCACGGGCTGATGGACGATCCCCGCAAGCGCCACCGCCTGCTCGGCACCGATCGCCGGGACGGGCGAGTAGGACCCCATGCCGCCGGTGTTGGGGCCGGCGTCGCCATCGAATATGCGCTTGTAGTCCTGCGCAGAGGCCAGAGGCAGCGCCCGCACGCCGTCGCAGATCGCCAACAGCGACACCTCGGAGCCGACGAGGAACTCCTCGACGACGACGCGATCGGTATCGAAGCGGTGCTCGACCAGCAGTTGCTCGAGCGCCTTGCGGGCCTCGTCCTCAGAGGTCGCGACGATCACGCCCTTGCCGGCCGCCAGCCCGTCGGCCTTGATCACGGCCGGGTAGCAGCCGGCCGATGGGTGCTCCGGGCGGAGCTCGCGGATCGCGGCGAGCCCGTCCTGCACCGTGGTGACGACTCGGTAGGCCGCGGTGGGCACCTCGGCAGCCTCCATGACCGCCTTGCAGAACGCCTTCGAGCCCTCGAGCTGGGCCCCGGCCCGAGTGGGGCCAAAGCAGGTCACGCCCGCCCGCTCAAGCTCGTCGGCCAGGCCGGCCACGAGCGGCGCCTCAGGCCCCACAACCACCAGATCGACCCGCTCGCTGACGGCGGCTGCGACCAGCTCGGTGATCTCGTCGACACCGATTGGGAGCAGCCGCGCCAGCTCTGCGATCCCAGCGTTTCCTGGCGCGCATAGCAACTCGGGTCGCTGCGGCGAGCGCGCCAGCGCGTTCAGGATCGCGTGCTCGCGCGCGCCGGAGCCGACCACCAGAACCTTGGGACGGGTGTCAGTTGTCACCGCGGGTGACTGTAACGACGCGGCCTGCCACCAACCGTCCCGGCGGCAAAGCGCGCCGCCGGGACGACAAGACAGCTAGGCAACCTCCACCACATGGCGCACGGCGTTGAAGACGATCTCACCGTCGATGGCGTCGACCGTGACAGTGTCGCCCTCGAGGAACCGCCCCTCGAGGATTGCCAGCGCCAGCGGGTCGACCAGCCGCTTCTGGATCACCCGCTTCAACGGCCTGGCGCCATAGGTCGGGTCATAGCCAAGGTTGCCGAGCAGCGTCCGTGCCTCATCGGTCAGCACCAGTTCGATCCCACGCTCGGCCACACGCCGTTCGACGCGCGCGACCTGCAGATCCACGATCTCAGTCAGCTCGTCGCGGCTGAGGGGGGCGAACTCGACGATGTCGTCGAGACGGTTGATGAACTCGGGCTTGAAGTAGCCCTCGGCTCCCGATTGCCCGCCGGGGATGTTCGAGGTCATGATCAGCACCACGTTCTTGAAGCTGACCGTCCGGCCCTGGCCGTCGGTGAGGCGGCCGTCGTCCATCACCTGCAGCAGCGTGTTGAACACATCCGGGTGTGCCTTCTCGATCTCGTCGAGCAGTACCACCGCGTAAGGGCGTCGGCGCACGGCCTCAGTCAGCTGCCCCCCCTCGTCGTAACCGACGTATCCGGGGGGCGCGCCGACCAGACGGCTGACCGAGTGCTTCTCCATGTACTCGGACATGTCGATCCGCACCATCGCCTCCGGCGAATCGAACATGAACTCCGCCAGCGCCCGTGCCAGTTCGGTCTTGCCGACGCCGGTCGGGCCCAGGAACAGGAAGGTGCCGATCGGCCGATCCGGATCCTGTAGCCCGGCGCGCGAACGTCGCAGTGCGCTTGAGACGGCGCTGACGGCCTCGTCCTGACCGATCACGCGCTCGTGCAGCCGCGCCTCCATGTTGACCAGTTTCTCGATCTCACCCTCGAGCAGCCGCGAGACCGGCACGCGCGTCCACTTGGACACGACCTCAGCGATGTCCTCGGCGTCGACCTCCTCCTTCAGGTAGCGATGCGCTCCGGATTGGCTCCCGCCACCAGCTCCCGTCGCCTGCTGCTCGGCGACCGAATGCTCTGCCTGCTCTGCGTCGGCCAGACGCTTGCCGAGGTCCGGGATCGTCCCGTATTGAAGCTCGGCCGCACGCTCGAGGTCGCCGGCGCGCCGCGCCTGCTCGAGCTCGATGCCGGCCTGCTCGAGCTGCTCCTGGAGATCGGCGACGGCGCCGATCGTCTGCTTCTCCTGCTGCCACTCGGCGTGCATCGCGGCGGAACGCTCGCGCTCCTCGGCCAGCGTCTGTTCGAGCTGCTCACGACGCGCGGCCGTGCCGGCGTCGTCGGAGTCGGGGCTGCCCAGTGACTGCAGCTCGATCTCGAGCTGCAGAATGTGACGGTCGACCTCGTCGATCTCAGTCGGCTTGGAATCGATCTCCATGCGGATCTGGGAGGCGGCCTCGTCGACCAGGTCGATCGCCTTATCGGGCAGGAAGCGGTCTGAGATATATCGGTCTGACAAGGTCGCCGCGGCGACCAGCGCGGTGTCGGTGATCCGCACCTTGTGGTGAACCTCGTACTTGCCCTTGAGGCCGCGGAGGATTGCGATCGTGTCCTCAACCGACGGCTCCTCGACGAACACGGGCTGGAATCGGCGCTCGAGTGCGGCGTCCTTCTCGATGTACTTGCGGTACTCGTCGAGCGTGGTCGCGCCAACAGCGCGCAACTCGCCGCGGGCCAGCATCGGCTTCAGCAGGTTGGCTGCGTCAACGGCGCCCTCTGAGGCGCCGGCGCCGACGATCGTATGCAACTCGTCGATGAACAGCACGACGTTTCCGCCGGCGTCCTGAACCTCCTTGAGCACGGCCTTGAGCCTGTCCTCGAACTCGCCGCGGTACTTGGCGCCGGCAATCAGTGCGCCGATGTCGAGCGCGACAACGCGCCGGTCCTTGAGGCCCTCCGGCACGTCGCCGGAGACGATCCGCTGGGCCAGCCCCTCGGCGATCGCGGTCTTGCCGACCCCCGGCTCGCCGATCAGCACCGGGTTGTTCTTGGTGCGCCTCGACAGGACCTGAATGACGCGGCGAATCTCGTCGTCGCGCCCGATCACCGGGTCGAGCTTGCCGGCAGCCGCCGCCTCAGTGAGGTCGCGGCCGTATTTCGCAAGCGCCTGGAACTTGTCCTCGGGGTTCTGGTCGGTGACCTTCTGGCCGCCGCGCACCTCGCCCAAGGCCTTCAGCAGCGCCGCGTGGCCAGCGCCCACAGAGCGCAGGACATCGCCGGTGGTACCTGTGGATTTTGCGAGTGCGAGCGCCAGGTGCTCGGTCGAGACGTACTCATCTCCGAGTGCGCGCATCTCCTGTTCGGCGTCGCGCAGGACCTCGATCAGCTCGTTGGAGCCTCCGGTCTGCTCCTGGCCGCCGCTGGCCAGTCGCGGCAGCGCCTCGAGCGCCGGGTTGAGAGTCATGCGCACCGCGGTCGGATCGACACCGAGCTTGCGCAGGACTGGTGCGACGACGCCTCCGTCCTGCTCGAGCAGCACCGCTAGCAGGTGCTCGGGGCGGGTCTGGGGGTTGCGGCGATCGGCAGCCAGCAGCTGGGCGGCTTCGAGCGCCTCCTGGGACTTGATCGTGAAGCGGTCAGCTTGCATTGAGTCGGGCCTCTGAAGGTCTGGGTTGTGGTCTGATAATTGAAAAATCTAAGTCTGTTGCACTTAGATTATCACCGCGCTCCGCTCTTGTCGACTTATTGCTGCGCTTAGCCGCTCGCGCGAGTATGGGTTTAGATCACGTGCCCGCTGGAGACCGGAGGACCATGCGCAGATCCCAGATCCCGCTGGTGGGTCGCCCGTTTCCGCGGGGTCCACTGGTCGCATGGGTGACTCTGGGGGCCTCCGTCTGCGCTTACGTCGTGGCCTCACTGTCGATGCCGCATCTGCATTTCAGCCCCGGTGTGCAGCCGTTCTACGTTGGCAGCAGACCGTTGGGCTTCTTCGACCTGCGTGTCTACCGGGGCGCCGGCCTTCACGTTCTGCACGGTCTGCCGCTGTTCCAGCGACCGATCGTTCGCCGCCTGGGCTTCACCTACCCACCGTTCGCGGCGCTGCTGATGGCTCCGTTGACGTGGCTCTCGTTGCGCGTCGACAAGCTGGCGATGACGGCGCTCAGCCTCGCGGCGCTGGTGTGGATGCTGAGGCGCGCGCTGACGCTGCCGCGGCCGCATGCCGTTGCGCGCGCAGCAGCCCTGCGTGAGCCGGCTGTCGCCTGGGCCGCTGTGGCCCTGGCCACCGCAGCGGCACTGTGGCTCGAGCCGGTGACGGTGACGCTTGGATTGGGCCAGGTGGACCTGCTGGTGGTGGCGCTGGTCGTCTTCGACCTCTCTCGACCGAACTCGGCGCGAACGAAGGGCGTTGCGATCGGACTCGCCGCAGCGATCAAGCTGACGCCACTGGTGTTCCTGGTCTACCTGCTCTGCTCCAGGCGCCCGCGCGCGGCGCTGGTGGGGTTGGGCACGTTTGCGGCATCGATCGTCGTCAGCTTCCTGCTGACGCCCGGCGACGCGAGCAAATACTGGGGTGGCCTGGTATTCAAGAGCTCGCGCGTGGGCAGCGCGGTCAATCCCGGGAACCAATCGCTGCGCGGAGCGCTGGCGCGGTTGCTCGCTGAACGCTACCCCGGCCCGGCGGCGCTCGCGGTGGTCGCGCTCGTCGCGATCGTCGGCACTGCGCTCGCGGTCCGGGCCAGCCGCCGCAATGACGAGGCGATGGGATTCTCGCTCTGTGCGGTCACCACCCTGCTGGTGTCGCCGGTCTCATGGACGCACCACTGGGTGCTGGTGGTACCAGCGCTGTTCCTCTTGGCGGTTACCGCTTACGAGCAGCGACGGCCTGAGCTGGCGCTGCTGACGGTCGCATTTCTGATCGTCGGCTATTCCTACCTCCCGGAGCGTTATGTCGCGGACCGGCTCCCGATGGGCGGCCTGCACACCCTCACCGAGGCTCCGTATGTGCTGGCGGGCCTTCTGGCTGTCGCTCTGCCCGCGGTGCGACTGCTCTGGCAATGGATGGCCCGAACCCGTGCCCGCAGCGGCAGGAACCGCAACGTCCCCGCACCGACCTGGGTCGAGCCGTCGCCGGTCCCGGTTACACGCCGGTGATCGTGAGCGCCAGCGGTGCTGAGTGCCGCACCACCGCCCCGCCGGAGATCACCGCGCCGGCGACGACCGCGCTGACACGATCGCCCGTCTTCAGGGCAGCGGCGATCCTTCGGCGCTGCGAGAGCGTGAATGCGACCGTCAATATGCGCGCCTGGGCCGCGCTCACCCGCACCGGAGTGGCGTAATCCGTGAACACCGTGGTGGCGCGGGCCGCACGCAAGATCGTGATCCGCGCGTACGCGGCCATCGCGCAGGCACTCGAACAGTGAACGAGCGTCCGGATGGCGCCGGTGTCGGCCGGTCGTTGGCGACCGGGCAGCCGGGCGGTGACAATGGCGAGCGGTTCTGCAGCAGCCAACGCCGCATCGGCGAAGGCCTGGAGGTTCACCCCACCCCAGCCGGACGCCTCGTCGTAACCGGGCCGCGCGCTGCAGCACCCGAGCGGCCGCTGGCTCGACCGGATGAACGGTCCGACGTCGTTTGAGCCGCTGGTCACGTCATAGAAGACCTGTGCGGCGGTCGTCGGGTTGCTGCCCCAGGCGGTAGAGCAGCGGGTTCGGCCAGGCCCAGCGACTGCTCGTCCTGCCGACGCAGCAGCTCGTCGATCAGCGCAAAGCCGCCCGCCATCAGCGGCGTCGAGGCACTGGTCCCGCCGAACGTCTCGCCAGCCGCGCCCGTGGCAGTCACGGGCGCTGTGCAATAGACGTCGTATCCCGGCGCGACATCAGCGAGCATCGCCACGTCCGGCTGGGCGCGCCCGCCACTGCTCGACGACCCCGTTCTGCCAGCTCGGCCGCGCGAACAGCGTCGCTGACGCCACCGCCACCCGCATTGCCCGGGATCGCGCCTCGCGTCATTCCAGACGGTCTGGGCGATGATCTGGTTCTCAGCATTGAGGCTGAGGTTGGTCCCACCGACCGAGGTCACCCAGGGCGACGACGACGGGAAGTTCACCGCCAGCTCCGGGTGTCGGCCTGGGCGGGTTCGGAGCCGGTCACGGCACAGTCGGCCGAACCGAAGATCACCGCTGGCCCCGAGCACGCTGATGCCCGCAGCGGCCGCAAGCTTGAGCGCTGTCTCCATCGCCGCTGATCCCGACCTTGCCCGACGCCGGCCATCGTGTTGCTCTCGCACAGACCGAGCGAGACCGAGATCACCTGTTGGCTCGAAGGCCCGGGTTCTCCAATGGCTGGGCTATCGCCTTGAGCACGTCGGCCGCATCGGGCTCGTCTCGTAGACGTCGATCGACTGAGATCGGGTGCCGCGGCGTCGAGCACCTCGAGGTCGAGCGTCGCCTCCCCGCCGGTGGCAGCGGTTTGCCCGGGACACCCACTGCCGAACGCGTTGATCTGCGGCGTGTCGAGGTGGAAGCAGTTGGCGAACCTGGCAGGTCGCTGTTCCGGAAGCCGTCGATCTCGACCACGGCGACCCGCTCGCCCTGGCCCAGCAGGCCCCGCTGCTGAAGCGGTGTGTAATCGTAGGCGTCGAGGTACTCGTTCGGCGTGAAGCCGCGCTCGGCCACGCCGGCCCGACAGCCGCTCGGGCTCGCCGGCAGATCCGGCCCCTGTATCCCGACGATGGCGGCAGCGCGTCCGTCGCCATCGGCGCCGTGTCGAGGCCCACCACGCCCGTGACGAGCCCGCGCAGAGGCCGCGGCACCCGGACCGCCGTCGCCGGCGCCACGAACGCGGGCCGCGTGGGCGTCCGCGGCTCGGCTGTGAGAGCGATGTTTTGAACATGCGGTCAGCTTCCGCGACGTCGAGCGCGCATCGACGAACTGGCCGCGTCGCGTCGGCCATGACGTCGCTGCGCGCCGTGGCTTCGCAGGTAGACGACGACACGGCGGCGCTTCGCCGCGCTCGCGCCGAAGCGGCGGGACAGCCACGCCATCGATCGGTAATGGCCATAGTCGGGCGACCCGGGGTACTGACGGCGTCGGCGAATCGCGTCAGCGCCGGCGCCGCGTCGCGGCGAGCGGCAGCACCAGCTGGAGCTGCCCACGCGGCGGCGCAGTGCTAGCCGGCGTGACGAGCGCGCGCTGCGCCGGCAGGCAGTCTCAGGGCCATTGCGGCCGCAGCGGCCGCGCGGCCGCCAGAACATCACGACCGGACCAGCCTCACGACAGATCAGATGCGCGAATCAGCGCGCCGCCGCGCATGTACGGAACGATCTCAGCACGGAGCTCGCGGCGCAGCGCCTCGAGGCGCTCGACCTCGGCCTTGAGCTCCGTCAGCCCGGCGCTCAAGCGCCTGGACCTTACGTGACATCGCTCGAGCATGTCCTCCAGTTCGAATACCCGCTCGACGCCCGCAAGGTTCAGGCCGAGTTCGGCGGTCATCTCCTGGATCCGCTTCAGCCGCTCGACGTCCGCATGCGAATACAGGCGGGTGCCCTTCGGCGAACGCTTCGGCTCGATCAGCCCGCGCGACTCATACATGCGCAGTGTCTGCGGGTGCATGCCCGCCAGCTCGGCCGCGACCGAGATCATGAACACGCCCTTGTCGGAGGAGACCTCGATGCGCGCTGTGGCGCGCATCCGCTGGCTCGGATGCCTCGTGGCCATCAGCGCTCACCACCTTCGCGTGGCTTCGGCCGTCCGGGAACAGCTTCGCGCGCGGATTGCCATTCATCACCTTCGACAGCCGCTCGACCGCCTCGTCCTGCTCGGCCGACAGGCTCGCCGGAACGTCGATCACGAATCGGTAGCGAAGGTCGCCGTTGCCCTTGCCACCGAGCCGCGGCGGGCCTTCGCCGCGCAGCCGCTGGATCGTGCCGTGCTTGGTGCCGGGCGCGACGCGCAGGCGCTTCGAGCCGCTCAGCGTCGGCACCTCGATCACAGCGCCGCGGATCGCCTCGGGGATCGTCAGCGGCACCTCGACCTCGAGGTTGTCGCCGCTCCGTTTGAATATCGGAGATTCGGACACGCGCGTGATCACGTAGAGGTCGCCGGGCGGTACCCCGCGAACGCCCGGATCACCCTTGCCGGCAAGCTTGATGCGACTGCCGTCGCGCACGCCGGCAGGGATATTTACCCGCAGACGCCGGACGCTGCGCTGGGCTCCGGTGCCCTCGCAGGTCGGGCAGGGTGCTCGATCACCGTGCCCGAGCCCTTACAGTTGGAGCACGGCTGGTTGATCGAGAAGATTCCCTGGCTCTGCGCCTCGACGCCGCGACCGTTGCAGACCGGGCAGACCTTCGGCGAGGTACCGGGCCTGGCGCCGGAGCCGTGGCAGGTCGGGCACGGCTTGGAGGTCGGCACCTGCAGTGGCACCTGCGTGCCGTTGACGGCCTGATCGAAGCTCAGCCGAACCTCGGTCTCGAGGTCGCTGTCCGCGCGCCTGCGGCGGACGCTGGCCGGCGCCGGCGCGCTGGCCGCGCCTGCCGGAGCCGCCCCCGCCAAACAGGTTGGAGAGCATGTCGCCGAAGCCGCCGGAGAATCCGCCCGAGAAAGCGGACGGGGTCGAATCCGGCGCCGCCGCCGAAGCCGGCAAACACGCCGCCGCGGTCGTATTCCTTGCGTTTGTCCGCGTCCGAGAGCACGTCGTGCGCCTGCGAGACCTCCTTGAACCGCTCCTCGGCCTGCTTGTCGCCGGGGTTGCGGTCAGGGTGGTACTTGCGCGCCAGCTTGCGGTACGCCTTCTTGATCTCCTCGTCGGTCGCGTTCTTGCCGACCCCGAGGATCTTGTAGTAGTCGGGCCGCTCCGCCATGGCGCTGTCCCGTCAGCTCTAAGCGGCCACGAGCACGCGCGCCGGGCGCAGCACGCTGTCGCCCAGGCGGTAGCCCTGCTGGAAGACCTCGGCCACCGTGCCGGACTCGGCGCCCTCGATCGGCTGCTGCGCGACCGCCTCGTGCAGCTGCGGATCGAACGGCTCGCCCTCCGGCGAGAACGGCTCGACCCCCACACGCTGCAAGCGCTGCAGCAGATCGCGTGTGGACGAGCTTGATGCCCTCGGTGATCTGCGACTCCTGCTCGCTGGCGGCCTTCAGCGCCCGAGCGAGGTTGTCGATCGCCGGCAGCAGCTCCTTGGCCAGCTTTGCCACGCCGCGCTCCTGCGCCAGCGCAGCGTCACGAGCCGCCCGCTTGCGGTAGTTCTCGAAGTCCGCCTGCGTGCGCTGGGCCAGCAGCAGGTACTCATCGGCCTGCTCGGCCCTGGCCGCCAGCTCGTCGAGGTCCTGCTGCATCCGCTGCTCAGGATCTGGGCTCGACCTGCTCCTGCGGGTCGCCCCCATCAGGCCGCCGCTTCAGGCGGCGCAGAGTGCGCTGGGCCGCCGCATGACGCGGCGGCCGCACTGGCGCGCCTCCTGCACGACGCTCCGGTTCGCCCGAGGGGCTCGTCCTGATGCCGCTCCGCGCCCATCGTCACTTCTCCTCGTCGACGACTTCAGCGTCGACCACGTCCTCTTCCTCGGCGGCGGCGTCGTCGTCCCCTGACGCGTCTCCGTCGAAGTTGGGCGCTGCGCCTGCCTGCTGCTCCTGCGCCCGCTGGTACATCGCCTCTGAGACCTTGTGGAACGATGCGTTGAGCGCGTCCTTGGCGGCATTTATCTGTGCCGGGTCCTCGCCGGTCAGGGCATCGCGGACGTCCTTGATCGCGGCCTCGATCTCAGTACGCGAGGTCTCGTCGACCTGGTCGCCCAGCTCCTTGAGCTGACGCTCGGACTGGTAGGCCGTGTGCTCTGCCTCGTTGCGAGCCTCGGCCAGCTCACGCTGGCGCTTGTCGTCGTCCGCGTGTGCCTCAGCGTCGGTGACCATGCGCTTGATCTCGTCGCCGGACAGGCCCGAGCCGGAGCGGATCTCGATCTTCTGCTCCTTGCTGGTGCCGAGGTCCTTGGCGGAGACGTTGAGGATGCCGTTGGCGTCGATATCGAAGGCGACCTCGATCTGCGGCACGCCTCGCGGCGCCGGCGGGATGCCCGTCAGCTGGAACTTGCCCAGCGACTTGTTGTAGTTCGCCATCTCGCGCTCGCCCTGGAGCACGTGGATCTCGACGCTGGGCTGGTTGTCCTCCGCCGTCGAGAACACCTCCGCCTTGCGAGTCGGGATCGTCGTGTTGCGCTCGATCAGCTTGGTCATGACGCCGCCCTTGGTCTCGATGCCGAGCGTAAGCGGGGTCACGTCGAGCAACAGGACGTCCTTGACGTCGCCGGCCAGCACGCCCGCCTGGATCGCGGCACCAACGGCGACGACCTCATCGGGGTTGACGCCACGGTGCGGCTCCTTGCCGGTGAGCTCCTTGACCTTTTCCTGGACCGCCGGCATGCGGGTCATGCCGCCGACCATCACGACATGGTCGATGTCGCCCGCGCCCTTGTCCTTCGCGTCCTCGAGCGCCTGGCGCACCGGACCGACCGTGCGGTCGATCAGCGCCGCCGTCAGCTCGTTCAGCTTCGCCCGCGTGAGGCGCATGTCGAGGTGCTTGGGGCCGCTCGAGTCAGCGGTGATGAACGGCAGGTTGATCTGCGACTCCTGCGTGGTCGAGAGCTCGATCTTGGCGCGCTCGGCCGCCTCGTAGAGGCGCTGTAGAGCCATCGGGTCCGCCGCCAGGTCGATGCCCTGAGACTTCTTGAACTCGGCCACCAGCCAGTCGACGATCGCCTTGTCGAAGTTGTCGCCGCCGAGGTGGTTGTCGCCGGCGGTGGACTTGACCTCAAAGACGCCGTCGCCGATCTCGAGCACCGACACGTCGAAGGTGCCGCCGCCGAGGTCGAAGACGAGGATCGTCTGGTCGGCCTCCTTATCGAGCCCGTAGGCCAGCGAGGCAGCCGTGGGCTCGTTGATGATCCGCTTGACCTCGAGCCCGGCGATCGTGCCGGCATCCTTGGTCGCCTGACGCTGGTCGTCGTTGAAGTACGCCGGGACTGTGATCACGGCGCTGTCGACGGTCTCGCCGAGGTAGGCCTCCGCGTCCGCCTTGAGCTTGGCGAGGATCATCGCGCTGATCTCAGGCGGGGAGTACTGCTTGCCCTCGACCTCGATGCGTACGTCGCCTCCGGGGCCGGAGACGACCTTGTAGGGGACGATCGCCTCCTCGTCGTGCACCTCGGCCTCCTTGCGGCCCATGAAGCGCTTGATCGAGAAGATCGTGTTCTGAGGGTTCGTCACGCCCTGTCGCTTGGCGACCGTTCCAACGAGGCGCTCGCCGCCCTGTGTGAAAGCGACCACGGACGGGGTGGTGCGGCCGCCCTCGGCGTTCTCGATCACCGTCGGGTCGCCGCCCTCCAGCACAGCCATGCAGCTGTTGGTCGTACCGAGGTCGATACCGATTGTCTTGCCCATCGTGTTCGTTCTACTCCTCTTGGGTCGTGAAAATCTAAGCGGGATCGTAGCAGATTTGCCGGAACCCCGATGCCTGCCACAATCGGCTGTGGATGCGACGCCCGGACGCAGTGCTGTTCGACCTCGACGGCACGATCATCGACTCACGGGTGCCGTTCGTCACGTCTGTGAATCACACGTTGCGGGCCCACGGGCAGGAGCCACGTGAACCCGAGGAGCTGTGGCGCTACCTCGGCCCGCCCACGCACGAGGCCTTCAGCGAGCTGTTCGGGCCCGACGAGTTGCTCGTGGACGCAGCCGTTGCCACCTACCGCGACCACTATGCGGCGACCAGTGCAGCGACGACGCGGGTCTACGACGGCATCCCCGAGCTCCTGCGGGACCTTCAGGGCCGCGCCCGACTTGCGGTTGCGACCTCGAAGATGGTCACCGCCGCGGTGATGCTGCTCGAGAGCCTCGGCCTGGCCCAGCTCTTCGATGTGATCAGCGGACCGCTGCCGTCGGCGATCAACGAGCCCAAGGCCGTGACGGTCGCGCAGGCGCTGGCGGCGCTCGGCGGGCCTTCAAGTGCAGTGATGGTGGGCGACCGCCTGTACGACGTAATCGGTGCGCGTGAGCACGGGCTACCCACGATCGGGGTGCTGTGGGGTGCGGGCAGCGAACAGGAGCTGCGCGAGGCCGGCGCCGCCGTGCTGGTGTCGCGACCTGACGAGATCCCCCCACTGCTCGAGCTTTAGGGATCGTGACGAAGTCAGTCGCAGGGTCTGGCACCAACCCTGGTAGTGACCGTCAGCTCGAGGAGAAGCTGTCAGCGCTCGGGCACATGCTGAACAGCGCGCAGGCGCCACACTGAGGCCGCCGGGCGTGGCAGGTGCGGCGACCGTGACGCAGCAGGTTCAGGTGCAGTTCCCACTCCTGCCCGACCGGCGTCAGCGCGAGCATCGCGTCGTGCAGTTGCACGAACGACGCGCCCTCGCGAAACAGCCCCAACCGTGTGCCCACGCGTGACACGTGCGTGTCAACCGGCACATCGCGCATGCCGTAGGCGAACAGCAGCACGCAGGCGGCGGTCTTACGGCCGACGCCCGGCAGCGAGCACAGGTAGGCCTGAGCCTCGCGGACGGTTTGCCCCGGCAGCCAGTCGAGCGACAGCCCTCCCGGGTCCGGCTCGCCGTCGGTGACAGCTGCCAGGATCGCCTTGATCCGTGACGACTTGACCTTCGAGATGCCTCCACGGCGAATCGCCTGCTCGACCTCGTCGACGGGTGCGTCGCGCACCGCCTCCCAGGTCGGGAAGCGCTCGCGCAGGCCGAAATAGGCGACGTCACGGTTGCGGTCGTTGGTCGATTGCGACAGCACGGTGAGAATCAGCTCCGCCAGGCCATCGCCGTGCGGCCGCAGCACCGGGATCCCATAAACGAGCCGCAGGCGATCGCGAATCGCGACAACGGCCATATCCTCGGGCACGGTGCTCATCGAAGCGGACGTTATCCGTAACGAGCCACGGCATTTCGCCGCGGGTCGCAGGCTGCGCCGTCTGGCGCCGACGCTGGTGGCAGCCGCGCTCGCGGCTGCCTACCTGATCGTCGGACCGACCGGCGCCGACCTGCCCGCACAGCTGCTGCGGGTGCAGCTGTTCGGCGCCGAAGGCTTTGGGATCTGGAACAACTGGTGGTACGCCGGCCACGACATCGCCGCCTACAGCGTGCTGTTCCCGCCGCTGGGCTGGCTGCTGACGCCCCAGCTCGTCGCGGCACTCGCGAGTGTCGGCACCGCTGCCGCGTTCGAAGCGCTGTCGCACGACGTCTATGGCGACGACGCCTGGCTCGGCGCCACCTGGCTCGGCGCCGCGACCGTCACCGAACTGCTGAGCGGACGCCTGACGTTTGCGCTCGGCCTGTGCGGCGCGGCCCTCACCGCGCTCCTGCTCGAGCGACGGCGGCGGGTGGGTGGGCCGGGTGCCGCCGTGCTGGCGTTTGCCACAGCGCTGGCGAGCCCTGTGGCGGGGCTGTTTGCGGCGTTGGCCGGCGCGACCATGGCATTGGCCGGCCTTCAGCGCGGGGATCGCCGCGATCTGGCACGCGGTATCGGAGTGATATCGGCAGCGCTCGTCCCGATCGGGCTCCTGGCAGTGCTGTTTCCCGAGGCGGGCAGGCAGCCGTTCGCGTTCGGGACGCTGTGGCCGCTGCTGGCGGCCGGCGCCTTCATCCTCGCGCTCAGGCCCGGGCGCACGCTCAGCGGAGCCGTTGTTCTGTACCTGGCCGGGTGTGTCCTGGCCTTCGCGATCGCGACCCCGGTGGGCAGCAACGCGGCACGGCTCGGCGAACTCGTCGCCGGCCCGCTGGTTGCCCTGCTGCTGGTTCCCCGGCGCGCATACCTGCTGCTGGCGTTTGCGGCGGTGCCGCTGACCTGGATCCAGATCCACGACGCAATCACGGATCTGCAGCACGGTGAGACCGCCAACACGGCCGCCTACTACCGGCCGCTGATCCGCTACCTCGAGGCCCAGCCCGGCGCAGCCGAGCGCCGGTGGCGGGTGGAGGTGCCGTTCACGGCCGGCCATTGGGAGGCGTACAGACTCGCTCCCGTGATCCCGCTGGCCCGCGGGTGGGAGCGCCAGGCCGACATCGCCGACAACAGCCTCTTCTACGGGGGCCGCCTGAGGACCCGCACCTACCAGGCCTGGTTGCACCGACTCGCCGTCCGCTACGTCGCCGTGGCCGACGCACCGCCCGACGCCTCGGCGCAGGCCGAGGTCAGGCTGATCGATCGCGGTCTGCCGGACCTGCGCCGGGTGGCGCGGCTTGCGCACTGGACCGTCTACGCCGTCCGCGGCTCACCGCCGATCGCGACCGGTGCCGGACAGGTCGTGGCGATGGGTCCGAGCTCAGTGACTCTGAGCGTCGCCCATCCGGGCACGGTCCTCGTGCGGGTGCGCTGGTCGCCGTACTGGCGGCTGGGGGGAATCCGCGGCTGCGTCGCGCCGGCGGGCCGTTTCACGGCGGTGCATGCGCGCGCCAGCGGGCGCGCGCACCTCACGATCGACTTCAGCCTGGGGCGGGTCGGTTCCCGCTCTCCGCGCTGCGCCGGACGCTGAACCGAATTGAAAGCGGGTAGCCTGATCGGATTGTGAAGCTCGCGTTGCTGTCAGCCAAACGGGGCTCCTTCCTACCGCGCGGTTGGCCCGACGTCATCCGCCAGCTGCTGATGTTCACCGCGGCGTACGCCGGCTATGAGCTCGTTCGTGGCCTCGTCAGCGTCACCAGTTCGTCCTACAAGCCGTTCGGCGACGCCACCCGCATCATCAACTTCGAGCGCACGCTGCACGTGTTCGTGGAGCCGAACATCCAGAGCTGGGTGACGGGGCACGCGCATTGGCTGCTGGATGTCGCAGACTGGACCTATCTCAACGCCCACTTCGCGCTGACGGTCGCGGCGCTCGTGTTCATCTACCTGAAACGCAACGACTCGTGGTACTTCGTGCGCAACATGTTCATGATCGCGATGCTGATCGCGCTGGTGGGCTACTCGCTGTATCCGACGGCTCCGCCGCGATTGATGACCGATTGGGGCTTCACCGACACGATCCAGCAGTTCACGCACGTGACGATCGAACACGGGGCCAGCAGCGCGCTGCTGAACGCCTATGCAGCCGTCCCGTCGATGCACGTCTGCTTCGCGCTGATGATCGGCGTGCCGATGTCACGGCTGGTACACAACCGCGCAGCGCGGATCTTCTGGCGCATCTACCCGGCGTTCATCACGTTCGTCGTGATCGCGACCGGAAACCACTACTTCACCGACGTTTTCCTGGGGGCGCTCACGGCCGGGCTGTCGGCGCTGCTGGCCAGGCAGCTGATGGCGCGCACGCGCTCGGACGGCTGGGCGTTCGCACAACTCTCACCGGGCTCGCGCGTCGCTGACGCCTAACCGTCGCAGCAGCCTTCGCGTCCAGAGTTTCTCGACCTGGACCGGGAGATGATCTACGCTCTGCGCCGCTCCATCTGATGGCCGAGACACAGCACACACCAAGCAGGCCACGACCGCGCAGGCGTGGCGGCGAAGGCGGTGACCGCCTGAGCACGCAGCAGATCTTCCGCAACCGGCTGATCGAATCGCGGCTCACGCCGAACGCGATCTCGCTGACCGGCTTCGCGCTGAACCTTGCGGCAGCCGGGCTGGTCGTCGGACGCATGTTCTTCCTCGCGGGTGTCGCGTTCATCGTCGGCTCGGTCATGGACACGTTCGACGGCCGCTACAGCCGCATGTCCGGCAAGGGCACGCAGTTCGGCGCGTTCCTCGACTCGACGCTCGACCGGCTCGAGGAGGGGATCGTGCTGATCGCGGTCGCCGCCTACTTCGCCTCGCGAAACGACCAGGCGGCGGTGGCGGCCGTCGTCGCCGCCGTGCTGTTCTCGCTGATGGTCTCCTACACACGCGCCCGCGCCGAGGCGCTGGGCGTCCAGTGCAAGGTGGGTCTTGCCACGCGCCCGGTTCGGGTCGTGATCCTCGCGATCGGCCTGGTCTTCGCCGAGGGCGCCTCGATCGGGCATTTCGAGTTGCTCGCCCCCGCCGTGTACGTACTTGCCGCGCTCAGCCTCGTAACCGTCTGCCAGCGCATCTGGCACGTGCGCCGGGAGCTGGCCGAGCCGATCGGCTCGCGCTAGGCGCTCAGCGCGATGCCGCCCGTGGCGGAGCGCGAGGGATCGCTCGGACGCGGTGCCCGTGCCCGCATTCTCGAGGCCGCGGGCACGCTCTTCGCCCGCCAGGGTTTCAACGCCACCAGCATCAACGAGCTGCGTGCGGCGGCGCGGGTGTCGAAGCGCACGCTCTACCAGCACTTCGTCTCCAAGGACGAGGTGATCGTCGCCTATCTGGCGGAGCGCTCACGGACGAGCCCGGCTGAGACGGTCCTGAGGCGCGAGGACCTGGCACCGCGGGCGCGGCTGCTCGAGCTGTTCACGGCGCTCGCGGATCCGTCCGCGGTCGCGCCGGACCCGTTCCTGGCGGCCGCGATCGAGTTTCCCGACGCCGAGCACCCCGTGCATCAGGCTGCTGCTGAGCACGACCGCCGCTTCAGAGAGCGCCTGGCGGGCCTGGCCAGAGCCGCAGGCGCCCGGAATCCCGATCAGACGGCGAGCCGGTTGGCGTTGCTCTATGCCGGTGCCGCCTCCCGCGCAGTGCTTGAGGAAGCGGGTGCGGTCGTTGCCGAGGCGTACCCGGTGGCGGCGGCGATCCTGCGCGACGCCCTGGATTAGGGAACTGGTCGGTTTACTTTCGGAGGGTCGGCGGGAGTCAGAATCCGAATTGGGTACCGATCGGTGTAACCGAGTCTCATGACCGGCGTACTATGGGCATCCGCCGGTGCGACCGCGCCGGCTGCAACTCACAGAAGGGACATCGCTAAGTGAGCACCGAACCGACATCCACGAACGGCTCCTCAGCCGGCGCCGCTCGTTACCAGCATGAGAAGGTCCGTGTCGCGATCATCGGCGTGGGCAACTGCGCCAGCTCGTTCGTGCAGGGCGTCGAGTACTACAAGAACGCCGACGCCTCCGAGCCGGTCCCGGGCCTCATGCACGTCGACCTCGGCGGCTACCACGTCCGCGACATCGAGTTCTCAGCCGCCTTCGACATCGACGTCGAGAAGGTCGGCAAGGACCTCAGCGAGGCGATCTTCTCTGGCCAGAACAACACGCTGAAGTTCGTCGATGAGGTGCCGAAGCTCGGCATCCCCGTGCAGCGGGGCATGACCCACGACGGCCTTGGCAAGTACCTCAAGGAGAAGATCACCAAGGCGCCCGGGCCGACCGCCGACATCGTGCAGATCCTCAAGGAGACCAGGACCGACGTGGTCGTCTCCTACCTGCCGGTCGGCTCCGAGCAGGCGACCAAGTGGTATGTCGAGCAGATCCTCGAGGCCGGCTGCGGCTTCGTCAACTGCATCCCGGTGTTCATCGCCGGCGAGGACTACTGGAACGATCGCTTCATCAAGGCCGGGCTGCCGATCATCGGCGATGACATCAAGTCGCAGGTCGGCGCGACGATCGTGCACCGTGCCCTGGCCCGCCTCTTCCACGACCGCGGCGTCAAGCTGCTGCGCACCAGCCAGCTCAATGTCGGCGGCAACATGGACTTCTACAACATGCTCGAGCGCGAGCGCCTGGAGTCCAAGAAGATCTCCAAGACGCAGGCCGTGACCTCGATCATGGGCCACAAGCTGCCCGCCGACGACGTCTACATCGGCCCGTCGGACTACGTGCCGTGGCTGACCGACCGCAAGTGGGCACACATCCGCCTCGAGGGTCAGGCGTTCGGTGACGTGCCGTTGCAGATGGAGACCAAGCTCGAGGTCTGGGACTCGCCGAACTCGGCCGGGATCGTCACCGATGCCGTGCGCTGCTGCAAGCTGGCGCTCAACAACGGCGTCGCGGGCCAGCTCGACGGCCCGAGCTCGTACCTGATGAAGTCGCCGAAGAACCAACGTCCCGACGACGAGGCCCGTGAAGCCACGGAGGATTTCATCGCCAAACACTCGCGCGTGCAGGCCGCCAGCGCCGACACCTCGAAGCTGGCTGTCGCCTGACCGCGGCTGCGAGACATGCTTCATGGGGGCGCCCTGCGGGGGCGCCCCTTTTTTTGAGGAGCGAAATGGGCGCGGGCTGGCGGAGAATCGAGCGAGCCGAAGCGAAGTTATGACCACTCAGCGCGCCGCACTATGCTGCGGCAATGATTCGCAGCCTGGCCGTCTGCCTGCTGTCGGCGATGGCCGGTTTGGTCGCACTAGCCGCACCGGCCGCCGGCGCTCCATTGAACCCAGCCGTGGCGCTGACGGCGCTGTCCTGTGGCTCGACCGGAAACTGCAGCGCCGTCGGCACCTATGACAACGCACTCGGCGACACGCAGGGTCTGCTGATCACGGAGTCGCACGGGAGCTGGCATCGAGCAGTCGAGGCAAGGCCCCCGGTGGGCGCGTCGTCGGACCCCTTCAAGGACTCGAACGGCGGCGCGCTCGTCGATATCTCGTGCCCGGCCGCGGGCGACTGCGTCGCAATCGGCCGCTACACGGACGCCGGCGGCACTGACCACGGTGTGCTCTTCACTGAGCGTCACGGTCGCTGGGGGCGCGGTGTCAACGCGCGGCTTCCGGGAAATGCCGTACACGCACGCAAACCCAAATCCGGCGTCGTTGACGATGTCGGACTGGCTGCAGTGAAGTGCAGTTCCGTGGGGAACTGTGTCGCCGTCGGCAACTACGAATCGAACTCCGAGGTCTGGGAGGCCATGATCGTCAGTGAGCACGACGGCCATTGGGGTCGTGCGATCGAGGCTCCGCTGCCGCACGACGCCCCCGTGGCCGGTCAGAACGCCGTGCTGCTGGACGTCGCCTGCCAGTCCGACGGGGCCTGTACGGCATCCGGCTACTACATCGACGACTTTGGCCACCAGCAGGGACTGATGGTCAGCGGCAGCGGCAGCAGCTGGAGCGTCTCGCCCGCACCCGCGGCACCCGGCGATGCGCGCAACGACCCGAATGTCATGCCGTCAGCCGTGTCGTGCGCCGAGGCGAACATCTGCGCGGCAGTCGGGACCTATGTGAACCCTCTGCAGAACTCACTCGGGCTGTTGTTCAGCGAATCGGGCGGCGCCTGGCAGCACGGCAGCGGTGTCTCGCTGCCGGCCAACGCCGCACCGGCCAGCACCGTCGGCGATCAGACGGTGGTGCTGGCCTCCGTGTCGTGTCCTCAGACCGGCACATGCGTCGCGGTCGGCTGGTACTTCGACAACGACGAGAACGGCCAGGGCCTGATCGTCGGCCAGCAGAATGGCACCTGGCAGCCGGGGTCGGAGGTGCAGCTCCCGGCCAACGCGGTCAGTGGGCTCGAGAAACAATCCGCCGGGCTCGACTGGGTGTCCTGTCCCTCAGCCGGCAACTGCCTGGCCACCGGTGTCTATACGGACGCGGGGTACAACTCGCGGGGCCTGTTGGTGTCCGAGGTGAACGGCATCTGGCAGACCGCGGTCGAGTCGCCCCTGCCCCACAACGCCGGCAACATCGAGTACGCCGCGGCCGACCAGTCGGCCTGCACGGCGGCCGGCGACTGCACGGTCATCGGCACCTACAACGACTCACACGGCAACGTCTTCGGCTACACGCTTGGCGAGTCGGGCAACACCTGGGGCAAGGCCCAGGAGATCACGTTGCCGCGCGTGAGTCCGACCGAGGTCAGGCTCTCACTCTCGGCGCTCCTGATCCCATACGGAAAGGCCGCCTCGCTGAAAACCGTGCAGAAGGACCACGGCTACACGTTCGACTACGGCGCGGCGGAAGCAGGGACCGCGACCGTCAGCTGGCACGCATCCGGCGACCGCGGGCGCGTCCTGATCGGCAGCGGAAGGCTGCACGTGAAGGCCGCCGGGCAGTACACGCTGAAACTGCGCCTGACCAGTGCCGGGACCCGATTGCTGGCCGACGCCGGCCATGTCCGCGTGTCGGTGCAGACCAGCTTCGCGCCCGGTCGACACAAGCCGGTCGAGCGCGCCAGCGGCACGTTCACGCTGCACTGAGAGCCGGTCTCAAACCGGACGGGCCCCTCAGCCCGCGTAGACTGCCCCACGTGCCTGAAGAGCGGCTCGCGATCGCGCAGGTCAGCCCGTTCGCCTGGGAGACCACGACAGAGGTCGGCGATTACGTGGCGCGGCTCTCAGAGGAGCTGCATCGGCGCGGGCACCGTGTGCTCGTGATCGCGCCGTCGCATTCAGCCGAACTGGTGCATCAGAGCCGCCGCGAACTGCGTGGAGATCCTGAAGCGCTGCTCGCGAGGGCAGGTGGCGGGCCGGTGGTGCTGGGCGTGGGCGAGGTGCTGCCGTTCTCGCCAACCCGCCGCCGCGCGGCGTCGCTTCCCGTCGATGTCGCCCGAACAATCGAGGAAGCGCTGACGATGCTGCCGCTGGATGTCGTGCACGTGCATGAGCCGTTCGCGCCCAGCGCCTCGAGCGTGGCTTTGAGAACGGCAAGGGCGCTGAGTGTCGCGACCTTCCACAACCCCACCGAGCGCGTGCTCTCGACGCAGATCGGGAGGCAACTCTCGCAACTGGTGTTCAGCCGCCTGGATGCGCGCGTCGTCTCATACCAGGCAACCCGCATGCTGATGGAGCGCTTCTTTCCGGCGGACTACCGACTCGTGCCGCCCGCGGCCGAGCCGGTGTCGCGAATGGCAAACCGCGACACCGGGGAAACACTGCGGATCGCACTCGTGGCAGAGGAGGAACGCGCCGCGCTGCGGACATTCCTGCGGGCGTTGCGGCTGCTGCCGGCCGACATCGATTGGGAAGCCACCGTGTGGTCCTCGCGCTCGCTGGCGGCGCCGGCGACCCTCAGCCAGAGGCTGGCCGAGCGCGTCCGATTCGTCGGGCCCAGGGTGCGACATCGACACGGTGCTCGCCGGCACCGACGTCGCGGTGCTCGGGTCCGATGGCGTGCGGCCGACGCCGGACGTGCTCCTGCGAGCACTGGTGAGCGGAGTCACGCCGGTCGCCAGCAGCATCCCTGTTTACGCGGAGTTGCTGGGCGATGGCCGTCGAGGCCTGCAGTACGCCCCCGGCGATGCCCAGACGCTGGCCGCAGGCCTCGACCGGCTCGCGCGCGAGCCTGAGCTGCGGGCGCGGCTGCGCGAAGAGGCCGCGGGCACGGATGAGCGGCTCAGCTTCCGGCACGCCGCCGATCAGCTCGAGCAGATCTACGGGCAGCTGGTCGCGCGGCGCCACGACCGCCGCCCCCGCAACCGCGCCGCCGCGCGGATGGTCGCGGATCGTCCGTTGATCGACGTCGACCTGCACATGCACACCGATCACTCATACGACTGCGCGACGCCGGTCGAGGTGTTGCTGGCGCAGGCGCGTGCGAAGGGCCTGGGCGCGATCGCAGTCACCGAGCACAACGAGATCTCCGGGGCGCTGGAGGCGGCGGAGAAGGCGAAGGGCGTCAAGGTCATCGTCGGCGAGGAGGTCATGACCGGCTCGCAGGGAGAGGTGATCGGCCTCTTCATCAAGGAGAAGATCCGGCGCGGGATGACGCTTGCAGGAGACGATCGCGGAGATCAAACGCCAGGGCGGACTCGTCTACGTTCCGCATCCGTTCGACCGGATGCACTCGGTGCCCGATTACAGACACCTGATCGACGTACTCGACGACATCGACCTGATCGAGATCTTCAACCCACGTGTTGCGATCGCGGAGTTCAACGAGGAGGCGGTGCGGTTCGCCGCCAAATACCGGATGATCGCCGGCGCGGGATCGGACGCGCACGTTCCCCAGGGACTCGGATCGGTCCGGATCCGAATGCACGACTTCGATGGTCCCGAGCAGTTCCTGGAGTCGCTGCGTACGGCTGACATCACCCGCAACCCTGCCAGCCTGTTCTACGTCCAGGCGCTCAAGTTCCTGCAGACAAAGGCGCTGCCGTCGGGTGCGCGCGAGGCCCGACGCGAGCGCCGAGTGCGCCGCGCGGCTCGCAAGTAACGGTGCATGTCGCGCAAGTCCTGATGCAGTCGCAAGGACAAGCGGCGTTTCCGTCCAATTCGGGAGACGTGCCCGCCACAGACGACGAGATCCGCGAGAAGTATCTCGAGCGGGCGATCAGAGAGCTGAACAACCTCTCACGCGAACTGCAGGCTTGCGAGCACTGCCCACGCGGACAGCTGATGCCGGTGCTCGGCTCCGGGCACCCCCAGGCTGACATCTTCATGGTCAAGTACTCGGCCCGGCCATCAGAGGTCGAGGAGGGCGTCGCCTTCTACGGCCGCACCGGCAACGCGCTGATGAAGTCACTGAAGCGTCTGAGCATCGATCCGCTGGCCGTGTACGGGACGCTCTGTGTGAAGTGCCCGGTACTCGACCCGGTGATGGCCGACCCGGGTTGTGTGGCGCGCCTGGCGGACGAGTTGACGATCGTCGCCCCCAAGATGCTGGTCGTGATGGGTCGCGAGGCGCTGAGCGTGGTCAACGACCTGGACCTGCCGTTGCGGCGCGAACTGGTCGGGGAGCCGGGGGCGGTGCAGCGCCTCACACCGTCCTGTGAAGCGCTCTACGTGCCAAACATCGACGAGTCACTCGATGAGGAGACGGCGAAGCGCGCGTTCTGGTCGGCGTTCAAAGTGTTGGGCAGTGGTGGTCGGACCTGCCGCCATATTGATGGCCATCGGCCAGAACTGGGGTACCGGCATGTCGCAGATGCCCGTCCTGACATCGCTGCTGAGCTCGTCGCCGTTTCGCCGGTCCACGGGCAGCCGTTGACGCAGCGCGCCGGGAGGAGCACAGTCCCGGCATGAACGAGATCATCCCTGGCGTCTGGCACTGGGCGACGCCGAACCCTGGCATCGGCGGCGTGCCGGTGTCGTCGTATTGGCTGGACGAGTCCGGTGTGGCAATCGACCCGCTGCTGCCGCCCGAGACGGGCATCGAATGGTTCGAGTCCCGACCGACGCAGCCCACGGCGGTCGTGCTCGCCAATCGTCACCACTACCGCGATGGCGGCACGATCAGCGAACGGTTCGGATGCGATGTGCACGCGCCGGCCAGCGCGCTGCAGGCGTTCGGAGACGACCGGCCGGTCGTCGGCTACGAGCCCGGAGAGATGCTGCCGGGCGGCCTGCTCGCGGTTGCCGTCGGCGCACTCTCACCGGACGACGGCGGCCTCTGGCTGAAGGACTCCGGCGCGCTGTGGCTGGCCGACACGATCGTCAGGTCGATGACCGATCCCGACAGCCAGGATCGGCTGGGTGCCCGACGCGCTGATGGACGATCCGCCGGAGACCAAGCGCGGGCTGCTGTCCGCGTTCGAGCGGCTTCTCGCGGAGCTCGAGTTCCAGCACCTGATGCTCGCCCACGGATTGCCGTTGGTCGGCAATGGCAGGCTCGAGCTCGAGACGCTGGTGCGCGAGGGCGGCCGTACCGCGGTGGACGCCTTCTGAACCTCAGTCGACGGTCAGCACGATCTTGCCGAACTTGCCGCCGGCAGCAAAGCGCTCGTAGGCACGCGGCGGCGTCTGTCAGCTGGTAGGTCTCTGCCAGCGGCACGCGCAGCGCGCCGACCCCGAACAGTGGCAGTACCTCGTGCTCGACTGCGCGGGCTGTGAGTGCCTTGTCCTCCAGTGCGCGTGCGCGCAGGGTGGAGCCGTGGATGCGGGCGCGGCGCGCCATCAGCAACCCGAGGTTGAGCTCGACGCTCGCGCCGGCACCGGTGCCGATCACCGCGATGCGTCCGCCGGTGCGAAGCGCCCGCAGGTTGTCGGGCATGTTCGGCGCGCCGACAAGTTCGAGGATCACGTCGTAAGGCCCCTCATCGACGAAGTCGTTGGGGTCGAGCACAGCTGCGCCCAGCGCCGCGACACCCTCACGCAAGTCCACGTTGCGCACGGTGGCGCTCACACGGGAGCCCGCAGTGCGGCCCAATTGCACGGCCGCCGTACCGACACCACCCGCGGCACCATGGACGAGCAGCCGTTCGCCGGGCTTGAGCTGGGCCTGGGTGAACAGCGCGTCGTGAGCTGTGGTGAAGACCTCCGGCAGGCCGCCCGCCTCAGCCCAGCCGAGCTGCTCGGGCACCGGCATCAGCATGCGCTCGTGCACCACCGCGAGCTCCGCCTGACCCGCGCCGGCGATCAGTCCCATGACCCGCTCACCGACCGGGAACCGCGTCGCGCCCGAACCGTTGGCGATCACCTCGCCGGCGAACTCCATACCGGGCATGTCCACGGGCACACCGGGCGGTGGCGGGTAGCGGCCCTGGCTCTGGAGGATGTCCGCCCCGTTGAGACCGGCGGCATGGACTCTGACCAGCACCTCACCGGTGCCGGCCTCAGGGTCGGGCCGTTGCTCGACAAGGATCTCGTTGTCGCTGATGACGACCGCGCGCATCGCTGCAGACTCCGGTGGTTACCCGCTGCGCCGCTCGAGTTGGGCGACGCACTCGATGTGGGGCGTCTGCGGGAACATGTCGACCGGGCGAACCCTGGTCAGTTCGTAGCCGGCCTCGACGAGCTGTGCGGCGTTGGGCGCGAGCGTCGTGGGGTTGCAGGACACGTAGACGATCCGCTTCGGGGCGGCCTCGATGATGCGGCGCACGACCTTCTGCGAGAGGCCCGCGCGCGGCGGGTCGACGACCAGCACATCCGGGCGGCCTGCCTGCTCGACGAGACTGCCAAGCGCCAGGCGGACGTCACCGGCGAAGAAGTGAGCGTTGTCGATCTCATTGCGGCGCGCATTCGCGATCGCGTCTGAGATCGCGTCCTCGACGATCTCGAGCCCCCAGAGCTCGGCCACACGCGGAGCCATCAGCAGACCGATCGTGCCGATGCCGCAGTAGAGGTCGAACAGCCGCTCGTAACCCCTGAGCTCCGCGTACTCGATCGCAAGCTCGTACAGACGCTCCGCCATCTCGGTGTTGGTCTGGAAGAAGGCCTCGCCGGAGATGCTGATCGAGAGCCCGCCGAGCTGCTCCTCGAGCCGCTCGACGCCGGACAGCAGCTCGGTCTCGCCGCCGGCCGTGGTCTCGGCGACGCTATCCAGTCTGGTCCAGAGCAGACCGTCGGCGATTGGGACGGCCTCGGCGAGCGCCGTCACCGTCAAATCGACTGCTTCCCGCGCCGCGGTCACGAGCCGCACCTGGATCTCGCCTGTGCGCCGGCCCTCACGGACGACGAGGTTGCGCAGGAAGCCCTCGTTCGTGCGCCGATCGTATGGCTCGAGGCCCTGAGCGCGACACCAGGCGACGACCTCCTCGCGGGCCCGGTTGCCCTTCTCGGAGGCGAGTAGGCAATCGGTCACCTCAACGATGTCCTCCCAGCGTCCCGGGGCATGGAAGCCGCAGATCAGGCGGCCATCCTCGTCGGAGCCGAACGAGTACTCGAGCTTGTTGCGATAACGCCACTCTTCGATGGCGGGGATGATCGGCTCGAACTCGTAGCCATCGAGCTTGCCGATGCGCCTCAGCGAGTCGTCGACCTGCTCGGCCTTGATCTCGAGCTGCTTCGCGTAGGGAATCACCTGCCAGGGCGCGCCGGGATGCTCGAGCCAGCGGCTCGATCCGGTCGGGACTGGGCGTGAGCACCTCGAGTGCGCGAGCCTCCGCATAGGCGCGCTTGGACTTGCCGACCCGCACCCGCACCGTGTCGCCCGGGATACCGCCCTGCACGAAGACGACGTAGCCGTCGAGGCGGGCCACTCCGGCACCGCCGAACGCGAGCGTGTCGACGGTCAGCGTGAACTCGTCACCGCGGCGTGGACGGATGGGTGTCACGGGGACCTCGGTCACAGCTGTCTAGCGTAGTCGCCCTGTTCGTGGCCAGCGGGCCAACGAACAGGCAGCTGGTGCCGCACTAACCGCAGAGCAGCTCCAGGAGCGCCTTCTGTGCGTGGCGGCGATTCTCGGCCTGGTCCCAGATGCGCTGCCGCTCGCCGTAGAGGACCGACTCGGTGATCTCGTCGCCGGGATGGGCCGGGAGGCAGTGCAGGGCGATCGCGCCCGGCGCCGCGGCCGCGAGCAGCTCGTCGTTCAGCTGATACGGGCGCAGGGCCTCGATCCGGGCCCGGGCCGTCTCAGGGTCGTCGTTCATGCTGACCCAGACGTCGGTGTAGACCGCGTTGGCATCCCGCACAGCCTCGTGGGGATCATGCGTGAGCTGGGCGCCGGCAACCTGCTCCAGCTGGTAGCCGTCCGGAGCGGCGATGCTGACGGTCACACCGGCGCGCGCGCCGATGATCGCGAGCGAGCGGGCGACGTTGTTGCCATCGCCGACATAGGCGAGCTTGAGTCCGTCGAGGTGGCCGAACGACTCTTTGAGCGTCAGCAGATCGGCGAAGGCCTGGCAGGGATGGTGGCCCGCCGTGAGCATGTTGATCGACCGGAACGGTCGCGTGTTGCGCAAGCTCCCCGACGAGCTCGTCGGGCCCGGTGCGAATCCCGATCGCCGCCACATTCCTCGACAGCACATAGGCGGTGTCCCGGATCGACTCGCCGCGAGCAAGCTGCGTGTCCTCTGTCCTGAGGATCATCGGGTGGCCGCCCAGCTCGACGATGCCCGTCTCGAAGGTGACGCGCGTGCGGGTCGAGTGGCGCTGGAAGATCAGAGCGACCGTCCGCCGGCGCAGGACGTCGGAGCCAAGTGGGTTGGCCTTCATCCAGCCGGCCCTGTCGATCAGATCCGAGAGCTGCTCGGGGCTGAGCTCTTGGCCTGTGAGGCAGTCGGTCGGTCGCAAGTTGCGCAGTTTACGTGTTGGGTGGTGGCAACTCTCGAGCTTCTCTGCCGCCCTCACAGGTGCATTGGTCCTAAGCGAGCCGATCCGCCTGCGCACGGACAAACTCCACGATCTCCGGCGGTGCCGTGCGCGGCGAACCGCCGACGAAGGGTGGCTCTGGGTCGTATTCGATGCCCAGCTGAATCCCGTGCGCCCACTCGGCGCCGGCGATCTCCGCGGCGAGCATCAGCGCCATGTCGATCCCCGCCGACACACCGGCGGCGGTGATGATCTTGCCCTGACGGACGACGCGTTCCTCGACGGGCACGGCGCCGTACTGACGCAGCAGGTCGTACTGGAGCCAGTGGGTCGTGGCCCGCAGCCCGTCGAGCAGACCAGCCGCCGCCAGCAGCAGCGAACCCGTGCAGACCGAGGTCGTCCAGATCGACCGTGAGTGCGCCTGACGGATCCAGTCGAGCGTCGGCGTGTCCTGCGCCAGCGTGCGGGTGCCGAGACCACCAGGCACGACGACCACGTCAGGCGAGGACACCTCCGCCAGCGACCGATCCGCAACCAGCGCGAGCATCCCGTTCTCGGTGCGCTTGGGGCCAGGCTCGCCGGCGACGAAACACACCTCGGCACCCGGCAGGCGCGAGAGCACCTCATACGGCCCGACCGCGTCGAGTGCGGTGATCTTGTCGAAGAGAAGGATCGCGACCTGCATGGCTCAGCAGACGCTGAGCCTACCGGTCACGCTCCTGCTGACGAGCTTCGTGCGATGCCCGGCCCTCAACGCCCCGCTCGTAGCCCGAACCCTCGCAACATCATCAGCGCCTTCTCTCCGAGCGAGCCCCGTCCCGGCAGCACACCGAGCTGCACCGCGGCGTCGTACAGATCGAAGAAGGCGCGGACCCGCAGCAGCAAACCGCGTTCCAGCTCGCAGTAGAAGACCACCGGAACGACGATGAACTTGTTGGTCGCAGGCAGCCCGCCCAGGGGCTCGCGGTGCGTCGCGAGCAACTTGCATGGCGCCGCCGCCATCGAGCCGTCGCGCAGGCGCGGGCCGAGCGTCTCCAGGCGCGCGTCCGGGAAGGCAGTCCACAGCCTGTCCGCGTGGTCGGCCAGAGCCATCACGCCCTCGAGCGGTTCGGCTGTGAGCGGATCCTCGTAGTGAATCTTCGGGCTGCAGACATCCTTGAAGGCGTGCGGGTCCTTGCCCGACCAGGCGGCCTCCCAGGCGTCGAAGAGCTCGTCGAGCGTCCCCTCGCGGGGCTCGAGGTCAGGCTTGCTCACGACTGCGATCGTAGCTATTGCGAGGCCGGCCCTCACCGGCGGCGAGGCGGCGCGCACGAAGCCGCCGAACCGCCGCTCCTGACAGACTCGGCGCCATGATCGAGAACCCCCGGGGACGGCTCGAGGATGCACGCCTCTACCTGATCTGTGACGACATCTCAGAGGCCAGGCTCGACGCCGCGCTGACCGGCGGCGTCGACATCGTCGAGCTGATGGAGGGTGGCCACAGCGATGAGGAGATCCTGAGCCTGGCAGAGCGCGTGCGCCCGGTGTGCGAGCGCCACGGTGTGCCGCTGATGCTCAACAACAGGCCTGAGCTCGTGGCAACGGCTGGCGCCGACGGCCTGCACATCGACAAACGCGGGATCGACGTCTTCCAGGCACGCACGACGATCGGTCCGGACAGGTTGCTCGGCACATCCGCTCATACGCCTGACGAGGTCGACGCCGCTCAGCGCCTGCCGGTCGACTACATCAGCGTCGGCCCGGTTCATGCAACCCCGACCCGCGCCCACTCGCCGGCCGCCGGGCTGGCGATCGTCGCCTACGCATCGCGCAACTCCAAGCTCCCATTCTTCGCGGTCGGCGGGATCGAGCCGCACAACACCGGCGCGATCGCCGCTGCCGGTGCGCAGCGGGTCGCGGTCGTGCGAGCGATCACAGAGGCCAGCGACCCTGAACGCGCTGCGGCCGTGCTGCGCGCGGAGATCGTTGCCCCTGCCGACTTTCTCGAGCGCTACCGTTCCCGGACTGAGGCGCAGAACGCCGCTGCGCGCGCGCGCCTGACGCCTCTTGCTCCCGGCGAACGACCCTGGCCGCTGCGAGCGGCCGTCGCGGTCACGACACTCGCGGCGCTGATCAACCTGGTCGCATTCGCGGCCGGCGCAAAGCTGAGTGGCGACAACCTCTCGACCGCCGAGCTGGTCCCATTCGTCGTGATCATGCTGGGGCTTGCCGTCGGCATGTGGCAGCGCTCGGGCGCCGCCGTGCTGCTGTTCATGGCGCTGCTGGCGGTGATCGTTGTGATGTTCTCGCTGTTCCTGGTCGAGGCCACCAACGCACTCGGGGTGCTGGTGCCGCTGCTGTTCATCGGAGGGGGCGGATACCTGTTCTGGAAGCTCGTGCGCGTGCTCGGGCGCATACAGGCACCCGCAGCAAATACCCACTAGCCTCAGATACGTGCCTGAATCTGCTTATGACGTCATCGTGGTTGGCTCGGGGCCTGGCGGCTACGTCTCCGCCATCAGGGCCGCGCAGCTTGGTTTCAAGACCGCCGTTGTCGAGTGCGACAGGGTCGGCGGTCGTTGCCTGAACTATGCGTGTATCCCGGCGAAGGCGGTGTTGCGGGTTGCTGATGTGCTGGGCGAGATTCGTGACGCCGGCGAGTTCGGGATCAGCGTCAATGATCCGAGTGTTGACTTCGGGGCGGTGATGGAGCGCCGCGACAGGGTCGTGCAGACGCTCACCGGTGGCGTCTCGGGCCTGTTCAAGAAGAACGAGGTCGAGTTGATCGAGGGGGTCGGGACGCTGACCGGTGATGGTGGCGTGAGCGTTGATGGCACGCGCTTTCAGGCGAGGTTCATCGTGCTGGCGACGGGGTCAGTGAAGCGGGCGATCCCGGGCACGGAGTTTGGTGGGCGTGTGATCGGCACCGAGGAGGCGTGGGCGCTGCCCGAGTTGCCGAAGAGCTTGGCGGTGATCGGCTCGGGAGCGTCCGGTTCTGAGATCGCCTCAGCGTATGTGCGCCTTGGTGTTGAGGTACAGCTGTTTGAGGCGCTTGACCGGGTGCTGCCGGCTGAGGATGCCGATATCTCAAAGCTCGCTGAGCGTGGTTTCAAGAAGCAGGGGATCGATGTGCACACCGGCACGCTCGTGACCGATGTCGTCAGTGGTGAGAGCAGCGTCACGTTCAAGCACGGTGAGCAGTCCGGTGAGGCTGAGTTCGTGGTGATCGCGGCCGGCCGCGGGCCGGACATCGGCGGTCTCGGGCTCGAGACCGCCGGGGTGCAGCTCGACGAGCACGGACTGATCCAGGTTGACGGGACGATGCGCACGACCGCGGCGGGGGTCTACGCGATCGGTGATCTGGTGCCCGGACCGGCGCTGGCGCACAAGGCATCGGATGAGGGCGTGATCGCGGTCGAGCACGCCGCCGGGCTGACAACGCATCCGATCAGCTACATCGACATTCCGCGCGCGACGTTCTGCAGCCCCAACGTCGCCAGCTTCGGCTTGACTGAGGAGCAGGCCCGCGCGCAGGGGTATGACGTCACGGTCGGCAAGGTGCAGTACGGCGCCGTCGGCGCCGGAACCGTGTACGGAGACCGCCAGGGCCTGGTCAAGATCGTCGGTGAGAAACAGTTCGGGGAGCTGCTCGGCGGCCACATCATCGGCGCCAAAGCAACCGAACTGATCCAGGAGCTCGTCAACGCGAAACTCTTGGAGGGCGGCTACCCAGAGATCGCCCGCACGATCCACGGCCACCCCACCCTCTCCGAGGCTGTGATGGAAGCCGCACGCGCCGCCGACGGCTGGCTGATACACGGCTGACCCGGCCGATCCGGCCCCCCGTGAGCACACGACTGGGAAATGCTGGGCGTTTCCGGTTATCGTGGGGCCCGATGAGCGACGCCGCGACGCCGGTCTCCGAGCCGGGCCTCAAGGGAGACGTGACGACGATCGAACCGAGCCGCGCAGAGCGCGCCGTTGCACGGCGCAGCGCGGAGAGCCGCGCGACGGTTCCCCACATGGAGTTCAGCGCGATCGCCGGTGTCACGCGCCTGCTCGAACGCGAGGACGAGATCGGCTGCGGGGTCGCAGCGTTCGTGATCGCCGCCGCCGCCCGAGCGCTGCGCGCGGTCCCGCGCGTCAACGGCGCCTATCGCGATGGCCGTTACGAGCTGTACTCACGTATCAATGCGGGCGTGACGATCATCGAGCAGGACGTATACGTGACGCCCACGGTCTTCGACGCGGACGGGAAGTCCGTCAGCGAGATCGGCGCCGAGCTCTCCGACTACTACGAGCGAGCGCGCGAGGACGAGCTGCGGCCCGGTGAACTGACCGGAGCCACCTTCACGGTGTTCGATGGAAGCGCGTATGACATCGTCGCCGTGTCCCCGACGGTGCTGGCGCCGCAGGCCGGCGCACTGGCCTTCGGTCCCGTCCGCGACGTGCCGGTGTTGCGCGACGGTGAGGTCGTACCCGGACACACCATGCAGTTATGTCTGTCGGTGGACCATCGGATCGTTTACGGTCACCATGCCGGCGAGTTCCTGGAGGATGTCAAGGCGTTTCTGGAGGAGGCACGGGTATGACCGACACCGAGCTCGAGGTTGAGGCACAGGCACAGCAGATCGCCGCAGGCGGACGTGACGCGCTGGTCATGCGGCTGCGCGGCGCGTACGTCAACGCCGCAGCAGCTCACGCGGATGTGGTGTCGATCGACGGCGATCGCATCGATTCGCTGGTGCAGCAGGCGGCCGATCAAGCCGACGGCCTGCAGTGGCGCCGCGCACTCGCCGACGTCGCATCCGATCGACTCGGGATCAGCGTCGCGGCGGCGATGTCACACCCGGCCGTGGCCCGGGCCCAGAGCCTGGTTGGCGCGCCCTCCTACGAAGACAGTCTCGCCGAGCTGCCGGTCAATCCGGTGCCGCCCCCGGCCGACAACGGTTCGATGCCCGCGGGTGCGCCCGCTGGCGCTCCCGCTCTGGTGGCCGAGCCCGAGCCGACACCGGCTCCGCCCGCACCAACGCCGATGCCCGAGCCGAGCCCGAGCCGCCCGAGCCGGCGCAGGTCACCGAGCCAGGGCCGCCGAGCGATGAGCTCGAGTCAGTCGAGGCAGATGATGTCGTGTTCGAGTTGCTGCCTGAGCCGGATCCGATCGAGATGGAGACACAGCTCTACGAGATCCCGGACGGCGGCCTCACCCAGGAGCAGGCGCCCGCCGACAGCGGCTTCACCCAAGAGCAGGCGCCCGCCGACAGCGGCTTCACCCAGGAGCAGGCGCCGCCTGCGCTTGCCCCCGAGCCGTTCGATCCGGGCGAGGCTGAGCCGCCGGCGCAGCCACAGCTGGATGAATTGCGCGTGAACGCGGTCCACCTTGGTGGCGTCGCCAACCTACCGACCCGGACCGAGGGCCTGGACCTGCGTCTGGCCGGCCCGGGCCTTGACATCCTGCAGAGCGACGGAGAGATCATCGGCCGGCTCGTGTGGGAGGAGATCGACGGCTTGGAGGTCCCAACGACTCGCTCGCGGCGACGGCGCCAGCAGGCTCACGCCCGCCTCGTCGTCCGAACCCCGCACGGCGATGCCAGCTTCGAGATCCCCGGCTTCACGAGCGACGAGCTACGCGACCGAATCGAGCCGCTGATCGGCCGCTACGGGCGCCACTGACGCGGGCGTCAGGGCAACCAGCCGCTCGCGCATGACGTCGATCGCGGTCGGGTTCGAGTCGACCAGCACGAAGCGGCGGCCGAGCTTTGCCAGACGGCACCGAGCGTGCCCGAGCCCGCGAATGGATCCAGGCACCATCCACCCGGCCGTCGACGATGCCGCGACGATCCTTCGCAGGACGCCCTCCGGCTTCTGCGTCGGATAGCCGGTCTTCTCGCGGCCGTTGGTCGGCACGATCGTGTGGAACCAGACGTCGGTGGGGCGCTTGCCGCGCGCGGCCTTCTCGGCGCTGACCAGCCCGGGCGCCATGTAGGGCTCGCGCTCGACCGCGTCGGCATCGAAGTGATGTGCGCCCGGCTCACGCACGTAGACGAGGATCGTGTCGTGCTTGGCGGGCCAGCGGCGTCGCGGCTTGGCGCCGTAGTCGTAGGCCCAGATCAACTCGTTGAGAAACGCATCACGGCCGAAGATCTCGTCGAGCAGCAGCTTGCAGTAGTGCGCCTCGCGGTAATCGATGTGGAAGTACAGGGTCCCGTGCGGGCGCGAGCAATTCGCGCGCAGCGACGCAGACGCGGCTCGAGGAAGTCGAGGTAGTCGACGAACGCGTCGTCGTAGCTGAGGCTCTGCAGCAGCCTGCTGGCATAGCGGCGCCCGCCGAAGCCGGTCCTGTCCGCCGGCGCGTCGACGTCGTCGACGCGGGTCACCGCCAGCGATGAGCGTCGTCTGAGCGCGCCCGGTGTTGAACGGCGGATCCATATAGATGAGGTCGAAGGTCGCGGCCGGCAGCGCCGACAGCACCGGCAGGTTGTCGCCGGCGATCACGAGATCGTCATCGAGCACAACCGGCTGACTGGCGGACCGGAGCTTCACCTGGTCCACCATACGGACCCGGCTGGATGCGTCAGTGGTCAGGCGCGACGACGGGCGGCGGCGCGCTTACGAGCGGGTCGACGGCCGCGACGCGGCCGCGCTCTTGCGCCGGCCCTGCAGCGAGCCGCTGCGCTTGCGCGGCGGCGGCCAGCGGCGCTGCCGCGCCGTGGAAGGCGAGCGCGTCCTCGATCTCCAGGTCCTTCCACTCATCCCAGACGCCGGTGACGCCGGTGGTGAAGTCGAACTGCGGCGACCAGCCCGCGCGCGTGAGCCCGACTCGGGTCGACGATCACCGCCGGCATCTCGCCCGGCCGCGCCGGCCCGTGGCTGACCTCAAGCGTAGCACCGCTGACCCGGCGGACCTCGTCGATCACCGCGAGCACCGACAGCGACCGGCCCGGCGCCGATCACGATCGGGCCCGACCAGTTGGCATTGGTGAGCGCGATCAGCATCGCGCTGACGACGTCCGCGACGTGGACATAATCACGCACCTGAAGACCGTCGCCGTAGACCTCGAAAACGTGGCCCAGGCGGATCGCGCGCATCAGTCGCGCGACGATGCTGTCCTTCGCCTGCATCCCGGGCCCATAGACGTTGGTGAGCCGCAGGGCGGTGCACCGGATCCCATAGGCGGCGGTGTAGGCGGACATCATCATCTCCCCGGCCGCCTTCGTGGCGCCGTAGGGCGTCAGCGGCCGTAGGCTTGCGAGCGCTCCGTGATCGCCGGGTCGAGCATCGGTCCGGTCACCGCGTTGGTGGATGCGAACACCAGTGCCCTGACCCCGGCCGCGCGGGCTCCCTCCAGCACTCGGTGAGTACCGGCGACATTGGTCTGATAGGTCAGCTCCGGCCGCTGTACCGAGCGCAGCACAGAGGTGACGGCGGCAAGATGCACGACCCCGTCGAAGTCGCCCTCAAAGGCAGCCTCGATCACCTCGGGGTCGGCGATGTCACCACGCACGATCTCGACGTCGGGATCCGGATGCGCCTGAAGGTCCACGACGCGCACGTGCGCTCCGGCGGCCGACAGAGTGGCAACGGCATGGCGGCCGATGAAGCCCGATCCGCCGGTCACCAGAACCCGCCGGCCGGCGAGGGCACCCGCTGTGAGTCACGCGCCAGCGTGGCGGTCTCCGAACGAGATTCGCATTCGGGTGCTCCTAATACCTTGGAGTCGATTGAGTCTCCGGCGTACGGACTGCTCGCCCCACTAGATGCGTGCGAGGATAACCGATCAGCGCTGCGCGCTTGCGCAGAATAGCCGATCACGCTGGACTCGCCCGACTCACCGAATCGAACGCTTCGCCCTCGCCACCGTCCGCACGCACCGCGTCGGCGACCACAGCCGCGGCGCTGGCGACGCTCGCCGCCGGGTCTGACGAGCGTCGGCCGGCGGGCGCGATCCGCGCCTGGTAGGCGGCGCGCTCAGGCTCGTCGACGTCAGTCATCAGGCTGTCGCTGCGCAACAGCCGCTCGCCCAGTGCCACCAGCCGCCGAGGCACCATGCGCCTCGCCGCCACCAGGGTTCCCAGCGACCGTGGGACATAGTTCTCGGCCCGCCCGGACTGCACCGCCTGCACGATCGCCAAGCCAACGTCGTCCGGGGAAAGCATCTGGGCATCCCCGCATGCCGCTTGCAGGCCGGCTGACATCTCTGTGTCAACCAGCCCGGGCAGCACGAGGTGCAGTTCGACCCGTGTTGCTGCAAGCTCGGCCCGCAGCGCCTCCGTCAAGCCGACAACCCCGTACTTGCTGGCGCAATAGCTGGCGCCACCCGCCACCGGCGTTCGGCCAAGGCCGGAGGCGATGTTGACGATGTGGCCGGTGTCGCGCGGGAGCAGGCGTTCGAGCGCCAGCTTGCAACCGAGCGCAATGCCGCCGAGGTTGACCTCGAGGGTCCGCTCGGTGACGGCGTCGCGCTCGCCGGCAAACTCGCCGACCGGCTGAATCCCGGCGTTGTTGACCAGCACGTCGAGCTGCCCCAGCCGACGCTCGACCTCGTCGAGAAAGCCGGCGAAGCTCTCACGGCTCGTCACATCGAGTTGCAGACCGATCGCACCATCACCGAGCTCGGTCGCGACCTGGCGTGTGAATGCCGCGTCGAGGTCGCCGATCGCGACCCGCGACCCTGTTCGCAAGGAATGCGGCGGCCGCGGCACGTCCGATCCCACGGGCGCCGCCGGTGATGGCGACGACCTTTCCGTCCAGTGGTCTGAGCTGCCTTGCCACCGTTGAGCCTCCCAGCTCACACGCGCGCCCGCGCGGGCACTCCGGTCGCGGTCACACCTGCCGGCGATGTCCCTGGTCACCACCGCACCGGCGCCGATCACGGCGCCGGAGCCGATCGTGAGCGGGTGCCCGGCAACCCCATTGACGGTGACAGCGCCCGTGCCGATGAACGTGTACGGCTCGAGCGTCACGTTGCCGGAGATGTGCACGCCCGGCGACAGCGTCGAATAGGCCCCGATCACGGCGTCGTGCCCAACGGTGCAGTCGAGGTTGATCTGCGCGTGCGCCTCGACGAGGATGTTGACGGTCAGGATCGTGCCTGCGCAGACCACGACGCCGTCGCCGATCTCGACGTACTCGTGGTCGTACTCGACGTTGGGGTGGATCACTGGCGGGGTCGGTACCAGCCCGGCCTGCGAGCGCCTTGCCGATCAAGCGCTCGCGCAACTTCGGATCACCGACGGTCGCGAGCACAGCCGCTCCCGGATGGCGCGCCACCGCGTCCTGCGAGCGTCAGCACGGGCCGACCGTTCAGCTCCTGGACCGGCGCGTTGTCGTCGACGAATGCCGCGACCTCGAAGGGGCGATCAAGCCAGCGTGCGCGACCGGCCCATGACGCGACCTCACGCCCAAAGCCGCCGGCCCCGAAGATCAACAGCTCGATCGCCTGCACGCGGCGATCCTACCCAGCTTTGTCATCGCGGCCGATGTCGACACCGCCGCTCTCATCGGCGTGGTAGAGACCGTGGCCGCCCACGACCATCCGAACGGTGAGCGCCAGGATGCGTGAGATCCAGCCGCAGCGTGCGGTGCTCCACGTACCAGACGTCGAGCTCGATCCGCTCGGACCACGGCAGCGAAGCGCGGCCGTTGACCTGCGCCCAGCCGGTGATCCCGGGCGGCACAGCCAATCGCCGACGCTGGTGAGCGGTGTACTGCTCGACCTGGCCCATCAACGTCGGACGCGGCCCGACGATCGACATCTCGCCGCGGATCACGTTCCAGAGATTCGGCAGCTCGTCGAGCGAGTAACGCCGCAGGAAGGCGCCTGTCCGCGTGATCCGGTCGTCGCCGTGAGCACGGCCAGCCCGGCGCCGATGTGCTCGGCGCCCGCGACCATCGTGCGCAGCTTGAAGATCTCGAACGGCGCGCCTCGCAGGCCTGCGCGCGTCTGCCTGTAGAGCGCGCCGCCGCGCGACTCGCATACGGATCAGGACGCACAACACCGCCACGATCGGTGCTGTCACGATCACCGCCGGAACCGCGATCAGCAGGTCCAGGATCCGTCGGCTCACCTTGTGCCCTCGACCGTCTCCCAGACCGGCGAGCGGTCACCGCGAAGCCAGTCCCAGAGGCCGGCCACCAGCGCCCAGTTGGTCACCACGTAGTACCGAGCCACCAGCAGCGGACGGGCGGACGCGAGCGGCGCCAGCACGGCACCGGCCAGCAACCCCAGCTGCAGCGCGAGCGGCGACGAGGTAGACCCAGCCACGGCCGATCAACACGATGTTGGCCGCCAGCGCCAACACGTGCAGGAACGGAACCAGATAGCGGAGGATGCGGTGGGAGAAGATCATCAGCGCGTAGAGCGGGCCGTAACCGCGCGGCGACAGCAGCCCGCTGCGCGAACACGGTCGGCCAGGTGCGGCGGGCCATGCGCCGCTTGCGGGCGAACTCGCCCTCGATCGAGGGTGCCATCTTCTCGGTCGCGTGGGCGTCGCTCGACGTAGATGGCACGCCAGCCCTGCTTGACCATGTTGAACGGGAATGAGAGGTCGTGGCCGGCGAGCGGGTCGACATTGAGATAGGTCTCGCGTCGAGTGGCGTAGATCGCGCCGTTGCCGGAGGTGACCGAGCTGAGCTCCGACTCCATCCGCCGGATCCACATCTCGTAGCGCCAGTACAGCCCCTCCTGGTTGTTCCCGCCGGCATCCAGGAAGGTCACGTCACCGCACGCGTAGCCAACGTGCGGGTCGCTGAACGCCGCCACCAGACGCAGCAGCGCATCGCCGGCCCATTCGGCGTTGGCGTCGGAGAAGGCGAGCAGCTCGCCATCGGCGTTCTGGACGGCAGCGTCCTGGGCGCGGATCTTGCCGCCGCGCGGCAGCTCGAGCACAAGATCTGCGCCCGCCGCCCGCGCTCGTGTGGCGGTGGCGTCGGTGGAGCCGTCGGAGGCGACGATCACGGCGAGTCTGTCAGTGGGGTAATCGAGCGCACGCAGGTTCGCGATCCGTTGGCCGATCACACCCTGCTCGTTGTAGGCGGCGACGATCGCGGTGACGCTTGGCAGCTCCGCGGCGCCGGTCGGAGCCGGCCGCGTGCGGTGGAACCGGGCGAGCAGCGCCAGCAGCAGCGCGTAACCGACCTGCGCGTAGACGAGCAGCCCGGCGGCCGCCCAGAAGACGATTACAACGATGGTCATCTCGCCGCGATTGTCTCGTACAGCTCGAGCGTGGCCCGCGCCGCCACGTCCCAGGAGAACTCGCGCTGCCGCCTGCCCGCGCGGCGGCCGAGCCAGACCGTCACGCGGTCGGCGTCGGCGATCAGCTCCGCCAGCGTGTCGTGCAAGGCCTGTGGGTCACCCGGGGGAACGAGCCGGGCTGCGTCCAGCGCCGCCACCTCGCCCAAGCCGCCGACGTCACTGAGCACGATCGCCTTGCCGTAACCGAGCGCCGTCGCGAGCACCCCGGAGAAACCGAACCGCTGGCTGCGCTCGTACGGGAGCACGACGATGTCCGCCCGCCTGAACAGGGCGTGTTGCTGCTCCGGTGTGACGAATCGCGGGACGAGCCGCGCGCCAGCGGGCGCGGCGGCGAGCGGGCCGGAGATGTCCATCACCGGGCGACCGACAACCCAGAGCTGGGCGTCGTCGATGCCGCGCCAGGCTTCAAGCAGCGTCTCAGTTCCCTTGTAGGGGCGGATCAGGCCGTAGCTGAGCACCACCGGCGAGCCGTCGTCCTCGAGCTCCTCGGGCAAATCGGTGTCGCGAAGGCATCCCATAGGCGCATCTGCGACACCCTTGTTGAACGCGCCGTGGCGGATGACGTGGACGCGATCAGGATCGAGGCCGTGGTCGCTGAGCACTCGGGTCCGTGCGTACTCGGAGTGCACCACGATCGCGTCGACGCGCGCGAAGGCGCCGGCCGGCAGTGGCTGCCTGTGGGGCCAGCGGGAGCGGACCAGCGGGTCGTGGATCGTCAGCACCGTCGGGCGCGGCGGCAGCAGGCGCAGGTCGAGCCGCGGGACCGTCAGCCACTGATAATGGACGACATCGGCCGTGGTGGCGCGGTAACGCAGCATGTCGATCAGGTGCTCGGCGCGCTTGCTGGCCGCGCGTCCGGGCGACCCGGCCGGCCCGACGGCGTGGCGGTAGAAGCGTTCGACGCGCTCGTAGCCGTCTGGGCGTGGCGGCTCGCCGTAGGCAAAGTGGCTGGTCAGCAGTCGTACCGACGCTCCCAAGCGCGCGAGCGCCGAGGCGAGCGCGTCGTCATATGGCGGCGAGTAGGCGGGCGGGTCCACCAGGTCGACGCGCATCAGCGGTTCCGGGGCCTTACCTCGTTGGACATGCGCAGGCCGATCTGCTCCTCGACGCCCAGATAGCACTGAACGAGCAGGAACTGCAGACGTTCCCAGCCAGACAGATGGGCCGAGGACTCGGAGCTGCGACCGTCGGCGCGGAACTCGACGCCGGAACCGATCCCGAGGCGTTTCAAGAGGATGCGGACGCCGCGGTTGAGGCCCGGGTCGGGCTTGAAATCCGGGTAGCGCTCGGACAGCCAGCGGGCGCCCGCAGCGTAGCCGCGCCACTGCCTGCCGAGCTCGCGAAGCGTGCGGCGGTAGGCATGCCGGACCACGGCGTGCTCGTTGAACTCGAGTGTCCAGCCGGCGTCCTGCAGTCGCCAGGTGAGGTCGGTGTCCTCGCCCGCCCAGATCCCCTCGGTGTATCCACCGATCTGCTCGAACGCCGCCCGCCGCACCAGCAGGTTGGCGCTGGAGGCCCGCGGCCGGAGGGGGTTGTTGACGTGCGAACGCTGGCCCAGGAAGTTCCGCGCAGTCCCGTAGCGAGCAGCCAGCGTGCGGGTGTCCGGGATCCCGGCGATGTCACCTGTGACAGCGCCCACGCGGTCCCCGATCGGCTGTGCGAAGAAGCTTTCGAGCAGGTCTGCCGGCGCGGTCACGTCAGCGTCCAGGAACAGGAGCCAGTCGTTCTTGACGGCGGCGGCTCCGGTGTTGCGGGAGTGGGAGGCCGATGCCTCGCCCGTGGCGCGGACGGCGCGTAGCGTCGCGCGGTCGGACCGAAGCTCGAGCGTGATCGGCGGCACGGTCCCGCTGTTGTCGGCGATGATCAGCTCGTCGCCGGCGCGGGTGTTGAGCCCGTTCAGCATGGCCAGCACGGCCATCGCCTGTTCGCGAGTGCCGGCAAACGGGACGACGACGCTGACCGGCGGCCTGCTCACACGGGCCTCAGCTTTGCTCGTGCCTGCCGGAATGCGCGCAGGGCCTCGTCGAGCTCGGCACGGTGCAGGAAGCCCGTCATCCACAGCACCGCGGGCATCGCCAGGAAAACCGCGGCGCGAGCCACGAAACCGACCAGCCCGGAGGTCGGCAGCAGCAACTCGCCGGCCACGGCAAGCCCGGCAAACACCAGTGTCAACTGGATCAGCCGGCGCCACTCGAAGGTGACCGGGAACGCCCGGCGCACGAGCAGATGCATGACCGTCAGCATCGCCGCATAGGCACCGCACAGCGCCAGCCCGCCACCCGCGATCCCGTAGCGCGGCACCAACAGCATCAGCAGCAGCACGTTGATCACCACGCCGACGAGCGCGGCCGGGAAGTTGCGACCGGTGACCTGCGCCCGTCCCGCGACCACGAGCAGGACGACCCACAATCCGTACATGGCCCAGCCGAGCGACACCCACGGAATCGCCTTATAGGCCTCGAAGTAGCCCGCGTGCGGGGCGAGAAAGCGGATGATGTAGCGCCCCTCGAGCGCGAGCCCAGCCACCACCCAGCCGGTGATCATCGTGTAGTAGGTGGTGACCAGCGCATACAGCCGCGCAGCCTGCTGGTCGTCGCTGACCGAGTAGGCCAGCGGCGGCCAGGCGTACTGGAAGGCCGTGACGATGAACGCGATCGCACCGGCAACCTTGATCGCGATCGCGTAGCGCCCGGCGGCCGCGGCGCCATGCTGGTGGACGATGAACTGGCGATCGAGCACGCTCAGGGCGTAAACAGAGGCTTCCGCCGGGACCGTGGGCAGGCCGAAGCGGAACAGGACGCGGAAGCTCTCAGCGACGCCTCCATGCGGCACCAGCCGGGCCCGGAGGTACCACCAAAGTCCCAACAGCACCAGCGTGCTGGTGCCGTAGTTGGCGATCAGCAGGCCGTTGTAGCCCATGTCGAAGCCAAGGACCAAGACGAGTGACGCTGCCACGGTGATGATCACGTTGGTGGTGCCGACGATCGCGTACGCCTTCAGCCGCTCGTCCACGCGCAGCACAGCCTGGGCGAGTTCCAGGTTGGTGAACGACCAGATGCCCAGCACCGCCACGCGAAACGAGCCGGGAACGTGCTCGCTCGTGATCAGCTTCGAGAGCGGGCCGGCCGGTATCGCAAGCAGGATGCAGGCGACCGTCGTGGTCGCGATCAGGAACAGTGCAGATCGGCGCACCAGCGCGTCGCGCGCAATCGGATCCTTGTCGATGTAATAGAACCGCAGGAACGACTCGATGATCCCGAAGCGCAGCACGATGCTGACGAAGATCACGAACGTCGCCAGTGTCTCGACGATGCCGTACCCCGCCGGAGCGATCCTGCCGGTGTAGACCGGCAGCAGCAGCACCGCCAGCAGCTTCTGAACGATGCTCGCGATCTGGTAGGCGCCGAGCGAGTTCAGCAGACGTTTGAGGTATCGAGCCATCGCACCGGCGACGCTATCGCGTGGGCGAACAGTCGGCCGCTACGCTAGCGCTTGGACAGCACGCGCCAGGCGCTGTCCAGCAGCTCCTGCGAGTCGACGTTGTGCGTCAGGCTGATGCCGAAGTTGGGCAGGCCCACCTGGATGACGCTGCCTGAGCCGGCCGGATAGGCGACGATTGCGGCCGATCCGTTGGCAACCCCGGCCGCGGACACGCGTGCGCCGGCCGGCGGCTCGATCGGCTGGTACCGCTTGAAACCGGTGAACGCGAGCGTCCCGCCGAACAGGTTCAGGTCGTCCTGGAGCTCGGTGATCAGGGCGCCGTCTGTCGATGTCAGCGGACCGCGTTGTGCACCGAACAGATCGGTCTTCCTCAGGACAGGAGCCGCCGCCCGCGGGTCGGTCGGGAAGCCGGTGATCGCGCTGGTGCCCTGGAAGGTGCCGGTGCCGAGCGTCAGCACGTGAGCGCCACCCCTGACGAAGCCGGTCAGGGTCGAGGTCAGCGCCGCCGGAAGGAAGTACGTTCCGTCCGGGAAGACGACGCCCCAGCGGTTGTCAAGCGACGGACCTCGACCTTCGGCCAGGGCCACGTCGGTCGTCAGCTGGTAGCTCTCGTGGCGGCTGCTCAGGTAGTTGAGCAGGGCTGCGTCGTCAGCAACGCTGGCGGGCGGTCCGTCCACGAGTGGCCGATCCAACTGCACGCCGGTGCCGCCGGAGAGGGTGTCGACGAGACCGTCACCGTCGTCGTCGACGGGCGAATTGCCGATCCAGGTCAGCATCGGCAGCACCACCAGCACGTGTGCGCCGGCCGCGGCGCTTCCGGCCTTGGAGGCAACCAGCGGCACCGCCGAGCTCTGCGTGCCTGCGCGCACGACCAGGACGTAGAGCCCAGCCTGGCGGCGCGGCATCCGCACCGACAGTTGGGCGTTGCCGGCAGCGCCGGTCCCGTGTTCCAGGACCTTCGAGGTTCCCGCGCGATGCAGCGTCCAGCTGTAGCGGGCGCCTGGCGAGCCAACCGCGACCTTCGCGATCGAGCCGGACACGGTCGGCGTCAACGGTGGCGTCACGGATAGATACCGGACGCTGACACCGGCGCCTGGTGTGGTGCCGCGCGTCGGCGGCATCACGACCGGCCATGAGGCCTGGTCGCAGGCCAGGTTCTGCGCGGTGATGCCGACCAGGTAGGTGCCTGCGGGTGCGGGCCGGCTGTCGATCTCGCCGTTCCAGTTCTTCCAGCCACCGGTCGGGTCGGCCTTGAGGCTTGCGACCAACTTCGGCTTGCCGGAGACGTCGGTGCGGTAAATGTCGAGCCAGGCTCTGCGGTAGGGGCCGTATTTGTAATAGATCCGAACATCTGTGTGCGGCGACGTGATCAGCGCCGGAGCCGTCGAGGTCGTGCTCGAGCCGGGCGCTGTCGTGGTCGTGGCGGTCTTCGTGCTCGAAGCAGTGCCCGTGCCCGACGTGGTTGTGGCGCTCGCCGGCGAACTGCCGAGCAAGGTGACGCGCAGCACTCGTGGATCGGGCCGACGGGTGATCACTCGGACCGGCGCATTGGTGAGGTCGATCGTCTTGCCCGGGCCGAACAGCGCGACTCGGAAGACGTAGCGCGCGTCCGGAGCGATCCGTCCGTCGCGGAGACGGCCATGCCAGACGAACGTGCCCATCTGGTTCTTGACCATCGGGCGTCCCGAGGAGACCGTCGCCACCCGCGGCCCCTCCGGATCGGATGCTCTGACGATGTAGACCCCGACCGATCCTGATGAGCTTGGCTGGATCGTGAGCTCGGTCTGGCGATAATTGATCAGCGGATGCCCGGTCGCGGTCGAGTGGCACGACGCGACACGCCCGTGCACAGGGTTGAACGCCATCGGCGTCGGTTCCGGGTTGCCGTACACGGCCGGATCGGACACCTTGAGCACCTGGGTCACGAAGAAGGCGCCGATCGTCGCGGCGACCAGCACTCCGAACGCGATCACCGGCAGACGCCTCACAGTTCCACCACGCCGGTGTTGGGCACGTCATAGGCATGGAAGGCATCGAGCCCGCGCTGGTCGAAACGACATAGGACCGTTCGGATCGAGCCTCGATGGCAGACCACCAGTGCCGGCAGCGGCCCGGTGACGCGGATCTGCTCGAGCGCGGCCCAGACACGGTCTGCGTGTTCCTGCAGCGACTCGCCGCCCGGGAAGCGGAAGTCAGCCCCGCCCCGCAGCCAGGCGGCGTAGGCGTCGGGCTCTTCATGAGCGATGTCGACGAATAGCCGCCCCTCCCAATCGCCGCGGAAGCCCTCACGCAGGCGAGCATCCGGCCGCGTCTGCAGCCCGATGCGCTCGCCGACGATGCGGGCCGTCGTTTCGGCCCGCGTCAGATCGGAGCTCCACAGCGACCCAACCTTGAACTCGGCGGCGACACGTTCGGCAAGCGCGTGCGCCTGACCGATGCCAACCGCGTTCAGCGGCGTGTCTCGAAAGCCCTGCGCCCGCAGCGGCTCGAGGTTGTCGTCGGTCTCGCCGTGCCGCGCCAACAACAAGCCGGTCCCGCCGGCCTGCGCCTCGTCCATCTAACCGCTGGACCCGCTCGACGCCAGTCCGGCGCGGTCACTTCCGACCAGCACGATCACATCGCCGTCGCAGGACCCCAGAGAAGTTCCTGCCGCGTTGATCGAGCAGCTCTTGATCGCCTTCGGCGTCGCGGACTGCACGCGGGAATCGGGCAGGTTGAGCTTCTTGGCCACCTGCTTGGCGGCGGCCCTGTTCGCGGCTGCGTCCTGACCGGGGACGTAATAGACGGCCGTCGAGCCGTACGTCTGCGAGGCGGCGTTGGTTGCAGTGCCCTTCTTGAAGCCGTCGCCCGCGAGCTTCGTGCTGACGTCGCCTGCGAGGCCTGAGACGGCGGTCCCGTTGAGAACTGCAACCCTGTATTTGGAGGGCTTGAACGGGACCGGCTTGTGCTGGTGGTTGGAGACGTTCTGGCCGGTCTGGTTGGAGTTGTCGTGATTGACGTTGGCCGTGGTCGAGCCGCTGTTGTTGTTGATCACGATCAGCCCAACGATGATCACCGCAATCGCGATCCCGCCGATCAGCAGCGGCAGCAGTCGACCGGACAGGCGCCTGTGCCTGCGATCGTCTTCAGCCGGCAGGAACGGCTCGGGTGGTCGCGGCTGGGCCCGGCGAGGCGCTGCCCCGGCGGCAGCCGTGTCGGAGCCGATCTGCACGCGTGGTGGCGCTCCGCCGCTGTCGCGAGGCCTGGCGCTGGGCGTCCGGGCGGAGGCGGCCGCGACCGCGACCGCGGGCAGCGCCTGGGTGGCGCCAGCCGGCGTTGGCGGCGCCTGCGCGGCAGGTGTCGTGGAGGCCTCCGGCTTGGTCGAGGTCTTCTGCTCAGCAGCGGTGGCCGTCGCGGCGGCCGCCGCGGCCGCCGCGGTTGCTGCAGCTGCGGTGGCGACCGCCGGGGCCGGCGCAGGCTGCGGCTTGGGCGCGGGCTTGTCGCTGCCGTTGGCGGCTGCCGTCACTGCCGCGCCCGGCACGAACAGGGTGTCGTCCGGCGCACTGCCGGAGTTTCGCCCGATCGGGTCCGGGATCAGCTTCGTGGCGGAGGCCAGCGCGGGCCCGGCCATCCCGGCGGGAGCTGCGGGCAGCTGGTTCGAAGCCGCGGCCTTGGAGGCGGCCATCAGTGCCGCCGCGCCCGCCGCGCCGGCCACGGGCGCGGCGGCGGAGCTTGGCACCCGCCGGACCGAAGCGACGGCGCTGCCCATCGGCCTGGCCGGCGGCGGTGTCACGGGTGGCGGTGTGACCGGAGCCGGACCTCTGCCACGCTGAGCAGCTGCCTGGGCGTTGATGAGCTGCGCAACCCGTGCCTCGAGGCCTCCGATCCGGGCCTGCGCCTCATCCAGGCGGTCACGCAACGTGGCCGTCTCGTGGGCGTGCGCGAAGTACAGGAGGATCAGGATCGCGACAGCGATGATCGACGCGAAGCCGACGGCAGCCCCGACCGAGTTGACGAACTTGTGGACTGACAGCGTGGCGAGTGTGAGCATTGGGGCGCGAGTCTACGACGCGGTCCGGGCTACAGCACTCGCGTTGCCGCCCGCACGCTGCGCGTCGAGCTTGGAGACGTGCCCTGCGAGCGCTGCCGCGTCGCCCTCGAGCACGAGCAGATTGATGTGATCGAAGGTCTCTTTGACCCAGGTGGGATCGAGCGGCTCGCGGTCCGCACGGATGATCTTCTGGGCCGCTGTCTGCTGGGCACGCTCATACGGGTTCAGCAGAACCTCGTTGAACTTCTCGCCCGCGCGGGCGCCGACGATCTCGATCGCGATGTCCTTGCCCGGCTCCAGCCCGGACAGGCGAATCATCGTCTCAGCCAGGTCGACGATCTTGATCGCCTCGCCCATCTCGAGCACGAATACCTCGCCGGAGCGTTCGCTGAGCGAGCCCGAGCGGATCACGAGCTGGACGGCTTCCGGGATCGTCATGAAGTAGCGGGTCATGCGCTGGTCGGTCACCGTGACCGGGCCGCCGGCCGCGATCTGGCGGCGGAAGATCGGCACGACCGACCCGGAGGAGCCGAGCACGTTGCCGAACCGCACGGTCGCGTAACGCGTACCGGGATAGCGTGCCGCCATCGCCTCGACGGCCCACTCGGCGAGCGCCTTGGAGGCGCCCATCACGGTCGCCGGACTGACGGCCTTGTCAGTCGAGACCAGAACGAATGTCTCGACCCCGAACTCGCCGGCCGTGCGGGCCATCAGCAGCGTCGCCAGCGAGTTGTTGCGGACCGCCTCGACCGGATTCATCTCCATCATCGCAACGTGCTTGTAGGCGGCCGCGTGGAAGATGATCGCGGGACGGTGTTCTGAGAACACCTCGCGCATGCGCTCATCCTCCTTGCAGTCGGCCAGCACGGGCACGGTCACGTTCGAGTGGCGCTCCTCCGTGAGCTCGCGTGCGATCTCGAAGAGGTTGTCCTCGGCGTGGTCGACGAGCACGAGCTTGCGCGGGCCGACGCGCGCGATCTGCCGGCACAGCTCGGAGCCGATCGAGCCGCCTGCGCCCGTGACCAACACGACCTTGCCGCTCAGGTACGCGCCGACGCGCTCGAGCTCCACGCGCACCGGCTCGCGGCCGAGGATGTCCTCGACCTGGACCTCACGCAGCTGGCGCGTGACACGCAGCTGCCCGGTCCCGTCCTGCAGCATTTCGAACACGGTCGGGGTGGTGCGAACCGGAATCCCGCGCGCACGGCAGGTGCTGACGACCGTGGCGCGCACGGTCCCGGGCGCCGACGGGATCGCGATCAGGACCTCGTCCGGTTCGATCTCGTCAAGCACGCGCTCGAGCTCGGACTGCTCGGTCGTGCCGAGCACGCGCAATCCATACTCGTCGCGGAGTCGGCGCTTGCGCGGGTCGTCATCGATGAAGCCCACCGGCCGCATCCGCAGCTCCGGGTTGCGCATCAGCTCGCGCACCACCAGACGCCCGCCCTCACCGGCGCCGACGATCAGGACCTCACGTGTGCCCTTGCTGTAGCGAACGGTTCTAACGCGGCCCTCGGCGACCAGGTGCGTGATGAAGCGGATCCCCGCGAGCAGCGCGAACAGCAGCAGCAGGAACGGCACCGCGACGCTGGCCGGAAGCTCCACACCGGTGCGGTACCCACGCCCGGTCGGGATCGTCGCGGGGTGCACCAGCGCGATCACGCCCACGACCAGCAGCGTCGAGACCACGACGCCCTTCGCGACCTGCTCGAAGTCGCGCTGGCCGATGTAGGTCCACAACCGCTCGTAGACGCCGAACGCAGCCAGCACGCCCAGCACCAGGGGCACGACCCACCAGATCGTGTGGTTGAACAGCAGTTCGTACTTCTGGTTCGGGCCCTTCGGCTGACCGTCGAAGCGCACCCAGAAGGCGAGCAGGTACCCAATTGCGACCAGAAGACCGTCCACCACGAACTGCAGCAGCGAGTGGCGGTGCACGGGCAAGGCCGCGGACCGTATCCGTCGGCGCATCGGCCCGGATTCTATTAGGGAAGCGTCTAAATGACGATTAAGCACGTTCGCGTCGGGTTCCGGCCCGCTGGCCGGAACCCGAGCCTGACGTGTCAGTCGCCCTGTGTCGCGGGCGAGGTCAGCAGTTCGACCAGCAGGCGGGGGTTGCGACGGATTCGTTGCAACCCCCGGTGGCCGTCCTCGCGCTTGGTCAGTACGACCTCGTCGGCACTCGAGAGCCGGCGCAGGCGTCCATCCGCGATCAGACGCTCATCGACCGCGCCCATCCGGCCCTCGAAGACGGTGAACACAGGGGTGCCGAGCGCCACCGCCTCACGGTTCATCGTCCCACCGGCGGACACGACCAGGTCGGCATAGGCGATCAGCGACTGCGCGTCGACCGCCTGCTCCGGCACGATGAATCCGCCGCTCGCGCTCAACTCATCCCGCTGCTCCTGCGTGCGTGGCAGCACAACCGTCTGCGTACCGCGCAGCCGCTGCAGCACCTGGCCGAACAGATCGTTCTCGAACCGGTGGTAGAGCGACACCGCCGGGGGCGTGCGCACGACCGCGATCGGCTCTGAGGCTGTCAGCCCCAGCTCGCCCAGCACGGACGGGTCGGGCTCGAAGTCGTACAGGTAGTACTCCTCCTTCAGGCCCGGGTAGCGCTTGAGCTTGTCGACGGCCCCGTACCGCTCGAACCGCTCGACCGGGATCACCTCCGGCACCACCACCGCCTGCGCCAAACGGCAGTTGACGTTGTGCTGGATCGTCGCCCACTCGTAGTCGAACATCGTCGAGCACGGAATCCCGAGCATCCTGGCGGCGATCGTGATGTCGTTGGAGCCGTGGCCGAAGGCGAGGTCGAATTTGCGTCCCCGCGCGAACCGCCACAGCTGGAACGAACGGTCGAGGAGGCCACGCGCCTTGTCGACGCGCGAGGCGCCGCGGTGATGGCCGATCGCGTAATGACCGAGACCAAGCCGCTCGCAGAGCTGCAGGGTCTGTGCAAAGTCGCGGGCGGTGACCTGGACCTCGTGTCCCTGCTGCTCGAGCCGCCGGATGACCGGCGCCAGCACCAGCACGTGCGGCGAGTTGGTGAGGTCGACCCAGACCTTCACGCGCGTGGTCCCTGATCAGGCGGCAACGAGTGCCGCCACGACCTCATCGGCCATCGCCGGGGTGAAGACCGGGCTGATCGGCAGCGCCAGCCCGGTGCGCGCCAGCTCCTCGGTCACCGGCAACTCCAGCGCCCTGCCATTGCGGTCGACGTACGGTTTCATCGCCGGCTGCCGATGCAGCGGCACGCGGTAGTAGGCCCGGGCCTGAACGCCGGCGTCGTTGAGCACCGCAAGCTTTGCGTCGGCGTCAGGGTGCGTCACCACGTACAGATGCCACGCCGGGGTGGCGCCCAGCGGGGCGCCACCCAGCTCAAGGTGGGACCCGAGTCCCGCGTCGATATACGCCTGGACACCGGCCCGGCGCCCATCGCACCACGCGTCGATCTCCGGCAGCAGTACGCGCAGCACCGCCGCCTGGATCTCGTCGAGGCGCGAGTTGTAGCCGACGTAATCGAAGCTCTGCTTGTCGCGCGAGCCGTGGAACCGCAGCGCCCGGATGCGCTCGGCCAGCTGATCGTCGTCGGTCGTGAGCGCGCCGCCATCGCCGAACGCGCCGAGGTTCTTGGACGGGTAGAACGAGAACGTCGCGACGTCACCGAGCGACCCGGCCTTGACCCCGTCGAGACTCGCGCCCAGCGCCTGGGCTGCGTCCTCGATCACCGGCAGGCCGAAGGCGTCGCGGATCGCGGGGATCTCGGCGGGCATCCCGAACAGGTCGACCGCAACGATCGCCTTGGTCCTACTCGTGATCGCGGGCCTGATCGTGTCGACCGTGATGTTGCGGGTGTCGCGCTCGACGTCGCAGAAGACGGGCACCGCACCCATCGCGGCGATCGCCTCGGCGGTCGCATAGAACGTGAACGACGGCACGATCACCTCGTCGCCGGGCTCGACTCCCAGCGCCCGCGCCGCGATCGTGATCGCGTCCGTGCCGTTGCCGACGCCGATCGCATGGCGGGTCCCGACGTAGCCGGCGAGCTCCTGCTCGAAGGCCTTCACCTCGGGACCGAGGATGAAGCGGCCGCCCTCGATCACCGCCGTTACGCGCTCGAGGATTGTCGCGCGCAGCGGCGCGAGCGGGGTTTCGGTGTCAAACAGAGGTACAGGCACGGTTACGACCTTAGACGTACAGACAGGTCCGGCGGACAACCGTACACTCAGCGCGTGCTCATCGACGCTTCCGTCACAGAGTCGTTCGTAAACCTCGCCACGCACGCGGTCCAACACCTCGGATACGCGGGCATCACGCTGATGATCATCATGTCGCAGTTGATCATCGTGCCCGGGACCGAGGTCACGATGCTCTTCGCCGGGTTCAACGTCGATCAGGGCCACATGACGCTGATCGGAATCATCATCGCCGGAGTGCTCGGTGATGTGCTCGGCGCGAGCTGCTGCTACGCGATCGGCTATTTCGGATTGCATGAGGCGCTGGCTCGGCGCGGCAGCCCGATCCACATCGACAACGCGAAGATTGAGCGCGCCCATGGCTGGTTCGACCGTTACGGCTCGCCGGTGATCGTCGTCTCGCGCTGGATCCCGGTGTTCCGCTCGGCGCCGCCTTACGCGGCCGGAATCGTGAAGATGCCGTACTGGCGGTTCGTGTCGATGGCGACGATCGGCTCGATCGTCTGGATCACCGGGTTGGCGCTGCTCGGAAAGGCCGTCGGCAGCAACTGGAACCAGTGGAAGCACCACCTCGACATCGTCGATTACGTCGTGGTCGTGGTGATCGTGCTGGCGCTCGCCTGGTGGCTCGTGCGCTGGTTGCGCGGGCGGCGAGAACGGTCTGAGCAGCAGATCCAGCTCAGTTCAGCGGCTGAACGCGCGGCAGAGCGCGAGCGGACGCGACAGGGCTGATGCCAGCGCGCGCCGGGCTCGGGCGAGCGCTCGCGATCGGGCTGATGCACGGTCCCGCCGAGCTGTTGCCGATCTCATCCTCGGGCCACGTCGAACTGGTGCCGTGGCTGCTCGGATGGGAGGGCGTCTCATCTGATCCCGAGGTGCGCAAGGCCTTCGAGGTGGCGCTGCACGCCGGCACTGCGGCGGCGCTGGTCGTGATGCTGCGCGACGAGGTTGTCACGGCGGCACGCGAAGCGAACCTCGATTCGGCGGCTGTGATCGCGCTGTCGCTGCTGCCCCCCGTGGTGGTCGGTTTCGCGCTCGAGCGACCGATCGAGCGCTTCCTGGGCGGCCCGGGGACGATCGCCGCCGGCCTGATTGCCGGCGCCGTGCTGATGGCGTGGGCTGACCGATCCGAGCAGCAGCGCGAGTTTGACCAAGCGGCACCACTTGACGGCTGGTGGTTGGGAGTCGCACAGGCCTGCGCGCTGTTTCCGGGCGTCTCGCGCAACGGAGCGACGCTGACCGCGGCACGGCTGCGGCGGTTCAGGCGGGTCGACGCCGAGCGGCTCTCTCGTCACGTGGCGTTGCCGGTGATCGGAGGGGCGACGGCTCTGAAATGCCTGCGCCTGTATCAGCGCGGGCTGCCCGAGGGCTCCGGCGCGGCGTTGGCGGTCGGCGTCGTCGCCTCCTTCGCGTCGACGCTCGCCTCGACCCGGCTGATCGAGCTGGTCGAGCGCGACCGTCCGCTGCTCCCGTTCGCCGCATATCGGATCGCGCTGGGGTCGCTTGCCGTCCGTCGCGTCCGTGGTCGCCCCCTCCAAAACGTAGGGGGCTGATTATTACGTGCCAGTTATATTCGCGCTGCGCACTTTTGAAAGGTGGCCTGCGGGAGGCGCAGACGATCGGCCACAATGCGTAGATGACCGACGCGTACGCAGCAGCCGGGGTTGACACGCATCAGGCCGACGAGGGCGTGGCCGCGATCGTCGGTGTGCTGAAGACGATCGAGACCGGTCGCGAGTCGCTGACGCTGCCGTTGCCGGGCCATTATGCGAGCGTCATGCGGCTCCCGGGAGCATTGGCGCCGAACGTCGGAATTGCGCTCGCGACCGACAGCGTCGGCTCGAAGGTGATCGTCGCCGAGCAGACGCAGCGGTTCGAGACGATCGGGATCGACTGCGTGGCGATGAACGTCAACGACCTGATCTGCGTGGGCGCAGAGCCGATCGCGCTGCTCGATTACATTGCCGTCGAGCAGGCCGATCCGGCGCTGCTCGAGGCGATCGGCCGCGGCCTCGCGGTCGGCGCCGCCGATGCCGGCGTCGAGGTTCCGGGCGGCGAGGTCTGTCAGGTCCCCGAGGTGTTGCGCGGCCACCCGTCGCCATATGGGTTCGACCTGGTCGGGTCTGCGTTCGGGGTCGTGCAGCTCGACGCGATCATCGACGGCTCGAGGGTGCGTCCGGGCGACGCGCTGATCGGCCTGCCGGCCTCCGGAGTTCATTCGAACGGACTCACGCTGGCACGGCGGGCGCTGCTCGATGACGGCGGACTGGCACTGGGCGATCGCCCCGCAGCGCTGGCTGGGCAGTCAGTGGCCGACGTATTGCTCGAGCCGACGGTGATCTATGTGCGCGCTGTGCTCGAGTTGATCCGCAGCGAGCTCGAGGTCCGCGGACTTGCGCACATCACCGGCGGCGGCTTGATGAACCTGCGCCGAATCGGCAGCGGAGTCGGCTACCTGATCAGCGATCCGCTGCCCGCACCACCGGTGTTCAGACTGATCGCCGAGTGCGGCGGGATTTCGGACGCTGAGATGTGGGAAGTCTTCAACATGGGCTGCGGGCTGGTGGCGATCGTGCCGGCAGAGCAGGCACGCGCTGCTGTTGAGCTGTTGTCCCGCTTTCACGAGGGCGCGGCCGTGATCGGGACGCTCACCGACCAGGACGACGTGATCGAGCTGCCGCGATTGGGCATCCGTGCGACCGCGAGCGACGACAGGCTGATCCAGTCCTGACGAGTTTCGCGGGCGCAAGTTGGATTGCGTCTAGCCTGCGAGAGAAGGATGCAGCGGTCTTGTTTCACAATAGGACCAGTAGATGAGCAGCCTGCTCGGCACGACCCTAGGAGGTAGGTACCGGCTGGAGTCACGGATCGGCTCCGGCGGGATGTCGACGGTCTACCGCGCTCACGACGAGACACTCGAGCGCTTCGTCGCGATCAAGGTGATGAACCGCGAGGTCGCGACCGACTCCGACCAGCTGGAGCGGTTCCGGCGCGAGGCGCGCGCCGTCGCCCGACTCTCGCATCCCAACATCGTCCACGTGATCGACGCCGGCGAGGACGAGGGCCGGCCCTACATCGTCTTCGAGTACATCGAGGGCGAGACGCTGAAGGAGCGCATCCGCCGGTTGGGCCGCCTTGAGATCCCGGAGGCCGTGGCCTACTGCATCGAGATCGCACGGGCTCTCGGTGCCGCCCACCGGCACCAGATCGTGCACCGGGACGTGAAGCCCCAGAACGTGCTGATCGACGCCGAGGGCACCGCCAAGGTGACTGACTTCGGGATCGCTCGCACACTGGAGGAGGAGGGCCTGACCGACGACGGTCGCGTGCTCGGCACGACTGACTACGTCGCTCCCGAGCAGGCCCTCGGCCAGGGCGTCAGCGGTCAGTCGGACGTGTACTCGCTCGGCGTCGTGCTCTACGAGATGCTGACCGGCGAGCTCCCATATACCGCCGAGACCCAGGTCGGAGTGGCGATGAAACACGTGCGAGAGGACTTCCCGGACATTCGCAAGGTCAGGCCCGACGTGTCCGCGATGCTCGCGTCCGTGATCGAGACCGCGACCGACAAGGAGCTGTCCGAGCGCTACGTCGACGACGAGGAGTTGATCGCCGACCTCGAAAAGGTCCTGGCGCTGGAGACGACCCGGGCCGGGACAGCCGACGGCGAGGTCACGACCGTGCTCGAGACCCTGCCGCCCGAGACGCGCAGACGCGTGCCGCTGATCGTGCGACGCCGGCGCCTGGTCGTGGTGCTGCTGGCGCTGGCCGCCGTGGTCGCCGTGGCCGTGATCGTCCTCGTGGCGACCAACGCGCAACCCGGCCATTCAGGTGGGGGCGGTGGTGGCGGTGGTGCCACGGCCGCGAAGGTCGCGATCTGCTCCACCTGCGCGGTCGCCTACAACCCCGACGGCCAGGGCGGCATCGCCCAGAATGACGGCCAGGCTCCCAACGCGGTCGACGGCGACCGCAGCACCGCCTGGACGACCGAGACGTACTACACCGGCCAGCTCAACAAGGCCGGTGTCGGGATCTACGTGCACGCGTCAGCTCCGGTGGCCGCCACCGGGCTCGACCTTTACACCTCGACCCCGGGCTTCACCGCGACGATCTACGGGGCGAGCTCGAAGCCCGATCTCAACTCCTTCAAGGAGAGCAATTGGGTGGCGCTCACCAGGACCGTCCAGGTTGCGGCCTCGCGCCCGTTCAAGCTGGACACCGGCGGCAACAGCTACAGCTACTACCTGGTCTGGATCACGGCGCTCCCGCCGCACGGCGAGTCAGCCTCGATCAACGAGATCGAGCTGTACCACTGAGCGTCAGGTGTGCACGACGAGCGCCACTGGCGCCCTGATCGCTCATATCTAAAGCCGCTCTCCATTTCAGCCGAATGGATGGACATGGAGCCGTCGTCTCGCCTGCGCCGGCTGGCGCGCAACGAATACACGTGGGTTGGGCTGGCCTTCGTCGCCGCGATCGTGATCGCCTACCTGATTCTGCGCGGCACCGCGGCGGGAACATTCGACAAGCTCGAGCAGCAGAACATCGCCGCGCAGGCCAACCGGATCAGCACCAGCCTCGACTACGAGCGCGCGTCGATGAGCAACTTCGTGACGGACAACGCCGAGTGGAGTCCCCCCTACCAGGCGATCGCCCAGCACCCGCCCGGCGCGCCGGACCACGCGACCACGATGAACTCGATGTTCACCGCATCGCAGCTGCGCGACAGCTACAACATCGCCGCGTTGATCCTGATCGACAGGCACGGCCAGGCAGTGGCCGGAGGAGTCATCCCCCGCAAGCATTCGACGTTCGTCGCTCCATCGACCGCATTGAGCGCTGCGCTCGCGAACCCTGCCGTCAGCGCCCTGCATCTGAAAACCGGAGAGTCCGTCTGCGGCGTGCTCAAGGCCGGCAGCTACTACATGTTCTGCTCGGCCCCGGTCACCCACACCAGCGGCACCGGGCCGGTCGACGGGACCTTGGTCGCACTGCAGTCATTTGACCCCGGCGGCGCCGCCGCATTCGGCCGGCGCGCGGGAATCGACGCGCAGCTCGCGCACACAGCGATCGGCGATCGCACATCGAAGCTCAGCAGCGAGCTGGGGCAGCTTTCGGTCCAGACCCTCAACGTCAACTCAGGCCATACGCACCTGCTGGTCGCGATTCCAGCCGTCGAGGGCGCCCAGCCGCTGGTGCTGCGCGCAAACTTCGCGCGGCCGATCCACGCCGCGGCGATTGACAGCGCCACCACCAGCGCGATCGTGATCGGGATCCTCGGAATCGCGCTGCTGGCGATCAGCATCTTCGCGCAGCGAGCAGGCGTCAGGCGGCGCAACCGTCTGTTCCGGTGCGCGGTCGCGCACGCTGCTGAGGCGGGCGGGCATGTGGAAGCGCCATCGAAGGATCTGGCGGTGCTCGCGACCAGCGTCAACGGGCTGCTCGACGAGATGACCGCGCGCCAGCAGCAGGCTGAGGCCGAACGCGAAGCGGCCACCGCCGAGCGCGAGGTGTCGGCCGAGCGCAGGCGTGAGTCCGAACGCCAGCAGCAGCTCGAACGCGACCAGGCGGCCATCGAGGCCCAGCGCCAGCGGGAGGAGCTCGCGGCCGAGCGCGAGCGCGCAGCTGAGGCGCAGCTCGAGGCCGAGCGCGAGGCCCAACGGCAGCGGGAGGCCGCCGCAGCGGAGCGCGAGCGCGAGCGCGAAGACGCCCAGCACCAGCGGGAGGCCGAGGCGGCCGAGCGGGAACGCGAGCGAGAGCAGGCCCAGCGCCAGCGCGAGCACGACGCAGCCGTCGCGGTCATGGAGCGACAGGCCGCCGCGGCCGATGCGCGACGCCGCAGTGCGACCGCGGCCCGGGACGCACTCGAGACGATCGACCGAACCCTGGGCGTCTTCTCGACGGCCAGCGACACGATCGAGGCCAGCGCCCGCGACACTGTCCGCGCCGCCGCCGAGGCCCGCGAGCGCGTCGGTGAGGCGGTACAGAGCAGCGCCGATCTGCGCCAGACAACCGCCGCCGCTGCCGACGTGACGCGTGAGATCACGGATGTCGCACGGCAGACGAAGCTGCTGGCGTTGAACGCGGCGATCGAGGCCGCCCGCGCCGGCGAGCAGGGCCGCGGGTTCGCGGTCGTCGCGCATGAAGTCGGCAAGCTCGCCGAGGCCGCCGGCGGCGCGGCCGAGCGCGTGCTCGATCACATCGGCAACGTCACCGATCAGAGCCGCGCGGTGGCGGAGACGATCGAGCAGACCAGCGCCACGCTCGCTGAGGTCGATCACGCCTCCAAGCAGATCGACGAAACGATCGCTGAGCAGCGTCTGGCGGCTCGCAACGCCGAGGCGACGTTACAGGCCGCGAGTGAACGCCTGGTCCAGATCGTCGAGGGCGGCGACGAACGCGACCTGCCAGTCGCCGGCCCGCTGGCCGACGACGACCTACACGTATTCGTAGAAGCCGCGACCAGACTTACGTCCAAGCCTGCCTGACGCAACCATCCGCTTGAGCAGCGGTGGTGACGCGTACTCCTCGCGCCTGAACTCGTCATAGAGCGAGGCGCCGATCGCGTTCACGACATCCAGGCCGATGAAGTCACTGAGCGTCAATGGCCCCATCGGATGTCCGCAGCCGAGTTTCATCCCGGCATCGATGTCCTGGGCTGTGGCAAAGCCAGCCTCGAGCATCCTGATGGCGGCCATCAGGTAGGGAACGAGCAGCATGTTCACGACAAAGCCGGCCCGATCCTTGGACTCGATCGGGGTCTTGCGCAGCGCCGCTACGAAGGCTCGCGCCGCTTCGACCGTCTCGCTGCTGGTGTCAAGCGCAATCACGATCTCGACAAGGGCCATCACCGGAACCGGCGAGAAGAAGTGCAGTCCGATCACCCGCTCCGGCCGTGCAACTGTGTGGGCAAGCTCCGTGATCGGGAGCGAGGACGTGTTCGAGGCGATCAGCGTCCGCTCAGAGACAACCTGGCCGATCGCGGCGATCACCTCCAGCTTGAGATCCCTGTTCTCCGGGATCGCCTCCACCACGAGCTCGGCCGCGCCGATCCGCTCGAGGTCGGTCGTGCGCTCGATCCGCGCGGCGATCGCATCAGCCTCATCCTGGTCGAGTTTGGCGCGCTCGACCGCGCGCCGCAACGATACCCGGATGCGCTCCCCTGCGAGCGTTGCCGCGGACGCGTCGATCTCGCGCAGGATCACATTGAAGCCAGCTGCGGCAACCGACTCAGCGATCCCCGAGCCCATGAGTCCACCGCCGATGACCGCGACGGTCCTGATTTCTGTAGCCGGCTCCGGCACGCCCGCCAGCCTACCGAGAGGTACGCGGGCAGGCATCGCCGAATAGGCAGATCCGCACGCCGCTCAGAAGCTGTGGCGCCGTTCGCGCTCGTGGCGTTCGAGCGCGAAGCCGACGAGGCGATCCAGGAGTTCCGGGTAGGGGATCCCAGAGCTGGCGAAGAGCGCGCCGTAGACGCTCGTGCGCGTGAAGCCGGGCATTGTGTTGAGCTCGTTGACGAGCACATCTTCTCCGTCGACGAAGAAGTCGGCGCGCGCAAGGCCGCTGCAGCCCGAGCGGACGAACGCCTCGACCGCCAGTGCCCTGACGCGCTCGCGCGTCGCCTCTGAGATCCGCGCAGGCACGACCAGCTCCATACCCCCCGGTTTGTACTTCGCCTCGTAGTCGTACCAGCCGGACTCGCCCGCGGCGAGCATGATCTCGCCTGGGACAGACGCGACCGGGTCGTCGTTGCCCAGCACCGAGCATTCGACCTCGATACCAGGGGCGGCGGCCTCGACGATCACCCGCGGGTCGTGGGCGAAGGCGTCTGCCAGCGCAGAGGTCATCTGCTCAGGAGCTTCGACGCGCGCGATCCCGACCGATGAGCCCAGCCGCGCGGGCTTGACGAACACCGGCAGACCAAGGTCGGCCAGTTCGCTCAGGACGAGCGCCGGATCGATCTCCCAGTCCCTGGCTGTGACGGCGCGGTAGGCGACCTGCGGCAGCCCGGCGCTCGCCATCAGCTCCTTGAAGACCACCTTGTCCATGCATGCAGCGCTGGCGAGCACCCCCGCTCCGACGTAGGGCACGTCGAGCAGCTCGAGCAGGCCCTGGATCGTGCCGTCCTCGCCGAACGGGCCGTGCAGCACCGGGAAGACGACGTCCACTCCGGGCATCCCACGGCCGGGGGTGAGTGCAAGCTCGACGCCTCCGGCTCGCCAGACACCCTCGCGCCCGATCTCGATCTGCTGCACCACGTGCCCGGCATCGCGCAGGCCCGCGGCGACCGACTCGGCCGACGCCAGCGAGATCTCGTGCTCCGACGAGCGGCCGCCGCCAAGCACGGCGATCCGGCGCGGCCGGCTCAAGGGGTCGTCGTGGTCGACGTCGTCGATGTGGACGACAGCGACGGCGTCGTCGAGGTCTTGGTCGTCGAGCCGCTCCCGGTTCCAGCACTGCCAGAGCTCGTCGAGCTGCCACCAGACCCGGTCGACGCGCCGACCGAACTCAGCCCGGTCGAGCCGCCCGAGTTCGACGACGCCGCCACGCCCACTGTGATCGTGACGGTCGAGTTCTTCTTGACCACGCTGGTCGAGCCAGGGTTCTGCTGGACGACGACGCCGACGTTGCTGGGGGTGTGAACCGGCGTCGTCGCCTGGTTGACGTTGAGCCCCAGGCCATTCAGCGTCGAAGTGGCCGCCGTCGGTGTGTCGCCGACGACGCGTGGAAGCCTGACCGTGTCAGGTGCCTGCGCGATCGTCAGCGTGACGGTCGCGTTCGCCGGGGCGGCCTCACCCCCGGGCGGGCTCTGACTGAGAACCGTGTTGGGGGTGGCGGTGGTCGAGGTCTGGTTGACGGTTCTGACCGTGAACTGCGCGAGCGCGCTCTGCGCGCTGCCGAGGTCATCTCCGACGACGTTCGGCACCGTCAGTCCCGAGCTGACCCAGAGGATCACGGAGCTGCCGCGCTGCACGCTCTGGCCGTACACGGGGTAGGTGCGGGTCGCGTCGCCGGCCGGCACCGTACTCGAGGTCTCGGTTCGGACACTCGAGATCTTCAGGCCCGCCGCCTTGAGTTGGTCGATCGCCTCGGCGCGCGAAAGCTCCTCGACGTTGGGCACGCTGGTCGTCTGCGGCCCGGATGAGACGGTCAGATTGACCGTCGAGCCCTTGTTGAGGCTGGTACCGCCGTCCGGGTTCTGCCCGATCACCGTGCCGTTCGCGTACGTCGAGCTGACCGTGATCACGTTCGAATACAGTCCGCGCTGTTGGATGGCCGTCTCTGCCTGGGCCTCCGTCATTCTGACCACGATCGGCATCGTGGTCTTCTCCGGCCGCGTCAGCAGATAGGTGGCAACTCCGCCGCCGATCAACAAAAGCGCGATCAGTCCGAGCAGCCAGGGCCAGATCGGCTTCTGGCGCCTGTCTGCATCGTGCTCGTCGTCGTAGCGGTCGAGCTTCTCACCGTCGAGCGCGAGCCCCGCAGAACCGTAGGCGCCGGCCGCCTCGATCGCGGGCACGAGGCTTGTCTGTGGATAGCTTCCCGTGCCGGCGGTGAGCGCCCGCATGCTTGCGGTCACCTCCGGCGAGGCCAGCGCCTCCCGGACCTGTTCGAGCGCCATGATGAACTGATCGGCATCCGCAGGACGGTCGGCCGGATTCTTGTTGAGCGACCATAGAACCACCTGCTCCAGCGCGGACGGAATCTCAGGGTTGAACTGGCTTGGCGGAGGCGGCGCCTCGGACACGTGTTTGAGCGCAATTGACACCGGCGACTCGCCGTCGAACGGAACCCGTCCGGTCAGCATCTCGTAGAGCACGATCCCGATCGAATACAGGTCCGACGGCTCGCTGACGGCATGGCCCTGCGCCTGCTCGGGCGAGAGGTACTGCGCGGTGCCCATGATCGAGCCGGTCTCAGTCATGTCCGAGGCACCCGCACGCGCGATCCCGAAGTCCGTCACCTTGACGTGATCGTTGTCGTCGACGATCACGTTGTGCGGCTTGAGATCGCGGTGAATCACGCCGCGGCGGTGAGCGAAACGTGCCGCCTTCAGCATCTGGACCGTCAGATCGATCGCTCGGTTCACCTCGAGCGGAGCGTCGTCGCGGATCAACTGCTTGAGCGTGCGGCCCTCGAGGTACTCCATCGCGATGTAGTACGTGCCGTCAAAGGCACCGCGGTCAAAGACGCTGACGACGTTCGGGTGCTGCAGTGAGGCTGCCGCCTGTGCCTCCCGCCGGAACCGCTCGACGAAGCCCGGATCCTCAGCGAAGCGCCGGTGTAGCAGCTTCAGCGCGATCTGACGATCGAGCTGTTCGTCCTGGGCGAGGTATACGTCCGCCATGCCGCCGGCGCCAAGCCGGTAGAGCACCCTGTAACGGCCGTCGATGATGGTTCCAGCTTCGAATTCGCTCATTGATCGTCTGCCAGGAGAGTCTTTATCACTTGCGCCGCGATCGGCGCAGCGTACTTGCCACCGTAGCCCTCGGGCAGGTCGGAGATCTCGACCGCAACCGCGATCTTCGGGTCGTTCTCAGGGAAGCCGACGAACCAGGCGTCATCGAGCGGTTCGCCCTCCGGACAATTGCCGGCGACCGCCGCGCCCACTGAGCAGAGTCCGGTCGATGCTGTACCTGTCTTGCCGGCGATGTTGAGGTTGTCGAGGTTGGCGGATTGACCGGTGCCCTCCTCGACCACGTCTCGCATCATGACCTGAAGTTGGCTCGCGTACTTGGGAGCGATCACCTGGTCGTATTCCTGAGGGTGGATCGCCGCGACAGTCTGCCCATCGTTGTTCACAACTTTGCTGGTCAGGCGTGGCTCCATCAGCTTTCCGTCGTTGGCTATCGCTGAGACGACCATCGCCATCTGCATCGGGGTCACCGCGAGGTTTGCCTGCCCGATCGCCGTGCGTCCAAGGTCCACGCATGGGCTCGTGACCGGCACCAACTTCGGCGTATTCGAACGGTTTCCGCACTGCGGTTTGTAGAAGAGCTCACCGCTTGCCAGCATCTCGTTCGCCGGATAGTCCATCGGGGGGATCGAATAGAAGCCGAACCGCTCCATGTACTTCTGCATTGTCGGCGCGCCGAGCGCCTCCCCCACCTGGGCGTAGACGACGTTTATCGAATCAGTCAGAGCGGTCGTCAAGCTCACATCGCCGTACTCCTCGCCGCTGTCGTTCGACAGCGGTGTTCCGGAGACGATGATCGGCCCGTGGCCGTTGATCTGCGACTCGGGCGTGTACTTGCCGCTGTCAAGTGCCGCCGCCGTGGTGACCAGCTTGAACGTCGAACCCGGTGGCAGCCGAGCAGTAGTCGCATAGTTCGTCTGGCAACCGACGGCGAGATGCTGAGGATTCGGGCATGCTGAGAGGCTGTTGTACTTCGACGGGTCGTTGTCGTCGTAGGTCGGGTTCGAGTACATGACCTTGACGGCACCGGTCTGCGGCACGATCGCAACGACTGAGCCGACACGACCGGCGAGCAGCGTGCGAGCCTGCTCCTGAGCCTTCGGATCGAGCGTGGTGTGCACGTCGTCTCCGACCGTCTGTGTTCCGTTGAAGGAGCCGAACAGGTTCGTCAGCGCGTTCGGCTTACCCTCGAGATAGTCGTTGCGCGCCGACTCCAAGCCCGAGATCTGACCCAGCTCGGCGTTGAAGTAGCCGACAGCCTGCGAGAACAGCCCGCTCGTCGGGTATGTGCGCGTCCACGTGCCGCCGCCGGCCCTCGTCGACCTCGCCAGTACGTCGCCGTTGTCCGCGAGAATCTCCCCGCGCTTGACCTTCAGCGATGCATAGAACTGCAGCCGGTTGAGTGGGTTGTTGTTGAGCGCCGTCGCGTTGAACACGGTCGAGCGCGAGGTCCAGACGATCAGGACCGTGAACAGCAGGATCACGACCCCGAACAGACGGACGATTGAGCTGTTCATGATGAGAATGCGGGCCGTCTGGCCCGGTCGGAGACGAGCAGCAGCAGCGCGACCAGCACAAAGTTTGCGAGGATCGAGGAGCCGCCGTAGGAGACGAACGGCAGCGTCACCCCGGTAAACGGGATGACGCGCGTGACCCCGCCGACGATCACGAACACCTGAATCGCGAGGATCGCGGAGAGACCGGTGGCCAGCAGCTTCGAGAACGAATCGCGCGCGAGGATCGCGGCCTTGAAGCCACGACCGCAGAGGATCAGATAGGTGATCAGCAGCGCGGCCGAACCGAACAGACCGAGCTCGGAGGTGATCACCGCGTAGATCATGTCGGTGTCGGCCGCCGGGATGATCGGCGTTCCATGCAGCCCTGGTGTAACGAGCATCGCCTGTCCGAAACCTTGGCCGAACAGGCCCCCGGCGGCCATCGCGAACTGGCCGTTTGCGATCTGGAAGCTACCGCCCGGTGTGGTGTAGAGCGTGGGACTGAACGGGTGCAGCCAGGTCTGGACCCGTGAGTCGATATGCGCGATGTGGGTGCTGAGATACCAGGCTCCGGCGGCGAACGCGACAGCACCGATCAGGACGAACGAGATCCGGTCGGTGGCGACATACAGGATTGCCAGCAGCCCGCCGTAGAACATCAGCGAGGAGCCGACGTCGTGCAGCGCGAACAGGACCAGCATCGCCAGTCCCCAAAGCAGAAGCAGGGGGCCGAGGTGCTTGAGTGGCGGGACGTTATAACCGAGGACCTTGCGGCCGGATACGAGTGCTTGGCGGTGATCGCGCAGGTAGCTTGCGAGGAAGATGACCAGACCGATCTTCGCGAACTCAGTCGGCTGGAAGGTCAGCGAGCCGATGTGGATTTCAAGGTAGGCGCCGTTGGTCTGGTAGGCGTACTCCAAGCCTGGCACCCGCGGCAGCGCCATCAGCACGAGTGACGCGATCACGATCAGGTAGCGGTAGTTCTCGAGCTTGCGGTAGTCGCGGCAGAACAGAACGGTTGCTGCAAACAGGATCAGGCCCAGCACGAACCACTGTGCCTGTTGACGCGCTGCGGTCACGCCTGCAATGCGGTAGACCATCACCAGGCCAACGCATGCGAGCACCGCCACAAGCGGGAAGATGTAGGGGTCGGCATGCGGCAGCGTGATGCGGATGAAGATGTGTCCGGCGACGCAGAGTCCCAGGAACACCGCGCCGTAGATCAGCGACAGCGACGAGAGCTCGTTCGAGCGCTGAACGAAGACCGCCGCCAGCCCCACCGAGATCAGCAACGACGCGGGTAGCAGGGCGAACAGCTCGCGGTTGCGCGCCCTCATCCGGTGATCTTGCCGAGCTCGAGATCGTTGATCAGGTCGATCGCGTTGGTCTGGTCGCGCATCGCGTGGTTCAGCAGCGTCTGACGCCGGACCGGCGGGATCGAGGAGGCCGGCACCCCAGACACGTAATAGGTCTCGTACGCCGGGATCCCAAACGGCAGCACGTATGGGAACCCCCGATACAAAACGACGGTGCCCTGGCCGTTGGTCCCGAGGAAGTAGAGCTGGCGGCTGGCGATGTACCCGCCGGCACCGATCAGAAACAGCACGAATGCGATCGCGGTGGTCGCAGCGACCGTCTTGCCCAGCGCGCCGAAATGGCGCTCCTGCTTGGCGGGCTGCACGAAACCGGCGGGCACGTGTGGCTTGAAACCCTGCAGACGAGCACGTTTGGGCTCGCGCACCGGCGTGCTCGGAGCCTCCGCTCGCACCGATGCTGCAGCCCCGATCATCGTCGGCTGATCGAGATCTGCCGCAAGCTCCGAGGCCAACTCGACCCGGAACAGCACGACGGTTATGTTGTCGCGGCCGCCCGCCGCATTGGCGGCGTTGATCAGACGGTCCGCGGCAGTCGAGAGGTCACCGGGCTCGAGCATCAGCTCCTGGATCTCAGACTCAGGCAGCATGTCCGTGAGCCCATCGCTGCAGAGCAGGATCACGTCGCCCGCCCGCAACGGATAGGTCCAGGTGTCAATCTCGACGATCGGCTCGACACCGAGGGCTCGCGTGATCACCGAGCGCTGCGGGTGCTCGAACGCCTCCTCCTCAGTCAGCTTGCCGCCACGCAGCAACTCCTCGACCAGGGAGTGGTCCTCAGTGAGGCGCGACAGCTCACGGTCCCGCAGCAGGTACGCACGGCTGTCCCCGACGTGGGCGATCGCGACGGCATCCTCACCGAGCAAGGCGGCGGTCACGGTGGTGCCCATGCCGGCGTTCTCCAACTCCCGCTGAGAGCGCTCATGGATCTCACGGTTCGCACGCTGGACGACCACAGACAGCCGCTCCTCGGGCGAGCCGCCGTCCGGCAACCCGGCGGCGAAGGCGTCGACCACGATCTGGGATGCAACCTCCCCCGCTTGAGCGCCCCCCATCCCGTCGGCGAGCACGAACACCGGTGCCCGTGCGTAGCTCGAGTCCTCATTGCCCCGGCGCTGGCGGCCGGTATCAGTGCGTACGATCGTCTCTGCGGCGCGAAGCATCTGGTAAGCGGGTCACTGGAAGTAGGTGAACTCTGAATCGCCGATACGGATGCTGTCGCCGTCGTGTAGCGGCCGCGGCCCGTTCAGCGGTTCGCCGTTCAGGTACGTCCCGTTGGTGGAGCCGAGATCCTCGATCACGAGCGTCCTTCCCTGGCGTGTGATCTTGGCGTGGCGGGAGGACGCAAACGGATCATTGAGGCGGACCTCAACGTCACCTCGGCCCAAAGTCAGGCCGTCCTGCAGATCGTAGGCGACGCCGTGCTCGTGGCCCTCGGCCCGCTCGACCACGAGTCGTGGCTCAAAGTCGTCGGCCAAGGCGGCGAGCGGATCAGCCGTCTGGTGAATGCCGGTGGCGTCGCCCGCCACCACACCGCCGCTGCCGCGGCGCCCACCGAAGCCTCGGCGCAGGTCGAACAGCGTGCTGGCAGCCACCCAGAACAGAAACAGATACAGGACGATCAGAAAGCCGAACTTCAGTCCGACGGAGACAGGCTGCAGCATCGCGGCTACTCGAGCTCGAAGGTCAGCAGTGAGGCGCCGAGCTCGATCTCGTCGCCGGGGCGCATCACCTCTGGTGTGTGGATCGCGCGGCCGTTGAGGCGGGTTCCGTTGGTGGAGCCGAGGTCGATCAGCACCCATGCTCCGCCCCGCGGGCGCAGCTCGGCGTGACGGCGGGAGACGTTCGCATCATCGACGACGACGTCGCACTCACGACTGCGGCCGAGCGTGACGCCACGGGCTCCGACCACCAGTCGCCTGCCTCCGTAGATCAGCAGCGCCCGCTGGGTGCGGGCCGGCCGGCTCTGCTCGAGCGGCTCTGATAATCGTTGTGCCGTACTGAAGACCATCGTCCCACCCGAAGCGGCCGGCTCAGGCTCGGGCTCGAGATCTGCGGCAGGCGCCGGGCGCTCCTCCGGCTGCACAACAGAGGTCTCTATCCCGAACTCCCCAAGACCAAGGCGCTCATCCGTCTCGAACTCGATTACCGGCCGCGAAAGCAGCGCATAACGCTCCCGCCGGGCGTACTCGAGCAGGTAGCCTGCAAGCTCGTCAGCGAGCGCATCCTCGTAGGTCTGGAAGCGCGCCCGATCGCGTGGCGAGAGGTAGACGCGGTATTCGTTGGGCACGTAGACGCGCGAGAGCGTTCCGTACTGGTGCTCCTCCATCTCGCGCGCAAGCTTGCGCGCGATCTCGACAGGGCGCACCTCCGAGCGGAACACGCGGCTGAACGTGCCTTCGACGACACCTGCGATCTTGCTTTCGAGGCTCTTGAGGACGGGCATCTCCGACCATCCATGCTACGCAACGTTGGCGTATATACCCGCTGAACGACGCGTTTCTTCAACGATGCTCAACAGAGGACGCCAGGCCACGATCAGCGTCGCGAGCAGCGCGCCGGCCAGGGCGCCCTGCAACGGGGCCGCGCCGGCGGCCTCGACGGCGACCACGACGGCGGCTGACCACGCACCGCACAGCGCGGTCTCAAGGATCGGGAATCGCGGCGTGCGGAGCAATGGCTGGACCGCAGCAGCGGCAGCCCAGATCGGGAATGCCAGGAGCGCATAACCGTGGGACAGCGGGAAATCGTCAGGAAGCCAGTAGAGGTTGTGGTGCGTCGCCTCGGACACGCCGACCAGCAGACACAGACCGGCCCCCGCGAACAGTGCCCGTCGCAGCCAACCTCCACCGAGCTGAGCGACCACTGCCGGGTAGGCTCCGGCCAGGCCCACCGAGCCGAGCGCAACCGCCGTCGCCAGCGAACCAACCAGTGGCAGCACCAGGCCAATGACGCCCGTCACGAGCGCGATCAGCGCGATCGGCAACGGCGGATGACCGAATAGATGTGAGGACAACCAGGCGGCACCAAGGGCGGCGCCTGCGGCGTTGGCGGCGCGGGGCAACCAGGTCGGTGCAGATTCCGGCGATGCGCTTGACGTGACCCTGCCCACCAGCCCGACTCCGGCGACGGCCTTCGACGAGCCTGGCTCGTACTCACGCCACTCAGGCCCCGGTTCGTGCTGAACCCAGGTCTTGTCGTCGTGGGCGCGCCTGGCGGGCGCGACCACTCCGCGCGCGTCGTCGGCGACGTCGAGCGATTCGACCAGCGCCGTGCGCAGCTCCACGACCGTCCCGCGGTCGTACGGTCGGGGTCGAAGCGCCTGGTCGATGCCAGCCCCAAGTCCCCGGCTGAGATCGCGCCGCTGGCGTCGCAGCGGTGGCACGAAGCTCGCGATGGCCCGGTGGCGGCCGGTCCGGTGGGAGTCGATCTGTGGGTTGACGCCTGTCAGAGCCTCGTATAGGACCAGCGCGAGCGAATAGAGGTCCGCCTCCGGGCCGACCTCCCGCCCGTCCGCCTGCTCTGGCGCCATGTACGCGAGCGTGCCGACGACATCGCCGGTGCGGGTCAGGGTGTCGGCGCCGAGCACCTGGGCGACGCCGAAGTCGGTCAGCTTCGCGGACTGGATCCCGCCGGCGGCGCCCCCGGCCGAGCGGTTCGGCACAAGCACGTTCGAAGGCTTCACGTCGCGGTGGATAACGCCCTGGCTGTGAGCGTGGCCGAGCGCATCACACAGCGCGATGCCGACCGCAATGACGTCCCGATCCGAAAGTCTGCCCAGTTCGAGCAGTGAGTCGAGCGTGCGGCCACGGACCAGCTCGGACACCAGGTAGGCACCCTCATCGTCGACGGCAGCCTCGTAAAGGGTCACGATCGCTGGGTGTTGAAGTCTCGCCGCAGCCCGCGCCTCGCGCTCGAATCGGGCGTGAATCACGCGCTCCCGGGGCAGCAGCTTGACCGCGACGTCGCGATCCAGGCGTTCATCACGGGCCGACCAGACCGTGCCGAACGCACCGCTTCCCAGGCGTTTCCCGAGCCGGTAGCGGCCCATCACCACCGGCGGCCCGGACGAGTCCGTCGACTCGCGGATGTGCAGGGTTTGAACCTCGCTCGCGCTCACGTGTGAACGGTGTTCGGGGCTAGCGCCGCCGTACCTGCGAAGCTACCGGAACCTGGTCGAACTGCACGTCGGCTTGCGGACTTGCCGCGAGGTATTCACAAACGCTTTACTCAGCGCTGATAAAGAAAGACCCTGCAGGGAGCTAGAAACTTGTCGTTCTTCGACGAGACGGATGAGCCGGAGCCCACTCCGTCCACAGAGCCGGGACGACCGCGGAGCATGCCGCGCGGTCGTTCGCGCGGGTCGGGCGGCGGTTCGCGTAGACCACCCCGAGGCCAACATCAACAGGACATCCAGACCCGGCGATTGATCGCCGCGGGCGTGATCGTCGTGGTCATCATCGTGATGGCGCTGCTGATCAAGAGCTGTCAGGACAGCCAGACCAACAACTCGCTGAAGAACTACAACGCGAACGTCAGCACGCTGATCACCGCGTCGGACACCAACGGCAGCAACATGTTCCAGGCTCTCGCGAGCGGCGACCTCAACAGCGACGTCGAAACTTTGCAGAAGGACCTGAATGTCACCGCCAATACGGCACGCCACGAGCTGTCGCACGCGCGGTCGCTCAGCACACCGGGTCAGATGTCGGATGCGCAGGCAACGCTCGTTCAGACGATGGAACTGCGCTCACAGGCGATGTCGGAGATCGCCAAGGACATCCAGGGAGCGGCCAACAAGGACACCAGCAGCGACGCCGTCCGAGCCATCGCCGTGGCGAACTCGAGACTGTACGGCTCCGACGTGATCTACAAGACGTTCGTTGTCCCGGACATCGCCAAGGCGCTGAATGGCGCCGGCATCCCGATCGGCAGCGCCGACGGCGACCAGCAGATCAACCCGGGACAGATCGTGACCGACCTCGGCTGGCTCAACTCATCGTTCATCACCGAGAAGATCGGCGCGCAGATCCCGACCAGTGCGGCCAACAGCGCCAACAGCGCCGGGTCCGGACCGCACGGGCACGAACTCAACTACGTGAGCGTCAACGGCACCGAGCTCAGCCCGACCAGCAGCAACACGCTTCCGGCCAGCAGCACCCCGCCGACGTTCACGCTGAACCTGACCAACAGCGGCGATTACAAGGAGTACTACGTCGGCTGCAAGGTCACGGTCGAGAGCCTCAGCGACACGGGGACCGCGACGATCCCCGTGACGAGCCCGGGACAGAGCACAACCTGCGCTGTAAAGCTGGCCTCGGCGATGCCGGCGGGCAACTACACGGTCACAGCCGAGGTCGAGCCGGTGGACCACGAGACCAACACCCAGAACAACTCGCTGACCTACACGATCGTCGTCAACTGACGAGCAGGGCTCTCCCGGAGATGCGGCTTATGCTTGCGGTGTGGACAACCTGAACACCACAGCGGGCATCATCGCCATCGCCTCAGGAGCTGTCGCGCTGGTCGGAATCGGGTGGTCGATCGGCCTGACGATGGCGGTGCGCAAGCTCAGGGCCGCGCAGCGGGCCGTGCTCGGTGACAGATCACACGATCTGGTCGCGCACGCCGCTCACCTGCAGTCGTCGTTCGAGACGTTGGCGCAGTACGTGGAGGACTTCGGAACTCGGCTCGATCAGCGCATGGACCACGCCGAGCGACGACTGGATGGGGCGATCACGCACCGTGCCCTGGTCCGGTACGACGCCTACGGCGAGATGTCGGGCCGGCAGTCGACCTCGATCGCTTTGCTCGACGCTCAGCGCTCCGGCGTGGTGCTCTCGTCGATTCACCATCGCGAGCACGCGCGTCTGTACGCGAAGCAGATCAGCAACGGCCAACCGGAGATGGAGCTGTCTCCCGAGGAGACTGAGGCGGTTCGCCTGGCGCTCCAGAGTGGTGGTGGTCAGGGCGCAGGTGGCCAGGGCGCAGGTGGCGGCCAGGGCGCAGCCGGCCCCGAGTCCACCGGCGACCCCGACCCTGGGGCGAGCTGAGCTGCGAATGCGTGTCGCCTACCTGGGTCCCGAAGGGACCTTCACGCAGGCTGCGGTGCTGAGGGCGCCCGCTGCAGATGCTTTCGAGCTGCTGGCGACCGAGACGATTCACGAAGCCGTCCTGGCGGTGCGCGATGACCGAGCGCAGCTGAGTGTCGTGCCGATCGAGAACTCGCTCGAGGGCTCGGTCAACATCACTCTGGACACACTTGCGCTGGAGGCTGACGGGGTTCGCATCGTGGGCGAGACGGTGCTTGGCGTCGAGCAGTGCCTGATCGCCCAGGAGTCGCTGCCGCTCGACCAGGTTGAGGTCGTGATCTCCCACCCGCAGGCGACCGCACAGTGCCGTGACTACATCCGCACGCGCATGCCGGACGCGCGGGTGATGACGTCCAGCTCGACCGCGGAAGCCGTGCGGCTGGTGACGGAGCGGATCAGGCACCGCTGGGCCGCGATCGGGACACGCTTGGCGGCCCAGCTCTACGACTGCGTGGTGCTCGAAGCAGGGATCGAGGACGTGCCCGGCAACGAAACGCGCTTCGTCTGGCTCGGACGCGAGGGGGTCGAAAGCGGAGTTCCGGGCGCGCAGTCACCTGAGAGCGCGGCCTGGAAGACTGCGATCGTGTTCTGGGGTGTCGGCGCCGAGTCGCCGGGCTGGCTCGTCAGCTGCCTGTCCGAGCTGGCGTTCCGCGGAGTCAATCTCACGCGCATCGAGTCCCGCCCGCTGCGCTCTGGCCTGGGCAGCTACATGTTCTTCGTCGACCTCGAGGGGCGCGACACCGAGCCGCCGGTCGAGGATGCCCTGGCGGGGTTGCGCGCCCGCGTCAACGTGCTGCGGACGCTGGGCTCTTTCCCGGCGGCATAGCGTCGATCTTGATTCGGGGCGCCCAACGCTCAAGGAACTGACGACACTCGTCGGCCTCCATCGGACGCGCGAACAGGAAGCCCTGACCGATGTTGCAGTGCTCGGCCTGAAGGCGGGACAGTTGCGACTGCTCCTCGATTCCCTCGGCGATCGTCTCGATTGCCAGCGACCTGCCGAGCTGGACGAAGGTGCGGATCAGAGCGTCGCGCTGATCGGGATGCTCGAGCTGAGAGACGAACGAGCGGTCGATCTTGAGCTCGTCGACCGGAAAGCGCTGCAGGTAGGCGAGCGACGAGTAGCCGGTGCCAAAGTCATCGATCGACAGACGGACTCCTAGCTGCTTGATAGCGCGCAGACGCTCGGCCGTGCCGTCCGCGTCGCGCATCAAAGCGGTCTCAGTGATCTCGATCGTGAGGCGGGACGGCTCGATGCCACTGTCGCTGAGCGCCTCAGCCACATCGGTGACGAACTCGTCGGTCTCCAACTGCACCGCTGAGACGTTCACGGCGACGCCGATGTCGACGCCCTCACGACGCCACTGCGCACAACAGCTGCACGCCTCGCGGAGCACCCAGCGCCCGACATCTGCAATCAGTCCCGACTCCTCGAGCAGGGGCACGAACTCATCAGGCGACACGGTCTCTGCACAGGGCCGCCGCCAGCGCAGGAGCGCCTCCATGCGAATCGGCGTAAGCCCGTCGAGGTCGAACATCGGCTGGTAGACGACGTAGAAGTCGTTCGCGGCCGCCGCCTCGCGCAGGTCCATCTCGAGCTCGACGCGACTGTGAATTGCGTCCTCCATGCCGCGCTCGAAGACCAGATACCGATTCTTGCCGCTCAGCTTTGCTCGGTACATCGCGATGTCCGCGTCGCGGAGGATGTCCGTGGCCGTCCCGCGCTCGCCCATGGCGATCCCGATGCTGGCGGTGACGGAGACGCGGCCGCTGGAGGCGCCCTCGATCTCAAATGGCTGCTTGAGCGCGTCGAGGATGCGCTCGGCGACCAGCTCCGGTCCGGCTGCCAGGGCGATGCCCTCGACGAGAATCACGAACTCGTCGCCTCCCAGGCGACCGAGCGTGTCGGCCTCACGGACGGCGGTGTCGAGGCGGTCCGCGACAGCCCGCAACAGTTCGTCGCCGGCGCGGTGACCAAGGCCGTCGTTGATCCCCTTGAACCCGTCGAGGTCGATGAACAGGGCCCCGCACTGCTGATTCTCGCGGCGTGCGCGAGCCAGCAGCTGCTCAGCGCGGTCAAGCAGGAGGGTCCTGTTCGGAAGCCCTGTGAGAGGGTCGTGAGTGGCCATGAAGACAAGCTCCTGCTGGCGTCTGGCGAGCTCGTCATCGACCTCGCTGCGCTCCTGTTCAAACGCGTCGCAGAGCCGCACCAGCGTCACGTCGAGCGACCGCTGCAGCATGCGGTGGGCCTCGCGACGGGCATCGACCGACGCGCTCACCTCCTCGGCGATCTCATCGAGCACCTCGCGCGCGGCGTCGCGCCACCGCAGCGCGCGTTTGGTGATCTCGTTCAGCGGCGCCTCGCGCTGGATCGCCAGCTGGCCAAAGATCGTCGCGGCCTCGCGGCCGACCTCGCGCGCTGTCTCCTCTCCCTCGCCGGCCATCCAGCGTGCAAAGGCGTCCGTCGAAACCGCGATCACGCGCGCAACGCTCGCATGCGCAGCGGGATCGAGCTGCATGCTCCCGGCCTGGTTGAGAGCCTCGGTCCGTCGGATGACCTCGTCCCGGCGCTGACACAGCTGCGCGCCGATCCGGACGACCTCAGGGGCCGGCATCGCATCCGAGCCCGGGAGCTGGCTTCCGTATCTCAACTTCACCTGTAGACGGTCGTCATCCATCGGATGGCAACTCTCTTTCGAACCGGAATGAAATTTCCCTCGAAGCGCCCATCGGCCAGCCGGCCGGACAACTTGACAGCCGCAACCGAAATATCCGTCACCGGCCTCAGCGGCCGACGAATCGCCAGACACGCCTGGGCGTTTCCGATACCCCGGTTTCTGCTGCATTTTCACCGGTTAATGACGCTGGATCGTCCGCTTGGCGAGTAGACTTCCGCTGCGATGGGCTCGTCAATACCAGTCCCAACCCGGTCCGCGTCGCTCACCGAGCACCAGCGACGCGGACCTGATGGTGGGCGGGTGCTTGTCCTCAACGCAACGTACGAACCGATCAACGTCTGCACGGTTCGCCGGGCCGTCGTCCTCTTACTCAAGGCCAAGGCCGAGGTGATCGAGCAGTCAGAGCGGGAGTTGCACTCGGCGACGGCTTCGATCACGCGGCCGGCCGTGATCCGGCTCGTGACCTACGTGAAGGTCCCGCGCGACACCCACCGGCGCAAGATCACGCGGCGCGCCGTCTTTGCCCGGGACGACTGGACCTGCCAGTACTGCGGCGCCCGAGCACAATTGACGGTTGACCACGTCGTCCCGCGCTCGAAGGGAGGCGGCTCGACCTGGGACAACATCGTCGCCGCGTGCGCGCCCTGCAACCGCCGCAAGGGCGACTCCTCGCCGCGTCAGGCCGGAATGACGCTGTCGCGAGCGCCGCGGACGCCGAACCCGGACATCTTCATCCAGGTCGCGAGCCCGACCATCCCCACCACCTGGCGACAGTACCTGGCAAGCACTGCCACGGATTCGCTGGCCGCCTGACCGGGAACCGCGTTAGCCGACCGCGTCGGCCGACCGGCACCTACCGGTGAGATGGCGCCGCCCGGCCGTGTAAGGTGTAGGTACCAGAGAAAGGAGGTGGTCCACCTGTCTGACAGTACTTGCGGGACCCTGGAGGTGTCCGGCCACTAGGTCGGATGGCTGACCGCCCTAGGCGGAGTCCCACCGTGACACCACCGTTCTGGTGCCGGATCTAGTCCCTCCGGTGTCGGGTTGGCCAGAACGGCGATGCCAGCCAAGAAGTTCGCGAAGGGCGCCTTGTCGAAGGCGCCCTTCGTCTTTTGGGGCTCCGACGGACACGCAACCGCCTAGTCTTTTGGGTATGTGTCGAAACATCCGCACCCTCTACAACTTCGATCCGCCTGCCACAAACACTGAGATCGAGGCCGCAGCGCTGCAGTACGTCCGCAAGATCAGCGGCTTTACGAAGCCATCGAAGGTCAACGAGGAGGCGTTTCACCGCGCCGTCCATGAGATCGCTCACATCTCCGCTCACCTGATGGCGGAGCTCGAGACTTCGGCGCCGCCACGCGACCGCGAGGTGATGGCGGCGCGAGCCAGGGCTGCGGCGGCCAAGCGCTACGCCGCGTAGGCGCCGCAGCCCCCGCCGCGTCGCACACAGCATGGAAGCTGGGGGCGAAATGCGCCAGAAATGACGTACTTCTCCCCCAGCTTCGACTGATTACTCGGGATCGACGGCGATTACTCCATCGCCGTCGTCGTCAGCGCCGTCGGTGTCGCTGTCGTCGTCGATCGGTTGCGGGGCGGTGGTGTCCTCGTCGTCGACCGAATTCGCGTCGGTGGTGTCCTCGTCGTCGATCGGACTCGCGTCGATGTCGCCTGTGGGCGCGTCTGTTGCGAGGTGGTCGTCACCGCTCAGGTCGAGCCCAGGCAGACCGTCCTCGTCGACGGCAACGTCGACGTCGGACGCGGACTCGGCCACGAGTGCGACGGCGCTGACCTGATCGTCGTCCCGGATGTTCATCACCTTCACGCCCTGCGAAGCCCGGCCGTAGCGGCTGATGCCGCGCACGGAGGTGCGTTGGACCATCCCGTTCTGGGAGATGAAGACGAGCTCCTGGTGCTCGCGTACGACCAGCGCTCCGGCCAGCGCGCCCTTGTTCTCGGTCAGCTGAATCGTCTTGACGCCCATCGTGTCGCGGCCCTTGACGGGGTACTCGGAGATGGCTGTGCGCTTCCCGTAGCCGTTCTCGGTCACGACCAGCAGCTCCTGATCGTCGCTTGCGACATCCATCGCCAGCAGGGCATTGCCGCGTTGCGAGACGTTCATGCCGCGGACGCCTGAGGTGTCGCGACCCATGGCACGCACCCTGGCCTCATGGAAGCGGGCAGCCTGTCCGGAGCGGGAGACCATGATGATGTCGTCCTCACCGCTGGTGCGACGGACCGCGATCAACTCGTCATCGTCGCGGATGTTGATCGCGATGATCCCGTCAGCCTTGATCGGGGTGTTGTAGGCGAGGAACTCGGTCTTCTTGACCATTCCGTTGCGGGTCGCGAACACCAGATACTTGCCCTCCGTGAAGTCGCGCGTGTTCAGGACCGACTGCACCTTCTCGCCCTCGCGCAGCGGCAGCAGGTTGACGAGCGCGCGGCCACGGGCCGTTCGCGACTGCTCCGGCAGGTCGTAGACCTTGAGCCGGTAGACCTTGCCGCGATTCGTGAAGAACAGCAGGAAGTCGTGTGTCGAGGTCACGAACAGGTGCTCGATGTAGTCGTCGTCCTTGGTGTCCATGCCGGTCACGCCGATGCCGCCACGGTGCTGCTGGCGGTAGGTGGACAGTGGCAACGACTTGATATAGCCGGAGTGCGTGATCGAGATCACCATCTGCTGGTCGGCGATCAGGTCCTCGATGTCGATCTCGCCCTCAGCGTGGGTGATCTCGGTGCGGCGCTCGTCGCCGAAGCGCTCAGCGATCTCGCTGAGCTCCTCCTTGATCAGACCGTAGACCTTCGCCTCGTCGCCGAGGATCCCACGCAGCTCGCGGATCCGCTCGACGAGATCGGCGTGCTCCGCCCGGATCTTGTCAGCCTCGAGCGCGGTCAGCCGGCGCAGCGTCAGCTGCAGGATCGCCTCGGCCTGGACGACCGTCAGGCCGAACCGCTCGACCAAGCCGATGCGCGCCTCCTCCGGGTCCGACGAAGCGCGGATCAGTGCGATCACCTCGTCGAGGTTCTCGAGCGCGACCAACTGCCCCTCGAGGATGTGCACGCGCTCCTCGGCTCGGCGCAGCTCGTACTTGGTGCGGCGAACGATGACCTCGCGCTGGTGATCGACGTAATGGCCCAGCACCTCGCGCAGCGACAGCGTCCGCGGCACGTTGTCGACCAGCGCGACCACGTTGACTCCGAACGTCGTCTGCAGCGGCGTGTGCTTGTAGAGCTTGTTGAGCACGACCTTGGGGATCGCGTCGCGCTTGAGCTCGATCACGACCCGCATGCCGCGACGATCGGATTCGTCGCGCACGTCAGAGATCTCAGGGATCTTCTTGTCCTCGACCAGGTTCGCGACCTTCTCGATCAGGCCGCCATCGCCGCCCTTGCGGACCTGATAGGGCAGCTCGGTGATGATGATCGCCTCCTTGCCCTGCCCGATCGGCTCGACGTGAGCCTTGCCCTGGACACGGACCCGGCCACGGCCGGTGTTGTACGCATCGCGGATGCCCTCACGGCCGAGGATCAGGCCTGAGGTCGGGAAGTCCGGGCCCTTGATGTGCTTCATCAGCCCCTCGACGTCGATCGTCGGGTCCTCGATGTAGGCGATCGTGGCCGCGACGACCTCACGCAGGTTATGCGGCGGAACGTTGGTCGCCATGCCCACCGCGATGCCCGAGCTGCCGTTTACGAGCAGATTCGGAAAACGGGCCGGCAGCACCACCGGCTCGCGCGTGTTGCCGTCATAGGTGGGGACGAAATCGACCGTGTCCTGATCGATGTCGCGCAGCATCTCCGTCGCGAGGTGGTCCAGTCGCGCCTCCGTGTAGCGCATCGCCGCGGCCGGCCAGCCGTCGACGTTGCCGAAGTTGCCGTGCCCGTCGACGAGCGTGTAGCGCATCGAGAAGTTCTGCGCGAGCCGCACGAGGGTGTCGTAGATCGCCTGGTCGCCGTGCGGGTGGTACTTGCCCATCACCTCGCCGACGATCTGCGCGCACTTGACGTGCTTGCGATTGGGCTGCAGGCCCATCTCGTTCATCACGTGCAGCACGCGGCGGTGGACGGGCTTGAGGCCGTCGCGGACGTCTGGCAGAGCTCGCCCGACGATCACTGACATCGCATAGTCGAGATACGCGGAGCGCATCTCCTCCTCGAGCGCGCGCGGCTCGATGTTGCCGCCGCCGAGGGTGTCAATCGTGGACATCTACTGAACCTTCCTCTCGGTCCGGCCTATACGTCGAGGTTGCTGACGAGGCGCGCGTTCTCCTCGATGAATTGCCGTCGCGGCTCGACCTGATCGCCCATCAGCATCGAGAACACGCGGTCAGCCGCGCTGGCGTCCTCCATCGTCACCTGCACCAGCGTGCGGGACGCCGGATCCATGGTGGTGTCGCGCAGCTCATCTGGGTCCATCTCGCCGAGACCCTTGAAGCGGTAGTAGGAGACGCCGCGCTGTGCGATCTCGAGGACGCCTTCGCGCAACTCCTCGAACGACATCGCATCGACGACGTTGTCGCCGAGCGCTACGTGGAACGGCGGCTGTCCGGCGAGTGCGGCCAGCTCGCCGTGAACGGTCGTCAGCCGCCTGTACTCGTTTGCGTCGAGGGCGGCCCTGCGGACGTGGTGAGTGGTCGCCAGGCCGGTCTTGACCTCGATCGTGCGGACGACGATCTCGAACGGATCCTCGGACACGAACTCGGTCGTGTATGCGTAGCCGTTGGGGTTGGCATTGGCCGCCAGATGAGGCCGCAGTCCGTCGATGCCGGTGATGCCGGACTCGAGCAGACGCGCCTGCTGCATGAACGCGACGACTCCATGGCCGTGGGCCGTGCGCAGCGCCGCGGCCCAACCCTGGTATTGCTTGAGCAGGCGCGTGAACCGCTGCCAGCGCGTATCGGTCAGCTTGAACTGCCGACCGTCGTGATCAGTGACCTCGATCTTGTCGAACTTGTCACCGAGCAGGATCTCCTCGAGCTCGGAGTCGCGCTCGATGTAGCGGTGCTTCTGCCCCCGCGTGAGCCTGTAAAGCGGCGGTTTGGCGATGTACACGAAGCCTGCCTCGATCAGCGGCTGCATCTCTCGAAAGAGCAGCGTCAGCGCGAGCGTGCGGATGTGGGCGCCGTCGACGTCAGCGTCGGTCAACAGCACGATCTTGTGATAACGGGCGCGCTCGATGTCGAACTCGTCCCGCACGCCGGTGCCGATCGCCGTGATCAGAGCTTGGATCTCAGCGTTGCTCAGCACCTTGTCAATCCGGCTCTTCTCGACGTTGAGGATCTTTCCGCGCAGCGGCAGGATCGCCTGCGTGTTGCGGTCGCGCGCGTCGACGGCGGAGCCGCCTGCCGAGTCTCCCTCGACGATGAACAGCTCTGCCAGCGAGGGATCCTTGACCGAGCAGTCCGCGAGCTTGCCCGGCAGCGTCGAGTTGCCCAGGACCGACTTGCGGCGCGTCAAGTCGCGTGCCTTTCGTGCCGCCGCGCGCGCTTGCGCGGCGGACACGGCCTTACGGATCACGCGCCGCGCGTCCTGCGGGTTCTCCTCGAGCCACTCGGCCAGGCGCGCGTTGACGATCGACTGCACGAAGCCGGCCATGCTGGGGTTGCCCAACTTGGTCTTGGTCTGGCCCTCGAACTGCGGTTCCGCGAGCTTTGCCGAGATCACCGCGGTGAGTCCTTCGCGGACATCCTCGCCGGAGAGGTTGTCGTCCTTCTCCTTGAGCTCGCCGATGTCACGCGCGTACTTGTTGATCGCGCCCGTCAGAGCGGTGCGAAAGCCGGTCAGGTGTGAGCCGCCCTCGTGCGTGTTGATGTTGTTGGCGAACGAGAAGACCGACTCCTGGTAGGAACCGTTCCACTGCATCGCGACCTCGACCGAGCCCTCGTCGAACTCACCGTCGAACGAGATCACCCTGCTGTGGATCGGCTCCTTGTTCTCGTTGAGGTAGGCGACGAAGTCGGTGATTCCGCCCTCGTAATGGAACTGCGCGCTGGCGCCTTCGTCGCGCTCGTCGGTGATCGAGATCCGCAGACCCCTGGTCAGGAAGGCGGTCTCGCGCAGACGCTCCTCGAGCGTCTTGAAGTTGAAGTCGAGTGACTCGAAGATGTCAGCGTCCGGAAGGAACGTGATCCGCGTGCCGTGGTCGGTGGTGGGCTCGCCCTTCTGCATCGGCCCGATGGGCGTTCCGCGCTCATAGCTCTGCGTCCAGACGAAGCCGTCGCGGCGGACCTCCACATCGAGCCGCTCGGACAGCGCGTTGACGACCGACACGCCCACGCCGTGCAGACCACCCGAAACCTTGTAGCCGCCGCCCTCGCCGAACTTGCCGCCGGCGTGCAGAACCGTCAGCACGACCTCCAGCGCGGACTTGCCCTCCTTCTCCATCGTCGCAACCGGGATCCCGGCGCCATGGTCGACGACGGTCACGGAGTTGTCGGGGTGGATGGTGACCTCGACGGTGTCGTTGCGGCCCGCGAGCGCCTCGTCGACCGAGTTGTCGACGACCTCGTAGACGAGGTGGTGCAGCCCCCGTTCGCCGGTCGAGCCGATGTACATGCCGGGGCGCTTGCGGACGGCCTCAAGGCCCTCGAGCACCTGGATGTTCTCGGCGTCGTAGCGCTGCTCAGTATTGGGGCGCTCGGCGCCGTCGTCGTTCGTCAACAATCCTCCGATTGACGTTGAGAAGCCCCGGTGACGCGCACATCTCTCGCGTGCCGGGGCGTCGAAACTTGGTCTACAGAACAATAGCACATAACGCCCCCGGGACGGGCTCGGCCAACCCCTATTTCTTCCTGCAAATCGGCGCAATTCGACGACATCAGGATGGGCTTCCCGTAACGCATCGCAGGCGCGTGATCGGATCGCCGTCGAAACGCTCGTTCAGGCGTGTCAACACACGCTCCGATTCCAGCGTCAATGTGTCGGCGACGACGGCCTCCGAACATCTGACCGTGAGCACCCCGGCCCTCAGGCCGACGAGGCTCGTGCGCTCGACGATGTATGGCCCGTGTTCGCCGATCACGTCCGTCCATACGCGCCCGATCTGATCCCACGCGGTCTGCGCATGGCCGAGCGGCGTGGCGGGCTGCCAGCTGCCCTGCATCGACGCGAGCGTGCCGGCGATTGGCCTGGGAGCGCGTCTGCGGAGCGTCATGCGCGGACCGCGGCGGCGTCGACCTGCTCGACGATGCGCCCTGACTCGACTGAGATCCGCGCGACCTCGGGCGCGAACACGCCCGGCACATGATCGAGGTCTGTGGCGGTGATCACCGCCTGCCCGCCGTCCTGTGCGAGCAATTCGATCAACGCTGCGCGGCGATCGCGGTCGAGCTCGCTCATCACGTCGTCGAGCAGCATCAGCGGTACGGCCGGACGCTCACGCGCGATCACCTGGCGCTCGGCCAACAGCAGCCCGAGCAGCCCGAGCCGCTGCTGTCCCTGTGAGCCATAGGTGCGCAGAGCCCGGCCCCCACGCATGATCGCGAGGTCATCACGGTGCGGTCCGTGGTCAGTGAAGCCGCGCTCCAGGTCACCGCCGACACGAGCGTGGAGTTCTTCGATCAACTCCTGCGGCGTGGTGGCGCGCGAGCGCGGCCGGTATGCGATCGCTGGGCAGCCGTCGAGCGCCAGACGGTCACAGACCTCGGCGAATGTCGCTGCGGTCAACTCGACCGCTCGCCTGCGATCTGCCATCAACTCGAGGCCGGTCTCAGCCAGCCGCGCGTCCCAGGCCTCGAGGGTTGCCGGTGAGCCGAGACCTGCCCGCAGCCGGCCGATCAGCGCGTTGCGCTGGGCCAGCGCCTGGGCATATGCACGGCTGGTCCCAGCACGTGCGGGCCACAGCGCGGTCACGAATTGATCGAGATGCGCGCGGCGCAGCGCGGGGACACCCTTGATCAACTCCAGCCGGTCGGGCAGGAAGACGCTGACCAGCGGTCGCTGGGGAGCATCCAGCAGCCGTTCGACCTGGGCGCCGTCGACGGTCATCCGTTTGGGCTCGCCGGGCGAGAACCCGACCGTGCAGCTCGTGCGGACCGAGCTCATCCTGCGCCTCGACGACAACGCGTGTCGTTGGCGCACCGAACCGTACGAGTTCGCGGTCGTTCGCGGTCCGGCACGATCGGCCCGTGCAGCCGAAGTACAGCGCCTCGAGCAGGTTTGTCTTGCCGGCCCCGTTGGGGCCCCAGATCACGGTCAAGCCGCCGCCCAGCGGGGCGGCGGCCGTCTCGTAGCTACGGAAGTTCCGCGCGCTTACGGAGACGACGCGCATCGTCCGCCGGGCCGCGGTCGCTAGACGTTGAGCCTGATCGGCATGATCAGGTAGACGAAGCCGCTGCCGTCGCCGGCCTCGAGCAGCCCTGGCCGCAGTGCGCTGATCAGCTTCAGGAGGACGTCACCCTCCTCGATCGCTTCGAGACCATCCCGCAGAAACTCCGGGTTGAAGCCGATCTCGAGCGGTTCACCCTGGAAGTTGACGGGCAGCGACTCCTGGGCCTCACCGATGTCCGGCGTCTGAGCTGAGACGGTCAGCTCGCCGGGCGTGAAAGAGAGACGCAGCGGCGCGTTCTTCTGGGCCAGCAGGCTGACACGCCGGACGACGTCACGCAGCTCCGGGCCGGATATGCGCAGCTCGTGCTCGAACGTCTCCGGCAGCAGCTGGCGGTAATTCGGGAACTGGCCGTCGATCAGACGGGAGGACAGCACTGCTTCACCCAGGACGAATACGACCTGGTTCTGACGCACGCTGATCGTGAGGCTCCCTTCCTCGGCGTGAGCCGCGAGTCGCGCCAGCTCCTGAAGCGCACGCGCCGGGACATTGACCTCAAACGCAGTTGCCAGAGGCGTTTCGAGCGTGGTCTCCTTGACGCTCAGCCGGTAGGAGTCGGTTGCGACCATCCGGACATCGCTTCCGGAGGCCGAGACCAGGATGCCGGTCAGTACCGGGCGGGTCTCATCGCGCGAGGCCGAGCCGGACACCTTCGTCGCGGTATCGACGAACGCCTTGACCGGAAGCGAGATCGCGGAGTCGGGGTCGGGTTCGGGGAACGGCGGGAAATCCTCAGCGTGGAGCGTGCGGATATGAAAGCTGGCGTTGCCTGAGAGGACCTCGACATCCTGCTCGGCGGGACGCAGCTCGAGTGTCAAGCTGGGCTGCGGAAGCGCCCTGACCACATCAAGGAAGAGCCGCGCGGGGAGCACGACGTTGCCCTCACGGATGACGTCTGCCGCGAGTGGGACGCGGAGACTGACGTCGGTGTCAGTGGCGCGAAGCTCAGACGTTGCGCCACTGGCGGACAGCTGAACGCCAGAGAGGGCCTGGATAGCGGTGCGGGTGGAGGCGACACGCGTGACGGCCTGCAGTTGCGAGAGCAGCGCATCGCGGTCGAGCGAGATCTTCACGGTGAACTCCTTTTAAGGAAAGTAGAAGTCATAGGGAAAAGAAGGGCTGTGGATAAGTCCGTGGTTCTGCGGACGTTGCGGGGAAGTGGTGCCATTTGCTGCGTGGGACCAACGGCTGAGTCTGTCAACAACAGCGGTCACGACTGTGCATGGCTGAGGAGCTGCAGTGAGTTCTTGTAGGTCTGCAGCATCGTCGGTGTTGACAGATATGCGGTCGGAGACGCGCCGGCAGGCGTGCAGGACGGTCGCGTGGTTACGCCCACCATAGGCCTGGCCGATACCTCCGAGCGGTGCATCGGTGAGCTCGCGTGGAGAGGTACATGCCGAGCTGGCGGGCCCAGGCGATGCGTGCCGGCGGCTCTCCCCCGTGATCTCCTGATCGGTCAGCTCGAAGTGCTCGGCGACCGCCTGCTGGATGCTGGTCGGCGTCAGCGACTGACGGCTCGTGCCGGGCCTGTGGGCTCGAGGATGGATCGCGTCGAGCACGGTTCCCGCGAGCTCCGCGTCGATTGGCCGTCCGGTCAGCGAGTGGTGCGCGACGATCCTGATCAGCGCTCCCTCGAGCGAGCGAACGTTGTCGGTGACGCGCTCGGCGATCAGCTCGAGGACGTCCTCGTCCTCGATCGCGATGTTGTCGAGCGCCGCGCGCTTGCGGAGGATCGTCATGCGTGTGCGCCAGTCGGGCGCCGTGAGGTGTGCGACCAGGCCAGACTCGAAGCGCTCGCGCAGACGCTGTTCGATGCCTGTCAGCTGGCTGGGGAGCCGGTCGCAGGTGAGCACCAGCTGCCGACCCGAGTCGTACAGAGCGTTGAAGGTGTGGAAGAACTCCTCCTCGGTCTTCGCCTTGCTCGCGAGGAACTGGACGTCGTCGATCAGGAGCACGTCGACGTCGCGGTAGAGGTGCTTGAAGCGCTCGAGCGCCTTGCCCGTTGAGCGCCGCGATGAAGCCGTTGGTGAACGCCTCGACGGTCGTGTAGCGGACGGTGCTGCTGGCTCGAAGCGTCGTGATGTAGTTGGCGATCGCGTTCAGCAGATGGGTCTTCCCGAGCCCGGGCGGCGCGTGGAGGAAGAGCGGGTTGTAGGCCTGACCGGGCGCCTCGGCGACCGCGAGCGCGGCCGCGTGGGCCAGGCGGTTGCCGTCGCCGATCACGAACTGGTCGAAGGTGTGGCGAGGGTTGAAGCGCTCGCTCGGACCGGCGGCTTCCGGCGGCCGTGGCCGGCGTGGCTGAGCGCGTCGTGGGCGGCCGCCGCGGGATCGCCGGCGAAGACGACACGCGCCCCGGAGCCCAAGACCGCCTGGGCGCACTGCTCGAGCACGCGCCCGTAGCGGTCGGCGACCCAGCTGTCGGTGCCGGGCTTGCCCTGCAGCACGAGCACGGAGCCGTCCCAGGCCTTTGACCTCGAGCGGCGCGAGCCAGATGTCGTAGGCGGATTCGCCGACGGCCGCGCGCAGTCTGCTTGTTATGTCCTGCCAGGCAGGGGTCAGCTCGAGATGCGCAGGCAACTCCAGGCGGCTCCAAACGGCTGAGTCGAAATTCGTATCAGTGAGGTCCGGCCGGGTGTGGCCGGGGTGGGCGAATATACCGCCGCGATCGGGCGTGGATCGGCGCTGCGGCGGCGGTTGGCGCAAAGCGCGGGAAAAAGCTCACGTCAGGCACGATACCGCACCTGCCGGACGTCGCGGGCCCGCTCGAGCAATTCGGCCAACGCCTGCGTATACTGCGATCCCGACTCCGGCACAGCCGGGAGGATTTGTCATGAAGAGGACCTACCAACCAAAGAAGCGCAAGCGCGCCCGTACGCACGGTTTCCGTGCGCGCATGCAGACGCGCGCCGGCCGAGACGTGCTCAAGCGCCGCCGCGACAAGGGCCGCAAGCGCCTGACGGTGTAGGTGGTCCGTGGCGGGCGCACGTTCGCCTCGCCGTGGGCGGCTTTCCAGAAGCGCTGACTTCGATCGCGTGATGCGGAACGGCCGGTCGCACGCCGGCCGCGACCTGGTTCTGTATGTGTTCCCGCGTGGCGGCGATGAGCCGCCGCGGCTGGGGCTGTCGGTTTCGCGCAAGGTCGGCGGCGCCGTTGAGCGCAACCGCGTCAAGCGGCTGCTCCGCGAGGCTTTCGCGGCGGAGTGCGACCGGCTGCCGGTCGGCGCCGACGCGGTCGTGATCGCGCGGCCGGGAGCGCGCGAGCTCGCTGAGCGCGATGGCTTGGCCGGGATCCACGCCGCATTGAGGGCGCTGATCGACAAGGTCGACGGCGTCGCGCCCGCGGGTTCGCCGGTGCCGCTTGTGGCGGCTGACACGAGCGACGTCTCGAGTGGCGCGGAGGCGGACGTATGAGTACGGCCCGTGCAGGCGCGAGGTCTGTCGTCGCCTTACCGATCAAGCTTTACCAGAAAACTGTGTCACCGCTGTTGGGCCCGCGCTGCAAGTACTACCCGTCGTGCTCGGAGTACGCCGCGCAGGCGATCACAAAGTTCGGCATACTGCGCGGGCTTGTGCTGGCCGGCTGGCGGTTGCTGCGATGCAACCCGTGGAGCCACGGCGGCTTTGACCCCGTCGAGGATCAGCGGCTGTTCAGGTCGCGGACGCCGGCGACGAGCTCCTGACCATGCTCGTCACCGCAAACATCTTCCAGCCGCTGATCGACGTCTTCCAGTCGGTCCTCACGTTCTTCCACAGCAGCCTCGGTGTCTCGTGGGGCTGGTCGATCGTGCTGCTGACGATCTGCGTCCGCCTCGTGCTGCTGCCGCTGACGGTCAAGCAGTTCGAGTCGATGCGCAGGATGCAGCACCTGCAGCCGCAGATGAAGGCGATCCAGCAGAAGTACAAGGACGACAAGCAGCGCCAGCAGCAAGAGATGATGAAGTTCTACCGGGAGAACGACGTCAACCCGCTGGCCTCCTGCCTGCCGCTGGCGGCGCAGTTGCCGGTCTTCATCTCGCTGTTCTACATGCTGCGCAAGAACCTGCGCACGGACATCTGCCCGGACGTCCAGACCCGGTTCCAGGCGCACTACGCCACCGCGCATCACATCGCCGCCACGTCGAGCCAGGCCCTCAGTCAGACGACGTGGTGCACCTACTACCGCCGCACCACTCGCCCGGCGGCGTTCCTCTTCATCAACGACATCACCAACACGGCCCATGGCGCGACGCTTCGTGCTGCTGCTGTTGCTCTACGTCGGCACGCAGCTGCTGTCGACGATGCTGATGTCGGCGCCGACGATGGACAAGTCGCAGCGGCGGATGATGATGTTCATGCCGCTGATCTTCGTGGTCTTCATCATCCGCTTCCCGGCCGGCTTGATCGTCTACTGGATCACGACCAACACCTGGACGATGGCGCAGCAGTACACGCTCAAGCGACTGGCGGGACCGCCGCCGGTCGCCGCCTGAGAGGTGACAGCCGCGGCTGGCTCCGCGCCGTGGAGGTGGTGGCGGCAACGGCGGAGGCGGCTGACGCGGCGGCAGGGGCTCCGGCGGATCCGGCAGCGGCGGGTTGGGTGGTCTGCGAGCGGCGCGCTGGTGCGCGGCCGTGGCACAGACGGTTCCGGGTCGAAGGGGTCCGAACGGCCAGCGGCGACGCCGGCGACGCCGCCGCGACCGCCCCGCAAGAAGAAGAAGCGCTCCGGACGCAGGAGGTAGCGACGATGGCGATGGAAGACGCGGACGAGACGATCGACTACGTCGAGGAGATCCTCGAGACGATCGCGGAGGCCGTCGGCGTCGACGCCGAGGTCCGGATGGAGGAGACCGACGAGCGGATCGTGGCCGAGTTCGTCGGCGATGACCTGGCCAGCTGATCGGCCACCACGGCCAGACGCATCGACGCGATCCAGCACCTGGCCTACCGGATCGCGTATCAGGGCGTCGACGAGCGTAAGCCGGTGACCGTGGACGCGGGCGGCTACCGCGAGCGCCGGGCAGCGGCCCTGCATGCCGTCGCCGACCAAGCTGCCGAGGCCGCAGTCAGTGACAAGCGCCCGGTCTCGCTGGACCCGATGGGCGCGCAGGAGCGCAAGGTCGTGCACGAGTACCTGAAGATCGCGGTTCGACGTCGAGACGTACAGCGAGGGCCAGGAGCCGTCGCGGCGCCTGGTCGTCGCGCCGCTGGTCGACTGAGGGCTCGGGGCCGCTCAGGCCGCGCGCATATGTTTCACGTTTTTCTTGACGGTGAAACAGATTTCGCGCTAGAACTCACTGTGTCCGCACCACATCGTCAGCGTCTGAGGCCTGAGTCCGTTCGACGCGGCTCTTCGTGGGGCTGCTGGTCGGCGAGGGCTCGTTCGGCGGCGACGGCAAGCAGCCGCAGGTCACGCTGCGTATGCACACGCGCCACGAGGCGCTGTTCCATTGGCTGATGGAGCGCTTCCCTCGTTCCCGGCTGTACGGGCCCTACAACCACGGCGGTCGCTCGTACTACCAGTGGATGGCGCGCGGCCGCACGCTGGTTGAGGACGTCCTGCCGCTGCTGGAGGCGCATTTGCGTCCCGATCTCGATGGCCACGCGGCGGAGCGCTTCAACGAGATGCGCGAGCGCTACGCGGGCTTCATCGCGCGGGACGCGAGCCAGAGTCGAGCTCGCTGCCGAGCGACTGACTGCAGGCTGGCCTGGCCAAGGCAAGACCCGGCAGCTGCGGTTTCCCTCGTCTCGACGTCTGGCTCGGCGGTTTGAGCTCGACTGCTCCCAAGCCGAGCAGTTGCGGCGCTTTGGGCAGGTCTTGTCGACGACGACCACGCGCCGACGACGGTGCGCGAATCCGGCTCGGTCCGCGACGATCACCTGGCCGATGCGCTGGTTGCGCTGGAGTTGCCGGCGCTCAGCGAGCGCTCGAACCGTCGCGGACCTGGGCGCGGGCGCCGGCGTGCCGGGTATCCCGCTGGCGGTCGCGCTGCCGGAGGCGCATGTCTGGCTGGTCGAGGGAAACGGCCGCAAGTGCGAGTTCATGGCCGGGGTGCGCGAAGCGCTCACGCTGGGCAACGCCGAGGTGGTCCATGGCCGGGCGGAGACGTGGGCGGCGGCCTCGGGAAGTTCGACGCCGTGACGGCGCGGGCGCTCGCGCCGCTGGACGTCGTGGCGGAGTACGCCGCGCCGCTCCTGAGGGTCGGCGGGGCTCGTGGTCGCCTGGCGTGGGAGACGCGAGCCTGAAGTCGAGGCTGACGCACTGCGTGCCGCGGAGCTCCTGGGGCTCGCGGTGGAGGACCGATCCAAGTCGAGCCGTACGCGGGTGCACGAGAACCGCTATCTGCACGTGATGCCGAAGGTCAGCGAGACGCCGGCTCGATTCCCGCGCCGTGACGGGGTTGCCCGTAAGCGCCCGCTCGGCCGCAGAACGGCGTGATTCGTCGCATTTAGCGACAGACCTGGTCCAGAGCGACGCGGCGCTCCGCTAGCTTGAAGGGAATGGGGACGATCTACGCAATCGCCAATCAGAAGGGCGGCGTCGGCAAGACGACGACCGCTGTAAACCTCGCCGCGTGCATCGCCGAGGCCGGCTATGACTCGCTGTTGCTCGACATCGACCCGCAGTGCAACGCGACCGTTGGGGTTGGGCTCGCCGAAGAATCTCGAACCCAATGTCTACGAGCTTCTGAGCGGCGAGGCGACGATCGAGGAGATCGTGGTCCCGACTGCAGATCGAGCACCTCTGGGTCGCGCCCGCCAGCCCCGACCTGGCCGGCGCCAACGTCGAGCTGCCCCGGATCGCGGGTTCCGAGACGCGGCTGAAGAGCGCGCTCGCCGGCGTGCGCGATCGCTTCGCGTTCACGCTGCTTGATTGTCCGCCATCGCTCGGGCCGCTGACGGTCAACGCGCTCGTCGCCGCCGATCGGGTTCTGGTCCCGGTGCAGGCCGAGTACTTCGCGCTTGAGGGCCTCGCGGGTCTGCTGGACACGCTTTCGCTGGTGCAGCGGGAGCTCAACCCGCGGCTGACGGTCGCCGGAATGGTGCTGACGATGGTCGATGGGCGGACTCGGCTGGCCCAGGACGTACAAAGGGAGATACGGAGCCACTTCCCCGACCTGGTCTTCGACACCGTGATCCCTCGTAACGTCCGCATCGGTGAGTCGCCGAGCTTCGGCAAGCCGGTGATCCATCACGACCCGCATTCAGCGGGCGCGACGGCGTACTTCGAGCTGGCCAAGGAGGTTGCCTCGCGTGGCTGAGAAGACCAAGGGCATGGGCCGCGGGCTCGCGGCGATCCTGGCCGCTGCTCCACACGACGAGGAGGAGGAGCTGCGTCAGCTCCCCGTCGAGTTGATCTCGGCCAACCCGCGTCAGCCCCGCCGCCAGTTCGATGAGGAGTCGTTGCTGTCGCTGGCCGAGTCGATCCGAGCTGCGCGGCGTGATCCAGCCGGTGCTGGTCAGGCCGCTCGCGGGCGGCCGCTACGAGCTGGTCGCCGGAGAGCGGCGCTGGCGCGCCGCCGATATGGCCGAGCTCGAGACGATCCCGGCGGTGGTACGGGAAAGCGCCGACGCCGCGTCACTCGAGCTGGCCGTGATCGAGAACATGGCGCGAGAGGACCTGAACCCGGTTGAGGAGGCCCGAGCCTGCGCCGGACTTGTGGAGGAGCTCGGGATTGACGCGCGAAGAGGTGGGCCTGCGGGTCGGCCGCAGCCGCGTGGCCGTCTCGAACCTGATGCGCCTGCTCGATCTCCCTGACGAGGCGCTCGAACTGCTGGAGCGCCGGCAGCTCACCGAGGGCCACGGCCGCGCGCTGCTGCTGGCCTCAGACAACACGATGCGCCGAAATCTGGCGCGTCAGGCGGTGGCCGGCGGCTGGTCCGTGCGCGAGCTCGAGGCGCGCGCTCGTGCGACCGATGGTGCCGCGACGGGCGGCTCGCGTGTGACGCCCGGGAATGCCGGCGCGCCGGTGGGCCATCCGGACCGGCGGAGGCGATCGAGGACATCGCCGACGCCCTGGAAGCGGCGCTGGGCATTGACGTCAAGGTTCGCGCCACCGCGCGCGGCTACACGGCTCAGATCACCTTCGCTTCAACTGATGAGGCGCTGCAGCTCGCGCAGCGCCTGCTCGACTGAGGGCCGCTAACATGGTCGCTCCTCCGGGCGATTAGCTCAGTCGGTTAGAGCGCTTCTCTGATAAGGAAGAGGTCCCAGGTTCGAATCCTGGATCGCCCATTTGCATTGGCGCCGGCGCCAGCGGGCGTTGCTTTCTTGGGGCCATCGCAACGCGTTGAGCGGTGGGCGCGCGCCGGTACGATTAGCGGATGGCTGTCACCGCGCAGAAGCTCAAGATTGGCCAGGAGGTGGATGGACGGTCGCCTTTACGAGGTCGTCTCCGACCAGGAGGGTGGCGTCACGCTCGAGCCGGCCATCACCTTGTCAGCCGACGAGATCATCGCCAGGACCGGCGGCCGCCGGGCAACGCCCCAAGAGGTCGGGCCTGGTTCGGCGAGATTCCCTCCGACGGCGAGGGATAACCGGGTGACCGCCCCCGATCGTGATCCCAACTGGGTTGAGGTCCGAGTGGACCCGGAGACATGGGCGGTGGAGGTGGGCCCGCGTTCGAATGGATCCCACGGGGGGCCGACCAGGTTACGCACGTGAGCGAATCCGCTGGCTGCCGGCTGGGACTGCTGGCATTCGGCGACTCGATCACCAACGGTGGTGGCGAGCTCCAATGGGGTGTGGCGCTCCAGTCCTGGGCGATGTGGGCGGCCCGCGGGCTCGGAATCCCCTACAGCCCGTACGCCATGGACGGGGCGGCCGCGACCGACGTGCTCGAGCGTCAGATCCCGTTGTTCGAGCGGGCGAACGCCGGCCGTCGGCCGCGCTACGAGCTGGGCTGCCTTTATGTCGGAACCAACGATGTCCGCACGGCCGGCTTTGACAGCAACACGTACGAACGTACGTTCGCCTCGGCGGTCCGCTTCCTTGGCCAGTGCTGCGACACGGTCCTGACCGCGACGATCCCGCTCGACATGGGCCGTCCACGCAGCCCGGCTCAGGTCGAGTCGGTCAATGAGGTGATCGAGCGGGTGGCCGGGACGCACGGTGCACTCGTGCTCGACCTGCGGCGGTTCGGTGGTCGGCAGGTGATGATGTTCGACCATGTGCATCCCACGGCCCTGGGGCAGATCGCGATCGCTGAGCAGGCGCTGACGCTGCTTGCGCGGAACGGGTTCGATGTCCGGCTCCGGCCGTCCGAGCTCGTCGCGTACGACACGACCCCAGTTGGCAGGTTGCGCAGCGACCTGACCTATGCCTACCGGCACCTCAAGCAGGACGCCCGGGTCCTGCGGGCTGCCCGGCGTCGTTGAGCAGGCGGCCGCCCTCCGCCGTCGCCTCACGCAAGCGCTCCGCCAGCGCCGGCGTCAGCGCTCCGGGCTCGAGTCGCCAGCGCCAGTTCCCGCTGCGCCGGGACGGATAATTCATGCGCGCCTCCGAGCCGAGCCCGAGCAGATCCTGAGCCTGCACGATCGAGACCGCCGCACGTGAGCTGAGACAGAGCCGCACCAGGCGCCACCAGGGCTCCGGATCGGCGATGCCGACCGAGTCGCAGACAGAGTCGACACGGCGTCGCGTCGCGGCAGACAACCCCGCGTACCAGCCGGCGGCGGTGTCGTGGTCGTGCGTGCCGGTGTAGACGAAGCGATCCACGGCGTGGTTGACGAAGGCATGGGGGCTGTGGTGCTCCGCTCCGGGGCCGAATCCGAACTGCAAGACGAGCATGCCGGGGAATCCGAGCCGGGCGCGCAACGCTTCAACCGGCGGGGTGATGACGCCCAGGTCCTCAGCGACCAACGGAAGATCCGAACCCAGCGCACCAGCGGACGCCGCGAACAGATCAAGGCCGGGACCGCGGAGCCATCGCCCGCCGCGCGCGTCGGGCGCGCCGGCCGGCACAGTCCAGAAGGAGACGAACCCACGAAAGTGATCGAGCCTCACGGCGTCGAACAGTGCCAGGTTGCGGCGCAGCCGCTCGATCCACCACCGGTACCCGCTTCTGCGCAGCACTGCCCAGTCGTAAACGGGATTTCCCCAGAGCTGGCCCAGGTCGCTGAATGCGTCAGGGGGTGCCCCGGCGACGATCCCGCGCCTGAACAGCTCAGGATGTGCACGGGAATCGACGCTCGACGGCGCAACATAGATCGCGATGTCACCGAGCAGGCGGACACCTCGCTCGGCCGCGTAGTTCCTCAACGCGCGCCACTCCCGGTCGAAGCGGACCTGATCGGCGATCAGCTCGTCAGCGCTGCCGGACCCGAGCCGCGCCCAGTCCTCGACCCAGTAAGCCTCGCGCTCGCGAAACTCGCCTATCTCGGCGCGACTCACGCGGGCGCGGGGCGCCGCGAGCAGCCCGCGCCACGAGGCGAACGCCGACGCGGCCTTGTACGGCGAGCGGTAACGGTCCGGTGGGGACAGCGGCAACACCTGCCACCAGGACTGTCCGGCCGCGGCCAGCCAGTCGACGAAGCGGTACGCCTCGCGCCCGAGCGTTCCGCCCGGAAGCGAGGTCGGATGCAACAGAAGTCCGCTCTTACGTTCCTGCATATTCACGTGAAGGTGTTTTACCCGTTCGCTTAAGCGGGTTTACTCCTGGTAATGGTTCCGAGGTCACCCGCACGGATCGTGATTCAGTATCCGCAGCCGACGGTCGACGACGGTCGCTACGCGGTGAAGCGGTGCGTGGGCGATCGGGTGGCGGTATCCGCCGACATCTTCCGCGATGGCCACGACCTGCTGCGAGCAGTGGTGCGTTCGCGCCGGCGCCGGCCGCGGTCCAGCGGCTGGCGCGAGGCTCCACTTCACCGTATCGACGCGCACGCGGACGGTGTGGGGTGGGCCGGCGAGTTCGAAGTCGAGGTCTCCGGCAGCTGGGAATACGAGATCCACGCGTGGGTCGATCGCTTCGGCAGCTGGCGTGACGAGCTGCAGCGCAAGCTGATGGCGGCGCCGGGCGTGGGCGACCGCTCCGACGCAGCCAGCGATCGCCTCCTGTCGGAGCTCGCAGGCGAGCTCTCCGAGGGCCGGCTGCTGCTCGAGCAGGTGCTCGAGACGAGCCGGGCAGCGGGCGACGGTACAGCCACGGCCGCGGTGGACGCGGCGCTGAAGCTTCTGGACGAGGATCCGGCCGAGTCGCTGAGCGAGGAGCTGTACGCGATCGTGGTCCGACACGAGGCACGTGAAGGGCTGACCACGTTGGGACCGCTGCCGGTCCGCGTAGACCGGCAGCGGGCGCGATACGGGTCGTGGTACGAGCTGTTCCCCCGCTCCTGGGGCGGTCTGAGGGGTGTGGAGCAGCAGATACCACGGCTTGCCGAGCTCGGCTTCGACGTCGTCTATCTCCCGCCGATCCACCCGATCGGGCACACCAACCGCAAGGGGCGGGACAACGCGCCCGTGGCCGCGCCGGGCGATCCGGGCTCGCCGTGGGCGATCGGTGATGAGTCCGGCGGTCATGACGCGATCCATCCAGAGCTCGGAAGCGAGCACGATCTCCGCAGCCTGACGCAGACGGCCGGCGAACACGGCATCGACATCGCACTCGACTTCGCGGTCAACTGCTCTGCCGACCACCCGTGGCTGCGCGAGCATCCCGAGTGGTTCCATCAGCGGCCCGACGGCACGCTCAAGTACGCCGAGAACCCTCCCAAGCGCTACCAGGACATCTACAACGTCAACTGGGACAGTGACGACTGGCGCGGCCTCTGGGAAGCGCTGTTGCAGGTGATGATGCACTGGGTGGATTGCGGTGTGAAGGTGTTCCGGGTCGACAACCCGCACACCAAACCGGCGCCGTTCTGGGAGTGGCTGATCGCAGAGGTGCAGCGACGCGACTCGGACGTCCTGTTCCTATCGGAGGCGTTCACGCGCCGCGCCGTGATGCGCCATCTGGCTAAGCTCGGGTTCAGTCAGTCCTACACCTATTTCACCTGGAAGAACTCACGCTACGAGCTCACCGAGTACATCTCTGAGCTTGCCTACTCGGAGGAGCGGGAATACTTTCGTCCCAACCTCTTTGCCAACACACCGGACATCCTGCACGCTTATCTGCAGCACGGGGGGAGGCCGGCGTTCGAAGCCAGGCTCGTGCTCGCTGCGACGCTCAGTCCGAGCTACGGGATCTATTCGGGATTCGAGAACTTCGAGAACACCCCGGTGCGGGAGGGGTCGGAGGAATACCTGCACTCCGAGAAGTACGAGATCTGGAAGCGCACGCTCGACGGCCCGCTGCTACCCCTGATCCAGCGCATCAATCACGCTCGACGCGAGAACCCCGCGCTTCAGCGCCTGGACAACATCACGTTTCTGGACAGCGGCAACGACGCCCTGATCGCATATGCCAAGCAGTCGGAGGGAAATACCGTCGTGATCGTGGTCAATGGCGATCCGCATCAGATTCAGGAGGGACTTGCCGTGATTCCGGCCCACCTGGGGCTGCCACCGGTGTTCCCGGTGCGCGATCTGATCGATGACGGCCGCTTCGAATGGCGCATCGGCGGTAATTACATCCGCCTGGCGCCAGGCGGAGCGCACGTCGCCCGAGTCGAGTCGGCGTGATGGCGGCATCCTCGGAACGAGAGCGGCAGGAGCCGGCCGAGGCAGAGCCGACCCCCGGCTTCAAGCAGACCAGCCAGTGGTTCGAGGCCGATCCACTGTGGTTCAAGCGAGCGGTCTTCTACGAGATCCATATCCGCGGGTTCTTCGATTACGACGGCGACGGCTCCGGGGACGTCCGGGGCCTGACTGAGAAGCTCGACTACCTGCAGTGGCTCGGGATCGACTGCATCTGGTTGTTGCCGTTCTACGCCTCGCCGCTGCGCGACGGCGGCTACGACATCGCCGATTTCTATGCGGTGCACCCTGACTACGGGACCGTTGCGGACGTGCGTCAGCTGATCGACGCCGCCCATGCCCGCCAGATCCGGGTGATCGCCGATCTGGTGATGAACCACACGTCGTCTGACCATGCCTGGTTCCAGGAATCGCGGTCGAGTCCGGACAGTCCCAAGCGCGACTGGTACGTGTGGTCGGACAGCGCCGACCGCTACCAGGACGCTCGGATCATCTTCATCGACACGGAGGCCTCGAACTGGACCTATGACGCCACCGCTGGTCAGTACTACTGGCACCGCTTCTTCTCACACCAGCCCGACCTCAACTACGACAACCCCGAGGTGCAGGAGGCGATGCTCGATGTGCTGCGCTTCTGGCTCGACCTCGGGCTCGACGGGTTCCGGCTCGATGCCGTGCCGTACCTGTTCGAGCGTGAGGGCACCAACTGCGAAAACCTGCCCGAGACGCACGAGTTCCTCAAGCGCGTGCGCCGTGAGGTCGAGGCTCACTATCCGGACCGCGTGTTGCTGGCTGAGGCGAACCAGTGGCCGGAGGACGTCGTCCAGTACTTCGCCGGAGGCGACGAGTGCCAGATGGCCTTCCACTTCCCCGTGATGCCACGAATGTTCATGGCCGTGCGGCGCGAGCAGGCAACGCCGATCTACGAGATCCTCGATCGCACCCCGGCGATCCCGGAGAGCTGTCAGTGGGGCCTGTTCCTCCGCAATCACGATGAGCTCACGCTGGAGATGGTCACCGACGATGAGCGCGACTACATGTACGCGGAGTACGCCAAGGACCCGCGTATGAAGCTGAACCTCGGGATCCGTCGCCGGCTGGCACCGCTGCTCGACAACGGCCGCGATGAGATGGAGCTGATGACGGCGATCCTGTTCTCACTTCCCGGCTCGCCCGTGCTCTATTACGGCGACGAGATCGCGATGGGCGACAACGTCTTCCTCGGCGATCGCGACGGGGTGCGCACGCCGATGCAGTGGACCGGGGATCGCAACGGCGGCTTCTCGCGAGCCGACTTCGCGCAGCTGTACGCCGCTCCGCTGATGGATCCGGTTTACGGCTTTCAGGCGGTCAACGTCGAAGCTGCGCTGCGGACGCCGACATCGCTGCTGCGCTGGGTCCACCGCATCATCGCGCTGCGCAAGGAGCACCCGGTGTTCGGCTTTGGCACCTACGAACCGATTCTCACGTCGAATCCGCGGGTGTTCGCGTTGATCCGCCGGTTCCAGGACGACATCGTGCTCTGCGCCCACAACCTGGCGCGATCCGCGCAACCGGTCGAGCTCGACCTCGCGGACTTCAGGGGCCGGTACCCGGTTGAGATGTTCGGCCACTCCCGCTTCCCGCAGATCGGCGAGCTACCGTACCTGCTCACGTTCCAGCCACGGGGCTTCTACTGGTTCGCCCTGATCGACGACGACCGAAAGGACTCCGCGGATGGCTGAGCCGGCGGACACAGGCCTGGGGCAGCTATTGGACCGCGAGCGGATGCTCGACTGGCTTAGCCGCCAGCGCTGGTTCGCATCCAAGACCCAGTCGCTGGTCGGCGTCGACATCCTCGAGGAGGGAGCGCTCACAGACGAGCTGGCGCTCACGCTCATGCAGGTCCAGTTCGCCACGGGCCGACACGAGCTGTATCAGGTCCTGCTCGCTCAGAAGGATGGGCAGGTGATGTTCGACGTGCTGGGGCAGCCCTCCTACGCCCACGCGCTGATGGAAGCGATCGACCATAACCGCGAGGTCAAAGGGGAGCATGGCCGGTTCTACTTCCGCCACGTGCTCGGGCATGAGACCGACCCGACCGAAGCCCGAACGGCTCAGCCGAGCAGCCAGTCGATGGCCGGACAGATCCGGGCGATGGGGGCGGAGCAGTCGAACAGCTCAATCGTGTTTGGAGACCGGTTGGTGCTGAAGCTGTTTCGTAAGCTCGAGTCGGGGATCAACCCCGAGCTCGAGATGCTCCGCTTCCTCACCGCTCGCGGCTACCCGCACATCCCGCCGCTGCACGGCTGGTACGAATACGAGGGCGAGACGCTCGCGGCGACGCTGGCGGTGGTGCAGGAGTTCGTCCGCGATGGCAGGGACGGCTGGGATCTCGCGCTCGAGGAGATCCCGAGCGCGCCCGACACGTTCCTCGAACGGATCTCCGGTCTGGGCAGCGCCACAGCCATGCTGCACTCCGTGCTTTCAACCGATGCCGGCGACCCAGCCTTCTCGCCGGAGGAGTCAAGCAGCGAATCGCTCAGCTTGGTACGGGCGACTCTCGACGAGGAGCTGGAGCGAGTCTTCGGAGACCTTCCGGACGACCCCAACCTGGCGCCGATCGCCGATCTCGAGCTGGAGGTTCGGGAGCTGATAACGGTCCCGTCGCTGCCGGTCGGAGGCATGCGCATCCGCATCCATGGCGACTTCCACCTCGGCCAGACGCTCCACACCACGGGCGGCTGGACGCTGTTGGACTTCGAGGGCGAACCCGCGCGTCCGTTGACCGCGCGCCGCGCCAAGCGCTCACCGCTCCGTGACGTCGCCAGTATGTTGCGATCCTTCTCGTACGCGATCTGGGCGGTGCGGCTGCAACGGGGCCTCAGCGCACCGGAGGGATTCGAGGACCGCGCGCGCGCGGCGTTCCTCGACAGCTATTTCGCCGAGGTCGACGCAAGGCTGCTGCCGGCGGGCCAGGTCCAGATCCAGAAGATGCTGGCGATCTTCGAGTTGGAGAAGGCGTTGTACGAGCTCCAGTACGAGGTCGACAATCGCCCGGATTGGGTGCCGATCCCGGTGGCCGGCATCGCCCGGATCGTGGAGGCGGGCCGCCGGTCCGCCTGAGGCGGCCCTGGGTGAGCGCGTCCTGGCACGGGTAGGCAAGATCGATGGCAAAGACCTCGGCAAAGATCGATGGCGCTCTGGAAGCGCTCGCGCACCGCCAACACGGCAACCCGCACGCCGTACTTGGGGCTCATGCCAAGCGCGGCGGAGTCGTGATCCGCGCTCTGCGGCCCGCGGCCACCGCCGTCTCCGCGCTTGTTGACAGCGGCGCTGACGGAGAGGAGCGGGTTGAGCTCAAGTGCGTCCATCCCGTGGGCCTGTTCCAGGGAACGGTGAAGGGCGCGAGCCTGCCGCTCAGCTACCAGGTCGAGGCCGCATACGGCGATCAGGCAACGGACACACAGGTCGATCCGTATGTGTTCCTGCCGACGCTGGGCGAGCTCGATCTGCACCTGATCTCGGAGGGTCGGCATGAGCGCGTCTATGAGCTGCTCGGCGCTCACACGATGGTCCACCAGGACATCACCGGGACCGCGTTCGCGGTGTGGGCGCCGGCTGCACGCAGCGTGAGCGTCGTCGGCGACTTCAACTTCTGGAACGGGCAGGTGCATCCGATGCGATCACTCGGCCCGACCGGCGTCTGGGAGCTGTTCATCCCCGGACTGGCGGCCGGCAGCCGCTACAAGTTCGAGATCCTCACCCCGACCGGGGAGCTTCGGCTCAAGGCCGATCCGTACGCGCAGGAGACGGAGATGCCGCCGCAGACCGCGTCGATGATCACACGGTCGCTTCACGAGTGGAGCGCCGCGGAGGCTGACTGGCACGAGCGGCGCACGAACGCCAGCCCGCTGAATGAGCCGGTCTCGATCTACGAGGTCCACCTCGGATCCTGGCGCCAGAATCCGATGGAAGCCGACCGCGCCATCAACTACGCAGAGCTCGGAGACGAGCTCGCGGCCTATGTGCTCGACATGGGCTTCACCCACGTGGAGCTGCTGCCGGTGATGGCGCACCCGTTTGCGGGCTCGTGGGGTTATCAGGTGACCGGCTACTACGCGCCGACTCCGCGGTACGGCTCGCCTGACGACTTTCGGGCGTTCGTCCAGACCCTGCACGAGCACGGTCTCGGCGTGATCCTCGACTGGGTGCCGGCGCACTTCCCCCGCGACGACTGGGCGCTGGCGCGATTTGACGGGACGGCGCTCTACGAGCACGCCGATCCACGCCGAGGAGCCCATCCCGACTGGGGCACGTTGGTCTTCAACTACGGGCGGCACGAGGTCCGCAACTTCCTGATCTCCAACGCGCTGTACTGGCTGCGCGAGTTCCGGGTCGACGGCCTGCGAGTCGACGCGGTCGCCTCAATGCTCTACCTCGACTACTCGCGCAGGCCCGGCGAATGGGTGCCGAATCAGTTCGGTGGCCGCGAGGACCTGGACGCGGTGTCCCTGCTCAAGGAGATGAACGAGCTGATCCACGGCCATGAACCGGGGATCATCTCGGCAGCCGAGGAGTCCACCGCCTGGCCCGGCGTGTCGCGCCCCACATACCTCGGCGGCCTGGGCTTCGGTTTCAAGTGGAACATGGGCTGGATGCACGACACGCTGCGGTACATGCAGCAGGACCCCGTGTATCGGCGCTACCACCACAACGAGTTGACCTTCAGCCTCGTGTACGCGTTCACCGAGAACTTCGTGCTGCCGCTCTCCCACGACGAGGTGGTCCACGGCAAGGGTTCGCTCTATCAGAAGATGGTCGGCGATCACTGGCAGAAGCTCGCAAGCCTGCGCGTGATGTACGCCTACATGTGGGCTCACCCGGGCAAGAAGTTGCTGTTCATGGGCGGCGAGCTCGCCCAGAAGCACGAGTGGGACGCCGCCGGATCGCTGCCCTGGGAACTGCTGGAGGCGCCTGAGCACGCCGGCGTACAGTCGCTTGTTCGGGACCTCAACCACGTCTACCGCGACCAGCCTGCACTGTGGGCGCTTGACTTCGAGCCCGAGGGCTTCCGCTGGCTCGAGCCCAACGACGCCGACGCGAACGTGCTCATCTTCGCCCGGCAATCGCGCGAGGCCCGCGACGTGCTCGTGTTCGTCGGCAACTTCTCCCCGGTGCCAAGGTCCGGCTACCGTATCGGCCTGCCCAAGCCCGGCCTCTGGCGTGAGGCGCTCAACACCGACTCGCGCTTCTACGGGGGCAGTGACATGGGCAACTTCGGCGGCATCGAGGCCGAGTCGATCCCCTGGCACGGCCAGCAGTTCTCAGCCGAGATCACGATCCCTCCGCTGGCGGGGCTCTGGCTGGTGCTCGAGTCTTGAGCGACTATCCCTGGGAGCGGGCGCTCGGGGCACGTCCGCTCGATGACGGCCGCACCGAGTTCCGCATCTGGTCGGTGTGGGAGGAGCCCAGGTTGATATTGGGTGCCAGCCATCCCCCCGGCAACTCCGGCCGCAAGCCCTCCGGCGAGCTCCCGCTGGAGCACGCCGGCTTCGGGATCTATGAGCTTGTCGCCGATGTTCCCGCGGGCACCGACTACTCGTACCGGATCGGCAAGCGTCGACTGCCTGACCCCGCCTCGCGCTGGCAGCCGCGTGGCCTGCGAGGCCCATCGCGCGTGTACGCGCCGTCGACCCCACAACGCTTCACCGCGCGGCCATTGGCCGAGCAGGTCGTCTATGAGCTGCACATCGGCACTTTCAGTGCGGAGGGCACGTTCGCGGGGGCGATCCCGTATCTGTCGCAGCTGGCTGAGCTGGGCGTCACCGCGATCGAGGTGATGCCCGTTGCGGAGTTCCCCGGTCTCAGAGGCTGGGGATACGACGGCGTCTACCTGAGTGCGGCACAGTCCTCGTACGGGGGGCCGGCGGAGTTCCAACGGCTGATCGACGCAGCTCACACTGCCGGACTCGGCGTGATCCTGGACGTCGTCTACAACCACGTCGGGGCCTCGGGAGGGCGTTCGCTCGCCGCATTCGGGCCGTACTTCACAGAGAAGTACGAGACGTTCTGGGGCCGCGCGATGAACTACGACGGCAGCAACTGCGACCCGGTCCGCGAGTGGGTGCTGCAGTCGGCCGAGGGCTGGGTCCGTGACTTCGGGATCGACGGCCTACGTCTCGACGCGATCCACGCGATCTTCGATTCGAGTTCCGAGCACATCGTCGCGGTGGTCGCACGGCGCGTGCACGCGCTCGGCGCAGGCAAGCTCGTGATCGCTGAGAGCGGGCTCAACGACCCCAGGGTGATGCGTCCGCCGCGGCACGGGGGTTATGGTTGCGACGCTGCCTGGGCAGACGATTTTCATCATGCACTGCGCACTTTGGTCACTGAGGAACGTGATGGGTACTACGCGGAGTTCGGCCGTGTGGCTCAGCTCGCCAAGGCCTACCACCGGCCACACGTCCACGACGGGGACTACTCGCAGATCCGCGGCCGTCGGTTCGGTGCTCCCGCCGAGGACATCAGGCCGCTGCAGTTTGTGGTCTTCGGCCAGAACCACGACCAGGTCGGCAACCGCGCGTTTGGAGATCGGATGCCGAAGCCGGCACGGCCGCTGGCGGCGTTCTGCGTGTTGTTGGCCCCGTTCACGCCGATGCTGTTCATGGGCGAGGAGTACGGCGAGGACGCGCCGTTCCAGTTCTTCAGCGATCACATCGACAAGCGCATCGCCGAGGCCACACGGCGCGGGCGGCGTGAAGAGTTCAGGGCCTTTACCTCGTTTGGTCGTGAGATCCCTGACCCACAGGACCCTGCGACCTTCCAGGCATCGAAGCTCACACGCGAGGTCGACACGGAACTGGCGGCGCTCTATGCCGAGTTGTTGCGAGCTCGACGTGAGCTGCCGACCGGGGAGGCGGACTCGATCGTCTTCGACGAGCGGGAGCGCTGGCTACGGGTGGGCCGCGGCCGCTACGAGCTCATCTGTAACTTCGGGGGGCATGAGCTGTCTCTGGGGGTCAGGGGTGCACGCATGAGGCTGGGCACACACGCAACGGTCGAGCTGCGCCGGGGCCGGCTGACGCTGCCGCCGCTCAGCGGCGTGCTGCTGAGCGACCCGGAGCCGCAGGCGTGACCGAAGTCTGGCCGGGGCGCCCGTTCCCGCTTGGTGCCAGCTGGGACGGCAGCGGAACCAACTTCTCGCTGTTCTCCGAGCACGCGGAGCGAGTCGAGCTCTGCCTATTCGACGATGACGGCCGGGAGGCACGGATCCCGGTGACCCAGCGCCGCGCGCAGAACTGGCACTGCTACCTGCCTGAGATCGGACCCGGCCAACGCTACGGGTACCGTGTTCATGGTCCATACGACCCTGCGAACGGGCACCGATTCAACCCCGCGAAGCTGCTGATAGACCCGTACGCGAAGGCGATCGAGGGTGTCGTCGACTTCGAGGGTGACGCCAACGTCCTGCCCTACATCCCATCCGGGGGCGGTGATGATGACGATCTGGAGCTCGACGACGAGGACGATTCGGCGGCGATCCCCAAGTCGGTGGTCGTCGACCGCGCCTTTGACTGGGAGGGAGACGTGCCACTGCGGATCCCGTTCGCTGACACGGTCATCTATGAGACTCACGTCCGCGGGTTCACGATGATTCACCCCGACGTTCGTGAGGACCTACGCGGAACCTACGCGGGACTTGCGTCAGAGCCGGCGCTGAGCTACCTCAAGGGGCTCGGCATCACGGCTGTGGAACTGCTCCCGATCCATCACATCTCCGATGAGTCATTCCTGGTCGACCGCGGCCTGTCGAACTACTGGGGCTACAGCACGATCGGATACTTCGCGCCGCACTCCGAGTACGCGGCGACCGGACGCCGCGGCGAGCAGATCCGCGAGTTCAAGGGCATGGTCAAGGCGCTGCATCGCGCCGGCATCGAGGTGATCCTCGACGTCGTCTACAACCACACGGCGGAGGGCAACCACCTGGGTCCGCTGCTGTCGTTCAAGGGCGCCGACAACACGGCCTATTACCGGCTTGTGCCTGATGACCCGCGTCACTACATGGACTTCACCGGTACGGGCAACTCGCTCAACCCGCTGCACCCGAGCGTGCTGCGAATGATCATGGACTCGCTTCGCCACTGGGCGATCGAATGCCATATCGACGGCTTCCGTTTCGATCTGGCAGCAGCACTGGCCCGCGAGTTCTGGGACGTCGACCGGCTCTCGTCCTTCTTCGACATCATCCACCAAGACCCGGTTCTGTCCCAGGTCAAACTGATCGCCGAGCCCTGGGACGTTGGTCCCGGCGGCTACCAGGTTGGGAACTTCCCGGTGCTGTGGTCGGAGTGGAACGGGATGTACAGGGACACGATGCGTGACTTCTGGCGCGGTCAGGCGAACTGTGGCGACTTTGCTTCGCGGCTCTCCGGGTCCTCGGACCTGTATGAGCACGACGGGCGCGACCCGTTCGCCTCGATCAACTTCGTGACCGCCCACGACGGCTTCACGCTCGCGGATCTTGTCTCCTACAACCACAAGCACAACGACGCCAACGGGGAGGAGAACCACGACGGCACCGACGACAACCGCTCGTGGAACTGCGGTGCGGAGGGCCCGACCGACGACCAGCAGGTGATGGAGCTGCGCGGCCGCCAGCGGCGTAACTTCCTGACGACACTGCTGCTGTCTCAGGGCACGCCGATGCTGCTCGGCGGCGACGAGCTCGGACGCACCCAGGGTGGCAACAACAACGCCTGGTGCCAGGACAACGAGACCTCCTGGTACGACTGGATCCGCACGGATGCGTCCAAGCAGATGCGCTCCTTCACCAAGCGGCTGATCGCGCTGCGCCAGGCGCATCCGGTGTTTCGCCGCGAGGGATTTCTCGAGGGCGCGATCGACGGCGAGGCGCTGCCGGATGCATGGTGGTTCCGCCCTGACGGCTACAAGATGACGAAGAAGGACTGGACCGAGGGCGAGCCCGCACTGGGTCTGTTCCTCAACGGTGAGACGATCCCGAATGTCGGACCACAGGGCCAGGCGACAAAGGACGACTCATTCCTGCTGATGTTCAACGCCTGTGGTGAGGATCGCGAATTCATGCTCCCGCGCAGATATATGGGCGCGGCATGGACGCTCGAGCTGAGCACGGCAGATCCGGCCGCCCAGGCGGGCAGCGCTCGCTACGAGCCGCACTCGCCGGTGACGGTCTCCGCGCACTCGATGGTCGTTCTCAAGCGGAGCGAGTGAAGGGTGGCGGCGTACCGGCGTCGGGTCGACCGGCACCCAGAGCTGCGAGCCACCTATCGCCTCCAGCTGACGCCGGCGTTCGGATTCAGCGCGGCCCGCGAGCTGATCCCGTACCTGCGGGACCTGGGGATCTCGCATCTGTATCTGAGTCCTTCGCTGCAGGCCCGGCCCGGATCGAGCCACGGTTACGACGTGGTCGACCCCGGCCGGCTGTCCGACGAGCTCGGCGGCGAGCATGCGTTCCGTGACCTGTCGGCGGCGGCCCATGGTGCCGGACTGGGAATCGTGCTGGACGTCGTCCCCAACCACATGGCGGCTGACCAGACGAATCGCTTCTGGACCGATCCGGAGTTGCGCGAACGATTCTTCGACGTCGATCCGGTCAGCGGCCGCCACCGGCGCTTCTTCGACATCGACGATCTGGCAGGTGTCCGGGTCGAGCGCGAGGAGGTCTTCACGGCGACCCACGGCCTGGTCCTGGGGCTGTTGAACGACGGTCTGATCGACGGCCTGCGTGTCGACCATCCGGACGGGCTCGCCGATCCGGCCGGATACCTTCAGCGACTGCGGGACGGCGGCGCGCGGCACGTGTGGGTCGAGAAGATCCTGGGCTCGTCGGAGCGGCTACCGGCTGACTGGCGCGTCACGGGCACGGTCGGCTATGAGTTCCTCAACGACGTCTGCGGGCTGTTCGTCGACCCGGCCGGTGAGCCCGGTCTGAGCGCTCTCTGGCGCGAGCTGAGTGCTGACGAGCGGCCGTTCGGCGCCTACGCTTTGGAGGCCAAACTCGAGCAGGCGCACACCACGTTCGGCCCTGAGGTCGAGCGTCTGCAGCGCGCTGCAGACGCCGCCGGACAGGATCTTTCGACGGAGGCGCTTGCGTTGGCTCTGTCGGTGCTCCCGGTGTACAGGACGTACGACCCGCTCAGCGCCGGCGAGTTCATCGCGCGGTTCCAGCAGACCACACCAGCGATCATGGCCAAGGGTGTCGAGGACACTGCGTTCTATCGCTACGGCAGGCTGCTGGCGCTCAACGACGTTGGCGGCGACCCCGGCCGTTTCGGAGTCGACGTCGAGGACTTCCACGCTGGTAACGCCGAGCGTGCCGTGCGCCATCCCGAATCGCTACTGACGACGATGACCCACGATGCCAAACGCTCGACGGACACGCGCGCGAGGATCGCGGCACTCTCCCAGCTGCCGGACCAATGGGCGGAATCGGTACGACGCTGGCTCGATCTCACAGAGCGGCACTGCGCCATCGTCGACGGCCGGCTCGCACCGGACCTGCTGGAGCGGTACTTCGTCCTGCAGACGCTTGTCGGCGTTTGGCCGGTCGAGCCGGAGCGGCTCGACGCGTATCTGGAGAAGTCGCTGCGCGAGGCCAAGCGTCATACCAACTGGGTCGAACGCAACACCGAATACGAGCAGGCCGTGAAGCGCTACGCGCGCACGCTCGTCACCGACGAGCGGTTCCTGGCGGAGTTTGAGCCGCTCGTCACCGGGATCGCCGGCCACGGTGCCCGCGCGACGCTCGGTCAGCTGGTGCTGAAGCTGACCTCGCCTGGGGTGCCGGACACCTATCAGGGAGACGAGCTCGAGTTCCGCGCGCTCGTCGACCCCGACAATCGCCGACCGGTCGACTGGGAGCTGCGTCGCGAGCGCCTCGCGTATCTGTTGGGAGGCGGACGCCCCGGTGATGGACTGGACGACCGCAAGCTGTGGGTGACCGCGCGCCTGCTGGGATTGCGGGCGCGCCGGCCGGAGGTGTTTGTCGGCGGCGCCTACGAGCCGCTCGATGCCGGTGGCGGAGCGTGCGCGTTCCTGCGCGGTGGTGAGGTCCTGACGGTGGTGGCGCTCCCCCGCGCAGATTTGGTGGAGGAGCCTGTGGTCGGCGATCTTCCCGGCGGGCGCTGGCTTGAGGTCCTGACCGGCGACGAGCACGTGTTCAGCCGCAGCGCTGCGGTCGCGGGGCTGGTCGATGGCGGGTCGGGCGTCGCCGTGTACGAGCGCGTCTGAGCGTTTCCTGGAGGCCGTGGTTGGCGCCGCCTATCGCGCGGGTCGGGCCGTGCTCGTCCGAACGATCAACTCCGGGGCGATTGTGACGTGCAACGCTGTGCGCTCGCCGGTCTCGATCTCATCGAGCATGAGTTCGAAGCTCGAGCGGCCGAGCTGGATGAAGTCCTGCCTGATCGTGGTCAGCGGCGGCGTATAGAACTCTGCCTCCGGCACGTCGTCGAATCCCACCACGCTGATCGAACCGGGAACGTCACGACCGGCCTCGTGGACGCGACGCAGAACCCCAAGCGCCATGGCGTCGTTCGCAGCGAAGATCGCAGTCACCTGCGGGTCGCGAACCAGTCCGGCTGAGAGCTCGTAGCCAGAGCGTGCGCTCCAGTCGCCGACGAGCAGCTTTGGCACCTGCACCCCCGCGCTCTCGAGCGTGTGTCGCCAGCCGTCGGCACGATCGACAGCTTCGAGCCAGTCTCCCGGCCCAGCGATGTGGGAGACCGTCTGATGTCCCAGTTCCAGCAGGTGACGCGTGGCCTGCGCAGCGCCTTCGCGCTGGTGGACGGCGACGACCGGCACTCCCTCGGGAGGCCCTGCCTCGACGGCGACCACCGGCAGGTCTTGCTGCAGCTGGGTGAGTGCGTGCGCGACCTCTCGCTGGGGCGCGATGACGAGAATCCCCTCCACGTTCTGCCGCCGTAGGTTGCCTGCACTTGCGATGAGCGACGGCATGTCGAGCGATTCAAGGCTGGCTACGCTGACAAAGAAGCCTGCGGCGTGCGCGGCGCGCTCGATGCCGAACAGCGCTGATGCGGGCCCGTAGAGGGGAGTGTCGAAGGTGATCACGCCGACAGTTTTCGAGCGACCACTCGCGAGGGCGCGAGCGGTCGGGTTGGGGCGATAGTTGAGCTTGGCCATCGCTGCCAGGACGCGCTCGCGGGTCTCGTTGCTCACGCGCCCGCTGTCGTTCAGCACCCGTGACACCGTCTGATGGGAGACGCCGGCGAGGCGGGCCACGTCCGTCATCACGGCCGGACGTGCCTGGCGACGGTCTGGTTCGGTCAAGCCCACGGTTCTGGCATCCCGTGTGTTAGCGCTCTCTTGCCAATCAGCCGAGGTACAGGGGCGTTCCATCGCACGACAGCAATGTTACCGCTCACAAGACAGGCAATCCTTGATCGAATCCAATTCATAAAAAGTTCAGAATGGTCCTTGACAGGAGCCATGTGAGCGTTCACACTGCCGCCCTGTTACTGACGAGTCGCAGAGGGGCGGCCCGCACACGTTCGAAGGAGGAGGAGTGTTGAAGAAGGGGTTTATCCCGGCGTTGATCGTCACGGCCGTGGCTGCCGTGGGGGTCGCTGGTAGCGCGTCGGCCAAGAGTCACAGCGCGCATGCCGCCAGCGCATCGCTGCTGTCGCCGAGTGTTCATCCGCCGACATTTCAAGACGCAAAGCTGTTTGGTCTGCGCAACGCGCTTGCCAAGGCCATGAAGGGCAAAAGCATGAGCGGCGTCAATACGTGGATGGTCGTGAACATCCTCGCCACATACTGGGTTGCAGGTGAGAAGGGCGATGCACGGGCGGCGAAGGAACTTGGCATCTCTGCGCATTATGAGGGCCCGACCCAGGGGCAGCTCTCGACGCAGGTCTCGGAGTACCAGACGCTCGCCTCGACCGGGGCGACAGGCTTCTTCAGTTCTGTCATCGATCCGACCTCCGAGGCAAGCGTCATCAACAGCGCTGTGAAGAAGGGCATCGATTTTGTGGCGATCGATTCGCCGGTGCCGTCTTCCATCCACTCGCTGATCTATGTCGGCACGCCGAACGTCGCAGCCGGTCAAGCGGCGGGCGCAGCAATGAAGAAGGCCCTGCCCAAGGGTGGGGATGTTGCGATCCTGACGGGCTCGCTGACCGCGCAAAACGCGCTGCAGCGGATCGCCGGCTTCAAGGCGGCGCTCAAGGGGTCGAAGATCAAGGTGACGACCGTGCAGAACGACGCTGGTGTTGCCGCAACGGCATCATCGAACGCCAGCTCCGTGATCTCGTCCAACCCCAATCTGAAGGGTATCTACGGCGTCTACTCCTACGACGGGCCCGCTGCAGCAGTGGCGGTCAAGTCGAAGGGTGACATCGGCAAGATCAAGGTCATCTCGGACGATACGGAGCCCGGCACGATCGCCGGCCTGAAGAACGGGTCGGTCGCGGCTTCGATCATCCAGCAGCCATACATGCAGGGGTACCTGGGTGCCTATCTGACCGCCGCAGAGCATCTGCTCGGCGCCGCGAAGGTGAAGTCCATCCTCAAGCGATTCGAGACGGACGGCACGATCAGCACCGGTGTCGGCACGCTGACCAAGGCAAACCTGGCGGCTGACGTCGCCTACAACGCAAAAATCGGTGCCGGCTGATCTTCTGCTGCCGGGACGGACTGTGGACGCCGGCCGGGAGGAGCTCCTCCTGGCCGGCGTCCGCAAGGCTTACGGCCCCGCGACTGTACTTGACCTTGACCGCCTGAAACTCCTCGGAGGCCAGGTCGTCTGCCTCATCGGGGAGAACGGTGCCGGCAAATCGACGCTGGTCGGCGTCATCTCAGGCTCGGTCGATCCCGACGACGGCGAGGTGACGCTCAGCGGTGAGCCGCTGGCCGGCGGAACGCTGCAGGCTCAGGACCAGGGCGTCGCGATCGTCTCGCAGGAGTTCCCTCTGGTCGGTCAGCTGACGGTCGCTGAAAACCTGCTGCTCGGACGGCGTGCCAGTGACCGCAGGCTATTCGTGGATCGCAGGGCGATGCACTCTGCGGCCGAACAGATGCTCGAGGCGATCGGCTTGCACGTATCGCCTCGCCGCCGCGTCGATTCGCTCTCCGTGGCCCAGCGCCAGATGCTTGAGATCGCCAAGGCACTCGGTCGCGGTCCTCGTGTGCTGATCCTTGACGAGCCCACCTCGGCACTGGGCCCAGCAGAGTCCGAGCATGTGCTGCAACTGGCTCGCGAGCTGGCTGCGCGCGGTGGGATCGTGATCTTCGTCGGCCACCGGCTGAACGAGGTCCGCAGTGTGGGTGACCGGATGGTCGTTCTGCGTAACGGCCGCCTTGTCGCTGACCTGACTCCCGAAGAGGCCAGCGAGGATCGCCTGGTTCGCGAGATGGTGGGTAAGGAGCTGGCTCATATCGTCGAGGTCCCGCCGGCACCTGACGCCGCGCCGGTCTTGGAGGTACGCGGATTGGAGACTGAAAACTTTGGACCAATCGACCTGACCGTCGGACTCGGGGAGATCGTGGGCGTCGCAGGCCTGATGGGCTCCGGGCGCAGCACGCTTCTGCATCTGCTGCTCGGCGCGCACCGAACCACTGGTGGTGCCATGACCCTGGCAGGCAAGGCCTATCAGCCGGGCGATACGAGCGCGGGGGTGGAGGCCGGTGTCGGTCTCGTACCCGAAGACCGCAAGACGCAGGCGCTCCTGGTCGACTCTCCGATCCGCTGGAATATCACCCTGGCGGTTCTCAGGCGGATTTCTGTGCGTGGGCTGTTCTTGCAGCGGCGTCCGGAGCGTCGCGTCGCCGCGGAGATGGTCCGCACCGTCAACGTCAAGTGTCAGACGCCCGAGCAGCCTGCGCGGTCACTGTCCGGTGGCAACCAGCAACGGATGATCTTTGGTCGCTGGATCGCAACCCGGCCAAAGCTGCTTCTGCTCGATGAGCCGACCCGAGGGGTCGACGTCGGGGCAAAGGCCGAGATTTACAAGCTGATCGAGGAGGAGCGGGAAAAGGGTATGGGAATCCTTGTTGCATCATCGGAGCTTGAGGAGCTACTCGAGCTCTGTCATCGCATAGTCGTTCTCAAGCACGGACGCATCGTCGCCAACTTCGATCGTGCGTCGTTCTCGAAGGAGCAGATCATCGCGGCTGCGGCGCTTGGAGCGCAGTCATGATCGATTCGCCCGCGCACAGGACGGATAGTCAGACCGGGGCAGACCCCGCACCCGACGTGATCGTGTCGCCCGCGCAGGAGGCGGGGGCCGGCCAGCGACTCGCGAGACGCATGGTCGACTCGCCGGAGATCGGGATCATCATCGCCTTGATTGTCGCGTTCGTCGTGTTCTCGCTGAAGAACCCGCTGTTCGCGAGCATCTCTGACCTTCAGAGCCCGCTCGGAATCGACCTTGCCGGTTTCGGCATTCTCGCGATCGGCGAGAGCTTCGCGATTATCACCGGCGGCATCGATCTCTCGGTCGGATCGCTCGTAGCTTTCTTCTGCGTGTTCTCGGCCTGGCTGAACGTGACCGCGCACGTCCCGGTGGTGTTCGCGTTCGCCCTGACGGTCGCATTCGGCGCTGCCTGGGGTCTGTGGCATGGCCTGCTGATCACGCGCCTTGGGGTGGCCCCGTTTGTGGTGACGCTGGTGACGTTCATCTTCGCCGCCGGAGCAGATGAGGCGATCGCGCCGAACCCGATTTCGATCAGCTCCGGCACGTTCTTGGCGGTGGCGAGCTCGAAGGTGCTCGGGGTGCCGATAGCGGTGATCATCTTTGTGGCCATCAGTGTCGCCGCGTGGGTCTTCCTCGAGCGCACCTACATGGGGCGCCAGCTCTACGCAGTTGGCGGGAATCGTGAGGCGGCACGACTGTCCGGGATCCGCATTGATCGCCGGGTCGTCTTGGCGTACGTCGTCAGCGGCGCGTGCGCCGCCGTGGTAGGACTGATCGAGGCGTCTCGCCTTACCTCGGGCACCGCAGACAGCGTCAGCGGTTGGGAGCTGATCGCAATTGCTTCCTGCGTCATCGGTGGCGTGAGCCTGGTAGGTGGTCAGGGCCGGGTTATCGGCGTCGTCGCCGGCGCCGCGCTGCTGGTCGTGCTCCGCGACGGACTCGTCGCGGTCAACGTCAATGCCTACTACCAGTCGATGGTCGTCGGTCTTGTCCTGCTGATCGCGATTGTCATCGACCGGCTACGCGTTCGTCGACTCGAGCGCGGCGTACGTCGGGCAGTCCGCCCGGATCGGCGTCCCGGGGAGGCGATCTGAAAGACATGCAAACCCTTCCAGAAACCCCAGCCCAAACAGGTGCCGTGAAGCCGTACCCCGGTTTGGAGCTCTGGCTGCTTGCCGGTAGTCAGGACATGTACGGGGCGGACGCGCTCGTGCAGGTCGAGGCACAGTGGCGCGAGGTATCCGCCGCGCTCGACTCCTCTGATCGGCTCCCGGTGCGTGTGGTCCCGCGAGCGGTCGCGACCAGCGCGGACGGAATCCTGCGCGTCTGCCATGCCGCCAACGAGTCTCCTGAGTGCATCGGTCTCGCCGTGTGGATGCACACGTTCTCACCCGGAAAGATGTGGATCGCAGGGCTTTCCGTCCTGCGCAAACCCTTGCTGCACCTGCACACGCAATACAACGAGCGGCTGCCGTGGTCTGAGATCGACATGGACTTCATGAACCTCAACCAATCGGCCCACGGCGACCGCGAGTTCGCATATGTCGCCACCCGTCTTGGGATTCGCCGCAAGACGGTGGTCGGCCATTGGCGCGATCCGCGAACGCTCGAGCGGATCGGTACCTGGTGTCGCGCCGCGTGTGGATGGCACGAAGCCAACGGTCTGAAGGTTGCGCGGTTCGGTGACAACATGCGAGATGTCGCGGTCACGGACGGGGACAAGGTGGAAGCTCAGATCCGCCTGGGCATCAGCATCGACGGTTACGGAGTCGGTGACCTCGCCGAGGCGATCAGGTCGGCGCCCGCGAACGATGTGGATGCGCTGGTGGAGCGATACGACAGCGAGTATCTGGTCGCGCCTGAGCTCCAGGCTGGTGGTGCGCGCCGTGCTGCGCTGAAGGACGCAGCTCGCATAGAAGCGGGGTTGCGGTCGTTCCTGACCGCCGGCGGCTACAACGCCTTCACAGACACTTTCGAGGACCTCCACGGCCTCTCCCAACTTCCCGGCATCGCCGTCCAGCGGCTGATGGCGGACGGATACGGCTTCGGCGGCGAGGGCGACTGGAAGACGGCGGCCCTGGTGCGGATCTTCAAGGTCATGTCCTCCGGTTTGGCCGGTGGGACCTCATTCATGGAGGACTACACATACGACCTCACGCCGGGCAACGAGCGCGTGCTCGGTTCGCACATGCTCGAGGTCTGTCCGTCGATCGCGACCGAGCGACCGAGTTGTGAGATTCACCCGCTCGGGATCGGTGGCCGCGGGGACCCGGTCAGGCTGGTGTTCAACGCGGCACCCGGGCCGGCGGTGCTGGTCGGGATGCTCGACCTGGGGGATCGCTTCAGACTCGTCGCCAACGAACTCGAGGTGCTTCGGATTGAAGAAGGCCTTCCAAAATTGCCGGTCGCGCGCGCGCTCTGGCGCCCTCGGCCTGACTTTTTCACGGCCACCGAAGCATGGCTGTCAGCGGGTGGTCCGCACCACAGCGTTCTGACCTGTGCTCTGGGCCTGGACGCGGTCATCGACTTCGCGACGATGGCGAAGATCGAGTTGGTCGCGATCGACAACGACTCAACGCTGCCGCAGTTGCTGAATGAGCTGCGCTGGAACGATCGGGCGTACTCCCCGCAATGCCGGTGAGAGCGCGATATTCAATCGGGATCGACTTTGGCACGGAGTCTGGGCGGGTGCTGCTGCTGGACCTCGATAGCGGGGGGCAGAGCGATCCGGTCGTTGTTCCGTACCTGAGCACGGTGATTGATCGTGCCCTCCCGGGCACGGATCAACCACTGCCCGCCGATTGGGCGCTGCAGGATCCCGATGACTGGACGCACGTGGTGACGCGGGGTGTCCCTGAGGCGGTCCGGCGTGCAGGTATCGATCCGGACGAGGTCGTCGGCTTGGGTGTCGACTTCACTTCCTGCACCGTCCTCCCAGTCGCTGCCGACGGCAGACCGCTCTGCAGCCACGACTCGTGGCGCGGCCATCGCCACGCCTGGCCAAAGCTCTGGAAGCATCACGCCGCCCAGCCGGTGGCTGACCGCATGAATGAGGTGGCCCTTGAGCGCGGCGAAGGGTGGCTTGAGCGGTACGGCGGGCGGGTCTCCTCGGAGTGGTATTTCCCGAAGCTGATCCAGATTTGGCTTGAGGACCGCGATGTGTATGACGCGACCGCCGGGTTCCTCGAAGCCACCGATTGGATCGTGTCCTGGATGACCGGCGTTCAGCTAAGACAGGCCTGCACCGCCGGCTACAAGGCGCTCTGGTCGCCGAGCGAAGGAGTGCCGAGCGACGAGTACTTCGACGCCGCGTTTCCCGGGTTCTCGGATCCGACGGAGAAGCTGGGCAGTGAGTTCGTGCCGCTCGGCACACCTGCCGGTCAGTTGAGACCGGAACTGGCCCAGCGGCTCGGTCTGCCCGAATCGGTCGTTGTCGCGGTTGGCAACGTCGATTCCTTTGTATCGGTGCCAGGTGCGGGGGTGAGTGAGCCGGGGACGTTCGTGATGGTGATCGGCACTTCGATCTGCGATATGGCCGTCCACCAGGACGAGATCCGGTTCCCCGGAATCACCGGTGTGGTGCGGGACGGAATCCTGCCCGGGCTCTACGGCTACGAAGCTGGTCAAGCCGCGGTCGGAGACATGCTCGGCTGGTTCGTATCTACGCTTGGCGGAGGCGGGGGCCACGAAGAGCTTGAAGCCGCGGCAGCCGATATCGAGCCGGGTGGGACCGGCCTGCTGGCGTTCGACTGGTGGAATGGCAACCGCACGATCCTGGCCGACGCCGGCCTCTCAGGCGTTGTGCTGGGCCTGACGATCCAGTCCTCCGCCGCCGAGATCTACCGCGCCTTGCTCGAGTCGATCGCGTTCGGGAACCGCCGGATCATGGACAACTTCGAGGAGCACGGGATGCCGCTCCGTCGAATTGTGGCGTGCGGCGGAATCGCTGAGAAGAGCCCGCTGATGATGCAGCTCCTCGCCGACACAAGCGGTCGCCCGGTGTCGGTGCCCGCCGCAACCGAGATTCCGGCACGTGGGGCGGCCCTGTTCGGGGCTGTGGCCGCCGGCGCATTTCCTGACATCGGTGCCGCGGTGCAGGCCACCCAACAGCCACTCGCGCGGACCTACCAACCGGACGCCACAGCGGTCGCGGCCTACCAGCGTGTCTACGCCATCTATAGGGAGCTTTACGAGACGCTTGGCCGCACTCATTCGGAGTGGATGCACGATCTGAAGCGAATCCGGGCCGACACGCTCGGGCGATCAGGTGGCGGCGTCGATTCAATGCTGCCAACGGCGACCCCCGGGGTTCGCGTTGTCTGATCCCGCAGGGCGGCTCGGAACACTCCGCGAAGAGGTCTTCGCCGCCAACCGGGCATTGGCTGGCCGTGGTCTGGTCACACTGACATGGGGTAACGCCAGTGGCATCGACCGCGAGCTTGGGCTGGTGGCGATCAAGCCGAGCGGCGTCGACTACGCGGCGCTCACCGAGACGGATCTGGTGGTGGTCGATCTCGACGGTGAGGTCGTGGAGGGCTCTGCCCGCCCGTCAACCGACACGCCCACGCACCTGGCGCTATACCGAGCGTTTTCTGCGATTGGCGGGATCGTTCACACCCACTCGAGCTGGGCGACTGCGTGGGCGCAAGCTGAACGGGAGATCCCGCTCATGGGCACCACTCACGCGGATCTCTCGCCACACGCGATCCCAGTGACACGCGCGCTGACCGACGAGGAGATCGAGACGGACTATGAGGCTGCGACAGGCACCGTGCTGGCCGAGGTCATCGCTGCCCGAGGGCCGGCTGAAGTTCCGTGCGCGCTGGTGCGCCAGCACGGGCCCTTCTGCTGGGGACCTGACGCCGCGAGCGCCGTAGACACCGCGACAACGCTCGAGGAAGTCGCCCACCTCGCGAGCCTCACGACTACATTGACGACCCATGGCGGAACGCTGGACGCGGCTTTGCGCAACAAGCACTTTCTGCGTAAGCATGGCCCTCGTGCTTACTACGGACAGCCCGACAATTCCCGTTGACGGGAGCGCCGGTACGAGGCGGGACGGTGATGGCGTCGAACTTGACGACGCTCACGGGCGCTCCTGTTCAGTAGATGTGCTCGGAGCCGGGCGGCGGTAGCACCCAGCCGTGCTTTCGCTCCTCAGGCATCGTGTCGCTTGCCAAAGCTGAACAGTAGGATGCCCAGGCCCACGGCCAGCAGCGCCCTGCCGGCGATCGAGCCGATTGCCGACCAGGCATTGCCGGCGGCCAGCCCGATCAGGATGAATGCGGTCGCCCAGATCGCGCAGCCGGCAGCCGTCAGTGCGATGAACTCGATGATCGGCACCCGGCGCACGCCGGCCGGAAGCGACACGAAGCTGCGCGCCAGAGGGAGCAGTCGCGCGATGAACACGGCCCGGCTGCCGTGGCGCTCGAGCAGGCCATCCCAGCGCGATACGAGCACGCTCGCGCCGGGAATGCGCGCCATCACCCCGGAGGCACCGACGCCGTAGGCGAGCAGCGAGCCGACCAGATTGCCAAGAGTGCCCGCCAACACAGCAGCGGGCAACGGCATCCAGCCCTGATGAACGGCGAAGCCGGCGAACAGCAGCGTCAGCTCGCTCGGAACCGGAATGCAAGCGCTCTCCGGGACCATCAATAGAAACACGCCAAGGGCGCCAAGATGTCTGACAAGCTCAGTCATGACCGTGGAATCTAGTTAAGTCTACTTACCTATGCCTCCGCCTTCGAGAAGGTCGAAATATCAGTCGGCGCGCGCGGCCGTGTCGGCGTTGCTGGCCACCGCTCCACTGGTCACGCGATGGATCGAGCGCCTGCTGGCGCAGCTCGAACCGCGATTGACGCTTTCCCAGTACCAGGCGCTGCTCGCGATCGCCGACGAATCGCTGAGTGCGGCGGACCTGGCTCAGCGCACCGGTGTATCCGGACCCGCGGTCTCACAGCTGCTGGCGGGGCTGGTCGCCGCGGGATGGGCGGATCGCCGGCCCTCGAGCCGCGACAGGCGGCGCCAGGAGCTGCTCCTCACTTCCGACGGCGAGGCGCTGCTGTCGGCAGTCGATGTCGCCCTCACCGGCCGACTTGTGGAGCTGATCGGCGACACTCCGGACCCCGAGCTCAGAGCGCTCGCCGTGGCGCTGCCATTCGTGCATTCCGCGCTCGCCGGTACGCCACCGCCACGGCGGATCGCCCCAGGGCGCCCACCATCGCAGCGCCCGCATCCTCAGCCGGGGCCACAGCATCCGCCTGGGCCGGTGACGGTCGGTCCGGATCCTCCGAACATCCCTGCGGATGGTCGGGCGGCCGGTCCGCTTCAGTAACGTTGAGCTCTCTCAAGCGACATTGACGAGACGTCAGGAGGCCGTCTGCCGATGAGTGCCACCGAAGAAGCCATCCGTCCTGCAGCGCCGGCTGATCTCAGCGACACCCACATCAGCCGTCAGCTGCTGCTTGTGGCGAGCGTCGTCGTGTTGGGCGCGGTCATGTCGATCCTGGACACGACCGTCGTCAACGTCGCCATCAACACCCTGGCCGCGACGTTCCACACGACGCTGCCCACGATTCAGTGGGTGGCGACCGGCTACACCCTGGCGCTCGCGACCGTGATCCCGCTCACCGGTTGGATCGCGGATCGCTATGGAACCAAGCGGCTGTATATGGGATCGATTGCCATGTTCGTGCTCGGCTCGTGTCTGTCCGGTCTCGCGTGGTCATCGGGCTCCATCATCTTCTTTCGCGTGCTCCAGGGGCTCGGCGGGGGCATGATCATGCCGGCAGGAATGACGATCCTCACGCGCGCTGCCGGCCCCCAGCGACTCGGGCGGGTGATGGCGATCATGGGCGTGCCGATGCTGCTGGGTCCGATCCTCGGGCCTGTACTTGGCGGCTGGCTGGTGGCCGACGTCAGCTGGCGCTGGATCTTCTTCATCAACCTTCCGATCGGGATCTGTGCGCTGGTGCTCGCGCGCCGTGTCCTGCCCAGGGATGTCCCCGGTCACCAGCAGAGGCTTGACCTGCTCGGATTCCTGCTGGTCTCTCCAGGCCTGGCGCTGATGATCTACGGCCTGGCGGAGACCAGCTCGGCAGGCGGGTTCGACCACCCGAAGGTACTCGTCCCGTTGCTTGTCGGGATCGCGCTGCTCGCCCTGTTCGTATGGCACGCGTTGCGGACGAGCGACCCGCTGATCGACCTGCGGCTGTTCAAGAATCGGGTCTTCTCCGCGTCCTCGCTCACCTTGATCCTGATGTGCATCTCAGTGTTCGGCGCGTTTCTGCTGCTGCCGCTGTACTTCCAGACGGTGCGTGGCGAGTCGCCGCTGATGAGCGGCGTGCTGCTGATCCCACAGGGTGTGGGCTCGATGATCGCGATGCCGATCGCCGGCCAGCTGTCCGACCGGACCGGCTCGGGTCGCATCGTCCCGTTCGGGCTGCTCGCCGTCCTTGCATCGACGATCTGGCTGACTCAGATCGGGGCGAACACCTCCTATCTGGCGATCAGCGTCGACCTGTTCGTATTCGGACTTGGTATGGGCTTCACGATGATGCCGATCTTCACCGGCGCGATGCAGTCGATCTCCGGCGCAGCCGCCGCGCGAGCAAGCACGGCGCTGAACATCATTCAGCAGACGGGCGCCTCGATCGGCACGGCGGTGCTGTCGGTCCTGCTCGCGACCGAGCTGGCGGACCAGCTTGGCCACGGCAGTCATGGGACGATCGGCGCAACCGGTGCCGTCTCCGCAGCCGAGCAGGCAAGGCTCGCGGGGCCGATGGCGACCGCCTTCGGCAACACGTTCGCGTGGGCGTGTGTGCTGCTCGCAATCGCGTTTCTCGGTTCGCTGACGCTGCCAAAGCGCAAACCCGAGCTCCCGGAATCCAGCGAGGCTTCGATGGCGATGCTGGTCTAAGACCCCCGAGAGCCTCTATCCAAACCGGACGAGGGGGAGTTTGAGCACGTTCCAAGTCACGACGGGCCCCATCGTCAGCCCGCGAACAATCGTCAGCCCGCGAACAGCCGTGGCACGAGCGCGCGAGCGTGCTCGCCCTCGAGCAGAGCGCGCCGCTCGGGTTCCAGGTAGCTGAGACCCGGCGCGATGTCCGCGCCGTCAGGCAGCGCCAGGTACGGCCAGTCGGTGCCGAACACGACATGCTCGAACGAGCTCACCTGGACGGTCGCCTCGACGGCGACGCGGTGGTTGTTGAGGCCGGTGTCGTAGTACTGCTGTGAGAGGTATGCGAGCGCGCCCGCCGGCGCACTCGCTGCCAGCTGCGGTTCGCGGTCGGCCAGGGAAGCGATCCGATGCGCAATGAACGGCGCCGTGCCGCCAAGGTGTGCGAACTGCCAGCGGATCCGGGGATGGCGCTCAAAGACGCCGCTGTAAATCAGGTTCGTGATCGCACGGGTCGTCTCGAACGGGAACTCGTAGAGCCAGATTGGATGGCTCGGCAGCGGCTGAGAATTGGGTGGGAAGGTCGGGTGAACGAACACGTAGACGCCACGGCGGTCGAGCTCAGTCATCAGCGGCTCGAGCAGCGGGTCGCCCAGATAGATACCGGCCACCTGAGTAACGAGCATCACCCCGTCCAGGCGCAGCACATCCAGCGCGTGAGCGGTCTCTTCGAGCGCGGCGTCGACGTCAGGCAGCGGCAGACTCGCAAGCGCAGCAAAGCGCTGAGGCGCCTGCTTGACGACCGCCGCAAGCTCCTCGTTGACGGTCCGCGCCAGTTCCCGCGCACGACCGGCGTCACCGAAGAAGACTCCGGGAGGTCCGGTAGAGATCACCGCCGCGTCGATCGCGTACCTCCGCATCACCTCGTCCAGGCGCTCGACGGGGATCGGGTTGTGCGCGGCCTTCAACTCAGCAGGCAGTCCGTCGATGTAGGGCGCCGGGAGCACGTGCGCGTGGGTGTCGATCCGTGGCATGCTGCGACGTTAACGCGTTTTGCATGCGTATGCCGCAATGAGCACACCCGATCAGATCCTTGCCGAGCAGCGCTCGCTATGGGGTAGTGCCCCGCGCGACTGGGCCGAGCTGGCCTAACGCGAGAACCTGCCGCTGTTTGAGCGGATGCTGGACGCGGGCCGGGGCTTGCATGCGTATGCACGGTTCGGTATGAATCTCGGTGGTGGCGAATCGCGTGTCGACCGCCACTCAGACCGATGAGTGAGCGAGAGGAGCTGAAATGACATTGCCGTTGCCGCCGGTCGAACATGTCGGCTATGTCGTCGAGGACATCGAGGACGCCGTCGATTGGGCCGTTGCCACACTCGGCGCGGGCCCCTTCTTCCTGATCTCACACCTGGCGTTCGACACCTGCACCTTCAACGGCGAGCCGGCGCAGTACGACCACTCGTCAGCGTTCGGCCAGTGGGGCGCGATCAAACTCGAGCTCACCGTTGTGCACGCTGCGGAGCCGCCGCAGCTCGCGGAGATCATCGGCGGCCCGGCGCCGCGCATCGGACACATCGGGATGCTGGTCGACGATCTTGAGGCCGAGAGCGCGGCGCTCGAGGCGGTCGGATTGCCGGTCTTCCACACCGGCGCGAGCGGCCCGGTCGCGGCCCGCTGGCACGACGGACGCGCGCGACTCGGCCATCACGTCGAGCTGTTGCGCCGTGGGCCTGAGATCGAGGGCTTCTACGAGCTGATCCGGGTTTCCGCGGCCGGCTGGGATGGCAGTAAGCCGTTGCGCTCCGGTCCGGGTCAGCACTGATGCGGTTCGGGGTGGTGGTCGGCGCGCCGACACTCGACGGCTATGTCGAGGGCGTCCGACGCGCCGAGCGGCTCGGGTTCGACCTCGTCCTCTGCTCAGACCACCTCGAGCTCGCGGGCCGCCATTTCTCGCACTTCGCCCCGATCTCCGCGCTCACCGCTGCCGCGCTCTCAACCCAGCGGATACGCGTCGGGACGGCCGTCCTGAACCAGGACCTTCGACACCCGGCGGTGCTCGCACGAGAAGCGGCGTCGCTCGATGTGCTCAGCGGCGGCCGGCTCGAACTCGGGCTGGGGATGGGCTGGAACGAGGCGGAATACCGCATGGCCGGAATCGCGTTCGACCCGGCGCCCGTGCGGCTGCGCCGCTTCACGGAGTACGTGGAGGTCGTGAAGGGTGTGATCGGCGAGGGTGTCTTCAGCTTCTCCGGGGAGTTCTTTGAGATCGACGCGATGCCGGGCGAGCCCGTGCCGGCGCAACGCCCTCATCCACCGATCATGATCGGCGCGACCGGACCGCGGCTGCTCGAGCTCGCCGCGCGCGAGGCAGACGTCGTCAGCCTCAACCTGCTCCGGGCCAGCGATCCGGCCGACGCGACTCTGGGTGCAATGGTCGAGCGAGTGCGCGCGACGGCGGGCGAGCGCTTCACCTCGCTGGAGCTGCAGCTGCCGCTGGCCGCGACGATCCCGCACGCGACCGGCGGCGTCGACGCGGTCCGCAGCGCGATCGAGGCAGGCGAGCACTTCATCTCGATGCTTGCCGGTAAGTTCGGAGAGGAGGCTCTGGCCGAGTCGCCGATGGTTCTCACGGGCTCACCGGCGCGGATGGCGGACAAGCTGAACAGCCTCCGACAGCGGTTCGGGGTCTCCTCGGTGATGGTGCCGATGCCCCAGATGGAGCCGCTGGCCGCAGTGATCAACGAACTGAACGGAGCTGCCCAATGACGCAGATCGTCGACCTCTCGCATCTGATCACGCCCGATCCGCCCGATCTGCCGGACTTCCTGCGCAGCGAGGTCACCTACAACAGCCACGAGTTCGGCGCCGGTGAGTTCGAGCAGATGCTGCAGATCGACCGCAGGCTGCTGCTCCGGAGCGAAGGGCCGGCAAGCGAGCGACTGTCGATCGGCACCCATAGCGTTACGCACCTCGACGCGCCGTTCCATTACAACTCGACGATTCAGGGACGCCCGTCGGAGACGATCGATGAGCTGCCGCTCGAGTGGTTCTTTGCGCCCGGGGTTGTTGTCGACGCGCTCAGGCGCGAGGACGGGGACGCGGTCACGACCGAGCAGATGCAGGACGGGCTCGAGGCGGCGGGGCATACGCTCAAGCCGCTCGACATCGTGCTGGTGCACACGGGTACCGACCGCTTCTACGGTCAGCGCGACTACATGCACCGCGGGCCCGGAGTCACCGCCGAGGCGACCCGCTGGCTGTGGGAGCAGGGCGTGCGCGTCGTCGGCATCGACGCCTGGGGCTGGGACGCGCCGCTGCGCCTGCAGGCGAACCTCGCGCGTGAGCGCGGCGAGGCTGGCATCCTGTGGTCAGCCCACCAGCTCGACCTGCCGTACTCGCAGATCGAGCGGCTGACGAACCTCGCCGCCCTGCCGAAGACCGGTTTCAGGGTCGCGTGCTTCCCACTCAAGATCGAGCGGGCGAGTGCTGCGCCGGCGCGGGTCGTGGCGATCCTCGACTGAGGCTCGGGTGCCGGCGGTTGCCAGGCGCGAGACGCCTGTGAGCACACGTTCAGAGTCGTCACTCGATGACGTCGAGCGTCCCGTCTGAGAGTTCCACCCGCCGGCCGGCGGCGGCGACGATCTCAGCGACCTGCTCGGGCCGCTCGGCGCCGCCGGCCTGAAGAACCAGGCGCGCGACCTCGCCGCGGACGCGCTTGGCCATGTGCGTGATCACGGTTCGCGTGCCGTCGGGCGTCTCCGTGAAACCACGAACCGCGAGGTGAGTTGCCCGGCGTGGCCGCCAGGCCGCTGCGTATGAACCGGAGCGCATGTCGAGCACCAGCCCGCGGTCAGGCAACGCCGCGCGCAGCGGCTCGCGCCAGTACGCGGCGAGCGGTCCGACGCCGGGCGGCCTCGCGCTCATCTCAAGCCGATAGGCAGGGATCCGGTCGCCCGGGCGAACGACGCCCCACAGCGCGCTGGCGATCAGCACTCGGTCCCATGGCAGGTCGGCCAGATTCAGCGCTGCGAACAGCACGCCCGTGTAGAGCTCGGCGGCGGGTATCGCCGGAGCGTCCCGCAAACCCGGATCGACAGCCTCGATCAGGCGCGCTCGTGGCTCGCGCAGCCGTGAGTAGACGAGCGTGGAGAGCCCCACACGGCGGCCACGGTCCGGCGCGGCCTTGCCCTGCGAAGGTGGGAGCAGCAACAGCACCCGCGACAGCCTAATGGCCGAGGCGCGCAGGCAACCGCAGAGCGCTCTGGGCCCGGTCGCCGCGCAGCAGCTGCCAATAATTCGGGCGTGAGTCTCTCGGCCAGCTCGAAGCGGCGCTCCCGGCACGCACCCCGCCTGCCCGTGCACGCGCTCGTGCTCGGCAGCATCAGCTCTGTCCAGGTTGGCGCGGCGTGGGCAACGACGATCTTCAACCAGGTCGGCCCGAGCGGCGCCTGCCTGCTGCGGCTCGCATCAGCCAGCGTCGTGATGATCGCCGTCACCCGTCCCGGCCTGCGGCTCGTATCAAGACGGCAATGGCTCGCGGCGTGCTCGTTGGGATTGGTTCTGGCCGGCATGAACCTCAGCTTCTACCACGCGATCAGCCGCATCCCACTGGGCACGGCCGTGACGATCGAGTTCATCGGCCCACTGTTGGTGGCGCTCGCCGGCTCGCGCCGGGCTCGTGACCTCGTCTGGGCGGCGCTGGCGGCGGGCGGGATTGTCGCGTTATGTCATGGGTTTGGTGACGGGGCGGACGTCGCGGGGTTCGCGCTGGCTGCGACAGCCGGCCTGCTGTGGGGCTGCTACATCCTGCTCCAGAAGCATCTTGGCCGGGCGTTCTCCGACAGCTCCGGCCTTGCGCTAGCGATGACCGTGGCCGCGATCGCGGTGCTGCCGTTGGGCGTTGCCCAGGGAGCCGGCGGGTTGCTCGACCCTGGGGTTCTGGGTGTGGGCGTGGCGGTTGGAATGTTGAGCTCTGCGATCCCCTACTCGCTCGAACTGAAGGCGCTGCGGAGCCTCTCAACGGCGACGTTCGGGATCCTGATGAGCCTGGAGCCGGCGGTAGCGGCGATCGCGGGGGCGATCGTGATCGGCCAGCGGATCACGCTCAGGGACGCGGTCGGCATCGGCCTGGTGTGCGTCGCCTCGCTTGGTGCCTCGATCACGTCCAGGTCGGCGCCGGAGACGCTCAACCCGGCCGCCTAGATCGAGCGACGTGCGAGACTCGGCGGCGATGGCCGCGACGATCGACCTGCACACGCACTTCCTGGAACCGGGCGTGATGCGCGAGTCGGCTCCGCGCTGGGTGCTGAGCGGCTTCGGCACACACGCGTTCGCGCCGCCCCCGCCGGACTCCGTCCAGGGTCAGGCGACGCGCAAGATGTTCGATCCTGCCGAGCACATTGCCGACATGGATCGGCTGGGCGTCGACCGCCACGTCGTCTCGGCGGCGACAGCGGTGCAGGGAACCGATTGGGCTGAGCCCGAGCAACAGGCCGAACTCGAGCGCCGCAACAACGACGAGGCCGCGCGCTGGGCCGCCTACGCACCGGCCCGGCTGATCGGCAGCTTCACGCTGCCGTTGAGCGACACCGGGCTCGCGCTGCGCGAGCTCGAGCGCGCCACCGATCAGCTTGGGCTCGGGGTGGCGAACCTGCCGGCGCAATCGCGGGGCGACTACCTTGGCGCTCCGCGCTTGCGCCCGATCTGGAAAGAACTCAATCGCCGCGGGATCACGGTCTTCATCCATCCCGACGGGGCGCGAGACCTCTGGTTCCAGGAGTACTCGTTGTGGAACTCGATCGGTCAGCCGATCGAGGAGGCGAAGGTCGTCTCCTCGCTGATCCTCGAGGGCGTCCTCGAAGAGTTGCCGGAGCTCAAGATCGTGATCTCACACGGCGGCGGCTTCCTTCCCCACTACACGGGCCGTCTCGACCGCAACGTGACCAACATGCCGGACAGCGTGCGGAACATCTCGCGCCTGCCGAGCGACTACCTGAGCGCGCTGTACTACGACACGTGTGTCTACGACGTCTCAGTGTTGGAGGCTCTGGTCGAGCGGGTCGGCGGCGACCGCATCGTGCTCGGCTCGGACTACCCGGTCTCAGGCGAGCCTGATCACGTCGCATTCGTGAAGTCGGCGCGCAACCTCGGCGCCTCCGAACTCGAGTCGATCCTGGGTGGCACCGCGAGCAGGCTGCTGGGGGCGTGACCGGCGAGCCGACATTCAGCGCCCCCAAGCAGCGGCGCAGCCGCGAGACGCTCGACCGCGTACTCGAGGCTGCCGCGGAGCTGCTGCAGGAGGTCGGCTACGACGAGATGCGCCTGGCCGACGTGGGTGAGCGCGCCAGCGTCGGCAGCGCCTCGATCTATGCGCGGGTGGGCAGCAAGCACGGGCTGCTGCTGGCCGTGCAGGGACGGATGGTGGAGCAGCTGGATCGTGAGGCGGACGCGTTGCTGGGCCCGCTGCGACAGTTCGACGGTGGCTTTGACCAACTCGTGCTGGAGGCGGTGATGGCCGTCGGCGAGCTGTTCCAGCGACACGAATCGCTGCTGAGGGTGTTCATGGCACGCGCAAACGCGGATGCCGCCGTGACCGAGCACGGCTCCGACTCGACGGTGAGGCTGAGCGAACTGTTCGCGGAGGTGCTGCTGGCTCGCCGTATGGAGATCGCGCACCCCGAACCCGACCGCGCGGTCGACGTCTGCTTCCGGCTGGTCTACGACACGTTGGCGCGGCGGGTCATGCGCGGCGCGGCGTTCGAGTCGCGACGGGACATCGTCTGGGACGAGCTGGTCGCCGAACTGGCGCGGGCCGGCACCGCTTATCTCACATATCCAACAACAACCGTAGGCCGCGCGGGCCGCTCAGCAGCCCGACCTTGACTTCTGGCCCAGGGCAGGTAAGCTCGCGCCGATCGCCAAATTGGAATCCCATTCCAATTTCTAGGCCACGAACGAACCGGCCAACCGCAAGAGGAGAGACTTCATGGCCCTGTCGCTCATCTCGCAGCTCGCGCACGTCGAGCTGACGACGAACAAGCCCCAGGAATCGCTTGATTTCTGGACCAACGTGATCGGACTCGAACAAACCGCACAAGCGGGACAGTCCGTCTACCTCCGCGGCTGGGGCGATCGCTTCCACCACACGCTCAAGCTGACCGAGGGCGCGCAGGCAGGGCTTACGCACATCGGCTGGCGGTCCTTCGGCGAGGACGAGCTCCTGACTGCCGTGAAGCGGTTGGAGCAGGCCGGCGCCGGCATCGGCTGGCTAGACGAGTCACTCGGCCACGGGCCGGCATATCAATACCGTTCGCCGGGCGGCCACGTGCACGAGATCTTCTGGGAGGTTGAGCGCTACCAGGCGCCGGCGGGTCAGGAGTCGCCGTTCCCGAACCGTCCTCAGCGGTTCGTCCCACGCGGAGTCGGCGCGCGTTGCATCGACCACGTCACGATCGCGACCGCAAGTCCGGCCGGCGACTCTGCGTGGTTCCGCGACACGCTCGGGCACCGCTGGACGGAGTTCACGACCATTCCCGATGACCCGGACAACATCGTGTTCTGCTTCACGACCACCTGCGAGCGTGGGCATGACCTGGGTCTGGCCTGGGACCCGACGCCGGCGCAGGGCCGGATCAACCACTTCGCCTACTACGTCGAGACCACGGACAACCTCCTGCGGGCTGCCGACGTGCTGCTCAATCAGGACGTCGCGATCGAGTTTGGACCCGGCAAGCACGGCATGGGCGAACAGGGCTACCTCTACTTCCGCGAGCCCAGTGGACTCCGCGTCGAGCTGAATGCCGGGGGATACCGCAATTACGAGCCCGACTGGGAGACCGTCCGCTTCGAGCCGCAGGCCGGCTCCAATGTGTTCTACCGCAACATCGCGATGCCCCACTCGATGCTGGAGAACTTCCCGCCGATCGAGATGTCGGCCGGCGAGCAGGCCGGCGCTGCCCAGACCACGGGCCTGTTCGTCTGACCAGGGCGTTTGCCGATCGGGGCGGTCGGCCCGCTGGCCGCCGCCCCTTCCCACCCGTACCGGATACACGATTCAGGAGGAGAGACGAATGCGGATTGCCAGATACGAACACGGCGGCGTCGTGTCCGCCGGCGCTGTTGAGGGTGACGGCAGCGGCACGGTGGTGCGTTCGCTGCCGGACGGGGTGGATGTCATCGACCTGCTCGAGCAGACCCCGGATCAGCGTGCGGCACACACGCTCGGCGACGCGACGCCGCTCGCCGACGTGCGGCTGTTGGTGCCACTGCGACCGCCGAGCGTGCGTGACTTCGTCAGCTTCGAGCAGCACATCCAGGGAATGATCATGGGCGATGGGATCCCGTTCCCCGAGGCCTGGTACGGGGCACCGGCGTTCTACTTCTCGAATCCCAATTCGCTCTTCGCGACCGGCGACGATGTGCCGATGCCGCCGCGCGCGGAGCGCTACGACTATGAGCTCGAGGTCGGCGCGATCATCGGCAGGCGCGCTCAGGATCTGACGCTAGAGACCGCGCGTGATGCGATCGCCGGTTACACGGTCTTCAATGACTGGTCTGCCAGGGATCTGCAGGGCGAGGATCGCAAGCTCGGCATGGGTTGGGCGAAGGGCAAGGACACGGCCTCGACGCTCGGACCGTGGATCGTCACGGCCGACGGCTCGAGCCGTACCGTGACGGCGAGGGGCGCCTGGATCTGCAGATGACCGTCTGGCTGAACGGGCAGCAGATGGGCGCGGACTCGCTTGCGAGCACCGCCTGGACGTTTGAGCAGATGTTGGTTTACGCGTCGCGCGGTACGGCACTTGTGCCCGGCGATGTGATCGGCTCGGGCACCTGCGGTGGTGGCTGCCTCGGTGAGCTGTGGGGTCGCAAGGACCCGCGCAACCCCTCGCCGCTGGGGCCCGGGGACGTCGTGCGAATGACCGTCGAGCGCATCGGCACGATCGAGAACGCGGTCGTGGCGGGTCCGACGCCGGTCGATTACGGGAGCTCACGGCGACTGTCCGCCTGAGGTTCGCGCACGGGCGCGTCGATCCCGTCGAAGCGGCCGGCGACCAGCACGAACAACAATCGCAGCGGCGTATCCGCGCGGTTCTCCCAGGCGTGGGAGGTGCCTCGCTGCACAATCAGATCACCCTGGTGAGCCTCCACGGTCGCGCCGTCGTCGAGCACGAGCGTGACCGTGCCTTCAAGCACGACGCCGTAGTCGATGGTCTGGGTTCGGTGCATCGGCGAGCGCGCGCCGGCCGGCATGTCGACGATACGAACGCGTGTCCCGTCGTGCGGCGGCCCGAGCGGCTCGCCATCGCGGATCGGCTCGCCCTCGACGGGTGAGATCGGAGCCGGCGAAGCTCCCGTGAGCCACATGTCATGAAAGGTCGCGCCGTCGGACACGGTTCGCGATGCGGGCGCCGGCCCGTCGCTGATCACGACTCCGCGCCCACCGCCGTCGTGGCCGGTGACGATCCGACGAGGCGGTTTTGGAGTGTCAGGCATGCCAGTGCGCGAGCGGCAGTCCGGGACGGGGGAGCGGAACGACGGCAGCGTGGTGCCCATCAGGCTGCCGAGGTAGACGGTCTGCAGATCCGGTCCGCCGAACGTGACGCTCGCCATCAGCGGCGCCAGCGTGCCACGGCCGCCGCCGAGGATCTCCGGCGTCATCGTGCCGGCGAAGAACGCCTGGTCGAAGGCGGCAATGCCCTCCAGGGTCGCCGTCGTCGAGCAGAGTCAGGATCTCGCAGCTCAGGTGTCAACGCGATCAGTCGGTCAGCGTTGACGAGCGTGATCCAGAGGTTGCCGGCGACGTCGAAGGCGAAGCCGTCGGGCACTCCGCCCAGGTCGTCCGGGCCGTAGACCTCCCGGTCCGACAGCGAGCCATCGGCCGCAACGCGCAGCCGCGAGATGTGGCGTGCGTTCGATTCGACAACGTAGAGCCACTCGCTCATCACGCGTCGAAGCGGATCTCGTTGGTGCCGATGAAGCCGTCGGCGACGATCCGCGCACCGCGCTCGTCGAGCAGGGCGATGTAGCCGTCCGGGGTCTTCTGATTGACGGAGATCGTCCACGGCTGCTGGCGGGTGTGGACGGTTATCCAGATCCGGCCGCGCGAGTCGGCCAGCGCAAAGTTGGCCTTGCCGACCGGCCTTGCCCTCGATCTCTGTGTAGAGCGTCGTGCTCTCACCGCTGCGAGTCATCCGCTCGATCGCGTCGGTCCCAAAGTTGGCGATGATGAAGTTGCCGTCCGCGTCGAATGCGAGGCCATTGGGGAGCGTTCCCTCGAGGATGTACCGCGAGACCGATCCGGCCGTCACCGCTGCGCTCGGCCACCTCCTGCGCAATCAGCGTCTGGGTTCCGTCGGCGTCGATCCGCATCACGCCGCCGCGCGCGTCGGCGCTCCAGAGCGTGCCGTCCCGCTCTGCGAGCACGCATTCTGGTCGCTGCAGGTCGTGACCGACCGGGCGTGATCGCATCGGGGTCGACCCGCCACTCCCGCAGCGGATTCTCGGCGGCGCTCATTCGGGTGGTCCGATCAGCTCGATCAGGTTGCCGTCCGGATCGTGCACGAACGCCATGCGCCGCCCTGGCTCGGGTGACTGGCGCGGACTCCATACGGCCTGAGCGCCCGCCTCGAGCGCCGTTGCATAGGTTGCGTCGAGGTCGTCTGTCTCGAGTGCCACGTGGCCGAAGCCACCGGTGTGCATCGCCTCCGGCGGATCCACCCAGCTGACGCCGACCCCCGCACCGGGCACCTCGAACAGCTCGACGCGGGCGCCGCCGGAGGTGCGGAGCATTGCCCCGCGTACATCACCTGGCAGCTCGAACTCGACCTCGGCGCCGAACCCGAATGCATCGGCCGTACCAGGCCAGTGAGCGCTCGAGGTTCGGCACCGTCAAACCGACATGATGGGCGCGAATTGTTCTCATGCATCCAGTTGACAAATGTGTATAGACTTCGCGCAAGCGTACATCAACTGAGGGATTGGTATGCAGTTTGGGGGTCGGGTGCTGTGGAAGGGCGAGGCCGGCTACGAGGAGGCACGACAGGCCGCGGTCTGGAACGTGCGAAAGCCCGACCGCTTTCCAGAGGTGATCGTGCAGGCCCGCACCGAGGACGATGTGATCGCGGCGGTTGCGCTCGCGGCTGACAGGGGCCTGCGCGTCAAGGCCCGGGCCGGCGGCCACGCCTGGAGCGGCTCATCGGTCCGCTCCGGCATGCTGATCGACCTCTCGCGCATGAATGAGGCCGCTTTCGACCCGACTCTGGGAATCGCGAGTGTCCAACCCGGTGTCAAAGGCCGCGACCTGAACATGCTGCTGGCCGAACACAGCCTGTTCTTTCCCTCGGGCCACTGCCCCTCGGTGGGGATCGGCGGATTCCTGCTGCAGGGTGGCTGGGGCTGGAATTCCAGGGCGATCGGGCCGGCCTGCATGAGCATCGCCGCCGTGGATGTGGTGACCGCAGCAGGCGAGCTGATCCATGCTGACGCCAACCAGAACCCGGATTACCTATGGGCGGCGCGCGGCTCCGGCGGTGGCTACTTCGGTGTTGTCACCCGCTTCTACCTGCATTGCCATCCACGCCCGTCCGCGACCTATACGCGCACCGACGTCTACTCGCTCGAGGATGTCGAGCAGGTGCTGTCATGGGCGCTTGAGTTCGAGCCGACGCAGCCGGCTGAGTTCGAGTTCGCGATCATCGGCACGACGCCAACGCTTCCGGACGGTCGCACCGTTCATGACGGGACCGCGCTGATGCTGATGTGTCAGGCGCTGATGTACGACGATGACGATGCTCGGGCCGCTCTGGGGCGGCTTGACGAATGCCCCGTATTGGACCGCGCGCTGCACCGTGACGCGGCGCGCCTTGTGTCGTTCACCGAGCTCTACGACGGGCCCAATGCGGTCGAGCCGGAGGGCGTACGTTGGTCGGCCGACGGGATGTGGACGAACGTCAAGGGCGCAGAGCTGATCGAATCCGCAACGAAGCTGTTCGCTGATGTCCCGACACCCGAGTCGCATGTGTTCTGGTACCCATGGAGACAGCAGGAGTTCAGCGACGCGGCGATCTCAGTTCAGGGCGACCTCTACCTCGCCGCCTTCGCCGGCTGGCACGAGCCCGCGCAGGACGATCGCTACGTCGCCTGGCCCACGGGGCACATGCGCCGGATGGAGTCGTTGTCCGAGGGCATCCAGCTGGCTGACGAGAATCTTCATGAGCGCTCAGCCCGTTTCCTGTCGAGCGAGAACCAGCGCCGACTCGAGACGTTGCGCGCCGAGCACGATCCAGCCGGGCTGTTTCACAGCTACCTGACAGCTGATCGGGAGAGCTGGTGAGCGAGGTCTCAAGCCGGGCGGGCGACAACGTCGTCCAGGTTCACGAGCAATTGCGCGAGGCGATCCTGTCCGGCGACGTGCGTCCCGGAGCCAAGACCTCGCAGGCGGAGCTCGCGCGCGACCTGGACGTCGGGCGTACGCCGCTTCGCGAGGCGGTGCGGATGCTGCAGAGCGAGGGCCTGATCGTGACCGAGCCGAACCGTCGCGTCGTGATCGCCAGCCTCTCGATTGAGGACGCGGAGGAGCTCTACGTGATGCGGATCGCGCTGGAGGTGACGGCGGCGCGGATCACGTTGCCGCTGCTGACCGAAACAGACTTCGCCGAGCTCGAGGGCTTCATGGCTCAGATGACGCATCTGGCCGGCGGCGGGCCACCGGCGCTGGTGCTGTTCCGTGGACCGCATCGGGCGTTCCACGAGCGGTTCGTGCGCCGTGCCGGGCCGCGCTCAGCACAACTGATGGCCGAGTTGTTCGATCACTCCGAGCGATACCGGCGCGTCTACGGCGGGATCACCCCGGGTCAGTACGAGAAGCGAGCGGTTGAGCATCGCGCGATGCTCGACGCGGCGATCGCGCGCGACGCTGACCGGCTAGCGGATGCGCTGGCCGCGCACTACGTCGCAACGGCGCTGCTGGTGACATCCGCGCTGGACCCCGACTACACGCTCGAACGTCTGCACACGGCTGTCCAGGCAGTCGCTCCGGGGGCTCTGTATGCGTTCGGTTAGCACTCGGTTGACACGGCTGGAGAGAGCGCGGGGCGGCTGTACGCTCTCGCCGAGGAGGCACCCGGAACTGCCGGGTGGTGTGAGAGGAGCACAGCGGTGAGCACCGCCACCCAGGCCGGCGCGCCGTCGGCCAACACAATTGCCGAGGATCTGCTCGAGGTTGAGTCGCTTCGCATCCAGTACGGCGGCGTGGTCGCGATCGACGACGTCAGCTTCCGGATTCCGCGCGGCTCGATCGTCGGGCTGATCGGTCCCAACGGCGCCGGCAAGACCTCACTCGTGGACGGCCTGACGGGAGCCCATCGACCTTCCCGGGGTCACGTCAGCTTCGACGGAGTCGACGTCACCGGGCAGTCCGCGCATCGCCTGGCTCGGCGTGGACTGACTCGCACCTTCCAGTCGGTCGAGCTGTTCGACGACCTCACGGTCGAGGAGAACCTGCTCGTGGCGGCGGAGCGCCCGACGCTGCTGCGCGCCCTGGGCCAGGTGCTCTCGCCGCTGCCGCGTCCCGGTGCACGCGCGGCAGCCTGGAGTGCCGAGGTGGTTGAAATCACGGACATCCTCCCGAAGTTCCCGAGGGAGCTCTCGCATGGCCAGCGCAAACTCGTGGGCGTCGCCAGGGCCCTGGCGTGCCGCCCCTCGCTGCTGTTGCTCGATGAGCCGGCGGCCGGGCTCGACACGGAGGAGACGGCGCTGCTCGGAAAGCGGCTGCGCCACCTGCCGGAACACGGGATCACGCTGCTGTTGATCGATCACGACATGAGCCTGGTGCTGGAGGTGTGCGATCACATCCTGGTGATCGACTTCGGCAGGCTGATTGCTGAAGGTACGCCCGACGAGATCCGCACGAACCAGCGCGTCATCGACGCCTACCTGGGGCGCCAGGCCGGACGGGACGAGCAGGAGCCGCACCGATGAGCGCGACCAAACCATCCCAGGGCGCAGCCGGATCGGGCTCCGCCGGCCGTGGCGACACGGTGCCGATGCTCGAGGTGACGGATCTGACCGCGGGCTACTTCGGGATCCCCGCGGTGCGGGACGTCGAGCTGCAGGTTGCCAGGGGCGAGGTGGTGGCGCTGCTCGGTCCCAACGGCGCCGGCAAGACCACGACGCTGTCGACCGTGGCCGGTCTCCTGAAGCCGCTGAGCGGAGAGGTGCTGTTCGATGGGGAGGCGATCGGCGGTCGGGCGCCGGAGCGACTCGCGCGCGAGGGGCTGTCGATGGTACCTGAGGACCGGGCTCTGTTCTTCGATCTGACCGCGCGTGAGAACCTACGGCTGGCAACCCGCGGCGAGAGCATGACCGTCGCCGAGGTTCTGGAGATGTTGCCCGAACTGGAGAAGTGTCTCGGGCGGCGAGCCGGGGTCCTGTCGGGCGGCGAGCAGCAGATGCTGACGCTGGCCAGGGGCCTTATGTCGCGGCCCAGACTGCTGCTCGTCGACGAGATGAGCCTCGGCCTGGCGCCGGTGATCGTCGAGCGTCTGATGCCAGTGCTGCGTCGTGCGGCGGAGCAGCACGGTACGGCTGTGCTGTTCGTCGAGCAGCACGTGCCGCAGGCGCTCGAGTTGGCTGATCGCGCCTATGTGATGGTCAACGGCAGGATCGTTCTGGAGGGTACGGCGGCTGATCTGAGGAACCGCCGCGACCTGCTGGAGGCGAGCTACCTTGGAGGCGAGGAGACTCGCAGAGAGCTCGAGGGGGACGCATGAGCGGTCCCCCGTCGGAGGACGTCATCCGCGGCGAAGGAGCCGAGTGGATGCAGTTGCACGCCCTGGATACATACGTATACCCGGGGCCGTCTTACAACCGAGTAGAGGAGTAGGAGCAGATGAGGTTCAAAGGTTCACTGGCTGCGATGGCCGCATGCGCGGCGGTTGCAGCGGTCGGAGTCGCTGAGGCGATCCCGACAGCCAGCGCCAAGGTCAAGGCGTCAGCCGCTGCCGGGAGCGTGCTCGGCAAGCGGGACGCGGCCAAGGGCAAGCCCGTGCTGTTCGGCGCAATCAACATCGAGACGCAGGCGAGTGCGAACTTCCCCGAGGTTCGTGAGGCCGCCAATGCGATGGTGAGCTACCTGAATGCGTATCGCGGTGGGCTCAACGGCCACCCGATCAAGGTCAAGTGGTGCATCACCGACGGCACCCCGGCAACCTCGACCAACTGCGCCAAGCAGTTGATCGCGGCCCATCCGGTGGCGATCCTCGGCGCGGCCGATCTGGCTGGCGCGGCGACGCTGCCGCTCTACCAGAAGGCGCACCTGGTCTCGATCGGCGGCACGAACTTCACGCCGCAGGAGAGCACGGCCAAGAACGCGGTGATCTTCACCGACGTCGCGTCGTTCTCGAACACCCAGGTCGCGCTCTGGGCTGCTCACCTCGCGGGAGGCAAGGGCAAGAAGGTGGCCGTCCTTGCCGAGGGTGATACCCAGGGTGAGTTCACAGCGCAGAACGATTGGGTCCCGGCGGTCGAGTCGGCCGGCGATCAGGTCAAGGTCTTCGACATGCCGCCGTCGGCGTCTGACCTCACCGCTGACATCGAAGAGGCGATCAGCTGGGGTGCGAACTCGATCGGGCTCGAGAGCCCAGGCCAGTGCGTGCAGCTGCTCACCGGTCTCAAGACCGACGGCTGGACCGGGCCGGTTTCCTCGATCGACCCGTGCTCGGCACCGCCGACGATTCAGGCCTCCGACGGTGCCGCCAACGGCATGTACTTCATGGGCTCGTTGCAGCTGCTGAACTCGGGCACCCCCGACGCGAAGCTGGCTGGGGCGATCATCAAGAAGTATGTCCCGAAGCTGCCGTACGACTCCCCCGCGGCGGAGGAGCTCAGCACGGTCATGAACATCTGGACCGCGTTCCACAACACGCCGATCAAGAAGCTCACGTCGGCTCACATGCTGAAAACGCTGAAGTCGGGCAAGAACCATCCTGACTTCCTGTCCGAGCCCTACACGTGCAACGGCAAGGCGATCCCGGCCCTCCCGGACGTGTGCGACTCGAAGTACTACCTGTACCAGATCAAGAACGGCAATCCGGTGCGGATTGGCAAGAAGATCTACGACGGAGGGACGAACCTGGTCAAGACGTCCTGATCTGAGCGAGCGACGGTGGGTCCCGCTGCGCGGGACCCACCGTCGCTCTGCGGTCTGGCGCCACGGGTTCACGAGAGGGAGTCTCGAGATGAGCTATCTGCTGTTTTTGCTATTGGGACTGGGTTCAGGCGCGATCTACGCGTTGCTTGCGCTCGGCCTGGTGCTGAAGTACCGCAGCGCTGGCGTCATCGACTTCGCCCATTGCGCCGTCGCGATGTTCTGCGCGTACGTCTACATCGAGCTCAAGGAGCAGGGCGAGCTCGTCTTTCCGTGGACGGCCATCCCGTGGCACATCCAGCTGTTCTCGACCCACGGGATCGCAGCCGGCGCCGCGATCCCGATCGCGCTCGCGTACTCGGCGATCTTCGGGCTGATCCTGTACTACATCATGGTCAGGCCGCTGCGGCACGCCCCCGCGCTGGCGCGCGTCGGCGCTGCGGTCGGGCTGATGCTGTACCTCGAGGGGATCGCGGTCCTCAACTTCGGGACCTTCGCGCTCTCCTCGCCGCCGATCCTGCCGCAGGTTCCGGTGCACCTGACCGGCGACCTGATCGTCCCGTCCGACCGGCTGTACCTGACCGGGATCGTGATCCTGATCGGGGCTGCGCTCGGCGCGATCTACCGCTACACACGCTTTGGACTCGCCACGCGCGCGGCAGCCGGCAATGAGCGCGGCGCACTGCTGATCGGACTCTCGGCCACGCGCCTCAGTGCCGCCAACTGGGTGTTGGCAACGGTGCTCGCGGCGGTGGCGGGCATCCTGATCCTGCCGATAACGACGCTCAATCCGGGCACGTACACACTCTTCATCGTCCCGGCGCTCGGCGCTGCGCTGCTTGGACGTTTCACGTCCTTCCCGGTAACGGTCGCCGCCGGGCTGGGGATCGGGATGGTGCAGTCGGAGCTGCTGAAGCTCCAGAGCATCTGGTCGTGGCTTCCGCAGCAGGGTCTCCAGGACGGACTGCCGTTCGTGTTGATCATGATCGCGATCGTGGTGCTCTCCCGACGGTTGCCTTCGCGCGGTGTCGTCGGCGACAGCCATATGTCCTCGATCGGCCGCCCGAGTGCGCCGTTCCGGACGACCGGGATTACGTTCGTGATCGGCCTGGTCGCGATCCTGCTGCTCTCACAGCTGTACAAGTTCGCGTTCGCGTCGTCGCTGAACGTGGCCTGTGTGGCGTTATCGGTGGTGGTGATCACCGGATACGTGGGCCAGATCTCGCTCGCGCAGAACGCGTTCGCCGGGATCAGCGCGTTCATGGTCGCCCACTTCGGCATATGGTTGGGTCTCGGGTTCCCGCTTGCGCTGATCCTCGGCGCGCTGGTGGCCACCGGGTTCGGGGTGATCATCGGCCTGCCCGCCGTGCGCGTGCGCGGCGTCAACCTCGCGGTGGCCACGCTTGCCATGGCGGCGGCGCTGGATGCGCTGGTGTTCAACAGCAACTGGTTCAGCGGCGGATACAACGGCATGAAGGTTCGGGTTCCGCACCTGTTCGGGCTCAACCTCGGCGTCAGCAACAGCGGCAGTTCGACCGCGTTCGCGATCTTCTCCCTGGCGATCGTCTGCCTGGTCGGCCTGTTCGTGGCGCGATTGCGCAACGCCCCGGCCGGGCGCATGTTCATCGCAGTGCGCTCGAACGAACGGGCGGCCGCGGCGGTCGGCGTGGATGTCGCTCGCACCAAGCTCTTCGCGTTCGCGCTGTCGGCCTTCATAGCCGGCATCGGCGGCGGGCTGCTGGCGTATCAGGAGATCAACATCAACCCGGCATCGTTCGTCGCCTGGTCGTCGCTCACGATCCTGGCGATCACATACGTCGGCAGCATCGGACGGATCGGCGGCGCGGTCTTCGCCGGATTCATGCTGGCGAGCAACGGAGTGATGGCAACGCTGCTGAACAACGTCTTCTCGTTCAACCAGTACCAGACGGTGATTGCCGGCCTGGCGCTGATGCTGACCGCCGTCGCCAACCCGGACGGCGTCGCCAAGGAGATGCAGGGAGGCTATTTCAAGCTGCTCGCCCGAGTTCAGCGCGCGCTCGGGTACGAGCCGGGTGTTGCGATCGGACCGGTGTCCGGGGCCGTCGCCGCTGACGCCGCCGCGGCACAGGAGCAAACCAGGGCACACGCATGACGCTCAGGACAATTGCGGTTGAGGAGGCCGCGCTCCCGCTTGAGGTCTGGAATGTCTGGGAGCAGTCGAACGGCGAGCCCTACCCGGAAACGTGGAAGCAAACGCTCGCAGACTTCGAGGGTCGGCGCCTGGACGAGATGGATCGCGGCGGGATCGAGTTGGCTGTCCTGTCACTGACGGTCGCCGGACCGCAGGGAGAGCCCGATCCCGACCTCGCAGCGACGATGGCCCGTGCGGGCAATGACGCCCTCGCGGTGGCGGTCGCGGGGCGGCCAGAACGACTTGCGGCCATGGCCGCGTTGTCGATGCACGACGTCGACACGGCCTGCGTTGAGTTCGAACGAGCGGTTCGAGAACTGGGTATGTGTGGCGTGCTCCTCAACAACTTCCAGGTTGCTGGGCCCGAGCGTGAGATGGCTCTGTACTACGACGATCACCGCTATGACCCGTTCTGGGATCTCGCGCAGCAGCTGGGCGTGCCCGTGTACCTGCACCCCGGGCGAACCCTGCGGATGCAGGACTTCGACGCTGCGCCATGGCTCGAGGACGCGTCCTGGGGCTTCGCCGTCCACGCCGGCCTCCATGCCCTGCGCCTGATAACAGGCGGTGTCTTCGACCGCTTTCCCGGCGCCCAGATGGTGCTCGGGCACAACGGCGAGCACATCGTCCACGACCTCTGGCGAATCGACAATCGCCTGACTCGGCGCCCGCAGAACTGCCCGATGAAGAAGACGGTCCGCGAGTATTTTCGGAGCAACGTGCACATCAGCACCAGTGGGAACTTCAGTGACCACGGGCTACGCCACGCGATCAGCGAGATCGGCGCGGACCGGATCATGTTCGCGATCGACTACCCCTACGAGGACAACGAGGCTGGCGCTTCGTGGTTCGCATCGGCGCCGCTCACCGATGCGGAGCGGCTCGCGATCGGGCGCCAGAACGCGATTGGGGTCTTTGGGTTGGCGGATCGGTTGCGGTGAGATGCGATACGGAAGCCGGAAAGGAACAGGTGAGGATGGGACGTCTTGAGGGAAGGGTCGCACTGATCAGCGGCACCGGCGGAGGCATGGGCCGCGCCGCCGCGATCGAATTCGCCGGGCAGGGCGCGCTGGTCGCGGGCTGTGACATGAATGCCGCCGGCGATGCTGAGACGGAGGCGCTGGCCCGCGGCGCCGGTGGCGTGATGAGGTCGTTCGCGCCGGTCGACCTCACCGATGAAGAGCAGGCGCGTGGCTGGGTCGAGGACGCCGTTGCGGAGTTCGGTGGGATCGACGTGCTCTATAACAACGCCTCGGTCGCGCGGGTCGGCCCCTGGGACGAGCTCGACTACGAGGAATGGCGCCGCTCGATCACGTATGAGCTGGACCTCGTGTATCTATGCACAAAGGCGGCCTGGCCGCACCTTGTGGCACGCGGCGGTGGCTGCGTGATCAACGTCGGCTCGGTGTCCGCGGTGCGAGGTGCCGCGTTCGTTCACCAGCACGCGCATGGGGCCGCGAAGGGTGGAGTTGTGGCATTCACCAAGCACCTGATGGTCTCGGGCATACCGCACAACATCCGGGCGGTGAGTATCTCGCCGGGAATGATCCGGACACCGGCAACCTCGGAGATCCCGGAGCAGGTTCTGGCTGAATTGATGTCGAAGACCCCCTCACGCCGCGCGGGTCAGCCCGAGGAGGTGGCCCGGCTCGCGTCGTTCCTCGCATCCGACGAGGCGCCGTACATCAACGGCGCTGACATCGCGATCGACGGCGGCGCCACGGCGATCGCGCCCTGACGAAACGGGGAGCCTGAGGCCGGACCCGGGGCGGAGTTGTGCTGGAGCGTTTGGCGAGGGCCTGTGCTCAGTTGCCGGCCCTGTCTCGCCGTGGATGTCCGGACGGCAGTTCCGCGCGAGCTCGACGACCTTTCACGGCCAATTGAGGGAGCTCGAAAGTTTGCGGACCTTGACAGTCTGCATACACTTTGGCAGAGTGTGTATGCAGCGGCAGAGACATAACGGCTGGGGTGTGCATACGTAGTCACAGCCAGCTTCGGCGCTCGTGCCGGGTGGTTTCTCCCAGGGGAGAGTGGAAAATGTGTGCATGCAGTCCGGCGGCCGCCGGAGCGAATCGACCTTGCCGCGACGGGACTTGAGCGCGTGGCGCGATTCATTCTGCGACGTTTGCTTCTGGCCGTGCCGCTGGTTCTCGGCGTCTCTTTCATCACGTTTCTGCTGGTGGGCTTGACCCCGGGCGATCCGGCGGTCGATCTGCTCGGGACCTCTGCGACCAAGGCAGCCGACCAGGCGCTGGACCGCCAGCTTGGCTTCAACCACGCCATTTGGGTGCAGTACTGGGATTGGCTCGAGCGCGCCGCACACGGGAACCTCGGCATCTCGCTGCTGAACCAGCAATCAGTCGTGGGCGAGCTCGGGCAGCGGCTTCCGGTGACGCTCGCATTGGTGATAGGCGCCACGCTCGTCGCCGCGGTCGGGGGGATCGCGCTTGGAACCCTGAGCGCTACCCATGGGCCTCGAGTCGGACGTGCGACCGATGCCTTCGCGATGCTCGGCTTCGCGATCCCAACCTTCTTCCTCGGGATCGTTCTCGTCGACCTCCTCGCGGTCAACCTCCACCTGCTACCGGCCACAGGCTGGACACCCCTCTCGCAATCGGTCTGGGGATGGTGCAAGTGCCTGATCCTCCCGGTGGTCACACTGGCGGCCGGCGGAATCACCGCGGTCACCAAGCAGACACGCGACGCCATGCGTGAGACTCTGAGCCGCGAGTTCATCTATGCGCTGCGCGCTGACGGCGTGGCCGAGTGGCGGATCGTCTACGTCCACGCGCTGCGCAACGCCGCGATCCCGATCCTGACTCTCGTAGGGACGATCTTCGTCGGGCTGCTCGGCGGCGCCGTGATCGTCGAGCAGGTGTTCACATTGCCGGGGCTCGGCAGCTTGGCGGTTTCGGCGACACAGGCTCACGACCTGCCCGTGATCGAGGGAATCGCCGTCTATTTCGCGCTTGGCGTCGTCGCCGTCAACCTGATCGTCGATCTGCTGTACGGGTGGCTCAACCCCAAGGCGCGGCTGGCATGAGCGGGCTGCGCCGTTTCTTTCACCGGCCGCTGGCGACGATCAGCCTGGCGATTCTGCTGGGGATCGTGGTGTGCGCGATCTTCGCGCCGCTGCTCGCACCGGACCCGCCCAACTACGGTCCGCTGACAGACATCATGGCCGGGCCCAGTTGGGCGCACCCGCTTGGCACTGACGAGCTCGGCCGTGACCTCCTGAGCCGGCTGATGTACGGGGCCCGCCCCGCGATCCTGCAGACGCTCGCGGTGGTTGGCACGACCGTCATTCTCGGCCTGCCACTCGGGTTGTTCTCCGGTTACCGGGGCGGGGGCTTCGATCGGACACTGATGCGGGTCGTCGATGTCGGCCTCGCGATTCCGGCGATGGTCGTGATCCTGATCGTCCTGTCCGTCTTCCCCACCGAGTTCTACCTGGCGACGATCGCACTCGGCGTTCTGCTCGTGCCCCCGTTTGTACGCAACATCCGGGGGGCGGTGATCGCAATCCGAGGCGACCTGTTCGTCGACGCCGCTCGCGTCGCCGGGGTGGGTCATCTGCGGGTCGTCTTCCGCCACATCCTGCCCCGCGTCCGGGGGCCGGTGCTCGTCCAGATCACGCTGCTCTCGGCGATCTCGCTGCTGTTCACCAGTGGCCTGGGCTATCTCGGGTTCGGTGTGCAGCCGCCGAATGCGTCGTGGGGCACGATGGTTGGCGAAGCCCAGCGGTACATCAACCAGGACACCTGGATGCTCGTCGTCGCGGGCGGCATCGTCGCGATCACGGTGCTCTGCCTGGGCCTGCTCGGCGACGCGATCCGTGACGTCAGCGTCGAGGCGTGGACGGGAGCGGCCAGCCAAGCTCGGCCGACCCGGCAGGTGTCATCGGATCATGCCTCAGCCGGCCCGCCTGACCCAGCGGCCCTGCTCTCCGTGCGTGACCTGCGCGTCGCTTTCGGCTCCGGCCAGAACGAGGTCAACGTCGTGGACGGGGTCGACTTCGACATCGCAGTGGGTGAGGCCGTGGGCCTGATCGGCGAGTCCGGCTGCGGCAAGACCTCGGTTGCGCGGGCTGTTCTGAACCTGCTGCGCGGTGACGGTCACATCGCAGGCGGGCGCGTCGTGTTCGATGGTGTCGACGTGACCGAGCTGGATTCGGCGGCGCTGGGTCAGTTCCGTGGTGGCGCTGTGGCATACATATCGCAGGAGCCCCAGGCAAGCCTCGACCCCACCTTTCGCGTCGGCGCGATCCTGCATGAGGCGCTGCGCGCGCACGGCAAGTACTCCCGCGCGGCGGCACACGCACGCTCGCTGGAACTGCTTCAGATGGTGCGGCTACCGGAGCCGGAACGCGTGCTGGCGCTCTACCCACACCAGCTCTCTGGCGGCATGGCTCAGCGGGTGGCAATCGCCCGCGCACTGGCGAATCACCCGCGGCTGCTGATCGCCGATGAGCCGACCACGGCACTCGACGTCACCGTGCAGGCTGAGATCCTCGAACTGCTCGACAACCTGTCGCGTGAGACCGGCATGGCGCTGCTGTTGGTCAGCCACGACTGCTGGGTCGTGGCTGAGCTCTGCAGCCGAGTGCTCGTGATGTATGCCGGCGAGATAGTCGAGCGCGCCCCCATAGGGGCGCTACTCGAGCATCCGGGACACCCGTATAGCGAGCGTCTGCTTCGCTCGGATCCACGTGCAGCCGAGGATGACGCGCTGCCGTTGCCCACGATTCCGGGCTCGGTTCCGCCTCCGCAGGAGTGGCCGTCAGGCTGCCGCTTCCGGGACCGCTGCGAGTACGCGCGCGATGCCTGCGCTGCAGGCCCGATCGCGCTGGTTGAGCTCGACGAGGAGAGAGGGAGTCGCTGCCTGTTCGCCCAGGAGCTCTTCGAACGTGACATGGCCGGGGCGTCGCGATGACCGATCTGCCAGCGCTGCTCGAAATCCGCGACCTCCACGTCCAATACGGCACGGGCCGGCACCGCTTTGAGGCGGTGCGCGGTGTCAGCCTTGACGTCGCCACCGCAGAAACCGTTGGCATCGTCGGCGAATCGGGCTCGGGCAAAACGACGATCGCGCGCGCCGTGCTTGGGCTGACGCCGATCGCCGGCGGCAGCGTCAGGCTGGCCGGGAAGCAGTTTGGTGCTGCCGGCAGCGCTGATCGCCGCGAGTTCGCACGGCTCGTGCAGGTGGTGTTCCAGGACCCGTACACCTCGCTGAACCCGGCGCTGAAGATCGGCAAGACGCTCGCGGAGCCGTTCCGCGCCGCGCGCGGCGCGAGCGCGGCAGAGGCAAAGCAGCGTGCCGCCGAGCTCCTGGAGCGCGTCGGCCTCGACGCGGCCACGGCCGATCGCTACCCAGCGGAGTTCTCCGGCGGGCAGCGTCAGCGGATCGCGATCGCCCGGGCGCTGATGTCGTCGCCGCGGCTCTTCATCTGCGACGAGGCCGTCAGCGCGCTTGACCTCTCGGTTCAGGCACAGGTCCTGAACCTGCTGCGCTCGCTCCAGCGCGAATTCGAACTGAGCTATCTCTTCATCAGCCACGATCTGGATGTGGTGCGCTACATGGCCCACCGGGTCGTGGTCGTGTACCGCGGGCGCGTTATGGAGCACGGCAGCGCGGACGAGGTCGCGCGCCACCCGCGGCATCCATACACGCAGGCGCTGCTGGCCGCCGTTCCAGGCCCGCGCTCAAGAGCAGGAGTGGTGCCACGCGCGGGCGGTCGCTCCGACGCAGCTGATACAGGCACACGGCTGCGCGTTCGCGCCGCGCTGCCCGCATGCGATCGCGCGTTGCGCGACCGAGCTTCCAGAGCTTCAGCCGGTCGGGGGAGGCGGAGCCGCCTGCCATCGCCTCGCTGATCTGCCGGCTCCACCGGGGCCGGCCCAAACAACGGCGGCGGTTCTCACCGCGGGTGAAGAGGGCACCCGTGCCTGTGAGCCGCTCGCGGAAGACAACCACCAGGAGAGGACGCATCCATGAGGAGCAGAATTATCCGGCTCGCTGCCGGCGCGATGCTCGCGACAGCGAGCATCGCCCTCAGCGTGGCACCACCAGCCGGCGCCGCAGGCGCAAAGACGCTGACGGTCGGTATCGCCGAGGCATCGAACAGTCTTGACCCAACCGGCGCGGCGCCGCCCGACTACATCTATTACGCGTATGACCCACTGATCTACGAGAACCCGTCAGGTCAATTCCTCGCCGACCTCGCCGTCGGCTGGAGAGAGGTCGGCAAGAGCAACAAGCACTTCAAGCTGACGTTGCGACGGGGCGTCCATTTTTCCGACGGGTCGCTGATGACATCGAAGGCCGTCGCCGCCTCTCTCACCTACTACGCGACCACCCCCGGTCCGAACCAGGTGAATGCCGGACCGGTGGCCAGTATCAAGACGACCGGCAAGTGGTCTGTGGAGATCAACTACAAGACGTCGGTCCCGGAGGCCGACGTGGTCCAATCACTGTCTCAGGATTTCACCTTCGGCGACGTGATCGGCCCGAAGGGCCTTGCGAACAAGGGCACGCTCGGCACCATGCACCGACGGAGCCGGCCAGTACGTGCTTGACGCGGCGCAGACGGTCGCCGGCAGCAAGTACGTGTTCCTGCCCAACCGGCACTACTGGGATAAGAACGCGATCAAGTACTCAAAGATCGTCGCCGAGTTCTTCTCCTCCGACAGCGCCGAATTGGCAGCGGTTGAGAGCGGGCAGATCCAGTATGCGCAGAACCTGCCGGCGATCCGATGTCGCTGCGGCGGCAGCCAAGCACCTGCGGGTTTCACACGGGCCCGGGAACGTCCCGATGCTGATGCTGGAGGGCCACCTCAGCGGGCCGCTCGCCAGCCAGGACGTCCGCCAGGCGATCAGTGACGCCCTGAACCGCACGGCCATCGCCAGAGCGGTGTTCTGCGGCTTGGCCAAGCCGCAGACCGAACTCGGACTGGACGGCTTCCCGGGTTACGACGCGGCGGACGCGGATCTCTACCACTACAACATCGCCAAGGCCAAGCAGCTGCTTTCGGCCGGGGGCTATCCGAACGGCTTCACGTTGACGCTGCTCGACGCCGCGGCGCTCGACAAGGGTGGGACGCTCGCACAGGCGGTCGAAAGCCAGCTCTCCGCGATCGGGGTCACTGTGCAGCTGACGCTGAACACCGGAAGCTTCGGCGACTTCCTGCAACAGCTCGGATCCAAGAGCTACGAGGCGCTGCTGTTCCCGCCCCGCGCTCAGGACATCTGGGGCGAGGCGACTCAGACGCTGCTGCCGGTGGCTGGGGGAATCGGCAACGTGTTTGGCGCGAGCAACGCACGCCTGAACGCGCTGCTCGACCGCAAACGCTGCCGCGACGACTCCTTCGGCTCAGACCAAGACCGCGATCGCGGTGACGCATCGGCTGGACGAACTCGCCTGGTACATCCCGATCGTCGATGAGGTGTCCAACCAGGTCACGAGCCCGTCAGGTGAAGAACGTCGTCAAGTCGTTCAACACAGTCGACCTCGACCCGGTTGCGCCGTCGCTCGCGTTGGAGTGGCAGGGGTAGCGGTCTCAGGTGCCTGACAGTTCCGCAATCACGCTCGGCGGCCAGCGGGCCGCCGAGCCGCGGATCCTCGATTCCGGGGTCCGCCTGCTGAGCGGGGTCGAGTACGCGACCGTACCGGGCTTTCGGCCGCTGCTGCTCGACCTGTACCTTCCGGTTCTCGACGGGCCCCGGCCAGCGGTTGTCTTCATCCACGGTGGCGGTTGGGGACTTGGCAGCCGGGCGAGTGTCGGCCCGACGCTCGACACACTGCGGCCGGGTCTGTTCGAGCGGCTGGCCGACGCCGGGCTCGCGGTCGCGACGGTCGATTACAGGCTGACCGGCGAGGCGATCTTTCCGGCGCAGCTTCACGATGTGAAGGCGGCGGTGAGATGGCTGCGTCGAGAGGCGGCCCGGTTGGCGATCGATGCTGATCGGATCGTCGCCTGGGGAGCCTCGGCCGGCGGCCATCTGGCCGCACTGCTCGGGCTCACCTCCGGAGTTTTGGAGCTCGAAGGCGAGGTCGGCGTGACCCAGGCGTCGGCCGCGGTCTGTGCGGTGGTCGACTGGTATGGGCCGACGGATCTGCTGGCGCTCGTCGAGCAGGGCGATCCAGACGGGCCGATGGAGCATGACTCGGAGGCCTCACCGGAGGGCTCGCTGATCGGCGGCGTGGTGAGCCAGAATCCGGCACGAGCGCGGGCTGCGAGCCCAATCACGTATGTGCACGCGGATGCGCCTCCGTTTCAGATCAAGCACGGTGGCGCCGACCGCGCGGTGCCCTTTGTCCAGAGCTGCGCTCTGGCCCAGGCGCTGACCGACGTGGGTGTGCGTGTGGACTTGCAGATCGTCGACGGCTCCGACCACATGTGGATCGGCGCCGACGACATCGAGGCGATCGTCCAGAGCTCTCTGGAGTTCGTGCTCGAGGTGACGGCCCGTTAGCGGGTCATGACAATCGCGCCGCGCGGCGACCCTCTCGTCGCGCGGCGCTCGGCTTCCATCGAAAAGGAGAATCGATGACAGCAATCACCGACCGTAACCTTGAGCAGCGGATCGTGCGGATCGAGGCAGTTCAGGAGATCCAGAACGTGATGGGCCGGTATTCGTACTGGCACACGGCGAACATGCATAGGAAGTGCCTCGATCTGTTCGCGATGAACACACCCGGCGTACGCGCCGAGATGATGTGGGGCGTATACGAGGGTCCGGAGAGCCTCGAACGGCTGTACCCCGGCTTCCATGTCTGGACGGATGGCGATGCCAAGGGCAAGATGCACATGCATGCTCTGACCACGCCCGTGATCGAGGTCGCAGACGACCTGCGGACGGCGCGCGCGGTTTGGATCTCTCCGGGGCACGAGACGATGTCGTTCGTTGACGGCGACCCGAAACCCGAGGCGGCCTGGGCCTGGTGCAAGTACGGATGCGATTTCATCGTCGAAGACGGCGAGTGGAAGATCTGGCACCTGCATGTGTTCGGTTTGTTCATGTCCCCCTACGACAGGAGTTGGGTGCAAGCGCCCAATGACCACGACGCCCCGCCGATGCCCGAGCAGTATCAGCCTGACCGTGAACCGACGACACACTGGATGTATTCCGTCGATCGCGTCTATGTGAACGAGCCGGCGCCGCCGGACCCGTACCAGACCTTCGACGAGGAAAACGCCTTCTGACAGACGCCTCGCGCCGCGAGCCACGCCCGACAGGAGGGTTAAGACGGTTCGCGGCGCATCGGAGCGTGTGTCCTGCGACGGACGAGCGAAGGAGGCAACACGACGCGGCGTGGCGGTGGTACGGAGTCCCGCTCGGCTCTGATCCGGGTGAGCAGGAGGTCGGTGGCTGCCGCGACCATGCCGGTGATGTCCTGGCTCACCGTGGTCAACTGGAACACCTCCCAGTCGGCGAGCAGCACGTCATCGAAACCGATGAGCGAGATGTCGTCCGGGATCCGCAGGCCGCGGCCGTGCAGCGCGTTGTAGGCGCCGAGCGCGAGGATGTCATTGGCGCAGAAGAGCGCCGTGGGGCCGGACTCGAGCAGCTCCAGGGAGGCAGCGTGACCGGCCGTGAAGTCGAACGGCGCCCGTCGCCAGCGTGCCCGCGGCAGCTGCAACCGAGCCTCCGCGAGAACGCCCCGGAATCCGGCCTCGCGGTCACGTCCGGTGCTGGTCGTCTCAGGCCCGAACAATGCCGCTATCCGCGTATGACCCAGTTCGAGCAGCTCGCGCGCGGCGAGCGCGCCACCCGCCTGATTGTCGACGACGCAGACATCGCCGGGCGCGTCATCCACCTCCCGGTTGAGCAGCACGAACGGGAAGCCTCGCGCGTTCAGAGCTTCCGGGAGGGGGGAGTCCAGCACGGTGGTGGTGAGGATCGCTCCGTCGAGCGAGCCGTCAACCAGTCGCTCCAGTGGGACGGTGCCGTCGCGGTCCGGAGTAAGTACCAGCATCCGTAGTTCCGTCTCACGCAGGACGTGGTTGAGGCGATCGAGCACCTGCAGGTAGAACGGGTTGCCGAGATCACTGACGACGATCCCGATCTGGCCGGTGGAGCGCGTCGCCAGGCTGCGCCCGCGTTGGCTCGGTACGTACTGCAGCGCATCGGCCGCTGCGACCACGCGGCGGCGCGTTTCCTCGGACAGGCGCGGGTCCCCTCGCAGCGCGCGCGAGACCGTCGGCTGGGAGACGCCCGCTGCCCGGGCCACGTCATGGCTGGTGACCTGCTGGACCGGCGGCATTGGATACGTATAACAACTCGACGCCGCCACTGCAGGTGTCCGAGCACTGCTGGGCCTGTGGCCTGATGCCGGCTGCAAGACCGGATCTGCGGGTGCACAATGGGAAGACGAGCGCAAGGCTCGCAGCGGTGAGCCCGGTGAGCCCGGTGAGCCCGGTGAGCCCGGTGAGCCCTTGACCCTCGACGAATCCGGTAGTAGTCTGGTTATACGTATGCACAACGGTCTCCGACGATGCCTGTCGGTGCGTTGCGCGTGATGAGCGCCCGTGCGAGACACAGCGTGTGAGGAGAGAGCGAGTGGCACCTGCAGCTTCCAAGGTTCTGATTGTCGGTGGCGGCATCGGCGGGCTCTCAAGCGCGATTGCGCTCACGGCCCGGGGGATCGAGGTGGAGATCGTCGAGCAGAACCCCAAGTGGGATGTCTATGGAGTCGGAATCATCCAGCCCGGCAATGCGATGCGTGCGCTGCATCACCTGGGTTTGCTCGACGAAGCGCTGGCCGCCGGCTTCGCGATGGATGGCGACAGGTTCTTCCTGGCGGATGGCACGCAGCTGGCCGATAACGAGTTTCCGCGGGTGGTCGGCCCTGAGTTTCCCGGCCTCAACGGGATCACGCGGCCGCGCCTGCACGAGATCCTCACGACCGCCGTCAAGCGCTCCGGCGCGAAGGTCACGCTCGGGCACAGGCCGGCTTCGATCGAACAGGACGTCGATGGGGCTGACGTCGAGCTCACCGACGGCTCCTGCGGTCGTTATGACCTGGTGATCGGCGCCGACGGCGTCTTTTCGCAGGTTCGTTCGCTCGTCTTCGGTGACGCGCCGAAACCCCGCTACACAGGGCAAGCGGTCTGGAGGTACAACCTGCCGCGGCCGAGCGAGGTCGACAAGCTGTCGATGTACGCCGGACCGGACGGCAAGGCCGGGATGGTGCCGCTGGCGCCCGAGCTGATGTATCTGCTCTTCATCGAGACTCCAGGCGGGGAGACCCCACCGCAGTTCGATCCCCAGACCCTGGCGCCGCAGTTGCGAGACCGGCTCGACGGGTTCGGCGGGATGATCGCCGAGGTGAGGAGTGGGATCGTCGACTCCGACAAGGTCGTGTACCGCCCGATCGAGACGGTCTGGGTAGAGCCGCCCTGGCAGCGCGGGCGCGTCGCCCTGATCGGCGATGCGGCTCACGCGACCGGGCCGCACGTTGGTCAGGGAGCTGCGATGGCGCTGGAGGATTCGATCGTGCTTGCGCAGGAGGTGGCCGCGTCCGACGATCTGCCGACCGCCTTCGCGGGTTTTGGTGAGCGCCGCTACGAGCGTGTCCGGACGATCGTGGAGATCTCCGAGCAGATCGCGCAATGGGAAATCGACCATGTCCTTGACGGTGACTTCGTCGGTCTGACGATGAAGAGCGTGATGGTCACCGCGGAGCCGATCTGATGTACGCGCTCGGGACCTTTGCGCGTGACGGCGACGTACCGTTCCCCGGGTTGGTTCTCGATGGAGAACGGGTCGTCGACCTCTCAGGCTACGGCTGGCATGACACCAACCAGATCCTGCAGGGTTGGACAGCCTCACAGAGCGCCATCGACCGCCTCGCCGAGGGCGGCGGCGACGTACCGCTCGAGCTGCTCGCGACGCTGGCCCCGCTTCGTCCAGGGCAGATCCTTCAGAGCGGCGCCAACTACCGCAAACACGTGATCGACATCATCCTCGCGGAGGAGCAGGAGCGCGGGGCGATGTCGCGCGAAGCGGCGCTCGCGATGGGCGGCCGGATCATGGACGAGCGGGCCGCGACCGGAGAGCCCTACATCTTCCTCGGTGCCGCAAGCGCGATCGCCGGGCCCTATGACGACGTGATCCTTCCGGTGCGCGGCGATCAGCACGACTGGGAGCTGGAACTGGCGGCCGTGATCGGCATCGCCGGCAGGCAGATCCCGAAGGAACGAGCGCTCGACCATGTCGCGGGCTACACGATCGCCAACGACATCACCACGCGCGACCTGGTCTACCGCCCGGATCTCGAGGCGATCGGCACCGACTGGCTGCGGGCGAAGAATGCGCCGACGTTCCTGCCGTTCGGCCCCTGGCTCGTGCCGGCCAGGTTCATCCCGGATCCGCAGGACCTGACGGTGAGGCTCAGCGTCGCTGGCGAGGTCATGCAGGATGAGTCGACGGCGGACATGATCTTCGACACCGCCACGCTTGTCAGCTATGCCTCGACGCTGGTCACGCTGCAACCCGGAGACGTGATCCTGACCGGCTCACCGGCCGGCAATGGCATGCATCACCGTCGCTTCCTGGCGGCTGGTGACGTGATCGAGGCGAGCATCAGCGGACTCGGAACACAACGCAACCGCTGCGTGAGCGAGATCATATGAGGGTGGCGCTGGTGACCGGCGGAGGGCGGGGGATCGGGCGTGCCTGCGCCGAGCGGCTCGCGGCCGATGGTTTTCGCGTCCTGATCGCGGACATAGCGGGTGCGCAGGAGGCTGCGGTCGAGATCGACGGCGCCCAGCCCTACACGGTCGATCTCGCCGGTTCGGATCAGGTTGCGGGTCTGGCGGCCAAGGTGCTGGCCGACCACGGCCACTGCGACGTGCTCGTCAACAACGCGGTGTTCATGATCCTTCGCAGGCTCGAGGACCTCGACCTCGAGACGTGGCGACGGTTCGCCGCGGTCAACATCGAGGCGCCCTTGATGCTCTGCTCAAAGCTGCTGCCGAGCATGGCCTCGAATGGTGGCGGGCGTGTCATCAACATCATCTCCAACACTGTCTTCGCGCCCCCCGGCCCGGGAATGGCCGCCTACATCACGACCAAGGGTGCCCTGCTGGGTATGACCCGTGCGCTGGCGGTCGAGTGGGGCGGGCGTGGAATCACCGTCAACGCCGTCGCGCCCGGTCTGACGCCGACCCCCGGCTCCACGGCCGACCTGTCACAGGCCGCGTTCGACGCGGTGCGGGCCGAGCAGGCGCTCGATCGTACGCTCGCCCCAGCCGACATCGCCGGTGCCGTCGGGTATCTGGCCTCAGAATCGGCTGCCGCGGTGACCGGCCAGACGATCCGAGTCGACGGAGGCAGGGTGACGCTGTGAGCGGCCGGGTCCGGGGCAAGCTGATCGTGATCACTGGCGCCGGCCGTGGTCAGGGTGAGGCGGAGGCGGCCAAGCTGGCCGCCGAGGGGGCGACGGTCGTCGCCTGCGACCTCGAGGCTCCAGCCTCGCGGACGAGCGTTCTTGGTCACAAGCTCGACGTTGCCGAGCAGGCCTCCTGGTCGGCGCTCAAGGAGCGGATCGAGCTTGAGCTTGGCGCTCGCGTCGACGGGCTCATCAACAACGCCGGCGTGACCAGCCGTGTGCGCCTGCCCGATGTCGAGCTCGAGGAGTGGAACCGCGTGCTGGCGGTGAACCTCACGGGCCCGATGCTCGGGATCAAGACACTGCTGCCGTTGATGCCGGAAGGCGCATCGATCGTCAACGTCGGCTCGGTCGCTGCGCTCACCGGTCACTACACCGCCGCATATACCGCCAGCAAATGGGGGCTGCGCGGATTGACCCGCACCGCGGCCACGGAGCTTGGGCCCCGCGGGATCCGCGTCAATGCGGTGCACCCGGGCTATATCCACACGCCGATGACCGCGAACGCACCGCAGACCTTCTACCAGGCCAACCTCGACGTGACCCCGCTCAGCCGCGGCGGCCAGCCCGAGGAGGTCGCCGAGCTGATGGTGTTCCTGATGTCGGATGAGTCGCGGTTCATCAACGGCGCCGACATCCCGATCGACGGCGGGCTGGTCGCCGGCGGCGTGGCGAAGTTCATGTCCGAGGCGGTCCGGAGGGCGGGGACGTGAGTGGCCGCCTGGAGGGAAAGGTCGCGCTGATCAGTGGCACCGCTCGTGGTCAGGGCGCGGAGGCCAAGGCGCGCTTCGAGGCTGAGGGCGCGATCGTCGAAGGCGGGGATCTCATCACCGACGGCGGCACGCCCCATCTCGACGTGACCGACGAGGGCTCGGTCGCCGCCTGGATCAATCGAGCCGTAGATGCCCACGGGCGCATTGACATCCTGTACAACAACGCCGGGGCGGTTCGCTTCGGCTCGGTCGAGCAGCAGACGTTCGCCGACTGGCGCTTCACGCTTGCGGCCGAGCTCGACTCTGTGTTCCTGGCCTCCAAGCACGCGTGGCTGCACCTGAAGGCGAGCCGCGGTGTGATCCTCAACATCGCCTCGACGGCCGGCCTGAGCGGTTCGATGACCAACCAGCGTGTCGCTCACACGGCGTCCAAGGGCGGCGTCATCGCGGTCACCAGGCAACTGGCAGCTGAGGGGGCGCCGCACGGCATCCGCGCCAACGCAATCAGCCCCGGGATGATCGCCACGCCGGGCGCACACGAGAACCTGTTAGCGCCCGACCACCCCATGCACGCCATCGCAAGTGCGGTTCCGCTGGGACGGCTCGGCACTGCCGGGGACATCGTCCCGGCGGCCGTGTTCCTCTGCAGCGATGAGGCCGCCTACATCACCGGAGCCAACCTGGTCGTCGACGGCGGCTGGTCGGTTGTGCTCCCCGGAGCACAACAACTGGAGGTAACAGGATGATCCTCGAGCAGGCGATCTTCCAGATCAAACCCGGCTCTGAGCGGGATTTCGAGGCTGCAGTCGAGCAGGCCGAGGAAGTGATCTCGCAAGCTGCGGGCTTCCGCTCACTGAAACTGCTGCGAGGGATCGAGCAGCCCTCCACCTACCTGCTTCTGAACGAGTGGGACACGGTCGAGGATCACATGCAGGGCTTTCGCGAATCCGATCGGTTCGTGCGCTGGCGCGAGCTGATCGGCCCGTACTTCGCCGCCGCACCGGAGGTGGAGCACTACGAGGCGCCGGTTGTCACGAGCTGACTCGGTGAACAAGACAAGGAATACGTATGAACACCCGCTACCTGAAGATACCGAACCCACCGACCACTGAGGCGACCGAGGAACTCCGCGGGCGCGTGTCAGAGATCCTCAAGGAGATCGAGACCGGCGGCATCGACGCTGTGCGTCGCTACTCCCAGGAGTTCGACGACTGGGCACCGGAGAACTTCGTCGTCTCGGACGCCGAGTTCGAGCGCGCCTCGGCACAGGTCGATGACTCGATGAAGCAACACATCGCCTTCGCGCAGAACCAGATCCGCACGTTCGCGAGCGCCCAACTCGGGACGCTCGGCGAGCTCGAGATCGAAGTCGGCGAGGGCGTGCTGCTCGGCCACAAGCACATACCGGTGAATGCGGTGGGCGCCTACGTACCGGGCGGGCGCTATCCGATGCTCGCCTCATCGTTCATGACCGTGCTGGTGGCGAAGGTTGCGGGTGTCAAGCAGGTCGTCGGCTGCGCACCGCCGCAGCGCGAGCGCGGCATCCATCCGACGATGCTGTACGCAATGAAGACCTCGGGTGCCGACGCGGTGCTGTGCCTCGGCGGCGTGCAGGGGCTGGCCGCGATGGCATTCGGCCTGATCGACGGGCTCGAGCCGGTCGACATGCTGGTCGGTGCCGGCAACGCGTTCGTCGCGGAGGCCAAGCGGCAGCTGTTCGGCCGCGTCGGGATCGACCTGCTGGCCGGTCCGACCGAGGTCCTGGTGATCGCCGACGCATCAGCCGACCCGCGGCTGGTGGCGATCGACCTGCTCGGCCAGGCCGAGCATGGGCCGAGCTCTCCGGCCGGTTGTATCGCGATCGGGGAGGACCTTGCCCGAGCGATCGAGGCCGAGGTCGAGGATCTGCTTGAGACCTTCCCGACGGCGGACGTCGCCGGCCCGGCATGGCACAACCACGGCTGGATCGCGATTGCTGCCGACGACGACGAGGCGGTCGCGATCTCCGACGCAGCCGCCAACGAACATCTCGAGGTGCATGTCTCGGAGGAGAAGCTGGACTGGTACCTCGCCAAGCTCACCAACTACGGCTCGCTGTTCCTCGGCGATCAGGCGACCGTTGCCTACGGAGACAAGGCCGTCGGCACCAACCACGTGCTGCCGACATCGCGTGCCGCGCGATATACCGGTGGACTATGGGTTGGAAAGTTCCTGAAGACGTGCACCTATCAGCGGCTTACGCCGGAGGGTACGCGGCTGGTCGCGCCCGCGGTTGCGGCGATCAGTCACGAGGAGCATTTCGCCGGCCATGCGATGACCGCAGAGGTGCGACTGGAGCGCGTCGCGCAGTTGCAGTCGTGAACGTCAGCGGCGCGACGGCGAGCCGGCCATGAGTGACCCCTGGCGGCTGGACGGGGAGGTGGCGCTGGTCACGGGCGCCGGCCGCGGGCTCGGGCGCGCGTGCGCGGTCGAGCTCGCGCGTGCGGGTGCCCAGGTTGTGATGGTGGCACGCACCGAATCGGAGCTTGCCGCCGCGGCCGCCGAGGCAGGCTCCGGTGCTGTCGCGGTGGTGGCGGACGTGACCGACCCGGGTGAGGTCACCCGCATCGTCGAGACCGCTGCCGCCCTGGGTTCGCTGCGTGTGCTGCTTACCGCTGCCGGCACCAACCGTCCCGGCCCGGCCCGGGACTATCCCCTGGAGGACTGGGACCGTCTGTTTGATCTGAATGTCCGTGCGACATTTCTGGCCTGCCGGGCAGTGGGTGACCTGCTGCTGAGCCGTGGACAGACCGGTTCGATCGTCACGATGTCATCGCAGCTGGGGTCGGTCGGCTACCCCGGCCGCGTGGCCTACTGCTCGACCAAGCACGCGGTCGACGGCATGACCAGGGCGCTGGCTGTCGAATGGGCGCGTGAGGGGATCCGGGTCAACGCGGTCGCGCCCACGTTTGTGGAGACGCCGCTGACCAAGCAATGGCTCGACGACCCGGCCTTCCGTGAGGAGGTGTTGGAGCGGCGCCTGCCGACCGGTCGGCTGGCCGAACTCGAGCATGTCGCCCACGCCGTCAGATACCTCGCCTGCGACGCGTCGGGAAGCGTGACCGGGCATGTCCTCAAGGTCGACGGAGGCTGGACCGCGTGGTGATGCCTGAAAGCACCCAGGTTGCGATCATCGGCGCCGGACCGGCAGGGTTGACGCTTGCGCGGCTGCTCGAGCGTGACGGAATCGAGGCGGTGGTCCTCGAGGCCCGCGACCGTGAGTACTGCGAGGCGCGGATCCGGGCAGGCGTGCTCGAGCAGGGCACGCGCGACATCCTGATCGAGGCGGGGGTTGGCGAGCGCCTCCAACGCGAGGGGATCGTGCACGGCGGGATCCATCTGCAGTTGGGCGAGGAGCGCACACACATCCCGATGCGGGAACTGACCGGCCGTGGGGTGACGATCTACGGTCAGACCGAGGTGGTGAAGGATCTGATCGCGGCCCGGATCGAGACCGGCTCGCCGCTCGTGTTCGAGGCCGAAGAGTTGCGCATCGACGGCATCGACCGTTCGCGCCCGACCGTCAGTTACGCGCTCGGCGGCGTGCAGCACACGCTGACGGCGGACTTCGTCGCCGGTTGCGATGGCTTCCACGGCATCAGCCGAGCGGCGATCGCGGCGCTTGCGGATCAGCAGGTCTGGCAACGGGAGTACCCGTTTGCCTGGCTGGGGATCCTGGCGCGGGTGCCGCCCTCCACGGACGAACTGATCTACTCGCGCAATCAGCGCGGGTTCGCACTGCACAGCATGCGTTCGCACGAGGTCAGTCGCCTATACCTGCAGGTCGACCCGACGGACGACCTCGCCAACTGGCCGGACGAAAGGATCTGGGAGGAGTTACAACGGCGCCTGGCAACCCCAGGCTGGGAGTTGCAGACAGGTCCTGTGATCGAGAAGTCGATCACGCCGATGCGCAGCTTCGTCACGGCGCCGATGCGCTGCGGGGGTCTGTTGCTGGCGGGCGATGCCGCCCACATCGTGCCGCCGACCGGCGCCAAGGGTCTGAACCTCGCCGTCGCCGACGTTGTACGCCTGGCGCGGGCGCTCAGCGATCACTACGGGCCGGCCCGCAGCACGCGGGCGCTCGAAACCTATTCGGACCGCTGCCTCGAGCATGTCTGGCGCGCGCAGCATTTCTCGTGGTGGATGACCCAGATGCTGCACGTCGACCCCAACGACGATGCGTACGGAGCCCATCTTGCGCATTCACAGTTACGCTATGTATGCAACTCCACGGCCGCCGCCACCTCGCTTGCCGAGAACTACGTCGGACTGCCGTTCTGAAAGGTGACGTTCAGGTGGCCCAACTCGTTTCGCTGAGTGATGCAATTGAGCTGACGGTGCGTGATGGCGATAGCGTGGCGCTTGAGGGTTTCACGCATCTGATTCCGTTTGCAGCGGGGCATGAGGTGTTGCGTCAGGGGCGGCGTGAGCTCGAGGTGATCAGGATGACGCCGGACATTCTGTATGACCAGATGATCGGTGCGGGTGCGGTGCGCAGGCTCGTGTTCTCCTATGGCGGCAATCCGGGTGTGGGGTCGTTGCATCGCTTTCGTGATGCGATCGAGCATCGATGGCCGCGCGCGATCGAGGTCGAGGAGCATTCGCATGCCGGCATGGCGAACCGCTACATGGCGGGGGCGTCGAGGTTGCCGTTCATGGTCATGCGTGGCTACTCGGGCACGGATCTGCTGCAGCACACGAACGTCAAGCCGATCGTGTGTCCGTTCACGGGCGAGCGGTTGATGGCGGTGCCGGCCCTGAATCCGGATGTGGCGATCGTGCACGCGCAGGAGGCGGACGGTGACGGCAACGTGCAGTTGTGGGGGATCCCGGGTGTGCAGAAGGAGGCGGTGCTGGCGGCTGCTCGCAGCGTGGTGACGGTCGAGCGGATCGTCGAGGCGCTCGAGCCGCGACCGGGTGCTGTGGTGATCCCGGGGTGGGTGATCGATTACGTGGCGCGCGCACCTGGCGGCTCGCAGCCGTCCTATGCCCTTGATGTGACCGAGCGGGACAACGACTTCTACAGGGAGTGGGATGTGATCAGCCGCGACCGCGAGCAGTTCCTTGCGTGGATGCGTGAGCGCGATCTGTGCCCGCCTGGCACCCCGAGAAAAGGGGCGGCCGCATGAGCGTGATGGCCCGGGCGGAGACCGGATACAGCAATGGTGAGCTGCAGACGATCGTGGCGGCCCGCAGCCTGGCTGGGAAGCGGTCCTGTTTCATCGGGGTGGGGCGCCCGAGCACGGCGGCGCTGCTGGCACGGATGGTGCATAACCCCAAGCTTGTGCTGGTCTATGAGTCGGGCACGATCGGCGCCAAGCCGTATCACGTGCCTCTGTCGATCGGCGACGGTGAGCTGGCGCAGACGGCTGATTTCGTCGTGTCGGTGCCGGAGATGTTCAACTACTGGATCGGTCCCGGACGGGTGCAGGTCGCGTTTCTTGGGGCCGCCCAGGTCGATCGTCACGCGAATCTGAATTCGACGGTGATCGGTGAGTACGACCATCCCAAGACCAGGTTGCCCGGCGCCGGGGGCGCTCCGGAGATCGCGACCGGCTGCGAGGAGGTCGTGGTGATCGCGCCGCACTCAAGGCGCACGTTCGTCGAGACGCTCGACTTCAAGACGACTTGTGGTGATCGCACCACACTGGTGATCACCGACCTTGGTGTGCTCGCGCCGGCGGGTGGTCAGCTGGTGCTGAGCGCGACGCATCCGGGGGTGACCGTCGAAGAGGTGCGGGCCGCCACCGGTTGGGAGCTTGAGGTTGTGGATAACGTGCGGGTATCGGAGGCGCCGAGCGCCGAGGAACTCGCAGCACTCAGGGAGTTGGTAGCCAGATGAGCACCGCAGAACGTGATGGCACACAGGACCCGGCGCAGGACGAGGTCCGCGAGATCTATGACCCAGTGGCGGATACGCCGGCGCGCTACAGGCGCGACCCGATCGAGGCGCACCCGCCCCTGGATTACCCGCCCTATAAGTCCACGCAGTTACGCCATCCGAAGCAACCGCTGGTGTATCTGCCGCACACCGTGACTGAGATCACCGGCCCGCAGCTCGATCGCACGCTGCGTCTTGCTGAGACTGACAACGATCTGACTGTGCAGGCCGCCGGTGAGCCGATCGGTGAGCGGATCATCGTCTCGGGCCATGTTTACGACACTGAGGGCAAGCCGCTGCGCGACACGCTGGTCGAGATCTGGCAGGCGAACGCCGCCGGTCGCTACGACCACAAGTGGGACCGGTGGGCGGCGCCGCTTGACCCGAACTTTCACGGCGCCGGCCGGGTACTGACCGACAGGAACGGCCGTTACGAGTTCACCACGATCCGGCCGGGTCCGTACCCGTGGGGCAACCATTACAACGCTTGGCGTCCTGCGCACATCCACTTCTCGCTGCTGGGCCGCGCGTTTGCGCAGCGCCTGGTCACGCAGATGTATTTCCCGGACGACCCGTTCTTCCCGTATGACCCGATCTTCAACTCCGTCAGCGATGAGCGGGCGCGCGAGCGGATGATCTCGACCTTCAACATCCACGAGACGCGGCCGAACTGGGCGCAGGCGTTCAATTGGGACATCTACCTGCGCGGTCCGGCCGCCACTCTGTTCGAGGAGGCTTTCTGATGGTCTTCAAGGAGGCGCTCTGATGATCTTCGAGGTGACCCCCTCGCAGACGGTCGGTCCGTACTTCGCGATCGGTGTGCCGTTTGACGGTGGCCAGCTGATCGTGCCCGAGGACACCCCGGGCGTGATCCGGATCAGCGGCACGGTCTATGACGGGCGCGAGGCGATCGTCCCCGATCATCTGATCGAGTTCTGGCAGCCCGATGCGCAGGGGCATTTCGCCGACATCTACGGCTACGGTGAGCCCTCGACGCTGGAGGGCTTCCGCGGGTTCGGCCGATGGGGCGTCGAGGACGGTGACGGCATCTACCGGATGGTCACCGTCAAACCGGGCCGGGTGCCCACACCCAACGGCACCTTGCAGGCACCGCACATCGACGTGACGCTGTTTGCCCGAGGGATGCTGAACCGGGTCGTCACGCGCCTGTACTTCGCCGACGAGGCTGAGGCCAACTTACTCGATCCGGTGCTCGCAACCGTGCCGGCCGCGCGCCGTCATACGCTGCTGGCAGAGCCGACCGATGACGGATACCGCTTCGACATTCACCTCCAAGGCCCCGGAGAGACCGTCTTCTTTGACATCTGATCTGTTCGCCGGTACGTATGCGCGAGGCGGTGCGGCTCGGGCCGTCACCGCGGATGCCTGGGTTCGTGCGATGGTCGACACGGAGGCTGCGCTGGCCGCAGCCTGTGTCGTGGAAGGACTGATCTGCGCCCAGGCCGGCGAGGCGATCCTGCGTGCCCTGCAGGAGGGCCCACTTGACGTCGAGGCAATCGCCGCCGGTGCCGGCGATAACGCGACGCCTGTGATCCCGCTGGTGGCCGAGTTGCGATCACGGCTCGGCGAGGAGTACGCGGGCGCGGTACACCTCGGTGCGACCAGCCAGGACATCGTTGACACGGCGGCGATGCTGGTGTCGAAGCGAGCGCTCGATCCGATCCTCGTCGATGCGCGTGCAGCCGCGGCGGCGGCCGCCGAGCTCGCGTTGACTCATCGCGACACGCCGATTGCGGGTCGCACGCTTTTGCAGCAGGCCCTGCCGACGTCCTTCGGGTTGGTGTGCGCAGGCTGGCTGGTGGCGCTGGTGCGCGCGATCGGCGAACTCGAACGCGTGCGCGATGCGGTCCTCGCGGTGCAGATGGGCGGTCCCGTCGGCAGCCGTCCACCGCAGGTCGCTGGTCGGGTTGCGGCCACGCTCGGCCTCGTCGAGCCGCTGCTGCCCTGGCACACCGACCGTACGCGCGTGGCTCAGCTCGCCGGCGCGCTGGGTGGCCTGGCCGGTGTGGCAGGCAAGATCTCGCGCGACGTGACGCTACTGGCTCAGACTGAGGTCGGCGAGCTGCACGAGGGCCGTGAGGGCCGCGGCGGCTCATCGGCGATGGCGCACAAGCACAACCCAGTCGCCGCTGTGTCCGCGATCGCCTGTGCACGGAGGGTTCCGGGGCTGGTGGCGACGCTGTTGGCCGGGATGGAGCAGGAGCATCAGCGCGCCGCGGGTGCCTGGCAAGCTGAATGGGGAACGCTGACGCAGCTGCTCACCCTGTCGGGATCAGCGACGGCCTGGGTGCGAGACCTGTTGGAGAACGTGGAAGTGGATACTGAGCGCATGCGAGCGAACCTGACGTTTCTGGCGGACGCCGGCGTGAGCGATGCGACCGACCCGGCGCGGCACCTGGCGGGGGCAGCTGAGCTGGTCGACCGCGCGCTGGCGGAGGTCGGGCGATGACGGCGGGCTCGATCGGAGCTGGTGCCGTCCGCGGATCCTGCTGCCATCGACGTTCGTGCGACGGCAGCGGCGCATGAAGCCGGTCGCACTGCACAGTCAGACGTACGGGCCGGCCGAAGGATCACCGCTCCTGCTCGGCGGCTCTCTGGGCACCACGCTGGCCATGTGGGAGCCCCAGGTCAGGATGCTCTCAGGCCGGTTGCGGATGGTCGCGTTCGATCTTCGCGGACACGGTGACTCTCCGGTCCCCACCGGTCCCTACACGATCGCGGCTCTGGGCCACGACGTAATTGCACTGATGGACCACCTGGGACTCGAGCGGGCCTCGTACTGCGGGATCTCGATCGGCGGCATGGTCGGACAGTGGCTGGCGGTCCACCATCCCGAACGGATCGAGAAGCTGATCCTGATCGCCACCTCGGCATATCCGGGCAACCCGGACGCCTGGCGCGAGCGGGCCGAGGTGGTGCGGGCCGCCGGCACCGTCGAGACGATCGCGGACACCGTCGTGGCGCGTTGGGTCACCCCCGCCTGGGCTGCCGAACACGGCCATGAGGTCAGGACTCTCCGCGACATGCTGGCGTCGAGCCCAGTCGATGGCTACGCCTGCTGCTGCGAGGCGATCGCGGTTTTTGACCTGCGTGAGCAGCTACCCATGATCGCGGCGCCGACGCTCGTGGTCAGCGGTGCGGAGGACACCGCCCTGCCGACGGAGCATCAGCGGCTGATCGCCGAGGCGGTGCCGGGCGCCAGGCTGGAGCTGATCGCCGACGCTGCACACATCCCGAGCGTTCAGCACCCGACGCAGGTGAATGACCTGATCCTCGAACACCTCGACCTGTGAGCACCGGCATGAGCGACGACGATCTCTACGAGCAGGGGATGCGCGTCCGGCGCGAGGTTCTGGGCGACGAGCATGTCGACCGGGCGATCGCGAACACGACCGAGTTCACCGCGCCCTTCCAGGAGTTCATCACCCGCTTCGCCTGGGGGGGTGTATGGACTCGCGATGGTCTCGATCGCCGTACCCGCAGCGTGATCACGCTGTCAGTGCTGACGGCCCTGGGACGTGAGAACGAGATCGCGATGCATGTGCGCGCGGCGCTGGGCAACGGGCTGAGCCAGGAGGAGATTGCGGAGGTGCTGATCCACACCGCCGTGTATGCCGGGGTGCCGACCGCGAATGCCGCCTTCGCAATCGCGCAGCGGGTCTTCGAGGAGGGCTGAGCGGCAGACTCAGGTAGGGGGCGCACCGCTACCTGAGTAGCAGATTTAGGCTGCATAAATCAGCCAAATTGCCTGCCTGGAGCTCGCTTTCGCGTTCTAATCTCGGGACATGCTGCTGCAGGACGAGCGCTCGAGATGAAGCTCACCGAGAACAAGCGATACCTGGCGGTCAAGGTCCCGGAGATCACGCTGATGTTCTGGGTGCTCAAGATCTGGACGACCGGCATGGGTGAGTCGACGTCGGACTTCCTGGGCGATCACAGCGTCCCGATCGCCGGCGCGGTCGGCCTGTTCGGGACACTGCTCGCCCTCCACCTACAGCTGCGCCAAGAGGAGTACGCGGCGCCTCAGTACTGGTTCGTCGTTGCAATGGTGGCCGTCTTTGGCACGATGATCGCGGACGCGATCCACGACGGTCTCAGCATCCCCTACCCGGTCACGACCACCCTTTTCGGGTTGATCACGGCGTGCATCTTCTGGCGTTGGCATCGCAAGGAGGGCACGCTCTCGATCCACACGATCAATACACGACGGCGCGAGCTGTACTACTGGGCAACGGTCTTTGCCAGCTTCGCGCTGGGCACTGCGGCCGGAGACATGACCGCCACCAGCCTGAACCTGGGGTTCGGGGACTCGGTTCTGCTGTTCAGCGCGATCATGCTGATCCCGCTGATCGGCTGGTGGAGGCTGAACTGGAATCCGGTCTTCTGTTTCTGGTTCGGCTACGTGGATACGCGCCCGATCGGTGCTTCGATCTCGGATTGGGTCAGCAAGCCGCAGAGAATCTCGGGTCTCAACTTCGGCGACGGACACGCCGCGCTGGTCGGCTGGCTCGTGTTCGGGATCTTCGTCGGCGCCGTGGCGCTCACCAAGCATGGGATCCAGACGCGTGACCGCGAGCCGCGAGCTCAGCCAGAACTCGCGGCAGAGTTCGATTAGCGCCAAGATCCACATATGCCGGATCACTCCGACGAGCTCCTGTTCAGCTGGTTGAACCAGCGGACCGAGCGGGTGGCCAGGTTCAGCGCCGCACACCGTCTGCTGACGGATGCCGTGCTGGCAGTGGTGGTCGCGGGAACCAGTGTCGTCGGACTGATCGCCCAAGGCCGGGTAACTCCCGCGACGCTCGCGTTCTGCGCGGCGCTGTGTCTGCCGCTGCTCCTGCGCCACCGCGACCCGCGGCTGTCCTTTGCCGCTGTCGGGCTGGCTGCGCTGGTCCAGTGGCTCGTGTCGGGTCCGCAGCTGGCGGACGCAGCGGTGCTGGTTGCGCTGTACTGGGTCTGTCTCGAGTGCGACGTCAGGGCGATTGCCGCGGCGGTGGCCGCAGCGGAGACAGGCGCGATCCTGCTGGCGGTCGGCTGGGAGCACCAGGTGTTCAAGTACTGGGTCGGGGTCAGCGGACTTGTCGTGGCGGCGGCGGCGCTGGGTCTGACCGTCCGCCAGCGGCGTGAGCTGCTGCTGTCACTGCATGAGAAGGCAGCCCGCCTGGAGCGTGAGCGCGATCAGCAGGCCGAGCTGGCTGTCGTGGCCGAGCGCGCTCGGATCGCGCGTGAGATGCATGACGTCGTGTCCCACAACCTGACGGTGATGATCGCGCTGGCGGATGGAGCACGCTACGCGCTGGATACTTCGCCGTCACGGGCGGCGGGTGCGATCGAGCGCATTGCAGCCACGGGGCGCGAGGCGCTCGTGGAGATGCGTCGACTGCTCGGCGTGTTGCGGGACGACTCTGCCAACGAGCCGCTGGAGCCGCAGCCGACGCTAGAACGGCTGGATGAACTGATCGCGCGGGTCGACGCCGCCGGGATTCCGGTCACGATCGAGCTTGACGGCGCGCTTGATGACCTCGCCCCGGGGGTCCAGCTCGCGGTTTTCCGGGTCGTACAGGAGGCGCTCACCAACACGCTCAAACATGCCGTCCGGCCGACATCGGCTCATCTCGAACTGCGCTGCCGCGGCGGCGAGGTGGAGTTGGACGTGACCAACCGCGGCCCGGCGGACGGCGTCCGGCTCAGGCCTGCCGAGGCTGCTGATCCGGCCTCAGGCGGGCGCGGCCTGAGGGGCATGCGAGAACGCGCCAACGCCTATGGCGGCGAGTTGGCGGTGGGGCCGACCGGCGACGGTGGCTGGCAGGTTCACATGCACCTGCACGCCGCCGCCGCGGCCCGCACGCTGGAGCCGATCCCTTGAGCGCCTCCGTGCTGCTGGTCGACGACCAGGAGCTGATGCGCATGGCGTTCAGGATGGTGATCGAAAGCCAGCCGGACCTACGCGTTGCCGGCGAGGCGGCGAACGGGATCGAGGCCGTTGCCCAGACGCGAGCGCTGGAGCCAGAGGTCGTGCTCATGGACGTACGCATGCCGGGGCTCGATGGCGTCGAGGCGACGCGCCGAATCGTGGCGTCGGGCAGCCAGGCACGGATCATCATCCTGACGACATTCGACCTGGATGAGTACGTGTACGCGGCATTGCGCGCCGGGGCCAGCGGTTTCCTGCTGAAGGACGCGCAACCGGTCGAGCTGCTGGCGGCGATCCGCGCAGTTGCCCGCGGCGATGCGGTGGTGGCTCCGAGCATCACGCGGCGGCTGCTGGACGCCTACGCGCACCGGCTGAGCGCTCCCGGCGGAGGTGACCTCGAGGATCACATGGACCCGGCCGGGCGCGAGCGTCTGAAGCTGTTGACCGCGCGAGAGCATGAGGTGCTGCTGCTTGTTGCCGGCAGCCTCTCGAATGCTGAGATCGCTGAGCGTCTGGTCCTGTCTGAGGCCACCGTCAAGTCGCACGTCGGCCGAATTCTGGCGAAGCTCGACCTGCGTGATCGCGTTCAGATCGTGGTGTTCGCGTACGAGACCGGTCTGGTCAGGCCGGCGCGCGGGTGACCAGAGGGCGAGCTCCGATCGAGCGCAGCGCGAGTGGCCCCTGTTCAGAACGGTCCGGTCGACTCGCGCACGACCAGCTTCGTCGCAAGCTCCACGTGCAGCGCCTCGATCCGCTGGCTCTGAAGCAACCGCACGAGCTGGGTCACCGCCATCCTGCCCATCTCCGCGAGCGGCTGACGCACGGTCGTAAGTGCGGGGTGCACGACCGTCGCCTCGAACGTGTCGTCGAAGCCGACGACCGACAGATGATCCGGGACCTCGAGTCCGCATTGACGGGCGGCGCGCAGCACGCCGATCGCAAGCATGTCGTTGAAGGCGAAGATCGCAGTTGGCGGGTCGGGCAGCGACAGCAGCTTCATCGTCGGGTCATAGCCGCCGGTGACGTTGAAGTCGGACTCGATCTGGAGTGCCGGATCCGCGAGGATGCCCGCCTCGGCGAGCGTGCCACGGTAACCACGGAGCCGTTCCTCAGTCGCGAGCCAGTCACGCGGGCCCGTGATTGCGGCGATGCGACGGTGGCCGAGCTTCAGCAGATGTTCGGTGGCTTCGCGGGCGCCGGAGATGTGTGAAGCCGACACGGTCGGCACGTTCTCATCGGGCTGCGTGCGCGGGTCGACGATCACGAACGGATACCCCTGATCCTGCAGCGCCCGCAACTCCATCTGAGATTCCTCCGGAAGGATCAGGATCGCGCCGTCGGTAGTGCCCTGGCGTAGGCGCTGAAGCAGGGTCACCTCGCGGTCATGCTCGTGCAGCGTCGGGCAGAGGACCATCGGGATGTCGTGCTCGTAGAAGGCCTCGCTGACGCCGGCGAGGATCTCCGAGAAGTACGAATGATGGATCAACGGCAGGGTCACGCCGACCAAGCCGCTGCGCATGCCGGTCAGCGGTGAACGCGTGACCGTGTAGCCGTGTTCCGAAACGACGCGTAACACCCTTGCACGCACGGGCTCGGAGACCTCGGGACGACCGTTGATGACACGCGACACCGTTGCCGGTGAAACACCGGCAAGGTGGGCTATGTCACGGATCGTCAGGCGCCCGTGACCATTGCCGGTCTCTGTGCTGCTGGCGATCTCCGTCACGGACAAGATTCAAGCACATTTCTGAAACTGTTTCAGAAAGATTCCGCTTGACACTGCAGAAACGTTTCAGTTAGCCTCTCCTCAAGAGGAGCTGGAGAGCGAATTGGTTTTTATTGCGAGACGACTTGCGTTCTACGCTGTGGCTGCCTGGGTGGCGGTGACCGTCAACTTTTTCATTCCGCGTGCCACGCCAGGCAACGCGGTGGACACGATGATGGCCAAGTTCCCGGACCTCCAGGCGCAGGCGCGGAAGGCGCTCGAGGCCGAGTTCGGGGTGGGCCACCAGGGCAGCCTGCTGCACCAGTACTGGGTCTATCTCGGCAACCTCGCGCACCTCAACCTGGGAACGTCGGTCAGCCTGTATCCCGACAAGGTCACGAGCGTGCTGGCGAGCACGGTTCCGTGGACCCTGATCCTTGTGGGCACGGCCACCGTGATCAGCTTCGTGCTCGGCACGCTGCTGGGCATCTTCGCAGCCTGGCGCCGGGGCGGCTGGGTCGACCAATCGCTCCCTGCGTTTACGTTTCTGCAGGCGACCCCGTACTTCTTCCTCGCCCTGCTAGCCATCGAGTTCTTTTCACTCGACTGGCACATCTTCCCCTCCATCGGCGGGTATACGCTGGGCATTCAGCCGGGCTGGAATTGGACCTTCATCTCCAGCGCTGTCTACCACTCACTGCTGCCGGCGCTGACGATCATCGCGACCTCGATGGCGGGGTGGATGCTGCAGATGCGCAACGTCACGATCACGACGCTCGGTGAGGACTACGTGCTGGCGGCGCAGGCCAAGGGTCTGACGACACGCCGCGTGGTGTTCACGTACGCAGCGAGGAACGCGATCCTGCCGAACATCGCCGGCTTCGCGCTTGCGATCGGATTCGTCGTCGCCGGCGCGCTGGTGATGGAGATCGTCTTCTCCTATCCGGGTGTGGGGCTCACGCTCTACAACGCCGTGACCGCGAATGATTACCCGCTCACGCAGGGAATCTTCCTGTGCATCTCGTTCGCGGTGTTGCTCGCCTGCATGGCCGCTGACGTGATCTACGTGCTGCTCGACCCGCGAGTGCGAACGAGGCAGGCCTACTGATGTCGGTCGCGGTTCCCCTCAAGGTCGACGAGCGCGGTCCCGGGAGCGCCACTTCGCCGATCTGGCGTCGGCTGACACGCTCGATGCCGTTGAAGGCCAAGATCGGCGCTGCCATCTTCGCGGTGTTCATCCTGATCGCCATCATCGGCCCGGCGATCGCCCCGTACGACCCCTCGCTGACGACGTCTCAGACGGCCGCGGCGCCGCCGAACATCCATCACCTGCTCGGCACCACCTCGACCGGGCAGGACGTGCTCTCGCAGCTGCTCGTGGGGATGCGCTCGACGGTCGTGCTCGGCCTCATGACCGGCGTGATCGCCACCATCCTGGCGGTAGTCGTGGGCGTTTCAGCGGGTTTCCTCGGCGGCGCCGCCGATGAGTTCCTGTCGCTGTTCACGAACGTCTTTCTGGTGTTGCCTGCGCTCCCGCTCCTGATCGTGCTGCTCGGCTACCTGCCGGCGAACACCGGCGAGCTACCGGTGGCGATCGTGCTCAGCGGACTCGGATGGCCCTGGGGCGCGCGCGTGGTTCGCGCGCAGACGTTGACGCTGCGCAACCGCGATTACGTCCTCGCCGCCAGGGAGACCGGAGAGAAGAACTGGCGAATCATCTTCTTCGAGATCCTGCCCAACGAGGTCAGCCTGATCGCCGCCGGGTTCGTCTCGACGGTGCTGTACGCGATTCTCACATCGGTGGCGCTGGCGTTCATCGGTCTCTCGAGCTTCAGCGGATGGAGCCTCGGCACGATGCTGTACTGGGCGCAGAGCCAGGAGGCGATCCAGCTTGGAGCCTGGTGGTGGTACATGCCGCCGGGCTTCGCGGTCGCGCTGCTCGGTATGAGCCTCGTGCTACTCAATTTCGGCCTTGACGAGATCGGCAATCCGCGTCTGCGCGACGGCGGGCGTCGCAAGATCAAGGGTGCGCGCGGGCGTGCGTCGGATCCGACCCCAGTGATCAGGGGGACGCTTTGAGCACCTCCGAACAGACCGCCACCGGCGTGGTGAGCGCGACCGACGGAGCGGCTGCGACGCCGCCGCCCGTACTTGAGATTCGCGACTTCTCGATCTCCTTCGCGACCGAATCAGGAGACGTCAAGGCCGTACGCAACGTCGATGTCAGCCTGGCGCCGGGAGAGATCGTAGGCCTCGCGGGGGAGAGCGGCTCGGGTAAGTCGACGCTTGCGCTGGGTGCATGCAGGTTGTTGCGGCCGCCGGCAATCATCAGCGGCGGAAGCGTCATCTATCGCGGACGCCGGGTGGCGCCCGACGGTGTGGAGATCCTGGATCTGACGCCGCAGGAGCTTCGGGCCCTACGTTGGCGGGAGATCGCGATCGTGTTCCAGAGCGCGATGAACGCACTGAATCCTGTGCTGCGGGTGGAGGCCCAGCTCGGTGACGTGATCGACGCCCACCTCGACCTGAATCGTGATGAGAAGCGTGAGCGGCTCAACTCGCTGCTCGACATGGTGGGTATCACCCGTGCGCGGCTGCGCAGTTACCCCCATGAGCTTTCAGGCGGGATGCGACAGCGGATCATGATTGCGATGGCTCTGGCCACCAATCCTGAGATCGTGATCATGGACGAGCCGACGACCGCGCTTGATGTCGTCGTCCAGAGGGAGATCCTGGCCGAGATCTCGGAGCTGCAGAAGGAGCTGAAGTTTGCGGTCCTCTTCATCACGCACGATCTGTCTCTGCTGCTTGAGATCGCGGATCGCATTGCGATGCTGTACGGCGGCCAGATGGTGGAGACGGGCAGCGGAGAGCAGGTCCATCACCGCACGGCGCATCCCTACACCCGCGGTCTGCTCAACTCATTCCCGAGCGTCAGAGGCCCACGCCGGCAGCTCGCCGGGATCCCCGGATCACCGCCCGACCCGCTGGACATGCCACCCGGCTGCCCGTTTCAGCCTCGCTGCCGGTTCGCCAAGCCGGAATGCGCGACGGTGGACATGCAGCTGATGCCGGCGGAAGCCGAGCACCCCGAGCATCTGACCGCGTGTCCGTACGTGAAAATCGGAGAACTTGAGCCCCCACCCGTCGTCGCCGCCCCCAACGGGGAGGTTCAGTGATGACCAATCCCGATATGACGGGAAACGATCCGGTCGCCGATATCGGCCCGGTCGTCCTGGAGGCCAGGAACCTGTTCAAGGATTACAGGCTCGGAAGGGGTCCAAAGGCCACCACCATCGCGGCGGTACGTGACGTATCGCTGCAACTACGGCGCAGCGCTGTGGTGGCATTGGTGGGTGAGAGCGGGTCGGGCAAGTCGACCGTTGCCAAGCTTCTGACCGGACAGGAGCGGCCAACAGGGGGCGAGATTCTGTTGGATGGCGAGCCCGTGCACCTCTCTGGCCGCCGCGCGTTCCGCGCTTACAAGAGTGAAGTGCAGATGGTCTTTCAGGATCCGTTCGCTTCGCTGAACCCGACCCACAAGGTCCGCTATCCGCTGGAGCGCGGCGTGCGCTTGCACCGACCTGAGCTCGGCCGGGAAGCCGTGGCCGATGAACTGGTCCGCCTCATGAACGAGGTTCGGCTGAGCCCGGCCGAGCAGTTCCTCGAGCGCTATCCACATCAGCTGTCCGGCGGCCAGCGTCAGCGCGTTTCAATCGCGCGCGCACTGGCAGTCCAGCCGCGAGTGTTGCTCGCGGACGAGCCTGTCTCGATGCTCGATGTCTCGATCCGGCTCGAGGTGCTGGACGTGATCGATCAGCTCCGCCAACGCTTCGAACTCGCTGTCCTTTACATCACACACGACATCGCGTCGGCGCGTTACTTCGCCGGTGAGACATTGGTGATGTACGCCGGTGAGATCGTGGAGCGGGGGCCGTCGGAGGACATCAGCCAGACCCCTGCGCACCCATACACACAGTTGCTGCTGGCCGCGGCACCGGACCCGGACCGCCTCGGCGCTCCGATCGACGAGCGGCTGGCGCGCAGCGCGAGACAGGCAGGCAGCACTCCGACCAATACGGTCGGCTGCCGCTTCAGCACCCGCTGTCCATTCGCTGATGACCACTGCCGGGCCGAGTCACCGCCGCTGCGTGCGATCGATCAGCATCGCTCCGCGGCCTGCTGGCGACTCGACGTCGCGGCACCAAAGCTTGTCCGAATGCAAAGGGAGGAGAGGAGCGTGGCACTGCCCCAATGACTTGGACCTGATCGGCCCACCGACGCGACAGCACGCTGTCGCGCCGGGGCCGAAGCCGGCGGCGCGTGAGGCACACGTGACCGCCACGTCGAACTACATCACTGCAGTAAGAAAGGTACATCACCTAATGGAACGCAAATCCAAGATGCCGATGGTGTTGGGGCGTCGCGCTTCAACCACCTTGGTAGCCGCCGCTACGTCGGCGGCGCTGGTCGCGGCGCTCGTGGCGCCGGGCGCGTCGAGCGCCCACGCAACGGCACACGCCGCGTCTGCACCGCCGCTCGTATATGAGTCAAGCCCAGAGACCGGCTTCACTCCGGCGAACTACAACCCGTTCGTTCAGTCAAGCCCCGCCTACCAGGCCGGCGCCACCTCGATGATCTATGAGCCGTTGATGGACTTCAACCTCGCGAATCCCGCGGCGAAGCCCTATTACATGCTCGCCACCTCCTACAAGTGGGGCAAGGGTGGCAAGTCGATCACGTTCACGATCCGTCAGGGCGTGAAGTTCAACAACGGTTCGGCGATGACACCAGCCGATGTGGCATTCAGCTTCAACCTCCTGAAGACGCACGCTGACGTCAACGTGGCTGGACTTCAAATCATCAACGCGACCACGTCCGGCAACTCGGTCACGGTCACCTTCAAGACCGCGCAGTACACCAACCTGCAGGCGATCGGCAACACGTACGTGGTGCCGATGTCGATCTGGAACACGGTTGGCGATCCAGGGACCTACGTCGACGCCAATCCGGTCGGCACCGGTCCCTACACGGTCACCTCGACCGGCGCGGCGGGCATCACGATGACCGCCAACCCGCATTACTGGGGCGGCGCACCGGGCGTCAGCACCATCCAGATCCCGGCCATCGCGACGAACACGAGCGTGCTCTCACTGCTGACAAGCAACCAGCTCACCTGGGCCGGCAACTTCATCACCGGACTGGCTCAGAAGTTCGTGAAGCCGGCATCGTCGACACACCATGTGTGGTTCGCTCCGGTGCAGACCAACTCGCTCGAGCCGAATCTGACCAAGTGGCCGACCAACCAGCTGGCCGTCCGTCAGGCGATCAGCCTGGCGATCGACCGCACCGCGATCAGCACGCAGGGTGAGGCCGGCCTCGAGCCGGTCGCAACCAACGCCAGCGGCCTCGTGCTGCCTGGCTTCAAGAACGTGCTCGTGCCGGCCGTCAAGAAGGACGTGCTGTCACCGCACTCGCAGACCGCCAAGGCGATTGCTGTTCTGAAGGCCGCCGGCTACAAGCTGAAGCACGGTTTCTTCTATCTCGGCAAGAAGGAAGTCACGATCCCCGTGACCGACCCCTCGTCCTACACGGACTACGCGGAAGACGACTCGCTGATCGCAAGTGAGCTGAAGAAGGCTCATATCAACTCCACGTTCTACGGGCCGAGCGCGTCGGTCTGGGCAGCGAACATCACCAAGGGCGACTTTGTCCTGACGCAGCACTGGTCACAGACGACCATTTCCCCGTATCAGCTGTACAACTACTGGCTGAACAGCGATGAGATCGGGAACTCGGCCGGCAACTTCGAGCGGCTGAAGAACCCGACCATGAACGCTGACCTCGCGAAGCTCGCGGCTCAGACGACGACCGCTGGTGAGAAGAAGGACCTCACCCCGATCGAGAAGTACGTGGCCACGAACCTCCCGGTCATCCCGACCGTGTACGGCGCCGCGTTCGACGAGTACAACTCGTCGAACTACACCGGTTGGCCCACGGCCAAGAACCCGTATGAGATCGGGCAGCCTGGCGCACCGCAGAACGAGATCGTCGTTCTGCACCTGCACGCGAAGTAGCAAGAAAACTCGGCGCATTGATCGCCCCGCTCCCTTCGGGGAGCGGGGCGATGGCGCCAGCCATTCCCAAGCCAGTAGAGAGAGGAAGAAAATGACGGCCACCGAGACCAACGGATCGGGGAAGGCTGTGCGCACGTTTCCCGCGGGTGCGATTCAGCGCGGCGCGGCCGCCATCGTCAACGAGCTTTCCGTCGCATGGACGAGCGAGAGCTCCGGGCTCGCGGCCAGCACAGCATGAGCGTGTCGAGGCACAGCGGCGACGGTCGCTCCGCACGGAGGTTCCCGGAAGGGTTCGTATGGGGCGTGGGCACATCCTCGTACCAGATCGAGGGCGGGGTCGACGCCGATGGACGCGGCCGCTCGATCTGGGACGTCTTCACACATACACCTGGCCGTATCTTCCGCGGGGACACCGGCGATGTCGCGTGCGATTCGTACAACCGCATGGACGAGGACATTCGACTGGTGGCGGATCTGGGGGTCGGGGCATACCGATTCTCGATCTCCTGGCCGCGCGTGCTTCCTGAAGGCAGTGGGCAAATCAACCAAGCAGGCCTGGATTACTACCGGCGGCTGGCCGAGCGCCTCAATGAGAACGGGATCAGCCCGATCGTGACGGTTTACCACTGGGATCTCCCCCAGGCACTCGAGGAGCGCGGCGGCTGGGTCGAACGCGACACCGCGTCCCGGCTGGGCGAGCTCGCGGAGGTGCTGGCACAGGCGCTGGGAGACCAGGTCGCCACCTGGATCACGATCAACGAACCGCTGCAGACCGTTGACCAGGGCTACCGCACAGGCACTCATGCTCCCGGCCGGCGCGACTACGCGCAGGCTGCTGCCGCCACCCATCACATCATGCTCGCCCATGGGTACGCACTGCAGGCGCTGCGCGCCAATCTCCCAGCGCAGGCACGGATGGGCCCGACGATGGATCCACAGCCGTTCGTCGCACTCAGCGAGGAGGCCGACGCCGTCGCCGATGCACTCGACGCCGAGTACAACCGCGTGTACCTGGACCCGGTCTTCCGCGGTGCATACCCGGGAGGGATGCGTCCCGATCTGCGTCCGTCCGAGTCGCTGATCAAGGCTGGCGACATGGACCTGATCTCGGCCCCGATCGACTTCTTCGGCCTCAACTTCTACCGACCTCACTATGTCCGCGTCGGCGATTGGTCGGATCTTCGCCTTGGCGAATCGCCGATCCGCGATTACCCCGGCTTCGTCAACTATCTGGCGCCCGAAATGAAGCGCACGGTGATGGGTTGGCCGATCGTGCCGGAGTCGATGTCCGATCTGCTGGTGCGCCTGCACGTCGAGAGCGGTGGCCTGCCGATCTACATCACCGAGAATGGCTGCGCCGCGGAGGACTATCTGACCCCGCAGGGAACCGTCGAAGACGAGGAGCGGATCGTCTTCATTCACGGCCACCTCGAGGCAGCCCTGCAGGCGAGCGCCGCGGGGGTGAACGTCGCCGGTTACTTCCACTGGTCGCTTATGGACAACTTCGAGTGGGCAGAGGGATACCGGCGCCGCTTTGGCCTCTACCACGTCGATTTCTCCTCCGGCACCCGCGTGGCGAAGCGCAGCGCGCACTTCTATCGCGGGGTCGTCCGGGGCGGGGAGCTGCCTGCGCTGGAAGACGTGCTCGTGTCAGGGCCGCCCGCGACCCGGGTGGCCGACGCGCCCGCCGTCGTCTGAACGCAGAGCTCGCGGAGCCCTCTCCTCCTCCGCACCGGGCGGGCCGGCGGGTCACAACGACTCGCCGGCCGGGTCCAGTTCCGTGGGCCTCCCGCGTCAGCACTCAAGAATCCGGGCTCAGGCACGATAATCAGTCGATGGGCAACGCCGCATCAGATCCCTACGCGGTACTCGGGGTCGCCTCAGACGCGACCGACGTCGAGCTTCGTCGCGTCTACCGCGCGCTGGTCAAGCGCCATCACCCCGACCACAACGGGGGCTCGCCAGAGGCAACCAGGCGGTTCGCCCAGATCCAGAACGCGTACGCCGCGATCATGCGCTCCCGGCGCACCGTGCGCCAGCCTCCGGCGGACGCCGGGGCCGATCAGCGACTGACCGACCTGGAGCATGAGCTCGCGCGCCAGCGTGCGGCGGCGCTGCGGGCCGCCCGCGAACGGGCGGAGAGAGAGGCGCCGCCGCCGCGGCGCCCAACTCCCGAGGAGCTCGGTTACTACACGACCGACGACAGCTTCACCAAGATCATCGACGACGCGACCGAGCAGGTCGCGGAGCGGCTCCGAAGCAGCTCCGGCAAGCGTCAATTCACGCAGCGGCTGGCTGACCTGTTCGGACGCGACTCGCAGTGAGCGCCCAGGTTCCAAGACCGACGGCGGACACCAGACCGCCAAAGAGGCAGACCGCACCCCAGCCGGCTGAGGCGTAGAGCGCGCCGGTCACCGCCGAGCAGGCCGTACCACCGAGGAAGTAAGCCGACATGTACGCCGTGGTGACGCGGCTGCGCGCCTCCGGGTGGAGTCTGTAGATCGCGCTCTGGTTGCTGATCTGGGTGCCCTGCACGCCCAGGTCGAGCACCATGATCCCGAGGATCAGCACGATCACCGAGTCGCCGCCCAGCGCCAGCAGGATCCAGCTGAGGACCATCAACGCGAGCGTTGCGGTGGTTGTCGCCTGACCGTGACCGCGATCTGCCAGGCGTCCCGCGATCTGCGCCGCCGCCGCGCCGGCCACGCCGGCGAGTCCGAATAGGCCGATCGCCGCATTGCTGTAGTGGTAGTGGCTTCCGTGGACGCCTGAAAGCAGGAATGCGAGCGAGGTCCAGAGGATGCTGAAGCTTCCGAATGCCGTGGCTCCGAGCGCCATCCGCTGGCGCAACATCGGCTCCCCGCGGATCAGCGTGATGACCGACCGCAGCGCTGAGCGGTAGCGCAGGTCCGAGGTTGGCTCAACGCGCGGCAACATGCGCCGCAACACGGCAGACAGCACCAGCATCGCCAGCGCAGCCAACGCGAACACCGTGCGCCACCCGAACGCGTCCGCGATGACTCCGCTCACCGTTCGCGAGACCAGGATCCCCAGCAGCAGTCCGCTCATGACGGTTCCCACGACCCTGCCGCGCTCATGCTCGGCAGCGAGGTGCGACGCCATCGGCACGATCACCTGGGCGACGAACGTGCTCGTGCCGACGAGCAGCATCGCGGCTGCGAAGACGGCAAAGCTCGGCGCGGCGGCGGCGATTGCCTGCCCGACGGCGAGCACCAGCAGCGAGATCGTGATCAAGCCGCGACGCTCGACAAGATCACCCAGCGGCACCAGGAAGGCAAGGCCGATCACGTAGCCGATCTGGCTGACTGTGACCAACAGCCCGGTGGTGGCGGTGCCGACGCCGAAAGCGTGGCCGAGCGTATGCAGCAAGGGCTGCTGGTAGTACATGTTCGCCACGGCGGCACCGGTGGCGAACGCCAACAGCACGACCAGACGATGGCTGATGCCTGCGTTCGTGCGGCTCGGGTTCACGCGGCCGCTGCGCGCTTGAGCTGCTCGTCGCGGCGAACCAGCTTGACGCGCGGACGGCCGTGAGGCTCGCCGAGAGCGCGCTCGTGTGCGTCGATCGCCTCCCAACCGGAGTAGTCGATCACATCGATCCCGTCGGCTCGCAGCCGCTGCAGCAGGGCCTCAGGCGAATCGGTCGGCTGCGACAGCAGGCCGGCAGCGAAGTCCTGGAGCAGCAGGTCCGTGGTCTCCTGCGCGCATTTCTTGTTGGTTCCGATCACGCCCGAGGGACCGCGCTTGACCCATCCGGCGGCATACAGTCCGCGGATCGGCTCGGCGGTGACCGAGTCGAGCACGCGTCCGTCGCGGTTGAGCACCGTCTGGCGGCGGTCGTCGAACGGCACCCCTGGAAGCGGCCTGCCGACGTAACCGACCGCGCGGAGCACGAGACCGGCCCCGATCCGCTCGGTCACTCCGGTCGGTCGAGCCTTGAGGCTGCCGTCCGGCGACACGATCAGCTCGTTGCGCTCGACCACCAGCGCGCGGACACCGTCGTCCCCCTCGATCGCGACCGGGGAGGTGAGGAACCGCAGCACGATCCGGCGGGGCTTGCCGGCCGGCGTCAGCGCCGCGTAGCCGGTCAGGGTCTCGACGTTGCGCTTTGTGGTCGCGTCGGCCTGCACCAGGGCCGCAGCGCTGGCGGGGTCCAGCTGCAGGTCGGCCTGCTCGACGATCACATCGGCCAACTCCAGATCGGCGAGTTCGCGCAGCTCGGGGTTCGTGAACGCCGCCTGCGCCGGTCCGCGCCGGCCCAGCACGACGATCTCCTCGATGTTGGACTCACGCAGAAGCTCGATCGAGTGGTCGGCGATGTCAGTGACCTGCAGCTCCTGGACAGATAGCGCCAACATGCGAGCGACGTCGAGTGCGACGTTGCCGTTGCCGATCACCACCGCGCGCTTGCACGATAGGTCGAAGTCCCGATCGGCGTAATCCGGATGGCCGTTGTACCAGGCGACGAACTCCGTGGCCGACTCACTGCCCGCCAGATCCTCGCCCGGAATCCCAAGACGCCGGTCGCCGGGGGTCCCGACCGCGTACAGCACAGCGTGATAAGCCGCAGCGAGCTGCTCATGGCTGACATCGGTCCCGACCTCGACGTTGCCATGGAAACGGAACCCCGGCTGGCGCGCGGTGCGTTCGAACACACGCGTGACCGACTTGATCTTCGGATGGTCGGGCGCGACACCGAAACGGACCAGGCCCCACGGCGTCATCAACCGGTCGAAGACATCGACCTCAACGACCGGATCCTTGCTGGCCAGCAGCTGCCCGGCGGCGTAGAAGCCGGCCGGGCCCGAACCGATGATCGCGACACGCACGGGGTTGCCGGCGCTTCCAAGAGCTTCCATCCAACTCAGGGTATCGAGCGCGGATGGCCAGCCCAGCTCGCTGCCGGTGGCGGGCTCGGCCTGCGGACGCTGTGACGGGCGCCCATATACTTGCGGATAACCAACGAGGAGCCCGGCTCGTGCAGGAGATGGTCATCTACGGCGTCAGCTTCGACATGGTCGGCAAGCAGCCGATCGTGCTTTTGAAGACTGTCGAAAGCAATAAGTTCCTGCCGATCTGGATCGGGCATCCGGAGGCCGCGGCGATCCTGATGAAGCTGCAGGGGGCATCGACGCCGCGTCCGATGACGCACGATCTGTTCGCCGACATGCTCGGCGAGCTGGAAGTCGAGTGCACCCGTGTATCGGTCACGGAGCTGCGGGAGAACACCTACTACGCGTCGATCAGCCTCCGCTCTGGTGGACGCGAGCTCGAACTGGACTCGCGGCCAAGCGACGCGCTGGCGTTGGCGGTCCGTTCGGGCGCACCGATCTTCGCCGCCGACGAGGTGATTGCCGAGTCGGCGATCGAGTTCGAGCACGAGGTGGAGGACACCGAGGAGGTCGTCGAGAAGTTCAAGGACTTCCTCGACACCGTCAAGCCGGACGATTTTCTCGGCGAGTAGCCCGCGCCGTGACGCGTCCGGCCGTCACCTCGACCACGAAGTCGAGCCCGATCCGGTCGGAAATCCGCGCCAGCGTCTCGAAGCTCGGAGTGACGAATCCGGACTCGAGCCGAGCGACCTGAGGTTGCTTGACGCCGAGGCGCTCCGCGAGCTGGGCTTGAGACAGATCGTTCAGTTCACGGTGGATCCAGAGCTCGACGCTAAGCAGCCTCGCGAGCTCCGATGGTTCTGCCGCGCCGCGCAGCCTTCGCGCGTTGGCCTTCTCGATGCGCTGGAGCCTGCGGAGACTGATCAGGTCGTCCGGCTCGTCGTCGATGACGCCGGGTTCTTGCTCGGGAAACGGCTTACGGGGGACCATGGGCGAGGGTGGCGATTATAACCGAGCGGTAATAATCGCCAATCGCGAAAATGGGTGGCCGTTACCGACGCGGGCTGTTGCCAATGGCGGGCCGTTACCAGCGGCGGGCCGATGGACGCCGATGCCGCCGCGCACGCGCTCGCGGAATTACCGACCGATCAGCGCGCCGCGGCGACGATCCGGGCGACCAGGTCGTCGAAGCCGATGCCCGCCGCATCAGCGGCCTGGGGCAGCAGCGAGGTCTCTGTGAGACCGGGGATCGGGTTGACCTCGAGTACGTAGAGTTCGGACGTCTCGGCGTCGAGCATCAGGTCGACGCGAGCGAAGATCGAGCATCCAAGCAGCTCGAACGCGTCGAGGGCGAGCTGCTGCGCCCGCTGGGTGAGGCTGGGGTCGAGCTCGGCCGGGCAGACAAAGCGGGTGCGACCGATCTCGTAGCGGGCCTCGAAGTCATAGAAATCCTCCTGCTCGGGCACCGCCTCGACGATCGGCAGCGCGCGCGGCCGGCCATCCAGCTCCAGAATCGAGACCGCGAGCTCACGGCCGGCAACGTAACGCTCGAGCAGCACGTTGCGGTCATACGAGAAGGCGGCGATCAGCGCGGCTGGAACGTCGTTCGCCGTACGCGCGAACTTGATGCCGAGTGCAGAGCCCTGGCAGGCGGGCTTGATCACCAGCGGGAAGTGCAGGCGCGAGCTGATTGCCGGCAACGCCTGCGCGGCACCGAGGCTGCGGAACGCGGTCTCACTGAAGGCGAAGAAGTCAGGCGTCGGGATGCCGGCGTCGCGCATCGCGTGCTTGGCGAGGATCTTGTCGGATGCGCGCAGACAGGCCGAGACACGTGAGCCGGTGTACGGCACCCCGATCACCTCGAGCAGCTCCTGCACAGTGCCGTCCTCACCGTCGCGGCCGTGCAGGGCCACGAACGCGACGTCCGGCAGATCCGCGGACAGGCGGTTGATCAGATCAAGCCCAACGTCCACCTCGATGACCTCGTGGCCGAGGCGACGCAACGATTCCTCGACGCGGGCGCCGGACTTCAACGAGACCTGCCGCTCGAGCGAACGTCCGCCCTTCAGGACGGCGATGCGGCTCATCCGGCGCGCTTACGAGACAACGGCAACACGTTGTTAGCGGTCTGGTCGGCGTGGGACTCAGCGATCCAGGGCGGGGCGGTCTTGGCCGGGGGTGGTCCAGCAAGACCTCCCCCGGCGGCACCAGCGTCGGCCACCGGCCGGCCGGTGAGCGTGCTGTAGAGCGCGACCTGCTCGCGGATCACCTCTCCGAGGCGGCGGATCCCCTCGCGGATCTCGTCCTCGCTGACCCCGGAGAAGTTCAGCCGCATCGAGGAGCCGCCGCGACCGTCGACGAATGCCGCTCGGCCCGGAACGAACGCGACACGCGCGTCGATCGCACGCGCCAGCAGGTCGGTCGTGTCGATGTAGTCCGGCAGGGTCGCCCACAGGAACAGCCCGCCCTGGGGATGGGTCCAGCTCGCCTCGCGCGGGAAGTGCTCGGCAAGCGAGTCCAGCATCACATCGCGACGGCGCCGGTAGAGCTCCGACAGCGAACGCACGTAGTTGATCCAGGGGCCGGCACGGAAGTACTCAGCGATGAAGTACTGCGACACCGAGGAGGAGCACAGGTCAGCGGAGCCCTTGCCGAGGATCAGTTTCGCGAGGACCGGCGGCGGCGCTACGAGCCAGCCGATCCTCAGACCCGGGGAGAGGATCTTTGAGAAGGTGCCCGCATACAGCACAAAGTCGCTGTCGAGCGAGTAGAGGGTGGGCAGCGGGTCGCCCTCGTACCGCAACAGCCCATAGGGGTTGTCCTCGAGCACCAGCAGCTCGCGCTCGACGGCGATCTCCAGCAGTTCCTGGCGGCGATCGAGCGAGAGCGTGACGCCCGCCGGGTTGTGGAAGTTCGGAACCGTGTAGATGAACTTCGGTCGGCGGCCCTCGCGATCAAGCTGCGCCAGAGACTCGCGCAGGTCCTCGATGCGCATGCCGTCACGATCGATCGGGATCTGGATCACGTCGGCTTCGTAGGAGCAGAACGTCGGCACCGCGCCGGGGTAGGTGGGCGCCTCGGCGATGATCACGTCGCCTGGGTCGATCAGGATCTTGCAGACCAGGTCGAGTGCCTGCTGACCTCCGCTGGTCGGGAGGATCGAATCTGGATCGACCTTCATCGCCTCGGCTTCCATCACAAGCGCGATCGCCTCGCGGACGTCGCCCATGCCCTCCGTGGGGCCGTACTGCAGAGCCTTGGCGACCGAGTCTTTCGCAACCCCGCCCATCAGCTCGGTGAAGAAGCCGGGCGCGAACGTCGAGGTGTCCGGCAGGCCGCCTGAGAACGAGATCACGTCGTCGCGCGCGGTCAGCGCCATCAGATCGCGCATCGCAGAGGACTTCATGACCGTCGTGCGTTGCGCGAACAGTGCCGCGTAACGCTCGATCTCGTGCGCCGCCGAGCGTGGCCTGCGAGTCTGGTCGCTCACAGGCTCGACGTCCCTGTCGGAGCCCTCTCGTCTATCGTCACGCTCGGTCACGGTACAACACGGTGCATCTCGCCTTCGACATATTCCAGGGCATCGGCATCGCTGCGGCGATCGGTATCACGCCATTCGTCCCGTCGGTGGCGGCCGGTGCGCTGGCGGCCGGTGATGTCGAGATCCACTTCGACCACACCTCCTACAGTTTTCTGCAGTCGCTGCCATTCCTGCTTTTGATGGTGGTCGGCGCGGTGCTGCTGGTGGTCCTGGACCGCAGTGTGTGGGCGCCGCGAATGCACAGCGGCCCGTTTGCAGCTGCACTGATCCTGATTTCGCTCGCCCTTGGCGCGATGTTCTTTGCCGCCTCGCTGGTGCGTGACCACCATGCAGCCTGGCCCGGCTGGCTCGGCGGCGTGATCTGCGCCGGTGTGGGCGTGGCGGCATCGCGCCCATTCCTGGCTCGGCTCCGAGCACGGCTCGACGACGCGACCGCCGCCGTAGGCCTGCCGGTGATCGCTGACGGGTCGGCGTTGCTGATCGCGGTGCTCTCCGTGCTCGCGCCGCCTGTGGGCCCGATCGTGCTGGCCGGCCTGATCTGGCTGCTGTTCGCCGGACGCGGGCGGGCCGAGCAGAAGTACGCAGGGCTGCGCATTCTTCGATGAAGAAGCTCGTCCTCGTCGTGATCGACGCGATGAAGCCGGAGATGCTCGATCGGGCGATCGCGGCTGGACGTGCGCCGGCACTGGCTCGCATCGCGCAGAACGGCGTGTACGTGAACGACGTGGTGGCCGCGTTCCCGTCCGTGACGCCGGTCTGCGCGGCGACGATCACAACCGGGGTCGGGCCCGACGAGCACCTGATCCCGAGCATGAACTGGTACCACCGGCTCGAGGAACGCTACGTCGAGTACGGGTCGAGTTTCTCGGCGACGCGCCAGTTCGGTGTCATGCGCTCGTTGACCGACACGATCTACCGGATGAACGCGGAGCACCTGTCAGACGACACGCCGACCGTGTTCGAGTCGCTGGACGACCGAGGTCTGCGCACCGCCGGCACGACCTACCTGATCTATCGGGGACGCCATGAGCACCAGGTGGCGCAGGAGTCGCCGCTCGCCCGGCTCGTCACCTCGACCCTGTTCCGGCGCACGATCCTCGGGCCTCAGGAGCTGTTCTACGCCGACCTGTACGCGAGCAGACGCACCGGCTGCCGCGGCCAGCTGGGGATGCCCGGCGTGCGTGATCAGCACACCGGCTGCGTTGGGTCCTACCTGGTCGAGCACGACCTGTTTGACTTCCTGCTGTTCTCACTGCCTGACAACGATGCCTGGTCACACAAGCACGGACCGCAGGCCCAGGTCACATCGATCGCGGCGGCCGATCGGCAGCTCGAGCGGCTGATGCACGCCGGCGGCGGCCCCGAGCAGTTCCTCGAAGAACACGCCGTGGTCGTGACCTCCGACCATTCGCAGGCGCTGGTCGACGGTCGAATCCGGCTCGATCTCGCGCTCGCCCGGTTCCACGTTGCCAGTCCCAGCGCGATCCGGTCAGTCGGGGCGGAGTTGGCGCTGAGTCCGTCGCAGCGCTCGGCGATGATCTATGCGCTCGACCTCGAGCGGCGTGAGCAGTTGGTAGAGCGTGTGGTCGCCGCGGTCGGCGACCTTCAGGGCGTCGATCTGGTGATGTGGCTGGATGGTCGCGACGGCGATGCGCCTGAGGCGGTGATCCGCGCTGCCGGTGGCGCCGAGCTCAGGTTCGCGCCCGGTGGGGCGCTCAGCGATCCGCGGGGCGAGTCCTGGAGCGTCGAGGGCGACCTCGGCGTGTTGGCCGCGCAGATCGAGGACGGCCGGCTCCTGAGCCCTGATTATCCCGACGCGCTGGCCCGCGTGTGGTCGGCGCTCGGATGCGAGAACTCCGGCGACGTGCTGCTGTCGGCGGCGCCCGGGTATGAGTTCGTCGACTGGGGCGGGGCCGATCACGTCGGTGGCGGCAGCCATGGTTCGTTGCACCGCACCGACTCGCTGGGGGCGCTACTGTGGTGCGGGACGGGGCCGGAGACACGAACCGTGCGCGACCAATGGTCGCTGCGCGATGTCGCGCCGATGATCCGCGCACATTTCGGGTAGGGGTTCTCCCGATGCAGCCGAAACTAACGCCATACCCAGCGGTTTTGCTTAGGTGGCGTTTGGTTTGGCCCCGGAAACTTGCGTGGCTCCGAACGTAGACCTGATCAATTTGGCCGATAGGATTGACGCGAGTGTCTGATGAGATGACGTCCAGCCTTGAGCTCCCCCCTCCGCTCGAGCGTTGAGTCGTTGGCGAAGCGCGTACCGCCGCTTCGCGTACGAGGTTCGCCACCCTGAGAACCACAAGCAGCTGGTTCGGTTCCTCTGTGTCGGGGCGTCCGGCTACCTCATCAACCTTCTGGTATTCGCGTTCCTGATCCATATCGTGTACGCGCCCGACACCGTCTCGTTCGTGGTGGCGGCCGTAATCGCGTCGACCAACAACTTCTTCTGGAACCGTCACTGGACGTTCTCTGCCAAGGAGGACCACCCGTTCGGCCAGGCCGTGCGGTTCTTCGGCGTGTCGTTCGTTGTGCTCGTCGTCGCAGCCGGCGTGTATCACGGGCTGGTGGGCCTCGGGCTCAGCATGAAGGTAGTGGCCGACGGCTCGCCTGGATCATCGCGACCCCGATCTCATTCCTGGCTCAGAAGCTCTGGAGCTTCAAGGCCTGATCCGCTCAGCGGGCAGGCGGTTTGCGGTCGCCCTGCTGATACTGCTTTGCGTGCCCGCGGCAGCGGCTGCCGCCGGGAATCCGCCCGGCCAGCCCGCGCCCGTTTCAGCGCCACCCGGCGCTGCCACGTTGATCGCCGGACCATTCAGCACGGGTGGACCGTATGGCTCGTCGGCGATGACGCAGCCGCCTTCCGGATACCGCCTGACGGGCAACCAGGTGCTGGCGGCGGCCACCACGAACGCGACCGTGCAGGCGGAGCTCGAGAAGCACCCGCATCTGGTCGCCTACGTCTACACCCGCGGGGATGGCGTCTGGCAGGTGAGCTGGTTCACGCCGCCGCCCAAGCCGAAGCCGCAGATCGAGATGCTGCAGCTGTACGTGTCCGATGCGACCGGCGAGGTCACGCAGGTCTGGACCGGTTACCAGGTCGCATGGACGATGGCGCGCGGCTATCCAGGCGCCTTCGGCCAGAACATCAACGCGCTGTACGTCTGGCTGCCGCTGTGCGCCCTGTTCCTGCTGCCGTTCATTCCCTGGCGCCGGCGGCCGACGCTGTGGCACCTCGACCTGCTGATGCTGCTCGGATTCTCGGTCTCGCTGGCCTTCTTCAACAACGCCGAACCTGGGCCTCTCGGAGCCCACGATCTACCCGTTCATGCTGTATCTGGTGGTGCGCATGCTGCTGCTGGCGTGGGGTCGTGGGCGCCCGCGGGAGCCGCTGCGAATCTGGATCCCAGCACGGTGGCTAGGTGTCGTGCTGGTCTTCCTGATCGGGTTCCACGTGGCGTTCAACGTCACCGACTCGAACGTGATCGACGTCGGCTACGCGGGCGTGATCGGTGCCGACAAGATCGTGCACGGAAAGCAGCTCTACGGGAATTGGCCGTCCGACAACCCCTCCGGTGACACGTACGGTCCGGTCAACTACTACGCGTATGTGCCGTTCCGTCTGATCTGGGGCTGGAGTGGCGTCTGGGACAGCCTGCCGGCGGCGCACGCCGCGGCGATCGCGTTCGATCTGATGACGATGCTGGGGCTGTTCGTGCTCGGCTGGATGGTGCGGGGGCCGACCACCGGCATCGCGCTGGCGTACCTGTGGGCCGCGTTCCCGTTCACCTCCTACGTGCTGATGTCGAACTCGAACGATGCGCTGGTCGCGATGCTGCTCGTCGCGTCGCTGCTGGCCCTGCGATTGGCGGCGGTGCGTGGCGTGCTGTCGGCCTTCGCCGGGTTGACGAAATTCGCGCCGCTCGCGCTGGCGCCACTGATGTGGCGCGGCGTGGGCGAGCGTCTGCCGACACGCCGCCAGACGCTCGCCTTCACGGTCGCCTACGCGCTGGCGATCATCGTGCCGATGCTGCCGGTGCTGCTCTCGGGCGACTGGCACTGGTTCTGGAGCGACACGATCGCCTACCAGTCAGGCCGTCCGGCGCCGTTCTCGATCTGGGGTTTGTGGGGCGGCTACCACCAGACGCTGCACCTGCCGGAGCACATCGTGCTCGGGATCGCCGTGGTGCTCGGTCTGGCAGCACCGTTCTGGCCGCGGGGTGAGCGCACGATCGTCGAGGTGGCGGCACTGGGGGCAGCGATCATCATCGGCCTGCAGATGGGGATCACCTACTGGTTCTACCTGTACATCGTCTGGTTCTTCCCGCTGGTGATCGTCGCGCTGGTGCTGGCACACCCGAGCAGGGCCGGCGACCGCGACGGGCCGGCCCGGGCGCAGACGGCCGTCACAGCGGTTCCTGCACTCCAGTGATCGACACGGCGCGCAGCGGTTCGGGCGCGCATTCGATCAGCGCGCCCTGTAGCCACGGATCCTCGTCGGAGGACTCAAAGCGGATCGGCATGCGCGTCAGCATCGAGTCGATCGCCTGTTGGCGCTTGACGCCGATCACGCCTCCGCGGGCGCCGGTCATGCCGACGTCGGTGATGTAGGCGGTGCCGCCGGGCAGCACGCGTGCGTCGGCGGTGGGGACGTGCGTGTGGGTTCCCACCACCGCGGTCACGCGCCCGTCGAGATACCAGCCCAGTCCCACCTTCTCGCTGGTCGCCTCGGCGTGAATGTCCACGAGGATGTGGTCGGCCTTGCCGCGCAACGCGTAGAGCGCAGCATCGGCCTCAGAGAAAGCCGGCAGCGAGGCGTTCATGTACAGGTTGCCGGACAGCGACAGCACGCCAAGCCGCACGTCCCGTCGCGCTCGACGACGCAGGTGCCGTGCCCGGGCTGGCTGCGCAGGAAGTTGGCCGGCCGCAGGATCCGCTGCTCCTCGTCGAGGTACCTGTAGACCTCGTTCTGCCGGTAGGTGTGATTGCCGAGCGTGATCACGTCAACGCCGGCCGCGAACATCTCTCGCGCGATCTTCGAGGTGATCCCGTGTCCGCCGGCCGCGTTCTCACCGTTGACGACCACGAAGTCGATCTGATGCGCTCACGCAGGCGCGGCAGAACGGCCAGCAGCGTGCGCCGGCCAGTGCTGCCGACGACATCGCCCACGAACAGGATCCGGACTCCGTCGCGCATATGCGCATACTTTCAGGTAGTGGTCGCTCGCGTGGGTACCTAAATGGAGGACACCGAGGTTCAGCCGGAGGCGCCTGAAGAGCCGCCGACGGATCAGGATGTTCAGCCACAGGCGCCCGAAGAGGCGCCGACCGTCCAGCAGCAGCTTGCGGAGACCGTGATGGTCCCCCGCTGGATCCAGCTGGTGCTGCTGCCGCTGGCGCTCCTCGGCGTCTGGGAGCTGGCCCGGGCGATGGGACCGCTGCTGGTGGTCGTGATCGGCGGCAACGGTGATCGCGCTGATCCTCAACCCGCTGGCCAGGCAGTTCCAGAAGGCCACGCCGCGTTGGCTCGCGATCGTCCTCTGCTACCTCGTGATCCTGCTGATCTTCGCCGCCATCGGGGCCCTGCTCTCGGCGCCGGTCACCACTCAGCTCGAGCATTTCACCGACAATTTCCCGCAGCTTCGTGAACAGGGCCAACCGGGATCTGGTGAGCATCCAGCGCTTCCTGAATCATCACGGCATCAAGGTCCACATCGCTCAACAGGGGCACAGCGCGCTGCAGACGATCCAGAAGCAGGGTGCTGAAGAGCTCGGGCTCGATCCTGTCGGTCTCGCGTGACGTTCTGGGCAAGCTGGTGACGTTCTCAGTCGACCTGATCCTGACGTTCGTGCTGTCGGTCTACATGCTGGTCTACGCGCGCCAGATCGGCGAGCTGGTCCGGCGCTGGATCCCTTCCGGGGACGGCACGCCCTCCGACGACTACCCGCTGCTGATCCAGCACGCCGTCTCCGGCTACGTGCGCGGGCAGCTGTTGTTCAGCCTGATCATGGGCGGAAGTGCCGCGATCCTGATGGAGCTGATGGGGCTGCTCGGGATCTTCCCGGCCGGCTCCCACTACGCGGTCTTCTTCGGGCTGTTCTACGGGCTGATGGAGCTGATCCCCTATATCGGCCCGATCCTCGGCCCGATCCCGCCGATCCTCGTGGCGCTGGCGACCGACCCGATCAGCGCGCTCTGGGTGCTGCTCGTGTTCATCGGCCTGCAGCAGCTCGAGGGCCACCTGGTCGCGCCGCAGGTGTTCCGGATCTCACTGCGAATCAACCCGATCCTCGTGATCCTCGCGTTGCTGATCGGCTATCAGATCTATGGGATCGCCGGCGCGCTGCTGGCATTGCCGGTCGCGACTGTGATTCGCCAGACGATTCTCTACCTGCGTCGACACCTCGTGCTCGAACCGTGGTCGACCGGGCAGCCGCGGCTTTGACCCGGGGGATCAGATTGCACGGTCTGGCCGGCTAGAAGCTGGGGTTGAGCCACAGCTGGACGGCCAGACCGATCCCAAGGACAAACACCGTCCATCGCAGGACGGTCGGCGGCACGCGCCGCGCCACACTGGGGCCAAGCCGGGCGCCCACCAGCGCTCCGGCCGCGAGCGCAGCCGCCTGAGGCCAGTGGACCGGCGCCAGGAACGCCAGCAGCAGCCCCGCCGGCAGGTTGCTGGCGCCCATCAGCATGTTCTTGAGCGCGTTGGCCGTCGGCAGGTGGCGCTCGACGATGATCAGCATCAGCGCGAGCGTCATCACGCCCGCGCCGGCGCCGAAGTAGCCGCTGTAGACGGCCACCAAGAGCAGCCAAGCGGCAAGCTCGACCCCGCGGTGGTCCGGGGACACACGCTTGCGACTGAGCCACGGTGCGCCGATCAACGCCAGTGAGCCGGCTGCAACCAGCAATGGCACGACGCGCTCGAACGCGCCTGCGGGCGTGGCCAGCAGCAGGACCGCTCCAAGCGCACCGCCCACCAGCGTCACCGGTGTCCAGCGTCGCAGCCAGGAGCCCCATCCCCTGAGTTCGAGCCTGGAGCCGAGCGCCGCTCCCGGCCAGAAGGCGATCAGTGCGACGATGTTGGTGGCATTTGCCGCCAGCGGTGGCAGGCCGACCAGCAGCAGGGCCGGATATGTGACCAGCGAGGTGATGCCACCGGCGCTGCCGACGACGCCGCCCAGCCCGCCGGCGAGCAGCAGGACGATCGCGTCGCCGAAGTTCAGCGCGGTCCTGTCAGCGCTGTCCGGTGACGCTTCTGAAGCGCCACACGCAGAATGCGCAGATCAGCAGCAAAACGATCGGGATGAACGCACCCATCGCGCCTGCGACCGCCAGCACGAGCGTCACGATCCCGGCAAGACCGGTACCCGCTCCCAGCACGACGAGTCGGTACGCCTGCTGCTCCCGCTGCCTGCGGGGCCGGTAGTCCCCGCGTTTCTGGAGGTCGGCCATGCTGCAGAGGTTAGTCGGTGTCGCAGCCGGATGGAGATGCGGCGAGGGCGTATCCTCGGAAGCCCAGATGGCCTTTCCTCAGACCCGCATGCGCCGGCTCCGTGCCACGCACGAGTTGCGTGGGCTAGTGCGCGAGACACAGCTGTCAGCGTCGGACTTCGTGTACCCGCTGTTCGTGGTCGACGGCCTCGACGGCCGCGAGCCGGTGTGGACGATGCCTGGAATCGAACGGCTGTCCGTCACCGAGGCGGTGGCAGAGGCGGGCGCAGCTGCGGAGCTCGGGATCCCCGCGGTGATCCTGTTCGGGATCCCCGACATCAAGGACGCCGAGGGATCGGGCGCGTACGACGACGAAGGGATCGTGCAGATCGCGACCCGTGCGATCAAGCGGGCGCACCCGGAGTTGCTGGTGATCACCGACCTGTGCCTGTGTGAGTACACGGACCACGGCCACTGCGGTGTCCTGCGGGAGACCGCGGGAGCACGAGGCGAACCGCGGTACACAGTCGACAATGACGCGACGCTCGAGCTGCTGGCGCGTACCGCGGTGTCGCAGGCCCAGGCCGGCGCGGACATCCTGGCGCCGAGCGACATGATGGACGGACGCATAGGCGTGATCCGCGACGCGCTCGACGACGCCGGGTTGACGGAGAAGCCGATCATGGCCTACTCCTCGAAGTTCGCGTCCGCCTTCTACGGTCCGTTCCGCGCCGCGGCGGACTCGGCGCCGGCGTTCGGCGACCGCCGCAGCTATCAGATGGATCCGGCCAACGGCGCAGAGGCGGTGCGCGAGTCGCTGTTGGACGTAGGCGAGGGTGCGGATCTGCTGATGGTCAAGCCTGCCCTGCCATACCTGGACATCATCCGACGTGTCAAGGAGGCGACACGGTTGCCGTTGGTCGCGTACAACACAGGCGGTGAGTACTCGATGCTCAAGGCTGCCGCGGCCGCGGGCTACATGGACGAGCGCCGGTCGGTGCTGGAGGCGTTGACCGGGATCAAGCGGGCGGGCGCCGACATCATCATCACCTACCACGCAAAGGACGCAGCCCAGTGGCTGAAGTAGCTGACAAGAATTTCGGGCCGAAGCTGCGGACCCGCAAGGACGGCGCGGCCGTCCCGCTCGACACCGTCGACAAGCGCCTGCTCAACCTCATGCAGGGCGACTTTCGGATCGCGAATCGACCATATGCACACGTCGCGACACAGGCGGGGATCACTGAGGACGAGGCGCTCGCGCGCGTTCAGCGTCTGCTCGACGAGCGCATCATCCGCCAGGTGACGCCGATCTTCGATACACGCGCGCTTGGCTACAGCTCGATGCTGGTCGCAGCCAAGGTCGACCCTGAGAACCCATGGCGGGCAGCCAATGTGATCAATGAGCACCCGGGCGTGTCACACAACTATCTGCGAAACCATGAGTTCAACATCTGGTTCACGATCGCGACCGAACCCGGCTCGCCGGTCGGGCTGGAGGCCACGCTGGAGCGGCTCGGCGAGCTTGCCGGCGCGGAGTCGATTCGTCAGCTACCGACGTTGAAGCTGTTCAAGATCCGGATGGACCTCGAGATGGAGGCGGGCACTGAAACGCTCGCCAAGGCTGCCGCGGAGGCCGTCGCGCCGGCTGAGACCGAACCTCAGCCGTACGACGAGTTCGACAAGGCTGTGATCCGTGCGACCCAGGGCAACATGCCGGTGGTCGCGGAGCCGTTCGCGTCGTCCGCCGCTGCCCTCGGCATCCCGGAGGAGCAGTTGCTTGCCCACCTTGAGGGGATGGTGGAGCGCCGGCTGCTGCGCCGGGTGGCAGCGATCCTGTTCCACCGCCGTGCGGGGTTCAGCGCCAACGGCATGGGCGTCTGGAAGGTGCCGGACGACCGGATCATGGAGCTGGGGATGCAGATGTCTCAGTTCCGTGGGATCTCGCACTGCTATCAGCGCCCGACCTATGCGGACTGGCCGTATTCGGTGTTCACGATGGCGCACGGCCGCTCGAAGCAGGAATGTGACGCGATCCTTGATTCGATCGCCGAGCAGACAGGCATCAGCGAGCGCTCGACGCTCTATTCCTCGACTGAGTTCAAGAAGATCCGACTCATGTACCTCACGGATGACTACCGCAACTGGGAACGTCGGTACTGCGGCGTCTAGTTCGCTCTACGGGCGAGCCCAGCGTGTGATCCCGGGCGGGGTGAATTCGCCCGTGCGGGCGATGCGGCAGATCGGCCGCGATCCGATCTTCATCGCTTCAGGCAGCGGCTCTCAGATCAGGGACGTCGATGGGAACCGCTACATCGACTGGGTCTGCTCATGGGGCCCGCTGATCCTCGGGCACGCGGACCCGCAGGTTCTGCACGCGATCACACGCGCTGCGATGGTCGGCAGCACGTTTGGCGCTCCGACGGAGGGCGAGGTTCAGCTCGCCGAGGAGATCGCCGGTCGGCTGCCGTCCGTGGAGATGGTCCGGATGACTTCGTCAGGCACTGAGGCGGCGATGAGCGCGATCCGCCTGGCCCGTGCCGTCACCGGGCGCGAGAAGCTGCTCAAGTTCGCCGGTGCCTACCACGGTCACGTCGACGGCCTGCTCGTGCAGGCCGGCTCGGGGGTTGCCACCCAGGGAATTCCCGGCAGCCCCGGCGTCACCGCGGCCGCGACGGCGACGACGATCACGATCCCGTGGAACGACGACGAACAGCTGGCCGCCGCCTTTGCCCAGCACGAGTTCGCCGCTGTGCTGTTCGAGACCGTCCCCGCCAACATGGGCGTGGTCCCGGCGGCAGGTGGGGGCGCGTATCTGGCCGGGCTCGCGGCTGGAGCGCGCCGGAACGGCGCGCTGCTCGTGGCCGACGAGGTGATCACCGGCTTTCGCGTCGCTCGCGGGGGCGGTCAGGAGCTGCTCGGCATCGACCCGGACCTGACGATCATGGGCAAGATCGTGGGCGGCGGGTTGCCGGCCGCGGCCTATGGCGGACGACGCGAGCACATGCTGCGGGTAGCGCCGGCCGGCGACGTGTACCAGGCTGGGACGCTGTCCGGCAATCCGCTGGCGGTGGCGGCCGGACTGGCAACACTTGCGCAGCTTGACGACGACGCCTATGCAAGGCTGGCCGGACTCACGGACCGGCTCGTTCTAGGCCTGCGCGAAGCAGCGGCGAGCGCGGGCCGCCAGATCGTCGTGCAGAGCGTGCCCGGTCTGGTGACGCCCTTCTTCACCGACGCTGAGACGGTCAGCGACTACGCCGGGGCGGCAGCCACCGACCAGGACGCGTACGGCGCCTTCTGCCGCGGGCTGCTTTCGCGTGGCGTTTATCCGCCGGCCTCACAATTCGAGGCATGGTTTCCGTCGTTGGCTCATTCAGAGCGCGACATCGAGCTCACCGTCGAGGCCGCTTCCGAGGCGCTGCGCGAGATGGCGGCATGAGTCTCGCCAATCCGTACGCCGAGGTGGTCGCGGACATCGGTGCCGGGGCGCGTCTGCACTACGACAACGCGGGCTCGGCCGACCCGGACCTCGACCTGCTGCTCGGCGATCAGCGCTACGCGAGCGGACTTGCGAAGCTGGCGGCAATCGGGGACATCGAGGAGACCCGACGGCTTGCCGACCTGATCTCGCAGGTCGCGCAACTGCATGCCGGAGGGCAGGGCGCGGCCGCCCGGGAGCTTCTTGCCGCAGCCGAGCATCGGCTCGGTGCGGCGGGGGCAGGGGAGCAGCGCTCCTAACCGGGTTTGACTGTAGGCTTACGGCCCTCGCTCCAAAGCGCGAGCTTCAGCCACGGACGCAGATGTCAGCAGACCGCCACAAGCAATCCTCGAAATACACAGCCGACCGTGGCATGCCCGGTGCCTTCGAGGGCGAGACGGTCACCAGGCGTCGATTCATGGAGGGCATCACCCACGGTGCGGGTGCGATCGCTGCGGCGTCGTTCGCCCTGCCGGCGCTCGGCTTTGCGATCAGCCCGATCTTCAAGCGGGTGCCGTTCGAGTGGCAGATCATCGGCAGGCCCGATGACTTCACGGAGCTGACCTACGTCACCAAGGTGCTGACGATCGTCCAGGGGATCGGTCAGGTGGGGCAGTCAATCGCGTACGTGCGCAGGCGCGACCCTGCGATTGACATCGAGCCGCACGACCAGTTCAACAACTTCATCGCGCTGTCCTCGCGCTGCATGCACCTCGGCTGCCCGGTGCGCTACGTCGAGGCGGCGGAGCGCTTCATCTGCCCATGCCACGGCGGCGTCTACAACTTCCGCGGGCAGGTCGCCGGCGGCCCGCCCGTGCGGCCGCTCGACCGCTTCTACACCTACTCGCCGCCGCCTGGGCACCAGGGTCACGGCTACGTCTACATCGGACCGCGCTACTCGGTCAACTCCGAGCTGCAACGCTTCTCGCCGCGTGATCCGGGCGAGCCGCTCGACGGCATCGGCCAGTTCCTGTACCCGTCGCGAGCCTCGACGTCGGTGCTGCCGTCGACCAACGACCTGCCGCTGCCCCCACCGGTGCCAGGGACGAGTTCCTGATGGCCAGGCCGAAGCTGCTCAAGCGCCCCGAGCCCCACGTTCCCGGCCAGGAGCCGTCGATGCACCCGGTGGACGCCGGCGCCGAGGGTGGCATGACCGTCGTCAACTGGATCGACGAGCGCACCCAGCTGTCACCCGGTCTGCGGTGGTTGATGTTCCGCAAGGTGCCCAAGGGCATCAACTGGGCCTATACGCTCGGCTCGGCGACGATGTTCGCGTTCCTCAACCAGGCCGTCACGGGCGTGTTCCTGGCGATGTTCTACCGCCCGGACGTCAACGGCGGCGCTTACGAGTCGATCCGCAACATCAACGACAACGTCTTCCTCGGCCAGTTCGTGCACGGTATGCACAAGTGGGGGGCGTCGGTGATGATCGTCCTGATCTTCCTGCACATGGGGCGGGTGTTCTTCTTCGGGGCATACAAGTACCCGCGCGAGCTGACCTGGATCATTGGCGTCGTGCTCCTGATCCTGACGCTGGCGATGGGTTTCACCGGCTACCTGCTGCCGTTCGACAGTCGCTCCTACTGGGCAACGATCGTGGGCGTGAACATCAACAACACAGCTCCGTTCCTGGGTCCGTACATCGGTGACTTCCTGCGTGGCGGACCGGAGTTCGGCGCCACGACGCTGTCGCGCTTCTACGCGATTCACATGATGCTGATCCCGGGGATCATGGCCGCGCTGATCGGTTTCCACCTGTACCTGGTGACGAAGCTCGGGATCTCAGCCCCGCCGTATCTGAAGGCGCGCGAGCCCAAGGCCACAATCGAGCAGGTCGACGTCTGATGAACCAGGCCGAGAAGGAGCAATATCTTCGCGAATATTCGCTCCTGAAGAACGAGGGCAAGCCGTTCTTCCCGTACGCGGTCGCCAAGGACTCGATCATGGCCGTGATCGTGATGATCGTGATCATGCTGCTCGCGTTGCTGTTCGGCGCGGCGCTGGGTCCCAAGGTCAACCCGCTGTCGACAACCTACGTCCCGCGTCCGGACTGGTACTTCTTCTTCCTCTTCGAAGTTCTGCGCGTGATGCGCAACGTGCCGAAGTTCACGCCGATGGCGGCGATCGGGGTACCGACGCTGTGCATGATCGGGCTGTTCCTGCTGCCCCTGTACGACCGCAGCCCTGAGCGGCTGATCACGCGCCGGCCGCTGGCGCTCGCCGCGGGCCTGGCGACGATCACCTGCATGGCCTACCTCACCTACGCAGGGGCGAGCACCGGATCGCCGAACAACGCGCCGAACATCCCGCCACCGGCGGGCCTGACCGCCCAGCAGAAGGCGTCGTTCCAGGCCGGTGAGATCGTCGTCGGCGAATCCGGCTGCGAGGGTTGTCACCTGATCGGCAGTAACGGCAACAACGGACCAGGGCCGCCACTGACACAGATCGGCTCGCGGAGGTCCTCCGGTGCGATCGCCTCGACGCTGAAGAACCCGACGGCGCCGATGCCGTCGTTCGAGGGCATGGCCAAGGACTCGCCGAAGAAGTTCGCGAATCTGGTCACGTTCCTTTCGAACCTGCAGTAGACGCGCGGCGGGCTCCGCCCGGTTGCCGCGCGCCGGTACTCTCTCCGGATGGCCGATTCCTCTCAGCCTCGCCCCGAGTCGGGCACGCTCGCCGAGCCGCAGGTGCGGGCGATGTTCGACCGGATCGCGGGCAGCTATGACCGCCTGAACTCGGTGATGACCGCTGGGCTCCACCATCAGTGGCGGCAGCGCGCCGTGGAACTGGCGCAGGTCGGTCCCGGCAGCCGCGCGCTGGACGTCGCGACGGGCACCGGTGACCTCGCATTCGCGCTGGCAGGCGCGATCGGGGCGGACGGGAGCGGTCAGGTCGTGGCTGCGGACTTCTCCGAGCAGATGCTCGAGGTCGCAAGGCGGAAGGGGGCATCGGGCGCGGCCGGTCGCGGCGCCGCGCCGGTTCGCTTTGAGCAGGCCAACGCGCTGCTGCTGCCGCATGCGAGTAACGAGTTCGACGCGGCGACTGTGGGATTTGGGGTCCGCAACTTCTCTGATCTCGACCAGGGCCTGCGAGAGCTCGCGCGTGTGGTTCACCCCGGCGGGCGGGTCGTGATCCTCGAGATGACGACGCCGCAGCATCCACCGTTGTCGGTCTTCTTCAAACTCTGGTTCGACCACGCCGTACCGGTCCTGGGACGGGCGACGGGCGACTCGGACGCATATACGTATCTGCCCAACTCGGTACGCCGCTTCCCCGGCCCGGAGGAGCTCGCGGCCCGTATGGCCGCGGTCGGCCTTGGTGACATCCGCTACGTGCTCACAGCCGGAGGGATCATCGCGCTCCACGTGGGTACCGTGATGGCGTGAGCTCGCCGGGGGCAGCGTCAGTCGAGGCCGTGGTCGAGGCCGGTGGCGCAGGCGCGGCGCTGGTGATGTCGCGCGTGGAAACGCGCATGGTCGAGCTTGTCTCCTGCCACGGTGAGCTGCTGGCACGGCACGGCCGTGAAACGATCGCCGCCGGCGGGAAGCGCCTGCGGCCGCTGCTGGTCTGCATGGCCGCCGGGGTGCCGGTCGTGGAGAGCGATCCGCTCGTGCGCGCAGCTGTTGCGGTCGAGCTGGTGCATTCGGCCACGCTTGTACATGACGACGTGATCGACAGGGCGGATCTCCGTCGTGGCCACCCGACGGTCGTTGCCGTCGGCGGGCGGCTGATGGCGCTCGCCACGGGCGATCTGCTGTTCTCCCGCGCCTTTGCGGAGCTGGCCGATGGCGGCCGGATCGAGCCGATTCGGATCCTGTCTGCGGCGGCTTCCTCACTGGCCTCCGGCGAGCTCATGCAACGCGACGACTCCTGGGACGTCAGCGTGGTGCAGGAGCGCTATCTGGAGCGCTGCCGGCTGAAAACGGGTGTCCTGTTCCGTGCCGCCTGCGAACTCGGTGCGCTTGCCGGTGGCGTACCTGCCGGCGGTGCCGCGGTCGAGGGGCTGGGGATGTTCGGGGAGCGGATCGGTGTCGCGTTCCAGCTGCTCGACGACGTGCTTGACGTCACGGGTCCGCCTGAACGCACCGGCAAGCCGCGCGGTGCAGACCTGCTGGACGGCACCGTGACGCTGCCGCTGATCGAGGCCCGCAAGCGGGATCCCGGGCTGACCGGACTCGACCTGCGTGCACTGGACGGTCCCGACCAGGCCGCGGCGGTGTGTGACCGGATTGAGGCATCCGGGGCGCTCGAGTTCGCGCGCGAGCACGCGCTGGAGTTGGTGGCGGATGCCAAGATCGGGCTTCCGCTGGGCCTGCCGGAAGCACAGCGCGCGGCGCTGGAGCTTGTAGCCGACGGCGTGGTTGAGCGTTACAGCTGATCGCGGCGGATCTGGGCCCGGGGGCTAGAAGTCCTCGGGGAGGATCAGCCCGGTGTCCAGCGCTGATACGAAGCGCTCGACGTCGGCCGTCATGTTCGCCTGCGTGAGCCGTTGAAGGTCAGCGATCATCGCGGCCAGGCCCTCATCGAGACGGTCCTCGAGCTGTTCGACCTGCAGTCGCGTGAATGTGCCCGAATCGGTCCAGTCGCAGTTGGGGCAGTCGAGCAGCAGATCCCAGCGCCCCTCGACCGTCTCGCCCCACGCCAGAGGCTGCACGAGCTCGGACTGGCATCCGGGGCAGACGTGCAGCTCGCGGTCCTCAGCCTGGGCGTCGTGGTAGCGGATCACCTCGATCGTGCGCCCGCTGGGCAGCACGATCCGCCGGACCGTCTGGTTCTCGTTCGGACTATCGCTCATGCAAGAAACTCCTGACACCGGTCCTATCGGCGGGTCTTGCGGAGCGCTTGAGGAATTCCCGTGCGGTTGGACGCTAACCTTGGATGCTCGGCAATCGGTAAGGAAAGTCGGCATGTTGGCAAGTCCCTGGAAGGACGCCTTGGTCATCCTGGTGATCGTCCTCCTGTTCTTCGGCCCAAAGCGCCTGCCGGCGCTGAGCCGTTCGATCGGAGAGAGCATCCGGGAGTTCAAGGGCGGGATCACAGAGAGCACCAGCTCGGCTGAGAAGTCGGGGGATGAGAAGACGGAAATCCCGGCTGGCGCTTCCGAGACCGCGTCCACGAGCACCACTTCCGAGCACACGAACGCGTAGCACCCTCAGTCCATGAAGCTGCGGCCGATCGGCCATGAGGACCGGCTGAGCATCATCGACCACCTCGACGAGCTGCGGACGCGGATCATCGTCTGCGGTGTTGCGCTCCTGCTCGTCTTCTGCGCCTGCTTCTGGCAGAACCATGCGCTGCTGAGCGTGCTGAACCGGCCGTTGCCGCCCACCGCCAAGACGGCGCTGGGGGTGCAGCAGAAGAATGCGAACGAGCAGGGACGTATCCATTCGGACGAGCAGAAGCAGTACGACGCGCTTGCGACCAGCAGTTCGACGCCGAGATCTGAACGCTCGTATTACAGTGCGCTGGCTGCCGACGAGCGGAAGCTCGCGAAGTTGGCGTCGGGGGCGGCGGCACAGCCCAGGCCGCTGGCGATTGGCGTCGGCGAGGCGTTCATGACGACGGTGCTCGTATCCGCGTACTTCGCACTGATGATCACGCTGCCGTTGGTGCTGTATCAGCTGTACGCGTTCGTGTTCCCCGCCCTCAGCGGGGAGGAGCGACGCGTGGCCGTACCGGCGGCGGTCGCGGCGCCGGTGCTGTTTCTGATGGGCGCCGTGTTCACGTATTTCCTGGTGCTGCCGCCGGCGATCCACTTCCTTCAGGGCTACAACGCCGATCAGTTTCTGAACCTGGTCCAGGCCAAGTCGCTGTACCGGTTCGAGATCATCCTGATGATGGGGATCGGGCTAGCGTTCCAAGTCCCACTGTTAGCGGTCGGCTTGCAGAAGGTGGGGATCATCAGCTCGCGGACTCTGACTGTGAACTGGCGCTACGCTACGGTCCTGATCGCGGTGATAGTCGCCGCGCTGCCGGGGGTGGATCCAGTCACGATGACGATGGAGATGCTCCCGCTCGTCGGACTGTATATCGCCAGTATTTTCCTGCTGAAATGGGTCGAATATCGCAATCAACGGCGCGCCCGCGCCGAAGCCGAGCAGGCCGCCAACGCCGGCGATCCCAGCGCGCGCTAGCCACCACCACACGCAGCCCCCAAGTCCATGCTCTTTGATCTCCGCAGCCGTGGCCGTCGCACGATGGTCCGCATCATCTATCTCTTCCTTGCGCTCGTGATGGTCGCCGGGCTTGTCCTGGTCGGTGTCGGCACCGGGTCAAACCAGGGCGGCCTGCTCAACGCCTTCACCAACAATGGATCGAGCAGTGGTCAGAGCGACGCGATCAAGCAGGAGATCCACCAGGCGCTCAAAAAGGTCAAGAACAATCAGCACTCTGCTCAGGCATGGTCGGGATTGGTGAGCGCGTACTGGAGCGCCGCCGGCAGCGGCAACAACTACGACAGCAGCACCGAGACCTACACCGCCGCCGGCAAGGCTCAGCTCCGGCTCGCTGCAAAGGCCTGGGAGCAGTACCGCAAGCTGGCCGGCACGCCCTCCGCCCAGATGGGAAACCTCGGCGCCGAGATCTACCAGAGCCTCGGGCAGTGGACGAACGCGGCCGTGGCCTGGGAGTACGTGGCCCAGGACGAGTCCGCGACGCCCTCGGCAAAGGCATACACCTGCCTGGCGTTCACCTCCTACGCGGCCGGGCTGACAAGCCAAGGGAGACCTGGCCGCCGCGCGCGCGGTCGCGCTCGTCCCCGAGCTTCAGCGCCTGACGCTGAAATCGAGTTTCAAGAGCGCGAGCACGTCCACGAGCACGGCCAAGACGAGCGTGCTCGAGAACTGCTAGCGCGCGTCCCGCGGCGCCGCGCGCGGCGCTGTTTCGGAGCGCGGGGTTGGCAGAACGCCCGCTAAGATCGTTTTCCTCGGGCCGTTAGCTCAATTGGCAGAGCAGGGGACTCTTAATCCCAAGGTTGAAGGTTCGATTCCTTCACGGCCCACTCAGACAGCCCCGTCGATCGGGGCTTTTTTGCTTCTGGGACTCGTCGATTTGTCGAATATGTCCCCAATATGTCCCCGGATCGGCGTAGGATGCCGCTCCTGATGACCGTCTTCAGGCCCCCAACGGGACATGTCTTCCGGGTTGACCGCGCCCGTGGGCCGGTCTGGTACGCCAAATACCGGTTGCCCGACGGGCGCCAGGTCCAGAAGAAGATCGGGCCCGCGTGGAGCGAGCGCGGGCGGCCGCCGGCCGGTTACTTCACAAAGCGGCTCGCGGAGGACTGGTTGCGTGACGTGATGGACCAGGCCCGGCACGGAACGCTGCCCGGCATGGTCCGGACTGGGGCGACGTTCGCGGATGCCGCCGCCGAGTGGCTTCGCTACATCGAGCGCGACCGCGGCCGCAAGCCGTCGACGCTTCAGGGCTACCGGTCGGCGTTGAACGCGCACCTGCTGCCGGCGTTCGGCTCGATGGCCGTCGAGGACCTGACGACGGAGGTGATCGAGCGATGGCTCGCCGGTCTCGAGGGGTCGGTGCGGCTGCGCAACAAGCTGCTGATCCAGCTTCACGGAATCCTCAGGCGCGCGCGGAAGGTCTACGGCCTGCGGCAGAACGCCGCAGCTGAGGTCGAGAAGTTCCCTCAGCGCCGCAGCGGTGACATCGACGTGTTCTCACCCGAGGAGGTCTGGGCGCTGGTGCGGGCGGCCGCGAGCGAGCAGGACGCCGCGATCTATCTCACCGCTGCGTTCACCGGGATGCGGATGGGGGAGCTGCTGGCGCTGTGCTGGCGGGACGTCGACTTCGGTGGTTCGGTGGTCCGCGTACGGGCGAGCTATGCCGCCGGAGTGCTCACGACTCCGAAGTCCGGCAAGGTCCGGGCGGTGCCGATGGCGCCCGACGTCGCCTCCGCGCTCGCCGCGAGCGGCAAGCGGCCGGATTGGGTCGGCGACGACGACCTGGTGTTCGTCGGCGAAACCGGCGGCCATCTGGACGGCTCAGCGCTGCGCCGTCGCTACAAGTCGGCGCTGGCGGCTGCGTCGCTGCGTCCACTTCGCTTTCACGACCTACGCCACACCTTCGGGACGCGCATGATCGCCGAGGCCGACATCCGCCGCGTCCAGGAGTGGATGGGCCACGCCGACGTCCAGACCACCATGCGCTACCTGCACTACGTCCCGCGGAAGGAGGACGCCGCCCTGGTCGCGAGGGCCTTTGCCGTGCGGGACGACTTGGGACGACTTGGGACGTATAGGGACGAGTTGGCGTCGGAGGCCAGCGACTGAGCGGCGTTGCGTCGCAGCCTCCAAGCGGCGCTCCGGTTCCACAGAGACACCGCTGTTCAAGCGACTCCGAGCGCAGGGACGTCTTGGGACGCTTGGGGACGTAAGCACCCTGTGCGTACAGTGTGTGTTGTCTCTTGGAAGGTGCTGAACGGGACGGCTGTGGGCACGCTCGTCATGCTCCCTCTGACGATGGCCATAACCGTCGCGTCAACCTGATCGAGCGCCAGCGAGATCCACAGCGGGAGCGCAGCGGTTTCCATCGCGCGACAGCAGCCACGTCTATGCCGGGGCGCTCTTCCAAGCAAGCTCGGCTGGCTGGCTGAGCGCCGAACGTCCGATCCGATTTCGGGGCGCCGACACAGCGGAGTTGGTTGGGGGTGCGCCGCTCGAGATCCGACGGGCGAGACGTGCACGGGGGCTCGTGCGGCCAGCCGCTGCCTTCTGGTTCTAGCCCATAGCGGGAGGCAAGGTGCGACGATGCCGGGCATGGAGTGCAGATGTCCCGACGTCGAAGAGTTGGACGGCGCGGCGGCGCAGGATTACGTCCGCGAGCATCTTGAGGAGATCGAGGTCGATAAGGTCCAGTGGGAGATTCTTTACCGCTGCCCTGTCACGGCAATTGAGTGGCTATGTGACTTCCCACACAGCGAGCGGCATGGCGGCGGGCCGCCAAGGCTCCGTCGTCTGAGTGTGTTGATGCCACGGACCTCATGGCCTGAGCCGATTTGGGACGACGTTCGACGTGGCCTCTCGCTGGCTGGGGCTGTAGACGCTCGCGACGTCGTATCAGCAGTGGTCGAGTTCTCGGTACGGACCGCGTTTGTCGGCGACTCGGCCAACGATGACGCGTTGGACCCTGCAATCCACGCCCTGCAATCGGGACAGCCCAGCGAGATGGCGGCTAATCAAGCGCGACTAATCGCTGAGCAATATGACCAGGTCGGTTACGACTTGCGGGACCAGGACGAAGCCGCCGGGAACCTATCCGGAGGGCAGGCATACCGAAGCGCCTTCGAGAAGGCACGAGCAGCGAGTGCCGTGGAAGCGGCGCTGCGGGACGATTTACCCCGTGCGCTGTACGAAGCACGCCACGCAATCGCCAACGATCAGTCACTGAGTCAAAGGCTCGCGTCGGAGCTTCAGTCTCGCTGATCTAACAGCGCGAGAGTGTCGCCTTGATCGAAAGGGAGGTGCCCAACGGGTGGCCGTCAGACCTTGATTACCCTGAGGCCTGGATGAACCTCGGCGATGGTGTCGTAGTCGTCGTCCTGCGTAACTACTGCGAGGCCGTGCTCGACTGCTGTCGCCGCGATCAGGGCGTCAGTGAGCCTGACCGTCCGATGGATTCCCGCAGCCCTACAGTCTGCGACTAGTCGCGCCCAACCGACCATGGTGGCCTCGCTGATCGGAATCGGGTCGGCCGTCCGCGCAAGCGCCAGTGTGTCCGCCCGGCGTGACCGACTCTCGCCGTCAGCGGCATGGAGGACGCCGAGTTGAAGCTCACCGATCGTTATGACCGACACGGTTACGCGGCTGGGCAGCTCTCCAAGCGGCCGACCGGTTTCGCGAGCAATGAAAACGGAGGTGTCGAGCAGCCCGGGCCCGGACTCAGTCACAGCTCGTCGAGGGTCTGGCCGGCAAGTTCGTCGAGATCTCTGGTCAGCTCAGGGTCGGCGCCACGATCTCGCAGTTGCTCGCGAAGATTTTCGCCCACGAGCCACCTAGCTCGGCGGCCGTGGGGCACGATGTCGGCGACGGGCTCGCCGCGCACAGTCAGCGTGACTCGCTCACCAGCCTGCACAGCGTCGATCACTTGACCGGTCCGGTTGCGCAAGTCACGAACACCAATCTCCACGTGCGACAGCGTAGCACTTACGGCCGCCAACACACATGTCCAACGACCGCCCATCGCAAAAGCAGCAGTCAATCCTCGAGAGTCCCGCCTTCCCCTCTGATCGACGAGGGGCAGCCGGTGCTAGCCCGATCCATGCACGAAGCCGAAGCAGCGCAAGGCTTCCGCTTCGTGGCCGAGCGATCGTGCCAGAGGCCGGTCCGGTGGTCGGCTCCTGCGTCGCGCCAAGGCGATCACCGAGCCGGACGTGCCTCAAGTGCGGAAGCGATCGCGCGCTTTGCACCCTTCTGCAGTGTGAGGATGCGCAGTTTTTATCTCGGTATTGCGGAGTGGTTTGAGAGATGTGTCGTGGGCCTCCGGCGGTCAGTCGGATCGGGCGAGGTGAGCGCGGCGCTTGCGCAGTGCCGCAAGTCGAAGCTGCTGCGTCCCGTCTGCCCGCGCCGGGTGCCAGCCTCACGCAATCAAGCTCGAGACTATGTGGTGGCTGGGTGTGCCAACGGAGGCCACGTCTCGCTCGCCAGCAGGCGGTGCAAGCTGCCCGCGTGGAGCTACGAGGTGTTTGCGCTACCGGGTTCACCGGGGCCCACGCAAACTGTAACGGCGTGGGACGGCAGACGGTGGTTCACGCCCTCTTACGCGCCCGTGTACCCGCCCCCGTACTTCGTACACGTCCTCGTCCAGACCGGCGTCGGCGCGGACTCGCTGGCACTCGTCGGCCTGAACTTTGCGGGGAACCCAAAGGTGCGCAACCCGACCGATGCGCTACTCGACCCCAGCAGAGCCCATGCCGTGTCGCTGGGCTGGGTGCGATGGTATGGGCACCGTGGCGAGCTGATACTCGAACCCACCGGTGATGGCGGCGAGCTCGCCGGTCATCTCGTCTTTTTGTTCACATCCCGCGGCGGGGAGTACGCCATCACAGTCCACGCCTGGGCACCGACGATCCACGAAACCAGCCGCGGCAAGACCCATGTCATACGAGCGCCTCAGCCCGGACCTGCCCTGCCTCACGTCATCGCAACCCTCAAGATGATCGTAGGGTCGGCTTCCGCCCCATAGCTCCGTCGCAGCCAGCCAGGGAGCGCTTACGCTTCTGCTCTGGCGCCAAGCCGGAAGCCTCCCCGCGCTCCCGGCTCGCCCATGCAACGGGCTAGCACCGGCTGCCCGAAGTCGATCAAGGCGGCAGTCCACCGTTGGGGGCATAGACTCCACGCAGGCCCATGAGTGACCGGTTTGAAACCATTTGGCTGGCGGTCACGGTACTGCTCTGCGTGCTCGTGATGCTCGGACTTGCCTTCACCGGCCCGCTGGCACTGGCCGGAGTTCTGATCGTCGCCTCGCTGAGCTTCGGACTCCACTGGCTGGTCGCGCTGGTCACCCGGTACAGGCAGTCCCGGCCATAGCGGCTTTGGCCCGCGCCGAGCAGCGTCGGCTCCTGCTGCACCGATCAATCCACAACTCTCGGCCGACGCTAGCCAGACGCCTGCTTTGCGACAAAACCAATCGTGGGCCGGGCCGTTGGTAGCGTGCGCAACGTGAGCGATTTACCCGAACCTCCGCGTCGTTCTGACGGTCCTCCACCACAGCGGTCTCCGTTCCCACCGTGGATGGGAGATCCGCAAGGCGTCTTGCCTGGAGTGATCTCCGTGGAGATGATCTTGGGCCGTGACGCACGTACGGCCGTATACATAGGGTCGCTTGAGGCTTACCCGTCACGTGTGGAGTTCACGGTTCGCATGATCACGGCGAGCCGCGAGTGGCTTCCTGACGTTCCGTGGACCTCGTCCCCCACTAGGTCCTGGCCGGGCGGGATCGCTGGACCACAGGCCTGGAGCCCGCCTAAGGTCGGTATTAGAGAGCCTCCAGCTCGCTGTGGAGTTCTCAGACGGTCGCACCGCCGTCAACGTCGGTCGCTCAGCCCTAAGTGACGAACTCGCCGGGCCGGTGCTCTGGCCTGGTGGCCGTAGCGGCGGGGGCAGCATCGGTGGCGGGACGAGCTGGTTCCAAGGGTTTTCACTCTGGCCGCTACCGCCTCCAGGCCCACTCACGTTCGTGTGTGAGTGGCCCGCGTTGGGTCTCGCCGAGTCGCGGGCGGAGATCGATGCACAGTCGGTGCTTGACGCCGCGGCTCGCGCACAGGTGTTGTTCGAAGCCACCGAGAGTGATCGCTAGCAAGCGCGGTATCGCCGGGTACCCGCCACAAATGTGGCGCTCGCATTGCTTCCCCGGACGACTGCATCGGCGACGGAGCGCTGGGAATCGCCTAGAGCGTTGTGATGAGTTTGGCGAGTTCGGCGGGCTGGTAGCCGAGGCGTCGCCCTACGGTGAGTAGTTCGCGCGCCCTGAGGATGAGGTCGATCGTGTCTTGCGCGTCGGTGCAGACCGTTACGCCTCGTCCGCGTCGGAATTCCAATAGGCCTTCATCTCGGAGTGTGCGAAGTGCACGCAGAACAGTGTTGGCGTTGACGCCTAAGACGGCCGCGAGGTCACGTGCTGGCGGGAGCCGATCACCCGGACTGGCCTCGCCCTCAGCGATAGCACGCCTGATCGCGGCCTCGACTTGCTCGTGAAGCGGCACAGAGCTGGTCGTGTCGATCTTGAGCCCGGCGACCGTGTTCATAGCGACCTGCCGTCGATGGACTGGCGGTAGCTAGTAGCGACCTGATCGCCGTCTCGGTAGGTAATCCGGAGCCGAATTAGGAGGTTCACGGTGGCGACGTGCGCAGAATGCTGCCCTACCTGTGTGACGGCCCGCAGCGACGCTGGCCAGAAGCTGCCGGCGAACGCGATATCGGTGAGCACGCCGTTACGTGAGCTGAGCGACCGGAGTTGTGCTGACTGGCCTTGCACCATGGCGACAACTGAGTACGCCGGACGCTTGAGCCCGATGACGATGCCGGTCCTGACGCCCCGCTCGAGACTGGTGCGAGCCGTACTCACCATGTGGAACGCCAACACGTTCGAAGCTGGTTCTAACCGGTAGGCCCGGGCCGTAGGAGTACCGGCTGGAGCACGGCCTGCGGTTCCGATCAGCAGACCGGCGGCGATTGCGGCCGCTGCCAGAATTAGGCTGGCGCCGATCAGGCGGTGTCGCCTACGGCGATGATCCCAAGCCTCCCCAAACAGGGCGGAGAGTAATTCCATTGGTGCTAGTGTGACTCATGTCATCATGTAGGTCAAGTGACCGCCCGATCGGACGAGCGCATTGCCGCAAAACCAGAAGCGGCGCACCGCTGCGGCTTCACGAATGCTCCGGGCTACACGCAGCGGCGACCGGACTGCTGGTAATCGATCACCGCGGGAGGCAGGGCGTGACAGCGGCCAACCACGAACGTAGGATCGGCGGACCCGATGTGCAGAACAGCAAGCATCACGGCCGGTCTGGTGGTCGTCCTGTTGTCCGTTGCGATCTCCGGATGCGCCAGCACTTCGCACGCCCCAGCGAGTCAGCCATATTGCTGGCCGAACGCGAAGTGCGCCAAGGTCAAGGCTGTCGTCGAGCAGTGCGGAGGACTTTCACCCGGCAGGTGCCGGATCGTACCCGTGCACTCGATCGGGCTCTTAAGGCCCGACGGGCGACAAGTGATCGCCGAGTACGCGGCTGCCGGGCACAAGCGCGACTCGTTCCTGCTGATGACTCCCACCCCCGGCCGCTACCTGATCGGAGCCACCGTCGATGGCCAGCGCATCAAGCACTCGATCACACTCCGCCTCGGCCACACCGTCCGGGCGAAGCTGATCACGCAGATCCGGTAAGCGGGTTTCCGCACCGCACCGGCCTTCCGGTCGTCGATCGATGCGGCACTCTGCTCTCGGCCCAGCTCGCCATCGAAGCTGTACAAGATAGACTCTAGTTTGTACAATACCTGGTATGACAACCATGACCGTAAGTGCGGCTCGTCAGAACCTCCCGGATGCAGTGGACAAGGCCCGCGACGAGCCCGTGATTCTCGAGCGCTATGGGCGCGCCGCCGCAGTCTTGATCAGCCCGGAGCACTATGCCCGGCTTGTGGCCGCGCTTGAGGATGCAGAGGATGCCGAGGCTTTTGACGCCGCGATGGCCGAAGAAGGTCCGAACATTCCCTGGGACCAAGCCAAGGCTGACCTGGGCTGGGAGTGAGCCGTTACAAGATCGAGCTGCGACCCGCTGCGGCGCGAGCGCTACGCAAACTCGATCCACAAGTCGCCCGGCGAATACAAGCTGCGATCGCGCTGCTTGCTGAGGATCCCCGCCCGCCAGCTTCCAGGCCCCTGCGTGGCCGTCCAGCATGGCGGGTACGCGTAGGCGACTATCGGATCATCTACACGATCGAAGATGACGTGCTTCTCGTAGTCATTGTCACGCTCGGGCACCGTCGCGATATCTACGAGCGATAACCAGCCACGCTTCGAGATCGACCAGGCTGTTAGTCCTCGATCGAACCGGGAGGCCCCGCGAGCCGGACGCGTGTCGGCCCTCGCGTACCATTTCTTGCTTATGGATCTCGATGACATCACTGGCATTGAGGACCGCTACGTCAGCGGGGGCGAACGGGCGCTTGGACAGGCTTACGAGGCTCTTCTAGAACGGTTTGAGCGCGGCAGCCGCGACCGTGAGACGTGTTTACGGCTGATGTTTCTCGCTTGGTATTCGTGCAGCGAGCCCTCGTTTTTGACCGGGTTACCTGAAGACAACCCCGGTGCTCCTTGGCGTGACGTCTTCAAGGCAGCTTTGGTCGAACTCGGCGGAGAGCAGAGCGAAGATCCCGAGCTGCTCTTCACGGTGGGACTGATGGCGTCGATGTTCCCGTATTGCTGCGGCGATGAGCAGGAGTGGTCGTCTATCGGGAACGACTTCAAACAGCGGTATTGGACGCTGCCACCGGGCGACAAGCTCACCGAGTCTGCATTCGCGGGTCGTGGCGCTTACGGCCAATACTTCGCACACATGGTGCGCGTGCACGCGCCAGATGGCTCCTACGAGCCGTGAGGCGCCCTGCTGCTTTGGGCTAGAACCGACAGTCTTCCCGTGAGCCACAGCTGTCGGCCAGCGCCGCGCGCCGGCAGTCCGACTTGGTCGTCGAGACTCGCCAGGTCGCTCGCACACTCACACATGGTGTCGACTGGCCTGCCGGCCGTGCCCATCGCTGCCGCTGCATTTGGGCGGGTTTGTTGTTGACCCCGCCCCCACTTCGTGTGATCGGGGTCAACAACAAACCCTTGTTGCACCGGTGGCGTGGGAGCGGTCGGGTGTTAGTCATCTGATCCCAGCCCAATCCCAGAGTGGTTGGGGAACCTCTTTTGCTGGGGAAGGGGGTGAGGAGGATCAGAAGGTCGGAGGGATGTGGAACGCAATCGCTGGTGTGCTAGGGGTAGACGGGAGCGGAGCCGGAACGCCGGGGCCGGCAACGTCCCGGTCGCATCGGATATCCCCGTATATACTGACTTCATGAAGATCGTCAAGGTCCGACGCGTCGGCAATAGCAACGTTGTTTCTCTGCCTCGTGAGCTCGAGGCCAGTGGCTACGTCCCGGGCACCTCAGTTCTGGTGGAGGAGCTTCCAGATGGGGAGCTGCGCATCCTCCCGACGGAGCAGGTGCGCGAGCGGGTGCGTCAGATCGCGGCCCGTACGGTCAGCGAGCGCGCCGAAGCGCTGCAGATCCTCGCCGACCACGACGCAGACGCTGACTCGTCGAAGTGAGCCGTGAGCCCGACGACGGCTTCGCCTATCTCAGCCTCGCCGACGCGCTGGAGATCTACGCGGCGATCTTCAGACTGACCACGGAGCAAGCCGCCGATCACCTTCGTGGCCAGGAGGCGCTCCAGGGAGCACTCGGGCGGCCGGCGAGTTACGCGCACTACGAGCAGGCCGACCTGGCTCTCCAAGCGGCGGTCCTAGCGCACGGGATTGCCGAGACCCAGTCATTTGTGGACGGCAACAAGCGGACCGGCCTGATCGCGATGCTGACGTTCCTCGAGCTCAACGGCTACCAGCTGTCGGCCACCGATCAAGAGCTCGCGGCGTGGATGATCAGTTTCAGCTCCGGCAGCACTCCCGAGGAAGTCGCCGACCAAGTCCGACCGCGCATGAAGCCAGTCGCCTGACGCGGCGACAACCGTGTCCCGAAATATGTCCCCCAACTCGGCAATTCTGACCTCGACCGAACCGATCCAACCTGCGCTAACCGCCCGAAATGACAACAAATGCCCTGCAAATAAGCAACTCTTAATCCCAAGGTTGAAGGTTCGATTCCTTCACGGCCCATTCGACCCCGTGCAGCCATCCGGAAATGGCTTGGTTGTGCGGGACAGGCATGCCAGTGACGTCGCCGTTGCGCGTGGCGTGCCCTCACCGGTGCCCCCACGACAATGCGTGACCAAAGTGCATTGCATCGCGTCCGCCGGGCCGACGCTACGAAATGCGACAGTTCAAGCCGTGACGGGGTTCTCAACACCCGAGGAGGCGGCTCGCGGCTCGACACCAGCGAAGTACGTGCAGGTCGTCGCCCATTGGCATTCGCGGCGACAAGGCCATCGTGGCGCAACTCATGAACGACCGCCCGCCCTTCGAGGTGGAGACCGCGTTCTGTTTCAGAGAGGCTGACGGCAGCTGGCTCGAAGGGTCGAGCGGGCCTGCCAGCATTGGTTCGCCTACACACGCTTCCACGGGCCACTCGAGCCGTACTTCGACTGCACCTGGAAACTCGGATACATCACACCGACCTAGTCCCACACGCCGCTACCGAACCCCATCAGGGGTCATTCGCGAACGCTCGCGCAGGCGAGAAACTCCGTAAACCCTACTCATCCGCCGGTCGGCCCAGCGCCCCCCATGACCGCACGAGTGTGATCACGAACCCGATAGCACCGATAGCCATCAGCCCCACACCGAAGTCTGTCCAGCCCAAAGCGACAATCAGAGCGCCAAGCAGAATGGCCCCGACCTCACCCACTAGCTCAGCCCACGCCTGCGCCCGTTTCGACGGCCGGTTCGACTCGCTCATCATGTAGGGACTCTAATCGCGCAGGAGTGACCGCTTGCATCGCGCGCGCTCGAGCAGTTGATCGGCCTCGTCCCTTCCGTCTTCTACGAGCGCCTCGATCGACCCGAGCGCCACACCCGGTTCGGGCTTCTCCCGGTCGAGCGATTGGATCGCGGCCCCATGATCGCCGGAATCGTCTTCGCGGCAACTTCCTCGTCCTTCATCGCCCGGGAGAGTCTTAGAGCTCGGACAACGGCGACGCGAGGCGGATACGCGTGATCGTCACTCTCCATCATCGGGCCGAAGAACCCGCGCAAATCGCGGGAGCCGAGGTTCTCGTAGTACTGGAACGCTTCACGGATAAGCCCGACTTCGCGCGGATCGTCATCCCCTACCTTAAAGGCGTCAGCGACCTGGTGGTCGACGATCGCCTCCTTCGCGGCTCGATCCAACGATCTGCTAGGGGGCCACGTCCTCGTCGGTCATGGCCATTGCTCAACACTGCCAGATGGTGCGGATGGCGTCACGCGTTCGGGGGCACCGGCGTGTGTACGGGACAGACATTCGGCGCATTCCCTGCACGCTTCGCCCGCATGGTTGAGAACAACGGCTCGGCGGCAGGGATCTCGATGCGCCCGGCAGGCGTCGAACAAGCCCAGTCGGGCGAAGAGTCACCGAGGGACGCCGCGTGCGGTGACGTCGAGTCGGTCCGTGCGCCCTGAGCATTCGGGATATGGCTTCTATGACTCGCGCGGAAGCTGGAAATAGGTGATCCGGAGCGAGTTGCTCGCTGCGCGCCTACTGCGGCCCTGGCGCCAAGATCCGGAGAGCAGCGTCAACGCGTTCCTTCGCGCTCTCTAACCATTCGAGGCGAGCGTGGTCCGCCGAATCCTTCGCTGCACAGATCAGGTTGAGCAAGGATCCGCTCGCTTGTTTCAGCGACAGCCAAATCTCGAACTCCAAGGAGAGGAACTGCCGGTTCGTATGCAGATGTACGTGACGCTCCCAGTGACGCTTGAACGTCCGGTGCTCTGGCGACTTCGTCTAAGCCCCGGCATCAGCTCCTGACGGGCCGTCCCGCTTGCACGGAACGGGCGTGTCGACGCCACACGCTGGCTGGAGCGGCGGTGATAGGTTCATGTGCACTCACTTGGCGGCCGGGTTGACCTGGGCTAAGAGTGGGCTTTGTCGACGCCTAGCAAGGGGGAGAAATGGCCACAACTGCAGGCGGTGGATCCGGGCCAGGGGTGAGTGTCGGACCGACGAGCGAGTTCAGCCTGTTCTTCCGGGTCAAGCAGGGGAATGGCCCTGCGCTGCGTACCGCTCTGGCTGATCTGCAGAACACCCCGGGCTACCGGCCGGGGGATTATGGGATGGCGGTTTCGACGATCCATGAGGCGCGGTTCGTGCTGTTCGACGAGGACACGCGTTTGGCCTTCATCACGAGCTTCGACGGCTCGTGGGAGGCTTACATGGAGGACTTCTTCACTTCGGGGCCGACGATTGGGCTTTTCGACGCGGTGTTTCGTCACACGGAGGGGTATGACGGGCTGCCGGACCTGGCGGCGCTGAAAGCGTTCATCCTTGATGCTGAGGAGACGGCGGCAGCGTATGCACGCAACTACCCCGGCACGGTTAAGGAGATCCGCGACGCTCAGCGCGTCAATGCGGCGTTCCAGCGGGTACTTGACCACCCGGATGCTGCTGAAGCGCTGAAGCACCCGGCGCTCAAGCCACTGCTCGACGAGGCCGCGGACTAACCATGTCCGATCACATCTCAGGTCCGCGGGCACTGTCGGATCCGATCGCCGACATAACCGATGTGTACGCATTCCCGAGCCCGGAGCGGCCAGACCGACTCGTGCTCGTGATGAACACACTCCCGTTCGCAAAGACGTCGGACGCACTCTCTGACGGCCTGATCTACCGTTTCAGACTGCGGCCGCTCACCCCGAGCGAGCCAGGCGGCGGAGCACCCTTCAACGCCGGCGACGATGAGTTCGTGTTCGACTGCGTGTTCTCGTCGCACACGCACCCGGACGGGTCTCGGACCTTTGAACAGGAGGGCACTTGCACGACGCCCGGTGGTGAGACGGTCACGTTCCGCGTCAACGACCCGGCTGGCGGCGAGGGGCAGGGCGTCCGGGCATTCGCCGGCGCGCGCTGGGATCCGTTCATCATGGACGCGCCCGCTGCGCTGAAGACGATCGCCACGGGGAAGATGGCGTGGACGGATCCGTCCTCGATCTATCTGGACGGCAAGAACGTGCTTAGCCTCGTCGTGGAGCTCGACATCGCGCTCCTGGGCGGCGCGAAGCTCGTGGCGGTCGTCGCCGAGACGCTCACCTGCGGCGTGTTCAACGTGCGGATCGAGCGTGTCGGCCGTCCTGAGATGAAGAACATGATGCTGGCGCCGAAACAGTTCGACACGGTCAACCGCGACCTGGAGATCCGCGACCTGTACAACAGCGAGGACGCGTTTAACCTGGCGGACGGGTATCTGGGTGCCTATCGGGCTCGCCTGAACGCCAACCTCGCGTTCTGGGACGGCCTCGACGGGAAGGCTGACTGGCCGGTGGCTGAGGGCGGCGGTCATCCGCTGACCGAGGTGGTCCTCGCTGATTATCTCGTCGTCGACGTGTCCAAGCCATATGTCGAACAGGGGTCGTATCTGGAGGTCGAGCTCGCTGCGCTCCGGGGCGAGGACCACCGCACATGCGGTGGACGGACACTCAACGACGACGTGATGGACACGATCTTCACGCAGCTGATCAATGCCGGCAACGGTCCCGTGATCCGCGACGGGGTTGACCGGTCGAGTCGACCGGGCACCAACAGGTTTCCGTACCTGTCTGAGCCTAACCCTAATCCGCCCGAGCCGCCCGAGCATCACTGACCGATGGCGAGCTCGCAGCCATGACCGCGACCGGTGGCATCGCTCTCGAGCTCGACGACATCCAGAGCGGCGCGCTCCACGAACGCCCGTCACCGTACGTGGGCAGCTACCTGCTGCTGCGTATCGATGACGCGGCCGCTGGTCGCGAGCTTGTCCGGAGGCTGCACGGCCTTGTGGATACCGGTAGGCCGTCCAGGCATCCGGATCGAGATGCTTGGGTAACGGCGGCCTTCACCTATCAGGGTCTCAAGGCACTGGGGGTGCCGCAGGCCTCGCTCGATAGCTTCGCGCCCGAGTTTCGTCAAGGTATGGCCGCGCGCGCCGCAGAGTTGGGAGATGTGGGTCACAGCAGCCCAGAGCACTGGGAGAAGCCGCTCGGCTCGTCTGACGTTCACATCGCATTGGCCGCTCTCTCGCCCGACGCGGCGGGGCTTCAGGCCGTGGTCGAGAAGGCCCGCCGCGCCGACCGAGAGCTTGACGGTGTCGAGCTGATCTGGCGGCAGGACTGTTATCAACTTCCTACAGGCCGGACGTCCTTCGGCTTCAAGGACGGGATCGGCCAGCCAGCGGTCGAGGGCAGCGGCAGGCCGCTCTCGAATCCGCAGGAGCGCCCGCTCAAGCCCGGAGAGATCATCCTCGGATATGCCGACGAGACGGGCGAGCTGCCGCCGATGCCGACGCCTGACGTCCTTGGCCGCAACGGAACCTACATCGTCTTTCGCAAGCTCCACACACGCGTTGCCGCATACCGTCAGTACCTTCACGCAAAGACCGCGAACCCTGAAGAAGCCGCGCTCCTGGGCGCGAAGATGGTCGGGCGTTGGCAGAGCGGCGCTCCGCTCGCGGTCTCGCCTGAGCACGACGACGAGGCGTTAGGTTCAGACCCGCAGCGGCATAACGATTTTCTCTACGGTGACGATCCCCGTGGCCTGAAGTGCCCGCTCGGTGCGCACGCGCGCCGCGCCAATCCGCGTGATGCGTTCGACGACGACGGCGCGGTCGACGTCCGCCTGCACCGCATGATCAGACGTGGGACCAGCTACGGCCCGCTACTGCCCGAGGGCGTGCTCGAAGACGACGGCGCCGACCGCGGCATCGTCTTCGTGTTTGCGGGCGCTCACCTTGGGCGGCAATTCGAGTTCGTCAAGACCCAGTGGCTCAACGACGGCATCTTCATCGGGGCACCACTGGAGAAGGACCCGCTGGTCGGTCCGAATGACGGGACAGGAACCTTCACGGTGCCTCAGCGACCGATCCGCCGACGGCTGCAGGACCTGCCGCCGTTTGTTGTAACCCGCGGCGGCGAATACTGTTTCGCCCCGGGGCTGCGCGCGCTGCGCTGGCTGGCGGAGCTTCAGCCGTGACCGATCCCGACCGACAGGAGGACAGCATGGCCACGAACCCGACCAGCACCGACAGGTGGGAGTCGCTCGACTTCGGGCCGCCACCGCCTGAAGGCAACGAGCCTGAGAACCCCGTGCTCCTGGAGTATGCGGCCGGCGACTCGATCGCCCTGATAACACTGAACAGGCCGCACGCTGACAACGCCATCACAACGGAGATGGGCGCGATCCTCACGGAAATCCTCGAAACGATCGCCGTCCGCGCAGCGGTGCGGGTCGTGATCATCACAGGTGCTGGGAGCCGTGCATTCTCCGTCGGAAGTGATCTCCGGCAGCGCAAGAACATGACCAAGGAGGAATGGCTTCGGCAGCGCCAGGACTTCGACCGGACGCTGTACACACTGCGTGAGCTGCGGAAGCCCATCTTCGCTGCGGTCAACGGTGTCGCATACGGCGGCGGGTCGGAGATCGTGCAGAGCACTGATTTCATCATCGCCTCCGAGAACGCCAGCTTCGGTCAGCCAGAGGCAATGATCGGGCTCGCCGCGGGCGGCGGCTCACCAGTGTTCCTGCCGCGTGTCCTCCCACCAGGCAGGGCGCTGCAGATGCTGATGACAGGGGACCCGATCAGCGCCCAGGAGGCGCATCGCCTGGGCATGGTCAACGAGCTCTATGCGCAAACCGAACTGATGGAGGCCGCGCACCGGATCGCCGAGAAGATCGCGAGCAACTCACCGACGGCGGTTCAAGCCGTCAAGCGGGCGGTTCGGCTCGGGCAAGGACAGCCGACCGAACAGGCGATCGCGATCATGATGGAAGCCCACTGGCGGTCTGCAGTGCATCCGGACCGGATTGAGGGAATCGGCGCATTCATCGAGAACCGTGACCCAACCTTTACTGACCCTGACTACTGAATCGACGAACTCGATTTGAGGAGGCTCACGAGATGGCTGTAGCCGACGACCTGGAACGGCAGCGCGCAGCGTTGACGATGATCCATGCCGAGCCGTTCAACGCAGAGGCGCCGCCCCGGGCGCTCGAGGGTGACATTACCCCGACTCCGCTGCACTACGTGCGCAGTAACTTTCCCGTGCCCGATCACGACGGCAAGCTCGAGATCCACGGTGCGGTCGAGCATCCCCTCTCGCTCACGCTCGACGACCTCCGAGCACTGCCACCAGTCGAGCGCGTCGTCACGCTGGAATGCGCCGGGAACGGTCGACTCGCGATGAGGCCGCTTCCAGCCGGTGAACCTTGGGGCGACTACGCAGTCTCCACAGCACGATGGAAGGGCGCGCGCCTGCACGAGATACTCGAGCGCGCGAAGCCGCATCCAACCGGCGTCGAAGTGCGGTTCGCAGGTGCTGACCACGGCTCATACATCCTCAACCCAGTACTCAAGAACATCGACGCCTCCGACCTGTCGTTCGAGCGATCGCTGACGCTGGTTCACGCCGCCGACCCGTCAGCCGAAATTCTGGTCGCTTATGAGATGAACGGGGAGCCGCTCAATCCCGACCATGGATCACCTTTCCGCCTGATCGTCCCGCATTGGTACGGCGTCGCATCCGTCAAGTGGCTTAAGCACATCGAAATCCTGACAGCCCCTTTCCTCGGCGAGTTCGAGACCGGCCACTACATGTACCAGTGGCAAGATCGCGCCCCCGAGCGCGTCACAGTGATGCGACCACGGGCGCGGATAACAGACCCGTCACGGGGCGCCGCGGTGCGCCTTGGTGCCACATACGTAGTTCGCGGTAAGGCATGGTCGGGCACCGGGCCTGTCACCAACGTCGACATCAGCCTGACCGGGGAGGGCGACTGGCTACCGGCGCACGTGGAGACCCCGAAGGGCCCCTACCAGTGGCAGAGCTGGTCGTTCGAATGGCAACCGGACGAACGTGGCCGGAAGACACTGCGTGCACGCGCGACCGACGCGGCAGGAAACGTGCAGCCCGAAGTTCCGATCTGGAACCGGCTCGGCTACGGAAACAACGCAATCGAGGTCATCTACATCGACGTCGCCTGAGATCCGACATCCCCGGATCCGTTTCTCAGTCCACCCCAAGTCGGTGCGGTCGGAGCGATACCCATTTGTCGGACGATGGTTTGCGCAGCAAGCGTTATGCCCTCGGTGAACGTCGGAAACGCGGGCTGTAGCTCGGCGACCTGTTCGATCCGGAGGTTTGCCGCCATACAGGCGGATGCCGTCTGGATCACCTCGGCGGAGTACTCACCGAGTACGTGTGCGCCGAGGATGTAGCGTCGATCGCGCTCCACTATGAGCTTGCAAAATCCATCCGGATGATCGTCAATCACGGGTCGGACCATGTCCTCGTAACGGACTGTCGCCACTTCGCAGTCGTAGCGTTCTCTTGCCTGCGCTTCAGTCAGGCCCACGCCGCCGTATTCGGGGTCGGTGAAACTGCCGGTCGGCACCAGATCGTAAGTGAAGCGCGTGGCTGTGCCGAGCACCGCGTTTTCAGCGGCGATACGACCTCCAAGGCGGGCGCTGGGAACAAGCATGCTGATCCCATTGGCGTCCCCAGCGGCAAAAACATGCGGGACGTTGCTGCGAAGCGACTCATCGACCAGGACGTAGCCGTGTTCGGTGTCGATCCCAACCTCGGCCGCTCCAATCAGGTCGGCGTTGCCGGGCCAGCCGACGGCAAAGAAGACCGCCTCTACATCGAGTTGACCAGGGGCTCCCTCGGATTGGAAGCACACGGTCGCGCTTTGTTCGTCGGCTTGCAGTCGTTCGACCAGAGTCGAAGTCCGGATGGCGATACCGCGGTCACGAAACGATCTGGCGAGCGCGTCGGACAGATCTTGGTCGGCGTTCGGCACCAGCCGTGACCCCGCCTCGATGAGGGTCGTCTCGACGCCGAAGTCCGCCAGGACCGACGCGAGCTGGCAGCCCGTGTCGGCGGCCCCGACGATGGCCGCGGACGCCGGCAATGTCGTGAGGCCGCGCAAATCCGCGTAGGTGAGCGCGAGTTCGGCGCCGGGTATCGGTAGCCGTGCGGCGCGGCCGCCGACGGCGACCACAACTGCATCTCCCGTGAACTCGCGCCCGTCTGGCACCACGACCGTATGCGAGTCCACGAACACGGCAGGACCACAACCGTCGATCAGATCGATCCCCTGGCGCGACAGAGCATCAGCAAACCGCCGTTGGTGATGTATGTAGTCGGCGATGCGCTGCGCGCTTGCGAGGGCGGCGACGATATCGACCCGAGGACTGGTGCCGCGCAGTCCGAGGTGCTCCCACGACTTCGCGTCCCGTATCAGCCGGGCTGTACGGGCGAGCGTGCGGACCGGGGCTGGACCGGTGTTGAGGCTGGTTCCTCCGACCTGTTGGGCTTCAACCAGCACGACCTGGGCGCCCAGTTCGCGCGCGTGCAGAGCCGCGCTGATCCCTGCAGGACCACCACCAAGAACGAGCAGCTTCATGGTGATGGGTGCGCGGCGGTCACGCGATCACGGCCATGCACTGACGAGCCGCTCGAGCCATGATCGGTCAGCTTTGGCCGGGTGTCTGTTACGTGAGCGCTTTGGCTTTGATGGCCTCGAACTCCGCCTCGGTGATCGTGCCGCTATCGAGCAGTCCCTTGGCCCTCTCGATCTCCTGTGCCGCACCGCCGCTGCCAGCGGCCGCGCGGACGTGATCGTCGAACTGCTGCTGGCTGGCTTGCATCTCGCTCATTCGCCGCTCGGTCATGCCGTCGTGGTTGGCGATCATGTAGATGAAGACACCGAGGTACGGGAGGATGATCACGAATATGCACCACAGTGCCTTCGACCACCCGCCGATGTCGGTGCGGCGGAAAACGTCAGCAAAGATCGTGAACAGCAGCCAGATCCAGATCACCCAGAAGAAGAAGATCAACATCGACCAGAAGATCCCGCCGAACGGGTACGACGCAGCGAAAACCATGAACACCCCTCTTGTAACCCTGGATTCCGGCCAGGGCCGGCTCGTCACCGCGGATTGCGAGAGCCTCTCGCACCGGACGACATCGGCGCGGATCCTACCCACAAACCACGGGAGCCGACGAATGGCACGCTGCAGCGTCGAGCGGATATCTCCGTATGTACTGCTGGCATGGAGGTCGTCAACGTGAGCCACGAGGCTCTCCAGGCAGGGGTGATCACCCGATCGGGATGATGCTCGACCGTCGGGCGTTTGTGATGGTGGAACCACGCGCGAGGGTGCGCGATCTTCTTCCTCCGGCAGACATGCGAGGTTGGTGCGATGAGCGAGCGGTTCAACGGTGTGATCAATGTTGATATTCGTGATTCGGTGCCGGACTGGGCTCCGTTCGAGGCGCCGAAGGCCCCCGAAGGAGCGCCGAACGTTCTGTACATCGTGTTGGACGACGTGGGCTTTTCGGTGCTCAGCAGCTATGGCGGTCCGGTTCCGACACCGAACATCGATCGGATCGTCGCCAACGGCGTGCGCTACACCCAGATGCACACGACGGCGTTGTGTTCGCCGACGCGCTCGTGCTTGCTGACTGGACGCAATCACACACGCAACGGGATGGCGTGCATCACTGAGGCAGCGATCGGGTTTCCGTGCGCGAGCGGGGTGATCCCGCCGGAGAACGGGCAGATCCAGGAGATCCTCGGGGAGGCGGGCTGGAATACGTACATGGTCGGGAAGTGGCATCTGTGCCCGGAGTCGGAGATGAACCTCGCGTCCTCTCGGCGGAACTGGCCGACCGGGCGCGGGTTTGAACGCTTCTATGGGTTCCTCGGCGCGGAGACCAACCAGTGGTATCCCGACCTCGTCTACGACAGCCATCCAGTGGATCCGCCGCGCTCACCGGCCCAGGGCTATCACCTGACCGAGGATCTGACCGACAAGGCGCTGGAGTTCATCAAGGACGCCAAGGTCGTCGCGCCGGACAAGCCGTTCTTCCTGTATTTCGCGCCAGGCGCATGCCACGCACCACACCACGTGTCAAAGGAATGGAGCGACAAGTTCAAGGGTCTGTTTGACATGGGCTATGAGGAGATCCGCCAGCAGACGCTGGCCCGCCAGCAGGAGCTGGGGATCGTCCGCCCGGACACCGAACTACCGCCGATCAATCCGATCGCCGGCCAGACCGGCCCGGAGGGGCAGCCCTTCCCGCCGCTGGACCTGACCAGGCCGTGGGATTCGTTGACGGCGGACGAGCAGCAGCTGTTCTCTCGGATGGCGGAGGTGTACGCCGGGTTCATGGCACATACCGATGATCAGATCGGGCGGCTGTTGGACTATCTCGAGGAAACCGAGCAGCTCGACAACACACTGATTCTGTTGATCTCCGACAACGGTGCGAGTGGCGAGGGCGGCCCGAACGGGTCCGTGAACGAGAACAACATCGGGAACGGCATCCCCGATTCGATGGAGCAGAACCTGGCACTGCTCGACGATCTCGGAGGCACGAAGACCTACAACCATTACCCGAACGGTTGGGCGATGGCGTTCAACACGCCGTTCAAGATGTGGAAGCGTTATGAGTTCAACGGCGGCACAAGCGACCCGTGCATCGTCTCGTGGCCGAAAGGGATCGCGGCGAGGGGTGAGATTCGCGACCAGTATCACCACGCGATCGATCTCGTTCCGACGATCCTCGATTGCCTGGGCGTCGAGGCGCCTGAGACCATCGGCGGTCATGTCCAGAGCGACTTCGACGGGGTCACTATGCGCTACAGCTTCGACCAGGGGTCGCTTCCGACCACGCGAGCGACGCAGTTCTACTCGATGCTCGGTTCCCGGGCGATCTGGCACGACGGCTGGAAGGCGGTCACCGCACACCCCACGATCAGCGGCTGGGGCCACTTCGGCAGCGACAGATGGGAGCTCTACCACACCGACGTCGACCGCGCCGAGCTGGAGAACCTCGCTGATCAGGAACCCGAACGGCTCAGCGAGATGATCAGTCTGTGGTATGCCGAAGCCGGCCGCAACGGAGCGTTCCCGCTCGATGACCGGTCAGCCCTCGAAATCCTCACGACTCCGCGACCGGTTCTGAGCCCGGCGCGGAACCGCTACGTCTACTACCCGGGTTTGGCGGAGGTCCCAGAGTCACAGGCGGTCAACACCCGGAACCGCTCTTACGGGATCGGCGCGCTCGTCGACATCCCCGCACCCGGTGCCGCGGGTGTCCTGTTTGCGCACGGCTCGCGATTCGGCGGGCACGCGCTCTACATCAAGAACAATCGTCTGCACTACGTCTACAACTGGGTCGGCCATTTTGAGCAGAAGATCGTCGGCAGCGAAGACGTTCCGGTCGGGAAGAACCTGATCCTGGCGGCCAACTTCGTAAAGGACGGCGAGGATCCCCCAGGTGTCTCGACCGGGATCCTGTGTCTGTACCACGGCGAAACAAAGGTTGGGGAGGCGCGGATCAAGACCCAGCCCGGCAAATTCGCGATTGCCGGTGAGGGTCTCTGTGTGGGACGCGACGCTGGCGAGCCGGTCACCGATGATTACCCGGGACCCCACCCGCACGAGTTCACCGGAGGCACCATAAACCGCGTCGCGATCGACGTCAGCGGCGACGCGTACATCGACCTCGAACGCGAAGCCGCCGCGATGCTCGCCCGCGAATAACTCGCGATCCACAGCACGCGGAGGCCGTGGAAATCCTCGCGAGTCACGACGCGGACAGAACGCTTCGCAGTGAAAGAGACGGACATGGTCTCGCCTGCCTCCGCTGGTCCGGGTGGTGGATGACTGTCAGAGCGCCTGGTTGGTCGGTCGGATCAGAATCTCGTTGAGTGACACGCTCGCCGGCCGTGAGACGGCGAAGGCGATGACCTCAGCGATGTCTTCGGCAGAGATTGCCAGCTGCTCGTACATCTTTTCCGCGCCGGCCTTGGTGTCGGCGTGGGTGATGTGGTCAGTCAACTCGGTCGCGACGGCGCCGGGCTCGATCACAATTACGCGGACGCCGGGCTGCAGCTCCTGCCGCAAGGCCTCTGAAAATCCATTTAGTCCCCATTTGGTTGCTGCGTATACGGCGTTCCCAGGGCGGGCTGTGCGTCCGGCAACGGAGGAGATGTTGATCAGATCGCCGCCGCCATCGCGCAGCTGATCGAGGAACACCTCTGTCGCGGTGATAGCGCCGAGCAGGTTCGTTTTGATCATCGGCGCGTAGTCATCGTGCTGGCCGGCTGAGAACGGCCCGAGCAGCATCACCCCGGCGTTGTTGATCAGGATGTCGGCGCTGCCGAGCTCGCTCCTCACCCGTTCAGCCGCGACCACCAGGGATCCACGGTCGGTGACGTCTGCCTTGATTGCGATCGCGTTCCCGCCCAGCTCGGCCGCGAGTGCTTCGATGCGGTCGAGGCGGCGGGCGAGTAGCGCAACCCTGTGCCCGTCGGCGGCCAGGGCCCGCGCCGCGGCTTCACCGATGCCTGATGAGGCGCCGGTGATGACTGCAACCCGACCTGTATGTGTGTTGGTGGTCATGCGCCTCCTGACAGATGATTCGTTCGTGACGACTCAAGCACCGGTTGCACGTCAGCCAGACAGTGGCACCTGTGAAGGCGGAGCAACCACGACGCCTCACGCGTATGCCCGCTGACGCGCTGGACGCTGCTCGAGGCGGTCCAAGTACTCCTGCAGCGAGTTCTCCGTGAGCACGTCGAGTCTCCTGGCGACGACCAGGACACCACCAACGACGATGTCTGCGACCGTGAAGCGGTCGTCCACGAGGTAGTCAGCGCTCCCGAGCGCCGCAGCAACCGCACCGCGGCGAGCGTCGAGCGCTTTCCGGATCTCAGTTTCGTCGCGTTCGTCGGCTCGGGCTCGACGGAGCCTCAGCAGCGCCGGTTCGAGTTCGCTCATCGCGAAGATCGTCCATTGGTAGACGAGACCGCGCTCATATGTGCCGACCGCCGGGATCAGCTGCGCGTCCGGGTAGAGATCAGCCACCTGCAGGCATAGGGCTGCGGACTCCCACAGGTTGCCGTCGTCGGTTTGAAGGACCGGTACCCGCCCCCACGGATGGCGGGCCTGGTGCTCAGCGGATCCGCCTTCCTCGATGGTCATCACCGTCAGTTCGTATTCAGCCCCGGCTTCCTCGAGTGCCCAGCGAACACGGGATGGCCGACCTGATCTTTCGCGTGCGTATAGATGGAGCATCGCCGGAGCCTAGAGGACCACTGGCCGGACGGCCAGCAACCGTCGCCGGGCCCACGCGACCGCATCCTGAAACCGGTCGCCTACCGAGTCAGCAGCTGGATCATGCCGATCAGCTCGTCCGCTTGGTAGCCCTGTTGCCGGCCCAGGTCAACAAGCTCTCTGACCTTGGCGAGCATCACGCCACGTTCCGGTGTGCCGGCTACATGGACCCCGCGGCCACGCCGGAATTCCAGCAGTCCTTCGTCGCGAAGGATGCGAAGCGCGCGGAGGACCGTGTTGGTGTTCACATGCAGCACGGCGGCCATGTCGCGCGCCGGCGGCAGACGCTCGCCCGGCTCGGCTTCACCTTCGGCGATCGCGCGGCGGATCTCAGCGGCCACCTGATCGTGCAGCGGCGAAGGTTGCGCCCGATCGACCTTGACATCCAACATGATGCTATTCATAGTAGCGCCATGTTCGGAGACGCGTCGGCGCTGGGGAACCTCCCGCGGTGGGCGGTCATCAAGGACGCCCGCGGGCGACAGCGTCGGCGGCGGCGCCGCACCCTGGTTGCGATCCTCACGCTGCTGGTGGTTGCGGGTGCCGTGCTGCTGACCCAACGGTCGACCGCCGGTGGTCCTGCGGCACCGGTGAGCTCAGTTTCATCAGGCGTTGACTCGGTAGGGCTCGGTGGCCTGGTTGTGGACACGACCTCGATGGGGAATCACGTTTGGGCTTTGGTATGCGTGCGCAGTTGCGCAGGCGCCGGCACTGACCGGGATCAGCTCGTGGAGATCGACCCAGCCACGAACCGTGTAATCGATCGTCTCCCTCAGAGCGATGCTGCTTCCGTCGTGTCCGGGGAGGGGAGCCTCTGGGTCGCTCACTTCCTGTCCGGCGAGATCAGCCGCATAGATCCGCTCAACGGACGTGCCACGGCGGCGCTCAGATTGAAGCTCCCTGCGCCGATCGTCACCCATCTGCGGAACGTCGTCAGGCGCGACCGGAAATTCCTGCCGTCCGGGATCTCGTACGGCAACGGGGATGTGTGGAGCTCCACCGCGCGCGGGTGGACGGCAGAGATCGACGCCCGCACCGGCAGGCTCGTGGCGATGATCGCCTCGCCGAGTGAGGCCACCAGCACTGCGACCGACGGCCACGGAACCTGGGTCGCTGAGAACCTGGGAGGCATCGGGTCGGTTGCGCCGAACCGGCACCGGCTCGTTATCCGGCCGATCCGCTGGCAGGACCAGGTGGTGGACATCAACACGGTCAGAAGCGGCGGCGGATTGATCTGGGCGATAGGCCAGGTCCTTGCAGGCACCACCAACCCGACCAGCACCGTCGTGACGATGATCGATCCCGTAGCAGGACGAATCGTGCACCAGCGGCAGCTACAGGCAACCGGCGGCGCCGTGGTCACGAGCGGCAGCCTGTACCTCGGTGACCTCAAGCACGGACGCGTCCTGCGACTCAGCCGCGACGGCACCACAGAGACGCTTGCCGCGCCCCACAGCAACGCCGTCCTGGCGACAGCAACGCCTGGGACGCTGTGGGCGACGACAACCACCAGCCCAGGACGACTCATACCCATCAAGCTCGCGCGCCCGGCGCAGATCTCCGGTTAGCTGATGCCCCACGTGACGTGGCTCTTTGGTGAAGCATGGGAGCATCGACGGCGTCGCCACCAACGCTTGATGATCTCCGAGCGCCTACGCCAGCGACCGACGCCGCGAGGGAGGGGTTTTATTGCCTGAGGCAAACTAACCCTTCCCTCGCACTGTGCGGCGAGCGTCTGCTGAGGCGGCAGAACGCGAAAGTCCCTGTCCTGCGTGCGCAAGCGCTATGCGTGTACGGCGAGGCTGCTGCATGCGCTTTCCCTTCCAGTGCGTGAACCCGAATCTGCAAGGCGCCGCCTGGATGGGAGATACTGCGCGCGTGGGGGCGGATCGGTATCACCCCTCGTGCCATTCTTGGTGAAGCGCAGACAGTGTCCAGTTGCTAACTCAGACGAGAACCGCGCCTGCGCGTGCCAGATTGCGAGCGGCCGCCGAGCGCTGGAACGTCAGGACCCCGACGGTGGTGCCAGCGGCGTCGGAGTGGCCGCGGGCGCTGCGGTGGGCGGCTCGCTTCGGCTACGCGCTGCTGTTCCTGCAGCTGCTCGCGCTGGGATGGTGGAGTCAGGTTCAGGTCTCGCACTTTGGGGCCACTCTGGACTTCGCCAATGTCGAGCAGGCGGTGAGTCAGATCGCCCATGGTGTGCTCGACCCGCATTCCACGATCCAGGGGTGGGTCAACGGCGCGCCCGTCGGCGGCGCTGCCAGTTTCAGCCACCAGCTCTACTTCTGGCAGGACCATTCCGAGTTCATCTTCTGGCCGCTTTCGCTGTTTCAGCTGATCTGGCCGCACCCGGTCACGATCAAGTGGCTTCAGGACATCGCCGTGTTCGGTGCGCAGGTCGTCGCGTTCCGGTGGATCACCGAGCTCGCCGCAACGTCAGTGTCGGCACAGCGCGAAAAGGCGGTTGCGACGCTCGTCGCCGTGGGCGCTGTCCTGCTGGCAATCGACCCTGGGTTCATCGGTGGCAACTCCTTTGACGTTCACACTGAGGCGTTTGCCGCGTTTGCCGCGCTGGGGGCTGCCCGTGCGCTCTACTACGGACACCGCACCGTTTGGCTCTGGTTGATCGCAGGTCTCGCCTGCGGCGATGTGGGTGCGGGTTATCAGGCCGCGGTTGGCCTCAGTTCGCTGGCGCTCGGTCGCCGGTGGCTGCGGACCGGGATGCTGATGACCGTGGCGGCCGTTGGCTGGAACGTGCTGCTCGGCGCGATCGGTGGTACGACGGGTACTCGCGTATGGGTCGTGTACGCGAACCTGATGAACCCCGCCCGCACGCTGAACCCGGACGCACTGCCGACCGTGAGGACACTCGCGAGCAACGTGGCCGCGCATCCGGGCAGGGTTGTCTCGACACTCTGGGACAACCGTTCGTATGCGTGGAGGAACATCTCGCCCGCGGGCATCTTCGGCTGGCTCTGGCTGCCCGTGCTGATACCCGCGGGCGTCGTGCTCGCTCAGGCTCAGCTGAGCGGTGTTTGGGAGATCCACGCGCCCGGCTTCCAGTCGGTGGCCGCCTACGCGCTGATTCCCGTCGGGACGATCGCGATCCTGCTTGCATTGCTGCGTTCTCCGCGCACCTCAGTCCGGGTGCTGGTCATGTTCGTCGCGGCGGGGCTCGCATGCAACACGATCGCGTCTGCGATCACGACGGTGCCGAAGAACATCCGCCGGTGGTCGGCCCCGGCGGCGGCGGTCACCGCGCTCAACCGGGTCAGCGCGATGATCGGGGCAGACGACGAGGTCATCGTCTCCCAGGGCGTTGCCGGCGACTTTGCCGCTCGCGCATCCGTGTACCCGTACGTCGCCGGCCCCGGTCTCACGGTCCCGGTGCAGGAGCGACACATCTGGGTGATCCTGGCCCCCAGACTCGGAATCGAGTCGGTGACACCGACCCAGACCGATGGCGATATCCAGGCGCTGCTGGAGGACCCCGACGCGCATCTGAGGCTCGACCGGGCTGGAGTCTGGGCGTTCGAGGTGTCGCCCAAGCGCGGTGCCAGATGGTTCGCCTTCACCGCTCCCGATAACGGCGAGGCCCCTGGATGGCTGCTCCCTGGCGCGGTCGGCAAGCTCGTGCGTGTGGGCGCACCCGCAAGCTGGCACGTTGCCAGCACGGGCGCGCGCGGGTTCGTCGAGTCAGGCGCCGCGTGGTCTGAAGTCCCTGGTACATACCTCGCCAGCTTCCGAATCGCAGCAGCCGGCGGCGTGAAGCTGCAGGTTCTGGACACGACCACGCACACCGTGCCTGCTCAGATGGACGTCGCCACAGGAGGGCGCATCAAGAGCGTTGCAGTCCACGTCACCGTGCCCGGTGCCACAACCAATACCGTCGAGCTCAAGGTCCTCGCTCAGAACGCTCACAGCACCGTCGATGTCTACGACCTGAATGTCCAGCCAGCGTGAGAACGGTTGTCCGGGACGCTGCTATTGCGCCAGCGTGAACCGCTGCCGGGCGGCGTCCGCCGGTTCGCGGGTATGGCACCCGCTGAGATGGTCGTTGACAAGGCCCATGGCCTGCATGAAGGCGTAGACAGTTGTCGGGCCGACAAACCGCCAGCCGCGGCGCTTGAGCTCTCGGGCAAGTCCGCGTGAGGCGTCGCTGGCCGCCGGCACGTCGCCGGACGCGAGCGCCTGCGGGCGGGGCGCGGGCTCGAAGCTCCACACGAAGGCGGCCAGCGAACCCTCCCGGTCGACGAGCTCGACGGCTCGTTGGGCGTTGTTGATGACAGCCTCGATCTTTCCGCGATGCCTGACGATGCCGGCGTCGTTGAGCAGACGAGCCACATCTTCGGTGCCGAAGCCGGCGACTGTTGCGAAGTCGAAATTCGCGAACGCATGGCGGAAGGCCTCGCGCTTACGCAGGATCGTCAACCAGGACAGGCCGGCCTGGAATCCCTCCAGGCTCAGCTTCTCGAACAGCCGGCGGTCATCTGACACCGGAAAACCCCACTCCGAATCGTGGTAGGCGCGGTACTCAGGCGCCGAATCTGCCCAGGCGCAGCGGGCGACGCCATCCTCGCCCACGGTGACGCCCGGTGGCTGTGCAGGTTCCTGGTCGATGGCCTGGACCCTACCGCGCGGTTGTGTCAGGTCACGTTGGACCGCCAGTCCGCGTCGGTCGGACGGGCCAGAATCGGCCTTGGGCCTCAAGGTCGTCCATGCAGACGTCGATCATCTAGAGCATGAGTTTTTCCGACGCGATCGGTCAGGTCGACCAGATCGTGCAGTGGGAGCAGGAAGTGGCCGATCCGGCCGCCCTGATGCAGACGACCAACGCCGCCGCCCTGACGCAGACGACCAGCGCCGCCGCCGGCGACGCGACGAGCACGGCAGCCGGGACGAGCGCGAGCGACGCAAGCTCCAGCACGTCGTTCGCCGAGGCCCTGGCCGAGGCGCAGGCGGCCGACGGAACGGCGGCGGTCTCCACAACAGATCCGAGCACTACGGCCGACGGCAGCGTGCTCGGCGGGACCGATAACTCGAGTGACCTGCTCGGCAGCACCGGGACGAGCAGCGGCAGCGACCTGCTCGGCAGCACCGGTACGACCAGCGGCAGCGACCTGCTCGGCAGCACCGGTACGACCAGCGGCAGCGACCTGCTCGGCGACGGCGACAGCCAGCTCCTGTCCGCGCTCTCCTCGCTGACCGGTAACGACTCGACCGCGGGCGGGAGCGACTCAGGACCGGACGGCGGCACCGCCATCAGCACGGCTGACCCGCGGATCCAGGCGATGACCGAGGAGGCCAACGCACTGGTCGGCAAGCCGTATGTGTGGGGTGGAGGTCACGACGGCTGGGGGCCGCAGAGTGGCTACGACTGCTCGGGTTTCGTTTCCGCGGTGCTGCACGCGGGCGGCTACCTCAGCACGCCACAGGACACGACCACGCTGCCGACGTCAGCGGGGATCGAATCCGGCCCCGGGCAGTACGTGACGATCTACGACCGCGATGAGTCGGGCCAAGCAGGCCACGTGATCGTCGAGATCAACGGGCAGTTCTACGAGTCCGGGGGTGAGCAGGGCAAGTGGGGCGGCGGAGCCGGCGTCGAGGCGATCTCGACGCCGTCAGCCTCATATCTGGCAACCTTCGACAGGGTTCTGCACCCGGCGGGACTCTGACCCGTGCAGTCCACGCCGGGCTTGCAGGAAAGCTAACCGGCTTTCTTACAACGCCCCGCTAACGTCGTCTGGCTGTGTTCGTACGGCGCTTGACAAGAGCTGCAGGGATCGCCGCGGGAGCCGTCATCTGCCTGGGGTTGGCCAGCGTCCCCGCGCTGGCCAGCCAGGTCCGGCTCGGCTCCGCGCCGCAATTGCCGGCCGGCACATCGCTGGTTGCCGGGCTGGCGGCCGTAAAGACCATGCACGTCACCGTCGCGCTGGCGCCGCGCAACCCGGTTGCGCTCGACAGCTACGCCAGAGACGTCGGCGATGTCAGCTCGCCGGACTACCGGCGCTACCTAACTCCGACAGAATTCAGGGACAAGTTCGCCCCAGCCCGCAAGACGCTTGTCAAGGTAGAGGCGTCACTGCGGCGACACGGTCTGCGGCCGGGCGCCGTCAGCACCAACGGTCTTTCGATCGGGATCGATGCCAGTGGCCCTGCGATTGAGCGCGCGTTCGATGTGACGCTCGCGCGCGTGCGCCTACCCGGAGGTCGCGACGCGATCTACAACGCACAGGCGCCCGCGGTTGACGCCGACATCGCGTCGGCGGTGCAGGCGGTCGTGGGGCTTTCGAGCCTTGCGCGGATGCAGAGACTCGAACGCAGTCACGCCGGCGCTGCCACCCGGACGCGGACCAGCTCGGTGCACGTCGTGACCGGCGGGCCCAGGCCGTGCGTCAGCGCCAGGCAGATCGCGCTCGGGCAGGGCGCCCTAACCGCCGACCAGATCGCGACCGCGTACGGCTTCTCCGGCGTGTACCGATCAGGTGATCTCGGCCAGGGCGTTACGGTCGCGATCTACGAACTTGAGCCGAATGCGCCGAGTGACATCGCGGCCTACCAGAGGTGCTACCGCACCAGCGCCAAGGTGAGCTACGTGAAGGTCGACGGTGGCGCCGGAAAGGGCAATGGCGAAGGCGAGGCCGCGCTCGACATCGAGCAGCTGATCGGACTGGCACCGAAGGCGAACCTGATCGTCTACCAGGGCCCGAACAACAACGCCGACCGCCCTGGCACCGGTCCCTACGACACACTGGCGGCGATCGTAAGCCAGGATCAGGCGCAGGTGATCTCCAACTCGTGGGGAGAGTGTGAGACCCTCGAGGGCGCCACCGATGCACGCGCTGAGGACACGCTGCTGGAGGAGGCCGCGACCCAGGGCCAGACGTTCGTCACTGCCGCCGGCGATTCCGGCTCGCAGGACTGCTACAGCCCGCCACCCGGGGGCAATATGAACATCTCGCTGGAGGTTGACGACCCCGGCAGCCAGCCGTTCGCAACCTCGGTCGGCGGGACGACGCTGAGTGCCATCGGACCGCCGGCGCTCGAGACGGTCTGGAACGACGACAACCCTGAGATCGATTACAGCCGGTTCGGGGTCTCGAAGGGTGCCGGGGGCGGGGGCGTCTCATCGTTGTGGGCTATGCCGACGTACCAGTCGAGTGCGAGCTCCACGCTTGGCGTGGTCAACACGGACTCCTCTGGCACGCCCTGCGCGGCTTCCACCGGTGGCTACTGCCGCGAGCTGCCGGACGTCTCGGCCGATGCCGACCCGATGACCTCCTACCTCGATTACTGGAACGGAAACGACAGCACCTCACGTAGCGAGTCGGGTTGGCAGGGCACAGGCGGCACCAGCGGCGCAGCGCCCGTGTGGGCTGCGTTGTTTGCCCTGGCCGATGCCAACCGGGCGTGCCGCGGAAGCTCAATCGGCTTTGCGAACGATGCGCTCTACCAGTTGGCCGGAGAATCTCAGTCGACCTACTTCAACGACATAACCAGCGGCAACAACGACTTCACGCCGGACGGCAACACCTCAGGTCTGTACCCGGCCACCGTCGGCTACGACATGGCGAGCGGGCTCGGCACTCCCAAGGCCGCCGCGCTGATACCGGCACTCTGCCGGCAGGCCGTTCACATCGACGACCCGGGAGCGGCCTACTCGTTCTACGGCCAGCAGGTCCGATTCAGGCTGAGGGCAACCCTGGCGGCCGGCCAACCGGGGCCGATCGCGTTCCGTGCCAGCCGCCTGCCCGTCGGCCTGCACATGGACGCACGCACAGGTGTGATCAGCGGCAGGGCAGTACGGGCCGGCGTGCGCAGCGTGACGATTTCCGCATCGACGCCGTCAGGAGCGCACGGAGCTCTGCAATTCAGCTGGTCGGTCGAGCGTCGACCACAGGTGACGACGGCGGTCGCTGGCGGATCGACCAGGCCGGGGTTCAGCCTCATGCTGCGATCCGGCGACTACGAACCGGGCCTGCGCGAGGTACAGATCACGCTGCCCCAGCGGATTGCGCTGAGGGGCTCCCCAGGCGTTGTGGGAGTGCTCAGCAGCGGCGGGCAGGCGCTTGCGCATCACTCCACGCTGCGTGGGCGTGTGCTGACGATCGAACTGAAGCTTCCGCACACTCCCGTGCGGATCGTGTTCGCGCCCGGGGAGCTGCAGACGCAGGGTACGATCGCGGGCGTGATCGCGGTCCGGGTCGTTGATCAGTCCGGCGGTCGACTGACTCTGCGGCGCGTGCTGCACGGTGGTTGATCTGCCAAGATCGACGCCGTGCCGGCCGCTTTCACCTCACCGCTCGCGGAAGCCGTTGCGGCCGACCTGCTCGAGCGTTTCACGCGCTACGTCCAGATAGACACACAGGCCAGGGTCGATCGCGAGCGCTCGCCGAGCACGCCCGGACAGCTCGAGCTTCAGCGCGAGCTGGTGAAGGAGCTGCAGGTGATCGGCGTCGCTGACGCCGAGCTCGACGAGCACGGCTACGTCTACGCGACGCTTGCGGCAACCGTGCCGGAGGCGCCGGTCATCGGGCTGATCGCGCACGTCGACACCAGCCCCGACGCGCCCGGTGCAGACGTCAAGCCGCTGCTCCACCGCAACTACGACGGCGGTGTGATCGAGCTTCCCAACGGTGGCACCCGTCTTGACCCGGCGACGATGCCCGCGCTGGCAGCCAGGGTCGGGCATGACATTGTCAGCTCGAGTGGTGACACGCTGCTGGGCGCTGACGACAAGGCCGGCGTTGCCGCGATCATGGCGGCAATCGCTCACCTCGCCGCCCATCCGGAGTTGCCGCGGCCGACGTTGCGGATTGCGTTCACGCCGGACGAGGAGGTTGGCCACGGGGCGACGCTGTTCGACATTGAGCGGTTCGGCGCGCGCTGCGCCTACACAATCGACGGATCGGCACTCGGCGAGTTGCAGGACGAGACGTTTGCTGCGGCTGAGGTCAGGATCAACATCCACGGGATCTCCGTGCACCCGGGGTTCGCAACCGGAAAGATGGTGAGCGCGCTGCGGCTCGCGGCGAAGCTCGTTGCGGCGCTGCCGAGCGAGCGCCTCACACCCGAGACGACCTCAGGGCGCGATGGCTTCATCCACCCCGTATCACTGCATGGAACCTCAGATCACGCCGAGGTCAGGTTGATCGTCCGGGACTTCGACTCAGAGCTGCTGCGATCACATATCGGGATTGTCCGCAGCGTGGCGGAGGAGGTCGTTGGCGCGGCGCCGGGGGCGCAGCTGAAACTCGAGGTGATCGACCAGTACCCGAACATGCGCGAATACATCGCTTGCGATCCCGACGTCGTCGCCGTCGCCGACGAGGCGATCCGTGCGGAGGGGGTCGAGCCGATCCGCCATCCGATCCGCGGTGGCACGGACGGGTCGCGGCTGTCCGCCATGGGCCTTCCGACGCCGAACATCTTCGACGGCGGTTACGAGTATCACTCGGTGCGTGAATGGGCATCACTGCAGGACATGGCGGCGTCGGCAGCGGTGATCATCCGGCTCGCGGAGACGTGGACGCGCCGCTGAATGTTCTGACGGTCGTCGGCAACCGCCCGCAGTTCATCAAGGCGGCGGCGGTCTCGCCGCGCCTGCGTGCCCGCGGCCGGGAGTTGCTCGTGCACACAGGGCAGCACTTCGACGATCAGCTCTCCGCGGTGTTCTTCGCCGAGCTCGGACTGCCGGCACCTGACGTGCAGCTCGCCGTCACCGGCGGCTCGAACACCTCGCAGACCGCGCGCATGCTTGCGGCGCTGGAGCCGGTGATCGCGGACGCGAAACCAGGCTGCGTGCTGGTCTACGGCGACACCAACTCGACACTTGCCGGAGCGCTGGCGGCCGCACAACAGGGACTGCCGGTGGCGCACGTCGAGGCCGGCATGCGCTCCTTCGACAGGCACATGCCGGAGGAGGTCAATCGTGTCCTGACCGACCATCTGAGCTCGCTGCTGCTGTGCTCAAGTGAGCTCGCGGTCTCGAACCTGGAGGCCGAGGGCATAGCTCGCTCCGGGGCTGCTGGTCCGCTGACCAGCAGCCCCGCCATAGCGCTCGTGGGTGACGTGATGGTGGACGTGGCGCTCGGACTGCAGCCACGGGCGCGCGGACGCATCGACCTGGTGGCGCAGCACGGCCTCGAGCCCGGCGAATACCTGCTCGCAACCGCGCATCGCGCCGGAAACGTCGATGACCCGCAGCGACTGCAGGCGCTCGTCGAGCTGCTCGTCGGGGTTGATGCGCCGGTCGTCCTGCCCCTGCATCCGCGGACCCGGGCGCGACTGGAGGCGGCAGGATTGCTCGAGCGCCTGCAACGGAGCGTACGGCTCACCGAGCCGCTCGGCTACCTCGAGCTGACCGCACTGCTCTGCAACGCGCGCGCGGTCCTGACGGACTCCGGTGGGCTTCAGAAGGAGGCCTATCTGGCGGGGGTGCCGTGCATCACGCTACGGCCCGGCACGGAGTGGGTCGAGACGGTCGAGGCCGGCTGGAACACGCTCGTGGACCTCGACCTGGCGGCGGCTCGCGCAGCGCTCGCTGCACCGGTGCCCAGGGCCCGCCCGCCGCTTTACGGCGACGGGGATGCCGGCGAGCGCGTGGTCGCCGCGCTGAGCAGCGCTTTTGCTGCGTAGACTCGCGTGCCGATGACCGACGAAAAGATCCGGATCGCCGTGGCCGGGCTCGGCTACTGGGGTCCAAACCTTGCCCGCAACTTCGCCGCGCTCCCGGGCTGTGAGCTGCGATGGGTCTGCGACGGCTCCGAGCAGGCCCGCAGCCGTGCGGCGCTTCAGTTCCCGGGCGCCAGGGTGACCGCTGAGTTCGCCGAGCTGCTCGATGATCACGAGCTGGATGCGATCGCGCTGGCGACGCCGGTCCCAACCCATGCCGACCTCGCCGTGCAGGTGCTCGAGGCGGGGAAGCATTGCTTCGTGGAGAAGCCGCTCGCGCAGTCGGTGGCCGACGCCGAGCGTGCGGTCGAGGCTGCCGCCACAGCCGGGAAGATCCTGATGGTTGGGCATCTGCTCGAATACCACCCGGGCGTGCTCACCCTGAAGGCTCTGGCTGACAGCGGCGAGCTCGGCCAGATCTATTACATCTACGGCAACCGCCTGAACCTCGGCAAGCTGCGCGCTGACGAGAACGCGCTCTGGTCGCTCGGTGCCCACGACGTCTCAGTTGTGCTCGCGCTGGCCGGCGAGGAGCCGGTCGAGGCGGTTGCCCACGGTGAGTCCTACGTGCGCCCCGGAGTGGAGGACGTTGTGTTCTGCTACCTGCGGTTCCCCTCCGGTCTGGCGGCGCACCTGCACCTCAGCTGGCTCGACCCGCACAAGGAGCGGAGGTTCACGGTCGTCGGCGCGAACAAGATGGCGACCTTCGACGACATGGCGGTCGAGGGCAAGATCACCGTCTACGACAAGGGCTTCGATGAAGCGCCACTGGGGTATGGCGAATGGCTGACCCGCAACGGCGACATCTATTCGCCGAGGTTGCCGGCAGTCGAGCCTCTGCGGGTCGAGTGCCAGGAGTTCATCGACAGCATCGCTGAGGGCCGAGCGCCGCGTTCAGACGGGCAGAGTGGCCTGCGGGTGGTGCGTGTGCTGGAACAGCTGCAGACATCACTTCAGGGCTCGAGGCGTCCGTGAGGCAGGATGGCTGAGGGAGTCGCCGCCGGCGCGCACGTCGATCGGGGCGCGACGATAGGGGCAGATGTGACGATCGCGCCGGGGGCGGTTGTCGAAGGCGGCGCGGTGATCGGGGACGGGGTCATGATCGGCGCGGGCAGCGTCGTACACGCAGGCGTGCGAGTCGGCGCCGGGTCCGTCATCGAGGAACTGGTGGTGCTCGGAAAGCGGCCGCGCCTGCGTCGCGGCTCGAGCGCCGCCGCTGTCGAGTTGAGCGATCTCGAGCTGGGTCTCGGCGTGACCGTCTGTTGCGGCGCGGTCGTGTATGCCGGCGCGAGTGTCGGCGCGGGCGCGATCATCGGCGACCAGGCGCAGGTGCGCGAGGGCTCTCGCGTCGGCGAGCGCTCGGTCGTGGGGCGCTCGTCGTGCGTCGATTTCAACGCAACCGTCGGTGATCGAGTCTCGATCCAGACGTGCGTCTATGTGACCAGCTGGGCACTCGTCGAGGATGACGTCTTCCTGGGGCCAGGCATGCTGATGACCAACGACGACACGATGGGCCGCCACCCAAAGGGCGAGCGGCTCAACGCGCCTGTGGTGCGGCGCGCCGCCCGCGTCGGTGGCGGGGTTGTGCTGGTGCCTGGAGTTGAAATCGGCGAGGAGGCGTTCGTCGGCGCGGGTGCAGTGGTCACGCAGGACGTGCCACCGCGTACCGCCGTGCTGGGCATCCCAGCACGGCCGTTCCGGCAGGTTGACGACACCGAACTGCTCGAGCGCTGGCGCTGACGCCGGCGCCGACCGGTGGTGCTGGCTGAGCGCTCCAGCTGCATGGTCTGAGCGATGGGCCAGAAGCTCCTGGGTTGCCGTGAGGGTCCGCGGGGTTCCTACCATCACAGCCATGCCCTCCCCGAAGCCTGTGAAAGACGTCGCGGATCCCCGCTGGCAGCGTGCGATCTCACATCCGATCCGGGTCCGCCTGCTGGCGATGCTGGACGAGGAACCCGCAAGTCCGGTGATCCTGGCCTCCAAGCTGAACCAGCCGCTGGGCACGATCGCCTATCACGTGCGCACGCTCTATGACCTTGGACTGCTGACGCTCGTCAGCACCCGGCAGCGACGTGGCGCGACCGAGCATTACTACAAGGCGAGGCAACATCCGCGCAGTACCGATGAGGATTGGGAGGGGCTTGACCCGATCTCCAAGCAGCGGCTGCTGACCGCGCGGATCGCCAGGGCGAACGACTACGCCACGCGCTCGGCGGCGGCCGGCGGCTTCGATGCCGCCGAGGCTCAGATCTCGACCAGCTCGCTGAAGCTCGATCGCAGCGGCTGGGAGGCGCTGGCGAAGGAGTCGAAGAAGTGGCTCGCGAAGGTGGAGCAGATCGAGCAGGAGGCCGCCGGCCGATTGGCCGCAGATCCCGGTGCGGCGTTGGACGTCGGCCTGACGCTGATGCTGTTCGAGGCGCTGCCGTTCAGCGCCGAGGTTCCGGGCCGCAAGCGCTGACGGCTGCGGATCCGGCGACCACTGGGCAATTCGTTCGCTCAGCTATCGCCAAACGCCGATCGCGCTGCCGCGGAGCCGGAGGCCGAGCGTTCGATGAAGCCGTAGGTGCCCTGTTCGTGCAGCTCGCGTGCGGCCTGCACGAGCGCGTCCATCGCGACGAACGCGAACGCACCGCCCACGGAGATCCGGCTGACGCCGAGCTCCGCCAGTTCCGGGACCGGCGGCATGCCGGGCCGTGCCAGGACGTTGACGGGCCGGTCGACCGCTGCGATCAGGTTCCCGATCTGCTCCGCGGTAACGACCCCTGGCGCGTAGAGCACGTCCGCCCCGGCCTCCTGGTAGGCCTGTAAGCGCGCGATCGTGTCATCGAGATCATCGCCCCCATGCAGGTGATTCTCGGCGCGCGCGGTCAGCACAAGCCCCGCCTCATGGGCGACCGCAGCGGCGGCCTGGACGCGTCTGGCCGCAAGGGCATGGTCGTAGACCACCCCGTCGCCGTAGTCCTCGATCGAAAACCCGGCCAAGCCAGCGGCCACTGCTCCGCTGGCGGTGCGGGCGACTCCTTCGAGGTCCTCGGCCGCCGCGAAGCAGTTCTCGAGGTCCGCGGACACGGGTAGCTCCGTGGCCGAGACCAACGTCGCTGCGTGCGCCAGCGCCTCACTCGCGCTCAACTCACCATCGAGTCTGCCCACGGCCGCGGCCGAGCCGCTGCTGGTCGTCGCGAGCGCCTGAAAGCCGAGCCACTGCAGCAGTCGTGCCGACCCGGCATCCCAGGGATTCGGCATCAGCAGCGGGTCGCCCGGCCTGTGCAGGGCCAGAAACGCCTGCCCCAGTTCTCTCTGTGTACTCGTCGCCATCCTGGTCACCCTTCAGAGCCCCGCCGCTTGCCGGAGATCGGCAGCGACACCGGTCTAGGCAGCTGCGCGAGCGCCGGAGCCGTACATGTCCTCGCCGGCCCTGGTCCAGATCACCTGGTCGCGGTCAGGGCCGACGCTGATCAACGCGACGGGCACCTTGACGAAGTCCGAGATGAACTGCAGGTAGTTGCGGGCGTTCTCGGGCAGCTCGTCCTCGCTGCGGCAGCGCGGTGATGTCCTCTCTCCAACCCGGCAGCTCCTCGTACTGGCCGACCGAGTGGTGCAGGACGGTCTGGTGGTAGGGGAAGTGGTCGACCTCGAGACCATCCGGCCCGCGGTAGCTGGTGCAGACACAAAGCGTGTCCTGGCCGGAGAGCACGTCGAGTTTGGTGATCACCAGCGCGGTCAGCGAGTTGAGCCGAGCCGCGTAACGCAGCGCCACCAGGTCCAGCCAGCCGACTCGGCGCGCACGCCCGGTGGTCGTGCCGAACTCGGCTCCGCGCTCGCGTAGCTCGTCGCCGAGCGGCCCCTCGAGCTCGGTCGGGAACGGTCCAGCGCCGACGCGGGTGCTGTAGGCCTTGGTGATGCCCCAGACCTCGTCGATGTCCTTGGGTCCGACGCCGGCGCCGATCGTGGCCGAGCCGGCGATCGGGTTCGAGGAGGTCACGAACGGATACGTGCCGTGGTCGATGTCCAGCAGCGTGCCCTGGGCACCCTCGAACACGACCAGCTCGTTCGCGTCCAGTCGCTCCAGCACGAGTCGGCTCGTGTCGGCGATGTACTGCTTGATGCGATGGCCGTAGGTGAGGTACTCGTCGGTCATCGCCTGCAGGTCGAGGCGGGGGTCGCGCGCGAACTCTCGCAGTGACAGGCGCTTGGGCTCCATCGCGGCGACGATCTTCTTCTTGAGGATCTTCTCGTCGAGCAGATCCTGGACGCGGATCCCGAGCCGGGCCGCCTTGTCGGCGTAGCAGGGTCCGATGCCGCGCCGGGTCGTGCCGATCTGCAGCTTGCCGAGCTTGATCTCGCCGGCGTGGTCCAGGAGCATGTGGTAGGGCATGATCAGGTGGGCGTTGGCGGAGATCCGCAGCCCGCTGGTGTCGACGTTGCGGCGGCGCAGGTCATCGAGCTCGTCGGTCAGGATCTTCGGGTCGATCACGACCCCGTTGCCGATCACGCACAGCTTGCCCGGGTGCAGGATGCCCGACGGCATCAGATGCAGCTTCCAGGTCTCGCCGTCGCGGACGATCGTGTGGCCGGCGTTGTTGCCGCCCTGGAAGCGCACGACCGCGTCCGCCTGCTCTGCGAGCAGGTCGGTGATCTTGCCCTTTGCCTTCGTCGCCCCACTGGGCCCCGACGATCACGATTCCAGGCATTTCTGTTCCAGTGTAGTGGGGCAGCCACAGTCACGCTCCGCGGGCTGAAGGCGCCGTGCCCAGCCGCAGCCACCGAGCGGTCAGGCGATCCGGAGATCCATGCGGTGGTCGTGGCCCAGCAGCGGAAGCTCGTCGCACATCTCGGTCAGGCGCGAGACCGTGCGCTCGGTGATCTGCTGGCAGAGCGTCTCGCGGTCGAGGATGTTGGTGGTGATCACGATCGAGCGTTGCTCCTCGTAGCGCGCGTTGATGATCGAGTAGAGCTCCTCGAGCACCCAGGGCGTCGTCTGCTCGGCGCCGATGTCGTCGATGTGCAGCAGGTCGACGGCGGTCAGTCGCTCGAGCAGATCGTTGTGAGAACCGGTGTCGAAGGTCTTGCGAATCTGGCTGAGCAGGCCCGGCAGCGAGTAGCGCGCGGCCGAGCGCCCGGCCTCGAGCGCGGCCTTGGTGACGAGCATCGCCAGCGTCGTCTTGCCGGTGCCGACCGGGCCCATGAACCACAGGCCGCGTCCCGCGTCGAGGTTCGCGTCGATGCGATCGACGAAGCGCCTCGTGGCCGCGACGATCTTCGGGTCGATCTCGGTGACCGGGAAGCGGTCGAAGGCGACGTCCTTGTAGCGCTCCGGGATCACGGCAGAGAGGCTGCGCGCCTTGTTGCGGGCGATGATCTGCGGACGGCAGCGGCAGTCGCGCGCGGTGTTGGTCTCCTCGTCGTAGAGGAAGCCCGAGCCGTCGCAGATGCCGAGGATGCAGGTCGCCATCAGGGTTGCCTCGCGATCGTCATGGCGCGAACTGCGGCGGCGCGTAGTTCATGAACTTCGGGAACTGGCTCTGGAACGTGAGCGTGATCTCCCCGACCGGCCCGTTGCGGTGCTTGGCGATGATGATGTCGGCCTCACCCGGACGGGTCGACTCGCGGTTGTAGTACTCCTCGCGGTAGATGAACATCACGAGGTCCGCGTCCTGCTCGATTGCGCCAGATTCGCGTAGATCGGAGAGGATCGGCTTCTTGTCGCCGGCGCGCTGCTCGACGTTGCGGCTGAGCTGCGAAAGCGCGATCACCGGCACCTTCAGCTCGCGCGCGAGGCTCTTGAGCCCGCGGCTGACCTGGCCGACCTGCTCGACGCGGCTCTCGACCCGGCCCTCGTGGCGCATCAGCTGCAGGTAGTCGATGATGATCAGGCCGAGGCCGCCCCGCTTCTCGAGCTGGTGATGCAGCCGGCGTGACTTGGCGCGGACCTCGAGCACGCCGGTGTCGCTCGAGTCGTCGACGTAGAGCGGGCGCCTCGGAGAGCTTGCCGGATGCCTCGAGGATCTTCGGCCAGCGCGACTCGGCGACCTTGCCGCGCCGCAGATCCTCGCCCGGGACCCGGGCCTGGGACGCGACGAAGCGCTGTGCCAGCTCGGACTCCGACATCTCCAGCGAGAACAGCGCGACCGGGAAGCCGGCCAGCGCGGCGTTCTCGGCGATGTTGGCGACGAGCGCCGACTTGCCCATCGATGGGCGTGCCGCGAGCACGATCAGGTTGCCGGCCTGGAAGCCGCCGGTGAGATCGTCCAGGTCGCGGAAGCCCGATGGCGTCCCGGTTAGCGGGCTCTTCTGGTTCGAGCGGTGGTGAAGGCGGTCGGTCTCCTCGTGCAGGACCTCAGCGATCGAGCGGATCGCCTGCTGGCGCTCATCGTGTGCGACCTCGAGCATCGCCCGCTCGGCCTGCTCGACGAGCTCACGCGGAGGCGCGACCCGGTTGAGCACGTCGGCCTGGATCTCCCGGGTCGGCAGCCGAGCAGCGCTCGCATCTGCGCCTGCTCGCGCACGATCCGGCCGTAGTCGCGGGCGTGGCCGGTGGCCGGCACCCAGGCCGACGAGCTCCTCGACCACGTCGGAGCCGCCGATCTCATCGAGCCGGTTGTTCTCGCGCAGCTGCTCGGCGACCGTGAGGTGGTCGATCTTCTTGTCGTTGTTGTAGAGCTCCAGCATCGCCTCGAACACGGCCGCGTGCTCGCGCACGTAGAAGTGCTCTGGCCGCAGCTGCTCGTCGACCAGCAGCGCATGCAGATGCTGCTCGTCGAGCAGCACGGCGCCCAGCACCGACTTCTCGGCGACGAGGTTGTGCGGTGGTGCGCTGGAGGTGACGGTGGCCATGGTCGGACAGACAAAGATAGGCCGGGGTCAGGCGGCTGATCGGAGACCATCTCGCTACAAGCGGGTTTTGCCTTGGCGGCTGGTGAGCCGGGAGACCCGCTAGGACACTGCGAAGTCGACCGCGGCCTGGGCGTGGAGCGCAGTCGTCGGAAAGACCGGCACCGGTGCGTCGAAAGGGCCGATCAGAAGCTCGACCTCTGTGCAGCCGAGGATGACACCCTCAGCGCCCCGACCGGAAAGGCGCTCGATCACCTGCCGGTACGCCGCGCGCGATTCCTCGCGAACGATCCCCAGCACAAGCTCACCGTAGATCACGTCGTTGACGGTCCGCCGATCATCGTCATCAGGAACGACCACCTCAAGGCCGAGCCGGGCCATGCGCTCGACGTAGAAGGGGTCCTCCATCGTGTAACGGGTCCCCACCAGGCCGACACGCCTACAGCCAGCGGCCCCAACCGCATCTGCGGTCACGTCGAGCAGGTCGATGAACGGAACAGAGATCGCCGCGCGGATCTGATCCGCGACCTTGTGCATGGTGTTGGTGCACAGCAACACACAATCGGCTCCGGCGGCCTCCAGGACGGCGGCCTCCGCGGCCAGGATGCGCCCGGCACCGTGCCAGTCGCCCCGCTGCTGCTGGCCTTCGATCGTCGCGAAGTCGACAGAGACCATGACGCAGTCGGCTGAATGAAAGCCGCCGAGTCGTGCCGTGACCAGCTGGTTGATCAGCTCGTAGTAGCGCCTCGAGCTCTGCCAGCTCATCCCACCGATCAACCCGATCCGTCTCATCAGAATCAAGCCTAAACGACCGTGCCCCATGGCTCCGAGGTTCCGGCTGACGCGATCGATGCCCGCACGGCGAGCGCTCAGCGGAGCCGGGCGAGGATGTGCAGGAAGAACGGGGTTGTGTAGGCGTCGGCGATCTCCGGGTGTCGCGCCGGCCAGTCGGCTTCCGGCCGTGGCTCGCGCAGCTCCTCGACGTCGAGCCCGGGCGTGCGCGCCCAAGCCAACCAGTCACCGGCGTTCTCACGCCAGGCCTGTGTCACCTCGTCAGCCATGGGCCGCAGATTAGACATGGCCGCCGTGCGGCGCGTGAACGCAGAGAGCCCGCCGAAGGCGGGCTCTCCAAGACAGCCTGCTCGCGCCTGGCGGCGATCGCCAAGGCGCTCGAATCGCCGCTGGTGTCAGGCGGCGACGACCATCGTCTTGACGGCGGCGGTGACCCCGTCAGAGACCTCGACCGTGACCATATGCGTGCCGACGCTCTTGATCGGGTCGTCGAGTTGGACCTTGCGCTTGTCGATCCGGATGCCGCGAGCGTCGCGGATCGCATCGACGATGTCCTGCGCGGTGACGGAGCCGAACAGGCGCCCGTCGTCGCCCGCCTGCTGAGGGATCGTCAGCACCGTCTTGCCCAGCAATTCGGCGTTCTCACGTGCGCGGTCGATGGCCTCGCGCGCGGCGCGCTCAGCGGCCTCACGACGCTGAGAGGCAGCTTCGATCGATCCCTTGGTCGCGCTCTCGGCCAGCTTGCGCGGAAGCAAGAAGTTCCGCAGATAGCCGGACGAGACGTCGACGATCGCGCCCTTCTCGCCCAGCGACTCGATGTCCTCGAGCAGGATTGCCTGTGGCATGTCTACCTCCTGGGTTACCGGTCGCGGTCGCGATCGCGGTCACGACCGCCGCGTCCCTCGCGGTGATCGCTACCGCCCTCGGCGACGTACGGCAGCAGCGCCACCTCACGCGCACGCTTTACAGCGCGCGCGATCTGGCTCTGGTGCCGACGGCACGCTCCGGTGATCCGGCGCGAGCGGATCTTGCCGCGATCGGAGATGAACCGCCGCAGGGCGGAGACATCCTTGTAGTCAACCTGCTCGACCTTGTCGCGGCAGTACGGGCACGGCTTGCGCCGGCCCGAAGACGGGCCGCCCTTCCTGTCGCGCCGGCGAACCGGCCGTCTACGTTGCTTCGCCACTTGGCATCACCTATAAGTCTCTTTTGTTGGTCCGCCGCTCAGAACGGAATGTCGTCTTCAGCGGCGCCGGAGCCCACGGAGGCCGGGACGAAGTCCGCGGTATCGATCTGAACGTCGCTCGCCGCAGCATTCGCGCTGCTCGCAAAGCCGTTCCCGTTACCGCTGGGAGCGTCACCACCACCGCCGAGGAACTGCACGGTCTCCGCGATGATATCGACAGCCTGACGCTTTTGTCCGTCGGTTTCCCACTCACGCCAGCGCAGACGACCGTCGATCGCGACACCGCGACCCTTGGAAAGATAGCGGCTGCAGTTTTCGCCCTGCTGGCCCCAGACCGTCACGTTGAAGTAATTGGGGTCGTCTTCCCAGTTGCCCTCGGCGTTACGGCGGCGTCCGTTGCAGGCGACTCTCAGGTCGCAAACGCTGGTTCCGCTTGGCAGCGACCGCAGTTCGGGGTCGCGAGTTAGGTTGCCGGTGATGATCACCCGGTTGATGTTGCCCGCCATTTTGGGGCTCCTTTCGACAGGTTCGGAATCGCCTTCAGCCGAGTCTAAGCACGCATCAGACGGCCACAGGGCGGACGGCCGCAAACTGGCACACATTCGTCACAGAGTCGCGACAGACTCGTCACAAACGACACAGTTCCGCGACATATGCGCACCCCTCTGCAGGAGCCCCGAGTCGCAGCGATCGAATCGCTCGCTCGAATCCGCCCCACGCGAGAAGCGCCTCGCCGAGCCGGCGGGGCGCTTCGGGGTGCCGAGGTCAGGCTGCGGAGGTTAGGCCGCGTCGCCCTCGGCAGCCTGGCTCACGCCGGCCGCGCCGGCAAGGACCGGTGGCGCGCTCTCCGGAGCCTCAGGCGTACCGGGGACAACCTTGATGATCCTGAAGCGGAGCACGGCATCAGCGATGCGCAGGCTGTGTGAGAGCGTCTCAAGCAGAGCGGCTGGACCCGAGAACTGCAGAAGGTGGTAATCGGCCTCAGTCTGGTGGTCGATGCGGTAGGTCGTCGGACGCTGTCCCCAATGCTGATTCCGGGAGACGCTGCCACCGGCGGCATCGATCATCGATTCGACATCGGCGACGATCTTGGTGCGCGTTTCCTCGTCGGCTCCGGTTGAGAGGAGTAGCACGAGGTCATAGAGAATGGGATCTTTGGACATGTTGAATGACCCGCGCCGACGGTGAGAATTCACCGCATGGCGGGCGACGAGCGAATATAGCAACCGATATGAGTCAGCGCCCGCCCGCGGCCGAGTTGCCGCTGATCGAGTTCCCAGACAGGCAGGCCTGGGAGGCGTGGTTGCGCGAACACCACGGCGATCCCCTTGGTCTCTGGCTGAAGCTCGCCAAGAAGGGCTGCCCTCGCACGACCGTCTCACAATCCGCGGCGATCGAGGTCGCGCTCTGCTTTGGCTGGATCGACGGCCAGGTCGGGACCGTCGACGAGCACTTCTACCGGCAGCGGTTCACGCACCGGCGGCCCAGGAGCAAGTGGTCGCAGATCAACCGCGAGCGGGCCGCTGCGCTGATCGACTCTGGTCTGATGCAATCGCCTGGCCTGGAGGAGGTCGAGCGGGCCAGGGCCGACGGCCGCTGGGACGCGGCGTATGAGCCCCAGTCGACGGCCACCGTTCCAGAAGACTTTGCTCGGGCGCTGGCCGCGGCGCCGCAGGCCGAGGCGTTCTTCGCAACGCTGACGGGTGTGCGTCGTTACGCCTTCCTCTACCGGATCGCGGAGGCCAGGCGGCCAGAGACGCGGGCGCGGCGGATCGAGAAGTTCGTCGGCCTGCTAGCGGAGCGGCGCACGCTCAACTGAGCGGGTTCAGCTCGGACGCGTTTGTACAAAGCGCACAAATTCTGGTAAGGACGTGCATGCCGATGCCACAAGATCTTGAGCGTAGGTGCTGTAAAACTAAACGGCATGACCGCTACAGCACGCCCTCCCGCTTCAAAAGCACCCACCCCCGAGCGTCTCTCGTCTGGGATGTCAGCCAGAGAACGCTATGCGAACCTGGTTGGGGTGGTGGTCCCGTTCCTGGGCGTACTGGCCGCAATTGTGCTGCTTTGGAACAGCTGGGTCGACTGGACCGACATCGCGATCATGGTCGGGATGTACCTGCTGACGGCGGTGGGCGTCACGGTCGGCTTTCACCGAATGCTCACGCACAGGTCGTTCCAGACCTATCCATGGATCGAGCGCACGTTCGCCGTGCTCGGATCGCTCTCAGTCCAGGGCTCGGTGATGGATTGGGTCGCCGACCATCGCAAGCATCATGCCTTCACCGACGTCGAGGGCGACCCGCACAGCCCGCACATCGGCCACGGCGAGGGCTTCAGCGGTTTCTGGCACTCCCACGCCGGCTGGCTGATGGAGACACAGGGGCAGGCCGATTGGCGCAGGTACGCCAAGGATCTGTACGAGGATCCGGCGATGCGCAGGATCGGTCGCCTGTTCCCGTGGCTGGCGCTGCTGTCGCTGCTGATCCCCACGGTCGCCGGTTTCGTGCTCCACGGCTTCACGCTCGAGGGGGCGCTGCGCGGCCTGATCTGGGGTGGGCTGGTGCGCATCTTCTTCGTCCACCACGTGACCTGGTCGGTGAACTCGATCTGTCACATCTTCGGGCGGCGGCGCTTTGACATCGAGGACAAGTCGACCAACGTGTGGTGGCTCGCACCGTTCTCACTCGGTGAGTCCTGGCACCACAACCACCACGCGTTCCCGCGCTCCGCCGAGCATGGTCTGGGGAGGTGGGAGCTCGACATCTCCGCTGGCATCATCGGTGTCATGGAGAAGCTCGGCTTGGCCTGGAACGTGATCAGGATCGCGCCTGAGCGGCAGCGCGCGAAGCTCGCCCCGCCGCGGTAGCCGCGAACGGCCTGCGAGTAGCCGCGAACGGCCTGCGACCTACTTCGCGCGGATATCGCGCAACTGCTCGTCGATCCAGTCGCCCGGGTTGCGGGCGGTGATCTGCTCCTGGAGGCCTGCCAAGCGGCGCCGCCGCTCTTCCAGGGGCATGGTCAGGGCCGCATGGATCGAGTCAGCCAATTCCTGGATGTCGAAGGGGTTCACGGACAGCGCGTACTCGCCGAGCTCCTCGTGGGCACCCGTGTTCTCGCTCAGTATCGAGACGCCCGCACGGCTGTTGACCATCGGGCCCTCCTTGGCGACGAGGTTCATGCCGTCGAACATCGCGTTGACCATCAGCACGTCGTAGTGCTTGTAGGCCGCAACGGCCTCCTCGAGGTCATCGCGCAGCTTGAGCTGAATCGGCATCCAGTCGGGCGAGCCGTGGCGGTGGTTGACCAGGGCCACGACCGCCTCGATCCGCTCCAGGTACTCGGCGTACTCGGGGACGTCGGTTCGCGATGGCATCAGCTGGGCGATGAAGGTGACGCGTTCGCGGAACTCCGGGTGCTGCTCGAGGAACAGGTCAAAGGCAGAGAAGCCGCGCAGCACGTTCTTGGACAGGTCGGCACGGTCGACCCGCAGGATCAGATGATCGCGGCGGCGACGCAGCAGTTCCCGCTCGTGCTCCTGCACACGCTCGCGCTGCGCGACGCGGCGCACCGCGTCGGCGTCGATCGGCAGCGGGTAGGCCCGCACCCAGATCTTGCGGCCGTCGAGCTCGACGATGCCGGCTTCCCGGTCGACCTCGAGCCCGAGCAGATCCTCGCAGCACTGCAGGAAGTTGCGCTGGTAGGAGGTCGTGTGGAAGCCGACGATGTCGTTGGCGAGGATGCCGTGGTAGATCTCTTCGCGGATCACCGACGGCAGCACGCGCCACGAATCCGACTGACTCCACGGGATGTGCACGAAGTGGGTCATGAAGGCATCGGGGCGAGCGCGGCGGATCAGCCCCGGCAGCGTGTAGAGGTGATAGTCGTGGATCATCACGACCGGCCGCTCGATCCCCTCGATCTCATCGAGCACCGCTCTGGCGAGGTCCTCGTTGACCACGTTGTAGCCGAACTCGAACGCCTCAGTCTCGTTGCGGCGGATGTCCGGGGCGTTGGACAGATCCCAGAGGTAGTGCTGGATGAACCACAGCATCGGGTTGGCGATGATGCTGTAGAAGCGGTAGTAGGCCTCAGGGTCAGAGGCGACCAGCTTGACCCGGTAGTCAGTGTCGTCAGCGCCGTGAACGGGGAACGCACGGCCGCCATGCCGTCCAGCCATCGCGATGTCGCCGTCGCTCATCGCCGAGGCGATCCAGGTGACCTCGCGGTGGCGCGCGAGCCCCATCAGCGCCGTGACAAGCCCGCCGGTCCCACGACGCGCCTCACCGTCCGGCTGGAAGGTCACGGGGCCGCGGTTGGAGACGAGGATCAGCGGGTCAGCCATCGGAATTCACCTCTGTGCCGGAGCCAGAACCAACTCCTGATGGGAAAGCTCTTCACTCATCGGATCGAAGCCCGAGGGCACCGGGGAGGTTGACAGGTTACGCGCGCGCGTGCCGCGATGCGGACACGCGGCCGTCAGTGCGAGCTTGAGTACCTCGACGGAGAGCTTCCCGCGCCACGTGGCCGAGCCGGCTGAACGGTCGCGCCTGAGGACATCCCCTGGGTACCCTGGTTGCCAGATGGTGGACCCCCGCATCTACCGAGCCTTCCTGGTCGTGGTCGCGATCGCGGTGATCATCTTCGGGTTCTCATTGCAGAATCAGCCGCGTGGCCTGACCACGCCGGCGCCGTCTGGTCAGTTCTTCGGGTCAGCCGAGGCCACGATGACATCGTTGGCGCGCGACTACCCGAACCGGCAGCCCGGCTCGGCTGACGACCGCAACCTCGCCCGCCACGTCGCCGAGCAGCTTGCCGGCGACAACTTCACGGTGCGGACGCAGGAGTTCGAGGGCCAAACCGCAGTCGGCAGCAGGCTGCTCGAGACCGTCAGCGCGACCCGCCTGGGCGTGGGCAGCGGCACGGTCGTGGTCGTCGCCCATCGCGATGCCACAGGTTCGCCCGCGGTCGCCGATATGTCCGGCACCGCGGTGCTGTTGAGCCTCGCGCACGCGCTTGCGGGCGAGACGCTGAACCGATCGGTGATGCTGGTCTCGACCAGTGCGCAGATCGGGCTCACGGGCGCCACTCAGCTGGCGCACTCGCTCTCGACCGAACCGGTTGACGCCGTGATCCTGCTCGGCGACCTGGCGGGTGCAAATGTTCGCGCACCGAGCGTCGTCGCCTGGTCCGGTGGCGACAAACTGGCGCCTCCCGCGCTCCGCAACACGCTCGCCCGGTTCGTCGCTCAACAGTCCGGCATCAGGGCGCAGAGCAGTGGCCTGGCCGGGCAGTTCGTCCGGCTCGCGTTCCCATTCGCGATCACCGAGCAGGCCCCGTTCGCCGCGCAGGAGATTCCCGCCGTGCTGCTCTCGGTCTCAGGCGACCGCCCGATCATCGGCCGGGATCCACTTGGACCGCCGGCGCGGATCGCGTCGCTCGGGACCGCGGTTCTGCAGACGGTGGCCGCACTCGACGCCGGCCCGACCATGGCCGCTCCCAGCTCCTATCTGCTTCTGAGCGGCAAGCTCGTACCGCTCTGGGCCGTGCGGCTGTTGGTGCTCGCGCTGATGCTGCCGGTCGCGGCGACGACGCTTGACGCGCTGGCGCGGACACGCCGGCGAGGGCACGTGGTGACGCGCTGGATCGGATGGGTGCTGGCCGGCGCGGCGCCGTTCCTGGTGGGCCTGCTGATGGTTCTGATCGCGCGGGCGGCCGGACTGTTCTCCGTGACGCCGCCCGGGGCGGTCGGCGGTGGGCTGCCGCTGAGCACCGGTGATGCGGTGCTCCTGGCCGTCGTGCTGGCGCTCGTGATCGTGAGCTTCATATTCCTGCGGCCTCTTTGCCTGCGACTGCTGGGCCGCTACTCGGGGTCCGGGAGGCGAGCCGAAAGCCCCGGGGGTAGACGCCAGGACAGCCCAGCGGCGGACGCGGCGGCAGTTGCACTCAGTGTCGTGATGTGCGCGCTGACGCTGATTCTCTGGGTGTTCAACCCGTACGCGGCTCTGCTGCTGGTGCCGGCGTTGCACCTATGGCTGTGGCTCGCGCAGCCGGGGGCGCGACGGCGTCAGTGGGGAGTGTGGGCACTGCTGGTGACCGCAGTCGTGCCGGGAGTCCTCGTACTGCTCTATTACGCGATCGCGTACCACCTCTCGCCGCTCGGGCTTGCGTGGAGTCTCGCGCTGATGCCGGGCGGGCCGCTGCCGATCGTGATCGCGCTCTGCTGGACGATCGCGCTGGGGTGTCTGGCGAGCGCGATCGTGATCGGCCGGCGGACGTTGCGTACGGTTGCGGCCACGCCGGAGCAGATCGTCAGCGTCCGTGGACCGGCCAGCTACGCGGGCCCCGGTTCATTGGGCGGCACCGAGTCTGCGCTGCGCCGGTAGTCGATCCCCGGCCTCCGGTGCGGTCGACCGTCGGGCCGCCTCAGCTGAGAAAGTCCTGCAATCGGCCGCTGGACGCTTTCTGGACGTTCGCTTCGTCCGTTAGTCGATCCGGGCGTGCGGATATAACGGGTCCGAGGTTTGCTGCCGATCACAAGCACAGGATGACCACGGATGCGGAGTCCAAGGCAATGACACTGAAGGAACAATTGGAGCAGGGCCAATACCAAGTCGACACCCGGAAGGTGGCCGACGCGATCCTGCGCAACCCACTCTGGTTGATGCTCCTCTCCGAGGACGGCGAAGAGCCCGATCGCCCAAGCCCGACCGTCGGCTGACGCGACCGATCAGAAGCTGTGCTCGTAACCGGAGGGGGAGCTGTCCTCTCCGAGTACGAGCCCGTGCCGGGCGACATCGTCCGTGCCTGTCGCCGGATCGAGCATCCGGCCGATCCAGGTGATCGTCAGCCCGGCGTCGGCTTCCCGCAGCGCAGACTCCAGTGCGGGCGCCGACGCCGGATTCGCACAGAGGCAGAGCTCGTAATCCTCGCCGCCACCAAGGACGAATTGCGCCGGGTCCAGCGCGACTGCGGCTGCGACCTGGGAGACACCCGTGGCCAGCGGCAGCGCGGCCGGATCGAGTACGGCCGTAAGCCCGCCGGCGCTCGCCAGATGGCGCACATCGCTCGCCAGTCCGTCTGAGAGATCGATCATTGCGGACGCACCGGCGAGCGCCAGCGCGCGCCCTGCGGCAAGCCGAGGAGCCGGCCGCGCGTAGCGGTCGCGGAGTCGCCGGGCAAGGTCGGGCGCCAACTCCGCCGCGCGCCCGTCGAGGACCGCGAGCCCCGCCGCGGACCCGCCGAGGGCGCCGGTCACGCCGATCAGATCTCCGGGCCGTGCCCCTTCGCGTCCCACCAGCTCGCCCGGGTCCTGCACCCAGCCGACGACCGTGAACGAGACCACCAGGACCGGCGCGGCGGTCAGATCGCCGCCGGCGATCGCAACCCCGAACTGCCGCGCGAGCTCGGCGGCGCCGCCGATCAGCGCACGGGCCTGCGGGAGCTCGAATCCCGGCGGGAGTCCCAGGGCCAGGTACGCCTCGCCCGCGGGCGCGCCCATCGCCGCAAGGTCGGACAGAGCGCCGGCCAGTGCCCGGTGGCCGATTTCCGCGGGCGTGAGCTGATGGCTGCGGAAGTGGACTCCTTCGACCATCGTGTCGACGGACGTGACCGCGACGCCACGGCCGCGAACGACCGCGGCGTCGTCACCCACGCCACGCAGCAGGTGCGTGTGCCCTGCGCCGAGCATCGACCGTAGCTCGGCAATCAGCTCGAGCTCCTTCACGGCCTCAGACGATCAGCGGTGCCTGTAGACGATCCGAGCGCGGTCGAGGTCGTACGGGGAAAGCTCCACGCGTACGCGATCTCCCGGCAGGATCCGGATCCGGAACCGGCGCATCTTGCCGGCGACGTGACCGAGCACCACGCGGTCCATGTTGTCGAGCTTGACGCGGAACATCGCGTTGGGCAGTGCCTCGACGACCTCGCCCTCAAACTCGACTTTCTCTTCCTTTGGCATCGCCTGGGGATTCTATGTCAGAACCCGCCGCCACCGCTGGCGGCCGGCGGTGCGGGCGGCGTTTGCGTGGCCGGGGTGGTCGCGGTGCTGGGCGGGATCCCGGACTGATCGGAGGGCGCGGTGACGACGCCGTCGTTCCCGGTGGTGCTGGCACCACCTGTCGTTTCGGACTGGCCGGTGGTGCTCGTGCCGCCCGTCGTCGAGGTCGAAGTCGATGTCGTCGAGGTGATCGCCGGGGGCACATATGCGGACACGGCGTGCTTGCCGAAGTACTCGGTTCCGTGCCAGTAGAGCGATGGCTGCGGGAAGCTGCCGCAGTAGCCATCGGAGGCGCTCTGCATGAAGTCGCGCCAGATCGGTGCCGCCAACGTGCCGCCGTAACCGGGCCCGAGCCCGTTGACATCGTTCATGTACACGTCGGAGTTCGGGTAGCCGACCCACACCGCTGTGGAGAGCTTTGGCGTGTAGCCGACGAACCAGGCATCCGTGTAATTGCTGGTGGTACCGGTCTTGCCGGCGGCGGGGCAGCCGTAACTGGCGGAGGTGCCGGTCCCGTATTGGATCACGCCCTCGAGCGACTGTGTGCCCGCGTAGGCCTCGCCCGAGGAGAACACCTGAGTCTTGGTCGGATTGGCCGAGTAGATCAGCTTGTGACCCTGGTAGACCTGCGAGATGATCGTCGGGTCGATCTGATCGCCGCCGTTGGCGAGCGTCGCGTAGGCATCGGCCATCTGCAGCGGGGAGACGCCCCTGTACAGGCCGCCGATCACCTCCGACGGGTTGTCGGTCAGCTCCGAGGTGATCCCCATCGCATGGGCGACCTCGTTGATATTGCTGATCCCGAGGTCGACTCCGAGCTGGGCGAACACCGTGTTGTCTGAGAGCGCGGTGGCGCGGGCGATGCTCATCGTCCCCTGGTAGCTGTCCTCGGCGTCGTGCACCGACCAGCTCGGGTCGCTGGGGAGCCAACCGGCTGCCAGTGGCTTGGACACGTAGTACGTGTCGTTGGGGTCGCCGTCCTCGTCGTGGATCAGTGTCATCAGCGCGAACACCTTGAACGCCGAGCCGGTCTGGCGCTGGGCCTGGGTGGCGTAGTCGAAGACCGTCTGCCCCGGACCGGTGCCGTAGGTGGTCGAGTTCTGCAGCGCGAGGATGTCGCCGGTGGATGGGTCGATCGAGACAAGCGCCGAGGCCGGGTCGCCGGAGTGGGCCTCGTTCTCCGCGATCGCATGCTTGGCCGCCTCCTGGTCGGCGAGGTTGATGGTCGTGTAGACCTTCAACCCACCCTGATCGACCGCCTTGGGGCCAATGTCCGCCAACAGCTGCTGCTGAACGTAGTCAAAGACGTAGGGCTGGCTGACGTCCTGGTAGTTGTCGTTGGGATGCACCTGCAGCGGCTCGCGCTGGGTGGCGCGCGCTGTCGCCTTGCTGATGTAGCCGGCCTGGGCCATCGCCTGCAGCACCAGTCCGCGGCGCCAGGTCGCAGCGGTCGGGTTCTCGAACGGGTTGTACTCGGACGGGGCCTGCGGCAATCCGGCCAGCAGCGCAGTCTGCGCCAGGTTGAGATCCTGCACGGGCTTGTCGAAGAACATCTGTGAGGCCGCGGCCACGCCGATCGCCGTCTCGTGATACATCGTGCCGTAGGGCACGTCGTTCAGGTACTGCGTCAGGACCGAGTCCTTACCGTCTCGCGCCTCCAGCTCGTTGGCGAGCTTTGCCTGCACGATCTTGTACCTGAGATTGTGTTCTGCTCTGATGCTCTTGGGCAGGTAGATGTTCGTGACCAACTGCATCGTCAGCGTCGAGCCGCCCTGGATGCCGCCGCCCTCGAACACGTCCTTCATGGCAGCCCGCAACAGGCCCTCGTAGTCGACGCCGCCGTGCTGGAAGAAGCGGCGATCCTCGATCGCGACGGTCGCCTCCCGCAGCTGCGCCGGCTCCTGATTCTGGTTCAGCGCGGTGCGCAGCACGTCGGAGGCCATGTATCCGAGGGGCTGCCTGTTCGACGCGTACACCTCTGAGCTCTGGCCCGGAACCCGAGACTTCAGCGCATTCAGGTTCGGAGCGCTGTTGGCGGTCGAGACGACCCACAGCGCGAACACGCCAACCGCCGCCAGCCCGCCACCCACGACCAGCGCGAGCACGGCCACCAGGCCCCGCCGGAGCGGATGAGCGTGTTTGCGGCGTCGCCGCTGTCGTTCGCGTCGCGTCATGAAACAGGTGGCCTCCGGGAGGCGACGAGCGCGGACGAGGCTGGCCTCACCCGAACCGTCAAGTGTAGAAGCCCGTTTTGGGCCTCTATGCCTTTCGGACTGTTTCGGTCCTGTGAGCCTCGGTCCTGCCCACATGGAACACTGGCGCCGTGACCAGACCGCTGCTGCGACCGCCCGCGGAGACGCTCAGCATCGTCTGGCGCGCGTTCTGGACCTCACGCCTGGTGGTGCTGTTCGCGGGAGTCGCGGGTGTGCTTCAGATCGGGTCGACCGCGGGTGCGAGCGCAGCCTACGACCCGACCGGGCTGACGACGCCGTTCGGGTTTCTGCCCAACGCGATCTTCGCGCCGGCGGCGCGCTGGGATTCCGTTTGGTACCTGGCGATCGCCAAGTCCGGTTACGCCGGCCAGCTCGAGCGCATGGCGTTCTACCCGCTGTACCCAAGCCTGATCCACGTCGTCGGGTTCGTCACCCGCTCGGATCTGGTGGCCGGCGTGCTGATCTCGCTTGCTGCGTTCGTGATCGCGCTGGCGCTCCTGCACCAGCTCGTCCTGCTGGATTTCAGCCGCGAGGTCGCGGATACGACGGTGATGCTGGTCGCGTTCTTCCCGATGGCGTTCTTCTTCTCAGCCGTGTACACGGAGTCGCTGTTCCTGGCGCTATCGGTCGGCTGCATCTACGCCGCACGCCGCGAGCGCTGGTTGCTGGCCGGCGTCTTGGGATGCCTCGCCGCGATGTCCCGAAACGGCGGCATCGTCCTGCTCCTGCCGGTGGCGGTGATCTACCTCTACGGACCGCGGCCGGCGACGACCGCGGCTCAGTCGACGCGCTGGGCAGGGCAGAAACTGACCGGTTTGCGCCAGTTGCTGCCCCGGTACCGGTTGCGGCTCGACGCCGGCTGGTTGGCGCTGATTCCGGCCGGCCTGGGTGCCTACCTGGCCTACCTCGGTCTCAGGTACGGCCACGCGCTCGCACCCTTCAACATCGAGACGGTCTGGTACCGCCACACGACGTTCCCGGGCACGACGATCGCGCGCGCAGCCGCTCAGGCGTACGACGGAGTCCGCCAGCTGCTCCACGGCCCACCGCCGCCGTCATACGTGGCCGCCTATGCGCAGGGCACGGTCAGCGCCGCCTTCCAGGACATCTACCTGTTCCTGTTCCTGGTGCTGGCGATTGGCGTGCTGCTGGCCGGCCTGCGGCGGCTGCCCGCGGCCTACTCGCTGTACGCGTTCGCGCTGCTGATGCTGGCGCTCGCCGATCCTGTGAGTCTGCAGCCGCTCGCCTCACTGCCTCGCTACCTGCTCGTCGTCTTCCCGCTGTTCATCTCCGGCGCCCAGACCGTCACCCGCCGTCGCGTGACGATGCCGGTGCTGTGCGTGATGGCGGTGATGCTGGGACTTTTCACGGTCGAGTTCGCGACCTGGCGATGGGTGGCGTGAAGGCGGTCCTGCTCGACGCCTACGGCACGCTCGTCACCCTGGACGCGCCCGCGCCGCTGCTGCGGGCGCTGCTAGAGGAGCGTCTGGGCGTGACCGTGACTGAAGCGCAGGCGGGTGCGGCGCTCGGCGCGGAGATCCGTTATTACCGGTCGCACATGCAGGAGGGCGCCGATGCCAGGCGAGTCGGCGAGCTTCACAGCCGCTGCGGGGAGGTGCTGCGCGAGGCGCTGCCGCGCAGTGCGCAACTGGATCGCGCGAGCCCCGCGATCGTCACCTCGATCCTGCTCGACGCGCTGCGGTTCCGGGTCTACCCGGAGGTCCCGGGCGTGCTCGCACGGTTGCGGACAGCGGGCATGCGGCTCGTGGTCGCCAGCAACTGGGACGCGTCGCTTGAGCGCGTGCTTGAGCGAGCCGGCGTCCTTCACCTGGTCGACGGGACCGTGAACTCGGCGGCGGTAGGGGCCCTCAAGCCGGATCCGCGCCTGATCGAGAGCGCACTGCGCCTGGCCGGGGCCGCCCCGGGCGCCGCGCTGCATGTCGGGGACAGCCTCCGCGAGGATGTGGGGGCGGCGCTCGGGGCCGGTGTCAGGCCGGTGCTGCTGGTTCGCGACGGCCCCAACGCCGAGGGCGAGCGTGCTGAGCTCGAGTCGACGCTGCCGGAGCTGGCGAGGATCGCGTCGCTCGACGGGTTACTCGAGTTGCTCGGCCTCTGATCGCGCCGCAGAAGTAACCTCGCGGTCGATGACAACCGAGACACTCGAGGACTCGCGCCCTCACCCCCCGTACTGGATCGCGCTGGCGGCGGTGGCGCTCGGCTTCGCCGGCGGGCTGTTCGGGTCGATCGTCGTGGAGTTGATCGGCGCCGCGTTCGGCTCGTCCACCGAGCATCCCACGCCGGCCGTCAACATCGCGGCCGACTTTGCCTTTGACGGCGCGTTCGTCGCCTCAGCCCTGTACTTCTCGGTGATTGGCGGCTGGATGGGGCGGGCCGAGTTCGGCTACGTGCGGATCGCGTGGCGCCGAGGCGTGGCCGCAGTGCTTGCCGGGGGGTTTCTCTACTACGTGGTGTCGTTGGTCTATTCGGCGGTCGTCAACGTACATGGGACCGACAAGCTGCCGGCTGACCTGGGCTTCAGCAGCAGCACGTGGGCGGCGATCGGGATCTGCGTGTTCGTCTGCGCCGTGGCGCCGATGGCGGAGGAGTTCTTCTTCCGCGGCTTCCTGTTCGGGGTGCTGCGCTGGCGCGTGGGTCCATGGATAGCGGCGATTGTCGTGGGCCTGCTGTTCGGCCTGGCGCACTTCGATTCGGCGCAGCCGCAATACCTGATTCCGCTTGGCTTCCTCGGGTTTGTGCTGTGCATCGTGCGCTGGAAGACCGGCTCGCTGTATCCGTGTATGGCGCTGCACTCGATCAACAACTGCATCGCGCTGGGCGTGAACGAGGGCCACTGGGGAGTCGCTCCGATCCTGGCGCTGACAGTGGGCGCGCTGGCGACGATCGGCCTCGTCACCGGGCCGCTGGCGGTGCCCATGCGCGCTTCCCGGGCCCCTGCTGGTTAACTGTCGCTCCATGAATCGGGGGGTAGCACTCAGAATTGCGCTGACGCTGGCTGCGCTGGCGTTGGGCGCTGCCAGCGCGCCAGCGGGCGCTCTGGCAGCGGGACCACGCACCAGACCTGTCAATGCCGGGCGTGTGGTCGTGGAGACGACGGGACTGTTCAACGTCCACGGCGACCGGGTCACCGTGCCGCAGCGGCCCGTGGTGGTCAGCGGCAGCGTCCAGGGATTTGCGCCTGGGCAGAAGCTCGAGCTTGTGGCAAAGCTGGGCAGCCGGGTGTTCCGCCGGGTGCAGCTGACGATCGCGCGCCGTGGCAGCCACGGGCACTTCCAGACGACGCTGCGGGCTCCGAGCTCCGGCCGCGTCTCGATCCAGCTCTACCACGCCCGCACGGAGCAGATGCTCAGCTTCGAGCGCTGGACCTCATTCACCGCGCTTGACAACAAGGTGACCCTCGGGGCCACCGGGCGCTATGTGCAGCTGATCCAGCAACAGCTGGGGGCACTGCACTTCTACATCCCGCGGACCGGCATCTATGACCAGGGAACGGAGCTTGCGCTCGACGCTTACAACCGGCTGCTCGGTCACGGCGAAGGGCACCTGACGCTGACTCCGGCGACGGCCACAGCTCTGCTCAACGGCACCGGCGCCTTCCACGTCCGCTACCCCAACCAGGGTCAGCATGCCGAGGGTGATCTCTCCGACCAGGTGCTCGCCCTGACCGATGGCTCGCAGGTCCAGCTGCTGTTCCCGATCAGCTCAGGCAAGCCGTCGACGCCGACGATCCTCGGCAACTACCAGGTCTACCGCAAGCAGCCGGGGTATCTGCCCGACGGCATGTATTTCTCCTCGTTCTTCACCGGCGGCTACGCGATTCACGGCTACGACCCGGCACCTGACTACCCGGCCAGCCACGGCTGCATGCGGCTGCCGATCGTCGACGCGATCACGGCCTACAACTGGATCCAGATGGGCGACTGGGTCGACACCTACTACACCTAGGATCGGGGGTGATGTCGATCCTGGAGGCCCACGCCGCGGCCCGTGAACGGCTGCTGAGGACGCTGCGCGATGAGGCGCTCGTGATTGGCGAGGTCGTGCTCACCAGCGGCGCCACCGCCCGGTATCTGATCGACGCCAAGCGTGCGATCCTGCTGCCCGAGGGCTTCATGGCGCTTGGCGAACTGGTCGCTGCCCAGGCCGCCGAATGGGGTGCGACGGCGGTCGGGGGGATGACGATGGGCGCCGACCCGATCGCCTGCGCGGCGCTGGCCGGCGGCGCTGATGTCAAGGCCTTCTTCGTCCGCAAGGAGACTAAGCAGCACGGGCTGGCACGCAGGATCGAGGGACCCCCGCTCGTGCCTGGCGAACGCTGCATGCTGGTCGAGGACGTCGTCACCACCGGCGGCTCCACGATCCGGGCACTCGAGGCGGTGCGGGACGAGGGCCATGAGGTCGTCGGTGTGCTGGCGATCTGCGACCGGATGGCGGGCGGCGGAGACGCGATCCGGGAGGCCGCACAGGCTCCATACCTGGCGCTGACGACGATCGACGAGGTCTACCCGGGGCGCCCGGACCGCGGTTAGGGCGTTGGCGCTGGTCGCTCAGCCGGGAACCGGCTCGGGGTCATCGGCGGTCGCGACGATCCCCAGCACGCCGATGGCGATCACGCCCATCAGCAGGAACGCGACCGTCGGGTCGTGCACGACGGTCTGAACGAGCAGCGCGATCACGATCCCGCCGGCGTTGCCGGCAAGCCAGATCAGGGCTGTGGCGCTGATCCCGGCTGGCCCGGCACGGGACTCGGCGAGCTCGAGGATCACCGGCAGACAGGCGAGCATCAGAAAGCCCGAGAGTGAGGCGGCCACGGCGATCGCCGGCACCGAATGGCAGAACGCGAACACCACGCAGGAGCCGCTGAGGCACAGCCCGGCGGCGATGAACAGACCTCGCTCCGATCGCGTGCGGATCACCGATGGCGAGAGCACCACCGACCCGACCACCCCGCAGAACACGGTCGCCACCAGCAGCCATCCGGCTGTCGAGGCGCTGATTCCGGCCGGCTTCAGCAGCGTCTGCAGCCAGGTGGTGAAGGCCACGAAGAAGCCGAAGCCGATGAACGCGATCATCGCCAGCCGGCGGATCCCGCGGTTGCGCCAGACGGTCTTCAGTCCGAACAAACCGGTCACGTCGCCGCTGAGCGTGAGCGGACCGCCCGCGGCCAGCGCAACCAGGAACGTGACCGCCGCGACGATCGCGAAGACAGCGTCGATCACCAGGATCGTGTGCAGCTGCCCGCCACCGAGTGCCGAGCCCAGTGTCAGCGAGAGCAGCATGCCCAGGAAGATCCCAGCCGAGCCGATCGCGATCCCCACGGGCCGCGACCTTGGCGTCAGATAGCCGCTGGCCAGTCCGGTGACGGCGTTCAGCACCAGCGGTTGGGCGATCGCCACCAGCAGCTGGCCGATCAGCGCCCAGGTGAAGGTGTCGTCGGTCAGGCGCAGCGTGCCGCCGACAGCGGTCAGAACCGCGCCGGCCGCCAGCGTCGAGCGGAAGCGACGGTCCAGCAGCGATGCGGCCGGAACCGCCAGCACGATGTAGAGCAACGGGAAGATCTCAGACAGCCAGCCGACGGCGTTGACGCTGACGCCGTAATGGTGAGCGGTGGGGGTCGTGATCGGGGTGAACGTCAGCCACAGCATCTGGTTGGCGGCGCCCACGAGCAGGTAGGCACCGATCACCGCCCAGCGGTCCCTTGCCGGTGCGCTCGCCTTCAAAGAAGGCAGGCTCACAGGAAGCACTGGCCCTCGCCGCGGTAGGTCGGCACCTGATCGACGATCTGATCGCCTGATACCAGGTACAGGCTGTTGAAGCGCTCGCACAGCTCGCCTGCCTTGGCGTGTCGCATCCACACGCGATCGCCGATACCCAGGCTGTCCGCCACGCGGCCGCGCAGCGGCGTCTGGGTCTCGCCGGCGCCCTCCTGCGGGTCGAGCTTGAGCCCCGCCGGCCACCACGGACGCGGCAGGCGGTCAGGCCCTGCGGGCCCGGATGCCACATAGCCTCCTCCGAGTGCGGTGACGACACGCCGACCGGGACGGCGCACGATCGGCAGCGCGTAGAACGCGGCCGGGCGTGGACGGAAGCGCGTGTAGTCGTCGAACAGGGCCGGTCCGAACAGACCTGAGCCGGCGGTCACCTCGGTCACCCAGGGTTCGGCAGCGGAGGACTCGAGGCTGCCGGTGCCACCCGCGTTGACGAAGCGAAGAGGCCCGGCGACCGACTCGACGGCGCGCACGAGCTCGGCGCGGCGGTCGTGCAGCTCGCGCCGGGAGATCGACTGCATCGCCCGGATCGACAGACCGCGCAGCGGCCGCCCGGCGGGATGGTCGCCGACCCCGGCGATCTGCCCTTCGTAGGCCATCAACCCGCTGATTCGCAGGCCATCCCGCCGCTCGATCTCCCGTGCCAAGCCGCCCAGCTGCGCGGGCGTGTGCAGTGGCGAGCGACGTGGCCCAACGCGGACGCGGCCGCGCAGGAACCAGAGGCCGGCGTCCGCGTCGAGGCACACCTCGACCACGGCGACCGCGCCGGCGCCCGCTCGCTGCAGCAAGTCGAGGTGTTCGATCGAGTCGACCATGACGGTGATCTGCTGGTCAGGTGTCCCGCTGGTCGCCCGACGAACCACGGCGCTCAGCGCGTTCCGATCGACGTTTGGGTAGCCGACGACGACGTCACGGACGCCGTGATCGGCGAGCCACATGGCCTCAGCGATCGTCAGCGCCAGCACGCCGCCGTAGATCCCCTCGCCGTTGCCGATGGCGCGCGCCAGCAGCGCCCGGCAGCGCAGGGACTTGCTGGCCACGCGGATGCGTTTGCCACCGGCACGGGTGGTGAGGGTCGCTCGATTGGCGTCAAAGGCGTCGAGGTCGACACATGCGAACGGCGGCTCGAGCTCGCTGCAGGCACGCTGCAGGCGCTCATGGTCAGTGAGGTGGCGGGGCGTCGCACGCGCGTCCGCGGAGACGTCTGGCATGGCTGTGCATTAGAACATGCGAAGGATGGCCGCGAGTTCTGATCACGTCTGGAGCAACTGGGACAGACGGCAGCGCTGCGAGCCGGCGACGTTCGAGCGACCAGGGACGCTGTCAGAGTTGAGCGCGGTGCTCGAACGGGCGGGGCGAGCCGGTGCGCACGTGCGGGTCGCCGGTTCCGGCCACTCGTTCACGGCGCTGGTCATCACCGACGAAACGCTCGTTTCGCTGGAGCGCATGAACCGCGTGCTCGACCTGGACCGGGAGAGCGGGCTGGTCCGAGTTGAGGCGGGCATCTCGATCCACGAGCTCAACCAGGCGCTGGATGCGCACGGGCTCGCCCTTGAGAACCTCGGTGATATCGACCGGCAGTCGATTGCCGGAGCGACGGCGACCGGGACGCACGGCACCGGGGTCAAGCTTCCCAACCTCTCCGGTCCGATCCGGGCCGTCGAGCTGATGCTGGCTGACGGCACCAACGTGACCGTCGATTCCGCGAGCGATCCTGATGCCTGGCGTGCGGCGCGCGTGAGTCTGGGCGCGTTGGGGATCGTGACGGCGCTGACGATCCAGACGGTGCCCGCCTTCCGGTTGCGCGGAGTTGACGGTCCGGCTGCGTTCGAGCCGACCCTCGAAGCGCTGACCGAGCTTGCCGAGCAGCACGACCACTTCGAGATGTACTGGTTCCCGTACACCGACACGGTTCTGCGGCGCTGCAACGACCGCACCGACGCCCCGCCGACGCCCCGCTCCTCGATCCGTCGCTACACCGAGGAGATCCTGTTGGTCAACCACGGGTTGGCAGCATTCTCCCGCACCGGCAGGCGCTTCCCGCGCATGATCCCTCGACTCAACCAGACCGTGACGCGGGTGGCTGGCTCGAGCGATCGTGTCGATGTATCGCACCGAATCTTCGTCTCACCGCGGCTGGTCCGCTTCACGGAGATGGAGTACGCGATTCCCAGGAAGTACGCGGCGCAGGCGATCAGGGCGGTGCGCGCGATGATCCAGGGGCGCCGGCTGCCGATCTCCTTCCCGATCGAGGTCCGGTTCGTCGCCGGCGACGACGCGCTGCTGTCTCCGGCTCATGGCCGCGAGACCTGTTACATCGCCGTGCACACCTTCGAGGGCATGGAGTACGAGGCCTACTTCCGCGCCGTCGAGGAGATCATGAACAGCTTCGACGGCCGGCCCCACTGGGGCAAGCGCCACTTCCAGAGCGCCGAGACCCTGCGAGCACGCTACCCGGAGTGGGATCGCTTTCAGGCGGTTCGTGCTCGCTTCGATCCGGACGGCCGATTCACCAACGCCGAACTCGAGCGCGTGCTGGGACCGGTGCAACAGAGCTGACTCAGCAACGGAGGTATGGATCGGGCGCGTTCACGAACGTCGGTTCGTCGCGAGCCGACGCAGGCGGGTCAGACGCTGTCGCTGGGCCAGCGCCTCGCGTAAGGAGGCGATCAGCCGCGGCGTCCTGTTCAGTTGCGAGACCGGTTTTCTCTCAGCTCTGGCGGCACTGCTCGCGGGCCGTTGCGCCAGTCGTGGCCGCGGCATCAACTGTCTGCGCGTGACCGAAGCGCGTGGACAACTTGCCGCTGAGGCGTTCCCGGCGCCCGAATTCGGCTCACGCGGGTTTCACGCCTAGCGTGTCTCCTATATTTGCTCGGCACGCCGACGACCGGTGACTCCTTGACTATGCCTGCTGCTCAGACCGCGCCGCCGATCCTGAAGCTCGAACCTGACGAGCTGCCTAGCCACCGGATTAGCCACTGGGCCGAGCGAGGGCTTTGGACCCTTGTTGGTGCCGCGATCCTAAACTGGGCCGTCGGCCTGCTCGGCCCGGCATCCTCGTCATTGTCCCTTGCGCTGTTGGTGGTGGTCGCCGGGTTCTGGGGCCTGTGCGTGGTGCTCGGGAGTTGGCTACCGCTTGCCGGCGGCGGTTTCTTGAGCCGACATTCGAACGTGCTCGCCTGGTGCTCTGCGCTCGTATTAGTCGGTCTTCTCGTCGCGTCGGCGCTCGTGCAGTTCCACAACCAGCCGAACTACACGACCGACGAGATGAGCTTCGACCAATACGCCGCTTGGCTCGTCCGCCACGGTTTCCATAACCCGTACACGCACTCGATGGGCCCGGCGGTTCCGATGTTCAGGCTGCAGCCCGACCTGTACACGTACACGCTGAACGGAACGCCCGTCACGCAACTCTCGTACCCGTCGCTGTCCTTCCTCATTTACCTGCCGTTCATGTTGCTCGGCTGGGAGAACCACGTCGGTCCCGGTGTGAACGTGATCGCCTGGGGTGTCGCGATCCTGCTGATGTTCAAGCTGCTCCCGCGGGACCTGCGAGCGGTCGCACTGCTAATCGGCAGCGTCGACGTCTACACCTCGTTTGCGGCTGGCGGCGTGACCGACATGCTGTTCATTCCGCTGCTGATCATCGCCGCATACAGGTGGGATCGGTTCGGCGAGACCAGGCTCAGTTACATCGGCCCGATCGCGCTGGGACTCGCAATGGCCGTCAAGCAAACGCCATGGCCGGTTCTAATATTTGTACTGCTGGCGATTGCCTGCGACGAGTGCGCCCGCAGCGGGCTCGCGCTGGCGCTCCGCCGGGCCGGGCGCTATCTGACGGCGGTCGTGGTCGCGTTTCTGATCCCGAACCTGGGTTACATCATCGCCTCACCATCCGCTTGGCTCAATGGCGTCATGACCCCGTTCGTCAAGAACACGGTCCCGTCGGGGCAGGGCCTCGTCGCGCTGACGCTGTTCGCGCACCTCGGCGGGGGCTCGCTGGCCGCATTCACGATCGCAACCGTGCTGGTCTTGATTCTGCTGCTGGTGGCCTTCGTCGGCAGCTATCCGCTGTTGCGTCCCGCGACGTTCCTGTTGCCGGCCTTCGCCTACTTCGTCGCCGCGCGATCACAGACGAACTACTTCATCGCGTTCATTCCCGTGGCGCTGGTCGGTGCTGCCACCGCTCGTCCTGCTGTGATGCCCGTGCGACGTGTCATCAAAGACGTGCCCTGGCGCGCTCTCCCGATTCGCTCGATAAGATGGGCTCTGGCACTGTCGGTTGCGCTTGCGCTCTCGGTTGCGGCAATCGTCTACTCACTGACAGTCTCGCCCCCGTTCAGCATCAAGATCACGCGCATAAGCACGGACGGCTATCTGGCACCATCAACCGCCTGGCACTGCGCGTCACCAACAACTCTGGCAAGCCGCTCGCGCCGGCATTTACGGTCCAGACTGCCACCGGCGACACCACGTTTTGGGATGTCCTCGAGGGCCCCGACGGCTGGATCCCCATGCGACCGCTCGTTACGTCATCCGTTCGCCAAACCATCCCAGCGATCCGGGCCTATCAGACGCGTTCTCGGTGCTGGCGTTCGTCGACAAACCTGCGTCAGTTAGCGTTAGTCGTCGCTACGCGCCCAACCTCTGGCACACGGCGTTCGTTCCGCAGGCCTTTGACAACGCGATTCCCGTCGGCAGAACCGTCAATCTCCAGGTTCAGATCATGAATCGCTTCAACATCCCCGTGAAGCAAGCCGGCATCCCCGTGTATCTCGGTCAGCTGGTCTACACCGGGCTCAGCGCGCATAAGGCCTCCGCGAAGATCAACGGCAACCCGCCTGGGCAGGGTCAGATCGTCTCTCGCACGGACGCGAACGGCATGGCGATATTCCACATCGTCGGGACCGAACCGACCCAGGACCCCGATCTCGTTCTCAGCCCATCTGATCAACGAGTCCGGCGGCTACGTCTACGCGACCAGCGGCTACATCGACATCGACTTCAAGCACTGACCGGCTCAAGCGAGTTGGCGAACATCCCGGGAGCGCGAGCGGCAGGCCCAGGTAGAGCCCCCGACGGTCACGCCGGAATCCCGTAGCGAACCATCTGCCCCGTTATCAGACGCTTCTGAAGAGCGCACATCCGTGCACACAACCATTGCGAAGCCGGCGGTCCGCGCCGTGATGCGCGGGGCCCTGCGAATATCGCTAGATTTGCGCCGGTATGCGCGACGTCTTCAACCATGCAGCAGCTATCGGTGAGCGACCATGACAGGTGCGAGCGCCCGTGACGATTGGGACGCACACTGGTCCGACTACAGCGAGATTGCGTCGCGTAATCCCGCGCAGGAGTATCGGCGCCGGCTCGTGGTGGGGCAGATCGGCGCGACCGGGGCGCCTGCGCGCGTGCTGGATATAGGTAGTGGTACCGGCGAGCTCATCCGCGATCTCCTGCTCCGCTGGCCCGATGCCGAGGCACTGGGCCTGGAGATGAGCAGATCCGGGGTAGAAATCGCCGAGCAGCACGCCCCCGCCGCCAGATTTGTGGTCTGCAACCTGCTGACCGATCCACCACCTCAGGGCGAGCACGCAGGCTGGGCGACGCACGCGGTGTGCTCTGAGGTCCTTGAGCATGTTGATGATCCGGTTGCACTTCTGCGCAACGCGCGAGCCTGGCTGGCGCCGGGCTGCCGCCTGGTGGTCACGGTTCCCGGGGGACCGATGTCCGCGTTCGACAAGCACATCGGGCATCGTCGTCACTTCAGCCCCGCTGAGATCGGTGAGGTAATCAGTGCGGCCGGACTACAGCCCCTACGGCTGAGCGCAGCCGGCTTCCCTTTCCACACTCTGTATCGGAAGATGGTCATCGCTGCCGGTGACCGGCTTGTCACAGAGGCGGTTGGTGTGGATGACCCCGCGCAGCAACCTTCGCCGATCCTGCGTGCTGGTCTGGCCTTGTTCGGGCCACTCTTCAGGCTCAACCTGCCGTCGTCGCGCTTTGGCTGGCAGACGGTCGCGGTTGCGCAGGAACCGGACCGAGAGCGCCCCATGGAGACCGGGCAGCATCCACACTCACCCGGCTAAGCGGTGTAATACGACCCGGTAGACGCGGACACCGTTGGCCCCGCCGGGAGTCCAGACACGGATTTCCAGACTGTCGCCGTCGGGCCGGACTGGGGTGGTGCGCCACAGCCCCCAGCCGGACGCTTCGCGGGTGGGAATCGTGGTGGTCAGATCAGCTACGACCGACGCTTCCTTCACGCCGTGCGTGCTGTGTATGACCGTGCGCCCGAGCAGCCTGTTGGTATCGTCGTTCCAGAGTTCGAGGTTGGCTGTGCCAGTAACGGAGACGGCGGCGGACGCGCGGAAGCGTCCGGGTCGCTCACGCCAGAGGGATCTGTCGACCACATACCCGGGTTTGCCAGTGCTGGTTACGTGCCATCGGGCACGGGGGCCAGCGCGAACAGTTGCGCCGGCCGCGCCTGCCAGTGTCCATGCGGGCTGGGGTGTACCGGACGTGAAGCTGATCTTGAGGAGGCGTTGGCCCCGCGGTGGCTCGTACCTGTACGCCCAAACCCCATGGGATGCGACGACGAGGTGCATCCGTGCGTCGGCATCGAACGTCTGAATCTCCGCATTGAAGCCGTGGGTGTCGTTGCTTTCGATCCCCTCCGTCGGCGTGACGATGATCCACACGGTACTGGAGTGGATCGGCACGGTCATCGAGTGCGGGTCCAGGATGAATGCATCGCGCCTGTCCGAGAAGCCGCCGACCACACCCTGGCTGGCGAGCACCTCGTCGGTGGGCCGCATCCGCTGGCGTAGCTGGCTCAGGACGGCAGCGGCGCTCCTGTCGGTGTCGAGCCACGTCTTGCTGACCTGCGGCAGCCAGACGATCGACCACGCGAGGGCGTTGAGCCCCAGAAGGCACACGGCGCCGGCCAGCGCCCACTTACGGCGCTGGCGGTTGCCAATCGGAATGGCTGCGAGCAGCGCGACCGTGCCGAGGGCGACCAGGGCAGCCATCGCGATGCTCTGGAAGCCAGGCCGGCTGAAGAGTGGTATCGACAGGCCGCCCTCGGCGCCGATCAGCAGGCCCGGGATCAGCAGCGGCAGCCACACTAGCCCGATGATGCCTGGGGGGGAGATGTTGGCCCAGAGGTTGACCTTGTTGAGCCATAGCGCAGTGAGGATCCGCGAGGGGTGCTCGAGCGCGTGCTCGGCAATATTCGTACCGGACAGGAACTTCGCGAGTTTGCCACCCCACCGGCCTGTGTAGAGGTAGTTGTACTCGAGCACGCCCGCCGCCTGGGCGCCGTGGATGGCCTGCAAGAAGATGACCCAGAAGGCGCCGAGGGCGGCGAGCACGGCACCCTTGCGCCAGAAGCACCGCCCGACGAGCACGGCCGAGGCGCCCAGCGCGAAGACATAGCTTGCCCCCACCGAGCCGACGCTGAGCGCGAGCAGCACCCAGATCCAGCCGCGGCGGCGTCCGGTGTATAGGCTCCTCGCAGCACACAGCACAAACAGCGTCGCGAAGGGCTCGAGGTGGACGTCGAAGGAGACCGTCCAAACGACCCAAGGGTTGCCAACAAGCAACACAAGGCCGAGTACCACAAGCGCAACCGAGAACCGGACCTCGCCCTCACGCTGTGCGCGGGCTGCGGCGATGTCGCACATCCAGTTGAAGGCCACACCCTCGGCACAGACGAGCGCGAGATCCTGAAGCCACGGCAGCGCGGTCAGGTGTGGCCAGATTCGTACGAATGTCGCCAGCGGCCAGATGATCAGCTCGGTGTCGTTCCGCCAGAACTGCTGAAGTAGCACCGACGAGTAAGGGTTGAGGTTGCCGTGGCCGATCAGATACGCAGCCTGCTGGTACGCGCCGAAGTCTTTGGTCAGCGCGAACCGGCTGACCAGGACCGAGCTCCACCAGGCGAGCACAACGAGCTGGATGCCGAGAACTACGAATCCGGCGATGCGAGCCCGGCGGATTCCGGCGGGCCACTTGTCGCGTGGCGGGTAGGCCAGCAGCTCAGCTTCGAGCCAGCGCACGCCCAGGCGGCGCACAAACCCCGTCGCGCCCTCTCTGTCACCGCTGCGCGTTGCACCCGGGCTGCCGGAGCGCTGCTCGCTGGAGCTCCCAGGAGGATCTGACGTCACACTCATCGCTGGTTGACCTTGATTGCTAAGTGATCCATCGACTAGTGCAAGTGCAGCAGGCTTGTGCGGATGCGTATCGGCTCCGCAGTTTCGCACGCGCGACCGGGTCCGCCGAGGCGACGCACGCCATGCCTCGAGTGGACCGTATGCTAGTTGGTTCAGCCGCGGTCTCAGGTATGTGTCGCGTTACCTCGGCGGCGCGGCTCGACTGTCAGGCGCGGGCGCTCTGCGTATCATCGGTCGATAATGGAGCAGACTGTCACCGATCCGGGTCTCCACGAAGTGAGCACCGAGCAACGTCACGAGGCGCCGCAGACGGGCGCCGCCGCCGATCTCCCGAGGATCGGTATTCTCGTTGTCGCCTACAACGCTGAGTCGACGCTGGCCAGTGTTCTTGATCGCGTGCCAAAGGACTTCCGGCCGCGGATCTCGAAGGTCTTCGTCTGTGACGACGCCAGCCGCGATTCCACGCACCTGGTCGCGCTTGGCTACCAGCAGCTATCCGATGATCTTCCGCTGAAGATTGTCCGCCATCCGCAGAACCTCGGCTACGGCGGCAACCAGAAGGCCGGCTACCAGATGGCCATCGACGAGGGTCTGGACATCATCGTGATGCTGCATGGCGACGGCCAGTACGCGCCCGAGTGCCTTCCGGAAATCGTCGCGCCGCTTGAGCGTGGCGAAGCAGACGCGGTCATGGGCTCGCGCATGATGGAGCGCGGAGCGGCGCGAAGCGGCGGCATGCCGATGTACAAGTACGTTGGCAACCGGATCCTCACCACGTTCGAGAACACACTGCTCGGTACACAGCTGAGTGAGTTCCACTCCGGATACCGCGCTTACAGCGTCCACGCGCTAAAGGCGATCCCGTTCGAGCTCAACTCGGACGGCTTCAATTTCGACACCCAGATCATCATCCAGCTGATCGATGCCGGCAGGCGAATCGTCGAGGTTCCCATCCCCACTTACTACGGCGACGAGATCTGTTACGTCGACGGGCTCAAGTATGCGAAGGATGTCTCGAGCGATGTGGTGCGCTATCGGCTGGGGAAACTCGGCTTCGACTCCGGTAAGTTCGGCGGCGTCGGCGAGGAGTACGCGCTAAAGCAAGCCGATAGCTCGCACGAGATCATCCTGCGTTGGCTCAGTGCACGAACGCCGGGCAGCGTGCTAGACCTTGGCTGCTCTGGCGGTGTTCTATCCGAGCGCATAGGCGCGCTCGGACACACGGTGACAGGGGTTGACCTGCTCGAGATTGCCGGCGTTCATGATCGCGTCGATCGCTTCATTCAGGCGAACCTCGACGCAGGGCTGCCCGAGGAGGTCACCGCATCCAGCGGCTACGATGTCGTCGTTTGCGGGGACATTCTCGAGCATGTGCGCTCCCCGGAGATGGTCCTGCGAGATATCCGTGACGCGCTCGCTCCCGGTGGCGTGCTGATCGCCTCGGTTCCTAATTTCGGTCACTTCTATGCCAGGACGCGGACTGTGCTCGGCCTGTTCGACTATGACCAGCGTGGCGTGCTGGACAACGGACACGTGCGCTTCTTCATGCGGCGGGGAATCATGCGACGACTCAGGCAGGCTGGGTTGGACGTGGTCAGGCAGGAGGCCACCGGGCTTCCGTTGGACGTGCTGACCGGACGCGGAAATGGCCTCGTGCGCCGCAGCCTGCGGGTGGTCGACCGGCTGCTCGTGACTGTGTGGCCGACGCTTTTCGGTTACCAGTTCGTATACATGTGTGAGCGATCGGTGCTCTCTCGCCCCAGAACGGGCTGAAGCGCGCTTGAGAGCACAGACCAGTCTTGCACGAGCGCGCGACGCCGCGCATTCTGCGAGACGATCGCGCCGCCGCCGTGTTTATGTTGCCGTGAGGGTCGCGCCAGACTTCCGCTTTACGATCAGGATCGCTTCATGACCGCGACAGTTGACACACACGCGCTTCCGAACCTGCTTGTCCCTGACCTCGACGTTGAAGACCCGCAGGTCTCGATAGTCATCCCCGCGCTCAATGAGGAACTGACGATCACGGACTTCGTGGAATGGTGCCACGAGGGCTTGAAGGCCGCTGGGGTTCGCGGTGAGGTGCTGATCGTCGATTCCTCCACCGACCGGACAGCAGAGCTCGCGGTAGCGTCCGGCGCGCGCGTCCTGCGTGTTCCTAAGCGTGGACTCGGCCGCGCCTATATGGACGCGATTCCGTACATACGCGGCGCCTGGGTGTTGATGGGTGATGCGGACTGCACGTACGACTTCCGTCAGCTGGTGCCGTTCATCGAGCAGTTCCGGGCCGGATACGAGTACGTGATGGGTTCGCGGTGGAAGGGGACGATCGAGCCCGGCGCGATGCCGAAGCTTCACCAATACTTCGGCACGCCGGTGACGACCTGGATCCTGAACCGCTTGTACTCCAGCAAGTTCTCCGACATCCACTGCGGGATGCGGGGGATCACGCGGGACGCGCTTGTGCGCATGGGGCTTCAGTCGGAGTCATGGGAATACGCGTCGGAGATGGTGCTCAAGTCGGTGCACATGCAGCTGCGGACCGCCGAGGTTCCGGTCGCGTTCCTCAAGGATCGGGACGGGCGCGTCAGTCACCACAAGCGGGCTGGATGGTTCTCGCCCTGGCAGGCGGCCTGGATCAACCTCCGGGCGATGTTCATTTACGGTTCCGACTTCTTCGTCTTCAGGCCGGGGTTGGTGCTCGCGACGCTGGGTGCGATCCTCGTGTTCGGGCTCAGCGGTGGGGACGTGCGAATCGGGGTGGTCACGCTCTCGCTGAACTGGCAGTTCCTTGGCCTGGGGGTGTTCGTAATCGGGCTGCAGGCGTTCTTCCTGGGCTGCATCGCTCAGGTCCTGTTCGACTACACCGGGAAGAAGACGCGGCGCTGGCTCGCGCTATTTGCCTACACACGGACCGTGTGCGCTGCCTTCCTCGTAGTGCTAGTCGGCATCGCTCTGTGCATCCCGCTTGCGGTTGACTACATCAACCACAACTACGTACTGGTGAGGTCCAGTGTCGTGGCCAACCACACCGCAGTCGCCGGTCTCGCGCTTGCGATCGCCGGCGCCGAGCTATTCGTGTTTGTACTGCTGCTGAACGCCGCGGCAGTCGCCACGGCGCGGTCCCGCGTGCTGTTCCCTGCTGGTGATGGCGTGGCTGTCTTGACGCGCGGAGGCCGTGACCAGTGATGCTCGCCACCGGCGAGGCCTCCCGCTCCTCTTCATATGGGCAGAACCATGAGCCAACCGTGGTTGACAAGCTCGGGATCTGGCTTGGCATGCGCGAGGCCCGGCGCCATGCAGACTTCAGGGGCGCGCGGTTTGCGGACCTGGGGTGCGGATTCAACGCGACGTTCTCGCGCACGCAGCTAGACATCGCGGCGTCCGCGGTGCTCGTGGACTTCGCCCTAGCCGACGACCTGCTCGCACACCCCAAGGTCAGTGCGATCACCGGCTCGCTGCCCGACGTACTGCCCACGCTGCCGTCCGCGTCGCTCGACGTTGTCCTGTGCCTATCAGTACTCGAACATCTGGTGGACGCCCAAGGCGCACTCGTCCATATCCACCGCCTGCTCGTACCCGGGGGCGTGGCGGTTCTGAACGTCCCGTCGTGGCTCGGCAAGCCGTTCCTCGAGTTCGCAGCGTTTCGGCTCGGCGTCAGCCCGGCCGAGGAGATGGACGATCACAAGAACTACTTCGATCCGCGAGACCTCTGGCCGATGCTGGTTCGCGCGGGCTTCCGGCCAAGCGCGATACGGTGCCGCAGGCATAAGTTCGGTCTGAACACATCGGCAGTCTGCAAGGTCATCAGGTGACAGCGACACGCGGGCGGGTCATCATTATTGGCGGCGCGGGTTTCATCGGCAGCCACTTCACCGACGAACTGCTTGCCGATGTCTCCACGGTGGGCGTGACGCTATACGACAACTTCAGTTCCGGGCAGGAGTGGCACTACGCACACCACGCCGAGGACGAGCGTCTGTCCGTTGTGCGCGGGGACGCTAACGACCAGGATTCGTTGTGTGCGGCAATGGAAGGGCATGACCTCGTGATCCATCTGGCCTCGAATCCGGACATCGCGGCCGCGATGACGAACCCCGCTGTGGACTTCGACGACGGCACGAAGATCACGTTCAACGTCGTCGAGGCGATGCGGCGGACGGGCACGCCGCGGATTGCCTATGCGTCCGGCAGCGGTGTGTACGGGGATCTCGGCGAGGTCGAGGCAACGGAGGACTACGGCCCTCTCATTCCGGTGTCCACCTATGGCGCGAGCAAGCTCGCAGGTGAGGCACTGATCAGTTCCTACGCCTACATGTTCGACAGCCACGGTGTTGCCTGCCGCTTCGGAAACGTTGTCGGACGGCGACAGACACACGGCGTCGGGTTCGACTTCGTCCGGCGCCTGCGGTCCGACCCAGCGCAGCTCTCGGTGCTCGGCAACGGCACGCAATCGAAGTCCTACGTGCTCGTCACAGACGTCGTGCGAGCCGTACTGATGGCCGTGGATGCGGCAGCCGCCAAACCGTTCGACGCCTTCAACGTCGCCACCGGGGACTATGTGACCGTGCGTGAGATCGCCGACCTTGCACTGGAGGTGCTAGGCCTGACGCACGACACCACCAACGTCACCTATGGCAAGGACCCGCGAGGCTGGAAGGGTGACGTGCCGATCGTGCGTATCGACGGTGAGAAGATCCGCGGGTTGGGCTGGGCGCCAACCACCGGGTCGGCAGGAGCGCTGCGCGCTTCGATGCGGGCGATGCTGGACGACCTCGAGGCTGGGGTCGGAGCCTAGAGTTCTGGAGCGCTGGCGCTGGAAAGGAATGCGCTGGTTTCCGCCAGTGCCTCCGGCGTGCCGATCTCGTAGAAGCGCTCGGTCGCGGGAAACCCGAGCAGCTCGCTTCGCGCGGCAAGAACGTGGTAGAGGTCCGCAAGGTCAGTGCATTCGGGCCCGGCCCGGTCGATGACCGTACGATCCAGGCCGCCGAGCCCGTAGTCGATCCATTCCATCCCCACGGTCGGCGCGTGCTTGTTATATGCGACCACTCGCCGGCCATCGAACTCGACGTTGGAGCGGTCCCAGCGACTTTGGTTGTGCAGCACCGCCATGAGCGACGGCAGGCCGCTCTGTTTCCACGCTGCCGTCGCCGCTCGGTAATCGATCCGCAGATACGTGTCGCCGTAGAGGACCAGGAAGCGGTCACCGAGCATCGCGGCGGCTTTGCGGACGGCACCGAGGGTCCCGATCAACTCCGGGCCGTCGTGGCTGTAGGTGATCGAGATGCCGAAACTGCAGTCGCCAATCGCTTCTACGATGCGTTCGCCCAGATAGCCGACGCAGAGCACGGCGCGGTCTGCGCCGTTAGCCGCCAAGAGCCGAAGCTGATGCAGTATGAACGGTTCGCCGGCCACCTCCAGCAGCGGCTTGGGGGTGTCCCGCACTTGGTGACCAAGACGTGTGCCGAGGCCTCCCGCGAGGATGCAGATGGGTGGTAACGAGCCCGGCACGCGCCCGGCCGCGATCACGTGTATTCGTCGGATGTGGCGCCGGCAAACTCGAAGTCGAACGGCAGCTCCTGTGCTCCTGCGGAGATCATCGCCTGACGCGTATCGGCCGGGTTGCGTGCGTAGACCAGCAGGAACCCACCGCCGCCCGCACCGACGAGCTTGCCTCCAATCACGCCGCTACGCCGCGCAAGCGTATAGAGGTTGTCAATGTGTTCGTTGGCCATGCCCGGCGAGCGCTTGCGCTTGTTCAGCCAGTGTTCGTGCATCAGCTCGGCGTACTCCTCGAGGTCCCCGCGGAGCAGCAGATCACGGCTCGTGTAGCCCATCTCCTTGGTGCGATGAAGGTTGGCGAGCATTTCAGCGTCGCCCTCCTTGGTGCGCGAGTCCTGGTCGGACAGCACCTTCGCCGCGGAGCGGGACTCACCGGTGTAGAACAGAAGCATGTTGTTGCGTAGGGCCCGCAACGTCTCGGGCGAGAGCTCTAGCGGCTCGACGATGACCGTCTCATCCGGGTTGAACGTGTACGCGCAGATGCCGCCGTGCGCGGCTGCGTACGGATCCTGTTTTCCGCAGGGCTCGTGAAGCAGGTTTATCTCGATGTCGGCTGCGGTTTCTCCCAGCGCGCCCTGGGTGATCGTCGTCCGGCGCGCGTGGTTCAGGGCCTTCAGTAGCGCAACTGTGAACGCGCCCGACGAGCCCATTCCGGTTCCCGCCGGCACGTCGGCGATCGACGCGAGTTCGAGCGGTCGGCCGCGCCAGTGGCGCTTAAGCGTCTCGCGAAACAGCGGATGCCGGATCTCGTCGATCTCATCGACGATCTCCATGTCCGAGTACTTGACCTTGTAGCGCTGCTGAAACTCGGTGTGGACAAGCATGTATACGTACTTATCGATTGCGCCTGCCACCAGGAATCCGCCGTGCTCCCGGTAGTAAGACGGAAGGTCAGTACCTCCACCACCAAGGGAGATGCGCAGCGGCGCACGCGCCAGAATGATGCTCATTACCTACAGTGAGAAGCCGGCCTGCACGGCGTCCCGACGGAACATCTGAACGGTCTCTAGCGAGAAATGATCGAGATCCTTGCCGAGACCGTCGAGCTTCTTCAGCAGGTCATGGGTGACGGTGATCACGTGACAGCCGATCTGATCCGCCTGGACGATGTTGAGAACCTCACGCGGCGAGGCCCAGATCAGTTCTGAGCGTGGCGCCGCCACCATGATCTCGACCGAGCGTTTCATGATCGGGATTGGGTCCACGCCGGCGTCCGCGATCCGCCCCGCGAAGACGGAGATGTAAGACGGTGCGCCGTCCTTGATGGCCCCTGTTATCAGCTCCACTTGCGCGGTGGTGAACAGGGCGGTCACATTGACCTTGACGCCGGCCTCCGATAACTCCCGGATGAGTGCCGCCATCGATGTGCCATCGGTCGTCGTGACCGGGACCTTGACGTAGACGTTGTCGGCCCAGGTCGCGATCTTGAGAGCCTGCCGTCGGATCTCAGCCTCGTCGTCGGCGAAGACCTCGAAAGAGATCGGATGTTCTGTGATCCGCTCGAGTAGTCGCCTGGCGAAGTCCTCATAGTCTGTGAGCCCGGCCTTCCACATCAAGGTCGGGTTCGTCGTGAACCCCTTGATGCGCTTGTCCGCGGCGAGGGCGAGCATTGCATCGAGGTCCGCACCATCAGCGAAGATCTTGACGTCCAGGTCGTCGATCATTCGATCCACCTTACCAAGCTAAGTCAACAGAAGCGTGGACACCGCCCGCTCAAGATCGGGCGCTGTTGCGGTGGGGATAGGTTTTCCCGAGCGCTTGTGTGCGCTGGCCGCGGTCTCCAGCAGGATGGTCCGGCATCCGGCCGCCTGCCCCGCCAGCACGTCGGCATCGGTGTCGCCGACCATCCACGACGCGGACAGGTCGATGTCGTTGGCCTCAGCGCTCTGGGTCAGGAGGCCGGGTTTGGGCTTTCGGCAGGCGCAGTCGCCGGACAGGTCGCTGACGACGCCGTCCGGGTGGTGATGGCACACGCGGAAGTCCGTGAATTCGACTCCGGCGTCGCCGAGAAGCTGCGTGACGTGGCCTTGGACCGCGGCCAGAGCACCGAGCGTCGCCGTGCCCTTGGCGGCCGCCGGCTGGTTGCTGACACCGACCAAGATCCAGCCGGCGTCTAGCAGCCGCCTTGCGGCGGCTGCTGCGCCGGGGATCAATTCCACGTCCTCCGCGCGCAATGGAGACTCGGGCTTGCCGCTGACCGCGTCCTGCACCAACTCGTTGAGTGTGCCGTCCCGGTCGAGGAAGATCGCAGGCCGGCTCACGCGGGCTTTGACTTCGCCAGGGACTCCCAGTGACCCTCGCGAGCGGCCAGTTCGGGGTGGGACACGAGTGCGTGCCAGACCACGGCCTGGAATGACTCGACCAGTGGAGTCTTCAGCTCCTGCGGGGTCTCGACGATCACCGCGATGTCCGCGAGTTCGGCGAGCGTTCCGCCGGGAGCGCCCACGACTCCGAAGATCTTCGCGCCCAGTTCGCGCCCTTGCTCGATCGCTGTGACCAGGTTGGTGGAGGTGTTGAACTCGCGCGACCCACCCCCAACGCTGAACACCAGGAGCGCATCGTCCCGTGAGAAGCGCGAAACCCCCAGCCACTCCGTGTAGACGGACTCCCAGCCCTCGTCGTTGGTGCGCGCCGTGAGCTCGGAGACGTTGTCAGATGGGGCGTAGCTCTCGATCAGGCAGAGCTTGCGGAAGTCGTTGACCGCATGCGAGGCATGGCCGGCTCCGCCGCCGACACCGAGGATGAAGAGCCGGCCACCGCGTTCGCGCAACGCTGCGAGCTCGCGCGCGATCATGTCCACCTTGTCCCCGTCAACGGCCCCGGCGATCGACGCGGTCGCCTCGAAATACTGCTGCGTGTGTGGAGTGCTCATGTCGTCCGGAGCATACGTGACTACTGCGTGGTGTCAGACAGCGTGAGCGATTGCACCGGTGCGCCGCCGTACTGCGCTACGTACAACGCATGGCCGTGGTAGCCGTGCCAGGCGAGGCAGGAGCCGACCCGGACCGACATCTGCCTGCCGAACCGCGGCAACATGTTTGCATTGATGTCGTTGTCCGCCGTATATAGCGAGGGGTTCAGGAAGGTCTTGGTTGAAGCCGGTAACTGAATCGGTGGCGCAGGGGTTGCCGGGTTATTGACGAATGCATTCCGGTCGCTCAGCATCAGATGGGCCGTCGCACGGAACTTCCTCGCCGTCTTGAACGTCACCAGCTGATAGTTCGATACCGCCGCTGATGGCGGGAGGTCAAATCTCTTGACCGAGATCACGGTCTCGACCAGTCCGGTCATGCGTCCGAACCTGCCCTTCGCGACGGGCAGGACGCCCTTGCCAGGCACGCGGATGCGCTTCAGGTTCTTGGGGGCGCCCGCCTGGGTGGTGGCGAGTTCGTGCAGCATTCCGTCGCTGGCTAAAGCGTAGACCGAAACGGGCCCGGCGTGCGCGAGGAAAGCGACGTCGAATCCTGCATTGTGTGCGTGCCGCTCATGCGTGGCCTTGAAGACCGTCGGCGTCGGGTACCTGACCGGCGCGATGTCGGCGACGCGGCGGCCGGTCAGGATTACGACGTGCTTCACGCGCTTGTCCGCGTCTAGGTTGAAGGACCAGCCGCTGACGCCGACCTGCTGGAAGCCGCCGCCCACAGCGTGCCCCTGCAGCGTTACGGAGTTGCCGGTCGCTGGTGATGCAAGGAAGTTCGCCGAGTCGCCCCAGTTGCAAGTTGCCTGACTCGCGTAGAGCCCCGTCGTATGCGCGGGCTGGGCGAGCTTCGGCACTGGGGGTTTGGACCGAACCAGGTCGTCGCGGAGCAGGAACAGGACACCTTGGGAGGACAACAGTGGCTTGTAGTGGTCGAGCACGTACTGGCTCACCAGGAAGTGCCTGACCTCGTTCTGGATTTCCCACGCCCAAGTCGGCTCGCCGATTGTGACCGAACTGAACGCAACCAAAGGCGGACGAGATTTACGCAGTTGGGAAATCATCATCCGCTGCGCGCTCTCAGGTATCGCCTGGCTGATGTTGGTGAACTTGGTTGCGGGGCGCTGTCTGAGCAGGAAGTAGAAGTAGCCGGGCGCGTTCGTCATGTCCAGGAAAGGGGCATCTTTTGGCGCATAGGTGTTGAGCACCTTCTTCAGGTCAGCGAGTTCCCCAGGCCGTACGATGTTGCGTTGCGTGTAACCCAGGCCGGCCACTTGGTAGATGCGGTGCTTGCGTGAGACACGAGTCTGGCTGCCAACGTCCCAGATGTGCGAGATGATCTTTGGGGTGGTGGCCAGCACAACCAGCAGCAGGCCGATACTGACGGAGTGCGTCAACATGCGCTGCGCGGCTTGGTGACTTACGACCCTGCGCGTGCCAGCGCGGACATAGTCATCGAGGGCGGGCACGAGAGTTCCGGCCGTCAGGATGATCAGCAGGAGACCGACCGCATTCGAGTATTGCGTATGCGGCATTTCGAACCGTCCAAGCGCCTGTTCACCGTAGAGGCCGGCGTTGATCGCGGCCGCAGCTGTCACCCAGGCGCGTACGGTCCATGCTCGGCGGCTGTAGATCCTCCAGGCGCTGAGCAGGATCATCAGCACCACGACGATGATCATCAGCCGGTAGAGGTTGAGGTTGAAGGTGCCGATCGGGAACCCCTTGACCGCCCCCTCGGCATCATGGCCGGGGCCGAAGACCACGAACCAGTCGATGAAGCCTGTCAGCGCATGTTCACTGAGAAGGAACGCCGTCCACAAAACGCACAGCACCGCCGCCGTCGCGACAAAGCAGGCTGTGCGCCGGAGCTGCTTGAGGAGTGGCTGGCTCGGAGTGCGGTGAACGACATCGCTCAGCACCAACACGACCGCAGCCGCCACCACCTGGAACGCGGACTCGGGCACCACAAGTGCCTGAGCAAAAAGGGCCACTGTGAGGAGTGCGGTCCAGCGCAGGGAGTGTCGGGACAACGCAAGACCGAGCAGCAGCAGGACAAACGCGAAGCCGACGAAGCGAGAGTCGACCGGCTGTTGCTGCCACGCCGCCAGCGCCAGCACACCGAGTGGGACCAGCGAGTGGCGACGCGCCCCCCACACCGCAAGCAGGTACATGCCGACCCAGGTGAGTGGCACAAATACGAGGCTTAGGCCTGCGTCCGCGCCCCACGTGCTCTCTTGGAAAATGTGGAAGGCTGCGAGGGCCGCGAGCGCATCAGGGAACAGCCCGTGCGCGAACTGGAAGTCTCTCCACGGGAACAGACCGCGCTGAAGCATGGCCGCGCCGGTCAGGTTCTGAGAGTCGTCAAAACCGAAGAAGACATGGAGTGGGGGGGCAATGATGGCGCTGACCAGAAAGGCGGCGACACCGCCCAGCACGACCGCTCGCAAGCGCTGTTCGGCTGACTCAGGTGATGTGCCATGCCGGAGAGCGCGCGCAAACCAGCCAAGGGCGACGAGTACGAAGACCACCGCGAGCCACCACGGCAGCCACGACCAGTGCTGCCACTGGTTGCTGTGGCTGGGGAATCGGACCATGGTGCGCTGTGACACGAACCACAGCCCACCAAACGCGACGAGCGTGATCGCAACTGCGTTGACGGCCGATACGCAACTGTCGGGCCCCCATGAGCGCATGACCGAAAGCCTGCGCTTCCTCAGGTTGATGGCGTGCGCGACTCCGAGAACCGCGACGACGTAAGCGACCGCGACACCCAGCGAGATCCACGAGACAGATGGATGTTCACCGTTACTTGCGGTGCTTGCCACCAGCCCTGCAAAGAGGGCCGGCGGCACCAGGCGCCAGGCCGTGCCCGCAGCTGAGAGGTGTGCGCTTGTGCTTGCAGGAGGCGGCGCTGCCATCGCTTCCGTAATGAGCGGGACAGGCTGGTCAGCGGAGCCCGGGCGCGGCTGGCGGAGTGGTCCCCGCCACGCAAGCAGCAGGTAGATCACGATCGCACCGGCGGGGAATGCGTACGTGACGAGCCGGTACTTCAGGAAGAGAACCTGGTAGTCGTAATCGATGAAGGTCGGATTGCCGACGATGTCGATCTCGCCGCTCAGATGCCGGGAACGCAGTGACCAGACGACCAGGCAAACGAGGCCGGAGAGGATCAACGCAGCCGCGATTCGGATTACGGTGATCCAACGGCTGCGGCGCTGCGTGAACGCGAGCGGATTCGGTTCGCGCTCGGCCGGGCGCGCGGGGAAAACGGTCATCTGGCGGGCATTCGTGGATCAGGCTGCAGGAACGCCGGCCCGGCCGGGCGTCGGATCAGATAAATATTACCGGAGGAGTCAGTTATAGCTTCGTTTCCGGATCCTGCCGTAAGGGTTCGGCTAAGGGCGATGCGCAGGATGGCTCGGCAGGGATAAAACCAGGATAAAACCTGCATTCCCCTTTGCCGCAATATCGATGCGGGCTTGTGGATCGACCACTACATCCACGTGCCGCTGGTGTTATCACGGTTATGGCCTCTCAACGGCACCCATCCGTCGCCTCCATCGACGCCCAGTGACCTTAGTCCGCGTCCCTGAACTGGAGGTCGGGCCCCGGCAGCGGGCACCCTCGGGAAAGCCAGTGCTTCGCCGACGCCTGGAGAGTCGGGTCGGCTGGGAGGCCGTCATCATCTACACGGCGGCGGCCCTCCTGTTCGGCCGGCACACGATCGCTCATGCCGGCTCGGTCTTTCCCGGCCTGAACATTTCCGATTCCTGGGAGCTCAACTGGCCGTTTGCATGGTTCCCGTACGCCCTGACCCACGGGCTCAACCCCTGGTACACACACGCGCAATGGTCCCCGACGGGCCTCAACGTCGCCGCTGCCACGTCTTTCCCGTTGCTCGCGATGGTTTTTGCCCCTGTCACCTGGATCTGGGGCCCGATCGTCTCGGCGAACCTGGCGAACCTCGGCGCGACGGTAGTCACCGGTTGGGCCACGTATTTGTTGTGTCGCTATGTGAGCAAGGACCGTGCGGCTGCGCTCGTCGGCGGAGCGACCGTGGGGTTCGGCACATATCTGATCGTCCAGATGTGGGCGGGTCACACGCTCCTGACGGTCTTCTTCTGTCCTCAGCTCGCGGCGCTGGCGGTGCTGCGGTACCTCGACGGAGCCATAAGCCGCAGGCGCGTCACAACTGAGTTGAGTCTCTGTCTCATCGTGCAGCTGTTCATAAGCACCGAGATCTTTGCCACGATGACCCTGTTTGGGGGCATCCTGCTGGTGCTCGGATACATGTTTGGTACCAGCGAGATTCGTGTCGGGATCAGGAATCTCATCGTCCCGCTCGCGATCGCCTACGGCGTGACGGTCGTGCTCTCTGCCGATTATCTGTATTGGCTCGTCAAGGGAGTTCCCGCGTACGTGGCCGGAATCGGCTCGCAGTTTCCAACCGATGTCATGGCATACGTGGTGCCGACGGACGTCACATGGATTGGAGGGCCGCAGTTTGCATCCGTGTACGACCTGTTCAGTTGGAGCAGCTCTGAGACCGACGCATACCTTGGCGTGCCGCTGATCCTGATTATCGTGCGATGGCTGTGCACCCGCTGGCAAACCCGCCTGGCGAGGTTTCTGACAGCAGCCATCGGAGTCAGCGTGGTCTGGACGCTTGGGTCGACGCTGTACGTAGCCGGCAAGCCGACGATCTGGCTGCCGTACCGGCTCGTATCGGGGTTACCCGTCATGAGAATGATTCTCGAGGGCCGCGTGGCCGTGTTCACAGAGCTCCTGGTAGCCGTGGTTCTCACGCTCTGGTTGGCCGAGCGCCGAGGTGGCACGGTCGTCAAACGGGCCGCGAAATGGGCGGCGGCACTGCTGGCTCTGGCCTTCGTGGTCCCCAACCTCGTGGGTGTGAGCCCCTGGTATCAGGGGAACCGGGCGATCCCAACGTTCTTCTCAACGGACGTCTACCGCAGCTACATCAAGCGTGGAGCGACGATCCTGCCGATCAACTGGTCCTTCAACAGTCCGGCGCTGATGTGGCAAGCCGACGATGACATGTATTACAACCTTGCCGGCGGTTACTTCACGCTGAGTATCCCGCGCGGATGGACTGCCAGCCAGACCGTCAACGACCTGTGGAACAACACTCCGCAGCCGGGCGACGGGTTGGGCCTACGGTCGATCCTGGAAAAGCGTCACGTGGATGACGTCGTTGTCGAGCCGACGGACATGGCCACGTGGCAAAGCACACTGCGCGCTGCGGGACTTACACACCCGCGCTCAGTCGGCGGGATCTACCTGTACCGGGGGCCGTGGAGAGGCTCTGGCGCAGCGCAGTAGAGGAGCCCCCGTGCGGGAATCGAATCTGCAGGGCAAAGTGCCCGCACCAAACTCGAGTACCGCTGCCGCTAGGGCTAGGAGGACTGCCAGATGCGCACGAATCGCACGCGCATCGAATCGGCGATCGTGTGGTGCCCGGTGGTGGAATTGTCCAGCACGAGGTACATCGGACCTGAGGTGATGCCGGAGGTGATTTGGCCGACCTTGCGGCCGTCGTAATAGAAGGTGACGGAGCCCTTCTGCCAGAGGGATGCGACGGTATGCCAGCCAGGCTTGAGTGTCTTGTCGCAGCCCCCGGTTCGATTCGAGACTTCGTGGAAATGCCAGCAGGCAAAGCCGGCCAGCCCCTCAAGCACGTCATCCTCACCGTAGTTGGGGCCCGGTTGCGCCACCGCCCACACAGCCGGCCAGTTCGCAAGGGTCGAGCCGTTGGGCGGCAGATAGACCCGCGCCTCCAGCAATCCGTAGGTGTACTGAAAACCGTGGCCGCGTCCGTCACCAGGATTCGTACTCACGAGGCCACCGGTGAACGGCCTGCTCACTCCGCCGCAGCTGGACGCAGCCTTGGTCACGTTCAGGTGCAGCGTGCCGTCGCCCGGGAGGCTGACGTTAGCCGGGCTGTAGCAGTCGTTCTCACGCTGATTGACGGGCCGCGTGACCCCGTTGCCCCACCAGCCCCGCCTCCAGGCGGCAGGCAGGCTCCGGCCTGTGAAGTTGGAGTCGAACACCAGATGCCACTTGCCGGGGATGCCCAGCGGCTGTGGACTGGGGCGAGTCGCGTAGATCACGCCAACGGCGACCGCCGCGAGGATGCCGATAACCGCCAAGAGGGCCAACGCACGCCGCGCGCGCGACCGGTGTCGGGGCAGCAGCTCCAACCGCGGCACATCGTCGCCGTCAGCCGGGCGATCGCGGGTGCTGGGTGTCTGTGGTTGTCGAACCATCATGCGTCACGGCCTCAGGGCCTACCTCAAGCGTAGGCAGTGGCCGCGAGGTCGCTCGCAGGTTCGCCACCATCTTCATCGACCACCATGTCCCCAGCCGAACACAATCCGAACCTCGCTGCGCAGCTCGAGTCCGAGCCGATCCGTTCGCAAACGGAAAGCGATGCCGGCCGCTCTGACCGAAAGACAGATCGCCCGTGCGCTCCGCCCGCGTCGGTGGCGCCTTTGCCTGAGTAACCGGAGATCAGATGAGCGATGAGGCGGTCACCGATGCGGTCGCCGCGGACTCGGCGCAGACCTTCCAGTCCGCGGCTCGGCCAGGCGGCGCGAGACGGCGCTGCGGGCGCGCTCGAGGGCGGCGGGATCGCCTTGCAGCACGAATGACGTGTTGGCGGCGACGAGCGCCGCGTTCAACTCGAAGGCCACCTGAGCCGGGTCTTCGGCCAAGTCCAGCTCGCCGGCCTGCTGGGCTTCCTCGACCAGCCGCCCGAGCAGGCCGAGCCAGGCGCGCTGGTTCTCGGCGACGGAGTCGTGGACCCGTCCCCGACGGGTGCCGACCTCCGCGGCCGCCGCGGCGAAGAAGCAGCCGCCGGGGAAAACCTCGCGCTCGACGTGTGAGAGGAAGGCCTCGCAGAGCGCGAGGAGGCGCTCGAGGCCGGCGGGTACGGCCAGGCCTGGTCCGACGACCTCCTCGATGAACGTCGCGCGGGCGGTCTCGATCGTCGCCAGCTGCAGTTCCTCCTTGGAGCCGAAGTGCGCATAGAGGCCGCTCTTGCTCATCTTGGTCGCCTTCGCGAGCCCACCGAGTGAGAGCCCCTCCAGGCCGTCGAGGGTCGCCAGGCGTGCGGCCTCCTCAAGGATCGCCGAGCGGGTCTTCGGTCCCTTTCGCGCTGGCACGCGACCACGTTAACGACCGGGCGTGCTGTTTAGTGTTAGCTTTAGCACGATCGGTCGTGCTATTTCTGGAGCAGAGATCCACATGTCACTCGTCGCCGAGAAGCAGGCCCCGCTGCGGTCTGCCTACACGCAGGATCCGGCACAGGCGCTCACCCGCAAGCACGCCCTGACCTCCGCCTCGCGAATACCCCCCACGGACCCGTTCCACGGCGAGGTGGAGGTAGGTCGCGGCTACGGGGTCTCGCTGCGCTACGGCCTCGACCGCTACGTGGGCGGTCTGCACGATCTTCCGAACCCGGGCGACATCCTCTGCGCGGCGCTGGCCGCGTGCCAGGACGGAACGATCCGGATGGTGGCGAACCTGTTGGGGGTCGAGCTGGAGGAGCTGGAGGTCGAGGTCAGCGGTGAGCTCGACGTGCGTGGGGCGCTCGCCATCGACCCCGGGGTCAGGGTCGGGTTCGAGGCGCTCGACTGCAGGGTCCGCCTGCGCGCCACGCCCGGCACCGAGCCACGCCACCTCAAGAGGCTGGTGGCCGCCGCGGAGCGCTACTGCGTGAACGTGGACACCCTGCGCGGCGGGGTTCGGGTCGAGGTCGAGACGGAGCTTGAAGCCGAAACCACATGAAGGGAACGAGCGATCCGTTCATCGACATCAAGGTGATCGAGGGAGTCTTCACGCCCGATGCAGCTGAAAACGGGCGCCGAAGCTCCGATCAGCCTGGCACATCGGGCCCGCGGGTCGACCACCGTAAGGGCCGCCGAGCCCCTCGCGCACGGAGTGCCCCCGGCAGGAATCGAACCTGCATCCCGCGCTTAGGAGGCGCGTGCTCTATCCATTGAGCTACGAGGGCGCGCGCTCAGCGTAGCCGTCGCACGCTAGAGGCCGGCCTCGCCGGCCTGGCTCGCGCTTCGGAATCGTCCGTCGTCGTCCTCGTCGTCCTCGACATAGAGCGACTCGACGGCCAGCTGGTCGCCGCGCCCGCTCCCAGAGCTTCATGTCGAGGTAAGTCGCCGCGGTAGTTGTCGGGGGCGATCAGCGCTGAAGCGCTGCTCGACGAGCTGCACTGGTCGACGGCATGGTCGGCGAGCTCTGCGGTGACAAGGTCGCCGCCGGGGATCAGCGGCACGCCCCAGACGAGCGTCATCTCGGCCACGCTGCCGCCCTCGCCACGCCAGGTGCCGAGCACCATCTCATTGAGGTCGAGCTGCCAGTCCGGGTTTGCCTCGGCCACGTCGCCGGTGAAGTCGGCGCGTGCCTCGAAGGCGTCGGGCCGACCTCGTCGCCGGCATCCACGAACGAGACGTAGCCGAACAGCTCGTAACCGACGCCCGTTCGCGCCACGGCCGGGACGTATGTGCGCCCGTAGAAGGTGCGGTCGGGGAACCAGCGGATCTCACCGGGCCTCGCCGATCTCCTCCCCGTCGGAGTCGATGTCCGCGCAGGCGGCGACGAACTGTTCGCGCAGCACCTCCGCCCAGCGGCCATAGGCAGCGACTGCTGGGGCGGCTCAGCCGCGAAGCTGATGACGAAGCGGTCTGTGGGTGGCATCGGGTCCGACGCTGTCAGTAGACGGATGCCGACCAGCGCTTCGCGGCCGGCGCGTTCGATCGTGCGCTCGAGCCCCTCGCGCAGCTGCACGGCGGGCTCCCAACCGAGCAGCTCGCGGGCCTTGGTGATGTCTGGCTGGCGCACCTGTGGGTCGTCCGTCGGGAGCTCCTCGTAGACGATCTTGCGAGTCCGATCCGGTGATTTCGATCACGGCCTCAGCCAGCTCGAGCAGCGTGAACTCGTTGGGGTTGCCGACGTTGACGGGATCGTGGTGGCCGGACTCGGCGAGCAGGATGATGCCCGCGCACGAGGTCGTCCACGTAGCAGAACGAGCGGGTCTGGGAGCCGTCGCCGAAGACCGTGATCGGCTGGTTCTGCAGGGCCTGTCGCAGGAACGTCGGGATCGCGCGGCCGTCACGGGCGCGCATCCGCGGACCGTAGGTGTTGAAGATCCGCACGATCGCCGTATCGACCCCCTGCTGGCGGTGGTAGGCCATCGTCAAGCGCCTCCGAGAAGCGCTTGGCCTCGTCGTAGACGCCGCGCGGGCCGATCGGGTTGACGTGGCCCCAGTAGCTCTCCGGCTGCGGATGCACCTGCGGGTCGCCGTAGACCTCGCTGGTCGACGCGGTCAGGAAGCGGGCGCGATGGCGCTTGGCCAGCCCGAGCGTGTGATGGGTGCCGTAGGAGCCGACCTTGAGCGTATGCAGCGGGATCCGCAGGTAGTCGATCGGCGAGGCGGGCGACGCGAAGTGGTAGACGAAGTCCAGTGGCTGATCGACGAAGTACGGCTCGATGATGTCGACGTTGAGGTGGACGAACTCGTCACCGCGCAGGTGGGCGATGTTGTTCAGCGATCCGGTCTCGAGATTGTCGACGCAGATCACGCGGTGGCCGTTGGCCAGCAGCGCGTCACAGAGGTGCGAGCCGAGGAAGCCGGCGCCGCCGGTAACCAGAGAAGTAGGCATGGCCAGGAATCTATACGGACCGGCTGCCCGCTCGACCCACTCGCCCTCCTCGCGCTTCCAGATCGGCGCCTGCCGTTTGAGCGAGTCGATGATCTCGCGGGCGCCGGCGAAGGCCTCGGCCCGGTGCGGCGCCGAGACGGCGATCACGACCGATGGCTCAGACAGCGGCACGGTGCCGATTCGGTGCTCGACGGCGACGGCGCACAGCCCGTGGCGCTGCGCGGCAGCCGTGGCGATCTGCTCGACCTTCGCCTGTGCCATCTCCGCATAGGCCTCGTACTCGAGCGCCTGTACCTCTCGCGTGACGCCGAGGAAGGTGACCAAGGCGCCCGCACGCGGATCAGCGACACGCGCCGTGATGGCATCGGCGCCGAGCGGCTCGCTGCGGATCGCGACATGAACCGCCGGCTCGGCGCCGCCACCTGAGACAGGCGGGATCAGTGCAAGCTCGTCGTCGGTGCGCAGCGGCGTGTCGCTGCCGGCGTATTCACGGTTGACCGCCAGCACGACGTAGGTCCCGCCCGTCAGCCAGCGCAGCTCGCTCAGCGCGTCGCAGACGCGCGCTCCATCCGGCAGCTCGAGCGTCAGCTCGTCCGTGCCGGCGCGCTCGCGCAGGTCTGCGAACAGGCGTATCCGGATCTCGCATGCTGCGAGCTTAGAGACAGGGTCCGCTCAACGACGCTCAGGCTGCCGCAACCACATACAAACATTTGAACAGCCCAATGGCACCAAGCACTTCTCGTATGCTCGGCGACGGTCGGGGGACCTCTGCCGGATCCGTCTATTTTGGAGGAAGCACTGATGGGAAGTCGCAACATGATTGGAAAGGCGCTCGCCTCGGCGGGTGCCGTCGCCGCGCTCGCCTGCTTTGCGAGCGCGTCGGCCTCAGCGTCGACCGGGGGTCCCCTCGATCACGAAGCTCGTGCCGGCCGCGGTCAAGGACAAGGGCACGCTGACCGTGGCCGCGGATGCCACCTATGCACCGGACGAGTTCACCCAGGGCACCAAGATCGTGGGTATGGATCCGGATCTGATGAACGCCCTGGGCAAGGTGATGGGCCTCAAGGTGACCGTCACCAACGTCACCTTCGACGACATCATCCCCGGCATGGTTGCGGGGCGCTACATGATCGGCGCCTCCTCGTTCACCGACGAGAAGTCGCGTGAGAAGTCGGTCAACTTCGTCGACTACGCCAAGGTCGGTGAGTCGTTCTACACGCTCGACCAGGGCGGGACCAGCATCAAGGGGATCAGCTCGATCTGTGGGCTGACGGTCTCAGTGAGAAACCGGCACGACCGAGGAGCACGACGCCAAGGCGCAGAGCAAGAAGTGCACCAAGGCCGGCAAGAAGCCCGTTGACGTGTCGCCGTTCCCGAACCAGAACCAGGCCAACCTGGCCGTGTCCGTCTGGCCGCGCCCAGCTCGGCTTTGCCGACACGCCGCTCGCTCTCTACCAGGTCAAGCAGTCGCACGGCAAGTTCAAGCTCGTCGGCGCGGCGTACGCGCCGGCCCCGTACGGGATCGCGATCGCCAAGAGCACCGGTCTGACGAAGGCGGTCAAGGCCGCGATGCTCTACCTGGTCCACAACGGCACCTACGGCAAGATCTTCAAGAAGTGGGGTCTGCAGAGCATCGAGGTGCCCGCTTCCGGCGTGAAGATCAACGGCGCGATCTTCTAGGACTGACGCAGTTCAGTAGCAAATCGATACGGGATCGGGGAGAGTTGGCGCCACGGTGGACCAAGCCGAGCTGACTCAAGCCACACCGGAACGGCCTGAGGAGATCAAGGCCGTTCCGGTGCGCCGTCCCGGTCGCTGGATAGCGGCGTTCATCGTGCTGGTCTGCGCGGCGTCGTTCATCCGCTTCGTGATCTCCGACTCGGCGATGCAGTGGAGCATCATCGGGCAATACCTGTTCGACCCGCGAGTCGTTGCGCGCGGTCTGGGCCACCCTCTACCTGAGCGTGCTGTCGATGGTCATCGGCGTGATCCTGGGCGTGATCCTGGCGGTCATGCGGCTCTCGCCGAATCCGATCCTGAAGTCGGCGAGCTGGATCTACATCTTTGTGTTCCGCGGCACGCCGCTGCTGGTGCAGATCGTGTTCTGGTACAACATCGCCGCGCTGTTCCCGGCGCCGCAGCACCTGATCGATATCGGCGTCCCGTTCGGTCGGGCCGGTGCTGACGCACCCGGACGCCAACGTCGCTGATCACGGTGTTCGTCGCGGCGCTGCTCGCGCTCAGCACCAATGAGGGCGCCTACATGGCGGAGATCGTGCGTGCCGGGATCATCTCGGTGCCGGAGGGACAGACCGAGGCCGCCGCGTCGCTGGGCCTGAGTCGCCTGCAGATCATGCGCCGGATCGTGCTGCCGCAGGCGATGCGGGTGATCCTGCCGCCAACCGGCAACGAGTTCATCTCGATGCTGAAGAACACGCTCGCTGGCCTCGGCGATCGGCTTCGCCGAGCTCTACTTCGTCACCAGGACATCGCCGCAGTGAACTTCGACACGATCGCAGCTGCTGATCGTGGCCAGCATCTGGTATCTGGCGCTGACGAGCATCGCCTATGTCGGCCAGTACTTCCTGGAGCGCAAGTTCGGACAGGGCTTCTCGCGCACCGAGCGGGCGACGATGAAGGATCGCTGGCTCACCCTCGGTCGCGGCGGAGGTAACTTCAGTTGAGCGACGTGATGGTCCGAGCCGAGGGCGTGCACAAGCGGTTCGGTCGCAACGAGGTGCTGAAGGGCATCAACTCTGACGGTCAACCGCGGCGAGGTGATGTGTCTGCTCGGGCCGTCCGGCTCCGGCAAGTCGACCTTCCTGCGCTGCATCAACCACCTCGAGAAGATCAACTCGGGCGCCTCTCTGTCGACGGGACGCTGGTCGGCTACCGCGAGCGCAACGGCAAGCTCTACGAGCTGCATGAGCGCGATGTCGCTCGCGAGCGCCAGCAGATCGGGATGGTCTTCCAGCAGTTCAACCTGTTCCCGCACATGACCGCGGTCGAGAACGTCACGCTGGCGCCGATCCAGGTGCTCGAGCGCAACCGCGCCGAGGTCGACCAGCGCGCGCGCGAGCTGCTCGACCGTGTAGGCCTCAGCGACAAGTGCGACGCCTACCCGGTCGCGCTGTCCGGCGGTCAGCAGCAGCGCGTGGCGATCGCACGCGCACTGGCGATGGACCCGAAGCTGATGCTGTTCGACGAGCCGACCTCCGCGCTCGACCCTGAGTTGGTCGGCGAGGTGCTCGACGTCATGCGCGACCTCGCCAAGAGCGGGATGACGATGATCGTGGTCACTCACGAGATCGGGTTTGCGCGCGAGGTCGCTGACACAGTCGTGTTCATGGATGCCGGCGTCGTGGTCGAGGCTGGGTCTCCAGGGGAGGTCCTGGGCGCGCCCAGGCACGAACGCACGCGGGCGTTCCTCTCGAAGGTTCTGTAGCCGCGCGGTCGCTCTGAGCCTTAAGCTCAGGGGCGGCCGGTCCCAACGAGAATTAGCAAAGGAAGCACATTGCTCGCACCAGCAGTCTTCTTCTGGCAGATCGCGCTCGCGGTCCACATCCTGTTCGTGGTGGTCGCCTTTGGGATCGTGGTGACCTATCCGTTGCTGGCGGCCGGCGCTGAGCGTCTGGATCGCCGCTCCGTTCCGCTGATCCTGAGGTTGCGACAGCTGATCGGTCGCGGGATCGTCAATCCCGGGTTGCTGGTCGTGGTGATCGCCGGCGTATACCTCGCCTCCGAGCTGCATCAATGGCACTACTTCTACGTGCAATGGGGGATCGTCGTGGTGGTGGTGATCGGGGCGCTCGAGGGCGCGTTCGTGCTTCGTCAGTCCGGGAAGCTCGCCGATTTGGCTCAGCGTGAGATCGACGCGTCAGACGGCGGGGATTTCACCTGGAGCGACGAGTACACGTCTGCTCGCGGACGCCTTGACCAGATCTCGGTGGCGATGGCGGTGCTCGTGATCCTGACCGTGTTCTTCATGGTCGTGCAATGAACCCAAGCCCTGCTCGAGGAAACCTCAGGTCTGGAGCGCTTGAGTCGTTGCACTTGTCAGATCGCTCGCAGGAGTCCCGGCTCCGAAGGTCGAAAACCCAGGCTAATGAGTGAAGTGACAGCCGTCCGGACCCTGGTGAAATCAGCGCCGGAACTGTGGGCGGTCTGTAGCGATGCAGACTCGCTGTCACGGTATCTGGAGACATTCGGGGAGATCCGGATCACGCGACTCGAACCGGAAACCACCGTCGCCTGGGAGGGCGATCGCGCAAGCGGCACGGTGCGGATCGAGCCATCCGGCTGGGGCACGAAGGTGACCGTCACCGCAGACTCGGCGCAGACCGTGGACGCGGTGCTGGACAGCCTCGGCCAGGCGCACCGTCGCCCGTTCTCGCGCTGAGCGCCCGCGACCCGTCATGTGGACGGGCGGCGGGCACTCAGCCGGCACCGGCGCGACGCCGGCGGGGAAACCGGCGGTACAGTGGCCAGTCGCATGGCCGACGTTCACCCGGAAACTCAGGAGCACGCGCCTGAGACGTATGTCGAGAAGCTCGCTCAGCTGGAGGCGTTGAAGTTCGAGGCGGTGCATGCCGGTAGTGCTGGGGCGGTTGAGAAGCAGCATTCGCGGGGCAAGTACACCGCGCGTGAGCGGGTTGAGAAGCTGCTGGATCCGGGGTCGTTCCAGGAGCTTGATGTGTTCGTGCGGCATCGCACGACTGATTTTGGGATGGAGTCCAACAGGCCGTATGCGGATGCGGTGGTGACTGGGCATGGCCTGATCGAGGGGCGCCGGGTGTGCGTGTTCGCGCAGGACTTCACGGTGTTTGGCGGGTCGTTGGGTGAGGTTGTGGCGGAGAAGATCGTGAAGGTTATGGAGCTGGCCGAGAAGATCGGTTGCCCGGTGATCGGCATCAACGACTCGGGTGGCGCGAGGATTCAGGAGGGTGTGGTGGCGCTCGGCGGGTACGGCGATGTGTTCTTCCGCAACGTGCGAGCCAGTGGTGTGATCCCGCAGATCAGCCTGATCATGGGGCCGTGTGCGGGAGGTGCGGTGTACTCGCCGGCGATCACCGACTTCATCTTCATGGTCAAGGAGACCTCGCACATGTTCATCACCGGGCCCGATGTGATCAGAACCGTCACCGGTGAGGAGGTCGGGTTCGAGGAGCTTGGGGGTGCCCTCGCGCATAACGCCAAGTCAGGTGTCGCGCACTTCGCCTCAGCGGATGAGGACCAGTGTCTGCAGGACGCCAGGTACCTGTTGTCGTTCTTGCCGCAGAACAACCTTGAGACGCCGCCGCGGGTGTCCCCGGGCGATGATCCGGAGCGTCAGGACGCTGAGCTTGACACGCTTGTGCCCGATAACCCGAATAAGCCCTACGACATGCGTGAGGTCGTGCGGCGGGTCTTTGATGACGGCGAGTTTCTCGAGGTGCAGGAGTTGTTCGCGCCGAACATCATCTGCGGGTTCGCGCGCCTGGACGGGTATGCGGTCGGTGTGGTCGGCAATCAGCCCGCGCAGCTGGCCGGGGTGCTTGACATCGAATCCAGCGAGAAGGGGTCGCGGTTCATTCGCACCTGTGACGCGTTCAACATCCCTCTGGTGACGTTCTGTGATGTTCCGGGGTTTCTGCCGGGCGCGAACCAGGAGTGGAACGGGATCATCCGCCACGGCGCGAAGTTGCTGTACGCGTATGCGGAGGCGACGGTCCCGAAGCTGACCGTGGTCACCCGCAAGTCCTACGGCGGCGCGCACCTGGTGATGGGCTCAAAGCAGCTGGGTGCTGACATGAACATCGCCTGGCCGACGGCGGAGATCGCGGTGATGGGTGCTGAGGGCGCGGTCAACATCGTCTACCGCCGTGAGATCGCCGCCGCGGAGGATCCCGCGGCCGCGCGCGCGGAACGGATTGAGGAGTACAAGGCGCACTTCACCAACCCCTACATCGCGGCTGAGCGCGGGTACATCGATGATGTGATCGTCCCGCATGAGACCCGCCCCAGGCTGATCGAGGCGCTCAGGATGCTCGAGACCAAGCGCCAGCCCGGACCCAGGCGCAAGCACGGCAACATCCCGCTCTAGCGGGCGACGCTCCCGAAGACGGCGCCCGCGGTCATCATCCGCTCGATCGCTGCGGTGGCGCGGATCGTTGCCTGGCTGCGAGCTTCGTCCAGATGCTCTGCCAGGAGCAGTGTGGCCTGCTCGCTGTCCTCGGTCAGGAATGCCTCGAGGATCGCGAGGTGTTCGCGGATCGTCGTGCCGATGCGGTTCGGGTCGAGGAAGTCCTGCATCCGCACAACGCGGATGCGCTCGTTGACCAGCTGCAGATGCCGCGGGACCGCCTCGTTGCCGAATGACGCTGCCAGGCCCAGGTGGAAGTCCTCGTCCAGCAGCACAAAGTCCGGCTCCGGCTCGGGTGCGCTGAGCAACATCGCCTCCCACTCGTCGTGAAGGGCCTGGATCGCCTCGGGATCGGCACGGCCGCCCAGCTCGATGGCACGTTTGGGGGTACCGAGCTCAATGATGCGACGCAGCTCGTAGAGGTCACGGATGTCCGCGAGGTTGGGGCTGCTCGGATAGAAGCCCCCCTCAGGGCGCCGATGGACCAGGCCTTCAGATTCGAGGCGCATGAGCGCCTCGCGCACCGGCGTGCGGGAGGCGCCGAACTGATCCGCCAGCTTGACCTCTCCGAGCCGTTCGATCAGTGGATACTCGCCGAGCATCAGCGCCCGCCGCAGCTCCGCATATACGGTGTTGCTGCGCTGGCGGCGTTGCGACCGCTCGTTGTGCGGATCATCGTTCATGCGCGGCCGGTCGATCCTGGTGGGCGTCGGTCCGGCTTGGACGACGCGGTGGCCGACGGAGCTCGAGAATGCGTGTGACAGGGGTCCGAGAGATTCGCCACTGGACGCCGGGCGGGCCGTGTCCGACAAATGCTGGCCCTGTGTACATAGGCGTCCCTGAAGGGGTGCGCTGTTGTATACAACGATGTCGGCAGAGACTCATCCATCACCTGCTGGAACCGTAGCGGCTGGGGTCGCTGTTATGGAAGCGAGGGCGGCTGACGCGCGGGCGGCTGACGCGCCGCTGCTCGCCGTGCGTGGGCTGACCAAGGTCTTCGGCACCCTGCGCGCCAACGACGACGTCAACTTCACCGTCCGCGCCGGCGAGGTTCACGCGCTCCTGGGTGAGAACGGCGCCGGCAAGAGCACGCTCGTGAAGATGCTCTACGGGGTGTACCGACCGGATGGCGGCGAGATCTCCATCGACGGCCGGCCGGCGGCGATCAGCTCGCCGGCGGTCGCGCGTGACTTCGGCTTGGGGATGGTCTTCCAGGACCTGCGGCTCGTGCCGGCGCTCACGGTCTGGGAGAACGTCGCGTTGCATCAGCGCGATACGGGGCTCGTGCTCGACCCGCAGACGATCCAGGGGATGATCGTCGCTGAGTCAGAGCGCTACGGGCTTGACGTGCACCCGCGGGCGAAGGTCGCCGACCTCTCGATCGGAGAGTGGCAGCGTGTCGAGCTCGTCAAGGTGCTGCTCGCCGGCGCACGGGTGCTGATCCTCGACGAGCCCACCAGTGTGCTCACGCCTGAGGAGGTGGATGGACTCTTTGGGGTCGTCCGCCGCCTTCGCGAGGAAGGCTCCGGCGTCGTGATCATCACCCACAAGATGCGTGAGGTCCGCGAGATCTCGGACCGCGTCACCGTGCTGCGAGCGGGACGCGTGGTCCTCTCTGATGTGGCGACCGCCGGCATCAGCAGTCCCGACCTGATCACCGCAATGGTCGGCAGCAGCGTGGAGACGGTTCAGAACGCGCATGCGCGCGTCCCCGCCGGCGATCCCGCGCTCGAGCTGCGCGACATCGCGGTTCATGGCATCGGTCACGGTTCCGGCCTGCGCGGTGTGAGTCTTGAGGTCCGCCCCGGCGAGCTCCTCGGCATTGCCGGGGTTGCCGGCAACGGCCAGCGCGAACTGACCGATGTGGCCGTTGGCGCCAATGTGCCGGATGCAGGCGAGGTGCGTGTCGGCGGTGAGCGGATGCCGACCGGTGACTCACGTGCCTTCCGCAGAGCCGGCGTGGTGTCGGTCGCGGGCGATCCGCTGCGTGAGTTCGTTGTCCCCGGGCTCAGCATCGCCGAGCATGCGGCGCTGTGGGACTCGATGTCGAACAAGCGTGCGTTGCGCTTCGACATCCGCGGCGCCACCCGCAGGCTGGGCGAAGCCAGCCGGCGCACAAAGTTGAACATCGCCGCGTCCGACCGGCGGCTGGCGCTGCTGTCAGGCGGAAACATCCAGCGTGTCCTGCTGACGCTCGCCTTTGGCGAGGACGCCAAGGTGGTGGTCGTCTCCTACCCGACGCGTGGGCTCGACGTGCTCACGACCGAGACCACCCGGTCGCTGTTGCTGGCGGCACGTGAGTCCGGAGCCGCCGTGCTGCTCGTCTCCGAGGACCTTGACGAGCTGCTGACCCTGTCAGACCGGATAGCTGTGCTGGCACATGGGCGTTGCACCGGCGTCGTCGACGCGGCCACGGCCGATCGTCAGTCGCTCGGGCACCTGATGACCGGAGGTGCAGATGGCGACTGAGACCTCGGCGCCAGAAGTGCCCGCGGCGGCGGACCGGCGGATGCTGTCCGACGTGCTCGGGAGGCTGAGCGGCTCGGCCGGCCTCAAGCGGCTCGGCCTCACGCTCGGGATGTACCTGATCTCGATCGGGATCTTCGGCGCGATCGTCGCGACACAGGGCGCCAATCCGTTCGACGCATACAAATCGATCGTCCAATCCGCGCTGTTCGAATCGGGGTCGATCACCCAGATCCTGCTGCGATCGGTGCCGATCGTGCTGGCCGCGCTGGCGGTCTCCGTCCCAGCTCGCGCAGGGCTCGTCAATGTGGGCGGCGAGGGCCAGCTGATCGTCGGAGCGATCGCTGCGACCGGGATTGCGCTCTACATCCTGCCCCACGCGCCGCAACCGGTGGAGCTCTTGGCCATGGCTGTGGCGGGTTTCGCGGCAGGCGCGATCTGGGGCGCGCTCCCCGGAGCCATTCGCGTCGGGCTCGGGGCCAACGAGTCAGTGTCGACGCTGCTGCTGAACTTCATAGCGAACGACATTCTTCTCTACCTGCTGTACCAACCGTGGAAGAACCCGGCGGGCACCGGCCAGCCCGAGAGCAAGCCACTACAGGCTGCGGCCACGCTTCCGAGTCTGTTCAGCGGATTGAACCTCGGTGTCCCGATCATGATCGGGGTGGCGGTGGTGGTCTTCATCGTGCTCCGCTACACCGGCTGGGGGTTCGCACTGCGGGTCGTCGGTGGCAACCCGGAGGCCGCCCGCCGCGCCGGGCTTCCGGTCAGGCGCCTGATGGTCTCCTCGATCGCCGTCGGCGGCGGCCTCGCCGGACTGGGCGGAATGCTCTACCTCTCAGGGACACAGTTGCAGCTGCTGCCCGGCGGAACAGCCACCTTCGGTTACACGGCCTTCCTCGCAGCATTCCTCGGGCGCCAGGAGACGGTCAAGGTGGTCCTGTCGGCGCTGCTGTTCTCCGCGATCGCGATCAGCGCGCCGGGCCTGCAGCTCAGCTACGGGCTCGACGGCAACGCAGTCGACATTCTGCTGGCGCTGGCGGTGGCTGCACCGCTCGCGCTCACGGCCTCGCGTAAGCAAGCAATCTGAGTCTGGAGCGTTGATGAACGGAGTCGAACAGGCACTGACCACCGGAATCGAAGGTGGCACCGTGATTCTCTTCCCGGCGCTTGGCGAGTTGCTCGGGGAGCGGGCGGGAATTGTCAATCTGGGCATGGAAGGCTGCATGCTCTCCGGGGCACTGGGCGCCTACGTCGTCGGGGTCGAGACCGGCTCGGCATGGCTCGGTGTGGCCGGCGGGGCGCTGGCGGGATCGCTGATCGGGCTCATGCATGCGTGGTTGGTGGTCAAGCGGCGCGCCCATCAGCTGGCCAGTGGTCTCGTGCTGTGGTTCCTGGCAGTGGGGCTCACCTCGGTACTTGGCGCCGGCTACGTCGGCGATTCGGTCACGCCGCTGCCGGTCGTGAACATCCCGCTGCTCTCGAAGATCCCGTGGATAGGGACGATCTTCTTCCAACACGACCTGCTCGTCTACGCGAGCTATGTGCTGGTCGGCTTGATCTGGTGGATCCTGCAACGCACTCGTATCGGTCTGGTCCTGCGAGCCTGCGGGGAGCGGCCCGAGGTGGTGGCCGTGGCCGGCCGTCGTCCTGACCGGGTACAGATGGGAGCGGTCATCATCGGCGGCGCACTTGGCGGCATCGGCGGGGCGCAGCTGTCGGTCGCCTACGTCGACAGCTGGTTCGACAACATGACCAACGGCTACGGATTCATCGCGGTCGCGGTCGTGCTGTTTGCCGCCTGGAGACCTCTGCGAGTGATGTTCGGTGCGTACGTGTTCGGCGTCGCGCTCGCCGCGGCGTCGGTCCTCCAGGCTCACAACGTGCAGATCAACCAGTACGTGCTCGATGCGGTGCCGTATCTGGTGACGCTGCTCGCGCTTGTGTTCTTCGCCCGGATGGGGAGCTCTCAGACGCCGGAAGGGCTTGCTCGGGCGCTGAACAACACAAGCTGACAGGAGGTCAGAAGCGTGCCGTCGCGGACGCGTGCCTCGCCGGTGCTGGTGACCCGCGGGCCGATTCGCGATGGCCAAGCCGAGCTCACGGGCTCGGTGTCGGTTGCGGACAGCCCGTATCGCGGACGTCCGTTCTCTCTCGAATCTCAAGCGATAGCTGAAAGGTTGGTCTGTTATGGAGGAACGTCGAATCTCGCGCCCGGTGGGTAGGGCACGCGACCGGCTTGCACGGGTCGCAGGCGCGGCTGCAATCGGCGCGGCACTGATTGCCATGGGCCTGCCCGGTGCCGCATCGGCCGCGGTCAAGGCGCACAGTGCAGCAGCCGAGCCATGGGCGCACGCCGGCACGGTCGGCTTTATCACCGTCGGCTCAAACTCCGACGAGGGTTACAACGAGGCTGTGTATCAGGCCGCGATGCGGGTGAAGAAGGACCTCGGGATCAAGGTCCTGACCGCCGCCAACGTGCCCGAGACCCAGCAGGTGACGACCGTCATGCAACAGATGGCCGATGCCGGCGCAAAGATCATCTTCGCCACGAGCTACGGCTACCAGCAGTACGCGTACGCGTTCGCACTTGCGCATCCGAGCGTGCTGGTGCTCCACCAGGGTGGTACCTACACCAAGAAGTTCCCGGCAAACCTCGGGACGTACTTCGGCGAGGCATACGACCCGGTGTCGCTCGGAGGGATGGCCGCGGGCGCCGTGACCAAGACCAACAAGCTCGGATTCGTGTACGCGTTCCCGATTCCTCAGACAGTCGACAACGTCGACGCGTTCGAGTTGGGCGCGCAGAAGGTTGACCCGAAGGCGAAGACCTACACGGTCGCCACCTCCGAGTGGTGCGACCCGCTCAAGCAGAAGTCGGCTGCGTCGGCACTGATCTCGATCGGCGCCGATGTGGTCACCCAGCACCAGGATTGCCAGGCAACGGTGATCAATGCCGCCAAGGCCGCCGGCGTGAAGGTCGTCGGTTACCACTACAACGCCGAGGCGATGGATCCCGCCGGTTGGCTGACGGGCTCGGTCTGGAACTGGGCACCACTGTATGAGTCGATCATCAAGACCGCTCGTGCCGGGCACTTCACGGGGTCCAAGTACAACGCGAACTTCATCGGGACGTTCGCCGACCACAACAACCCGCTGACGCTCGCGCCGTTCGGGAAATCCGTACCGGCGTCGGTCAAGCCGAAGATCGAGGCCTTCGAGAAGCGGCTCAAGTCCGGTGCCTCGATCTTCAAGGGCCCGATCTACTGCAACAACGGCAAGGTGCTGGTGCCTAAGGGCAAGACCGCTACTCCTGCCCAGATCAACAAGTTCACCTGCTTCGTGAAGGGCGTCGTCTCCGCCTCATGAGCAGTGCGCAGACCAAAGCGGTTGGGCGGGCGGTTACGTCCGCCCAACCGTATGCGTGGCCGTTTCACGGGCGCCTCGACGCGCGGGCGTGTGCGCTCGTCGCGTGCGTCGATCCAGTCTGGCGTGTGACCGGTTCGGCGAGTGACTCGAGCGACTCAGCCCTCAGGGCGATCGCGGGAGCGCTTCGTGCGGCCGGCGGGCAGGTGATCGCGGTGACGCGGACGCCAGGCCGCCGGCCCGCCGGGGTCGATCACCACATGGCGGCTGTGGCAGCGTGGCCGACTGGGCTCGCGGCTGAGGTTCAGGTGCGGGCCGCTGGAACCAGCGCGTTCTACGGGAGCGATTTGGATGCGCTGCTGAGGGCTCACGGCTGCCGCGATCTGCTGATCGCTGGGTGGGGGCTTGAAGGCCCTGTGCACTCGACCATGAGAGCGGCGAACGATCGCGGCTACGAATGCCTGCTGGTCGCGGATGCCTGCACCTCGCTGTCGCCGGAGCTCGCCTTCTCGGCATGCGAGATGGTCCGCTTCTCCGGCGGGATCTTTGGAGCATTCGCCGATGCGGCGGATGTCATCGAGGCGTTGACGGGGTCGGGCCCCGGACGCCAGGACTGATAGGAGCAGCAGATGAGCGATATGCCGGAACCGGCTGCACGTGTGGCCGCGGAGCCATACAACTGGCCCTTCGACGGAAGGCTCGATCCGGTCCACACAGCGCTGATGCTGATCGACTGGCAGGTCGACTTCTGTGGGCCGGGAGGCTACGTCGACCGGATGGGGTATGACCTCAACCTGACCCGCGGCGGCCTCCAGCCGGCGGCGGCTGTGCTCGCAGCCTTCCGCGAATGGGGTGGGACGGTGATCCACACGCGGGAGGGGCACCGGCCGGACCTATCCGACTGCCCACCCAACAAGCTGTGGCGCTCCAAGCAGATCGGGGCGGGGATCGGAGACCCGGGGCCGGCGGGCCGGATCCTCGTGCGTGGTGAGCCCGGCTGGCAGATCGTCGACGAGGTTGCTCCGATCGACGGCGAGATCATCATCGACAAACCTGGCAAGGGAAGCTTCTACGCGACCGACCTGGACCTGATCCTCAGAAACGCGGGCATCACCCACATCGTCTTCACAGGCATCACGACGGATGTCTGCGTGCACACGACCATGCGCGATGCGAACGACCGTGGATACGAATGCCTGCTCCTGTCAGATTGCACGGGCGCCACCGACATCGGCAATTACGACGCCGCCCTGAAGATGGTCACGATGCAGGGTGGCGTGTTCGGCGCGATCGCACCGTCCAGCGCGCTGCTCGACGCGTTGCTCGCGTGCAACCGGCGGTCTGTGGCCGCCGCATGACGGACATCAACCGGCCCGAGGTCCTGGCCGAGGTCACCGCGGTGTTCGAGCGCTACGAGGCGGCGTTTCAATCCAACGACATGGCGGTCCTCGACGAGCTCTTCTGGGATGACCCGCGGGTCGTGCGGTTCGGTGCAGCCGAGGTGAACTACGGGGCGCCGGAGGTGCGTGCCTACCGCGCCGCTCAGTCCGGCGAGGACCATGCCCGGACGCTCAGCCGGATCACGATCACGACGTTCGGGGACTCGACGGCGACCGCGTTCATCGAATTCCGCCGCCTGCGTTCGGGTGTCCAGGGCCGGCAGTCGCAGACCTGGGTCAGAACGGGCGACGGTTGGCGGGTGGTCGCCGCGCACGTGACCGATCTGGATGGGGCGCACGCATGATCTTCACGGTCGCCGGTCTCCTGGATGACTACCGGGCGGGACGTCGTCGTCCGACTGAGGTCGCGCAGGAGGTCGCTTCGATGCTTGCGAGCGCAGACGAGCCGATCTGGATCAGCACGATCGGATCCGACGCGTTGATCGCCGCCGCCGCCGCGCTCGAGCAGCAGGGTTCCCCCGACCTACCGCTGTACGGCATCCCGTTTGCCGTCAAGGACAACATCGATGTCGCCGGACTGCCCACGACCGCCGGGTGCCCACGCTTGGACGAACCGGCCAGCGGCACGGCATCCGTCGTTGAGAGGGTCGTGGCTGCCGGCGCGCTGCTCGTCGGCAAGACCAACATGGACCAGTTCGCCACCGGCCTGGTGGGGACGCGCAGCCCCTATGGGGCGCTGTCGTCGGTGTTCGACGATGAGCGCGTGAGCGGTGGCTCGAGTTCCGGTTCCGCCGTGGCGGTCGCCCGCGGCCAGGTCGCGTTCGCCCTGGGTACTGACACCGCCGGATCGGGACGCGTCCCGGCTGCGTTCAACGGGCTGGTCGGATGCAAGCCGACGCTCGGCCTGCTCAGCACCGAGGGCATCCTGCCGGCCTGCGAGAGCCTCGATTGCGTGAGCATCTTCACGCACACGGTCGCGGATGCCGCCACCGTCCTGGCGGTGGGCGCGGGGTATGAGAGTCGCGATCCGTGGAGCCGGCCGGCCCGGGCATCGCTGCGCCCCCGCAGAGGCGTGCTGGGGATTCCGATGCGGGCGCAGGCACAGCTCGACGAGCCTGAGGCGGAGCGCGCGTGGAGCTCGGCGCTTGACCGCGCGGCTGGCCACTGGCAGCTTGAACCCGTCGACATCAGCCCGCTTCTCGAGGCGGCTCCGCTGCTCTACGACGTGTGGGTCGCGGAGCGGACCGCCGCGATCGGAGATCTGATCGCCCGCTCGCCCGATGGGCTCGACCCGACCGTGAGCGAGATCATCTCCGCGGGCACGCGACGCACTGCCACGGAGGTGTTCGATGCGATGCACACCCTCGCCCGCTTGCGGCGTGCAGCGGAGCCGATCTGGCGGCAGGTCGACGCGCTGCTGCTGCCGACCGCGGCTGCACACCCCACGCACGCGCAGGTCGCCGCCGAACCCGTGGCCACCAACGCGCGACTCGGGAGGTACACGAACTTCGTGAACCTGATGGACCTCGCGGCCCTGGCGCTGCCGGCCGCAAAGCGCTCCGATGGGCTGCCCTTCGGTGTCAGCCTGCTGGCGCCGGCCTGGACCGACGCGCGACTGCTCGAGTTGGGCGCGGAGTGGATGCAGGAGCCGCCCGCGCGGATGCCCGAGCCGAGTGCAACGGTGATCGCTGTGGCCGGGGCGCACATGTACGGCCTGCCGCTCAGTTCTCAACTCACCGATCGGGGGGCGCGGCCGATTCGACGTACGCTGACGGCGCCGTCCTACCGCTTCTACGAGCTCCCGGGCGCGGGCGTCCGGCGCCCCGGGCTGGTTCGCGTGCATGACGGGGGCGCGGCGATCGAGGTCGAGCTCTGGACGATCGCACCTGAGGCGCTGGGTGCGCTGCTCGGACAGATCCCGCCGCCGCTCGCGCTGGGCCGGGTGGAACTCCAGGACGGAAGCGACGTGACGGGATTCGTGTGCGAGGCGTATGCGGTCGGCGATGCGATCGACATCACGGGTCACGGTGGCTGGCGCGCGTATCTGGATACGCTGACGGCATCATGAGCCGCGGGCCGAAGACCGTCGTCGTGCCGGACCCCTCTGCTGAGGAGGCCGCGGCCCTGGTCGCGGCGATCGAACAGCTCCTGCACGACTGCGCGCCGGCTGTCGATCTGGTGGTTCCGCGGCCGAGCGCGTGGAGGCGCGCCGCGCTGGCTGAGGGCGTCGCGCGGCAACCGGATGCGCCCGCCGCAGCCTGGGGATAGAGCGGGACTGCGGCTGGACTGACGGGCCAAAGGCACGCTGCGATGTGCATTTGGCCCGGCCGGTGGGTCGGGCGCGTTACGGGGCGTCAGGTAGGGCGCCGCCCAGCGGGGCGAGCGCCCGCAGACACACGCCCAAGAGCAAATAGCATGTAAACCGGTCGGCATTTGGTAGATTTAGGAGACCGGCCGGTTCCACGGTCGAGATAGCTCCCTTCTACGCCCGAGACCCAGAGGAAGACAGATGGCACCGCGAGCCTCGCTGGAAGCTGAAGAGCACGGACACAGCCGGTCGAAGCAGGGCACGCTCGAGAACCCCGAGGTGCTTGAGAACGTCCCCGGACACGTGATTCCGATCCTGCAGGACGAGTTCGACGACTTCGACACGGAGGCCGCCAAGTTCCTGCGTGGCGACACCGAGCAGGACGAGTTCATCAAGTTCCGCCTGCGTCAGGGCGTCTACGGCCAGCGACAGGCCGACGTGCAGATGGTGCGGGTGAAGCTGCCGATGGGTGGGGTCACGCCCGACCAGCTCGATGCGTTCGCAACCGTCATCGAGAAGTACGTGCCGCTGCGCAGGGGCCACGTCACCACTCGGCAGAACATCCAGATGCATCACATTCCGCTGCCGGAGGCCGCGGAGCTGATCCGCGAGCTGGGTGAGGCAGGGCTCTCCAGCCGCGAGGGTTGCGGGAACACGGTCCGCAACGTCACCGGCGACCCGCGCGCCGGCACGCTGGCCGGGGAGCTGTTCGACATCACCCCCTACGCAGGCGCGTACGTGCGCTACTTCGTGCGGCACCCGACGACGCAGCTGATGCCGCGCAAGATCAAGACCGCCTTCACTGCGACCGACGCTGACAACGCGATCACACAGATCCATGACATCGCCTTCACGCCACGCCTTCAGGACGGTGTGCGCGGGGTCGAGATCCGGGTCGGAGGCGGCACCGCGATCATGCCGCGCCTGGCGCCGGTGCTGTACGAGTTCGTCGAGCTCGACAACGGCGACTATCTGAAGGTCTCTGAGGCCGTGTTCCGGATCTTCGACCGCCAGGACTTCCTGCGTGTCAACCGTGCGCGCGCTCGGATCAAGGTGCTGATCGACAAGATCGGAATCGACTCCTTCCGTGAGCTGGTCGATGAGGAGCTGCAGGGCGACTGGGTCGCGGAGCGCGACTTCTCGGTCGACCACATCCGCTACGAGCACGATGAGCAGGCGAACGCCCCGGCGCGCCCGCTCAGCTTCGGCTCGGCCAACGGCGACCAGCGCCTGTTCGACCGATTCATCGAGAGCAACGTTCAAGCCCAGCGTCAACAGGGCTTCTCAACCGTCGAGGTGACGATTGACCGCGGTGACCTGGAGCCCGAGCAGATCCGCGGGCTGGCTCAGATCATGCGCGATTTCACCGGTGGTTACGCACGCACGACGGCGCATCAGAATCTGGTGCTGCGCTGGGTCCGTGACGAGTCGGTCTACGACGTCTGGAGGCGGCTCGAGCAGCTCGATCTGGGAGCTGCCGGGGCCGACGAGATCACGGACGTCGTCAGCTGCCCGGGCACGGACTCCTGCAAGCTCGGAATCACGAGCTCAATGGGTCTGAATCGCGCTGTGCACGAGCGTCTGGTCGAGATGGATATCGACGATCCGCTGACTCGCAGGATCCACATCAAGATGAGCGGCTGCCCGAACGGCTGCAGCCAGCATCACCTCGCCAACATCGGGTTCTACGGTGCCTCGATCAAGGTCGGTGAGCACACGATCCCGGCATACATCGCGCATATCGCGGGATCGTATGAGAACGGTGATGTGCGCTTCGGCGCGCGACTCAAGAGCCGCCTGCCGGCCAAGCGCGTTCCCGACGCGGTCGAGCGCTGGGTCCGGTTCTACGAGTCGGAGCGCCTGGACGGGTGAGGAGTTCAACTCCTTCGCCGCGCGGGTCGGCGTGCAGGCCTTCGAGCAGTGCGTGAAGGATCTGGCGATGCCGGTCGAGTTCTCGCTGGAGAACATGGGCTACTTCATCGACTGGACCAAGAATCAGCCGTTCCATGTTGAGCGTGGCGAGGGTGAATGCGCGGTGTGAGCGGGTCCGAGCAATGGCCCACCCCCCGTCTGGGCGGGTCTCGCGGGCACTTTAACCATCTCTACCAGTACTCTGAACAAGCGTGATGTCCGCCACCGCCCCCGATCTTGAGCGAGCCACGGCTCAGGAAGTACTCGCGTACGCAGTCGAGAGCTTCCATCCGAAGCTGAAGGCCGCCTGCTCCTTCCAGAAGGAGGAGACCGTTCTGGCCCACATGCTCAGCGAGATCACGCCTGACGCGAAGCTGTTCACGATCGACACCGGTGTGTTGTTCCCGGAGACGCTCGTGACCTGGAAGAAGTTCGAGGATCGCTTCGGTCTGGAGATCGAGGTGATCGAGGCCTCCAGCCCAGGCGCGCCCTGGACCAAGGACAACTGCTGCGGCCAGGCCAAGATCGACGCGCTCGAGCAGGCTCTGGCCGGCGTGGAGGCCTGGATCACCGGCATCAGGCGGGAGCAGTCCCCGACCCGAGCGGACGCGGCAAAGCTCGAACTGGACGAGAAACGGGGCATCTGGAAGTTCAACCCGCTCGCCGACTGGAGCGACAAGGACATCTGGAGTTACATCTTCGAACACGACCTGCCTTACAACCCTCTGCACGACCATGGCTACGATTCGATCGGCTGTGCTCCGTGCACGCTCCCCGGCAGCGGCCGCGACGGTCGCTGGGCGGGGGAGGACAAGACGGAGTGCGGCATCCATCTCTGATGAGTGCGTCTGCCGAATTCGAAGTGACTGAAAGCCCCAAATACGAGCTCTCGCATCTGCAGGCGCTCGAGGCCGAGTCGATCTACATCATGCGCGAGGTCGCCGCTCAGTTTGAGCGGCCCGTGCTGCTGTTCAGCGGCGGCAAGGACTCGATCGTGCTGATGCGCCTGGCCGAGAAGGCTTTCCGCCCCGGCCGCTTCCCGTTCCCGGTGATGCACGTCGACACCGGGCACAACTTCCCCGAGGTGATCGGGTTCCGCGACCAGCTGGTCGAGCAGCTGGGCGAGCGGCTGATCGTCGCAAGCGTCCAGGACTCGATCGACCAGGGTCGTGTCCGCGAGGAGACAGGCCCGCGCGCATCGCGCAACCGGCTGCAGACCGTGACCCTGCTTGACGCGCTCGCCGAGCACGGTTTCGATGCGGCCTTCGGCGGCGCTCGCCGCGACGAGGAGCGGGCCCGCGCCAAGGAGCGTGTGTTCAGCTTCCGTGACGACTTTGGCCAGTGGGACCCAAAGAACCAGCGCCCTGAGCTGTGGGCGCTCTACAACGGGCGGATCCGCAAGGGCGAGCACGTGCGCGTGTTCCCGATCTCCAACTGGACCGAGATGGACGTCTGGCAGTACATCTCGCAGGAGCGCCTCGAGGTCCCGACGATCTACTACGCGCACACTCGCGAGGTCTTCGCACGCGACAACATGCTCTACGCGCTGAACCCTCACATCCAGCTGATGGACGGAGAATCGACGTTCCAGGCGTCGGTCCGCTACCGCACCGTCGGCGACATGACCTGCACGGGTGCTGTGCGCTCGACCGCCACGACACTGACTGACGTCGTCGCTGAGATCGCGGCCACCCGGATCACGGAGCGCGGAGAGACCCGCGCTGACGATCGCGTCACAGAGGCGGCCATGGAAGACCGCAAGCGCGAGGGTTATTTCTGATGCCGCAAACCGCCACCCGCAGCGAGTTGCTGCGGATCGCGACGGCGGGCTCGGTCGACGACGGCAAGTCGACCCTGATCGGCCGGCTGTTGCATGACACCAAGTCGATCCTCGAGGATCAGTTGGAGCACGTCGCCGAGACATCCGAGCGTCGCGGTGACGGCTATCTCAACCTGGCGCTGCTGACCGACGGTCTGCGCGCCGAGCGCGAGCAGGGCATCACGATCGATGTCGCCTACCGCTACTTCCAGACCGGCTCCGCCGCCGGTGCGGATGCGATCGACCAGGCGCACGACTCCCACGGGGAGCCGAACTTCAAGAGCGGTCGCAAGTTCATCATCGCCGACACCCCCGGCCATGAGCAGTACACGCGCAACATGGTGACCGGCGCCTCAACCGCCGACGTCTCGATCGTGCTGATCGATGCGCGCCACGGCGTGATCGAGCAGACCCGCCGCCACTCGTTCATCGCTTCGCTGCTGCGGATCCCGCACCTGGTCGTGGCGGTCAACAAGATGGACCTGGTCGACTACTCCGAGCAGGTCTTCGACGAGATCGTCTCCGATTTCACCGACTGGGCCTCCCGCCTGCAGCTGGCGGATGTCGTGTTCATCCCGATCTCAGCGCTGAAGGGCGACAACGTCGTCGAGCGCTCGCTCGAGATGCCCTGGTATCAGGGCCCGTCGCTGCTCTATCACCTCGAGCACGTTGTGATCGCGACCGACCGTGACATGGACGATGTGCGCTTCCCGGTTCAGTGGGTGGTGCGGCCGATGAGCGACGAGCACCACGACTACCGCGGGTATGCGGGGCAGGTCGCCGCCGGTGTGATCCGGCCCGGGACCGAGGTGGTCGTACTGCCCAGCGGTCGCCGCACGAAGATCGGCGCGATCGACAGCTACGACGGTGAGCTGGACGTGGCCTTTCCGACGATGTCAGTGACGCTGCGGCTCGAGGACGACATCGACGTCTCACGCGGCGACATGATCGTCGACGCCGATGAGGCGCCGACCGTGGCACGCGAGTTCGAGGCGATGGTCTGCTGGATGGGCGAGGAGCCGATGCGGCCCGGAGGACGCTACGTGATCAACCACACGACGCGCTCGGCTCGCGCGGTGGTCGACAAGCTTGAATATCGCGTCGACGTCAACACACTCGAGCGAGACCCGGAGGCCGGGCAGCTTGGCCTCAACGAGATCGGCCGCGTACATCTGCGCAGCAGCGCTCCGCTGGTCGTGGACCCGTACCTGCGAAACCGCACGACAGGCAGCTTCATCCTGATCGACGAGTCGACCAACGACACCGTCGGCGCCGGGATGATCCGTTCCGGTCGCTGACCTCGCGCCGGATGAGCCGGCAGGACGGTGGCGGATGAGCCGGCAGGACGGTGGCGGATGAGCCGGCAGGACGGTGACGCTTCCGCGAGGGAGGGGTTTCTTTGGCTCAGGCAAGAGAACCCCTCCCTCGTGCGCAGCGACCTGATCGCTGTGGCGATCCCGGCACTGCTCGGGCTGGTGCTGGCGGCGGTCGAGCTCAGCACGCGCAGCCTCTGGCTCGACGAGGGCTCGACCTTCGCGATCGCCTCCCAGCACGGCGCCGCGCTGTGGCGTGGGATCAAGGGGGACGGCGGGAACATGCTCGCCTACTACCTGCTGATGCACGCGGTAATCAGCTGGTTCGGGCACGCGATCTGGGTGCTGCGATTGCCCTCCGTGCTCGCCAACGGAGTGACGGGCGCTCTGGTGGCGGCGATCGGGATCCGGCTGTTCGCGGACAGGCGAATCGCGATCGCGGGAGGGCTGCTCACCGTTGTCAGCCTGCCGTTGGTGTTCTGGGGACAGAACGTCCGTGGCTACGCGCTGTTGGTGACGCTCGCCACCGCTTCGTTTCTGACGCTGATCGCGATCCTGCAGACGCCTGCAGGTCGCGCGCCCGGTCGCGGCGTCGTGGCCGGTTATGTGCTGACGACGTTGGCGGCGCTGTATGTCGGGTACGACGTCGCGCTTGTGATCCCGGCGCAGCTGGCGCTGCTGCTGGTGTTCCGCGAGCGGGCGCGTGTCGTGATCAGCTGCCTGGCGGTGGTGCTGGTGCTGTGCATCCCGCTGCTGGTGCTCGCCGCGCAGCGCGGCTCGGGCCAGCTCTTCTGGGTGCCGGCGTTGACCTGGAATTTCGCGCATCAGGCTGTGCTCACGCTGATCTCGGCCGGCATGCCCCCGGACTTCCACGACACGGCCACCACCGTCGCGACGGAGATCGTGATGTCGCTGGCAGTGATCGCCGCGCTCGTGCTCGCGGTGCGGGCGGTGATGCGCTCGCGCACACGCAGACCGGGCTCATGGCAGCTGCTGTTGGTTCTTGCCTGGACGCTGATCCCGACCGTGCTCGGGCTCGTGCTCTATGCCGCCGGGCAGCCGATCGAGCTCGCCCGGATCACGATCCTGATGATGCCGGCGCTTGCGCTGCTGCTCGCATGGGCCCTCTTCCAGCCGTTCATCCCACCGGCGCTGAGCATCTTCCTGTGCGCAGTGTTGCTGGTGCTGCGGCTGGCCCAGGTGATTCCCAACTACGGCGTCTCGCCGGAGGACTGGAAGGCCGCGACCGCCTACGTGGTTGCCAACACCTCCGCGGATCGGCCCGCGTGCATCATCTTCTATCCACAGGACGGGCGCGAGCCGTTCGATTACTACCTGCCGGCGGGCGGGTCGAGCCGGACTGCGCTGACGCCCGCGCTTCCGCCGCTGCCGTGGCCCACGGTGCGCCCGTTCGTCGAACGGTATGGCACGCTCGGTGCCGGCCAGCGCGCCTCGATCGTGAGCGGATGCTCACGACTGTGGCTCGTGAGCAGTCATCAGGGCAACCGCGACGGCACAACGCAGTCGCGGGTGCACCTTGCCCGGTACAGCGCGCTCGAGCAGGCCCTTGGCCGCCTCTACCCGCAAACTCGGCAGCGAGTATTCGGCTGGTCCTCAACGGTCCGCGTGCGGCTGTTCTACAGGTGATCGTCACCCGTCTGCCCCGCAACGGGCCGGTGGCGCAGGAGTTGCGGACGGGCACTACGGGCGTAGCCAGATGCCCACGTAGGTGAAGTAGCTCATCACCAGTGTCGTCGCGATACTGAGCGCCATCGCACGCTTATAGGCTCGATCGGTGAGCGCCGCGCCCACGACGATCACGACCGGGAACGCGACGATCAGCATGCGCGGGTTGGGCGGCGTGTGTGCCGAGGTCAACGCCAGCAGCGCCACGCAGATCGTCCACACCCAGGCGGTGCGCGGCACCCGCTGCCGGTGCTCCCACAACAGCTTCAACCCCCACAGCAAGAACGCAGTGCCCAGCAACGCGGCCACTGCGTTGAGATCGATACCGCCCGGTCCGTGAAGCCCGACTCCGGATATGTACATCTGACGGATCAGTGAGCCGAACACGTGCGGGATCGCCAGTGGTGTCGTCGACTCCGACCAGGCGACATGCTGGGCGGTGTAGTCGGCGAACGGCGAGCCTGTCCAGAATTGGAGGAAGATCGCAAAGCCGATCACCCCGAACGTCGAGAGGATCGGGGCCAGCAACGCCCGCCGCGATTCAGGGTGCCTCCAGCCGTGCTGGCGCACAACGGGCAAGGCGGCGACGGCGCACATTGGGATCGCGGCCAGCGCGACCGGTGCGACGGCGGTCGAGAAGCCGGTCAGGATGCCCGCAGAGACCCAGCGCCTGCGCTCGAGCAGGATGATTGCCCCGGCAATCAAGGCCAGCGTCAAACCCTCCGTGTAAACCATCGAGAACACGATCGTGCCCGGGAAGAAGCACCAGAATGCGATCGCTCTGCGTGCCGGCGCCCTGCCCCACCACTGCTCGGCCAGCTGCCCGATGAACACGGTGGCGACGCCGCCAGAGACCATCGCGATCAGCAGCCCGGCGCCGAAGTTACCGATCCTGGTGACGTGCGCGACAACCCACATCAGCGCTGGATAGAGCGGCATGAAGCCGAGCGTCTGATACTGGCCGGGGTGATGGTTGACGCTGTGCTCGTACCACTGGGCCGCGGTCTTCAGGTACCAGGCCCCGTCCCAGTTCGACATCGAGCTCTGCAGCGAGTTGTGCTGGGTCGCAAGATCCACCGCCGCGATCGCCAGGAACAGCAGCCGCGATGCGATGTAAAGCTGAAGCGTGTAGCGGACCGTCGAACTGCTGAGGCCGCTCTTGATCGTCTCCGGATTCCAGCGGCGCGATCGGCCCGGATGCGCCTCCGGAAGCGTCGTCACCGCAAGCATTCTAGGGAGCATGCGACCGCTGCGGACCAGCTAGAGTCCGGCGCCGCATGTTCACGAAGATTCTGATCGCCAATCGTGGTGAGATCGCGGTGCGCATCATCCGGGCGTGTGTGGAGCTTGGGGTTGGCACGGTGGCGGTGTATTCGGAGTTGGATCGTGATGCGCCGCATGTCAGGCGCGCTGGTGAGGCGTTTTTGTTGGGTCCGGGTCCCGCGTCTGAGTCGTACCTGAACGTCGAGCGGTTGCTTGAGGTGGTGGAGCGTTCGGGTGCTGAGGCGGTGCATCCGGGCTATGGGTTCTTGGCGGAGAACGCTGGGTTTGCGGCGGCGCTTGAGGAGCGGGGGATCGTGTTCATCGGTCCGTCGGCTTCTGCGATTGAGGCGATGGGGTCAAAGACCCGGGCGCGTGAGCTGATGGCCGCGGCTGGTGTGCCGATCGTGCCGGGCACGGTCGCGCCGGTTGAGACGGTGCAGGAGGCACGCCGGATCATTGATTCCGAGATTGGTTTTCCGGTGGCGGTGAAGGCTGCTGGCGGTGGTGGCGGTAAGGGTTTCAGGGTTGCGTTGGGTGCTGAGGAGCTTGAGGGGGCGTTTGAGGGGGCGGCCAGGGAGGGTGAGAAGTTCTTCTCTGACGCGACGGTGTACCTGGAGCGCTATCTCCCCGATCCGCGGCATGTGGAGGTGCAGATCCTGGCTGATAAGCACGGCAACGTGATCCATCTCGGTGAGCGTGACTGTTCGTTGCAGCGAAGGCATCAGAAGCTGATCGAGGAGGCACCGGCACCGGCGGTGCAGGCGGTCCCGGGGTTGCGGGAGCGGATCGGCCGGATCGGCACCGATGCGGCTTTGGCTGTTGGGTATTCGGGGGCGGGGACGATCGAGGGGTTGTTGCAGGACGGCGAGTACTTCTTTTTGGAGATGAACACGCGTGTGCAGGTCGAGCATTGCGTGACCGAGATGGTGACCGGGCTTGACATCGTCAAGGAGGGCATCCGCGTAGCCGCGGGCGAGCCGCTCTCGATCACGCAGGAGGATGTGGTGCTGCGGGGGCATGCGATCGAGTGCCGCATCAACGCTGAGGACGCCTCAAAGAATTTCGCTCCGGCTCCCGGCCAGATCGGCGCCTACACGGAGCCTGCCGGGCCGGGTGTCAGGGTCGATTCCGGTGTCACGGCGGGCTCGGAGGTTTCGCCGATGTATGACCCGATGGTCGCCAAGCTGATCGTCTGGGATACCGACCGTGAGCAGGCCACAGCCCGGATGGTTCGTGCTCTGGGCGAGTATGAGATCGGCGAGCTGAAGACGCTTCTGCCGTTCCATCAGGCGATCCTGCAAACCGAGCAGTGGGCCCGTGCGGAGACCTGCCGTGATCTGATCGAGAACCGCGACTGGCTGAAAGGGCTGGCGTTCCCGCCGGCCGAACCGGCCGCTGTCGAGCGCGAGGACACGGTGAGCAGGGATTACACGGTCGAGGTGTCCGGCAGGCGGTTTGAGGTCAAGGTCATGGGCGAGCCCGCCGCTACCGGCTCGCTTGCCGGCAGCGGCGCCAAAGCGGCCTCAGCCGGGACACGTCCCGCTCCGCGCCGGACTGCGCGTGCCGCGTCTGTCGGCAACGGTCACGGTGGCGATGATCTGAGATCACCGTTGCAGGGCACCGTGTTCAAGGTCGTCGTGGAGCCGGGCCAGAGCGTCAAGGAGGGCACGCTGGTCTGTGTGATCGAGGCGATGAAGATGGAGAACGAGATCAGCGCCCACAAGACAGGCGTGATCAGTGAGCTACCGGTCGCCGTCGGCGCCGCCGTTCAGGCCGGGGACGTTCTCGCCGTGATTTCCTCTGATTGATTGCGCGCGCTCGCGGTACACGAGGATGTGATCGTCGTCGTCTCCGGCGCATGGCAGACGACCTGCACGGCCGTCCGCTCGGGCGATGAGGGCTTCCTGATCGACTCGCCGGTCCTCCCCGACGAACTCGACGCCCTGGCTGCGCTTTTCGAGCAGGCCGGCTTTCCTGTGAGCGGCCTGCTCGCGACGCACGGCGATTGGGATCATCTGCTGGGGAAATTGGCGTTTCCCGACCACTCGCTCGGCGTTGGCGAGGCCACGGTCAAACGTCTGAACTCGGCGGTCGGCGAGGCGCAGCGGAGGCTGCGCGAGTTCGACGCCGAGTGGTACGTGGAGGGCCGCAGGCCGCTCGGGCTCGCCGATCTGCAGGGGCTGCCGACCCCCGGGCGCATCTCGATCGGGTCGGAAACCGTGAACGAACTCGAGGTCTATCCAGCCGCCGGCCATACCGTCGATGGTGTCGCCTACCGGGTGCCGTGGGCGGAGGTGCTGATCTGTGGCGACTACCTCTCGCCGGTTGAGATCCCGATGATCTCGCATGACAGCGGCGGCAGCTTCACCGCTTACCGGGAGACGCTGCTGCGACTCTCGCCGCTGGTCGAGCGGGCGCAGACCGTGGTGCCGGGACATGGCAGCCCGATGGCGAGGGAGCGTGCGCTGGGAATCCTGGCTGAGGACCTGGAATACGTGAGCGCAGGGGCCGACGGTCAGGAGCCCGAACTGCCGGCGTCCCGCCGCTCCGTGACCCAGAAGCAGATTCACGCCCGCAACCTCACGTCAGTGGCCCTCTAGGCCGTCCACCTCCTCAGCGGCGCGGGCGATCGCCAGACGCGGCACGAACACGTGCACAAGTGGCCCGATCCCGAGCGCATACACGACTGTCCCGGCGCCGACCGTGCCGCCCAGGATCCAGCCGATGACGAGCACCGTCAACTCGATGCAGGTTCGCACCACGCGGATCGAGTGCCCTCGGGCGGCCAGGCCGGTCATCAGGCCGTCTCGTGGTCCGGGTCCAAGACCGGCACCGATGTAGGCGCCGGTGGCGACGCCGTTGAAGAGGACGCCTGCGAGCATCATCACGATCCGCAGCGCCATCGCCTGAGGCTGATGAAAGACGGCGAGCATCGCGTCGATCACGAGACCAACGACCAGGACGTTGCTGACCGTCCCGAATCCGGGACGCTGCCGTAACGGGATCCAGAGCAGCAGCACCACTGCACCCACGATCAGCGCCCAGGTACCGACACCCAGCCCGATACGGCGGGAGAGCCCCTGATGGAAGACATCCCAGGGGTCGACACCCAGACCGGCAACCAGCAGCATGCCGTCGCTGACGCCGTACAGCACCAGCCCGGCGTACAGCTGGCAGAGGCGCCGCCCACGCGGAGGCGGCACCCCCACAGCAGCTAGCCGATGCCGATGAGCTTCGCAGCCTCGCGGAGGGTTTTGACCTCCGCGTCGGGCTTCTTCTGGTTCGCCTCGAGCGTCTCGCCGTGGCGGTTGACCCAGATCACCGGGATCTTCTTCTTGATGCACGGTTCGACGTCGTGGTAGTAGCTGGCGGCGATGTGAACCCAGCCCTTCTTCCCACCGATGCGCCGCTCGCACTCCGTGAAATGCGCGGGGTCGGGCTTATAGGAACGCACCTGCTGGGCCGTGACGACCAGGTCGAAGTCGAGCGGGATGTGCCGGCGGGTCTGGCCCAGCAGCTTGTCGTCGATGTTGGAGATCAGACCGATGCTGTACTTCTTGGCGATCTTCTGGAGCACCGGATTGGTCTCCTTGAAGGCTGGCCAGCGCTGAACCGAGTCGGGGAGGAAGCCGGAGCGCGACGGCTCCAGCGACCAGCCCAGGTCCTTGGCGATCTGGACGGCTGTTCGGCGCAGCACCTCGGCGTAAAGCTCGTAGGAGCCCGCCTGGATCTGCTGCTGGACCGAATGGAACAGTGGGACGACCTCCGCAGGGTCGAGCGTGAAACCGTCACGCTCCGCCTCTTTCACGAACGCGGCGGTGGCCCCGGCATCCCAGTCGATCAGGGTGCCGTATACGTCGAAGGTGACGAATGTGATCTGCTTGGGAATGGCCATGAAGCGGCCATGATGCCATTTTTCACCAGTTTCTGAGCGCCTGCCCCAGGATGCGAACACCGCGAGTGAGCGGCGGTCGCTCGGGCAGGGGTCCGTGAGCGCGGCTTTCCAATAGATTGCTCTGCATGGACCTGCTCGAATATCAAGGCAAGCAGTTGTTCGCGCGTCATGGCGTTCCGGTTCCTTCGGGTAGGCCGGCGCGGACTGTGGAGGAGGCGGTGGTGGCCGCGGAGGAGATCGGTTATCCGTGCGCGGTGAAGGCGCAGGTGCAGATCGGTGGTCGCGGCAAGCTCGGCGGTATCAAGATCGCCAGGGACAGGGATGAGGCACGGCAGCATGCTGAGGCGATCCTGGGGATGGACATTCGTGGGTTGACGGTCTATGAGCTGTGGATCGAGGGGGCGTCTGAGATCGCGTCGGAGTACTACGCCTCAGTTGTGTTCGATCGCAGCGCCAAGGCACCGTTGGTGATGCTCTCGACCAAGGGGGGCATGGACATCGAGGCCGTCGCGGACGAGGATCCGGATGCGATCGCGCGTTTGCATGTCGACCCTTTGCTGGGGTTCCAGGACTTTCACGGTCGCAGACTGGCGTTCGACGCGGGTGTCGATGCTGATGTGGTGCGGCCTGTGGGTGAGATGCTCTCAAAGCTGTATCGCACGTTCGTTGCGGAGGAGGCGACGCTGGTTGAGGTCAACCCGCTGATCGTGACCCCGGAGCGGACGGTCAAGGCTTTGGATGCGAAGGTCACCCTGGATAACAACTCGCTGTTCAGGCATCCGGAGAACGCGGAGCTGCGTGATCTGTCCGGGGAGGACCGGCAGGAAAGGATGGCGCACGAGCGCGGTCTGACCTATGTGAAGCTGGACGGCAACATCGGCATTCTCGGCAACGGCGCGGGGCTGGTGATGTCGACCTTGGATGTGGTCAAGGGCGCCGGCGGTGAGCCGGCGAACTTCCTTGATGCCGGTGGCGGTTCGAAGGCTGACGCGGTCGTCAGCGCCGTCGAGGTGATCCTGTCTGATCCGAAGGTCACGGCTGTGCTGTTCAACATCTTCGGCGGGATCACGCGTTGCGATGAGGTCGCTCGCGGCCTGATCGATGCGTTTCAGGTCGTCAAGCCGCAGGTGCCGTTCGTGGTGCGGCTTGACGGGACCAACGACAAGGAGGGCCGTGCGCTGCTGGCTGAGGCGAACCTGCCGGGCGTTTACGCCGCGGCGACGATGGATGAGGCTGCGGCAAGGGTTGTCCAGCTGGCAAGGGCGGCGTGACCCGTGAGCATTCTGGTTGACGAGAACACGCGGCTGGTCACGACCGGCATCACCGGCTCGGAGGGCACGTTCCACACGTTGCGCAACCGTGATTACGGCACCCAGGTCGTTGCCGGGGTGACCCCGGGCAAGGGCGGCCAGAACGTTGACGGGATCCCGGTGTTCAACACGATCCGGGAGGCCGTTGACAAGCAGGGCGCAAACACGGCGATGATCTTCGTGCCGCCCAGGTTCGCCGCCGACTCGATCCTCGAGGCTGAGGACGCCGGCATCGAGCTGATCATCGCGATCACTGAGGGCATCCCCGCCCATGATGAGCTGCGTGCCTACCAGGTGATCAAGAAGAACGGCCGCTCACGGCTGATCGGGCCCAACTGCCCGGGGATCCTGTCCCCTGGCAAGGCGAACGTCGGGATCATCCCGGCCGCGTTCTTCAAAGAGGGGAATGTCGGGGTCGTGTCGCGTTCGGGGACGCTGACTTACCAGGTCGGCAACGAGCTCGCGCTGCAGGGGTTCGGCAACTCGAGCATCGTCGGGATCGGCGGTGACCCGGTGCCGGGCACCGACTTCATCGATGTGCTGGCCCTGTTCCAGGACGACCCGGAGACCGAGCTGATCGTGATGTGCGGTGAGATCGGCGGTGACGCCGAGGAACAGGCGGCGGACTTCATCGGCGAGCATGTGACCAAACCGGTCGTGGGATACATCGCCGGGTTCACCGCACCGCCAGGCAAACAGATGGGACACGCCGGCGCGATCGTGTCGGGCTCGTCCGGCGGCGCAGCAGCCAAAGCCGCAGCACTCGAAGCGCGCGGCGTGCAGGTCGGACGCACACCGACACAGGTGGCGGAGATCGCGATGGCCAAGCTCGGGCGCCCCTGACGGCCGAGAAGAAGACCTTCTAATCTGAGCAAGCGATGACCTCGGGAAAGTCGATCTCCTTCGCACGCGGAGCGCCGTCGCTTGACATCGTCGACGTCGAGGGCCTGAAGGCGGCCGCCCAGGCCGCCTTCACCGCCGACCCCGGCGGCCTCACGGCCTACGGCACCTCGGTCGGATACCTGCCGTTGCGCGAGTGGATCGCCGCCAAGCATGGGGTCGCTGCTGAGCATGTGATCGTCACGAACGGCTCGATGCAGGCCGACGCGTTCCTGTTCGACGTGATGGTGTCCGCCGGGGACACCGTGATCGTCGAGCTGCCGACCTACGACCGCACGTTGTTGTCGCTGCGCACGCGCGGTGCTGACGTGCGCATGGTCGAGCTCGAACCAGACGGCATCGACGTGGCGGCGCTCGAGCGTGTGCTGGTGGCCGGTGCGCGCCCGAGCATCGCTCACATCATTCCCAACTTCCAGAACCCGGCCGGCTACACGCTGTCACTGGAGAAGCGCGAGCGGTTGCTCGAGCTGTCGCGCGAGTACGACTTCGTCGTCTTCGAGGACGATCCTTACGCGGAGCTGCGGTTCTCCGGCCAGTCGCTGCCGACGATGCTCTCGATGGACCCGGAGCGAGTCGTGTACGCCTCGTCGTTCTCGAAGACCGTCGCCCCGGGGATCCGGGTCGGATATCTGGTCGGCCCCCGTGAGGTGATCGCCAGGATCGGGAAGCTCGCAACCGGGACCTACATCTCGCCGAACATGGTCGCCCAGGGAATCGTCAACCAGTTCGCCCGCTCCGGGTCGATCGACAGTTCGATCGAGACGGTCAAGAACGCCCTGCGTGAGCGCGTTGAGACGCTGTCGTCCGCGCTCGAGCGCGAGCTTCCGGAGGCCCGCTTCCTGGCGCCCGAGGGCGGCTACTTCATGTGGGTGGAGCTGCCACGCGGCACCGATGTCGACGCGCTGTTCGACGCCGCAGCCAGCCGCGGCGTCCAGTTCGTCAAGGGCACGGACTTCGTGCTCGAGGGCTACGAGTCCTCGCTACGCCTGGCCTTCGCAGGCGTCACGCCGACGGAGATCGAGGAGGGTGTGGCGCGCTTGGCCGACGCCTACCGCGAGGTCAGGTCGGCCACCGCAGAAGTTGCCTGAGGGCCGGCGGCCGGCGGTGCCGGTCAGCGGCCGTAACGGCCGCGGCCAAGCACGAGCTGCTCCGGGAGAGCGGTGCGTGGCGGAGGCGACGGGTCGGCCCTGACCGAAACAGTCTCGGCGACGCTGATCGTGATCGTGACCGGCCCGTTCGGGCCGGCCACCATGATCTCCTCGTCATCCTTGGATACGACGTCGCCTGTGAGGCCCGGCTCGATGCCGCTGTGCTTGAGGTAATGGAGCAGATCCTCAGCCTCGTTCTCAAAGCGCAGGATCGTGACGGTCGCGCCGACATCGCAATCGGCCAGCGGGACGCCTGCGATGCGCTCGCCGACACGGATCGGGTGGCCGTGGGGGCAGGTGCCGGAGTCGCCGACGCTGGAGCGCACGTACGCCTCGAACCGCGGGGTCATCGCGTGCTCCAGGTGCTCAGCCTCCTCATGCACGTCATCCCACGGCACACCGACGACGTCCGTCAGAAAGCGCTCCATCATGCGGTGGCGGCTGACGATGCGCTCGGCGTCCGCGCGACCGGAGTCGGTGAAGCGAATCGTGCGGTCCGGATCGCGGGAGATGTAGCCGTCGCGCTCCAGGCGTCCGACCATCTCGGAGACCGTCGGCGCCGACAGCTGCATTGCCCGGGACAGGTTTGCGGCGGTCATCGGGAGCCCGGCCTCAAACAGCCAGAACAGGCTCTGGAGGTACTCCTCCTCGGCGTCGGTCGCATGCGGCTTCTCGGGGGGCATGGCTCTGATCCTAATCGGTCGGACCGCGAGCCCGCTGCGGCGAGGGAGGGGTTTGGTGGCCTCAGGCCACCAAACCCCTCCCTCGCGGCGCACCAAGCCTGGCCGGGGCGTGTCAGTGAGCCCGACAGGCACTACGATCGCCGCCATGGCTCTACCGCTGCAGTCGCCGATCGAACCCCAGCTGGCGCGCGGGAAGCCGGAGCTCCCGGTCGGCGACGGTTGGGCGTATGAGCCCAAGTACGACGGCTTCCGCGCGATCGCGTTCGTCGACGGCGATCAGCTGCTGCTGCAGTCTCGGGGTTCAAAGCCGCTTGAGCGCTACTTCCCGGAGCTGAGCTTCCCGGTGGGGCGTTACGTGCTGGACGGTGAGATCGTGATCGACGCAAGGCCCGGCGCGAGCGAGACAGAGGACTTCGATTCGCTGTCACAGCGGATCCATCCAGCGGCGTCGAGGATCAAGTTGCTGTCCGAGCAGACGCCCGCCCGTTACATCGCCTTCGACCTGTTGGCGGTCGATGACGAGGCGCTGCTGGTAGCGCCGTTTTCAGAGCGCCGCCGGCGCCTCGAGCAGCTCGGGCTGCCCGGCATCTCGCTGGCGCCGGTCGTGACGAACGCCGTCGACGCCGAACCGTGGCTGCGATCGGCGGAGGGAGTCGTCGCCAAGGACGTGAGCGCCGCCTACGCTCCGGGCAAGCGCACGGCCATGGTGAAGGTCAAGCGCACCCGCACGTTGGACGCGGTCGTCGCCGGCTATCGACCCGGCAAGCAGGCCGACACCGTTGGCTCGCTGATCCTGGGGCTTTACGACGGTGACGGCCAGCTGCACGTCGTCGGGCATTGTTCGGGCATCAAGCCCGCCGAGAAGCGTGCGCTGCGGGAGCGCCTGGCCGATTACGAGACCGGCACGCGCGGACGCGGCGACCCGAGCCGTTGGAAGAACGAGAAGGAGCTCGAGTGGGTCGAGCTGCGTCCGGAGCTGGTGATCGAGGTCAGCTTCGACCAGTCAAGCGGCGGTCGCATCCGCCACGGGACGAAACTGCTGCGCTGGCGCGATGACAAATCCCCGCGCGAGTGCACGCTCGATCAGATGCAGGCGTAGTGGTACCAGCGCCGATCGATCGGCGCCGTGCTGCGCCGGGCCGGCGGTCTCAATCCGGCCGCGCGCGGCTGGGCTGCACGCGCTTGGGCTCGTCCGGCTGCTTGGCGTACTGCGGCGGCCAGGCGGCATCGCCCAGACCCTGCTCCTCGTCGAGCCGTACCTGATCGAGCAGGCTCGCGAGCGAGCCCGCGGAGTCGTCGATCGCGGCGCTCGGATCGCCCTTGTCCCGTAGCCGCGCGGGCACAGTGTCGATCCGCAACTCGGCCGGTTCGACGTCAGCCACCTCGTCCCAATCGAGTGGCGTCGAGACACGCGCATCGGGCGTCGGCCGAACGCTGTAGCCGGAGGCAACGGTGCGATCACGGGCGTTCTGGTTGTAGTCGATGAAGACGCCGTGGCGCTCCTCCTTCCACCATTTGGTGGTGGCGAGTTCCGGTACGCGGCGCTCGACCTCCCGGGCGAGGGCGAGCGCCGCTCGCCTCACCACGAGGAAGTCATGGTCAGCTTCGATCCGGACGTTGACGTGGATTCCGCGCGAGCCGCTCGTCTTCGGAAAGCCGGTGAGCCCGTGGTCTCGAAGAACCTCGCCGACGCAGAGCGCGACCTGACGGACGTCGTCGAAGCTCGCCTCCGGGGTGGGATCGAGGTCGACCCGCAGCTCATCGGGATGGTCGACGTCCGGGGCGCGGACGGGCCACGGGTTCCAGTCGATCACACCGAGGTTCACGCCCCAGAGCAGGTGGGCCGCGTCATTGGGAAGCAGTTCCCGCGCGGTGCGCCCGCTGGGGAAGGTGACGGTCGTGGTCTCGATCCAATCCGGCGCCGAGTCTGGAATCCGCTTCTGGAAAAACGGCTCCTGGGATGCGCCGTTGACGAACCGCTTCAAGACCGTGGGACGGTTGCGCAGTTGGTTGAGCGTCGCCTCAGCGGTCTCGAGGTAGTACTGAGCCAGGTCGAGCTTCGTCACCCCCAACTCCGGAAAGAACACCTTCTGGGGATTCGAAAGCCGAACCTCGCGTCCGGCCGCCTCGATCGTCGTATGGTCCGCCATCGTGTCTGACAGGATGGCGCGCATGGCAAGCCGGGACGCAATCGGCATCCCAACCGAGGTGCTGGTCGTGCCGGACGACTTCGACGGCAGCTTCTCCTGCGAGGCGGTCGGCGAGGCGCTGCGGGCCGGGCTGGCTGCCAGCGGGCTGCCAGCCCGGGTGACAAGGCTTGACAGCGACGGCTACAACGCGCGGATGCTTGCGTCGCACGCGGTGATCACGGGCATGGGACATCTGGGCCGGGAGAGTCTGGCCGGCACGTTGCTGTCGGAGGTGGCGACGCGTGCGCGGCAGGCGGGCGTGCCCTGCCACGCGGTCGTCGGCTCGCACGCGCTGGACCTGTTCGAGCTGCGGATCCTCGATCTTCAGTTCGTGCTGGAGGCGCGAACGCTGAGCGAGATCGAGGCAGCGGGTGCGCAGATCGGCGCCGCGATCGCGGCTGACACGGCTCGCGGCGCCTGATCTCAGTCGCTCAGTGTCTGAACGCCTCTGCAGGCTCGCCCGTCTGCGGCAGCGGCGCCTCGAGCGACTCGAGTTCCTTGGTCGCCGCCTCGAGGTGCTCAAGCAGCATCTCCGCCATGTCGAAGCTCATGCCGGCGCGTACTACGATTCGCAGCACGTTCAGATCCTGGCGGTTCTCCGGGAAGCTGTAGGCAGGGATCAGCCAGCCGCGTTGTCGCATGTGGGCGGAGACGTCGTAGACGGTGTAGTTATTGATCTCGTCCTTGAGCGCAAAGGCGAACACCGGCAGCTCATCGCCCCTGGTGATCAACCGGTAAGGACCCATCTTCTCGATCTGCGAGGAGAGATGCGTAGCGACGCGCTGGGCGAGCCGCATCACGTGGTGGTAGCCATCGAATCCCAGACTCCTGAACATGAAGTACTGGGCGATCACCTCGCTGCCGGGCCGTGAGAAGTTGAGCGCGAACGTCGGCATGTGACCGCCGAGGTAGTTCACGTCAAAGATCAGGTCCTGAGGCAGATGCTCCTTGTTGCGCCAGATCGCCCAGCCGACGCCGGGATAGACGAGCCCGTACTTATGGCCTGAGGCGTTGATCGAGCACACGCGCTTGATCCGGAAGTCCCACTCCAGGTCGGGCTGGATGAAGGGCGCAACAAACCCGCCCGAGGCGGCGTCGACATGTAGCGGTATGTGGATCCCGGTGCGCTGCTCGTAGTCGTCGAGCGCCGCGGCGATCTCCTTGATCGGTTCATAGCTTCCATCGAAGGTTGAGCCCAGCACCCCGACGACTCCGATCGTGTTCTCGTCACAGAGCGCGATCGCTCCGTCTGCATCGAGGTGGAAGCGGTCCCCGTCCATCGGCACCAGGCGCGGTTCCACGTCCCAGTAGCGCATGAACTTCTCCCAGCAGACCTGGACGTTGATGCCTGTGACCAGATTCGGACGATCGGTCGGCTTGCCGGCCGCGCGCATGCGATCGCGCCAGCGCCACTTCATCGCCATGCCGGCGAGCATCGCCGCCTCGCTCGAGCCCGTGGTCGAACAGCCGGTGGCGTGCTCAGATTCCTCGGCGTGCCAGAGGTCGGCGATGATGTCGACGCAGCGCGCCTCGATCTCCGCGGTCTGCGGATACTCATCCTTGTCGATGATGTTCTTGTCCGCCGTGTCGGCCATGAGCCGACCGGCAGTCGAGGGCATCCAGGTCGTCACGAACGTCGCCAGATTCAGCCGCGCCTGCCCGTCCAGCAGCAGCTCGTTGCTCAGCAGCTCGTAGGTCGGCTGCTCCCCGAGCCCGGTCTTCAAGAGCCGGTGCCGAGGAACGTGGATCTCCTCGCCGTCCTTCAGCTGCGTGATCAGGCTGTGCTTCTGTGGGTCGTCGGTCCGCTGGGTGGTTAGCGCCATCAGTTCTCCTCGAAGCGATATTGGTCGGTCGTCACGCCCGGTTGCGCAGTTAGGCGTCCCCGATAGCGGTGAGGAAGCGATCAAAGCTCAGCCGGTCCCGCTCCGGGTAGAACGGATCGTTTCCGTCACGGAGCATTGACGCCACCCGTTCGAGATCGTAAAGCAGGGTCAGCTTGCCCGGGGGGTCGTCCCACTCGCCGCTGTCGTAGCGGTCGACCCAGGCCGCAAGTGCGGCCAGCACCTCGACCTGAATCGGGCTCTCCCACCAGCGCGTGCGCACCGGCAGCATGTAGCGACTGCGCAGCCGGCAGACATCAAGCCACAACTGCTCGAACCAGGCGCGGCACAGGCCCGGATCCTCGACGGGCGGTCTCATGAGCCCGCCGCCATGCGCCGCAACCGGCGATCGGCAAACCACGTCCGCAACCTGATCCGCACCGGTGCCAGACGGCCGTACAACAGCAGCGCATGCCCCTCCGGCAGTTGCCGCAGCGCCTCAGGCGAGATCAGTGGCGTGCGGCGCCGAGCGTATGTGCGGGTGCCGCCATCCCGACCCGTGGTTCGCGTCAGCTCGCGGCGCTCCTGGTCGCCGACCAGGCCCGAGAAGTACCGCAGTGTGTCGAGGTCGGCGACACCTGGCAGCAGCATCCGCGCCCGGTGGCTGTTGACGACCGTCTCAGCCTGCTGGCGGTAGCGGCTGCGCGCCTGGCCGAGGTCGTGGAAGATCGAAATCAGCTGGATGTTGTGGCTCGGTGCCGTCGATGCGATCTCTGCCAGGTTCGGCAGCGGCGCGACGTTGCCGGCCTCGTCCAGGCACACCAGGAGCGGACGCTCGAGCCGGCCTCCGCAACGGTTGGCCAGCGCATACGCGGCGTCCACCACCTCGGAGAGCAGCGCCAGGAAGATCGGCCTGAGCAGCTTTGAGGCCTTGGCGTCGCCGATCAGGTACAGCGTCGAGTCGGCGCCGAGCAGCCGTTCGGGCGTGATTTCGCAGCCGTGTGCCGATCGGGCCACGCGCGTGAACCGGTACGCGCGCAGCAGCGCCTGCGCCGTCGCCTCAATCGAGCTGCGCGTTCGGTCGGCCTGCGCCTCAAACGCCCGGATCGCGTCGTACGCCGCTCGAGCGTCGAGCCGGTCTCCCTCTGTGGCGGCGGTTGCCAGCAGTGTGTCCAGCGTCGAATCGAGCTCGCGCGCGCCCTGTCCGTAGGCCCACGCGACGACCTGCTCGATCCCGCCACCGGCGCGTGCGGCCACGTAGAGCAGCGGGGCAAGGCGCTGCTCCGCAGCGACCGCCCAGAAGTCGCCGCCCTCGACCGCGCGCTGGTCGAGCTCGCCTGCTGCCGCGAGCCGCCAAGCGACCTCGAGTGCGCCGTCCCAGGTGCATGCACCGCGCAGCGGTGACCAGGTCTGCCCGGGCACGCCGGACAGCTCGAACGGATCGAACACGAACACCTCGCCGAGCTGACGGCGACGTGCGAGCGTCGCGCCCAGAAGGTCGGTCTTGATCGAGGAGGCCACGGCTGGTCCCCGCCATTCCAGCAGGGCCGGTATTGCCAACCCTGCCGATTTGCCTGATTGCGGCGGTCCAAACGCGACCAGGGCATGTCGCCGCTCGGCCCGCAGTAACCGGCCCCGGTGGTACCCGAGTGCGAGCCGGCCCGCCGGTCGACCTGGCCGGGCGCCGGACTCACGCAAGACCGTCAGGTCACGGTGCGACGCCCAGCGCGCGCCGCCGGCGTCGGAGCGCTCACTCGCGAATGCGAACATGATGAGCGCCACCGCCAGCAGCGCCAAGGCGAGCAGATCACCCTGCATCGATGCGCATTCCGGAGTCGGTGTCGGTCAGCCGCTGCTCGATTCGCGATCGGTAGTGGTGCACAAGAAAGGATCGGGTGCCGACCCGCCACAGTGCCTGTCCGGGCGTCAGCTGCGTCAGCATGCGCGCCTCCGTGCTCGAGAGCCCGAGCAGCTCGCGCGTCAGCGGGACCTGGCTCTCATCCTGGTGGTAGATGATCCGTGTGGACGCGTCTGCGATCAGCCCTTCGGCGATCCGGGCGGCGCGCGAGCCGGCGTCGCCGGCGGCCTGAAGGTCGCCCAGCTTGTGGAGCACGACCAGGTTCATGACGCCGAACTGGCGCGCCAGCTTGAAGTTCGATTGGAACCACTCGCCCAGCCCTGTGTGCTGGATGATCTTCCACGACTCGTCGGCCACGTTGATCAACCGCTCGCGGCCCGGGTGCTCGGCCGTGCGGGCGAGCTGAGCGCTCATCCATGCGGTTGCACAGGCCATCAGGATGCCCACGGCCGGTGAGTCACGGACGGCGTGCAGGTCGAGCACGAGCAGGCGCGCGCTGAGGTCGATGCCGGGGCTCGTGGGGCCATCGAAGATGCCCTTTAGTGGTCCCTCGCACAGGTCCTGCAGCGCCAGGGCGGCACGGCGGGCTTCGGCTGCGAGCGGCGCCGGCTGCGTCTGCAGACGCGCCGCCATGTCGGCCGGAGGGTCGAACATCACCGCGCTGATCTCAGGTAGCGTCGGCTCGCGAGTCCGGTCTCGCACGGTTCTCAGCGCCTCGCGGAGTGAGGCCGCCTCGACCTGTTGGAGCGGCGCGCCGATCGCGGTCGTGGCGATCGCGCGCAGCAGCTCGATCTGGGCGTGCTCCTCAGGCCGTGCCGAGAGAGGATTGAGCCGTACGGAGCCGCCCGGTGCGAGCGAGACCGGCTGAACACCGACCGCGTCGCACAGCGGTCCGTACTCCCGCTTGACGTCAAGCACGAACGCTCGACGCCCGAACAGGAGCATCCGCCACAGCAGCGTCTTCACGAGTGCGCTCTTGCCCTGCCCCAGCTTGCCTATCACGATCGCATTGGGATCGTCGAGCGCTCCGTCCTCGTATAGGACCCACGGGTCGAAGCAGAATGCGCCGCCGCTGTTGTCGCGTCCGATGAAGGCGCCGTCCCCGCCCAGGCCACCTCCCGTCGTGAAGGGGTAGATCGCCTGTGCGTGGCGCGTGGTCACGCGATGAGCCGGCCGAGCGGCTGTCATCGCAGACCTCTCGCCAGCGGTAGCGTGAATGCGAACGCCTCAGCCTGCTGGCCGTACATACGCCGCAATTCAAGGCGCGCACGAGCCGCATGGCCGTGAACCTCGGCACACGCGCGTCGCAGCTCGCCCTCGTCGCGCCCGCTCACGGTCACGAACCCGGCCACACGCACCTCGGCGTGCCCGGCGGCGAGTTCCGCCTCGCGGCGAGCCGCTGCCTCCTGAGCCTGACGCTGCCGTGCCGTCTCCGACTGGCCGAACCGGCGCCGCAGCTCGCTGTCTGCTCGATCACGAGTGATGGCCGCCTCGACCTCACGCGCCGAGCGGTCAGGCGAGACCGGCTCGAATGTCACAGCGACCGTGCGCACGGTCCCCGAGTCAGCCAGCAGCGAGTCCATGAACATTGGCGAAACGCCGACGCGCGGCCAGCTGCTGATCCAGTACGTGGCGTGAAGGGCGCCGTCGCAGCGATAGTGATCCCACGCTTCGAGGGTCGCTGTGGGTGCCGCTCACCAGCCGGAACCGGGTCGTGGCACCGAGGCCGATCGGAGTGCTTGTCGACGGCGTCGAGCGCTGCCAGTTCGCCGCGCGCGTAGGGATCAAACGCGGTACGGAAGACGCGCGCCAGCTGGCCCGTGCTGAGCGCCCCGAGCACCCTGATCTCAGCCGTCTCGAGCCCACGCACGATGTGGCTGATCTGCTCGATGACCTGCTCGGGCACCAGCTCGTGACGGCCGCGCATCCGCCCCGTATCCAGCTGAACGGCGAGCAGGATCTCGTGATCGTGCGTCACCTGTGTGCTCTGGCCGATCAGTTCGAGGTAGGACTCGACCAGCGGCGTGCCACGCGGTGGGAGCTGCGGATCGCGTGCCGAATGCAACCACCGCGCAAGCTCGTCTCCCTGCGCCGGCGAGGTGCGCTCAATCCATTGAAGGCGACGGATCGGAGCGTCGGCCGATGTGGCGAGCACGGAGCCCCATTGCGCCAGACGCCGCTCCTGAACCTCCGGATCGAGCAGTGCGAATGAGAGTGCGCGGCAGGCGAGCACCGCGGTCAGGTGACGGCCGCGGTGTTCCGAGAGTGCGCCCAGGGCACGTCCGCCGTGAGTCACCTCGACGAGCTCAGTACCGCGCAGGGCCGGTGGCAGGGTCTGCGAGACCCGTGGCCGCGCGTTGCTCGCCGTACACCCGTCCGTGGGTAGGGGCGAAAGGAATCTCCGTCGGCCCGTGGCAGCGCGCATGGCGAATGCACAGCCGACCGGCGCCCACTGCTCGATCGTGTTGCCCGCGACCGGCGCCGTTGTGATGGCCACCGCCAATGCGAGCAGAGTGATCGCGGCGAGAACGCCGGGGCCGCCGCCGAGGCCGTCGAGCAGCTCGACTCCGATCGCGAGCGCACCGCCGACTGTGATCGCCTGCCCGGATCGGATCGGACCGAGCAACCCACGGCGCTCGAGTGGCCCGAAGCGGTAGCTGGTTCGCTCCTCGGTCATTCCGCTTCCTCGTCGCTCGGAAGGCCGGTTGGGGGGATGTCGGTGAACGGCCCGCTGGCGAGTTCGGGGCCGAGGCTCAGCTCGGGTAGCTCTTCCCACGGTTCGCCGTCGGTCCGCCACATCTCTGGCAGCCGTACGGGTCCACGAGCATCATCGGCCGGGATGTCATTCGAAGGTTCGACGTTCCGCAGGGGTCCGCCGCCTGGCGAGGGTGCGACATCCGCAGACGATCTTGGGTCGCGAGCGGACCCGGGCATGCTCTGCGCTCCAGAAGCGGTCGGCTCCGGTTGAGCGGTCAGGCTGGGTGCACCCACCGGCTCCGGTTGAGCGGTCGGTCCCGACTGACCTGGGCTGGACGCCGCCGGCACTGGGACGCCCGCCGGCATCGCGGGCGAGCCCTGGCTCGAGAATCCGCCACCCGCATCCTGCGCCTGCCGGCGAAGCCGCTCAGGCAGCGCCATCGCCACCTCGGCCGCGTCGCCCGAGTGGCCCAAGAGGCTCTGCGCGCCACCGCTGATGCGCGGAAGCTCATGACGCATCATGCCGGCGGCTCCCGCGGCGAGCTCCGTGAACGGAAGGATGCGCATCAGGACCCACGGGGCGAAGGTCGCGAAGATCACGAGCGCCATCGCTGTCAGCAGCGTCGAGAGTTCGTTGCTGCCGCTGGCAAGTGCTGCTCCGGCGAGCGAAAGCACGGCGACGATCACGAACTTGGACAGGATCAGCGAGACCAACAGCTCCACGAGCCGCGCGGCCCACACGCGCCGCGCCGGCCACACCATCGCCGCAAACGCCAGCGGCAGCATCAGCACGACGACATACACGGCGGCCTCCCGGACCAGCAACTCGATCGCCAGTGCAAGCGCGGCCAGGATCGGCGAACAGGCCGATGATGACCGCGAAGAACGGCGATCCGCTGCTCGCCGACAGCGCGGCAGCAGCCCCCGCGGCCTTATCGAGAAACTGTGCGCCACCCCTGATGCCCGTCTCCGATACGGCGGAGGACATCTGATCCGTCGCGGCCAGCAGGAGCATCGTCAGCGGCGCGGCCAAGCTGACCCCGATCAGTGACAGCGGGAGATAGCCGAAGACCGACCTGGCGAGCAGCGCCATGTCGGAACGAGCGAGCGCCTGCACGGCGGCTGCACAGATGAACGGCACCGTGAGCATCGCGGCCAGCGCCGCGACCCGCCAATAGGTCGAGGAGAACCAGGTGCTCTCGAGGTTCGGTGCCGTGGTTGCGCCGATCGACGATGCGACCTGGCGCAGCGCGTCCTCAGTGCCGGTCAGCACCCAGGAGCCGATGTTGCCGAGTGCGAAGCCGGCGATGGCCTTGGTCGCTGTGTGCGCGATCGCGTTGGCGCCGTTGGCGTTGCTGGCGTCGTTCAGCGCGCCGGTCAACGTACCGATGACGCTCACTTCGCTGTCGCTCCGAGGTGTGCGAAGAAGTTCACGAGGCCGGGCGCAGCGCCGATCACGAGTGCCGCGCCGGCTGACACCAGCGCCCCCATGCGCCCCTTCGCGGCGTAGTGATGGCTGTTGGTGTGCGATGCGACCGCCCACAGGGCGGCACCGATGAACGCGCCGACGAGCGTGATCGCAAGAGCCCAGGCATCGGCTCCGTTGACGATCTGCTGCAGGACGTTGCTGCCTGGTAGACCAGCCGGGTTGGGGGTGGCGCTCACGTCTGCGATGAAGATGGGCACGAGAGGCTCCAATCAAGTTGAGACTAAACGAGACATGAAAAGTAGCAATGATGATCACGAGGTGGTAGAGTCATTTGTATCAATTTAGACTCAATTGGAGCTGAAGATGTCCGGAGCCGTCAGTTCAAGGAAGGACTACTTGGAGGCGCTCTATTCGGAGCTGCAACCGAAACTGGTCCGGATCCTGATCAACAACCTGCAGGCCCCGAACTGCGTGATCGAGGACGCGTGTCAGACAGCGTGGGGCACGCTGCTTGTCGGCCACCAGGAGCTGCAGCCCGGCAGCGAGCTCGGTTGGCTCGCCACAACCGCGACGCGTGTGGCGCTGCGGCTGATGCGGCGTGAGCGGCGCTACGAGCCGGTCGCCGAGCTACCCGAGCCGGCGCGGCTCGACGACTACCGGAGTGCCACACCAGACCCACAGCGGACGCTGGAGATGCGTGAACGCATCGCCGAGGTGCGTCGGCTTCCGATCCGCCAGCAGCGCATCGTGATGCTCCACGGGTTCGGCTACGAGTACGAGGAGATCGCCAGCGTCACCGGCGACTCGCGGCGCACCGTTCATCGTCAGCTGGCGCGCGCACGCCAGCAATTGGCGAGGCTGGACGACGACTGAAACGCAATCGCCGCGGCGCAGCCGCGGTGCAAGATTGCGTCTCTGAGAGTCCGTCACACAGGCGGGAACATCGACGACAAACGGCTAGCGCGCCTTGCCGCGCTTGCGCCGCTTGCGCTCGGCCGGCTTCAGCTTGCGCGGCTTGTGCGGGGTCTTTGAGCCGGGGTGTGAGCGGCCGCCATACATCGGGTCCTCGTGGGCATGCCCAACCTGCGCGGCGTGGCGGCGCGAGTCGCGCCACACCCAGAAGGCGATACCGGTGATCAGCGCCACTGCGACGACGGCGATCAAAAGCGCGTCGGTACCCGACAGTCCGCCGTTCGTGGACGTGCTCGTGGCCGACGAAGCAACGGTCGTCGTGTCTCCTGCCGAGGCGTTCTGTTCCGCGTTCGACAGGTTCAGCGATGGGCTCGCAACCGATGTGGTTCCGGCCGCGAGTGCCGCCGGCGCTGTCAGCCCGGCCGCGATCGCGCCGCCACCGAGGAGCAGCGACGGGATCAGGAGCGTGAGCGCGAGCAGACGACGCATGCGGCTACGGATATCAGAGATCGACGGACCGCGCTACGAATCCAACGGATTGTTCATCGACGGTGGCTCGGGATCGTTCGCGTACGGGTTCTCATTGTCGTGGATCTCTTCGTGATAGACGCTCTCCACGTTGACCTGCCAGATGTCGTGGTGGCTGCCGAGCGTGATGTTGTCGACCGCCCGCATGGCGGTCAGCATCGAGTGATCCGAGTTGTTGTAGCGGTGCAGACCGTTGCGACCGACCTGCGAGAGGTTGGTCATCTCGCGCTCCAGCCACGTGCGGATCGTGGTGACGCGCTCCGCGTACTTCTCGTCGTAGATCGGGTACGCCTTGTGGACGCGAGCCACGAAGCCGAACTTGACGTTCGCGGCCTGGGCGAGGTTGAGCTTCTCGATCTCCTGGCCGGCCATCTCAACGAGCTTGTCGTCGTCCATGTTCCATAGCTCGTCGCCCTCGAAGCAGAAGTACTCCATCCCGATCGAGGCGTCCTGGTCGTTGGGAACCATCCACGGGCTCCACGACTTGAAGTTCTGGATCCGAAGAACCTGCACGCCGGGCTGGTGGATGTAGATCCAGTTGTCCGGGAACAGGTCCTCGCCCTCGATCACCAGCAGCACGGTCAGGAACTCGCGGTAGCGCAGTCCGCGCGCGGCGTCGCGCACCTCGACCGGTGCCTCCGGGTCGGCAATGCCGACCGTGGTCCGCAACGGCAGCGAGGAGATCACGTGCGACGGCGTCAGCACCTCACCGCCCGCGTGTACCTCGACGACGTGCCCCGCGCCGTCGGTCACGAGCTTCGTAACCGGGGAGTCCATCCGGATCTCGCCGCCCTGCTCGCGGATGTCCTTTGCCATCTGCTCCCACATCTGCCCGGGTCCGAAGCGCGGATAGTTGAACTCGGAGATCAGGGACTTGATCTTGTTGCCCCTGTTGCCCAGGAAGGCGGCCTTGGCGGCGCTGAAGAATGACAGCCCCTTGATCCGCTGCGCCGCCCATTCGGCGCGGATCTCATCGGTCGGGACGCCCCACAGCTTCTCCGTGTAGGTCTTGAAGAAGTGGGTGTACAGCCGCTTGCCAAAACGGTTTGAGACCCACTCCTCGAAGGTGTCCTCGCGACCCTTGGGCTTGGCCTGCGCCCAGAGATAGGAGGCCATACAGCGCGAGAGCTCGATGACACCGAGCTGGCGGATCACGTCCATCCCCTCGAGTGGGTACTCGAGGAACTTGTCGTTCCAGTAGATCCGGCTCTGGCGCGGGCGCTTGAGGAACTCCTCCTTCATGATCTCGTGCCAGAGGTCGTCGACCTCCTTGACCTTCGTGAAGAAACGGTGGCCACCAAGGTCGAAGCGGTAGCCGTCGCGGACCTCCGTGCGGGCGATGCCGCCGAGCATGTCCGTCGCCTCCAGGATCACCACCGGCTTGCCCTGCTTGACGAGCTGGTAGCCCGCTGTCAGGCCCGCGGGCCCGCCGCCGAGCACGACGACCGGGCGGTCAGCGGTGATGTCTGCGCCGGGAGCCGGCGCCGTAGCCATTGAGTCAGACACGTATCGACCTACTTCTTGACGTAGAGGATGGCGGAGTCCGCGACGCAGCAGGCGCCGCGGTAGTTGTGCGGCGCAACCGCCTCCTTCTTGAACTGCTTGTCGTCGCCGAGGATCGCGCCCCATTGCGCCGAGCGCCAAAGGATCTCAGAGGTCCACGGCGCCTTCCAGCCGGCCACCCCTTCAGTGAGCGGCCGGATGTACAGCACCTGCTGGCCGGGCCTCAGCGCCTTCAGCTCGGCGGGCAAGACCTTCCACGGGTCCGCGGCGCGGTAGCGCGGCATCGCGTTGATCCAGTTCATCCACGACGGGTTTTTCACCGGACCGATGGTGTTGGAGTATCGGAGGCCGGTGGGTAAGTAGTAATAGGCCAGCGGAGTCTGCTCGGGCTGGCCGACGATCACCAGGTCGTGCTTGTGCAGCAGTGGGCGCATCTCCCCGCCGATGTCCTGCATGTCGCTCTTATGCGCGGGCGCGTAGGTGCCCGGACGCGCAAGGAAGATCAGCGCGACGGCGAGTGTGAGGGCGCCGACGATGCCGGCCCGCGACATCCCGATGGCGGTGAACATCATGATCGCGGCGATGATCGGCGCGAAGTAGCGGGGGTTCCAGGCCGGCGTGATCTGGGAGGCGATCCAGCCGAACATGAGCGTAAAGAACACGAGCGCGAACAGCATCAATGCGACCTTGGTTTCGATGCTGGCACGCTGCGCAGGCGCGAACAGGCCCGCATAGCCGACGGCCGTGCCGATCAGCAGGATCGCCGCCACGGTGGAGCCTCCGTACACACTCTGGGCGATCTGAACCGGCGCGCCGAAACGCGGTGCCGTGTTCCAGGGGGCTGCGGTGTGCACCGACTGGAAGATGAAGTTGGGAATCCACGGTACGAACAGGACCGCCGCCCCGATGTAGGCGTAGACCGCATCGCGAATCAGGTTCTCGCGGATCTCGTCGCCGCCGATGAAGTAGAGGACCACGAGCGACAGCGCCGACCCTGCGCCGAAGAAGAGCGCCCAGTTGTGGGTGTAGAGCATCGCCGCCTGCGACAGCGAGAACAGGATCACGTAGCGGCGCTCGCGGAATACGAAGCCACGGATGAAGCCGATCGTGCCGAACAGGCCGAGCAGCGTCATCAACGCGTACATGCGCGTCTCCTGGCTGTAGTAGTCCAGGAACGCGCTGGCGGCCATCAGCGTCGCGGTCATCAGGCCCGCGCGCTTGCCGGCGATCCGCAACCCGCCCCAGTAACCGATGGGGATCGTCAACACGGCGAAGATCTCTGACAGCCAGTGTGTCGCGGCCTCGCCGCTCCCCACCATCAGCATCCAGAAGTGCAGCAGCACGTAGTAGAGCGGCGGCGAGCCGTCCTGGCGCAGGATGCCCGGGATCGCCGAGAGGTGGTGCGAGGAGATCCCGACGGTGATCCCCTCGTCCATCCAGTACTGCTGGCCGACCACCCGCGTGCGGATGAAGAGCGAGACCGCGGCGAGAATCAGCAGGATCAGCGTGACGCGCGCCCACTCGGGCAGCTCCCTGATGAAACCCGGCAGCGGGAAGGCGAACTCACGGATGAAGCCCGAATCCTCCTGCTCAGGGGTGCGGATCGTGTCGGTGGTGGTTGTCGTCGCCATGCTTCGAGACCTCAGCCCACGACGCCGATCGCTGCGCAGGCCCGGACCTTGGCCAGCAGCTTGCCACCGGCGCGGTTGGGGTAGACGAGCAAACTGCCAATCACCGCGGCGCCGGTCTCCTTGCCCTGGATCTGCTGGCCCTGGGCGGTTCCGGCTGTGGGATAGAAGATGATGGTCGGGCCGGCGGGACCGAGCCGACCTGGATCGCAGGCAGGTGCTGGGAGCCGTCGGCGTAGTACTGGTGGAAGGGCAGCTTGTCGCTCCTCAGGCACTTGACCTGCGGAATCCGCGGGTCGTCGACATAGGACTCGTTGCCGGATGAGTTCTTGATCTGCTGCCGGGTGGCGCCTGCTACTGGCTCCTGCTGGATGCCACATGCACTCAGCAACAGCGCCATCAGCCCGCAGATCACCGTGACCTTCGCGAGGGACATGTCGAAGCAGGGTAGTAGATGGACCTACGTTGACGCGCGTTGGCGCTGACCCCCGACAAGCATCGATTCAAGGTGAGATAAAGCCGCTTCAATCACGTCTTGCTGTACGGCGAGCAGTCCATGTACATCGTCACCGGGTAGTGAGTCGTGACCCGGTACCTGGAGCCTCCCTGCTCCCAGGCTGCGATCTCCGCCGCCGTCGGATACGTCGGCGAGCCGCTCGTGATCGGATTCTGGAAGATGACGTTCGGGCCCGGCTCAACCTTGGGCTTCCTGGTCTTGTCGCCGGCCGACTGGACCGAGGAGATCGGCACTCCCAGATACCAGGACACGATCGTCACCTGGTAGTTCTCGGTCATGATGCTGCCGCAAGCCGTGACCCGCTTGGCACCACCAGCCTGCCGGATCAGCGAGGCGATCCCCTCACGCAGCTGCGCCTGATAGCGCACGTCATAGCGGATTGACCTGATCGTGAGCATGCGGTGGGTGAACCAGCTTGGGACGAACATGAACACGGCTGTCATCGCGACCGTGCCGGCTGCGGCCCGCTGGCCCCAGCCGGCTCCCCACCTGGGCAGCAGCCGTCGTCCGAGCGCGCCGAGCAAGCTCGCCAGGCCCAGGCTGGCCCAACCGTAGGCCGCGGAGCCGCCGACGTAGACCAGCATCACGCCGAGGATCGCGTAGCGCGGGTTGCCGGCGAAGCCGGCCTGGGTCTCGATCGAGATCAGCACCCACCAGAGGAAGCCGACGGTCGAGGAGAGCGCGGCGGCGACGGCAGCGCCGTTGTCGCGGACGGCGTTCCACCAGCCGCCGAGTCGCTGTCTCGCGCGCGCGACCAGGTACGCGGTCACGGCCATCTGGATCAGCGCCGCGAACTCGACGCGCTCGAGCACCAGCGGCCAGACCTGGGTCGACATCTCGTCCCACAGCGGGAACGTGCTGTTGACCGCGCTGCCCGCCGAATGGTTGTGTCGTGGGTGAGACACGAGGTTCTTGACGGTGCCTCCGCCGAGCTTCTGAGGGATGACCCACAGCAGCAGCATCAGCACGCCAAGCCCGAGCACGAGCGGGATCGCGCGACGGTCCCTCCACATCAGCCAGAGCCCGTAGGGTCCCCAGATGATCCAGAACTCGGGCCGGTCCAGCGATGGAATGATGCCGAGCGCGAACGCCTGGTGGTGATGACCGTCCCAGGCACGCTCGGCGGCTATCAGGGTCGCGGCGACCATCACGCCCTCCGAGTAGCCGAGCAGCATGTTGCCGGGGAAATGGGCAGTGAAAGTGGTGCAGACGAGGGCGATCGCGCCCGCCAGCAGGGCTGGTGCGATCGCCGCCGCTCGTCCACCCCAGCTGAGGCGCTGCGCCCATCCGTCCTCGCGCCCGCGCACGGTCAACGCCCAGGTGATCCGCATCGCCAGCTTGGCCGTCATCAGCACGCTGATCACGGCCCCGGCGCGAGCGATCAGCAGCCATAGGTTCGGCTGCGCCGACCCGAATGCCGCGAGCACCGTGGTGAAGATCACCGGCAACGGCTTCCAGCTCGAGCCGCCGGCGATATGCAGAGATCCGTGGAAGATCTCTCGACCCCAGACTAGCCACGACCAGGGGTCATAGCTGGGCGTCGAGGGATACAGCAACGAGAGCCCCGCGAGCGCCAGCGCCAGCAGCGTCAGCCAGACATAGGAGCGCCCGCCGCGAAACAGCGAGGGGCTGCCCGCCGGTGCAGGAGGTGACGTGACTGCAGTCATTTCTGGCCCATGTTTTAGACGGTCCGGCTCAACCTGCGCTTCGCGGGGCTGCGCCGGACCGTGAGCATGAGGCTGCCAGGGGATGTCAGAGCGGGGTCGTGTAGGCGCCGTTGATGCCGCCGTCGACGAGCAGCGAGGACGCGGTCATGAACGACGAGTCGTCGCTGGCGAGGAACAGCACCGCCTTGGCGATCTCCTCGGCCTCACCAAAGCGGCCCATGGGCACGTGCACCAGGCGCCGCGCCGCCCGCTCCGGGTCCTTGGCGAACAGCTCGATCAGCAACGGTGTGCTGACCGGGCCGGGACAGATCGCGTTGACGCGCACCCCGCTCTTGGCGAACTCGACGCCGAGTTCACGCGACATCGCCAGCACTCCGCCCTTCGAGGCGGTGTAGGAGATCTGCGAGGTCGCGGCGCCCATCACGGCCACAAACGAGGCGGTGTTGATGACCGAGCCGCCACCGGTCTCGAGCAGATGCGGAATCCCGTGCTTGCAGCACAGGAACACGCTCTTGAGGTTGGCGTCCTGGACGCGCTGCCAGGCGTCGAGCCCGGTGACGAGCACGGAGTCGTCGTCGGTCGGCGAGATGCCGGCATTGTTGAACAGCACGTCGATCTTGCCGAACTTCTCGCGCGTGGTCCTGTACAGCTCGATCACGGCGGTCTCGTCGGTGAGGTCGGCCTGCAGCGAGAGTTCGCCGACCGCGTGCTCTCGCAGGTCGACGCCGACGACGTGGGCACCCTCGGCGGCGAAGATCTCGGCTGTGGCCAGACCGATACCGCCGGCGGCGCCGGTGATCACTGCGACTTTGTCTTGTAGGCGGTTCATGTGGTTGCGTAATAGATGGTTTTGGTTTCGGTGTAGGCGTCGGTGGCGTGCGGGCCGAGCTCACGGCCGTAGCCGGATTGCTTGAAGCCTCCGAACGGCGTTGACACGCGCACTGACGAGTTTGAGTTGATCGAAAGAACGCCGCTCTCGACCGCGCGGGCCATACGCAGCGCACGCCCGCCGTCGCGGGTCCAGATCGAACCCGACAGACCATAGATCGTGTCGTTGGCGATCCGCACCGCCTCCTCCTCGTCGCGGAATGGGATCACGGTCACGACCGGGCCGAAGATCTCCTCGCGCACGGCCCGCGACTGCGGATCGACAGGCGCCAGCACGGTCGGCGGGAACCAGAAGCCCGGACCGTCCGGCGCGCTTCCGCGATACGCGACGGAGGCGCCGTCCGCCGCGGCGAGCGAAGCAACCCGGTCGCGCTGCTTGGCCGAGATCAACGGTCCCATCTCCGACGCCGGGTCGAGCGGATCGCCGACCTTGAAGCTCTCCACGTGTGGTTGCATCAGCGCGAGGAACCGATCCATAACGGAGGCCTCGACCAGCAGCCGCGACCGCGCGCAGCAGTCCTGGCCGGCGTTGTCGAAGACCGCCCACGGAGCCGCCGCGGCGGCCTTCTCGAGGTCGGCGTCGGCAAATACGATGTTGGCGGACTTGCCGCCGAGTTCGAGTGTCACCCGCTTGATCGTCTGTGCAGCGCCGACGGCGATTGTACGGCCGACCGCGGTCGAGCCGGTGAACGCGATCTTGGCGACATCCGGGTGCTCGACCAGCCTCGCTCCGGCGACGGACCCTTGGCCGGCAACGACATTGACGACGCCCGGTGCGACGCCCGCTTCCAATGCCAGCTGCTCGAACCGAATCGCCGTCAGCGGGGTCAGCTCGGCCGGCTTGAGTACCACCGTGTTGCCGGCTGCCAGTGCGGGCCCGAGCTTCCAGGCCGCGATCAGCAGCGGAAAGTTCCACGGCACGATCAGCCCCACGACGCCGAGTGGCTCGCGCACGGTGAAAGCCTGGCCGCCGGCGACCGGGATCGTGTCGCCGGTCAGCCGTTCGACCGAGCCCGAGTAGTAGCGGAAGACCTCCGCCACCGCGCCGATCTCACCTCTGGCCGAGCCCAGTGGCTTGCCGGCGTTACGAGCCTCGAGCAGCGCCAGCTCCTCTACGTGCTGCTCGACCACGTCAGCGATCGCTCGCAGCTGTGCGGCTCGTGCGGCGGGGGCCAGCCGGCGCCAAGCGGGCAGTGCAGCCCGCGCGCTTCCAACGGCCTCATCGACCTGTTCGATCCCGGCACTCGGGATCTGCTCGAGCACCGCCTCGGTGGCGGGCTCGAGCACCGTCAGTACTTCTGTCATACGACCTTTCGGTTCAGCTGTCTCTGTGGTTCGCGGCGATTTTGCTGGGCGGCAAGCCCGGCTCCACCTAAAGGACCGATGGTCAGCCCTTAGGGCGCGATCGTTACGCACGCGGGCCCTTGAAGTCAAGTGATGATTAGGAGCCACAGCCTGAGCTCCTGAGAATCAGCCGCTGGGCAGCAGGCCGGCGAGGATGTGCTCGGTTCCGCGCAGGTGCTCGGCCATCTCGCGGGCGGTGGCTCCCTCGTCGCCGCTGCGCACGGCGGCGAGGATGCGCCGGTGCTGCATGTTTGACGAGGTGAGCACCTCGGCCGGGTGCGCGATCAGCGCGATCAGCGCAGTGGCGTTGCCCTGCACCTCGGTCGCGACGGCGATGATCCGCGCATTGCCGGTCGATTCGGCCAGGGCCAGGTGGAAGCGCACGTCGAGTTGGCGGTAGGTGGCAAAGTCCTCAGCAGCCCCGTCCATCGCCGTGATCAGATCGCCGAGCGTGTCCAGCGCGGCCGGTCCGGCGCGGCGGCAGGCGAGCACGGCGACGCCGACCTCGCAGGCGATGCGGTGATCCCACATCGTCCGCCATGCCCCGATCAGATCGGCCGGCGGCGGTTGCGCCGGCGGCAACTGGTCGACGACGAACGTGCCGCCGCCACGCCCGCGGATCGCACGCAGGTGCCCGCTCTGGGCGAGCGCGATCAGTGCCTGGCGCAGCGTCGAGCGCGCGATCCCGAGTTTCGCGCAGAGCTCACGCTCGGCCGGAAGGCGCGTGCCGGGCGGCAGCAGACCGATCCGGATCGCGGTGCCGATCCGGTCGACGGCCTCCTCGAATGCGGTCTGTGATCGGACCGGCGCGAACACCGTGTCAAGCGACGCCGCCTCCTCGAGCGTGCTACCGGTGTCGCCGGCCATGCTCACAGCCGCTCGAAGCCGCGGACCCGTTCCCAGTCGGTCACGGCGGCGTCGAACGCCTCAAGCTCGACGTCGGCCGCGTTCAGGTAGTGCGCCACGACCTCCTCGCCGAACGCGTCGCGCGCCAGCTCGCTCGCAGCGAACAGGTCGCGTGCGGCGTGCAGCGTCGAGGGTAGCCGCGGCCTGTCAGTCGCCTCGTAGGCGTTGCCCTCGAGGGCCGGCTCAAGCTCGAGCCTGCGCTCGACCCCATCGAGGCCGGCTGCGATCAGCGCCGCCAGCGCCAGGTAGGGATTGAGGTCTGCGCCACCGGAGCGGTTCTCGAAACGCAAGGAGTCGCCGTGGCCGACGACCCGCAGCGCGCAGGTGCGGTTGTCGTGGCCCCAGGCGATCGTGGTCGGCGCGAACGAACCGGCCGCGTAGCGCTTGTAGGAGTTGATGTTCGGAGCAAGCATCAGGGTCAGCTCGCGCGCATGCGCGAGCTGACCTGCGAGGAACGAATCGAAGATCCCCTGATCGCGGTGGAACAGTGCGCCCTGCGCATCCGCGATCGAGAAGTGGATGTGACAGGAGTTGCCCTCGCGCTCGTTGAACTTCGCCATGTAGCTGATCGCCATGCCCTCCTGGGCGGCGATCTCCTTGGCGCCGTTCTTGTAGATCACGTGGTCGTCAGCGCAGCGCAGCGCATCGGCATAGCGGAAGTTGATCTCGTGCTGGCCGTAGTTGCACTCGCCCTTCGAGTTCTCGACCTCAAGCTCGGCGGCGAGCATCGAATTGCGAATCCGGCGGATCAACGGCTCGACGCGAGAGGTGCCGAGCAGTGAATAGTCGACGTTGTAGGCATTGCCGGGCTCGAGCTCTCGATAGCCCTTGTTCCAAGCCTGCTCGTAGCTGTCGCGGAACACCAGAAACTCGAGCTCGGTCGAGGCGTTGGCGCTCCAGCCGCGTTCGGCCAGACGCGCCAGCTGGGCCCGCAGGATCTGGCGCGGCGAGGCGACGACGTCGGAACCGTCCTGCCAGGCGAGGTCGGCCAGACACATCGCCGTGCCCACCTCCCACGGCATCATCCGCAGGGTCGCGAGGTCCGGGCGCATGACGAAATCCCCGTAGCCGCGTTCCCACGACGACATCGCGTAACCGCCGACGGTGTTCATCTCGACATCGACAGCGAGCAGGTAGTTGCAGCCCTCGGCGCCGTGGCCCAGCACCTCGTCCAGGAAGTAGCGGGCGTTCAGGCGTTTGCCCTGAAGGCGCCCCTGCATGTCGGTGAGAGCCAGGACGACTGTCTCGATCTCGCCGGCGTCCACCCCTGCCCTCAGTGCCTCGAGCTCCACGGCGACCTCCCCTTGACTATTGCGTCACACGGCTGTGTGATTGCGCAGCCATGAAGGTATATGAGCCGAGCCTTATCGGGCAAGGTCCGACCGATGCCTGACCTGGGCGAACTGCTCGCGCGGCTCGAGCCGCTGCTGGGGAGGGCGTCGTCGGCGCCGGTCCCACTGAGCGGCGGGATCACCAACCGCAACTACCGTCTGCGCCTGGGCGAGCATGACTGTGTCCTGCGTCTTCCGGGTCGCAACACGGAGCTGCTCGGCATCGACCGTGCTGCGGAGAGGCTCGCGGCCGAGCGGGCCGCGAGCCTCGGGATCGGCCCTGAGCTGCTGTATGCCGACCCCGACTGCGCCGTGACCGCGTTCGTTGCCGGCACCCGAGTCGAGCCCGACGAGCTGCGCGCTGATCCCGCCCCGGTCGCGCGAGCGCTGCGCGCGTTCCATGACAGCCGGCTCGAGTTGCCGGTGCGGTTCTGGACTCCTGACCTGCTGCGGGTCTACGCCCAGACCGTGCGTGAGCGCGTTGGGCGGCTGCCCGCCGCCTACGAGCGTGCCCAGGCGCTGGTCGAGCAGATCGCCGCGGCGCTCCCGCTCGATCACCCGGTGCCCTGCCACGACGATCTGCTGGCGGGCAATCTGATCCGGACCCCGGACGCGGTCCTGCTGGTCGACTGGGAGTACGCCGGGATCGGTCACCGCTACTTCGACCTGGGCAACCTGGCGGTCAACAACGGCTTTGACGAGGCTGCCGAGCTGCGCCTGCTGGAGGCCTACTTCGGCGATCGGGTCGGCGGGACCGCGGGCGGCGCGCGGCCGCTCGATCCGCGGCTCGCGGCGCTGAGGCTCTACCGGCTCGTCTCGGATGCTCGCGAGGCCGCCTGGGGGGTCGTCTCGGGACTGGTCTCCGAGCTCGATTTCGACTTCGCAGCCTACGCCGACGAACACTTCGAGCGGCTCGAGCGAGCCGCTGCCGACCAACGACAACTGGAGGGCTGGTTGAATGCCGCGACCGCGTGAATTGCCCGAGCGCGCCAAGATCGTGATCATCGGCGGCGGGGTCGGCGGGACGTCGATCGCGTACCACCTGGCCCGGCTCGGCGAGCGGGACGTGGTTCTGCTCGATCGCAACGAGTTGACGAGCGGCTCGACCTTCCATTCAGCCGGCCTGGTCGGGCAGCTGCGCGGCAGCGTCTCGCTGACGCGGATGATGATGGACTCCGTGGAGCTCTACCGGACGCTCGATTGCGGCTGGGTGCAGTGCGGCGGCATCCGCCTGGCCTGCACGCCCGAGCGCGAGCAGGAGGTGCTCAGGCAGGTCGCCTGGGCGCGTACGTTCGGACTGCCGCTCGAGCTGATCGGGCCGGAGCAGGCATGCGAGTTGTTCCCGCTGATGATCACCGATGGCGTGCGCTGCGGCTCCTATCTGCCGACAGACGGTTACCTCGATCCTTCGCAGCTCACCTATGCGCTGGCTGATGGCGCCCGCGCCGGAGACGTGCAGATCTTCACGCACACGCGCGTCACGGGGATCGAGGTGGTCGATGGACGCGTCCGCGCTGTTGAGACCGAGTGGGGGCGGATCGAGGCCGAGCTGGTGGTCAACGCCGGCGGGATGTATGCGGCTGAGATCGGCCGGCTCGCGGGCGTGCGGGTGCCGATCGTCCCGTTCGCGCACGAGTATCTGGTGACGCAGCCGTTTCGTGAGCGGGAACGCGACGCGGCCGGTGAGATCGTCCACCTGCCGACCCTGCGCGACCCCGACCTGTTGATCTACTTCCGCGAGGAGGGCGCCGGACTGGTGATGGGCGGCTACGAGCGCCACAGCGCGCCGTGGGCGCTGGACCGCCGGATGGTCGACCGCATACCCGCCGAGTTCAACGGTCGCCTGCTGGAGGAGGACTGGCCGCGCTTCACGGAGATCGCCGAGAACTCCCGCCGTCGCGTGCCGCTGATGGAGGACGTTCAGGTCACCCGCCTGATCAACGGCCCGGAGGCGTTCACGCCGGACAACGAGTTCTGCCTGGGCGAGAGTGAGGTGCGCGGCTTCTTCGTGGCCGCCGGATTCTGCGCCCACGGGTTGGCGGGTGCCGGCGGCATGGGCAAGCTGATGGCCGAGTGGATCGTTGCGGGGGAGCCGGGGTTGGACGTCTGGGAGATGGACATCCGCCGCTTCGGGCCGCAGTACCGCTCTCCGAGCTACACGCTCAAGCGCACCACCGAGGTCTATGAGACCTACTACGACATCCGCTACCCCGGCCACGAACGCCTGGCCGGCCGGCCGCTGCGGATCCCGCCGGCGTACAGCTGGCACGTCGAGCACGGTGCGGTGTTTGGAGAGAAGTCGGGTTGGGAGCGAGTCAACTGGTACGAGCCCAACGCACTGGCCGGTGAGGACGAACTGCGCCCACGTGGTTGGGCGGGCATGCACTGGTCACACGCGATCGGCACCGAGGCGTTGGGCACACGCGAGCGGGTCGGACTGTTCGATGAATCGTCCTTCAGCAAGCTCGAGCTCGCCGGCCCGGGGGCGGCCGAACTGCTCGAGCGGCTCTGTGACAACAGGGTCGCTCGCGAGGTCGGGCAGATCACATACACGCAGATGCTCAACCGCCACGGCGGCATCGAGTCCGACATCACGGTCACGCGTGTGGGCGAGGAGCTGTTTCAGATCGTCACCGGTACCGCCTTCGGTCAGCATGACGCAGCCTGGATTCGCAGGGAGCTGCCAGGTGACGGCTCGGTTGCGCTGAGCGACGTGAGCTCACGGTGGGCCTGCTTTGCGCTGTGGGGCCCGCAGGCTCGGGCGGTGCTGGCGCCGCTGACGCCGGATCCGCTCGACTTTGGCTTCATGCGGATGCGCGAGCTGACCGTTGGCGACGTGCCGGTGCGCGCGCTGCGCGTGACCTATGTCGGAGAGTTCGGCTGGGAACTCTATTGCCCGAGTGAATACGGACTCGGCCTGTGGCGGGCGTTGTGGGAGTCGGGCCGGGAGGTCGGCATGGTCGCCGGCGGGTATCGCGCGATCGAGTCGCTGCGGCTGGAGAAGGGTTACCGTGCCTGGGCTTCGGACATCACCCCTGACGACAGTCCTTACGAGGGCGGACTTGATTTCTGCGTGGCCGCCGACAAGGACTTCAACGGCTCAGACGCGCTGCGCGAGCGTCCGGTTGCGCGACGCCTGCGGTGCCTGGTCCTGTCTGATCCGCGCGCGGTCGCGTTGGGGAACGAGCCCGTCCGCGTCGACGGTGAGATCGCCGGGCGTGTCACCAGCGGTGGCTACGGATACGCGGTGCAACGCTCGATCGCGTACGCCTACCTCCCACCCGCGATCTCGATCGGCGCCAGCGTCGAGGTCGACATCTTCGGACAGTGGGTGGGGGCTGAGGTGGCGGCCGAGCCGCTCTACGATCCTGAGGGCGCCCGCCTGCAGGGCTGAGGCGTCTATTCGATGTGCACCTCCCGGAATGCCGGGGGGCGAAAATAACGTCGAGGTTATTTTCGCCCCCCGGCAGTCGAAACACCATCGCGCCTGGCCTGCCAAACTGCGGCGCCGATGAGTCACACGCCCGCATCGGTCCTCTCCGACGGGACGATCCTCGAGCTCGTCCAGCGCGGACGCATCAGGATCGATCCCTGGGACCCGAAGATGGTCCAGCCGGCCAGCGTGGACCTGCGTCTTGGCGACTCGTTCCGGGTCTTCCATAACCACCGGGCGACGGCGATCGACCTGCGGGACCCGCCGGCCAACCTGACCGAGGAGGTCGTGGTGCCACCGGGCGAGCCGTTCGTGATCCATCCGGGCGAGTTCTGTTTGGGGCGCACGCTCGAGTGGGTCAGCATCCCGGATGACATCGTGGCGCGGATCGAGGGCAAGTCGAGCCTAGGCCGGCTGGGCTTGATCGTGCATGCGACCGCGGGCTTCTGCGACCCCGGGTTCGAGGGCACGTTGACGCTCGAACTCAACAACCTGACCCGCGTGCCGATCCGACTCTACCCTGACCTGCCGATCGCCCAGCTGTCGTTCATGACGCTCGACAAACCGGCCCAGCGACCCTACGGCAGCCCCGGCCTGGGCAGCCATTACCAGGGCCAGCGCGCCGCGACCGAGAGTCGTTACGAGGGCGGTCCCGGGGCCGGCGAGGACCGGTGAACCAGACCTTCGAAGCGCTCCGGGTACTACTCTGCAGCCGGAGGGTGTGCTGGGCAGCTGAGACCAGATGAAGAGCTTGAGAGGATTGCCATGACCACCGAGATCGCACAGCCCCACGGCGCGGAGGGCGTACCCGACCAGGGCACGCTGACGATCGTCGACAACCGCACCGGCAAGAGCTACGAGGTTCCGATCCAGGACGGGACGGTGCGCGCCACGGAGCTGCGCAAGATCAAGGTCGACGACGAGGACTTTGGGATCATGACTTATGACCCCGCGTTCATGAACACGGCGTCATGTCGTTCCTCGATCACCTACATCGACGGCGACAAGGGCATCCTCGAGTATCGCGGGTACCCGATCGAGCAGCTCGCTGAGAAGTCGAGCTACCTGGAGGTCGCATACCTGCTGATCCACGGTTCGCTCCCCACTCAGAAGCAGCTCGACGATTGGGCGCACCTGATCACGACCCACACGTTCGTGCACGAGAACATCAAGGAGTTCATGCAGGGCTTCCGCTATGACGCGCATCCGATGGGGATGTTGGAGGCGTCGGTCGGTGCGCTGTCGACCTTCTATCCAGAGGCGTCCGAGATCAAGGACAAGGAACTGCGGATGATGCAGGTCGTGCGTCTGCTGGCGAAGATGCCGACGCTGGCCGCGTTCTCCTACCGGCACAACAAGGGCATGCCCTATGTGTATCCGGACAACGATCTCAGCTACGCCGGCAACTTCCTGTCGATGCTCTACAAGGTCGCGGAGCTCAAGTACCAGCCCGACGCACGGCTGGAGCGGGCGCTCGACGTGCTCTTCATCCTGCACGCCGACCACGAGCAGAACTGTTCAACCAGCGCCGTGCGCAGCGTCGGCTCCTCACAGGTCGATCCGTACTCGGCTGTGGCCGCCGGGATCGCTGCGCTCTACGGGCCGCTCCACGGCGGCGCCAACGAGGCGGTCCTGCGGATGCTGCGCCGGATCGGAACACAGGACAACATTCCGGCCTTCATCGAAGGCGTCAAGGCCGGTGACGAGCGTTTGATGGGCTTCGGCCACCGCGTCTACAAGAACTTCGACCCGCGCGCCAAGATCATCAAGCAGGCCGTCGAGGATGTGTTCGAGGTCACGGGTAAGAACCCGCTGCTGAATATCGCCACCGAGCTGGAGAAGATCGCGCTCGAGGACGATTACTTCGTCTCGCGCAAGCTCTACCCGAACGTCGACTTCTACTCGGGCCTGATCTACGAGGCGCTCGGCATGCCGGTCGAGATGTTCCCCGTGCTGTTCGCGATCGGCCGCACGAGCGGCTGGATCGCACAGTGGCTCGAGATGATCGACGACCCGGAGCAGAAGATCGCCCGCCCGCGCCAGATATACACGGGTGGTCGCGGGATCGATTACGTCCCGATCGCCGATCGGTGACGATGCCCGCCGGGGTCAGCACGGCTCGGCTGGACGCGGTTCCGGGGGACAGGTTCGCGCGGCTGCGCGCCGGGCTCGGGGTGAGCTCTTTCGGCATCAACGTGATCGTGTTGGAGCCCGGTCAGCGCAACCGCGTTCATCGACACAGGCAGCAGGAGGAGGTCTACATCGTCCTCGACGGCACGCTGACGCTGATGGTCGAGGGTGAGCCCTACGAGTTCACCGTGGGGGATGTTGTCCGGGTCGCGCCCGAGGTGCGCCGTCAGCTCGTCAACCGAGCCCGTTCGGACCTGAGGCTGCTGGCACTCGGCGGCGACGCCGGCCACGAGCACGCGCCGCGGGACGCCGAGGCCTTCAATTCCTGGGACGACGCCGAACCGGGCACCCCGCAGACGGTGCCGATCCCAGACGACCTGGCGGCCTCCGAGCTGGCCTGATCAGTTGGTGCGGCTCGGCCCCCTGGCCGCCACCCTCTCACAGTTCTCAGCCGCGGCTCAGTTCGCGACCGCCTCCGGGGCGGCGCTGGAAACCGTCGGCGCAGACTGTGCTTCATGCGTAACGAAGTCCCGCTGACGGATCAGCGCCAGCGACAGGGCGCCCGCAACGAACGCGACGCATGCCGCGATCAGCAGCAGCTCGTTGAGCGTCGAGGCGTAGACGGCGCTCAACGTCCTGGGCGTTGCGCCGGCCAGATCGTGAGCGAAGATCGTGCCGAGCGTCGCGACGGCGGTGGCGAGTCCGACCTGCCGGAAGGTGTTGTTGATGCCGGATGCCATACCAGCATCCTGCGGTGCGACCACACCGATCGCGGTCGACGCAAGTGGCGGGTTCACGAGTCCGGCGCCGGCACCGGCGACGATGAAGCCCGCCAGCAGCGCGGTCCAGTCGGAGTCGGCGGTCAGGCCGCGCATCAGCAGCAACCCGGCGCCGACGATCAGCAGCCCGAACCCGATCAGCCATCGCGCCGGCACGCGCTGCGAGGCGCGTCCGGAAGGGATCGCCGTGAGCATCATCGAGAACGTGATGATCGCCTGGCGCAGGCCGGCCTGGAGCGGCGATAAGCCCTGAGCCGTCTGCAGATACAGGGTGATGTAGAGCAGCATCGCGAACAGCGAGCCGTTCATCCCGAAACCCGCGATCGAACCGCCGACGAAGGTGGGCTTGCGGAACAGCCGGAAGTCGAACATCGGCTCCTTGCGGCTGCGCTCGACCAGCGGGAAGCAGGCCAGCAGCACCACCGACATGGCGAGCGCCACGATCACGTGGGTGCTGCCCCAGCCGTCGCGGCCCGCCTCGATCAGCCCATACACGAGCGCGAACAGTCCGGCGGTGAAGACGATGCATCCAGGCACGTCGATGCGGCGTGCTCGCGGCGGTCGGAACTCACGTACGCGCGTCAGTGTGATCAGGATCGCCACCGCGCCGATCGGAAGGTTCACGAAGAAGATCCAACGCCAGCTGAGTTCAGTCGTCAGCAACCCGCCGAGCAGCGGTCCGATGCCGGTCGCGGCACCGGCGACGGCGCCCCAGACTCCGAAGGCGAAGCCGCGCTCTCTGCCGGTGAATGTCTGGGCGACCAGCGCCAGCGCTGTCGGCAGGATCGTGGCACCGCCGATGCCCTGAAAGGCGCGGCACAGCACCAGCATCAGGCCCGAGCTCGAGACACCGCACAGCAGCGAGCCGATCGTGAATACCGTGAGGCCACCTGCGAACACGCGGCGGCGCCCGAGGATGTCGCCCAGCGATCCGAACACCAGCAACAGTGATGCAAGCGTCAGCGAATATGCGTCGATCGTCCACTGCACGTCTGAGAAGCTGGTGTGCAGCGACTCGCGGATACTTGGCAGCGCGACGATGATGATCGTCACGTCGACCAGCAGCATGAAGGTGCCGAGGCAGGCGGCGAACAACGTCCAGTTCTTGTGGAGCTCGTTCTCTTTGGCCATGTATGGAGAGCCTATCACAAGGGCTTGTGATTACAAGGCCTTGTAGTCTTGTTGCCGGGCTGGCTGGTTGCCGAGCTGGGCCCAGCGATAGGCTGCCCGCCACACGCGGATGGGTAACGACAGATCAAATATCGAGGAGCCGTTCGCAGATACGCCTGGGAGCGACAACTTCGGCCACATGCTCTGGGAGACCTCGGTGCGCTGGATGGCGCTTTCCGAACCCCGCCTGGCCGGCACCCAGTTGACGTTCGCCTCAGCCGGCGCCCTGGCCAGAATCGCGGCGAATCCCGGAATCACCGCCAGCGCGCTTGCGCGAGGCGCCTTCAAGACGCAGCAGGCCATCAGCCAGGTCACGGGCCGGCTCGAGCGACTCGGCTACGTCGAACGGCGAGTCGGGCACGGCCGCGGAGTGGGACTCCAGATCACCGCTGCGGGCGAGCGGGCGCTGGCTGAGGAGATGGCGATCGAACAGACGATGGAGCAGGAGGCTCGGGCGCTGCTCGGGGACGAGCTCTACACCGAGCTCAAGGACCGGCTCCGGCTCGCCCGGGCCGCGATCGCCGACGCGGGCTGAATACCCACGCAAACGACGAGGGCTGAACACCCCGCAAGCTGCTGTGGCTTCGTCGACGAGCGCTGCTCCCGCCAGGTCACTCGGGTTCGAGCGTCGAGCGCAGCCCCTCGCCGATGAGGTTGAACGCGATCACGGTGAGCATGATCAGGATCCCGGCGGGATAGACCTCCCACCAATAGCCGTCGAGCAGGTACGCGGTGCCCTGGGAGAGCATTCCGCCCCAGGTTGCGGCCGGTGCCGGCAGACCGAAGCCGAGGAAGCTGAGCGTCGCCAACAGGATGATCGCGTCGGCGACCTGGAAGCTCGCGTTGACCACGATCGTGCCGAGTGTGTTGGGCAGCACGTGGCGGAAGATGGTCCGCGTTCGTCCGGCGCCCATCGCTCGCGCCGACTCGACGAATTCACGCGTGCCGAGGCTGAGCGTCTGGCCACGGATCAGACGCGCCGGGCCGAGCCAGGACAGCAGCGAGATCACCACGATCAACAGGAGCACGGTTGGTTGGAACACGGTCGCCAGGTAGATCAGAACGAAGATCGCCGGCAGCGCAAGCAGCGTGTCCACGACGCGCATCATCAGGGCGTCGAGCGCCCCTCCGCCGAGACCCGCCAGTGCTCCCCAGAACGCACCGAGCAGCGTTGCCAGCACTGCCACCGCGAACGCGATCTCCAGCGTGGCGCGGCCGCCGACCATCAGCCGTCCCAGCACGTCATAGCCATTGGCGTCGGTGCCGATGGGGTGGGCGTGACCGGGTGCCATGTTGGTGATCGCGACGTTGGCATGAACCTGGTCGGTGGGGTGGATCAGCGGCCCGACGAAACAGAACAGGACGAGCAGCGCCAGCAGCGCGATCCCGGTCATGCCGCGCCCATGGCGGGCGAAGTCACGGATCATTGGAGCCGCCTCAGACGAGCGCTCGCCTGCGCTGTTCTCACCCTGGGATCGAGGGCCGCGTAGGCCAGGTCGGCAAGCAGGCTGCCGAGGACCGTCGCGGTCCCGACCACAACCGTCACCCCGAGCTCCACGGGGTAATCGGCGTTGGAGGCGGCCGTCCAGTAGCTGAGGCCGACGCCCGGGATGTTGAAGACGTATTCGACGACGAGCCCTGCGGTCAGGAGCATCGGTACGGACATGCCGACCAACGTGACGACCGTCAGCGAGGAGTTGCGCGTCACGTGGCGCAGCAGCACCAGCCGTTCAGGCAGACCCTTGGCACGAGCCAGCCGTACGTAGTCCTGGGCGAGCGTGTCGATCGCAGCCGAGCGCATGTAACGGCTGAACCAGGCGACGTTGACAAGCGTCAGGGTCAACACCGGCAGCACGAGGCCTGGCGGGTCCGCCAGGATGCCGGCAGTCGCGCCCGACTGGCCGGCCTCCGGAGGCAGTAGATGTGTTCCGATGCTGAGCGCCGCGATCAACAGCAAGGCCAGCCAATAGGACGGCATCGAATAGAGCGCCAGAGCGGTCCCGCTGGTTGTGTGGTCGAACGTGCTGTCACGTCGCACCGCCTGGGCGATGCCGAGCGGCACCGCGACCGCAAGCGCCAACAGCAGCCCGAGGCCGACCAGAATCAGATCGTTCGGTGCCTCATGGGCGACCAGCGAGCCGACGCTCTGGTTGAGCCGGTAGGAGTAGCCCAGATCGCCTCTCAGCAGACGGCCTAGGAAGTCGAGGTACTGGACCACGACCGGGTGGTCGAGCCCGTTCGCAGCTTTGAACGCAGCCACCGCCTGCGGGCTCGCGCGTGGACCAAGGATCGCGTGCGGGAGACTCCCGGGCGTCAGCTGCTCGAGGATGAAGACGACGAGCGTGACACCGATCAACACCCCCGCTGCCTGGGCGAGGCGACGAAGCAGGAAGGTCGTCACCTCGTGAAGTACCACTCCTCCGGGCTCAGGTACCCGTAGGCGTTGGGTGTGGAGCCGGCGAGGTTGGACTGGAAGCTCAGCATCGTGCCGGGCGACGGCTGCCAGAAGTCCGGCAACTGGCTGCGCACCGCATTCGCGTAGGCGTCGAGCGCCCGCTGAGCGCCTGCCGCCGGGGTCGTCGTCGTGGCCCTGATCAGCCGGTCGATCCTTGGATCCGAATAACTGCCCACATTGCCCAGCGCGCCGGTCTGGAAGATCTCCTCGCCCGTGGGGTAGTGGTCAGGCGCGAACACCCAGGCGCTCCCGTACTGGCCGAGCTCCCAGTTGCAGGCCGAGGTACCCGCCCTGCATGGCTCGATCTCAGCGTCGATCGTCGCGGTTGTGACCTGCTTGAGTGCGATCTGGATGCCCACGCGTCGCGCATCCGATTGCAGATCGACCATCGCGCCATCGGTCGAGGACATGCCGCTGGGATACATCAGCGTGAAGCGCAGCGGCTTGCCGGCGGCAATGCCGGCGCCACACTCGCCGCTGCCGGCGCCCGGGCGGGTGCAGGTGGTGAGGCCGTCAGGCACCACCTTCCAACCGTGCGCCTTCAGGATGCGGGCGGCGGTGGGGATGCTGAACGGGTATGGATTCGATCGCGACTCGCTGTTGGAGTAAGGGTTTGACGGCTCGGCCGGGACGGGGCTGTAGGTCGGAATCCCGACCCCCTGGTAGTAGGCGTGGATCCAGCCCCGCTGGTCGACGAGATGCTGAAACGCCTGGCGGAAGTAGAGCTGCCTGAGGATCGGACCGACGACCGAGTTTGAGAAGTTCGGCTCGAAGTAGTCGAAGCCGTATGGATAGAACTCACTCAGCCGGTAGCCCTGGGAGGTCAGCGACGAGCCCTGCGGGATGTCCGTGTCCGGGACATAGCCGACTGAGATCTGAGGGCTGCCGCTGCCGGTGTTGCCCTTCGACGACCCCGCCTTCAGCACCGAGAACTCGGCCGTCTCGCTGGTGAACGGGAGCTCGACGAACCTGGTCAGCTTCGGCCTGTTCGGGCCCTCGTACTTCGGGTTGGGGACGAACGTGGCCTGACCCGAAGCGGTGAGGGACCGAAGCTTCCAGGCCCCGTCGACGATCGACCAGATCGGGCTTGACGCGTACGTCGAGAGGTTCTTGGCCTGCCCGTTCAGCATGGCGTATACGGCTCTGGCTCCGGCGGGGGTTTGATCCGTTCTGTGGCCCACCTGCAGCGTGCAGGCTTCGCCGGGCCGGCAGGTCGTGTCCCAGGCCAGCGGCAGCGGCGTGATCTGCGAGAGCTCGTTGTTGGTGAACCAGATCGGGTTGTAGCTGTCGTTCAGCTGCAGCCGGACGCTGCGAGGGCCCACGGCGGTGGCCGAGCGGACGTTGTCCGGGAAGCCGCCGGGCACGTACGAGGCCCACTCGCCCGTGTTGGCCTTGAGCAGGTTGATCCAGAAGATCACGTCGCGGGCGCTGACCGGCTCACCGTCAGACCAGCGTGATCGCTTGAGCGTGATCGTGACCGCTCGGTCGCCGTCGCTGTAGACGGGCCTGTCGCCGAGTGACAGTGCGTAGTCGACGCTCGGCTTGGCTCTGTCGCCGAACCAGTACAGCGGCCGGTACATCAACGTCTGGAACTCGTAGACGTTCTCATTCGAGTAGTACTGGCCTGAGATCAGGGGAAAGATGTAGTTGGGCGGTTGCAGCGGCTGCTCGGCCCAGTAGGCGGTGCCGCCGCTCACCGGGGTACCGGTGCTGGCGGTCACCTGACGGTGGCCGCTCCCGGTCGAGGTTGAGCTCCCAGCCGGCGAGGAGCCACACGCCGCCACGACGACAGCTGCGGCAACCGCCGCCGAGCCAACACGCAACCTGCGAATCACTGCTCTCTCCCTCCGCCGGCATGACCCGGATCAGGTTCTACGGTCGGCGCCGTACAGCGCCCTCTCAGCCCAGCGGGCTCCCGCGTTTATCGCCGTGATTCTAACCCGAAGTCAGTGGCTTGACGACCGTTAGAGGCCGGACACGACAAGGCCGAATGCCTCAGGCCGGAGGGTTGCGAAGTAGACGCGCTCGGCGGCGAGCCAGTCCTCGTCCCACTCCTGATCGCTGACGCGCGCGTGCAGGCGTTTGAGCCGAACCGGCTCTGGTGTCGCGATGAACACCGTATGGGTGATCAGATCCGCGAGTGCCGGTGCCGCCGCGGAGACGCCCTCCACCAGCGTGACCGGCGCGAGTGTGGCCGTGACGCGGTCGCGCAGCCCGGACCAGTCGTAGTACTGGGACATCGGACGTTGGTCGTCTGTGGGCTGCGCTGGGTGGAGGTGGTCATCGGTGTGCAGAACGACCGCGCCCAGGCTCGCGGCGACCTCCTGCGCAAGCGTGGTCTTGCCCGAGGCACCGTATCCGTCGATCGCCACCACCAGCCGTGTTGTGCCGGCTTCGCGCCAGGTGTTGATCGCCGCGACGATCTGATCTGCCGCCTGCCTCACAGGACCAGGGTGCCGGCGTTGCGCCGCAACCAGGTTGCGTGCTCGCGGTATCCGGGGCAATGGCTCGCGACCAGCCCCCAGAAGCGCGGTGAATGGTCCATCAGCTGCAGGTGGCAGACCTCGTGCCAGATCACATAGTCGAGGATCGGCTCTGGCGCGAGCAGCAGCCGCCAGTTGAAGCTCAGCGCGCCGTTGCGCGAGCAGCTGCCCCAACGCGTTCGCTGGTCGCGAATCGTGAGCCGGATATAGGTGACGCCAATCGCCGCACAGGCGTGCTCGAGCCGCCGCGCGATCTCCGCTCGCGCCATTCGCCGGTACCAGCGCTCGAGGGCGTCATCGCGGCTGATGCCGTCCGGCACCAGCAACACGTCGCCACGCCGCGTGACGCGTGTGCGGCCGGGCTCGGCCCGCAGCTCCAGGGTCTGCCCCAGGTACGGGAGCGTGTCACCGCGCGCCAGCACCGTCGCCTGCTGGTGACTCACCTCAGCCAGCCGGCGCTCGATCCAGGGGCGCAACTCCTGTACAGCGTCCTGCGCGGCGTGCGCGGGCAGCCGGCGCGGCAGCACCACCTCGACCGCCCCGGCGCGATCGACGGTCACTCGAACTCGCCGTGCCCGATCAGAGCGGCGAATCCGGTAGGCGAACAGGACCTCCGGATCCGAGGCGACTGTGGTCAGGGGCAACTGGGAATGCGGGGGCACGGCCGGAAGGGTACGGTCAGGTCGCGACATGCCCACGATTCCCCAACCACCGGACCGTTTCGGAGACGAGCTCGTCGAACTGCGCGAGATCGCTGAGTGGGACATCCCGGAGGTGCTGATCGCGCATCAGGACGACCGTGATCTGCACGCGCGGATGGGCCTCGCGAAGCCGCCGACCGGGGCCGAGCTCGGCAGTGAGGTGGAACGTGCGGAGCGCGAGCGGAGGTCTGGCAACTGGGTCAAGCTGGCGATCGTCGAGCCTGGCGCCAACGATTGCCTTGGCCGAGTTGAGATCGACCAGGTCGACTGGGACCAGGGCAGCGCCAGGCTGCGGGTGTGGGCCGCGCCGCAGGTGCGCGGGCGCGATTACGAGCGGCACGCCGCCGAGCTTGCGTCCGCGTGGCTGCGCAACGCTGCGGGTCTCGAGCAGCTCAGCGTCACGATCCTGACGTAGTCAGGGAAGTAATGCGTCATTTTTGACGGTAAACGTCCCGAGCCTCGGTCACACGACTTGTCGTGACGACTTACACTCCTGCCGCGATGGCATCGAGCTCGGTGATCGCCAAGCAGTACTTCGAGGCACTGGCGCGCCGCGACCTCGACGCTGCCGTCAGCCATTGGGCGCCCGACTCCTGCGATGGGGTCAACGTCCGCTTCGGGGAGCTGTTCGAAGCCTTCCCTGACCTCCGGATCCAGCTGCTCGACACGATCGCCCAGAGTGGGCGATGCGTGGTCCGCTGGCGGGCCACCGGCACCTTTCTCGGGCCCGGCCGCCTGCAGGGGTTCGAGCCGAACGGCGGGCGCCTGACGATCGACGGCTGCGACGTGCTCGAGGTCCGTGACGACCTGATCGTCGGCGGCGATTTCTACCTCGACGGCGCTGCGGCGATCCAGCAGCTCGGTCTGATCCCGGCGCCGGGTTCGGTCACCGCCGTCGCGAACGCCCGCACCTGGCTGCGCACCGCGCTCTACGGCGTCCGGCCGGAGGCGATCGCGGCCGGAGTCTGGGTGCTGCGCGGTGGCCTCTCGCGGCGGATGAACGTCTACCTGATCGAGGACGACGGCGGCCTGACGGTGTTCGATGCCGGCTCGGCGCAGATGACCGGCGCGATTCGTGCCGCCGGTGCGCGCTTTGGCGGGATCCGGCGCGTGATCCTCGGGCATGCCGACTGTGGCGCCCGTGGCGGGGCCGCGGGTCTGGAGGCGCCCGTCTACTGCCATCCGCTGGAGCGGTTGGCGGCCGAGGCTGCCACACCGTACCGCGACTACTGGGATCTGAGCCTGCTGAAGGGCTGGGCGCGCCCGCTCTACCCGCGCCTGCTGGCGACCTGGGACGGCGGTGCGCTCGAGCTCGCCGGCACGGTCGATGAAGGCGACGAGGTCGCGGGCTTCCGGGTTCTGCACCTGCCCGGTCACGCCCCCGGCCTGATCGCGCTCCATCGCGCCGAGGATGGGTTGGCGCTCGTCTCCGATCTGCTGTTCACGCTGAACCCGGAGACCGGGCTGCGTGCCGATGCGCACGTGCCCAATCCAGCCTTCAACTTCGACACAAACCAGGCACGCGAATCGATCAGGCGGCTGGCGCTGCTTGCCCCGAGCGTCGTCTGGCCCGCACACTCGAGGCCGGTGTCTGGTGACGATGTCGAGCTGCAATTGCAGCGCGCCGCCTCCGCCGCGGTCTGAGCAGCCGACTCCTCTAGCCTGGCGGCATGGGTAAGCGCGGGCGCAAGCGCTCCGGCGGGGCTGGTGGCCAGCGGGCCTCCAGCCCCGAGATGACGGCTCCGACGACGATCTACAGCGACCCCGCAGACGCCGGCGAGCTCGAGTTGCGCGGGTCGCTGACAGCCAAGGCGCGAGCCGAGTACGCGGCGACGCTCGGCGCCGGGCTGAACCGCGAGGACGCTTGGCAGCGGGCCACCGAGTTGCTGTTCGAGCGGCTCGCGGTCTCGTGGACGATCGCGGGCGTGCGCAACGACCGGCAGCGCGAGCTGCTCCGGCGCTATCGAATTGCGAGCGGCGATGAGCGGCGGTTTGTCCGCGACAGCCTGCGCTCGCATCTGTCCGCGAACTTCCCCGAGCTGGAGGCCCCATGATCGATGCTGACGCGTTCGCGGTGCTGATCGCCGAATGGTGCCTCGAGGTGCAGCCGGGACAGCAGATCCTGATCGAGTGCAGCACGCTTGCGGAGGATCTGGCGGTGGCGTTACACCGCGCGGTGCTCGAGCGTGAGGCGTGGCCACTGCTGCGGCTGGCCCCGGGCGGGATCGCCCCCGACTTCTACCGGCATGCGCGCGACCCGCAACTCGACGGCGTTGCCGCGGTGCAGCTGGCGGAATACGAAACGGCAGACGCGAGCGTGCGGATCAGCGCGCCTGCCAACGTCAACGCGCTGGCGGCTGTGGACCCGCAGACCGTCGCGCGCCATGCACGGGCGCTCGCGGCGCTGCGGGCTGCGCGGGCCCGGCGACGCTGGTGCGTGACGATCTGGCCGACGCCGGCGCTCGCCGAGCAGGCCGGGATGAGCGAGTCCGCCTACGCGGAGTTCGTGCAGCGTGCGCTGTTCCTGGATCAGCCCGATCCGGTGGGCGCCTGGGCGCGGCTGCGTGGCCGGCAGGCGCAGATGATCGAACGGCTCGCCTCCGCATGTGAGGTGCGGATCGAGACCGACGGAACCGACCTGCGGCTGAACGTCGAAGGCCGCACCTGGATCAACTCGGACGGGCGGCGCAACATGCCCAGCGGCGAGGTCTTCACCGGCCCGCACGAGCGCTCGGCGAACGGCACGGTCCGTTTCGATGTGCCATCGAGCGGTCGCGGAGCTGAGGTCGCCGACGTTGAGATCCGCTTCGAGGACGGCGAGGTCGTGGCCGCCCGGGCCGCCGTCGGCGATGAGCAGCTGCAGGCCGCACTCGCGACCGATCGCGGCGCGCGCTTCCTGGGTGAGCTGGGGATCGGCACGAACACCGGGATCGACCGGGCGACCGGCTCGACACTGCTCGACGAGAAGATCGCCGGGACCGTGCATCTGGCGCTGGGCAGCTCGTATCCGGAGACCGGTGGCGGCAACATCTCGGCGCTGCACTGGGATCTGATCTGCGATCTGCGCAAGGGCGGCCAGTTGAGTATCGACGGCGAGGTCCTGATACGGGATGGGACGCTAATTCAGTAGGGTGTTTTGCGTGTCGACGATCAAAACCCGCTAGCGCTCAGAGATGCGCCGCACGAAGATCGTCGCAACCATCGGTCCAGCCTCACAGGATCCGGAGGTTCTGGTGCGTCTGATCGAGGCCGGCATGGATGTCGCGCGACTCAACTTCTCGCACGGCAACCTCGAACTTCACGCTGAGAACGCCGAACGGGTGCGTGCTGCCGCGAGTGCAGCCGGACGGCAGGTGGCAATCCTGCAGGACCTGCCGGGGCCGAAGCTGCGGGTCGGCGCGATCGAGAACGACTACGCCGACCTCAAGCCGGGTGACGGGCTGGTGCTGATGTGCGGCTCGACCGCGGTCGGCAACGAGCAGCGGTTATCCGTCAGCTGGGCTGGACTTGCCGAAGCGGTCGATCCCAACGACGTCATCTACCTCGCCGACGGCAAGATCAGGCTCCGGGTCGGCGCCGTGCGGCCGGGGGACGGCGAGGTTGAGACGACTGTCGAGGTCGGCGGCGCGGTGGCCTCGCGGCAGGGGCTCAACATTCCGGGTTCGACCCGTGGACTCGAGGCCGTGCCGGCGGAGGACCTCGAGATGCTGCGCTTCGGGGAGGAGATCGGTGTGGACCTGGTCGCGCTGTCGTTCGTGCGCACCGCCGAGGACATCACCAGCGTGCGCAAGCACACACGCCTGCCGCTGATCGCGAAGATCGAGAAGCCGCAGGCGATGGAGGCCGCTGACGACATCATCCGCACCGCAGACTGCGTGATGGTCGCGCGCGGCGACCTGGGAATCGAGCTGCCGATCCAGGAGGTGCCGCTTGCTCAGAAGCGGCTGCTGAAACTGGCGGGCCAGCTGGCGCGGCCGTCGATAACGGCCACCCAGATGCTGGACTCGATGGTCTCCTCGCCACGCCCGACCCGGGCCGAGGCGACAGACGTCGCCAACGCGATCTTCGATGGGACCGACGCGGTGATGCTGTCCCAGGAGACCGCCGTGGGGCAGTATCCGGTCGAGACGGTGGCGATGATGGCGTCGATCGCCGAGCAGACCGAGCAGGCCCTGCCCTACCGTGAATGGAACGAGGAGCGGGTTCGCCGCGACGCCCGCGACCCCGCCTACACAGTCGCCTACAGCGCCTGCGCGGCAGCGCGTGAACTGCATCTGGCCGCGATCGTCACGCCGACGCTGTCAGGGCGATCGGCCCGCCTGGTGGCGTCTCACCGCCCGAACGTGCCGATCTACGCGCTCTCACCCGGGCGCGAGACGGTACGTCGCTGTGGACTCATCTGGGGTGTGCGGGCCGCTTCGATTCGCAGGCACGAGGTCACGGAGGCGCTGATCGCCGACTCTGCGCGGCGGGTGGTCGAGCTCGGCTGGGTCAAGCCGGGCCAGCGGGTGGCGATCACCGCCGGTCTGCCGAGCGGCCGGCCCGGTACCACGAGTCTCCTGCAAATTCAAAGAGTCTGAAAAGCGGTTCATCACTCGGACATTCGTCCGCTGAGCGGCACAAACGCTTTGAGGCGCCCACCGGCAGACCTAGACTGACGAGCGTTATGTCGACCGTCGAGTCGTCCAGCATGCTCAGCTCCAGTGCAGCGACAGGCCGGGGGCAGTCCCAGCAGGGGCCGCAGGTCGCCGCTGCGGCAAGCCTCGGGGGCCGTTATGACTCACCCGATGAGCAGGCGGCCGCAGCCCTGATCGACATCAGTGGCGCGTCGAAGCTGACCGTCGATGACTTCGAGGCGAGCATCCCGCCGAACCTCGCATCCGCCTCCAGGTTGGTGGACGAGCTGGCCGCGGCCGGCAGTGTCAGCACGGCCGCCTTCAGCAGTCTGTACACGCTGATGGACTCGGTCACGACGCTGATGCTCACCAGCGACTGAGGCGCTCAGGCGGTCGTTCGCCGCGCGAGGTAGAAGGCGGCCTCCAGCTCGCCGAGCGGGGTAGCCGGCGGGTCACCGTAGTACCACTCACGCGCGATCCGGTGGAAGTTGCCGCGCGAGCGCAGTTGCGCGATCACGGCCAGCGTCAGCACCTCCATGCGACGGCCGAACAGGTGGTCAGCTGGCGCGGACTCGTGGCGCATCTGGCCGAAGTACTCCGAGCGAGGATCGCTCATGTCGATCAGCACCTGTGTCGCGAACTCGGGCGTGACCTCGATCTCCTGGTCGACCGTGTACCACGAGGTGGCCGCGCGGAAATGCTCCAGCACCCTGTCGGGATCGAACTTGTCGGGCTCGGGGAAGAAGCCGACCTCGGTTCCGAGTCGCATGATCGTGTCGGTGTCGCCTTCGATCACGGCGCGGGCGATATCCATCTCGAGCTCGACCGCGCCTGCCGGCATCCGCTTGAACAGGCCGAAGTCGAAGAAGGCGACGCGACCATCGGCCAACAGCATCGAGTTACCCGGATGCGGGTCGCCGGAGAACTGATGGTGGCGGTACATACAGCCGAAGTAGAAGCGGAACAGGATCTCTCCGACGCGGTCGCGTTCGGCCTGCGAGTAGCCCTTGACCTGCTCGAAACCGGCGCCCACAACGAACTCGGTCACCAGCACGCGCTCGCGTGAGAGCGAGGTGACCACATCCGGAACGACGATGAACGGATGCCCGCGGTGCAGCCGCGCGAGTGTGCGCTGGTTCTGCGCCTCCAGTTCGTAATCGAGTTCCTCCTCGATCCGGTGGCGAATCTCCTCCCCCACGGTCTTGGGGTCGAGCCCAGGCGCGATCCGCTTGGCGAGTCGCAGGATCATGCCGAGGTTCTGCAGGTCTGCACGGACGGCTGCAGCGACGCCCGGATACTGGACCTTGACCGCCACGTCACGGCCATCGTGGAGCGTTGCGCGGTAGACCTGGCCGATCGATGCGGCTGCGACCGGCTGCGCCTCGAACTCCGCGAAGACCATGTCCAAGGGCTGATCGAGCTCCTGCTCGATCACCTTGCGCATGTCCTTGAAGGCGACGGTCGGTGCCGAGTCCCGCAGCTGCGCGAGCTTGCGCTGAAACTCGTCGCGGTGCTCCGGCGGGATCAGACCGGTATCCAGAAACGACAGCACCTGGCCGATCTTCATGGCCGCGCCCTTCATCGTCCCGAGCGCGGTCACGATCTGCTCGGCAGCCTCCAGGTTGCGACGCTCGAGAGCCGCTTCGCGACCTTCCTTCGACCGCGCCACGTTGCCGGCGATCGTGCCCGCCTGGCGCAGCGCCTGACCGGCCGCGAGACCGCCGATCTTGGCCGTTCGTCGGACCCTCGACTTGGGAATCTTGCTGCCGTCAGCCATCGCGAGAAGCGTTCGCGCCGGGCGCGGTTACCGCGAGTCGTCGAGCGAGCCGGCCTCGTCCAAAAACACCTGCGAACCGGGAACGATGTCGTCGCTCCCCTCGGTCCAACGGACCCACGCCTTGTGGCCCCCGTCGTAGTCGTCGCCGAGCAGAATCAGCGTGGCAGGCTCTCCCATCGCCGTGCACGGACGGTCGTCCTCCTGGTCGCGCCCGCTCCAGATCCGCACGAAGCGGTTGTGCTCGAGCTCGTCGGCGACCGTAGTCGGCTCGGTGTGACCGGGACGGATCCGGGTCTGCGGCGGCAGCGCCAGCAGGGTGTCCATCACCGAGGTCTTGAGATCGGCGTAGGTGGTGTGGCCTGGCGCCCGCACGCCGCCGACCGATCCCCTGAACAGGGTGTCGCCGGTGAACACATCGCTCGAGTTGATCAGCAACGAGATCATGCCGGCGGTGTGGCCTGGGGTGTGAAGCGGTTCGATCGTGAGCCCGCCGACGATCAGCGTCTCGCCCGGGAGCAGGTCGCCGGTAGCCGCCGGCACCGCCGAGCGCTCAAGCGGGTGGATCAGCACCGACGCCTGCGGGTGCCGCGCGATCACGGCGTCGAGCTCAGCGACGTGATCGTGATGGTGGTGGGTCAGGAGCACGTACGGCAGCTCGTAGCCGTCACGGTCGAGCAGCTCCAGCAGTGGCTCCACCGGGCCGCCGGCGTCGATCATCACGGCCTTACGTGTCTCCTCGTCAAGCACCAGATAGGTGTTGGACAACCACGGCGTGCTCATGGAGCGCTCGACGATCACTGCATCAGCGTAACCGTTCGGCAACGCAAGGCCTTGCGATTCGACCGGCGGGGCGCTATCAAACATCTGGGATGTACGGGGAAGCTCACCTCTCGCGGGGGCGCGAGAGCCTCAACGACGTGCGCAGTCAGGCGCGCGCGATTCTCGACGCCGTCTCCGTCGGCTACATGGTCACGGAGGAGCAGCGGATCATCGAGGTCAACCAGACCCTGTGCGACGTGCTCGGGTTCGACCGCGACGAGCTTCTGAATCTCGAGATGCCCTGGCCATTCACGCCCCCTGAGGGATCAAACGTGAGCTACACCCTCGGCGAGCGGATCGTGGAAGAGGCGCTCGCGAGTCCATCGGGCCGCAGTGAGCCGATCGAACTGCCGCTGATGCGTAAGGACGGGAGTCGCTTCATCGGCGAGGTCACCGTTTCGCCGGCGCGCGACGAGGATGGCAAGGTGCTCGCCTGGGTCAGCACGATCCGCGACGTCTCGACCCGCCACGACTACGAGATCGAGCTCGAGCGGCTGGCCACCCATGACCCGCTGACCGGTCTGGCAAACAGGCGCTTGTTCGACGAGCGGCTCGAGCAGGAGATCTCCGACGCGATCCGACACGACCGTTCACTGGCCGTGGCAATCCTCGATCTCGACCACTTCAAGTCCGTCAACGACGAGCACGGCCACCCGGTCGGCGACCGCGCTCTGCGGGAGGCCGCGGCGCGACTTGCGCAGGTGCTCCGTAAGGGCGATCTGCTCGCGCGCATCGGCGGCGAGGAGTTCGCCTGGATCCTGCCGGAGGTCCACTCGCACGGCGCCTGGGCTGCCGTGGAGCGCGCTCGCCGAGCGATCTGTGAGACGCCGTTCGACGGCATCGGAAGCTTGACAATCTCGATCGGCGTGGCCATGCGCGGCGCGCTCCACGATGCGGTGCTGCTGTATGAGCACGCAGACCAGTCGTTGTACCGGGCCAAGCGCGACGGCCGCGACCGCAGCATCATGTGGCGCCCGCCGGAGCCGGCCGGCGAGCTGAGCTAGCCAACTGAGCTAGCCTTCGACGGAGATGGCCGGAGACGGACGCAGCAAGATCGCCTACCTGCTCGAGCGACTCGCGCAGGGTGTCGCCGCGCACGACCGCGAGAACCCCGGCCATCACACCTGGGGCATCGGGATGTCGAACTTCGATATCGAGCGACTCGGTCTGGAAGAGGGCGAGCAGATCCTGCCTGGGATCGTCCTGCAGGCCGACGGCGGCGTCACCGGCGCGTTCCGCGTGCTATGCGATGGTGACCACAACGGTGAGCAGGAGGAGGCCGAGGAAGAGGTGGTCGAGGCGGTTGCGCAGGAGGAACGCGAGCTCGAGGTCGTTCGCCCGGGCGGCGGTGGCGAAGAGTACCCGCCGCCGTTGCGGCCGCCGTTCTGACGCGTCGGTCCTGAGTGCCCGTTCAAGCTGAGCTGCTGGCCCGGGGGCCATGGGATCCGCAGGAGGTCCAGGCGGCTTGGCGATCGGACCCATTCCAGGCCACCCCCGGCGCCAACGCGGCGGCCGACCGGATGCTCGACCAGTTGCGTGAGCGCGGCTCGCCCAGTTACGACGGCTTCGCGGCACGGTTAGTCGGATTCGAGCCGACCGACGCGGGCCTGCGACTGGAGCTACAGCCGATCCGTTGGGCACTGCGACTGCTCGGCGATGATGCCGGCAGCAGCATCTCAGCGCTCTGCGTCGTGCGTGACGCGGAAGGTAACTGGCTCGCTGGGCGTCGCGCCCGGTGGGTCGCATCCTGGGCCGGGCGCTGGGCGCTGGGCGCCGGCGGTTCGGTCGAGGTCGACGAGAACCCAGCGCAAACGCTCGCCCGCGAACTCGACGAGGAGTGGAGCGTCACGCCTGAGCAGCTGACCGTCGAGGCGTTGATCCGGCTCGCAAACGGGATGGTGATGCTGGTCGGACAGGCCTGGCTTGGGCAGGGCGCGACAGTGACTCCTGATCCCGAGCACGACAGCTTCGCGTGGTGGCCGGCTCGGATCGAACAGTGGCCGGGCGAGGCCGATGCACCCCTGCGCAGCCTCGGTGCATTGCTCGAGGACGGCTGACGCCAGCGCGCCGTGAGTCGCGAACAGCAACCATTGTTCACGCGGGTTGTCACATTCAGGCGCCTGGAGGTGGTGTCCTGCATTCATTCGTGCGTCTATCTCGCCCTGCTGATCTGCGCTTTCGGGCTCCACAACCCGGAGCCGGCGACCTTCATCCTCGGCCTCACGCACGGGTTGATGTGGATTGCAATGTCGCTTGTGTGCATTGCCGCCACGCGCTGGCGTGTTATCCCTTTCTGGCTGGCGGTCACCGTTGCGGTGCTGGGCGGACTCGGGCCCTTCTGCGGCACCGCCGGCTTCATCTATGAAACGCATCGGCGCGCCCAGGGCTCGCCGGCGACCAATCGCTAACCTACGAGGGCAGAAGCTTCGATGGCCGTTGAGACAGGCACTTTTCAGGTTGTGATGCCGGCGATGGGTGACTCCGTCGTCGAAGGCACCATCCTCGAATGGCACAGGCAGGAGGGCGAGGAGATCCACGCCGACGAGACCCTGGTCGAGATCTCGACCGACAAGGTCGACGCTGAGGTCCCCGCGCCGGTCTCCGGAACGATCGTCAAGCTCTACGCGGCCGAGGGCGACACGGTCGCGGTGGGCGCGGCGCTGGCGGAGATCGCCCTGGCGGAGAACGGGTCGAACGGCGGCGCGCCGAACGGTTCCGTCCCCCGGTCTGAACCCGCTGATTCCGCCGCGGAAGTCATCGACATCATCACCCCCGGCGGCAGTGAGAGCGTTACGGAGGGCACGATCCTCGAATGGTCCGTGAAGGTCGGCGACGTGGTCAAGGACGGTGACACGGTCGTCGAGATTTCGACCGACAAGGTGGACATGGAGCTACCGGCGCCCGCAGACGGCTCGATCACGGAGATCCTGTTCGAAGAGGGCGCAACGGTCGGTGTCGGTCAGGTGATCGCCCGGATGGCCGTCGGCGTCGGTGCCTCGACAGCTGCCGGCGCGGCAGGAGCGGGTGCTGGGAGCCAGTCCTCGCCGGCGGCTGCGCCCGCACCGCAGCCGGGTCCAGCTCAGAGCGTCGCCTCGGCTCAGGGGGCGACCCCGATCGCCCAGCGTCTCGCCACCAGCCTCAACGTGAACATCGCCAACGTCGCCGGCACCGCCCGTGGCGGTCGCGTGACCAAGGACGATGTGCTGGCAGCGGCCGCGACCGTCGTCGAGATTCCGGACAACGCCGAGAAGATCAAGGGCGGAGGCGCCGCGCTCGCACGCTACATGGACGAGAGCCGCTCGATCCCGACGGCCACCTCCTTCAGGACGCTGACCGTCACGACGCTGGACGCGCGCCGCAAGCAGCTCAAGGACGCCGGTCAGCGGGTCTCGTTCACGCACCTGATCGCGTACGCGATCGCCAAGGGCGCCACGGATGAGATGCCGGTGATGGCTCACCATTACCTCGAGTCCCAGCAGGTGCCCTACCGGGTCGATGACGGCGCCGTCAACCTCGGCCTGGCGGTCGACGTCGAGAAGAAGGACGGCAGTCGCACGCTGATGGTGCCGGTGATCCGTGACGCCGGCCGCCTCAACTTCAGGCAGTTCCTCGACGCCTATAACGCGCTGGTCGAGAAGGCTCGCACCAACACCCTCACAGCGGATGACCTGACCGGCGGCAACATCTCGCTCACCAACCCCGGCGGGATCGGGACCGTCGCCTCAGTGCCGCGGCTGATGGTCGGCCAGGGCACGATCGTCGCGACCGGCTCGATCGCGTACCCGGTCGGGCTCGAGGCCGTGGGTGCGCAGTTGGGTGTCGAGAAGGTCATGTCGATGACCTCGACCTACGACCATCGCATCATCCAGGGCGCCGAGTCGGGCCGCTTCCTCAAGGTGATCGAGGAGTACCTGCAGGGCGAGCACGGGTTCTACGAGGCGGTGTTCAGCGCGCTTGGCGCGAGCCTGCCGGCGCTTCCGCCCAAGCCGGCTCCCGCTACCGGTGCAATATCGCAGGCTGCTGCGGAGTCGCCCAAGCCGCCCGCACTGACAACGGCCGGGCCCAGTGAGGAACTGCTGCAGGCCGTGCAGGCCGCGACCTCAGTGCTGAAGGCCTACCGCATGCACGGGCACCTGGCGGCGCGGCTCGAGCCGCTCGGGCGTGTCCCGGAAGGCGACCCCGCGCTCGACCCCGCCACCGTCGGCCTGACCCCGCAGCTGATGGCGCAGATCCCGGCTCGCATCCTGCGGATGTATGTGCCGGGCGACACGCTCGAGCAGGCGCTGCCACACCTGCGGGAGATCTACTGCGGGCCGATCGCGTACGAGATCGAACACATCGCCTCACATCGCCAGCGGCTGTGGCTGCGCGAGGCGATTGAGTCGGGCACCTACAGGCAGCCGCTCACGGCCGAGGAGCAGAAGGCGCTGCTGGCGCGACTGACCGACGTGGATGCCTTTGAGCGCTTCATGGGCAGGGCGTACCTAGGTGCCAAGCGCTTCTCGGTCGAGGGCCTGGACATGACCGTTCCGATGATCGATGAGATCGTCAAGCTCTCAGGGCAGCACGGCGCTCGGGAGGTCGTGGTCGGCATGGCCCACCGCGGCCGGGTCAACGTGCTGGCGCACAACCTTGGCCGCTCCTACGAGTCACTGTTCGCTGAGTTCGAGGGCGCCAACACGCTCGATGCGATCACGACGATTCCGGACGGCGGCACCGGCGATGTCAAGTATCACCACGGCGCCTCTGGCACCTATCAGCTGCCCGATGGTGAGTCCCTGATCGTTCGGCTCGAGTCAAATCCGAGCCACCTCGAATTCGTCGCACCGGTCGTCTCGGGCGCGACCCGGGCGGCCCAGACGAACCGCCAGGGCGCCCACGCCAGCCAGGACACCAACGCCGCCGTGCCCGTGGTTCTGCACGGCGATGCCTCCTTCCCGGGACAGGGTGTCGTCGCCGAGACGCTGAACCTGCAGGCGCTGGACGGCTACACCGTCGGTGGCACGGTCCACATCATCCAGAACAACCAGGTCGGCTTCACGACCGACCCGGAGGACTCGCGCTCCACGACCTACGCCTCAGACATGGCCAAGGGCTTTGACGTGCCGATCATCCATGTCAACGCTGACGACGTCTCCGCCTGCGTCACGGCGGTGCGACTGGCGTTCGCGTTCCGCCGTGAGTTCGGTCACGACGTGATGATCGACCTCGTCGGCTACCGCCGCCACGGCCACAACGAGGGTGACGAGCCGGCGTACACGCAGCCGGAGATGTATGAGGTCGTCAAGCAGCACCAGCCGGTGCGAGAGCTGTTCGCTGGGGAGATGATCTCCGCCGGCGTGATCACCGAGGTGGAATCCAAGGCGATGGCCGACGCCGCCTGGGCGGTGCTGACCGAGCATCACGAGCGCCTCAAGGAGCGCCTGGCCGACGCCAAGGAACACCCGGTCGACGGTGCCACCGGCGAGTACAAGCTTGGCGATCTGATCGCACAGGAGGTCTCCACCGCGGTCGACGCCGACAAGCTGGAGATCCTGAACGAGGAACTGCTGGCGGTGCCGGAGGACTTCCAGGTCAACACCAAGCTTGCGCGCCAGCTGGCGGAGCGTCGCAAGGCGTTCGGGCCTGAGCACGCCGGCATCAACTGGGCCCACGCCGAGGCGCTCGCGTTCGCGACACTGCTCGGCGAGGGGATTCCGTTGCGGCTGACCGGCCAGGACACGGAGCGCGGCACGTTCAGTCAGCGTCACCTGGTGCTGCACGACTCCAAGACGGGCCGCGAGCACAGCGCGATCCAGCATCTGCCCGGCGCGCTGGCGACGATGGAGCTGCACAACAGCCCACTGTCGGAGATCGCCTGCGTCGGCTTCGAGTACGGGTACTCGCAGGAGGCGCCGGAGACGCTCGTGATGTGGGAGGCGCAGTTTGGCGACTTCGCCAACGGCGCACAGGTGATGATCGACCAGTTCATCACTCCCGGTCTGGCGAAGTGGGGCGTCACCTCGCGGCTGACGCTGCTGCTGCCGCACGGCTACGAGGGCGCCGGCCCCGAGCACTCCTCGGCACGACTCGAACGCTTCCTGCAGCTGGCCGCGGAGGGCAATATCCGCGTCGCCAATCTGACCACGCCTGCGCAGTACTTCCATCTCCTGCGCCGCCAGGCGAGGATCGCTCAGCAGCGTCCGCTCGTGATCATGACCCCCAAGAGCCTGTTGCGCCTGCCTGCGGCCGCCTCGCACGTGGAGGATCTCTCCAGCGGCCGATTCCAGCCGGTGCTTGCCGAGGGCGGCGTTGACGCCGATCAGGTCACCCGCCTGGTGTTGTGCAGCGGCAAGGTCTACTACGACATCATCGGCAACCCGCTGCGCGGCCAGACCACTGGTGTGGCGATCGGACGGGTCGAGCTGCTGTATCCGTTCCCGGAGGAGGAGATCCTCGCCCTGGTCAGCAGGTATCCGAAGCTGCGGGAGGTCGTCTGGGTGCAGGAGGAGCCGCGCAACATGGGAGCCCGTGCGCACATGTCGCCACGTCTGCAGCAGATCCTTCCGGAGCATCTGGAGTTCGGTTACGTCGGAAGGCCCGAGCGCGCCGCCTCAGGCGAGGGCTATCCGGCGGCGCATTCGCGCGAGCAGAACCGAATCGTCACGACGGCGCTCGATCTGGCGCAGCAGATCTCTCAGTATCCGTCGGCGACGCCCGGCGACCGGTAAACCGGGCGCCTGATCAGAGTGTGGCCGGGTCGAGCGTGAACGCGTGACCGGCGGAGTCGACGGCGACGCACTCAGTTGCGGTCGGGCAGGCGACGGCGTTGAGGTCGGCGGCGCCGGCGAGTGTCGTCGTCCCCCACGGGCCGGACGACCCGGCAGCACCGGCTGAGCCGATCAGGACGGCGCCGCCGGCTCCGACGGCTACGCACTGGCCGGTGCGCCTGCAGCTGATCGAGGCCCACGGCTCCGAGAAGCTGATCGTGATGGCGCTGTGGGTCGTGCTGAGCGGATCGAACGCGATCGCATTGCCGAGCGTGTCGACCGCGACGCAGCTCCGGGTGCCGGGGCAGGAGACAGCGTCCAATTCGTAGCCGACGCCCTGCTCCGGATCGTCGATCCCCACCGCGCTGTCAATCTTCCCGGAGGCCAGGATCCGGCCGTTTGCGGGGTTGAAGGTGATCTGGGTGCCGTCGTCGTCAAGCGCGGTGCACTGCGACGCCGACGGGCAGGCCAGCGCCGTCAACCGCTCGTTGCCGTCGATCCGGATGCTCTTGATCAGTGTTCGGCCGGTCTGCGGGTTGTAGGTGACGCCGTGGCCGAAGCTGTCGACCGCCACACACTCGCTCCGCGAGGGGCAACGAACACTGACGAGTCCCTCGCCGTAATCCGGCGCAATCAAGCGGCTGGCACCGGCTCGGAACCGGCGCGGATTGAAGCTCGTTGCCGACTGGCTGTGGATCGCGGCGCAGATCGTGGTCAGCGGACACCAGATGCCGTTGATCTGAACGCCGCGGCCACTGAACGGTGTGCGTGCCCAACGATGGGCCACTGCTCTGCGGTTGGCCGCGAGCGTGAACGTGATCTCCTGCGTACCTGTTGTCGCGGTGCACTGCGCCGCCGATGGGCAGGCCAGATTGGTCAGCGCGGCGCCGGAGGTCAGGGCGAGCGGGCCGGAGGCGGCCACGGCTGCCGACGCGGTCGCCGGGATAGCGATCACGAGCGCGGACGTCGCCGCCAACGCGATCACGGCAGCGCCGGCGGTCGCCAGGCGCCGCTTGATCGGCCGACTGTACGGGGATCTGAGTCGCATGCACTTAGATTAGGCCGGGGTTGTTGAGATCAGGTAATCCCGACGATTCCGGCACAGACCCAGTTACGGGCGCCGGCACCGTGGTTCCAGATCCTCGAAGCGACCTCGTCCTGCTCCGCCTTGGGTGCCAGATATGCCGCCGGACCCCTACCTCCGAACCCTCGCCAGGTGCTGGGAATGATCTGGTAGTAGCCCGAAGCGCCGGCTGAGTTGGGAGGCAGATCCTGGCCACCGGACTCGCACAGCACGATCTGGAAGGGAATCGCCCAGCCCGCGGACAGCGACAGGCCGGCGCCGTAGCTGATCTGACGCGCGGCCTCCTGGGCCGCGGCCTCCTGCTTCTGGATCGTGGAGATCGCCACCAGCAGCCTCGACCCCTTGGTCTTGCTGGCCGCGAGTGCCGCGCTCTGCGCGGTGCGCTCGTCAGCGAGCGCCGACTTGCGCGAATCCAGGAGGGCATTCATACCGGTCAGAGCGTCGGTCTGCCGTGCGGCGGCCTGGACGTCTCCGGCGTCACTGCGGTGCAGGGCGGTCAGCCGCCGGGCGGTAGCCTCGGCGCCGGCCTTGGCCGTCTCGGTCGCATCGATGACCGACTCCTCATGGCGCCTGACGCTCGAAACGTACTCGACGCTGTCGAGCAACTGTTGAAAGCTCTGGGAGTTGACGATCAACGAGATCACCGACTGCTGTGGCTGCTCATACTCGCTCACCAGCACGGCCGCCAGAGCAGACTGCGAATGCCCGAGGACCACGCGTAGGCGCGCCAGGTGGCGGCGTTCGCGTGCGATCGCGGCCTTGGCAGCGGCCGCCTTGCGGCGATCGCTCGCCAGCAGGGCCTGCTCTGCCGCCTCACGCGATTCGACCAATGCGATCTGGCTTGACAGGTTCGCCGCGCGCCGGTTCAGGGTGGCGAGTTTCTTCGAGAGCGTCTGCTCGAGCTGCTTGGTGCTGCTGAGCTGCGACTGAGTGGCGCCGAGTTTGTTCTGGAGTTGCGAGATGCCGTCGCCCACAGCGCTGCCCGCGAGCGCAAGGGTCGCGCAAATTGCGGCTACTGGAGCGGCGGCGAACTGCCGCCGTCGGGATCGTCGTTCCGGAGCAGTCATGGCCGGCCGCCGCTTCCCGGCGGGCGGGATCGGACCGTGCGAGGTTAGCAACGCCAGGCCGCTGGGGCGGGGTGCTCTTGGCACGGGCCATATCCTCCCGGAATGGTCTGGGTACAGGGTCGGATCACGTTGGCACCGCGACCCCGAGGCTTCCACCTCGTGACGCGGGAGCTTCTCGACGGAATCACCGGGATCGATCAGATCCGGGTTGGGATCCTGCACCTGCTGATCCAGCACACCTCAGCCTCACTGGCCCTGAACGAGAACGCCTCCCCCGACGTGCGCAGGGACTTCGAATCGTGGTTCGACGAGGCTGTGCCCGAGCGTGCCTCGTTCTGGACGCACACACTCGAGGGCCCCGATGACATGCCCGCTCACATCAAGGCGTCACTGCTGGGGCCGACGCTGACACTGCCGCTGTCCGGCGGCCGGCCGGCACTGGGAACATGGCAGGGGATCTACCTGTGCGAGCACCGCGATCACGGTGGGCCACGATCAGTGATCGCGACCGCTTGGGGGGAGGCTTAGGAGCTCCCAGCGCGTCATGCGAGGAACAGTCGCAGTTCCGGTTCGCGCTCGCCACGCAGAACCGCGAGGTCGACTTCGACACAGGCGATCCCGCGCGACTCAGCCAGGACACGGGCCTGGGGCTTGATCGTCTGTGCGGCCAGAATCCCGCGGCAGCCGGCGAACCGCGCGTCTGTGCGCAGGCGCTCGAGGTAGCGGGTCAGCTGCTCGACGGACTCGATCGTGGCAACACGCTTGATCTCCACCGCAACCCACTCGTCGTCCGCATCGCGGCACATCAGGTCGACCGGCCCGATGTCCGTCGGCCACTCCCGCCTCACCAGGCGCAGGCCCTCGCCGCACCGATGCGGCTGGTCCGCGAGCAGCTCCTGCAGGTGCGCCTCGACGCCGTCCTTGGCCAGACCTGCGGCCTCGTCCGGCGAGCCCATGTCGTGCGTGACATCGGAGAGCACCTCATGCAGGGCGATCTCGAGTCGATCCTCTGTCTTGCCGGCTCGCTTGCGCACGACGATCCGCGCGGGTGGCTCGCCGTCCTCCTCAATGACCGTCGGAGGCGTCATCCAGTTCAGGGGCTTGTACCCGCCGGCATCGGCGTGCAGCAGCACGCCGCCGTCGGCCTTGACCATGATCAGCCGCAGCGCCTCCGGCAGGACCGTGTCGAGGCGGCCGGAGTAGATGGCTGAGCAGCGCGCGACGATCAGACGCATGGCTCTAAGGGGCTGAGCCCGCGGCTTCCCGCGTGACGACTGGGAAAGGCATCGCGCCAGTCTAATGACGCCGCTTCCAGCCTTTGCCAGGACGGTCAACTCAGCTGCCAGTGCCTGAGGATGCGCTCGACCGTGTTCCAATTGCGGATGGTGACCGGGGCCTTGAGTCTGCGCTCGAGCCAGGCGCCGGGATTGCCGGCGCGTCCATCAACCAGGTGCGTTCCGATGAAGACCTCGCGGTCGGTGCGCGAGATGTAGGTCGTGTCGCCGCGGTCGGAAAGCGACGGGAGGCTGAAGGGAAGCTCCGTCGGGGAGCTGAGGAAGATGACTGCGAGCTCATGGGCGCCAGATCTGTGCTCCCAGGTCGCGAACGGAGCTGCGCGCGCCAGCGCGCGCAGCTCGGGCGCAGAGCGCACGAAGAGCTGCTTTTGGGTGCCGGCCATCCTCAGCAGATCCGCTTGCACCGCGGCCGTGATCGCGTGGACTGATTCGCCCGGCGCCTGGAACGTCACATTCCCCGTCGTGATGTGCGATCGCGCTGAGGCCGCCCCGGCGTGCGTGAAGGCCTCCAGCAGCGCCTCCCGTTCGACGCCTCCGCGGCCGAGCATGACGGCACGAATGAAGGCGACGTGACAGGACATGCGGTCGAGCCAACGTAGCGAAGTCCGGCTGACCGCCGACGACTTTGAGGTGGTCCTCCGGTTGAGGGGCATGCTGGGTTGTAGGTCGGGAGGCCGACCGGCGGCTCGAGGCCCGCGACGATACGATCGCCGCATGGCTCAGACCGTGGATGAACTAGATGTTGAACGGCAGCTGGAGCGTCGCCGTGCTGAGGTTGGCGCCAGGTGGCAGGAGCTGGGCGCGGTTGTGTTGATCGGTGCCGGCGATCTGATCTTTCGCCCTGGCCGCGACGACACCGCATACCCGTTCGAGTCGCACTCCGAGTACTTCTACCTCACAGACCGCAACGTCCCGGCCGGGGTGCTGGCGTTCGATCCGGCTGACGGCTGGACGGACTTCCAGGCGCCGATCACAGTTGACGATCGGCTCTGGTCAGGCGCAACGGAGGACGATACCGAGGGCCTGACGACCGGCCAGCTGGGCCAGTGGCTCGAAGCGCGTTCCGGCGCGAGGCTCGCGTGGCTCGGGACTCCCCCGGCAGGGGCGACCCCAGATGCCGAGCTTGTCCAGGAACTGCGGTTCGGGCTTGGCGACGTGCGCCGGGCCAAGGACGCGGTCGAGCTTGAGCGTATGCGCGCCGCGCAGCAGGCGACCAGGGCGGCGTTCGCCGTCGCCGTCCCGCTGCTCAGGGAAGGCGTCTCCGAGCGCGAGGTGCAGATCGAGTTGGAGGCGGAGGCTCTGCGCCACGGTGCGGAGTCGATGGCCTATGACACGATCATCGGCGGTGGTCCCAACTCGGCGGTGCTGCACTTTGCGCCCACCGTCAGGCGCCTCCAGGCCGATGAGCTGGTCCTGATCGACGCCGGCGCGCAGCACCGCTGCTACGCCAGCGACATCACCCGCACATACCCCGTCGGGGGAGAGTTCACAACGGTCCAGCGTGAGATCCACGGCGTCGTCCACGCAGCTGAGCGGGCGGCGATCGAGCACTGCGTCCCTGGGACCGAATGGCGCGACGTGCATCGCGTGGCGGCGCTGGTGATCGCTGACGGACTGGTCCAGCTCGGAATCCTGCGCGGCGATGCTGAGCAGCTGGTGGCCTCAGGTGCGGTGTGGTTGTTCTTCCCGCACGGGATCGGGCATCTGGTTGGTCTGGGCGTGCGCGACGCCGGTGGTACTCCGCTGCGGGAGCGGCGTGACGAACCCAAGCCGTACCCGAACCTCAGGATCAACCTGCCGCTGGGCGCCGGAATGGTCGTCACCGTCGAACCGGGCGTCTATTTCGTCCCAGCGATCCTCAACGATCAGGCGAATCGGCGCCGGTATCGTGACGCGGTCGACTGGAATCGGGTGGAGAAGCTGATCGGGTTCGGCGGGGTGCGGATCGAGGACAACGTGCTGATCACAGACGACGGCTACGAGGTGATGACGGCCGACGTGCCGCTGCTCGACTGAGAGCAGCGCCGGGCAGCCGCGGCCCGACCGCGATTGAAACTCACGCGTGGTTCAAGAGAACCAGGCGTGCGGACCGTTATGCGGCAGACTGAGCGTTGTGTATCTGCCCAAGCACAACCTCGCCGATGCCGAGTCGCTGCAGGAGCTGCTCGTGAACCTGCAGGCGGCAGATCTCGTGACCGCCACGCCGGAAGGGCTGTTCGTCACCTTCCTGCCGCTGATCTACGACGAGACGGTTCAGCCGCATGGCGTCCTGCTTGGGCACTTCGCGCGGAAGAACGACCACTGGCGCTTGCCGACACTCGGCGAGGCGATGGTGATCGTGCATGGCCCCGAGGCCTACATCAGCCCGAACTGGTACCCGAGCAAGCGCAGACACGGACGCGAGGTTCCGACCTGGAACTACCTGACGGCACACATCTACGGGGAGTTGCGGATCCATGACGACACGGCCTGGCTGGAGGCTTTCGTCAGGCGGCTGACCGAGCGCCACGAGTCGGGAAGAGCAGCGCCCTGGGGGGTTGACGACGCCCCGCGCGACTACATCGAGAGTGAGCTGCGCGCGATCGTGGGTGTCGAGCTGGTGATCAGTCGGATCGAGGCCAAGGCCAAGCTCGGCGTGACCCGCGGCGCAGCCGACGTCGAGGGCACGATCGAGGGTCTCAGATTTGACGGTGAAGATGCGCTCGCGGACCTGACCGCGGACGCCGCAGCCCGCAGGGCCAGGAGGCTGGAGAGCGAGGGTAAGGGCAGCTACGGCAGTTGAGTGCGGGCCGTCCCGTCGGTCAGTCGACGCCGGCAGGCGCCGGAGTCGGCGACGCAGGCAGCTCATCATGGGCGGGAGACGAACCCTCGATGTTGATCTCCGGAAGCCGCTTGTCGATCCAGCCGGGCAGCTTCCAGGTGTTCTCACCGACGAGCTCAAGAACCGCCGGCAGCATCACGCAGCGGACGACAAGCGCATCGAGGAAGACGGCGACTGCCAGGCCGAAGCCGAACTCCTTGAGCGAGCGCTCGTCGCCGAGCATGAAGGACAGGAACACGCAGACCATGATCGCCGCGGCGGCCGTGATCACCTTGCCGGTCGAGGCGATGCCGTCAGCGACCGCCTGCGACGCGTCGCCCTTGTGCACCCACTCCTCGCGCACGCGCGAGATCAGGAAGACCTCGTAGTCCATCGAAAGCCCGAAGACGACCGCGAACATCAGCACCGGTATCCACGGCTCGATCGGGCCGGGGTCGATCCCGAGCAGGCTTGCGCCCCAGCCGTATTGGAACACGGCGACCGTGGCCCCCAGGGCGCCGGCGATGGTGAGCAGGTTCATCGCCGCGGCCTGGATCGGAATCACCAGCGACCTGAAGATCACGAACAGCAGCAGCGCCGAGAGCACGACCACGATCGCGATGAACAGCGGCAGTTTGACCGACAGCACGTGTGAGAAGTCGATTGAGCCCGCTGTGAATCCGCCGACTGAGATCGCGACCCCGAGCTGCTTCTGCATCGGTGGGAACGTCGTCTGCCGGAGCCTGTTGACCAGGTCGGTTGTGTCCGGATCCTGTGGGGCGGACTTCGGATAGGCCGTGATCACAGCAACCTTCCCCGAGGGTGAGATCAGCGGCGCTGTGACCGCTGCGACGTCCGAGTCCTTGGCGACCGCCGCCCGCACCTGTGGAAGCGAGGACTGCTTGGCAGAACTCGGCATCTCGACGGCGATCAGCAGCGGCCCGTTGAAGCCCGGTCCAAAGCCGTCAGACAGCATGCGGTATGCCTGGTATGTGCTGGTGTTGGTCGGGTCGTTGCCGGCGTCGGAGCTATCCAGGCGCAACGCGAAAAACGGGATGGCGCAGAGGATCATCACGGCCAGCGACGCAAGCGCCAAGGACTTGGGGTGGGTTTGTACCGTGAGACTCCAGCGACGCCACGAGGACTGCCTCGGGGCCTGGCCGCGTTGCTCGCGCCGGCGTGCCGAGCGCGACGGGCGGACGACGCGAGTTCCGAACCGCGACAGCAGCGCCGGCACCAGTGTCAGCGAGGCCGCGAGCACCAGCAGCACGGCCAGCACGGATGCGATCGCGAGCCCGTACATGAAGGTGACGCCGGTCGCGAACATGCCGAGCAGCGCGATGATGACGGTGGTGCCGGCGAGCAGGATCGCCCGTCCGGAGGTGTCCATCGCCTCTGTGATCGCCGCGTCCACCTCACCCAGCCGTATGTAGCTCTCGCGGAAACGGGTGACGATGAACAGGGCGTAGTCGATGCCAACGCCCAGACCGATCATCAGCGCCAGGTCAGGCGCCACGTTGGACATGCTGGTGACATGCGTTGCGATCCCGATCAGCGCCAGGCCGCTGACCAACCCGAAGCCGGCAGTGATCAGCGGCAGGCCGGCGGCGGCCAGCGACCCAAACGTGAGCAGCAGGATCACAAGCGCCGCGACTACGCCCACCGCCGTGGCCGGACCGATGTTGAAGCCCTCGGCCTGCTCGATGACCTGGCCCCCGGCCGCGACCTTCAGCCCGGGGACGTGGATCGCGTCAATCTGGTCGAGTACCGGCTTGCCCGTCGCGTCCGCCAGCAGGTTGGCGCGTTTGTCGTAGTTGACGACCGCGAAGGCCGTATGCCCGTCCTTGGAAACCTGAAGCGCACCCGCCTGGGTGTACGGGCTGATCACGCTGACCACGTGCGGGTCGTTCTTGACCTGGTTGAGCAACGACTCGATCGCCGAGGTGACGTGCGGCGAGTCGTAGCTGCCGTTGGCGTAGTGGAAGACGATCTGGTCGACATCGCCGCTCTGCGCCTTGAACTGGCTCGAGAGCAGATCGGTCACGTGCTGGGATTCGGTCCCGGGCAGCGTGAAGTCGGTTGCGTACTCGCGACCCACCACTGACGCGATCACGGTCGTGACAACCGCGACCAGGACCCAGCTGATCACGATCCTGCGGCGGTGGTGCATACACCAGCTGCTGAATCCGCGCATCTGTCTATGCCGCCTCGCCGATCGGGGTTGTCATCCGGTCCTCGCTTTCGCAGTCTGGTTTGCGGGCGAGCCAGAAGCGTACGCAATCGGCTCGGGCGGGCACCGGCTCGCGCCGCGCCGAGGAGTTTGCAAAGCTCAGGAGGTGGACGAACCGATCACAGCCGCCGAGGAGGTCGTTTCCGTTGAGCACCTGCGCGTGCGCTACGGCGACACGCTCGCCGTCGACGACGTCTCGTTGTCGATCAACCAGGGCGAGATCTTCGGGATTCTGGGTCCCAACGGCGCCGGCAAGACCACGACCGTCGAGTGCATCGGCGGTCTGCGCAAGCCGGACTCCGGTTCGATCAGCGTGCTCGGGCTGGATGTTCGCCTCAATGCCGCCGAGCTGCACCAGCGTGTCGGCATCCAGCTGCAGACCTCGGAGCTGCCCGACAAGATCTACGTGCATGAGGCGCTCGAGCTGTTTGCGTCCTTCTATCCAGACACGATGGAGCCAGACGAGCTGCTGCGCCTGCTGGGGCTCGAGGAGAAGCGCGACACCCGTTACGTCAACCTGTCAGGCGGCCAACGCCAGCGATTGTCAATCGCGTTGGCGCTGATAGGTCGGCCCCGCCTGGCGATCCTCGACGAGCTCACCACCGGGCTCGACCCGCAGTCCCGACGCGAGACATGGAAGCTGATCGAGGGGATCCGCGACCAGGGGGTGACCGTGATTCTCGTCACCCATTTCATGGAGGAGGCCGAATATCTCTGTGATCGCGTGGCGCTGCTGCACCACGGTCGCATCCGTACGATCGACACCCCTGCGAACCTCGGGGCGGGACTGGGCCAGAGGGTCAGCTTCAGGACACCGCATGGCCTTGACCTCGATCGCGTGCTCGAGCTGGCGGAGATCCGCGACGTTCGCCAGCAGGGCGAGCGTGTGGTGATCGAAGGAGATGGCGACGTCGTGGCTGCGGTGATGGCCCTGCTCGTCCGGGAAGGCATCGTCCCGGAGCAGACTCGGGTCGAGCAATCCACGCTCGACGATGCCTTCGTCGCGCTCACCGCCGAGGCCGATGCCGAGCTGACACCGTCGGCTGAGGTTGCGAGATGACGGCGCTACAAACGGCCGCAGACAAGCCGCCGCAGCAGCGGCGCGGCGGCTTCCCGAGCCTCGTGCGAACGGAGTTCAAGCTGCTGATGCGCGAGCCGATGTTGATGTTCTGGGCGCTGGGCTTCCCGGTTGCGCTGCTGATCGTGCTCGGCGTGACGACCCCGGATCACGGGGAGGCGTCGCTTGGCGGCCTGCGTTTCATCGTCGTCTACACGCCTGTGCTGATGACGTTCACGTTGACGATGCTGGCGCTGAGTGCGATGCCCGCAACGCTCGCGTCGTATCGCGACAAGGGCTATCTCAAGCGCCTGGCCACGACTCCGGTCGGAGCGCCGCGTCTGCTCGCCGCCCAGATCGTGCTCGTCTTCGGCCTCTCGCTCTGCCTGGTCGCGCTGATCGTGCTGGTCTCGCACTTTGCCTTCAACGTACCGCTGCCGAGTCAATTCCTCGGGTTCGTGATCGCGATCCTGCTGACGATCGGGGCGATGGCCTCGCTCGGCATCCTGGTTGCGGCGGTCGCGCCCAGCCAACGCGTCGCCGCGGCCTCCGGCGGCCTGCTGTTCTTCCCGCTGATGTTCTTCGCGGGTCTCTGGGTCCCGCAGCAGGAGATGGGTCACACCCTGCGGATGATCAGTCAGTACACGCCGCTCGGCGCCGCCGTTCCGGCGATCGAGAGCGCCACCGCGGGCCTGTGGCCCAGCGGCACACACCTGCTGGTGCTGGCGGCCTACATCGTGGTGTTGTGCCGGCTGGCGATCCGGCTGTTCCGCTGGGACCGGTGATCTACGGCCCGTTCGCCGGTGCTTCACGGGCCTGACCGGCTGCGGTCAGCGCTTCGGTGCGATCCATCTCAGCCGGTCGTCATCGTGCCGCCCCAGCATCTCGGTGCTGCCGTCGCCGTGCAGCGCCGCCCGTAGTCGCAGGTACTGCGTGACCTGCGCAACGTCGTGAACGCGCACGATCCGTGCCCCGGCGCCGACCCCGAACTCAAGTGCCGCGATCGTCCCCGCCAGCCGCTCCTCAGGCAGGGCGTCGGCCAGCATCCCGATGAAGTACTTGCGTGACACGGCCAGCAGTACCGGCCGTTCGAGTACCGCCAGCTCACCCAGCCGCCGCAGCACTTCGATGCTCTCCCTGGGCTGCTTCGCATAGTCGAGCCCGGGGTCCAGGAGCAGCTGATCGGGGTCGACGCCGTGGTCACGCGCGACCGCGACCCGCTCCCGAAGCAGCTCGATCACGTCCGCGACGGGATCCTCGTAGCGCGGGAAATGCACCTGCTTGGGCTCGGCGCGGGTGTGCATGACGACCAGGCCGGCGCCGCTCGCCGCCGCCAACTCGGCGACGACCGGATCCCCGAGCCCACTGGTGTCATTGATCAGCTGCGCACCCGCCGACAGTGACGCCTCGATCGCCTGCGGTCGCCAGCTGTCGACGGAGACCGTGATGCCCTGTTCGACCAGCGCCTCGACAACCGGCCGCAGGCGTGCGGCCTCCGCGTTCACCGGGATCGGGTCCGTGTCGGTGCGGCCGGAGAGCACGCCCACGTCGATGATGTCCGCACCGTCGCGCGCCAACTGCAGCCCTCGTTCGATCTGCTGCTCGACGTCTGTGAAGACGCTCGAATCGGCGACCGAATCAGCACCGATGTTGAGGATCCCCATCACCAATGGCTCCCCCGCTCGCAGCTCGAACGTCGCGTCACGAAGCCGCAGGCGCACTAGTGGGTCTCCCGCGGCGTTCCCGGTAGATCCACTAGCTGATCCCGTAACGCAGAAACAGGAACCCGCCGGCTGTGGCAAGGGCGAGCAGCTCCAGATCGCGGGTCAGCGGACCGGCATGCTCGATCACCCGCTTGTCCGTGTCGCCGCCGACCAGATGCGGCGAAAGGCCGAGCACCATCTGGTTCAGGAGTCCGCGTTCGACCACAAGCCCGAGCAGGGTCGGACCACCTTCGCAGACGATCAGCCCGCTCGGATAACGGGCACGCAGCTCGCTCCACAGCTCGGCCAGGTCGCCGCTCTCCCTGGTGAAAACAACGAGCTCCGGCTCGGGCGGCAGCCCCTGGGCCTGACGGCGGGCGCGAGCGCCGTCGTCGAGCAGACGGTCGTAACCCTCGGTGCGGACCGTGTTGCCGCCGACCACCAGCGCCGACGCCAGTTCGCGTGCGCCGAGCAGCACCTCCTGGTCGGCGCTGCCGGTCAGCTCGCCGACGCGACCGCCCACGGTGGCGCGGCCGTCAACCGAGCTGACCATCACCGCGATCGTGAGCGGTCCAGCCTCCCCGAGCTTGGCGACGAACGTCTTCAGGTCACCGGATTCGTCGATGCTGGACACGGATGCCGCATCTTAGGGGCCGCTGCTCCCATCGGTCGCGGGCATCGTTAGCATCGCCGCATGCGGCACGAACTGCGTCCACTGTTCGATCGAGTGGTCATCAAGGAGCTCGATCCGGATCGCGTCCGGCGCTCAGGGTTGCTGGTCCCTCCCGGTAACGACGAGCCGCCGCCCCAGCATGGCATCGTGCTGGCAGTTGGGCCGGGGCTTGACTGGTGGGAACACGTCGGCGTGAAGATGCCGGTCACGCGCGGCGATCATGTCGTGTTCCCTGCCTCAGCCGGGAACTGGGTCGAGATCGACGAGGAGCGGCTGCTGGTGTGTCGAGTCGGTGAGCTGCTCGGTGTGATGGCCGAGCTGCCCGACGCTCCGGTCTGAGGATCTGTCGCGACCGACCGCCCCGATGCTGCCGCCGCCGGCTCAGGCTGCGCTGCGCGAGGAGAGCTCATGCGGAAGCGCTGCACGCGCGCGCTCCAGCAGCTCAGTGACCTCCGGATCGTCCGCGAGCGCAAGCGCATGCTCACACGCTGCGATGCACTCCTGCAGGCGGTCGGTCCGCGCCAGTGCGTGGGCGTAGGCTGACCAAGCCGCCGGCGCGCCGGGTGCGATCAGCGTTGCCGCCTCCGCGGCCGACACCTCGGCGCCGACATCGCCGCTCAGGTGATGCGCCAGTGCCAGGTCGAGCATGATCTCGAGTGATGGCTCCAGCAGACGGGCGCGTTCCAGCGCGTCGATCGCTGCGTCACGGCGGAGCAGTCGCAGGCGCAGCCGTCCGAGCCGTGCCCAGGCGGAGGCGTCGCCGGGAGCGCGTTGAGTGACGCGCTGCGCGGCATCAGCGGCGAGGTCGAAGGCGCCCATGTCCTCGTAGATGCGGGAGGCGTAACGTTCGGCTGTGGGGCGATCAGTTTCCGCCCGCGCCCAGTCGCGGACGGCGCGCCCGGCCGCCGGCAGGTCGCCGGTCTGCCAGAACGCGACCGTCAGCAGACGTAGCACGGCCGGGTTCGTGGGGTCGGCGTCGCGTGCATAGATCAATCGCTGCGCAGCGAGTGCGGGATTGCCCTCGGCAAGTGCGTGCTGGGCCGCCGTCATGAAACGCTCGACACGCTCGGCGCCGGGGTCGGGCCTCGAGAAATCGACGAACTGAAGCGATCCGGCCGGCACCGTGCGGACGCCGACCTGGAACGACATCCGCGCCCACTGCTGGATGTCGTCGTCCTCGCCCGAGAAGTAGATGCCGCTGACCGTCCCCACGCCCCATTCGGGGTAGGCGACGCAGCGCGCATAGCGGTGCACGACCGAGTGGTCCGGCACACGCGAGGCGAACGGGTCGTTGCGAGCGCGATCGTCGGCCGCGGCGCGGGCGCGCTGCTCGGCCTCATAGGCGCGGCGCCCCTCCTCCTCGCGCGCCTTGCGCGCTGCGGCGGCCGAGACCTTGACGGCCGTGCGGCTGACGGTGCCGTTGCGCGACTCCTCCGCCAGCTGCTCGAGCTGGTCGGCGGCCTCATTGATCGCCTGCAGGTGGCGCTGGTGTTCGTACTGGCGTCCGGGCGGCGCGATGTCAGGGTGCCAGCGTTTGGCCAGCCGGCGTCGAGCCAGCTGCACCTGACGCTTGTCGAATGGTGCCTCCAGCTCCAGTAGCAGCAGCGATTGTTCAAGGTCCAGGATGCGAGGCATGACCAATTACGTTAGCGACCGATAGGGCACCAGATCCAGCCCGATCGGGTGCTCTGACAGTGCCGTGTGCCAAGTTCGTAACACCTGACGGCGCGGGCGCTGGGTGCGCGTAGCTTGGTTGCATGGGTTCACGGAGGAACCGATGTGGGGGGGCGCTCACGGCCGCCGGACTGGCGAGTTTGGCATCGGTCTGTGCCCTGGGGCTGGTGCTGCTCTCGGCGCTCGGCGGAGTCGCGGGCGGCAGCGCGGCGGGTAGCGTCTGCGGAGCCTCCGAGACGGTGGGCGCGACCGAATACGGCGGTCCCGGCGATCCGTCCAGCGGCACCGTCGGTGCCTCAGGTGCCAGCCTGTTGGCCCAGCCCGACAGCTATGCCGAGCTCGGCGGCACCAGCTTCGCGACGGCGACCGCGCTGGGCGGACTGCCATACGGCACGCCGCTTGAGATCACCGCGGCGGGCCGGTCGGTGATCGCCTACAAGGAGGACATCGGGCTCGGCGGCGGTCCGATCGACGGGCACCCGCGCGCGATCGACCTCTGGTGGCAACTGGCCCGGAGCCTTGGGATTCCCTACGAGAGCGGGCGCTGGTCGGGGACCGTTCGGATCGCGTCGGTCTCCAGCTCCTGTGCCGAGGTCCCGGGCGGAAGCGAGGCCGAATCCGGCGTCGGGGTGGGCGCTGCGGGCGGGTCGGCCGCGACGCCCGCGCTCGGCGGGCGCGCAGCGCTGCTGGCAGATGGGCTCGCTGCCGCTCCGATCTCGGCCCCGGCCGCAGTCAAGGGGATCATCGCCGCCGGCAACCAGATCGTCGGCAAACCGTACGTCTACGGCGGCGCTCATGGTCTGCCGTTGAATATCGTCGCGCCCTACTACGACTGCTCGAGCAGCGTCGCTCACCTGCTCTACGGCGGCGGGCTGCTGCCGGTCGACGCCGACCTGACCTCGACTGACTTCGAGTCCTGGGGGCTGCCGGGAGCGGGACGCTGGGTCACGATCTACGCGAGCGCTGACCACGTCTTCATGTATGTCGCCGGCCTACGCTGGGACACCCATGCCGCCGCCGGCCTGGGCGATGGTCCGGCCGGTATCGGCTGGCACCCGCTCGTGCGCTCAGACGCGGGGTTCGTGGTGCGCCACCCGCCGGGCCTGTGATCGTGCGTCCGCCGAGTTGTGTGGCGAGACGGTGGGCGCTGACTCAACGGCCGACCAGATACCCTCGGGTCCGTGGCCGGCGAGTACATCTACACGACCTACAAGCTGTCGCGGCGTCATCCGCCGGATAGGCAGGTCCTGAGCGATATCTCCCTGAGCTTCATGCCGGGGGCAAAAATCGGCGTGCTTGGCTACAACGGCGCCGGCAAGTCGACGCTGCTGCGGATCATGGCGGGGCTCGACCAGGACTACGACGGTCAGGCGCAGCTCGCCCCGGGCGCCACCGTCGGGTTGCTCGAACAGGAGCCGCATCTGGACGCCCAGAAGGATGTGCGCGGCAACGTCGAGGACGGCGTGGCCGAGGTCAAGGGGCTGCTCGACCGCTTCAACGAGTTGGCGATGAACTACTCGGATGAGACCGCCGATGAGTTCGCACGGCTGCAGGAGCAGATCGACGCGGCCGATGCCTGGAACCTCGACACCAAGCTCGACTATGCGATGGATGCGCTGCGCTGCCCACCCGGCGACGCCGACGTCGCCACGCTCTCCGGCGGCGAGCGCCGCCGCGTGGCACTCTGCCGGCTGCTGCTGGCAGAGCCCGACCTGCTGCTGCTGGACGAACCCACCAACCACCTCGACGCCGAGTCTGTCGGCTGGCTCGAACGCCACCTCCAGGATTACAAGGGCACGATCGTCGCGGTCACCCATGACCGCTACTTTCTGGACAACGTCGCCGGCTGGATCCTCGAGCTCGACCGCGGGCGCGGGATCCCGTACCAGGGCAACTACTCGGGATGGTTGGAACAGAAGGAGAAGCGGCTCGAGCAGGAGGCCAGGAAGGACGATGTCCGCCAGCGGACGATCAAGCAGGAGCTGGAGTGGGTGCGAATGAACGCCAGCGCCCGCCGGGCCAAACCCAAGGCGCGGCTCAACGCCTACGAGGCGCTGCTTGCTGAGGACCGCAATGTCAAGCTCGACCAGGTGCAGATCCACATTCCCGCCGGGCCACGCCTGGGTGGGATGGTCGTCGAGGCAAAGGACGTGCGCAAGTCGTTCGGCGACAAGCTGCTGATCGACGACCTCAGCTTCAATCTGCCGCCCGCGGCGATCGTCGGTGTGATCGGCCCCAACGGTGCCGGCAAGACCACGCTGATGCGGATGATCACCGGCCAGGAGCAGCCTGACGGGGGCACGTTCAAGGTCGGCGAGACGGTGCAACTCGCCTATGTCGACCAGTCGCGCGAGGCGCTCGACGGCGACAGGACCGTCTGGGAGGAGATCTCGGGCGGGCTCGACCAGATGCTGCTCGGCGAGTCGAGCATCAACAGCCGCGCATACGTGGCCGGCTTCAACTTCAAGGGCTCAGATCAGCAGAAGAAGGTCGGCAGCCTCTCAGGCGGCGAGCGCAACCGCCTGCACATGGCGAAGCTGCTGGCCAGCGGTGGCAACCTGCTGATCCTCGACGAGCCGACCAACGACCTGGATGTCGACACACTGCGCGCGCTCGAGGAGGCGCTGCTGGCGTTCGCCGGTTGCGCGGTGGTCGTGTCCCACGATCGCTGGTTCCTCGACCGCATCGCCACGCACGTGATCGCCTTCGAGGGCGATTCGCAGGTCCGCTGGTTCGAGGGCAACTTCGAGGCGTACGAGAGCTTCCGGCACGAGCAGCTGGGAGCCGAGGCAGACCGGCCGCACCGGCTCACATACAAAAAACTCGTACGCAGCTGAAGATCGTCACCCGTCGTTGACGGGCGGCTTGCAGCTCCAGCCCGGGTGGCAGAGATGCAGGAGTCGGCTTAGACGCGCCGTACTAACGGATTGCTAAAGATCCCGCGTAGCTGGGCATGTTCGGCCCATATCGTTTGTGTTAATCGCGCCTGAGCCGTGATTGACAGATGGGTTTACGCGTGTTTGCATCGCGGGCAGTACACCACTTATCGAAGGAAACCAGAAGGGGTAGTCGTCTATGAGGTTTGACCAATCGCAGAATTCGGCCGGGCGCGGGGATGCCGCTCAGGTCCGTGGCCGCTCCCGGCGGCGAGCGGTTGTAGGAGCAGTAGTGGCAGTCGTGGCCGCCGCCGTTCTCGCCGCCTGTGGCAGTAGCTCGAACAACAACAACACGAGCACCACAAAGGCCAGCACGAGCTACGGCACCGTCCTGAACGGATCGCTGCCCAAGACCGGTACGCCGTCCAACGGCGGCACGATCACGTTCGGCCAGATCTCCGGGCAGACCCCGACATCGATCTGGCCGATGATCAACGGCGCCACCTGTTCGACCCAGACCTTCTATTTCGTCTCGAACATGTACGTGCCCCTGTACTACGGGCCAGTCGGCGCGAAGCCCGCGATCGATGAGGGCCTCAGCGCGGCCACCCTGCCGCAGTACTCCAACAACGACAGGACCGTCACGATCAACCTCAAACCGGGCATGAAGTGGTCGAACGGCAAGCCCGTGGACGCTCAGGACGTCAGCTTCTACATCGCGCTGCTGAAGGCGGCGATCAAGGAGTCGCCCGCCAACTGGTGCCAGTATGCGCCAGGCGAGTTCCCTGACAACGTGACGAGCTGGAGCGTCAAGGGCCAGAACACGATCGTCCTGCACCTGGTGAAGTCGGTCAACCCGAACTGGTTCACGCTCAACCAGCTGCAGACCACGAACGGCGGCGTCTACCCGCTGCCGAGCCAGAACTGGAACGTCGACTCAGCCGGCGGTCAGCACATCACGGATTGGGCGACCAACCCGGCGGACGCAAAGAAGATCTACGACTATCTCAACAAGGAAGGCACGACGATCGCCGACTTCTCCAGTCCGCTCTGGAAGGTTGTCGACGGGCCGTTTGCGCTGAAGAACTTCAACGTCACGAACAGCTCGTACAGCATCGTTCCCAACAAGAGCTACGGCCTGTCGCCGAAGCCGCGGATGAGCGAGGTCACGTTCAACACGTACACGAGTTCAACGGCGATGCTGAACTCGATGGAGTCCGGGTCTCTTGACATCGGCACGCTCGACGCCGGCACCCAGCTGGGCGCGATCCCGAAGCTCACGAGCGCCGGGTACAGCGTCTTTGGTGGCCCGGGCTGGGGTTGGTTCGGCGGCTTCATCAACTTCAAGGACACGACCGATGACTTCGACAAGGTGGTCGCTCAGTCGTATATCCGCGGCGTGTTCGCGCAGCTGGTGGACCAGAAGGGGATCATCCAGCACGTCTACCACGGCTGGGCGGTTCCCGCCTACGGTCCGGTTCCCTCGGCGCCAACCTCGCCATACATACCGTCGAACGTGACCAAGGCGCCCTGGCCGTTCAACCCGTCGCAGGCGGTCGCGACACTGAAGGCTCATGGCTGGGACGTGAAGCCCGGCGGCCAGACGACATGTGCCAAGGCCGGCACGGCATCGAATGAGTGCGGCGCCGGGATCCCGGCCGGCACGCCGATCAAGTTCGTCTGGGCCAACCTGCCGGAGTCGACCGCTTCGACCGGTGTGCTCGAGTCCGAGGCGTTTGCGAGTGAGGCCAAGCAGGCCGCCGGCATCAACGTCTCGTTCGTGACCAAGACGTTCAACTTCCTGACCGCCAACTACAACAACGCGAATCCGGCGGCCGCCAAGTACGTCAACGACTGGGCCGTCAACAACTACGGCGGCATCTTCATGAACTACTACCCGACCAACGACGGGCTGATGAGCCCGGGTGGCGCGCTGAACATGGGGTCGTACAACGATCCGGTCGCCACGAGGCTGATGGCGGCTTCGGTCGCAAGCTCGAGCACCAGCGCGATCGCCAAGGAGGTCGCGTACTTCAGCAAGCAGTACCCGATCTTCTACATGCCCGACCAGGACTGGATCATGGTCGTCAGCAACAAGGTCGGTGGTCCTGCGAATACGTTCCTGACGATGACACAGCAGCAGTACAGCCCGCAGGCGCTCTACCTCAACAAGAAGTAGCCGCGCGACAGATGAAAGGCGAGTGGGGCGGGCCATGCCCGCCCCACTCGCGCCTATCGCGGTCGCGGCAAGCGCCCTAACATCACCCTCAAATGCTCGGCTACATCATCCGCCGGCTCGGGACCGCGATCATCGTGGTGATCGGCGTGGCCGCGGTGACGTTTGCGCTACTGCACATCCTCTCGCCGACGCCGGCGATCACTGTGCTCGGTAGCAGGGCCTCGCCCGCTGCGATCGCGTCCTGGGATCAGCAGCACGGATACGACCGCTCTGAGATCGCCCAGTTCTTCAGTTACCTGGGCAACCTCGTACATCTGAACTTCGGCTACAGCTACAAGCTCGGTCAGAGCGTCAACTCGCTGTTCAAGGAGACCGCCGGCCGCAGCGCCTACCTGTCCGGTTCGGCGCTCGTGCTGTCACTGCTGATCGCGGTGCCGCTCGGCATTCTGCAGGCCGTCAAGCGCAACAGCCCGCTCGATTACGGGGCCACCGCGATCAACTTCACGCTCTACTCGATGCCCTCGTTCTTCCTGGGCATCATCCTGATCCAGATCTTCGCGCTCGACCTCGGCATCTTCCCGGTCGGTGTCAGCGACGAGATCACAACCACCTGGCAGGCGATCACCCACCCCGAGCAGCTGTTTCTGCCGATCATCACGCTGACGCTCTTGAACGTGGCCAGCTTCAGCCGCTACATGCGCTCCTCCGCCTTGGACGAGCTGGCGCAGGACTACATCCGGCTGGCGCGTGCCAAGGGTCTATCGGAACGGTCGGTGCTGTTCCGGCACATGTTGCGCAACGCCTGCCTGCCGATCATCACGCTCGTTGGGCTCTCGATTCCGACGCTGCTGGCCGGCAACCTGCTGATCGAATACCTGTTCAACTATCCCGGTTTGGGGCTGCTCTTTTACCAGGCGCTCGGTATTCCCGACTACAACATCCTGCTCGCCTACACGTTGCTGGGCGCGATCCTGACGGTGATGGGCAACCTGTTTGCTGATATCGCGATCGCTGCCGCCGACCCAAGGGTGCGTCTTGACTGAGCCCTACGAGCGCGAGCGCACCTCCGCCGAGCAGCTCGAGCAGCTGGGTGTCGGCGGCATCATGGTGCCCGCGCCCGACGGGCCGCTGCGCGAGCTGGGCCCGGAGGGCGGCGAGGTGCAGGTGGTCTCGAGCGGCTGGCGCCTGGCTGTTCGCGAGTTCATGAGCAACAGGCTCGCGGTGGTTGCGCTGGTGGTGCTGGTGCTGATCGTGCTCTTCTGCTTCCTCGGTCCGCTCTTCTACCACACCAATCAGACCGAGTCGAACATCCTCGAGTCCAACCTCGCGCCCGGCCCCGGCCACCCGCTCGGCACCGATGAGAACGGCTTTGACGAACTCGGCCGGATCATGATTGGTGGCCAGGCGGCGCTCGAGGTCGGCCTGTTCGCCGCCTTCGTGGCGATCGTGATCGGAACGCTGTACGGCGCGGTCTCAGGTCTGATCGGCGGTTTCGTCGACGGCATCCTGATGCGCTTCGTCGACATCCTGCTGTCGATCCCGTTCCTGTTCGTCGTGCTCGTGCTGGCGACCAAGTACAGCGGCACTGTCATCGAGATCAGCCTGATCCTCGGCGTGTTCTCGTGGCTGATCCCGGCACGCCTTGTCCGTGGCGAGGTGCTCACGCTGCGCACGCGCGATTTCGTCGTGGCGGCGCAGACTATGGGCTCGGGCCGCTGGCGGCTGATCTACCGACACCTGATCCCGAACGCGATGTCCGTCACGATCGTAAACGTCACGTTCCTGATCGCCGATTCGATCCTGGCGCTCGCCTACCTGGGCGCGCTGGGGCAGGGCCTCTCCTTCCCGGCGACCTCCTGGGGCGACATGCTCGGCAACGCCCAGCAGTATGTGCAGAACGGCCAGTGGTGGCTGGTCTACCCCGTGGGCGGGTGCCTGGTCGTCGTGGTGCTGTCATTCAACCTGATCGGTGACGCTCTGCGCGATGCCGTCGACGTGCGCCTGCGGCGGCGCTGAGAAAGACAAGCATGGCTACCACAGCGCTCAACGTCGAAAACCTCACAACGGAGATCCGGCTCTCACGCACGACCGTTCATCCGGTCGGCAACGTCGATCTGAAGATCGACCAGGGCGAGACGCTCGGGCTCGTCGGCGAGTCGGGCTCCGGCAAGTCGATGCTCGGGCTCTCGATCCTCGGCCTGCTGCCCAACGGCGGTCACGTCACCGGCGGCTCGATCAAGCTCGGCGACCGCGAGCTGGTGGGCCTCGCTGAGAAGGACCTGCGCAGGATTCGTGGCAACGAGGTGGCGATGATCTTCCAGGACTCGCTGTCCTCGCTGAACCCGACCAAGTCGATCGGCGAGCAGGTGGCCGAACCGGTGCGCCTGCACCGCGGGGCCAACCGCAAGGAGGCGTTCGACCGCGCGCTCGAGGTGCTCGAGCTGGTCGGCCTGCCGCGCCCGAGGGAGCGGCTCGGCGACTATCCGCACCAGCTCTCAGGCGGACTGCGCCAGCGCGTGATGATCGCGATCGCGCTGGCCTGTGAGCCGAGGGTGCTGCTCGCCGACGAGCCGACCACGGCGCTCGACGTCACGATCCAGGCTCAGATCCTGCGGGTGCTCGACGACCTCGAGCAGCGCCTGGGCATGGCCACACTGCTGGTCACCCACGACATGGGCGTCGTCGCCGGCCGGTCGAAGCGGATCAACGTCATGTATGCCGGGCGGATCGTCGAGACCGCGAGCAGCGAGGAGCTGTTCACGGCCATGCGTCACCCCTACACACAGGCGCTGCTGGGGTCGATCCCGCGACTTGAGCAGGACGCCACCAAGCCGCTGCTCTCGATCCCGGGCCTGCCGCCCGACCTCGCGAACCCGCCGCAGGGTTGCCGTTTCGCCGCGCGCTGCCGGTTCGCGACTGACCAGTGCCGGGCGGAGGAGCCGCCGCTCACCGGAAGCGCCGACCACAAGTTCTCCTGCTGGCACCCGGTCGACGGGCCGGCGATCCTCACCGAGCAGATCGTCCCGGCGACACCGACGGTCACTGCTGCCGCATCGCAGGTGGCGGTCATCGCCGAGCCGGCGCCCGATGCCGTTGCCGTGAGCGCCACAGCGACAGCAGGGGCAAGCAAGCCCCTGCTGGAGGTGATCGAGGCCGTCCGTGAATACCCCGTGACCGCCGGCGCGATCATGCGCCGCAGGGTCAACTCGGTCAAGGCTGTCTCCAACGTGTCGCTGCACGTCACGGCCGGTGAAGCCCTGGGCCTGGTGGGCGAGTCAGGCTGCGGCAAGACCTCGCTCGGCAAGCTCATGGTCGGGATCGAACGACCGGATGCCGGACAGATCGTGGTGAACAGCAAGGAGATCTTCAAGCTGCGAGGCAACGCGCTGCGCAAAGCGCGGCGTGATGTGCAGATGATGTTCCAGGACCCTTACGGGTCGTTGGATCCGCGCATGCGGGTGAGTGAGATCCTGCGTGAGCCTCTGAAGATCCAGCGTGTTGGCTCCGCCAAGGAACAGAACGAACGCGTGCGCGCCCAGCTCGATGAGGTCGGCCTCCCACACAACGCGCTCGAGCGCTACCCGCACGAGTTCTCAGGCGGTCAGCGCCAGCGGATCGCGCTCGCCCGGGCGCTCATGCTCGAACCCAAGGTGATGGTGGCCGACGAGCCGGTCAGCGCACTCGACGTCTCGATCCGCTCGCAGGTGCTGAACCTGATGAAGCGACTGCAGGCCGAGCACCAGATGGCATCGGTCGTGATCTCGCACGACCTCGCCGTCGTCAAATACCTCGCCGACCGGATCGGCGTCATGTACCTGGGAAAGATCGTCGAGCTCGGCACCGGCGACGACATCTACCGCCGGGCCGCGCACCCCTACACGCAGGCGCTGATCAAGACGATCCCGGTGCCCGATCCGGCGATCGAGAAGGCCAAGACCGATGTTGGCATTCGCGGAGAGCTGCCAAGCCCGATCGACCCACCGTCCGGCTGCCGCTTCCGCACCCGCTGCCCGATCGCGCAGGAGCTCTGCGCCGAGGTCGAGCCGCCGCTGCGCCGCTTTGGGCCCAGCCACCAGGCGGCCTGCCACTTCCCGCTGCAGACGCCGGAGCCGGCTGTGGAGGCGAGCACCGCAGGCGGCGCTTCGGCTCCGGCCGCGGCGACCTGAGCTCGGCCGACTCAGGCCGGAGCAGCTACGGCGAGCGCTTCGAGCAGCTCCGTGAGTTCGGCGACGCCGTCTGCGACGAAGTCGGCATGTCCCAGGTCCTGACGGGCGTGAGGCCCGGTGGTCACGGCGATGCAGCGAAGGTCGTCGGCGTGCGCGCAGGCGATGTCGCGCGGCGTGTCGCCGATCACGATTGTCTGACGGCGGGGCCAGGAGCTGGGGAGACCCGCGGCGGCACCGGCACGCCGCCGCGCGATCGGCGGCAGCATCGTGCGATCCTCTGAATCGGACCCGAAGCCGCCCTCGTCGTGTGCGAACCAGTGTCCGATCCCGGCCGCTTTCAACTTGATCCGGGCCACAGGCTCGAAATTCCCGGTGAGCAGCGCCAGTCGCACGTCGTCGCGTGAGCCGAACATCTCGAGCAGTGCCGGCATGCCTTCAACGACTCTGTCGGACAGGTCCGGGGGACAGAGGCCGGCGTAAAGTCGGCAGCACTCCTGCTGCACCTCATCTGCGCGCGCGTCGATCCGGTCGGCTGAGACCCCCGCCTCCAGCAGATACATCCGTGCGATCTCACCGTCGGTCCGGCCTGCCGCGGAGGTTCCGAGCGCGACACCCTCGAGGTTCACACCGTGGACGTCCTGGACCGCCTGAAGCAGCGCCGTAGCATGCTCCCTCGATGCGCGCTTCACGAGCGTGCCGTCGATGTCGAAAAGCAGCAGCATGAGCTTGCCCTGAGACTAACGCCACCGTGACTCGGGTGGGCATCAGTTGGCATCAGAGACCGCAATCTCAGCGCGGTGCGGTGAAGACGGCCTTGAGCGTGAGCCAGAGGATCAGCAGGTCGAGCCGCAGCCCGCGATGCTTGACGTAGTAGAGGTCGCGTTGCAGCTTGGCGCGTGTGCCCTCGAGCGAGCCCGAGTAGCCAAGGTTGACCTGCGCCCATCCGGTGAGGCCCGGACGTACCGTGTGGCGCGCGGCGTAGAACGGGATCGCGCGTTCGAGGCGGTCGACAATCGGCACCTGCTCGGGGCGGGGCCCGATCAGCGCCAGCTCGCCCCTGACCACGTTCCAGAGCTGAGGCAGTTCGTCCAGCCGGTAGCGACGCAGTACGCGGCCGAGCCGGGTGATGCGGTGACCCTCGTCCGTCGCCCAGGCGGCGTTGACAGGGGCGGCGTTGCTGTCCGCGATCGTCATTGTCCTCAGCTTGACGAGCGTGAACTGGACTCCGTCCTTGCCGACTCGGGGCTGACGGAAGATCGCGGGCCCGGGGCTGCTCAGCCGGATTGCCAGCATCAGGGCTGCCAGGATCGGCAGCGCCACGAGCAGCAGCGCCGCGGCCAGCAGCGTCATCGTCACGCGGCGGGCGGCATCTGTGATCGCACGACGGCGCTGGTCGGTGCGCTCGAACAGGAACCAGGCCGGCGTCAGCTCGGTCAAAGGCACCTTCTTGAAGGCCGACTCGTAGTAGGTCAGCAGGTCGCGGACCCGAACCCCGTCGGCAGCAACGGCCCCGGCGGCGGCAACCACGGCCGGTGCGTGGGCTGCGTGGCGGTCGAGCACCAGCACGGTTGCGCGGCCTCCGCGGACGCCGCGAGCCAATTGCTCTGCGGTGCGTGGCGAATAGGTTGCGCTGGCCCCGATCAGGCTGGCCTCTGGGTTGTTGGTCAGCTCGCGTCGGAGTTCGCTGAGACTCGCCGCTTCGCCGACGAAGTACACCCGGCGCAGCGCCAGGCGAACGCGGATCTCAAGATCACGAACCAGCCCCGTCCCCCACCAGCGCGATTGTGGCCAGCCCGAACGTGATCAGCTCCACGGTGAGCGCAGAACGCAGTCCCAGGATCAGCGTCGCACCGACCATCACGGCTGTGCCAAGAGCTGCGCCGCACGCGGCAGACACAAGATGGAGCGCCTGGCCATGATGGTCGGGACCACCATCGATTGCTTCGAACACGAGTCGAGCGGCGAGCGTCGCCAGTATGGCTGGGAGCAGTAGCGCCGGCCAGACGCTCGAGTTCGATGTGATCCAGGACCGCGGGCCCGGCCAGCATCGAGCCCGGCCACCAGCGTTGCTGCCGTCGCCGGCAGCCGTGTGACCGGCCAGCTGGAGCGGTTGCGGCGCACGCGCTCGTCGAGTCGCGGCCGGCAGCCTCGGAACCAGGCGGCTCAGGAATCGGTGACAGCCCGGCGCGCTCGGCGCTCACGGTGTGGCCTCTCGCTGCTGGCGGCGGCGACAACGCTTCTGGCTGCATCGCTGTCGCCAGTGACCGCCGCCTGCAGTGCGGGCTCGAGTGGATCGAGGCGCAGCGCGCGTCGGTACGCGGCCAGCGCAGTCCCTCGATCGCCGGCGCGTGTTGCGATGTCGCCCAGGAGCGCCGGTGGCACGTAGTTCTCTGGTTCGAGTCGTTCAGCGTGTATCAGCGCTGTGCGGGCTGCCCGATAGCCGTTCAGACGCGCATATGCGGATGCGACCGCATACTGGGTCTGCATCGCCCACGGGTCCAGTTGCTCCGCCGTGCGCAGTTTCTGGAGCGCTTTCACCGGTTGCCTGGACACAAGGCCCTGCCCGGAGTCGCTGTACAGAGCAGCGACATACTGGCGACCAAGGCTCGCTGCCACCAGCGCGAGCAGGCCCAGAGCGGCAACCAGCGCCCCCTGCTGGGTTCGGGTTCGCAGGGACACCGGCAGGCTGCCGGCGCCTGGTTCAGACGCGGACGGCGCCGGTACAACCAGCACCGCCGCCGCGAGCATCGCCATCCCGGCAAGCCCGGGGATGTCGTAGAGCCAGTCGACACTGGTGGCGGCCAGCCAGGCTGTGAACAGGCCGACTGCCGCCACCTTGACGGCCGGATCGTGGCTCGCGAGGGTCGTGCGGCGGCCCGACAGGCCCGCTCCGAGGACCGAACCCAAGAACAAAATCAATCCGATTGCACCCCCGATCCCGAGCTCCGCGAGCATCTGCAGCTCGAGGCTGTGTGGGACCGTGACGTCCTCGAGCTGCTGTCGACGCTGGTAGTACTGGTCGACGAAATTGCCGGCGCCCACGCCGCCCAGCGGGTCGGCCCTGAATTCGTCGACAGCTATACGCCAGAGGTCATAGCGGTAGCCGCCGCCCAATGCCAGGAACCGGTTGCCTGCGGATGACTCGGCTTCGGAGCGCTGTGAAGTCATGCCATTGCGTGCTGATCCGCCGGTGCTCGGTCGCTGCGACGGCCACGACGGCGGTGAGCGTGATAGCGAGCAGGACGCGCCCGAGGGTCGCTGTCAAGGAGTCGCGACGGCCATCGGGCAGGCGCGCGATCACCGCCGAGGCCAGCCATCTGAGTGAGAAACCGACGATCGCCGCCCCGAGCAACGCCAGCCCCGCCTGCTGGATCGCCGAAGCGCTCGGGGCGCGCAGCTGGCCCGGTCCGGTCGAGCTGTATACCCGGAGCGTCCAATGCGAGGCGGCAGCGACGGCCGCCAGCACGATCAGCAGATTGACCCCACGACGCGTGCGTCCAGGTGCGGCGATCAGCACGAACGCGATCGTCGCGATGGTCGCGAGCACGATCGCGCGCGACTGGGTGAGCACCGCCGTGGCCGCGATCAACGCCGCAGCGCTGATCGCGGTCGAGCGCAGGAGGCGCGTCGGCGCCGCCTCGGCGAGCCCAAGCCACGGCCAGAGCCCCATCACCAGCAGCCCAGCGGTGCCGTTGATGTAGCCCATCGGGGAGTCGAGACGGCCCTGCAGAAATGCTCCACCACCACTGCCGAGCGCGAACTCGATCGCCAACACGATCGAGCTGATCAACGCCGGCAGTCCCAGAATCGCGACCACCGTCCTGGCTGTCGCACGCTTCCTGATCGCGAGCAGCCCGATCCCAAAGACCACCGCGTAGACAGCGATCTGGTTGGCACTGGTCCATGCTGAGTCGCGTGACTCGGCCCACAGCAGCGAGGCGAAACTGAGCAGAACGAGCAGGCCGATCCCGACCGCGGCGGCCTTCCCAAAGCCTGTCGTCTGCATAGGAAGCCCGAAGGCCAGCACCACCAGCAACACAACAGCGCCGAGGCCGAGCGGCGCCCAGGATGCGAAGTCGTAATAACCGAATGCGAGTGGGGAGAACGCCAGCACCGCGGCGACCGCGAGGACGATCAGGTTCAACCTGTCGGGCCGCCTTACGAGGGGCGACGGGATCGGTCTCGGTACCAGCTCGACGAGCGGATGCTCGGTTGCGCTCATCGCCTGCGGCCGAGAAGGATGCCGCCGGCGCTGCCGAGCACGACGACGAGTACCGCCACGACCACCATCCACAGCACGCCCGACCCGGATCCCGGCTCCAGAACCTGGTAGGCGGCCGGCGCGGCCCTCACCTCACGAGCGTCGGTCGTCGCGATCAGCGCAGGGAGTGTGACGGTGGTGACGTGCCGCGGCGCCGTCCGGGGTGTGGTCGTGGTGGTGGCGGCCGTCGTAGAGGGGGCAGGCGCCGTGGTCGGGCTCGGCGCCGACTTGGGCACGCTCGGCGCTGTGGCAGTTGGCGCTGCGGAAGTTGGCGCTGAGGCGCTTGGCGCTGAGATCGGCGGTGCGGTCGGCGTCTGGAGGGTCGGCGGTGGCGTCGCGCTGCTCGTCACCGTCGGGGTGGGGGCCGGCGAGGTGGCGTGCGTCGACGGTCTTGCTGCCGTGTCTGATGCCGGCGCCGAACAGGCGGCCACCTTTGCCGCTCTCAGGGGCTGCGCCGCGGGCGCTGGCCAGCGGCAGCGCGTACTCCTTTGCGACAGGGCTCTTTGGGTCGACGTGCACCGGTGAGCCGTCCGTCGCCCAGGCGGAAGCGGGCAGCATCAGCAGACCCGTGGCGCAGACGAGCGTCATCAGGGACCTGGCACGGACGCTGAGCCGCATCGCAGAACTATGGTAGACCCGGCCTGAATGACTGACTGGGCAGCGGATGACTGATAGCTGGTTGTTCCGGGCCGAGGTGTCGCTGATCGTCGGTGCGGTCGTCGTCCTTCTGCTCTGGTGGCTGATGCTCGCGCTCGATCCGCGCGGCTTCACGGCCTCATACCGGTGGCCGATCTGTGTCGGCTTCATCCTGCGGCTGTTCGCCGTGGGTATCGCTGCCGCGGTTCCGTCGATCGGCCATAAATTGACCGGCACCGACGAGGCGGCGTTCCTGGCGACCACCAGAGCACTGAGTCATTTGCCGCTGACCAGCGGGAGATGGCCCAGCATGACCGTGCATTGGACGGAGGTGATTCCTTGGGCGTTGACCCTGAAGGTCTTTGGCGATGTCGGTTCGCTGCCGCTGCGGCTCGAGCAGATCGGGCTCAGTCTGGCGGCTGTGGTCGTGGTCAGTTCCACCGCCGGCAAGATCGGCGGTCCCAGGGCCGGCCTGATCGCCGCCTGGATCGTCGCGATCGAGCCCTCGAGCGTCTACTTCGCCGGCCTGTTGCACCAGGAGTCGCTGTCGATGGTCGGTGAAGCGCTGTTGCTGGCAGCACTCGTCGACGCCTGGATCGGTGAGACGCGATGGTGGCCACCGGTCCTGGCTGCGGTTGCCGGCCTGGCGCTGATCTTCGGCACACGCGCCTACATGGCGTTCTTCGCTGGTGTGGCGGCGATCCTGGTGCTCGCAGGGGCAGCCCTGTGCCGGCAGCTGGGACTGCTCCGAGGGCTCGCGATGCTGAGCGCGGGCGCGTTGCTGCTCGGGCTGGCGGGCGTAGTCGCCGCCCCCCATCTCGTGCCGGGAAGTCTCGAGAACCTCCAGCACCAGCTAAACCTGCCATACGCTGGTGCGAACCTGCCGCTGCCGCACGCAACCGTGACCAACTCCTCCGGCCTCCTGAAGACGGGCATCGCTCGCAGCGTCGACCTCCTGGTCTCGACCATTCCCGTGGCAGGTCGGGAGCTGCCGCGCAGAAGGCGGCCGTCGCCGGCACGCTCGTCTGGTACGTCCTCGTGGCGATAACCGTCATCCTGACATTCCAACAGGGGCTCGACGACAGACTCGTCCCCGTTCTGATCCTCAGCGCCTGTGAGACGGTCGGGTTCGCGCTGACACTGGTGGACGCCGGTGAGGGGTTCCGTCACCGGGTCAACCTCGTGCTGCTGCTGGCAGTCCCGCTCGGGGTGATGCTCGCCCGCCGGTGGAGCGCGAGACACCGCCCCGGATACGTGACCATATGACTGCCCGGATCGCAATCGGGGCACTGGCGGGGCTCGTCATGGCACTCCTGCTGACGCTCGCCATACCGGGTCGGTACACGGCGACCGCACACGTGCTGCTGCGCTCGGGCAGCAGATTCTCGGTTCCGCCTGACGCCAGCTATACGCCGCGGGCACAGCTCTACGGTGCAACGGGACCAGGGAAGCAGCGCGCGATCGTGACCTTCGCCGCCACCGCTGCCACCAGAGGTGAAGCGCTGCGCCGCGTGAGCCGCAGGGTTCGCGACCTCGCCCGGGGGGCTCCCGTCGAGAGTGGAGCCGTGACGGTCGAGCGATCTCCGCGCAGGCTCAGAGACGTCGCCCTCGGAGCGATCGCGGGAGCCCTGCTGGCGCTCGCTCTGATCAGCGTGACCCGTCCCGCCCCTCGAACGCAATGGCCCGCGTACTCCAGTTCGTGACGGAGCTCGTCGTCGGCGGGGCGACGCTCTCGATGCTCGACTTCGCCGAGGAGCTTGCCCGCGAGCACGAGGTCATGATCGCTCACGGAGCGCTGAGCGATCCGACGAATCCGGCTGCGGTCAGGGCACGGTCCGGTTTTGCGACCTACGAGCTGGGGCGGCTGGGGCGGCCGCTCTCGGCCGGGGATGACGCGGCCGCGGTCCGTGCCTTCAACGCGGTCTGTCGCGCGGTCGCACCCGACCTGATCCACACACACAGTTCCAAGGCGGGGTTTGTTGGGCGCGCCGGCGCACCGCCGGGGTCTGGTCCGCTGCTTCATACCGTCCACGGCTGGGGTCACACCCCGCTGGACGGTCGCCTGCGCCGCCAGGCGCTGATCGGCGCCGAGCGACTGTCCGCGCTGAGGACCGCGAAGCTGATCGCCGTCTCTCCAGAGGTTGCGGCTGAGGGGCTGAGGCTGCGGATCGGCAGACCGGCGCAGTACGCGGTGATCGGCGCGCCGGTGGACATGCGGCCGCCACAGCCGGACTTCGAGCGTGCGCGTGCGCGGGCTCGAGCACAGCTCGGTGTACCCGTCGACGGCGATGTGATCGGCTGGGTGGGAAGGCTCAGCGCCCAGAAGGATGCAGGCGCCCTGGCCGAGGTCGTTCGGCGCCTGCTGCTCGATCGACACAACGCCTACGCCGTTCTGATCGGGGACGGCCCCGACCGGGAGATGGTGGAGCAGTTGCTTCACCCTGAGATCGTTGAGCGCCGTGTGCGGCTCTTGGGCCGGCGCGACGATGTTCGCGATCTGTATCCCGCCTTTGATGTGCTGGTTCACACCTCGCTGTGGGAGGGGCATCCGCGGGTCGTGCGCGAGGCCATGGCAGCGCGCGTGCCGGTGGTCAGTGCCCGCGTCAACGGTACGAATGAGCTGGCGGCTGACGACCGCCTCGGCGTCCTGGTCGAGCCGGGCAACGCGACGGCATACGTCGAGGCACTCGCCCAGATCCTGGACGCGCCGTCACGCCGCGCGCCAATCGACGAGACCGCTCTGGCGTCGCTACGGGCGAGCGCCGATGAGCCCTATCGACTGATGCGGGCGCTGTACCGGGCGGTATTGCGCGCGCCCGGTCTGTGAGCTGCAGGTCGTCGCGTTGTGCGCGCCGCGGAGAGATTGCAGGTTTGCTGTTCACACGCCACGCGAGGGAGGGGTTTTGTTGCCCCAGGCAACAAAACCCCTCCCTCGCGCCGACCACCTGGGTGGCCGGCAACGCGGTGGGCTGCGACGGCGACGGTTGGCGGCGCGGTGGGCTGCGACGGCGACGGTTGGTTGGCGGCGCGGTGGGCTGCGACGGCGACGGTTGGTTGGCGGCGCGGTGGGCTGCGACGGCGACGGTGGCGATGCGGTGGGCTGCGACGGCGACGGTTGGCGACCGGGCGTGGTCGGCGGCGCGGGCCTCAGCGGGCGAACGACGTTCCCGGTTCGAGCCGGCCGGCGACCGCAGCCAGCAGTCTGGCAGCGTTCTCCGCGTCCTCGACGCTGACCATCTCGACGGACGAGTGCATGTAGCGCAGCGGGACCGAGATCAGCCCGGTCGGAATGCCGGCTCGGCTCGTTGTGAAAGCGTCAGCGTCGGTGCCCGTGAAGCGCGCCGCCGATGCGAGCGTGAAGGGGATGTCCTCAGCCTCGGCGGCCGCGTAGAGCAGTTCGAAGACGCCGGGGTGAAGCAACGCTGCGCGCTCGATCACCGGACCTGAGCCGAGCTTGTGGTGCGTGTCCTGACCGAGGGTGATACCGGGCGTGTCGCTCGCGTGCGTTACGTCAATTGCGATCGCGACGTCCGGTCGGTGCCGGAACGCCGAAGTCTGGGCGCCCTTGAGCCCGATCTCCTCCTGAACCACGGCCATCCCCAGAAAGTCGCCCGGGGCCCCGCCGGCCTCGGCCACCAGTTGGGCGGCGCGGGCGGACACGTAGCAGCCGACACGGTTATCCAAAGCCCTCGACACCACCCGGTCGTTGGGGAACGCGAGCGGTTCGACGTCGAGCACCCCGGTGTCACCGATGCGCACGAGCTTCCGCGCCTCGTCGCCGTCAGCGGCGCCGATATCGATGTGGAGACCCTTCAAATCCGGAACCTTCTTGCGGTCATCGTCGTCCATCAGGTGGATCGCCTTGCGGCCGATCACGCCGAGTACGGGGCCGCTCCTGGTGTCGAGCAGCACTCGCTGGCTGACGAGGTTGACAGGATCCCATCCACCGACCTGGCCAAAGCGCAGGAAGCCCTCGTCATCGATATGCGTGATATGCACGCCGATCTCGTCGATGTGGCCGATTGCCGCCAGGGACGGGCCTCCAGCGGTCCCGGGAATTCGGGCCCAGGAGGAGCCGTTGACGTCGACGTCGACCTCAGCCGCGAACGCCTGGCAATACTCGCGCCAGACGGTGGCGGCGCGTGCCTCGTTGCCGGACGGGCCGGGCACGCGCAGGAGCGCGTCCAGGAGTTGAGGTGTAGCCATGCGGGTCCCCCTATGCCGCCAGCAACTGGCGTAGAACGTATTGCAGGATGCCTCCGTGCTGGTAGTACGTCTGTTCCATTGGTGTGTCGATTCGGACGGTTACAGCGAATTCCTTGTGGTCGGCTTTGACGGTCAGCTGGTGGGGGATGTGACCGTTGGCGGCGATCCCGGTGATGGTGAACTTCTCGTGTCCGGTGAGGCTGAGCGACTCGACGTTTTGGCCGTTGTTGAATTGCAGTGGCAGGACGCCCATGCCGACGAGGTTGTTGCGGTGGATGCGTTCGAAGCTTTCGGCGATCACGGCACGGACGCCGAGCAGCCGGGTGCCCTTCGCGGCCCAGTCGCGTGATGAGCCCGAGCCGTATTCTTTGCCGGCCAGCACGATCAGTGGGATGTCCTGCTCGATGTAGCGCATCGCGGCGTCGTAGATCGAGGTTTCGGACTCGGAGCCGTCGGCGAGATACAGTGTCACACCACCCTCGGTGCCTGGTGCGAGCCGGTTGCGCAACCGGATGTTCGCGAACGTGCCGCGCATCATCACTTCGTGGTTACCGCGGCGTGACCCGTAGGAGTTGAAGTCGGCGACCTCAACATGGTTGGCGTTGAGGTATCGGGCGGCGGGGCCGTCCTTCTTGATCGAGCCTGCCGGTGAGATGTGGTCGGTGGTGATGCTGTCTCCGAGCACCGCCAGCACCCGCGCGTCAACGATGTCCCGCAGCGGCTCGGGGTCGACTGAGAGGTCCTCAAAGAATGGTGGTTTGCGCACGTAGGTTGAGCGGTCGTCCCACTCGAACAGGTCACCGGTCGGGACCTCAAGGCTGTTCCAGCGCTCGTCACCATCGAACACCTCCTTGTAGCTCCTGTGAAACATGTCTGACTGGACGGCCTCCTCGATCACGGACGCGACCTCAGTCGAGCCGGGCCAGATGTCCTTCAGGTACACAGGCTCGCCATGGTCGTCGGTGCCGAGCGGGTCGCTGTACAGATCAATGTTCATCGTTCCCGCCAGCGCGTAGGCGACGCACAGCGGCGGTGACGCGAGGTAGTTCATCTTCACGTCAGGATTGATGCGACCCTCGAAGTTACGGTTGCCCGACAGCACCGACACGACCGCCAGATCCTTCTCGTTGACGACCGTCGACACCTCCGCCGGCAACGGGCCGCTGTTACCGATACAGGTCGTGCAACCGTAGCCGACGAGATTGAAGCCAAGCTCGTCGAGGTACTCGCTCAGGCCAGCGCGATCCAGGTACTCGGTCACGACCTTCGAACCCGGCGCCAAAGACGTCTTCACCCACGGCCTGACCTGCAGCCCGCGTTGAACCGCGTTACGGGCAAGCAGACCAGCACCGATCATCACCGACGGATTCGAAGTGTTCGTGCAACTCGTGATCGCCGCGATCACGACATGACCATTATCAAGCTCCGTCTCGGTACCGTCGGCGAGCGTCAGTGGCACGGCCGCACGGACGGCCTGGCCGGCCGCCGCACGAGCTGCGTGGGCGCCTGCGGGCGCAGGCGCGTCAGGCACGGATCCCGGCTCCTGGTCGGCTGTGGGATCGCTCGCGGGAAACGTATCGGCGACGGCCCGGTCGTGTCCGTTGAGCTCGACATAGTCGCCCAGTGCGTGTTCGAAGGCCTCCTTGGACTCCGTCAGCGCAACACGGTCCTGAGGCCGCTTTGGCCCGGCGATGCTCGGGACGACGGTCGACAGATCGAGGCGCAGCACATCAGTGAAGGTAGGCTCCTCAGAGTTCTCGTCATGCCAGAGGCCATTGGCTCTTGCGTAGGCCTCGACAAGCTGGATCTGCTCCCGCGGGCGGCCGCTGAACTCGAGGTAGCGCAGCGTCTCGGCGTCGATCGGGAAGATCGCGCAGGTGCAGCCGAACTCCGGCGACATGTTGCCGATCGTCGCGCGGTCCGCCAGCGGAAGCTTCGCGAGCCCGGCGCCGTAGAACTCAACGAACTTGCCGACGACACCGCGCTCACGCAGCATCTCGGTGACCGTCAGCACGAGGTCGGTGGCGGTCGAGCCCTCGGGCAGCTCACCCTCGAGTTTGAAGCCGATCACCTGCGGGATCAGCATCGACATCGGCTGGCCGAGCATCGAGGCCTCCGCCTCGATCCCGCCGACACCCCAGCCCAGCACGCCGAGGCCGTTGACCATCGTCGTGTGCGAGTCGGTGCCGACCAGCGTGTCCGGGTAGGCGAGCCGCCCGTTGGGGCCCTGCTCGTCAACGAACACGACGCGCGAGAGATACTCGAGATTTACCTGATGGACGATGCCGGTATCAGGCGGCACCACCTTGAAGTTGTCAAACGCATCCTGCCCCCAGCGCAGAAACGAATACCGCTGCTGGTTGCGCTCGAACTCGAGCTCGGCATTGCGCTGGAACGCCAGCGGCGAGCCGGAGAAGTCCACCTGCACGGAGTGGTCGATCACCAGCTCGACCGGCACCAGCGGGTTGATCCTGCTGGGATCGCCGCCCATCGCCTTCATCGCGTCACGCATCGCCGCCAGATCGACGATGCCGGGAACGCCGGTGAAGTCCTGCATCACCACGCGCGCTGGGGTGAACCCGATCTCCGCGGTCGGCTCAGCCTTCGCGTTCCACCTGGCCAGCGCCTCGATGTCGGCCGCGCGGATCGCTTCGCCATCCTCGTTGCGCAACAGGTTCTCGAGCAAAATCTTCAGCGAAAACGGCAGCCGCGCAACATCGTAGGACGCCTGTAGCGCATCGATCCCGAAGATGTCGTACGTGCGCCCGCCGACTTCGAGCGTCGACTTCGATCCGAAGCTGTTGGCTGACATTCAAGACTCCTCGTGTTCCGGTTTCCTTTTCTCTCTACCCAGACTCTAGTTTGTGTCCCGTGAGCACGCCTTGGACTCGTGACCGGCTCCTGCGCGACCGCAGCGATGGCCGCGCCGCCCACGTGACCAACATGGAGCTGTTCTTCGACCTCGTCTGGGTGTTCGCATTCACTCAGCTCTCAGAATTCCTCTACGAGCACCGGAGTTGGCAGGCGGGCGCGGAGACGGTCGTGATCCTGGTGGCGCTGTGGTCGGCGTGGAACTACACGGCTTGGGCGACGGGTTGGATCGACCCCGAGCGCGCACCGGTGGTGCTGCTGCTGTCGGTTCTGATGATGTGCAGCCTGGTGATGGCGTCGGCGATCCTCGAGGCGTTCGACGGGCGCGGCGAGGCGTTCGCCATCGCCTACGTAACAACGCAGCTGCTGCGCAGCGGGTTCATGGTGTGGGTCTTCGGCACAGGAGCGCCGATGGGCCGCAACTATGCGCAGCTGTTGGTCTGGTCGCTGGTCAGCGGCGTGATCTGGATCGTCGGCGGGCTGGCCAGCGATCCGCACACGCGTCTGCTGATCTGGGCGGTCGCCGCAGCGATCGATCTGACCGCGCCGTTGGTCGGTTTCCGCCTGCCGCTGAAAGGGGCGCGACAGATGTCGGAGTGGACGGTCGCCGGCGGGCACCTGGCCGAGCGCTGCCAGCTGTTGCTGATGATCGCGTTCGGCGAATCGTTTCTGCGCATCGGCGAGAGCTTTGCCAATGGTCGCCACACGGTCGCGATCGACGCCGCCTTCCTGGTCGGCTTCGTGCTCGTGTTCGCGCTCTGGACGATCTACTTCCTGCATCACGCCGGGCGCGCGGCCGAAGTGCTCGAGGATGACGGCCAGCAGGCTGCACGGCTGGCGCGATCGATCTACAACTACGGCCATGTTGTGTCGATCGGTGCTGTGATCGTGGTCGCGGACGTGATCCACATCGTGATCGAAGGTCCGCACGAGTCGGTTGACGGCGGGTTCGCGGCGTTGTGCGCGGGCGGGCCTGCGCTCTACCTGATCGGAATCGCCATGTCGAAGCGCTGGCTCGGGCTCAAGCGCCTGCCCTGGCTCATGGCGGGCACCTTGACGATCGTGGCGGCCGGCATCGCAACGGCGTTCGGCCCGCGCCTGACGCAGCTGATCGCGGTCACCGCGGTCGCAGTGGCGGTCTCGATCTGGGCCCAGCTGATGGCTTAGATCGCTGACCTGGACGTTGGGTGAGTTCAGAGCCCGGGCGGGTGGCGCTCGACGAAGCCGGCGAACTCGCCGCCGCCCTGCGACCAGCGGGTGCCGTCCTCAGCAAGTGCGACCGTGTCGAAGCGCCAGCCGGCGATTGTCATCCAGACGTGCCCGTAGCTGGCGTACAGCGTGACCCAGCTGCCGGGGCCCGAGTCACCGTAGGACTCGAACTCGCCGGAGGTCTCGGGTGCGCTCAGCAGCCCGGCGGCGTTCAGGACGTAACTGACCGACCCTGAGCAGTCGTACCCGGGAGACACGAAGGAGCCGTGGCCGCCGCCCCAGATGTACGGCAGCGTCGCGATCGCGTTGCCCGCAGCGATCATCTCGCGCACCGCGTCTGGGGCGCCTGGCGGGGGCTCAACCATGCTGCCGGTGTCGATGGCAACGCCACCGACCTCCTGGTTGACCTGCTCAGGTGTGGCCTGCGCAGCTGCTCGTGCAGCTGCTGCGCGCCTGGCGGCTGCGGCCTCAGCTGCGGCCTCCGCCGCCTCCTGTTCGTTCAGCTTGTTCTGCAGCGAGGCGGTGGTCGCGTTGACGTTGGCGAGCTTGTTCCGCTGCTGCGCGCGGGCGCTCTCCTCACTCGATTGCTGGTTGACGAGCGCGGTCTCGATCGCTGCCACCTGGTTGCGCTGGCTGACGATCTGATTGGTGAGAGCCCGATCCCTCTGCTCGAGCGCACCGAGGCGCAGCGCTTCCTTCTGGACCCTCACACGCGCGGCCTTGGTGAAGGCGACGATCTGCTGGTCCTCGGTCTGGGCGTCCTTGATGTAGCTGACCTGGTCAAGCAGGCTCGAGAACCCGTGGGCGTTGAGGATCACGTCGACCAGGTTCGGCGAGCCGTTCTCGTACGCAGCGCGCAGGTTCGCCGCGAGGTCAGCAGATGCGACGCGCATCCGCTTCTCGAGTGTCACCAGATGCCACTTGGCCGCCATGGCCTGCGTCTGCACCTTCGCCAACTCGCTGATATGGGTTTCGAGTTGGGCCTGAACGCTTGCGAGCTGCTGCTGGGCGGAGGCGACTCCGCCGGCGGTCTTCTCGATCTGAGCGGTCTCCGAGTCGATCTGGTCCTGCAGCGAGGCGGCCGCCGACTTGCTGGACTGGATCTGCGTCTGCAGGTCGGCAGAACTCGAGGCGATGATCCAGCCGCCGAGCATCGAACAGACGGCTAGGGCAGCGACGATCAGGCGCTTGATGTGACGGGGTGAAGGCATCCGGGCGGAGGTGTGTCTGATCGACACGACGGTCGGCGGGAGTGCCGGTCGCATCAAAAAACGCCAGACCTCGTTGGCGTGCGCCTACCTTAGCGGCCCCGCCTGAGATGCAAAATTAAACATACGTGTATGCAAGAGATCCTGCAATATGCAGGAATTGCGCCACTTTTGTAACTGGTCAGCCGCGCATCAGCGCGAACCGAGGGGCTCGAACGTCAGCCGTCCGTGCGCTTGCGGGCGCGTGCGGCCTTGACGCGAGCGGTCTGGTCCAGCACCGTTTTCCGCAGGCGCACATTGAGCGGCGTCACCTCAACCGACTCGTCCTCACGCAGGAACTCGAGCGCCTGGTCGAGGGAGAGTTCACGCTTCGGCACCAGCCGCACCGAGCTCGTCGGCCGTCGAGGAGCGCATGTTGGTGAGGTGCTTCTCCTTCACGGCGTTGACATCGAGATCCTCGGCGCGTGCGTTCTCACCGACGATCATGCCCTCGTACACCTCCTCACCCGGGCCGACGAACAGCGATCCGCGCTCCTGGAGGTTGAACAGCGCGAACGCCGCCACCCTGCCGCGGCGGTCGGCCACCAGCGAGCCGCTGCCACGCGTACGGATCTCGCCCTGCCACGGCTCCCAGCGGTCGAACACGTGGTGCACGAGGCCGGTACCACGGGTCTCCGTGAGGAACTCGGTGCGGAAGCCGATCAGGCCGCGTGCGGGGATGATGTATTCCATACGCACCCAGCCGGTGCCGTGGTTGACCATCTGTTCCATGCGGCCCTTGCGCAGCGCGAGCATCTGCGTGATCACCCCGACGTACTCCTCGGGCGTGTCGACGCTCATCCGCTCCATCGGCTCGTTCAGCTTGCCGCTGATCTCCCGGGTGACGACCTGCGGTTTTCCGACGGTCATTTCAAAGCCCTCGCGACGCATCACCTCGACGAGCACAGCGAGCGCCAGCTCGCCGCGGCCCTGCACCTCCCAGACGTCGGGGCGGTCGGTCTGGTTGATCCGCAGTGAGACGTTGCCGACCAGCTCTCGCTCGAGTCGTGCCTTCAGCTGTGATGCCGTGAGCCTGTCGCCATCCTGACCCGCCAGCGGCGAGTCGTTGATACCGAGTGTGACCGAGAGTGAGGGCTCATCCACGCTGATCGTCGGCAGCGGGCGCGGATCGTCAGGGTCCGAAAGTGTGTCGCCGATCGTGATCTCGGGGATGCCGGCGACAGCGATGATGTCGCCCGCCCTCGCCTGCTCGGCGCTGACTCGCTCCAGGGCCTCGGTGAGGTACAGCTCGGTCACCCTCACGCGTTCGATCTCACTGCCGCCGTTGCGGCACCAGGCGATGGTCTCACCCTTGCGGATCGAGCCCTGATGGACGCGACAGATCGCGATCCGGCCGACGTACGGTGAGGCGTCGAGGTTGGTGACGTGCGCCTGCAGCGGCGCACCGTCGGTGAAGCTCGGCGCGGGAATGTGCTGCACCAGCAACTGCAGCAGCGGCTGTAGGTCGCTGCCCGGCTGGTCGAGATGGAGCGTCGCAGTGCCGGCCTTGGCGTTGGTGTAGACGATCGGGAAGTCGATCTGCGACTCGTCGGCCTCGAGGTCGATGAACAGCTCGTAGACCTCATCGATCACCTCCGAGACGCGTGCGTCGGGGCGGTCGATCTTGTTGATCACCAGAATCACCGGCAGTCGCGCCTCGAGCGCCTTGCGCAGCACGAAGCGAGTCTGCGGAAGTGGCCCCTCAGAGGCGTCGACCAGCAGCAGCACGCCGTCAACCATCGTCAGTCCGCGCTCGACCTCACCACCGAAATCAGCATGGCCGGGCGTGTCGATGATGTTGAGGGTGATCTCGCCGTAGCGAACCGCGGTGTTCTTGGCGAGGATCGTGATCCCCTTCTCGCGCTCGAGATCCATCGAGTCCATGACGCGGTCGGCGACGTCCTGGTTGGCGCGGAACGCACCTGACTGCCATAGCAGTGCGTCGACCAGCGTCGTTTTGCCGTGATCGACGTGAGCGACGATCGCGAGATTGCGGATGTCTGCGCGGGTTGCCATCGCCAGCGCAGGTTAGCCGTCGCGCCATCAAGCGGTTAAGCTGCGGCAAGGCGCGTAGGAGGGGTTCTTGGTCTGTCAGTCGTGCGGCGCAGGTAATCGAGCGGGGGCGAAGTTCTGCAAGGGATGCGGAACGCCGCTCGCGGCCGTGTGTCCCGGCTGCGGTGCGCCCGTGCAACCGGACCAGGGCTTCTGTGATGAATGTGGGACGGCGCTAACCGCGCTGTCCGCGCCCCGCTTGGGCACGGACAGCGAGTCGGGGCGTGGCTCGCCGACCGTCGGCGCGGAGCTGCGGTTCGTGTCGGTGTTGTTCGTCGACCTGGTTGGGTTCACAGCGCTCTCAGAGGGCCGCGAGGCCGAGGACGTGCGCGAGCTGCTTTCGCGGTACTTCGATATCGCGCGCACGATCGTCGAGCGCTACGGCGGGACGATCGAGAAGTTCATCGGTGACGCGGTGATGGCGGTCTGGGGCGCGCCGACGGCGCGGGAGGACGACGCTGAGCGGGCCGTCAGGGCGGCCCTGGAGATCGTGGACGCGGTCAGCATTTTCGGGGCAGAGGTCGGCGCCCCGCTGCTGCAGGCGCGGGCCGGTGTTGCCACGGGCCAGGCGGCAGCCGTCGACAATCCGGCGGAGGGGATCGTGGCCGGCGATCGTGTGAACACGGCGTCGCGAGTGCAGTCGGCGGCCGAGCCCGGGTCTGTGCTCGTCGATCAGGCCACCCATCAGTTGGCCCAGGCGGCGATCCTGTTCGAGGAGGCGGGTGACCATCAGGTCAAGGGCAAGGCGGAGCCCCTGCGCCTCTGGCGAGCGCTGAGGGTCGTGGCCGGCGCCGGCGGTCGTGACCGTGAGGGTCTGCTGGATGTCCCCGTGGTGGGGCGTGACGGCGAGCTGCGGTTGCTCAAGGAGCTGCTCGACCAGACGATTGAGCGTTCCGGTTCCCGCCTGGTTGCGATCAGCGGTGAAGCCGGAATCGGCAAATCGCGATTGCGCCGGGAGTTCTTCAACTACATCGACGGCCTCGCACGAACGTTCCTGTGGCACACGGGTCGTTGCCTCGCGCATGGCGACGGCGTCGCCTACTGGGCACTGGCGGAGATGGTGCGCCAGCGCCTGGGGATCCCTGAGGACGCCCCGACCGATGACGCCGCCGCAAAGCTCGACGCCGGTCTGAGCGAGTGGATCGTCGATGCTGAGGAGCGCGAGTACATCCAGCCGCGCCTGGGGGCGCTGCTGGGCGTCACGTCCCCGGGCCTCGACCGCGCTGAGCTGTTTGCGGGCTGGCGGCTGTTCATCGAGCGCCTCGCCGGTCACGACCCGGTGGTGCTGGTGTTCGAGGACATGCAGTGGGCCGATGACGGACTGCTCGCGTTCATCGACCAGATCCTCGATTGGTCACGTTCGGCGCCGATCTTCGTGCTGACGCTCGCACGGCCCGAACTGGCGGCCCAGCATGACGGCTGGCCCGCTGGTCGGCGCGGAGTAACCACGATCGAACTGGAGTCGCTCAGCGACGCCACGGTGGGGGCGCTGCTCGATGGCGCGGTCGATGGCATCCCCGGCGCCACCCGGGACCAGATCGTCGAGCGGGCGCAGGGCAACCCGCTATTTGCGCTCGAAACGATCAGGGCACTGGTCGACCGTGGTGTGCTGACGCACCGCAATGGCCGGTTGGTGGCAGCCGAGTCAGTGGTGATCGGTGCGCTGGACATTCCGGCGAGCCTGAACGCGCTATTGGCCGCGCGGCTCGATGCGCTGGACCCGCAGGAGCGAGAGCTGGTCAAGGCCATGTCCGTGTTCGGCGGCTCCTTCCCGATCCAGGCTGTGATCTCGCTCACAGGGCTGGAGGCCCGCCAGGTCGAGCCCCTGTTGGAGGCGCTGGTGCGCAAGCAGGTGTTCGTGATCTTCTCCGACCCGCTCTCTCCCGACCGAGGGCAGTACGTGTTTGGGCAGGGGCTGCTGCGGACCGTTGCTTATGAGAGCGTCGGCCGCCGGCTGCGAAAGCAGTTGCACCTCGCCGCTGCCGCGCATCTGAGAACCGCGTTCCCGAATGAGGGAGAGGACGTGGCCGAGGTGATCGCCGATCACATGCTTGCGGCGTTCGAGGCAACCGGAGAACAGGATGACGATCACGCCGCACTGCGCATCCAGGTGGTTGATGCGCTGAAGCGTTCGGCCGAGCGCTCTGAGAGTGTCGGCGCACCGCTGGTCGCGGTCACGGCCCTCACCCGCGCCGCTGACTTCGCGGACGCACGGGAACGTCCTGATCTGCTTGAACAGGCCGGCTGGCTGGCGAACCGCGGTGGTCACTACGAACAGGCGCTCGCGCTGGGGGAGCAGTCCTGCGCACTGTATGGCGCGGCCGGGCGCGAACGGGAGGCAGCGCTGGCCGAGCGCCGCACGCTCGAGGCCCTCCGCAATCTGGGTAGGGCCGGTGAATGGGTCGTGCGTCTGCAGGCTGCGGTCGATGCGCTTACGCCGCTGGTCGACGGCCCTGATGCCGGCCTGGCGGAGCTGCAGTCCCGGCTGGGTCGAGCACTGGCGTTCGCCGGTGACTACGAGCGCGCGGCGCAACTCCAAGAGTCGGCACTGATCGCAGCCGAGGCGCTCAACCTGCACGAGGTGCTGGCCGCGACACTTGAGTCGCGAGCCTCTGCGTACTCCCTGTACTTTGGGCGGCCGCAGGAGGCGCAGATCCTCTATCAGGCGACGATCAGCCTTGCGGAGCGCCACGGACTGCTCGAGGTGCAGAACCGCGCCGAGAGCAATTTCGGCCTCTATGCGTCCCTGTGGAACCCTGCCGCGGCGCGCGAGTTGCTGGAGCGCCACCTCGAGTTGGCCAAGCGGCGCGGCGACATCTCCTCCGCGGTCGTGACCGCCGACAACCTCGGCGAGCACTGCCTCAGGCAGGGCGATTGGTCCCTGGCGCAGAGCATGGTGGAGGACCTGCGCGAGCGCGATCTGGGTGAATTCGAGGGCGCCGTGCTCACGCTGCCGTTGTTGATGCTGGCGCTGCTTCGCGGCGAGCCTGCCTTCGCGCGAACACAGCTTTCCCAGATCGAGCCACTGAAGCGCTCGGACGATCCCTGGGATCGCCTCCTGCATGCAACCCAGCTGGTGCTGCTCGCATCCGCAGAGGGCAGGTATGAGGAGGCTCTCAGTCAGGGCCTCGAGTTGGTCGATGCCTCGACGCAGCTGCTGGGTGGTACGAGCTACGCGCCGGACTGGGACGCTTGGCCCGACACGCTGAATGCAGCGTTGGCGCTTGGGGACCTCGACGCCGCCAACCGGCTGATCGCACTGTTCGCGGAACGTCCACCTGGACATTTGCCTCCGTACTGGCTGGCTCAGCTGCACCGCGGCCAGGGGCTCGTCGCAATCGCCGAAGGTGACCTCGACGCAGCCGCGGGGCACCTGCGGGCTGCCGCCGGGCAGTTCGAGCAGACCGGTTCGGTCTACTGGCGCTCGGTTACCGACGTCGACCTGGCCGACGTGCTGATCCGCCAGGGCCGCGGCGACCAGGCCGCACCACTCCTGAACGACGCCACGTCGCTGTTCGAGGAACTCGGGGCCGCTCCGATTCTCGCCAGGGCTCACGAGCTCGCAACCGAGCCAGCGCATCAGCGCTAGGAGATCGGTGGACGTGTCAGCTCGGCTGGAGGCCGCCGAAGCCGGTCCAGAGCGCGGCCATCGCCGCGTCGACGAGTTCCTCGCGGGTGACCTGTGGATGCTCCTGCCACCAGCGCGCCGCGGCGGTCAGCGCATCACGGTGGATCGCGAATAGTGCTCGAGCACGAACTGTCTCGGGCTCGAGCCCGGCGCGCCGGGCATCGTCGGCCAGGAGATCCGCAAGGATGAGGTTGAACTCGGCGCGCAGGTGGTGATACTCCTGCGCCGCTTCCAGGTTGAGCGGTGGGTTGTCCGGGAACAACAGGCGCCATCCGCGGGGGTGCTGCTCGACGAACACGAAGAACGCGTCGAAGGTCGCGCGCCAGCGGTCCTTGGTGCTTCCCTCTGAGCTCAGTGCGCGGCTCAGATGTTCGAGCAATGCCTGTTGCTCCAGTCCGAGCACCTGCACGAACAGCGCGTGCTTGGAGCGGAAGTGGTCGTAGAGCACGGTTCGTGTCACGCCCGCCGCACTCGCGATGCGACCGACGGAGGCCGACTCATAGCCACGCTCAGCGAACTCTGGGAGCGCTGCCTCGACGATCAGCTCACGGCGCTGTGAGCCCTTCAGCCTGGTCCTGGGTGTCGCGTCGGTCATCGAGTGTTCACAAGAAGTCAGCCCGGTTCAGAGTATTATCCGACACAGGTGTCGGTTAGCGTGCAGCGATGCGCCTGCCGGCCCACCGCGACCTCCGAAGGAGCCACTCCAATGCCAGCCACCGATGTGCTTGTGTTCGACGCGATCCGGACGCCCCGCGGCCGCGGGAAGTCGAGTGGGTCTCTGTATACGACCAAGCCCGTAGATCTCGTGGTTGGCCTCATCCATGAGCTTCTGAGTCGCAACTCAGACCTTGATCCCGCTCGCGTCGAGGACGTCGTGCTTGGCTGCGTCACCCCGATCGGAGATCAGGGAGGCGACATCGCCAAGGCGGCTGCGGCCAAGGCCGGCATGCCCTACACGGTCGCCGGTTTCCAACTCAACCGCTTCTGCGCGTCCGGCCTCGAGGCGGTCAACGTGGCTGCCCAAAAGGTTGCGTCCGGCTGGGAGGATCTGGTGCTCGCCGGCGGCGTAGAGTCGATGTCGCGCGTGCCGATGGGCTCGGACGGCGGTGCCTGGGCGATGGATCCGGAGACCGCGTATGAGACCTCGTTCGTGCCCCAGGGAATCAGTGCCGATCTGATCGCGACGCTCGAGGGTTTCAGCCGCGAGGACGTCGACGCCTACGCGGCGCGGTCGCAGGCGCGTGCCGCGACCGCCCAGGCCGAGGGTCGCTTCCACTCGATCGTGCCGGTGCTCGACATCAACGATGAGCTCGTGCTCGACCACGATGAGTTCATCCGTCCCGAGACGACCGTCGAGACGCTGGGTCAGCTGAAGCCGTCATTTCAGGCAATGGGTGACCTGGGCGGATTCGATGCGGTTGCGCTGCAGAAGTACCACTGGGTCGAGCGGATCGAGCATGTGCATACGCCGGGGAACTCATCCGGCATCGTTGACGGTGCGAGTCTCGTCGCGGTGGGCAATCAGAAGATCGGTGAGGAGCTCGGATTGAAGGCTCGCGCTCGAATCGTTGCCACGGCGGTCACCGGCACTGAGCCGACGATCATGCTCACCGGGCCGGCGCCTGCGACCCGCAAGGCCCTGACGAAGGCCGGCCTGACACTCGACGACATCGATCTGATCGAGATGAACGAGGCGTTCGCCGCGGTCGTGCTGCGCTTCGCTCGGGACATGGCCGGCAGGGGCAGTGAGGCGGCGTTGCTGGAGAAGGTCAACGTCAACGGGGGTGCGATCGCGATGGGCCATCCGCTCGGCGCGACCGGAGGCATGATCTTCGGCACATTGATCGATGAGCTGCACCGGACCGGTGGGAAATACGGCCTGGCGACGCTGTGCGTCGGCGGTGGCATGGGGATCGCGACGATCGTGGAGGCCATCTGAGATGTCGGAATCAAGCATTCGCTGGGAGCGCAACAACGACGGGATCGTCGTTCTGACGCTCGATGACCCGAGCCAGTCCGCGAACGTGATGAACACCGTCTACGCCGACTCGATGCGAGCCATCGTCGCAAGGCTCCAGGAGGAGCGTGAGCAGATCAGCGGCGTGATCATCACCTCCGCCAAGAAGACGTTCTTCGCCGGCGCCGACCTCAACGAATTGCGACGCATCACGCCTGCGAACGCCAGGCAGTTCGCCGAGTTCCTGCAGGAGGTCAAGGCGCAGTTGCGCATCATCGAGACGCTCGGCGTGCCGGTGGTCGCAGCGATCAACGGTGCGGCCCTGGGCGGCGGGCTCGAGATCGCGTTGGCGGCGCACCATCGCGTGATGGTCGACGACCCAAAGGCGGTGATCGGCTTCCCAGAGGTCGCGCTCGGGCTGTTGCCGGGCGCCGGCGGTGTCACACGCACCGTGCGGATGATCGGGATCGCCCAGGCGCTCATGGGCATCCTGCTGCAGGGCCAGAAGCGGTTTCGGTCCACAGAGGCCAAGGAGCTGGGTTTGGTCGATGAGATCGTGCCGACCGTTGAGGAGCTTGTGCCGGCGGCCCGGCGCTGGATTGAGGAGAAGCTCGCCTCCGGCGAGCCGGTCGGACAGCCGTGGGACGCGGACAAGAAGTACCGGATCCCGGGCGGGACACCGTCGACCCCGTCGTTCGCCGCGAATCTGCCGGCGTTTCCGGCGAACCTGCGCAAGCAGCTGAAGGGCGCGAGCATGCCGGCACCGCTGAGCGTCATGGCCGCGGCCGTTGAGGGAGCACAGGTCGACTTCGACCACGCGCTCGAGATCGAGGGTCGCTACTTCATCGAGTTGGCCACCGGCCAGATCGCCAAGAACATGATCCAGGCGTTCTGGTTCGACCTCAACCGAGTGAACGGCGACCGCGGTCGTGCTGTCGACTCCGAGCCCCACGGCGCCACGAAAGTGGTGATCCTCGGCGCAGGCATGATGGGTGCCGCGATCGCCTACGTCAGCGCCAAGGCGGGGATCGAGGTCATCCTCAAGGACGTGTCGCTGGAGGCAGCCCAGCGCGGCAAGGAGTACTCGGTGAAGCTGGTGCAGAAGGCCGTCGAGCGGGGGCGCTCGAGCCAGGAGGAAGCGGACGCGCTGCTGGCGCGAATCCACCCCAGTGAGCGTCCCGAGGATGCGGCAGGTGCTGACCTCGTCGTCGAGGCGGTGTTCGAGGACCCGACAATCAAGCAGCAGGTCTGGCGGGAGATCGGGCCGCATGTGTCCTCCGACGCATTGCTCGGCTCGAACACCTCGACACTGCCGATCACCGGTCTGGCAAAGAACGTCGCGCGCCCCGAGGACTTCATCGGCATCCACTTCTTCTCGCCGGTCGACAAGATGCCGCTGGTCGAGCTCGTCCGTGGTGAGCGCACCAGCGACATCACGACGTTCAGGGCTCTCGACTTCGTCAAGCAGATCAAGAAGACGCCGATCGTCGTGAACGACAGTCGTGGGTTCTTCACCAGTCGCGTGATTGGAACGTTCATCAACGAGGGCATCTCGATGCTGGCGGAAGGCATCCCGCCGGCGACGATCGAGCAGGCCGCATCGCAGGCGGGTTACCCGGCGCCCGTGCTCCAGCTGTCCGATGAACTCAACCTCAAGTTGATGCGGAAGATCCGCATCGCCGCGCAGGAGGCAGGCGCAGATGGCGCCGGCTGGGATAACAAGGGTGCGGTGGTGGTGATCGACAGAATGCTCGACGAGTTCGAACGACCGGGCCGGCTCGAGGGCCGAGGCTTCTACGAGTACGCAGACGGCAGGCGCATCGGGCTCTGGACCGGCCTGCGCGACGCCTTTCCGCCGGTGCCGGACCCAGGCGAGCTGTCGCTGCGCGACCTCGAGGAGCGGATGCTGTTCATCGAGGCGATCGAGTCGGTCCGCTGCCATGACGAGGGCGTGATCGAGTCTGTCGCCGATGCCAACATCGGCTCGATCTTCGGGATCGGGTTCCCGCCATGGACCGGAGGTGTGCTCCAGTACATCGACGGATACGACGGCGGTCTCACCGGGTTCGTCGAGCGGGCCCGTGAACTCGCGGCGAGCTACGGTGAGCGCTTCGAGCCGCCGACCGCGCTCGTCGAGCGAGCCCAGCGCGGCGAGCTCTATGGCGACGGGGTCGTAGTCACCGCGTGAGACGCCACTAGGACGCCAGCCGAAGCCGCTTCACCCCGGGTGGGTAGCCAGCGGGCACCCACCCGGGAGGCTAAGCTCCCGCCCGATGCGGAGGGTTTTGGTGGCGGCGGCGTTGCTGGGGCTTGCACTGGCGGGGTGCGGCTCGTCGGCTCAGCTCTACCAGCCGGCCAATGCCGCGAGGACGGTCTCAGACACGACCACAACCGGGTCGCTGAAAGCCAAATCTGAGCTGGTCCGCAATGCCACAGCTCAGCCGGGCTGGCGGGCGTACACGGCACCGGTGCCGATCCTCGTCTACCACGCCCTGGGGCCGGCTCCCGCGGGCGCGCCCTTCCCGGGCCTGTACGTCTCGTACGGCGATTTCAAAGCGGAGATGGCCTGGCTGCACCTGCATGGCTACCAGGCGGTGACGCTCGACGAGGTGATGAAGGCCTGGTATCACCACGGCACGCTGCCGGCGAAGCCGATCGTGGTCACGTTCGATAACGGCTATCCGGAGCAGGTCACGTTCGCGCCTCACGTGATGGCCAAGTACGGCTGGCCCGGGGTGCTCAACGAGATCACCGAGGACCACCTGTATCCGCGGCAGATCTGGCCGATCATCCACATCGGCTGGGAGGTCGACTCGCACTCGCTCACGCATCCGGACCTCACCACCGAGCCCCCGGATGGACTCTGGGCGCAGGTGCATGACTCCCGCGTGTACCTGCAGAAGACCTTCCAAGTACCGTCGAACAGCTTCTGTTACCCGTCCAGTCTCTACAACGATGCGGTCATCGCAGCTGTCAAGAAGGCGGGGTACACGAACGCCGTCACCGAGGGTGACGCCTACGCGACCAGCGCTGAGCCCTACCTGCTGCCTCGCTTTGAGATCGAGGGGGGCGTCTCCGAGCTGGCCGCTGACCTGCTTGACAATCAACCATCCGACTACGGCCGTTCATGATTCTCGAAAGGTGATCCAGCCATGACCATCGACGTGGCGACCACGCTCGCCGCTCTCTCACTCGAGCAGAAGGCGGCGCTGCTGGACGGCGCCGACTTCTGGAACACGAAGGCGCTGCCCGAGCACGGGATCCCGGCGATGATGCTGACCGACGGCCCGCACGGTCTACGCAAGCAGGCCGTCTCGGCGGATTCGGTCGCGCTGAGTACGTCGGTGCCGGCGACCTGCTTCCCGCCGGCGGCGGGACTCGCGAGCAGTTGGGATCCCTCGCTGGCTCGCCGCGTTGGCGAGGCGTTGGGCGACGAATGCCGCGTCCAGGACGTGGCCGTGCTCCTGGGCCCCGGCGTCAACATGAAGCGCACCCCGCTCTGTGGCCGTAACTTCGAGTACTTCTCTGAGGACCCGCTGCTGGCCGGGACGATCGCCTCCGGTTGGGTCGCCGGCGTCCAGAGCCGCGGAGTCGGCACCTCGCTCAAGCACTTCGCGGCAAACAACCAGGAGACCGACCGCATGCGTGTCTCTGCTGAGGTCGACGAGCGCACGCTGCGGGAGGTCTACCTCCCCGCCTTTGAGCGCGTGGTCACAGAGCAGCAGCCATGGACGGTCATGTGCTCCTACAACCGCATCAACGGCGTCTACGCGTCTGAGGACCCCTGGCTGCTGACCGAGGTGCTGCGCAATGATTGGGGCTTCCGGGGCCTTGTCGTCTCAGACTGGGGCGCGGTCGACCGGCGCGAGGTGGGGTTGGAGGCCGGACTCGATCTGGAGATGCCTTCGTCGGTGGGCGTGGGGACGCAAATGATCCTCGAAGCGGTCGCTTGCGGAGCGCTGACCGAGGCTCAGGTCGATCTGGCCGTCAGCCGCATGCTCGAACTCGTGAACCGGGCGGGCCGACGTGAGCCGCTGGCCGGCTTTGACGCGGACGCGCACCATGCGCTCGCGCGGGAGGCTGCACGTGCGAGCATCGTGCTGCTCAAGAACGAGCAGGAGCTGCTGCCACTCGACCCCGAACGGGGCGGCATGATCGCCGTGATCGGAGAGTTCGCGCGCACGCCGCGTTATCAGGGCGCCGGTTCATCGCAGGTCAACCCGACCAAGCTCGAGAGCGCCCTCGACAGCCTGCAAGCGCTGCTGGAAGGCAGGCGCGAGGTCGTGTTCGCGGGTGGCTTCGAGATCGAGGCCGATCAGACCGATCCAAGCCTGGTTGACGAGGCTGTGCGGGTCGCTGCAGATGCCGAGGTTGCCGTCGTATTTCTCGGACTGCCGCCGTCCTACGAATCCGAGGGCTTGGACCGTGACCACATGGGTCTGCCGGAGCCCCAACTCGAGCTGCTGTCTCAGGTGGCCGCGGCCAACCCCAACGTCGTCGTCGTTCTCTCAAACGGAGCGGTTGTGCTCGTGTCCGGCTGGGAGCACCAGGCGCGTGCGGTCCTCGAGTGCTGGCTGCTCGGGCAGGCCGGCGGCGGTGCCGTGGCCGACGTGCTGCTCGGGATCGCGTCGCCGTCGGGGAGGCTCGCGGAAACGATCCCGGAGCGGTATCTGGACAATCCGACGGTCGGCAATTTCCCCGGTGACAATCACAAGGTCCGATACGGCGAGGGTTTGCTGATCGGCTACCGCTGGTACGACGCCCATGAGCTCCCGGTCGCCTACCCCTTTGGCCACGGACTCTCCTACACCACGTTTGCCTATTCGGAACTCGCCTTAACCGTGCTCGACGACGGACCGGAGCCGCGTCTTGAGGTGGCGGTTACGGTTGCCAACACCGGCAGCCGGCCCGGCGTTGAAGTGGTCCAGGTTTACGTCGGCGATCCGATCGCCGGTGTCGAGCGTCCGATCCAGGAGTTGCGCGCCTTCACGAATGTCAGCCTCGATCCCGGCACGAGCAAGCGAGTGGCGCTCGAGCTGGATCACCGGGCTTTCGCCTACTGGCATGTCGGTCAGCACAAATGGGTGGTCGAGGGCGGCGACTTTGTGATCGGCGTTGGCGCGTCGAGCCGCGACATCCGGCTGGCCGCGACCGTGTCTTTGACCGGCGTCGACGCCGGGGCGCCGCTCTGGATCGAGTCAACGATCGCCGAGTTCTTCGCGCAGCCCGATGCGCACGAGTGGATGATGGAGAGGTTGGGCGCGAGCAATTTTGGTCTCGAGGTGCTCGAGACCGATCTTGGTCAGATCCTGAAGTCTGTGCCGGTGCGACGATTCGCTCGCCTACCGGGCTCCGGCCTCACGGAGGCGGACATCGAGGAGTTCCTGGCGGCGCGCACAGGCTGAGCCAACCGCGGGTTCTCCACCAGCGCCGTCGATCGGACATCGCCTAGGATCACCGACCGTGATCGAGTTTCGCGAAGGGCGCATCGACAGTGGCGACGGCGGACGCCTGGAAGCCGCGATGCGCGAGGAGATGCGGCTCGTCTACGCCGGTCTCGACCTGCAGGCGCCGGACATGCCGAAGGCCGGCCCCAACGAGCTCAATCCTCCCAACGGCCGCTTCCTCGTCGGCTATGAGGACGGTATTGCCGTCTGCTGCGGCGGGGTCAAGCGACTCGACGCCGAGGCCTGCGAGATCAAACGCATGTATGTGGTCCCTGAGGCTCGCGGACGTGGCGTGGCGCGCACGCTGTTGACCGCGCTCGAGGAGTGCGCTCGCTCGCTGGGCTTCGCGGTCGCACGGCTCGACACCGGACCGGAGCAACCGGCCGCCAGGCATGTGTACGAATCCGAGGGTTACGTCGAGATCCCGAACTTCAACGCCAACCCGGTCGCGACGTACTTCGGCCAGAAACGACTGTGAGTCCGCGTCAGAGCTGGCCCCCGCGGACCAGCTCGGCGACGGCCATGTTGGCGGACAGCAGCTCATCGTGTGAGGTGCCCGCGTCGATCCAGTACCCGTCGAGGATCTCACAGCGCATCGAGCCCTCGTGCACGTAGATGTTGTTGAGGTCGGTGATCTCGAGCTCACCGCGGGCCGATGGCGCCAGTTCCGAGATGAACTTCCAGACGCGCTCGTCGTACATGTAGATCCCGGTCTGGACCAGCTGCGACCTGGGCTGCTGCGGCTTCTCCTCGATGCCCAGGACGCGGTCGCCGTCCATCTCGATCACTCCGTACTGCTCGGGATGCTCCATCTCCGCACCGAAGATCACGGCGCCACGTTGCTGCGCCACGAAGCGGTCGACCGCAGGCCTCAGGTCGTGGGTGAAGATGTTGTCGCCGAGCAGCACGAGCATCTTGTCGCCACCGACGAAGGTCTCCGCGAGGCTGACCGCCTCCGCCAGCCCGCCGGCCTCCTCCTGTAGTTCGTAAGCCAGCTTGAGACCGAATTCGCGGCCCGAACCCAACAGCTGCATGAAGTGTCCGGCGTGCTCAGGGTTGGTGGTCACCAACACATCGCGGATGCCGGCCCGCGCCATCGCCTGAAGCGGATAGTAGATCAGCGGCTTGTCGTAGACCGGCAGCAGATGCTTGTTCGTCACCTTCGTCAGTGGACGCAGTCGCGTGGCCTTGCCGCCCGCGAGAACGACTCCCTTCATGCTCACCCCTCGTCTGCCTTAGACCGGCACTACCGCTTCGATCTCGGCCGCCGCACTGCGCACCGCCTCACGCGCCTCGGCAGGCTCGATCACCACCGCGTCCCCGGCCTCCTTGAGGACGTTACGCACCAGCCAGTCGAGTCCCGCGTATCCGAAGTCCACGACGACAGAGCCGTCGTCACCGTCGCTGATCACGGTACGTTCCTCTCGCACCCAGCGCGCGCGGTCCGGTGAGATCCACACACGCGCGCGGTTCGAGGCCGGTACCTCACCCGTGCGCAGCCAGCCATCGACGCCGGTGGAGAAGTCAAGGTCCGTGCGCGGTGTGAACGGCGTCTCGGTCACGTGAGCCGACTTGATCCGGTCCAGTCGGAAATGCCTCACGGCCTGACGGTCCGGGTCGTAGCTCGCGACATACCAGCCCTCGAGCCCGTTGACCAGCTGATACGGCTCGACCAGGCGAGTGGAGAACACTCCCTCGTTCTCCTTGTAGTACTCGAACGACAGCAGTCGTAACGCGGAGATCGCCTCGCGTGCCTGTTTCGCGATCTCCGCATCGTCGGCCGCGAGCGCAGCGATCTGCAGGCCCTCGTGGGCCGGATCCTCGCCGAGCGCGGCAACGACCTTGCTGCGCACCGAGGCGAGTGAGCCCTGAGGTATGTGTTCGCCGATCAGGTCGATCGCCGCGACGAGCGCCTTGGCCTCAACCGGCAACAGTCGCGCCGGCCGCGCGAACGCGTCGCCGTAGGGCTCCGGGTCGACCTCGATGCGCCCATCGTCAAGGATCTCCGCATACAGCACGTAGGTCCCGGCACCGAAGTTGACCACGTTGAGGACCGCGATGTCCTCCTGGATCTCCTGGTCTGAGAGGTTCAGACGGGTCCGCAGCTCGTCGACTCGCAGCGTCCTGCCGGAGCGCCCGGCATCGATCAGGATGCTGGCGAGCGTCACCAGCCGCGCGAACCGCTCGGGTCGGATCGCGGCGTCGGCACCGAACCCGTCAAGGCTGTCCTCATCCACTGCCTCCGCTGGCGCAGAGGACTCCTCGGAGCTGTGATGTGGTTCGTGCTCCTGGCCGATGAACTCCTCCGGATCGCCAGTGTGGCGGTCGGCCAGCATGTGTACCCGATCACGCAGCTCTGCCGCGAGGTCAGGCGGGGTCACGATCTGCGCGTTGTCACCCAGACCCAACACCCAGGCGATCAGCTGCCGGGAGTTCGAGTATGAGGTTGTGAAGATGCTGCCGCCGTCCTCGGCTTCGCGGAGTTCACCGTAGCGGCCGAAGTGGCGACCGATCTGCCACGCGATCCGGCCGGAGATCCAGATCTCCGCAGTGCCGAGCGTGTCACCGAACTGCCACTGGATGCGGTCGGCGTAAGCGCGGGGATCGAAGTCGATCGGGCGCTGGAAGTCGTGCTCGGCCTTGGTTGCGTAGCCAACCTTGCCCTGGATGCGCGAGAGCCGGAAGACGCGGATCGCGTCACGCTCGTGTGAGCGGCCGACGACATAGAACTGGCCACCCTGGAAGAGCAGCTGGAATGGGTCGATCCGACGCTGCTCTCTCGAGTCGCGTTCCATCGTGTAGTACTCGAACACGATCGTCTTGCGCCTGAAGATCGCGGTCTCGATCTTCGCCAGCCGCTGAGAGACCTCGTGGCCGTCAGCGGCGCCGGTGATGCCCAGCGCGATCGTGCGCTGCACCGGCGAATCCAGCGGGCTCGGACGACCCCACGAGATCTGCTGCAACGCCAGCCGGAGCGGCTCGGCATAGGCGAACTTGCCGTCGAGCAGGTACAGCGCGGTCCACAGCGCGGCCAGCTCGTCATCGGTGAACTCGATCGCGGGCAGGTGGAAGTTCTCCGGCGGCAGCGAGTAGTTCTCCTGCTCGACCTGGCCGTCCTGGGGCTTCTCGACCGTCAGCACGATCCCGAGCTCGGCAAGCTCGGAGCGGTCCGCGTAGAACCGCCGCGCGAACGCGTCCTCACTCATCACGCTGTAACCCTCGACGTCGCGACGGATCTCTGGAGCTGTTACCGGCCGTCGTTCGGCCATCAGATACGAGATCAGCGACAGCTGACGGATCAGCTTCTCTGTGTCCTTCGCCATTCGACCCCCACTTTAAACGGGGTCAGTCGCTATCGCACGATCAGGCGGCGCCGCGCCCGCAAATTGCGCCTTTCTCAGCGGCCAGCGCCGCCGGAAGGCCCCCGACTGCGCGGGGATTCGGAGGACGATCAGGCCGCGAGCCGCGAGCTCTGAGGCTCCGCGCCGTCGGCCCCGAAGTAAGCGACCGCGCCGATGCCGCGGTCGTAACTGGCCCACTGGGCGCCGATGTCGAGCTCGCGCTCGACCCTGTCGAAGCTGCCGAGCTTCGAGCCGAGGTTGTCCACCATGTGCACGAGCGTCGCCTCACGTGTGCACGGCACGACCGGCGAGCCGTGCTCAAGCGAGCCATGGTGGCTGAGCACGACGTGCAGAAGCGCCTGCTGGAGCTCCGGGGAGAAGTCGTCGATGCGAGCGATCTCATCGCGGATCATGCTGTATCCGAGCACGATCTCTCCGTGCAGGCGCCCGGCATCGGTCATCTCGATCCGATCCTCGATCGCCGCGTACGTATCGAGCTTGCCGATGTCGTGCAGCAGTGCGCCGCTCACGGCGAGATCGCGGCTGACGCCCGCGAAGATCGCGGACAGTGCGCTCACCGCCTGCGCAACCGTGAGACTGTGCTCGAGCAGCCCGTGCTCGTAGGCGTGGTGATAGTGCTTGGCCGCGGGCGCGTCGCGGAAGCTCGCCCACGTTGCCGAATCCGGCGCGAACATGCGTCCGAGTAGCTCCGACAGCTGTGGACTCTGCACGGTCGCGATCAGTTCGCGAAAGTCCTGCTCCAACTGCTCCACGTTGCGGGCGCAAGCACTTGACATCTCGTGGCAAAGGTAAATGCCGCTGCGGACGGCGCCCGCCGCGTGGCACACCGACTGAGAAGCGACTGAGATGCAGGGTCGGTGGCTTCTTGTTCCTGCCACCCGGCACCTGCGTTGGCGCTGCTGTCACGAGGGAGGGGTTCTGTTGGCCAGGGCAACAAAACCCCTCCCTCGTGCGTCCGCGGCTGCCGGCACGGAGCGCTATCAGCGAGCACGGAGCGCTATCAGCGCTCGCCTGGGCCGTCCCCGAGCAGGCCCTCGGCTCGTGCCCAATCGATCGTGCGGCGCAGCGTGTCGCGCGCAGGGGTGTAGACGAGACCGAGTTCCCGTTCGGCGCGGGTGCCGTCGTAACGGTGGCCGTGGAGCAGCGTGCGGACCATCTCCCTGCACACAGGCGGGTGCCTGCCGCGGACGCGGAAGGTGAGCTCAGCGGCAGCGCCGCCGAGATTGGCGAACGGTCGTGGAACCAGACGCGGGGCGCGTGTCACGCCCGCTACATCGGCGGCGAGCTCGAGCAGGTCGGTCACACGCGAGCGGACACCATTGAGCAGGTAGCGCTCCCCGGGCTCGCCGTGCTCGGCGGCCAGCAGGTGGCCCGCGACGCAATCCTGGATGTCTACGAGGCTGACCCACGTATCGACGAACACCTTGAGGCGCCCGTCGAGGAACGCGATCAGGAAGCGACCGGTGCCGCCGGCGCGACCCGGCCCCTGAACGGACGACGGGTTGACGTAGACGACGTCCTGCTGCAGCTGGGCTGCGAGGTGCATCGCGGCGCGCTCGCCGAGCGTCTTACTCTCCTCGTAGCGCGAAAGGTACGAGCCGCGGTGGGGCGTCCACTCGTCAGCCACGACCCCGGGTGCCTCGCCCAAGGTTGCCGCGGATGAGGTGTGCACCAAGCGTGGCACGCCAGCCTGGTTGGCTGCTCTGACGGCGGCGACGGCGCCATCGACATTGGCGAGCATCATCGGGGCCAGATCCGTGACGCAGAACCTGTTGAGGCCGGCCACGTTGAACGCCAGCTCGCATCCGGCCATCGCTGAGGCGAGTGTCTGCTCATCGTCGATCGAACCGCGGTGTACCTCGACGCCGCGGCCGGCGAGGCTTTCCGCGGAGCGGTCGGAGTGCGCGAGCGCCACGACCTCGTCACCGCGGTCAAGGAGGGCCGTGACCAGCGCAGTACCGATCACTCCCGTTCCAGCGGTCACACAGACGCGCGCCACGTTACGACCTCAGGCTGTCCGCGGAACGGATCAGGTAGTCGATGCCGGACCAGGCCGTGATCGCCGCGACGACGATCATCAGCCACTGATCGAGGTAGACGCCGCCGATGTGGACGTCAGGACGGATGATCGCCAGCGCGATTGCGACGAACTGCAGTGTCGCCTTCCACTTGCCAAACATCGAGGTCTCGAAGTTGGCGCCGCCGGCGGCAACGGCGGCCCGCAGCCCGAGGATCGTGAATTCGCGGCCGATGATCACGAACACCACCCAGGGCGAGACGCGGCCGACGGCCAGCAGGCCGATCAGGGTGGTTGATACGAGCAGCTTGTCGGCCGTGGTGTCGAGGAACGACCCGAGCTTGGTCGTCACCTGCCAGCGCCGAGCCAGCCGGCCGTCGACGAAATCAGTCGCGGCGGCGATCAGAAATAGGACGGCCGCGGCCGTCCAATCGTGACCGAGCAGCAGCCCGAGGATGATCGGCGAGCCGACGATCCGGATGCTGGTGCCGATCGCAAGCGCACGGGAAGTTCGCAACGCGCCAAAGGTACCGGCCTCCACGCAGCTGAGTATCTCAGAGCAACATCTCGCAGCCGAGCGCCCTGGCCTCCTCGGCGCTCTGAGCGTCAAGTGCTGAGCTCGCGGCCGCGCGTGCCCGGTCCCGGGTCACCCGTCGCAGGGCGGCCTTGACCTCCGGGATCAGGACGGGCGACATGCTCAGCTCGGTCACTCCCAGGCCGACGAGCAGCGCCGCCGCGCACGCGTCGCCTGCCATCTCACCGCAGACCCCGACCCACCGGCCCCGCTCGGTGGCGGCGGCGACGGTCGTCTGGATCAATCGCAGGACCGTCGGTTGCGGAATCGCCAGCAGCGACGCCAGCCGTGCGTCGCCGCGTTCAGCCGCCATCGTGTACTGGGTCAGGTCGTTGGTGCCGATCGAGAAGAAATCGACATGCGGCGCCAGTTGCGCGGCGCCCAGCGCGGCTGCTGGGACCTCGACCATGATTCCGAACTCGACCGGTGCGCTGACTCCGGTGGCCATGCGCGCTTCCTCCAGCAGCGCTCTGGCGTTCTCGACCTCGTCGAGTGTCGAGACCATCGGCAGCATCAGCTTCAGCGGGTGGTCCGCGGCGACTCGCAGGATCGCCCGCAGCTGCGTGGACAGAACGGCGGGCTTGGCAAGCCCGACGCGGATCCCGCGGACACCCAGGAATGGATTTGCCTCAGGCGGCATCAGCAGTCCCGGCAGTGGCTTGTCAGCGCCGGCGTCGAGCGTGCGAACGATCAGCGGCCGACCCTCGAGCGCGGTTGCGATCTGGCGGAGCGTGTCGGCCTGCTCATCCTCGCCGGGCAGCTCGGCGCGGTCGAGGAATAGAAACTCGGTCCGCAGGAGTCCGACCCCGTCGGCGCCGAGCTCGACCGCCAGCCGGGCGTCGTCCAAACCGCCGATGTTGGCGACGATCTCGACCTGCTCGCCGCTTGCGAGCATCGCGGGCTCACGGGCGTGGGCGAGCGCCGCCGCGGCTTGAGCGCGGCGGCGCTCGCCGCGCTGCGTTGCCGCCGTCACCTCCGCCGCCGGCGGGTCGACCTGCACCGTGCCGGCGTCACCGTCGACGAGTAGCCGGGTCCCCGGCTTGATCGCCAGCGCGACCGCGCCGACACCGACAACGGCCGGTAGCCCCAGACCGCGGGCGATGATCGCGGCATGAGCGGTTCTCGAGCCGCGGGCTGTGACGATCGCGATGACCCGGTCCGGTTCGAGCGCGACCGTGTCCGCCGGACTCAACTCATCGGCGATGACGACGCCGGCGGCAGGCGGCACGCCGGCGTCGGCCCCGATCAGTGCCTCGAGCACGCGACGACCCAGGTCGAGCACGTCGGTTGCGCGCTCGGAGAGCAGCCGGTCCGGCAGCTCCCTGTACACGGCGGCCGTCTGTCTGATCGCGGCGACGTAGGCCTGTTCAGCGGTTGCTCCGCGACCGATCGCTGTCCGTGCCGGATCAAGGATCGCCTGATCGTCAAGCAGGGCCAGGTGAGCGTCGAAGATCTCGGCATCGCCGGGACCGCTGCGCTCGGCCAGCTTGCGGCGGTCCCGCACAAGCGCTTCACGCGCGTCGGCCAGGGCTCCGTCGAGCAGCGCCAGCTCCGCGACAGGCGTGTCCCGGTCGCGTTGTGGCGGTGTGGCGACCGCGTGGGCGAGGAGCTGCGCCGGGCCAATCGCGGTTCCGCCGGATGCGGCGATGCCTGCGATGATTGCGCCGGGAGCTGGGGGAGCTGGGGGAGCTGGGGGAGCTGGGGGAGCTGGGGGAGCTGGTCGTACCGTGGGCTGGAGCGCGGCGGTCACAGCCAGCGGGACGGCGTCAGCGGCTGGGGCGGCGTCCGCGACGCCCGGCAGCCCGTCGCCAAAACCCGTGGCGGCGAACTGCTCGAGCGCTTTGATCGCCTCACCGGCCTGCGGACCCGATGCCCTCACCAGGACCGTGTCTCCCTTGCGTGCACCCAGGGTCACGATGTTGGTCAGGCTGCGAGCGCTGACAGGTGCCGCGTCGCTGCCGGCCCTGGCGACGCGCACGTCCGCCTGATACGAGCTGACGATCTCTACAAGGCGTGCGGCCGGGCGGGCGTGAAGGCCGACCTCATTGCAGACGGGCAGCTCGGTCTCGAGGTCATCGCGCCGCGTCGCGGTCTCGACGTCACGGGGTGGTGTCGGACTGGCGAGGTCGCCGGGTGGTGTCGGACTGTCGAGGTCGCCGGGTGGTGTCGGACTGTCGAGGTCACCGGGTGGCGTAGCGGTCCCGACCCGCGCTGGTGGCCTCGTGTCCTCAGCGTGGGCGAGTGCGGCCGGCGGGGACGCCGGGGGGTCCGCGTCCGTCGCGATCTGGGCTGCCTTCATGGCCAGTGCCCGCCGTGCCTCGGCGGCGACCTGGTCCAACGATGCGCCCGCCGCAGCGGCCGCAGCGGCCGCCACCGCGCCCTCGACGAGTGGGGCGTCGCTCAACAGGACCGGGCCGGCGGAATTCTCCAGCAACTCCACGGCGAACTCGGCGCTCAACAGCGCGCTGCCAAGGTCCATCATGACCAGCACACCATCCGGGGACATGGCGCGCTCGATCGCGGCACGGACGAGGTCAGCGCTGGTGCCGAGCACGCCGGCCTCACCGATGCCGCCTGCCGCCTCCAGCGCAAGTTCGGGTGGAGCCATCTCCCGAGCCAATGCGACCACGCCATCGGCGAGGGTGTCGCTGTGCGAGACGACGACGATTCCGACCATTGCGATCGACGTCAGGGCAGGCGCTCAGGCCGAGTCCAGCCCGTACGCCCGGTAGAGGTAGTCGATCGGATGCGACGATGGCAGTTGTGTGCCGTGCGTGATCTGCCAGCGGCAGGTCTCGCTGTCGCAGGCCACGGCACCCGCGCCGGAGGCGCCGACCTGCTCGAAGAGGTCACTCCCGACAGCCATCGCAACCTCGTATTTCTCGGCCTTGAGGCCGTAGGTGCCGGCGATCCCGCAGCAGCGAGCGTTCATCTCCGCCACGTCGAGCTCCGGTATCAGCGCCAGCAGCTCGAGCGCGGGCTTGCCGATCCAGTGGCCCTGCTGCTGGCAGGGCGCGTGGTACGCGACGCGCTCGGGTAGCGGCTGGAAGTCCGTTCGCAGCTCGCCGCGCTGATGCAGCTCAAGCAGCAGCTCGCAGATGTCGTAGGTGTGCTCGGCAACGCGACGAAGCTCGGGATCGTCCTCGAGTCCGAGGATCTCCCGCGCCTCGCGCTTGAGCATCAGCGTGCAGCTGGTGGCGTTGCCGACGATGATCGTGTCCGGCGTGGTCAGCTGCTGGGCGAGGCGGTGCGCCAGGCGCCTGACCACCCTGCGGGCGTCGTCGAACAGGCCGCTCGATTGCAGCGGCAGGCCACAACAATCCTGCTTGGGCACGACCACCTCAAAGCCGTTGTGTTCGAGCACGGCGACGACTCGCTCGCCCTCCCAGGGCTCGTAGTACTCCGTGCCGCAGCCGTGGAAGTAGACGACCCGCCGCGGCGCCGCGGGACTCGCATGGGTGCGTGCCCAACTCGAGAAACGGCGGCCGGCGAACCGGGGCGCGGGCGCGTCTCTGTGGACGCCGAGCAGCTTCTCGGCCAGGATCCGGACCGGCCGCGAGCTCAATGACCAGTTCGCGATCGGCGCTGTTGGGGTGCCGGCGCGCCCGAGCCAGGTCGGCCGCGTGATGATCCGGTCGCGGAGCGGGACGCCTTTCTGGCGCTTGAGCTTGTCGCGAGCCTGGGCGTTGATCTCAGCGATCTTCACGCCCTGAGGGCACACCTGCGAACAGATCCCGCAACCCGAGCAGTAGTCAACAGATGCGTCGACGCTCGGCTCGTCGGCCACCCGGTAGCGCTCGGCCTGAGGGCCTTCGTACTTGGGCCCCGGGAACAGCGGTGTGGCGTTGGATACCGGGCAGGCCGTTTCGCAGATCGTGCACTTGACGCAGTGGTCGAGAGTTCCGCGGAGCACCGCGAGTTCCGCCAGGTCGCTCATCTGACAGCCCCTGGGGACATGTCTGAAGTCGCGGGTGTAACAGCGCCGACGGTGAGCGCACCGGCGATCACCTGCGCGGCCCTGTAGCCGCTGCTGATCGCCAGGCCCTCGCCGCTGCCTTCCCGCCATGGCGTCGCACCGGGTAGCGCGGCGCCGGCGACCAGTACGTTCGCGACGCCTTCGGCGCGGAGTTCGCGGTCGACCGCCACGCCAGCGCGCTCGAGCGGTTGCCCACCAAGGTAATCGGCGACGAAGCGAGGCTCGCCATCGCCAGGGACTCCGCGCAGCGGCAGGCCGAGCACCTGCTCATGCGTGACCCAGCTCGAGTCGAGCAGGATCGCCCCAGACGTGAATCCGCCCGACGCCAGCACAAACGCATCGGCCGCGTAGCTCACATCGTGGCCAGCCGCACGGGTGCTGACGGAGGCGATTTTGTCTCCGGCGCGCTGGTGTCCCACCACCTCGGCGCCGAGCATCAATCTGCCGCCTGCGCCGAGCAGCGCCGCGCGCAGGGTCTCATACAGACGCAATCCCGGGACCGAGGGTGGAAGCGAGGGAATCTCGAAGACGCGGCGGCCGAGCCGGTGCTCGATGTCTGCGGAGACCGCATGCGGATCAGCTACGCCAAGCATCGCGGGCAGGCCGACGGCATGCTCGTCAGACCGCAGCAGCGGAGCCAGGCGGCCGCAGAAACCGGCTCGCCAGCTGGCGTCGTCGAGGCGTCGGGCGATGCCGAGCGTGCTCATGTCGGCGCGCTCCAGTTCCAGTTCGAGCATCACCGCGCGCGCCTTCACCCCGGCCGCGGTCAGGTTCGCGGCACAGAGGCTGGGGTGGAAATCGCGAAGCGACGGAGTGCCGACGATGCACACTCGGGTGAGTCCGGCGCGATCCCCGGATGTGTCTCCGGCTGCCATCGTCGTTGGCACCAGCGCCGAGGGCCGCAGGGCGCCCAGGGCGGTCGGCAGCAACATGTTGCGGTCGAGGCCGCCGACGTAGCCGTAGGGGGCGAACGGGCCCTCGGCAGTCACGCCCGTGAACCAGTCGACCGACTCGCGCAGCAGTTCGATGCCCAACAGCTCGTATGGGTGCCCCGGATTGCGATCGATCAGGTTCGCGACGCCCTTGAGCGGCGACTTCACGAGCTTGGGCGCGTAGCCGGCGACGTCGACGGTTGACGGCGCGAGGTGGGTCGAACCGATGCCCTTGGCGAGGACGGCGACGCTGGCCCCGGCCTGGGCGAGCCGGATGCCGGCGACCAGCCCGGCGGTACCGGCGCCGATCACGACCGCGTCGTAGCGGAAGCCACGGGTCACTGTCCAGCCTCGCCTTCGCCGGCTCGGACCGGCAGGTGATCGACGTCGAGGACGCCGTGGAAGATCCACTCGTCGAGCCGCATCTGGCGCAGTTGATCGCCGTAGAGGATCGGCCAGACACCCTTCCAGCGCTCCTGCAGAAAGTCGAGCAACGAGGCGTCAGCCTGCTCGGCGCTGAGCCCATCGCGGGCGTGCATCAGACCGGCAGCGCGATAGATGCAGAACCCCCCCTGGCAGGGTCCCATCCCCAGGCGCAGCTGGCGTCGGATGTCGTCGAGGTTGGTCGAGCCGGTACGGGCGATCGCCTGCTCCAGTCGCGAGCGCGGCACCAGCTCGCATTCGCAGATGATCTGCTCGTCGCGCAGTGCGGCCTCCTTGCGTGCCAGCCGCTCACCCAACATGTAGTGCTCGCCGCCCTCGGACCCCGGCAGCGGCTGAACGGAGGTGGTGCACGGTCGGCTCGCGCCGAGCATGTCGCAGACGGCGTCGACCGTCTGCTCAGCCATCAGCCTGAAGGTCGTCAGCTTGCCGCCGGTGATTGTCACGAAGCCATCGATGCCGTCGCGCTCGCGGTGGTCCAGCAGCGCGTGAGCGCGGGTGACGTCGCGGGTCGCGGTGGTGTCGGCCTTGGCGTCCTCGAACAATGGCCGCACGCCTGCCCACACACGCAGGGCGCGGGCACTGCGGAAGCCGGGGACGAGCTTCTCGCCGTCGTCCAGCATCTGGTCGACCTCGTTCTGGGGGACCACGTGGTTGTCCGGATCGTCGGTGTGAACGTCGGTGGTGCCGATCACCGACACCGTCCGGATCGGCACGATGATGTCTCCGTCGCTCGGCATCTCGCACCGATTCACGACGGTGTGCACGAGCCGATGGTTCATCGCGATCATGATCCCGCGCCCGGGCAGCACGCGCACCCCCTCGATCCCGGCCAGCTCTGCGATCTGATGCGCCCACGCGCCGGAGGCGTTGACCGTCACCTGGGCCTCGATCTCCAGCTCCTCGCCGGCTCGAACGTCGCGTACACGCGCGCCCGTGATGCGGTCGCCATCGCGCCGAATCCCTGTGACCTGGTGGTAGGTGAGAATCCGCGCGCCGCGCTGCTCGGCGCCGTGTGCCATCGCCCAGACCGTCTTCCACGCGTCGATGTTGGCGTCGGGAACTCTGAACGCGCGCGAGATTCCCGCGTTCAGGCGCGGCTCGTCGCGGAGCGCCTCGGCCGCAGGGATCTCCTCGCAGTCGACGCCGCTGGCGCGGCAGCCCTGGACGAAGCGGTCCGCGTACCCCGGGTCATCCCAGGGCGTGGTCACGAACAGGCCGCCGGTGTCCTCGATGCAGTCGGCGGCGACACGCTTGAGAATGCGGTTCTCGACGATGCACTCGAGTGCGGCCGGCGCGTCCTTGACGACGTAGCGGCCGCCTGAGTGCAGCAGGCCATGGAAGCGTCCGCTGGTGCCCTCTGCCAGGTCTGCGCGGTCGACCAGGATCACGTCGAGACCGCGCAGCGACGCGTCCCAGGCCACCCCGGCGCCGGTGGCGCCGCCGCCGATCACCAGCACCTCTGTGCTGAGCGTCACCATGCGCCCAGCCTACCGCCCGAGCGGCTGGGAAGCTCGGGACGAAGTAGGCAGCTTTCCGCCCGCTTCTTCCCGAGCCTCCGGTCGGCCGGCGTCGGTCGCCGCCCGGTGGGGGTGGCCAGCGGGCCAACCCCCACCGCAGAGAGTCACTCGACCCAATCGAAGGTCCGGGTGACGGCCTTCTTCCAGTAGTGCATGCGGTCGGCGCGGGTGTCGGCGTCCATCCTCGGCTCCCAGCGCTTGTCCTCGGCCCAGTTCTCGCGCAGGTCGTCCTGGCTGTTCCAGAGTCCCGTGGCAAGGCCGGCGGCGTAGGCGGCGCCCAGCGCGGTCGTCTCAGCGACCACCGGCCGGATCACCGTGACGCCGAGGATGTCCGCCTGGAACTGCATCAGCGTCTCGTTGGCGACCATCCCGCCATCGACCTTCAACGTCTCCAGGTCGACGCCGGAGTCGGCGCGCATCGCCTCGACGATCTCCGCCGTCTGGTACGCCGTCGACTCGAGCGTCGCGCGGGCGATGTGGCCGGAGTTGATGTACCGGGTCAGGCCGGCGAAGACGCCGCGCGCGTCCGACTTCCAGTACGGCGCGTACAGCCCTGAGAAGGCCGGAACGATGTACATGCCGCCGTTGTCCTCGACTGTCGCAGCCAGCTCCTCGACCTCAGACGCCGACTTGATCAGCTTGAGGTTGTCGCGCAACCACTGAACCAGTGCGCCGGTGATCGCGATCGAGCCCTCGAGCGCGTAGACGGCCTTGGCATCGCCGATCTTGTAGCAGGCGGTCGTCAACAGACCGGACTTGGAGTGGACGAGCTCCTCGCCCGTGTTGATCAGCATGAAGTTGCCGGTGCCGTAGGTGTTCTTCGCCTCGCCGACGTCGAAGCAGGTCTGGCCGAAGGTGGCCGCCTGCTGGTCGCCCAGGTCGCCAGCGATCGGCACACCGGCGGCGGGGCCGGCCTTGACCTCGCCGTAGACCTCGCTCGAGGGGCGGATCTCCGGCAGCATCGAGAGCGGTACGCCGATCGTGTCGGCCGTGCGCTCGTCCCAGTTGAGCGTTGCCAGGTCCATCAACATCGTGCGGCTGGCGTTGGTCACGTCGGTGATGTGGAGTCCGCCGTCGACGCCGCCGGTCAGGTTCCAGATCAGCCAGGTGTCCATGTTCCCGAAGATCAGGTCGCCGGCGTCCGCCTTCGCGCGGGCGCCCTCGACGTTCTCAAGCACCCACCGCACCTTGGGGCCTGAGAAGTAGGTGGCCAGCGGCAGCCCGGACTTGTCGCGGAAGCGGTCCTGGCCGCCGACCTGCGCCAGCTCGTCGACGATCTTGTCGGTGCGCGTGTCCTGCCAGACCAGCGCGTTGTGCACCGGCTGTCCGGTCGTCCGATCCCAGACCAGCGCGGTCTCACGCTGATTGGTGATCCCGAGTCCACTGATGTCGTCGCGGCTCGCGCTCGCCTGCTGCAGCGCCTCCTCGAGCACCTCCTGGCAACGTGCCCAGATCTCCATCGCATCGTGCTCCACCCAGCCGGGCTTGGGGTAGATCTGCTGATGCTCCTTCTGTGACACTGACACCACTCGACCCGAGCGGTCGAAGACCATCGCACGGGAGCTCGTGGTCCCCTGATCGATCGCAACTGCGTACTTGGCCATCGCTGTTCCTTTCAGCTCTCGAGCGCGATTGAGAAGCGCTCTGCGTTCAGCTCCCGAGCGCCTGTGCCGCGCTCTCGAATAGGTAGTAGGTGGAGGTTGCGCCGGGATCCTGGTGGCCGGCGCTGCGCTCGCCCAGATAGCTGGCGCGTCCCTTGAGTGCCACCAGGGGCGTGGTGCTGAGCATTCCCCGCTCGGCGGCGTCGGCTGCCGCCTGCAGACCGGCGTCCAGATCGGCTGCCTGCTCGAGCGCCTCGACGGCGGGCATCAGCGCATCCAGCATCGTCTTGTCGCCGAGCTGGGCCTTGCCCCGTGCCTGGACGGCGTCCGCGGCCCGGCGCCAACCGGCCGCGTACGCCTCCAGTTCGATCTCGCTCTGGCCTTCGAGCCCGTTCCCGAGCTGCAGCAGCAACGTCCCGTAAAGCGGGCCGGCAGCGCCGCCGACGGTCGAGATCAATGTCATCGCGACTGTCTTCAGCACCTCGCCGGGGCCGGCCGGCTCGCCGGCCCCGAGCTTCTCGATCGCCTTCTTCATGCCGCGGTCGAGGTTGGCGCCGTGATCTCCGTCGCCGATCGCGGTGTCCAGCCGGATCAGCTCGTCGCGATGTTCGGAGATCGAAGCGGCGAACGTCTCCATCCAGTGCTGTACGTGATCGCGGTCGATCGCCACGTCACGCTCCCCAGCGCAGGGCCGGAGTGTCCACCGGTGCGTCCCAGTAGGCGAGCAGCTCGTCGTCGAGCTTCAGCAGGGTGATCGAGCAGCCCTGCATCTCCAGCGAGGTGATGTAGTTGCCGACCAGGTTGCGCTCGATCGTGAGGCCGTGGGCGGCGGCGATCTTCGCCACCTCCGCGTACACCACGTACAGCTCGATCAGCGGCGTGCCGCCCATCCCGTTGAGGAAGGCCAACACGCTGTCTCCGGAACCGAATGGCAGATCTTCGATGATCGGGGTCATCAGCCGCTCGGCGACCTGGATCGCGACCCCACCCGCCCCCAGCTTCTCGCGGAAGCGACCTGGCTCCCCGTGGATCCCGATCCCGATCTCAACCTCGTCCTGGGCGAGCGTGAAGCTCGGCTCGCCGGAGGCGGGGGTCACGCACGGGGTCAGCGCCATGCCCATCGAGCGGCCGTGCGCATTCACGCGCCGACCGAGCTCCGCCACGTCCTGCAGCGGCCTGCCCGCCTCAGCCGCGGCGCCGGCAATCTTCTCGACCAGCACGGTGACACCGACACCGCGACGTCCCGCCGTGTAGAGCGAATCCTCGACCGCGACATCATCGTTGGTCAGAACGGTCTCGACCGCGATGCCCTCGCCGGTTGCGAGCTCGGCCGCCATCTCGAAGTTGAGCACATCGCCGGTGTAGTTCTTGACGATGTGGACGACTCCGGCGCCGCCATCGGTCGCCTTGGTGGCCGCCAGCATCTGGTCGGGGGTGGGCGAGGTGAACACCTCTCCCGGACAGGCGGCATCGAGCATCCCGCGCCCGACGAAACCGCCATGCATCGGCTCGTGACCCGAGCCGCCGCCCGAGATCAGGCCGACCTTGCCACTAACCGGGGCGTCGGCCCGGACGATCGTGTACGGGTCGTACGTCACCCGCACACGGTCCCCGTGCGCAGCCTCGAACCCGCGGAGCGCATCGGCGACGACACCGTCAGGGTTGTTGATGAGCTTCTTCATCGCTGTTTCCTCATCGGTCTGGGGACGGCGACGGGCGGGAACCGCGTGTTCCCGCCCGTCCGGTTGGTGCTATTCCGGCGCCGGCGGGCGCGTGTCCTGAACCGTTTCGCCCTTGCCGTGGAGGCCGGGCTCGGGTCCCTTGCGCGCTCTCAGGATGTCGCGGATGCCGACGTCGTACACGACCGACGCCAATCCGCCGCCGATCAGCGGTCCGACGATCGGTATCCAGAAGTAGGTGTTGATGTTGCCGTAGTCACCCGGGAACGCGATCTTTCCCCAGCCGGCGATCAGCGCAAACATGCGCGGCCCGAAGTCACGGGCCGGGTTGATCGCGTAGCCGGCGTTGGCGCCGAACGAGATGCCCACCGCGAGGACGACCATGCCGACGATGAACGGCGCCAGGCCGGCGCCGACCGGCGAGTTGTACTCATCGCTCAGCGCCCAGATGAACAGCACCAGGAAGAAGGTGCCAACTATCTGGTCGATCAGCGGCCCCCAGACGGTGTGGAAGTACGCAGCCGGGAAGGTCGCAAATGTGCTGTAGGTACCGATTGACGCGTGGGTGCCCTTGACGATGTGGTGCACCGAGTCGTAGTTGCTGATCGCTGCGTTGTAGACCAGGTAGACGAGCGCCGCACCGACGAAGCAGCCGAGCACCTGCACGGTCCAGTAGCTCGGTACCTTGCGCCACGGGATCTGCTTGCGGATCGCGGCGCCGAAGGTGACGGCCGGATTGAGATGAGCGCCGCTGATGCCGCCGGTCACATACACGGCGAACATCACGGCGAGGCCCCAGCCCCAGGTGACCAGCAGCCAGTCGCCGCCCGACTGCAGGGCACCGGCGCTGGTTGTGCGGCCGGATCCGAACAGCGCCCAGAGCATCGCCACGACGCCGTCGCCGAACGCGATCAGGATGAAGGCGCCGAAGAACTCGGCCCACAGCTCACCGCCCAAGCCGCGGCGCCAGCGAAGCGCTCTGGCTGATCCTGCTCCGCCTTCCGTTGCCATTTTGACCTCCTTGTGACGCAGGAACTCGAATGAAGCTCGCGGAGTCACAGGCGGTCCCGAATCTGAGGTCCTGGTACCCCGTCTGCTGAGCGGCGCTTACCCGGGAAGCAGCAAATTCACACGTCGGCCAGCCGATCGCCGCGCCGTTCGGGTCTCGTCGCCTAACCCGATCCTACCGGTGTGCCTGTTCATGGTGTGACGATCTGACGGTGAGATGGCACCCGTCGGGCGGTGGTTAGAGTGACACCAGATGCGGGTTCTCTTCATCGGTGGCACCGGTCTGATCAGCTCGGGCTGCCTGGCGCCAACCGAGGCAGCCGGCCACGAGCTGTGGCTGCTCAATCGCGGGCGCTCGGAGTTGTCCACCGGGGTGCCGGCTGACCGCACCATCATCGCCGACGCTACCAACCCCGGCCAACTGCGGGAGGCTCTGCGCGGCCGGAGCTTCGACGTGGTGGTCCAGTGGATCGGCTTCACGCCCGAGCACATCGAGCAGGACATCGTGACCTTTGCGGACGCCGGGCAGTACGTGTTCATCAGCTCTGCCTCCGCCTACCAGAAGCCGCCGCCCGGGTCTTGGCTGATCACCGAGTCGACGCCACTCTTGAACCCGTACTGGGAGTACTCACGGTTGAAGATCGCCTGCGAGGAGCGGCTGCGCGCTGCCCACGCAGGCTCCGGGTTCCGGTTCACCATCATCCGGCCCTCCCACACCTACGGTCCCTCTCACATTCCCTCGATGCTGAGCGAGCCGTCCTACACGCTGGTCGATCGCATTCGGCGAGGGGCGCAGATCATCGTCGGCGGCGACGGCACCAGCCTGTGGACGGTCACCCACAACACGGACTTCGCCAGCGGCTTCGTCGGGCTGCTCGGCCATCCAGGGGCGATTGGAGAGGACTTCCACATCACGTCTGAGGAGGCGCTGCCCTGGGATCGGATCTATGAACTGATCGGCGCGGCCGCCGGCGCCGAGCCTGACATCCTGCACGTGCCCACCGACGCGCTGATCGCGGCCGACCCGCGATTGAGCGGAGGGCTGCGCGGCGACAAGAGCCCGACGACCGTCTTCGACAACTCGAAGGTGCGTCGGCTGGTGCCCGGCTTCCGCGCGAGCGTTCCGTTCAGCGAGGGCGTGAAGGAGTGCGTCGCGTGGTTGGATGCCGACGCTGAACGCCAGCGGCTCGACCCCGCGGCCAACGCCTTCTGGGACCGGGTCATTGATGTCTACGGCGACGCGCTGGCGCGCGTGACCGGAGCGTCAAGAGCCGACGGCTGAGTCCGGTCAGTCGTCCTGGAACGAGCCCGACCGGCGCCCGCGGCGGCGGTACGGAGACAGCTTCGGCGGACCTGACTGGCCGCTGTCGAAGAAGTGCTGTACCCGCTCGATCAGTGCCGCGGTGTCCTCCTGCGGCAGGATCGGATCGCCGAACGAGACCTCCACACGATGGCGCCGCGACCACAGCCGGCCGCGCAGCCGCTTGGGCCAGAAGCTGCCCGGTGGCATCGCCTCGGCCGTGCCGGTGACGCGGATCGGCACGATCGGGAGGTTGTGGTGCGAGGCCAGCACGGCGGCGCCGCGGCGCACTCGCCCGGCACCAGCGCCGTGCTTGCGAGTGCCCTCGGGGAAGAGCAGCAGGTTCCAGCCGTCGTCGAGCAGCGAGTCGAGATGGCTGGCGCCCTTGGCCGTCGCGCCGCCGCCGCCCTTGCGCTCGATCGGCACGGTGTTGAAGAACAGCGACACCAGCGAGGCGACGATTCTGTTGGTGTAGAAGTAGTCGGCGGCGGCCGCGACCGCGGTGCGCTTGCGAAGTTTGCGGGGCAGCGCGGAGAGGATCACCGGGGTGTCCATGTGGCTCGCGTGGTTGGCGACCAGGATCACCGGCTGCTTGATCGACGCGAGCTTCTCGAAGCCGGTCGCGCGCCGCGCCGCGTAGTGATCGAGGATCGGGTTGATCAGGAACTGCATGAAGCGCTCACGGATCCAGCGTGCCGGCGCCGATCGGGCCCACGGCAGGTCGAGCTGTGCAGCGGCGGCGCGCAGCTCGCGCGCACGCTCCGGTGCCTGCTGGGCGACCTCACGCGCGGCTTCGATCACACGTTGCTGACCCTCATGGGCGACCTCAACGGCCGCGTCGCGCACGCGCTCGCCGAGCGGCAGCTCCTTGGTTCGCCGGCGGCGTAAGCGAAGCACGCTCGATGTACCCCCGGAACCGGCTCCTGTTACAGCTGTGCCACTGCTCAGTGAAACGCGCGCGGGACGCTGACGACCTCAGGATCCTGGCCCTCGAGCGCCATCCACGCGGCGCGGAAGCCGTGGCCCGCTGCGCTGGCCATGACAGCGGCTCGGTTCTCCATCTGGCTGATCAGCGGCGAGCCGGCGGGCGGCCGGATCACGCAGACGGCGGGCTGGGCGGCGGGGTCGTGCGATTGGCGGGCGAGCTGGCCGATCAGCGCGTCGTAGCGAGCCGATCGCGTGCGGCGGAGCTCGACCAGCGCCGGGTTGATCTTCACGAGATAACGGTCGGTCAGGTTCGCGACCCCGTTCGAGAGCGGCGTGTGCGTGACCCCGTGCGGGCGCGTCTGCAGGACGAGCATGTCCGTGGCCGTGCGCCGGGGCACTTCGACGGGAAGCGGCTCCGCCAGCGTGGCGTCGAGCAGCATGCGGCCTCGAAACGGAACGGGCCCGCCTGCCAGCCAGGGAAGTCGCGCTGAGGCGAGCATCGCCTGACGGACCTCAGCGTCGTCGCGCAGGTCCGTGAGGTCGACGGCTTCAGCGGTGTCGACATCGGTCGCCGTGCAGTGCAGTTCGATCGGGCTCGCGAGGATCCGGTCGGTGCGCAGCGGGCGCTGCGTCCTCCACACCTCGTTGACGACGTAGTCCATGTTGAACAGCGATCGGCCGCGCAGCACTCGCCGGACGCTGACGAAGCGCGGGTTGCCGAACCCGTGTTGATAGAGGCCGGTCAGGTACGAGGCCTGGCCGGCCAGCAGGAAGGCGACGTTGAAGGCGCCCGCGGAGGCGCCATGCACCTCGTCGAAGGTGTCGGTGAACCCGAGCTGCTCGATCGCGGCCGTCATCCCTGCCGAGATCACTCCGCGCATGCCGCCACCTTCGACGACGAGCGCGACCCGGCGGCCGTCGTCCCGTCGCCCGGGTAGTGAGCGCTGCTCACGGCGCCGACGGATCAACGCGATGACTGGGTGCTTTCGCTGATCCTCGGTCATCGGCTGCGGGGCCTGCAGCAGCGGGTCGGCGGCGAAGCGCCGCAGGATCGTGATTCTCATGTCTGCGGCGCGGTTCGGCCGGCGCCGTCGTTCAGCCGGCAGGCCAGGCGTAGATCTTGACCGGGGTGAGCGTCACGGTGATGCGCTCATCGCCCGGCTGGTCGTTGTCCTGGACGTTCGCGCCGTACTTGGCATTGACCTTGCTCGCGACGGCTCCATCGGGATCGTCGGCGATCGTCGCGTCGGCGCGAACCGTCAGGTACCTGTATGGGTTCTGCGGGTCCGGGATCAGCAGGCTGACCTTCGGGTTCTTCGCGATGTTCCTGGTCTTCAGGCGGGTTGCGTTGAGCGAGAGCTTGAGCTCCCCCTCGTCGAAGATGAACCAGGTGCTGGTCACCTGCGGATAGCCGTCACTGCCGACCGTGGCCAGCTCAGCCACGGAGGCCTCGAGCAGATCCTGATGTGATTCCGGGAATGTCGTCATCCGCTCATTGTTGCGCTCAGGCTCTGACCGCGGTTGTGGGGTCGGGGCCCTCGCTGACCGTCATCGTCACGCTGGCCTCGAGCGTCGCCTTGGCCTCACCGCGGTAGACGCCCTTGATCGGCGGAACGTCCGCGTAGTGGCGGCCGTGTCCGATCTTGACGTGGCACTCCCCGACCAGGCCGCGATTGGTCGGGTCGACGGCGACCCACAGCGGCTCGTCGGGCCAGGGCAGCAGCGCCTCGATCCAGGCGTGGGTGTCGACCTCGACTGACTCGGCATGCTCGTCGCCGCCGGTCGTGAACAGGTAGCCGGAGACATAGCGCGCAGCGATGCCGTGGTGGCGCAGCAGGTTGAGGCCTACGTGGACGAAGTCCTGACAGACCCCGGCGCGCCCGTCGAGCACGTCGGTCAGCGGCGAATCGACGTAAGTTGCGCCCTTGCGATATTCGAAGCGGTCGGGGATCAGTTCGGAGGTCAGCAGCAGCGCTGCCAGGGGCGTCGGTGCTGCGGCCACCTCACCACGGAGCGCGGTCAGCAGCGGGTGGCCGGGCGCATCCTCGGTCTGCAACAGGAACTCACCGCCTGGCTCGCGGTAGCTGGGGTCCGCAAGGTCCTCCCAGGACGTGTCGGAGGGTTCTGGGTGCGCCTGCGTTGTCACGCGCGCGCGCACGTCGATCAACAGCTCGCGGTGCGGTCGGGCGACCTCGAACTCGACGACCTGGGTGCCGAAGTAATCCTCGTGCCCATATTGACGCGCGTCAGGCGTCAACCGCACCGTGAAGTCGTCGAGTCGCTGGCGGCTGTTGGCGGTGGGCCGGACGCGCAGCGCGTTGACATTGCCGACGACATCTGCGTCGTACTCATACCTCGTCAGATAGCGGATCGCGAAGTGCATACGGTCGGTGATCTCCTCCTCAGGCTCAGACGCGGGTCATCGCCAGCGCCGCGACGGCGAAGTAACGGTCGTCGATCTCACGGTCAATCAGCGCCAGTTCATCCTGAACGCGGGCCAGCAGTTCGACCAGCGGCTCGGAGCGTGCTGTCCGCTCCTGTAGCTCGAGGTCCGCGATCAGCCGGCCAAGGCGCAGCACCGGAGGCGCCGTACGCGGGGTGGGGTCGGCGGTCTCCAGCGCGACCCGCAGCTCCTCGAGCGCGGCGAGGACCGAGCCCGGATACGCGCTCTCATAGAGCAGGAAGGCACCCACGCTCTGCAGCGTGGGTGCCTGACGCAGGTGGCGACGGAAGCCCTGAAAACCACCGACGGCCTGCAGCAGCGCGAGCGCCTCAGCCTGGTGAGCCTGCTGAGGGTCATCGGAGTCAGTGTCGGACTCAGCGACCGGAATTCCGACCAGTCGCAACATCCGCAACATCATGTCGGCCTCCTCGATGCGACCGCCGCCGTCGAGAAAGGCGCGCGCCTCGTCACGAAGCATGGTCTTCTCGAGCAGCCCCCAGAACAGGGCGCAGCGCTCCTTCACCTCCTGGTACACGGAATAGGGGCCGGTCGCAAGCGCGGCTTCGAGGTCGTAACGACCGAGCGACAGGTAGAAGGAGTTGAGCGCCTCCCACATCTCCGTCGAGATCACGTCGCGCAGGGTCCTGGCGCGCTCGCGTGCGCGGTACACGCAGGAGACGACCGACGCAGGATTGTCGGTGTCGAGTGTCAGCAGAGGCGCGATCTCACGGCGGCCGAGCGTGCCGAATGTGGCCTGCGCCCCGCGTGCAGGTGTGGCGTCGGCGGCCTCGTCGCCAGGCGCCGGTGGTTTGGCTCCGATAACTGCCAGCACGCCGTTCCATGAGAGCGCGATCCCGCGCGAGCTCGTTCCCCCGGACCCACCGGCGACATCGGCGTGAAAGGCGCCGTCGAGCATGCGGGCGGTGTGCTCGGCGCGGGTCAGGTCACGTCCGAGCCAGAAGAGCTCCTGTGCGATCCGGGCGAGCACCTACCGAGCCTGCTGCTGTTGCTGCGCCTGTCCGTGCCAGCCGCCATAGCGGACATCAGGGAGTCGCGGCGGCTTGCGCGGCGGGAGCGCCTGTTCGTGAGCTTCGGCAGGGGCTCCGTCGTCGAGCACCCAGGTGTCTTTGGAGCCGCCGCCCTGGGAGGAGTTGACGATCATCGAGCCCTCCTTCAGCGCCACGCGAGTGAGGCCACCCGGCACGATCCGGATCTCATCACCGAACACGGCGAACGGCCTCAGGTCGACGTGGCGCGGCGCGAGACGTCCGTCGCCGGTCTCGGTCGGGACGGTCGACAGGTGCACGAGCTCCTGTGCGATGAACAGCTCCGGCTGTGCCTCGATCAGACGGGCCTCGAGCGCAAGCTCCTGCGAGCTGGCCTGCGGACCGATGAACACGCCCTTGCCACCGGACTCCGAGGTCGGCTTGACGACCAGTTCATGCAGTCGCGCCAACACCGACGCGCGCACCTTGGTGTCCTCGAGCAGATATGTCGGAACGTTCTCCAGGATCGGCTCCTCGCTGAGGTAGAAGCGGATCATCTCCGGGACGTAGTGGTAGATCGCCTTGTCGTCGGCGACGCCGGTGCCGATCGCGTTCGCGATCGCGACCGTGCCGGCGCGATAGGCACGCACCAGCCCAGGGACGCCGAGCATCGAATCCGAGCGAAACTCGATCGGGTCGATGAAATCGTCATCGAGGCGCCGGTAGATCGTGTGCACGCGCTGCAGTCCGGCCGTGGTGCGCATGTAGCAGGTGGCGTCGCGTACGACCAGGTCGGAGGCCTCGACCAGCTCGATCCCCATCTCACGAGCGAGGAATGCATGCTCGAAATAAGCGCTGTTGAGCGGGCCGGGTGTCCACAGCACGACGGTCGGCTCGCTCTCCACGCCAGGCGCGACGGCCTGCAACGCCTCCAGCAACAGCGACGGGTAGTTGTCGATCGGCCGCACGCGATGTCCCGCGAACAACTCAGGCACCAGCCGCGTCATCGCCAGCCGGTTCTCGAGCACGTACGAGATTCCGGAGGGGGTGCGGACGTTGTCCTCGAGCACGCGCCAGGTCGCGTCGCCGCCCCGAACCAGATCACACCCGCAGACATGCGTGTAGACGCCCCCGGGTGCGCGCACGCCGTGCACCGGGCGTGCGAAGCTGGGCCGGCTGACGATCAGCGACCACGGCACTATCCCCGCACGCACGATCTCCCGTGCGTGGTAGACGTCATCGACAAACGCGTTCAGGGCGCGGATCCGCTGCGCGAGTCCGCGTTTGATCCCGGTCCACTCGGCTGCCGTGAGCACGCGCGGAACGAGATCGAGCGGGAACGGGCGATCGCGGCGTTCGCCATCGGAGCCTGAGACCTCGAACGTGATTCCCTGCTGCATGAAGATCGTGTCACGGCGGCGGCCGGCGTCCAGCAGCGCCTCAGGTCCGAGTCGCTGAAGCGTCGCAAGCAGTTCGGCGACATGTGGCTTGGGCTCGCCACCTCGTTCGAACAGCTCGTCGCAGGATCCATCGGGGATCCGGTAGCCGTCGATCAGCGCATCCGCGGTCATGAGGCCCACAAGCTTATGGGGCTCTACGCTTTTCCGGTCATGCGACTACTGATCACCGGCGCGGCAGGAATGCTCGGGAGCGATCTCCGTCGCGCGGCCGTCGCCACCGGGTGTGACGTGACCGCGCTGACGCGGGCTGAGCTCGACATAGGCGACGCCGAAGCTGTGAACACCGCCGTCGCCGAAGTGCGTCCGGACGCGATCGTGAACTGCGCGGCGTACACGAACGTCGATGGCGCTGAATCTGACCCTGACGGCGCAGCCGCGGTGAACGCGAGCGGCGCCGGCAATGTCGCGCAGGCGGCATCGGGGGTCGGCGCCTGGGTGGTGCACGTCTCCACCGACTACGTCTTCGACGGAGCCGCCAGCAGGCCGTACCTCGAATCAGATCCGACGGGTCCACGCTCGGTGTACGGCTCGACCAAGCTGTTGGGCGAGCGGGCGGTGGCGCTGCGTGCGCCCGAGCATCACACGATCGTGCGCACCTCCTGGTTGTTCGGCACGGGCGGCCCGTGCTTCCCGGCGACGATGCTGAAGCTCGCGGCCGAACGCGACACGCTGACCGTGGTCGCCGACCAGGTCGGCTGCCCCACGCTCACCGCACACCTCGCGCAGGTGTTGATCGGCATCGCGGCGGCCGCTGCCCCGAGCGCCGCCGCACGGCCGCCGCTGGGCGTCCTGCATGTCGCCGGATCCGGCCAATGCTCGTGGTTCGAGTTCGCCCAGGAGATCGTCGCGCGAGCCGGCGCCGGGGCGACCGTGCTGCCATGCACAACCGAGCAGTTCCCAAGGCCGGCCCGGCGCCCCGCGTTCAGTGTGCTGCGCAGCGAGCGGGACGCACCGGTGCTACCCGACTGGCGCGAGGGCCTGGAGCAGTACCTCGCGTCGAGGGTTTCCGCATGAGGCTGCTGGTCACCGGCGGGGCCGGCTTCATCGGCTCGAACTTCGTTCGTCACGTGCACCGCGAGCGACCGGATTGGGAGATCGTGGTCTATGACCTGCTGACGTACGCCGGCGATCGCCGCAACATCGAGGGACTCGAACGGGTTTCCCTGATTCAGGCCGACATCTGTGATTCAGACGCGCTCGATGGTGCCGTTGCGGCCAGTGACGCGGTGGTGCACTTCGCGGCCGAGTCGCACAACGACAATTCGCTCGTCTCGCCGTTCCAATTCGTGCACACGAACCTCGTCGGCACCTACCACGTGCTCGAGGCGGTTCGCCGCCACGGGAAACGATTGCACCACATCTCCACCGACGAGGTCTACGGAGATCTCGAGCTCGACGACCCCGCGAAGTTCACTCCGGAGACGGCCTACAACCCGTCGAGCCCGTACTCGAGCACCAAGGCCGGCTCGGATCTGCTGGTGCGCGCGTGGCTGCGGAGCTTCGATGTCGCGGCGACGATCAGCAACTGCTCGAACAACTACGGTCCCTACCAGCACGTCGAGAAGTTCATCCCACGCCAGATCACTGAGATCCTCGATGGCCGTCGCCCGAAGCTCTACGGAACCGGCGCCAATGTGCGCGATTGGATTCACACCGAGGACCATTCCTCAGGGGTGCTGGCGGTCCTCGAGCACGGACGCGTCGGCGAGACCTACCTGATCGGCGCTGACGGCGAGCGCGCCAACCGTGAGGTCGTAGAGCTGATCCTGAGGCTGGCGGGTCGGGACTCGAGTGACTACGAGCTCGTCGGCGACCGACCCGGACACGATCTCCGCTATGCGATCGATGCGTCCAAGCTGCGTGGCGAGCTCGGCTGGCGACCCCGGTACCGGGACTTCGAGGCGGGCCTCGACGCCACGATCTCCTGGTACCGGGACAACCGTGCCTGGTGGGAGCCGCAGAAGGCGCAGACCGAAGCCAGGTATCAGGGTCTCGGGCGCTGAGCGCAGCGTGTCCGACGCGCTCGCCCAGCTCGAGTCCGAGGTCACCAACTGCCGGCGCTGCCCGCGGTTGGTCGCGTGGCGTGAGGAGGTCGCGCGAGTCAAGCGCCGCGCCTTCATCGCTGAGCAGTACTGGGGCAGGCCGGTACCCGGGTTCGGCGACCCGGCGGCGCCGATCGTCGTGCTCGGGTTGGCGCCGGCGGCCCACGGCGGCAACCGCACGGGCAGGGTCTTCACCGGCGACCGCTCCGGCGACTGGCTGTTCGCGGCCCTGTGGCGTGCCGGTCTCGCAAACCAGCCGGAATCGGTCAGCCGCGACGACGGGCTGGTGCTGAGCCGCTGCTGGGTGACCGCCGCCGTGCGCTGTGCCCCGCCCGCAAACAAGCCGACCCCGGAGGAGCGCGATACGTGTGCGGCCTGGCTGCGGGCGGAGCTGGCACTGCTCGAGAACGCGCGGGTGATCGTGTGCCTCGGCAGGTTCGCCTGGGACGCGGCGATGGCCCAGCTGTCAGCGCCGCGGCCTCGCCGCAGCTTCGGCCACGGCGTCGAGGCCGCGGTCGGCGACTTCACCCTGCTTGGGAGCTATCACGTGTCTCAGCAGAACACCTTCACGGGCAGGCTCACCGAGCCGATGCTCGACGCGGTGTTCGCGCGGGCGCTCGAGCTCGCCGGCGGTTGATCCGATCGGTCAGCTGCAGCTGGTGCTGCTGATCGTGCGCGAGGCCGTGGCGCTCGAGTTGGGACTCACCCAGTTTGTGCCCGCCAGGGCGACCACCTCGAACCAGTAGGTCGTGGCGCTCAGCGTGCCGCTGGTCCACGAGCTTCCCGTGACCCCGGTCGCGGCGGCCGTGTAGCCGGTCGTCGCCGATGTCGTCGATTGGTCGACGGTGTAGTTCGACGCGTGTGTGACCGTGCTCCAGCTGATCACGACCTTCTTTCCGGTTCCGCAGGCGGAGCTGACGCCTGCCGGTGCCGCCGGTGGGCTGGAGGATCTCGCTTCGCCGGAACTTCCCGAGTGAAGCGCGATCGTCCAGCCCGCCGCGAGCACCGACCCTGCGAGCAGGGCCCAGCAGACGGCGGTCGCGACTACAAGTCTTCGACCGGCTCTCCTGCCCCGGAACGGGCGACCCGGCATGGGATGTAGTACATCACTCGGTTCAGCCGTCCAGTGCTCAGCTGTTCCAGTAGTCGGTGGCGGGGCTGGTGGTTGCGGTTCCGCCACCTGCCGTGGCCGTGACGCCGGGCAGCGACGGCATCGAGAAATAAATGTTCTCGCAGGCGGTCGGTGACGCCGTGGTCATCGAGGCATCATTGGTGAAGGTCACCGCCAGCGAGCCGTTGCCGGCCACGACCAGTGAGCTGTTGAGCGTATGCGAGCTGCCGCTGGTGCCGGTGGCGTAGTTCCAGAGCACGTAGCTCGTGCTCGACGAGCAGCCGCCGACGGCGCCCGTCAGACCGCTGGTCGAGTAGCCGGTGGCGTAGGTCGTACTGGCCGGCAGATTGACGGCGGTGACCGTGACGGGGTATGCGTTCGGGTTGGTGATCGTCGCAACCACGTCACCGCTCCCGCCCGGGAACAGCAGGTTGCTGGCAGCCGGTGAGGCGACCGCACTGATCGTCAGGTTGCTGACCGCTGCCGACTGTCCCTCGGCGTTTGAGCCGCCGTTGAGTCCCACCAGCCAGTTTGTTGCTGCGAATGCGCCCGCGCCTGCGGCGATAACGCCGATGACGCCGGCGATCGCTCTCGATCGCGTCGAGCGCGGAATGAATCTCATGAGCACTTCAACACCCACTTTCGGTCCCGTTTGTTGGGAGTGCTGTTTGGTTACCTGCACGTATCGGTCGTCTGCGGACGGCGGGAGACCGCTGCACCCTCGCTTGCAGGCGTCTGAACGATGTCGATCGGCGCAAGCGCATAAGCTGCGCCAACCGATGACCGTTCCGCGTCAGCCTGAACTCGTCGAGCTCCTGATCGCCGACCCGGCCGAGCGGTGGGCCGGGCTCGGCTTCGAGGTCGATGAGCACGGCAGCATGGACCTCGGCGGCATCCGGGTACGGCTCGGCGAGGAGCAGGGCGGGGGTATCACCGCGTGGTCGCTGGTGCGGGTGAACGCGATGGGCTCGATCGACGGTCTGCCGACGCCCGTGCCAAGGGTGCTGAGGCCACCTCCGTTCAAGACCCATCCCAACGGCGCCACCGGCATCGACCATCTCGTGATCCTGAGTTCCAGCCTCGATCGGACCGCTGCGGCCCTGGCGCGTGCGGGCGTCGAGCTGACGCGGGTCCACGAGTCCGATCGCGGCCAGATTGGTCTTCGGCGGCTTGGGCCGGCGATCCTCGAGGTCGTCGAGCGCGACGACCTCGAGAGTGACAAGGCACGGTTCTGGGGGCTGGCTGTGGTCGTCATCAGTCTCGAGCACATGGCCGAGCGTCTGGGCGACAGGCTCGGCCCGATTGAGCAGGCTGTGCAGCCCGGGCGGAAGATCGCGACACTGCGCGATGACGCTGGGATCTCGGTTCCGCTCGCGTTCATGAGCCCTGAGCCGCCGTGATGCGCCCCTTCAGGAACTGGTTCTCGTCATATCACGACGTGCTGGCCGTCCGCGATGTGCGTCTGCTGTTCAGCGGCCTGCTGATCTCCGCGACAGGAGGCTGGGCGTATAACACCGCTCTGCTCGTGTTCGTCTACGACCGGACGCACTCGCTGGGCTGGGTTGGGCTTGCGGGCTTCACGCGCTTCCTGGCATCGCTGTTGGTCAGCCCGTACAGCGGTGTCGTGGTCGAACGCTCCGACCGCTTCAGGCTGCTGTTCGTGACGAACACGCTGTGTGTGCTCTGGCAGTGCTGCCTCGCTGTGGTCGTGCTCGCGCATGGGCCGGTCGCGTTGGCACTCGTGTTCTCGGTCGCGACGGCGGCGACCGCGGCCTTCGAGATGCCGGCGGTCAGCGCGACGATGCCGACGCTGGTGCCGGAGAACGAGCTGGTCGCCGCCAACGCGCTGCAGTCGACGATCGACAACTTCGTCGTGATCGCGGGGCCGGCAATCGGGGCGGTCCTCCTGTTGGTCGGGTCTGCGGCGATCGTGTTCTTCATCAACGCGGCGACCTTCGCGGTCGCGGCGGTATTGGTGAAACGGATCAGGCACCGGTCCCCAAGGGTCGAGGTCGCGGACAGCAGCAGCGCCGGAGTGCTGACGCAGATGGGGCTCGGCGTCAGGGCGATCCTCGGCGCCCGCCTCGCGCGGGTGCTGGTGGCGCTCTGTGCGCTCGTCAGCTTCGTCTACGGCACCGACACGGTCCTGTTCGTCGGCGTCTCTGCACAAAAGCTGGGTACCGGCGTGCATGGCTACGGCTATCTGCTGGCGGGTCTTGGCATCGGCGGACTGTTGATGGCCGGCGCCGTGGACAAGCTGGCCGCGCGCTCGAGCCTGGCCTGGATCATCCTCGCCGGCGTTGCCGGCTACACGCTGCCGACGGCGCTGATGACGGTGATCCACTCGGCGGGCGTTGCCGTGGCGGTCCAGATATTCCGCGGCGGCTCGACGCTGATCGTCGATGTGCTGGCGCTGACGGCGCTCCAACGCGCCGTACCGAAGGATCAGCTGGGACGCGTGATGGGCGTGTTCTGGGCTTTCATCATCGGCGCGATCGCGCTGGGAACGGTGATCACCCCGCCGATCGCGAACGGCCTCGGCCTGGATGCGGCGCTGGTGATCATGGCGGTGGGACCGTGCCTGCTCGGTGTGCTCGCCGTGCCGGCGCTGCTGAAGGTCGACCACGAGACCGCTGCCGCCAGCGTCCTGCTGGCGCCGAAGATCGCGCTGCTGGAGCAGCTCGGGATCTTCGCGACGGCGAGCCGGCCGCTGCTCGAGCGGCTTGCGAGTGAGGCGGACGAGCGTGACTTTGCGAACGGCGCGCAGATCATCACCCAGGGCGAGGAGGCGGATTACCTGTATGTGCTGGTCGCGGGTGCGGTCGAGGTCAGCTCGAGCGGCGAGGGTGGCGGCCCGGCTGTGCCGATCCGGACGATGGAGGCTCCCACCTACTTTGGGGAGATCGGCATCCTCGAGCACATCCCGCGGACCGCGAACATCACCGCCTCCGGAGACTGCCGCTGCCTGATGATCGAGGGTGAGACGTTCCTGAACGCGGTCCAGAGCGCCAATGCCTCACCGATGATGTTGACCCGCTCAGCCGCGCTCCTGGCGGTCACACACCCGTCGGCTCAGCCGGAGGCGACGCCTGCCGGGTGACGGTTACGAGCCACCCGTCGTCTCTGGCGGAGCCGGCGGTGTCCAGGTCGCACACGGCGGGTCGTAGGGCGCGTCCGGCACGTAGCGCTGCCACTCCGTGGCTGTGATCGGCGTGCCGGCGTGGGCGCAGATGCGGTCGATCGCCTGATACGGCCGGTAGTGCCAGAAGGTCAGCTTCTGGTCGTAACCACCGGCCACGAGCACGTTGTCCGTCGGGCTGAAGGCGATCGTCACAGGGTTTCCGGCTGCGGCGGTCAACTCGGCCTTGATGCTCGCCCGATTCGGGGTGGAGACCCCCCACAGCCAAACATGTCCGTCGGCCGTGGCTGCGGCGAGCGTGCTGCCATCCGGACTCAGCGCGAGCTGGGTGATGGAGCTACCAGGCCCCGTGATCGGGCTGTCGGCGAGTTCGACGGGAACCTGCGGATCGCTCAGATCCCACAGGCGGATGGTGTGGTCGGCGCTGCCGGCGAACAGCGTCTGACTGTTGGTGGAGAAAACGACTGACGTCGTCCAGCGCTTGAAGCCGCCGAGCTTCGCGAGCAGTTTGGGATGGCTGGGCTCGCTCACGTCCCAGAGCCAGACGCGGTCATCGGTGCCCGCCGCCGCAAACAGCTGGCCGTTGGGGCTGAGCGCGTAGCCGACGACCGTGGTCTGGGCGTCGGTCTCACGCAGAGCCCGGTGGCCGGCGTGCGGGTTGATCGTTGGCGCGGTCGTTGTCGTCGCACTGGCGGATGTCGTGGTTGAAGCGACCGGCGCGTATGGGGGTGCGGTGGCTGCCGAGCCGGGCGCGGCGTCCCAGGAGCCGACGGGCGCCGGCCGCCACTCGTCGGCCACGTCCCAGACCGTGGCTGCGAGGCGACGGCGCGGGACGTCCCCGGTTCGGCTGGGGGTGACAGTGAGCCTGGGCACATCAGCCGAGTACGCGAGGCCGGCGACGGTAAAGCCGGTGGTGCGCGTGCCGGCAGGCGGGAACGGCCAGATCCGCGCGGTGCCGGCGCCGTCGGTGCTGAGCAGGTGGCGGTCGCCGTCGGTGAAGGCAACGGCGCTGACCGCGGCCGGGTGAGGCAGGGCCGCCACCCTGGTCCAGCCGGCGCTGGCCCAGACCTGGGCGGCGTTCGCGGCGGTTCCAACAACCAGATAACGGCCATCGCGGCTGAAGGCGAGCGTGTTCACAGCCGAGGCTCCGGCGAGCGCGTGCTTGGCGACCAGCGGTTGTCCGTCGCGGTTGACGGTCCACATGTAGGTGGTGCCGTCCTGGCCGGCAGCGGCGAGCGTGCGGCCGTCCGGGCTGTAGGCGATCGCGTTCAATGCGGTGGTCGTCACGGTCAGCGAGGCAAGCGGTGCGGTGCCGGCGTGTGCGTGCCAGACAACCAGCGTGCCGTGACGGCCGACCGCCGCGAGCGTTTGCCCGTTGTGGCTGTAGCTGACGGCATGCAGCGCGGCGTGTCCGGGTGCGGTCAGGGGTTGCGCGGCGGCGGGGTGGCGGGCGTCGGTCAGCGACCAGCGTTGCACGCTGCCGTCGGCGTCGGCTGCGGCCAGCGCCCCTGCGCCGGGACTGAAGCTGATGCTCGTGACCTGTGCGGAGCCGGCTCTGAGGGTCGCAAGTCGGTGCATGTGCGCCGGTGCGTGGACGTGCGCCGCCACGCCGACGCTCCAGAGCGTCACCTGGCCGTTGCTTTCGCCTGTTGCGATCAGCCGGCCGCTGCCGCTGATCGCGACCGCGCCGACCCTGACGGAACTCGGCCCCGCGGGCACGGTCGCGAGCCAGCTGAGCTGCGTGTAGCGGAGCGAGTACAGCTTCAGCTGGTTGCTCGCGCGGTATGCGATCGCGACCCGGTGAGCGTCGTCGCCGGTTGCCATCTCCGTCCAGCCGACCGGTCCCAGCAGTCGCGTCGGCATCTCGCCGGCGGTCGTGTCAATCAGCGCTGTGGTCGCAGGGGGGCTGTCGGACAGCCGGTATGCGACCAGCGAGAGCTGCATCGCAAGCGACGGATCGCTGCCGCGCAGGTCGCCGGCCTCGAGCGTGACAAGCCGCGAGAGCGCATCGTCGCGAGCGTCCTCGGCGCTGTGGTGTTCACGCGAGGCGACGGAACTGAAGATCGTCATCCCGAGCGCGAACAACGCGAGCGGATACACCAACCACCTCGAGAATCTGCGCTGATGTGTCTCCACCCGGCTCGCATGTTAGGGCCCGTCTGAGGCAGCGCTAGCCTCGCGTGAGGTGGCAGAGCACGCTTCGGTCTCAGCACTGGCTGACTTCAGCCCCGCAACGAGGGGATGGTTTGAGCGCGCCTTCGCCGAACCGACCCCGGCCCAGGCGCAGGCGTGGCCGGCGATCGCCTCCGGCGAGCACGTGCTGATCAGCGCTCCGACCGGTTCCGGCAAGACGCTCGCGGCATTCCTGTGGGCGATCGACAGGCTTGCCACGGAGCAGGAGCGCCCGCCGGGCGTCAGCCTCGTCTACATCTCGCCGCTGAAGGCGCTCTCCTACGACATCGACCGCAACCTGCGCGCGCCATTGCGGGGTGTGGGCGCCGAGCTGACGGTGGCGGTGCGCTCAGGCGACACGCCACAGCGTGAGCGCCAGCAGATGCTGAGGAACCCGCCAGACATCCTGATCACCACTCCCGAGTCGCTTTACCTGATGCTGACCGGGCAGGCGCAGAGCCTGTTCGAGCACACCCGCTGGTGCATCGTCGATGAGATCCACGCGGTTGCCTCGACCAAACGCGGCTCGCATCTGGCGCTGACGCTCGAACGACTCGCCGCGGTGGCCCGGCGGGAATCCGATCCCGCGCGCCCGGAACCGCAGCGGATCGGACTGAGCGCGACGCAGAATCCGCTCGAGGAGGTGGCTCGCTTCATGGTCGGCCCCACTCGGCAATGCCGGATCGTCGACGCCGGCGTGCGCAAGCCGCTTGACCTGCGGATCCAGGTCCCGGTCGAGTCACTGGCCGCACCGGGGGATACCCAGGGCGCCGAGCTCGACCCGCTGGCCGGCGGCACCGAGCCGACGCTGAACTCGATCTGGCCGGCTATGTACCCGGAGCTGCTGGCGCTGGTGCGCGAGCACAACTCGACGATCATCTTCGTCAACGCCCGTCGCGGTGCCGAGCGGTTGGCGCTACGGCTCAACGAGCTTTCAGCGGCCGAGGATTTTGATCCCGCCCACCCCGGGCGCCCTGTGCGGGAGATCGCCCGTGCTCACCACGGCTCGCTCGCACGCGAGGAGCGAACGATCGTCGAGGAGCTGCTGAAAGCCGGCGAGCTGCCCTGCCTGGTCGCGACCTCATCGCTGGAGCTCGGCATCGACATGGGCGCGGTCGACCTTGTGATCCAGGTCGAATCGCCCAAGTCGGTCGCCCGCGGTCTGCAGCGGATCGGCCGGGCCGGCCACAACGTCGGCGACGTCAGCCGCGGCCGCATCTTCCCCAAGTTCCGCGCGGATCTGCTCGAGTGCGCAGTCGTCGCCAAGCGCATGCGCGAGGGTCAGATCGAGACCACTGTCGTACCCCGCAACCCGCTTGATGTGCTCGCCCAGCAGATCGTCTCGATCTGTGCCGCAGCCGAAGCGAGCGCCGTGGGAGCGGAGCCGGGCGGAGACGGTGTCGTGTCGGTTGATCGGCTGTATGCGCTCGTCACTCGCACCCACACCTACGCCGAGCTGACGCGTGCCTCCTTCGAGAACGTGCTCGACATGCTCGACGGACGGTACCCGTCGTCAGAGTTCGCCGAGCTGAGACCACGAATCGTGTGGGACCGGATCGCGGGGACGCTGCGGGCACGGCCGGGGGCACGCCAGCTGGCTGTCACCAATGCGGGCACGATCCCCGATCGCGGCAACTACCTGGTGACGCTGCCGGACGGGCGTCGTGTGGGCGAGTTCGATGAGGAGATGGTCTACGAGGCGCGCCCGGGTCAGACCTTCCTGCTGGGCGCCTCAACCTGGCGGATCGAGGAGATCGGGCGTGACCGCGTGATCGTGACGCCGGCGCCGGGGATGCCGGGCGCGGTGCCCTTCTGGAAGGGCGATAGCGTCGGCCGGCCGAGCGAACTCGGTGAGGCGATCGGCGCATTCAGCCGCTGGGCGGTCGATCAGCAGCCGGAGAGCCTTGAGTCCGAGTTCGACCTTGACCGGCGCGCCGCACGCAACCTGGTCGAGTTCCTGCGCGAGCAGCGCGACGCCACGCGGGTCGTGCCCAGCGACACCGCGATCGTTGTCGAGCGCTTCCGCGACGAGATCGGTGACTGGCGCCTGTGTGTCCTGTCTCCCTATGGCGGTCGTGTCCACGCCGCGTGGGGGCTGGCGCTATCGGCGCGGATCCGTGACGAGCTGGAGCTCGAGGCCGACGCGATCTGGTCTGACGACGGCATCATCGTGCACCTGCCCGACGCCGAGGATCTGGACCTCGCCCGGCTCACCGAGCTCGTCCTGATCGACCCGCAGGAAATCGAGGACCTGGTCGTCAGCGAGCTCTCCGGAAGTGCCCTGTTCGGCGCGCGCTTCCGTGAGAACGCAGGTCGCGCGCTGCTGATCCCGCGAGCCTATCCCGGTCGCCGTACGCCGCTGTGGCAGCAGCGGCTGAAGTCGCAATCGCTGCTCGAGGTGGCCGCGAAGTACGGCGAGTTCCCGATCGTGCTCGAGACCTTCCGCGAGTGCCTACGGGACGTCTTCGACCTGCCGGCGCTGGTGCGGCTGCTGAGCAGGTTGCAGCGCCGGGAGCTCTCGCTGGTCGAGGTCGAGACCGCGGTTGCCTCGCCGATGGCGTCCTCGCTGTTGTTCGACTACGTCGCAACCTACATGTACGAGGGCGATACGCCCAATGCTGAACGCCGTGCGGCCGCGCTCTCCCTGGACCGCGACCTGCTGCGTGAGCTGCTCGGCCAGGAGGAGCTGCGCGACCTGATCGACGCGGGCGCACTGGCGGCCGTCGAGGCAGACCTGCAGTGGCTCTCCGACGATCGCCGGGTCGCCACGCGTGACCAGTTGCACGACATGCTGAGGGTGCTCGGGGACCTGAGCGAGGTCGAACTCGGCGCCCGCCTTGTCCCCGGGGTGGAACTGGCGCCGATGCTGGACGCGCTGGCGGGTGAGCGGCGGGCCGTGAAGGTGAGGCTCGCCGGCGAGCAGCGCTGGATCGATGCGGGCGACGCCGGGCTGTATCGCGACGCGCTCGGAGTCGTTCCGCCCGGTGGCCTGCCCGAGGTGTTCCTGGCTGATGTGGCCGATGCGCTCATGCAGGTGGTCAGGCGCTACGCGGCGACCCATGGACCGTTCGCGGGCGCGGAGTTGCGGGAGCGTTACGGCGTCGACTGCGGCACCGCGCTGGCCGTGCTCGAGCGCGACGGAGAGCTGGTCCAGGGCGAGTTGCGCCCGGGCGGCAGCGGCCGCGAATGGTGCCATCGCGAGGTCCTCAGACGGCTGCGGCGGGCGTCGCTGGCGGCGCTGCGCAAGGAGGTGGAACCGGTTGAGGCGAACGCACTGGCCCGCTTCCTGCCGAGTTGGCAGGGGGTCGATCGGCATCCGCCGACAGGCGCTGGTGTCGACCGCCTGCGTGATGTGCTGGTGCCGCTGCAGGGGTTGGCGCTGCCGGTCGAGGTCTGGGAGCGAGAGGTGCTGCCGCGCCGCACGGGCGCATACTCGCCCGCGTGGTTGGACCAGCTGTGCGCGGCGGGCGAGGTCGTCTGGCTCGGTGCCGGCGCGCTCGGACGCTCGGGGCGAGTTGCGCTGTACTTCCGTGAGGAGGTGCAGCTGCTGGGTCAGCCACCGGCGGGCGAGCCGCCCGCCGGGCCGGTGCATGTGGCGCTACGCGAACGCCTGGAACGCGGGGCCGCGTTCTGGAGCGACCTGCTGGTCGACGCCGGCGCCGAGATCTCGGCCGCCGAGCTTCAGGACGCGTTGTGGGACCTGGTCTGGGCCGGCGAGGTGACCAACGATGCGTTCGCGCCGCTGCGGGCGCCGCGGCTCAGCGTGGCCGGCGGCCGGCTCGGCGCAGCGGCTCCTGGCAGCCACGCCCGCCGATCCGCCAACCGTGGAGGACGCTATTCACGGCGTGGCAGCTCGACATCGGCTCAGGTCCAGGGAAGGTGGTCGCTGACCTCGCCGCTGCTCGGTCAGCGCGCCGATCCCGCGGCGGCCCGGCGCGCACGAGCCGAGCTGCTGATCGAGCGCTACGGCGTCCTCACACGTGAGCAGGTTCTGGCCGAGGGCGTCAGTGGCGGCTTCACCGGGGTCTACTCGGAGTTGACGCAGCTCGAGGTGCTGGGGATCGCACGGCGCGGGTACTTCGTCGAGGGCCTAGGCGGCGCCCAATTCGCGGTGCCGGGCGCGGTCGAGCGCCTGCGCGAGCGACGCACCGGCGCCGAGCAGGTGGTTGTGTTGAGCGCAATCGATCCGGCGCAGGCTTACGGCGCGGCGCTCCCGTGGCCCAAGCGCGAGGGCCTCAAGAGTCCCGCCAGAGTCGCCGGCGCCCAGGTGGTGCTGGTCGGCGGCGAGCCCGTGGTGTATCTCGAGCGAGGCGGGAAGGGCCTTCAGACGCTGGTCGATATCGAGGATCCGGCAGGCGGCGAGCGCCTCGAGCGGGCGCTCTCGGCGCTTGCCGCGCACGTGCTGGCAGGCCGCGGTAGCGTCCGCAAGCTCGCGCTCGAGAAGGTCGACGGTGAGCCGGCGCTGAGTTCACCGCTGGCGCCGGCCCTGCGCGAGCACGGCTTCCAGGAAGGGCCGCGGCGGCTGACGCTCAGTGCCTGAGGGCGACACGAGCATGTGGCTCAGTGTGTGACGAACGCTTGGAAGCGGCGTAGTACGGGTGTGAGGGTGCTGACGGCAAGGGTCGATACGAGCGGGAGCTGGGAGCGGTTCGAGGCGCTCTATCGCTCGAGCCGCGACGATGTCTACGCGTACGTGCTGACGCTGTTGCGCGACCGGGCCGCGGCCGAGGACGCAACCGCACTGGCCTTTGAACGGGCCTATCGCCGTCGCCACACGTTCGATCGCAGACGTGGCGGGGAGCGTGCCTGGCTGTTCGGGATCGCGCGTAACGCAGCGCTCGACGAGCTACGCCGCCGCCGGCGGCTGGCGACGCTGGTGGTCGATCCGGAGGCGGTCAGCGACGCTGCCCTGGAGCCGGCTGACGATGAGGATCAGTTGCTGCGCAGGGCCGCGGTGCGAGCGGCGCTCGCCTCGCTGTCGGCCCGCGACCGTGAGCTGATCTCGCTCAAGTTCCACGCCGGGCTCAGCAACGCGGAGCTCGGCTCCGTGCTCGGCGTCAGCGAGTCCAACGCCGGCACGCTGCTGCACCGTGCGGTCCAGAAACTGAGGAGTGCTGTCAATGCACCCGTTTGACGACATCGCGTTTGACCAGGATGACCACTCCGACGTTGCGTTGCTCGTCGCCGGTGTGCGCGAGTTCCCGAGCGAGGAGTTCGCGCTTGAGCTGGACGCGCGCGTGGCGCGCCGGTTCGCGCCGGAGCCGGCCGCTGCCGCCGGCCGAGCGGATCGTCGCCGCTGGTGGCGCCCGCCGCCCCGCTGGGCGGCGGCGCCGGCCGCGCTGGTTGTGGCGGGCGCGGTGGCCGCGGCGGTGATCGTCCCGGACCTGGGTTCGGGCGGGCCGGCTCCGGCGAGCCTCGGCGCGGATCAGGCACGAACGCACGAGGCGGTCAACGGCGCCGCGGGCACGACCGGCTCGACATCGACCTACGGTGCAGTCTCGACCTCGTCGGCCGGTCAACCGGCGCAGGCTGCGCCGCTGCATTCGGCAGCCTCGCTTGCGGCGCCGAGCGTCCCTGGCGCCAAGCAGATCCGATCGGCTCAGATAACCCTGTCGACACCGAACGCGCACGTCAACCAGGTTGCGCAGGAGATCATCGATGTGGTCGCCGCCCAGCACGGGACCGTCCAGAGCTCGCACGTCACAGCAGCGACCAGGAGCTCAGGCGGCGGCTACGCGAGCTTCACGCTGAGCATCCCGACGGGCAACCTGCAGAGTGCGATGACGCAGCTGTCGCGGTTGCACTTCGCGGCTCTGACCTCGCGCAGCGACAACAGCCAGAACGTCAGCAGCCGCTACGGCAACGACCAGCAGAAGCTGGCCGATGCGCAGGCGCTGCGAACTTCTCTGCTCAAGCAGCTTCAGACTGCGGACAGCGAGACGGCGATCGACAGCATCGAGGCGCAGATCAAGACGGCTGAGAACCAGATCGCCGGCTGGCGGTCGGTGCTGCACACGCTGCAGCACCGGATCAGCTACAGCCACGTGAGCGTCCAGATCAACCAGAGCGGTCTGCCGGTGGTCCCGGTCGCTCGCTCCGCGGGGTTCACGATCGGACGCGCCGCGCACGACGCGCTGCGAGTGCTGGTGGTCTCGGCGGGTGTTGCGGTGATCGTGCTGGCGGCGCTGATCCCACTGACCCTGGTCGCGGCGTTGCTGATGTGGCTATGGGTGTGGTTGCGTCAGCGGCGCCGCGAGCAGGCTCTCGACGGCTCCTGAGCCTGCGGTGATCTATACGCTGCTGCGGTATGCAGGATCTGACGCTGTTGCTCAGCCATGTGCCCGTGTTCGCCGGGCTTTCGGAGCCGGACCTGGCGAGCGTGTCGGACGTCTCGGTGCCGCGACGCTTCGCTGCCGGCGAGGTCATCTTCCGTGAGGGCGATACCGGCGACACCTGCTACGTCCTGCGCAGCGGTGTGGCCCGTGCGATTCGCCAGCATCCGGACGGCCGCTCGATCACGCTGGCGCACTTCGTGGCAGGCGACATCTTCGGCGAGCTCGCGATGTTCGATGACGAGCCCCGGTCAGCCACGGTCGACGTGATCGAGGACACGGAGGTGCTGGCAATCCCCGGGCGCGACATGCAGCGGCTGCTGGGCGAACGTCCAGAGATCGGCGTGAAGCTGACGATCGCGCTGGCTCAACGCCTCCGCGCCACCAACGAGCGGCTCGCGCGGCAGTCGTTCCAGACGGTGCAGAGTCGCGTGGCGGCGGTGCTGGCGCAGATGGTCGGCGCCGCACGCGACGGCAACCCCGGCGAAGGCGACGTCGTGATCACGCTGACGCAGGCCGACCTGGCCAAGCTGGCGGGAACCTCACGGGAATCGGCCAGCCGCTTCCTGGCGACGCTCGAACGCTCCGGGGTGATAACACAGGGACGAGGGCGGTTGACCGTCCACGGTCCCCAGGCACTGGAGGGGTATGTCTACTGACGGCGCAGACGATCCCGAGTTCTCGGCAGGAGGCGTCGTCGTTCGTGGGGACGATGTCGTCGTGATCGTCCCGACTCGGCGTGGGGCCGGCGGGGTTCGCGTGCTCGGCCTGCCGAAGGGACATCCCGAGCCGGGCGAGTCGTCCGAGCAGGCTGCGGCGCGCGAGGTGCGTGAGGAGTCGGGCGTCTCAGGCGAGCTGATCGAGTCGCTCGGGACGATCGCGTACGGCTACGAGCGTCGTGGACGACCGATCGCCAAACGCGTCGAGTTCTTCCTGTTCGAATACCGCGAGGGCGACACCGCCGATCACGACCACGAGGTCGAGGAGGCGCGCTGGATGCCGCTCACGACGGCGGTCACGGCACTGACCTTTCCGGGCGAGCGAGAGGTCGTCGCACGGGCCATCTCGCGCCGCTCCGTGGATCGGTAGGCTGCGCACGTGCGCGTCCTCAACTTCTACTCGTCCGTGTTCGCCGACCAGCTCCGGCGCGGTCGCAAAACCGCGACGATCCGGCTCGGCGACAAGTCACACAAATACCGCAAGAACGACTGTGTCGTGGTCACGATCGGCTACCAGCACTCACCCCGCGAGAAGATCTTCAACGCGGTGATCGATCAGGTCGAGGTCAAGCGCGTCCAGGAGCTCTCACCGCGCGACATCGAGCACGACAACCCAGAGTTCCGTCGCGTCGACGAGATGGTCCACTTCCTCGAGCAGATCTACGGACGCAAGGTTGCGATGGATGACACCGTGACCGTCGTCCGGTTCTCGCAGATCATCGAGAACCCACCGGAATTGCGCGATCGCTTCCACGGGCTCGGCGGCGCCAACAACTGACCGCCGCTCCCTGGACTTTTGGCACTCTTAACACCAGAGTGCCAATTGTCTTAACGGAACGGCTATAGTGGCGGTCAGTTGGCACTCTCGACCGAGAGTGCCAGGCACCCATCAATCTCAAGGGATAAACCCGGAGGCTGTATAGATGGCTATCAAGCTCAAGCCCCTTGGCGACCGCCTGATCGTGCGTGCGATCGAGGAGGAGGAGACGACCGTCAGCGGCATCGTGCTCCCCGACACCGCCAAGGAGAAGCCCCAGAAGGGCAAGGTCCTGGCCGTCGGCGACGGCAAGGTCAATGAGGACACCGGCAAGCGCACCCCGCTCGACGTCGAAGTCGGCGACGAGGTGCTCTACAGCAAGTACGGCGGCACGGAGATCAAGGTCGAGGGCGAGGATCTGCTGGTCCTGCGCGAGTCCGACGTGCTGGCCAAGGTCCAGTAAGACCACGCGCTTAGGAGAACTGAGAAACACATGGCTCACAAGGAACTGAAGTACGACGCGGACGCCCGCAACGCGCTGCAGGCCGGCGTCGATGTGGTCGCCAACGCGGTCAAGGTCACGCTCGGCCCCAAGGGTCGTTACGTCGTGATCGACAAGAAGTTCGGCGCCCCGACGATCACCAACGACGGTGTCACCATCGCTCGTGAGATCGACGTCGAGGACGTCTTCCAGAATCAGGGTGCACAGCTCGTCCGTGAGGTCGCGACCGCGACCAACGACGTGGCAGGCGACGGCACCACCACGGCGACCGTGCTCGCCCAGGCGATCGTTCGCCAGGGTCTGAAGAACGTCGCTGCGGGTGCCAACCCGCTCGCGCTCAAGCGCGGCATCGAGAAGGCCGTCGATCAGGTCGTCGAGAACATCGCCAAGCAGTCGACCCCGGTCTCGGGCAAGGATCAGATCGCGCGCGTCGCGACGATCTCAGCCGGCGACGAGGAGATCGGCGACGTGATCGCAGACGCGATCGACAAGGTCGGTAAGGACGGCGTGGTCAACGTCGAGGAGGGTCAGACCTTCGGCATGGACCTCGAGTTCACCGAGGGCATGCAGTTCGACAAGGGCTACATCTCGCCCTACATGGTCACCGACCAGGACCGCATGGAGGCGGTGCTCGAGGATCCCTACATCCTCATCGCCAATTCGAAGATCGGCTCGGTGCGTGACATCCTGCCGATCCTCGAGCAGACGATCCAGAGCGGCAAGCCGCTGCTGATCATCGCTGAGGACGTCGAGGGCGAGTCGCTCGCGACGCTGGTTGTCAACAAGCTGCGCGGCACCTTCACCGGCGTAGCCGTCAAGGCGCCGGGATTCGGCGACCGCCGTAAGCGCATGCTCGAGGACATCGCGATCCTCACCGGTGCCGAGGTGATCACCGAGGAGATGGGGCTCAAGCTCGAGAACACTCAGATCTCGCAGCTCGGTCGCGCCCGTCGCGTCGTGGTCGCCAAGGACACCACGACGATCGTCGATGGTGCCGGCGACAGCAGCGGGATCAAGGGTCGAATCAACCAGATCAAGAACGAGATCGAGAACACCGACTCGGACTTCGACCGGGAGAAGCTCCAGGAGCGTCTCGCCAAGCTGTCCGGCGGCGTTGCCGTGGTCAAGGTCGGCGCTGCCACTGAGACCGAGATGAAGGAGAAGAAGCACCGCGTCGAGGACGCGCTGCAGGCCACCCGCGCCGCCCTCGAGGAGGGCATCGTGGCGGGCGGTGGCACCGCTCTCCTGGTCGCTCAGAAGGCGCTCGACATCGAGGTCGTCGGCGATGACGACGAGCAGACCGGTGCGAAGATCGTCCACCGCGCGCTCGAGGAGCCGCTCCGTCAGATCTCGGAGAACGCCGGCCTCGAGGGCTCGGTCATCGTCAACGAGGTCCGCAAGGCCAAGAAGGACCACGGCCTCAACGCCGCCAGCGGCGAGATTGTGAACCTGATCACCGAGGGCATCATCGATCCGGCCATGGTCACGCGCTCCGCGCTGCAGAACGCCGCGTCGATCGCGAAGAACATCCTCACCACCGAGGCGATCATCGCCGAGGTCCCGGACAAGGATGCGGCGCCCGCCGGTGGCGGCATGCCGGACATGTCGGGAATGATGTAAGAGCTGACCAAGCGACTGCAGTTCGAGGGCCCGGCACGCTTTGCCGGGCCCTCTTTTCATGGGAGGGCCGGGCGACGATCCGGCTCAGGACAGCGCATGCGGGCGCGTCGTGAGCGCGCCGTACAAGCTCAGCGTGCGGCGCGCGACCTCTGACCAGTCGAACCGCAGGATATGCTCGCGCGCTTCGGCAACCAGCTGAGCGCGTTCGAGCTCGTCTGTCAGGACGCGCTCGACGATCTCGCGCAGCGCGTCCGCGTCGTCAGAGCGGAAGCGCAATCCGACGGTGCCACCGGCCGGCACCACCTCACGCAGCCCGCCGGTGTCCGCCACCACGCACAGGCAGCCCGACGCCATCGCCTCCAGCGCGACCAGCCCAAAAGGCTCATAGATCGACGGCACGATGCAGAGATCAGCGACTCGGTACAGCGAATGCAGCAGATCGTCGCCGGCCCAGCCGATGAACGAGCCGTACTCGCTCAGCCCCAGCTCGTCCGCCTGCGCCCTCAGCGCGTCCGCGGCAGTGCCGGTGCCGGCGACGATGAAGCGCAGGCGCCCGTCGCGCTGCGCGATCGGTGCGAGTGCCTGCAACGCCAGGTGAAAGCCCTTTTCGAACACGAGCCTGCCGACCAGCAGCACCAGCTGTTCATCAGGTGCGGCGTAGCGTGCCCGCAGCCGCACCAGCTCAGGCCCGGAGGCGGCAACCAGGTCGGCCGGGTCGATTCCGTTCGGGATCGCGGTGAGCTTCTGCTTCGAGACCCCGAAGATCTGGGTGACGTGGCCGGCCATGTAGTCCGAGCAGGTGATCAGATGGTCGGCGCTGCGCGCCATCTGCTGCTCGGCGGCGTGGATCTGGTTCTGCGGATGGTTCTGAACCCAGCCCTGGTGGCGCCCGTATTCGGTCGCGTGAATCGTGACCAGCCACGGCGCGCCGCAGTTGCGCGCAACGCGCTCGGCCGCGTCGGCAACGAGCCAGTCGTGCGAGTGCACGAGGTCGAACTCGAAGCGCTCGCCGAGCTCGGCACCGCGCGTGGCCATGTCCTGGTTCATCGAGGTAACCCATTGGAGGAAGGCCTCGATGTCGGTGGGGAACGGCGACTCTGCCACCCGATGGATGTTGACCCCGCGGCGGCATTCGTCGGCCGGCAGCTGGCCGCCGCCACGGGTGAGCACATGCAGCTCGGCGCCCTGGGCGGCGAGCTGCTCGGAGAGCTTTCGCACATGCCGTCCCAGGCCGCCCTCGATCACGGGCGGGTACTCCCATGAGAACACCAGGACCCGCATCGGTGGTCGAGGCTACCGGTGTGGCCCGGCTGCTGGCGCAGCGGCGCAGCAGCCGGGGGTGTGGGTCACGAAGCAGGCTTGTGCCGTCAGCTCCTGCCAACGACTCCTTCGTGTCCCGGGAGGCTCGAGAGGGGGCGCGGAGGCGAGCCTACGTAAAGCGCGCTCGGGCGGATCATGCGCCGCTCGCGCTTCTGCTCGAGGATGTGCGCCGACCAGCCGGCGACGCGCGCGCAGCCGAACATCGGCGTGTACAGCGCCGGCGGAACGTCGGCGAAGTCGAGCACAACCGCCGCCCAGAACTCGATGTTGGTGGCGAGGATGCGGTCGGGGCGGCGGGCCTGCAGCTCCTCCAGCGCCGCGCGCTCGAGCGCCTCGGCTACCTCGATCCGTGGCGATCCGAGCTCGTGCATGATCCGGCGCAACAGGCGTGCCCGCGGATCCTCGGCCCGGTATACGCGATGGCCGAAGCCCATGATCCGCTCGCCGGCATCGAGGCGGTCGCTGACCCACTGCCTCGCATCGCCGGCCGCCTCGACCTCGTCGAGCTGTTGCTTGACGCGGGCCGGGGCGCCACCGTGCAGCGGGCCCGAGAGTGCGCCCACCGCGGCCGAGAGCGCAGCCGCGACGTCGGCCCCGGTCGAGGTGATCACGCGCGCCGTGAAGGTCGAGGAGCTCATGCCGTGCTCGGCCGCAGCCGTCCAGTAGGCGTCGATCGCGCGCACGTGGCGGGGGTCGGCCTCACCACGCCAACGCATCAGGAAGCGCTCGGCGATCGAGCCCGACTGGTCGATCTCGCTCTGGGGCACCGGTGGCCTGCCGAACCCGCGGGCCGACTGCGCGACGAATGACAGCGCCATCACCGACGCCCGCGCAAGGTCGTCGCGCGCCTGCTCTTCGGTGATGTCGAGCACGGGTCTGAAGCCCCACTGCGGACCCAGCGCCGCCAGTCCGGCCTGCATGTCCGCGCGGGGATCGCCCGAGTGCACGTTGAGGCCGTACGGGGCCGCGGGCTGGAGGCCGGGCAGCAGACTGTCATCGACCAGCAGTCCCCAGACCTGTTCGAACGGCACCTTGCCGACGAGCTCCTCGATGTCGACTCCGCGGTAGCGCAGAGCGTCGCCGTCGCGATCGGGCTCGGCGATCTCAGTCGCGAACGCGACGATGCCCTCGAGGCCGGACTGGACTTCGTCGTAAACAGGCATCTGCTTCTCCCGGATCAGGTCGGTTCTGCCGACAGGCTACCGAGCTGAGCTCGGATGTCCGTGGACTCGAGTGATGAGCCAAATACATGCTCCGGCACGCATTTGGCCCGTCGGAGGCGTTACGGGCGCCCGGTCAACGCCGGCGAATGATCCGTACAATCGGGCCTCCGCGTTTCCAGTCGTCACCGAGAGACAGGAAGAATCGAAACATATGGCCTACGTGATCGCCGAGCCGTGCATCGGGACCAAGGACAACTCATGCGTCGAGGTTTGTCCGGTCGACTGCATCCACCCGACGCCGGACGAGCCCGATTACGACACGGTCGAGCTGCTCTACATCGATGCCGAGGAGTGCATCGACTGCGACGCCTGCGTCGAGGCCTGCCCGGTCGATGCGTGCTTCGCCGAGGATCAGCTGCCGGACGAGTGGCAGAAGTTCACGGTGATCAACGCGGAGTACTACAGAAATCGTTAGAGCGCCGCGAGGCTAGGCCATCGGCAGCGACATGCCGACCGGCTTCGGTGCGGCAGCCGGCGGTTCCGGCTCGGCCGCCATCATCGGCAGCTCGACCGGGGTCATCGCGATCAGCCGCTTCGCGATCGCGTTGATCGCCTGAGCGGCCGCGTCCTGCGGGTCGGCGAGCACGACCGGCAGGCCGCTGTCTGACTGCTCGCGCAGCGACATCGTCAGCGGCACCTGGCCCAGCAGCGGCACCTCGCAGCTCCTCGGCGAGCAGCTGGCCGCCGCCCTCGCCGAAGATCGGGAAGCTCTCGCCGCCCGGGGTGGTGAAGCCGGCCATGTTCTCGATCACGCCGGCGACCTCGAGCTTCAGCTTGTCCGCCATGTCGGCCGAGCGCCTGGCGACCTTCTGCGCCACCGCCTGCGGCGTCGTGACGATCAGGAACTTGGCCTGCGGCAGCAGCTGGGAGAGCGTCATCGAGACGTCGCCGGTGCCCGGCGGCAGGTCGATCAGCAGGTAGTCGAGCGCGCCCCAGTCGACGTCCTCGAGGAACTGCTGCAGCGCCTTGTGCAGCATCGGGCCGCGCCAGACGACGGCCGCGTCCTGCTCGATGAAGAAGCCGATCGAGACGACCTTGATGCCGTCGCCGCCGTCGAGCGGGACGATCTTGCGGCTGCCGTTGACCTTCGCGCGCTCGCCGCTGAGGCCGAACATGCGCGGCTGCGAGTAGCCCCAGACGTCGGCGTCCATCACGCCGACCTGCTTGCCCTGCGCCGCCAGCGCAGCGGCGAGGTTGGCGGTGACGCTCGACTTGCCGACGCCGCCCTTGCCGGAGCCGACGCAGATCACGTTCTGGACCTGCGCGAGCGCGCCCTCGGGCAGCGAGCCGCGGCCGAGCTTCTGGCGCAGCGCCTGCTTCTCAGCGTCGGAGAGGACGTCGAAGCTGATGTTGACGCCGATGACGCCGTCGAGCGCGCGGATCGCCTCGTCGACAGCGGTTCTGGAAGTGGTCGCGGATCGGGCAGCCGGGGGTCGTCAGCGAGACGGTCACGTCGACGACGCCGTTGGGGTGGACGTCGATCGAGCGGACCATCTCGAGCGTGACGATGTCCTTGTGCAGTTCTGGGTCGATGACGCTCGCGCAGCGCCTCGGTGACCTGGTCTCTCGTTGGCATGAGTCCCATGATACGTTCCCGCGTCATGCCGCTTCGGGAGCACTGCAGGTCACGCCGGTCCGGGGTCGTGACGATCTGCCGCGAGTTCGTCGAGCTGCCGTTCCGGCTGCACGCGGGTACGCCCTGGATCCCGCCGCTGAAGCTCGAGCGCTACGCGTACCTGAAGCCGGCAGCTCAACCCGTTCTTCAAGCACGGCGACGCCGAGTTCTTCCTGGCACGCCGCGACGGGCGTGTGGTCGGCCGCGATCAGCGCCCAGTATCGACCGCAACTTCAACGACTTCCACGGCAACCGCTGGGGCTTCTTCGGGTTCCTCGAGTTCGAGGACGACCAGGAGATGCTCGACGCGCTGCTCGACGCGGCCGCAGACTGGCTCAAGGCAGCACGGCCGCGACCGCATGATCGGCCCGTTATGACCTCATCGATCAACGAGGAGTGCGGCGTCCTGATCGAGGGCTTCGAGCTGCGAGCCGATGATCCGCCAGCCCTGGCATCCGCCCTACTACCAGCAGCGGGTCGAGGCGGCGGGCCTCGTCAAGGCGATGGACGTGTTCCACTGGGACCTGCGGCTCGGACGATCGCGAGCAGCGGATGCTGCCGATCCTGCCGAAGCTGGCCCAGCGGGCGCACGACCGGCACGGGATCACCATCCGCAAGATGTCGTTCTGGCGGCTCGGCCGTGACCTGAAGGAGTTCCAGAAGATCTACAACGCCGCCTGGTCGAAGAACTGGGGTTCTAGCCGCTACGACGACCACGACGTCGCCGACCTGGCGATCGACGTACCGGCTGATCTTCGACAAGCGCTGGTTCATGCTCGCGGAGAACGAGCAAGGAGGTCGTCGCGGCGGCGATCACGATCCCCGACATCAACCAGGTGCTCAAGAAGATGAAGGGCCGGGTGCTGCCGCTCGGCTGGTGGCACTACCTGAACCGCAAGCGCATCATCGACCGCTGCCGCGTCGGCTTCCTCGGCGTGCTGCCCGAGTACCAGCACACCGGCGTCGCGGCGCAGCTGTACATCGAGAACTTCGACATGGCCGCGGAGTCGCGGATCAAGTGGGGCGAGCCCGGCTGGATCCTCGAGACCAACCACAGCATGAACCGCGGGCTCGAGGCGATGGGCGGCCGCATCGTCAAGCGCATGCGGATCTACGAGCGGCTGCTCGAGGAGGGCGCCGAGCCGGCGGCGCCGCCGGCCGATGTCAGCCGCTACGAGCCTTCTGCATAGCGCTTAAGGACCGACGGGGCGCCACTTCGTGACGCCCCGGCGGCTGAGGGAGGAGAGGGTGCTGCATCCGCCGGCGAGGTTATGAGGCCGGCGAACCTGTCCCGCTGGCGCCGTTCTCCTGACGGGCTGCGAGGGAAGTCGTTGCGTCGTCAATATTAGCGTACGGTTGGGATTTTGCTAAGAACTTCCTCAGATTTCGAAGCTCCCGAGCTTCGAACGCTCGCTGTAGGCTGTTTGGCCAACTCTTGAGGGAGATCCGTGCTCTGTCCGACCTGCCAAACAGAGGTTTCCGATAGCGCCAAGTTCTGTGTCGAGTGCGGCGCGGCGCTGACGCTCCGCTGCGCCGAGTGCGGCACCGAGCACCCGGCCGGGCAACGGTTCTGTGGCGAATGCGGCTCGCCACTGGTCGGCGTGGCGGTCTCCGCCGGCGCGGCCGCTGCCGCGAACGTGACGGCGGACGGCAGGAAGGCGGTTGACCCGGGCAGGCCGCGACGTGCTCAGCCAGAGCCCGAGCTGCGGCTGGTCTCGGTCCTGTTCGTGGACCTCGTCGGCTTCACGGCGCTGTCGGAGTCGCGCGACGCCGAGGATGTCCGCGAGTTGCTGGGCCGCTACTTCACAATCGCGCGGACGATCGTTGAGCGCTACGGCGGTGTCGTCGAGAAGTTCATCGGCGACGCGGTGATGGCGGTCTGGGGCGCGCCCACCGCACTCGAGGACGACGCCGAACGTGCGGTGCGCGCGGGGCTCGAGATCGTCGACGCTGTAAGCGTCCTTGGCCATGAGGTGGGTGCCGAGCAGTTGCGCGCGCGAGCCGGGGTCGTAACCGGACAGGCGGCCGCGATCGAGGACCCGCGGGAGGGGATCGTCGTAGGTGACAGTGTCAACACCGCCTCGCGGGTGCAGTCGGCGGCCGGACCCGGAACGCTGCTCGTTGACGAGACCACGTACCGCGTTGCCTCCGGCGGCATCCAGTTCGAGGATGCCGGTATGCACGCGGTCAGGGGCAAGGCCGAACCGCTGCGCCTCTGGCGTGCCATCAGGGTCGTGGCGGGGCCCGGCGGACGTGGGCGCGACGCCGGCTTCGAGGCGCCGTTCAGCGGTCGCGATCCTGATCTGCGGCTGTTGAAGGACCTGTTCCATGGCGCACTCGACCGCAGTGTCGCGCGGTTGGTGGCGATCTCCGGGGACGCCGGGGTCGGTAAGTCGCGGCTTGTGCAGGAACTGAGCAACTACACCGACGGTCTGGTCGACCTGTTTCTCTGGCATACCGGCCACTGCCTCGCGCACGGCGATGGGGTCACCTACTGGGCGCTCTCGGAGATGGTGCGTCAGCGTTTCGGCATCCCGGAGGACGCATCTGACGAGGAGGTCTCGGCGAAGCTGACCGCCGGCCTGGATGAGTGGGTAGAGGACGCGGCTGACCGTGAGTTCATGGCGTCGCGGCTTGGCGCGCTGCTCGGCATCACCGAGAGCGGTCTGGGTCAGGCGGAGCTGTTCGCCGGCTGGCGCATGTTCTTCGAGCGACTGGCAGCGCACGAGCCGGTGGTGATGGTGTTCGAGGACATGCAACGGGCGGACGCCGGTCTGCTGCAGTTCATCGAGCAACTGGTCGACTGGTCGGCCGCACTGCCGATCTTCGTGATCGTCCTGGCACGCCCGGAGTTGGCGGCGGCCAATGACGGCTGGCCGGTCGGGCGGCGAGGGGCGACGATCCTGCAGCTCGAGCCGCTCGACGCTGGGGCCATGCGGGACCTGGTCTTGGGCCTCGTGGATGGCCTGCCGATCGACGCCGTCGAGCAGATCGTGGACCGGGCACAGGGCGTTCCGCTGTATGCGATCGAGACGGTGAGGTCGCTGCTCGACCGCGGCGCGGTGGCTGTGGGCGACGACGGCCGTCTGAAGCTCGCCGGCGAGCTGGGTGAGCTGGAGGTGCCGGCTACGCTGAACGCCCTGCTGGCGGCGCGCATCGACGCGCTCGACGCGACCGAGCGGGCGGTGGTCAAGGCGATGTCCGTGTTCGGCGGATCGTTTCCGCGCCAGGCGGCGGCGGCGCTGGTCGAGTTGCCCGACGACGAGCTCGATGCCGCGCTCGCAGGGCTCGCACGCAAACAGGTGCTGATGGTGCGTGCTGACCCACTCTCACCTGACCGCGGCCAGTACACGTATGCGCAGGGTCTGCTGCGCAACGTCGCGTACGAGCTGCTGTCAAGGCGCGAGCGCAAGGTTCGGCACCAGGCCGCGGCCGAGCATCTGCGACGGGCGTTCGCCAACGACGGCGAGGAGGTCGCCGAGGTGATCGCGTCGCACCACGTCGCGGCCTACGAGGCGGCGGGCGAGGACGACGATGCGGAGGCGTTGAGGGTGTCGACGGTTGACGCCCTGCGACGTGCCGGCATGCATGCACGCAGTGTCGGGGCTCTGGAGGTTGCCCAGCGTCTGTGCCTACAGGCCAGTGAGCTGAGCAGTGACGAACGCGAACGGGCCGAGCTCGGCGCGCTGGCAGGGGAGATTGCGCTCAGCTCGGGTCAGCTCGAGGAGGCGGTGGCAATCCTCGAGCGGGTCGCTGCAGCGCATGCGAGCGCCGGTCTGGAGCGGGAAAGTGTGCGAGTCGTGACGCCGCTGAGCAGGGCGCTCTTCCTGCTCGGGCGGGTCGAGGAGGCGATCCAGCTCGTCAAGGCCGCGGTCGAAGCGCTAAGCGACGATCCGTACGACCCGGATCTCGCCCAGCTCAACTCGAGGCTCGGTCAACTGCACGCCCTGCGAGGGGAGTACGCGGAAGCTCAGCGGCCACTGGAGGCGGCGCTGACCGCGGCGCAGGCGCTCGGTGATCCGCGGCTGATGGCCGACGCGCTGGTTTCACACGCGGTGGCGCTGCAGTATGCGGGCAGGCCGCAGGAGGCTGCCTTCAATTTTGCCGCGGCGATCGACATCGCGGAGCGCAACGACGTGCCTGAGATCCTGGGTCGAGCGCTGATCAACGCCGGGAACACCTGCATGCTTTGGGATCTCCCCGGCGCCAGCGAGTACCTCGACGCGGCACTGGCGGTGGCGCAGCGCCGCGGACAGCGCATCAGCGAAAGCATCAGCGCCGGGAACCTCATGTACGTGGACATCTTGGCGGGCCGCTGGGAGCAGGCAGAGCAGCTCGGCCATGAGTTGCTGGACGGCAATGAGCAGCGCCCAGGGAAGGAGTTTCTGCGGCAGCATCTGTCGGAGTTGATGTTGCGGCGCGGAGACGTTGACTCGGCGCTGGCCTGTTTCGGGCAGCTCGACGCCTGGAAGGACAGCGACGACCCTGAGAACAGCGTGATGTATGCCGCGGTGCAGATCGGGATCAACCTGGCGGAGCGAAGGCCTGACGACGCGCTGGAACTGGGACTGACGAACCTGATGAGCACGATTGAGCTGCTGAGCGCCGCTCACGACAGCGTCCGGATCATGTGGCCCTACGCGCTGGCAGCGGCGCTCGCGGCCGATCGGCTGGATGACGCGCGGTCTGTCCTGGCACTGCTGTCCGGGCGGCCACGTGGGCTGGTGCCGCCCTATCTGCACGCCCACCTGAGCAGGGGCAGCGCGCTGGTGGCGATCGCGGCCGGCGAGGATGTGGATGACGACGGATCCTCCCTCAGGGAGGCGATCGCCCGCTTCACCACGCTCGGTTATCCGTACTGGATCGCTGTGACCCAGACCGACCTTGCCGCGTGGCTCATCGACCACGGACGCGGCAGCGAAGCCGAGCCGCTGCTCGACTCCGCATCGCTCACGCTCGTCCCGCTGCGAGCGGCGCCGGTGCTGGAACGCGTGGAGGCGCTGCGCGCGCGCGTCGGCGTGGCTGCGTGAGCTGATGCTCGGGTGGCGCTAGCCCTGCAACCGCGCCGGTGCCAGCCCGGTCCGCGTCAGCCATCTGGCCGGGTCCTCGATCTCCGCCAGTGTCGGCAACGCCGCCGGAGCTGAGAACAGGTGGCGCAGACCCTCGGCTCCGGCCACGCGCGCAACCTCGTCACAGAAGATCTTGCCGCGCTCATACTGCTTGAGCTTCATCTCGAGGCCGAGCAGGCGACCGATCAGCCGGTTCAGCGGTGACTGGATCTTGCGGCGCTCGTCGAGCGCACGCCGCAGCTCCGGCAGTGACGGCAGCAGCTCCGGAGCCACAGCATCCATCACATGCTCGGCGTGCCCCTCGATCACAGCCATCACGGCCTGCATGCGATCGATTGCAGCTCGTTCCGGTTCGGACGCGACCATCCCGATCACGTCAGCCCTGAGCACGGCGCGGCCGAACCGCTGCACCGCGGCGCGGCTCGGGAGATGAAAGCCCCGGCGCGTGGCCAGGCGCGCCTCGGCGCTCGCCAGCAGCTCGCGGATCAGCCCGGCGAGGTGATCCTGCAGCCACGGAACGCCGCCGAACTGGACCGCGTGGGTGACCTCGTGCAGCGCCACCCAGGTGACGAACTCGCGCTCGTCGGCTTCGAATCGGGCGATCGCCGCTCCCAGGTTGGGCAGCACGAACAGCAGCCGTGGGGGCCGATCGTCCGAGTGCTCCGGGAGCAGCACGAACTCGTACTGCCCCAGTACCCGCTGGGCCATGTAACCGAGCAGCACGCCAACCTCCGTGCTGCCGGCGACCCCGAGCCAGAGCTGTGAGGCCGGCTTCACCGATCCAAGCTGTGCGGTGATCCGTTCGAGCACCGGTTCGATCAGCGCCCGCGTGGAGGCGACGTTGGTGGCGACCCACTCGCGACGGCTCAGCCCTTCAGCAGGCGGCAGCGGGCCAGCGGGAATCAGGCCCGTGTAGGCGACCACACGCTCGCGCGCGTCGGCCGTGATCGGGGCGAGGTCGATCTGCGGGTCCGGGGCCTGACCGCTTCGGGCAAGGTGTCCCGCGATCCACTCGACCACGATCCAGTCGATCACCGGGGTCGGCATATCGCCTCCAGCTCGGCCAGCGTCGAGGGCGTACGCGCTGCCACGATCGGCGAGCGCGGGACGAGATCGAGAGGCGCGTCCAGCGGATCTTCGAATGCGGGGAAACCGATACGGCCCCCGGCCTCGCGCACGATCAGCTGTGCCGCGGCGACGTCGACGGCGCGACAACCACGCAGCGACACGAGCCCGTCGAAGCGACAGGCCGCGACCTGGCAGAGCGAGGGAGCCAACGCCCCGAGCGCCCGAAGCCGGTAGGCGTATTCGACCAGCAGGTCGATCGAGCCCTTCAGCCAGCGGGGATCAGCGGACTCGATCCCGAGCAGCTCGAGGCGGCCGTCGGCGCTGCGACGCTCGCCAAGCTCCCTGTCCAACGGCTGCCCGTTGAGGAAGGCCCCCCCGCCGAGCTGAGCCCACCACTCCTCGCCGGTGCCGAAGTCGTAGACATAGCCGAACTCGACCGCTGCCATCGTCGTGCCCGAGGCGACGGCCAGCGACAGCGCGTGGTGCGCAAGGCCACGCTTGGCGTTCAGCGAGCCATCGATCGGGTCGATCACGACCAGCAGCCGGCCTCCGCCGAAGTCGGCGTCGCCGCGCTCCTCCGAAATTGCGCTGAACCGGTGACCTTCGTCGTGCAGTCGTTGCAGCTCGCGGAAGACGATCGTCTCCGCCTCCTCATCGATCTCCAGTGTGCTGTCGCCGCCGCTTCCGGTCGTCCCGGTCTCAAGGGCGCGCTCGGCCGTCGTGGCCCGCGCTGCAAACATCAAACTCATCGACTCGACCGCGCGGCGGCAGGCGGCCAGCCAGTCGGCCGGTGTCTTGGCGCTCGAGTCGTGCATCCGACCCTATGCTTGCATGAGTGCCGCCGGCAGGACTCACGGACAGGAACACCAGGTGCTCGACACGCCGCTGACCGCCAACGCTCCGGAGACGCTGATCGCCCACAGCGGCAGCCCGCTCCTGATCCTCGGAGCGGCAGGCAGCGGCAAGACCCGGTTGATCGTCGACCGCTACCGCTGGCTGGTCGAGCAGGGCACGCTGCCCGAGCGGATCGTGCTGCTGACGCCGTCGGCCGCTCGAGCCGACGCGGCACGCGCGGTACTGGAGGTCGAGCTGCGCGATGGCTACAGCGAGCTGGTCGTCTGCACGCCCGCACAGCTCGCGGCGGTGGTGCTGCGGCGGGCCGGCAGCCGCCCTGATCTACTCGACGCGACGCTGAGCGCAGGCGACCGGCTGGCGATGCTGGCGGAGCGGATCGACGAGCTGCCACTCCAGCACCACGACATCGGCGGGAACTCGGGCGCGCTGCTCGGCAACTTCGTGCGCAGGATCGACCGGCTCAAAGCGGAGCTCGTCAGCGCTGATCAATTCGCGGCCTGGGCAAAGGCGCAGGGGAGCCCGCGCGAGCGCGAGTTCGCAGCGATCTTCGAGGCACACGATCGCATGGTGCGTCAGCTGGCGGCTTGCGACGCGGGCGATCTGGTCCACGCCGCGATCAAGTTGCTCGCAGACCAGCCCGCCACTCGCCGGCCGATTCACCATGTCCTGATCGACGACGCGCAGGAGCTTGACCTCGGCCCGTCGACGCTGGCGCGGGCGGTGGCGGCGGGGGCACTCACCGTGACCGGTGACCCGCTTGCCGCGCTGTGGCGGTTCCGTGGCGCCGGCGCGGCGCGGCTGGACGCGTTCGACGTGCCCGGGACACGGGTTGTGCGGCTGCTCAGCTCGTATCGCTGCGCAACCGCCGTCAGCGACGCAGCATTCGCCGCTGCAGGGCTGTCGAGGGTGGCCGCCGCCGAGCCGGCCCCAGATCAGGCGGCGGCAGCGGCAGGCGTGGTCGAGTTCTGGCGCTGTGAGAGCGAACGCGCGCAGGCGCAGGCTGTCGCCGCAGAGATCGAGCGGCTCGTGGCCCGGGAACAGGTCGAGCCGGGACGGATCGCGGTGATCGTCGCCGAGGTTGCGCGTGAGGGACAGGCGGTCTCAGTCGCGCTCGAGGAGCGGACCGTTCCGCACCGGCTCGTCGGCGACGCGGCGTTCTTCCAGCGAGCCGAGGTCCGGGACCTGCTGGCGTGGCTGCGTCTGCTGGCTGACCCGGGCGATGCCCCGGCAGTTGTGCGGGCGCTTGCCCGCGCGCCGATCGAGCTGCGGTCGATCGACATTGCCCGCTGCACCCAGATCGCGCGGCGCCGCAAGCTCGACATGGTCGCCGCCCTGGCGGCTGCGATCGAGTCGCCGCAGGTGCCGCCGGAGGCCAGGGAGCGGATCCGGGCGTTCCTGAAGCTGTACCGGTCATCCGTCTCGCACATCGACACGATGCGCCCGGACCTGTATGTGCATCGATTGATCGAGCGACTCGGATTGCGCCGACAACAGCTGTTCGCCGCTCAGGCGGACGTGGTCGAGCGGCTACGCGCGCTGGCCCGGTTCGGTGAGCTGGCCGCCGCCCATGTCGCACGCAAGCCGCAGGCGACGGCTCGTGAGTTCGCCCGCTCGATCGCGGCGGTGGCCGAGTATGGGTTGCACGAGCGCGAGGAGCCGGAGCTGGGCTGCACCGACGAGGTCCAGGTGCTGGCGCTCGACATGGCCGGAGGTCTCGAGGCCGATCATGTCTTCGTGCTCGGGCTACGGGCCGGGCTTCAGGGATCTGATTCGCTCGACTCCGAGCCGGTGCCGGACGTGCTCCTGCACGAGGTGGTGCCAGCGGATGACGACGCCGCCCGGGCTTCGCGTCTGCGACAGCGTCTCTACGTCGCGGTCTCGCGTGCACGCGAGCGAGCTGTGCTGGTCTATGCAGGCGGCGGCTCGCGCGGCGAGAAGGTGGCGCCGCTGGCCGCCGTCGAACAGGCCCGGATTACGCTCGGGGGCGAGTGGCTGACGCTATCTGAGGATCTGTTCGGCCCGGCTGAGACGTTGCACTCGACCTACCGTCTGCTTCGCGACGAGGTGATGGAGGGGACCGCTCGAGCCGCGGGACGACTCGCCGAGCTGCGGCTCGACACGGACCTCGACATCTCGCACGCCGTCGTCCGCTACCTCGAGCTGATCAAGCTGGCGGCGTTGATCGCGCGCGACGACGTGGACGAGCGGCAGGCCATGGCCGAGGCGCTGCGCGACATCAACGCTCGCATCGAACAGGCGGTCACCGCTGAGGAGCGAGAGATCTTCACCAGCTCGCCGCTCGACGAGTTCCTGCTCGACGCCGAGCGTGACCTGCGCCGCCGCGCACACGTGGTTGCCGCCCGCGACGAGCCTTCGCTCGAACGCTTCCTGCCGATGCGTGGGGACGGCGTGCTGCTGTCGGCCACGGATATCGACACCTACCGCGCCTGCCCGTTGCGCTACAAGTTCGCGCGCGTCTTCCGGATTCCGCAGGAGCCGACGCTGCACCAGCGCTTTGGGATCGCGGTGCATCAGGTCCTCGAGCGTTACCACAGCGTCGAGGGCGAGGCGCTCGGCGATCTCGAGGAGCTGCTGGCTCTGCTCGACACCAGCTGGCGCCGGGCCGGTTTCGGTGATTCCGACGAGGAGCGGCAGCTGCGGCAGAAGGCGACGGCGGCGCTGGCTCGATACCACGAACGTGCGCAATCGGATGCGGGGCAGCCGGTCTGGTTCGAGCGCCAGTTCAGCTTCAAATTGGGCCCGCACCTGGTGCGCGGCCGTGTCGATCGCGTCGACCGGCTGCCGTCGGGCGAATATGAGCTGATCGACTACAAGACGGGCCGTCCCAGGTCAGCCGAGCAGCTCGCGACCGATGTGCAGCTGTCGCTGTACGCAATCGCCGCGCGTGAGGCCTGGGGACTCGAGGAAACGCTGGGCGCCTACTACTACCTGCTCGACGACGAGAAGGTCGCCGTCCCTGGTGACCAGGAGCGTGCCGACTGGATCCGCAGCGTCGCAATCGAGGTGGCCGAGGGGATCAAGGCCCAGGAGTTTGAGCCGACGCCTTCACCGGCGGCCTGCAAGTTCTGCGACTACAGGCTCGTCTGTCCCGCCGCAGAACGCTGACGGCAACTCTGTCGACGTTTTCAGCCCTGACGAGCAGACTTCGACGCAGTTACGTCACTGAGGCGGTTCCTGGCCGCGCTGGCGCAGGAAACGCTGAAGGTCGCGCTCGATCGAGTCGCCGGACGGCAGCTCGAACGGATCGTCCTGCTCCTCGCCGGCGGCGGCCTCGAGCTTCTCGACGAACGCTTGAACGTCGGGGTCGTGCTGGACGGCGGCGTTGACCTGGCGCTCGTAATCGGCGGATGCGCTCTCCAGTTCGCCCGCGTCGACGACGACGCCGACCAACCCCTCGAGCTTGCGGATCAGCGCCAGCGCCGCTTTCGGATTTGGGGAGGCGGCGATGTAGTGAGGCACCGCGGCCCAGAGGCTCGCGGATGGAAGCCCAGCCGTGCGGCAGGCGTCGTGCAGGATTCCGACGATCCCGGTCGGCCCCTCGTACGAGGACTGGGTGAGGCTCAGCCGCGACACGAGCGTCGGGTCGGTCGCGAAGCCGGTGACCGACACCGGCCGGCTGTGCGGTACGTCTGCGAGCAGGGCGCCGAGGGTCACGACCAGCTGCACGCCGATCGCCTCGGCGAGTTCCACGATCAGTCCGGTGAACGTACGCCAGCGGAACGATGGCTCGTAACCGCTCAGCAGGATCAAATCGCGGGGTGCGCGTGGAATCCGCACCTCGTACAGCCTGACCTCGGGCCACTCGACCGAGCGAACCTGTGCGTCGTTGAGCTTGATCTGTGGCCGCGTCGCCTGAAAGTCGTAGAAGTCCTCCGGATCGATCGTCGCGAACTCGCGCGCGCCGAGTGCGTCGCCGACGAAGCTCACGGCTGAGGAGGCGGCGTCGCCCGCGTCGTTCCAGCCCTTGAACCCGCAGACCAGCGCTGGGGCTCGTAGACCGTCGGGCCGGTAGTTCCATCGCAGAGGCTGCATCCGAATCACCGTACATCATGGCGTGATGGCGACTGACGGCACGATCGGCTCCCTGCGGGCGGGCGATGAGGTGCATGGCGTGTACGCGTGCGTGCGCAAAGACCGGCTCAGGACGCGGACCGGCAGCGCCTACCTGGCGCTCGAGCTGCGCGACCGTACCGGCACTGTGCAGGCACGCGCGTTCCGGGATGCCGACGCGTTGGCCGGGCGGTTTGATCGCGGCGACCTGGTCTCCGTGACCGGCCGCGTCGAGCGCTTCCGCGATGACCTCGTGATCGAAGTCTCAGACATACGCCGCGCCCCCCTGGACTCCGAGGGCGCGACGCTGGACACCTTCCTGCCGGTTGCCTACCGCGACATGGATGAGCTCGATGGCTTCCTCGAGCATCTTGCCTCCGAGGTCTATGACCCCGGCTACCGGTCGCTGCTCGCCGCGCTGCTCGCCGACCCGGAAATCCGCACGGCATTCCGTCGCACGCCCTGCACTCGCAACGGCCACCACGCCTACCTCGGAGGGCTGCTCGAACACACCGTCGCGGTCGCGACGCTCGCGCGCGAGCTCTGCGATCTGCACCGGCGACTGAACAGCGATCTGCTGGTGACGGCGGCGATCGTGCACGACCTGGGCCGCACGCGGGAGTTCACCTACGGCGCAGAGATCGGGCTCACCGAGCCGGGGCGATTGCTGGGCCACCTGGTGCTGGGACAACAGCTTCTGGTCGAGCGCTTCGTCGCGCTTGACGAAGCGCTCGATGCAGCGCGCCAGTTGGCGCTACTGCACTGCGTGCTGTGTCACCACGGCGCCGCCGCCGCACCCGGTGGCCGCTTTGGCTCGCCGGAGGCGCTGGCGCTGTACAGGCTGAACGCGCTCGACGCCGGCGTCAAAGGCGTGCTTGAGCACGGGCTGGGACAGACTCAGGAACCGCAGTCGCGAGGCTGACGGTCCCTGGCTCAGCCGCTGGGCAACAGGAGCGAATCAGACAATCGACCGACGCTGGGGCGATTGTCATGATCGCTCCCGTAAATCGGCGATTTTTAAGCCAATCGACGCCAAGCCGTCCGATTGTCCGATTTGCTCCCGTTCGCGTCGTGACCAGTGCGCGAGCAGCTCACGGGCGACTATGACTTCCTGCTGCAGCTCGCCTGCGCTGACGCGACCGAGCTCGAGCTTGTGGTCGACCGGCTGAAGCGGGACCATGGCGTGCGTGAGACACACACCCGACTGGTCCTGCACGAGGTCCCGCTCAGCCTCGAGCGGCTCGTGACCGCATTGTGACCTTCATCGACGAACTGGTCGCCAACAACGGGGCCTACGCGCAGGCGCTGGAGCCGCGTCATCTCGACGTCAGCCCCAGCCGCCGCCTGGCGGTCGTGGCGTGCATGGACTCGCGACTCGATCTGTTCGCTGCGCTTGGCCTGGCGATGGGCGAGGCTCACGTGATACGCAACGCCGGGGGCGTGATCACCGATGATGTGATCCGGTCGCTGGCGATCTCTCAGCGCAAGCTCGGCACGCGGGAGGTGATGTTGGTCCACCACACAGATTGCGGGATGCAGAAGCTGACCGACGACGGCTTCAGGGCGGAGCTGCAGGCCGCAACGGGCGTCGCGCCGGCGTTCGCGATCGAATCGTTCACGGACGCTGAGGCCGACGTGCGACAGTCGATCCTGCGGGTCACGCGCTCGGCGTTCATCCCACACCGCGATGTCGTGCGCGGATTCGTCTACGACGTCGATACCCACGCGCTGCACGAGGTGGCTGTCTAGTAGAAACCCTCGCGTCGCGCGTAGCGACCGGCGCGCTCGCGGTCGTAGCGCTCGTCGTCGAAGTCTTCTTTGATCAGCGAGCCCAGGATCGCGCCGAAGCTCGGGAGCTCGCGGCGCTCGGTATGCAGGCCGGGGTTCCACAGCTGCGAACGGATCGACGCCTTGGAGCAGTGCGGGTAGGCCTCGTCGATGCTGACCAGCAGACCCAGCCTCGGAACCTTGCCCTCGACCGCTGACGGCGTCAGCAGCTCGATGTCGTCTGTGATCACTGCGCGTCCGTTGACCCGAAAGGCGTCGTTGACTCCCGGGATCAGGAACAGCAGCCCGATGCGCGGGTCCGTGAGCAGGTTGCGCAACGTGTCGGCGATCCGGTTGCCGGGACGCTCAGGGATCAGCAGCGTTCGATCATCGAGCACGCGGACGAAGCCGGCGGGGTCGCCACGCGGCGACACATCGAGCCCGCCGTCCGGATCCGAGGTCGCGACACACACGTAGGGCGAGCGCTCGACAAACGGCCGGGTGAGGTCGTTGAGGCGATCGCTGATCTTGGCGTACAGCTGTTGGGGCTTGACGGGCTCTCCGATGATGTCCCGCAGCTCCCGCTCGTCAGTGATCACATGGATGCTGGCAGTATCAGGCGTCACTCGCGTACCTTTCGATCGAGGCGCGACGACAAGAAAGGTACCGGCGATGAGCGAACAGAGCGACTATGTGGTTCGGGGCGGCTGTCTGTGCGGGCGGGTGCGGTTCGAACTCGTCGAGCCGCCGATCTCAGCCGGTTACTGCCACTGCACCCGTTGTCAGCGCCGCACCGGCACAGCCGCATCGATCTCAGCCCAGATCGACGGGGGCGCGCTCCAGATCCTGGCGGGCTCCGAACAGATCAGGGGCTGGACGCCCGGCGACGGCGGCTGGGAGAAGTGCTTCTGCGGCGAGTGCGGTGCACACCTGTACTCGCGCAACCCAAGCGACCCCAAGCAGATCGGTGTCCGCATGTCAGCCTTCGACTCCGACCCCGGCGTGCGTCCGTCGTTCCGTCAATACCTCGCATATGCCGCCAGCTGGGAGCCGATTCCGGACGACGGCCTCGAGCGCTTCCAAGAGGGCCGACCCAGGGCCTAGCGCTCGCCGGCGGCGCTCATCGACTGGCCAGGTCGTGGGCGAGTTCCGGGGCAACGTCAGCGGACATCTCGTCAGCGAGCCGGCCGAGCACGCGGGCCAGGTCTGCGTCGCGGTCAGGCTCCCAGCCGTCGAGCAGACGCGCGAGTGTGGCGCGGCGTTCGGCGATCAGCTTCTCGGCTGCATCGCGGCCGAGCTCGGTCACGCCGTAGCTGAGCGAGAGAGGCATCGCGTCCGTGCTCGGCGCATCGATCGCGGCCGAGCCGTTTGGTGCGAGCATGCCGTGATCGATCAGCTCCTGGAGACCCTGCTGCGCTCGATCGAGCGGTATGTCCCAGGTGGAGCTCGCATCCTCGATCGCCACATCGGGCTGTCTGTAGCGGCGCACCAGTACCCAGGCTGCAACCGCGGACAGGTCGACTCCCGCCCTTGCGGCGATGTTCTCGACCAGCTGGCGGCGGCCCTTGTGGCCCATCAGCACACTCAGCGCTCGCGAGAGCTCGGCCAGTGAGTCCGGCGGCCTGGGCGCGGCAAAGGTTTCGCTGATGCCGCCGCTGGCCTCGGCGGTGGTGCGCAGCGGCCGCTCCTCAAGGAACCAGCTGAGAGCGAAGGCCAGGGCGGAGACCGCGGCGCCGACCAGGAAAACCTTCTCGATTGCGCTGGTGAACGACGTGATGTAGATGTCGTGCAGGCCTGTCGGAAGGGCCTTCAAAGAGTCGGGGTTGCCGACGGCGCTCGACAGCTTTCCGATCTGTGAATGTGAGAGGCCGGCGACCGCCGCCGGGTGGCTGCTGAGGTTCGCCTGAAGGTTCGACTTCAGGCCGGCCGCGAAAATCGAACCGAGGATCGCGGTCCCGACCGATCCACCGATCGAGCGGAACAGCGTCGCGCCCGAGGTGGCGACACCGAGGTCCGAATAGTCGACGGCGTTCTGCACAGCCAGCACCAGTACCTGCATGACCATGCCGAGGCCAAAGCCGAGCACGAACATGTACAGAGAGGAAACGAGGTTCGTCGTGGAGGCGTCGAGCTTTGAAAGCAGGTAGAGGCCGACGACCATGATGAACGTGCCCATGATCGGGAAGATCTTGTACTTGCCGGTGCGGGTGATCAGCTGACCTGAGCCGATTGAGGTGATCAGCAGACCGAGCATCAGCGGCAGGATCTGCAGGCCGGAGCCGGTCGGACTCGAACCGCCGACGACCTGCAGGAACAGCGGCAGGTAGGTGACGGAGCCGAACAGCGCAAAGCCCACCACGAATCCGATGCCGCTGGTGACGGTGAACACCCGGTTCTTGAACAGATGGGGCGGCAGCACCGGCTCGGCGGCGCGACTCTCGACCCAGAAGAAGGCGATGATCAGCAGGACCGAGACGACCAGCATGGTGATGATGAACGGCGAGGACCAGGAGTAGCTGTTTCCGCCGAGCGTGCACGCGAGCACGATCCCAACCAGCGCGAGCGCCAGCAGCGCGGCGCCGAGGTAGTCGATCTGCCGGCGCACCTGATCCTTCACGGTCGGCAACGCCACCGCCAGCACTGCGAACGCGAGCACCCCCACCGGCACGTTGATGTAGAAGATCCAGCGCCACGACAGCGAGCTCGTGAAGAAACCTCCGAGCAGCGGACCGATCACACTCGCCAGCCCGAATACCGCGCCGAACAGACCCTGATAGCGGCCGCGCTCTCGCGGTGGGACGACGTCGCCGATCGCGGCCATCGCACCCACCATCAGGCCGCCGCCGCCGAGTCCCTGGACCGCGCGGAACGCGACCAGCTCGGTCAGGCTCGTCGAGAGCCCGCACAGCGCCGATCCGATCAGGAAGATCACCAGCGCGACCTGCAGGACGATCTTGCGTCCGAACAGATCGCCGAGCTTGCCGTAGACCGGCATCACCGCTGTCTGCGCGAGCAGATATGCGGTCACCACCCAGGAGATGTGGTTGAGACCACCGAGGTCGCCGACGATCGTCGGCAGGGCCGTCGACACGATCGTCTGATCGAGCGCCGCCATCAGCATCACGAGCATCAGGCCCGTGAAGACGACGATCACGCTGCGGTGCTGCTGAGGCTCCGCCGAGACGCTCACGTGCCGGATCCTAACTGAAGGTCCTGGCGCCAGCTGCCGGAAGGGGGTGGCGAGCCCGAAGCCGCCACCCCCAACCGACAAGCGGTTGACCGCCGTCTAACGGTGTCTGCGCGGCCCGCGCCGGTGCGGACCGGGGCGGCTCGTCGTGTGCCCCCACGGGAGCAGGTAGGCCCGGTAGGTGTTGACCCCCGTCGGGAACTGCGCGTTGAACAGCAGCCTGCCGCTGTTACTGAACTCCGACACGTAGGGCAGGCTGCCCCAGCCGACGAACACGCCGCCACCGGGCAGCGGCTGGCCGTTGCCCTGGGAGGGAGCCTGCAAGCCCTCAGGCTGGTTGTAGGACTGCAGCAGCGTGGCGGTGTGGGTTCGGAAATTGAGCTTGACCTTGACCACGCGGCTGATCGGGAACTGCGATGAGACGTCGACGCCGAGGTTGAACTGCCCGGCGGCCTCGTTATCGAAGAACGAGTAGGTGCCGTTGCCGAGCGGCTGCGGGTCGTGCTGCCACGCAAACGCTTCACCGGCGTCGTTCAGTGACTGGCCCGGGGCGGCCTTGACGGTGAAGCTCGAATCCTTGCCCCCGAGTTGCCAGAGGATCCTGCCGCTGTGCGGGTTGACCTCGTAGGTGGTCCACGTGTCGCGGGCGTCGATCAGGAAGTCGCCGTTGCTGTCGACCTTGACCGCGTTGATGTGGAACCAGTCCCACGGCGTGCTGGCGGACGCGGGCAACGGCTGCTCGCTCTGGCCATAGGGCACGTGGTCGGCACTGTTCCACTGGAACAGCACCTTGCCGGTGCGGATGTCGATCTCCTGAACGATCCCGTCGATCACGGTCTGGTCGGCGGGGCCGCCGATCGACGTCAGGTTCGCGGTCGTCTGCTGATAGGCGAGGATCAGCGCCGTGTTCCACGGGGTGATCAGGAACTCATGACCGTCAGCACTGAGGCCGTTGCCGGCGTTGACCGTGGCAATCTGCTGGTACCGGTCGTTGTAGATGTGGTCGGTCCCCTGGGAGAGGCCTCCGAATCCGGTGCCGGACCAGAACGTCAGCACGGGCTTGCCGTCGTAGGTCTGCGTCCGGAAGTCGCCGGGCGTCTGGCCCACGGCAAGCGGATCGAACCACACGACCTTGCCGCTCGGGCTCAGGATCTCAGGCCCGTTGGCATACGTGCTCGTGTCGCCCGTCGGCGTGATGAAGATGTCGCGCCCGCCGAGGTTGCCGGTCTGTGTGAGCGTCGTCAGCGGCGGTGGGGCGGTTGGCGTGCTCGCAAACGCGCTCGGAGCGGCCACGGCGGCCGTCGTCACAACTGTTCCCACAAGCGCCGCGGTGCGGAGGCGAGACCTACCCATGGTTCGGCTGCGGAATTTCCTGAGGCGACTCCGTCGCTGGTGCATATCTGCATCCCTTCGGTTTGGCTTGGGTGGATCGGTGTGACGCGGCCCGATTCCGCTGTCGGCGGCGGATAGTACAGAAATTCAATCAACTTAAGTGAGATACTCGAAAAGGGAACGACAGATCGGTTGCGAGAAGGACGGCTGCCTCAGGCAGCGTGGCGCTGCGGGGACGCGTCCGGTTGGACCCGCGACCGACCTGATCCAGACGCGCCATACTGGAGTCGTGACGTCAGCGCTCTTCAGCGAGTCGCTAGCGCCGCTGCGAGCGGACCCTGCCGGGTCCGCAGTGCTGCTGGACATCGACGGCACGCTCGCTCCGATCGTCGACCATGCGGCCGACGCGAGCGTGCCGGAGACCACACGGCAGCTGATGATCGCGATCTCCCGGCGCTACGGACTGACGGCCTGCATCAGCGGGCGCCGCGCGTCCGCGGCGCGCGCGATGGTCTCGATCGGCACGATCGTCTATCTCGGATCGCACGGTGCTGAGCTGCTCCGCCCGGGCTGGACCGAGGCCCAGCTCGACCCGGCCCTGGCCCAATGGTCGCCACGGATCGACGAGTTCCGGCGCGAGTCCGACACCCCGGAGCTGCGTCGCCGGCGCGTGCGGATCGAGGACAAGGGCCCGATCATCGCCTACCACTGGCGCGGCGCCGTCGACGAGCAGGAGGCTCGCGCTGCGATTGACGCGATCGCCGAGCAGGCGCAGGCGGATGGCCTCGAGGTCCACTGGGGCCGCAAGGTGATGGAGGTGCGGCCACCGGTGAGGATCGACAAGGGCTTGGGTGTGCGGACCGTGCTGGACGGTAGGAACTTTTCTGCCGTGCTCTACGCCGGCGACGATGTCACCGACCTCGATGCCTTCCGAGCTCTGCGCGAGCTACAGAAGGACGGGCAGATCGAGCATGCCGTCCGCGTCGGCGTTCGCTCCGAGGACGGGCCCGCGGCGATCGAGCAGGAGGCTGACATCGTCGTTGGCGGAACGGACGGAGTTCGTGAGCTGCTCTCCGCGCTGATCGCTGAGTAGCCGAGAGGAGCAGACGCCGCATGCGCTTCCCGGACCTTCTGCGGACGACGGTCATGCTCTGCGCGGCGGCCGCGACGGTGCTGGGCGTCGTCACGATCGCCGGCGCCAACGACCATGGCGACGCACTGCTCGTACCGCTGGTCGCCGGCTGGTGGGTAGTGGCGGCGATCGTCGGTGCCTCGGTCGGGCGCCGCCAAACCACCTCGCATCAGATCGGGGTGCTGCTGGCGAGTGCCCGCACCCAGATGTCGCTCCCGGAGATCAACCCCGGCCGGGTCGTGCTCAACCGGCTGTGGCCGATCATCCTCTGTACGGTCGGGGCCGGTGCGGTTGCGTTCGCGTACCCGCAGGTGCCCGGCATCGCCGCGGGCTTCGCGATCATCGCAGCGCTCGCGTGGCGTCGTCAGTCCGCAGCGGTGACCGCGGTCGAGGAGCGCGATGGTGCCCGTTTCTATGTCGAGCACACCTCGCCGCTGCGCCCGATCAAGCTCGTTCGCACGCCCGGCTTCCGCTCGAATCTGAGTGAGATGAACGACGCCAAGCGGTCCGGGCCGGTCGCCGGCCGCCACGCCTGACAGGATCTCGCGCCGATGCCCGCGCTCGCCTACATTCCCAGCCCGGAGAACAGCGGCTTCTCGATCGGGCCGCTGTTCTTTCACGCCTACGGGATCTGTTATGTCTTCGCCGTCGCCGCCGCGATCTACATCTCGCGGCGCCGCTGGGCAAAGGTCGGCGGCGATCCGGAGATCGTCTACGGGACCGCGTGGTGGGGTTTCCCGTGTGGGCTGATCGGCGGCCGCATCTACTTTCTGATCACGACCCCGAGCCAGATCCCCGATCATTGGTGGGGGCCGTTTGCGATCTGGGATGGCGGCCTGGGGATCTGGGGAGGGATCGCCGGAGGCGTCGCCGGCGGGCTCTGGTATCTGCGCAGACGGGAACGGCTCAGCTGGCCGGACATCTACCGTTTCATGAACGCCGTGACCCCCGCGCTGCTGGTCGCGCAGTCGATCGGCCGGATCGGCAACTACTTCAATCAGGAGCTGTTCGGCAAGCCCTCGACGCTGCCGTGGGCGCTGAGGATCTCGCCAGAGCACCGCCCGCCGGGCTTTTCGCAGTACGCCACGTTCCAGCCGACGTTCCTCTACGAGATCATCTGGAACCTGCTGCTGGCGGCGTTACTCGTCTGGCTCGACAACCGCAAGAAGATCCGCCCACCAGGGCTGTTCCCGCTGTACGTCGCCGGCTACTCGGCCTTTCGTATCTTCGAGGAGACGCTGCGGATCGATTACTCCGTGCACATCCTCGGCATGCGACTGAACTTCTGGGTGGCGCTGATCGGAACCGTCGGCGGCCTGCTGTGGTTCGCTCGGATCCAGTTCTGGTCTAAGCCCGCTGGCGGCTCCGCTGAGCCGCCAGCTTCTCCCACGCAGACGTATTCGCGATCTGGGACGGGGTGAGCCACGCGCGGCGCGCGGTCGCGACGCCGTAACGGACGATGGCGAAGCCGCCGGTGCGGTGCGAGTCGGTGTTGATCACGAGCCGGACGCCGGCTGCCGCGGCTGCGCGGGCGTGCAGTTCGTCGAGGTCGCGGCGATCCGGATTGGAATTGATCTCGAGCATCGTGTCCGTGCGCCTGGCCGCGTCGATGATCGCCTCGAAGTCGAATTCGTACGGCGGACGCTGCAGGATCTTGCGGCCGCTCAGGTGGCCGATGCAGTCGACGTAGGGGTGCTCGATCGCGCGGACGATGCGCGCCGTCATCTCGTCCTTGGGCATGCGGAAGGAGGTGTGCACGCTGGCGACCACCCAGTCGAGCTCGCGCCAGCAGCTCGTCGGAGTAATCGAGCGAGCCGTCCGGCAGGACGTTCACCTCAGAGCCCGCCAGCAGCTGGATCCCGGGGACGTCCGTCGCCGCGGATCAGCTCGATCTGGCGCTTGAGCTGATCAGGTGACACGTCGGCGCCGAAGCCCATCGACGCCGAATGGTCGGTGATCGCCAGGTACTCGTATCCGGCTTCAAGAGCCGCCTCGGCCATCTCCTCGATCGAGGCGGTACCGTCGGAGGCGGTCGTGTGGGAGTGAAGGTCGCCCCTGAGATCGGCCGTGGTCACGAGCTCAGGCAGCGTTCCGTTCAGGGCCGCCTCGAGCTCACCCCGATCCTCACGCAGCTCTGGCTCGATGTAGGCCATGTCGAGCAGCGCGTAGACCTCTGCCTCGGTCGGGCAGCGGTGAGTTATGCCGGTGCTGTCGTCGAGCACGCCGTACTCCGAGATGTGAAGACCGCGGCGAACCGCGAACTCGCGCAGCGCCACGTTGTGTTGCTTGGATCCGGTCAGGTGCTGGAGCACGTTGCCGAACTGGTCGGGCTCGACGATCCGGATGTCGACGTCCATGCCGCTGTGGGTCCGGATCCGGACCGCGTTGGTGCCCGGGGTCGAGGCCGCTTCGACCTGGGGCAGGACTGCGGCCGCGGCTGCCAACGCCGCCAGGATCAGTGGCTGTGGCGACGATGTCCAGATCCTTGACGGTCTCGGCCATTCGCCGGGCAGAGCCCGCGAGCTCGGCCTGCTCTGTAGCGGGGTGAGCGCGGATCGCCTCGAGCAGCTCCTCGCCGATCACCAGCGCTCGTTGCAGCGTGCTCCGCTGAGCCGGTCCGCTGATCTCGTAGGCATCGACGGCCTCCAGCAGTGTCTGCTCGGCCTTGGCACCGAACCCCTTGAGCTCGCTGATACGGCCAGCCGACGCGGCCTGCCTGAGACTCTCGAGCGAGTCGACGCCGAGCTCCTCGTAAAGCCGACGCGCGCGCTTGGGGCCGAGTCCCGGAAGCCTCGTCATCTCGACCAACCCCGCTGGGAACTTCGCGCGCAGCTTCTCGAGTGCCGGGATCTCGCCGGTCTCCGCCAGCGCCACGATCTTCTCCTGCAGAGTTGCGCCGATGCCGGGCAGCTTTGTGGCCTGGCCCTCGCGTGCGAGCTGCGCGACCTGTGTGGAGGCCTCGCGCACCGCCTTGGCACCGTTGCGGTAGGCGACGATCCGATGGATCGAGGCGCCGTCAAGCTCGTGCAGATCGCCGAGTTCGTCGAACGCGGCTGCGATCTCGCTGTTGGTCGGGTCCGCCACGACTCGCGAGCACCGCGTGCCTAGGAGGCGCGCCCCGGCCCCTTGTACTCGTAGCCTGTTGGATCGAGCGCGGCGATGAAGCGATCGAGCCGAGTCGGTTCGAGGCCGAGGTCGTCGCTCTGCTCCTTACGGGCGACCGCGGCGCGCACCAGGCGCCCGCCCACGTACCGGATCGGTTCCGGCGGCAGCGGCGTCGTCGGCACCGAGCGCAGCGCGCCAGGCAGACCGGCCTTGCCGCCGTCGGCGACCAGCTCGGCGAGGATCTCTCCGGCCAGACGCGACGGGCCGACCCCATCACCGGAAAAGCCGGCGCAGACGAGCACGCTGGGCGCTTCACGCAGGCGCACGAAGAACGGCAGCCCGCTGAGCGAGTAATCGATCGGGCCACTCCAGGACTCCGCGATCGGGACGTCCCACAGCGCCGGGTAGGTACGCAGCAGTTGGCTGCGAACCGTCTGCTCCCGGCGACCGGGATGGTCGAACGCCGCCGTGATCCGGTTCTTGTATGCGAGCGTGCCGCCGCCCTTGCCGAAGACCAGTCGGCCGTCTGTGGTTGCGTGGTAGTAGTTGACGAGCCGTCGCCCGTCGGAGATGCAGACGCCGGGCCTGATGCCGGCCTCAGCCAGGCGCTCGGGGACCGGCTCGGTGGCGATCACATCGCTGGCGACGACGACCAGGCCGGCGCCGATCTCCGGGATCTGGCGGCCCACGCGTTGACCGCGAGCACAACCTGCTCGGCCATGATCGAGCCCTGACCGAGCACGACGCTGGTGTGCGGGCCGTATTCGATCGCACGAACCTGCGACCGTTCATAAACCGTGACGCCCGCATCTCTGACGGCGCGCGCGAGCTCGCGCGCGATCCGCGCCGGCTGCACGGATGCGGAAACCGGCTCGAACAGCCCGTCGAGGTGCTGGTGGGAGCCGGCCATCTCGGCGAGTTCGCTGCGACTGAGCTGCTGGTAGGGATTGGCGCCGAACTGCTCGAGCAGCCGCACCGTCTGCTTCCAGGAGCCGACCTGGGTCGGGTTGGTCGCGGCCCACACCCAGCCGCTGAGCGTGAACGCGTCGCCGATCCCGCGCTCCTCGCAGAACTCGCCGATCCGCTTGACCGCTCGCTCAGAGCGCCGTGCCAGTTCCAGCGCCGCGTCGGGCCCACAGAGCCCGACCAGGTGCTCGAAGTGGGCCCACCACGTGAGCGCGAAGCCGCCGTTGCGCCCGCTGGCGCCGGCTCCGCAGATATCAGCCTCGACCAGCGTCACATGTGTGCCCGGCGCCCGGCGCTTCAATTCCAGCGCGGTCCACAGGCCCGTGAAACCGCCGCCGATGATGCAGACGTCGGTCTTGATGTGACCCTTGAGGTGAGGATGCTCATACGGCACGTGGCCGCTGAGTGCCTGCTGGAGCCACAGTGAACGCTCGCCGTTGGTCTTCACCTGCCTCCGTGGAAACGAGATGATTCCGGATGCGGGCGTGGTCGAGCCGGGCACAGTGACAGGATGACGGGTGCACGGACCGGATGCGAGTTCCCGGCGCTATACTTTCTGAAGTAACGAACGAAAAAACGACGAGGAGTCGAGACATGGCTGGCAGCGTTTCCGAAGTCACAGACAACAATTTCCAGGCAGAGGTGCTCGAGTCCGACGTTCCGGTGCTGGTGGACTTCTGGGCTCCGTGGTGTGGCCCCTGCCGGATGGTCGGTCCGGTCGTCGAGGAGATCGCAACGGAGAAGGCCGGTCAGCTCAAGGTCTCGAAGCTGAACACCGACGAGAACCAGCAGACCGCGATCCAGTACAACGTGCTTTCGATCCCGACCCTGATCGTCTTCAAGAACGGTCAGGAGGTCAAGCGCGTCACCGGCGCATATCCCAAGAAGCGCCTCGAGGCTGAGATCGAGCCGGCCCTCGCCTGAGGGCGACAGGCGGCCCATCGGTCGCTCGGCCTCCGATTCCCGACCGGGGGCCTGCGAGCGCGAAGACGGCCAGGATTCGCGCCGCCGTGTAAGGATCTGACGATGGTCGCTGGTCTTGCACCACGAGGATGGCCTGCGGCGGCGGCGGTTGCCGCGACGATCGCTGTGGGTGTGCAGCCTGCAGCGGCGCGAGCAGATCACTCGCCGCGGCTCCCCGCCGCACCGCAGCGGGAGCCCCAACAGCATCGCGGCCGGCGCGTGATCATCGGCCGTTCTGTGCAGGGGCGACCGATGGTGGCATGGGTGTACGGACCGTCGACCGCGCCGCGCAAGGTCCTGCTGATCGGCGTGATTCACGGGAACGAGCAGGCCGGTCTTGCAATCACCAGCGCGGAGCGCCGCCGTGCTGTTCCCGGTGGCGTTCAGCTGTGGGTGGTCCCGGAGCTCAATCCCGACGGCGTGGCGGCGGATACGAGGCAGAACGCTCACGGGGTCGACCTCAACCGGAACTTTCCGTACCGGTGGCAGTACTCCGACGACCCGACGTTCTACTCAGGTCGAGCGCCGGCGTCCGAACCGGAAACGCGGGCCGCCATGCGGCTGGTGCGGCGGATCCATCCAGCCGTGACCATCACCTATCACCAGCACATGGACCTGGTCGACGAGTCCGGTGGCGATCGTGGTGTCGCGCGCCGCTACGCGCAGCTGGCCGGGATGCGTGCGACCTGCCTGACATTCCTGCCCGGTGAAGAGACCGAGTGGTCGAATCACACCTTTCCGGGCACGACCTCGTTCGTGGTCGAGCTTCCGGCCGGCTCGCTGGACGCAGCCGGACTCGCGCGTCAGGAGCGAGCGATCCGGGCAGTCGAGCTCGGCCAGCGCAGCGGGTCCGCCACGCGCTGCGACTCATCGACCATTGCGCAATGACCGATGTGGATTTGCTACGTGCCCGCGCTCGTCCGGGACGGGTCTGAAGCGCGGATCGTATTCCCGCCCCCGAACCGGGGAGTCGGTTTTCCGGGGGCGGGAATAATCACGACCGCCTGAGCTGGTCGGTCGCCAAGCGGCTGCCGGTCCCGTCGGCTGTGCTGGTGGAAGGCCGGTCAAAGGCTCGGGTGCTGAGCGGTGCTGGTGGAAGGCCGGTCGAAGGCTCGGGTGCTGAGCGGTGCTGGTGGAAGGCCGGTCGAAGGCTCGGGTGCTGAGCGGTGCTGGTGGAAGGCCGGTCGAAGGCTCGGGTGCTGAGCGGTGCTAGTGGAAGGCGGGCCGAAGGCTCGGGTGCTGAGCGGCGGCTCTGGTCTCGGCACGTGCAGCCAGGCTGGCGGCGCGCTGCTGGAGAACCGCCACCAGAGCAGCGGTGTGCCGGAACGGGTCGGCGACCGCTCGCCGGTCCTCGATGCTGACGGCTGCCCATAGCTCGCCGTCGACCTCGGCGACCAGCGTCTGCCCGACCAGCGGGCGCTGGCAGTCGAGGCCGGCGAGTCTCCGAAGGGAGGCGTCGTCATCCGTCTCAGCGAAGCGGACGGTGAAGCCGAGACCCAGATCGAGAGGGGAGAGAGCCGGTGTCGCCGCGGTGCCATTGTGCGACTTGATGAGTCGATGTAGCATCTTGAACTACATCGTGACGGGAGTTTTGAGGTAGTCAATGTCATACAAGTTCGATTTGTCTCAGCTTCAACGAGATTCGGAGCAATCAATCACCTCGCAGCTCGTTGGGTTCGTGCGGGCCGCGATCGAGGCCGGGGACCTTCTCCCCGGAGCAAAGTTGCCGACCACCCGGCAGCTTGCGATCGACGCCGGCGTCAATCACCTCACGGTGGTGCGCGCCTACAAACGACTGGCGTCTGAAGGCTTCGTGACGGCCGCGCGCGGGCGTGGGACGTTCGTGCGCCAGGCACCTCCGACGATTGCCGGCGACGATGGTCGCTGGCAGCACGCTGTGCTTCCAGCCGCGGAACGCACCTACATCAGCCAGGTCGTCTCCGATACCTGGCTTCGCCCCGAAGATCGGGACCACGTCAACCTTGCGATCGGGTGGGCCTCGCCCGAGCTGCTGCCGGTGCGAGAGCTGGGGCGGTTGAGCCAGGACGTGTTCTCGCAGGAGGGTGCGGCGACGCTGTCATACGGGGACCCGGACGGTCTCTGGGAGTTGCGGGAGGACCTGGCGCGCCGTGGTGCAGCGGCCGGATACGCGACCGATCCCGGGGACATCGTCGTCACCAACGGTGGCCGACAGGCGATCCATCTCGTTGCGCGCGCGATCCTCCGGCCCGGCGACGTCGTAGTGACGGAATCGCCGACCTTCATGGGAACGCTGGTTTCGATGCAGGACGCCGGCGCGCGTGTTCTGGGCGTGCCATACGACTCCGAGGGCCTCGATGTGGACGCGCTCGAGCGCATCCTCACTCACCATGAGGTGAAGCTCGTGTCCGTTCAGAGCGGATCGCAGAACCCGACCGGACAGGACATGAGCCGGGAGCGGGTGGACCGTCTGCTGGAGTTGGCTCGCGAGCGGTCGTTCTTCGTGATGGAGGATGGCGTGTACTCGACGATCCGCTTCGGCGGCACGAGGGCGCCCACAAGGATGCGGTTGCAGGCTCCTGATCACGTCGTCTACGTCGACTCGCTGTCGAAGACGATCGGAGGCGGGCTGCGTGTCGGTTGGATAGCGGCCAGCGGCGAGGTACGCCGCAGGCTCACCGAGCTCAAGCTCGCGACCGATTACCACACGCCGACGCTGACGCAACTGCTTGCCGCGCGGTGGCTGACGAGCGGATCGCACGATCGCCACCTCAAGCAGATCTGCGCGGTCTACGAGGACCGCGCAGAGGCGATGCTCGATTCGATCGAACATCGCCTCGGCGACGAGGTCGTTGTCGCGCGGCCGAAGGGTGGACACCACGTGTGGCTGACCTTCCGGCGTCCGATCGACGAGCGTGCCCTGGTCAACGAGGGACTGCGCCAGGGCGTGTCGTTCACGCCCGGCGGTGCCACCACCGTCGAAGGGGACGGCCTTTCCGGGCTGCGTCTCTCGTTTGCGCTGCTCGACGAGGAGCGCCTCGACGAAGGAGTTCGCCGCCTCGCCGCCGCAATCAGAGCCGTGCGGCGGATGTCCGGGGACGGGTCGCGCGTCGCGCCCGCACTCAGCTGAGTTCCGCCACCACGAACCGAAGCTGGTGACCGGGTCGCAGTTGCGCTGCGATCGGGAGATCCTCGCAGTGCAGGACCGCGACCACCGGGTATCCGCCGGTCGTCGGATGATCTGAGAGCAGCAGGATCGGGCGACCGTCGGGAGGCACCTGGATCGCGCCGGAGACGAGCCCCTCTGACAGCAGCTCGCCTGGACGGGCGCGATCCAGGGCCGGGCCGTTGAGTCTGAGGCCGATGCGGTTGGAGGCTGCGTCGACCGTGAAGGGCTCGCTGATGAGGCGGCGGATCGCCTGCGGCGCGAACCAGTCATCGCGTGGGCCGAGCAACACTCTCAATAACGACAGATCGGGTAGTTCGATTGGTAAATCGGGTAATTCGCTTGCTGGGGGCCGTGCATGGGGGGGCGCGCCGGATGCGCGCTCCCCCTGCACCGGAAGCAGGTCTCCGCTCGCGAGCGGCCTCGGCCCCAGCCCAGTGAGCACATCTGTGGAGGCGCTGCCGAGCGTCAGCGGCGCGTCGATGCCGCCCCTGAAAGCGATGTACGTGCGTAGGCCGTGTTTTGCCGTCCCGACCTTCAGCACCGCTCCGGCCTGGAGCTTGATCGGCATGTTCATCGCTGTGCCCTCGACCTGCGCCCCGGTCAGCGCGACCACGGCCGGGCCGTCGAATCGCAGTCTGGGCCCGCTCAGGGTCGTCTCCAGCGCAGCCGCGCCCTCAGCGTTGCCCACCAGGCGGTTCGCCAGCTTCAGCGCGGGCATATCGGCCGCGCCCGAGTGCGGCACACCGATGTGAGCCCAGCCAGGGCGGCCCAGGTCCTGGACCGTGGTCAGCGGACCGGCCGAGAGCACCTCGACGGTGGTCATACGGCCTCGAACCGCACCCGCCCACCCGGCTCGAGCAGCGCCGGCGGTTCACGCTCGGAATCGAACAGCACCGCGCTCGTCTCCCCCAGCAGGTTCCACCCACCCGGGGAGTTGCGAGGGTAGATCCCGCAGTAACCGGCGGCGACCGCCACCGATCCGGCCGGTACCTGCGTCCTGGGCGTCTCCAGCCTGGGCAGCTGCAGCAGGCGCGACGCGTCCTCAGACAGTGGTGCCGCGTCAGCCACGAGATATGGAAAGCCAGGCGCGAACCCCAAGAACGCGACGACGTATTCAACCGTGGTGTGGAGCATCACCACCGCCTCGCGGCTCACGTCCAGCTTCGCGGCCACGCTCTCGAGATCGACGCCGTCGTACACCACGGGTATCGACAGAAGCTCGCCTGCTGTCGGCGCGCCCGTCTGGATTGCGAAGCTGGCCAGGTCGGCGCGGGACAACTCAACGCGCCCATCACGCCACACCAAGAGCAGCGTCTCATGTCCCGGAACGACGTCCTCAAGCTGATCGCCGTAGCGCTCGCGCGCAAGACGTGCCGCCGCGTGCACGGCGTCGTTATTAGGGAATTGGAGCAGCACGCCACGGCCGCCGACGGCTCGGATCTCAGGACCACTCACGCGAACGGGCGGATCTCGAAGCCGGTCCCGATCAGGCGGTCGCGGATCGCGATCGCCAGCCGGGCGGCGCCGGGCGTGTCGGAGTGGACGCAGAGTGAGCGGAAGCGGCCGGTCTCCGCGAGTTCGACGGCGTGTTCGAGTGCGGCATCGGCCTCCAGCATCGCGTCCGGCTCGCCGCGCGGGACCAGCGTGCCGTCGATGCGGTACGCGCGGTCCGGGAAGCCTTCGGCGAAGCCCTCGATTTCGTGAGCGGCCGCGGCGCGCAGCAGCTCCGAGTCCGGGGGCGCCAGCAACTTCAACCGCCGGTCGACGGCCGCAATCGCCGACACGATCGCGTCGGCGTGGGTGCGGTCGACGGCGGCCCGGTTGTACAGCGCGCCATGGGGTTTGACGTATCCGACTAGCCCGTGCTCGAGGCCGGCCTCGATCCGCAGCGCCGAGATCTGCTGCACGATCTGCTGGCGCAGCGTGGTCGCGTCCACCTCCAGGTCGCGTCTGCCGAACCCCTCCCTGTCCAGATATGACACGTGTGCGCCGATGCGCTTGCGCCGCGCGACTGCCTCGGCGCAGAGGGCACGCATCGTGGCGGCGTCGCCGGCGTGGAAGCCGCAGGCCACGTTCAGACTCGAGACGCCGGCGACGATCTTGAAGTCCGCTGCGATCCCGTCAGCGCCGGGCCGCTCGCCGACGTCGGCGTTGAGGTCGATCACGGGCGCCGGCATCACCGGTACTCAGATCCTCCGCACCTCGATGCGGAGCTCGAGCCCGTCGATCAGGACGGGGGCGGTCGTCGCCAGCGTGACGTATTCGACCCCTGTCGCCAGCGTCTCGCCGGAGACGTAGGGCTCGTATTCTCGTGCGGCGTCCAGCAGTTCGGGTGCGCCGTCGAGCGCAAGCACGATGCGATCGGAAACGTCCAGATCGGCGTTGCGCCGGGCGGCCTGGATCGCGTGCACGATCTCCCGCGCCCAGCCCTCGGCCCGCAGCGACGCGTCGATCTCGAGCTCGAGCGCGACCGCGTGCGAGCCCTCGCGCTCGACCTGGTAGCCCTCGAGCGGCTTCATCGTGACCAGCAGATCGTCCGCGCCGAGTCTGTGCTCGCCGCCTCCGACGTCGATCGCGACGCTCTCGCCTGCGCGAACCAGAGCGGCGGCGCGGGCCGCGTCGAGGCCGGCCACGGCAGCTGCGACCATCGGCATCTGCTTGCCGAAGCGCGGGCCGAGCGTCCGGTAATTGGGCTTGATCTCAACCTCGCCGAGGTCGTCCGCCTCCGACACGAACCGCAGGTCGCGCACGTTGAGCTCGTCGCGGACCACGTCGGCCAGCTGCTCGATCGCTTCGCGCTCGGCGCCGGCGGCAACCACGACCGCGGCATGCAGCGGCTGGCGCAGCTTGAGCTTCGCCTGCGACCGCGCCGCGAGCCCGAGTCTGACGGTCTCCCTGGCCACCGCCATCGCGGTCTCGAGTCCCGGGTCGCGCTCACCGGCGACCGGGAAGTCACAGAGATGCACGCTCGGCTCGGCGCCGTCGAGGTTCTCATAGATCTCGTCGGCGATGAACGGTGTGAACGGCGCCAACAGCTTTGCGACCGTGGTCAGCGCGTGGTGGAGAGTCGCCATCGCCGCCCGGTCCCCATCCCAGAAGCGACGCCGCGAGCGGCGCACGTACCAGTTCGACAGATCGTCGAGGTAATCGGCGATCGCACGACCCGAGCCGGTCGCGTCGAAGCCGTCCAAGCCGTGACGCACCGTCGCGACCGTCGCGTTCAAACGCGATAGCGCCCAGCGATCGAGGTCGGTCAGCTCGACCCCCTCGAGCGACAGCGACTTGGAATCAACATCGTTGGCGTTGGCGTAGAGCACGTAGAACCCGTAGGTGTTCCAGAGCGGCAGCATGAACTGCCTTACCGCCTCTCCGAGCGAATCGAGTGAGAAGCGGTAGCCGTCCCAGGGGTACTTCGAGGTGAAGAAGTACCAGCGGAAGGCATCGGCGCCGTAGGTGTTGAGCACATCCCATGGCTCGACGATGTTGCCCTTGGACTTGCTCATCTTCTGTCCGAACTCGTCGAGAATCAGGCCGAGGCAGACGACGTTGCGGTACGAGCTCTGATCGAAGAGCAGGGTCGAGACCGCGAGCATCGAGTAGAACCAGCCGCGAGTCTGGTCGAGGGCCTCTGAGATGTAGTCGGCCGGGAAGTGCGCCTCGAACTCCTCGAGCCCGTCGTGCGGGGCTCCATAGGAGGCAAAAGGCATCGAGCCCGAGTCGAACCACACGTCGATCACGTCGGGTACGCGCGTCATGGTCTGCTCACAGCCGTCCTCGACGCATGCGAAGGTCACGTCGTCGACGAACGGGCGGTGGGGATCGGCGAGTGCGACACCGGAGACCGCTTCGAGCTCACCCAGAGAGCCGATCACATGGAGGTGTCCAGCGGGACACCTCCATACAGGTAGGGGCGTCCCCCAATAGCGCTCCCGCGATAGTGCCCAGTCGACGTTACCCTCCAGCCAGTTGCCGAAGCGGCCGTGCTTGACGTGCGGCGGGTACCAGTTGATCGTCTCGTTGGCTGCCAGCAGCCGGTCTCGGATCTGGCTGGTGGCGATATACCACGACGGTTTGGCGTAGTACAGCAGCGGCGTATTGCAGCGCCAGCAATGCGGGTACGAGTGCTCGTAGGGCTCGGACTTGAGCAACTTGCCACGGCTGCGCAGGTCCTCGAGGATGTCAGCGTCGGCGTCCTTGACGTTGCGTCCGGCGTAGGGGCCGATCCGTTTGTCGTAGGTGCCGTCGGGCAGCACCGGGTTGATCGGCGCCAGACCGTTGGCCTCGCCCAGGCGAAAGTCGTCCTCGCCGAATGCGATCGCGGTATGGACCAGACCGGTGCCGTCGTCGGCGGTGACGAAGTCGGCCGCCAGCACCGTGTGCCCCTTCTCGCCGTACTCCTTCCCTGAGATGAAGTCGAACGGCGGCTCGTACGAGAGACCGACGAGCTGCGAGCCGGGAAAGCGCTCGATGATTTCGACGCCTTCCCCGAAGAGCTTCTCCGCGAGCGCGCCGGCCACGATGAAATCGTCGGCGGTGAGGACGTATTCGAGCTCGGGGTCAACCGCCACCGCGGCGTTGGAAACCAGCGTCCACGGGGTCGTCGTCCAGACCACGAGCCTGCCTCGAACGCTGGGAAGGATCACGAATGCGGACGGGTCGATCACGTCCTGATAGACGCCCGGTTGACCCAGCTCGTGGCTTGACAATGCGGTTCCGCAACGCGGGCAATAGGGCACGACCTTGAGTCGCTCGAACAGCAGACCCTTCTCGTAGATCGTCCTGAGTGCCCACCAAACCGACTCCACATAGCTTGTGTCGAGCGTCCTGTAGGCATGCTCGGTGTCGACCCAGAAGCCGATCCTGTCGGTCAGCCGGGTCCAGTCGTCGATGTGGCTGAGGACGACCTCGCGGCAGCGGGCGTTGAAGCGGTCGATGCCATAGCGCTCGATGTCGGCCTTCTGCTTCATGCCGAGCTCGCGCTCGACCGCGAGCTCCACCGGCAGGCCGTGGCAGTCCCAGCCGCCCTTTCGATCGACGCGGTACCCGCACATCGTTCGGTAGCGCGGGAAGATGTCCTTGAACACGCGTGCCAACACGTGGTGGGAACCGGGGGCGCCGTTGGCCGTCGGCGGACCCTCGAAGAAGCCCCAACGAGGGGAGTCGCGACGGCGCTCGATCGACTGCTTGAAGACGTCGCGCTCGCGCCAGCGTTCGAGCACAGCCTCCTCGAGCGCCGGGAACGACGCGCGCGGGTCTACTGGTTTGTGGAAGGCCATCGAGGCGCGGATTCTAGATACGCACCCGCGAGGCGCTTCGGCGCCCGCGACAGCCAGGCGTCGATCAGCAACTCCTCGAGCGCATCAAGATCGGTCTTTCGCAGCGGGCGGACCCAGGCCAAGGGCTTGTCCATGACCTTCCAGGCCGGCTCGGCCGTGTGCTCGTGCGCAGACGTCTCACCGGTCTCCGGCAGCGATAGGGCGAGGCGACGGACGTCATCCCAGGTTGCGATGGGACGACGATACCGCTGGGCGGTCGCCGTCCTCTCGAGCTCTGCTTTGAGCCGGGCCCTGAGCAAATCGCGTCGCCGTTGACCGGCGCGCGAACATACTGCGACGATGCGCTTGCGGCTGTATCACCACCGGGACGGCGCCCGGGTCGCGTATTGGGAGACCGGAACCGGTCAGGCTTTGATCCTGCTCCACTCGCTGGGGTTGTCGCATCGCGAGTGGGAGCCGGTCATGGCCGCGCTGTCGGGACGGTTCCGCGTGGTAGTACCCGACCTGCCGCTTCATGGTGACTCCGAGGATCGTCCACGACATCCCTACACGCGCGAATGGCTGACTGAGGTCGTCGGCGGGTTCTGCGCCGAAGCCGGGGGGCCGCGGGCGTCCGTTGTGGGCCACGACCTGGGTGCCGAGCTGGCCCTGCGTGCGATCGTGGACGGGGTATACACGCCGGCGAGGCTCGTGCTGATGAACAATCGCCTGCACCGCCCGGCACCGTTCGCCGGGCGTCGTGCGGTCTGGCGCGTACTCACGGGACTCGGCGCGGTGCCTGGGGCTGATCTGGCGCTGTCGCACGGGGCGACGGCGGTGTTCAGGCCGCGCTTGGGTGAGAAGCTGAGCGCGCACGGCAATCCGGAGGCCCGCGACCTCGTCCGTCATGCCTTCGCCGACGTCGGCGGTAACGCCAACCGTGCCAGGGCCTGGGCGAGGTTCTCGCGGCACTGGCCATTCGAGGCCCAGCGCGAGCTGCTTGACGCGTACCAGGCTCTGAGCCTGCCGGTGTTGCTGCTGTGGGCAGAGGCCGACCCGGCAGCTCCGCTGATGTGGGCCCAGGAGGCGCTAGATCTGATCCCGGGAGCACAGCTGCGCACGATCCCGGGGGCCGGGTTCCTGGTCGCATACGACGAGCCGGTCGTGCTCGCCCGCGAGTTGATCAGCTTCTGCGGCTGAGCCACCGGTCTGCGCGACGGAGGAAAGCTGGAAGGGGCAGGCGCGCTAGCGTTCCTTCAAGACTTTCGAAAGGACGAGCGTGAGCACCACCGAACACGAGCAACTCTGGGGCGGCGAGACGACCAAGGCCGTCAATAACTTCCCGATCTCAGGCGAGCCGATCCCGGTTCCGGTGATCCGCTGGTTGGGACGGATCAAGGGCGCGGCGGCACGTGCCAACGCTGAGCTGGGGCTGCTCGATGCGGATTACGCCGAGCGCATCGCCACTGCGGCCGACCGGGTGGCGGCCGGGGAGTTCGATGACCAGTTCCCGATCGACGTCTTCCAGACCGGATCAGGAACCTCCTCGAACATGAACGCGAACGAGGTGATCGCCAAGCTCGCCGACTCGATCGCGCCCGCCGCCGGCGTCACCCACCCCAATGACCACGTGAACATGGGCCAGTCGTCCAACGACGTGTTCCCCTCAGCTGTGCATCTGGCTGCGTTGGGAGAGGCCAGCAACGATCTGTTGCCGGCGCTCGATGCGCTCGAGTCTGCGCTCGCGGCCAAGGCGGTCGAGTTCCGTGATGTGGTCAAGTCGGGGCGCACGCACCTGATGGATGCGGTGCCGGTCACGCTCGGCCAGGAGTTCTCCGGCTACGCAGCTCAGGTCCGGCTCGGCGCGCGCCGGGTTCGGAATACGCTGCCGCAGGTCGCGCAGATCCCGCTCGGCGGCACAGCGACCGGCACCGGCCTCAACACACATCCTGAGTTCGCTGCGCGGGTGCGCGCCAAGCTGAGCGAGGCGACCGGTCTCGAGATATCCGCCCCCGAGGACCCGTTCGAGGCGCAGGGCAACCGCGACGCGCTGGTCGAGTTGTCGGGGGCGCTCAAGGTGATTGCTGTGTCGTTCACCAAGATCGCCAACGATCTTGCGCTGATGGGCTCAGGGCCGCGCGCCGGGATCGGCGAGATATTCCTACCTGAGCTGCAGAAGGGCTCGTCGATCATGCCGGGCAAGGTCAATCCGGTGATCCCGGAGGTGACGCTCCAGGTGGCGGCACAGGTCGTTGGCAATGATGCCGCGATCACGATCGCCGGTAGCCAGGGCAACTTCGAGCTCAACGTCCGTGTGCCGCTGATCGCGCGGAACCTGCTCGAGTCGATCAGCCTGCTCGCCGCCGTTGCACGCGTACTCAAGGAGAAGTGTGTGGACGGCATCGAGGCGAACCTCGCGGGCTGTGAGCACTCGGCCGAGGCGACGCTGGCGGCGGCCACGGCACTGAATCCCTACATCGGGTACGACAGGGCCGCTGAGATCGTCAAGGAGGCTTCCGCCTCGGGTCGTATGCTGCGCGAGGTCGCGTACGAGCAGGGCGTCGACGAGGAGACCTACAACCGGGCGATGGACCTGCGCAAGATGGCGCAGGGGAATCTGAGCTGAGTGTCGAACAGCGTCGTGCGATCGCAATGACCGCGGTACGACAAAGAAGCAGCCTATTCGGCGCGCTCGTCTCGATGTTGACGGCGGCGTTCCTTGCTCCCGCCGCGGCAGCAGGCACCAGCTCCGGGCTCTACGTGCGGGGTGCCGGCTACGGGCACGGAGTGGGGATGAGCCAATACGGTGCTGCCGGCTACGCCCAGCACGGATACGGCTACAGGCAGATCCTGCGGAGGTACTACGCGCAGACGACGCTCGGCAGGGTCAGCCCGAACCAGCGGGTGACCGTTCTGCTCAAGCCGCGTGGGCCTGCCCGCTTCACCGGCGCGGCCAAGGTCCTGGGATCGAAGCTCAGGTTGAATCCTGCGAGCAACTACAGCGTGCAGGTCAGGGGCACGACGCTGCGGCTCCTGTCGCGTGGCCATGTCGTCGGCAGCTTCAAGCCGCCGCTCGAGGTGACCGGCACGGGTCCGCAGACGCTTGTCGGCTTGGGAACCTACCGTGGCTCGTTCGTGTTCAGGCCGAGCGCCTCCGGCAGCGGCGTGATGACAGTGAACTCGCTCGGGCTCGATGACTACGTGCAGGGCGTGGTGCCGGCGGAGATGCCATCGACCTGGCCGCATCAGGCGCTCGACGCACAGGCTGTCGCAGCCCGCACCTATGCGATCAGCGACGGTGCGATCAACGCCGACTTCGACGTCTACGACAACACCCGTTCTCAGATGTACGGAGGCGTGAAGGCTGAGACGCCCAGCGGCGATGCGGCGGTGGCGGCCACCCGCGGCCAGGTCGTCGAGTACGACGGCCGCCCTGCTACGACCTTCTTCTTCGCGAGCTCAGGTGGTGAGACGGAGAGCGTTCAGAACGTCTTCACCGGCGTCGCCCCGGAGGCTTGGCTTGTCGGCCAGCGGGATCCCTTTGACGACTCCTTCAACAACCCGCACTATCGCTGGAAGCTCGACCTCAGCCTGAACGCGGCCGGCGCCAAGCTCGGGAAGCTGGTCGACGGCCGGCTCAGGGGAATCAAGATCCTCAAACGTGGCGTCTCCCCGCGCATCGTCGAGGCTCAGGTGGTCGGGACGAAGGGCACGACCACGGCGACCGGCATCCAGTTGGAAAAGGATCTGGCGACACAGAGCACATGGATGTCGTTCACCACAATCAGCGCCAGGGGCGTCCAGACAACCAGCACGACGCCTCACGCCACCAAGACCACAGCATCGACCACCTCCACGACGGGGGGCAGTGGCGGTGTCGGGGTCGGTGCAAGCGCCCGAGCTGGTGCTCGCGCCACGTCCAGTCGGGTCGCATGCGGTTGTGCCTTGCACAATCACCGCTACGCGGTCGCGGGCACCGTGTACCCGGCAGCGGCCGGTGCTGGCGTCACGGTCCAACGCAGATCACGTCATGGGTGGCGACGGGTCGCGACGGGCGTGGTTCTGCCCAGCGGCGCGTACTCAGTCACCGTCCCGTCAAGGGGCGAGTACAGGGTCCGTTATGACGGCGTGACGGCCAGGAAGCTCGCGGTCAATTGACGACAGAACGTGTCACCGGTCCGCTGCTGGTCGTTGACGCGCCATTCCTGTTGTACAGGTCGTTCTTTGCGCTGCCGGACTCGATCCGCGGTCTGGAGGGGAGACCCGTGAATGCGATGCTGGGCGCGACCAACGCCCTGCTGCGGATCGCGGCGGAGACCGAGCCGCGCGCGGTCGTGGTCTGCTTTGGGGCCGAACAGGCCGCCTATCGCGTCGAGCTCTACGCCGGGTACCACGCCCAGCGTCCGCCGATGCCGGACGCGCTCGCCTGGCAGTTCGGCCAGGCGCCGGGCCTGTTCCGCGGACTGGGCTGGAGCATCGAAAGCTCCGAAGATCTCGAGGCGGACGATCTGCTCGGCTCCTACGCGCGACTTGAGGAAGCCGCTGGCGCGGACACCCTGATTCTCACCGGCGACCGCGACATGTTCCAGTGCGTCACGGCGCGCACCCGTGTCCTCTACCTGAAGCAGGGCGCGAGCGGGTTCGAGACGGTGGATGCCGCCGAGGTCGAGCGCCGCTACGGGGTCTCACCGGCGCTGGTGCCGGATTTCATCGCCCTACGAGGCGACCCGTCAGACGGATTGCCCGGTGCCCCCGGGGTTGGCGAGAAGACTGCGGCCCAGCTCCTCGACCGCCACGGCTCGCTCGATGCACTGCTGTCTGCAGTGGTCCAGGGCGACGCCGGAGAGCGGCCTCGGATCGCGGCCGCTCTCCGCGAGCACGAGGCCGCGCTTCGTGCCTACCGTGAGATCGCGCTGCTGCGCCCAGTCGAGGTCGCTCGGCCCGGCAACGCCCCCACTGATCTCGCCGGCGGCGCCACGGCCGCGGGCCGGCTCGGCATGGGTAACCTGGCCGGCCGGCTCGAGGCGGCCGGCTCGCTTGCGGAGCTCTGACCCTCCACGAACGCCCTAAGGAGTGAACTTGACGGTGATCACATCACCGTCCTGCATCACGTAGTCGCGGCCCTCGAGCCTCAGCGCCGCGTTTTCGCGTGCGCCGCCGTAGCCGCCGTATTGAACGAGCGCATCCCAGGAGACAACCTCGGCGCGGACAAAGCCCTTTTGGATGTCCGAGTGGATCTGTCCGGCGGCATGCCAGGCGCTGAGTCCGCGCCGTAGGTGCCAGGCCTGCGCAGGCTTGTCCTCGCCGGCGGTGAAGAATGCGATCAGATCGAGCAGGTCAAAGGCGCCTCGGACCACGGTCTGGAGGCCTGACTCGGCCAGTCCCAGGTCGTCTCGCATCTCGCTCGCCTCATCGACCGAAAGCGCTCCGAGCTCCGCCTCGAGGCGGGCCGACACCGCCACGGCACCCGCGCCCTGCGCCCTGGCGTAGACGGCGATCTCCGGCGGCACGCCGACGTCGCCCTCGTTGACATTGACAACGAACAGCACCGGCTTGGCCGTCAGCGAGCCGAGCAGCTGTTGGGCGTCGGCGGCGTCGTCCGGGACCGGAACCGTGCGGACGGGCTTGCCCTCCTGCAGCGCCTCGATCACCTGCTCCAGCCAGGCCTGCTCGGCGATCGCGTGCTTGTCGCCGCCGCGAGCCTGACGGACGACCCGATCAAGTCGCCGCTCAGCCTGCTCGAGGTCGGCGTAGATCAGCTCGGTCTCGATCGTCGCGATGTCGCGCAGCGGGTCGACGCTGCCTTCGGAGTGCACGATTCCGCTGTCCGTGTGCGCGCGGACGACATGCAGCAGCGCGTCCGTCTCACGGATGTTGGCAAGGAACTGGTTCCCCAGGCCCTCGCCCCTGTGGGCGCCCGCGACCAGCCCGGCGATGTCGTGGAAGGCGATCGTGTCCCAGACGATCTTCGACGCCTTGACCGTGTCCGCGACCCGAACCATGCGGTCGTCCTCCACGGGCACGACGGCGATGTTGGGTTCGATCGTCGTGAACGGATAGTTGGCGGCCTCCGCTGCCACGCCGGTGAGCGCGCTGAACAGCGACGACTTGCCGGCGTTGGGCATGCCGACGATCCCGACCTTCATCGGCATCGAAGCAGTCTTCCGGTCACGGTCCCCAGCAGTGCGCCGGCAAGCACGTCGCTGGGGTAGTGGACTCCGAGGTATGGCCGGCTGAGCGCGAACATTCCGGCTGCACCGTAGAGCAGCGGCGCCGCCGGCGGCAGCGCGCGGCTGTACGCGGCCGCCGCTGCGAACGCGGTCGTCGCGTGTGCGCTGGGAAACGACAGCTCTGAGACAACCGGGGTCAGCGGCCGCAGATCTTCGAGCTCTGGTCGCGGGCGCTGGACGCTCAGTTTCACCGCATAGTTCAGCCCGTAGGCGAGGCCGGTCACGGCGAGCCCGCGCTGCCACGCGGCCCGCCGGGCTCCCCCTGGGGCGCTCATCGCGACACCGACGGCACCCAACGCGAACCAGCAGGCGGCATGCTCGCCCGTTCGCGAGAACGCCGCAACCGCACGCTCCACTCGCTGATCACCGTGGCCACGGCTGCGTATCAGCCTCAGCAGCCGCCGGTCCAGCTCGGTCCCGAACGAGCTCAGAAGCCGACCCGGTGATCGTCCTGGTCGATCAGCAGATAGTCGATCCGCGCGAGGTCGAGCACGACCACGCCGTCCTCGGCCGTCAGCTGATGCCAGCCCCCGCTCTTGCCCAGCGCATCGCGAAGCTTTGCCAGTTCCGCCGGCTTCACTCGCGCCGCCAGCGTCTGGCCGGCGTGAAATCCGATGGTGATCTTCTGAGCCTTGTCGTCGCTGCTCATATCCAAGCTCCGATCGTGTCAGTGGTGGTCGGCGGGCTCGACGATTTCAGTCAGCACACCGCCGCTTGTAGAAGGATGCAGGAACGCCACACGCGAGCCGCGGATGCCGGCCCGTGGCCGCTCATCGATCAATCGAACTCCGGCGGCAGACAGACTAGCCAGCGCCGCCTCGATGTCGTAGACCCGGAAGGCAATGTGGTGAAGACCCGGGCCCCGACCCGCCAGAAACCTCGACAGAGCCGACTCCGGCTCCAGCGGCGCGATCAGCTCGACGTGCGAGTCGCCGACATCAAGCAGTGCCGCTTCGACACCCTGCTCCGCGATCCTCTCGCGGTGTACCAGCGGAAGGCCGAGCACCTCGACGTAGAACGGCAGCGCCTGGTCGAGGTCGGCGACCGCGATCCCGGTGTGGTCGATCGCGCCGAGCATCTCAGAGCACCGGCACGAGTCGCGGGTTGGGCTTCAACGAACGCCCTGCCTTTGCGCAGGGGCGGCCGTCGACGATGACGACGTCCGCGGTGAAGTCGTTCTGGCCGCGGATCAGCGAGGAACCAACGCCGTAGGAGTCGACCGGAACCGCGAGCGCCTCGAACTGCTCGATGCGCTGCGCGGTGAAACCACCGCTCGCCACGATCTTGACCTCCGGAAAGCCGGCGTCGTCGAGCGCGTCACGGACGTTGTGAACCAGTCGCGGATTGACCCCCCGTGGATCGAAGCCGCCCATGGAGTCGAGCAGCGAGCGGTCGACCATCTGCTCGGAGGTATCGAGTCGCACTCCCCATAGCTTCGGGCCCAGCGCGCGGGCGACCTCGAGTGCCGTGCGCACTGAGTCGTTCTCGAAGTCGACCAGCACCGTGATGTTCATCTCATCGTGGAAGCGGTTGGCGAAGGCCGTCGCTGCCTGCACGGTGTCGCCTCCATATGCGGCGATCAGCCCATGCGGAACGGTGCCGACACCGCGTCCGCCCCACCATGACGCTTGCGCGTCCGTCGAGACCCCGATCGCGCCCGCGACGTGCGCGGCCCACCCGTCTCCGGTTTGGACATGCCAATGATCGTGGCGTGCGGGGAAGTACAGGATCGGCTTGCCGCGCGCGGCCCGGACGACAGCGTCGACATTGCGCATGATCAGCGAGCGGCGCGCCAGCGAGCCCAGGTAGACGGTCTCCAGGTGCGCGAACAGGCTGTAGTCCCCCGCGATCGTCATCACCGTTTCCCAGGGCGAGATCGCATCGCCCTCATAAAGCGCGTGAACCTCAAGTTGATCCCACCCGGATACCCATTCGCCGCCGGTGCCCGGGCGTCCGGCGCCGAGCTTGACGATCGCAATCGCCTCGTCGATCCCCCCGAGCAGGGATTGCTGCTTCTGAAAGACCTGCATCAGCACCCGCGGTGACCGTCCCTCCTGCTCCAGCAACTGCTTGGTGTAGACGAAATACGCGTCGGCGTAATACCCGGCCCGCAGTCGCTGGGCCGGGAGCCGGAACACCTCCGGCTCGAGGCGTGTCCTGGTCACCATCGGCATGCCGCGAGAGTCTATGTCGGCCTCGAGCCGGATGGGTCCGCCGTCTCTGCTTTGCGTTGGGTTCGCTGAGAAGCTGCGCGTTGGGTTCGCTGAGAAGCTGCGCGTTGGGTTCCCTGAAAACCCACCCTCACACGTGTGACGAAAGTGTTACGCCGTGTGACAAATCTGCAACAGACCGGCCGATCTCGTCGCTTTTGCAACAGTTTCGATGCACCACGACACACTTTCGTCACATGTGTTGACCCCCCCAGGGAGAGAGGCCGATGCCAACTCGCCGCTACGGAACGAGCACGATCCGCTCACCTGGTGCGTCGGCCTCGAGCCAGATGCGCTCGACGTCAGCCAGTGGCACCGGACGGGCTTTCACGACGATTCTGCCCGCATCGATCGCGGACACCAGCGATGGCAGCTCGGCCAGATACGCCGACGGTGCCACGGAGCCCTGACCGGTGCCCTGCAGGCGGAGGTTCGCGGAGCGCAGCGCCACAGAGGGCAGCTCGAGCGTCGGTCCGGCGACGGCGCCGATCTGGATCCAGTCGAGTGCCCGGCTGCGATCCGATCGCGCGCTCAACAGCGCCGTCATCGTACGCGCGGCCGGTTCACCCCAGAGGTAGTCGATGACGATGTCCACCTCCGCCGCTCCGGCGGCAAGCGCCGCAGCGGTCGCATCGGCGTCGTCGGTGAGTTGGACCACCGCATCGGCTCCGTGCTCGGTGAGCGCTTCGAGTCGGCTCGCGTCACGTCCGGCGCCGACGACGCGGCCGGCGCGCAGCAGCTTGGCGACCTGCACGGCTGCAGTTCCGGCGTTGCCTGTGGCGCCGAGCACCAGCACGCTCTGGCCGGCCTCGATCGGAACGCGTCGGCGCAGAGCGACCCAGGATGACATCGCCGGGTTCATCGCGGCCGCGATCTTGAGCGGATCGGCCTCGACCGGCAGCTCGAGGGTACGCCGGCGATTGCTCAGTGATCGCTCAGCCATCGTGCCGAGCACGTCATCGCCGGCCGTGAAGTAGACGAGTGCGCCGTCGACGCGGCGGCCGACGCCGTCGATCCCGGGGATCATCGGCAAGCGGCCGTTGCTGGTGTAGTGCGCTCCGCGGGCGCCGCTACGGACACGCGGATGCAGGCCCACAGCGAGGACGTCAATGACCTCCTGACCCGGTTCGGGCTCGGGCGCGTCGAACTGCTGGTAGCGGGGCGGTTGAGTGAAGTCGCTCACCACCGCGGCATGCATCTTCGTCATACGGTGTCTCCGATCCTCAATCTAGTTCGTATCACGTACCAAGATAGTTTGTAGCACGTACCGATTCAAGTACAATCTCTCCGATGCCGGAAATCGAGACGCTCGACGCGGTCGTCCAACTCTCGTTCCTAACCCAGGATGCGCTCGAGCGTCGGGCCGGCGCGCGGGGCGTCTCCCTGATCCAGACCCGTCTTCTGGGCGTGCTGCGTGACCGCAAGCCGACGATCAACGAACTCGCACGTCTGCTCGGGCTCGACAAGTCGAGCACCTCCGGCCTGGTCGATCGCGCGCAGCGGCGGGGCCTGGTACGGCGGTTGCCGTCGCAGATCGATCGCCGCTCGGTCCGGGTGGCGCTCACCGGCGCCGGGCGGGAGCTGGCAGCAGCCGTCGCCGCGGATTTCCGGACGGACATGACGAAGATCCTCGAACCGCTCGCGCAGGAGGACCGGCAGGCCCTGACACGGATGCTGAACGAGGTGCTCCTCGCGCACGCGGCCGATCACGGCGTCGATCTGTTCGACACGTTCGGGATGTAGGTCACTAACCCAATAGCTCGCGCGCCAGATCCGCGTAGAAGCCTGCGGCATAGCCGAGGTCGCGCACGTCGATGCGTTCGTTCGAGTTGTGCATCAGCGGCGTCGTTTCGAGCAGCGTCTGGTGGCGATGCGGGAAGAAGCCGTACGCGATCAGGTCGGGGAACGCGGCGCGGAAGTAGCTCGAGTCCGAATAGCCCGGTAGCAGCACGGGTACGGCCCGGGCGCCGGGGTCATTGGCTTCGATCCACCGCTCGATTGCGCTCATCAGCTCGCTGCGGTGCGGCGAGGCATAGCCGTAGACCTGCTCGGTGAACTCGATCTCGAGGCCCTCGGCAGCGTCGCCCAGCACGTCGTGAAGCCGCGCCAGCGCGACGTCGGCACCGAGTCCCGGCGGCACGCGCGTGTCGACCTTGACCCAGGCACGAGCCGGAATCACGTTGATCTTCTCCGACGCCTGGATCACCGTCGGAGTGTGGGTGACGCTCAGCATCGGCTCGACCATCACCGGAATCGCCGGATGCCTGGGCCCGAGGCGCTCGAGCGCGCCTGCGACGTCGTCCGGGTCCTCGCCAAGAGCCTCGAGCAGCGCCAGCGCGGCCGGGGTCGGGTCGTGGCCATACGAGCCGGCTCGCAGTGCATCCAGCGCGGGCACGAGCTTCAGCAGCGCGTTGTCTCCGAGCTTCGGCATCGACGCGTGACCGGCCATGCCGGTCGCGGTCAGACGGAAGCGGAAGATCCCCTTCTCGCCGCAGCAGACGCCGTAGTAGCGATTGCCGTCGAACTCGAACGGGCTGCCTGCGCCCTCGTTGACGAGCAGATCACAGCGCACCTTCTCGGGATGCTGCTCGGTGAGCCAGCGCGCACCGATGTCACCGCCTGTCTCCTCGTCGGCCACGAACACCAGCTTCAAGGCGCCGCGCGCAGGACGCCAGCCGTTGCGCGCCAGTGAGACGGCGGCGACCGCCTCGGCTGCGACCTGCGACTTCATGTCGATGGCGCCGCGACCCCACAGATAACCGTCGGCGATGTCCCCGCCCCAGGGGTCGTGCTCCCAGTCCTCAGCTGCTGCCAGGACGGTGTCGACGTGGCCTAGGTAGACCATCACCGGGCCGCTCTCGCCGGACTCGGCGGACAGGGTCGCGATCAGGTTTGGGCGCTCGGGCGTGGCGGCGACCAACTCAGTCTCGAACCCGGCTTCCCGGACGTATCGCTCGAGGTACTCGACAGCGGCGCGCTCGTTGCCCGGGGGGTTGACGGTGTTGAAGCGGAGCAGCTTCTGAAGAACCTCGGTCGTCTCCGCCTGAAGGTCAGCCATCGCGGCTGAGCGTACTGCGCGACGCTGGCGTACGATCCGCGCTCGTGGCCGCTGAGTACGAAGATGACCTCAGGCTCGCGCTCGAGCTCGCTGACATCGCAGATGGGATCACGATGCTGCGTTATCGGTCGGCCGACCTCGAGGTCGAGACCAAATCCGACCTGACGCCGGTGTCCGAGTCCGACAAGCGCGCGGAGCTGGCTTTGCGCGATCGGCTCGGCGACCTCAGGCCTGACGATGCGGTGATCGGCGAGGAGTTCGGGGGCGAGTTCGATCCCGCCAACCCACCACGCGGGCGTACCTGGGTGATCGACCCGATCGACGGCACCAAGAGCTATGTCCGCGGCATGGATACGTGGACCACTCTGATCGCGCTGATCGAGCACGGAGAGGTCAAGCTCGGTGTGGTCTCGATGCCGGCGTTGACCAAGCGTTGGTGGGCGGTGCGCGGGCATGGCGCGCACGCAGACGGCCAGCGCATGACGGTCTCGAACATCGCGGACGTCGCTGAAGCCCAGTTTCTGTGGAGCGGAATCGAGGAATGGGACGCGATCGGCGGCTTCCAGAAGGTGGTCGAGCTGGGTCGCCGCTGCTGGCGCACGCGCGGGGTCGGCGACGCCTGGCAGTACATGCTCGTGGCGGAGGGCGCTGCCGAGATCGCGACCGACCCTGAGGCGACGCTCTGGGATCTGGCGGCCGTGTCGATCGTTGTGGAGGAGGCGGGCGGGCGCTTCACCAGCCTCGCCGGTGAGGCCGGGGCCGGCTTCGGCAGTGGCCTTGCGACCAACGGACGGCTACACGCCGAGGCGCTCCGCGCGCTGGGCTAGCGCTGCTGCGAGGCCGGCCCAACGGTCGGAGGCCGTAACTGGCGCCGCTATCCTGAATCTGCGTGAGCTGCTCAGGCGATCGATGCGAGTAATCCCGCACCCTGAATTGGAGCAGTTGCATCTGACCGATGTGCTGCACGCGCTCAGCGATCCGGTGCGACTGGAGATAATCCGTCTGCTCGGCAGTCACGAGGAGCTCTCGTGCGGCCGGCTCGAGGTGTCGGTCTCAAAGTCGACGCTCACGCATCACCTTCGTGTGCTTCGCGACGCCGGCCTCACGAATACGCGCAGCGAGGGTGTGCAGCGGCTGGTGTCGCTGCGGCGGGAGGACGTGAACAGCCGTTTCCCGGGGCTGCTCGACTGCGTGCTCGTGCATACCGAGCAGCGAGTCGAGTACAGCGCGCGGTTGTAGGGCGCCTCGGCATGCCGCCTCCGCGGTCTTGAGCCTGCGCTGTAACCGCACGCGAGCGGCGGGGTACGTTCGGTAGTTTCTCTTCGCTGCCGCAGGCAGGGGTCTCGGCCCAGGCTGCGAATCAGATGTATGACCGGCGGGATCGGCCCCGGCGCCTCTTCGTCAGTTCTTAATAAGCACTTACGCATCACTCGATTGCGTGGAGTGTTCTGAAGAGCACAGGGAATTCGTTCCCAGGCGTCGTGAGCCTTATCCCGGCCCCGTGTGCGCTTTTGCCCACGGAGCCCCAGAGGAACGCCGGACTTGACAAAACCTTACGTGGACGTATAATTCGATTATCTTCAAATAAGCGAACGAATGATTCGAGAGACGATCAAATGACACCGATCAGCCGCACCCGCGGCGAGCACACAGAAAAGAAGGAGACGGCGCGCGGAACGCGCCGCAGCAGCGCCGCCACGCAGCGGAGCAGCGACCGGGGCACCGCGCTCAGCGCACGCACCCCGCGCCGCCGCGCAGCAGCACCGGTGCTGGACGGTTCGATGGAGTCGCTGGAGCTGTTCTTCCGCGAGGCTCGCACTCACGAACTGCTCACGGCTGCCGAGGAGATCGAGCTGGCGAAGCTGATCGAGCGCGGTGACCTTGAGGCGAAGACCCGCATGATCAACGCGAACCTTCGCCTGGTGGTGGCGCAGGCGCGCCGTTACCAGGGCCACGGGCTGCCGCTCGAGGATCTCGTCCAGGAGGGCATGCTGGGCCTGATCCGCGCGGTCGAGAAGTTCGACTGGCGCAAGGGCTTCAAGTTCTCGACCTACGGCACCCTGTGGATCCGTCAGGCGATTCAGCGCGGGCTCCAGAACTCCGGTCGCACGATCCGGGTCCCCGTTCACGTTGCTCAGCGTCAGGTCAAGGTCCGCAAGGTCGAGAGCGAGCTCGCGCTCAAGCTCGGTCGCGAGCCCACCGACGAGGAGGTCGCCCTGGTGGCCGAGCTCCCGATCGATCAGGTGACCGAGGTGCGTGAGCTGGCGGCCGCGATCACCAGTCTCGACCAGCCGGTTGGCGACGACGGTGAGACCGCGCTCGGCGATCTGCTCAAGAGCGATGAGCGCGGTCCCGAGGAGCATGCGGCGGACAACTGGCGCGACTCGCAGGTGGCGGAAGTTCTGGCCAAGCTGCCTGAGATGGAGCGCAACGTGATCCAGCTGCGATTCGGACTCGGCGGCGACGAGCCCCGGACCGTGCGTCAGACCGGCGCCGAGCTGGGGATCACGACGTCGCAGGCCGGCGAGCTGGAGCGCCGGGCGCTGACGACGCTCGCTCGCAACCCGGAACTGGCTGCACTGCGCCAGGCAGCGTAAGCCGTCAAAAACAGACTCAAGCTGGACCATGCGGCCCGCCTTTCACGGCGGGCCGCATACTTTCAGGGGTGGACAGGCTCTTCGACGACGCCCCTGAACCCGCTGTGCCGGTCGACGAGCAGGAACGGGTCGGCGGCTCGGGCGGCTCGGCGGCCAAGCCGCGCGGCGCGGCCGAGGCCCGCGGCGCGACAGCCGGCGCCCTGAGCGGCGCGCCGCTGGCGACGCGGCTGCGCCCGCAGACGCTCGACGAGTACGTCGGTCAGCGCAACCTGCTGGGCAAGCAGTCGGCTCTGAGCAGAGCGATCGAGACCGGCCACCCGCACTCGATGATCCTGCATGGGCCGCCCGGCACCGGCAAGACCACGCTCGCGCGGATCGTGGCGACCGCTTCTGGGGCGGCGTTCGAGGAGGAGAGTGCCGTACAGGCCGGCCGCGCCGAGGTTCGTGCGGTGCTCGAACGCGCCCGCGAGCGTCAGCGCATGGGGGTGGCAACGGTCTTCTTCCTCGATGAGATCCATCGCTTCAACAAGGCTCAGCAGGACGCCCTGCTGCCGGCCGTCGAGGACGGTCTCGTCACGCTGATCGGTGCGACCACCGAGAACCCCTACTTCGAGGTCAACTCGGCACTGCTGTCACGCACACGCGTATATGAGCTGGAGGCTCTGTCACCGGACGACGTGCGCGTGCTGCTCGACCGGGCGGTGTCGAGCGGCGAGGTGGGCGATCCTGGGCGAGTTGACGCCGCTGCGCTCGAATACGCGGCCGAATGGACGCAGGGAGACGCGCGCGCTGCGCTGAATGGCCTGGAGCTTGCGGCCGAGGCAGCCGGCGCCGACGGGCGCTTGACGGTCGAGCGCATCGCTGACGCGCTTCAGGGTCGTCTGATCAGCTACGACCGTCAGGCTGACAACCATTACGACACGATCTCGGCCTGGATCAAGGCCACCCGCGGCTCCGATCCCGATGCTTCGCTGTATTACCTGGCCGTGATGCTCGAGGGTGGTGAGGACCCGCGGTTCATCGTGCGGCGGATGGTGATCCTGGCCTCCGAGGACATCGGCAATGCCGACCCGCAGGCGCTCGTCGTCGCGACCGCGGCGGCCGCCGCGGTCGATCACGTCGGTCTTCCGGAGGCGCAGTACGCGTTGGCCCAGTGTGCGATCTACCTTGCGCTCGCGCCCAAGTCAGACGGGGCCAAGCGAGCGATCGGTGCCGCTCGTGGCTACGTCCGCGCCAACGGCGCGCAGGCCGCACCCGGATACCTGCGCTCGGCCAACCGCACTGAGGGCAACTACGACTATCCGCACGAACGTCCCGGGCATGTCTCGCCACAGGAGCTGTTGCCCCCGGGCGTCGAGCGTGCGGCCTTCTACCAGCCCGACGACGCTGAGTCGGTCCAGCGGGACCGACTCCAGGCGATTCGAAAGGCCCGCGGCCGCTAACGTTGAAGCCGTGCCGGCTCAGGCCTACAGCGGCAAGGAATGTGTGTGCCAGTTCCGCAGGGGGATCTGCGATCAGTCCTGCGTGCGCGACATGCTTTCGACGCCGTTCTACATCGCCTGTCTGCGGCTGAGTGGGCGTCGGGCGGTGGTCGTCGGCGGCGGCGACATCGGTCTCGAGAAGGTTGAGGGTCTGCTCGCCTGCGGCGCGGATGTCGTGCTGGTCGCCCCCGACGCGATCCCGGCGCTGGCTGAGCTTGCGGCTGAAGGGTCGATCGCCTGGCATCGCCGTGACTACCAGAGCGGGGACCTCGAGGGCTGCCTGATCGCAATCGCTGCAACCGACGACACCGACGTCAACATCCGAGTCTTCGACGACGCCGAGCGGCGGGCCATGCTCGTCAACGTGGTCGACGTCCCGCCGCTGTGCAACTTCATCCTGCCGGCGATCGTCCGCACCGGTCCGTTGGCGGTCGCGATCTCGACAGCCGGAGCATCACCGGCGCTGGCCAAACGGATGAAGCGCGAGATCAGCGAGATCTTCGGCGAGCCGTACGCCACGCTTGCGATCCTGCTCAACGACGTGCGTGGCTGGGCCAAGGGCACGCTTCCGACGTACCAGGACCGCAAGGAATTCTTCGAGAGCATCGTCAATGGCGATCCCGACCCGATCGCGCTGCTGCGTGGTGACGACGTGGCTGCCGTGAGGGACCTGATCGCGGCCGCACAGAGCTCGTATCAACCGGCTTGAACGACCTGAACCACCTCAACTCCGAAGGCCGCGCGGAGATGGTGGACATCTCCGACAAGCCGGTCAGCGCCAGGCGCGCGATCGCGCACGCGATCGTGCAGGTCTCGCCGCAGACGGCTCGGCTCGTGGTCGACGGCGACGCACCCAAGGGGGACGTGATCGGTGTCGCCCGGATCGCGGGCATCCAGGCGGCCAAACGCACGCACGAGCTGATCCCGCTCTGCCATCAGTTGCCGCTCTCATTCGTCGGGGTCGAGGTCTCGATCGATGCCGAGGCCGGCAGGATCGAACTGGTCGCTGAAGCGCATACCACCAGCCAGACCGGCGTCGAGATGGAGGCGTTGACCGCCGCGTCGGTCGCGGCGCTGACCATCTACGACATGGTCAAGGGGGTCGAGCGCGGAGCCTCGATTGAACGGGTCGAGCTGCTGGAGAAGTCCGGCGGGCGCTCGGGACATTGGTCCCGGTGAGCGAGCTCGCTCGGGACTCGCTCGGCATCCTGGCGGACGCTGAGGCGCGGGACGGCGAGACTCTCCAGTTGGCGGCGAGGTACCTGGACCCGTCGCTTGTCGACGTGCTGCGCATCCTCGGTTTCGACAGGAGCTATCGCTCGGCCGCCGGTTCCTACCTGTATGACGACACCGGTCGGCGCTATCTGGACATGCATACCGGCGAAGGCTTCGCGAGTCTCGGTCACGGCCATCCGGACGTGCGGGCGGCGCTCCGGGCGGTGCTCGAAAGCGATCTCATCGACGGTGTGCAGATTCACTACTCGGTGCTGGCCGGGATGCTCGCCGAGTCGCTCGCCGCGCGCCTGCCGGACGGCCTCGAGGCGACATTCTTCGCAAGCACCGGAGCCGAAGCGGTCGACTCCGCGCTCAAGTTCGCGCGGGCCTCCACGCGCCGCCCGCGGCTGCTCTCGTGTGAGTCGAGCTTCCACGGCGTCACGCTCGGGCCGCTCTCGATCGTCGGCGACGACTTCTTCAAGGAGGGTTTCGGGCCACTCTTGCCAGGATGCGGGAGGGTGCCGTTCGGCGATCTGGGCCGGCTCGAGGCTGAACTGCGCTCACGTGACGTCGCAGCCTTCATCGTCGAGCCGGTCCAGGGGCGACTCGTCACGTTGCCGCCAGCCGGCTATCTCGAGGGCGCGCAGGCACTGTGCCGTCGGTACGGAACGTTGTTTGTGGTCGATGAGATCCAGACCGGTCTGGGCCGCACAGGTAGTTGGTTTGCGCTCGAGCGAGCCGGTTTGGAGCCGGACATCGTGCTGGTCGGCAAGGCGCTCAGCGGCGGCTACATGCCGGTCGCGGCAATGGTCACCAGCCGCGAGATCTTCCAACGCGCCGTCGGGACGCTCGATCGCAGCTACGTGCACCAGTCGACCTACGGTCGCAACCGCATGTCGATGGCCGCCGGTCTGGCGACGCTGCGCGTGATCGAGCGCGACGCGCTGGTGGCACATGCCGGTGGGATCGGCGCCCGGCTGGTCGACGGACTGCGCGAGTTGCAGCAGCGCCACGAGCTGATCGCGGACGTGAGAGGCGCGGGGCTGATGATCGGGATCGAGCTGCAGGCGCCGCGCTCGCGCAAGGCCCAGCTCGGGGTGCGGTTGATGCGACTGGCAAGCGAGGGGCTGTTTCCCCAGCTGGTCGTGATCCCGCTGCACCGAGACCACGGCGTGATCACGATGGCGGCCGGCAAGAACGACGTGGTCAAGCTGTTGCCCCCGCTGACGCTCTCCGAGACCGAGGCGCAGGAGTTCCTCGACGCGTTCGATGCCGTGCTCACAGATTGCGAGCGCGACGGCGGCAAGAACTGGGCGGTCGTACGAGAGATCGCCACCTCGACGCTGCTGCGGCGCGAACAGGAGCCGGCCCCGGCCCCGGCTCCGGAACCGGTCTCGGCTTTGAGTCCCGCCCCGTTCCGCGGACAGCCTGTCGACATCTCACGAGACGACGTCTGTCTGGTCACCGGCGCGACCGGTTTCATCGGGGGCCATCTTGTGCAGCGGCTGCTGCGCGACGGTTACCAGGTGCGTTGCCTCGTGCGGCCGAGCAGTGAAGTGGCGCTGCTCGAGCGCCTCGACGTTGAGCTTGCCGATGGCGACCTGACCAGTGCGAGCTCGCTCGTTCGTGCGGTCGAGGGCTGCCAGTACGTGTTGCACTGCGGTGCGATGGTCACCGATTGGGCCACGGCCGACGAGGTGGCTCGGGTCAACGTCGGGGGCACACGCAGCCTGTTGGCGGCCGCGGCCGACGCGGGCACCGTGCGGCGCTTCGTGCACCTGTCGAGCACCGACGTGTACGGCTATCCCGGCGGCCGGGAAATCGAGGAGAGCTACGCGGCTACCGGCTTCAGCAACTGGTACGCGCAGACGAAGCTGGCAGCCGAGTCTGAGGTGCGGCGTGCCGTCGCCGGACGCGAGCTGGACGCAGTGATCCTGCGTCCGTCGACCGTGTACGGGCCGCGCTCCAAGGAGGTCGTCCTGGAGATTGCGCGTGCGATCCGTGGCGGCAACATGGTGCTGATCGACGACGGCCGAGCGATCGCCGGCCTCTGTTTCGTCGAGAACCTGGTCGACAGCGCACTGCTCGCGATGCAACGCCAGGGTTTGGGAGCGCGGGCCTTCAACGTGACGGATGCCGTTGATGTCAGCTGGCGCCGGTTCGCCGACGACCTGGCGGACGGCCTCGGCTGTGCCCCGCCGCGCTGGAGCATCCCCTACCGATTGGCCGAGGGGATCGGGTTCTCACTTGAATATGGCTATCGCGCGCTGCGCGCGACAACCGGCCTGCGGACGCGGCCGCTGCTCTCGCGACAGGCCGTGCAGGTGATGGGCAGGGACCAGAGCTTCAGCAATCGGCGTGCTCGTGAGCAGCTTTCGTGGGAGCCTCGCGTCGACTACGCTGCCGGCCTTCAGGCCACACTCGAGTGGCTCAAGGCCGAGGGTGTTTGAGATGCGCTGTGCCGTGCTCACGGTCTCGACGTCAGCTGCGGCCGGCGCCACGGAGGACCGCTCGGGGCCGGCCCTCGCCGCTGCTGCGGCAGCAGCAGGCGCTGAGGTGGTGGTGCAGGAGATACTCCCTGATGATCGCGACGCGATCGGGCAGTGGCTGCGTGCTCAGGTGTCCGCGGGCGTCGAGTTGGTCCTGACAACCGGCGGGACCGGTCTCACTCCCGATGATGTGACGCCGGAGGCGTCACTCGACGTGATCGAGCGCGAGGTGCCGGGGATCGCAGCGGCGATGCGTGCGGAGTCACTGCGCCACACGCCGATGGCGATGCTCTCGCGCGCCGTCAGCGGCGTGGCAGGCGGGTCCCTGATCATCAACTTCCCCGGCAACCCGAAGGCGATCACGGAGCTGTTCCCGGTGTCAGCGTCGGTGCTGGAGCATGCAGTTGCGACACTGCACCGGGAAAGTGGAAGACACACCGACCACCAGCGGCAGTGAAGCGCCCGTCGTCGAGCTGGAGGGCTTGACGCGTCACTTTGGCGAGCGCACCGTCCTGCGCGGCATCACTCTCAGCGTCCAGGCTGGTCAGACGCTCGCAGTGCTGGGCCGCAACGGCGCCGGGAAGTCGACGCTGCTGCGGATCCTCGCGACGCTGCTGCGCCCGCACGGCGGAACGGTCCAAGTGTTCAGCGAGCCGTTACCCCGTCAGGGCTGGAGGGTGCGCGGACGCGTTGGGCTGCTCGGACACGAGCCGCTGCTCTACCGTGACCTGAGCGGGCGCGAGAACCTCGTCTACCACGCGCGCCTGCACGGTGCGCCGGCCGGCCGGGTCGATGAGGTACTCGAGGCGGTCGGGATGCGCGAGCGTGCGGACGACCCCGTGCGTTCGCTCAGCCGCGGCCTGGTCCAGCGGCTGACGATCGCGCGCGCGGTGCTCCACCGGCCTCAGCTGCTGCTGCTCGACGAGCCACGCTCGAACCTCGATCCCGCCGCGGGCGCGCTCGTCGAGCCGCTGATCGGCCGGACCGCGGGAGTCACTCGCGTGCTCACCAGCCACGATCCGGAGGCGGCGCTGGCCGAGGCCGATCTTGTGCTGGCGCTGTCCGGAGGGCGGGCCGCGTATTGCGGCCCGCCCTCCGGACTCGATTCCCAGACGCTGAGGAAGCTCTACACATGAGGCTCTGCACATGAGGCCGTCGATCACGATCCTGCGAAAGGATCTGCTGCTCGAGCTGCGCACGCTCGAGACCGTCCCGGCGATGGCGCTGCTGTCGGTGGTGACGTTCGTGATCTTCCACTTCGCGCTCAACCAGAACATGCTCTCCGGCCAACTGGCGGCGGGCGTCTTCACCGTCACGCTGCTGTTTGCCGCGATGCTCGCCGTCAACCGCCTGTTCGTGGCGGAGCGTGAGCAGGGGGGCTTTGACGCCTTCCTGCTGGCGCCGGTGGATCGCACCGCCATGCTTGTCGCCAAGGCGGGAGCGCTGTTCGTGTTCATGGTCGTGCTCGAGGTGATCGCGGTGCCGGCCTTCGCGCTGCTGCTGGCGCCGCCGAGCATCGGGCACTCGTTGCCGGGGCTGGTGCTGATGCTGCTGCTGGCCGACGTCGCCTTTGCCGTGATCGGCACGTTCGTCTCCGCGATCGCCGTGCACACCCGTGCTCGTGATCTGATCGGTCCGATCATCGGGCTGCCGCTGCTGCTGCCGGCGCTGATCGCGACCGCGCGCGGGATCGGGCCGCTGCTGCTGCCGCACGCGGGTGGCTCGCCACCGGCGAAGTGGCTGGCCGTGCTGGCGCTCTATGATCTGCTGAACGCGCTCCTCGCTTACGCACTGTTCGATTTCCTGCTCGAGGAGTAGGGCCACGTTGATCCAGGCCACGGAGCATTCCCGACCATGAGCACCCACGTTCGGCATCTGCGCGGCCTCACAATCGCGACCGCCGTGACGATGACGGCCGCGATGGCGCTGGTGTTCTTCTACGCGCCGCTCGACGCGGAGCAGGGCTTCGTCCAGAAGATCTTCTACCTGCACGTCCCGCTGGCGATCGTGTCGCTGGTGGGCTACTGCCTCGGCGGCGTGTTCGCGGTCGGGTACCTGCGGACCGGCAATCGGGTCTGGGACATGCGCTCATACTGCGCGATCCACATGTCGCTGATCTTCTCGGTCGGCGGGATCATCGCGGGCTCGATCTGGGCAAAGGCCTCCTGGGGTCATTGGTGGGTGTGGTCGGAGCCGACGCTCGTCTCCTACCTGATCGTGATCCTGCTGTTCTGCACCTACCAGCCGTTGCGCTTCTCGATCGAGGATCCTGAGCGTCAGGCGCGCTACGCGGCGGTGTTCGCGATCGTCTGTGGCGTGTTCGTGCCGGTCAACTTCATCGTCGTGCGGCTGTCCGCCGCGTACGTGCACCCGCGTGTGCTGAACCTGGAGGGTGGCAACCTGCCGGGCTCGATGAAGCTCGCCTTCTACGTGTCGTTGCTCGCGTTCGCGCTGCTGTTCGCGACGCTGATGAAGTTCGAGATGGCGGCAAAGGAGATGCGGATCGAAACTCGGCGCCTGCGGCGCCGGCTGCTGGGCGACGACGCGATGCGACCGCTCGGCCGGACGGCGGCGCCCTCATGAGTGCCCTGCTGATGAGATTGCCGTTCGCGGAGGCGCCGGCGCTACCGCTGCACACGGCGGGCCCCTACGTCGCGGCCGCGTACATCGTGTTCCTACTGATCCTGCTGATCTATGTAGGGATCATGGCCAGGCGGCTGATGCGCAGCCAGCGCGAGCTGGCTGATCTGCGGCGCCAGTTGGACGAGCGGGAGCGTGAGGCCGACGCAGAGATCGAGCAGGAGCGTGTCGGATGAGTGAGCTGCTCGCGATCGGGGTCTCGCACAAGACCGCGCCTGTCGAGGTGCGTGAACGCCTCGCGCTGACGGAGGCGCGCGCCGTCGCGTTCGTTCGCGATCTGCACGGCGTGCCCGAGATCCAGGAGGTGGTGGCGCTCTCCACCTGTAACCGGACAGAGCTCTACGTGGTCGTCGATGATCCGGTCGAAGCCGAGAGCACGGTATTGGCGATGCTGGCTCGACAGGCCGGCATCCGGCCGACGGCGCTGGCCGGCGCGATCTACTCGCACCGCAACTGCGACGCGGCCAGACACCTGTATCGCGTGAGCTCCGGGCTGGAGTCGATGATCATCGGCGAGGACCAGATCCAGGGGCAGGTGCGACGCGCCTACGACGCTGCGCTCGAGCGCGAGACCACCGGCCCGCTCACCAACCATCTGTTCAGGGCCGCGCTGAGCACCGGCAAGCGTGTCCGCAGCGAGACGGCGATCGGCGAGGGCCACATGAGCCTGCCCTCGGTCTCGGCGATGCTCGCAAACGAGGTGCTCGGAGATCTGAACGGCCGCCGCGTAGTGATCATCGGCACGGGTGAGTCGAGCGAGCTGGCTGCCCGGGCGCTGGCTGACGCCGGCGGCCGGCTGGTGTTCGTCGCGACCCGCCGGCGTGATCGCGCCGTCAGCTTGGCGGCTCGTTTCGACGCCGCCAGCGTGAGCTTCGATGAGCTGCCGGAGGCGGTGGTGGAGGCAGATGTCGTGGTGTCGGCCACCTCGTCCCCGCATCTGCTGATCGAGGCTGAGGAACTGGCCGAGATCCAATCTCAACGCGATCAGAGGCCGCTGTTGATCATCGACCTCGCGGTCCCGCGTGACGTCGACGCCGACTGCGCGGACGTGCCGGGCGTCGCGCTGTACGACGTGGATGACCTCGAAGCGGTGGTCGCGCGCAACCGCAAGGTGCGCCAGGCTGAGGCGCGCAAGGCCGAGGGCATCGTGGAGCAGGAGATCCAGAGCTTCGCGACCTGGCTGGGATCGCTTGAGGTGCTGCCGACGCTCGCGGCGCTGCGCAACCATGCAAACGCGATCGCCGAGCAGGTGGTTGTCGAGAACGCCGGTAGGTGGGAGTCGGCCTCAGAGCGCGATCAGGAGCGCGTGCAGGCGATCTCTCGCGCGATTGTCAACAGGCTGCTGCACCATCCGACGCTGCGCATGAAGGAGTTGCGCGACGATCGAGTTCACGCACGCATGGCGCTCGTGCGCGATCTGTTCGGGCTCAGCGTCGATGACGACCGGGCGCTGCGCGAGGCCCCGGCTGAGGCGGAGGACCTGGCCGCGATCCGGCAGCTGCCCGAGCGGCGCGCGTGATCCGCATCGGCACCCGCGGGAGCGCGCTGGCGCTGGCGCAGGCCAGGGCCGTGGGGGCCCGGATCGGTGAGCATGAGATCGTCGTGATCACAACGGCCGGCGACCGCGGCGAGGCCGTGGGTGACAAGGCGCGTTGGACCTCGACGCTTGAACGTGCGCTGCTCGACCGCGAGATCGACGTTGCCGTGCACTCGGCCAAGGACGTCCCTGGCGAGCTGGCCGTAGGCACGGCGATCGCTGCTATCCCCGGGCGCAGAGATCCGCGCGACGCGATCTGCGGCGCCGCTGAGATCGCTTCGCTCGGATCCGGCGCCCGTGTCGGGACGAGCAGCCTGAGGCGCGCGGCGCAGCTTCGTGCGCTAAGGGATGACATCGAGGTCGTGGAGCTGCGCGGCAACGTCGATACGCGGCTTCGCAAGCTTGAAGCGGGCGAGGCCGACGCGATCGTGCTCGCGGTGGCGGGGATCGAGCGGTTGGGGCGCGAACGGGAGCTTGGCGGCTACCTCGACGAACTGGTGCCCGCGCCGGGCCAGGGCGCGCTGCTGGTACAGGCACGAGCCGATGATCGCGCCACGCTGGCTGCGCTGTGCATCATCAACGACCCGATTGCCGAGCGGTGCGTCATGTCCGAAAGAGCACTGGCGAGCGTGCTCGAGGCAACATGTGCGAGTCCGCTTGGTGCGCTCGCTGTGCCCGTATCGGACGGTGACGTCACGCTGAGGGCCTGGGTCGGGCTGCCTGACGGGTCGCACTGGATTGCCGACGAGCTGACGGGATCTGTAGATGAGATTGCCGGCCGGCTTGCGGAGCGCATGCGTGCCGTCGGCGCACGCGAACTGCTGCAGCGAGCCGAGCAGATGGCGAGCATATGACCGTCTACCTGGTCGGCGCCGGGCCCGGCGACCCCGGGCTGATGACGGCACGCTCGCTCGAGCTGATCGCACGCGCTGACGTGATCGTCCATGACCGCCTGATTCCGGATACGGCCCTGGATGGGGCGCGGCCAGACGCGCTGCTGATCTACGCGGGCAAGGAGGGCGGTGGCGAGCAGGTTCCGCAGGCGAAGATCACAGAGCTGCTTGTCGAGCACGGGCGCAGCGCTGAGACCGTCGTCCGGCTCAAGGGCGGCGATCCGTTCGTGTTCGGACGCGGCGGCGAGGAGGCTGAGGCATTGATCGACGCCGGGATCGGGTTCGAGGTCGTGCCCGGTGTCACCTCCGGCATCGCCGCCCCCGCGTACGCGGGGATCCCGGTCACGCACCGGGATGCCGCCAGCTCGGTCGCGTTTGTGACCGGGCACGAGGACCCCAACAAGGCCGAGTCGGCGCTTGACTGGGCGGCGCTCGCCGTGTTTCCGGGCACGCTGATCGTCTACATGGGGGTGCGCCAGCTCGAGGCGATCAGCGCCGCCCTGATCGAAGCCGGGCGCTCCGCGGATGAGCCGGCCGCGCTGGTGCATCGTGGCACGCTGCCGGGCCAGCGCGCCGCGCTGGGGACACTGGCGACGATCGCCCGAGTCGCGCACGAGCAGCAGATCGGTGCGCCGGCGATCGCGATCTTCGGTCCGGTCGCCGCCCTGCGCGAGCGGCTTGCGTGGCTCGAGCGACGGCCGTTGCAGGGCGTGACTGTCGCGGTCACGCGCGCACGCGCGCAGGCATCGCAGCTGTCAGAGCGGTTGCGTGAACTCGGCGCGGTTGTGGTGAGCGCGCCGGTGATCCGCACCATCACGCTACCGGGGCCGGTGCCGGAGCTGGACGACTATGACCTGATCTGCTTCACGAGTCCCAACGGCGTGGAGGCGCTGTTCGAGCGGCTGGACGGCGGCGGATTCGACACTCGCGCGTTCCCGGACCGCTCACGCGCGAGGATCGCGGCGATCGGCCCAGCAACCGCCCGGGCGCTGCGCAAGCGCGGGATCACAGTCGACGTGCTGCCTGAGCGCGCGGTCGGCGAAGCGCTGGGGGACGCGCTCGGCAACCTCCCGGTCGAGCGCGCGCTGGTCGTGCGCGCGCGAGAGGCGCGTGACCTCGTGCCGGCAGCGCTCCGTGCGGGTGGGGCGGAGGTCGATGTGGTGCCCGTGTACGAGACGCTGGTCGAGTCCCTGGACGACGCACAGATCGCCGCGGTGGCTGCGGCTGACTTCATAACCTTCACCTCGGCGTCGACCGTGCGCAACTTCCTCGCTTCCGTCGGCGGCGCCGGGGCATGGCTGGCCGAGAGCTCGGCGCGCCCGCGAGTGGTCAGTATCGGTCCGATCACGAGCGAAGAGCTGCGGGCTCACGGGATGGCCGTCGACGTCGAGGCGACCGAGTATGACCTCGATGGCCTGATCGCCGCGATTCTCGGCGCGTGACCGGCCGGCGTCAGGGCACAACGTTGGGCACCCCGCGCGTCCACCGCCGCCGGCTCGATTCAACCAACGCGTTGCTGCTCGCTCTCGCCGCAGGTGGAGCGCCGCATGGGACGCTCGTCACCGCAGGCGAGCAGAGCGCGGGGCGCGGCCGTCAGGGCCGGGCATGGCTGGCGCCGGCCGGCACCTCGTTGCTGTGCTCCTGGCTGATCCGGGATCCGCCGAGGCTGCTGTCCTTGGCGGCGGGCATCGCCGTTGCTGAGGTCTGCGGGCCGACGGCAAGGATCAAGTGGCCCAACGACGTTCTGATCGCGGGCCGTAAGGTCGCGGGGATCCTGGTCGAGGCTCGCCCACAGGAGCACTGGGCAGTCCTGGGGATCGGGATCAACGTCGCAATCACGCCCGACCAGATCCCCGACGAACTGCGCGAGAGAGCCGGCACGCTCGGGCTCACCGCGGCAGACATCGGGCCCACGCTCGAACGCCTGCGAGCAGCGCTCATGCACTGGCTGGACGCGGCGCCCGGTCAGATCCTCGCGGCCGTGCGCGAGCGTGACGCGCTGCTCGGACGTCGCATCAGCTGGGAGGGCGGGGAGGGCGTCGCAGCTGGGATCGAGGCCGACGGCCGGCTGGCGGTGACGCTCGACGACGGGCGGTGGCTCGGGCTCGCCGCCGGCGAGGTCCACCTCGGTGCATTACCTCGCAGCGACCTGATCTGACCCGAACCCTCGCGCACATGACCAGCATTCGTGCTGGAGCTCGATGCGAAGCGTCTCCGGTGGTGCTATCTGCTCCACCGGGTGCGCATGACCAACCTGTGGCTAACAGACCCGGATCCGCGTGGTCAGCTTGCGGCTGATCGTGACGTTCAGCTTTCTGCGGTGCCGACGGTCCCTGGCATGGGCAGCCAGGATCTCGCCGTAGAACACGCGCGCCGACAGCGTGTGAGTACCCGTGCTGAGGCCCTTCAACGGCAACCGGACGGTCACGGGCAGGCGCTTTGCGCGCTTGACCCGCTTGCCGAGCCTGAAGGTCACGTAGCGCAACCTGAGCTTGGCGCGGTGGCGCAGCAGCTTGCGCTTCAGCGTGACCCGCAGGGTCGATCTGGGTGAGTGACAGTTCTCGGCCGCGGTGGCGGCCGGAGGTGGCGACACGCTCAGGGTCAGTCGCTGGTTACCGACGGTGGTCTGCGCCGGCGTCGGGCCCTGCCCGCCCGGCTCCGGGCCAGCCGTGATGCCGCCCGGCGGGACGAGTGCGATCGCACTCGGCTGTCCGCCGATCTGAAGCGGCGTCTCAGGGGCGGCGGTCTGGAGGTCGATCGGCGTGATCTCGCCGCCGCCGAAGTCCGTCACGTAGGCGGTTGTGCCATCGGCTGAGATCGCGATCGCGCTTGGGTTGGTGCCGGCCTGAATCGGGGCACCGGCCGTTGTGGTCGCCAGCGCGATCGGAGTGACCGTGCCGTTGGCGTTGCTGGCAACGTACGCGGTGGATCCGTCCGGACTGATCGCGATTCCGTCTGGAGTGGGAGCATCGAGGTTGATCGGCACGCCCATGCTGCCGCCCGGCAGTGCCAGTGGGGAAATGGTGGCGTCGGCCACATCGGTGACGTACGCGATCGTCCCTACAGGTGTGATCGCGATCGCATCCGAGTTGGTCGGGATCGAGATCGGATTGCCCACGTGGTCGGTCGCGAGCGTGATCGGCCAGATCATGCCGCTGTCAGAGACGACATATGCGACCTTGCCGTTTGGGGTGATCGCGATTGCGTTGGGGTGAGCACCCAGGGCGATCGGGCTCCTGATTTTGCCGCTGGCGAGGCTGACCGGGACGATCGCCGAGGATCCGTAGTCGGCGACCAGGGCCGTCGAGCCATCGGGTGTGATCGCAATTGCGTCAGGTTGGGACCCGACGTTGATCGCGGTGCCGGCGCCGCCGGTGGTGAGGTCGACCTGAGTTACCGTGCCTGCGGCCTCGTCGGCCACGTAGGCCAGCTGGTCATTGGCCTGGGCGTTGGCGGCAGCCGCCCCGAGCAGCACCAGCGTGCCCGCGAATGCGACCAGACGATGTCCCTTCAGCAGATACCTCACCGAGGACCTATCGGCAGCAGCCGGTCGCTTCGTGAGCGATCCGTCGTCCCTGGATCGGCTATTGCGTTATCAACGGCCGCGGCTGCAGGCGACTCGCGATGGGGCAGGATCTGTGGACGTGAGTACTAGGCCGCGTCGCGGTCCAGCCGATCATCGTCCGAGTCGTCCTCCGAGTCGTCCTCCGAGTCGTCCTCCGGGTCGTTCTTCCGGTTCGTCGATCTCGTCGTCCGGTTCGTCCGGCGGGTCGTCCTCGTCCAAGGAGTCGTCGTCCTCGTCCAAAGGGTCGTCGTCCTCCAACGGGCCGGCCTCAGGCTCGTCGTCGTCGATCGAGGTATCAAGCTCCTCGCGTTCCAGTTCGAGCACGTCGCCGCCGCCGGCGGTGTCCTCGACGGTCGCGACTGCGGTCACGCTCTCAGGAGTCGCCTCGGTCCCAGCACCCTCGCCCGGCTTGCGCGAGCGGCGGCGGCTCTTGCCGCGCCTGCCCTTGGGGAAGTTGCGCAGCAGCTCCCGAGCGAGCGCCGCCGGCTTGCGCGCCATGCGCGTGCGGGCGCTGTTGATCGCGTCGGCCGCCTCTGGCGTATGCGCCAGCGCCGCCGCCAGCAGTGCGGCTGAAAGCCGGCGGTCCTCCTTACGGGTTGCGTGCACCAGCCGGCGTGCGTTGCGGGCGTGGGCGGCGCCGCTGGAGTTCACGAGCAGCCCCAGCAGCCGCTTGGTCTCGGGCCAGCGTTGCACCGCATACTCCTCGTGCACCTCGCGCGTGTATTCGGCCATCCGCCAGATCCAGTTGTTGGCCTGGTCGCGGCGGCCGATGCGGCGCTCGGCCAGGGCCTGCAGCATGATCTTGACGCCCTCACGGCGCTCGTCGCGCGGCCAGCCGCCCATGATCTCGACGCCGATGTCGAAGGCCTCTGCGTCACGGCCGGACGCGATCTCCTGAAGCGCGCGCAGGCGCAGCTGCGGGTTGCGGTTGCGCTGCAGTGCGGTGACCAGGAAGCGGCGCCGCAGCTCACCACCGCGATCGAAGTGGAGCATCGCCTTGGCGCGGCGCCAGCCGTTGGGTGCGACCCGCGCGCCCGCCAGCGCTGCCCAGACGTGTTGCTCGCCGTAGTCCAGGTGTTCGACTGCGATTCGCCAGAGCTCGCGCTCGAAAACCTCAGCGCGCCGCTCCGGATCAGGTGTCACGGGCAAGACGCGACGCTCGACGCGGATCCGCCGGCCACGACCGCGACGCACCGGCCCGACGACGATCGCGCCACCGCGATACACATCGCGATCGAGCAGCGAGTGCAGCGTCACGACAGGATCGTCGTGCTTGGTCGCCGGGTGGACGAAGTCGACGACGATGCCGGCCTCCTTGCCTGGGTGACGGCGCGTGACGCGCCCGACGCGCTGCTGGTAGATGCGCTTTGAGGCTGTGGGAGCGAGGTGCATGCACACCGTTGCGCGCGGGCTGTTCCAGCCCTCAGCAAGCAGTTGCGCGTTGACCAGCACGTCGATCTTTCCCGCCTCGTAGTCGGCCAGGATCGTCGCCAGCTCACGCTTGGGGGTCTCACCTGAAACCGCCATCGCCTTCATTCCGAGCGCACGGAACGACTCCGCGACGTTGTAGGCGTGCCTGACTCCGGCAGCGTAGACCACTCCCGGCACGCCGTTGAAGCGGGTCTTGTACAGGTCCGCAATCGCCAGGTTGAACGGGGTCTGATCGAGCAGCTCAGCCAGCATCTCCTGGTCGAACTCGGTATCAACCTCGCCGCGGCGCAGCGGGACCTTGGCGATCGTTCGCACGCCCGGACCCGGTGGGATGCGGATGCAGCGCAGCGGTGCGATCACACCGCGGCGGGCCGCCTGTGCAAGGTCGAAGCGTGAGGTCTGCGTTGGGAACAGGTCGGTGACATGGCGAGCGATCAGCGCTCCGGTGGCGGTCATGCCGATCCAGATCGGCTGGTGCCACTTACGGATCGCGGCCGACGTCTTCTCGCCCAGCGCCGTGTGCGCCTCGTCGCAGATGACGATCGTGTACGCCCCGGAGATCTTGCCTGCGTTGCGCACGAACCACTGGTAGGTCTCGACGGTCACCGGTCCGTTGGCCGCGTCCTCTCCGATCAGCAGCGGCTTGCAGAGCCGCTCGCGATAACCGCGGTCCTTGAGTTCTCCGATGAACTGGTCGACGAGGTTGCGACGGTGGGTCAGGATCAGCACGCCGCCGGTGCGTGAGGCCTCGACGAAGCCGACGGCCGCCACCGTCTTGCCGGCACCGGTCGCGTGTTCGAACCAGAAGCGACGGGCTGCGCCCGGGTCGTCATCGGCGCCCTCAGGCGAGATGTCCTCGTCGAGCCCGGCCTCGTCGTGCTGCCAGTCCTGTGGTTCCTCGTCAGATTCCGCTTCGACCCCAGGCTCCGGCTCGAGATCGTCATCGGCGGCGTCCGCGTCTGCGTCTGCGTCGAGATCGTCATCGGCCGCGTCCAGATCGTCGTCAGCGGACTCGGCGTCCGCGTCCGCTTGGATTTCGTCGTCGGCATCGAGCTCTTGATCGATCGGAGGCGTCTCGTCCTCCGGCAGTTCCGGCTCCGAGGCCGTGATGCTCGTGTCCGTCTGCACGCCGGCCAGAAGTGCGGTGAGCGTGCCTGACAGCGCATCAACCTGATGGGCGGACAACACGGTTCCGTCGACGAGCTTGGGCTCATCCTCGGAGAGCAGGCGCTCGAGACCGAGCAGCAGTGAGTACTGCTGGCGCCAGTCCAGCGACGGCACCTTGAGCCCGGCATCGATGTCGACCAGCGCAGCATCGAGCGCGCGTCTGCGTGCCGACCCCGGCGCCAGAGCCTCCTGCGGCGTCTCCCCGTCGAAGACGAACCGCTCACGTGTCAGTCGCTCCGCGCGCTTGATCGCGGCAGAACTCGGAAAGGGGGTGGAATCACCCATCAACGAGCATTCAAAAAGGTAGTGTGGGAAAGGGAGCCGTTGGACCTGCGCGACGGCTCGGATGTTGCTCTCAGTACTCGCTGAGAGCCTGTGTGTGAGGTATCTCCTCAGAGAGCGATACGTCCCACGCGTCAGCTGCTGACGAGCAGGATGGTGCGTATTTAAGCAGACTCGCGGACGGAACGCTGCGAGTCGGGGTCTGCGGGACCTGATCCGGCCGGTTAGATCGGACATGTGTGACAAGCTTTCTGGTTGTGGAAGCCAGCCACGCCGACACGACGACGGACTTTGAGGTGCGTCGGCTGCGGACGCCGGGGGAGCTCGATGCAGCGCTCGAGCTCCGCTACGAGGTGTTCTGCATCGAGCAGGGTGTGCCGCGCAGCGAGGAACGCGACGGCCGCGACCAGACAGGCCTGCACCTGATTGCGCTCAGGGATGACGGAGTGGTCGCCACCTGCCGGCTCGTCTTCGTCGGGAGCACCGTGCAGTTCAGTCGGCTGGCGGTCAGCCGCAGCGCGCGTCGCCAGGGGATAGCGACGGCACTGCTGAAGATGGCCGACTCCGAGACCCGCGCCGGAGGCGCCAACCGCATCGTCCTGCATGCGCAGACCTACGCTCGATCGCTTTATGACCAGGCCGGGTACATCCCCCGTGGGCGGGCGTTCGTGGAGGCTGGGATCGAACACATCGCGATGGAGAAGCAGCTCTGAAGGCATTGGTGCAGCGCGTGCTGCACGCGGCGGTCAGCGTCGGTGGCGAGCAGGTCAGCGCGATCGGGCCCGGGCTGCTGGTGCTGCTGGGCGTGACCGGCACCGACACCGAGGCGGACGCCGACCGCCTTGCGGACAAGGTCAGAGCGCTTCGCATCTTCGCCGACGCGGACGGGCGGATGAACGAGCCGCTCAACGACCGCGAGCTGCTATGCGTCAGCCAGTTCACGCTCTACGGCGACACTCGCCGCGGCAACCGGCCGAGCTACTCGGCGGCGGCGTCAGCCGAACTGGCGGAGCGGCTGTACGGCCGCTTCTGCGAACGGCTCGGCGCCAAGCGCGGTGTGTTCGGCGCGGACATGCTGGTTGAGTCGGCAGGCGACGGGCCTGTGACACTGATGCTCGAGGTGCCGGCGGTGTGATCGAGGCGTCGGCCGCGTCCGCTCAGACCCGCGCGCCCCGCCAGCGGGCGGAGGCGCGCGCAGCAAGCTCGTACACATCCCAGGTCGCCTGGGCGGCATCTGCCCATCGCCAGTGCTGGGGCTCGGGGGCCGGGCGGGTCGCGGCCTCCGCCGTGCGAACGAGAGCGTCGAGGTCGTCGCAGGGAAGCAATGCCGCCCGCCCGTCCATCACCTCGCGCACGGCGGGCACGTCGCAGGCTGCGACCGGCGTGCCGCATGCCAGCGCCTCGACCGGAGTCAGCCCAAAACCCTCGTCCCCACTGGGGAACACGACGGCGTGTGCGCCCGTGTAGATCGCGGCGAGGTCGTTATCGGGAACCTGGCCAGTCAGCTTCACGTCCGGCAGTTCCTGGGCCCAGCGGCCGCTCTGTCCGACCAACACCAGCGGCAGCGAGCGTTTGACCTTGGCCAGCGCGGCGATGCGCTTGTGCGGATCCGGCGTCTTCAGCCCGCCGACCCACAGCAGATAGGCCTCCGGCAACGCATAGCGCTTGCGCACGCAGGCGACCTCAGAGGGCGGCCGCGGATGGAACACCGGCGCGGCCGCCTCGGGAATCACCTCGATCCGCTCACTCGGGATCTCCAGCCAGCGGATCGCGTCGTCGGCAACGACCGTGGTCGGCACGATCACGCGCACGGCGCGCTGTGCGGCGAGGTAGCGCAGACGTATCCGCAGCCCGCGACGCAGCAGCTCCCCGCGTTTCTTCGCGTGAATCAGATCGTGCAGCGTGACGACCATCGGCACCGGCGAATGCAGCAGCGCTCCGTCGAGCCACGGAGAGTGGTAGACGGCAACCTCGTCGCGCTGGGGCGAGTGCGTCTCGACCACACACCCGCGACCGGATGACGCAAGCGCGTCAAGCAGCGAACGGGCGTAACGCCCGATCCCACGGCTGTCCCTCCCGGCGCGGCTGTCAAAGGCGACGTTCATGGACTGCTGTGGGCACTGTATACGCTGCGATCGGTGGACTGTGTTTGTTGCCGCCGGCGCGTCATACCCTTCAAGGATCGATGAGACGGTTCGGACGCCTAGTCGGAGTTCTGTTCGTGGCCGCAGCCGGCCTGGCGGCGCTCGCGCCCGCTGGCGCAAGCGCCTTCCACAAGGCTATGTGGGGGCCGATCACCTATCGCGGTGTCAACCAGTTCCCGCTGTACAAATCGCTCGGGATCAGCGTCTATGAGACCTCGCTGGATTGGAACACGGTCGCGGTCAGGCGCCCCAAGCGCGCAACGGATCAAAAGGATCCGGCCTATCACTGGCCGCCGCTCCTGAAGAAGGAGATCATCGAGGCCAAGCGCTACGGCATTCGCGTATTGATCCAGGTCGGCAACGCGCCGGCCTGGGCCAACGGTGGGCACCAGGGCTATGGCTGGGCTCCGAAGGATCCGCAGGACTACGCCCAATTCGTCAAAGCGGCAGCGCGCGAATACCCGACCGTGCACATGTGGATGGTCTGGGGCGAGCCCAACCGCAAGGGTGACTTCCGTCCTGAGACCCCGGCGCCGTACACGGCGACGAAGCTGACGGCGGCCCAGAAGCAGGCGCCCCACCTCTATGCGGAGATGCTCGACGGCGCCTACGGGGTGCTCAAGCAGCTGAACTCCGGTAACGTCGTGATCGGCGGCGACACGTACACGGCGGGTCTACTCGATCCGCAGCAATGGCTTGCGAACCTCAGGCTGCCGGACGGCAGGCCGCCGCGGATGAGCATGTACGGGCACAACCCGTTCAGCTACACGGTCCCGCTGTTCGGCGCGAAGCCCTCGGGTTACGGCGAGATCCAGTTTTCGGACCTGCCCCGGCTGGAGTCGTGGACCAAGAAATACCTTGGCCACCACGTGCCGCTGTTCCTGTCCGAGTTCTGCGTACCGACGGCCGTCGACCGCACCTTCAACTTCTATATCTCGCCGCCGTCGGTCGCGGCGAAATGGGTGAAGGACGCACTCGTGACGGCCCGGCGTTCCGGTTACATCTACGCTCTCGGCTGGGTCAACGTGCACGACCAGTTGCCGACCAACTCGTGCGGGCTGATCCAGCAGAACGGCAAGCGCAAGCCTGACTTCTACGCGTTCGAGCAGAACTGAAAACGATCCGTTGGGGGCTGAATGGACTGTGTTGTGACCGGCGGTGCCGGCTTCATCGGGTCGAATCTGGTCGATGCGCTGGTCGAGCGCGGCGATCGCGTCGTCGTGATCGACAACCTCTCCACCGGCAAGCCCGAGAATCTGGCCGCTGCTCTGTCGTCCGGTGCCGAGCTACGCGAACTCGACGTTCGCGACGCTGACACCGTGATGACGCTGTTCGCCGAAGTGCGGCCGCAGCTCGTCTTCCATCTTGCGGCGCAGATCGACGTGCGGCTGTCCGTGGCTGACCCGGCCGCCGATGCAGAGGTCAACGTGCTCGGTGCGATCAACGTGCTGTCAGCGGCACACGCGTCAGGTGCCGAGCGCGTCGTCAACACCTCGACCGGCGGCGGCCTCTACGGCGACGCCGAGCGCCTGCCCACGCCCGAGGATCACCCGATCCGTGCGCTTGCTCCGTACGGAACCAGCAAGCAGGCGGCGGAGGGTTACTTCGAGCTGTACACGCGGCTGTATGGGCTCTCGACGATCTCACTGCGTTACGGCAACGTCTACGGCCCGCGTCAGGACATCCACGGTGAGGCCGGCGTCGTGGCGATCTTCTGCGGCTCCCTGCTCGAGGGGCGCACCCCCCAGATCTTCGGCGACGGTCGCCAGACACGCGACTGGGTGGACGTCGCTGACGTGGTCCGCGCGAACCTGTTGGCCGCCGCCTCCGGGCTGACCGGGCCGGTCAACGTCGGGCATGGTCAGGAGACATCGGTGCTCGAGCTGGTCGAGGCGTTGGCTGATGTCGGCGCCGGTCGCGGCCTCCCCCTGGCCGCCCCCGAGTTCCTGCCCGAGCGGCCTGGAGAGGTGAGCCGGAGCTGCCTGGATGTCTCTCGTGCACGCGAGCAACTGCACTGGTCGGCCGAGGTGTCGCTCCGCGACGGTCTCGACCGGATCCTGGCTGACCTGGTCTAAATTCTCGGCCGTGGAGGTTCTCGACGCGCGCCTCGAAGGCGCCAAGCTGATCAAGCCTCAGCCGCACGGCGACGACCGCGGCTTCTTCCTTGAAAGTTTCCGTGCACAGGCATTGGCCGACGCCGGGCTCCGGTCTGAGTTCGTTCAGGACAATCACTCGCGCTCGCGGCGCGGGGTCGTGCGCGGCATGCATTTCCAGCCCGGGCAGGTGAAGCTGGTGCGCTGCGCGCGCGGGGCGATCTTCGACGCGATCGTCGACATCCGCGTCGGATCCCCGACATTCGGGCGCTGGGAGGGCTACGAGCTCAACGACGAGTCCCACCATCAACTGCTGGTACCCGACGGCTTCGGTCACGGCTTCTGCGTGCTGAGCGAGGTCGCCGATGTCATCTACAAGGTCAGCGACTACTACGACCCTTCGACCGAGGGAGGGTTCCGCTTTGACGATCCAGCCGTCGGGATCGAATGGCCGCTGAGGGTCGAGCAGATGATCGTGTCCGAGCGCGACCGCACGGCGCCGGCACTGGTCGAGATCAGCTCGCCGTTTGCATACGGCGCGTAGCATCAGGTTCGATGCGCGCGCGTCTCGCCGTCAACGAGGATCAGTTCCGCAAGGTCACATACGTCGCACTCGCGGCACTGACGCTGATCGTCTTCACCGGTGCTGCTGTGCGGCTGTCGGATTCAGGCCTCGGGTGCCCGACCTGGCCGCGCTGCTATGGCCACGTCTACCCGCCGGTGGCATTGCATCCACTGATCGAGTTCGGCAATCGCGCCATCTCCGGCTTTGTCGGCGTGATCACGATTGCGGTGCTGGTGCTGGCGTTCACGCGCCAGCCGTTCCGCAAGGACCTCGCATGGCTCGCGGCGTCGTTGCCGCTCGGCGTGCTCGCGCAGGCTGTGCTCGGTGGATTCACGGTGCGCGAGCACCTTGCACCAGGCTTTGTGATGTCGCATTTCCTGCTCTCGATGGTGATCCTGATCTTCGCGTTCTGGCTTGCCTGGCGGGCGACGTTCCCACAGGGAGCGCGACCGCGCAACCCGGATCGTGCCCTCGTCTGGTCGGTGCGTTCGCTCTGTGCCCTGTGTGCGATCACCCTGTTCGCCGGCACCGCCGCGACCGCCGCAGGACCACACTCGGGCGGACTGGTGGGCCAGCACATCAAGCGCCTGACGCTCGAGGGGCGGGACACGCTCGAGTGGGCGGTGCATCAGCACGCGACGATCGCGGCCGTCTTTGGTGTCGCCACGATCTTCGTCTGGCTGCTCAAACGCAAGCGCGGCGGCGAACTCGATCCGCTCGAGCCGCTCACGGTGCTGGGGATCCTGCTGGCCGCACAGGGCCTTGTCGGAGCGGTGCAATACGAGCTCAAGCTGCCCGGCCAGATGGTCTGGATACACGTCGTTCTGGCCACGACCACCTGGTTGGTTTCAATCTGGGCGGTGGCAGTCGAGGGACGTATCGGCGAGCCGCAGGTGGAATCCGAGGCCTCAATCGCTACGATCGTCGCCGAATGGTCACGGAGCGTTCCAGCCAGCTGAACTCCGAGCCGGGCGAGAGCGACGCCTCGCTGAGCATCCTCGTGGTCGACGACGAGTCGGATCTGCGCGACATGCTGACGCGATCGTTCTCACGCGAGGGCCACCGGGTTACGGCCGTAGGCAATGGCCGCGAGGCGATCGACCGCGCCAGCGGCGAGCACTTCGACATCGTCCTGCTGGACATCGCGCTCGGCCCCGGGCCGGACGGCTACGAGGTCTGCCGGACCCTTCGTGCCCGGCGCAATGTGGTGCCGATCATCATGCTGACAGCGCTCGACTCGGAGGCCGACGCCGTGCTGGGGCTCGAGGCCGGCGGCGATGACTATGTGACCAAGCCGTTCGGACTGGCCGAGTTGCGCAGCCGGATCCGCGCCGTGCTGAGGCGGACGGGCGTACGCGGCTCGATCGGATCAGACGTCGTCACCGTCGGGCCGATCACGCTCGACCGCTCGCGTCGCGAGGTCAGCTTCGAAGCGCAGCCCGTGCGGCTCACGTTCAGCGAGTTCGAGCTGCTCGACGCGCTGATGACGGACCCTGGGCGACTGCTCAACCGCCAGGAGCTGCTGCGCGCGATCTGGGGTGACAGCGCCTATCGCGACCCACGCGCGATCGACGTCCACATCCGCCACCTACGGGAGAAGCTTGAGCCCGAACCGGACAAGCCGAAGTACATCCTGACGGTACGCGGCGCCGGTTACCGGCTCGGCACTCCCTGATCCACCATGCTGCTGGCGCGCCTGCGCTGGAGCGCCTTCGGGCTTCGCGGCCGGATCGTTGGTGCCGTCGTCGTGACCGCCGCCATCAGCCTTGGCGTGGCGGCTCTGGTGCTGCTGCCACGGCTCGAGAACTCGCTCAGGGATGCGTCACTGAAGACGCTGACCACGGAGCTGGGGAAGAAGGACACGATCAGCGACCTGAACAGGATCGCGAACATGCCCTATTCGGCGATCGTCGAGGCTCAGGCCAACCCGAAGACGGCGTCCGGTGCCAAGGCTCTTGTCGAGGCGAGAAAGCTCAACGAGGCGGTGTCCAAACTCGGGCAGACGCTCGGGGCTGACACCGCCAAGCTGATCGGAGATATCGACGCTCAGGGCCGGGGGGTGGTGGTGGCAGGCTCTGGAGCCGGGGCCGGGCTCGGGCCGACCGACGATGTGGCAAGGGCGTATGAGCACGGAAACACCCAGCTCAGCCTGGGTGTCAACCAGCAGGTCGTGCGAGCCGCGATCTCAATGAGCAAGTACGACCTGCACGCCGATTCGGTGCTGGCGGTACGCAAGTCGATTTCAGACATCCCGCTGGCGGCCGATGCGGTGCGCAGCGCGTTCGCGATCGCGGCGCTGGTGGCGATCCTGCTGACGCTGCTGCTGGCGATCCCGCTGGCGGCCCAGCTCGTGCGCCGGCTACAGCGCCTGCGTCAGGCCGCGCTGCAGATCGCGATCGGCGGCAACGTCTCAGACTTTCCGGCCGACCGGGCCAGGGACGAGGTCGGTGACCTGGCGCGGTCGTTCTCGATCATGCAGCGCCGGCTGCGCCAGCAGGAGGAGGCGCGCCGCGCGTTCGTCGCGACAGCTTCTCACGAGCTGCGCACGCCGCTGGCATCGCTCGACGGCATGCTCGAGCTGCTGGCCGACGACCTTCAGGCGGAGGACCTCGACCTGGACGATGCCGCCGCCCTGCTCGGCCGCGCGCGAGTGCAGTCGCGACGGCTTGGCCGGCTCGCCGCCGACCTGCTCGATCTCAGCCGCATCGACGCTGAGGTCAACCTGCGCTCTGAGCCGATCGAGCTGAGCGAGCTCGGCCGGGCGGTGATGGCGGAGTTCGAGCTCTCAAGTTCCAATCGCGGGGTCGTCGCGAAGCTCGAGGACGACGGCCATCCTGCATGGGCGATGGCTGATCCGGGGAGCGTCGCGCGCATCCTTCGGATCCTGCTCGACAACGCGTTGCGGGTGGCGCCGCGGGGCAGTGTGGTCAAGGTCGAGGTGCGCTCGCGACCAGAGCCGGCGCTGGTCGTCTCCGACGAGGGCCCCGGGGTGGCGCCTGAGGAACGGGCGCTGATCTTCGAACGCTTCAAGCGTGGTCGCGAGACCGGCGGCGAGGCCGGGTTCGGACTCGGCCTCGCGATCGGACGCGAGCTCGCCCACCGGATGGGAGGTTCGCTGGTGCTCGCCGACACCGACGGGCCCGGTGCAACGTTCACGCTGCGGCTGCAACCGACTGAGGCGCCGTCCTCGGGCCGGATCACAAGCGCGGCGGGCGTCTAGCTGTTGAGCCCGGAGACCTCCCGAATGCGGTCTAGCGGGGGTGTAGCCGCGGGCGTGTAGCGTTCCGCGGGTGCTTGCGCTCGCAGAGATCTTCAGCGTTTCCAGTGGGCTCGGCTACCTGCTGCCGGCGCTGATCGGGCTCGAGTCGATGGGCATCCCCTCCCCCGGGGAGACGGCGCTCGTGCTTGCGGCGGTGCTGGCCAGCCAGGGTCACCTCAACATCGTGCTGGTGATCGTGATCGCGTCGGCATCGGCGATCGTCGGCGACAACATCGGCTACCTGCTCGGCCGGACGCTCGGTCGAGATGTGCTGGAGAGCAAGGGTCCGTTCCACGAGAACCGCAAGCGCGTGATCAGGATGGGCGACCGCTACTTCGAGGCACACGGCGCCAAGACCGTGTTCATCGGTCGCTGGATCGCGTTGATCCGCTTCGCCACCGCCTGGCTGGCGGGGATCAACCACATGCCGTTCCGGGTCTTCTTCCCGTGGAACGCGTTGGGCGGCATCACCTGGGCGATCACGTACGGGCTGGTCGGATACTTCGGTGGTAACGCCGTCGCCCATGTGCTCGAGCGGGTTGGCGTCGGCGCCGCCGTGCTGCTGGCGGTCGCGGCCGTGGGCGGCTTCATCTACTACAGGGTGCGGGAGCACCGCCGCCGTCGGGAGCTCGAGCAGCACGTGGACGATGCCGCGGCGGACGAGCCGGAGTCCGCTCGGGCGGCGGAACCCGCCGAGTTGGACGGGGCGGTGGAGCCCGAGTTGGACGACGCTAGCTCTGAGGATCGAAACCCAGCGCGACCGAGTTGATGCAGTACCGCAGGCCGGTCGGCTCGGGGCCGTCGGGGAAGACATGCCCCAGGTGGCCGCCGCAGTTCTTGCAGAGAACCTCGGTGCGAACCGTGCCGTGACTGCGATCCTCGCGGTTGATGATGTTCTCGCCCTCCACCGGCTCGAAGAAGCTCGGCCAGCCGCAGCCCGAGTCGAACTTGGTGTCGGAGCTGAACAGCGGCGCGCCGCAGCCGGCACAGTGGTACATGCCGTCGTCCCTGTTGTCGACGAAGGCGCCGGTGAACGGCCGCTCGGTGGCGGCGTGGCGCAGCACCTCGTAAGCCTCCGGCGTCAGGCGCTCCCGCCACTGCTCATCGGTCAGTGTGGTGCTCTCTGTATCCATGCTGGTGACGTTAGCGGGTGCGATCGTGGACCCACCCGTGGCTCCCACCGCTCGAGATCGGTTTCAACCCGGAGTCCTCCAGCCCGTCGCCACGGGCCGTTGCGGGTCGCGGCTCCATTCCGACCAGGAGCCGGGATAAAGCCGGCCCGGACCGAGCCCGGCGCGCTCGAGCGCAAGCAGGTTATGGCAGGCGGTCACGCCCGATCCGCAGTAGGACACGACTGCTGTGCCGGGCTCGATCCCCGCGGACGCGAACGTCTCGCGCAGGCGCGCGGCGTCGGCGATACGCAGGTCCGAGTCGAGGTGCTCGCGGGTGGGGACACTCCGCGCTCCGGGAATGTGCCCCGAGCGCGGATCGACCGGATCGGCCCCGCCGGCGAACCGCGCGCGGTCACGCGCGTCGATCTTGACGTCTGTCGTAAGGGCGACCTCGTTGATGTTCGCCAATCGCCCGGTCGGCCACGGCACGGCGGTGAAACCCACCCGGGGGCGTGGATCGGGATAGTTCGGCTGCAGGTCCTCCACAGGCCAGGCCTGGATCCCACCGTCGAGCAGGGCGGCCTGGTGGCCGATCACGCGCAGCAGCCACACGAGCCGCGCAGCGATCACGCCGCCCGCATCGTCGTAGGCGACCACGGTGTCGCTGTCGCCGATCCCGAGCCGTCCGAGCCCGGCCCCGAAACGCTCCGGACTGGGCAGGGGATGACGCCCACAGGAGTCATCGTCGTGCTCGGCTGAGAGCACCGCATCCAGGTCGACGAACACCGCGCCGGGGATGTGCCCGGCCTCATAGCTTGCGCGCCCTGAGCGCCCGTCCAGGTACCAGCGGACGTCCGCGATGATCAGCTCGTCACGATGCGCACGCAGCCAGGCGACGTCCACGAACGGTTCGATCACGTTCGGGATGCTACGCGGCACTGGTGTCGCAAATGCGCCCTGGCGGCGACTTTTTGACCCCGATGCCGGATGCGTCCGGGCCGCTCGGCACCATGCCGGACTCATGTCATTGATGGCGGCACAGCGACCAGGGACGGGCGGCGGCAGCGGGCTCCGAGACTGGCAGCGGCAGGCGCTCGCCGCGATGGATCAATGGCGCGAGGGATCGTTTCTGATCTCGGCTGCGCCGGGTGCCGGTAAGACCCGGCCGGCAATCGAGTTTGCCCGGGGGCAGCTCGAGCGGGGCGCGCTGGACGGGTTGGTGATCGCCTGCCCGACGGCGCCACTGACGCGGCAGTGGGCCCGCGCGGCGCACGCACTGGGGCTCGAGTTGGCGCCGGACGCGGAGTCGCCGCGGCCGCCGCGCGGCTTCCATGGCGTCGTGGTGACCTACGCGCGGATCACGAACGCGCCGCAGGCCTGGGCGGCGGCGACGCGGGAACGCACCTTGGTGATTGCCGACGAAGCTCACCATCTGGGCGAGGAGCTGGCCTGGGGCGAGGGATTCGGGCAGGCATTCGCGCCGGCGTTGCGCTGGCTGCTGCTATCCGGCACGCCGTTTCGCTCGGACGCGACGCCGATTCCCGGGCGTGAGCTACGACGCCGATGGACTGGCCGAGCCCGACGTCTCCTACGCCTACGCAGATGCCGTCCGTGACCGCGTCTGCCGGCCGGTGACGTTCGTCACCTACGACGGGACGCTCTCCTGGCGCAGCGGCGACGATGTGATCGAGTCGAGCTTCGACACCGTGTTGTCCTCGCGCGAGGCGAGCCGCCGGTACCGCACCGCGATCTCAACCGAGCTTCCCGACGGGCTGCCGCGGATCCTCGGTGAGGCCGAGGTGCGCCTGCGGGCGATGCGCGCCGGGACCCATGCGGACGCCGGCGGACTGGTGGTGGCCGCCGACTCGGAGCACGCTCGCAAGATCGCAGCCCGTCTGCGCGAGGTCAGCGGCCGTTCGCCGGTCGTGGTGCTGCACCAGGATCCCAAGGCCGCCGCCAAGCTCGCCGAGTTCACGCAATCGGGAGAGCCCTGGATCGTCGCCGTCAACATGGTCTCTGAGGGCGTTGACATCCCGCGGCTGCGCGTCGGCGTTTACGCCACGGCGGCCAAAACGCCGCTGATCTTCCGCCAGATCGTGGGGCGCTTCGTTCGGACGATCCCCGGGCGTGAGCCCGAGCCGAGCTGGCTCTACATCCCGGCCGACGCGATCCTGCGCGACCACGCCTCCAGCGTCGAGCAGGAGCTCCGCTACCTGCTGCGCCGCCGCGAGGATGATGAGGTCCTGGGCGAGCTCGACGAGCTCGAGCGACGCGCTACCGAGAAGGGCGAGGCACTCGACTTCGAGCCGCTCAGTGCGGACGTCGCACCGCAGATGACGCTGTTTGGGCCGGCCCCGGATGCTCGCCCCGGCGGTGTCCGTGGCGCCGGGCGGGCGGGCGCCCGCGCCGCTTGCGATCGCGGTTCCGACGGCCTTGGAGAGTGACGTTCCGCTGTACGAGCGCCGTGCGCAGCTGCGCGCCAGGCGGCACAAGCTCGTGGCCGAACTCGCGCGGGACCGCCGCGTGCGGCACAGCGAGGTCAACGCCGAGGTCAACCGCGCGCTCGGGATCGAATCGGTTCAGAAGGCGACGGTGGAACAGCTCGAACGCTCGATCGCCTGGTTGGATCGCACGCTGTATGGCAGGTAGTCAGTGCTGACCGGCGCCGTTGAACGGGATCCGGGTGAGGAGCCGGAGGTGGAGGGAACCGGGGATTAGTTGTGCGCGCAACTATCTGCTAGGATGGGTGCATGAGCTTTGAACTTGGACTTGCCACTTTCGCCGATCTGAGTTCCGGCGTCACGCCCGAGCAGCGCATGCGCGACCTGCTCGAGGAGGCGCGCTTGGCCGACCAGCTCGGTCTGGATGTTTTCGCGGTGGGCGAACACCACCGCCCTGACTTCGCCGTGTCCGCGCCCGCCGTCGCGCTGGCGGCGATCGCCGCCCAGACCGAACGCATCCGCCTGTCGAGCGCCGTCACCGTGCTCAGCTCTGACGATCCTGTCCGCGTGTTCCAGGAGTTCGCTGAGCTCGACCTGATCTCCGGCGGCCGCGCCGAGATCATGGCCGGCCGCGGCTCGTTCATCGAGTCATTCCCGCTGTTCGGGTATGACCTCGAGGACTACGACGAGCTCTACGCCGAGAAGCTCGAGCTGCTGCTGGCGATCCGCGCCGGGAACCCGGTGACCTGGTCCGGGCAAGTCACCGTCCGGCGCTCGAGGCGGCCGAGATCTTCCCGCGCCCGGTCCAGGACCCGCTGCCGGTCTGGGTTGCCGTCGGCGGCTCGCCGGAGTCGGTGGTGCGCGCCGCCGTGCTGGGGCTGCCGCTGACGCTGGCGATCATCGGCGGACAACCGGCGCGCTTCAAGCCGCTGGTCGAGCTCTACGACCGCGTCTGGGAGCAGGCTGGTCATGATCCGGCTGACCGCAGGCTCGCGATCAACACGCACGCCTTCGTCGGCGCCACGCGGCGGGAGGCAGACGCCGCCTTCGCGCAGCCTTACCTGACGATGATGAACCGCATCGGGCGCGAGCGCGGCTGGCCGCCGGCCGGGCGCGAGCAGTATCGAGGCGCTGACCGCGCCGGACGGCGCCGTCGCGCTCGGCTCGCCGGAGGAGGTGGCGGAGAAGATCCTGATGGAGCACGAGCTGTTCGCCAACCAGCGCTACGTCGGGCAGATCAGTGTCGGCGCCGTCGCCCACCAGGACGTGATGCGGGCGATCGAGCTGTTCGGCACCGAGGTTGCACCGCTGCGTTCGGGCCGAGCTGGCCGCGACCGAGACACCTGTAGCGTCCGAACCAGTTACCGTGGTAGCTGAGTGACAAACGCTGAACCGGAGGTGGACATGAAGATCGGGCGTCTATTGCTGCGAGCCGCGGTCGGGGGCTTCTTCATCGGCCACGGCACCCAGAAGCTGTTTGGCTGGTTCGGCGGGCAGGGCCTGAAGAGCCACGGCCGAGCGCTTTGAGGGCATGGGCATGAAGCCGGGCATGGTCAACGCCGTCGCGGCCGGTGCCGCCGAGACGCTCGGTGGCGCCGGCCTGCTGCTCGGCTACCGGACCCCGCTCGCCTCGGCAGGCCTCGATCTCAGTGATGCTGACCGCGATCAACCGCGTCCATCTCAAGAACGGCCCGTGGGCGCACAAGGGCGGCTACGAGTACAACGCCGTGCTCGCCGCGGCTGCGGTCTCGCTCGCCGAGTCCGGCCCGGGCAGCCTTTCGCTCGACGCACTCCGCGGCAAGGAGCAGCTCCGGCGCGAAGTGGGGACTGTTCTCGCTGCTGCTCGGCGCCGTGGGTGCCGGTGGCGCCCGGGCTCTTGCTGAATCGCGCACGACCTCAGTCCCGGCACCCCCGGCGCCGGCTGCACCGGCCGCATCGGTCAACGGCTCCGATCCCGCAGCCGCGGTGGAGGAGGCTCCGACGGTCGTCGACGAGGCTCCGGCAGACGAGCCGACTGACGAGGAGCACGCGTCCGAGTCCAGCGACTCCGGCAGCGAGGCCTGACAGACCCAGACCCGCAGGCTCGGGATCCGACAGCACAGATGCCGCCATTCGAGCACTACGTCCCGCGCCGGGACCGCTACGACGAGGTGCCAGTATCGACGCACCGGTCGCAGCGGTCTGATGCTGCCGCCGATCTCTCTCGGTCTCTGGCAGAACTTCGGCGACTCGCACCCGATCGAGCAGAGCCGCGCGATCCTGCGCCGAGCGTTCGACGCCGGCGTCACGCACTTTGACCTCGCCAACAACTATGGGCGTCCGTACGGTTCAGCGGAGATCAACTTCGGGCGGCTGCTGCGCGAGGACTTCAGCCGGTCTGCGTGACGAGCTCGTGATCTCGACCAAGGCCGGCTAGGACATGTGGCCGGGCCCGTACGGGGAATTCGGCTCACGCAAGTACCTGCTCGCGAGCCTCGATCAGAGCCTGCAAGCGCATGGGCCTTGATTACGTCGACATCTTCTACTCGCACCGCGTCGACCCCGACACGCCGCTCGAGGAGACGATGGGCGCGCTCGACACTGCGGTCCGCCAGGGCAAGGCGCTCTACGTGGGGATCAGCTCCTACGGACCGGAGCTGACCAGGCAGGCGTGCGAGATCCTGCGCGAGCTCGGCACGCCGCTGCTGATCCATCAGCCCTCCTACTCGATGCTCAACCGCTGGATCGAGAACGGCCTGCTCGACGCGCTCGAGCACGAGGGCGTCGGCTGCATCACCTTCTCGCCGCTAGCGCAGGGCCTGCTGACCGACAAGTACCTGGACGGCATCCCTGAGGACTCGCGCGTCCGCACCAGCGACAGCCTTCGATCGACTCGATGCTCAGCGACGAGAACCTCGAGCGTGTGCGCGCGCTCAATCGAGATCGCGGCCGGGCGCGGCCAGAGCCTCGCGCAGATGGCGATCGCCTGGACGCTGCGCGACCCGCGTGTGACCTCGTCGCTGATCGGCGTCTCCAGGATCGAGCAGCTCGACGACAATCTCGGCGCGCTCGACAAGCTCGAGTTCAGCGCTGACGAGCTGGCTGAGATCGACCGCTACGCCCACGACGGCAACCTCAACCTCTGGGCTGGGTCGGCGGCGATCAAGCCGGCACAACCGTAACGGCGGGTCTCAACGACTCGCTGCTGAGGACTGAGGCCGGGCCCCGCTCGCTTCGGGCGCGAGACTGGGCGCCGCGCGCAACTCGGTCTGCCGATCCGTGTTTGGACGGGGAGCATGACGGCTTGCAAGCATGAAGTTCGGCGCCGGACGCGCCGAAGGGGATGTTGATGCGCCGCCTGTTGCTGTCTCTAGCTAGTGGCGAGCGTCGTCTTGCTCTGCCTGCCGCCGCCACCGCCACCCAGCTGCCGCGCCGGTCGATCCAGGTGACCGGCACGCTCACCGCTCCGACGGGTACTCATTGACGGTCCAGACTCCCGGGAAGGCGGTCGGCGTGCTGAACGCGCTGACCACCGCGGCCGACCGCTCGACGGCAGCCGACTACCCGTACGTCTGGGGCGGCGGTCATGGCCAGGCCGGCATCGCCAGCGTCGGCATGAAGGGGCCCGGGTACAACGGCAAGCGCCGCGGGTTTGACTGCTCCGGGGCCGTGGCCGCTGTGCTCGTCGCCGGTGGCCTCTGGCCCGCGGGGCACTCGGTCCCGAACGACGCCGGCCTGATCCGCAGCTCCTGCGCGCCAAGCTGATCGCGCGCGGCGCCGGCGTTGGCCCGCAGGAGGTCACGCTCTATGACCATCCGGGCGTGCACATCTTCATGAACATCGATGGACGCTTCTTCGGCACCTCCGACGGCGGCCGCGGCGGTGACGCCAAGGGCGGGCCAGGCTGGCTCGACGACGGCGCCTCGGACGTTGGCAACCGTGCCTTCAAGCGCTACCACTTCGTTCCCGGCCGCTCTGAAGGCCACAACCAACGCGGGCAGCACGCTTGCCTTCGGGTTCGGGCCGGGCGTCAGCCTCCCGGTCGGTATCACAGTTCGGGTCCAAGGTGACCATCGTCTACAAGACGACAACCTCCGGCACGATGGTCGCGCAGGCCATCAAACTCGTCGGCGCCAGCACCACCAAGCCGACACGAACGACCATCAGCGGAACCGTGGAGGCGATCACGCCCGGTGGCTCGAGCTTCACCGTCACGACGGTCACCGGCCAGGTGCTGACGCTGCCCATCGCCGCCGGCAGCAAGATCGCGACTGAGCTCCTGAACGGCCAGATCGCCGCCGGCGACACCGTGTCGGTCGTCTACACGACGGCGACGTCAGGGGCGGTCACAGTTGTGAGCGTTACGGTCACCGCGGTGCCACCGCCGGCCGCCAGCACGACGCCGACCACGACCACGCCCACCGTCACCTCGCCCAACCCGGCGGCGCCGAGCGGTGGTCAGGGCGTGTAGGTGGTCACTGACCCGCCTCGACCGGCGGCGTCCCGTAAGTGTGGAATGTGTGGACCGTCTCGTTGTGCCAGGCCTGCCCCTTCATGCGGTCCTCCTCGGTCCAGATCACGCACGGCTCGTCAGGGGCATAGACCAGCCGGCCGCCGCTGGTGATCTCGATGCGGTTGCCGCCCGGCTCGTAGCCGTATAGGAAGAAGCCCTGGGCGACGTTGTGCTTGGAGGGCGCGAACTCGATGAAGACCTCGTTCTCGATCCAGATGTCGGCGGCGCGCAGGCATTCCTCGCGGGTGTCGACCCAGAACGCGACGTGGTGCAGGCGCCCGTGGGCGCCACGGGCCGCATACGCGTCCTTGGTGTAGATCAACTCGTGCGCGGCGATCGTGACGGACATCCACGAGCCGCCGAGCGTGCCGTCGTTGAGTTCGATCCGCTCGTACTCGCGATAGCCGAGCGTGTCGACGCAGAACTCGCTCTGGGCGCGGATGTCGCCGGCCAGGATGTTGAGGTGGTCGAAGCGCTTGACCGCAATCGCCTTGTTCGGCTGCTTGCCGTGGACGTTCTTGAAGTCGGTCTCAAGCGGCTTCACGTAGCGCTCGACCTCGCTGTAGATCTTGAAGTTATGGCCGTCGGGATCCTGGAAGCTGTAGGTGCGGCCGATTCCGTGGTCACCGTTGTCCTCCCAGCCGGAGCCCAGGCCCGTCGCTTCGATCAGCGCCACGCGGCGCTCCAGCGCCTCCGGGCTCCATGTGCGAAAGCCGCAGTAACCCATGCCGGAGGTTGTCGCCTCGGTCAGCTTGAGTGACCAGCATCTGGTAGTCGTCCCAGCCGCGCAGGTAGACCGACTGGCGCTCACGGTGCTCGAATCTCCATGCCCATCATCTCGGTGAAGAACTCGAGGCTCTCCTGAGGCTTGGGGGTGAAGTATCTCGATCGGCCCGAGGTGGGCGATATCCGGTGGTCTCAGCTCGGTCATCGCTGTGCCTCCACGACGGCACGCAGGCCGTCCAGGTCGTATGACTTGGCGCCGGCCTGGAGCTTCTCGCGCTTGACGCGCTCCTTCTCCTCCCGCGCCAGCGATGCGTCCAGAACCCCCGGCACACGGTCCTGCGGCACCACGGCGACGCCGTCGGCGTCGAGCACCAGAACGTCACCGGGGTTGATCGTCGCGCCGCCGACGGTGACGGGCACGTTGATCTGGCCGGCTGTGTCCTTGAGGGCGCCCTTGACGCGCACCCAGCGCGCCCAGATCGGCAGCCCCATCTCTGCCAGTTCCTCGACGTCACGGATCGACGCGTCGACCAGGATCGCGGCGGCGCCGGCGACCTGGCCTGCGTGGCGAGCAGGTCGCCGACGAGCGCGACCGGCTCGCGGCTCGGGCATCGTCAGCACGATCACCTCACCCGGCTGGACCTCAGCCATCACGGCGTGGACCATCAGGTTGTCGTCCTGGGCGCAGAGCACCGTGCGCGCAGGGCCGGCGGCCCGGCTGCCGGGCACCGCCTGGTGCAGATCGGCGTCGACGTAGCCGCCGCGGCCGCCCGCCTCGTACACGGTCGCCGATCCGAGACGTGCCAGCTCCGCGAGCTGCTGCTGGCCGGCGGTGCTCGGGATCGGTCGCGCGTGAATTCGCCGCCAGGGCGGGCGGAGGTCGATTCACTCATAGCTCGCTCACCACCTGCGGGATCACGCGCTGGAATGCCTCGGCCACGCGCACCTCCTGGTCGCCGCTGGCGCGGCGCGCGTGGTTGCCGCGATGCCCCGCGCGCTCGGCGTAATAGGTCTGCAGGTACGCCTGCGCCTTCATGTGGTGCCATCGCCGCCCGCTTCTTCTCGAAGACCGAGGTGATGTCGACGAAGGTGGTCGGCGTGAAGTTGCACAGCTCGGGCTGGTGCGGCTCGAACAGGAACAGCGCCGGCGGCTTGATCGTCTTGAAGGCGCTCTGCACGCCCGCGCCGGCGGCGAGGCTGCGCGCGCGGTCGACGGCGGATAGCGACCGGTGGTCGGGGTTGAACGGGTCGGTGTCGGTGTGGGTGACCAGCACGTCGGGCGCGAACTCGCGGATCATCTCGGCGATCAGGTTGAGCTCGTCGGTGCCGATCTGCAGCGGGTAGTCGCCGAGGTCGAGCGCACGGAAGCTGCGCCGAGCTCGGCGGCCGCGGCTTCGGCCTCGGCGTGGCGGAGCGTCTTGACGTTCTCGATCGTCTGGCCCTCCTCCTTCCACAGCTCGCCTGACTCGCCGCGCTCGCCGTAGGACAGCGCAACGACCTCAGCCGCGCCGCCCAGCTCGACGGCCTTGGCGATCGCGCCGCCGGCGCGCCACACGAAGTCAGCCGAGTGCGCCCGATCACCTGGATACGCCGGCTCACTGCTCCTCGCCGGCAAGTCTGCGGGTGTTTGCAACGGCCATCGTGCTGGACCTCCTCGTCGGTGAAGCCGGCTGCGAGGAACCGGTCGGCGAACAGCGCCAGCCCGTCCTCGACCGGTGGGTTGAATACCTGTCCCAGGTCGGTCGAGAGCACGTTGTGCTCGACGCCAGTGGCGCGGACCCCGTCGAACACGTGCTGCCACGGCACCTTGCCCGTGTACGGCGTGGTGAAGCAGCGCTCGAGCAGCGCGCCGCGCGCGGCGAGGTCGGCCTGTTCCTCGAGGCTCAGGTTCTGCGACGGGAACTCCGGATGGGTGACGACGACGTCGCGGATCCCGGCCGCCAGCGCGCCGTCGACGACGGCGAAGATCTCATCGCGTGGCGAGGTGGCCGGTCGCCAGCACCAGCTGATGGCGTGCGGCGACCTCGAACACCTTCTGAACCGCTGGGCAGCAGCTCGCCCGCGTCGTCGAGCACGGCGACCGGCTCGGCCTCGACGCCGGCCTCGCGCAGCGAGACCTCGAACTTCATCCAGACCGGCATCGGTGCGCCAGGAGCGAAGCTGTGGACCTCTTCCATCTCGTTGACCGAGTTGACCGTCGGCATCCAGACGGTGCGGGCGCCCTCACGGGCGGCGATCTCCACGGCCAGCGGATTGATCCCGCCGACCGCCTGGTTGAGCACGATCGCACCGATCGCGCGTGATGCCGGGCACCGCGGCGTTGACGGTCCGCGCCCGCTCCGCCGTCGAGGTGTAATGCGACTTCATCTGGAAGCCGGCGATACCCAGATCGAGGCAGCGCCTGGCGAGCGCGACGTCGTCGATGATCCGCGGCACGAAGTCCGGATCGATGTGGACATGCATGTCGTAGCCGCCCCGCACGAGCACGCGAGCGCGCTCGCTCGGCGTCGGGAGGCTGGGAGTCCGCGCGGCGTCGCTGGCCATCCACGCAAGGTACCGAACTGTTGCATGCAGCGATGCCGCGTCGAGTACAGTCTGGCGCCGTGGATCGCCTGCTGGAGGCCCTCTGCAATCACGTCGAGCAGCTCCTGCCCGATGGCAACTGCGCGATCCTGGCGGTGGACCGTGCGAGTGGACTGATGCGGGAGCTGGCATGCGGTTCGCGGGGTCCGCGTCACGCCGAGCTGGTCGATGGGCTACGCGTCGGCGAAGGCTTCGGTCCATGGGGTCTGGCGGCGGCCCGGCGCGAGCTCGTGATTGTCGAGGATCTGCGTAGCGAGCCGCTGGCGGCGGACTTTGCCGAACGGCTCGACCTGATCGGAGTGCGGTCTCTGTTGGTGATACCGATCAGCCGGCCGGAGGGCGAGCTACTGGGGCTCCTGGCGCTGTATTACTCCGGTCCGCATCTGCCGACCGAACAGGAACTGGAGATCGTCAGGCCGATCGCGGATCTGGTGGCGCTGGCGATCGAGCGCGATCGCTCAGATCTGCCGGCAGAGATAGTGGCCGACGTCGATCCGCTCACCGGCACACTCAACCGGCTGCGATTCCTGGAACTGGTCAACGAGCGCATTGCGGCTTCAGGTTCGCGGGTTGCGGTCATCTGTGCCGAGGTCGACCGCTTCAAGCCGTTGCGGATCACGCTAGGCCAGCATGCAGGTGATCTGCTGCTGGCTGAGGTCGGACGCAGGATGGTCGAGGCCGCGGGCCCGAACGGGCTCGCAGCACAGTTCGACGGCGATGAGTTCTGTCTGATGGTGCCGGTGTCGGGCCAACCTGATGGGGAGTCACCGACCGATGTCGTGGCCGACCGCTTCCGCGCACCGGTCCTGCTCGAGGACGGCGAGTTCTTCCTGACGGTCTCGCTGGGGCTCGTCTACAGCGACGGTTCGACTGACGCCTACACGCTGGTGCGGGAGGCAGCTGCGGCCGTGCACGCGGCACGGGCCGATGGGTTCGGACGCCGCAGGCTCTTCGATCGTGACAACGCCGGTCAACTGTTTGACCGGATCGAGCGCGAGGTGGAACTGCGCAACGCGATCGAGTCGGGCGAGCTGACAATGCATTACCAGCCGCTGCTGCGTCTCTCAGATCGGGTCTGGGACCGGGCGGAGACGCTGGTGCGGTGGCGGCATCCGACGCGCGGGCTGATCGGACCGGTCGAGTTCATCCCGATCGCTGAGCGCTCGGGACTGATGAACCGGCTCGGCGATCGGGTTCTGGACATGGTGATTGCGCAGGCTCAGGAGTGGTCGCAGACACTCCCCGGCGTGCAGTTGTCCGTAAACATCTCGGAGAGCCAGCTCAGCGCTCCGAACTTCGGCGACCGCTTGCTCTCAAGGCTCGAGGCGGCTGGGCTACCTCCGGCAACGTTGCTGCTGGAGGTGACAGAGTCCGCGATCCTGCGGGATGTCGCCGGTGCCCAGGCGATTCTTGGCCAGCTTCTCGACGCCGGCATCCGTACGGCGCTCGATGATTTCGGAACCGGCTACTCGTCGCTCTCGCGGCTCGGCGAGCTGCCGATCACCGGCGTCAAGATCGATCGCTCGTTCGTGGCCGGCCTGGGCAGTGACGCGCGCGCAAGCGCGATCTTCGGTGCGATCGCGGACATCGTCCGTGCGCACGGCCTGCTGATCATCGCCGAGGGCATCGAGAACGAGCAGGCACTTGATGCGGTCGTCGCTCGAGGCTGCCACTTTGCGCAGGGCTTCTACCTGTGTCGTCCCGGTCCTCCGGAGCGGATCGCGCCGATCCTCAGGGCGCCGGTGCCCGAATCACTGATGCCGGCGCCGTGATCGCGGCCACCGTACGATAGGCGCCGATGTCAATGGACTGCACCTACCGCCTGCGGATCCCGCACCAGGCGGGACAGCTGGCGCGCGTCGCGACGCTGATCAGCCAGGAGGGCGGGTTGATCGGCGACGTGCAGACGATCACCGTCGCGCGCCGTGAGGCGTTGCGTGAGATCACCGTCGAGCTGCGAGACAAGCAGCATGCGGACCAGCTGGCGGTTGCGCTCGGGCGGCTGTCCGGCGTCAGCGTCGTCTGGTACCACGACCGCGCCTTCATCGCGCATGTCGGCGGCAAGATCGAGATGCGCGCGCGCCAGCCCGTCACCACCAACCAGGAGGTGCGTGACGTCTACACGCCCGGCGTCGCGCGCGTGTCGAGCGCGATCCACGAATACCCGCAACTGGCAGCGCGCTTCACGATGATCGGTCGCAGTGTTGCAATCTGCACGAACGGCAGCCGGGTGCTGGGCCTTGGGAACATCGGGCCGCTGGCCGCGATGCCCGTGATGGAGGGTAAGGCGATGTTCTATTCGCAGCTGGTCGACATCACGGCCGTGCCGATCCTGATCGATACCGGCGACGTTGACCAGTTCGTCGAGACGGTGATCCGGATCGCGCCCGGCTTTGGAGGGATCCATCTCGAGGACATCTCGACCCCTGGTTGCTTCGAGATCGAGCGACGGCTGATCGAGGCGCTGCCCCAGCCGGTTATGCATGACGATGTGCACGGCACCGCGGTGGTCACCTTGGCCGCGCTGATCGCTGCCTGCCGCCAGGCGGACATCCGCCTGGACGAGGCCGTCGTCGGCCAGATCGGACTCGGGGCGGCGGGCTTCGGGATCGCGACCCTGATTCACGATGCCGGCGTCAAGCGAGTGCTCGCGACAGACCCGAGCACGGCGGCGCAGGCGACCGCGCGAGCGCGTGGGATCGAGATCGCGGACCTTGACACGCTCATGCGCGAGGCTGACGTCGTGGTTGCGACCAGCGGCATCCCGGGCCTGATCAAGCCTGAGATGGTGCGCAGCGGCCAGGTGATCTTTGCGCTCACGAATCCGGCAGCCGAGATAGATCCCGACACGGCGCTCGAGGCCGGTGCCGCGTTCGCGGCTGACGGGACCAGCATCAACAATGTGTTGGGTTATCCGGGGATCTTCAAGGGTGCCCTGCTTGCCGGCGCCAGCGAGATCAACCTCGAGATGAAGCGCGCGGCCGCGTGGGCATTGGCAGGGCTGACGGTCTCATCTGAGCTGATCCCAGAGGTACTCGATCGCCGCGTGCACGAAGTCGTGACCGAGGCTGTCCGGCAGGCTGCTGTCGAGAGCGGCGTCGCAGATCCGGAGCGGATAAGCACTGATTTCGACGGCTGAGCGACTGGTCTCACGAGGCGCCTCGTGATACCTCAGATCGCTGTGTACGCTCAAGCGGTGCGCGCGGTCAGATTTGATCGATATGGCGGACGCGACGTCCTGCAGATCGCGGAGGTGCAGCTTCCCGAGCCCTCAGCTGGTGAGGTGCTCGTGCGGGTCCGCGCGGCTGCGATCAATCCGGGCGAGGGCGCGATCCGCGAGGGGCTACTGCACGACCGCTTTCCTGCGACCTTCCCGTCCGGCGAGGGCACGGACTTCGCTGGGGTTGTCACCACCGCGGGTGATGACGTGACCACCTTCGAACGGGGCGACGAGGTGTTCGGCTGGTCGTGGCGCCGCTCGAGTCACGCCGAGTACGTGAGCGTGCCGGCAACACAGCTGGTACCCAAGCCACGCGGCCTGAGCTGGGAGGTCGCCGGTTCGCTCAACGTGGCCGGCGCGACAGCCTGGGCCGCGGTCGCCGCTGTAGATCCGCAGGAGGGAGAGACGACCTGCGTGTCCGCGGCGGCCGGCGGCGTCGGTTCGATCGCCGTGCAGTTGCTGCGCCTGCGTGGGGCCAGGGTGATCGGCATAGCGTCGGCCGCGAACCACGACTGGCTGCGCGCCCACGATGTGATTCCGGTCGAGTACGGCGACGGCCTTCAGCAGCGCGTCCGTGAAGCCGCGCCCGCAGGCGTCGACGCATTCGTCGACACCTTCGGTCCGGAGTACGTTGACCTGGCGCTGGCGCTCGGGGTCGCTCCTGAGCGGATCGACACGATCACCGCCTTCCAGCGGGCTGCGGAGGTGGGTGCGAAGACGCAGGGCAGTCAGGCCGGTTCGACGCAAGAGGTGATGGCGACACTCGCCCAGCTTGCGGCCGATGGCGGGCTGGATGTGCCGATCGCCGCCACCTATCCGCTGGACCGCGTTCAGGATGCGTTTGCGGAGCTCGAGCAGCGGCACACGCGCGGCAAGATCGTGCTCATCGCGTAGCCCTCAGACCAACGACTCCAGTGGCGTGTCCGGGTCGGTCAGCGCCGCCACGTCGATCTGCCTGCGCGAGCGGATCAGGGCCTGCACGTGATCGTTGACGTCCCAGACGTTGACATTCATCCCAGCCGTCACGACGTGGTCGTGCAGCCAGAAGGCGATGAACTCGCCGCCGTCATAGTCGCCACGGAACACGACCTCGTCTGAGGGGTCGGCCCTGCCTGAGTACTCCATGCCGACGTCGTACTGGTCGGAGAAGAAGTACGGGAGTTCGTCGTAGGGACCACCGGTGCCCAGCATCGAACCGGCCGCCGCCGGACCCTGTTTGAGCGCCGTGCCCCAGTGTTCCACACGAATGTGCTGTTCGTAGAACGGGTGGTACGCGTTGGCGGCGTCGCCGGCGGCGAACACGCCCGGCGCGGAAGTGCGGAGGTCTGAGTCGACGATGATCCCGTTGTCCACCTCGAGTCCGGCCGCCCTCGCAAGCCCGACATTGGGTATGGCACCAGCGCCGACGACCACGAAGTCACACCCGATTGCGCGACCGGAGGCTGTGCGGACGGCGTTGACCGAGCCGTCACCTTCGAGTGCGGCGGCTCCGTCGCCGAGGACGAGCTCGACCCCGTGGCTTGCATGGACGTCCCTGTAGAACTCGCCGATCTTCTGCCCGAACACATTTGCGTTCGGCAGCTTCTGGTCGGAGATCATCGTCACCTCGAGCTCCTTCTGACGCGCGCTGGCGGCTATCTCCGAGCCGATCCAGCCGCCACCGATGACGGCGACGCGACCGCCCTTGGCGAATCGCTCGCGCAGGGCGTCACAGTCAGAGATCGTGCGCAGGTAGTGGATGCCCTCCAGCTCCGCGCCCGGCAGCCGCAGCCGGCGCGGGCTCGCCCCGGTGCTCAGCAGCAGCGCGTCGAACCGCAGCAATTCGCCGCCCTTGAGTTCGACGCTCCGCTGGCTTGTGTCGAGCGCCCTGGCGGTTGTGCCCAGCAGCAGTTCGATCTGCTGCTCGTCATACAGGCTGCGCGCCTGAACGCGCATGCTCTCGCGGTCCGACTCGCCACGCAGATAGTCCTTGCTTAGCGGCGGCCGCTCGTACGGCGGTTCATCTTCGGCCCCGATCAGGAGCACGCGTCCATCAAAACCGCGCTCACGCAGTTCGGCGGCGGCCCTGGCGCCAGCGAGGCTGGCGCCCACGATCACGAATGTCTGTTGGCTCATGCGGTACTTCTACCGCTAAACAGCGAACCGCACTCGCCTTTTTCGGAGCCGGGCAAACAATGGCGTGGATTCGATCGCCGTGCCCTCGCCGGCCTGCCACTCCGCGAAGCGCGGCACAGACAGGCGCAGGCCGCCGGCGGCGACGATCGTGCAGACGACGATCATCCCAAGCACGAGCAGGCCGGTCGACGCCCAGATCGCGTGCCCAATCCCGTCATCGAGACTCGAGCCGGTCGTCTCGGCAAGATGTATCAGCAATGGCGCGGTCAGGAACGCGGCGACGCCGCGCAGCAGTTCGACGAGCGCGAAGATCCGCTGCAGCTGCAGCGCCGGCATCGCAAAGCCGGCTACGAAAAGCCCCGGTGCCACCGAGGCTCCGACGCCGAGGCCGAGGCCGGCGGTACCGATCGCGATCAGCGTTGTGTCACCGTCGCTGGCGCCTGTCAGCAGCAGGCCGGTGCCCGCCAGACATGCCAGTCCGGCGAACGCGAGCAGCGGCGTATACCGGGTGAAGAACAGGCGCCCGAACAGGAAGGCCGTGGCCACGGCACCTCCGAACTCAGGCCAGAACAGCGCACTCGAGAGGTGGTGTGTGCTGACGATGAGCTGCAGCAGGCTGACGAGCGCGATCGAGCCGGCGCCGGCGAACATCGCCAGCGCGATCGCCGCGATCGGCACCGTATGGCCGAGCTGGCGGATTGGCATGATCGGATCGCTGACGTAGACCTGGTGGACGATGAGCCCGATCAGGCAGCCGACCCCGAGCAGCAGCGGGCCGAGCACGATCACCGACATGAACGCATGGTCGGTGAGGCTTGAGGCGCCGAAGAAGGCGGCGGTGCAACCGACAGACGCAAGCCCCAGCGATTCGACGTCGTACTCGAGCTCGAGGTCGCTCGGAGGCTGGTCGGCAAAGGTCAGCAGGCCGATGACGAGCGCGGCGGCCCCGACCGCTGCGGCGATCCAGAACAGCAGGCGCCAGTCGCCCAGGCCGACGAAGGCGCCCCCGATCACAGGGCCGACCGCGACGGCTCCGAAGATGCCCATGTTCATCACCATCGCCGTCGACCGCATGCGTTTGACCGGGAAACCGAGCACCAATGCCGGGGCGGCGGTGATCAGCATCAGCGAGGTGGTCAGACCCTGGAGGATCCGGCCCAGGAAAAACACGGCCGGCGACGTGGCGGAGGCCGTGAGGATCGTCGCAACCGTGAACACTGCCGCGTACGCGAGCAGCAGTCGACGTCCCGGCAGTCGCGAGGTCAGCTGCACGGCGAGGATCGTGCCAAAGCAGTAGGCGGCGTCGGCCATGCCGGCGCTCATCTCCATGCCGGAGTTGCTGAGCCCGACGCCGTGCGCGATCAGAGTCTGCAGCGGCGACACGGCTGCACTCAGCACCAGAAACGGTGTGAGCGCGCACAGGACCATCGAGACCGCGGCCCAATAGTTGCCGGCCAGCGGACCGCGCCAGTCGATCGGGCGCATGCTGAACAGTCGTTTGAGTGTGATGTGCATCTCCTGGCCTTTGGTCGGGTCGATGCACCCTCGTTGGCTCGCGCCTCCCAGCGCGCCGCGATACCGCCGGCCCGCTGGCCGGCGGCGCCGGAACACCACCGCCACCTATTTTGACAGGTGCCGATCGTCGGCTTCGCTGGTCTCGTCGTGAAGCGTCGCGATCGCTTCGTCCAGCGCCTGGCTACTGGGCCGTGGCCCGTCCATGTCGAGAAACCAGTGGCGGCTCATGCTGGCCAGCCAGCCGTCCTCCTTCGGCATCAGGCCAAAGCGTGTGATCGCGCGCTGGCGTCCGGTGAGATCCGAGTAGAGCAGTTCGATCGTGATGATCCGACCGTCGTCTATGGCGCCGGCGAGTTCTGCCCGCAGCGGGTCGTCGGGGTTGCGCAGAGCACCCTGCCACATGCCGATGTCGCCGCCCGGGATGTAGAGGTCGCGGGTCTGGGTGTGGAATGCAGTGTCGGGCATCGGGTGCGGCGCCGCGGTAGAGAAGGAGGCGCCAGCGCGTGCCGCCCAGCCTTGGCAGACGCCGAGTCCGCTGCCGACGTTGCGCAGGCTGATCGCGAGGTAGACCCTGCCGTCCACGTGCAGAGCTTCCGCATGTCCACCGTCGGTGTGCACCCATTGGCCGTCTGAGAAGTTCAGCTTCTGAGCGGGATCGTCGAACCGCGAGGGAATCAGAATTGGACGCCGCTGTTCCTGCAGCGCGACCTCAGCGATCTGCGCCGAGCGGTTGGCGGACCGCAGCGCCGCGAACGTCGCGATCGCCAGCACCAGTGTGCCGGCGGCGGTCGCCAGCGATGAGATGGTCACCCAGTCGGTCGCAAGCACGAACATGGCCATGGAGTTTGCCGTGCCGGCCACCCGAATGCCGCGCGCTTGCAGGGTTGGGCCTCAACTGATAACCTACAACCATATGGTTGTAGGTTTGTTGACCCCAGATGGGCTTTCGGCCGGCGACGCCGACCAGGTGTTCAAGGCACTCTCCGACCTAACGCGGCGCGACATTCTCGCGCGCGCGATCGTCAGCGAGCAATCGATCTCAGCGCTGGCCCGCCACTATGAGATCAGCCTCACCGCAGTGCAGAAGCACGTCGGGGTACTCGAGCGCGCGAATCTGATCGCCAAGCAACGCAGCGGCAGGGAGCAGCTCGTGACCGCAAACCAGGAGACACTGCGACGCGCCTCGACGTTGCTCGCGGCATTCGAGCAGCTCTGGATCCAGCGTGCCGCCAATATCACCAAGATCCTCTCTGAGGAAGGAGAACCGCAATGACCGTGATCGACACCACCGCCGATGCGAACGAACTGACGCTCACCGTCGTGGCCGAGTTCGAGGCCGAGCCCGAGCGGGTCTGGGGGGTGTGGGCCGACCCTCGAAAGCTCGAGCGCTGGTGGGGGCCGCCGACCTACCCTGCCACCTTCGCCCGCCACGAGTTCAGGGCCGGCGGTCAATGCCGCTACTTCATGACCGGCCCGACAGGAGACCGCCCGCACGGGTGGTGGCGTATCGATGCGCTCGACGAGCCACGGCGGATCGAGTTCGTAAACGGACTCGCCGGCGACGACGGCGAACCGCTCCCGGGCGTTGAGCCGATGGGGGGTCTGGTCACCTTCGAGCCGACCGTCGGCGGAACCCGGATGACGGTCGTCACGAGCTTCCTCGACAGCGAGCAGATGGAAAGGATGGTCGGGATGGGGATGCCGGAGGGGATGTCTGCAGCGATGGGTCAGATCGACGCGCTGCTGACGCCGGTCCCGGCGGCCTGAGCCCTAGCGGTCTATGCGCGATTGACGGTCAGCCGGGCGTGCATGCCCAGAGCAAGGTGTCCCGGCATCGAGCAGAAGAGCTCGTAGTGGCCCGCCTTGAGATGCCATGTCGCCTGGCTGACCTGTCCGGGTCGCGTGATCTTCACCCGCGCCAGGACAGGTCCGACCATCTGGCCGGTTGAGTTCAGCCTACGAACCTGAGTGTCGTGCTGGTCCTGGCCGCGATTCCACAACTCGACCAGAATCGTCCCGGCCGGGACGGTGCTGCGTGACGGCCAGAGCGACCACTCCTGCGCATCGATCAGCAGATGTACCGGCGCGCGGCGTTTGGTCGCTGCCGCGGCAAAGCCCGCCGCGGCAGCGAGAGCGAGGCCGGAACATAGGGCGATCCTGAGGAGGCGTCTCACGCCAGCAGGGTGTAGCGCTTGAAGCGGTGGGCCTCCGGGATCACGGCTCCAGCGTCGTGATCGAACCACTGTTCGAGCAACGACGCATAGACACCGCGGAAGTCGACGTTGACGATCTGGTTGCCGTTGACGTCGAGCCTGTTCAGTGCCGGGAACTCGCCGACCATGCCGCCGCTCACGCGGCTGCCGATCAGCAGCGACGTGCCGGCCGCACCGTGATCGGTTCCGTCCGAGCCGTTCTCCTGAGCGCGCCGGCCGAACTCGGACCACACGTGCACCAGGACGCGGCCGTCGACGCCGCGCGCCTCGAGGTCGGACTGGAACGCGGCCAGCGAGTCGGACACGAGCTGCACACCGGTGTCGAATGTCGTGGTCTGGCTGGAGTGCGTGTCGAATTGGACGTCAGTCGTGAGCGCCACGCACTTGAGCGGCACGCCGGCGGCGATCATCGAGGCGAGGCCCGCCAGACGTGCGGGCAGGTCGTCGCTCGACGACGCCGGGTAGGCGACGGTGCTGCCATACACGGCGCCCGGGTTGGTTGCCGAACTCGAGGAACTGTCTGACAGCTTCGACCACGGTTTCAGAGTTCGCCGCACTATTCCGACTTCCGAGGCGGCGCTCGCCACCTGTTTGATCGCAGGGTCATGAGTGTTCCGAAGCCTGTCTCCCAGAGACGAAGCGGACTCCAGTGCCCACTCAGACGCGTTGCCCCAGACCCCGTTCAGCCAGACCGCGAAGTTGTCCGGCTGATCGATCGCAGCGACCGGGTTCCTGGCAGTGGCGAGCGTGGGATTGAGCTGTCCGTCAAGTGACAGACCCTGTAACGGGTTGCTCGCGTCGCCGGCGACATCGATATAACGGCCCAGCCAGCCGGTGCTCAGCGAGGATTCTGTGCCCCCGACCTCCCAGTAGTGACGTGAGGTGAAGTGCGACATGTCCTCGTCGGCATAGCCGATACCCGGGAACACGAGCACCTTGCCGGCGTTGTGCAGGTTCGCGATCGACTGCGCCGACGGGTGCCAGGTCAGGCTCGGGTCCTCGCGGAACTGAATGCCTGAGCCGGGCGCGACCGCCAGTGTGGGCCGCAGCTTCTCATAGAGCGGATCGCCTGCGGGCGCCAGCAGCGAGAGCGAGTCGATCCCGCCCTGGAGAAACAGCGACACGAGGATCGGGCTGCTCTTGGATTGCAGGGTCGCGGCGCGTGCGACACCGTCGCCGAGCATCCCGTCGGTCAGGCCGGCACGGCCGGCGCCATAGACCAGCGCCAGTCCGCCGACCGCTCCTGCAAGAAATCGCCGCCGGTCGATCCCGACGCCGGCCGGGATCGGCATGCGCGAATCCCACTCCCGCATGACCGGGCGCTTGCCGCTCGCGAGAACGCGTCGGATCGCCTGCGATCGCGCGAACGCGTCGCAGTGCACCTGGTCGGGCGGCACCCGTGGTTCATGGCTCATGCGGTCATCCAATCCGGGGTCATCGGCACCAGGTTCCGAAACGCGTTCTGCCGCAGGTTGCGGAACTCGACCTGCTCCCAGGTCTGGTTCTGACCGTGCGCGATCCGACGGCCCAGATCCAGCAGATGGTGGCGGGTGACGTCGGACAGCGGGCGCCCGCCCCAGAAACTGATGGCGTGCTCGTAGGCCTCGCTGCTGGTCTCTTCGATCCCGAACGGGTAGGTCTTGCCTTCGAGTACACGTTTGTTGAGCGCCGTGTTGACCGCCTGCAATCGTCCGGCCCAGCGCGAGGTGTCGAGCCACTGCGCGTAGTTCCATCCGGCCACGTTCGGCGGCTGGAACAGAACCTGCCCGGTCAGCGAGGCCACCCAGGCCCAGTCGGTGGTTGTGATCGTCTGACTGCTGGCGCGAAGCAACCCAGCGGTCCAGACGACCGGTGGGGTCACCAGCCGCGGTCCTTCGTAGAACTGAGGGTGGCGCAGGATCGCCTCGATGATCGGCCGGACCTCATGGCCGCCATTCACATACGCGCGCTCCAGTTCGCGGCCCGTTTTCTTCGGCAGCTCCCCCCCGACGAAATACCCCCAGAGCTTCTGCACGAAGAACGACGGATGGGTGTCGTGGGAGACGGCGAGCCGCGCGCTGTCCTTCCAATTCCAGCGGCCAACATGACCGAAGATCTTCTTGATCCCGTAATCGTGGAGTTTGGAGTCGAAGCGGAAATTCACCGGCCCGCGCGTAGCGCTCCAGTCATTCGTCCACCCGGTCAGCGCCCGTGAGTTCTGCACCACGTCGGCCTCACCGTAGCCCCGGCCCTGCCCGAGCGTGAACAACTCGAGCATCTCACGGCCGTAGTTCTCGTTCGGGTAGCCCTTCTCGTTCGTGTTGCCGTTCAGCCACAGCAACATCGCCGGATCGGTCGTCACGTCCAGCAGCAGCCTGTGGAAGTTGCCCAAAGCATTGCGGCGCATCATCTGGTTCTGGTTGATCATCAGCCGTGCGCTGGATGCGGACTCCGAGGTGGCGAACCAGCTGTGCCAGACCAGCGTCATGCGTTCGACCAACTGGTGATCGGAGCGCACCATCCTGTCGAGCCACCAGCAGTGGTCATCGCCCCAGACGTTGATCGGATCGAGCGGATTCCCCTTGTCGTCGTGTGGGGCCTTGCCGGTCAGTCGGGCGCGGCCGGAGGGTCGCGTGAGGGACGCCACGGCCGCCTCCATCCCCATGCGTGCCACCCGCTCGGCGTCACCGGGTTTGGGCCCGAACCCTGCTCGCCAGAGCAGGCGTGTTGCCTGTTCCTCGGCGAACGAGCCGCGGTAGACCGCGGTTGGTGAAGGTCCCAGCAAGGTCATGACTATCTATCCGGACGAATCCAGCAGCTCAGCACATCGTGGGCCCTGGCGCGGACGAACTGGCCATATCTACTAGAGACATCGGCTCGGACGACGAGTTTCGATGGGCGCGAACGTGCAGCCCGCGCCGTTCGGTGTGGAGTGTGTTGCGGTTCGGTGTGCAAGCTGGCCGCGTGGACCGGTTGCGCCTACATTGGAAGCCATGGCCACAGTCGATGTAGGCGGTTTACGCATGTATTACGAGCTCAGCGGCGCTGGACAGCCGCTGGTGCTGATCGGTGGCCTTGGCATCGACGTATCGGAGTGCGGGCAGCTGGTCGAAGCGCTCAGCGCGCACTACCGGGTGCTCGCCTTTGACAATCGCGGCACCGGCCGGACGGACAAGCCCGATGAGCCGTACTCGGTCGAGCAGATGGCCGAGGACACGGCGGGATTGATGCGCTCGCTCGGGATCGACCACGCCCACGTCGTTGGTATCTCGCTCGGTGGCAGGATCGCTCTCGATCTGGCCCTCACGCATCCGGAGCTGGTCGGGGACCTGGTGCTTGCCTCCACCTCCGCCCGCGTCGGGCGCCGCTGGCCGACGCGCATCCTCGGTCTCGTCTCAGCCGTGTTCCGCGGCCACTACCCGCAGCCGCGCTACGCGTTCAATCACCAGCGCCGGGCAAGCGACGGATACGACCGGACCGATCGCCTCGGCGATCTGCGGACGGCGACGCTCGTGATCCACGGCCGCCACGACCACATCGTGCCGCACCGGCTGGCCCAGGAGTTGGCTGCCGGCATCCCCGGCGCCCGGCTCTCAACTGTCCGGAGCGGTCATCTGTTCCCGCTGACCCACAGCGGCGACTTTGCCTCACGGATCGCGCGGTTCACGTCTGAGCCGTGCGCGCTTGCGCCTGCGCGCTGACGCCTTCCCTGCTGGGGTCTGCGCGTTGGATTCCGATCAGGCTGAGGATCCCGCTGATGAACGCCAGTGCCGCGGCAAGCACCATCGCGAGCCGGTAGGAGTCGACGGAGGCATGCTCGAGCGTCGCCCTCACCTGCGGCTGCTGTCGGTCGCTGAAGCCATCGGGCACGGTGGTCTGGAGCGGCGCCTCGGCTGCCCGGGCCATTGCCGACGAGTATGCGGGTGCCGGCCGGGGGACGGTCAGCCTCTGATTCACCTCACTGGAGAAGTGTGCTGCCACGACCGCGCCCACGGCCGCGATCGCGATCAGGCCGGCGAGCCGTGCGACCGCGTTGTTGATGCCGGAGGCGAGGCCCGCGTGTTCGATCGGCGCCGAGGAGAGCACCGTCGCGGTGAGCGGCGCGACGGTGATCGCGAGTCCGAGAGCGAGCAGCATCACGCCGGGCAAGACATCGGTGAGGTATTGCGGGTTCAGGCCGATCCCCGACAGCAGGAGCAGGCCGGCTCCCGCTACGAGTGGTCCGGTTCCCATGAACAGCCGCGGCCCGAAGCGGCCGGCCAGCGCCCCGAAGCGCTTCGCCAGCAGGAACATCACAATCGAGATCGGCAACAGTGAGAGTCCCGCGGCGATGGGCCGGTATCCGCCGACCTGCTCCAGGAAGACGACCACGAAGAAGGTCGCGACGTTGAGCGAGCCGTAGAGCGCGAAGGTCGCGAGATTCCCAACTCTGAAGTTTCGCGAGCGAAAGATGCCGAATGGCAGCATCGGCGCGCTGCATCTCCGCTCCCAGAACACAAAGATCAACAGCAAGACACAGCCTGCCACGAGCGAGAACAGAACGCGCGGATCGCCCCAGCCATAACTGGGTTGCTCGATCAGCGCGAAGATCGGGCCCGCCAAGCCGAATGCACAGAGCAGACCGCCCACCCAGTCGACATGTGCCCGCTCGGCCGGCGACCGCGCTGGGATGTGCCGTGCGATCCAGAGCGTCACCAGCACGAGCGGAGCGTTTACGACGAAGATCCAGCGCCAGGATCCGACCTCCACCAGCAGGCCGCCGAGCAACGGCCCGGCGACCGTTGCGATTCCGGTCCAGGCTGTCCAGACGCCGATCGCGGCTGCCCGCTGGCGCTCTGAGAAGGTGTCGATGATCAGCGCCAGATTGCTGGGTACCAGCAGCGCCGCAGTGACCCCCTGCAGTGCGCGTGCGCCGATCAACGCCGGGGCGTCGGGAGCGGCCGCGCAGAGCAGTGACGCCAGGCCGAAGCCACCAACGCCCAGGCAGAAGATGCGCCGGCGGCCGAACATGTCGCCCAGCGAACCGCCGACAAGCAGCAGCGACCCGAGGGTCAGCAGGTACGCGTCGACCACCCACTCCTGGGTGCTCAACCCACCGTGCAGGCTCGCGCGGATCGCGGGCAGCGCGACGTTGACGATCGTGCCGTCGAGGAACGCGGCGGAGGACCCGAGGATGCAGGCCAGCAGCGTCAGCCGCTGGCTGCGTGTGTACGCCTGGGGTGCCGACTCGGAGGTGCTCAGATCGTGCCGCCGTTTCTGGAGACGTTTTAGCGCACGACCTCAGGCCGGACGCTTGCAGCAGGGGTTAGGCTTTGCCGCGATGAGTGACTCGCCGATCCGCACCGTTCTCAGAGTCATCGACCTGCTTGACCTTGAGGCGGCCGTGGCCATGTTCGCCCCCGACGCCACGTTGGTCACAGCCTTCGGCGAGCACGCGTCCGGGACCGAGCAGGTGCGTGGCGCATTTGTCGATCTGCTCGGTGGATTGCGAGCCGCACAGCACAAGGTGTCCGGCGAGTGGAATCCCGAGCCGGGGCTGTGGATCGCCGAGGTCACCGCGACGTATGAGCTGACCGACTTCAGCCGGCGTGGGCCCTTCGAGCGGGCCATCATCCTGCGCTCAGGCGATGGCGGGGTCACGGAGTTGCGGATCTACGGCGCCCATGAGCTGCCGGTTCCCGAAACCGGCGGCGGTTACCTGGACGTGCGCGGACCGTCCGGGTGGCTGCCGACGCTCTGACAGCCGCGAGATCAGTCCTGGTGCCGGGGCTCACGCCCTGCCGGCTGGCCGGGAGGATCGAGTCGCGCCCGCGCGGGGATCGGAAGCGTTGCCGGACCATCGGCGGTGAGCTGGACTGAGCTTTCGTAGTGTGCGACGTTGATCGCTGGGCCTCCGAGCAGGCCGTACGTCGCCTGGGTCGGCTCGATGTCCACCTTCAGTACCGAGTCACGGAAGCTGAGCCGGAACGCCACTCGGGTCAGCTGGTCGGGCAGCTGCGGTTTGAAGCCGAGCTTTCCGCCGTGGTCGCGCATGCCGCCGAAGCCGCTGACGGCCGCGATCCAGGCCCCGGCAAGCGAGGCGATGTGCACGCCGTCCCGCACGTTGTGCTCCAAATCGTCCAGGTCCATGAGCGCGGCTTCGCGGCAGTAGGCATACGCCAGGTCCAGGTGGCCGACCTCAGCTGCGATCACCGATTGGGTGCAGGCTGAGAGCGACGAGTCGCGAACCGTCAACGGCTCGTAATAGTTGAAGTCGGCCAGCTTCTGCGCGGGCGTGAAGGAGTCTCCACACATGTGCAGCGCCAGCACCAGGTCCGCCTGCTTGACGACCTGCTTGCGGTACAGGTCGAAGTACGGGAAATGGAGGAGAAGCGGATACTGCTCAGGCTTGGTTGCGTCGAAGTCCCAGAGTTCATGTTGCGTGAATTCGTCAGCCTGGGGGTGAACGCCCCGTTCCTCGTCGTAGGGGATCACGATCGCGGCCGCGGCGTCGCGCCATGACGCGATCTCATCCTGTTCGACCCCCAGGTTGCCGGCGATGTCCGGATGTCGCGCCGCCGCGTCGGCGGCGGCATGCAGGTTTCGCTGCGCCATCAGGTTCGTGTAGACGTTGTTGTCCGCGATCGCGCTGTACTCATCAGGGCCGGTGACGCCATCGATCCGGAAGCCGCCCTTGGGGTCACGATGCCCGAGCGAATGCCAGAGTCGCGCCGTCTCGACGAGCAGCTCGATGCCGATGTCGCGTTCGAACCGCTCGTCGTCCACGGCGTGTTGATAACGCTGCACCGCCGCGGCGATGTCCGCGTTGACGTGGAACGCAGCGGTCCCCGCCGGCCAGTACCCGGAGCACTCCTCACCGTGAATCGTCCGCCAGGGAAACGCTGCGCCCGCGAGCTGCAGCTGCTGTGCTCGAGCGCGAGCTCGATCGAGCGTCCGGTGACGCCAGCGCAGCGCGTCCGCGGCGGCGCGCGGCATCGTATAGGTCAACACCGGCAGGACGTAGGCCTCGCTGTCCCAGAACGCATGCCCGTCGTACCCCGAGCCGGTGAGCCCTTTGGCGGCGATCGCGCGCTGTTCCGTACGCGCACCCGCCTGGAGCACATGGAAGAGGCCGAAACGGGTCGCCTGCTGCAGCTCCGGATCGCCCTCGATCTCGACATCCGCGCGCTCCCAGAAGGATTCGAGGAACTGCTTCTGCTCTGCCAGCAGGCCCTCCCATCCGGTCGCGTGCGCCTCTGATATCGCGGCCGAAACCTGATCCACCAGTGCGGGCGTGGAACGCTCGCGTGACCATCCGTAGCCGACGTACTTGACCACGCGGAGCGTCTCCCCCGGCTGCAGCTGGGCGGCAACGATCAGCCGAGCCATGTCATCGAACGCCTCGACCGTGACGTCGGTCTGTTCAGGCCCCTGGACCTCATTGCGCATCGCCGCCGCCATCCGCAGGCCGCTGGCGGCCGTTCGATGGACCAGCACCGCACGCATTTCCGCGCTCTCCCGAAGGTCAGACTCGAGCGGTGGCAACATGCCTGCACCCGCCCGGGGATCCGACGCGGATCCAGGCAACTTCTCGTTGGCGATCAGCTCGGATTGGATCACCACGCGCACCGCAGCGTCGACCGGTTCCACCTCGTAGGCGATCGCGATCACGGCCCGCTGCGTGAAGGAGACCAGCCGGGTCGACCTGATCAGAACGCGCTGATGCGACGGTGAAGTCCAGTCTGCGCTTCGTCGCAGCACGCCCTCGCGCATGTCGAGCACGCGTTCGTGGCTGTTCAGCATCCCGTAACGAACATCGAACGGCGCGTCGCCGACCAGCAGCCGCATGATCTTGCCGTTGGTGACGTTGACCAGCGCCTGGCCCTGCTCGGGGTCGCCATAGCCTGCCTCGGCGTAGGGCAGCGGCCGCACCTCCCAGAATCCCGCAAGGTAGGTTCCCGGAAGGCCATGCGGCTCACCTTCGTCGAGGTTTCCGCGCAGCCCGATGTTGCCGTTGGAGACCGCGAACACCGACTCAGTCTGTGCCAGCCGATCGAGGTCGAGGTCGGTCTCACGAACCACCCACGGCTCGACAGGGAATGAGGGGTGCCGGATCACCGGTCGAGCAGCTCCGCCAGATCATCGACGACAGCGTCAGCGCCGTGGGCCATGAGCTCGTCCCGCTGGCCGACCCGGTCGACTCCGACCACGTAGCCGAAGCCGCCCGCGCGCCCGGCGGCGACGCCGGCGAGGGCGTCCTCGAAGACCGCCGCATGGGCGGGATCGACCCCAAGCGCCCGCGCGCCCGCGAGAAACGTGTCCGGCGCGGGCTTGCCATGAAGGTGATCGCGCTCCGCGATCTCACCGTCGATCACCTTCTCGAAGAGGCCGTCGATCCCGGCCGCCCTGAGGACGTCGTGGGCGTTGGCGCTCGACGACACGACGGCGCGCGGGAGCCCGGCATCGATGGCTGCTCTCACATAGCGAACCGAGCCCTCGTAGGGCTGCACCCCCTGGTTGTGGATCAGTTCGAGCACGCGCTCATTCTTGTTGTTCCCGACACCATGGACCGTCTCCGCATCTGGCGGGTCCTCGGGCATCCCCTCGGGCAACTCGATCCCCCGCGAGCGCAGGAACGAGCGCACGCCATCCTCGCGCGGCTTGCCATCGACGTACTCGTCGTAGTCCGCGACCTTGTCGAACGGCACGAACTTGTCGCCCGAGGCATCGGCGCGTCGCTTCAGCAGTTCGTCGAACGTCTGCTTCCATGCGGCGGCGTGCACCTTGGCCGTCTGAGTCAGCACGCCGTCGAGGTCGAACAGCAGCGCGTGGATGTCGGCGGGCAGGCCGAGCACAGAGTCGATTGCCTAGAAGAAGCCGATGCGGTGGATGGGCCAGTATGTCGCGAAGGCCGTCCCGATGATCCACTTCTGAGGGACCGGACCCCAATAGCGGCTGTCGTCCGAGTTGCCGCGGTTGTCGCCCATCATGTAGTAGTCGCCCCTGGGGACGACGATCGTCTGCGGGAAATTGCAGTTGCCGGGCCCGTCATTGCACGACTGAACATACGAGCCGTGCTCCTCGACCCCGTTGCGCCAGACATGTCCGTCGCGGATCCGTAGACGGTCGCCAGGCAAGCCCACGACCCGCTTGACGAATGTCTCGGTCGACTCGGTCGCGCCATGTTGGTCACACGCCTGGGAGTGGTTCGCACCCTCGCCGGAGTCGCCGCAGACGGCGGCGTCAGCGTCGGCCGGAGGGTGAAAGACGACGACGTCTCCGAGCGAAGGTGAGGTATCGAGACGGTTCACGAGGATCCGCTGGCCGATCTCCAGCGTCGGCTTCATCGATCCGCTCGGGATCTTGTAGGGCTTCACGAAGAACGCCTGGATCAAGAGCGCCAGGCCCACAGCGATCGCGACCGTGAACACCAGCTCGACCGTGTTTGCGAGCGGGCTCTTTCGCGCCGTTGCCGGAGCGGGCGCCTCGACCGCTCCGGTGGTGGGTTCCCCAGCCATCCGGGCAAGCATAGAAGCCGATTGCTCAGTGCAGATAAGCGACACGTCCGCGCCGAGCTGGGCGACGCGTCGATGATCTGCATGCGACGCTACGCAACGTGAACGGCCTGCAGATACTGCTCGTCGTGATCGGGTCGGTTGCGGTCACGGCGTTTGCCCAGCGACTCGAGCTCGAGCCGCCGCTGGTGATCACAGCCGTGGGACTCGGCGTGTCATACATACCCGGGGTGCCGCGTCTGCAGATTGAACCGGAGCTGATGCTCGGTGTTGTCGTGCCGCCGCTGCTCTATGCGACGGCGTTGGATGCCTCGGTGGTCGCGTTCATCCGCAAGCTCTGGCCGATCCTCGGGCTCGGTGTCGGGCTGGTGGTCGTCACCGCCGTCGTGGTCCGGTTCGTCGGCAACGCGGTAATGGGAGGGCTGACGATGACCACCGCTTTGGTGCTCGGCGCCGTGATCGCACCGTCCGATGCCGTCAGTGCCCTTGCAATCGGCCGCGCGCTGGGTCTGCGAAAACGAGTCCTGACGCTGCTCACCGGTGAGAGCCTCGTCAACGATGCAGCCGCGCTGACGATCTTCGCGGTGGCGATCGCGGCCGCCACTGGCAGCCACACCCTGGTCCACAGTCCGGTCCTGCTCTTCCTCTACGACGCGGCGGCCGGAATCTGCGTGGGGCTCGCGGTTGGGGCGCTCACACTTCTGGTCCGCAGACGCCTGCGAAACCCGGGGCTGGAAACGGTGCTGGGCCTGGTGACGCCGTTCGTCGCCTACGCGGTTGCGGAGGAGCTGGACGCCTCAGGCGTGTTGGCGACCGTTGCGGCGGGCCTGCTGGTCGGTCGGCTCTCGGTTCGGGCTGACTATCGGACACGCCTGCAGGAGGCGCAGGTTTGGGATGCGGTCAACGTGCTGTTGGAGGCGTTCGTATTTGCCTATGTCGGGTTGCAGCTGCGAGCGGTACTCGACGATGTGCGGGCGGCCGGCGAGTCGGTGTCGACAATCTTTGGTGCGGGGTTGCTGATCCTGCTCGTCGTGATCGTTGTGCGTTCGCTGTGGGTGGCATTGTCCTCAGGTCGGCAGTTGCTGTCCGATGCGATCCGTTCGCGCGCCCGTGGCCTCAGGTCGGACAGCGCCCGGGTGGAGCTGCGCGGCGCCGGGCACGCGATCGATCCTGAGCAGCTCAGCGGGCGAGAGGCGGTCGTGGTCGCGTGGACCGGGATGCGCGGAGTCGTGACGGTCGCTGCCGCGGCCGGTGTCCCCGTGACGCTCGCCAACGGCCACCCCTTCCCGGGCCGACCAGAGATCGAGGCGGTCGCATTCATCGTCACCGTCGGCTCGCTGCTGCTGGAGGGCACGACGCTGCCGAGGCTGATCAGGCGGCTCGGGGTCGCGGACCACAACGAATCCGAGCTCGAGCACGCCCAACAGGAGAAGACGATGGCGGTCGCTCGCAGGGCCGCTGTCGATGTCTACCAGGACTTTGTCTCCAACCCACCGGAGGGGCTGGATCCGACTCTGGTCCAGGCCGTGGCCGACCGCGTGGAACGCGCGCGTGAGTCCGAGAGTGACGTACTCCGCAATGCGACCAGCCGTGAGCGCTTCGCCGTGGTCTCGACGGAGCTTCGTGGCAAGGTGCTCGAGTCCCAGCGGGAGGCGGTGCTCGAGGGGCTCAAGACAGGCGAGCTGTCAGATGATTCGGCGCGCGAGTTTCTCACCCAACTCGATCACCAGCAGGCGGCGCTCGACTTCAATACGGCGATGCGTCTGTGAGCGGCAACACGGCCGCGCGCACAGGCCGGCTCGATCGGGCGATCATGCATGTGCCGAGGCGGACGCGCGATCATGCGCTCAGGCGAGCGCCGATGTCCTCGGCCGCGCGCACAACGTGGACCGCCAGCCTCGGTATTCCGGTCTGCCGCAGGCGGGTCGTTGGACCGACGACTGAGACCGCCGCGATGGCCCGGCGGCGGTCGGGTCCGCCCACCAGAACCGGGGCGGCGACCGACGCGATCCCCTCCTGGAGCTCAGCCTCGGTGAACGCATACCCACGCTCACGGACCTCGCCCAGCGTGCCCAGAAGCTGCTGGGGATCCATCAGCGTGTAGCGGGTCCAGCGCTTGAGGCCGGCGGCCAGGATCGCCTGGGTCACCGCGGGATTGAAGGCGGCGATAGCGCGACCGGTGCTCGATGAGTGCGCGGGGAGGCGTCGCCAGGTCTCGTCGTGGAACCGGGTATCGAGCGTCTGCGCCTCGTAGCGGTCGAGGTACAGGACCTCAGCGCCGACCGGCACGCCCAACTGGACAAGGTCGCGGACGCGATCGCGCAGGCGCTCGAGCACGGGCACGCTGACCTCGAAGAGGTTGACGTGACTGAGCGCCAGGTGTCCGTACTCGAACATCTTCAGGCCGAGGCGATAGCGTCCGGCACCGGTGCGCTCGAGCACGCCCCGCTCGGCCAGGGCGCTCAGCAGCGTGCTGGCCGTGCTCTTCGCGACGCCGACCCGGCGCGCCACGGCGCTGGGGCCGATGTCAGGGTTGGACGCGACGGCGTCGATCACGGAAAACGCGATCGAGACGCTGCGAGGCCGTCCAGCGCTGAGCTCGGCCAGGGTCGGATCGCGGGTGTCACTCACGGCCGAAACGATACCTGCGCTGTTCGGCTGGGCCGAACGGAATCGGCTCGCGGCGATCGAACGCCTGTACGTTTGCGCCGACGACGGCGTCCAGAGGAGAAGAGCAGGATGGCAACTGAATCATTGGCCGAAGCGATCGCCCGGGTCGGGAGCCCGGTTGCGGTGCTGCGCAATCAGAGTTGGCCCGCGTTCACGTTCCCGGTGGCGCCTGAATTCACGAACTGGCGTGACGAGCAGCGCGCCTGGAGCGAGTCTGTCGCGGTGTTGGATCAGTCACACCACATGACACAGCTGTTCCTGCACGGCGCTGACCTGATCCCGATGCTCTCGGGGATCTCACCCAACACGTTCGAGACCTTCCGTCCCGGGATCGGCAAGCAGCTGATCTCCGTCAACAGGGACGGCTTCATCATCGGCGACGGCATCCTCTTCTACAACTCCGACGGTCCGGAGGGCCTCGTTCTGATCGGACACCACCTGCTGATCGACTGGGTCCGTTTCAATGTCGAGAAGGCCGCAGCGGCAGGAAAGGATGTGCATGAGCGACTTGAGGGCAACTCGCACATGCGTCAGGGTCCGCCGACGTTCTACCGCTATCAGCTTCAGGGTCCGCACGCAGACGCGGTCATGGAGAAGATCTTCGGGCCGCCGCCGGAGATCAAGTTCTTCCACATCGGTGAGGTCACGATCGCCGGCCGCAGCGTGAAAGCGCTCAGACACGGTATGGCGGGCCAGCCAGGCTTCGAGTTCTACGGGCCCTGGGAGGACAACGAGCCGGTGCTGAACGCGATCCTCGCGGCTGGGGCGGAATACGGAATCGTCCGCGTGGGAGCGAAGGCATACTCGGCCACGCCGCTTGAGTCAGGCTGGGTGCCTACACCGTTTCCCGCGATCTTCGACGAGGATTTTGCCGAGTACCGCGATTGGCTGCCGGCGGCGCGAGCCGGTTCGATCGGCGGGTCGCTGTACTCAGAGGACATCCACGACTACTACATGACCCCCTATGACCTGGGCCTTGGCCGTAGCGTCCGCTTCGACCATGACTTCCACGGGCGCGAGGCGCTCGAGCGGATCGCAGAGTCGCCCGGGCGGCGGAAGGTCACGCTGCTGTGGAACGCCGGTGATGTGGCCGACGTTGTGCGCTCGCAGCTCGAGCCCGGCATCCCCGGCAAATTCCTCGATTTCCCCAAGTCCCGTTACGGGCTCTTCCAGATGGACGAGGTGCGCCGCGAGGGTGCGCGTGTCGGGATTTCGACCGACGCCGGTTACATCGCTCACGATCAGCTCTACATGTCGCTGGCCACGATCGACGTCGATGTCGCCGACGGGACCGTGGTCGAGATTGTCTGGGGCGAGGATCCGATCTCAACCAAGCCCCAGGTCGACGCCGTGCACCGGCAGATGATCATCCGCGCCACCGTCGCGCCGGCGCCCTACCACGACTACGCGCGAACGGTCTATCGCGCGGACGGGCGATAGCCGGACGCGCGAGGCCTGCCGAGATTCGAGCAGCGCTCGCAGTTCTCGGCGTGGCTGTACCGGATCGCCTTCAACGAGGCCCAGAGGCGGCTGTCGCGGGGTTCGCCGCCAGCGATCAGTCCAGGCTGCGACCGTGACGACGATCTGATCGCGTCGCTGCCGGCTCAGAGTCTGCTGCAGTGCGTCGCGTGAGGCGTCCGAGCAGACCGCCGCGTACGTTGGGTCGGTCGTCTGCCCACCGGTGTATCCGACACGGGTGGCCACGACTCCCTCGATCTCACGGGAGGCCGCCTCAACACCCCAGAAACAGCCGGCCGCGAATGTCGCGACCTCCGTGCCGTCGGGAGTCGAATCAAGCGGCGCCGAACGTCCGTCTCTGTAAATCATCTGGGAAGGTCCTCTCGTTGTTGTCGAGTGGTTGGACCCGTTGACGAGGCCGAACGGTTCAGGTCAAGCGTGCTCCTGACGCATAGCAAAGGCCCCACCGCTGGGGCCTTTGCTCACTCCGGTGCTGTCAGCCGTGTATCAACCGCAGCCGGTGTTGAACCCGCAGCTCGAGCACGTGTAGCAGGCACCGGTGCGCTGCATCATGCCGCCGCACTGCTGGCAGGCCGGGCCGAGGTCAAGGCCGAACGGGCTGCGGGCCGAGGCGGCGGGTACGACCGGCGGAGTGTCGGTCAGAGCTGCGGTGGCCGGCTGTGGGTTTGAGGCCGGCTTGCCGGCTGAGGTCGCCGGGCCCGAGTCGTGATTGTGCTGATGCTGGTGGATGTCCAGCGCCGGGACCGAGGTATCGCTCGAATGCGAGGTGAGCGCGTCCTCAGCCGCCTTGCGGGCACGCACGGCCGGGGTCAGGATGCCCAGGTCCTCCTGGGTGTCTACGTCGAGGAAGCGCGACGCGAGCCAGCGCATGATGTAGTCGGGCATCGACTTCGCGAACGGGATCTCCGGATTGCTCGTCATGCCCTCAGGCTCGAACCGCATGTAGCTGAACTTCCGCACCAGCGTCTCCAGCGGCACGCCGTACTGCAACGCGATCGAGATCGAGGTCGCGAACGCGTTCATCATGCCGCGCATCGTCGAGCCTTCCTTGCCGATGTCCGTCAGGAAGATCTCGCCGATGCTGCCGTCGTCGTACTTACCGGCTGTGATGTAGCCCTCGTGACCGCCGACTGAGAACTTGTGCGTGATCGACTCGCGCTCCCGTGGCATGCGGTTGCGCCGTGGCGGGGCCGAGGCGATCGCGTCAGCCACGGCCTTCTCGATCGCCGCCTCGACGTCGACCGGAGCCGATGCGCCCTGCTGCGCGTCGGTGCGCAGCGCCTGCGCGGTCTTGGAGCCGTCGCGGTAGATCGCCAGCGCCTTGATCCCGAGCTTCCAGGCCTGGGTGTAGGCGTCGGCGATGTCCGCGGCGGTCACCTCGTTGGGCATGTTGACCGTCTTCGAGATCGCGCCGCTGATGAACGGCTGGATCGCGCCCATCATCTTGATGTGGCCCATGTGCGAGATCGCGCGCTCGCCGACGGCCACATCGAACACCGGCAGGTGCTCAGCTGTCAGCTCGGGGGCGCCGACGATCGTGCCGTGCTCGTTCACGTAGGCGACGATCTGCTCGATCTGCTGGTCGCTGTATCCGAGTGTCTCGAGCGCCAGCGGCACCGTCTTGTTGACGATCGTCATCTGGCCACCGCCGACCAGTTCCTTGAACTTGACCAGCGAGAAGTCGGGCTCGACGCCGGTCGTGTCGCAGTCCATGAGGAAGCTGATCGTGCCGGTCGGCGCCAGCACCGTGGCCTGCGCGTTGCGGTAGCCGTGCTCCTCGCCGAGCGCGACCGCCTCCTCCCAGACGCCGCGCGAGGACTCGAGCAGCCCCGTGTCAGAGCAGGACTCGTCGGCGAGCGCATAGGCCGCGTCGCGGTGCATCCGCATGACCGTGTTGTGCGGCTCGCGGTTCTCGGCGTAACGGTCATACGGCCCCATCGCGGCCGCGACCTCGGCTGAGCGCCGATACCCGCGGCCGGTCATCAGCGCCGTGATCGCGGCGGCGATCCCGCGACCCTCGTCGGAGTCGTAGGGCAGGCCGTTGGCCATCAGGTAGGCGCCGAGGTTTGCATAGCCCATCCCGAGCTGGCGGAAGGCGCGGGCGTTCTCAGCGATCTCCGGTGTCGGGTAGCTCGACGGCGAGACGACGATCTCCTGTGCGAGCAAGACGATGTCGATCGCCTTCTCGAACGAGCGCACGTCGAAGCTGCCGTCCTCGCGACGGAACTTCATCAGGTTCAGGGAGGCGAGGTTGCAGGCCGAGTTGTCGACGTGCATGTACTCCGAGCACGGGTTCGACGCGTTGATCCGGCCGGAGTTCGGGCACGTGTGCCAGTGGTTGATGACGGTGTCGTACTGGACGCCCGGGTCGGCGCAGCGCCAGGCGGCCTCCGCGATCTTCTGGAGCAGTTCCCGTGCCGGGACCGGCTCGCCGGCCGGCTCGCCGCTGGTGCGCGCGATCAGGTTCCAGTCGTCGTCACGCTCCACAGTCCGCATGAACTCGTCGGTCACGCGCACCGAGTTGTTGGCGTTCTGGTACTGGATCGAGTGGAAGCCGTCACCGTCGATCGACATGTCGAAGCCGGCATCGCGCAGCGCCGCGGCCTTGTCCTCCTCCTTGGCCTTGCACTCGATGAACTCGACGATGTCCGGATGGTCGATGTCGAGCACGACCATCTTGGCCGCGCGCCGAGTGCCGCCGCCGGACTTGATCGAGCCCGCCCAGGCATCGGCTCCGCGCATGAACGAGACAGGACCCGAGGCGGTGCCGCCGCGGCTGAGGTGCTCCATCGAACCCCGGATCCGCGACAGGTTGATCCCAGAGCCGGAGCCACCGCGGAAGATCATGCCCTCCTTGGTGTTCCACTCGAGGATCGACTCCATCGTGTCGTCGACCGAGAGGATGAAGCAGGCGCTCGCCTGCATCTTCGGACTGCCCTCGGGGTGCCAGCCGACGTTGAACCAGACCGGCGAGTTGAAGGCCGCCATCTGGTGCAGCAGGATGTAGGTCAGCTCGTCCTCGAACGCCTTGGCATCCTCGTCGCTGGCGAAGTAACCGCGCTGCGCGCCCCAACCGGCGATCGTGCCCGCAACCCGCGTCAGCATCTGCTTGACCGAGCGCTCACGCTCGGTCGACCCCAGCTTCCCCCTGAAGTATTTCTGCGCGACGATGTTGGTCGCATTCTGTGACCAGGTCTTGGGGAATTCGACGTCAGCCTGCTCGAAGGACACCCTGCCGCCGTGTCCGATGCGCGCGTCGCGCAGCTCCCATTCGACGGTCGAGAAGGGTTCCCGTCCAGCCTCGGTGAAGTACCGCTCGATCAACAGGCCCTGCCCGGTCGTGTTATCCGTAATTGGGGTCTGCGAACTCTTCTCCATTGCCTAGGACTCCTTCTCGTCTCTGCGTCGCTGCTTGCGTGATGCCTCTGCGTGGGGTCGCCGAGGGGTCGAGAAGCATCCCTCCATGGTCGGACGGAAACGGTCCCAAGCGGCCTGCCGACGGCCCTTCGAAGTCTCGAAAGCGCCGCCGTTGCAGCGAGTTAAATTTCAGCGACAGCGCGAGCGTTCTCAGAGCGCGGCGGGGCGCCCTGCACGACTCACGAGGTTTGGCGAGAGGCCTCGGCCGCGAGCGCCAGCGACTCGTCCCTGAGTGCCTGCTGGGCGGTGGCGGCGACCAGCGCATTCTCGGCGAGCGAGCGCCGCTCGGCTTCGTCGCGGATCGCCTCGTCGCGCTCACGTGCCTGGCTCCGCAGCAGGTCGATCTCAGCGACGCGTGCGGTCAGCGCGGCGTCGCGGTCCGCGAGCTCCGCCTGCAACTCGGCGTTGCGGCTCCGGAGGGTGTCATCGCCGCCGTGGGCGCTCGCGAGCTCGGCCTGGGCGACATCGAGCCGGGCCTGGGCGGTCTCAAGCTCGTAGTTGTGCTCGGTCGCAGCGTGCGAGGCCAGGTCGCGCTGCGAAGCGAGCTCCTCCTCGAGCGAGATCACCTGCTCGCGAGCGGCCGTGGTCTCCTCCCGCGCCGCTGCCAGCGAGTCCTCGTAAGCCGTTTCCGTCGACTTGCGCTCGCTCTCGCGCTCGTCGAGTGTCTGCTGCAGCACCGAGATCTGCGCCTGTGCGTGAGCCAGCTGCTCGTCAAGCTCGGTTGACTCGCGACGGCTTGCGTGAGCACGTGCATGGGCAAGCTCCGAGGCGGTCCTGAGCCGCTCGAACTCGGCACTGCGGTCGGCGAGTTGGGTCTCGAGCGCGGCCTGTGCGCGGGTCGCGGCATCGCTTGCGGCGCGAACCTGCGCCTCCAGCGCGCCGGCGTTGGCGGCTGCCGCCCGCGCTCGCACCTCTGCCTGGTCGCGGTCGGCGATCGCCTCGTCCCGTTCGCCGAGTAACGCGTCGCGCTCGGCGCGTGCCTCCTCGCGCTCGGCGCGAAGATGGGCCAGATCCGACTCGGCGGCGGTGCGCCGTTCGCGCTCGGCCTGGAGCCGGCTCTCGAGTTCGTTGATCGCCAGCCTGCGAGACTCCGCCCGGCGCTCGGCGTCGACAAGCCGGGACGACTCCGAGGGCTCAGCCGGTTCCGCGGCGGCGGCGCCGGCCGGCTCCGCCGAGGCCGCCGGTTCGGCGCTCAGCGCGGTGTGCCTGCGCGCCGGTGCCGGCAACGGCACGACGGTGCCGTCGGGTAGCACCAGTGCGTAGGTCGACTCGGGGCCGACGTCCTCAAGCGGGGCCGAGAAGGCCGCCCGGATCAGGCCCGGCGGTCCGGGCAGAGCGGGGAGTTGGTCCTGGCGGTGCTCACCACGGCTGTCGCTGATGATGAGTGTCAGCGCTCCGGAGCCAACGGTGGCGGCAGCGCGCCCGGCGAGGCGCAGCAGCGCCGTCCCCGGCGCAGCCTCCACCTGCTCGAACTCCAGCAGCTTGAATTGCGGATCTCCCTCGGCCATGGCGAAGCCATTTTATGCACGGTCGCGCGATCGGCGTGCAGTTCTCGGACCAAGACGTTTGCGGTGTGTGCCAATCTCTGCGGCCATATGCAGCTTCTAGTCACAGGCGGCGCGGGATACATCGGCTCGATCGTCTCGCGCCTGCTGATCGCAAACGGCCATCAGGTCGTTGTGCTGGACAACCTGGAGCGCGGACATCGCGAGGCGGTTGCGCCGCAGGCGCAGCTGATCGTCGGCGACCTGCGCAACCAGGAGGACGTGGAGCGGGCGCTGGCAGCCGGCTTCGACGGGGTGCTGCACTTCGCGGCCCTGGCGCTGGTGGGCGAGTCGGTCGAGCACCCCGAGCTCTACTACCGCACCAATGTCGCCGGAACCCTGAACCTGCTCGAGGCAATGGTCGCGCACAAGGTCCCGCGCTTGGTGTTCAGCTCAACCTGCGCGGTCTACGGACAGCCGGACGAGGTTCCGATCGCCGAGACCGCGCCGCCGCGGCCGCAGAACGCGTACGGTGCCTCCAAGCTCGCGGCTGATCACCTGATCGGAGACTTCTGCACCGCCTACGGGATCGGCGCGGTCAGCCTCCGGTACTTCAACGTCGCGGGCGCGCACGGGGTGGTGGGTGAGGACCACGAGCCCGAGACGCACCTGATCCCCAACATTCTCAAGGTGGCGCTCGGCCAGCGCGAGGCGGTTCAGGTGTTCGGCACCGACTATCCGACGGCCGACGGGACGGCGGTGCGCGACTACATCCACATCGACGACCTTGCCGACGCGCACGTGCTGGCACTCGAACACGCGCGCGCGGGCGAGCACCGGATCTTCAACCTCGGCAACGGCGCCGGCTTCTCGGTGCGGGAGGTGATCGCCGCTGTCGAGCAGGTCACCGGTCAGACGATCCCCGCCCGGGAGGCTGCTCGCCGTCCGGGCGATCCGCCCCAACTGGTGGCGGCCGGCCAGAGGGTTCGCGACGAGCTCGGCTGGGCCCCTCTGAAGCCCGAGCTCGAGACCGATGATCGCCGACGCCTGGGCTTTCGCCCAGGAGCATCCGCACGGCTACAGCAGATCCGCAAGCGCGGCGAGCGCCTGATCCACGACCTGTTCCGCCGGCAACGACGCGTCGAGCACGCGGATCCGCTCGGGCTCGCCGGCGGCAAGCGCCAGGTAGGCCTCGCCGACGCGCGCGAAGAACTCGACGCCCTCCCGTTCGAGCCGGTCTCGCGCCTCCCCTCGGGCGTCCGCGCGCGCTTGCGCGGACGCCGGGTCGAGCGTCAGCAGCAGGGTGCGATCAGGCGTCAGGCCTCCGGTCGCGAACAGGTTCAGCTCGCGAACGGCCTCAATGCCGAGGCCGCGACCGGCGCCCTGGTAGGCGAGCGAGGAATCGACGAAGCGGTCGAGCAGCAGCCACTCGCCGGCGGCCAACGCCGGTTGCAGCGCCTGGTCGACCAGCTGCGCACGGGCGGCGGCGTAGAGCAGCGCCTCGGCTCGCGCCCCGACGGTCAGCGACGGATCCTTGACGAGCGCCCGCACCGCCTCGGAGGTCTGGACGCCGCCCGGCTCGCGCAGCAGTCGCACCTGAACTCCGGTGCGGGCCAGCGCCGCCTGCAGGCCGGCAGCCAGCGTCGTCTTGCCGGTGCCGTCGAGGCCCTCGATCGTGATCAGCCCTCCTCGCTCGCTCGCGGCCACTCGGGTAGCTTACGATCGCGTGATGCTGACTGCGCTCGAGCGACATCCGAACGCGCTGGCGGTGCTCGGGCCGGTGCTCGAGCCCAACGGAAATCCCTCGCACGCGTACCTGTTCCACGGTCCCGGCGGCTCCGGTAAGCGGGCGATCGCGCGTGAGTTGGCGGCGCGGTTGCTGGCGCACGGCGCGCCCGATCCGGCCAGTGCGCAAGCGCGCGCGCTGGCCGGGGCACACCCGGATCTGACGTGGGTGGTTCCCAGCGGCGCGCATGAGGTGCTGGTCTCCGACATCGACGAGCCGGTGGTCGCGGCCGCAGCCAAGACCCCGTTCGAGTCAGCGCGGCGCGTGTTCGTGATCGAGAGTGCCGAGCAACTCGGCGACGAGGCCGCCAACCGTCTGCTGAAGACGCTCGAGGAGCCGGCGGCGTTCGTGCACCTGATCCTGATTGCCGACAGCCTTGCGGACGTGCTGCCGACGATCCGCTCGCGCTGCCAGCTGGTCCGGTTCGAGGCTCCGTCGCTCGAGGAGCTCGCCGACGAGCTCGTCGCAGGTGGCGTCGAGCCGGCGGCCGCAGACGCCTACGCGCGGCTGAGCCTCGGCGACGCGGGGCGCGCGCGAGCACTGGCGGAGCCGGAGGGGGCAGAACTGCGCCTGCATGCGGAGGCGCTCGTACGCAGCGCGCTCGCCGGGCTGCAGGGTGCTCCCTGGGATGGGCTGCTGGCGGCCGTTCGTGCTCGCGGTGAGCGCTCGCGGGTCGAGCTCGAGGAACGCGGAGCGCTTGAGCTGGAGCTGCTTCCCAGCCGTGAGCGCAAACGTGCGGAGACTGAGCTCGGGGAGCGGATTCGGCGCATGCGCAGGCGCGTGGAGACCGGCGAGCTCGAGCTGGCGCTTGACCTGGTCGAGGCCTGGCTGCTCGACCTCGCGGCGCTGTCGTTCGGGGCGGATGACCTGGTGCGCAACAGCGACCGGGCCGGCGAGCTGAACGCGGATTCAGAGACCGGGCGTGGTGCGGATGCCGCTGCGTTGCGACGCGCCGTCGAGCTGGTCGAGGATACCCGCCGCCGGTTCCAGCTCAACGTCAGTGAGGATCTGGCGCTCGAGGCACTGACGTATCGACTCGGCGAGGTATTGGCGGCGTAGGTGGTTGGGCGCTGGCGTCGCACGACGAGGGTGCAGCAGGAGCGGCCGAGCGAGCGCGGCCCGGTGCAGGTGTACGTGCGGGCGCCGCGCCAGGGCGATGAGCGCGAATTCGTCGTTCTGATGCGCGATAGCCGCGCGTTTCACCGCCCGTGGGCCAGCGCTCCGACCGACGCGGGACGGTTTGCCGCCTACCTCGAGGACTCGGTCCGGCCCGACTTCGAGGCGTTTCTGGTTGTCCGCATCGAGGACGAGCAGATCATCGGCTTCTTCAATGTCTCCCAGATAACGCGTGGCTCGTTGCAGAGCGCCTACCTGGGCTATGCCGTCGGGGAACCCTTTGCCGGCCAGGGGTACATGCGCCAGGGGATCGAGCTGGTGCTGGGGGAGGCCTTCACGCGATTGCGTCTGCACCGGCTCGAGGCCAACATCCAGCCCGGTAACAGCGCCTCGGTCGCGCTGGCACGCGGCGCCGGGTTCAAGCGCGAGGGCTTCTCGCCCCGATATCTCAAGATCAGCGGACGCTGGCGTGATCATGAGCGCTGGGCGTTGCTGGCGGACGATTGGCGGGCCGCCCACGAGCTGCCGTGACCGCCGCCGGCGCAGCGTCTGGGAGACTTGGGCCTCTGTGGAGGGGCGCGGACTTGAAATCAACCGCCGGTCGTTGCTCAGGACGCTCGGGGTGGCGAGCGCGGCGGCGCCCTCGCTGACACTGGCTCGCGGGCTGGTCGCAGACGCCGGTGTCGCGCGGGCTGCGACGGGCGGTGGCGCCGACGAGGCGCCGGCTGCTGCGCCGGCGTCGGTCACGCTCGGCGGTGCCGACGTGCGCCCGCCATCGATTCCGCTGGCCGTGCGCTCGCCCTACCTGTCGACGTGGCTGCCGGCGACGGAGCTGACATCGGTCACACCGCGGTTCTGGAACGGCGCCGCGCGCGGGTTCGTCGGCCTTGTGATGATCGACGGGCAGCCCTACGCGTGGGCCGGCGAGCCGGTGCTCAGCAACGCGGCAACCGTGACCCCGATGATGGCCGTCTCCACCGAGGTGACCGCGACGCGGTCGATCTTCACGTCGAGCGCGGGAGGTGTGCAGCTGGTGGCGGAGTGGCTATCGCCGGTCGAGCCCGGGGATCTGCAGCGCCAATCCGTGCCGCTGGCGTTATTGACCGTGACGGTGAGTTCCACCGACGGCAATCCCCATGATGTCCAGGTGTACGCCGACATCACCGGCGAATGGGTGTCATCGACTGAGTCGGCGCTGATCTCCTGGGACGTGTCCTCCGATGCGAACGGGCGCTATTGGAGCGTCGGGCTGCAGAGCCCGAATCCGCTGAGCGAGACCACCCAGATGGCCAACTGGGGCACGGTCGTGTGGGCGGCGCAGGCGGCCCCGTCGTTGACCTATGAGTCGGGTTACTCGGTTGATCTGCGCAGTGCGTTCGTGTTGACCGATACGTCGCTGGCGGACAGCTCCGACACAGATCCGCGGGCGATCAACGACAACCAGCCCGCGTTCGCGTTCGCGGTCGACCTTGGCTCGAGCTCGAGCGGGCGTTCTGCCAGCTTCGTGGTCGGGCATGTGCGCGCGCCGCTGATCGGCTACGGCCAGCCGGCCGTGCAGCTGCAGCCGCTGTGGATGCAGTACTGGCCGTCCGGGTGGCAGTCGATGACAGCGGCCTTCCTTTCGGATGCTGCGGCGGCACGGCAGCGGGCGGGCGCAATCGACGCGCGAATCGAGAACGCGGCGACGACGGCTGCGGCGGGCAACGTCGGCTCGGGCTATGCCGCCGCCTGCGCGCTCGCGCTACGGCAGTGTTACGGAGGGACCGAGCTTGCGGTCGGGCCCGACGGCACTCCCTGGCTGCTGGGCAAGGAGATCTCCTCCGACGGCGACACCAACACGGTCGACATCTTCGATCAGGCGTTCCTCGCCTGGCTCTACCTCGACCCCGACCTGATCCCGCTGATCATGGCGCCGATCCTCGACTGGTGCGCATCCGATGCCTGGCAGGACGCGGCCGCCTGGTCCGTGGTCGGGTCGGACGCGTCCCAGTACCACTACTGCGTCCACGACCTGGGTGTCTATCCGAACGCGGCCGGGCGTGTGCCGGGCAACGGCGAGCAGATGCCGATCGAGGAATCGGCCGGGATGCTGATCATGGCGGCGGCGTACGCGCGCGTGGTGGGTGCTGAGACCGCCGCACCGTTCCTGGCCAGGTGGCAGCTGTTGTGGACGCAGTGGGCGCAGTACCTGATGACGCAGGTGCCGACGCCGGCGACGCAGCTGACGACCGATGATTGGGCGACCGGCTATGCGACGCCGACGGCCGGTGTCAACCTCGGGATCAAGGCGATCATCGGTCTGGCGGCGGCCGGGCAGATCGCGGCGATCGTCGGTGACACCACGAACGCGGCGAGTTGGTCGGAGGCTGCGACCGGCAATGTTGGAAGGTGGGTCGAGTTGTCGACCGACCCGTCTGGCGGCTACCTGAACCTCGAACAGGGTGCCACCGGCACGTGGACGACGATCTACAACGCCTACCACGAGATGCTGCTCGGTCTGACGCTGGTGCCCGAGCAGGTCGCCGCCAACGAGGCGAGCCTGTATCTGACCAAGCTCACCACCTATGGGATGCCGCTGCAGACCTCCCCGAACAACAGCGCGATCAACAAGGTCGCGTGGCAGTTCTATGTCCCTGCCTGGCTCGCTGATTACGGGATCGCCGGCGAGCTGATGAGCCGTAACGTCGCCTACATCAACGACACCACGTCGCTGGTGCCCTACGGAGACCGCTACGACACGGGTACGGGCGTGGAGGTGGCCGGGATCGAGGCGCATCCGACGCTCGGCGCGGTGTTCGCGATTCTGGCTGCGCAGGTGCCGGCGGCTGCCGGGACGTCCAGCCCCGCGGGCAGCGGTTCGAACAGCAGCACGACGTCGTCGGAGTCCGGCGGAACCACCTCGAGCCCGGGGGTTTCAGGGTCGAGCACCGGCGCGAGGACTGTTACAAGGAAGCGGCCGAAGAGGAACGTGAAGCCCAAGCAGAAGCAGCGCAGGAAGAAGGCGCCGCAACAGCGTCGCGGCAAGCCGGTGAAGCAACGCCGCAGGCCGAGCAAGAGGAAGAAGCGCTGACCGATGCTGGGACGCTCATAAGCGGCCTCGCGCCGACCTCGAGTTGAGCCTCAGCGCGCCGCGGCCGCGGCGCCGTCGTGCTGAGCGGGGCGTGGCGGCTTCTACTACCCTTGCGCCGAGCAGCGGACATCGCAGCATCGCCGACGTAGCTCAGCTGGTAGAGCACTTCACTCGTAATGAAGGGGTCGGGAGTTCGAGTCTCCCCGTCGGCTCTGGGTTTTCAGGCAGTCGTGCTCGTGTCGGTCTACGCATAGGTCAACACGAGCACCCGCCAGAGCTTTGCGCTGTGGTTGTCAGCGGTTGTCGAACGCACCCCCCGGCCTTCTTGATCGCAAAGCCGGTCGGGTCGCTAGGTCCTCACCTGATCTGCTTGCACATGACCCCTCGGCGCGGGCTAAGTCATAACTCCAGTTGGAAGATCTGATGGGTGCAGCCGCTGTCGTTTGTCGATCGATCCGGAAGCCGGCTCGGGCATGCGGATCGTCTCAGCTGCCTGGCTTGCGGGCGATCCGTGATAGCTGGTCGTCGTAGGTGAGGAGGGTTGCGTGCAGGTGCTGGGCGGTGGCTAGCACGATCGCGTCGGGTAGGCGGAGACGCTCGTGATTGGCGCGCAACGCAGCCGCCATCTCTGCGATCGCAGCTGTCAACGGTTGGACCGAGATTCCCATCGCAGCGATAGCCGTTCGTGCTTGCGTTACGCGACCGGCGCGCGCAAACGAAACTAGCGCCTCGCTGTACGCGCTCGCCGGTGTCAGCAGGGTCGTGCCGGCTTGGTCGGCGGCCTCGACGTCATCCACGGCGGAGCCGTGATGTGCGTCAGCGGTGTCCAGTAGACCGATCAGGACGCTCGCATCGAGGATTAGCGCTGCCACTCGTCCCGCAGCCGATCAAGCTCGCCTGCGGGATAGATCCCGGTGGCGATGCCGGCGTGACGCCGCACACGCGATCCGCGTGCCGCGACGATCACTTCTCCCTCGCCGATCGGGCGCACGACAACCTCATCTCCAGCACGAAGCCCTGCCGCACGCATCGCCTCGACCGGAAGGGTTACCTGGTTCTTGGAGGACACTCTCGACATACCTTTACTATAGGTCAGCCATAAGTAAAGGCAAGTCGTACCCGCAAACTCCCCGCCTGGCCTCACGATCGAGATTCGATCATGGCGTTAGCGACGTCGGTATGCGTCTCGCCGGTGGCCGATCGCGACCACCCGCACCAGGTGTGCTTCTTCGTCGAGCTCGTAGATGATTCGGTAGGGCCCGCGCCTGGCCGAGTAGCGACCCTCGTGCTCAAGCATCAACGGTTTGCCCAACCTCTTTGGGTTCTCAGCGATCGCGTCCAACGTCTCTAACACGGCTGCGGCAACGGAGATTGGGAGACGATCGAACTCCCGGCGCGCCGGCGCCATCACCTCGACCCGCCAACCCGGGTCGCTCACTTCGCGCCTGAGCGCCGCCTGGCGAGGTCAGCCCGCAGATCATCAAGCGACGCCCCGGGGGCGCCCGCCGCCGCCAGCTTCTCGCTCTCGCGAACCTGGGCAGCTATCGAGCGATCGGACATAACCGCGAGGGTCTCCTCGAGACTCTCAAGATCATCAGCGCTGATCAGTACCGCTGCTGGCTTCCCGTTGCGCGTCACGATCACGCGATCCTGCTGACGTTCAACCCGATCGACCAGCTCCGAGAACCGCGCCTTCACAGATGCCAACGACATCGTCTCTGACATGACCAGTATTCTAGTCACCTCACGCCAGAATGCAAGGACCCCCGCGCCTCCTGGTTTGGGCTAGAACAGCAGACTGTCGCAAGTAGCCGTAGCGAAAGCGAAGCGGCAACCGGCGCGTCATCGTTGCTTTCGTGGTGACGGGCGCGCGAGCGTGGCAGGGGTTCCGGCAATGAAATCGATCGTTGGTTCTCCGGCGGTCTGCGCGAGCAATGCATTGCCCGCGTTCAGGCGGACGCGGCTGCGGCGACTTTCCGTCAGTTTGGTTGACGGGCTGGCCGGGTCGTGAGAGGAGCACAGTCGTGGCTTGTGACGGGGTTGATCGGTTTGTTGCCCGTGCGAGACTCCGTGGGTATGAGCGTTGCTTGTGGCTTCGGCGGCCGGATGTGAGCGCTACTGCCGCTGATGCTGGGTTCTTGGAGCGTGACGATGATCTGCGAGTGTTGGAAGCCTCTCTCGCCGCGGTTCGTGCGACCAATCAGGGACGATTGGTGTTGGTGTCGGGGGAGGCTGGGGTCGGCAAGACTGCGTTAGTCGGCCGGTTTTGTGAGTTGCAGCGCGGTTCGGTGCGGATGCTGTGGGGGGCGTGCGAGCCGCTTTTGACTCCGCGTCCGCTTGGGCCGCTGTGCGATGTGGCGGAGTCGACCGGAGGGGAAATCGAGGAGCTGGTTGGGCGGGGGGCTCGGCCGTACGAGGTGGCGTCGGCGCTGGTCCGCGAGCTCGACGGTTGGGGACTTACCGTGTTGGTGCTCGAGGATCTGCACTGGGCTGATGAGGCGACGTTGGATGTGGTGAGGTTGTTGGGCCGCAGGATCGGTTCGCTTCCGGTGCTGGTGGTGGCGAGCTTTCGCGATGATGAGCTCGATCGGGCGCAGCAGCTTCGGATCGTCGTAGGCGACCTGGCCGGATCGCCGGACCGGTTGAAGTTGGCGCCGCTGTCGCGTGCGGCGGTGAGTGACCTGGCTCGCCAGCATGGGCTCGATGACCGTCAGCTGTATGGGACGACGGGTGGAAATCCGTTTTTTGTCACTGAGGTTCTCGGTGCGGGAGGTGAACGCATTCCCGGGACGGTCCGTGACGCTGTGCTCGCCCGGGCGGGTCGCTTATCGCTGCCGGCCCAGAGGCTTCTGCAGGCGGTGGCCGTAGTGCCAGGCCGGGTCGAGTTGTGGCTGCTTGAGGCGCTTGAGGGTGAGCTGGCCGAGCGGTTGGAGGAGTGCCTGGCCGCCGGGATGCTGACCGCGTCGGACGGCGGGGTCGCGTTTCGCCATGAACTGGCCCGGCTGGCGATCGAGGCATCGATCGCACCAGACCGGGCGCTGAAACTCCAGCGCACGGCCCTGGCAGCGCTGGCCGGTTCACCGGTGGCCGAGGCGGATCCGGCGCTGTTGGCGCATCTCGCCGAGGCGCTGAGGGATGGGGCGGCGGTGTTGCGGTGGGCGCCGCGCGCGGCGCAGCAGGCCGCCGCGTCTGGTGCGCATCGCGAGGCCGCCGCGCAGTACGCGCGGGCGCTTCGCTTCGAGCACGGCTTGTCTGGCGAGGCAAAGGCTGAGCTGCTCGAGGGTCAAGCCGAGGAGTGCTTCTTGATCAACGACTTTGACCGGGCGATCGATCTGCTCGAGCATGGCCTTTCCTTGAGGCGTGAGCTGGGTGACCAGCGACGCGTCGGGGACTTGCTGTCCTCGCTCGCGCGGGTGGTTTTCACGTCTGGTCGCACACCGGACGCCGAAGCGTTTGCCGCGGCGGCGGTGGAGTGGCTCGAACCGGTCGGTCGCACTCGAGAGTTGGCACGCGCCTATGCCACCCGCGCTCTGTTGTGCTCCGTCCTCGACGATCTCGATGGGACTGTCTCCTGGGGCACCTCTGCGAGCGAGCTGGCTGAGGGCCTTGGGGACACCGAGACGCTGGTGCACGCGCTCAACAGCGTTGGCACCATGATGATGTGCTTCGGCGTGGCCGGCGGCGAGGAGAAGCTGACACGAAGCCTGCGCTTGGCCCGCGAAGCCGAACTTGACAGCGATGTCGGTCGGGCCTTCAACAACCTGGTCGGTTCGGCTGTTGATACCCGCGCCTACGGTCTGGCGGAGCGATACGTCCAGGAGGGGATCGAGTACTGCGAGGAGCGCGGACTCGAGCACTGGCGCCACCAATTGCTCACAAACCGCGTGAAGTTGGAGTTGGATCGCGGGCGTTGGGCACTGGCGGTCCACCTCGCCGACCGGTTCGTTCAAGTCGTTCCGACTCCGCACGGACGCACCAGCATGCTCTTGACGATCGGGCTGGTGCGCGCACGCTCCGGCGAGCCCGGGGTGTGGGAGCTGCTGGATGAGGCACTGATGCTCGCTGAACTGACCGGGGAGCTTCAGTGCATCGCACCCGTCGCCGCGGCGCGCGCTGAAGTGTTGTGGCTGGAGGGCAGGGAGACCGAGATCGATGCTGCGACGGGATCAGCGTTTGAGCTGGCGGTGGGGCGTCGTGCGCCGTGGTTTGTAGGGGAGCTTGCGTGCTGGCGCGGGCGGGCCGGCGCACGGGATGAGCTCCCCGCGGGGGTTTGCGCCGAGCCCTACGCATTTTCGATTGTCGGCGAGTGGCGGCGCGCGGGCGAGCGGTGGCGGGAGCTTGGCTGCCCCTACGAAGCGGCGCTGGCGCTCGCTGACGGGGAAGACGTCGACGCGCTGCGCCAAGCTCTCGCCGAGATGCAGGCGCTGGGGGCGCGGCGTCCAGCGGCGATCGTTACGCGCCGGCTACGAGCCCGGGGTGCCCGCGGGCTGCCGCGTGGGCCGCGGCCACGCACCCGCAACAACAGCGCAGGCCTGACCGGACGAGAGCTCGAGGTGCTCGCGCTCGTCGCCGCCGGGTTACGGAACGCCCAGATCGCCGAGCGTCTGGTCGTTTCCGAACGAACGATCGAGCATCACGTCTCGACGATCCTGCGCAAACTCGACGCCAGCACCCGCGGCGAAGCGGCCGCAACAGCTTCACGGCTCGCGTTGATTGATCCAACATAGGCACCGGCCGATCCCAACCTAGGTGGTAATGCCGATGCGTGCGGCTCAGCCCGCCCGTAGGTTGCTTGCACCCAGCCAGCAGGCCACCAGGAGGCAGGCAAGTGACTCACCCGATGCAGCACCAATTCGGCAAAGTTCTCGCAACGTTGCTCACAGTCGTTGCGCTCACAGTGCTTGTGCTAAGCGCTCTGCCGGCCCCGGTTTCCGCGAGGACGTTCGACTTCAACGCACACGGTTCGATGATCCTCAACCCAGACGCGCCCGGGTTCGCGTGCGCAATGGAGCGAGCGATGCTCAACCGCAATCTTGGGTGCCGACAGATCAGCTCACCCGATCGTCGCTCGAGCGCTCGTTGAGCCTGTAAGACCAGTCATTCACTACTCACGCTTTCAGCCGCGTCTAGGCAGCCGAGATGGGCTCCAGCCCCTCAAAAAGCACCGCCACCGACTAGCTTGCCGCGTCATCGACGCGACCAATGTTGAGCGGCCTATGACAGCGTCAAAAGGCTGCGCGTTCCCGTGTCTGATGCAGCCAACAGTTGCGTTGACCTGCACTGCGGGCGATTCGCGAGGTGCCGAATGACACGAAGGACCCGAATCGAGGCCCGATAATGACGCGATGCGAGACGTGATCATCACCCCAGACTGGCGGGACTTCTACGAAGCGACAGGCATCCCGGCCGCGGTCCGGGTCGGACAATCCGTCCGGCTGACCGGCCACACCGGAACCCGGTCGGACGGATCGTTCTCCGCCGATCCAACAGAGCAGTCACGCCAGACCTTCGAAAATATTGCGGACACCCTGGCTGCTGCCGGGTGTACTTGGGCTGACGTTGAGGAGATCACCGCCTATCACGTCGGATTACAAGCTCAAGGGGACGTTGTGCTTGAGGTCGCTGGGCAGTTCATGTCCAAGCCCTTTCCCGCGTGGAGCGCGATCGGAGTGACCGAACTCTACGAACCCGACGCCGTTATCGAAATCAGAGTCATAGCGACAATCCCGACCGAACCGTAACGCCGCCTGCTTGGTCTACAACCAGCAGCGACCAGACAGCTGGTACTCGATCGAGATGCGACTGTCCTCGAGGACCGTCAGTTGTTCGATCTGACCGCTCGGCGTACTGTGCGTCTACAGATGTCGAGGGAACGGCTTGCATATCTCTTGTTCGTAATCGTGGGATTCGCGGAGTTAGGTGCGCTGATCGCTATCGGCGAATCCCGAATCGACAAGGGTGGCATCGTTCTGATCGTCGTTCTGGTGGTGTGGTTGGGGCGCCGTTCGAAGGCTGCTTGGTGGCTGTTCGTCGTCGCGAATGCCTATCTTCTGATCGCGAGCGCTCCGCTGGTTGTGTCATCCGGTGGAGGCGTGCTCTGGGCCGACGTGATCGCGACGGGGCTCGGCTCGTCAATGTTGCTGGTCATCCTGCTGTCCCGTCCCATGCGTCGTTGGGTCAGGCCGGGAAGAGGCCTGGTCGCCGTAACCGCAACCTGAAGTCGTCGCTGTCGCCTAGATCGATGAGCAGCCGTGCCGCGCCTGCTAGCACCATGGTATCAACGGTGATACCATGGTGCTCATGGCTATGACCCTCCGCCTCACTGATGACGAAACGGACGCTTTGAGAGAACGCGCTGGCCGCGAGGGCCGCTCAATGCAAGATGTCGCGCGGTCTGCTGTGCGCGAATACATCGACCGAACGAGCCGACGTGAGCTGCTTGACGACGTCCTCGACCAAGAGCTACCTAGGTACGCAGAAGCGCTACGGCGTCTGGGCGAGTGATATTTCTCGACCTCGACTCACTCCTCCATATCGCGACCCGCGTACTCGAGGCCGAGCCACTTGTCCGCGATTACGGCTTGCTCGAATCTGCGCTCGGTCGCCCTCAAGCCTCCGCTTTTGGCGAGGATGCTTATCCGGGGATCCATGAGAAGGCGGCGGCGTTGCTCCACTCTCTTGCGCGTAACCACGCGCTGGTCGATGGCAACAAAAGACTCGCTCTCGCAGCGACGGTGGCGTTTCTCGGCATGAACGGCCGTCGGCTCACGCTCAGCAATGACGAGGCCTACGACTTCGTGATCTCTGTCGCCACCGGAGAACTCGACGACGTCGTGCAGATCGCCGCGGTGCTCGGGACGGGGGTGTAGACCGGCCCTACTCGGGCTACACCGGCCGCGGGAGCGTTCACCGCGGCCATCGCAACCGGAGTGCCTCCATCACGCCAGAGGTGAATCTGTCCAGCGGTTATCCGTCGCTGGGCGAGAGCTGACCAGTCCTCTTTGGGGGCGTGGGGCGTGGCCTCTTCGTGGAATGCGGCGAGCCAGTCGGCGACCAGGTCGGTATCGCCCGGCGCCGCAGCTATCGCTTCGCCGGAAACCTGTACGGATCGGCGGCGAGCAAGAACGAGGCAGCGTCATCGTGAGCCCTCATCAGCATCGCCGAAGTATCCCGCCAGCTGCCCGACTCTCCGTCACGCTCCCTTCCGGAATGATCGGTGGCCGTCGAGTAATCGTCGAGGGCGCATGATGGTTACGGGCCTAGGTCACCTTACGGGCGCGAAGCGGGGGGTTTGCTCCGTTTTAGAGCCACTCGTAATGAATGGGTCGGGAGTTCGAGTCTCCCCGTCGGCTCTATCCAGCCCGCAACCCCGCTTATTCAGCCAGACCCGAAAGTGCACCACAGGGGTGTCAGTTAGCGCCGGCTTTCGCGGAGCGAGCCGTAGGCAAGCAGAGTGAAATGACCGGCGCTGTACACCGCTCAGGTGGTGTCGGCGGCCGGGTGCCCGGCACCGGCCGAGCGACTCCCGCGTCATCGCATGAGAGCCAAGCACGCTGGCCGGACACCAACGACCCGAGCAACAGCTTTTCGACTCAGGCGACGAGCCTCGACGGAGCCTCACGCGCCTGGCACTTGCTCAGTTAAGAGCGCGGACAGCGGCAACCAGCTCGGCGTCAACGTCGAGCGCTCAGCGCGTTCTCACGGACCTGCTCCACGCTCGTCGCGCCGAACAGAACGCTCGTGACGCCTGGCCCGTGGAGCGCGAATGCCAGTGCAAGCGCTGCGGCTGTCGCTCCGGAGTCAGTCGCCAAGCTCGCAAGCCGTTCACCAGAGAGCGATCGCGTCTCGCAGGCCGGGATCGTCGACCTCGCTGGAGTGGCGGCCAGCACCTCCCCGCGAGTATTTCCCGCTGAGCGCGCCACCCGCGAGAGCGAACGACGCGACGACACCAGCGCCGGAGTCCGCGAGTGCCGCCTGCTCGGTGCTCCCCTTCCAATGCCTCGGGAACGCCACGCTGTAGGGCAGCTGCGCGGCGGCCGGCAGCGGTACTCCCTTTGCGCGTGCCACTGCGCATGCCTCAACCAACAGCGCGGGCTCCCAATTCACAAAACCCCATGCGCGTGCCTTGCCAGCGTCCAGAAGCCCTGACACCGCATCGACGATCTCCTCGGCGGAGAGCCCGGGCGGCGGCCAGCAGGCATAGATGAGGTCGACGTACTCAAAGCCCATCCTTTGGAGGGATTCGTTCGAGCTCCTGTTCGGCGCTCTGCTCGGGCCAGAACTCAAACCAGAGCTTGTTCGCGACGACGACTTCGTCGCGACGCCAGCCGCTGGCGCGGAACAGCTCACCGAACACGATCTCCGAGTAGCCGGTCGGGACCGGCGCACGACCGGTTTCGTCGTTGTAGCGAGCGTCATCGAGGAAGTCGATCCCGAGCTCGCGCGCGGCGCGCATCACCGCGACGCCCTGATCACGCGCGATCCGCTCATAAGTTCGCCACGAGCCGAGCGCGAGGACTGAGACATCGATCCCGGAACCGCCCAGTGCCCGGTGTTCCATGCGGCGACGATACCTGGCCCACCCGCTCGCGCCACCTGCGGAGGCCGCTGACGACCGGCCTCGCTTCGCAGAGCGCCTTTGACAGGCGGCAATCGCTGCGCTAGTCGCGATCACCGGCAAACGAGAGTCAGAGGGGCTACTTGCTCGTGTGACACGCTGTGCTGATGGGTAACTCCGGGTTGGGCGAGTCCATGACCGAACGCGCCCGCGCGTTCGTGCGAAAGCGGACGTCCCGCGTCCGGTCAGCGCCGCGAAATCGATGCGGTGGCCCTCGCGAGCGAACCGGAGCTTCTTTGCTGGGCTGGCGTGCTTCCCGGTCCGTTCGGCGGCGCCCATCTCGGATGTTGCGCTTGGTGCTAATCGAGCATCCGGCAATAGCGAAAAGACATCACGCATTCGTTCGGATCTCGTGTATCACTTCGCTCTGGGAAACGCGATGCCACTTGTTGCAGGAAACAGAGGGAACACGTGCTAGCAGCAGTCATGACGAGTCATCACGAGATTGGCCTGCAGGAAGTGCCAAAGCCGACACTTAAGGCCGAGACCGAAGCGCTAATCAGAACCACAGCGACGATGATCTGCACGAGCGACGTGCACCAGGTGGCGGGGTATTTTCCCGAGTGTTCCCCATTTGTCGTGGGGCACGAGTTCGTGGGCATCGTCGAAGAGGTTGGTAGCGCCGTCAAGTCGTTTAAGCCAGGCGACCGAGTCCTCGCGCCGCCCTATGTGTATTGCGGCAACTGTGAGATGTGCCAAAAGGGCATCTCCGGGCTGTGCCCCCATGGCACCGTCTTCGGCCACGGTGAAATCTTCGGGGATCTTCCTGGCGGCCTCGCTGAATATGTTCGGGTGCCGCTCGCAGAATCTGCACTCTCCGCGATCCCGGATGGCGTCACCGATGACGAGGCCGTCTTCGTTGGCGACATGCTTGCCACCGGCTACTTCGGTGTCATGAATGCCGACGTGCGGGAGGGTCAGACGCTCGCGGTATTCGGGGCCGGACCGGTTGGGCTATGCGCGGTGCAGCTGGCTCGTTTGCAGGGCCCCTCCGAGATCATCTTGGTCGGGCGTCGGGCCAACCGGCTTGAGGCCGGGTTGATGATGGGAGCCGGGCAGGTCATCGATGACGCCGGGCAGGACGCCGTTGCTGAGATCATGAAGCTCACCGACGGGCGGGGCGTCGATTCGGTGATCGATGCGGTGGGCACCCCGGAGTCAATTCACAGTGCCTGCGAGGTAGTGGCAATAGGCGGTACCGTGTCGCTCATCGGATTCCCTGAGGCTGGCGATATTGGGTTCCCCCTTCAGTCAATGATGCTGAAGAACCCGACCATCAAGATGGGGGTTACCGATCAGAGCAACATGAAGCTGCTGCTGGGCCTCCTGGCACAAGGGGAGGTGACGGTGGCCCCGTTGATGAGCCACATCATGCCTCTGACCGACTTCGACAAGGCCTTTGCGATGTTTGCGGAGAAGCAGGACAACTGCATGAAGGTCGTTCTGAAGCCGTAGCGATCGCTGTCGGCCGTTCAGGCTTCTCGCTGTCCGTGAGCGCAACCCGCCGGTCAGAAATGCTCATCGACTGAGGAGCGCCGGGCATTGGGATTCGGTCAAAGATCCGGAGCCGGTGGCCATTCGCGCAACGTGGTGCTGGTCTGCCGCCTGCAGCCAATAGTTTTCAGGCCTCAATCAGTCACAACACGGCATTGGCCGCCGTATATCCACTCGTCTAGCCTCGGCGGTGTAAGAAGGTGAGTGTGAGAGACGACCACGTCACTGTTGGCGGCCTGCGGGTCGCGCCGGAGCTGCACGACTTCGTGGACAGCGAGGTGCTGCCCGGACTCGACGTCAGCGCCGAGACCGTGTGGAGCGGGCTGGCCGAGCTCGTCACCGCGACGGCCCCCGCGATCGCGCAGGCACTGCAGACGCGCGCGAAGCTGCAGCAGCAGATCGACGACTGGCACCGCGAGCGCGCCGGCCAGCCGCACGACACCGCCGCAGTACCGCGCCTTCCTCGAGTCGATCGGCTACATCGTCCCGGTCGGTGAGGACTTCAGCATCGACACCGACCGGGTCGACTCCGAGATCTCGCAGATCGCGGGGCCCCAGCTGGTCGTGCCGGTCAGCAACGCGCGCTACTCGCTCAACGCCGCCAACGCGCGCTGGGGCTCGCTGTACGACGCCGTCTACGGGACCGACGCGCTCGGATCTCGTCCGCCGGCGGGGCCCTACGACCAGGCGCGCGGCGCGCAGGTGGTCGCGTGGGTGCGCGACTTCTTGGACGACATCTTCCCGCTGCAGCGCTGGTTCCCACAGGGACGCGCGCGCCTACCGGATCGCGGCCGACGGATCGCTCGAGGTGGAACTGGACGGCGGGCGCACGACCCTTGCCAAACCTGATGCGCTCGCCGGGTACACCGGCGCGCCCGAGACCCCGTCGAGCGTGCTGCTCAGCAACCACGGGCTCGGCGTGATCCTGGAGATCGACTCGCGAGCACCCGGTCGGGAGGACCGACGCGGCCGGGATCAAGGACGTGGTGATCGAGTCGGCGGTCACCACGATCATCGACTTTGAGGACTCGGTCGCAGCGGTCGACGCGAGCGACAAGGTCGCCGCCTACGCGAACTGGCTCGGCCTGATGCGCGGAGATCTCACGCGCCTGGGTCGCCAAGGGCGATCACGGGTTCGAGCGGCGACTTGAGTCCGAACCGCGACCTTCACGACCCCCGACGGCGGCCAACTGACCAAGCGCGGTCGCGCGCTGCTGCTTGGCCGCAACGTCGGGCACCTGATGACCACCGACGCCGTGCTCGATGCAGACGGCGCCGAGATCCCGGAGACGCTGCTTGACGCGATGCTGACCGTGCTGATCGCGATACACGACTTCACGCGCGATGCCGGCGGAGCGCAACTCACCGGCGGGCAGCGTCTACGTCGTCAAGCCGAAGCTGCACGGCCCGGCCGAGGTCGCGCTCACCGACGAGATCTTCACGATCGTCGAGCGCGTGCTCGGGCTCGCGCCGGACACGGTCAAGATCGGCGTGATGGACGAGGAGCGTCGCACGACCGTCAACCTCAAGGAGTGCATCCGCGCGGCGCGCAACCGCATCGCGTTCATCAACACGGGCTTCCTCGACCGCACGGGCGATGAGATCCACACCTCGATGGAGGCAGGACCGATGGTGCGCAAGGCCGACATGCGCGGGACCCGCTGGATCAAGGCCTACGAGGACTGGAACGTCGACATCGGGCTCGCCTGCGGACTGCGCGGCAGGGCACAGATCGGCAAGGGCATGTGGGCCGCGCCCGACAACATGGCCGAGATGCTCGATCAGAAGATCGGCTCATCCGCGCGCCGGGGCCAACACCGCCTGGGTTCCGTCGCCGACCGCAGCCACGCTGCACGCGACCCACTACCACCGCGTCGACGTCGCGGCTCGCCAGAGCGGAGCTCGCGGGCCAGCCGCCGCGCGCGACGCTCGACGATCTCCTGTCGATCCCGGTGGCGAGCGTGGAAGACCAGCGGGACTGGAGACGCCGAAGTTCGCACGGGCCGAGATCGACAACAACGCACAGGGCATCCTCGGCTACGTCGTGCGCTGGATCGACCAGGGCATCGGCTGCTCGAAGGTCCCCGACATCAACAACGTGGAGCTGATGGAAGACCGCGCCACCTGCCGGATCTCCTCGCAGCACATCGCCAACTGGCTGCGGCACGGGATCGTGAGCCGCGGACGAGGTGGAGGCAAGCCTTCGGCGGATGGCCGCCGTCGTGGATCAGCAGAATGCAGGCGACCCGAGCTACAGAGCCGATGGCGCCGGGTTTGACGGCGACGCGTTCCTTGCCGCACGGGCGCTGGTGTTCGAGGGAACGACGCAACCGTCCGGCTACACCGAACCGATCCTGCACTCCTACCGCGCCCAGCACAAGGCTCTGGTCGGAGCGAGCAGCATGAAGCTCGATACCGCACGCCAGCTGATCGCCGAGGCCCGCGCCTCCGGCCAGCGACGCGGACTGAAACCGCTTTCGGTCGTGGTGCTCGACGCCGGTGGACAGGTGCGAGCGTTCGAACGCGAGGACGGAGCCTCGAACGCCCGCTTTGAGATCGCTTTCGGCAAGGCCAACGGCGCACTCGCGCTGGGAATGGGCTCGCGCGCGCTGATGGCCAGAGCCGAGCAGCAGCCGTACTTCATCGCAGCTGTTGGACAGGCGATCGGCGGAGCGCTGATCCCGGTCCCCGGCGGCGTGCTCGTCCGTGGCTCCGACGGCGAGCTGATCGGTGCCGTGGGCGTAACCGGCGACACATCGGACAACGACGAGGCGGCCGCGGTCGAGGCGATCGAGGCCGCCGGCCTGGTGGCGGTCACGGGTGCCTCCTGACCACGGTGCTCCTGCACCGCCGGAGGTGGTCGCCCAACTCCGCCGGCTTGGCGTCGGCGAGCGCCTGCTGACCGAGTCCGGCCCAGCTCGCGGCCTTCGGCCACCGACGGCCTGACCGCATTCAACGAGCAGCCACTCGCCGTCGTGTTGGCGGAGTCGACGGAGGAGGTCATATCCGCCGTGCGGGTCTGTCACGACGCTGGGCGTCCCGTTCGTCGCACGCGGCAGCGGCACCTCGCTTTCCGGCGGATCGGTGCCGGTCGCGGGCGGTGTCGTGATCGCGCTGAACCGAATGAACCGGTGCTGCAGGTTGACCCGGACACGCGCACCGCGGTCGTTCAGCCGGGCGTGATCAACCTGAACGTGAGCGCCGCGGCCGCTCGAGCACGGGCTGCAGTACGCACCGGATCCTTCGAGCCAGTCGGTCTGCAGCATCGGCGGCAACGTCGCTTTCAACTCGGGCGGCGCGCACTGCCTGAAGCACGGCATGACCAGCAACCATGTGCTCGGCATCAAGGTCGTGCTGCCCGACGGCGAGCTGGTGGAGCTCGGCGCCGACCACGTCGGCAGCGTCGGGCCGGACTGGATCGGGCATGTTCTGCGGATGCGAGGGGCTGTTCGGGATCGCCGTCGAGGTCACGCTGCGGCTGATCCCGATCCCGGAGGCGGTCTGCACCTCGCTCGCGGCCTACGACGAGCCTCCAGGCTGCGGGCGACGCCGTCGCCCGGATCGTGCGCGACGGCCTGTTGCCGGTGGCGATGGAGATCATGGACGCGCTCGCGATGGAGGCCGCGGAGGCATCGGTCAAGCCCGGCTACCCGAATGCGCAGGCGCTGCTGATCGTCGAGCTCGAGGGCGAGCAGGAGGTTGTGAACGCCGACCGCGTTGAGCTGGATGCGCTGCTCGCACGAGTCGGGCGCCAGCCACGTGCACTCGACCGACGACCTCGCTGAGCGGGCGCTGATCTGGAAGGGACGCAAGAGCGCCTTCTCGGCCGTGGGCTGGCTGTCTCCCGACTACATCGTTCAGGACGGCGTCGTGCCGCGCACGCGGCTCGGTGAGGTCCTGGCCGAGATCGACCGGATGAGCGCGGAACGGGGCATCCGCGTCGCGAACGTGTTTCACGCCGGTGACGGCAACCTACATCCGCTGATCCTCTACGACGGACGCGAACAGGGCGCCGCCGAGCGCGCGCACGAGCTGGCCGGGCGAGATCCTGAGGCTCTGCATCTCACTCGGCGGCTCGATCACCGGCGAGCATGGCATCGGCATGGAGAAGCGCGAATATCTGCCGCTGATGTTCTGCGCCGACGACATCGAGATGATGCATCGCGTGCGCCGGGGGATCGATCCCGAGCAACTGGCGAATCGCGGGAAGATGCTCGAGGTGAAGTGATGCTCGCGAGCGCCGGCAGAATCGAGGAGGTCCAGGAGGTCGTGCGCGGCGCTGAGCCGGGTATGCGGCTGCTGCCGGTAGCCGGCGGCACGAAGCCCGCACTCTCCTCGTCATCCCGTGCAGACGTGCAGCGGCTCGACGTCTCCGAGCTGACCGGCGTGCTCGAATACGACCCGGCCGAACTGACGCTGACGGCGCTCGCGGCCACCCCGCTGGTCGAGGTCCAGACAGCGCTTGCCGAGCACGGCCAGCACCTGCCCTTCGATCCGCCTCTGGCCGAGGCGGGCGCGACGCTCGGCGGCGTTGTCGCTACAGGCGCGGCAGGCGCCGGCGCATGGCGCAACGGTGGCGTGCGCGACTTCGTGATCGGCGTGCGCTTCGTCGATGGCACCGGACGGCTGATCACAGGCGGCGGCAAGGTCGTCAAGAACGCCGCCGGTTTCGACCTCCCGAAGCTGATGGTCGGCTCAATCGGGCGGCTTGGGCGTGATCGTCCAGCTGTCGTTCAAAGTGTTCCCAAGTCCGGCGGCGACCACTGACGCTCGAATTCGCACTCGGAAGTCTCGAGCAAGCCGTGGCCTGCGCCGTCGCGTTGGCGCGGGGCCCAGTTGAGCTCGATGCGCTCGAGATCCTGCCCGGCGGCGCGCTGCTTGTGCGCCTCGGCAGGACGTGCCGAGACGCTCGAGTCACGCGCCGATCGTCTCGTCGGCACGGTCGTGGGTGCCGAGGCGATCATCAAGCACACTGGCGACCGATGAGCACGCTGCTCTGGCGCGATGCTCGCGGAGTTCACGTGGCGTCGGCCCGATGACGCTCCTGGTCCGCCTCGGTCTCTCTGTCCGTCAGGTCGTCGCACTGGATCGTGCCCTGGGAGCGGCCTTGAGTGATCCGTCGCGGGTGCGTTACGGGATCGGCGGCACGGTCGCCTGGATCGCTGGCCCACGGCGTCGCGCCTCGACGAACTCGACGCGATCCTCCGCGAGCTTGGGCTGCCCGGCATGGTGCTGATCGGGCCGCCGGACCGGCCACGCCTGGGCCCTCGCACCGGCGGCGCCTTCGGCGCCCGTGATCGCAAGTGCGCTCGACCCCGACTCCCGCTTCCTGGAGGTCTGATCAGTGCAGCACGTGATCCCGCTCGAGCAGTACGGCCCGCAAGCCCAGAACATGGCCGGAGCGATCGAGTCGTGCGTGCACTGCGGCTTCTGCCTGCCGACCTGCCCGACCTACGTAGAACTCGGCGAGGAGATGGACTCGCCACGCGGCCGCATCCTGCTGATGAAGGAGGTGCTCGAGGGCAAGGTCGAACTCGAGGACGCTCTGCCCTACGTCGACAACTGCCTCGGCTGTCAGGCGTGCGAGACCGCCTGTCCCTCCGGCGTCAAATACGGCGAGCTGATCACCCCGTTTCGCGCCTACGCCGAGGAGCACCGCGAGCCGCGAGCCGCTCGACCGGCTGCAGCGCATGCTCACATTGCAGACCCTGCCGTATCCCAAACGCTTCCGGCTGGCGGCGTCGCTCGGTCGGTTCGCGCGCCCGCTGGCGCGCAACCTTCCGGCCTCAGTCGGCGCGATGCTTCAGCTGCTCCCCAGGCGACTGCCAGCCGCCGCACCCGCTGCCGACGTTCTATCCCGCGCTTGGCGAGCCCCGGGCGCGCGTGGCTCTGCTTGCCGGCTGCGCACAGCAGGTCCTCTCACCGAAGATCGGCTGGGCGACACTGCGAGTGCTCGCACTCAACGGAGTCGAGACCGTGATTCCCGCGGGCGCAGGGCTGCTGCGGAGCGCTGTCAATGCACACCGGTGCGGCCAAGCAGGCACTGAGACTGGCGCGCAGCAACCTAGCGGCCTTTCCCGACGAATTGGACGCGATCGTCACGAACGCGGCGGGCTGCGGCTCGGGGATGGGGGAGTACGGGCTGCTCTTCCAGGGCGAGCCCGAGCATGACCGTGCGGCTGCACTGGCCGCGAAGGTCGTGGACGTGACATCGCTGCTCGCCAAGCTCGGGATCGTCGCGCCGCCGGCGGTCGAGCCCGGATTGACGATCGCCTACCACGATGCCTGCCATCTCGGGCATGCGCAGCAGGTTCGCGACGCGCCACGTTCGCTCCTGGCCGCGATCCCTGGTGTCAACGTCGTGACGCCGGCGCGAGTGGGAACTCTGTTGTGGTTCGGCGGGGACATACAACGTCGAGCGGCCCGAGATCGCGCGCCGGTTGGGCGAGCGCAAGGCTCGCAACCTGCTCGCGACGGGCGCGCAGGTCATCGCTGCCGGCAACATCGGCTGCCTGACCCAGATCGTCACGCACCTCGAGCTGCTCGGGGAGTCGATCCCGGTGATGCACACGATGGAACTGCTCGACAGGGCGTACAGACAGACACTCGATGTGGGCAAACTCCAGAGGGGGGACTGAAAGGTGCTTGCGGTTCTTGGTGCGACCGGCTATACGGGCGGTCTGATCGTGGAGGAGGCGCGACGTGCCGGTGTGCCGCTGCGCCTCGTCGGCCGGCGGCGCGAGCGGCTTGAGGAACTCGCACGCTCGGGCGAGGAGATCGCCGTGGCCGACGCGCAGGATGGCGCGGCATTGCGCGAGGCGCTGAGTGGCGTCTCGGCAGTAGCATCGGCGGCAGGACCGTTCCTGGAGATCGGCTACGCGCCCGTCGAAGCGGCAATCGCGGTCGGTGCGCACTACCTGGACATCACCGGCGAGCAGGGGTTCATCCGCGCGGTGTACGAGCAGTTCGGCGCGCCCGCTACCGATGCCGGCGTGGTCCTCTTGTCGGCGTTCGGGATGGATTACGTCCCCGGCGACTTCGCAGCACGGCTCGCCGCGGGCGGCCTCGAGGGGCCGCTTGACGAGCTCTCCGTCGGCTATTTCCTGGAGGGCGCTCCGAGCCGCGGCAGCATGAAGACGGCGATGCTGATCGGCGGGCGCCCTCACGTCGTTCGCGTTGAGGACCGATTGGTCGAGTCTGGAATGGGCGCAACCTCCATGACGTTCACCTTCCCGGTCGGCGATAGGGAGTGCTTGGAGTGGGGCGGCGCCGAGCCGATCACGGCGCCGCGCCACACACTCGTGCACACGGTGCGATCCTACTTTCGAATCCCGGACGGAATGTCCCCGGACGCGATCGCTCAGCGGGCGGCCGCCGATGCGCCTGCCGGTCCTTCGGCTGATGAGCGTGCGACGTCGCGCCACGCGGTCACGGCAGTTGCGCGCCGCGGTAGGGAGTCACACACGGTCACGCTGATGGGCTCGGACCCGTATGGTCTAACCGCGCTACTGATCGTGCGGGGCTACGAGGCGCTACGCGACGGCGAAGCTCGCGGCAGCGGAGCGCTCGCCCCGGCCGAGGCCTTCGACGTCAACGGCTTCCTGCCTCGGCTCGCGCCCCTGCTCACGCTCGCGGGCGGCTGAGAGTCTGGGCGGCGGCGATCGCCTCTCATTGAGTTCCCTCCTTCACGCCATCCTCCGGAGCGTCTGCGCGCGGCCGGCCCGCAAGCAACATGCCTCCATCTATGAGGAACTCCCCGCCGGTGCAATATGCGCTGTCATCGCAGGCCAGGAATAGGACGAGCCCAGCGACGTCCTCGACGGTGCCGACGCGGCCGAGGGCGGAGAGCGCGGCACCGAGCTCCACGCCCATATCTTGCAGACCCATCGCTGTGGTCATGTCGGTCGAGATCAGCCCCGGGTGAACCGAGTTGACGCGAATCCCGTACGCGCTGAACTCGGCTGCCGCGGTCTTCGTCAGTCCGCGAACGGCCCATTTGGTGGCCCCGTAGGCGGCGAGCCCAGGCGAGGCAGTCAAACCCGCCGAAGAGGACATGTTGACAATCGATCCGCCGCCGGCGGCACGGAGTGCTGGTGCGGCGGCTCTCAGCCCGAGCCAGACGCCGGTGAGGTTCACAGCGACCACCCGCTGGTACTGCTCCAGCGGCGTGTCCTCGATCGTCGCCGGGAACGCGATGCCCGCGTTGTTGACGAGCACGTCAAGCCGGCCGAAGCGACCCTGTCCACGTTCAACCGCCGCCGCCCATTGCGCCTCGTCGCTCACGTCCAGATGGACATACATGGCGGCGGCACCGAGCTCCTGGGCGAGCACCTCGCCGAGCTCGTCGAGCACGTCGCAGATCAGCACGTTTGCGCCCTCAGCTATGAACAGCCGTGCCTCGCCGGCACCCATACCGCGGGCCGAGCCCGTGATCATCGCTGTCCTGCCGTCGAGCTTTCCCACGCCGTCCTCCTTGTGTCGCCTATGTGATGCCGACGTTTGACGCCGTGCTAAGCCGCTCCCGAGCCCAGGCCAGGTCGGGCTTTCCGACCTCGGTGCGGCGCAGTTCTGGCACCACGACGATCCGGCGCGGCCGCTTGTAGCCGGCGAGTATTGCCGCGACGTGACCTGCGAGAGCATCCGGCTCAGGATCGCAACCCGGTCTGGGCTCGACGACTGCTCCGACCAGTGATCCGAAGCGCGCATCCGGGGCCGCGGCGACCACGGCGTCGCTGACGTCCGGGTGCGAACGCAGGGCGTCCTCGACCTCGGCGGTATATACCTTCTCGCCGCCGGTGTTGATGACGCTGCTGCCGCGGCCGAGGAATCGGAGCGTGCCGTCCAGCCGCATCTGAGCCATGTCGCCCGGCGCGGAGTAACAGACATCGTCGACCAGCCTGAACACCTCTGAGGAAGCCTCCCGATCACCGATGTAGCGGGCTCCCTCCTGCGCCGGTGATGCGAGCACGCCGACGGTGTCTGATCCCGGCACGACATCCCGGTCATCTGAATCGATCAGTCGCGCGCCCGGTGCGAGCCGAAACTCGCTGAGCCTCGCGGCTTCAGTCGCGCGAGTCGCCAACGCCAGCGCGAACGGCCCGCCCTCGGTGGCAGCGATCATGTCCACGAGCGCGACATCCGCTTCGGCAAGCAGCTCGGCCTTGACCTCGGGGGACCAGGCCGTGCCGACGCTCTGAATGCGCCTGAGGCTCGAGAGGTCATAAGGGGATCCGTCCGCTCTGGCTGCCGCGAGCGTCTGTGCAAGCGGCAGGCCGAACACATCGCCCACGATGTGCAGGTCCGTCACGCGATGCCGGCTGATGGTCTCGGCAAGCTCTCGCGGGTCGAACCGCCGGCCCGCGAGCAGCACGACGGTTCCCGCGGAGAGCAGCGCGCTGATCGAGCCGTATATACCTGCACCGTGCATCAGCGGCGAGGCCGGGAGCACGACCAGGTGATCGTCGCGCCGCTCGAACAACGTTGCCCAGAGCTGATCCGCTGAGGCGGGCACCGGAACTCCGAGGCTACGGAAGACCAGCCCACCCATTCTCTCGAGGACCGCGGCCTCCGTGAACGCGACAAGCTTGGGTCGCCCTGTGGTGCCGCCGGTGTAGATCAACCACGTGTGCTCGCCGTTGTGATCTGTCCTCGGGTGCGGGTCCGCGAGGCACGCCTCCGCGATCGGCGTTGACTGCGGCACGGCGGAGACTGCTTCGGACCCGATCGCCACCACGGTCCCCAGCGTCTTGGCCCGGCCCTCCAGCTTCGCGACCAGTGGCGCCAACAGCTCATCGTGAACGAGTACCTTCGCCTCGCAGTCGTCGAGGAGGTATTCGAGCTCCTGAAGCCGGTATCGGAAGTTGACGTTGATCGGGGTGGCATACAGCTTTTGAGCTGCGAACATCGCCAGGAGATACTCCGGCCGATTCTGACAGCCGATTGCCACGCGGTCGCCCCCACGAATGCCGGCTTTGGTAAGGAAGGCCGCGAACCGCGCCGCAAGCTCATCGAACTGCGACCAGGTCAGAGCACGATCTCCGTTCACGATTGCGAGACCGTCGCCAAATCGGTCTGCGATCTGCTCGAATGCGCCTGCGATGCTGCTCCCGAATGGACTCAGGCTCATCGCGTCTCAGATCAACGGCCGGAACGCGCCGCCATGGAAGACGAGCGCTCCGGACTCGGTCACAACATCGAGCTCGAGCACCTCGCCGAGCACCAGCAGGTGGTCCCCAGCGTCAAATCGATCGTGGATGCGACAGTCGATCCAGGCGGCGACACCATCGAGCAGTGGCGCGCCGGTGGCAGGAGCCGGGACCCAGGGAACGCCGTTGAACTTCTCGATGCCGGTGGCGGCGCTTGTCGCGAACCGTCGCGCCAGCTCCTCCTGTCCCTCGCAGAGCACGTTCGCGCAAAACACGCTGCCGGCCTCGATCCTGGGCCAGCTCGTGGAGCTCTTCTGTGGCGCGACCGCCACCAGCGGCGGTGCCAGTGAGACCGACATGAACGAACCGCAGACCATGCCGCTCGGGTGCTCGGGGTCCCCGCCGGTGACGATCACGACGCCGGTGGGCAGCCTGCCGAGGACTCTGCGAAAGTTCTCAGAGTGCGGAAGCGTGGCTTTCGCAGGGTCGCGCACGCGTCAGCCCACGATTACGCGCGAGAGCACGTCGGCGACGCAGCCCGGCTTCTCGGCACCCTCTATTTCGAACGTGCAGGTCGTGGTCAGCTGGATCCCACCGCGGACTTCCTCAACGGCCGAGAGCGCTGCACGCATGCGGACTCTGCTACCGACCTTGACGGGCGCCGGGAATCGCAGGCGGTTGGCTCCGTAGTTGAGCGCGAATGCCACGTTCTCGATCGTGAACATCTCGTAGGCAAGCCGGGGGCCGAGCGCCAGGACCATGTAGCCATGGGCGATCGTGCCGCCGAAGGGAGATTCCCGTGCCCGCTCTGGGTTGACGTGGATGAACTGGTCATCTCCGGTTACCTCTGCAAACTTGTCAACCGCGTCCTGCGTGATCGTGACCCATCTTGAGACACCGAGTTCCTGTCCCAGATGAGCCTTGACGTCATCGATTCCGTTGAGGACAAGCATCTCTCCGCCTTTCTTGACACATTCGCGACTCAGAACCAGCCGTCGGCCACGCGGGTCGCTCGGGCGATCAAGCCCTCGACCAGCTCCGGTCCCGGGATCCCGGTGCGCTGCGCGTTTCTTGGGTCGTCCAACGCGCGACGACGTACGCCCTCGCCGATGATCGCCAGCTTCCACAGAGCCAGGGCCTGCCAGAACGCGACCGCCGCGGGATCGCGTCCGGTGGCGTCGCAATATTCGGCCACCAGCTCATCACCTGATGGAAACCCGCCGACGTTCGTGGCGTCATTCGGAAGCAGTTTCTCTTCCGCCGGTTGTGTCCAGTAGGCCAGTAGCGCGCCGAGGTCGGCTAGCGGGTCGCCGAGCGTACAGAGCTCCCAATCGAGGATCGCTCGCACGGTTCCGCCCTGCGGGTCGACGATCACATTGCTAAGGCCGAAGTCCCCGTGCACGATTCGCACCTCGGACTGATTCGGTATCGCCGCGCGGAGGCGTCCCGCGAGCTGCTCGACCATCGGAGCTTCATGCGTGTGGGAGGCCTCCCACTGACGCATCCAGCGGTTGAGCTGGCGCTCCGCGTATGGCCGGAGACTTGCCAGGTCTCCAAGGCCGATCTCGTCGGGATCGATCGCGTGGAGTCGCGCGAGCGTCTCCGCCATCGAAAGTCCCACCGCATGGCGTGTCGCGGACGGCAGACGCTCGGCTGCGGCGGCTCCATCGATCACGAGTCCGTCGATCCATTGCATTAGCAGCAGATCCACGCCGCCTGGCCCCTTTCCCAGGCCGAAGACTTCCGGTGCCGGGACAGAGGTGTCTCGCAGTGCGGCGAGGACGCGATGCTCGCGCACCATGTCATGGGCTGAGTCAAGCCTCGCTCCAAGCGGCGGGCGGCGCAACACCCAACGATGTCCGAGCTGATCGGTCATCAGTAGTGTGACGTTCGACTGACCGTTGCCGACTCGGGTCACCTCGAGGGGAGCCAACGGCGCCTGGCCGAGCTGCTCCAACAGCGAGATGGTCGCGTCCAACTCGATGCCGAACTCAGTCTCGGCCCGGCTCAGCCCTGACTCGCCCACCACGACCACCCTCAGAACGTTCCGATGAGAAACGCACCGCCATCCTGTAGCACAGTCTCACCTGTGATCCAGGACGCGGCGTCGCTGGCCAGGAACGCGATCAGCTCGGCAACGTCCTCCGGCTCGCCGAGGCGTCCAAGCGGGGTGCCTGCCACCACGCGGTCGCCCTGGTGCCGCCACAATCCCTCAGAGAGCTTGGTCTTGACGACCCCGGGCGCAACCGCATTGACGCGCACCTTCGGAGCGAGTTCCACAGCTTGGTGGCGCGTGATGTGCAGCAGCGCGGCTTTGGACGCCGCGTAACTGCCGATCATCGGTGCGGTGCTCAGCCCGCCGAGCGACGAGACGTTGATGATCGCACCCCCATGCTTGCGCATCCAGGCGTGCCAGACGAGCCCGGTCCAGAAGATGGGCGCCCAGAGGTTCGTGTCCATGATCTTGGTGAACGTGGCGTGGTCGTGGTCTACGAGTGGCACCAGCGTCGCGCCGATCCCGGCGTTGTTCACGAGGATGTCGATCGAGCCGAAACGTTCGAGTGTCGTATCTATGCAGGCGCGAGCGGCGTCCTCATCGAGCACGTCCGCTGCGATGCCGATGGCACGCCCTCCAGCTATCGTGCCGGCGGCCTGCTCGGCTGCCGCCTGGTCCCGAGACGTCACGACCACGCTCGCCCCTCTTTCCGCAAGCAGCGTTGCGGTCGCCAGGCCGATTCCGCGCGAGCCCCCGGTGACGATCGCCACGCGCCCCTCCATATCAGCTGTCATGAGCTGGTCACCGATGCCTCCTGCTCCGATCCAGCCGCGTCCATGCCGGTTCTGACTCGGTTCAACTCGTGGTGCGCCAGCGTGCGCTTGTGGACCTCGTCGGGTCCGTCCGCCAGGCGCAGGGTCCTTGCTTGCGCCCAGAGCCTGGCCAGCGGAAAGTCATCGCTGACCCCGCCGCCGCCGTGCACCTGGATCGCTCTATCGAGTACCCGAAGCGCCACCTGAGGTGCGGCGACCTTGATGGCCGCGATCTCGACACGCGCTTGGCGGTTGCCGACGGTGTCCATCAACCATGCTGTCTTGAGCGTGAGCAGGCGCACCATCTCCAGATCGATGCGCGCCTCTGCGATCCAGTCACCGATGTTGGAGTTCTCCGCGATCGGCTTGCCGAAGGTCGTTCGTGTGAGCGCGCGTTCGCAGAGCATGTCCAGCGCTCGCTCACCTATTCCGATCAGTCGCATGCAGTGGTGTATGCGACCGGGTCCGAGGCGGGCTTGGCTGATCGCAAAGCCGGCGCCCTCCTCCCCGACCAAGGCCGTGATCGGGACGCGGACATCCTCGAACAGCACCTCGCCGTGGCCTTCCCGGTCCTGGTAGCCGAAGACAGGCAGGTTCCGAACGACCGTGACTCCAGGGGCGTCGATCGGGACGATGACCATCGACTGCTGCCGGTGACGCGGCGCGTCGGGGTCGGTTTTGCCCATAACGATCAACACCCGGCAGTGGGCATGCAGCGCGTTTGAGGTCCACCATTTGCGCCCGTTGATCACGTAGTGGTCGCCGTCGCGTTCGATCCTGGTGCAAATGTTGGTTGCGTCAGAGGACGCGACGTCCGGTTCGGTCATGGCGAACGCCGACCGGATCTCACCGTCGAGTAGCGGGTAGAGCCACTCCTGCTTCTGCTCGTCGGTGCCGAACAGGGACAGCAACTCCATGTTGCCGGTGTCCGGGGCACTGCAATTGGTCGCCTCACTGGACAACTGCGCGCTGCGACCGAGGATCTCGGCCAACGGTGCGTACTCGGCGTTTGTGAGGCCGGGTCCGTACTCCGGGTCTGGGTGAAAGAGGTTCCAAAGACCGCGGCTGCGTGCCTCGGCTTTGAGTTCTTCGAGGATCGGAGGGTGGAAATGCGGATCGCCGGACGCTCGCATCTGTTCGGCGTACACGCCCTCGGCGGGGTAGATCTGCTCCTCCATGAAGGACGTCAGCCGCTCCTGGAATTCCCTGCAGCGCGCAGTCAGTTCGAAGTCCATCCTCAACTCCTTGCGGGCAGCGGCGCAAAGGCCGGTGAACGTTTCTCTAAGTAGCTCCGTACGCCTTCCTGGACGTCGTCACCCACCAGCGACTCGCGCATCAGCTGATCGGCCTCGGCCACAGCGTCCGCGAAACGCCGGTCGGCGCCGCGTCGCACCTGGCGCTTGATGATGGCCAGTGAGTTGGGCGAACAAAGGGTGGCGAGCTCCTGGGCGTAGGCGACGGCTGCCTCGATCGGGTCCTCGGCGAGCTCGTCGACAAGACCCCATGGCGCAGCCTCGGCGGCCGTGACCACGCGGGAGCTGAGCAGCAGGTCGAGCGCGCGGCTCGGGCCGACCAGACGCGGAAGCATCCAGGCCATCCCGTACTCGGCGATCAAACCACGGCGCGCAAATGCCGTGGTCAGCTTCGCGCTCGGCTTGCTGAAGCGGATGTCGCAGTAGAGCGCCTGCACGAGTCCGAGACCGGCTGCTGCGCCGTTGATCGCCGCGATCAACGGCTTGCGGAACTCGAGTGGTCGGGTCCGAGGGCGCACCCGGTCCAAGTCGGCCAGATCGGTTTCAGGATTGGCCGCGCGCAGCTCTTCGAGGTCGGCGCCGGCGCAGAAGGCGCGGCCCTCGCCTGTGACCACGACGGCTCGCACCTCGGGATCATCATCAGCCGCGTCCAACAGCTCGAAGTACGAAGCTTCCACGGCGTTGCTCCAAGCGTTCATACGCTCCGGACGATTCAGGCGTAGCAGCAGCACGGAGCCGATCTTCTCGGCAAGCACCGCAGGGGATTGCGTATCAGTCATGACCCTCGTTCATCTATGGCTGGTGATCGTTCTTTGTCAGTCACGGAGGATGCCGCCGAGGTCGCAGTCGCACGCTCGGCGGCCTGCTCACGTTTCCCGCGGCCCGTGGCAAGGTAGGTGGCCTGGATTTCGTCGATTCTCGAGCGCGCCTCCTCGGCGGTGCCCGAGAACTCGACTCTGCCCTGGTGAAGTAGAAACACGCGGTCGGCGATCTCGAGCACCCGGTGCACGTGTTGTTCGACCAGCAGCGCGCCGACCCCACCATCTGCGGCGGCTCGAACTGCGCGCAGAAGCCGTCCTACGGTTTTTGGGGCCAGGCCGAGTGAGAGCTCGTCGGCGAGTAGCAGGTCGGTTTGCCTCGACAGCGCCCGGCTGAGCGTGAGCATCTGCTGCTCGCCGCCCGAGAGCAAGCCGCCTCGGCGCGACATTAGTGGTTCGAGCTCCGGGAACAGCGCTGTCGCTCTGCTGATGTCCGCCCGACCGACCGCCAGATTCTGCTTGGTCGTGAGGTTGAAGAAGACGGATCGTTCCTCGGTCACAAACGCCATACCCTCGCGAGCACGTTTGTGAGTCGGAGCTGTCGTGGCGACGCCCTTCAGCAGGACCTCGCCTCCCAGCTGTCTCAGCTCACCCGCAAGCGTCAGCATCGTCGTCGTCTTGCCCGCGCCATTGGCGCCTAGCAGGGCCACGACCTCTCCGGGCCAGACCTCGAGGGAAAGGTCGCGGACGATTTCCGCGCCTGCGTAGCCGGCGCACAGATTGCGCGCCTCAAGCAGCGGTGTCGAGCTCATCGTGACAGCCCGCCGGAGACGCTGGTCTCTGTGGAGGCCGCGGGTGCTGCGTCGACCGGGTCCTTCTCGTCGGTGCCCAGATAGGCGGCGACAGCAGCCGGACTGTTCCGGACCTCATCCGGCGTCCCCGAGCAAACGAACCGGCCAAAGTCGATCACCGTAACCCGGTCGCAGATGCTCATGACGAAGTTCAGATCGTGCTCGATCACCAGTACCGCCATGCCCCAGTCGTCGGCGAGTTTGCGGACGAGTTCGGCGAACTCGTCCGTCTCCTGATCGCTCAGGCCAGCCACAGGCTCGTCGAGCAGCAGCACCGAGGGTTCCGCGGCGACGGCGCGGGCGATTGCGACCAGTCGCCGCTGGCCGTAGGAAATCTCGTCTGGGCTCTTGTCGAGGATCGGGCCCAATCCGAAGTCGTACACAGCCGCCAGCGTTACGTCGGGCAGGGTGGTCTTCGCAGGGCGGATCAGCTCGGCGCCCGTACGCCAGCCGCCATGTGCATCGTTTGGAACCTGCAGGTTCTCAAGGACTGTCATATCGCCAAAGAGGTCGAGTCCCTGGAAGGACCGGACAAGGCCCGCAGCAGTACGACGATGCGTTGGCCAGGTGTCGATCGACTGACCGTCGAGCCGCACGCTGCCGCGGTAAGGGGTGAAACCGGACACGGCATCCATCAGGGACGTCTTCCCGGCGCCATTCGGCCCGATCAGCCCAACCACCTCGCCCGGCTTGACATCGATGCTGACCGAGTCGACCGCGATGACGCCGCCGTAGCGGATCGTCAGACCCTCGATGATGAGCGCGACCGGCCTCACGCGCGTCGCCGTTGCGGAATGTCGGGCCACCTCAAGCGTCGGCGTATCGCGAACGATGGGAAGCAGGCGACGAAGCTTCGGTTTGAGCCTATTCAGAGCCCGAATATTCTCGTCCGTGATTCCATTCTGGTTGAAGCGAATAGCCAGCAACGACCCGATCCCGCCGACTAACGGCAGCCAGTTGTCAAAACCTGCCCAATGCAGGCCGATGATCGACGCGAGTGCTCCAGGCGCCACGATCGCGCCGGGGTTGATGGTGCCGAGGATGTAGCCAACGCCTCCGATCACGATCCAGGCCACTGTGAGCAGCGAGGTGAAGGGATCGAACGCCGCAAAGCTCGCGTTTTGATACTGGAAGCTGATGAGAATGCCGGCCAGTCCAGCGAGCCCGCCGGATATTGCAAACGCGATCAGCTTGGTCTTGAAAACACCGATTCCTGAAGCCGCCGCAGCTCGTTCATTGGAGCGCACGGCGATCATTCGGCGCCCGAGTCGCCCGCGCCGGATGTTTGCTACGAGGATGCAGCAGAGCACGAACACCACCAGCGTGAAAGCGGCGAAGCGTGCGGGCTGGTCGGTCCCGCTGATGTCAAGGCCGAAGAGCTTCGCGTAACCGACATTGATACCGGCCTCGCCCGCGGTGTAGGGATTGTTGAAGAGCATGTCCTGGGCGGCCCCGGCGGCGGCCAGTGTGATCACAGCAAGGTTCACACCACGAGTACGAAGCGCCGGGATTGCGAACAGCAGGCCGACGCCCATCGCGCCGATCGTGCCGAGGATCAGTGCCGGTAGGAAGGCGAATCCAGCCCGGGCCGCGAGCTGAGCAGCGATCATGCCGCCGATTCCGGCGATGGCGAACTGGGCCAGCGAGACCTGTCCTGCATAGCCGGTGAGCACGACCAGCGACAGCAGCAGCGTGGCGATCGTGAAGGTGACCGCCAGCGCCGTCAGCGTGCTGGCCGCAAAGACCGTGAAGATCAACACCATGCAGACGACGATCGCTGGAATGACGGCGCTCCAGCGAATGCGGCCGGTTCCGAGCGTTGGCAAACGCTCAGATATGTCGCCCCGCATGGGCAGCGACGAGCCTCGCAGGAGCATCACTCCAACGATCAGCAGGAGCGGGATTGCGTCCGATGCGATCGTGATGTGCAGATGCTGCTCGAAGAAGTCGTTGTAGTTCAGGGCGACGGTCTGAGCGACACCGATCACCAAGGCGCTCAGCAGGGTCGCCGGAAACGACTGGAAGCCGCCGAGTAGGACCGCCGCCATGACCGGGATCACAAGCAGGCTCAGCCCGCCGACTGACACCTGCGTGATCGGTGAGACCAGGATCCCGGCGACGCCGGCCAGTGCCGCTCCGACCATCCAGGTCGCTGACGACACGAAGCTCGGTGAGATCCCCAGGGCGGCGGCGCCACGCTGGTTCTGGGAAACCGCGGCCGTGACCCACCCGACGCGGGTGAACCGCCACACAGCGGTGAGCACCGCGGTGATCACGACAGCGATCACCAGCAACCAGACGTAGCTTGCGGGCAGCGTGATCTTCGAGCCGAAGTGCAGGATGCCCGTGGGCAGAAGCGCCGGCACAAACGGCGGTTCAGCTCCCCAGATCTGGCTTGCGGCAGCCTCTAGCACGAGCAATACCGCAACGGTGGCGATCAGGCGCGCGAGTGGCGAGGCCTTGCGCATCCGTTGCAGGACCAGCTGGTCAGTGGCGAGTCCAATCAGCGCCGTGGCCAGCACTGCGACGATAAACGACGGCACCTCCGGCCAACCGCTCTGCGTCGTGGCCGACGAGCCCAGGTTTCCAGGCACATGCAGCTGCAGGTAGAGGTACGCAGCGAACATCGCGAACCCACCGTGCGCGATATTCAACACGCCGGACCCGCGATAGATCAAAACCATGCCCTGCCCCAGCAGCGCATAGACCGCGCTGAGCCCAAGTCCCAAGAGCGCGTACTGAACGACGTTCGTCATTGCCTCTCCATCACTTGCCGGCTACTCCATGCCATGCTTCGGGGCCGGACTCGCGCCCGACCCCGAAGCTGCGGGCGTCCTACGGGATGATGCTGCCGTCGACCGTCCCGACCTTGGTCTCTCGGACGAACGCCTGCTTGGACACGCTCCACACCTTGAGGAACATTGTCGTGTTGAACAGACGTGGGAACTGCTTGTTCGAATTGCGCTTGCCGAAGTCCATCGGCGGGAGAAGGGCTCCGCTGCCGACGCCGAATGTCGCCGTTGTATGACGCATTGCCTTCAGCACCGTCTTCTTGGTGAGCGAGCCCTTCGCGTTGGCAGCCGCCTGCTGCAGCGCCTGCCCGGCGAGCCAACCGACGAGCACATCCTCGGAGTTGTTGTTCGCCGCCAGGCTGGCGGTCGCATCGCCGGCGTTCTGCTCCGCCTTGGCCTGCGCGCGGAACTCCTTTAGCAGCGGGTAGCCGCTCCACGACGGGTCCGGGTATGACGCGGCGACATAGAAGTTCTTCGCCGCCGCCCCGGCGCCAGCCAGAAGCTGGCTCGGGATCAGTCGGTCACCGACACACGTCGGAACCGACCAGCCGAGGCTTGCGGCAGCCGCGAGCCACGAACCAACCACCTGCGGGGAACCCGTCAGACTCACGGCTTGAGGATTCTCAGCCTTCATCTGCGAGACGTAAGGGGCGATATCGGTCGTAGTTACGGGAAAGGCGACCGTCGCCCCAGCGGCCTTGAGGCCAGCCTTCTTCGCAGCGCTAACGCCCAGAGTCGCGATCCCCTCTGAACCTGGGATTGCAGTCGTGGCGAAGCCAATGTTCTTCACGTGCAGCTGCTTAGCCATCAGCACAGCGCAGCCGGCAGCATCCAGATACTCACTTGCCATCGGGAAGTTGATGGGGCTCGTCACATCGGCCGGCGCACTTGCCGCAGGATCGATGACCGCCAATCCCGCCTTCCGAGCGATGCTCGTGAATTCAGCCACGTTGATCACGATGATCGGCGCGACGATGGCGATCGCCTTCGGATCGCCGGCAGCCTGCTGGGCACATTGCGCCTCTCCCTGAGGCGTTAGCTCCGTGTTGCAGACCTTGACCACGACCTTCTGATGACGCGGCCCCAAACCACCGTGACCGTTCATGTAACGGATGGCCGCTCGAACTCCCGAACTTGCCTGGGGCGCGCTCGCGCCTGCGGTATTGATCGGCGCTGCGGTCCAGATATCGACCGTTGGTCCGCTTGCCTTGGCGGCCCCGGCGACTGACTTTGCACTTCCGTAGGCGGCAGCTACAAGCGCCACCACAAGCGCGGTGATCACCGAAGCGGTCATCCGACGCTGAAACTTACCTCTCCACATGCACTCTCTCCTCCTCAATGGGCACTACCTACCACATTGCAGATGCTGTCTGACGCGGTCGCCGAGTCTTGAGTCGATCTCCAGCCGGCGAGAAGAGTCGGATAGGACGACCGTGTGGCAGCGTGGCCAGCGTAGAACGCTCGGATGGGGCAGGCCAATACCTTCTTGTTCTGTGCTGATAACCGGCGGCAATGGGCAATCGTGACGTTGCGTACCGTCGCAAACCGCCGGTTATCAGAACGTTACTTCAGAGGCATTGGCCCAGCCAACGGGGCTGGGTTAGGCTCGGATAATTCTGCGGCCAAGGTTCAGTTAACCTTGGCGCGCCTCACCACCCAAGGAGAGAGCCATGCGCTATATCGCGATCGAGGAGCATTTCTTTCCGGACTTCGTTTCGCTTGGGGAGTCGCCTATTCCGGAGATCGAGCACCAGGCCGGATACAAGCGGATGGCCGACTGGGGTGAGGGACGGCTCGCCGACATGGACGCGGCCGGGATCGACGTGCAGGTCCTATCCATGCCCACCTGGCTGGTACAGGACATGGTCGACCAGCCTGAGGAGGCGGTGCGTTTGGCGCGATTGACCAACGACACGGCCTTCGAGGCGATCAAGGCCAACCCCGATCGCTTCTCCGCCTTCGCGACCCTGCCAACGGCACAACCCGAAGCCGCCGCCGAAGAACTGGAGCGCGCGGTCACTGGTCTTGGGCTCAAGGGCGCGATGATTCCCGGCCACGTCCGCGGGCGCTTCCTGGACGATCAGTTCTTCTGGCCCATCTTCGAGGCTGCCGAGAAGCTCGACGTTCCGATCTATCTGACGATTCGCAACCCACCGCCGGTCGTAATGGAGGCCTATTACTCGGGCTTCGCGCCCGAGGTTAACCACGCACTCGCTTGGGCCGGTTGGGGCTGGCACTGCGAGGGCGGGCTGCACTGCCTGCGACTAATCCTCGGTGGCGTCTTCGACCGCTTTCCTAACCTTCAGATCATCATCGGTCACCTCGGAGAGAACATCCCATTCTCGCTCGATCGCGCGGACTGGTTCCTGAGCGCCACCGCAAAGAACCTCGAGCGCCGAGTCGGGGAGTACTTCCGGGAAAACTTTCACATCACAACCAGCGGTTACTTCTACGTTCCACCGCTCCAGTGTGCGGTGGCGGCAGTCGGCGTAGACCGAATCATGTTCGCCGTGGATTACCCGTTCGCTGACAACGTCGAGGGCGTGCAGTTTCTCGAAAATGCCCCGATCAGCCCAGCCGACCGTGAGAAGATCGCCCATGGCAACGTGGAGCGGCTGCTGCGGATCGCACCGGTCGCGGCCGCAGAAATTGCCTAGCAAGAGACCCGCGGACACGGAGGTCACAGGCGATGCTGATCGATCCCGCGACGCTCAGGCGCCGTGACGTACTCGACCTGGTGAACGGTCTGGTAGGTCCCAGGCCGATCGCGTGGGTTTCGACACAGGACGCTTCGGGGCGTCGTAACCTGGCGCCGTTCAGTTTCTATAACGCCTTCTCGACCCAGCCGCCGACCGTAGCGATCGGGCCTGGGAGTCGAAGCGGCGTGAACAAGGATTCGCTGCGGAACATCAAGGACACCGGCGAGTTCGTGATCAACGTCGTCAATTACGAGCTCGCCGTACAGGCCAACCAGACCAGCGCGGAGTTTGCACCATCGGTCGACGAGTGGGCGGTGGTAGGCGTGACGCCAGCTCCGTGTGACGACGTTCGGCCGGCGCGAGTCGCAGAGGCGCCTGCTTCGCTCGAATGCCGGGTACGCACGATCGTCGAACTCGGCTCGGATGAGGTACCGACCAACTCGGTGATCGTCGCGACCGTCACGCGCTTTCACGTGCGCGATGAGGTTCTCGACGGCTACCGGATCCGGCCGGAGATACTGGACGCGGTAGGGCGGATGGGACGGGACCTGTGGTGCACCACACGGGATCGGTTCGACCTGCGGCGACCCCCGGAGGCGGATCCGGACGCCGTGCGCGCCTCACCGCCCCAACCGGACCACGGCGTCTCGGAACTGAAATGACGCTGCGTGCGAGCCCGACGCAGCTACGTGAGCGACTGCGGGCTCGGCTCGCGGCCGATGATCTGCTCATCATCCCGGGTGGCTTCAGCCCGCTCTATGCGCTGATGGCTGAACAGGTCGGTTTTGATGCGTTCTTCCTGGCCGGCTCGCAGCTTTCGTGGTTCCTGTATGCGTCGCCTGACAACGGGGCGGTGGCACTGCGAGACGCCGTCGATCATGCCAGGCACCTGGCCGCCCGCGCCGGCATTCCGATCATGGTTGATGCCGACACCGGTTACGGCAACGCGGTGAACGTCCACTACGCAGTGCAGGAATTCGTGAGGTGCGGAGTCGCCGGTGTCTCAATCGAGGACCAGGAGGCCCCGAAGAAGTCGGGCACCATGGCGGGCCGGCGCTGCATTCCCATCGCCGAGGCCGTGGGCAAGATCAGAGCCGCCGTCAGCGCGCGCGACGAGATCGATCCCACCTTCGTGATCTGCGCGCGCAGTGACGCGATCGGAAGCGAGGGACTCACCTTTGATGACGCGCTTGAGCGGTGCAGAGCCTATGCGGTCGATGGTGGCGCCGACCTTGTGTGGCTCAACTCTGTCCAGTCAAAAGAGCAGCTGCAGGTGGTGTGCACGGCGATCCCCACCCCGGTGGTAACGATCTGGGGCGGTCCCGAGCCGCGGCCAACGTTCGAGGAGCTACAGGAGCTCGGTGCCAGTGCCGTGCTTGTGCCGACGCTCACGTCGGCGGCTGGCGCCCAGGCTGCGTGGGAAGTGCTGCACGAGTTGCGTGAGAGCGGCGAAGCCGGCTCGCAGGCGTGGTTCGAGCGCGCGCAACGCGGGCGGTGGGGCCGTGCTCCGACCGTCGACCTCGTCGGTACAGCGGAGGTACGCCGGATCGAGAAGCGCTTTCTGCCCGATGCCCAGCAGCGGAACTACAACAGCACGTTCGGGCACCGCCCCAGCGAGGGCTGACCCGCGAACGCGGCAATACCAGTGAGTTATCACCACCCAACGAGAAGGCATTGGAGCCGACAGGAGGCGGCGAATTACGCTCCGGTGTCGGATTGAACAAAACGCCAGCGACCGACTGATGTGAGAGAGAGGCAGTGGAATGCTCGCAGGATTCATCAAGGGAAGTGAAGTCGCCCTGGAGGATGCGCCACTGCCGGAGCTTCAGAACGGCACGGACGTGATCATGAAGGTGACGGCCGCGTCCATTTGTACGAGCGACGTGCACTTCACGGAGGGATTCCTCCCACCTTCTCCTCCGTGGATATTCGGCCACGAATTCTGTGGCGTCGTTGAAGAGGTTGGCGATGCCGTGACCACGCTGAAGCCGGGTGATCGGGCAGTACCACCGCCGGTGTCGTATTGCGGTCAGTGCGCAAACTGCGACGACGGTCACAACGGCTTCTGCTTCAACTCGGGGCTGTTCGGCAGCGGCGCGTCCTTCGGCAACCTTCCGGGAGGAATGGCCGAGTATGTGCGCGTGCCGAACGCGGACCAGGGACTCGTCAAGATCCCGGACCATGTCAGCGACGAAAAGGCCGTGCTGCTCAGCGACATGCTCATGACCGGCTATTACGCGGTCAGCGAGGCGGGAATAGGCCCGGGCGACACCCTGGCTGTGATCGGTGCCGGGCCCGTCGGCCTGTCGGCCGTTCACGTTGCGCGCCTCTACGGCCCGACAAAGATCATCCTGATCGGACGGCGGCAGAATCGCCTGAAGACAGGGCTGGAGATGGGCGCCACTCACACCATCGATTCCGACCTGGGCGACGTTGTCCCCCAGGTCGAGGAGCTCACCGGCGGGCATGGCGTCACGGCGGTTGTGGAGACAGCCGGAACCCCGGAATCGATCAAGACGGCCTCGAAGGTCGTGAAGCTCGACGGGACGATGTCACTTGTCGGTGCCTACCCCGGGGACGATTTTGCATTCCCCATGCAGACGGTCAACATGAAGAGCCTGAAAGTCAAGGGCGGACTAACCGACGTGACCCAGATGCCCAGGCTCATGGGCCTGCTCGAGGCGGGGATGCTCGATCCGAGTCCGCTGGTTACGCACCGTATGCCGCTGAGCGAACTCGAGGAGGCGTTCTCGATCTTCTCGCAGAAGCAGCAGGACGTGCTCAAGATCATCCTGCGACCGTGACGACGGTCGCGGAACCGCAGCAGCGTCGCACGGCTGTCGTCACAGGCGGCTCGCGAGGCATCGGCTTAGTGATCGCCGAGAGGTTCGTCACGCCTGGGGCAACTGTCTTCATCGCAGCGCGGAACGCAGAAGTCTGTGACGCGGCGGCTCAAATGCTCGGTGCGCACGGTGAGTGCATCTCTGTGCCATCTGACGTCGCAAGCGAGGAAGGTCGGCGGAGGTTGGTCGACGCGGTCAGCGAACGCACCGATCGCTTGGATGTCCTGATCAACAATGCCGGAGCTACCGGCCACGCCCAGGTTGACCAATACCCGCCGGACTACTTCGATCACATCCTCTCGGTCAATCTGAAAGCAGTCTTCGCGCTCACGCAGGCTTTCCCGACGCACTTGCGGGCGTCGGCGGAGGATGACACTCCAGCGCGCGTGATCAACATCGGCTCGATCACCGGGGTGCGTGCCCCGCCGATGGAGAACTACGCATACAGCTAGAGCTAGAGCCGGTCGGGCAGACGACATCGCCGGGCTGTGCGAGTTCCTTGCAGGGCCGGGCGCAAGTTGGATCACCGGCGTCGTGATCCCGATCGACCGTGGTCTCTCACTCTAGGGTGGTCGCTCGCGCCCACCCTAGAGTCGGTTCAGTCAGCCGCGCAGCGCGGCTGCGGCTTCTTCGATGCCCGTGATCGGGGTGCGGTCGCCGGTCATGCCGTCGGACTCAGAGATTCCCTGCAGCACCTGTCGCACGGCGGCCTCCAACGAACTCTGACGCACCGCCGAATCGGGCGCCGCGCGCCACGCAATGTGCTTGTCAGGACGCACGAGCACGACTCCGTTGCTGCTCGTACCGCGAATCGTCTCCCATTGTCCTTGAGCATCTGAAAACTCGTCACCCTCGGACAGCTCGCGTCCGATGACGACCACGCGGAGCGGGCAGCCAGTCTCGTTCCCGGCGCCGACTGCGGCAGCGCGCCAACTGTCGGCGACGCCCGCGTCCACGAACAATGTGAAGCCCTCCGCGGACACGAGATCGACTGTCGAGACGGTTGTTTCGCCGCGTTGCAGCCAAACGTGTGGAAGATGATGCCCCGGTCTTGCGGTTGGCTCGAACTCGATCGGTGACTCCTCAGGTCGAATCGGGGCTGGCGTTCCATCCGAGATCAACGCACCGGTTTGGTAGGCAAAGCCCGCCTCGACGTTAAGCTGGCTGTAGTCCTCAGCGTTGGAGGCGACGGCCGCAGCGGTTGCCGCCCGCCTGCGTTCACCTTCCGGCGAATCACTCGCCCAAATCTCGACCTCGCGCCAGCCATCCTCTTCGCGCTGGCCAGCCCGCAGCCCCATCGCAGCGGCGATGCCGGGATGCTTGCTCGCGTTGCGCAGTGAGTGCTCGACGTTGAATGCGGCCACCGGTCGGCGCTCAGCCTCGTAAGTATCGAGCAACGCTTCGCCGGCATAGCCGCGCACTACAGCCGCCAGCTTCCAACAGAGGTTAGCCACGTCCTGCACACCAGTGTTGAGGCCCAGGCCGCCGGTGGGCGGATGGCGGTGAGCGGCATCGCCGACCAGGAAGGCGCGGCCGACGCGGAACCCATCGGCCACCACGCCTTCAAATGTCCAGTGATTGATGGCCTTCACATTCAGTTGCAGATCGTCGATTCCGAGTGTGTGGCGAGCGAGCTCAACGAGCTGGTCCGGACTGGTGCCGCGCGAAACGCCCTGCAGCCCGAGCAGCCACTCCGATGACCGGTTTGCCCAGTGGGTGGGACCCAGGGCCTGAAGCGTGCCAGCTGGTCCACCCTGCCCGATCGGGCTGATGAAATAGGTCAGCAGCGCCTCATCGTGCGCACACCCGCTCAGGTCTGCTTCGAAGTACAAGCTCGTGATCTCGCGGATGGCACGTGGTCCTTCTAGGTTGACACCGAGGCTCCGAGCGCAGTTGCGTCCACCGTCGGCGGCGATCACATAGCGTGCTCGCATCGAGTAGGTCTCGGAACTCTGGCGGTCGTGGACCCGAACGGTGACACCATCGGCATCCGGACGCAGATCAACAACCTCCTGGTGCGGCCGGATCTGCCCGGGACTGCGCCGTTCTGCGTGCTTCCACAGGACTGCGTCGAGGCGGATCTGGGGCAGGTTTGGCAAACGCCCGCGGGCTCGCTCGCGCGTAGCGCTCACGATCAGGTCCGCCACCCCAAGCATGGACCTCGCCAATCTTGCGGCCATGAACTGGGGTCGAGCCAGCCAACGACGTATACCAGCACACCCGGTGCCAGCGGTCCTCTGGTGGGGAACGAGCATAGATGTCGTCCGCTACGCCGATGTCGTGAAAGATCTCCATCGTGCGAACATTCAGGAGGTGCGCCCGGGGAACACGCGTGGTGAAGTCGCGTCGCTCGAGCAGCACGAAATCGACGCCCGCTTGTTCGAGCAGAAGCGCAGCAGTCAGTCCGCAGGGCCCACCGCCGACGATGACCACCGGCACCTGCTCGCGGACCTGCAAATTCGCTTCGCCGCCTTTCCGGGATTCGCTCATGAGTGTCCGCATAATAGGGGCGCAACCGGGCTCTGGACGGCCGTTTGCGATGCCGAGTTGTTATCGATCGAGACCTGAAAACTGTTGGCGTCAAAGAGCGCTCACGGCTTTACTTTCATCAGTGCACGGGTCGTGTCGATGCGGCCTGTCGTCAATCGAAACCGACGCCGAAATCAAGTGATACTCGCCACGCTCGCATTTGCAGACGGGGTCAGCGCTGCTGTCATACGGGGTGAGCACGCCGCGCCGGTGCCCGAATTCGCTGACGTCGGCCAGCTGCTGCGCGCCGGCGATGCCGCGCTGTCGGCTCTCCGCGACGCGACAGATGGCGACAGATGGCTCTCATACCGTCAAACGGATCTGCGTCTTCCGGTCCAGACGCCCGGGGCAGTGTTCTGCGTCGGTCTCAACTATCGGGCCCATATCGAGGAGATGGGCAGGGAGGTCCCTGCGTATCCAACGCTCTTCTCAAAGCTTGCGCGCACACTCACCGACCCGTTCGCTTCAATCGACCTGCCGAAGGTCTCGGATAAGGTCGACTACGAGGGGGAGCTTGTGGTGGTCATCGGTCGCGGCGGCCGTGACATCGAGGTCGGCGAAGCTCACAAGTACATCGGCGGCTACACCCTGATGAACGACCTCACGCTTCGCGACTGGCAGTACCGCTCGCTGCAATGGTTCGCAGGCAAGAACCTCGAGCGCGCCACGCCGGTCGGTCCCTATGTGGTGACTCCTGATCAGTTCACTCCCGATGACGCCACGCTCGAGCTGACGGTGAATGGCGAGTCACGCCAGCGTGCGCAGCTTGCAGACCTTGTCTTCGACGCGTCGCGACTGATAGCCGACATTTCCAGCATCACAACACTTGAGCCGGGTGATCTGATAGCCACCGGAACTCCCGGTGGCGTGGGTCATTCGATGGACCCGCCGTCCTACATCAGAGATGGAGATGTCGTTGAGGTGCGAGTCGAGGGCCTAGGCGCCATGGCAAACCGCTTTGCGACCGCGACTTGAGCTGTTCCATTCGGAATCGCCAGACAGCAGTCAGGAGGAGACATGACAGCAATCGAAACGCGCAACGCTCACACCGTCGAGGTCGCGTACGACGAGTTCTGCGGGGCGCTCGCCGCGCGTGACCTCAAGTCGCTGTGGAGCATGCAGACTGCGCTAATGCCAAACGTGCCACTTCCTGCCACGCAGCCATGGCTCTGGCCCTGGAAGACAACCTATCCGTTAGCCAAGCGGGCGGGCGAGATCATCACGATCGAGCGGGGCGGTGACAGGCGCGTGCTGGCCTTCGCCAATCCAGGGCTCAACGGTCTGCCTTTCACGAGCACCACGCTGTGGGGTGCGATCCAGTATCTCGGCCCGGGTGAGACTGCACCGGCGCACCGACACTCTCCTTCCGCAATCCGCTTCGTCATGGTCGGCTCGGGCGTGTATACGACCGTCGATGGCGACGCATGCGAGATGGAGGCCGGAGACCTGATCCTCACGCCGAACTGGAACTGGCACGACCACAACAATTACGGCAGTGAGCCGATGGTGTGGTTCGACGGGCTCGATCTGCCGCTTATGACGACGCTTGAAGCCGTTTTCTTCGAGAACCACCCGGACGAACGTCAGCCTGTCGTCGGTCACAACCTGTCGGAGCTCGCGTGGGGCTCGGCGGGTCTGGCGCCGGTCGGTGTTTCGGGGCTGAACCCGTCGCATTCACCGCTCTTGCGCTACGCATATACGCATATCAACGATCGGCTCGAACAATTGCACGAACTGAACGGCGGGCCCCAGGCAACCGTCGAGTATCTCAATCCAGCCACGGGCGGTCCGGTCGTCTCGACGCTGGACTGTGCAATGACGCGGCTGTATCCGGGCCAGCGCACCCAGACGACCCGAAAGACCGGAAGCTCGGTCTACGTCGTATTTCGTGGCTCGGGACAGAGCGTTATTAACGGCACCCGCTTCGACTGGGATGCCGGTGACGTGTTCGTGACACCGTCCTGGGCGGCAGTGGACCACTTGGCCCAAACGCAGGCTGACCTGTTCATACTCAGTGACGCACCGGTTTTGAGGGCCCTGCACATCTACCGAGAAGCCACCGACGCAGAGCCCCAGCCGTCGACCGCTGTTTTTGAGACGCGCTGAGCCGGACGGCTGGCACCGTCGCGGCGCGTAATGGTGAGCGCGGAAGCTCTCAGGCGCTCCAGAGGACGTGCAGGCTCGCTGGGCCGCGAAAGATGAAGCCGCGCCACGGTACCTCGTGCTCGGGATCGAGACGCAGTCCGCGAAGCTCTTGAAAGACCAACGGGAGGGCGCTTCCCACCTGCGAGCGCGCCATCGGTGCTCCGGCGCAGAAGTGGGGGCCCTTGCCGAACGCCAGGTGGCGCATGGCCGGCCGCCACAGGTCGAACACATCCGGGATCGGGTAAATCAGCTCGTCGCGGTTGGCGGAGGCGATCACCGGAGCAACCTGATCGCCCGGCTGCAACTGGGTTCCACCGATTTCAACCGGACAGCTCACCCTGCGCGGCTGCAGCATGCCGATCGGCGAGACCCATCGCACGGCCTCTTCGAACACCCGCTCCCACAACTCTGGATTGTTCTCGACGGCCTGACGCTGTTCGGCGCGCGTCAGCAGCGCGAACGTCGCGGTCGAGAATGCGTGGCTCGGCTCGTTCAGGCCGCCGCCGATCGTGATCATGATGTCGCTGTAGATCTGTTGCGAGGTCATCACGTGGCCGGAATGGACCATCGCTGAAATCACCGACGCGTCAGGTGTCGCGCTGACTCGCGCGACCGCGTCGTCCACCGCGGCGATGACAGCCTCACGGGCGCGGAGCCCGTGTGCTCGAACATCGGGGTCTCCCACGTAGTTCCCGGAAGAGTCGATGATTCCCTCGCACCAATCGATCAGCTCAGGCGTCGATACGCCATCGAATCCCAGGTACGCGAGCAGGTTTCGCGCCGCAAGCGGGCGGGCAAACTCGGCCAGCAGGTCCGCTTCGCCGCGTTCGCTGATGTCGGCGAGCAGGTTTCGAGCGTTTGCCTCGAATATCGGTGCCCAGTGATCGTGCACGACGCGCGGCTTGAGCGGGGCGTCGAGAGCGCGGCGTTCGAGGCGATGCTCTTGTCCGTCCTTGCGCATCAGTGTCTCACCAACGATCTCATCCCCGGGCGTAGTTCCCCCGCCCCGAGAGCAGAACGTTCTCAGGATCGGAGGCGACTGCGCTCACGTCCGCGTACCGCGTCACCAGATGCACGCCGAGCGCGGGCGCGAACGCGACCGGGGCGTCTCGGCGCAATTCCGCGTAAATCGGGTACGGGTCCTGGTTCAGAGCCAGCGGGTCGATCTCGACGACCGGCGCGGTGCTGAGCTGGCTCATGACCCGCGGACGCGCTGGCGCAGCACCTTGCGGTCCAGTTTCCCGACCGAGGTCAGGGGCATCGCGTCGACGATGTGGATCTCTCGCGGGTACTTATAGCCGCCGAGGCGGTCCTTGGACCAATCGATCAGCTCGTGTGCGGTAACGCCAGCGTCGGCCGTGAGGGCGACGAAGGCAACGACCTCCTCGCCGCTGCGCTCGTCCGGGCGACCAACGACGCCCGCGGCGGCCACCTGGGGGTGCTCCATCAGGGCATCTTCGATGTCGCGCGGATACACATTGAAGCCGCCGCGGATGATCAGATCCTTCTTACGATCGACGACATACAGGTAGCCGTCGTCGTCGACGTATCCAATATCTCCGGTGTAGCAACGACCCGCGCGCACCGTGTGGTCTGTCACCTCGGGTGAGCGCCAATACCCGAGCATGACTCCTGGAGAACTCGCGCAGATCTCGCCCGGCTCTCCCGTCACAACCTCGTTGCCGGCGTCGTCGACTATCACCACTGTGGTGCCTGGCACCGGCAGGCCTACCGATCCCGCGCGCTCACGGCCAGGAGGATTTGCCGAGATCAGCGTCGCGGTCTCCGTCAGCCCGTAGCCCTGGCGGATCGAGCAGGAGGGTACGCGGCGCTCGAACTCGGCAGCGATCGCAGGGGCGAGCGGCGCACCTCCACAGATCATGTAGCGCAGGCACGCCAGCTCGCGGGCCTCGAGGTCCTCACCGAGTAGCCGCTGTAGCATCGATGGCACCACGCCACTCAGTTCGATCCGCTGCTGCTCGACTAGATCTAGGAAGGTGGGCGCGTCGAACCAGCGCAGCAGGACAGCCACCGGACGATCGGTGTAGAACGCTGTCGAGATGGTCACTCCCAAACCGTATGAGTGAGAGAGAGGCAGGGTGTGGAGGAAGTGACAGAGTCCCTCGACGTGCGACTCCTCGTAACCCGCATGGCTCGAGTAGTAGAGATTGGCGTGCGACAGCATCACACCCTTCGCCCGGCCCGTGGTCCCGCCGGTGTAGAGCAGTGCAGCGAGGTCGTTGTCAGCTCGGCTGACGATCGCCAGCGGCTCGCTCGCCTCGAGCGACGCGAAAGAGACGAGGTCGGCTGGCGCCTCGCCATGGCAGATGACGAAGCGAACAGTTGGCACGCCATCCGTCGCCTCGCGAACCTTGTCGACGAACTCTGGGGTTGTGATCACGGCGACAGCTTCCGAGTCGGCGAGCACGTGCCGGAGCTCCGGTGCGGGCAGCAGAAAGCTCACCGGGGTTACGACCGCTCCCGCTCGCCACAGCGCCTGATAGGCGACAGTCACCTCCGGACAATTGGCCATGCTCACGACGACCCGATCGCCAGGCGCGACCCCGAGCCTCGGCAAGACCGCCGGCAAGCCGCCGCCCCCGTTCGAAGAGGTCGGCCGAGCGGTACCAGCACCCCTCGAACAACATCGACTCGTAATCGCCGTGTCGCGCGATCGCGTCCTCGGCCAGCGTCGCTAGGTTGCCTCTGGCGAGCGTGCCCAGCGTCATTCAGACCTCTCCTCGTCCACAGCCCCGACACCATTGCCGAAGCGGCTCGCTTTCCTGCTACGGAGTTAAGCCGATCGAGCAGCCTCCGGCCAACAGCTTTTCGCTTCAGATCGATCACTCACGGTCATCACCTCGACCATCCGGCGGCGCCACAACATCGGTAGACCTGCGCGCCGGTCGGCAGCCTGGCCAGACGCCCACGCGGCAGATGCTCCATGCCTGAATCCGTGATTGCGTCAATCCTCAGAACCCACATCGGGCGAGCATGTCGAGGCGAACTGAGCCACATAGGGGCCTCGATCTGCTGGGCGAGCACAGCTGTTGCGTGACTGACGGCGGGCGATCGACCGCGTCACGCGTGAGTTCACCGAAGGCGGCCTACAAGGCGGCGCAGCCGGGATCGTCCAACTACAGACGTCATAAGCCGTAGCGATCGTCATGCGAAGATGGTGTATTCGTGGTATTGTTCCGCCGCCCGAGCCGCCGGTTCCGGCGACAGGACGATTGTCCGCAGGCAGCGCCGGTCATGTCAGGAGCCGGTCGCGTGCATCTTGACGCCACCAGAGCAAGAGGGAGAAACATCTGATGAGTGGGATGCTGGAAGGGAAGGTCGCGCTGATCACCGGAACGGCGAGCGGCCAGGGCGCTGCTTCCGCCATACGGTTCGCGCAGGAGGGAGCTTTGGTCGTCGGCTGCGACCTAAACGCCGAAGGCAATCAGCAGACGGTGGCAACCGTAAAGGGGTTCGGCGGCGAAATGACCGGCATGGCTCCAGTCGACCTCGGCGACGTTGACCAGGCCGAGGCGTGGGTTGAGCAAGCGGCCGCGATCCATGGACGGATCGATGTTGTTTTCAACAACGCTTCCGATCCGAAGTTCGGCTTGATGGACGACTACTCGATCGAAGACTGGCACTACACCATCCGTAATGAACTGGATCTGGTCTTTTACGTCACGAAGTTTGCGTGGCCGCACCTGGCGAAGCAGGGCGGCGTCGTGATCAGCACGGCGTCGATCACGGCTCACGTGTCCACTCGCGGCGTCGGCATGGCCGGCCATGCCGCGACCAAGGGGGGAGTACTCGCGATGTCACGTGCATTCGCGACGGACGGCGCGCCGCATGGGATTCGCGCAGTGACGATCAGCCCAGGGCCGATCAAGACGCCTGCTGCGATCCGCGATTACTTCCACATTCCGGGTGCCGAGGAGGCTTTGATCGAGCAACTGCTCGTCGATCGTGTCGGCAAATCAGAGGACATCCAGCACTGGCGGCGTTCCTGGCGTCTGATCAAGCCGGGTTCGTCACCGGCGTGGACTTCATGGTCGATGGCGGCATGACCGCGATGTAGGCCGCTCGTAAACGCGGAGGAGAGGAACTACCAGACATGTGTCAGGACGAAACGCACTATGCCGAGGCCCCGTCGACGGTAGGAGCGAGCTATGTCGCCCCGTCGCCGACGGAGTTGCTGGCGCCCGACGTGAAAGTCGGCGAGTACTTCAAGCTCAACCTCACGAAGCCGTATTTCGTTCAGCGCCTGACCCACCGGACGTACTGGTGGGGCGGGGGCTTCTATACCTGCACGTTCCACGTGGGGGACAAAGGCGTACTCGTGTTTGATCCCCCAGACCGGCAGGGGGAGAACGTTTTGTCGGCGATCCGCGAAGTGACGAGCCTGCCAGTGACTGGTGTCGTGTATTCGCACGTATCATGCCGACCACCTCTTGGGCATCGAGGCTCTGCTTAGCGCTTCCAGTGAGGCGGGGGCAACGGTGCGCATCATCGCCTCCGAAGAGACGGCAGAGAAGATGCGGCTGCTGAAGCGGCCTCCCCGCGCCAACCGAGGTAGTCAAGTGGCCGAAGGGCGACTTCGACTTCGAGGGTATGACGGTCAGGCTCGACGGGTTCACCCGCGCGTCGCACACCGACGACGCCGGTATCCTGGTTGCTGGCTTCGGAGCAGGTTGCGCATCTTCCAGACCTCGTCAACCCGGACGAGCCGCCGTTCCGAAGGTTCGCTGTCTCAGAGAACTGACGTGTACTACCGGCCGAATGTCGTCCAGCTTGGTGCGCTGGACTGGACGCATCTTGTGGGCGGCCACGGAAACATCGGATCAAAGGCGGACATCCGTTTCTACACCAGGTTTCTGGATGATCTCGACGACGCCGTTGCAACGGCGATGACGAAGGCGCAATTCGCTGACGGGGCGAGCCTCGCTGAGCACGATAACCATGCGGTGCTGATGGTTGAGTGGATGTCGCAGGTGACGGGGCTGGCGACGGACGCGCTGCGCCCCAAGTACGGGAAGCTCTACGGATTCGAGATCAGCACCCCGGACAACGCCGAGATGATCGTCGAATCGATGATCTCCTATCGGTGACGGCCGGCATACCTTCTGAAGCGATTCACTGGATAGGAGCACAGACAATGAAGCCGAGAGACGCTCGCGTTCTGCTGGTGGGCAGCCTCCCCTTCGCCGACGCCGAGGAGACTTTCCTGGCTGCCGGTCGCTCGCTAGCGGTTACGCCGGCCGGGTGCCCGACGGAGAGTTCGGCGACCGGAAGCTCTGGACGCCGATGTTGCCTGAATTCGTCTACTCCAAGCAGCCGGACCTCGACGAGAGCCTGGTGCCGCCGGGCGAACGATAGTGGCACCACCGGCCATTGACGGGCCGCCGCCGACCGATTTCGAGGGAATCTGGAACTTCCGCATCAAGCCTGGCCACACCCTGAAATTCGACAATCTGCTCTACGGGGACTTTGCGGTCGACTCCTACCAAGAGTTTGCCCGGCTTCGCACGGCAGGAAGGCTTCCCGCAGACCTTCGATTCCAGAAGCATCCGTCACCACACTCAGCGGTCGACCCGTACTTCGACGACCCCGATCAATGGGACGAGGCCTACGCCGCCTACCGGGATGGCATCAGGAGGGAGATCGCAAAGGTTCTGGAAGTTGCTCCCGCGAGCGATCTGGTGATCCAGTGGGACTGCGCCAACGAAGTGGTCGACATAGGGATGGGAGAGGGCAACGCCATGAAGTGGTATCCGAAACTCACTGTCGAGCAGAAGATTGAGCGCCATCTCTCCGACCTCGGGACACTCGGGGACGTCGTACCTGAAGGTGTCCTGCTCGGCTTCCATTGGTGTTTCGGCACGTGGGGCGGCTGGCCCGCGGTCGCGATGGAAGATCTGGGCCTTTGCGTGCGCTTCTCGAACGAAGTTGTCCGGAGTACCAAGCGTCACGTTGATTACATTCACATGCCGGTCGTCGCAGAACCGGATGAGAAGTTCTTCGCTCCCCTCGCAGATCTCGACATTGGAGACACCCGGGTCTTCCTGGGCCTGGTCCATCACACAGACGGAATCCAGGAATACCGGCGCCGACGGGACCTCGCCAAGAAATACCTGTCGGAGTTCGGGATCGGCAGCGTGTGCGGCTACGGCCGTGTGGCCCCCGAGGAGATCCGAGGGATCCTTGACCTCCATGCCGTCGACGCGGCCGAGCTCTAAGGCATTGACAGAGGTCGAATATTCAGTTGCGCAAATCGCCGGCACAGGCGGTCTGCGCTACATAACGGCTGGCAATGGCCAAACGATTGTCTGGCTTCACGGTGGGTTCGGGCTCTACCCGTCTGCTGGTACAGACCTGCTTACGCGTTCCCACCAACTGATCGCAATTGAGATGCCCGGGTTCGGGTCGAGTGTGGAGCTGATACTGCGGCTTCGCTGGACGAGCTCGGCGATCAGCTTGACGGCGCGATTGCCGCGCTCGGGCTCGAGCGGTTTGTGTTACACGGAACATCCTTCGGCGGTGCAGTTGCGCTCCATCTCGTCCTTGGCCACCCTGATCGGATCTCAGGTCTTGTCCTCGAGTCGCCCGCTGCGTTCCGCCCGGTCGGGTGGACTCCGCCGGACATGGAGACTATTCGGCGCGGCCTCTTCCGTCACCCCGAACGAATCCGCAAAACACGGCCGGCAGAGCCCGATGTCGCACGCCGACAGCGGGACTTCGTCAACCGTCTGTCACTTTCAGTGGATCGCGACGCACTGCGTCAACGGCTACGGAAGCTCAGTTTGCCGATGCGTTTGATCTTCGGCGAAGCGGACCTGCTGACACCGCCTGAGTTGGCCCCGAACTACTGCGACTACGCGCCCACCTGTGAGCTGGTGGTGATTCCCGACGCGGCACACGTGGTCAGCTCCGATCAGCCGGAGCTCTACACCCGGGCGGTTCAGGAGTTCGTACAACAGCTGGCAGCGTGATGAGCGTGAGGACCGACCACCTTGAGCCGGCCCTACCCACTCATTCTGGTTCGCGACCGGCTGGCTGGGAGCTCCACCGCCCCATACCTGTGAGCGCGCGCCAGAGTACCTGCGGTGGCGCTGGCCGAATCTGTGCTGTGCCTCGACTCTAAAAGTCACTAACAGCATGCATAAGTCGTCGCGATCGTTGTGGCCGACGATGGTTATCTGATAGTCTGACGGCATGCCCATCCAATTCGGGATCTTCGATCACATCGAGCTTCATCACGGACGAACGATCCAAGACGCGTACGCCGACCGCATCAAACTGCTCAAGCGCGCTGAGGAGGGCGGGTTCTACGGTTTCCACCTCGCCGAACATCACGGCCACGATTACTCGGTGAGTCCGTCTCAGCCTGTCTTTCTCGCCGCTCTGGCACGTGAAACGACAACCCTGCGGCTGATTCCCACCGTCGTCTGTCTGCCGCTGCACCACCCGATCAGGATCTTCGAGGAGCTGGCGATGCTGGACGTCCTCTCTGGCGGACGACTCGAGATCGGCGTCGGCAAGGGCATAACTCCCTTCGAGCATCTGTTCTTCGGACATGCCCCGGAGGAGGCGGCCGAGCGCAGCCAAGACATCCTGAAAATGCTTTTGACGGGCTGGGAGACCGGCATCATGTCTAGCGAAGGCTCGAAGTTCTACGACTTCATCGAGTTTCAGCTCCCTTGGAAGCCGGTTCAGCACCCCTATCCGCCGCTCTGGTCGGCCGGCAACGTCGAGACGGCGGGCCGTGGCGGACACAACTTCATTTTCCCCGTGCCCATACCCTTTGAGATGCGCGAACGGTATGACGAGTTGCGCGCGGCCAGTCGCGAACAACCCGGACATCAGAATCCGCATGTCGCCGAGCCGTGGATCGCCCAGAGCCAAGCACTGGTGGTCGCCCCCACCGACGAGGGAGCCGAGGAGATCGGGCGACGAGCCTGGGAGGAATACAAAGTGAAGCTGATGAGATCGCACGGCACGCTCTCTCCTCATCTTCAAACGGAACTTCCGGAATTGGACAATCCGCTCGCGAAGCAGATGCTCGCCGCGGATCCGTTTGAGTCCGGCATGGTCGTGGCCGGCAGTCCCGCCACGATCCGTGACTACTACGTCGAGCAAGCTCAGCGTGGCGTCGCGAATTATTTCATCCTCATGACACCGTTCGGAGATATGACGTCTGAGGAGGCGTGGTTCACCTTGGACAGCTTTATCGACGAGGTCATCCCCGCGGTCCGGGCCGCAGAGGCCGCGACGACGCAGGTCTGAAGTCGCGAGGAGGCGCGAGGTACACATGGCGACAGTACGAGGCAACCACCATTTCACATCGTGCGCCGGCGGGGCGCAAGAGGACTTTGACTTCCACGTCCGCTTGCTGGGACTACGTCTGCTCAAACAGACGGGCCTCTATGAGGGCCGTGTCCCGATCTACCACCTTTATTACGGCAATGCCGAGGGCGATGCCGGCACCGTGCTGACGACCTTTCCGGTCCGGCAACAGGGTCTGCGCGGACAACTCGGCACAAACCAGATCGGACGGCTCAACCTGTCGATCCCGATCGAGGCCGTGCCCTTCTGGGTCGATCGCCTGCGAGGCGCCGGGATCGACGCCGAAGTCACCGAGGCGCACGGCCTAGAGCGCATTCACTTCCGGCATCCATCAGGGCTACCCCACGGCCTTGTTGCCGACGGTTACGGTGATGCGTCTCGTACGTGGGAAGAAGCTGGTGTGTCTGCTTCACATGCGATCTTGGGGAACCATGGTGTCACCGTTCGCGTCTCACAGCTCGGGCCTATGCGTGCATACCTCGAAGAAGGCATCGGCGCGGTCGGCGATGGCAGTCACCGCTGGCGAATCGGCCACCCTTCACTCGGACGCGTCGGTTTTGTCGAGCTCGTCGAGGATCCTGACAGCCCTCCCGGGACTCAGACCCTTGGTGAGGGCACGGTGCATCACTGCGCCTGGGATGTAGCCGACGAGGAAGTCCAAGAGGAGCTCCGCGAGCATCTCGAGGACCTTGGCCACGATGACTGGATCGGTCCGCGCGACCGCACCTACTTCGTGTCCCTCTACAACCGGACGCCCGGCGGGGCACTATTCGAGTACGCATGGTCGCGCCCGCGCTTGTGGACCGTGGACGAGCCGCTGGAGGAACTCGGCTCTCACTTCTTCGTGCCCCCCAGCTTTGCTTCGGAACAGGCGACCTATCACGCTCGGCTGGAGCCGATCAACACGGAACTCGCGGCAACGCCCTGACACCACATTCGGTTGAGCGTCTTAGCGGGGCTTCGCGCGCCGCTGCGCGAGACCGCTAAAGCGAGACTCCACCGTCGAGCGGTATCACGGCGCCCGTTATCCAGCCGGCCCGTGGCCCGGCCAGAAATTCACACAGCCCGGTGATGTCGTCGATATTGCCGATGCGGCCGAGTGGAACATCCGCGACTAACTCCTTCGCCGCTGCGGGGTCGTCAAGTACGTGGGCCATCATCTTGCTCGGGAACGGCCCCGGCGCGATCGCGTTGACGGTGATCCCGTCATGCGCGAGTGTTGATGCCAGGTGCTGGGTCAGCATATGGACGGCCGCCTTGGATGCCGCGTAGGCAAAGTTGTCGACCTTCGGGACGCGCGAACCGTTGACGGAGCCGATATTTATCACTCGCGCGGGCTCCCCGGCGCCCGCCGCGGCGCGGAGCAGTGGGAGAGACGCCTGCGTGAGAGCAAACAGGGCCGTCACGTTCGTGCTTAGAACCTTGTCGAACGCATGCAGCGGATGCTCGTCGATCGGTGCTCCCCAGGTCGCGCCGGCGTTGTTGACAAGCACGTTGAGAGGTCCGGCGTCTCGGACGGTTGCGATCAGCTGCTCCCGGTCCTCGGCAAGTGTGAGGTCTCCTGGGACCGAAACGCAGATGCCGCGCGTGCTCAGCCGTGAGGCCGTCGCATCACACGCGTCGGCATGACGCGCAGAGATGAACACGGTCGCGCCGGCGAGGACGAAGCCCTCGGCGATCATCTCGCCGATGCCACGCGAGCCACCGGTGACGACGACGACGCGTCCCTCAAAGGCCTTGGCAGAGCTCATCGACGCGAGACTCTACACGAGGGTACTCAGACATACTGCTAAACAGAAGACGATCGGTCCGCCTACTGGTGACTATTGCATCGCTTGTCTGAGGCCAGTGCGGGGCTAGACTTGAGCTGATGCTCTGTGCGACCAACATGTTGGATGGCGAGTGGCCGACGAGCGCGGTCAGCGGTCGGTCGCTTCGCTCATGACGACAGCCGCCAACGTGCCAGCCAAAACCCCGGCGCGTGCACCGCTAAGTGGCGCCAAGGCAGAGCCGCTGGCCCACGAGCAGCAGCTGCCGCGCAGTCAGGCCGGCACCACGCCGCAGCACCTTCTAATGACCCTGTTGGGTCACTATTGGTTTGGCCGCGACGAACACCTTCCTTCAGGGGCGCTTGTCGAGCTGCTTGCGGAGTTCGGGGTCAGTGAACCCGGAGCGCGGGCAGCGCTGAATCGACTGACAAAGCGAGGTCTGCTGGTGCCGTCCAAGCGGGGACGCAACACGTTCTACGGGCTCCACGATCCGGCGGCGCTGATAGAGAAATCGCTCAGGAGGGTGGTCGCGTTCGGCGCTCGTGACGCGCGCGAGTGGGATGGCTACTGGACGACGGTTGCCTTCTCCGTCCCGGAAGCACAACGCCAACTCCGGCATTTTGTTCGCACGAACCTTCGCGTCCTGGGGTTCGTCGCCGTCTACGATGGCTTGTGGTGTTCGCCGTGGGAGGAACAGGAATCCGCACTCAAAGTGCTCTCTGACCTCGGGGTCGAGTTTGCGACGGTCATGCGGGTGCAGGTCGACTCGCACAGCACCCTGCCCGTGTTATCGGCGTGGGATCTGGCCGGCGTGAGGAGCAAGTACGTGGCCTTTGAGCAGGAGTTCGGTTCGCTTCGTCCGGCAGTGCGCAGCAAGAGCTTGAGTCCATCAGAGGCGCTGGTCGCCCGGACAAAGCTGCTTGATGAGTGGCGCGAGTTTCCCGATCTCGAGCCTGATCTCCCGGTTGAGATGCTTCCAGCGGACTGGCCCAGGGCCCACGCGCGGAAGCTGTTCGTCGACCTCTACAGGCGATTGGGCTCTCCGGCGATGGATCGGTGTAAACAGATCATTGCTGATCATTCACCTGAGCTTGCGCAGCTCGTACAGCCTCCGCCATTCGAGCCGGAGTGACCAATGAGTCACCTGGGTCTTGCCGCCTTGTGCGAAGACCTCAGAGTCGAGAATTGCCCGAGGGGTCTGCTCCTGCCCACGCAGCTTCGAGGAGGGTTACGAGTTGGGTTTCCGACACGGACCTAGGGTTGCTCGCCGGCACTGACTCGCAAATCGTGGCAGCCGCGGCGGGAATGCCATCCCGGCTCATACCGTAGTCGCGCAAGGCGCTCGGTGCATTGACGGTACGGCGCAGACGCTGCAGTCCTTCGAGCGCAGTGGTGCAGGCGAAAGCCGACGCCATTCTGACGCAGGCGTCAGGCGCGGCAGGCCCGTTGAACGCGAGCACATAGGGGAGGACGGTTGCGTGGGTCTGCGCGTGCGGAAGGTTGAACATGCCACCGAGGACGTGGCAGATCTTGTGATGGAGGCCGGAGCCGGCGGAGCTGAACGCGGCAGCAGCCAGGTATGCGGCGTAGAGCACCTGTTCTCTGCCATTGACTGCGTCGGGCTGCGCCTGCACTTGCGGTAGGCCGGTGTTTAGCGCACGAATCGCCTCTGTTGCGAGGACGTCGCTGATCGGAGACCGGCGCGGTCCCCAGAGCGAATCAACACCGTGCGCGAGCGAGTTCAAGCCCGAAGCGACGCTCAATCCAGCCGGCAGTGAGAGTGTCAACTCCGCGTCGTAGACAATCGCGCGTGGAAGGACTTGATCATCCACACCGGTTGTCTTACGATTCTGCTCTGTGATGCCCCAGACATTTGTCGCCTCGGAACCGGCGTAGGTGGTCGGGACGGCGACTATCGGTAAGCCGGTGGTGAGTGCGATGGCTTTGGCCAGTCCGGTAGCGGAGCCTCCACCGACCGACACGAGCACATCTGCCTTGCTGGCGGTTGCGACCTCTCGCGCCTCCTCGGCTACCTCGAGCGGGACGTGCATCACCACGTTCTCGTGATGAGCCACGACGGTGACTTCCGAAACAACCTTGAGCGCGAGTGCTCGCTCCGCGTTGGCCGCTATCAGCATCGGACGCGTGGCTCCGAGTACTTCCAGCTCGGCTGCCAACCCCTCGCGTGACTCACCGCTCGCGAAGCGGATTCGCTGGGGCAACGACTCGTGAAAGAACCTCATGTCGGGCCTAACAATGAGAGCGGGGGAGGCCCGATGATGTCGCCTGCCGAGCGGTCGCGCAACACGATCCGCACGTTACCAAAACGACTCCGAGCCGGGGTACGGTCGTGACGACTTATGTAGCGTATTGTGGGCACGAAGTCGCCGCGACCGGGCGCTGAATCTCTGGTCTCGGCTCTCGCGGGCCGACTTACGCGCTCGCCGACTTCTCCCGCTCGCTTGCCGCCAACAGATGCCCTACCCCGGCGGTCCGCGCGGTCAGGTGTCTAACTGGCACCGAAGCCAACACGACCGCCAACGGCGACGAGATGGGTCGGTTCGCACTTGGACACGAGCTCGCTCTGGGGCGGGCTCTCCAGTGGTGCGGCCGTGTCATGTTGCCTACGCCAGTTTGGCGGCCGACCAGGCCGTGCGGGTCGGTCAAGAATGCGAGGATCAACGGTGCTCACATTGCCTGGCGACCGTCTCTATGAGCGTAGTCAATCTCTGTTATGTTGGGCCGGCGGTACCGTGGCGTGTTTCAGAGATCCGGAGGAGAACGTGAGCGCAACACCCGTAACTGTCAAAGCGTCCGCCGCCCAGGTCGAGCGCGCGATCGAAGCGGTCGGAGCTGTCGTTGGCGCCGAGCATGTTCTTCGAGGAGAAGCCGCGCTCGAATTTCGGGACCCCTTCTGGTTCAAGGGCTGGCCGCAGTACGACGCGGTCGCTGTAGTACAGCCCGCTAACTCTGAGGAGGTTCAGGCGATCGTGAGGATCGCGCTCGAGCACAACGTCCCTATCTGGACAACCTCACAGGGGCGCAACAACGGCTACGGCGGAAGCTCACCGAGAGTCGCGGGCTCGATCGTGGTCAACCTCAGGCGCATGAACCGAATCCTGGAGATCAACCCCGAACTGGGGTACGCGGTCGTCGAGCCTGGTGTGACATGGGCGGACCTCTACGACGAGATCACTGCCTCCGGCCACAAGTTGATGCTCTCGATTCCTGACCTGGGCTGGGGGAGCGTCATCGGAAACGCGCTCGATCACGGGCTCACATACATGCCGTATGGCGCTGACTTTCAGACGATCTGCGGCATGGAAGTCGTGACCGCCGACGGAGAGCTCCTGCGAACGGGAATGGGTGCGATGACGGGAAGCGACACATGGCACCTGTATCGCCGCGGTCTCGGTCCGACCCTCGACCCGCTGTTCATGCAGTCAAATTTCGGGGTGGTCGTCAAGGCCGGGGTGTGGCTGATGCCTTGGCCGGAGACGTTTGCGCCCATGTGGGTGACCGCATGGCAAGAGGCCGACCTTATCCCGATCGTCGACACGCTCCGCGAGCTGCGCCTCGACCGCACGATCGAGGGCATTCCACGGCTGTACAACACCGTCACTCTCGCCTCGCTGATGGCGGAGCGCACCCGTTGGTTTGACGGGGACGGTCCCACGCCCGAGCCACTAATTGAAAGGATGGCCCACGATCTCGGGGTCGGCCGCTGGATGATGAGCATGGCGGTCTGGGAGGACGAGGCCATCGCCGACCACAAGATCGCGAAGGTCAAGCGCGCCTTTGAACAAATCCCCGGAGTTGAGTTCCGGTCGAGCAAGCATGCTCCAGCGGACATCCCGAAGATCGACAACCACAGCGAGCGGGTGTTGGGGGGCGTCCCGGCGATGGTGTTCAACACGATCCTTCGCTGGTATGGCACTGATGCCGGTGCGCATCTCGGCAACGGTCTGGTCTGTCCGATGGTTGGCAAGGAAATGTTCCGGCTACACACGATCGTCCGGAACGTCGTCGAGGAGAAGATGGGTCTCGACTACACGTGCTCGCCTTGTTCGATCAATGCACGCAGCCTCATCCATCTCTGCGGCGCGGTCTGGGACGTCTCGAGCGAGGAGCAAACCAAGCGCTCATACGACATGTGCAAGACCATCGTCCGCGAGGCAGCGAAGGCCGGCTTCGGCGAGTACCGCGCCCATCTCGACTACATGGACCTCGCCGCCGATACCTACGACTTTGGTGACAACGCCTATCGGCGTTTCGTCGGCAAGATCAAGGACGCGGTGGATCCGAACGGGATTCTGTCGCCAGGCAAGCAGTCGATCTGGCCGGCCGCTTACCGCGGGGAAGACGGACAAACGCCCGGGCCTGAACGCTGAGCGCAGTCCGAATGGTCAGCTGACGGCGGCTTGACTGGCCGCCGTCAAACCGGTTGCGTCAGCAGATCCGACGCCAGCTGGTGCGTGACCAAGCTAACGAGCTCTGGCGAATGCTTCGCGAGGATGTGTTGAAAGCGCAGCTGCGCGATTGGGGCCAGGGTGTCGTGGAGCTCGAAGCACAATTTGCGAGCGCGGCGCCGTGGCCAATCTTCCGGCAGCAGCGGTGTCGGAAGATCCGGTTCGGCGATGGCCAGGCTCCACCAGCGGTCCATCACCTTGGTGCGGTTTATGATCGCATCCGAAGCAGTTATCTCTCCGCGGTGGATCGCATCGAGCACCGGCGTGAACTCCGCTTCGAAGTCGAGGTACTTGTCACGGAGCTCGTCCAGATCCCATGCTGAGATCGGCTGAGTAGAGCTGTCGGGGTGAACGGTTGCCCGCATCACGGTTGCGGAGCCGACGCCAAGATCCTCCAACAGCTCGACAAGCAGGTCTTGGACGTCCCATGGGCTGCAATAGAGCCCGTCGTATAGCGCTGCGCATCCCACCCAGCGCAGACGTGAGCGGATGGCGTGGCGCAGCTGGCGCTGCGACTCGGGAACAGAGAACGCCACGAGCGTCCAATGCCCATCCCAGTCGCGCTGCTCACCTGCGCCGAACAGAACCGTCTTGCGGAACGTATCCATGAGGAGCGGGAGGGCACTCGGATCGACGCCGTAGTACGTGTTGCGTCCGCGCTTCGAGGCCGCGAGCAGACCACGTTTGGTCAGCCGATTCAGCGCAGCTCGCGCGCTCGGCTCGCTGATGTCGAACCCTCTCAGCAGCTCGACGAGCGCGGCAGACGGAAGCGGTTCCGTCAGGGCGTTCCAATAATCGCCGAGCAGCCTCATGATCAGCCGCTGCGGAGTGGTTCCGCTCTGTGAGCGGGGCAGGCCCTCGGGAACGGGCATTCCGCGGCGCAGAGCCGGTGTCAGACCCGACCTGGGCGAACCCGTAAGCGTGCTGGGCGTGTGCTCGGTGGTCGCGGTCACAAAGCCCCCTCGATGATCGACCCACGCGAACCCGGTTCGCAGCGTCGAGCCCGGACGCTCGATCGCACACGCGCAGCGCTAGTAAACCTCAGGAAATTCGGTTGGCGATCGTAAGACATAAGCCCAGGTTCCCGCAGTAGCCGGACGATGGTCGTCGCGTCCAAGTGGCTCGATCCTATTGAGATTCCGGAATCCAGCGCCGGCAGACCACACGTTCGCTCCCCTGGATGCCAGGGCTGCTCACGTCTATAGACCGCTGTTGGCATCGACGATGGCCATAGTATGTGTCATACGTTACGCTTCTCGACGCGACACCGGTACGGAAGCGAGCACGACTTCAGGATCTGGACCACTTGTGCAGTCCCGATAGGAGAGATGCAATGACCACAGAGCTAGAGCCGCAGACCGCTTCAGATTCAAGACAAGACGTCGACGTAACGCTCGTTGATGTGGACATCCACCCGATGGTCATGCCGTCCGACCTTGTGCGCTGGCTGCCGGAGCGCTGGGCTCGGCACATCGAGCGCTACGGATTGCGAGCGCCGATGGTCGGAGACGTCTTCCCCCGACCTCGAAACAATGGGATGCGCGTTGATGCTTGGCCCGAGAATGGTTTGCCTGGTGGTGACTACGAGCTCCTGCGTCACCAGCTGCTCGATCAGTACGACATCGACCTCGGCATCCTGCTGTGCCTGAACATGCTGGACAGCGGCTACGAGCGACCCGAGTTCGACGCAGCGATCAACCGCGGAATTAACCAATGCATGGCGGGGGACTGGCTCGATCGCGATGCACGGCTGAGATCGAGTATCCATCTACCCTTCGAACACGCTGACCTCGCGGTCCAGGAGATCGAGCGCCTCGGCGCCGACAGCCGGTTCGTCCAAGTTCTCGTCCCGGCGTCGGCGCAGGAGCCCGCCGGATCTCACAAATACTGGCCGATCTATCGCGCAGCAGCAGAACAAAACTTGCCGGTCGCGTTTCACACTGGCGGCTACATGCCCCACCGAGGAACCGGGTGGCCGTCCTTCTACCTCGAGGAGCACGCGGGGTACAGCGTGATCATGCAGATGCTGCTGACCAGTCTCGTCTGCGAGGGAACGTTCGCGGGGATCCCCGACCTCAAGGTCGTACTGGTTGAGGGGGGAGCGCTCTGGTCCGCCGCGCTCGGTTGGCGACTCGACGACGCATGGCGAATGCTGCGCGACGAGGTGCCGGAGCTTGAGCGGCTCCCGTCGGAGTACATACGCGATCACGTCTGGCTTGACACGCAGCCGATGGAGGAGCCTGACGACCCCGAACACTTCATACAAATGATCGAGCTGGCCGAGCTGGAGGACCGTCTCATGTTCGCGACTGACTACCCACATTGGGACTTCGACTCGCCGGAAAACTCTCTGCCGCGCGGCCTGACCAAGGAGCAGCGTCACAAGGTTCTAGCCGGAAACGCGGTCGCGCTTTACGGTCTCCCCGGGGAGACTGTCCACAGATGATCGGCGCAGCCGTCGCAGACGCAATCGACTGCGACGTTCACATCGCAGTTCCCGGCTTCGAGACTCTTTCCCACTACCTCGACGAGTACTGGCACTCCTACATAGACGACGCGACCGTGCGCCTGGTTCTCCCGGCCTATCCCCCCGGGGTACCGACGACCGGCCCGGCGCCGGCGGGCAGCCACGACGAGCTTGTGAGCGCGATCGACTCCGTGCGTCCAGGCTGTGCGATCCTCGGCTGCCTGACGCTGGATGGCGTTCACCGGAGTCCGTACTACGCGAGCGCAATCGCCACCGCGGTGAACAGCTGGGTGCGTGATGAATTTCTGGCACGCGACGAGCGGCTCCGTGCCGGGATCGTAGTGTCGACGTTGGACATCCCAGCTGCCGTCACCGAGATCGAGCGATGGGCTGAGGACCCGCGTTTCCTGCAGATTTTGTTGCCTGTTCGTAGCGACATTCCGTACGGAAACCGGCTCTATCGGCCCCTACTCGCGGCCGCCGCGAAGTACCACCTGCCGATCGCGATTCACGCCTGGGGACGCGGCGGTGCCGCGCCCACGATGACCGGTATCACCACCACCTACATCGAGGACTACCTCTCCAACGCACACATCGCGCAAGCACAGATGATGAGCCTGGTGGCCGAGGGCGTCTTCTCCGACCTGCCGGACCTCAAGGTCTTGTTCGCCGAGTGTGGGTTTTCCTGGCTACCGTCTCAGCTGTGGCGCTTCGATAAGGACTGGAAGGGAGTCTGGCGAGAGGTTCCATGGGTGAGCGAGCGTCCGTCGGAGTACGTGCGACGCCATATCCGGTTCACGACAGAACCTGCGCACTTACCTCAGGACCCTCAAGATGTCACGAACGTGATCGAGATGGTTGGTCCGGAGGTGCTCATGTACGCCTCGGATCATCCACACACGCACCACGATGGCGGCAAGCGACTCTTCGCCGCTCTGAGCAGCAGTGAGGTCGAAGCGGTCCTTCGCCGCAACGCCCTGGCGTTTTACGGGGAGCAGAGGCTGTGAAGGTGGTGGTTTGCCGCGTCGATCAGCTTCCAGTTGGCGAGCGGACAATCGTCAAGGCAGGAGTGCGGTCAATCGGCGTTTTCAACGTCGACGGAGAGTATTTCGCGATCCGGAATCGCTGCCCCCACCAGGGAGGACCGCTCTGCCTCGGCCGGCTCTCGCCCTCGGCCGTCTCGGATACTCCCGGGGAGGTAACGCTCGACCGTGCCTCCCGGCTCCTAGCCTGCCCTTGGCACGGATGGGAGTACGACCTTGAAACCGGTCAGTCGTTCATGGGCTCCGGGGAGGGCCGGGTGAAGGCCTACGGCGTGACGGTCGCGAAGGGCGCGACGCTAGACGGAGCACAGCGAGCCCAGGAGCAAGACATCCTGGGGGCCGCCAGAGCGCTCGGCCGTGAGCCGGGACCATACGTTGCGGAGACATTTCCCGTTTATGTCGAGGCTGACTACGTTGTCGTCGACGTCTGATTCGTCCTGCTAACCCCGCTTGAGACGGACTGGAACCGAGCGTTGTCGATCGAGAATCGATCCGCTTCGGTGCCGTTTCCGGCCGCGCCGAACCCGCGGCCTGTCGATTGCTGGGCGAACCTCTTGCGTACGCGTGTTAAACGGCGTTAAGGACCGGCGGCGGCGGCTCAAAACTGCTAGTCTCCGACTTTGCTGACGGTCGTCGATGTTAAGTGTCGAGTGAAATCGTGTTAGCGCGATGTCGGGGACCGGAACACATTCCACAGCATCGAGGAGGAGAGTCGTGAGGAAGGGACTATTGACGCTGGCCGTGCTGGCCGGCGCACTTGCGCTGCTGGTAGCACCGGCTGCGTTTGCGAAGCCCAAGGGGTCGACCGTAAATCTGATGGTCATCGGGCCGACCAACGCACCCGGGTTTTCGTTGCCAAGCATGCCGGTTGGTGCCCGGATCGCCGTGAACCAGCTAAACCGGGCGGACGGCATCGACGGGCACCATGTCAAGCTGCTCGTCTGTGACGACCAGAACAGTCCGAACACGGCCACCGCTTGCGCGCGTGAGGCTATTCAGGACAAGGTCGTGGCGGTGGTCGGCGGGCTTTCGATCTTCGATTCCAAGATCGATCCGTATCTCTCTCAGGCCCACATCCCGTGGGTTGGATCGTTCACGCCTGATGACTACACGAGCCCCGATCAGTTCGTCTTCGGCGACGCTGGGCTGATCGGCTACCTGACGCTCGGACAGGAACTGACGCAGAACGGCTGCAAGAAGGTCGCGATCATCTTGAGCGCGCAGAGCGTGCCGGCATACACGGGGATGATCACCGCTGGCGTGAACGCGGGGGGCGGTCAGGTTGTTGGTTCTTACACGGCCGCGGCAACCAACCCGAACTGGTCATCGATGGTTGCGGCTGCCCGTGCCGCGGGCGCGAAGTGCATCGCCGCAGGAACCGGACCGACTGAGACAGGCGGATTGGTCCAGGCAATCGATGCGGGTTCGCCCCTCAAGCTGGCGCTGCTCTCCGGAGGGCTTCCGCCCGCTCTGATCAAGCAGCTTGGCTCCGCGGCCAACGGCATTCTGTCCGAGAGTTCTTTCTACGGGCCGAATTCCAAGCGGGCGAAGCTTCCATGGCTGACCAAGCAGGTCGCGAAGCTCTCGCCGTCGACACCGATCGACGTTTGGATCGAGTCCGGGTATGCGTCGGTAAACGTCGTCGCTCAGGCCGCCGAGGGGCTGAAGTCGGTGACGTCGGCTGCAGTACTCAAGGCGTTGCCAAAGGTCAGCAATTTCTCCAGCGGAGTCGGACCGTCGGTCACTCTCACCAAGTCGGTCGGGGTGAAGGGATTCCCGCGCATCTTTAATACCAACGAGTACGTACTCGAAGTTGAGCATGGCGGCTACGTGACCAAGGGGGTCAAGCCGGTCAGCGTCCTGGCAGCCCTGAAGTTGTACGCATCGAGACAGTAAGCGGCACAGAAAGTCACTAGGTAGACGTATGGCCGCAATCATCACCCTGCTGCTGTTGGGCATCGGATCGGGAGCACTCGTAGCGCTCTCAGCTATGGGCCTGGTCCTGATGTACCGCAGCAGCGGGGTGGTGAACTTCGCAACCGGCGCGATCGGCATGGCCAGCTCGTTCGTGTTCTGGGATCTGACCCGAAACAACGGCTGGTCCGCATGGGGAGCAGGAACCGTAGCGGTGCTGGTCGGGACCGCGCTGGGCGCGGTCTCGTACCTGCTGGTCATGGTATTGCCGCGACGCAGCTCGAACCTGACCCGCGTGATCGGCACGCTTGCGATCTTGATCATCCTGGAATCCGTCGCGCAGCTGCGTTACGGCTCAGACGCAGAGACGGTAAAGCCGTTCCTGCCGTCGGGGTCTCTGAACTTTGGCGGGGGTATCGAACTGCCGACGAGCCAACTGGTTCTGACTGTTGTTTCCGTCGTGCTGGCGCTGGTTCTCTCCGCTGTTTACACGCGGACGACATTCGGACTAGCGACCACGGCTGTCTCCGAGCGGCCGCGGACCCTGTCTGCATTCGGCTGGAGAGTCGGCACCGTGGGATCTGTCAACTGGGCGATCGGCGGAGCGCTGGCTGGTCTCGCCGGCGTCCTGCTCTCGCCGATCACGAGCGTCGTCGTCACCAACGGTCACGTGTTTGTCGTCGCCGTGCTGGCGGCGGCGTTGATTGGCGGGATGCGCTCGTTCATGCTGACCCTGGCGGGCGGCGTTCTGATTGGGATGCTCCAATCTTTGTTCAGCATCCACGATCTGGGCATCCCCGGTCTCTCCGATGCCGTCCCATTCTTCGTGATCATCGTCGTGATCATGTTGCAGCGGCAGCAAACTGCCACTGCGAGATTTCATCGGCGAGCGCTTGCCGCGCGTCGGCACTGGCGAGATCAGGCCTGGCTCGCTTCTTGCTGGCGTAGCAATCGTGACCATACTCATCGCGTTTGTTCTGAACGCGAACGGGATCACCGGGCATCACGACGACGATGCTCACCGCGATTTCGCTGCTCTCCCTCACTACGGTTCTGGGCTACGCCGGCCAGATGTCGCTGGCGCAGGTTACGCTGTCGGGCGTAGCCGGCCTGATCGCGGCTCACCTGGTTGGGAACTTAGGCTTCCCCTTCCTGCTGGCCCTGCCGATCGCGGTGGCGGGCACCGTTCCGGTTGGGCTGATCGTTGGTCTGCCGTCCGCCCGAACCCGTGGTGTCAGCCTCGCAATTGCAACGCTCGGCTTGGCCGTCGCGATACAGGCCCTAATATTCACCAGCGATTCCATCGCTGGTGGGATCAGCGGGATCACGCTAAGTAGCAACGGGAGCTTTGTTGTCCTGGGCCTCGACTTTGACAGCTTCTTACACCCGGCGCGCTTCGCCTTCCTCGTGTTGGGCTTTGTTGTTGTTCTCTGCTTGCTTGTCGCGAACCTTCGGCGCAGTGCAACCGGTCGGCGAATGGTTGCCATCCGAGGCAATGAGCGCGCGGCCGCTGGACTCGGTGTCAACGTGGTCGCGACGAAACTTTGGGCCTTCGGGCTGGCCGCCGCGATCACTGCGGTGGGTGGCGTGCTGGCAACGTTTGATGCGCCGACGGCAATCTTCACCTCATACTCCGTGTTCGACAACATCAGCTATATCGGATACAGCGTCGTCGGCGGTGTAGGCAGCGTCCTCGGCGCTGTGTTTGGTGGCCTGCTGAATCCGGATGGACTGGGAAGCGGCCTGCTCAACACTCTGTTTGGCATCGGTCCCGCTGACCGTGGCGCTGATTGGCGGAATTATCCTTCTCATCAACATCATCGCGGCGCCTGACGGAATCGCCACGATGTCGGCCGCACATTTTGCAGCGCTCGAACGGTCGTCCTTGCTCGGGTTGGGGCGCGCGCGGAGCGATCTGCGCGGAAGCAACGCGCTTATCTTGAACAGCCCGACGAGCACCCCAGCCGTGTGCGCGATGCGCGTTTGGCGGTGGATGCAATTGAGGTCTCGTTCGGAGCGGTCCGGCCGTCGCCGCGTTGATCTCGAGGTTAGACCGGGTGAGGTCGTGGGTGTCATCGGTGCCAATGGTGCCGGCAAGACGACCTTGATCGACGCCATTACGGGGTTTGTTCCCAGCCGTGGCACCGTGGTCCTAGGCGATGAGGACCTGTCCGCAATGCCGGCACATCAGCGCGCACAGGCCGGGATCGCCAGGTCATGGCAGAGCCTGGAACTGATAGAGGACCTCTCGGTGTTCGACAACCTCCGCACTGCTGCCGATCCAAGCAGCTCGAACTCGGTGCTGCTGGACCTCATCAGGCCGGCACGGGGCAAACCGAGCAGGGCGTTGATTCAAGCGATCAGGGTCCTCGGCCTGGAGGAGTATCTTCACCGGGTCCCTGGAGACCTGACAACTGGCCAGCGCAAGCTTGTCGCGCTTGCGCGGGCGATGGCCAGCGAACCGTCGGTTCTGCTGCTCGACGAGCCCTGCTCGGGTCTTGATCAGCACGAGCGTGAAGAGGTTGGTCGCGTGATCAGAACCCTTGCTGAGAGCTGGGGCGTAGGGGTACTCCTCGTCGAGCATGACATTCACCTCGTGAGGCGTATCGCCGACCGCATCGTCGCCTTGGACTTCGGGCATGTGATTGCACGTGGGACAGCCCGGATCAGGTTCTGGCTGAACCGCAGGTGATGGCCGCATTTCTGGGCGAGGTACCTGATACCGACCGAAGGTGCGGTGGTCTCATGAGCGCGGCCCTCGAGACGCACAATCTGGACGCCGGCTACGGAGACGTGACGGTCGTGCGGGATCTGAACGTACGAGTGGAGCCGGGCGAGGTCATCTCGCTGCTCGGTCGCAACGGAGCCGGCAAGACGACTGCGCTGCTGACGATGGCTGGAGCGCTCAGCCCGCTGAGGGGTGAAGTCTCCTTTCTCGGGAGACCGACCGCGCCTCGCTGGCCGGCCGCGCGCGCCGAGGCCTCGGGCTGATGACCGACGACCGATCGGTCTTCTTCAGTCTGACGGTACGAGAGAATCTACGGCTTGGCGCGCGGCGACACGGAGGTTCTGAGCCTGTTCCCGGAGCTGCAAAAGCTGCTCGATCGTCCTGCCGGGCTGTTGTCGGGCGGAGAGCAGCAAATGTTGGGACTCGCGAGCGTCCTGTCCCGCAGCCCCAAGCTGCTGCTCATCGACGAGCTCTCCTTCGGCCTGGCGCCGCGGATTGTGCAGCGCCTCATGAAGGCGGTGCGGGCGGCTGCGGACGCGGGCGCCGCCGTCATCCTCGTCGAAGCAGTTCGCAAAGCTTGCGCTCGAGACCGCTGATCGAGCGTACGTGCTCGTCAATGGTCGAATCGAAAGCCAGGGCACGTCCGAGGAACTGCTCGCCAACCTCGACGATCTTGAGAGCAGATATCTCGGCGTCGACTGAGTCTGGTGTGCCTGCTGCGCCCCCGCTGACTGTGAGACGTCCAACAGGCAGCGCGGAATCGTGACCATGGATTGTCGCCCGCGTTTCGCTGGTGACCGAGGCTGAGGAGTCGAGATGCGAGTGCTGATTGTCGGTGGGGGCATCGCCGGGATGGCGACTTCGATTGCCCTGGAGCGGGCTGGCCTCGACTCGCTCATACTTGAGCAGTCCTCGGAGCTAGCGGAGATCGGCTCCGGGATCGGCATCCAACCTAACGGCATGCGGGTGTTGAGGGAACTGGGAGCCGCCGACGATGTTCTCCGGAGCGGTGTCCCGATGGCTGGCGATGAGTGGCGTCGCATGGACAGCGGTTCGAAGATCTTCAGTGAGTCCTACGAAGAACGCGCCAAGCGTTACGACGGTGTCTATTCGCTTGGCCTGCATCGCGCCGATCTACTCGACAGCCTCGTACGTCTGGTGCCCTCGGACCGCATCAGGCTGGGGGCGCGTCTGGTTGAGCTCGATAACCGCCCGGATGGTGTCGTCGCCAAGCTTGACAGCGGGGAGGAGGTCGTCGGCGACATCCTCGTGGGCGCCGATGGTCTGCGCTCGACGGTACGCGGGCTGCTGTTCGGCGAAGAGGAGGTGCGGTTCACAGGCTATGCCGCTTGGCGCGGGACGATCCCCGCGGCGGACATGCCGCCTGAGTACGGTGGGACCTTCGTCATGTGGCTCGGGCCGGGTCGCCACGCGATGACGTTCCCGATCCGTCCGGATCTTCAGACATTCAATGGCTTCGTGCCGACCACTGAGATCCTGCGGGAGGCGTGGGGACCATCAGGGGACCTGGACGATCTGCGCCGATCATTCGCGGGGGCTGCCGACGAGATTTTGGATCTGGTCGACCGGATGACCTCCGCGCTGATCACACCAATCAATTTCCGCGATCCGCTGCCGGTCTGGGGTACCGATCGGACGGTACTGATCGGGGATGCGGCGCATCCGGCCCCGCCCAGCGCCGCCCAAGGGGGCGGACAGGCGCTTGAAGACGCGGTCACCTTGGCCGCATGCCTCCGGCGTGCGGACGGGGCGGCAGGAGTAACCGCCGCGCTGTCCGAGTTCGCTGCGAGACGTCAGCCCCGCACGGCCGGGATGCTGACTGCCGCGCGCGTCAACTTCGGGATGTTCAACGAACCTGACCCGGTCCAGGCGCGAGCACGTGACGGACGTCTGCAGGGGTTGCTGCGCTTGGATCCGACCGGAGCGACGATGCTCGGCTGGCTCTACGATCACGACCCAGTGGCGGCGGCCGAAGCGCCGATGGTGGCAGCACCCAGTGCGCCCAAGGTCATGATTCGCGCTGAGTCTCAGCGGGCCTTCGAGTTGTGGCGCGATGCGTTGACGGCAGAGGACCGCTCGGGGCTCTGGGCCGGTGAGCGTGATGGCTATGCCCGCTTCCTCGATCGCATCGACCAGGTGCCGCCGAGTGTGGTGAAGGAGGAACTGACCTGCGACGACGTCCCGGCTTTGAAGATCTCCGGACCGTGGTCGTCAGCCGGCGGACCCGTCGTGCTGCACCTGCACGGCGGCGCATACACCATGGGCTCGGCCGAAGGGGCAGCTGCACTGGCGGGTCGTTTGGCGGCGGCAGTTGGTGGCTGGGCTCTGGTGCCCGACTATCGCTTGGCCCCAGAGCACCCTTTCCCTGCGGCCTTGGATGATCTAGTGGCGGTCAGTGCCTGGCTGGCCCGTGAGCATCGATCCGAAACCGTGATCGTCAGTGGCGAGTGCGCGGGAGGGGGGTTGGCGGTCGCGCTCGCCATCCGCCTCAAACAGGCGGGCACTCCGCTCCCCGCAGCCCTGCATCTCGCGTCGCCGTTTTGCGATCTCACCGTCAGCAGCGAGACGGCCACCAGCTTCCCGGCTCAGGACCCGTGGCTCAACCGAGATCGCCTGCGCGTCGCGGCTGCGTCGTACATCCACACGGCCGACCCCTCGGCACCAATGATCTCGCCCGTGAATGCTGATTTGAGCGGGTTACCTCCGATGCTGATTCATGCGGCCGCCGAAGAGGCACTTAGGGATGACGCGGTCCGCATGGCGCAGGCGGCTAGCGCGGCCGAAGTGTCAGTCATGTTGCACAAGGTTCCCGATACGGTGCATGCCTTCCAACTCTTCAGCTTCCTGCCCGAGTCGGCCGTGGCGCTCGACCAGTTCGCCGCGCATGTCGCGCGGGCGGTATCCCGCACTGTCATAGCCGATCGTTCGTAGCGGCGGGTCTCAGCATGTCGCATTCTGAAACGACCGCCAGCTCCGTCATTCGACCAGGTCCGGTACTCGGCGCGGTGTGAGCCCTGCGAGACGCGGAGCGACCTCGCTCATGAAGCGCCGCATTGAGAGTTCGATCTTTGCTCGCGGAGCCCAATCCTTGCCGCATCGATATAGCAGCGTCCCGAACCCTCCACTCTCGTCGAACAGGCGCTCGAGCTGGTCGTACACGCCGTCCGGATCGCCGATCACGAAGTTGCCGCGCTCGAGCAAGTCCTCGAACGTGACATTGTCCGGATCCAGGTCAGGGACCATCATCTTCAGGAGCCCTCGCTCACGCTGAAATTGCAGCTCGTATTCAACGCCGTCGCGAAGGTCGTCCATTGCCTGCCCGAGTGAGTCCGTCACATAGATTGAGCTGGCAACCTGCACGTCGGTCAACGGCCGCAGCCTGCCTGCACGGAGCGCGGCGGCCGCGTAGATGTCCGCCTGCCGACGGATGGACGTCGCCGACCCACCGGCGTGCAACAGGTATCCGCGTGTACCGGCGAGGGCAAGTGTGTCGGGACTGAATGTCGCTGTTGCGATCGGCATGTGCGGGTACCGAAGCGGCTTGGGGGTCACGACAATGTCCCGACCATGCCAGTACTCGCCTTCCCAGTCGAATGGTTCCAGGCTCTCCCAGCAGCGCAGGATAAGCTCCAGGGACTCGAGGGTGCGTGCGTGCCGGTCCTCGTGCGCTAGGCCTCGGGCGTGTGCGAAGGTCGGGTTCGGGAATCCGGAACCGAATCCGAAGATGTAGCGATCGTCTCCGATCAGGTTGTCCGCGACTGCGGCTTGGGTCGCAATGTCCACCGGATGGCTGAGGTGGATCACTTTGACCGCTGCGCCGAACCGAATGCGGTTGGTCAACGCCGCCGCTTTGCACATCAGCAGCTCGGGAAGAGGCAGGACGTCGACCTTGCCGATATAAGCCCGCTCGGCGTAATGCTCGCTGATCCACGCGAACGAAAAACCGAGTTCATCGGCGAGGACGATCTCGTAGAGATCGTCCTCGAAGGCCGATGGTGGGCTCACATGCCGGCGAAATCCGTTCGACCAAATCCCGAAGTCCACGATGGTGCAGTCGCTAGTCGGCGAACGGCATCGCAGGCAACCCGAACGACATGAAGTCAGCGGGGGTTGGCGGCCCCCACATGTTCAGCGCGTTGGGCTCATTGGACCAGTCCTGTGCCTTATATCCCGCGTCATCAGCGATCTGCAGCATGTCAGCGTAGACCTCGATGATCGCCCCGACGGTGTCGGGCAGGTAGGTCGCCAGATTGAACCCGGGACCGTGGCGCACAGGTCCCCAGATCAGAGCGAGATCCGCGTGTATAAGCGCATCACAGTACGCGCCCATGGAGCTGAGGTCCTGTGTCTGCCAGGCCTGATGGTGCAGCTTGGTCCCGTCAGCAGCTGGCACCACGGCCAGGCCGTGGTGCTCCGCATCGCAGCGCATCCAGGTCACCCGGCCGAAACGGTCCGAAACCCTGAAGCCGAGCACCTCGGTCCAGAATGTCTCGATCGCGGCGTGATCTGCGGAGGCGAACGTGAGATGCCCAAATCGGCGGACATGCCCTCGCGTGTAGGCCCGGATTGACGCAGCGTCTCGGGGCATGCCAGTGTAGATCTCGTGGGCAAGGCCCCCGGGTCCGGTGAACTGAAACCCCTCACTGAATCCGACGATCTCACTCGCGAGCAGCTTGCGGCAGGCGATTCCGGTGTCTTCGATCGAGGCCATCAGGCTTGCCAGGTCTTCGGTGGAGTCGACCTCCAAGCCGATGTGGCCGAATCCGTTCCGGTCTGCGCGCACGAGCTCGAGCTCGTGGTGCTTCTCGCTTGCCGACATCAGGATGGCCGTCTCGCTCCTCAGAACCACGGACAAACCCAGTGCACGGCTTGCGAAGTCGGCGTAGTCATCCGCATCGGTGACGTGAAGTGCAACGTGTCCGATATGCATAGCGGTGCAGACCGTATCAGGATTAGGACTCGCAGGCCGCATGTGCATTGACGCTCGGGACAACAATTGTCTAGCATTGTGTTTGCGGAGGTCGGAGAGAGGAGAGCATGAACGTGCCCGAACGGTCAGACCTGCAGCTTTCGTATACCAAGGGCCTTCACGAGCTCGGCGACGGGCTGTACGCATATCTGCAGCCGAACGGAGGCTGGGGCTGGAGCAACGCGGGGCTGATCACCGCGGACGGCACCTCGATGCTCGTGGACACGCTATACGACCTGCGGCTGACTCGCGAGATGCTTGACGCGATGGCGAAAGTGACTGCAGGTCACCCGATCCAGACCGCGATGAATACGCACTCGAACCCAGACCACTGCTTCGGGAACGAACTGCTCCCTCAGAGCACAGAGATCTATTCCTCGGATGTAACGGCGGAAGAGATCGGCGCGCTCTCGCCAGGGCAACTCCATGCCTTCAAGACTTCGGCAGATTTGCCGCCGCACGTCCGTGCCTTCGTCGATATGGCGTTCGGCTCGTTCGACGTCGCTGATGTAACCGTGCGTATCCCGTCGAGCACCTTCAGCGGCGAACTTGACCTGATGGTTGGCGACCGTCCGGTGAGCCTGATCGAGCTGGGCCCGGCCCATACGGGGGGCGACTCGATCGTGCATCTCCCGGATTCAGGGGTAGTGTTCACCGGCGATCTTCTGTTCAACCACTCGACGCCGATGGTCTGGGCCGATTACGAGAATTGGATCACTGCGTGCGATCGGATCCTAGAGCTCGGAGCGTCGATTCTGGTTCCTGGGCACGGCGCCGTCGGTGATGCCAGCAGCATGAGAGACCTGCGCAGGTATTTGGTCTACGTCCGGGATGAAGCTCGTGAGCGCTTCGACCAGGGAATGAGTGAGAGCGAGGCGGCCGATGACATCGATCTCTCCGATTTCCGTGATTGGGGAGAGTCCGAGCGGATAGCGGCCAACGTGATCGCCGCATATCGAGCGTTTGACTCATCACGACCTGCGCGGAGCAGGGCGGAGCTCATCATGGCAATGGCGAGCTGGCTTACGCGTCACTGAAACGATGGATGTTCGGATCTAATGACTGCTGAGATGGACGACCTCTTCTGGCCACGGTGCGACTTTCCCGACGATCTCGCCCGGGTCGAGCAGATCCCGCTGGCGGAGCGGGGGTTGCCGGACAACACCTACGACGTGCTCGTTCGTGCCGCCAGGCTATGGCCGCACAGGCGTGCGATCAGCTTCCTCCCGGACGCCGAGCGCTGGCAGGTGCCCACCACTCGCACCTTTGCCGAGCTGGCCGCTGATGTGCATCGGGTCGCAAACGTCCTGTCCGGGTTCGGGATCGGCCGTCGCGACGCCGTCGGCATCGTTTCGGTGAACTGCGAACAGATGGCGACCACCCTGCTTGCCGCCGAGGCCGTCGGCATCGCCGTGCCGATAAACCCCACGCTCGCGGCCTCAGCGGCCGAGCAGCTGTTCCGGCTAGCCGGCGCGCGGGTGCTCATCGCTTCAGGACCCGAACTCGATCCGACTGGCTGGCAACTTGCGCGCTCGCTGGCAGAAAGCGCGGGGGTTGTCGCGCTGCTCGCGTTGAGGCCGGTGGGCGCCAGCGGCAGACCGCAGAAGCTGGAGCCACTCGAGGGAACCACAGTTGCCTACCTGGAGGAGCTGGCAACCCAACAGGACGGCCGCGCGCTGTCGTGTGAGCCACCGGTTCCCAGCGATTTCTCGAGCTACCTTCACACGGGCGGGACGACGGGGACGCCGAAGCTGGCCGCACGCACACACGCCAACGAGGTGGCAAACGGGTGGATGATCGGCGCGAGCCTCCCACTGGACGACGATGTCAGCTTGTTCGCTGCGCTGCCGCTGTTTCACACGAACGCACTACTGGTCAGCCTGCTTGCGCCGCTACTGCGTGGGCATCACGTCCTCTGGGCGGGGCCGCTCGGATACCGGGAGCCGACCCTGCTACCCCTGATGTGGCGGCTAATCGAGCGGTACCGAGTCGCCGTCATCTCCGGTGTCCCGACCACTTATGCGGTGCTTGCGCAGCAACCGCTAGACGCCGATGTCAGCACGCTGCGCTTCCCGCTTGTCGGGGCCGCACCGCTACCCGGGGCGGTGGCGGAGGCGTTTCGAGCGCGTACCGGCGTCGAGCTCTGTGAGGGATACGGGCTGACCGAGGGCACGTGTGCCAGCGCCCGTAACTTCCCCACGGCTGTGCGGCGCGGCTCGGTCGGGCAGCGACTTCCATACCAGGACGCGCGCGCCGTCAGAATTGATCCCACGACGGGTCGCTGGCACCAGCTCGAGCCCGGAGAGGTCGGAAATATCGTGATCAGCGGCCCGAACGTCTTCTCGGGTTACGTTCGGTCGAGCCTGAACGGCCCGGTGGCCGATCCCGGTGCCAAAGTCCAAGACGGCTGGCTCGATACCGGCGACCTGGGTTCCGTCGACGCGGATGGTTTCCTCACGCTCGTCGGCCGGGTCAAGGATCTGATTATTCGCGGCGGACACAACATCGACCCAGCGTCAATCGAGGACGCGCTGCTTGAGCATCCGGCAGTCACCGCCGCAGCAGCGGTCGGTTACCCGGACGAGCATTCGGGCGAGGTGCCTGCGGCCTACGTCGTGCTTGCCAAGGGTGCCTCGGCCGACGAAGACGATTTGACCGCTTGGGCGGCCACCCACGTCGTGGAGCGCGCGGCAGTACCCAAGCACGTCGAGATCGTCGATGAGATACCCCTGACAGCAGTCGGCAAGCCCTACAAGCCCGAGCTGCGAAGGCGTGCCGCTGAGGCCGCTGCGCGCGAGCGACTGCCCCCAGGGGCCTCGGTCCGCGCAGACATCGTCAACAGCACAATCAGGCTTGAGATCTCCGGCGTGTCGAAGCTAGAAGCCGATCGGGTGCTCGCCCCGCTCGGACTCGAGATGAGGATCGAGGACGGGCCGGCCCCACTTGCCGACGACTCGCTGACGACGGCGATCGACAGCCGACCAGGTTCCGCTTGACGCGGTGGTGTCGGTTCAAATAGGTTTCTTGCTGGCCGACGCCCGTCGCGGAGACTGCAGACTAAAGCGGTCACCTCAGAAGAGCTGTACGACTAGGAGAGGATGAAAATGGAGACTCAACGAGAAACCCAGCTCGGTGCTTCGCCCGCTCGCAGAGAGCTCGCCAACAGCGACGTTCTGCTCGTTGGGAGCCTTCCGTTCGAAACCGCTGAGGACGCCTTTCGGTCGGTCGGTCAGCACCTTGCCGGGCACATTGGCTGGGTGCCAGACGGCGAGCCGGGTCCGCGGCAGATGTGGGTTGGAATGCTAGCGAACCTCGTGTTCTCGCAGCACCCGGACATCGAGCAGACAAAGACTCCGCCAACAAATGATCCGGTGGAGGGGATGCCTGACGAGGTGGTCACCAAGACAGACGAGCTTGAGGGTTTCTGGCTGTTCCGCGTCAAGGACGGCAGGAAACTCGCCTTCCCGGACCTGAAGTACGGCAGCTTCGCCACCGAGTCGTATGAAGTATTCCGGCGCCTACGGGACGAGGGCGCCATCCCAAGAGGAGTCCGCTTCCAGATGAGCGTGCCATCGCCACACAGCGCGATCGATGGCTGCTTCGAAGACTCATTGCAATGGCCCGATATCTACAGCGCCTACGTCGAGGGCATCCGTGGTGAGATCCACAAGGCGCTGGAGACGATCCCGGCTGAAGATCTCGTGATCCAGTGGGACATCGCTCTCGAGTTCCTGGACATCTACCTGGACGACCGACGCTGGCTGAACTTCTGGCCGAAGCTCACGCAGGAACAGAAGTTCGAGCGGCATGCCGGCCAGCTCGACGAACTCTGGCAGGAGGTCCCGGACCAGACACTGCTCGGCATCCATTGGTGTTTCGGCACATGGGGCGGCTGGCCGATGGCTGACATGGCGGACCTGAATGCATGTGTGCGGCTTTCCAACGAGGCAAAACGGCGCTTCAAGCACCGGCTGGATTACGTGCACATGCCGGTGACTGTCGAGCCGGACGAAGCGTTCATGGCCCCGCTGGATCGGTTGGACATCGGTGACACCAAGGTGTTCCTCGGCATGGTGCATCACACAGATGACCTTGACGCCTTCCGCCGCCGCCGCGACCTCGCCCGCAAGCATCTCGACAGCTTCGGCATCGGCAGCGTCTGTGGCTACGGTCGGCTGCCCGCGGAGGAACTGACGGGGGTCCTGCGGATTCATGCTCAGGACGCTGCTGAACTCCAGAGCTGACAACTCCTCTGACGTCGGCGACGGTCCGCTTGCGCCGCGCGTACAATCGCCGGCGCCGAGTGCTGATGCGCGCGGATGCCAGGCCGTCACACCAACCGACGGCTCTTACGGGGATCTGAGCTGGCCCCTCAGGCGAGCCTGCGCGCTTTACGGCGACTGCGTCGCAATCGCCGATGGAGACCGAACCGTCACGTATCGAGAGCTCGACATTCGCATCAGCAGGCTTCCTGCGCACCTTGAGACCCTCGGTGCTTCGCTCGGCGCCCGGATCGCATTCTTGGGAGCCAATTCGCTCGCGCATCTCGAGTGCAGCATTGGCGTTCCGATCGCCGGGCGTGTGCTCGTGGACCTTAATCACCGGCTGGCGGCGTCGGAACTGGAGTTCATCGCGGCGGACTGCGGGGTCCGCGTCCTGATCACGGATCAGGCGAGGCTCCCTGTTGCGCGCGCATTGAAGGAAAAGCTGACCGGGTTGTCCCATCTGGTCTTCGTGGGGTCCGGATCCTGCCCGGAGGACTGCTTGCCCTACGAGCAGCTCGTTGACGACGGCTCCTTGGAGCAGCCGCGGATCGACGGATGTACGCTCGCGATGATCTCTTACACAGGCGGCACGACCGGTGCGCCGAAGGGCGTGATGCTCAGTCATGGCAACCTGCTCGCCAATGCCCGCCACAATCTGCTCGCGACCGGGCACGCGCGCCAGGATCGGTGGCTACATGTGTGCCCCATGTTTCACGTAGCCGGCACCGCGAACATCTTTGCCTGCACCTGGGTCGGCGCTCGGCAGGTAGTGCTGCCTGAGTTCGAGGCGAGCAACGTCATCGACACGGTCATCCGGGAGGAGGTCACTCACACCGTGCTTGTGCCGACGATGCTCACCATGCTGCTTGACGAACTGGAAGGCCGCGGTTGCGCCGGACTGCCTTCGCTGCGCCATCTCCAGTACGCCGCATCTCCGATCTCGGCTCCGCTCCAGCGCCGTCTGCTCGAGACTTTCGATTGCGATATCGCACAGTTCTACGGCATGACCGAGGCAGCGCCCACCGTCTCTCACTTGACGGCCGACGATCATCGTCGCGGCTTGGCCGGCCAGGAGCCGCAAGCCTCCCGCCTCGCCGGGGTGGGAGCGCCCGTCGTTGGCGTCGAAGCGCAAGTTCGCGCGCTCGACCGATCAGAGGTCGAGATCGGCGATGTCGGCGAGATCTGGGTTCGTGGCCCTAACGTGATGCTCGGCTATTGGAACCGTCCTGAGGAAACCAAGGCCTCTCTAGTCGATGGCTGGTACCGGACCGGCGATGTCGCTCGTGCTGACAATGACGGATACCTGTACCTGGTCGATCGTATGAAAGACATGATTATCAGCGGCGGCGAGAACGTCTATTCCATTGAAGTCGAACGCGCGCTGCTCGCGCACCCGGACGTGCTTGAGGCCGCCGTGTTCGGGATTCCCAACTCGCGCTGGGGCGAAGCGGTTCACGCCGTCGTCGTCGCGCGACCCGGTCATGCCGCCGACCTGGACGCGCTGCTCGCACACTGCCGCGGGCTCATCGCCGGCTACAAGGTTCCCAAGTCGGTCGAGCTGTGGAACACGCCACTTCCCAAATCCGGCGCCGGCAAGGTGTTGAAGCACGCCCTCCGGGAGCCGTTCTGGTCAAATCACGTCCGGCGCATTAGCTGACGTGACTAGTCGCTACCGGATCAATGTGCCCTCTCGACGGCAAGTATTGGTCGGACCAGTAGTCGAACAGTACAACTGGCCCAACCAATACTTGCCGGCGCGGGCAACACACGGCTTCGTAGGTGCTCGGTATTCAAATCGACGGAAATTCGGGGAGGCTCGTTGATGGACGGAAAGAAAGGTGAGCTCGGCGCGGCTGGCTCGAGATCCCCGAAACGCGGTTCAAAAAGATGAGGTTGGTCGGTCTTCGTCTGCCCGGAGATGAGAGAACGCTGGTGGCCAGTCTGATGGGCTCGAACGTTCGCGTGCTGACAGAGCTGGAGACGTTCTGGGAGAACGCCCCCTCCTGGATTGCCCGACAAATGACGCATAGGTTGTCGTCGGACCTTATTGAGCTCTCGTCGGTGACGCTAGCCCCGCCGATTCCACCGTCTGCGCGGGTGCTCTGTATTGGCCTAAACTATCGCTCTCACGCAGCTGAAGGATCGTTTGAGGTGCCCGACTATCCGACGATCTTCGGGCGTTGGACCGCGTCACTGACCGCGGGCGACGCGCCCGCATGGGTACCTGTCGGAGAAGACGGCCTGGACTGGGAGGGCGAGGTTGCGGCGTACATCGGCGAGCGTCTCCATGACGTAACGCCTGACCGGGCGCGGGCTGCGGTTGTCGGATACTCGACCTTCAATGACCTCACGGCCCGGCGAGCGCAGAAGCTCACGACCCAGTGGACCCTCGGGAAGAACGCCGACGGAAGTGGTCCGATCGGCCCGCTTATTACCTCGGATGAAGTTGGCGACCTCCGTGACGGCCTCGGGATTACGACGACCGTCAACGATGAGATGGTCCAACAGGGCAACACTCGGGACATGATCTTCGAACTCGGGGAGGTCCTTTCCTTGCTGTCCAGGACGTTCACACTCAATCCGGGCGATGTCATCGCGACCGGCACTCCCGAAGGAGTTGGATACGTCCGCAATCCGCCGCGTCTACTGAACCAGGGCGACGTTGTCACGGTGGAAGTCGAGCGCCTCGGTGCTCTGACTACACACATCATCGGGCGGCCGTGAGCAAACCCATCCGGAGCCGCTTTCGGCGTGAACTATCACACCACGTACGTGGAGAGATTGTGCGGCGAGCACGCCCCGCCCGCGGCGCGTCGACTATCAACTGCACCCGCTCGCGGAGATAGATAGCTACGGACGTCAGGCGACAAGCTAGGTTAACCAGAGGGATAGATATGCAATTCGACTTTGGCGGTCCGACGAACGGCGTGTTTCAAGCCGGGTTTGTGGTTGAGGACCTTGACGCTTCGATGGCGCAATTCTCGAAACGTCTGGGGATTGGGCCGTGCACGACCATGCTCGGCGTCAGCCCGCAAGGCCAAATGTATCGAGGTGCGCCGGCAAGCGCGAAGCTCAATGTCGCGTTCGCGTTCGGCGGCCACATGCTCTACGAGTTGATCCAGTCAGCAGACGGGAACCCATCGGTCTACCAAGAGTCGATCCAGGAGCGGGGATATGGTTTTCACCACTTCGGCTACGCAACAACGTCGTTTGACGAGGACCAGGCTGCCCTGAACGAGCAGGGATATGAGGCAATCGCCACGGCGGAAGCTCCAGGGCTACGGTTGGCCTACTTCGACACCCGAGATATTCTGCCCGGCCTCACGGAGTTGATCGAGGCCAACCACTCGGTGAACTCGTCATTCACCGGCATCTGGCTCGCTTCGATGGGCGCCAGTGAACAAGCTGCACCGCCACCGGCGCCCCCGACTGACTCCGTGACCAGGTAGCTGTCGCGGACCGCGGCCTATCGACCACTCGGGAGCGGCCTCACGGCGTTAGGAAGGAACGCAGCGCTTCGAAGGTCTCGTGAGGGAGTTGATTGATCTCGGCGCCGCTGGTTTTGACCGCCGTGCTGGTGAATGCGTCAAACACTCCACGCCTCAAGACTTGCCCGTCCCCGTGAGATCACATAGACACTCCGCCATCGACGGGAAGCACCACGCCCGTGATGTAGGACGCTTCTGCTGACGCGAGAAACGCGACGGCAGCAGACATCTCATTGGGCTCTGCGATTCGTCCGGCGGGTATGTGAGCCGTCATCTCCGCACGCCGGTCCTCCGGGATCGACGCAATCATCCGTGTGTTGGCATTCGGCGATATGGCGTTCACGGTTATCCCGAACCGGCCCAGCTCCTTCGCGGCAGTTTTTGTCAGCCCGATCAATCCGGCCTTTGCGGCCGCATAGTTTGACTGCCCAGGGTTGCCGTGCAGTCCGGTGTAGGAAGTGAAGTTGATAACACGCCCATACTGACGCTCGCGGAAATGCGGTACGCAGGCACGGATCAGACGGAAACTTCCGCCGAGGTGAACCGCTAGGACGCTCTCCCAAGCGTCGTCGTCGGTTCTCCACAGGACACCGTCCCGTAGGATCCCGGCGTTGTTGATGAGTACATCGATCCGGCCGGTCCGCTCGATCGTGCTCGAGACGACGCTTTCTGCCTCCGCTGTGTTCGCAATGTTCGCTACCACGGCAGTGGCACGCAGGCGAGCAGCCTCCTGTTCCGCCACATCCCGATCCATGTCCACCATCACCACATCGGCCTTCGCGGCCGCAAAGCATTCGGATATCGCAAGGCCGATTCCGCGACCAGCACCGGTGACGATCACGGTCTGCCCACTGAAGTCGAAAGTGACGTTTCCACTCGTGGCGGCTTGACTCATCTTTGTTGGTTCTCCTACGAGTAGCTGGTTAGAGGACTTCAAAAAGGCCGGCAGCGCCCATGCCACCGCCGATACACATGGTCACGACCACGTGACGCACGCCCCGACGCTTGCCCTCGATCAGCGCGTGGCCGATTAGTCGCGTGCCGCTCATCCCGTACGGGTGGCCGATCGAGATAGCGCCACCATCGACGTTGAAGCGGTCGGGCGGGATCTCAAGACGATCGCGGCAGTACAGCGTCTGCACGGCAAACGCCTCGTTCAATTCCCACAAACCGATGTCGTCGATGGTCAGGCCATTGCGTTCAAGCAACCTCGGAACCGCGAACACCGGACCGATGCCCATCTCATCTGGCTCGCAGCCGATCACCACGAGATCGCGATAGGCCCCGAGCGGATTGATCCGCGCCTGGCCGCGAGGGTGGCGTCGAGCATCACCGTCGCGGCAGCTCCGTCAGAAAGCTGGCTGGCGTTGCCCGCGGTTATACAGCCTCCCTCAACCACGGTCTTGAGCCCCGCGAGCGACTCGAGTGTCGTACCCGGCCGGTTGCCTTCGTCCCGAGTGAGAGCGACCTCTTCGAACGACTCCTCGCCGGTCTCGCGGTCGACGGTTCGTTTGGTCGTTGTGATCGGGACGATTTCCGCATCCAGTCGGCCGGCCTCCTGGGCAGCCGCGGTACGCCGCTGGCTCTCTACGGAATATTCATCCTGTGCCTCACGTGACACGCCGTAGCGTTCGGCGACGATCTCAGCCGTCTCGAGCATATTCAGGTAGATGTCTGGCTTGTACTCAGCCAGCCACGGATCCTTGTATTCGTAGAAGTTCATGTGGTCGTTCTGGACGAGACTGATCGACTCCAAGCCTCCGGCCACCACAACCTTGTTCTGTCCCGAGATGATCTGCTGAGCTGCGAACGCCACCGTTTGCAGGCCCGTGCTGCAGAAGCGGTTGATCGTCGTGCCGGGGACCGACGCCGGCAACCCTGCGCGAAGTGCGATATGCCGAGCGACGTTAGCCCCCGTCGTGCCCTCGGCCAATGACCCGCCCATAACTACGTCCTCGACCTCAGCTGGTTCGATGCCGGCCCTTTCGACGGCGGCAGTTACGGCGTGCGCGCCGAGGGTCGGCCCGTGCGTGTAGTTCAGCGCGCCGCGGTAGGCCTTGCCGATGGGGGTTCTTGCGATCGATGCGATAACTGCTTCAGGCATGTTCATCTTCCTTGTGTCAAAAGGGCTTCTCGTTCAAGCTGGATGGTCGTCTGACCGAGTCCGACGAGCCGGTTCATGTGATCGTCAGTCCGCCGTCGACGGCCAGCGTCTGTCCCGTGATGTAGCCAGCTGCTGGACTGGCGAGGAACACGACGGCGGCAGCCAATTCAGCTGGATCGCCTTTGCGCCCCACCAGAATCCTGGGTTTGATCTGCTCAAACGAATCCGGCTTGTGCAGATCGTCCATTTCCGACGGGAAGACGCCTGGAGCGATAGCGTTCACACGGATTCCCTTGCGCCCGGTCCACTGTGCAGCGAGGTCTCGCGTAAGACCGAGCAATCCCGCCTTGGATGCCACGTACGCAGCTTGCGGCAGGGCGCTACTCATGAGCCCGAGAACACTTGAAATGTTGATGATGCTGCTCCCGGGCTGCATCACCCGACCACAGGCCTGAGCCATCCAATACGCGCCGTTGAGGTTCACGTCAATTACGCTGCGGAACTGCTCGGGCGTCTCGCGAGTGGCAGGAACCGCTGTTCCGAGCCCCGCGTTGTTCACCAGGATGTCGACGTGGCCAAAAGCATTCCGCGTCTCGGAAACCAACCGCTCACAGTCCTCCGGGCTGGACACGTCGGCAGCGACCGCCAACGCACGTCTCCCCGTGGACTCGACGAGCGCCTTGGTCGCCTGCAACCTATCCAGCCGTCTGGCGCCGAGCCCCACATCTGCGCCGGCTTGGGCCAGCGCGTGAGCAAAAGCCACTCCCAGCCCGGATGAAGCACCCGTGACAATCGCGACTCGTCCCTCGAGACGGAAGCTCTCGAGCACCGTACCGGCGTTGCTCATCGAATCACAGCAGCCGGTAGCTGGTCGGCCAGGATGCGCGTGAGCGTGCGGCGGTGGGTGCCGACAGCGCCAAGCAAAGCGGCGTCAAGCTGGGCGCGCTTGTAAAACCAATGCACGTCAGCCTCCCAGGTGAAGCCGATACCACCGTGAGCTTGGATCGCACTGGCCGTGACTTCGCGTCCGGCTTCCACGGCAATCGCCGCCGCTAGCGCTGCCGCCTCGGGTAGCTTGCCCGGATCGGCGTCAGCCGCCCAGGCAGCGAAATACGCGGCTGAACGGATACTCTCGCTGTGCAGCAGCATCTGTGCGCACCGGTGAGAAACAGCTTGGAATGACCCGACTGGGACGCCGAACTGCTTGCGTTCCTTGACGTACTCGAGTGTCATCTCGAGTGAGCGGTCACAGATGCCCACCACTTCGGCCGCCACCATGGCGCGTACAAAGTCCGCAGCCCCATGGGCCAGCGCCTCCCCGGTCCCCGTGATCGACCCGAAGCGCCGCGTCAGGTCGATCGCCGTAAACGGTTCGGCCGACGGCGACGGCACAAGCTGTGACTTGTCACCGTCAAGCAGAACCGCCACGACGGCGCCTGGTGCATCGAGCATCAGATCGGCGGTGCCGATGCCAGCAGTTTGCTCGCCCGAAAGCAGTCCCGAAAGCCACTCGGCTCGCTGCGCATCCGTACCGTACGCATCGATCACGGCCGCCGCTATGGCTGTCGATCCGAGCGGTGTGGAGGCACACGAGTAGCCAAGCTCCTCCATCAGTGTCGCCAGCGCGACAGGGCCTAGGCCCTGACCGCCGAATTCCTCCGACACGGCGATACCGGTCCAACCCAACTCACAGATCTCTCGCCACACGGCAGCGTCGTACTGACTCGCCTCCGCGGCTGCCCGAACCTTCACAAGTGGCGAGCGGTCGGCCAAGAACTCGCGTGCCACGCCCTTAATCTCGCGCTGGTCGTCAGATAGGCCAAAGTGCATGCTGGTCCTCTCAGCGTGATTTGGGGAGGCCGAGCACGCGCTCGGCGACAATGTTCTTGAGCACCTCGGTGGTGCCGCCCTCGATCGTGTTACCGCGTGCCCGCAGGATCTCGTAGGACCATCGGTTGTCGGCACGTAGTGCAGCCGGCCCGATGATGTCGACCGCGAACTGAGTCAGCTGCTGATTGGTGTCAGACCAGAGCCATTTGCTCAGCGAACCCTCTGGTCCGGGTTGCCCGTACTGCTCGATGGTGCTCAGGCTTCTGAACGCGATCAGCCGAAGAATCTCGATTCGCGAGTAGAGCTCGCCAAGACGCTCCGCAACCGCCAGATCCTCGAGCAGCCCACGTTCTGCTGCTGCAGCGAAGACGCGATCGAAGAGCTGGCGCAAGCGCACCTGGATCGAGATGCCAATACCAGAACGCTCATTCATTAGTGTCGTCAACGCCACCTTCCACCCATTCCCCACGCCGCCCAACACCTCATCATCAGCTACCCGCGCGTTATCCAGGAACACCTCGTTGAACTCTGACTCCCCGGTGATCTGACGTAGCGGTACGACATCCACGCCCTTCTGCTCCATATCGAGAATGAAGTACGTGAGGCCCTTGTGCTTGGGGCCGTCGCTGTCAGTCCGCGCGACGAGCATGCAGCGCCTCGCATACTGAGCCTCACTCGTCCAGACCTTCTGACCCGTGATCGACCAGCCGTCGCCGTCGCGCACAGCGCGGGTTTTGCATGACGCCAAGTCAGACCCTGCGTTCGGCTCCGAGAAGCCCTGACACCAGATCTCCTCGGCGGTCAGAATCGAGGGCAGGAAACGGTCCTTCTGTTCCTCCGATCCCCACGTCATGATCGTCGGTCCTGCCAGCAGGATTCCCAAAGCGTTGGATGGGAGCGGGGCCCCGGCATGCGCGAGCTCCTCGTAGTAGACGGCCGATTGCATCAACGTCGCCCCGCGACCGCCGTATTCCGTCGGCCAATGCACCGCTGCCCACCCATCTGCGGCAAGCTTTCGGTGGAAGTTCAGACGCCACTGAAAAGCCTGTTCCTCCTCGAACGGCTCGTCGGTCGGTGTATTCATGGCGAGCCAGGCGCGGAACTCGTCCCGGAATGCCAGTTCTTCGGCGTTGTAAGTCAAATCCACCGCTTCATCTCCGGTTCGCTTAGTGGCGCGTCAAGGCTCAGCCGAGATGCAGCGCGCGGCTGCCGCACAGTTAGTACAAGTCCCATACTCAGCTCCTCGAGGGCAGGGGGCGGAAGGCGGGAGGCCGCTTCTCCAAGTAACTGCGGACTCCCTCCCCGACGTCATCTGCCACCAGCGATTCGCGCATCAGGCGGTCAGCCTCGATCACCGCCTCGCCAAAATCACGGTCCAGATCACGCCGGACCTGACCTTTTATGATCGCCATCGAGGCAGGCGAGCAGTGGGTCGACAGCTCCTCGGCGTAGGCCATCGCGGACTCGACGGGATCGTCGGCCAACTCGTCGATCAACCCCCAGGGAGCAGCCTGTTCCGCGGTTACCACGCGTGCGCTGTACAAGAGATCGAGCGCCCGGCTCGAGCCCACCAGGCGCGGCAGCATCCACGCAATGCCGTATTCGGCGATCAGCCCACGCCGTGCGAATGCAGTGGTCAACTTTGCCGTCGGCTTGCTGAATCGGAGGTCGCAATACAGTGCTTGAACGAGTCCGAGGCCGGCGGCGGCACCATTGATCGCCGCGATCAGTGGCTTGCGGAACTCGAGCGGGCGGGTGCGTGGACGGGCTCGGTCGAGTCTTGAGAGGTCGAAATCAGGATTCGCCTCGGCTAGCTCATCGAGGTCAGCCCCCGCGCAGAAAGCACGGCCCTCTCCGGTCAGGACGACCGCCCGAACGTCGGGATTGTCGTCAGCTGCGTCGAGCGCGGAGAAGTAGGCTGCCTCAACCGCGTCGCTCCAGGCGTTCATACGTTCGGGTCGATTGATTCGCAGCAGCAGAACCGCTCCGCGCAGCTCCGTGCAGATCGCGGGCGGTGCCGCGGACACGGTCATCGGCCTGACCTAACTGACGGTGCAGCGGCGGACACGGCTCAGCGCTGCAGGTCGCGCGTTGCACTGACGAACTCGGGAATTGCCTCGACCGCCTCTCGCCGCTCGTGGAACATCAGGTGCCCCGCACCCGGGAACACCCTAAGAGGTGCATCCGGGAGCGCCGCCTTCCAGGCCCTCGAATGAGCGAACGGGATCACGCGATCGTCGTCGCCCCAGATCAGCAGGGTCGGCGCCCTGATCGCCGCCAAGAGCTCTGAGATCTGGGGGTCGAAGGGCCCGGTCATGAAGCGGCCCATCGACTCCATCTCGCGCTGTCGCGCAGCGGCGAAGTCCGGGTCGGGGCCTGTTGGTATGCGGCCGATCCAGATGTCTGGATCGTTCGTGAGCGCTGCGAATCGCTCTTCAGGTGTCATGGCCATCATGTTTGGAACCGCTTCGTTCATCCCGAACGGCGCGCCCAGGATCAGCTCACTGACGCGATCGGGATAGTTGGAGGCGACGGTCGCAGAAAGCCAACCGCCGAGCGAATGCCCCACCAAAACGGCTCGCTCGATCCCCAGCACGCCGAGCAAATCGACAAAGAAAGCCGCAACTTCGTCCCTGCTTGTCAACGGCGGGTCGATCTCGCTCTTGCCGTAGCCTGGGCGTAGCGGCGCGATCACGCGGAAGCGATCGCTGAGCGGCTCGAGGAAATCAAAGCCCTCTACGATCCCGCCGCCGTGCAGAAAGACGAGCGGCTCGCCTTGACCGGCGGTAAGGACCTCAACGGTGCGTCCGTTCACAGAGTGCGCTTCGGGTACCAACGTCACAGTTCTCTCTCCTCGCCGCCTCACCGACGGCCTTCATCTAATGCGGTTACGGTGGGGTGTCCGGATGTAGGGGTGCTTCACGCGGCCAGCGCGGCCGAAGATGCCTCCCGAGCTGCCGGCATCACCTCTCCGGCGAATGCCTCCAGCGTGTAGCTGGCCTCATCGAAACTCATGTCGCCGAATGGGATCATCAGCATGTAGTAGTTCGTGGTGCCTTGCCGGGCACAGTCGACGTAGTACTCCGTGACCTTCTGCACGTCACCCGTGACCAGCATGCCCTTTTCAATCGGATCGCCGAGCAGCATCTGCTTGGCGAATGGGTTGTCGAACTCCGGCACCTCCGTCTGCAGGTGCGGCGGTACATTGCCGCGGGCTCGCTGCATCGCCTCGATGTATTTACTCCAGGCGCGTCGGCCGATTCTCTCGGCTTCGTCATTGGTACTGGCAATGACGACCGACTGACTCTGGGCAATCCATGGCGCTTTGACCAGCGAGCTCTGGTGCCCGACCTCCTCTCCGCTGGCCGCGCGCAACTCGTCGTAGCGGGCACGCAATTCCTTCGGCAGTGCTGCAGGGAAGATGACGTGATGGCCGCGCCTACCAGCCGCCTCAACGTTTCCTGCTGTCCAGAGTGGAGGGTACGGCTGTTGAAGGGTCTCGAAGGGGAGTTTCATCTCCACGAACTCGAAGAACTCCGATCCGTCGCTCGACATGATTCCGGTCTCCCACGCCCGAAGCAGGAGCTTCAGCGTGTCGTCAGCGCGCGCCGACGCCTCCTCGGCCGGATGCCCGAACTGCAGATGCTCGAAGGCAGTGATCCCCTTGCCGACGCCAATCTCCAGCCGGCCGTTGGAGATCACGTCGAGCATCGCTAGCTCCTCGTAGAGCTTGACCGGATAGTGGAGCGGCAGGCATACGACCGTAGGAATCAGCTTTACGGACGTCGTCTCGCGCGCTATCGCAGCGAGCAAAACGGGAGCCGACGGACAGGACGACAGCATCTGCCCATGGTGCTCGGCGAGGTGATACCCGTACATGCCGAGCTCCTCTCCGCGCCTTATCAGCTGAATCCTCTCCTCGTACAGCTGGCCCACGCTCCGACCGCTGTTGATTTCGATGTGGTCGAAGATGCCGAACTCGATCGTGGTCATGACGTAAGCCTACCCAACGAACCTAACGACCGCAAGCAAATCTGTCGCGTGTTCTTGTTATCGATCGTGATCAGACGATAGCCTGCACGTATGGGCGTTCCGACAGAATCCGAGCTACGAGTGCGCGCGCCTGCTGCCGTCCACGCGAGAGAGACCCGCCGCCAGCCAACGAGTGGCAGCCTTCCCAGGGCGCAGGCAGGAGCGACTCCGCAGCACCTGCTGATGACTCTCTTGGGTGACTACTGGACCGATCGCGAAGAGCTACTTCCGTCCAAAGCACTCGTTGAGCTGCTGGATGAGTTCGCAATCAGCGAGCAAAGCGCAAGGGCGGCGCTCAACCGCCTCACCAGACGCAAGCTACTGGTTTCGGCCAAGCACGGCCGTAACACCTATTACGGAATCTGCCCGGACGCGCGCGAGGTGGTCCGTGCCACCGCGAAGCGAATCGTCATGTTCGGTGCACGACCGCAGCGCGTCTGGGATGGACAGTGGACCGTAGTCGCGTTCTCGGTGCCTGAAGCCCGGCGGGAACTGCGACACATGGTGCGGACTCGCCTGCACTGGCTCGGTTTCGCCAGCCTGTATGACGGATTCTGGTGCTCCCCTTGGGACGAGGTGGAAACGAGCTTGGCGATGCTTGCCGAGCTGGGGATCGAATCGGCGACCGTGATGCGCGCGCAGATCAGTGCGCGCGGCGGCGTGCAGGCCTTGGCGGCATGGGATCTCGATGCGCTCGAGCGCCGCTACGCAGACTTTGAGCAGGAGTTCGTTCCGATAAGAAACGTCGCCCGCCGGGGGGCTCTGACGGCGACGGACTCACTCGTGATCCGGACTCGGGTGATGGATAGCTGGCGCGACTTCCTAGCGCTCGAGCCGACGCTGCCGGCCGAGCTGCTCCCGGCGGACTGGCCTCGATCGCGGATGCGCGAGTTGTTTGTCGAACTCTACGACGAGTTGGCCCCCATGGCGCGGGCGCGCTGTCAGCAGATCATCGCGAAGTACTCACCGGAACTGGCCTCGCTCGTGACCGTGCATGCGGCGGTAGACCCACGAGCACAGGAGCAGGTCGACGACACTTAATGCTGCGAGCGTAAGGGAAATCGCAGCATGATGGTGTATGCTGGCGCGCATCAGGCGAAGTCCCGGCTGTTCGAACGCAACGTGGAGACGCGGTGCCGCGGAGCATCTGTCCCCTGGGGCTGGTACGCGGTAGCGCAGGAGGAGATAGGAGACAAATGAGCGCAACAGCGGTCCCGGATGGCATGACCGATTCGCAGCTCGAGAAGGCGCTTCAGGCTTTCTCCGGTGTCGTGGGCGCAGAGCACGTACTGACAGGAGACGCGGTCGAGGAGTTCCGTGACTGGTTCTGGCCGAAGGCCTGGACGCAGTACGACCCGTCGGCGGTCGTGCAACCAGCCAGCGCGGAGGAAGTCCAGGCAATCGTCAGGCTCGCGAACGAGCACCGCGTGCCGATATGGACCACCTCGCAGGGGCGAAATCTTGGGCTCGGCGGCGGCTCTCCCAGGGTGCGTGGCTCGGTCGTCGTCAACCTGCGCCGGATGAACCGGGTTCTCGAGATCAACGAGGAACTCGGCTACGCGGTGGTCGAACCCGGCGTTAGCTGGATGGACCTCTACAACGCGATCCGCGATGGCGGTCACGACCTGATGCTGTCCTGCACCGACGTTGGTTGGGGCAGCGTCGTGGGCAACTCACTCGAGCACGGCATCACCCAGGGCCCATATGGCGCGGACTTCATGGCGCCCTGCGGACTGGAGGTCGTGCTCTCGAACGGTGAACTGCTTTGCACTGGAATGGGCGCGATGCCGAACAGCAAGACATTCCACCTCTACAAGCGCGCACTCGGCCCGATGCTCGATCAGTTCTTCATGCAGTCGAACTTCGGTGTTGTGGTCAAGATGGGCCTCTGGTTGATGCCCAAGCCCGAGGTCTACGCGCCGATGTGGATCAACGCTCCGCGTGAGGAGGACCTCGTACAGATGATCGACATCCTGCGCAAGCTGCGCATGGATCGGACGATCGAGGGCGTGCCAGTCCTCTACAACACGCTGATCTTCGCGTCGCTGTTCCACGAGCGGACCCGATGGTTCAACGGTGACGGGGCCACGCCGGATCCGATCATCGACCGGATCGCCAAGGACCTGAATATAGGCCGCTGGGTTATGCACGGAGCACTTTGGGACGACAAGGCGATTGTCGACTACAAGATCGACAAGATCAGGTCGGCGTTCTCGGCGATTCCCGGTGTGGAGATACAGATTTAATCGAGCACGCCCCGGACGAGATCCCCGACATCGAGGTGTTCCCCGATCGGGTTCCGGGAGGGGTGCCGAATCTCGAGTGGCTACAAATCCTGCGTTGGTACGGCCGAGACGCCGGGGCGCACGCGGGCACCGGCCTGGTCGCACCCCTCGACGGCGCTGAGGCGTACAAGCTTCACACGATGATCCGCGAGATCATCGAGCGGGAGTTTCAGCTCGACTCGTTCTCGAACCTCTCGGTGCTTGGTGCGCGCAGCTTCGTGTACGTCTTCGGTGGCATCTACGACCAAAACAGCGAGGCCGACGCGACCCGCATCTATGACGCCTGCCGTCGGGTGCTTCTGAGAGGAGCGCAGGCAGGGTTCGGGGAGTACCGCGCCCATCTGGACAACATGGACTTGGCCGCAGATCAATACAGCTTCGGCGATAACTCCTATCGGCGTTTCCTCAGCACGATTAAAGATGCGGTCGACCCGAACGGGATCCTGGCCCCAGGTAAGCAGTCGATCTGGCCTGCGCAGTACCGCAAAGACAGTCAGCACCCGCTGGGGTTCGACCGATGAGCGGTCGCCTCCACGGCAAGGTTGCGCTGATCACTGGCACCGGCGGCGGCCAGGGGCGCGCCGCGGCGATCCGCTTTGCGAAGGAGGGGGCGCTCGTCATCGGCTGCGATCTTGACGCCGACTCCGCCCACGAGACGGCAGAGCTGGCGCGGAGCGCGGGCCTCAAGATCGACAGCATGCAGCCGGTCGACCTGGGCGACCCTGAGCAGGCGCGCGTCTGGGTCGAGGATGCAGCAGAGATTCACGGGCGCATAGACATCGTCTACAACAACGCGTCAGGTCCGCGGTTCGCTCCGACTCCTGACATGTCCGTCGAAAACTGGCGGGCCGGGATACGCAACGACTCGACCTCGTCTTCTACGTAACAAAGTTCGCGTGGTCTCACCTCGCCAAGCGGGGCGGCGTTGTGATCACGACCGGCTCCACCACCGGACATCTGGCCACTCCAGGCGTAGGAATGGTTGCCCACGCCGCCGCCAAGGGCGGGGTGATCGCGATGAACAAAGTGTTTGCCTGCGACGGGGCGCCGTTCGGCATCCGCGCAGTGACCATCAGCCCGGGCCCGATCAGGACACCTGAGCTGGAACGGAACTTTCTCTCAAAAGTGCCTGGAGCCGAAGAAATGATCGTCGGCCGACTACTCGCCAAACGCGTGGGCCTGCCTGACGACGTCGCTTCGCTGGCCGTCTATGTCGCGTCCGACGAGGCCGAGTGGCTGACAGGAGTGGATCTGTTAATCGATGGTGGATACACGGCGCACGACGCCCTAGGGCAGCCGCGCGTGTATCTCGAGGTGCTCTGAGTGAGCACCGCACATGACCAAGGAGAACTATGGAACCTCTGAACATCAACGGCGAGCCGGTGAACACCTCGATGGCAGACCTTCCGGGACGCGTCGGTGAGAAACTCGGTCCGACCAACTGGGTCGAGATGACGCAGGAACAGGTCAACGCCTTCGCCGATCTGACCGGGGACCACAACTACATTCACATCGATCCGGACGCCGCCAAGAGCTCGCCCTTCGGTGGGACGGTCGCGCATGGGTTCTTCAACCTTGCCCTCGTGGCGTGCACAGGACAGCTGCTTCATATCGATGATGCCGCGACCGCTGTGAACTACGGGATGGACAAGGTGCGGTTTCCGGCACCGCTGCCGGTCGGGCGCCGCTGGCGTGGTGTCGCCGAGATCGCCGCGGTCGAGGAGATCAAGGGGGGCCTGCAGGTCCGGCTCAATTCGAGCATCGAGGTTGAGGACTCTGAACGTCCGGCTGTCGCGGCCGAGTGCCTCGTGAGGTTCTACGCATGAGCGATCTGAGCCTAAACGGCAAAGTGGCCGTCATCACCGGGAGCGGGCGCAGCCTCGGCCGTGCCTACGCCGTGGGTCTGGCCGAGGCGGGGGCCGCAGTTGTCGTCAATGACCTTGATGGCGCGTCCGCCGCAGAGACCGTGGAGCTGATCATCGAGGCTGGCGGGCGTGCCGTCGCGCAGGTCGCCGACGTTGCCGAAGCCCACGGAGCGCAAAGCCTTGTGGACCGCGCGGTCAGTGAGTTCGGACGCTTGGACATCATGGTGACCAATGCGGGTGTTCTGCGTGACCGCGTGCTCTGGAAGATGAGCGACGAGGATTTTGACCTCGTCATCCGCACCCATCTGCGCGGCACCTTCATGTGCGCCCGAGCCGCTGCGGTCCGGATGCGCGAGCAGGGAGACGGCGGCCGCCTCATCCTGATCGGGTCGCCCGCGGGTCAATTTGGGGGCTTCGGACAGACGAACTACTCAGCCGCCAAGGGCGGCATCGTCACACTGGCGCAGACGTGGTCGAAAGAGCTGGCGCGGGACCGCGTGGCGGTCAACACGGTTATTCCGACGGCTTGGACACCAATGACTGAAACGATCCCGATATATGAGCCGCTGATCGGACGAGTCGGGCGTGGCGAACCACTGCCGCCGCAGGTGCGGCGGGACCATGCCATCGGTATGCCGGAGGATTGCTCTCCGCTGCTGGTGTTCTTGGCCTCGGATGCGGGGGCCCAGATCACCGGGCAAGCGATCGGCATCGGCGGTGACAAACTCTGCGTGTACTCACAACGGACCGAGATCGCACGTGCGTTCCGTGATGGCGGATGGACCGCCGCCGAAATCGAGACCGAATGGGCCGCGAACCTGTCGTCATTCGAGCAGCAGGGACCTGCAGGCCTGCCACCGTTGAAGCTCGACGAGCCGGCGAAAGCATGAGCATCGATATCGACCAGGTCGTTGCTATTGACGTTCACACGCACGCCGAGCGAAACCCCAACCAGCCGCAGGATCCGGTGACTGCGGAACTCTTGGAAGCTGCCGCCAAATACTTCGGCGGAGACCCGCACCAGCCCACAGCCGACGAAGTCGCCAGCTACTACCGTGAGCGCCGGATGGCGGCGGTGATCTTCACAGTCGATGACGAGGCCGGCATGGGACGTCGCCGACTCGGCAACGACGAGGTCTTCCGGGTCGCTCGCGAGAACCCTGACGTTCTGATCCCATTTGCCAGCGTCGACCCGCATAAGGGAAAGATGGCGGTGCGTGAGGCCCGGGATCTGATCGATGCTGGCGCTCGCGGGTTCAAATTTCATCCGAACACGCAAGCGTTCTATCCGAACGACCGCACGTTCTACCCGCTTTACGAGGCAATCGCGGAGGCCGGGCTGGTCGCGCTGTTTCACTCCGGTACGACGGGTATCGGCGCGGGCATGCCAGGTGGAGGCGGGATTCATCTGAAGTATTCACAGCCGATGCTCGTCGATGATGTCGCTGCGGATTTCCCAGAACTGAACATCATCCTCGCGCATCCGTCGTTCCCGTGGCAGGAGGAGGCGCTTGCGATAGCGGTCCACAAGCCAAACGTGTACATCGATCTCAGTGGCTGGGCGCCCAAGTATTTCCCGGAGATTCTGATCCGCTACACGAACACGCAGCTCAAGCACAAGATGCTCTTTGGTTCGGACTACCCAATGATCACGCCGGATCGCTGGCTCTCGGACTTCGAGAAGCTGCCGATCAAGGATGAGGTCCGACCGCTGGTACTCAAGCAAAACGCGATCAAACTTCTGAAGCTCAGTTAGCTTCCAGGGAGGCCGATAGATGGCGGCAGAAGGAATCACGCCGGTAGTCCCAGTGGATGACCTCGCGGCAGCAGTCGAATTCTGGGAGACCGTGCTCGGTGTCAAACCGACATTTGTAGATGGAGATCGCTGGGCCCAGTTCGACCTCGGGGCAAGGCGCGTTGCCCTCTCCGGGACCGACCGACTCACCGACGAGCCGAGCATCATGGTCAAGGTCGGCGATCTGGCCCAGGCGCGAGCGCAGATGGCGTCTGCCGGTGCAGCCGTTGGTGAGATCGTCGAGGGGCCGCACGAACTGCGATTCCTGGCTAAGGCGCAGTACGGGGTCGCTGTCTTCTACTCGCCGAAGTCGACGGTCTAGATTTCGCCGGAGGCGGCCGGAGTTGCCGTCGCCTCCGGCGAGAGGCCATCCACGGCGCTGCCAATCTCCGTGTCTGGCGACTCATCGTCCGTCGGCTCGGTCGGAGGAATCTCGAGCGGACCGGCAACTTCCTGAAGCGTTTGCGTCAGGGCGGCCAGCGCAGCCGAGTCATCATTCGGCCGGTAGGCGAAGGCAAGCTCGACGTCCACCGACGGGTCTGTCAGCGGACGAAACACGACACCCGGAAACGGTGCGTGAACAGCGGATTCGGCAACCACCGTCACACCAATGCCGGCGGACACCATCCCGTACCGGGCCGCCGGGCTGTTGCCCTCCTCGATAACTGCAGGGCTGAAGCCGTAACCCTGGCAGAGCGCCAGGCATTGATTGAAGAATCCGGGCGACCCGCTGCGCGATACGAGAACAAACGTGTCGTCAGCGCAATCGGACAGGTCAATCGTGCTCTCGCCAGCGAGTGGATGGCTCTCGGGTAGCCCGACGATAAAAGGCTCGCGCAGGATTGTTACGAACTGAAGGGTCTCGTCGGGCGGGAACGGATGCACGAAGCCTGCATCGATCGCGCCGTCTTTGATCTGCCTCACGAGCGGTGCGCTTGGCAACTCGTGCAACACGAACCGCACGCCGGGATACCGCTCGCGGTGCGCTCTGAGCAACGGCGGCAAAACGGTCAGCATTGCGGGACCGTTGAATCCAATGTCAAGACTTCCGACCGCTCCACTCTCGGTCATCTTTGCGGTCCTCGTCGCGTGGTCAACGCGGCGCAGGATGTCCAGTGCCTCTTCGAAAAAAGCTTCACCTGCAGGCGTAAACGCGATCCGGTGCTTCGTCCGGGAAATCAGCATCACACCGAGCTCTCGCTCGAGCGCTGCGATTTGCTTGCTCAGCGCCGGTTGGACGATGTGAAGCCGCTTCGCTGCACGGCCGAAGTGCATGTCCTCGGCAACTGCGACGAAGTAGCGAAGGTGGCGGAGCTCCATATTCCGATGATATTCGGGGAGAGGGCAAAAGCTGCGTTCAACGCAGCCTCGGCACGCGTCGGTTTGCGCGCAGGGTGATCAAGGCCGGCGTTGCAGCGTGTGGTAGCCCACGGCCGCGCGGGCGGCGCGCAGGCTTTCACCGCTGGCGATTGCGCTTCGAATCGTGGCCTCTGCGTGTTCGATCTCGGCTGCGGCTGCCAGTACCTCGGTCGCACGTGCCGCAGGAATGATCACGAGACCATCACCGTCGCCGAGCAGTAGATCAGCCGGCTCGACACGAATCCCGCCGATCGACACGGGTCCGCCCATCTCCTCGACTCGGACACGGTCCTTGCCGGTGCGCATCCAGTTGCCGCGGCTGAAGATGGGGTAGCGCAACTCCAGGCTGCGGTCTACGTCGCGGCATACCCCATCGATCACGGTTCCCGAGATCTCGCGGGCGGCAGCAGTCGTCGTCAGCAGATCGCCCCAAACTGTGGCGTCGACGCGAGATTGGTTGTCCAGGACGACAACCTGGCCGGGCGTTATGTCGTCGATGTAGTCGCCAACGGTTCCGGGATCTTGGCCGGACGGCCCATAGCGCAGCGTCCACGCGCGTCCGCACAGGCGGAACGAGCGGTCCAGTGGCATGATCCCTAGGCACTGTCCTGGGATCCCAAGCTGGTCCAGGGCGTCGCTGACCCCGGACGTCGTGAGCGTCCCCAACTGCGTGAGGAGCTCGTCACCGTCACTCATCGCCGCCGGGCCTCGCGAGCATGGCCTCATAATCGCCGCCCATCACCTCTGAGACAGAGATGCCACGTCGCAGCGCGGCGCCCATCGCGGCTTCACGAGAGGCGATCTCTTCGGCCGCGCTAACAACCTGCTCCGCAAGCTTGAACGGTATGAAGGCGACGCCGCTTGCGTCAGCCATTACGAGATCATCGGCCTGTACGGAAAGCCCGCAGATCGCAACTGGCTCTCCCCAGGAGCGCTCGACAACCCGTCCGCGGGCGGTGACCGCGACGGGCGCCCGCGCGTATATCCGCAGGTTCACATCCCATGCTTCCGGCACGTCGCGGCAGGCTCCGTCGATGACGATGCCTTCGAGCCCTCGCAGGGCGGCGGCCTGTGATAGCAGCCCGCCCCAGCCGGCGCAGTCGACGCGTCCCTTGTTGGCCACGACGATCACATCGCCCTCGCCGGAGGCGTCGATGGCCGCTGTGCATAAATGTCGGGATGGCGTCTTGTCCGTTGGTTCGCCGAGCTCGACTGTCACGACCCGACCCGCGATCGCGCCCGCTGCTCCGACCGAGACCAAACCCAACACGGCAGGAGCGAGCCCGTTGCGTTCGAGTGCGTCAGAAACCGCGCATGCGTCAAGCCTGCGCAAGCGGTCAGTGAGGCTGCTGCGTGATGGATTCGTGCTCATAGCTGCATTGGATCCGGAAGCTCGTAGATCGCCAGAGTCGTCTCGCCGCGCTGGAGGCGGGCGATCACATCCTCTTCCTTTGCGATCCGCTCGCGGGCGGCTGCGCCGACGTCCGTGACCTCTGAGGCGGCCACGCTAACGAGGCCGTCACGGTCGCCAACGATGATGTCGCCGCTGCGCACGAGCGTCGTGCCTAGGGAGACCGGTTCGCCAAGACGTCCATCGCTGATCAGCACTTTGACCGTTCCGCGAATCGAGACGTTCGAGGCGAACACGGGCAATCCAACCTCCACGAGCCGATCGATGTCGCGCACGCCACCGTCGATCACGATCCCGGCGAGACCCCGTGCCGCGGCCGCCACGCTGAGAATCTCCCCCCAATAACCCCATTCGAGTCCGCCGCGTGTATCCACCACCAGAACATCACCCGGTGAGGCTGCGTACACGGCATGGTGGATCCAAAGGTTGTCACCAGGCGGACAATCGACGGTGAACGCGGGCGCGCAGATTCGGAATCGACGGTCGACCGGCTTGATGCTGGCTGGTAGCGCGCCACGGCGACCGTATGCCTCATGCACGGTCGCCGCGTCGATGCCCTCCAGACCGATAGGTGCGGTCTCTGACACCACGCTAGGCGAGGACAGGGAGTTCGCCCCAGCGTGCAAACGCGACACCGCAACCGGTCCCAACAGCCGTCCGATACACCGGGATGTACTCATCCCAGGCGTAGCCAATGTCCCGGCAGCACGCGGCAACTGTCATCCAGTTGCGGATTTCCGAGTTGCCCGAGTTCAACAAGTGCGGAGGCAGATCCAGGAGTCCCTCAGGATTGCCGGCGCGCAGCGGCTCAAGCGTCTTGAGGTCGAGATCCTCATCCGTGACGAAATGGCTGAGGCCTCCGGATGCGACGACCGCGACGCGCAGGTCCTCCGGATAGCTCTCGATGATCTCACGCAGCGCCAGCCCGAGGTCCCAACAGCGCTGAGGCGGCATCTGATTCGGTGGCCAGTAGGTGTTGACCACTATCGGCACGAGCGGTACTGCTCCGGGGTGTTCCATCAACTGGCACTCCACAACCCCGTAGGAATGGCCGACGCCTGCGGGCTCGACCGGGTGTTTCACGGTGGCGACGTCGAAATGACGCTCGAGCAGAGACGAGATCGTGTGGAGCGCGAACTTCTCGTGGCCCGGCCAGCGATTCCGCTTGTCGAGGCCGTAGCCAGCGTGCACGTCGTCAAGCCCGCCGACCTTCTCGCCATAGCGACCTCTGCGACCAGCCGGAGTGGCCTCTAGTACATCGCCGTAGTACACAGCGAGCGTGGGCATGTTGTCCTCGTCAAAGAGTTCATGCTGGTCGTCGCCAATCACGATGAACAGGTCGATCTCGGCAGCAGCGACATCTTGCCGGAGACGGGCCAGCGCGTCCTTAACCTGCTCGCGCTGACCGAGGAGATTCTCCTTGGTTGCGTGGTGGGCGTAACGATCGCCGACGGCCTCCTCAAGCTTCTGGAAAGTGACCGGCTGACCGCTTGTGTCCAGCAGCAACTTCGACTCGCGGTCCATCTCAGCGATCTTGAACCAAGTCGGTACCTCGGAAACCACCATCGGTCCGTGAGACATCGCGACACCCAGCGTTAGCTTTGCCACCTGCTACTCCGTCGTTCTTGTTCTGGTCCAATATGCCACTAGGCCCGCTCCTACTCGCGTTGACTCGCTATGTCGCTTGCACGTGCTCAGATGGTGCGCCGCACCAGCGCAAGTCGTGACGGATGACTGACCCAACCTCGCACTAGAGCGGTTGCAGCCGCGTGACCAATGCTTTCTCGTCCCCCCCTTGATAACTGAGCGGTATCGCGATGGGCGTGTGCCCAAAAAGCCTGCGCTGCCTGGGGATCGCCTCGCAGGGCGGGCGATGTCGACGAGTTATCAGGTCAGAGCCTCTCGGCATTGGCTCGACGCTGGGGCTTGATCTAGAGTCGCACTTGCCGCAGAAGTGGGTCAGGCGCGTAAACAGTCTGGATTAGGCGCAGGAGAGGAAGACGGCGATGATCATCGATGTGCATGGGCACGTGAGCGCGCCCGAGCGCCTGTACGCTTATAAGGCAAGCCTACTTGCCCACCGTGGCTCACATGGACGTGGCGGTGTCTCAGTTACAGATGACGAGCTGAGGGCCGCCGTCATGACGGACGTGGGTGCTGCGTTCGGTGCATCTCACATGGATTACCTCGACGCTGCCGGGATCGATCTGCAGATCATCTCACCACGTCCGTACCAGATGATGCACAGCGAACAGCCGTCGAAGATCGTGGAGTGGTTCACGGAAGAGACCAACAACATGATCCATCGCATGCACGACCCTGTTCCCAGACCGCTTTGCCGGTATGGCCGGAATGCCACAGACGCCGTGGACTGAACCGGCATCGTGGATACCCGAGATGAGGCGGTCCGTGCAAGAGCTGGGGTGCGTCGGTGTGCTGCTGAACCCCGATCCGACCGAGGGTCAGGGGCCGCCCCCGCCTCTGGGTGATCGCTACTGGTATCCGATCTATGAGGCTCTATGCGAGCTCGACGTGCCGGCTCTGATCCACTCCGCCGGCTGCAAGCCGCCCGCCCGAGAGAGCTACAGCCTGCACTTCATCCTCGAGGAGACGATCGCGGTTACCAGCCTGCTCTCGTCAGACGTGTTGCGCGACTTTCCGGACCTGAAGCTGATCGTCTCGCACGCTGGCGGTGCTGTCCCGTATCAGGTCGGACGGTTCATGGCCGATGCCGCACGGAACCCGAAGGCAGAAACGTACATCGATCGCATGCGCCGGTTGTGGTTCGACACATGTCTCTACACACAGGACGCGATCGAGTTGCTCTTCAAGACGGTCGGAACGGACCGCTGTCTCTTCGGTTCGGAGAAGCCCGGCACCGGTTCGGTGCGCAACCCAGAGAACGGTCGCTGGTTTGATGATGTGCGCGTCCTCATAGACGAGATCGACTGGCTCACCGACGAGGACCGAAGCGCCGTCTTCGAGCGAAACGCACGAGCGCTGTTCCGGCTGGCGGTATAGCGGCACCGAGTTCCAGTTTGAATGATCGCGTGGCCTGGCGAAATCGGATACCTGCAACGGCAGCGCTGCGCGTTGCGGCTCTCGATCCTGCGCGGTCGTCGCCGTCCTACGGACGAGAACCCGATCAGTTGGCTGCCAGGTCCGCAGCGTGCTGGTCTCGCTACCGACGGGCTTTACACGTGCCCCGACTGAAGGAAATGCGTTCAGGCTGCCGCCCGCTCAGCTGTTGACGTTGCCAGGGGTGGGCAGTCCTCAGCCACCAGCAGAGGAGCTGGCGTTCGCGTTCCGCGAGGCGGCGACCTCAAATTCGATGTCCGTCCCGACCGCGAGCTGCGACGCGCGCTGAGGGTGGCTGCTGCCCGCGCGATGACCGATGAGCGAGACGAGTTCACGCTCGATGACGTTCTCGCGGTTGCGGCGGAACTGCGTGCCAAAAAAGAGAACCCAAAGGCTGACGAGAGATCCGATCAAGCTGACTAGCGCAAATCGCTTTGCCACAGCAGCAGTCGCCCGTCATCGTGCCACTGGTTGAAGCTGAGGGTTTCTCGTGGCTTCTCCCACACGCTTGCCGCGCTGACGAGCGGCTCATTGGCGGGATCACCGATATCCGCACGTGCGGCTGGCGAAAGCGCCGCATCGTCGCTGAGCCACCACAGCAGGGCATGGGTGTCCACCAACATTCGGGTCACTCGGTGTACCCAGCAAGCTCGTCCGGTATCTGGTCGAAGTCTTCAGCGACGACTATCTGCCCCTTCAGGGCGCCGGGATGACGCGGAGTCGTTGGAGCGTGATACGCAACGATCTTTACCACCGGCGTGGGTCCGCGCCGGACGATGATCTCCTCTCCGGCTTCGGCACGCGCCACCAGCTTCGAGAACTGTGTCTTGGCGTCATGAATCGATACGGGCTCCATATGCGGCTTCACAATGTCGGACTTCAGTCCCCTTAGTCCCCTTAGTCCTTGAGACTCGTCAGCTTGAGCGGTTAGGGTCGTGCCATGTCAATCCTAATTCGCTACACACCGTCCTCGCTAACCCGCGAGCAGTACGACAAGGTCAACGAGATCCTTCAGGAGAATGGCCCCGGGGGGCCTCCTCCAGCACTCCAACTACACGTCATGTTCGGTGAGGGGTCGGAGCTTCGAGTCAGTGAGATCTGGGAATCGGAGGAAGCGTGGCAGCAGGCCTGGGACGGTGGCATCAAGCCCGCGCTGGAGACTGTCGGTGTTGAGCTTCCCGAGCCCCACAAGTTCCCGGTCCAAGAGATCTGGGGAAGCCGCGTGGCAGGCGCATAGCCCGGGAGCCGCTCAGTCGACACGGCGCCCGGCATCGCGGTTCGCTGCCGACGCGCCTGTGCCTTGATCGTGCTGCGGCAGCGCGGCGTTGCTCAGGGGAGGATCTTGAGGGCAGCTGTGTGCCGGGGCGTGAGGTCGCCGGCGCGGAACATCATGGGATGTCTCGCCTCCCGGCGACGACAGCTGATCGAGGCCAGGATCGTCAACGCCAAGCGGTTGCTCGCCCGTGACGGCGTCGCGATCGGTCAGATGTCGTCTGGTTCAGTTCTTATGGATTGGCCCGCCGCAATTCCAGGAACCGGTGAAGGGCACGCTGGGTGCGGTACGAGAGAACGTGCCCTTGGTGCCAACGCCGCTCGATTTCGTGGGCTCGTAGAGCGACACGGTTCCGATAACTGCGCCAACCTCGATCTGCCCTCCCGGTGTCGCGACAATCGTCATGCTCGAATACCCGCCGTTGCCGTGGCCAGGGATGAGGAGTGAGCGGCCGAGGTTGAGCTTGAGCGAGCCGAGGTAGCGAAAGCACGTGCCGTGAGCAACGGTGTGGGTCTTGCCCTTGTAGTGCAGTTTCGCGGTCGCAGGCCGGCAATTGACGACAACGGGCTTGCCCTTGATCTTCACCGTGGTGCTGTATTTCGTTGCTCCATACCCACTGCCGCACTTGGCCGCGGCGCTTGCTGAAGCCCCGCTTGCGGCCGTGATTGAGATCACCGCTGCGAGCACCGCCAAGAGCGTCGTCCGGAAGGCGCGCATTCTCGCCGTTCGTTGCCCCAGGTTGGCGACGTATCCCACGGCGGAGCGACACCCACCCCACCGGGTCGTTGGGCTGCCGGCTGCCGGTTCCACGAACCCGCAGTGCCGGCGTCCAATCCGCCTGCGGTCGCCTGTTAGCTGACGGGCCAATCAGGTCCGCTGCAGGCTCGAACGAGCGTTGCTCTTGACAACACGAATTCCTGGAGTAGAAAATGTATGCACGAGATCGCATATTGTTCCGTACATGTTGTATGTCATTGCGTCACGCCCATGACTGCGGTGTGCGCTGAGCTCCTGGAGAGGGGAAGACTGAATGCTGCACCTCAGGAAGGCCGCCGCGGTTCTCGCCGCAGTTCTGATGGCCGGGGCCGCGATGTCGGCCACGGCTGCCAGTGCCAAGACCAAGAAGAAGGCGAAGCCTTTTCCGATTCACATAGGCGTTTCACCGACGATCTCGAGTGTCGACGTCTGGTACGCCTACTCCGCCGGTTACTTCAAGCGCAACGGCCTGAAAGTCCACATCTCGATCAACACCACCTCCGGTGCTGCGACCTTCCCGCTGCTGCTCAACGGGCAACTCGACATGAGCGTCAGCGACCCGGTCTCGCCGATCCTCGCGATCTCGCAATCCGTGCCGCTGCGCCTGGACGCCCTGGGCAACGTGATTTCGCCGACCCCTAGCAAGAACTATGCCGGCATTGTGGTCAAGTCAGACAGCGGTCTGACATCAGCTGCGCAGCTCGTCGGCAAGAGTGTCGCGGTTCCGTCGGTCGACAGCATCCTGCAGCTGCTCGCCGAGGCGAGCGTCACGGCCGCCGGCGGCGACGCATCGAAGGTGAACTTCGTCGAGGTTCCGCCACTCAGCCAGGTCGCGGCGGTTGCCAGCGGTCAGGTGACCGGGTTCTCGAATGTCGAGCCGCTGCTGACCGAAGGCAAGGCCCAGGGTGAGACCATTCTGGCCCATCCGCCGAAGGCGATGGGTGGCCTGCCGGAGGATGTAGTCGTGTCCTCGAAGCTGTGGGCCAAGGAGCATCCCAAGGCGCTCACCGAGTTCGCCACCGCACTGGGCGAGGCAAACGCCAAGCTGGCGAAGCATCCGAGTCTGATCAAGACCACGGCCGCCGCCGACAATGAGGTTGCTCCGCAATACCTCAACAGCATGATTCTCCCGGTCTTCCAGGCTGGGCTGATCACGCCGACGATGACCACCGACCTCCAGAAGTACATGCTGAAATACGGCTTCATCAAGAAGGCCATCTCCTACAAGAGGATCCTGGGACAGTCGTGAGCATGATCGACGGTTCCCGCACCATGCCGGTGCGGGAACCGTCGTCCCATCCTCGGCGCATCAGCCGGAGGCGGGGCGACGGCGGCACAAATCGCACCGTGGTGCTGGGCCTCCAAGTCCTGGTCGTTGTCGCTGTAATCGGGTTGTGGGAGCTTGCCTACGTCGGCAAGATCTCGGACCCAACCGCGCTTCCATCCCCGGGGTCGGTCGGCAAGGAGCTCTGGGGTCTGCTCAGTACGTCTGCCTACTGGTCGAGTGTTTTGCATACGCTCACGACGTGGGCGATGGGGCTCGCGATCGCGTTGATCATCGCTGTGCCGATCGGCATCCTCATCGGTGCGAGCAGCGGCGCCTACCGCGCCTCGAGGGCGACCATCGACTTTGCGAGGACGCTGCCGCCCGTGGCGCTGGTTCCCGTCGTCGCGCTGCTCTACGGCGCCAAGCCGCTGACAGCCCTGATTCTTGTGGTATTCGCCACGACCTGGCCGATGCTGCTTCAGACCATGTACGGAATCCGCCAGGTCGACCCCGTTGCGCGCGACACCGCTCGCACGTACCGCCTGGGTACGGCGCGCACGATCGCCTTCGTCTGGATGCCGAGCGCCCTGCCCTTCATCGCCACCGGGCTGCGGATCGCCTCGACAATGTGCCTGTTCTTGGCCGTAGGCGCCGAGCTGATCGCCGGACCGCCAGGACTCGGTCAGAGCATCGCGATCGACCAGGCGTCCGATCAGGTCATCCCCATGTACGCCTACATCTTCACCGCAGCATGCCTTGGCATCGTGCTGACATTCCTGATCGTGCGCGTCGAGCGCAGGGTGCTGCGCTGGCATTCCTCCTACCGACCTGTGGCCTGAGTTGAAACGTCTAACCAGAGTCCTCGCATTGGAGCTGGCATTGCCGATCACGTTGGTTGTCGCGTGGTGGCTGATCTCCGCCCACGACCATTCGCTTTACGTACCGTCACTGAAGACGATCGTCGACGAGATGGGCACGAGCAGCTTCCTCAGCAACGTTGGCCCGGCCCTTCTGGTCAGCGGCAAGAACTTCCTGATCGGCCTGGCGATCGCCACCTTCGTCGGGATCGTCGGCGGGCTGATAGTGGGGACCTGGAACCTGCTCTACCAGGCGCTCTTCCCAGTGCTCGAGTTCTGCCGGGCGGTACCGGCTGTCGCGATCCTGCCGATGGCGATCCTGTTCTTCGGGATCGGCGCCGAGATGAAGATCGTCGTCATCGCCTTCGGGACCGTTTGGCCGATCTTCCTGAACGCGACCGATGCCGTTCGGAGCATCGAGCCGGTGATCAATCAGACCACGAGTTGCTATCGCATCCGGGCCCGTGATCGCATCGTCTACGTGATGCTGCCGGCGATCACGCCGCAGGTGATTGCCGGGGTTCGCGTAAGCCTCTCGATCGGCATCGCCATTGTGGTGATCAGCGAGCTGGTGGGATCCTCGAGCGGGATCGGTTACTTCATCCTCGACCAGCAGCGGACATTCGCGTTCCCGGCGATGTGGGGCGGAACGATCGTGCTGGGGCTTGTCGGTTATGCGGTCAACCTGAGCTTCCGCGGCGTCGAGCGTTCACTATTGCGCCGGCATGGCCCGACGGCGCTGGGCCCGGTTTGATCCCGATGACAAGCACGCGAAATGAGGTAGGGAGTTCACCTATGGGAACGATCGACCCGCAGGGGGCGCTGCTCAAAGTCCAGGGCCTGGCAAAGTCCTATGACAACGGGAACGGCGAACGCGTATCGATCCTGAACGATGTGAGTTTCAGTGCCATGCCGGGTGAGTTCCTGACGGTCGTCGGCCCATCGGGAACCGGCAAGACCACGCTGTTGCGGTGCCTCGCCGGATTGACGGCACCTGATAGCGGCGCGGTGGCCATACACGGAGTCGTTGTCAAAGAGCCCCCCGCGAGCCTCGCCGTGGTTTTCCAGGATTACAGTCGCTCGTTGATGCCGTGGATGACGGTGCTTGCCAACGTCACGCTGCCGTTGCGGCGGCTCGGTCTGCCAAGGGAGCGGCTTCGTGAGCGCGGTCTCGAGGCGCTGACCTCGGTTGGGCTGGCCGACTCCGCTGCGCTGCACCCCTGGCAGCTCTCCGGCGGGATGCAGCAGCGGGTGGCGATCGCCCGCGCGATCGCCTACAAGCCGGAGGCGATGCTGATGGACGAGCCGTTTGCGTCGGTCGACGCGCAGACCCGCGCTGACCTAGAGGATCTGGTGTTGAGCGTGCGCGATCAGCTCGGAGTCACGATCGTTCTTGTCACGCACGACATTGACGAGGCGGTCTACCTGGCCGATCGCGTCGTCGTCCTCAATGGACGGCCTGCGTGCGTCACATCGGAGCTCGAGGTTCCACTTGGCCGTGGCCGGGACCAACTGACCACGAAAGCCCGTCCCGAGTTCGTGAGTCTTCGCACTCAGGTCTTGGCCGAGATCCGGACCCAGCCGCCCACGGCCCCAGCCTGAGCCAGGGATCGGCGGCAGCGCCTTCCGCCAACGAACGCGTGGGCGGAAGGCATGTTTGAGGGCCGCGATCTGCGCTGCGCTGAGAGTCGTGCCGGGCAGGCGACGACTCGGGATGCGCTGAGCGTCAGTCGAGCCAGAAGATTGCCGCACCACGACTGTCCCGAGGCGCACCGGAACTTTCTCCCCGACGTTCGTCAGTCGTTGCTCGACGAACGTCTACTCCTTTAGAGAGGGTTCCGGGCACGCTCGGGCACAAGACAGGAGAGGGGTTTTCAATGAGCAGTCGTATGAAGAGAGCCACCGGCTGGGTGGCCGGCGTCGGGATGCTCGTCGCAGTGGCCGCAGGAACTGCGGTCGGTGTCGCGTCAGCGGCCACTGCCCATGCCGCGAAGATCGGTGGATCGGTCTCGATCTGGGCCGAGTGGACGGGCGCCGAGCAGACGCAGTTCGAGGCGGTTCTGAAGCCGTTTGAGAAGAGCACCGGCATCACCGTCAACTACGCCGGCAAGGGCAGCGGCACGATGGACACCGCGCTCGAGACAGCCGTGAAGGGCGGATCGCCGCCGGACGTCGCGCTGGTGCCGGATCCGGGCACCCTGCAGACGCTCGCCCACGAGCATGCAATCAAGCCGCTCGGCCCGGTTATCGGGTCGGAATCCAAGAACTATGCGCCCGCCTGGAACAAGCTGGCCAGTGTCGGGGCAAGCTTTACGGCGTCTGGTTCAAGGGCGCCAACAAGAACACCGTCTTCTACAACCCGGCGCTGTTTCACGCCGCCGGGATCAAGAAGGCACCTACGACTTGGCAGCAGATGCTCGCTGACGCCACAGCCTTGCGAGCCTCCGGGACCACGCCGGTCTCGCTCTGCACCGATGTCGGATGGCCGGTGGCCGACATGTGGCAGAACCTGTACCTGAAGATCAACGGGGCAAACGACTACAACGCGCTCGCGGCACATCACATCAGCTGGCTGAGCCCGACGGTTACCAAGACCTTCGACGCGATGAATGAGCTGGTCGGGCAGCCGTCTGATCTGCTCGGTGGTACCCAGGGTGCTCTGGCGAGCACGTACCCGGAATGTGTGGACAAGGTGTTCCCGCGTGCCGGCAGCCAGCCACAGGCCGCGATGGTGATCGAGGCGGACTTCGTCACCACGGAGATCCTCGCCAACTCGAAGCGGTACCACGCCGGCACGACGGGCAAGGGTGGTAAGGCATGCACCGCAAGCCCCGCCCAGACGCCGTGCTATGACCTGTTCGCATTCCCGGCGCCGAAGGGCGACCAGCGGAACAACGCGGCGATCCAGGGTGCCGGTGACGTGGCGATGCTGCTGAACAGCACGCCGCAGGCGAAGGCGCTCGTCAAGTACCTCGCAGCTCCGCAGAGTGCGGCCATCTGGGCGAAGCTCGGTGGTTTCGCGTCGCCGAACAAAAAGGTGTCATTGGGCGATTACCCGGACGCGGTGTCGAAGGAGGACGCGAAGCAGTTGGTTCATGCCAAGGCGTTCGTCTTCAGCCTCGACGACCTGCAGGGCAGCTGGGAGAAGGACCTGTGGAACGACATGCTCGCGGATGTCAAGACGCCGACGGCGGCCACGGTGAAGTCACTCCAGCACACAATGCAGAAGCAGGCCAGCCAGGCGCTGGGGCACTGATCCTCCTCTCCGACCAATCGTGGTGGGGCGCCTCGGCGCCCCACCACGACGGATGCTTCTAGCGCGCCATGGCCGAACTCGTTGCCGACTCCAGGGGGACTGCCCGCCCGCGGCTCCGTCTGCCGTCGGGCATGAGCAACGGCAAGTTGGCCTCGCTTGCATTTCTCGCGCCTGCGGCGATCTGGCTCCTGGCATTGGTGATCTACCCGATCGTCGCCACAGTCAGATACAGCCTGCTCAACGAGTCCGCGACGAAGTGGGTGGGGCTGGACAACTACAAGGCGGTCTTCTCGACGGCCGCGATCCTGACGACGTTTCGCAACAACGCGATCTGGGTGATCGTGTTCCCGTTTACGGTCACCGTGCTCGGTCTGATCATTGCGGTGCTGGCTGAGCGGATTCGCTGGAGCACGGCCTTCAAGGTGATTATCGTCATGCCCGTCGTCTTCAGCGCGACGACCTCAGCTCTGGTGTTTCGCACCATCTTTGACATCGATCCCCACGTTGGGGTGGTCAACGCCGTGATCCAGACGGTGGGCGACTGGGTCCATCCGCCGGGGGCCTACCCGACGTCGACCGCCGGGCAACCGGTCTCGGCGCTCGTCGCAAGCGGGGTCAAGGTCAGCGGACGGCGGCCTGATCAGCACGGCCGTCGTACGGCGGCGGCCAATCGGTCAAGCTCGGGATGATCGGCATCAGTCCCGACGCGCTCGCGCTGCTGCACGCGCAGCCAGCCGCGCAGCCTGCTGCAAGGGCAGGTGCCGTCACCGGAGTCGTCTGGCGCGATTTTTCGCTGTCGCATCCGCTGGCGCGCGGACGCATCTTTCCCGATGAGGACGGCCTGCCGGATCTGCGGGTCAGCTTGGTCTCCGCCTCAGGAACCAGCGTCAGCAGCGCCACGACGAACAGCCGGGGACAGTTCACGCTGACGACGCCGAAGGGCGGCGGGCCGTACCGGGTCAGCATCGGCGCGAGCAACTTCCGCAGCCCGGTTCCGGCCCCGTGCTGGCTCGGCACCGGGTCGATCACGCCGACGAGTGGCCTGAGTGCAACCGCGCAGGCGCTGCTCAGCGTTCCACTGATCGACCTCGCGATGATCTTGGCGTACCTGTGGATATGGGCGGGCTTCGCGATGATCATCATCGGGGCCGGCCTGGCGTCGCTCAATCCTGAGGTGCTCGAAGCCGCCCGCACTGAGGGGGCTCGCGAGTGGCAGGTGTTCCGCAGGATCACCGTGCCGATGCTCTCGCCGGTGCTGATCGTCGTGTTCGTGACGATGGTGATCAACGTCCTGAAGGTATTCGACATCATCCTGAACATGGCCCCCGGGTCATCGCAGGCCGGGTCCAGCACGCTGGCGCTCGAGATGTACAACTACGGCTTCACCGGCGGTATCCACTCCGGGCTCGCGAGCGCCATCGCGGTGATCCTGTTCCTCCTGGTCGTGCCCGCGATGCTCTTCAACCTCAAGAGGTTGCGCCAATGACGATCGTGGACGCGAACGTCGTTCAGGCCGCGCCAAGGGGTCGGCAGAGTCAGCGGCCGCCGGCCGGCGGTTGCGCCCGTCCCGGCTCGTGCTCAACGTCGCGCTTGCGGCGATCGCCCTGCTGTGGCTCGTCCCGACCATCTCACTGGCGATCATCTCGCTTCGCCCTGAGGCGCTGTTTCAGACATCGGGCTGGTGGAAGGTCTTCACCGCGCCGTCGCAGCTGACGTTCCACAACTACAGCACCCTGCTGAAGAGCGGATTCGCCGCCGGCGGTGTGCTCAGCTCGCTGCTGACGTCGCTGGAGATCACGGTTCCGGCGGCGATCCTGGTGACCGGCATCTCGAGCATGGCCGCCTACTCACTGGTGTTCGGCAGCTGGAGAGGCCGCGACGCCGTGTTCCTGGTCATCGTCGCGCTGATCGTTGTGCCCATCCAGGTCGCGCTGATCCCGTGGTCGAGCTTTACCACACGATCGGGAACATCACCGGGTACAACCCGTTCGGCACGATCGTCGGCGTTGTCATCTTCCATGTCGGGTTCGGCCTGCCGTTCGGGATCTTCCTGATGAGGAACTTCTATCTAGGGATCCCGCGTGACCTGATCGAGGCCGGCAGGATGGACGGCGCCCGGGAGGGCAAGCTCTTCCGGCGAGTGGTACTGCCGCTCGGGCTGCCTGCCGCAGCGGCGCTGGCAGTCTTCCAGTTCGTCTGGGTCTGGAACGATCTGCTCGTCGCGCTCGTCTTCCTGGGAGGCAACCCGCACGTGCCTCTGACCGTGTTCCTCTACGATCAGACCCGTTCCCTAGCTGAGGATTACTGGATCATCGCGACCGGGGCATCATCTCGATCCTCGTCCCGCTGGTCGTGTTCTTCGCGTTCCAACGACACTTCGTCCGCGGCATGCTTGCCGGGTCGGTGAAGTGAGGGGGGTGGCATGAGCCGCGTCGTGCTGAACCATCTCACCAAGGCGTACGGCGGCGGGGTGTTGGCAGTGAACAACGTCTCCCTGGAGGTGGCCGACGGCGAGTTCGTGTGCCTGGTCGGTCCGTCCGGGATGCGGCAAGACCACGGCGCTGCGGATGATCAGCGGTCTGGAGGAGATCAGCGGCGGCGAGGTCAAGATCGGTGATCGGGTCGTCAATGACCTGCCCGCGCGCGAGCGGGACCTCGCCCTGGTGTTTCAGAGCTATGCCCTGTACCCGCACATGACCGTGTTCCAGAACATCAGCTTCGGGCTCGAGATTCGAAAGGTTCCCAAGCGCCAGCGCGCAGAGGTGATCCACGAGGCGGCACGGATCCTCGATCTCGAACCGTACCTGGACCGCAAGCCGGGCCAGCTCTCTGGCGGGCAGCGACAGCGCGTCGCCCTCGGCCGTGCGATCGTGCGACACCCCGCGGCGTTCCTGATGGATGAGCCGCTGTCCAACCTCGACGCAAAGCTTCGGGTGCAGACCAGAGCCGAGATCGCGCGGCTGCACCAGCGGCTCGAGGCCACGATGATCTACGTCACCCACGACCAGATCGAGGCGATGACGATGGCGGATCGGATCGCGGTGCTCAGGGGCGGAGTGCTCGAGCAGATCGGTTCGCCTCGCGAGCTCTACGAGCAGCCCCACAATCGGTTCGTCGCGGGATTCATCGGCTCCCCGGCGATGAACTTCCTCGAACTCGACGTCGAGCGCGACGGCGGTCACGTCTCACTGGCAGGTGGCGGAGTTGCTGTCAACCTGAGTGACGACCAGGCGGCACCCCTCGCCGCAGCAGAACTGGAGCGGGTAGTGGTTGGTGTCAGGCCCGAGCATCTGCGCCTGAGGCAGGAGAGCGATCGTGGTCTGCACCTGTCGACGGTCGTCGAGGTGGCCGAGTTCCTGGGCAACGGCACGCTGCTGCATGCGACCGCAGGCGGCGTTGATCTCGTCGCGCTCATCGAACAGGCCAGGCATGTCTCGGTCGGAGATCAGATCACGCTGCACGCCGCACCTACCGACCTGCATTTCTTCGCCGCCGAGTCCGGCGAGGTGCTTGCAAAGGGAAGGAGCGGGGTCGTAGCGACTTGAGGAGTTGCCGGTCGACCGCGGTCGAGTCGCAGGCGGGTGAACCAGCACCACGATCTATTTCCACGCTTCGCACGAGTCGAGCCAAACTATTGGTGCCGGGGAGTTCGTCAACGGTGCGGGAGCAAACGTCTTAGTACTGATGGTGGATCTGTCGGGGAGAGAGGACCACGAGCTGGTTGATGCTGCCCGGGCGGGAGACCGGGAGGCGTTTGCCGTGCTCTATCACCGGTTCAAATCAGACGTTTGGAATCTGGCCTACCTCACCATGCGAAGTCGCCACGAAGCAGAAGACTGTGTGCAGGAGACGTTCGTGCGCGCGCTGCGCGCGTTGAGAAAAACGCCGGAGATCAGCTCGGTGCGCGCCTGGTTGCTCACCATCTGCAGAAACGTGTGCCTTGATCGCATTCGAGCGACTCGGCGTCACAGCGTCGCGTCGCTCGATGATGGCGTCTCAGCTGAGCCGGTCGCGCCCGTTTTCGATGAGGATCTGCACATCGACTTCTATCGGGCGCTGCGCGAGTTGCCTGAGACGGATCGACAGGCATTCATTCTCGTCGACGTGCTGGGATGTCGTAGCCATGAGGCTGCCAGAATCCTCGGTCTCGACGCCGGCTCGACCGTACGCTCGCGATTGGCCAAGGCGCGCCGTCAAATCGCGCCGGCCGTTACGGAGTCCCAGCGTCAGCGCACAGCCGCCGAGATCTGGGGGGTCTACCACGGTCCGGCGAGCAGCGCGATAGTCGCCACCTACCGCAACGGAACTGCGGCCGGGCTTGGCGCCGGACCGCTCAAGGAGCTGATCCGCGACCTGTCGCACCCGCACGTCGCGAACGGTCGCGCCACCGCGATGCTTCCAGGCCTGATTACGTTTTTTGAGGGGCTCGACGATCGTATCCCTGACCGGTCGGCGGTGATGGCGGCGATCACCGGCGACGGCCCGCCCGAGGGCAGCATCGCGCTGCATTGGCTCGCGAATCACCCACGCTGGCGCGTGCGGCGCCAGCCCAGTCACGAGGCCTGGCTGCTCGAGGTTCAGAGCTTGCTCGATGCCGCTGGTGAACACTCGCGCTTTCCGATGCTGACTGCGCTTCAGGCCCCGTCGACGACCCCCTTCCTATGGATGGCAGCGGCGTGACCGACGCTCCCCAGGGCGACAATCACTGCTGGGAGCGGGCGGTTGACGGTGAGGTCACCGCCGATGTGCTCGAGCATCTTGCAAGCTGCCGCGAGTGCCAGGAACTGGCGTTGAGCATGAGGAGCGCGGCGCGCATTGCCCAGGCATCGATCCCGTGTGCGCCCGAATGCCTGGACGTGAGGGTCCTCGCCGCGATCGAGTCTGAGCGACGGTCACTGCGCACGCCCTCGATCCGGTTCGCGCTGAAGCTTGCCGCCAGGGGCCGCCACGCGGTCCGCCGGGGGCGTCCGTCGATCCTGGTGGGGGCAGCCGCGCTGATCGCAGCGGTCGTCGCCATGCTTGTGATCACCAAACCGACGCCGCTCGTCACGGACCAGAGTCAAGCCGTTACGGTCCGCCCTCTCTCCGGGAACTGCACGAGGTCGCATCAGCTCACCGTGGCAGGCGTCTGGAGTGGCAAAGAGGGCAGCGACTTCGCACGGGTGCTCGGGGCGTTCGAGCAGCGCACGGGCATCAACGTCACCTATGCATATGAGACGCATTCGATCGCCACGAAGCTTCAGAACCTGATCCAGGAGGACTGCGCCCCGGACGTCGCGTTATTGCCGCAGCCGGGCACGATGAAAGAGCTTGCGGCCGCCGGCGCACTCAAACCGCTGGACAACAAGGTTGCGTCCATCGTCCGCCGCAACTACTCGGGTGCGTGGCGGCAGCTTGGGACTGAAGATGGCCGGCTCTATGGCGTGTGGTTCAAGGGCGCCGCCAAGTCGATGATCTGGTACCGCCCGGCCGCGTTTCTGGCCGCCGGAATCAGGAGCGTTCCGCGCAGCTGGCAGCAGCTCTTGATCGATGCGAAGCGCCTGCGGCGTACGGGTATCCAGCCGTTTGCCATCGGGGGCGGCGACGGCTGGACGCTCACGGATTGGTTCTCGAACATCTATCTGGCAACCGCCGGTCCAATCCGCTATCAGGAGCTCGCGGACAACCGAATCAAGTGGACAACTCCGAGCGTGAAGCACGCCCTGTCCCTGCTCTCACAGATCATCGGAGACCCGAGCATCTCCGGCTCGCGGATCGCGTCCGCCCGCACGACGTTCCCGCTCTCGGTGCGTGACGTGTTCGGCTCGCACCCCAAGGCAGCGATGGTGTTCGAGGGCGACTTCGTGAGCAGCTTCCTGCCGCACACCAAGACTGGGGCGGATGCGCGGTTCTTCAATTTCCCAGGCATGCGACCGGAGCAGGCCGCCCCGATCGAGGTCGGCGGCGACGTCGCAGTGGTGCTCACCTCCTCGCCCGCGGCACAGCGACTGGCTGCGTTCCTGGCGAGCCCGGCCGCGGCCGAGGTCTGGATACGGCAGGGAGGCTTCATCTCTCCCAACCGCGGAGTTGGGGTCGACGCGTATCCGAACGATCTGCTGCGCCGACTCGCCCGCAGGCTGGTCGGCGCGCAGTCGGTTCGCTTCGGGCTCTCAGACCAGGAGCCAGCGGCCTTCGGATCCGATCCCTACCAGGGAATGTGGTCGATCTTCCAAGCGTTCCTGGCGCACCCGAACGAACAGACGAAAATCACGCAGCGGCTGGAGATCGGAGCAACCGCCGCGGCGAAGTGCGAGCGCGCGGTCGGCGGGGACTGCTGAGGATCCTGGATCGGGTGCTCGGACGGTTTATACCCACCATGCAGCGGTGTTCGGAGGCAGTACGGCGTCGATCAGCGGCGTGCTCGAGAGCAGTGGTGTTGCGACAGAAGGCGCCTCGGCTGGCTCCGAACCAAAGTTGACGGCACAGGTGAAGTCCTTCCCGCGGGTGAACGCCAGCACCTGGCCATGGGAGCTCAGCCAGCCGAGCTCCCCGTCTTTCAGCGGCACGAGGTTCCGGCGCAAAGCGAGGGCGGAGCGATACAGGTGCCAGGTCGACGCCGAGCTCTCGCGTTGACGTTCGACCGTCAGGCCGGCGAACCAGTCAGGCTGAGGCAGCCACGTGGTGACTTGACTCTGGTGCTGGGAGAAGCCGAACGGCGGCATCGCGCCATGCCATGGAAGCGGCACCCGGCAACCATCCCGGCCACGGCGTTGACCGCCGCTGTTGCGAAAGATCGGATCGGTGATCAGCTCCTCAGGAAGTGACGTGACCTCCGGCAGACCCAGCTCGTCGCCCTGGTACAGGTACACCGGTCCTGGCAACGCCAGCAGCAGGAGTGCGGCTGCGCGCGCCCTCGCCGCCCCGATCGTGCCATCTGACTCCCCGGGCTCGTGCGGAGCCGTGTCGTAGCGGGTGGTCATGCGTACGCGGTCGTGGTTGCCCAGCACCCACGCCACGCGACCGGCTGAGTTGTCCGATTGATCCAGCTCCCGCTCGATGATCCGCCGGAACGCCTTGGGGTCCCAGGGCGCGTCGAGCAACGCAAAAAGGAATGCCTGATGCAGCTCGCCGGGGCGCAAAAAGCTGCGCAAGCGCTCCTCAGCCACAAAGCCACCGATCTCACCGACCAGGACCCGTTCGCGTCCGTCAGCCGCGGCGGCCTCCTCACAGATGTCACGCCAGCGCTTGTACAGCAGATGAAGCTCCGGTTGGCCCCAGGCGTGACGGTTGTTGGGCTCGCCGGTGAACTCGTCACTCGACGGGTCAGAGGTGTCACGGAGCGCCTCGTCCTTGTACAGCCCCGCTGCTGCGTCTATCCGGAAGCCGTCAACGCCGAGTGCCAGCCAATATCGCAGGACATGCTCGAAGTACTCCCGAACCTTAGGATTGCGCCAGTTCCAGTCGGGCTGCTCGGGCGCGTACAGATGCAGGTACCACTGACCGGGCCTGCCGTCGGTTTCAGTAACCCGATGCCAGGCCGGTCCGCCGAACAGTGAGCGCCAGTTGTTGGGGGGAAGTTCGCCCTGCTCGCCGGCGCCGTCGCGAAAGATGAAGAGCTCGCGCCACTCCGAGTCGCGTCCCCTGGCAAGCGCCTCGCGAAAGTGCGGATGCTCGACCGAGCAGTGGTTCGGAACCAGGTCGACGAGCGCCCTGAGGCCAATGCGATGAGCCTCCCCCACCAGCTCCTCGAAATCGGCGAGCGTCCCGTACGTCGGCTCGACGGCGCAGTGGTCGCTGATGTCGTACCCGTGGTCGTGCTGTGGCGACCGGTAGTGCGGGTTGAGCCAGATGCCGTCGACACCCAGGTCGGTGAGGTAGTCGAGGCTCAGTCGTACCCCGCTCAGGTCACCGAGTCCGTCTCCGTTGCTGTCGCAGAAACTGCGAACGTAGACCTGGTATAGAACCGCGTGTCGCCACCAGTCGGGGTGCGGATCACGAGCTGCGAGGTTCGTCGGGGAAGCCGCCGCTCCGATATGCGATGGCGAGCCTGAGTTAATGGCCATGTGGGAGTAGACGACTCCGGGCCGGCTGTTGACGAGAGCCGCCTCCGCCGGCATCTCAGCCCTCACCTGCGAGCAGTCAGTCCGGCTCGTGCCAGCCGTCTTCTCCGTGTGACCACGGGACCGCGGTGTCGCGTACGAAGATGAGTCCGTCCGGATCGAACTCTCCGGGCCAAACTCCCACCTTGTTGCTGTCGGGGTAGACCGACACTGCTGGTCCGCGGTCGACCGACAGCAGCAGCGTCCGTGCGGGAGTGCCAGTCCGATTCATGATCTTGTGAGCTCCATCAGGCCCCGCCGGGAACCGCACCAGTGCGCCGGCCTCGAGCGTGCGTTCCCCGTCCGGCGTTCGAACGGCGACCGACCCCGAGATGACCAGCAGCCATTCATCGACGTACTCATAGTGATAAGGACAGGAACTCGTGCCCGGAGCCAGGTCATAGACGAACATGCGGGTCCCGCTCCCGCCTGCGGCGAGTGCCACATCTATCCGTCCCTCCGTAATGACTGCGTCAAAGATGTTGGCCGCCTCAATCATGCGGCGGCCAAGTTAGCACTGCGGCGTGCCGAAGCTCGTTGAGCCACTCATATGCTTTGACAGCTATATAACTGTTATGGCATGATCTCAGTGATGACCCAGCTGGCAACACTTCAGGTCCTCGCCGAGCCTCATCGCTTGGCGATTCTTGAACTACTTCGTGATGGCGAGCAGCCGGTCGGTGAACTGGTCAGGTGCCTGGAACTCAGCCAGCCGGGCGTCTCCAAGCATCTGCGAATCCTCAAAGACGCTGGGCTTGTCGAGGCACGAGTGGCAGCGCAGCGACGGCTGTACCGAATCCGGCCAGAGCCACTCGCAGACCTCGACACATGGCTGGGCTCCTATCGCAGGCTCTGGACCGACAGCCTCGATCGCCTTGAAGACCACCTGGAAAGACAGAGGACAACATGACAGACGCAACGTTGATCGTCGAACGCCCCCGTCCAGCAGTTCGGCTCGAACGCCAGTTGTCTGATCCGCCGGCCGTCGTGTGGCAGGCACTCACCGAACGCGAGCAACTTCGCGCCTGGTTCCCGTGTGACGTGATCGTCAACGGCGGACGTTGGGTGGTCGGTGCGACGATCGAATTTCCATTTCCGCCAGACGTGATCGAAATGACCCTTCACGGCGAGGTACTCGCAGTAGACGAGCCCAACCAACTCTCCTTCACCTGGGGCGAGGACGCGCTGCACTTCGAACTCGTACCCGACGGCCTTGGAACAAGGCTTGTCCTCATTAACGAACTCCCAGCAAGCGCGGCCGCCCGCAACGCTGCAGGCTGGGAAACCTGCCTCGACCGTCTCGCAGGACTGGAATCCTCCGCAGACCATTGGCAGCCGCGCTTCCGGGCCTACGCAGAGCAGTTCGAGCCATTGATCGGCCCACAGGAAGGCCCACCCGCGGGCTACAAGTACAAATAACCAAGCTGGCGGCGGCCTGGGGAGCTAGCGTCTCCCATGTCGCATCGACTCGCTGTCCAGCCAAGGAGGTCGTATGTCCCGTTTTGCGAAGGTCAACCTGCTCGAGGTCGAGGACTCCGTCGGTGAGCGGGTGGAGGGGCTCGAGGGCCGGTTCGGTCGCAAGCATCTGGAATCCCGCGATCTGGGGGTCAGTCTCTTCCGGTACGCCCCGAATCTGCGTAGTCCGATGGCTCACAGTCACAAAGAGCAAGAGGAGGCCTATGTGGTCGTCGCCGGCTCCGGCCGGATCCTGCTTGACGACGAGCCTCAGGACCTCCGGACCTGGGATGTCGTGCGGGTCGCACCTGAGGTCGTACGCGCATTCGAGGCAGGTCCAGATGGGCTCGACATCATCGCCGTCGGCGGCCCCAAGCCCGAGGAGGGCGACGGCGTTCGCGCGACACCGACCTGGCCTGACAGTCGGTAGCTGATTGCGACGTCTGGCCCCTGCAGCCCGCGAGTGACGCCTACCAGCTCATGAGCATCCGCCGGGCGCGATACGTTCAGGGTCTCCCGGCGTACGTGTGGGTACCGTGAACAAGACCATCTCGTCACTTCCTGCTTGGTTCCAGCGTTGGGGTGTCGGCGCGTGGCTGGTGGTCGGGATGGTCCTCGTCCTCGTCGGCGTGATCTGGCTTTTCGAGACGACCTCGAGCATCGTCGATCCCCTGATCGCGGGTTTCGTGATCGCCGCTGTGACCGGTGTGTTCGTCGACAAGCTCGAGCATCGCGGTTTACCGCGTGCCGCCGGCGCGGGTATCTTGGCGCTTGCGCTGGTCGCGCTGGCGGTCCTGATGGTCGGGTTCGTGATGGCTGCGATCACCTCTCACGAGCCGCACATAGATTCGTTGCTATCGACCGCAGTCGACCGGGTGCAGAGTTGGGCGCAGGGCCTTGGCATCACGTCGGCGTCAAGCGCCGCCAAGGAGATCAAGAAGGCGGTTCCTGAGATCGGCCGGACACTGCTGTACGGGGTGGCGCACGGTATCTCGGGCCTCACGTCGCTGGTCGTCTTCCTCGGCTTCACGGCGTTCGCGACGTTCTTCCTCGTCAAGGACGCGCCGTCGCTGGGGGAGTGGATCGAGCGCCATATGGGCATGCAACCCCAGGAGGCGCGAATCGTTCTGGCCGACATCATCCAGGCGTTACGCGGCTATTTTCTTGGGTTGACGATCATTGCCGCCCTGAGTACCGCCGGTGTCACTCTCGGGGCCTGGATCGTCGGGGTGCCGATGCTGGGGACAATCGCGCTGGTCGCGTTTCTCGGCAGCTACGTGCCGATCATCGGAGCGTGGGCGGTCGGGATCTTTGCCGTCGCGCTCGCCCTCGCCCACCTGGGCACATCGTCCGCGCTGATCATGGCCGTGATCGTGTTCGTGGCCAATGGCCCTCTTCAGCAGGTCGTTCAGCCGATCGTCTATGGTGCCACGCTGCGCCTCAACCCGCTCGTCGTCTTCAGCGTCACAATCGGCGCGGGGACCCTCCTGGGGATCCCCGGGATGGTGCTGGCGGCGCCCTTGGTCTCAGCCTCGGTCCGCGTCAACAGCGATCTCAAACAGCTGCGGGCCCCGGCTCCGGCGGACGCCGCGCCGACAGAGGGCGCAGGCCCGAGCGAGGGCGCGGCCGAGCCAGCGTAAGCTGGACGGGCCGTAGCGGTACGTCCGAGAGTAAAGAGGGGTCGGCGTGGCACCCACAGCGGCGAAGCGACGCGGCTGGTGGCGCGTCGCCAAACGCATACTGCTGCTGAGCGTCGGTGGGGTCTCGCTTTACCTGCTCGCGCCCAAGCTGATCTCGGTCTGGGCCTCATGGCCACAATTGAAGACGCTGAAGCCTGGGTGGTTCGGGCTTGCGCTTCTGTTTGAGTCGACGAGCTACCTGTCGCTGTGGGCGATGCAACGCGTCGCGTTGCACTCGACCAGCTGGTTTGCTGTCGGTACGACCCAGCTCGCGAGCGGTGCGGTCGGGAGCGTCGTTCCCGGCGGCGCAGCGACCGCAGGCGCATTCGCATACCGGATGCTCAAACAGGCAGGCCTTCGGAACGCGGATATCGCATCCGGTCTTGCGGCTTCCACGATCGCGACCACGGCGGCGCTATTCGCGATGCCTTTACTCGCGCTGCCGGCGATCCTCGGTGGTCTCGCAGCTCCGCATGGCCTGATCGAGACGTTCTACATCGGCGTTGCCGGCTTCGTCGCGGTCGCGGTGCTGGCTGCAGTGGCGTTCGGATGGGACGCTCCACTGTTGATCGCCGGCCGGGCCGGGCGCTGGCTGGCCCGGCGGGTCAAGCACGACGCGGTGGCAGATCTTCCCGAGCGTCTGATCAAGCAGCGTGACCGGCTGCAAGAAACCTTCGGCCGCCGCTGGCCCGCAGCGCTCACGGGCGCGGTCGGCAAAGCCGGCTTCGACTATGTCGCGCTCGTCTGCTGCCTTGCGGCACTCGGAGCGCGACCACACCCCTCGCTCGTGCTGCTCGCCTATATCGCCGCTGCGCTGCTTGCACTGATCCCCATCACCCCTGGAGGACTCGGCTTTGTCGAGGCGGGGCTGACCGGAATGCTCACAGCCGCCGGCGTTGGTGCGCAGCAGGCTCTGGTCGCCACGCTCGCCTACCGGCTCGTCTCGTTCTGGCTGCCGATCCCCGCGGGCGGGGTCGCTTACCTGCTGTTCCGTCGACGTTATGGGCCCGACCCGGAGGCGATCTCCACCTCGGCCACGGCTCCGTAGCGGTGGAGCGCCTCGCGTGTCGGCCCGAGCGCGTTTGCGTCGACGAGCACGCACAGCACCGCCTGCCCTGGCTTCAGGTCCGCGCCGAGCTCCCGCAGCCGGCCGTCAGGAATTCCTGTGTCACGCATCCCGAACAGCCCGCCCCCGGCAAGACCAAGGAGCGCGCCGCCGATCGGCAGGCCCAGCAGCAACCCGGCGACGAGACCGACCGTGCCGCCTCCGACGACCCCCTCACCGAGCGCGACCTCCCGCGTCTGCACCAACTCGATCCGTCCGCCCTCGGTGCGGATGACGATGGCGGCGTCGCGCACGGAGATATCCTGCCTGTCGTCAAGGTCATGCACCGTTGGGAGGGCCTCTTCGGCCGCGGTGGCGGTCTGGAAGACGACCGCGAGGAAGGCTGTGGCCGGTGACGGCACGGCTACTTCGAGAACGGTCTGAACTTGAAGATGCGCAGACTCTATAGGTCAGGGCCGTGGCCAAGGGGTGGCCAGCTCACCAGCGCAAGCGTGGTCCTGGAGGCAGGGCTGACTCGCAGGTGGAGGTGGACAGCGCCGGCACAGGTGCCTGGCACGTGGCCGAGAGCGAGCGGGACCTGCCGCGGCTCGCCGGCGAGGATCCAGAGCGGCGAGCGAAGGTGCGCCGGCTGCGCGAATCCGACCCGGCGGTCGGGGGTCGCGGCCGCGCGCCGTGGTCAGCATCGGCGGTGGTCGTCGAGCGCGCTAACGGGCAGCACAAAGCACGTCGGTTGCTGGGATGCGGGGTTGCCGTCGTTCATGCGTGAGCCGTGGAGGCCGTGATTTCGATGTGCCGGGGGGTTGGCCTCGGGTGCGCCGGAGTGGGCGAGGATCCAGTCGAGAATCGCTGGGTAGTCGGCTCCGGCGGCGAGGATCGCGGCGCGCTCGACCACGACTCCACCGGAGCGGTGTGGGCGAGCGAGTCTGCTGAGCAGGGCGGTGATAGCGACGTCGTCCACTGCTCAGCCAGTTCGTGCCGGTCGCGGCCGTTGCTCGGGGTGGCGTCGGATTGAGATGCGCCCGCCCTGGTCGGGTAGGTCGGCCTCGACATCGGTGTCCTCGGGTTGGAGGCCGAGGATGGTGCTCAGCAGCAGTAGTGGGGCTCCCGCGGCCCACGCCTGGGGACGCGATGCTGTCGGGAACGCCACTGGGACCGATGTGAGAGCAACAGGGAAGCCGGCGAACACCTCCGGCAGCCGGTATTCGAAAGCTGGTGCTGCCGCGAGGATCGCGGAGGCAATGGTGCGGGCCTCCTCGTGGTGTCCGTACCGGGCGAGGCCGGCAGCGATCAGCGAGTTCTCGTGCGGCCAGACCGTTCCCGTGTGGTAGCCGAGTGGGTTGTAACCAGCCTCGTGGGTGCCGAGAGTACGGACGCCCCACCCGGAGTAGAGCTGCTCATCGAGCAGCCGCCCTGCAGTGGCGGCTGCTTCGTTGGCGTCGAGGATCCCGGACCAAAGGAGGTGTCCTATGTTGGACGTCAGGCTGTCGACTTGGCGTTTGTCGCCGTCCAGCGCGAGGGCGTGGCAGCCGCGTTCAGCGATCCAGAAGTCGCGTCTGAAGCGCGCCTGCAGGTCGCAAGCGCGTTGCTCGAGGCGGTCGCTGAGGATGCTGTCGTTCCAAACCTCGCGCGCCAGCCGCGCTGAGCGTCGTTGCGCGTCATAGGCGTACCCCTGGATCTCGCAGGTCGCTATGGGGCCCTGGGCGAGCGTGCCGTCGGCGAATTGGACAGAATCCCAGCTGTCCTTCCAGCACTGGTTGACCAGACCACTGGCGCGGTTACGGCATGCGTATTCGATGTAACCATCGCCGTCGGGGTCGCCGCTCCCCTCGATCCACGCGAGTGCGGCTCGAGCGTGGCCCTCAAGATCACGGACGAGCGTGTCGTCGCCCGTCCACCGGTGATACTCGTCGAGCAGTACGAGAAACAGCGGCGTCGCGTCCGCGGTACCGAAGTACGGCGAATGGGGGAGCTGGCCGCATGCGGTGAGTTCACCGAAGCGAAGCTCGTGCAGGATCTTCCCAGGCTCCCGCTCGTGGAAGTCATCTCGTTCGGTCGCTTGGCCGGCGGCGAGCACGCGCAGTGTCGTTGCTGCCAGGCCCGGAAGGTACGGGAGCGTCTGGTAACTGGTGATCAGGCTGTCTCGACCGAAGAGCGCCATGAACCACGGTAGCCCGGCTGCGGGCAGCGTTGCTCCCTTGCTGAGATCCGGATGTATCCGCAATGCGCCAAGGTCACTGAGGCTTGCGCGGTAGGTGCGCAAGAGCGTTGGATCATCGGCTTGGAGGGTAGGTGCCTGGGCAAGCCAGGTCTCCAGTTCTGCTGATCTTCGGGCGCGCGCGTCTTCCAGAGAACCATGCGGCTCGCGTCGGGCAAACCGCACCCCCGGCTGTTGGGCCTGGGGAGAGATGGTGAAACTGCTCGACCACTGCTGGCCGGCCTCGAGGTCGAGCTCGTACTCGAAACCGGTGCGGCTGATCGTTGCAGGAGAGCTGGAAGCGATGGTGACCGAACGATGAAATGCAGCGTGGTCGTAGGTCAGCGTCAAGCTCTCATCGTCATGGGTGAAGTGGATGTTTCGGTCGGTAACGACCCCGTTCTTGACCTCGAACAGATCGGCGAAATCCGTGCCCACCTCCAGCATCACCCGCAGCCGGGCGGGTTCGTGGAGGTGGTTCGTCACTGTGACGTTCTCCATCCAGACGTGGTCGACAAGGCGGTGGCGCACGATTGAGCACGGCGCCTGATCGTCTGGCCCGACCGTGGGAGTCAGGAAGAACTGGGCGTCGAAGTGCGCACTCTGATGGAGACTCAGTAACTCCAGTGGCGTGTGTCCGACGCGGAGAACCCAGCGCGACACGAAGCGCGTGTCCTCGGAGAAGAAGCCATGCTCGCGCCCACCATCGGGGTGGACATCACCGAGGCGATCGCCGACGACGAATGTGCTTCCGTCTAGCACACTCAGGGTGCGCTCAGACAACTGCGAGCTCCAAATCAACCCCGGAGAGTGCCACAGCCCGGTAGATGTGCTCGTAGGCGGCGGCGACGACCTTGCCGTCGCAATGTTGGACAACCCAGTCACGGCAGGCACGCGGATCGATTCGCCCCAGATGGCCGATCGCGTCGGCCATCGCGCGCTCGTCCTCGACCAGGAATCCGGTCTTGCCATCGATCACGAGCTCACGGGCCGCGCCTTCCGGAAACGCGATCACCGGTGTTCCGCAGGCGAGCGCTTCGACCATCACCATGCCGAACGGTTCGTCCCACCGGATCGGCATCAGAAGTCCGCGGGCACGGGCGAACAATGACTGTTTGGCCCGCCCGCCGACCTCACCAACGAAGCGGACTCGCGTCCCGTCGATGTGTGGGGCGACCTCGCGGTCAAAGAACTTCTGCTGGCCGGGCTGGATCACCCCCGCCAACACCAGCGGGACATCGACGGCGCGAGCGGCGGCGATCGCGCGATGTGGTCCCTTCTGCTCGGTCATGCGTCCGACCCAAAGCAAGTGGTCGCCCTTACGCTCTTGCAGTGGCCAGGCTCGCATGTCGATGGGGTTTGGGATCGATCGGATCAAACCCAACTCGGGCGGTGCTGACGAGAGCTGTGCCTGGCTGATACCGATAAGTGTTCCCTTGTGCCCGTGGCGAGCATAGAAAGCGGCAGTGTCGGCCGTGAACGGTCCGTGCAACGTGTGCACCAATGGCGTATGAATCCGGCCCGCCATCGCGAGTCCGGTGAAACCGCAATGGTCGTGGATAACGTCAAAGCGATCAGCGTCCGCCGCTAGGTCGATCCGGTCGAACGCCTGCCCAACGTGGTCGACCTCGTACAGCGAGCGCTCGATCTCATTAGGATGGGACTTCTTCAGGAGGGTGACGACTGTGGCGTCAGACACTGAGCCGGGGGCGCAGAACAACGTCACGTCATGCCCGCGGCGGACGAGGGCCTCCGTCAGTGTGCTCACGACGGATTCGACGCCGCCGTACCCCGGCGCCGGAACAGAGATCCAAGGAGGAGCGAGCATCGCGATCCGCAGCGAACCTTCAGCTCGATCCACGATGGCATCGTGGTGACCCGATCGCCCAAACGTCCGGCGACGCGGACGCACTCCGGGCGCTGTGCTCACAGCAACCATCTGAGGCTCCTCACGTGCCTCTCAGGCAGGGACGCTCACCGGCAGAGAGGTCGTGAAGGACCAGGAGAGCACACGATCGCTAACCAGGGAGGTCACGCGATGGACACCACCAACGTAGCATGCCCGCCCCGAAATCCGAGCGTTCCGGTCGGAATAATCTGCTAGCTTGGATTATGCGCTCTGAGAGCCTCTGCTCTTCTCGCTTCCCGGGCGACATTTTCAGCCAGAAGGGCAGAAAGGCGGTCGGCCATGGCCACCGCAACGCAGACGCCACCCTCGCGACGGCGGCTCAAGCCGGACGCCGCTGCAGCGGGCGTGACTCCTGAGACCCCTGTGGCCTTGGGAGGTGTCGATCAACGCCGTGAGTATCGCTGTGACTGCGGGCATGCCCTGCGCGTATCCGGAGGTGGGCGTCATCGGGTGTATTTCCAGCTTGATGACGCGCGGCTGGATGATCCCGTCATGAACCGAATCTGCCCCGAGTGTGGACGCGGCCTGCCGGGCAAAAACCAGCCATGACTGCCGATCCGAATCGCGATCGACGGTTCAGGCTGGAAGACGCCGCTCGTCTGCTTCCAGACGCAATCGAAATATCGATGCCGATCCCGGACCCGGCTCGGGACGACCGCGAGGGAAACGCACATCCGGATCAAGATGGGAATCACTCAAGGAGACAACGATGGCTGCCAAGCACACGGTGACCGTGCCCGCACATCCAATCAACCGCAGGCCGAGCTCGGCTGAGCGGCGCGCGATCGAGGCTGCGTCGCTCTCGGGCAAGCAAGCGAGGCTCAAGCAGGAGGCCACCGAACGTCGCGCTCAGCGCGCCACCCTGAACGCTCCGGTTACATCCATGCCGCACCGGACAGCGAGCACGAGGCGCACCGCAGGGTGATCATGGGCACTGCGCCAGGAGAGTGGTGAGGATCCTTGTGAGGCGCGGCTCCACCTCGACGATTGCGTGTCCCAGTCGTGGAATGGTCAACCTCTTTGAGTGTGGCTACTAAAAGAGGTTGACCAGCCCCGAACTATGGACCGGGGGGTGGCCCGGGTGCTGTGTTCTCCGCCGCCGGCGGTGGCGACATGAACCGTCGGCGCAGATGAACAACCGCCGGAGTGCGATAGATGTCGGGCTCGTTGTGCGGTCGATCACGTCGTTCGAAGGGATGGATGAGGTCGACCGCGACGGTGACGCTCAAAGCGACCGCTGGCACAGCAGGAGAGCGAAGAGCGGATGGCCGAGGTCGTGCCCGCCGAAGTAGACGACATCACGAGCATGGCAACGGTCGGCTGTCACGTGCTTCCCAGGCTGCGCTGATCAGGATGTGGCCGAGCGGTTGAGGTCCTCGCGGGTGAAGCTGGGTAACTCGGCAAAGCTTGCGCGGAGCTGGTTCTCCCACGTGGACTGCAGCTTCGTCAGCACCGGTGAGTCTGCCTCGATGCGGTACTCGTCGGCGCGAAAACTGTCGCGCGCGTACAGAGCGAGGTCGTACGGTGGGCCGACCGAGAGGTTTGCGCGGGCGGTGCTCATCATCGACCCGAGTGCGATCTTCGTGGCGGTCTCGGCGTCGACATGAAGGGTCGCCGCCATCTCGAGCAGGAATTTGCCGTACTTCGTCTCACCAATTTGTAAGAACGGCAGCTCGTCCGAGGCACGGATGTAATTGCCCTCCGGATACACGAGCAGAATCTCCGGCTCTTCATCCTCGACCTGACCGCCGAGGATGAACGTCGCGGTCGCGTCCACGCCGGTCATCGCATCGCGGTGCTGCATGACCACCTCGCGGCTGAGGCGCCCCAAATAGAGCGCCGCCTCGAACAGGTAGTTGACCGACGCCAGGTTCTCGACGTCGCCGGGCGCCGCCAGGTCGCGGCGAATGCGGTCCAGCACCTCCTGCGTCGTTGCGAGGTTCCCGGCTGACTCAATCACGAACAACCGCCGCGAGCCCGGCGCAATCACGTGCTGCTTGCGATAGGTTCCGACATTGTCCACGCCGGCGTTCGTGCGGGTGTCCGATAGGAACACAAGCCCCTCCTGCAGGCGTAACGCAAGGCAATAGGTCATCTCAGAAAGCCGGCTGCGGTCTCATCGGGGTCGGCCACACGATACGGCGTCAGTTCGAATCATCGTCGGCGCGTCTGGGCGATGTGGAAACGAAACCGCTCTGGGCTCGGGACAGTCCATGCGAACCCACCGCCAGGGTCTGCGATGAAGCCGTCCACCGAGACGCTCACCGAATAGATCAGCTTGAACCGTATGATCGCGGAATGGCGTCAGGGAATCACTACGACGATCGCGCCGCCGGCACGGACAAGCGTCCGACCAGCACTGGTAAGCGCGAGCTTCTGTCGGTTGCTCCGGTTGTGGGGGCTGATGATCCTCGGCGGTTTACGGACTCGGGGATTGAGGTCGAACCCGTTTATACCGAGCGTGATCTGGCGAACGGTCTTGACGATCGGTTGGCTGAGCCGGGTGAGTTTCCGTTTACGCGTGGTGTGCATGGGGGGATGTATCGGGATCGGTTGTGGACGGTCCGTCAGTACGCGGGGTATGCCAGCGCGAGCGAGTCGAATCAGCGTTACCGGTTTTTGCTGGCGCAGGGTTCGACGGGGTTGAGCATGGCGTTTGATCTGCCGACTCAGCTTGGTTTGGATTCGGATGATCCGCGGTGTTTGGGTGAGGTTGGGCGTACGGGGGTCGCGATCGACTCGATCGACGATATGCGCATGGCGTTTGATGGGATCCCGTTGGGGCGGGTGTCGACGTCGATGACGATCAACGCGCCGGCCGCGGCTCTTCTGCTGCTGTATGAGTTGGTGGGGGAGGAGCAGGGCGTGCCGGCCGATCAGCTGCGGGGCACGACCCAGAACGACATCTTGAAGGAGTACATCGCGCGCGGGAATTTCATCTTCCCGCCTGAGGGTGCGATCAGGTTGACGACTGATCTGTTCTCGTATTGCCGGGAGCGGATTCCGCTGTGGAACACGATCTCGATCTCCGGTTACCACTTCAGGGAGAAGGGTTGCTCGGCGGTGCAGGAGGTCGCGTTCACGCTCTCAAACGGGATCGCATACGTGCAGGCCGCGATCGACGCGGGGCTCAGAGTCGATGAGTTCGCGCCACGCCTGGCGTTCTTCTTCAATGCGCATAACAACGTGTTTCAGGAGGTCGCGAAGTTCCGTGCTGCCCGCCGGATGTGGGCGCAGATCATGCGCGGGCGGTTCGGCGCCACCGACGAGCGGTCGTTGAAGTTGCGGTTTCACACCCAGACCGGGGGGGTGACGCTGACGGCGCAGCAGCCTGAGAACAACATCGTCAGGGTCGCGCTGCAGGGCTTCGCGGCTGTGTGCGGCGGGACGCAGTCTTTGCACACCAACGGGTTCGATGAGGCCTTGGCGTTGCCTACGGAGAACGCGGCGAGGATCGCGGTCCGCACCCAGCAGATCCTCGCGTATGAGTCCGGGGTGGCGGACACAGTCGATCCGTTCGCCGGGTCCTATTACGTGGAGTCGCTAACCGATGAGATCGAGGCCCGCGCGACAGAGTTGATCGCCAAGGTTGATGAGCTTGGCGGCTCGGTCGCGGCGGTGGAGTTCATCAAGGCGGAGATCGAGGAGTCCGCCTACGGGTATCACGAGCGCTACCGCACCGGGCAGGATGTCGTCGTCGGCGTCAACAAGTTCGTCGAGGACGAGGCTGAGGTCCCCGAGATCATGCGGGTGAACCCCGCAGCCGAGCGCGACCAGGTCGGGCGCCTCAAAGCGTTCAAGGAGCAGCGCGACCACCAGCAGGTGCAGGCCCGCCTTGAGCAGATTCGAACCGCGGCACGCGGAACCGAGAACCTCCTACCCGTCCTGCGCCAAGCCCTCAAAGACCACAGCACCATCGGCGAGGTCTGCGGCGCTATGCACGACGCGTTCGGCAGCTACCAACCGCTCAGCTAGCCGCCGCGGCGTGAGCGGCAATCCTCCGCGGTGGCGGTCCGAGGCGGCGCCTGACGGCCGCATTCATTGCCTGAATGCGTCAAACCCGGTCAGCGTGGCGCCGACGACGAGTGCGTGTATGTCGGCGGTTCCCTCATAGGTGACGACCGATTCGAGGTTGTTCATGTGCCTGATCACGGGGTACTCGAGCGTGATGCCGTTGGCGCCGAGCATCTGACGGGCCGTACGGGCTACGTTGAGCGCCGAGTTGACGTTGCCGAGCTTCCCTAGGCTGACCTGTTGCGGTGTGAGCTTGCCGGCGTCCTTGAGTCGGCCCAGGTGCATTGCAAGCAACGTGCCGCGGTTGACCTCCAGTGCAAGCTCGGCGAGCTTGGCCTGCTGAATCTGGGTTGCGGCTATCGGCCTGCCGAACGCCTGACGCTCGAGTGTGTAGGCGAGCGCTGCCTCGAAGCAGGCACGGGCGGCACCGATCGCGCCGAAAACGATCCCGAACCGCGCCTCGTTCAGACAGGCGAGCGGCGCACGCAGCGAGGTTGCCTCGGGCAGCGCGGCAGCTGCGGGCAGTCGCACGTCGTCGAGCAACAGCTCCGAGGTGACCGATGCCCGCAGTGAGAGCTTCCGGCGGATGTCCTGGGTGGTGAAACCCTTGACGCCCTTGGGAACCAGAAAGCCACGGACGCTGTCATCTGCCCTCGCCCAGACCACGCAGATGTCCGCCACCGAGCCGTTCGTGATCCACATCTTCTGACCGTGCACGACCCAGTCGGTGCCGTCGCGGCGGGCGCGGGTACGCATCGCTCCCGGGTCAGAGCCCGCGTCGGGCTCGGTCAGACCGAAGCAGCCGATCGCGTCTCCACCGGCCATCCGTGGCAGCCATTCCTGCCTCTGTTCCTCGGAGCCCCAGCGATGGATCGCGTACATCGCAAGCGAGCCCTGTACCGAGACCAGACTGCGCAGGCCGCTATCACCAGCCTCCAGCTCGAGGCATGCCAGGCCGTAGGCGGTCGCGCTGGCGCCGGCGCAGCCGTACCCCTCCAGATGCATACCCAGGACCCCGATGCTGCCGAGCTCGCGAGCGAGTTCGAGCGGGATCACTGCCTGCTCGAACCACTCGCCGACGTTTGGGATCACACGATCCTGAACGAACGCGCGCACGACATCCCGGATCGCTCGCTCCTCGTCGGACATAAGATGATCGATGTTCAGGAAGTCGTAGGGACCCGGGGTGGCGGCTGCTTCAGCAGATGGCAAAGCCTGGTTGCTCCATAGATGGTGATCTCCAACAGGAGAATCTACCTCCGCTTGGCGGTGGTTCAGGCGATTGCGCAGGCGCTGCCACGAACCGTGCCTGCGTCCCTCGCATTGAGCGCGGCGATGCTTGACAACCGAATCACAACTAGATACAAGCTTGCTGCACGGGATCGCATATTATTCCGTGCAGCTTTTTGTGTCAGCAACGGTGCTGCGTTGCGGCTGAGGGCTGGAAACCGGCATCGCAGAGGCTGCGATCTTGGGAGAGGGAGGCAGATGAGTCATCTCAGGAGGCATGCAACAACGAGCCGCGATCGCGCGGGCGATCGTCTGCCGGCCCAGGTCGACAATCGCCTACCGGCCCAAGTCAATGCTCATGGATGAGCACCCCCGGCTTGATCCTCGGGGAGGCGCCGATGCGGGCTGAGCCCGAGCTCGCCGGCAAGGTCGTGGTGATCACCGGTGCCGCCAAGGGCCTCGGCCGTGCGTATGCGCTGGAATGCGCGTCCGCCGGGGCCCGGGTCGTGGTCAACGACATCGACGAGCCAGCCGCAGCAGCGGTCGCGCAGGAGATCACGCGGGCCGGTGGCAGGGCACGGATCCACGTGGGCGACATCTCAGGCCACGGGGTCGCGGCCGAGCTCGCAGCCCTTGCTCGACAGGAGTCTGGAAGCATCGACGGGCTCGTCAACAACGCCGGCCTGCGGCCGACCGGAGCCGCCTGGGAGGAGGATCCCGAGCAGGTGCGCCAAGCGGTCGAGGTCAACCTACTGGGCGCGATCCTCAGCGGCATCGAGGTGCTGAAGCTGATGCGTGAGCAGGGTTCCGGTTCGGTGATCAACGTCTCCTCGCGCGCCCAGAGCGGGGTACCCGCTTCCGCCACCTACTCAGCCACCAAGGGGGCGCTCGCCTCGCTCACCTACTCGTGGGCGCTCGACATGCAGGCTTACGGAGTCCGCGTGAATGCTGTCGCGCCACAGGCCGGCGGGACGGCAACTCGAAACCCAGCGACCACGCGACCGGGGGAGCCCACGACGGCGGAGATGGCGCCGCTGGTCACGTATCTGCTGTCGGATCGCTCTCGGCTCGTGACCGGCCAGGTGATCCGCATGGGCCGCTCAAAGCCGCCCTACCTGGACATCGCTTTGATGTCTCACCCGGGCACAACCAGGTCGTATGCAAACCCCGATGGCTGGTCCGTCGACGCGCTCTCAGAGCTGTTCGACACCACCCTCGGCGCCGAACTCGAACCATTCGGCGCCAACCCCGTCGCTGCCGCGTATCGAATCCTGGACGGCGTCCCCGTTCTGATCAACCCTGCGATCGGCATCTGAGCCCCGGCTCTGAAAGGCAAAGGAAAGGGAACGAAAGTGTCAGAGAGCGATGGGCTTCAGGAGATCGACCGGACAGTAGCCGAGGCGTTGCTGAGCGTTCAGACGGCCACGATCTCCTACCAACTTCGGCGTCGTGGTGTGGAGGGCACGTTCCTCGGAGGTCTTGGCGCGACGCGACCCGACCTGCCGATGTTGGGAATCGCTCGAACGCTGCGTTATGTCGCATTCCGCTCCGACATGTTCGAACGTTACGGCGGCGGCATGAACGCACAGAAGCGCGCGATCGACGGCATCAACCCAGGCGAGGTGCTCGTGATCGAGGCTCGAGGGGAGCGCAATGCCGGCACGATCGGGGACATCCTCGCACTGCGGCTGCAGCGGCGAGGGGGCGTGGGTGTCGTGACCGACGGTGCCGTTCGCGACCTGGCGGCGATCCGGGCGATGGACCTTCCCGTCTACTGCTCTGGCGTTCATGGCGCGGTGCTCGGCGAGCGCCATGTTCCGATGGACACCGATGTGCCGATCAGCTGCGCAGGCGTGCTGGTGATGCCGGGGGACATCATTCGCGGCGACGAGGATGGAGCGATCGTGATCCCGCATGCGCTCGCGACGGAGGTCGCTTCTGCCGCGGTGCGGCAGGAACTCGAGGAGCAGTTCATCTCTGAGCGCGTGGACGCTGGCGCACCGGTCGATGGTCTATACCCGCTTGGCGAGAGATGGCGCCAGGAATTCGAGCTGTGGAAGGAACAGAACCCAGATGAAGTTTCGTAGTGACCCAACCAGCCTGCGCGGCTCATTCGGCGCGCTGATCACGCCGTTCGATGATCGGGGCGAACTCGACCTGGACGCGCTCACCGACCTTGCGAGTTGGCAACTGCAGGCGGGTTGCCATGGCCTGTCTGTAGGCGGCTCGACTGCCGAGCCCAGCGCGCAGACGCTCAGCGAGCGCGCTGCGGCAATCGCGGCGGTCGCGAAGGTCACGGCCGATCGGGTCCCGTTCATTCCCGCGGTCGGCTCAGCCAAGCTGGACGAGACTCTGGAGCTCACGGCGGTTGCGGAGGCGGCGGGTGCGGATGCCGTGTTGGTGATCACCCCGTATTACGCCAAGCCGACCCAGCAGGGGCTGATCGAGTGGTACGGCGCGATCGCCACCGAGTATCCCGACCTCCCGATCGTTGTTTATAACGTGCCCACGCGGACCGCGGTGGACATGGCCCCAAACACGGTTTATGAGCTGCGCAGCAGGTACGACAACATCGTTGGGATCAAGGAGACGACCCGGGACTTCGAACACTTCTCGTACGTGCTCAAGCTGTGCGGTCGTGACTTCATGATGTGGTCCGGCATCGAGCTGCTGTGCATTCCGCTGCTTGCTCTGGGCGGCGCCGGGTTCATCAGCGCGCTCAGCAACCTCGCGCCAAAGTCGCTATCAGAGATGTACGAGCACTGGCAGGCGGGTCGTCTCGATGATGCGCGCGAGATCCACTACGAATTGCACCCGTTGGTCGATCTGCTGTTCGTCGAGACGAACCCGGCACCAGCCAAATGGCTCCTGCACAACTACGGCTGGTTGCCCTCGGCACACGTCCGCCCGCCACTGTCAGAGGTGACCCTCGCGGGACAGGCAAGGATCCGGGAGCTCATGGCTGAGGCGGACGCGGTTCTGTCCTACGAGGGGCTCACGGAGAGCGTCGTTCGATGAGCGCCGGATGCTCGAGGAGAACGGCAGGCCGGAGGTGAGCCCGCTGATAGGTACACCGTCGAAGCTGATTGCGGTTCACCTGAACTACCGAAGCCGAGCGCTGGAGCGGGGCAGGACTCCGGCCTGCCCGTCCTACTTCCTGAAGGCTCCGAGCACACTCTCGGTCGACGGTGCCGACGTTCTGAGGCCGGCGGGGTGTCTGCTGCTTGCTTCCGAGGGCGAGGTCGCGGTCGTGATCGGCTCGGAGTGCCGCAACGTGACGCCCACGGAGGCCTGGTCGAAGGTTGGCTTCGTGACAGCCGCGAATGACTACGGCGTTTACGACCTGCGTTATGCCGATCCTGGCTCGAACGTACATTCCAAGGGGTTCGATGGGTTCACGCCTGTGGGCCCGACGCTGCTCGACGCCGCCAGGATCGACCCGGCCCAGCTGCGCCTGCGAGCATGGGTCGACGGAGAGCTCGTCCAGGATGCACTGACTTCTGAGGACATGCTGTTTGAGCCCGCCTACGTGATCGCCGACCTGTCGCGCATGATGACCTTGGTCGAAGGTGATGTGATCCTGCTGGGAACCCCGACGGGATCGTCGGTCGTCAATCCTGGAAGCGTCGTCGAGGTGGAGGTCAGCGCCGGCGATGTTTCCACGGGCCGGCTGACGAATCGCATCGGCACCGCAGAGGGTGAGCTACCGCCGTACGGCGCCATGCCCGTCGTAGACGAAAAGACGCTGCAGGCCGCCTACAGTCCCGGCGCGCGCCCGGGCTGAGATCGATCGGACCCAAGCGGGGTCCGATCGAATCTGATTACGCGATCGCGGCTTTGACGTCGCCGTCGTGATCGTGTTCGTGCAGCGCGTGGAGCATATTGAGCTTGTGCTGGCGCGCGAAGCTCTCGATCGCATCGAACGAATCGTGATGCTCCAGCATCTCCAGCATCGTCTCATGCTCCTGCACGGACTTGCGGGCACGGCCAGGAACTGATGAGAACGCGGTCCTACGGATCAGATCCAGCCTGTGCCACTCGTTGCTGATCAGTCTGCACAGATGCGTGTCGCCAGAGCGCTCGTAGAAGACGAAGTGGAACTCGCGGTTGATCGACGAGAATCGGATCGGGTCGAAGTCCTCGAGTGCCCGCACCATTTCCTTGTTCATCTTGTGTGCAGCTGCCAGATCGGACTTGTCCAGGCGGGTACTGGCCGCTGCGGTCGCGTAGCCCTCCAGGCGAGCCAGCACCTCGAGCGTGTGCTCGTACGTTTCCGTGTCGAAGGTCGCGACCCGCGCCCCGACGTTGCGCACGATCTCGAGCCACCCCTCTGCTTCCAGGCGCCGGATCGCTTCACGCCATGGGATCGTGCTGATCCCGGTCTCGCGCACCAATTGGTTGATCACCAGGCGGTAACCCGCAACATAGGTCTGATCGAGCAGGCGTTGTTTGAGGATCGCGTAGGCCATATCGGCCTTGCTCTGATCCTCGGGAGCGTCGGTGGTTATGTCGCTGATCTCGGCCATGGGAAAATATGCAATTACGTATTCTATCGCTCGGGTTTACGGGCGGCGATAGGTCGCGTGTGCGCGTCGCAACAAGTCGATCCGCGCTCACTCTTCTGCGTAGTTGAGCCAGGCCTCCTCGGCGTCGTAGAACGCACGCACCTGTTCGGGCTGATCGTCCCCGATCCTGTCGTGCGGAACGGTGTATCCACGCCTGGTCATGGACCAGTACCAGAGCTGGTAGGAGCTCCGATGCGTACAGCTCTCGATCTCAGACCAATCGATTGGGATCTGTGCATTCGGGTCCACGGGCGCCATCGTGCCCTTCTCGTAGATGCCCTCGAAGCTCGCGAGTCGCCAACCCTCGGGCGTGCGCTCGACCCGGGAGAAGAATCGCACGTACTGTTTGGTGTCGACCTCGACGCCCTCGAGCGTGTCCCGATTCTGGATCTCAGCACGACTCTCGACCAATGCTCGGTCGCGGTTCACGGAGACGAATATGGGATGGATCGGGTGCTTGCTGTGACGCCCGTGCTCGGCCATCTCCTTCGAGCGCATGGCGAACTCCCTCGCATTGCCCTTGAACCAGGTCGTGGTGATCACGGCATCCTCGGTAAAGCAGGCCGCGACGTTGTCCCACAACCCGGTGTCGCGCCAGTAGCGCTCAAGGCCGACCAGTTCGATGATCGCAAGCTTGTCGGCGAGCAGCTCCGGATCTGCGGGCACGCCAAGGTTTTCCAGCGGTGAGTGCATCTCTTCCCTCTCGAGCTCGTGGCGCTGGACCGACCCGCCTGCGCCAGAGGACTCGGATAGTATACGACCTCGTTTACGATAGTGGCGAGCTCGGCGGGGACGTCGGTCGGCCGCACGTCTGCCACGGCTGTCCGCGGCTTTCTGACGCTTCAGGCATAGACATCATCGAGGAGGGTGCTGTGGGTGAATTCATCGAGATCGACGACTTTCGAGTCTGGCGTGCTGCGCCGGAAGGCCCCCCACGTGGTGGGCTGATCGTCAACCACGAGATCTGGGGTCTGGTCGGGCACACGCGCGACGTGGCGAACCGCCTGGCGGCTCAGGGCTATGTGGTCTACGCGCCCGACCTCCTCTCGCACGCTGGAACCACACCGGACATCGGTGAGGAGCTACAGGCGATCATGGGCGACACCAGCGCGGAGGGCGAGGCACGCCGGTCCGACAATCAGCCTCGACTGCGCGCCGCCTTCGCGCCGGTTCAGAACCCTGAGTTCGGCGAGGCGACCGTCGCGCGCCTGATCAGGGTCGTGGATGCGCTCGAGCAGGAACCCGGCGTCGACGGCCGCATCGGTGTCATCGGCTTCTGCTTCGGTGGTTCCTTCGCCTTTGCATTGGCAGCCGCCGATCCGCGGATCAGGGCCGCCGTGCCCTTCTACGGAGCGCCGCCGAGCCCCGAGCAGATGAAGGACATCCAGTGCCCGGTACTCGCGATCTATGGCGAGAACGATGAGAACCTGATCGACGCTGTGCCCGAGGTGCGCGAGCAGATGGGGAACGCCGGTGTAAACGCGACCTTCAAGGTCTACGAGAACGCCGGCCACGCATTCTTCAACGATCAAAACTCACGCCAGCACGAGCCGGTCGCCGCCGCCGAGGCGTGGAAGCTGACGCTTGACTTCCTTGCAGAGCACTTGAACTGATGTCAGCAAACGCCAGCGAGCCGAGCTCGGCTCCGACGAGTCTTCAGGACGCGATCGATCGCGCCGGGTCACCGATCCGCGTGCTCTGGAGGCCGGGGTCGCCACCGTGGCAACCGCCGGTGCTTCCCGCCGAGTTCGTCGGGTGGCGGGAAGAGCAGGGCGCTGCGATGAGGACCGTCGCCCTGTCCGATCTCTCGTACCACATGCGCGATCTGTTCATCGCCGGGTCCGATGCCGTCCGGCTGCTCTCCGAGCACAGCGCCAACAACTATGAGACGTTCGACGTAGGGCAGGCCAAGCAGTTCATCCCAGTCACCGAGCGCGGTCGTCTCGTCACCGACGGGATCCTGCTGCGCACTGGGACCGACAGCTTCACGCTCACAGGCGTCGATGCCGCGCAGAACTGGATCATCTACCACGCTGAGCTGGGAGGCTTCAACGTCGAGTTCAGGGATGACCCAGAAAAGACGTTTCACAGGGGTGACCCGGTCCTGTGCCGCTATCAAGTGCAGGGACCATTGGCGCTCGAACTGGTCGACAAGGTCTTCGGTGGGCGTGTCAGCGTCCCGAAGTTCTTTCATTCGACCGAAGTTGAATGGAACGGGCGTCGGTACCGGGCGCTGCGGCACGGAATGGCCGGCCAGCCCGGCTATGAGTTCATCGGCGACTACGCCGATGGTGAGTCGCTCAAGCAGGCGCTGATCGCCGCCGGCGCGGAGTTTGGCCTGGTGCAGATCGGCGCCAGGGCGTATTCCACGAACGGCATCGAGTCCGGCTGGATTCCGACCCCGACGCCGGCCATATACAGCGACCCGGAGCTCGACGGATACCGCCGCTGGCTCGGGTTCAACACGTATGAGGGACAGGTGCCGTTGCAGGGCACGTTCTTCTCTGAGGACGTGGACGACTACTACGTCTCGCCCTGGGAGCTCGGTTACGGGCGCTCGATCTCCTTCGGCCATGACTTCCTTGGCCGCGAGGCGCTGGAGCGAGCCCGCGATCATGATCGCCGGGGTCGCGTGACCGTCGTTATCGAGCCGGAGGAGGCGCGCCGTGTGGCCGGCGATGACCCCCAGTTCTTCCTGAGCTACGCGCGTTATCGGATCGAGGCTGCCGGCCGACTGGTCGGCATGACGTTCTACACCGGCTACATCGATCCAGCAGGGACGATTCTGGCGCTCTCGCTCGTCGACAGCGACGTTGCGGCGCCTGGAACCGAGGTCGAGCTTGTTTTCGGCAGCCATCCGGGGCCAGGAAGCGATCCAGACGGCGACTTCGGCTATCAGCGACTCCGCGCCACGATCCAGCCCTCCCCATACGGCGAATTTGCGCGCGACAGTTACCGGCGGAACTGAGGCCACAATCGCGGCATGGACGGGCTGTCGCGAGGTTGCTGTACAGGGCGACACCGACCTTGACAACGGCAGGTCGGCGGTGAGAGACTGCGACGCAAATCGCATATTGTTCTGTACATCTTCTGTTGGCTACAGGCGATCTGTCGCCTGCAGACGCGATGAGGCCGACCGGTTCGTAATTCCATGAAGCGGCGGTATGAATCCTTGGGAGAGGAGAAGCAGTGCTAAACGTCACCAAGCCCGTGCGGGTTGGTATTGCTGTGCTCGCCAGCGCCAGCGTCATGGGAGGAGCCGCCGCCGCGCAGGCGCGCAGTTCGCACGCCAAATCCGCAGCCGCTGGGCTCGCCTACGCGAAGTCCGTAGTCGCCAAGTACTCCAAGAAGACCGGGGTGCCGACCGCCGGGCCGGTCATCAAGGGTGGCATCAAGTCGCTCAAGAGCAAGAAGATCTGGTGGATCCCGGATTCCTCGGCAATCCCATACTTCGCAGCCGTGCTCCAGGGCGCGAAGGCCGCAGCCGCAGCAGCAGGCATCAAGCTCGAGGTCTGCGACGGCAACGGCACCCCGACGGCGATGTCGGCCTGTATCAGTGACGCGGAGACCGAGGGTGGAGTCGGAGTCGTGGGCGACGGGTTCGATATCAGTCAGGTTCAGCAGGCGGTCAACTCGCTGAAGTCCCATCACATTCCGTTCGTGCAGGGCGATCTCACGCAGGCTCGGGGCAACGACTCGATCGCCTACGTATGGAACAACAGCTTCCTCCAGGCAAAGATCGCGGTTGACGACCTGATCGCGAACACCAAGGGCAAGGGCAACGTCCTGGTCATCCGTCAGACCGACTCTCCGACCACGGAGGCGTTCGTCAACCAAGCCGGCCTGCCCCAGATCAAGGGGAACTGCCTTGACTGTAAGTTCACGATCATCGAGACCAACTTCGAGCAGCTCTCCCAGTTGACCTCGGCGGTCTCATCGGCGCTGGAGAAGAACCCGAAGATCAACGCGATCTACGCGGAGTTCGACCTCGAGGTGCCGTCGGTCCTCAGCGCGCTTCAGAGCCTCGATAAGAAGATCCCGATCTACTCGACCACTGCCCAGCTTTCCGGCCTGCAGGACATTGCCAAGGGCGCGGATGAGGTCGCGGACGGCGGTACGGACCCCGCCTACATGGGCTGGGCCGGAATCGACCAGATCATGCGGATGGTTCTCAAGAAGCCGGTCAACGACAAGGTGCCGATGCCGGTCCGCCTGTTCACGTCTGCGGACGTGAAGGGACTCTCGCTCACGAACGCCGCGTTTGGTAACGGGGCCTGGTATGGAGCGAACGGCTACCAGAAGATGTTCGAGCATCTCTGGGGGATCTAGACCATCGTCCAGGTGACACCGGCACCCGCGAACATGCAGGAGCTCGATGGCTCACGGGTGCTGGTCACCGGCGCGACCAGCGGCATCGGCAATGCCATTGCCGCGGCGTTCGTGCAGGCTGGAGCGCGCGTGATCGTCGCCGGACGCGATCGATCACGCGCGGAGCGGGCGGCCGCTGAACTCGGTGGTGGCCGTTACGCGGCGACCGGACTCGAGCTCGACGTGAGTGACGCAGACTCGGTCGACTCGGCGGTCGCCTGGATGGTCGACAGGCTCGACGGGATCGACGTTCTGGTGAACAACGCCGGCCTGGGTGTCCGTCACATGAACGAGCACTACATGTCGCGGCCGGAGAACTTCTGGCAGGTCGATCACGAGCGCTTCAGGGAGCTCTGGGAGACGAACGTCTACGGCTATTTCCTGTGCAGCGCCCGAGCCGCGCCGGAGATGATCAGGACGGGTCGCGGTCGCATAATCAACATCTCGATCAACGAGGCGACGATGCGCTTTGCGCATTTCATCCCCTACGGGTGCTCGCGCGCCGCAACTGATGCGATGACCTATTCGATGGCCGCAGAGCTGGCCGGCACAGGCGTGACAGCCAACCTGTTGGCACCGGGAGGGCCGGTGAGCACGCCGATGATCACCGCGGAGGCGACGCCCGGGTTCCGCGCGCAGCTGCTGGACCCGGCGATCATGGGCCCTCCGGCGTGTTGGCTGGCGTCCGACGCGGCCAGCGAGACCAACGGTCAGAAGATCGTGGCGAAGGAATTCACAAGGCCGCAGCCGGATGCGTGATGCCCGCCGGCGGGTCCAGCTGTCCGACCGCAAAGCATGAAGCTCCGAGCACGGATAATATACGACCTCGTCTACGATAGTCCGAGGGTGAGCTGGATCTAGGAGGGAAGGGTTTTGCGCGTTCTCATACCCACGCCGTTGTCGAATTTGCCGCTGATAGCGGAGATCCTCGGGCGCGACCACGAGATCGTCGGCGCCGCCGGCGAGTCAGAAGCGGATCTGATCGCGGCCGTCCCCGATGTCGACGCACTGGTCGCGACCGGGATGGATGTCAGCGCCGCAGTGGTCGCCGCCGGCACGAAGCTTCGGGTGATCGGCACGCCGCAGGTCGGTTATGACCGCATCGACGTGGCCGCGGCCACGGCGGCCGGCATTCCGGTGATCTCGAGCCAAGGTCTCGCTGCGACCGCGGTGGCCGAGTTCGCGCTCGGTCTGATGATCTCGCTGTCGCGCAAGATCGATGCCGCCGACAGCGACCTGCGCAGCGAGCGGGGCTGGAAGACGCGGAAGACCTACGCCGAGCCCGATCTCCAGCTCGGCCGCGAGGTCCGTGGCTCGACGGTGGGCATCGTCGGCGTCGGGATGATCGGATCGGAGCTCGCCCGGATGACCCAGGCGGCGCTCGGCTGCAAGGTGCTCGGGTTCGACCCGATGGTGTCTGCTGCCGATATGCGGTCTCACGGCATCCAGAAGCGCGAGAGCCTGAAGGAGATGGCGGCCGAGGTCGACTTTCTGGTGCTGCATGTCCCGCTCACGTCGGAAACCAGGCACATAGTGAACACCGAGGTTCTCACGGCGATGAAGCCGACGGCGTTCGTGCTCAACGTGGCCCGGGGCGGCGTCGTGGATGAGGAGGCCCTGTCTGCGGCCCTTCGCGACGGCACGATCGCCGGCGCTGCGCTCGATGTCTTCGAGCAGGAGCCGCTGCAGGCTGACAATCCGCTGCTCGGCGCGCCGAGCCTGATCATCACGCCGCACATCGCCGGCGTCACCCACGAGTGGAACGTGCAGCGGGCAACTGTGTTTGCCGAGCGTGTGCTTCAGGTCTTCGCCGGAGAGCGTCCGGGTGGGCTCGCCAACCCGGACGTCTGGCAGGCGTTCGAGAGCCGTGCCGAGGCGCTCGGCTCATGAATGAGGAGCGGGACGCGGTTATGGGCGAGCGTTTCCGCTGGGGCGTTGTCGGCGTGGGACGTCACAGCCGTCTATATGTGATCCCCGCGATCGCCGCCTCGAGGTCTGGAGAGATCGCCGCGCTGGTGACCAGCAGGCCTGAGAGCGCGCGGCGGTTTGCGTCGCAGTGGGGCTCTCCAAAGATCTATGAGTCCTACGAGGATGTCCTAGCCGACCCCGATGTGGACGGCGTGTTCCTGGTCAGCCCCAACGACGCGCACCACCCCCAGGTGCTTGCCGCCGCAAAGGCCGGCAAGCAAATCCTCTGTGAGAAGCCGCTCGCCACCTCGGTGGCGGACGCTGAGGAGATGGTCAGGGGATGCCGTGACGCCGGCGTGAAGCTGGGGACCGGTTTTCACCTGCGCCACAACCTCGTGCACCGTCGTGCCCGTGATCTGATCCGCGGTGGCCGGATCGGCCAGGTCCGGTTTGCGAGCATTCGCTACGCGCACCGCACGGCTCCGCGCGCCGGCGCGAGCGTCTCGACACCGAACGTCGCCGAGATTCCGCAGGTTGCCGCCTGGCGGCAGGATCCGGCGATCACCGGGGGAGGCGCATTCGTCGGAACGGGCTCGCACGCGATCGACATCCTGCGGTTCCTCACCGGGGAGGAGCTGATCGACGTCCAGGCCCGCGCCGACGCCGACGAGATGGGCGAGCACAACCTGGTGGTCGCCGGCCGCTTGACCGGTGGCGCCATCGGCACCGTGCACGGCGGCGATTTGCCATTCCCCGTGAACGAGTCAGTCCTCAGCGGCACGCTCGGCTCCGTGATCTGTCGTGGCTCTGTCGGGAACATAGGTGAGGGCAGCGTCACGGTGATCACCGCCGACGGCGAGGAAGTCTGGTCGCCGCCTGTCCACAACGTCTACATCGGCGAGTGCGACTCGTTCGTCGAGGCGGTCAGGTCAGGCGCGGAAGCTGATGCGTCGGGCCTCGACGGCCTGCGTTGTCAGGAGGTCATCCAAGCCGTTTATGAGTCCGTCAGGACCAACCGACTCGAGCCCGTTGAGCGGGCGCTGTCATAGCAACGAACCCGCCAAGGAGTGAGAGAAATGTCAGTTCGTCTTGTCGTCAGCGACCGCGGGATTGGGCGGTTGGAAGATGATCACCTCAGGCTGCTTGAGACCGAGTACGCCGACCTGGGAGCCGCGATTGCCGCGGGCCAGTCGCTGAAGGCGTTGGCGGATGCGTCGGTCACCGGCGAGGTTTCGACCGATGAGGTGAGGTTCCTCGCGCCGGTGCAGAACCCCCGCCAGATCTGGGCGGTTGGCCTCAACTACCGCGCGCACGTCGAAGAGATCAAGGGCATGAGCCTGAAGGAGCCCTTCATCTTCCCGAAGGCGCCCACGGCGGTCGTCGGACCTGACGACCCGATCCTGATCCCGAAGGTCGAGGCCGACCAGGTCGACTTCGAGGGCGAAATGGCGCTCGTCATCTCCAAGCGCGCCGAGTCGGTCAAGGCGGCTGACGCCGGTGATTACATCGCCGGGCTCACGATCTGCAACGACGTCTCAGCCCGCAGCCTGCAGAAGGGGCGCGAGGGCGTCCGCTCGAACATCAGCATGGCGAAGAGCTTCAGGACCTTCGCGCCGCTGGGCCCATGCCTGGCGCTGTTCGACACCGTTCCGAATCCGGAGAACCTCAAGATCGAGACGACCGTCAACGGCGAGGTCCGCCAGTCGGCGACCACCGCGCAGATGATCACAATGCTCGGCGAGCTGCTCGAGTTCCTGACCGCGCGAGTGACGCTGCTGCCCGGCGACATCGTCGCCACCGGAACCCCTGAGGGCGTCGGCGATGTCGACGGCCGCTACCTCGCCCCCGGAGACGTGGTGAGCATCGAGCTCGAGGAAGTCGGGACGCTCTCGAACCCCGTCGCGACCGAGTAGCGGCTCTCGCTTCGACAAGTCCCTGTATAGAAAGGAAAATGATGATGGTTGAAGATTTCAAGGCCAATGACCGGCTCGGCTTCGGCATCGGCATGGTCGATTGGGAGCCACGTATCGACTTCGCGAAGATGCGGGCCGATCGTCTCAAGCGCACACAGGATGCGATGCGCGCAGCGGACGTCGATCTGCTGATCCTCAACAGGCTCGAGAACGCCCGTTACACGACCGGTATCAAGCGGCTGTACTGGCCGACGATCCGTCTCGGCGCCGGACCGATCGTCGCGCTGCCCCAAGAGGGTGACCCGGCGATCTGGATCACCGACCCGTCCTACGCGGCGCAGACGCTGACCTGGGTTCCGGCCGACCGTTTCCGCGACGGTCCGGAGATGGAGGTCGGGGTGGATGTCGAGAACTTCGTGACGGAACTGCTCGAGTTCTTCCCCGAGGCGGCGAAGCAGAAGATCGGTGTCGATGTCTGGTCCCCGACGATGGTTGACCTGATGCCGGGCCTGCTGCCCAATGCCAAGCTGGTCAATGGGCAGGACGTGATGTTCGAGGCCCGTAAGACCAAGACGTTCGAGGAGATCCAGTGCCTGAAGATGGGCTACGTCATCTCGGAGGCCGGCATGCAGGACGCGTTCGAGGCACTGCGACCGGGCGTGCGTGAGTCAGAGCTGGTGGGCATCGCGCTGAAGCGCTTCTGGGACTTTGCCTCAGAGACCGTCCAGTGCTCTGAGAACGTGAACTCGGGCCCTGGCAGCTACCCGTACCGGCGCTTCCACACCGACCGCATCATCCAGTGGGGGGACCTCGTCAACATGGACTTCGGCGCCTGTTTCAACGGGTACTTTGGGGACTTCTGTCGAGGCTTCATCTGCGGCAACAAGCCGAACCCAAAGCAGCAGGACATGATCAACCGCGCTTACGAACAGCAGATGAAGGTCGTCGCAGCGATCCGTCCAGGCAGGCGTCCGGCCGAGATCGCAGAGGAGGTCGGCCAGAACCACCTCGGTCACGGCTTCGGCATCGCCGCCTTCGAGGCGCCACACCTGCGGGTCCCGATGGACGACTACGTGATCGAGGAGGGCATGACGTTCGCGATCGGCACGCCGACCAACATCGGCACTCCGGAGCTGGGCTGCATCCACTACGAGGATCAGCTCTACGTGACCGCCGACGGATGCGTTCAGTATTCGACGTACCCGTACTTTGGGATCAACCAGTAGTAGGACGCGTTCCCGCGTCACTTGGTGTTGACGCGGGAACGGCCGGATGGTGGCCGGCGCCGCGCAGGGTCCCGGGGCCGCTTCGTCCAAACACATACGTTCCGGTCGATTGGAGAGTCCGACGATGCTTCCCGAGACAAACCTGAACCCAGCCTTTCAGATCACCCGCGCGAGTCATGTTGCACTGACGGTCGCGGACCTCGAGCGCAGCCGCGACTTCTACCGCGATGTGATCGGACTCGTGGTCACCGACCAGACCGACAGTGCCGTCTATCTCCGCGGCCTCGAGGAGGCGGCCCATCACAGCCTGGTGCTCGAGGCCGCCGATGGCAGCCCATGCGCCAGATTCATCGGCTTCCGTGTCCGTACCACTCAGGACCTGGACGCCGCGGAGCGGCACCTGGCGAGCGTGGGCATTGAGAGCCGCCGGGTGGACAGGGAGCATCAGGGACCGACGCTGCAGTTCGCTGACCTGGTCGGGACCGGCATTGAGCTGACCGCATCGATGGACCTGGTCGACCGTCGGATGCAGGCGTTCCACGAGTTCCGCGCCGGCGCCCCCCAGCGCCTCGACCATTATCAGGTGGCCACCCATGATGTGCAGCGCGCGTCCGACTTCTGGGCGTCGCTGGGGATGCGTATCTCCGAGTACACGGCCGGGGAAGGCGAGGAGCTGTGGGGAACGTGGATGGAGGTCAAGGGCAACACGCACGACCTTGTTTTCACGAACGGGCGCGGCCCAAGGCTTCACCACTTCGCGTACACGGTCCCGGATGCCACCTCGCTGATCCACGCGGCCGACGTGGCCGGCAGCCTCGGTTTCGGAGACGAGATCGATCGCGGTCCCGGCCGCCACGGAATCAGCAACGCCCTGTTCCTCTATCTGCGCGACCCCGACCAGCATCGGATCGAGCTGTTCACGACCCACTACCAGTTCATCGATCTCGAGGACAAGCCGATTCGCTGGGACCTCGCCAACGCCAAGCGCTCTCAGGTGTGGGGAATGCCGGCATCGGCTAGGTGGTTCTTCGAGGCCAGCGAGTTTGAGGGACAGGCCGTCAAAGAGCCGCTTCTGAAGGCGGCTCCTAAGACGCTTGAGGATTACCTCTCTGTCCACTGAATCCTCAGGGGGTTCGGTTGTGACGGACCGGCTCAGCGGTCCCCTCGATCGAAGGCGGCGTCTGATCGTGCTGGGGATCTGCTCGCTCAGCCTGCTGATCTCGGGCCTCGACGTGACCGTCGTCAACGTCGCCCTGCCATCGATCCAGCACTCGCTGCATGGGTCCGTTTCGGACCTGCAATGGATCGCGGACATCTACACGCTGGTGATGGCGAGCCTGTTGATCCTCAGCGGCTCGACCGCTGACCGGATCGGCCGGAAGCGCATGTTCATGATCGGTCTGTCGCTGTTCTCGGCCGGCTCGTTGCTGTGCGCGATGGCGACGAGCCTGCCGATCTTGATCGCGTTCCGTGCGCTGCAGGGTGTCGGTGGTTCGATGCTGAACCCGGTCGCGATGTCGATCGTGCGCAACACCTTCGCAGATCCGCACGAGCGCGCCCGCGCGATCGGCTTGTACTCCTCGACGTACGGGATCTCGATGGCGCTGGGTCCGGTGTTCGGCGGGTTTCTGATCTCGGTCAGCTCGTGGAGGGCGATCTTCCTCGTGAACATTCCCGTCGGGATCGCCGCGATCGTGCTGACGGCGCTGTTCGTCCCGGAATCCCGCGCGCCGCGCGCCAGGAGGTTTGATCCCGTCGGGCAGGTGCTCGTGATCACCGCGCTCTCCTGCCTCACCTACGGGATCATCGAAGGCGGGCGCTCAGGATTCGGTCAGACGCAGATCGAGGTCCTGCTCTTCGTCGCCGGGCTGAGCGCAACCGTTCTTGTCCTCTACGAGCTGTGGCATATCGAGCCGCTGATCGAGTTCCGCTTCTTCAAGAGCGTGCCGTTCGCCGGGGCGATGGCCATCGCGGTGCTGATCTGCATCGCGCTCGGCGGCTTCCTGTTCATGAACACGCTCTACCTGCAGGATGGGCGCGGGCTTTCGCCTTTTGACGCGGGCCTGTACGTGCTTCCCGCGGCGATCGTGATGACCGTCGCCGGCCCGCTCTCCGGTCGCATAGCGGCGCGGTTCGGCACGCGGCCCTCGATGGTGATCGGAGGGCTCGGCATCTTGGTTTCAGGGCTGATCCTCACGGGCATCACGATCGCAATGCCCGTTTCGCTCCTGCTCGTCGCCTACGCGCTGTTCGGCGCCGGCTTTGGCTTACTCAGCCCGATGGTTGCCGTCACGGCCGTCTCGTCGATGCCGTCGGCTCAAGCGGGTCTGGCCGCCGGCATCGCCACGACCAGCCGGCAGGTGGGGCTCACACTCGGTGTGGCGATCCTTGGAGTGGTGGCGGCGGGCGGTGTCGAGGGCCAGATCGGAGCCTCGGTGGTACACGCGACGCGCCCGGGCTGGTGGATCATTGCGGCACTCGGACTGGTCGTCGCAGTCCTCGGTTGGGTCACCACCACGGGTTGGGCGCACAACACAGCCGTCCGCACGGCGCGGCAACTGGAGCACGACGAGGTCACGGCACTCGGTAGCTCTGCCCGCGGGGCGCAGGTGCGGTCGGCGTGATCGGTGCACGCCTGGTCCCGGTCGCTTGACACGCGCGGGAGCCCGAGGTAGAACACCGTGCAGGATCGCATATTGTTCCGTACATCTTTTGGCGCACACGCCGCGGAACACCTGGACAGGGGAGTGACTATGCACCGGATACCCGAGCAGCTGGCGCCCTACCCGATCGGTTGGAAGGCCAAGATCGGCCTGCTCGTACCGTCGCATGACAGCGGCTACGGCTCATATGAGACGCGCGTGATGTCTCCTGACGGGGTCGTCACGCTCGAACAGCGCGTTCCAGGTCGAACCGTCATCCAGTCTGAGCTGCGCAACATGTTCGACAGCGCGGTTGAGGCGGCGGCGACCCTGAGTCACGCCGGCCCGGACGTGATCGACTTCATCCCGACGGCGCCCTGCTTTGTTGCGGGCGTTCAGGAGGAGGCCAAACTGATCGCTGCGATCACCGAGCGCACGGGCATCCAGGCGACGGCCGGCGGCCTCTCGGTGGTCGAGGCGCTGCGGTTTGTCGGGGCCAGCAGGATCGTGATGTACACGCCCTATCTCAAGGACATTCAAGAGCTCACCGACCGCTACTTCGACGAACAGGGCTTCGACGTCATCGGCAGCAAGAACCTTCGCTTTGAGAACAGCGAGGACATCAACCGAGTGTCGCCACACGAGATTCTCGCGGACATCGTCAAGCTCCGGCGTGCGTATCCCGACGCCGATGGCGTGTTCGTCGTGGGCGGTTGCTTTAGGACGCTCGAGATCACCGATCTACTCGAGCGGATGATCGGAATCCCGGTTGTCGGAACCCAGCAGGCGAACATGTTCAACTGCCTGCGCATGTGCGGTGTGGGCGATCAGCTGGACGGCTTCGGCAGGCTTCTGGGGGCCGCGAGAATGGCGGGCCAGTACGGCGGCGAAAGCCGTCCAACCGAGGTGTCGGTACACGCCTAGGCTCAACTCTCAGGCAGCTGTTGGCCCAGGGAATACGCCTCTGCGTGGGCCTCTTGAATGGCGTCGCAACCCCTGCTTGACAAGTCCAAAAGCACCAGGTACAAGTTCGTGTTACGGATCGCATATTGTTCCGTACATCACAACTATGCGCTGTGTGCGCCTTGAGGGAGACGGGCACAGATGAGGAGGAGGGGTTCCATGGCGAAAGTCACCGCTGTCAGGCTGAGCACAGCAATCGTGACCGGTGCAGTGCTGGTCGCAAGTGGCGCGGCCAGCGCACGTGCCGAGCATGTGAGCAAGGCAGCTGCCGGTCTCGCCTACGCGAAGACACGGGTGCGGGCATACAGCGTCAAGACCGGCATTCCGGTTCCCGGCCCGCCGATCAAGGGCGGCATCAAATCGCTCCGGGGCAAGACCATCTATTTCGTCCCGCAGTCGAGCCTGATTCCGTATCAGGCCGCCGTCATTTCAGGAGTACAGAGCGCGGCAGCCGCCGCTGGACTCAAGCTCGAGGTCTGTAACGGGGGCGGCAGCCCTTCGACCGAGGCCGGCTGTTTCTCGCAGGCGGTCACGAGCGGTGCCGCCGGTGTTGGCGAGGATGGCATCACCGTCGGCCAGGTGCAGCAGTCGGTCGACGCGCTTTCAGCCAAGGGCATCCCGTTCGTCGAGGGCGGTCTGACCCAGGGCGCGGGTAACGACAAGGTCGCCTACGCCTGGAACAACAGCTTCCTGCAGTCCAGCCTCGCCGCTGACGCGCTGATCGCCAACACGAAGGGCAAGGCCAACGTGCTGGTGGTCCGCCATACCGACTCGCCGGCGACTGAGGCGTTCATGGATCGCGGCGGCCTCGCGCAGATCGCGAAGTACTGCCCAGGATGCAAGACCACCACGATCGACACCAATGCGGCGCAGCTCTCGCAGCTGACCTCGCAGGTTTCGGCGGCGCTCGAGAAGGACCCGGGCATCAACGCGATCCTGGTGGCGTTTGACTTCGACGTGTCATCGGTCGAGGCCTCGCTTCAGGACCTGGACAAGCACATCCCGATTTACGGCACGACCGGGCTGCTTCCCGGTTTGGAGGGGATCAGGGCTGGGAGCGGCGAGGTGGCCGACGCCGGTACCAACCCGGCCTACGCCGGCTGGGCGATCGTCGACCAGTTGCTGCGGATGATGCGACACCAGAAGCCCAATAAGACGGTTCCGATGCCGGTAAGGCTGTTCACAAAGGCAAACGTGGGCTCGCTTTCGTTGACCCAGACAGCCTTCACCAACGGAGGTTGGTACGGCACGTCCAACTTCAAGAAGCGGTTCGAAGAGCTGTGGGCCGGCAAGAGCGCTTGAGCTCGACCGCGGACCAGCCAATCGCAGATCCACACCCCGTCAACGATGCATAGGAGAGAGCCAACCGGATGAGTAATGACACCGGACGTCATGCAGGCAAGGTCGCGCTTGTGACAGGTGCCGCCGTAGGTATTGGTCAGGCGTACGCCCTGCGGCTTGCCGCTGAAGGCGCCGAGGTCATCGTTGCGGATATCGCTGACTCGTCAGAGACGGTCGCGCGCATCACCGATGCTGGTGGGCGCGCGACCGGCATCGTCTGCGACGTTGCGGATGAGGCATCTGTCGCCGAACTGGGCGCAAAGGCCAAGCAGTTCGGCCACGTCGACATCCTTGTCAACAACGCCGGCATCTACCCGTTCACACCGATCAGCGATATGAGCTTCGCGGATTGGCGACGGGTGCTGGCGATCAACCTCGACTCCGTGTTCCTGGTCACGCAGCAGTTCCTGCCGGCGATGCGTGACAGGCGGTGGGGACGCGTCATCTGCGTCTCCTCTGGGATGTTCCACAACGCGACACCGGGCGCCTCGCACTACGTGACCAGCAAGGGCGGGGTGATCGGATTCGTGCGCGGCGTCTCGTCGGAGGTGGGCAACGAGGGTGTAACCGTCAACGCCGTGGCCCCTGGTCTGGTGCGGTCCGCGGGCACCTCGACCGGCTACCACGACAGCGCAGGCCTGTTCGAGCGTGTCGCCTCCGTGCAGGCGATCAAGCGGACCCAGGTTCCCGACGATCTCGATGGTGTCATCTCGTTTCTGGCGTCTGACGACGCGGGCTTCATCACGGGGCAGACCCTGGTCGTCGACGGCGGGCTCGCTCACTCGTGACACCTGTCGATTGACGCTCGTGACATCAGGATCAGAGAGGCGGTAGGGCAGCAAGATGATGGAACCCAGGTCGACGGGCCTTCGCAGTGACAACCCCTTGAAGCTCGGCATCTTCTGCCTGAACATCGGCGGGGGGGCGAGCATGTCGAAGGCGAGCACCGGCACGCTCACCTGGGAGTTCAACAAGCGGCTCGCCCGACAGGCAGATCAGGCCGGTTGGGACTTTCTGCTGCCGCTCGGCCGTTGGCGTGGTCTGGGCGGGGAGACCAACCCCAACGGCAAGCAGTTCGAAGGCCTGACGTGGGCCGCCGGGATCGGCGCGGTCACCGAGAACATCAGTGTGCTCTCGACGGTTCACGTGCCGCTGGTGCCGCCGCTGTTCGCTGCGAAGCAGGCCGCAACGATCGATCAGATCAGCGGTGGCCGCTTCGCCATGAACATCGTGGCCGGCTGGAACGGCGCGGAGTTCGCGATGTTCGGCATCAAGCAGCGCCCGCACGATGAGCGCTACGACGCCGCGGACGAGTGGCTGACGGTGATGGAGCGCGTCTGGGCTCGTGATGCCGACCCTAATTTCGCCGGCAGCTACTACTCGATTGAGGACGGCTATCTCGAGCCCAAACCGATTCAACAGCCGCGCCCGCTGATCATCTCCGCCGGACAGTCCGGGCGGGGCATGGAGTTTGCGCTGACTCGAGCCGACTTCATCTTCGTCGGCGGACAGGACATGGACGAGCTGCGCCTGCGCTGTGCGCAGATCGATGAGACCAAGCAGAGGATCGGCGGGTCGTCCACACAGATCCTTTCGCATTCACCGGTGGTGGTGGCCGACAGCGATGCTGAGGCACAGCGCTACTACGACTGGTGTGTGGATGACATGGGCGACTACCAGGCGGGCGAGGGACTAGCCCGCGGCATGATCTCCGGCGGCAACCAGAGCCTCGAGATTCCGGAGGCGAAGCTGCGCGCCGTGGCGCGTGCGCTCATCTCCGGGTGGGCCGGCATGCCGCTCGTCGGCACGGCCGAGAAGGTTGCCTCAGACCTGGTCGAGATGCACAACGCCGGAGCAGGAGGGGTCGCCCTGAGCTGGTTTGACTATGAGGAGGGGCTCGGTCGCTTCAACGCCGAGGTCTTGCCGCTCCTACGTGAGGCGGGCGTCCACCTGTGAGCCCGCTTGCAGATACACCGTCAGAGCCGACTGAGGTCGACCAGGGCGCGCATCCGGAACAGACCGCAATCGAACTCGACGATCAGACCGCGGCCGAGGCTGAGATCACGACCCCACATCCGCTGCTGGAGAAGCTCCAGCAGTGGCAGGTCGGTGGGCGCTTCGGCGTGCTGTTCGTGTGGGCGGCGATGATCATCGGGTTCTCGATCGCCTCCCCGAGTGTGTTCCCCACGTCCGGAACGATCCAGGCGATCGTCGCGGGGCAGCAGCCGCTGGTTTTCCTGGCGATCGGCTTGGTCGTCATCCAGGGAGTTGGCGAGTTCGACCTGTCGTTCGCGGCTGTGCTCGGGTTGGCGGCCACGCTGGTGGCCGTGCTGGTGGTATCCGATCACTACGCGCCAGTCGTCGCGATCCTGATCGCGCTGGGCGTCAGTGTGCTCGTTGGTCTGTTCAACGGCTATCTCGTGGTGTACCGGATGATCAACCCGATCGTGGTCACGCTCGGGATGAGCACACTGCTCACGGGTGTCGCCCTGCAGCAGAGCAATCTGACGAGCGTCAGTGGACTCCCCAGCAGCATGGCCTCACCGGTGAACACACAGGTCCTGGGTTTGCCGATCTCCTTCTACTACGGGGTCGTCCTGACGCTGATCGCCACTTACGTGCTGTTCGCGACCAGACTCGGCCGCCACATGACGTTCGCCGGCGCCAACCGCGAAGTGGCGCGGCTTGCCGGCGTGCGAGTCAACCGGATGCGGGTCGGCGCGTTCGTCGCCACCGCTTTCATCGCCGGACTCGGTGGAGTGATCACGGTTTCCGGACTGGGCGGATATGACCCGACCACATCGCAGAACTACCTTCTGCCTGCATTCGCCGCCACGTTCCTGGGTTCCGCGATGATCGTCCCGGGGCGGTTCAACCCAATCGGTGCGTTCCTGGCGATCTACTTCCTGCAGACCGGGATCGTCGGCCTTCAGCTGCTGGGCATCACCGGCTGGATCACCGACGTCTTCTTCGGCGGGGCGCTGATCATCGCCGTGGCGGTGTCACAGGCGATTCGGCGTAACGCGGTGACCTGAGCGTTGCGAGGTCCTGCTCACGATGACTGAACGGCTGCTGGTCAAGGGCCTGACGGCCTCCTTCGGTGGGACCGTGGTTCTGCGCGATGCGGACCTCGCGGTGCAGCCCGGGGAGGTCCATGGCTTGATCGGCCAGAACGGTTCAGGCAAGTCGACGCTGATCAAGCTGCTCTCCGGCTTCTACCACCCCGACCGTGGTGAGGTCTTCGTCGACGGCCAGGAGCTGCGGCTCCCCGCCAACCCGGCTCAGCTACAGGAATACGGTGTCTCATTCGTGCATCAGGACCTGGGCCTGGTCTCGACCCTGAGCGTCACTGAGAACGTCCGCGTCGGACGCTTTGAGGTTGGCCGCTGGACGCGCCGGGTGGATTGGCGCAATGAGCGCCGAGCGGTCGCTGAGACGCTCGAGCGTCTACGCGCAGACATCCCGCTCGACTCCTCCGTCGCGCTTCTCAGCACCTCCCAGAAGGCGGTGCTTGCGCTTGCCCGCGCGCTCCAGGGGTATCAGCCCGGACGTGGCTGCATCGTCCTCGACGAGTCCACCCAGGTGCTGCCGCGCGAGACGCTTCCGGAGTTCTACGCGATGATCCGCGAGCTCTCAGCCGAGGGCACGTCGTTCCTCGTGGTCAGCCACCGCCTCGACGAGATCATGCGAATGACTGATCGAGTCACGGTGCTGCGTGACGGCGCCGTGGTCCGCGCGAGCCTCGACATCAAGCACACCTCGCCGAATGACCTCGCGCGGTCGATGCTGGGAGCGAGCCTCGGTCAGATCGACATGCGTGCCGACCATCCGGCCGTCGTCGGTGGGCGTGCGGCCCAATTCAGCTCTGTGTCCGGCCTGAGAGTCCACGACGTGGAGTTCGTCGCCAACGCCGGAGAGGTTCTGGGAATCACAGGCCTCACCGACTCAGGCGTCGGCGAGCTGCCATACCTGATCAGCGGCGCCAAACGTGCCCACGCCGGACGGGCGAGGATTGGATCCGGCAGAGAGCTTGACCTTCACGGAGAGACGCTGCAACAGATGCTCGACGCCGGGGTCCTGCTCGTACCGGCCGACCGGAATGGGGCCGGGCTCGCGATGCCGATCTCCGTGCTGGACAACATCACACTCAGCACGTTTGGCTCTCACCCGTGGTACTGGATCTCGCGCAAGCGTCAGCGAGCGGATTTCAAGGAGGCTGCAGAAGATCTCGACATCCGGCCGAGGCGCTCGGACATCCTCACGGCACGCCTGAGCGGCGGCAATCAGCAGAAGGTGCTGTTGGGAAAGTGGCTGTTGCGCGAGCCGACGGTGCTGGTTCTCCACGAACCCACCCAGGCCGTGGATGTCGGTGCGCGCCGGGACCTGTTGATGGCACTACGACGCAGAGCGGAGCAGGGCGCCGCGGTGGTCATCTGCTCGGTCGAACCTGAGGATCTCGCGCAGATATGCGACCGGGTTCTCGTGCTCGGGCGGGGCCGTGTGCATTGCGAGCTCACTGATGACCTCTCGGCCAAGACGATCGCAGAGCGGATCTGGGAAGCCGGCACCGCTCGTCCAAAGAAGGCCGCGGCCTGAGCTCGGACAAATCCCGGCGTCACGACCGCCGGCGTGGGCGTCATGTTCTCGTAACCCGGCACGGGTGAAGCAGGTTCACCCGCCGAGGCAGCAGCCTCCTGCGCGAACGCAGAGTCCCAGCGAGCCAGTCGCACGAGCCAGGAGGGTTGTCGTAAGCAAGCAGTTCAACGGTGTGGTGAGTCTCGATGTGAACGATTCAACCGAGGACACCTCGGCCCCGGACAAGCCCTGGTACCTATGGTTCTGCCCGGGCGCCAACCACGCTCCGCATCACAGCCCCAGGGAGTACGCGGACAAGTACAAGGGTGTCTTTGATGACGGCTACGAGGCCTATCGCGAGTGGGTGCTGCCGCGCATGATCGAGCGCGGGATCCTCCCGGAGGGGACACAGCTGACATCCACGAGGGCTGGCACATCGTGGCGCAGCGCGCCCCGCAGCAGGGAGGCAAGGCCGAGGATTTCGTCAACGAGACCTGGGAGCTCTACAGCTCCGAGCTGGACCGCTCCGAATCCACCGATCCGGCTGCGCAGTATCCCGACAGGGTCAATGAGCTCGAGCGCCTCTGGTACGTCGAGGCCGGCAAATACGACGTGCTGCCGCTCGACAATCGGACGCTCGCCGAGATCATCAGGGGGATGGACAACGCTCCGATGCCCGCGGGCGGCATCTACCGCTACTACCCGGGCGCCGCGCCCCTACCGGAATTCAATGCCGCGCCCGTCAAGGGCCGCTCGTTCAAGATCCTGGCGCAGGTGGAGATCACCGATCCAGACGCCCATGGTGTGATCATGGCCGTCGGTTCGCGCTTCGGAGGTCAGGCGCTGTTCATCAAGGACCGCAAGCTGTGGTACGTGAACAACTTCATCGGCATCCCTCCCGAGCAGCAGCTTGTCTCCCCGGAGGAGCTCACGGCCGGCTCGCATGTGCTCGGCGCCGAGTTCCAGAAGCAGGGCCACGGCTCACACCAGGAGGCGACCGGCCAGGCGATCCTGCACGTCGTTGGCAACGCAGTTGCCAACGCGGAGTGGAAGACCCAGCCTGGCCAGTACTCGCTGGTCGGTGAAGGCCTGAATGTCGGTCGCGACTCAGCAGATCCGGTCTCCAAGGAATACCCGCCCGAGTCCGAGTTCGTCGGCGGCAGGATCAAGGTCGTCGAGGTCAGCGTTGGCGATGACGCCTACGTCGACCTCGAACGCGAGTTCCACGCCGCGATGGCGCGTGATTAGTCATCGGCGACGATGACGTACCGGTGGTGCAGGCGCTTTTGCCTGCACCACCGGTAGCGCCGCTCCGCGCGTGCCCCGCTAGCGTCTGGGCCTGATGCAGCGGTTCATCCCAGCGCTGGAGGTCAGGGCTTTCAGACGGTGGCTATGCGCCACGCTCGGCATGGGACTCGCGCTGCAGATGATCGAGGTGATCATCGGCTGGTCGGTCTACTCGCATCAGCAGAGCGCGATCGATCTGGGCTGGATCGGGCTGGCTGAGTTCGTCCCGCTGTTCGTGCTCGCGCTGCCGGCGGGTCATCTGGCCGACCGATTTCCGCGTCGCTACGTGCTGGCCGGAGCCAATGTGCTGGGGGTTGGCATCGGCATCGGGCTCGCGATCATCACGGCGGCGGGCGTCACGTCGACTCTCCCGTACCTGGCGTTCGCGGTCGGCGCCGGCGTGACGATGGCGCTCGGGCAACCGGCCGCACGCGCGATGCCGCCGACGCTCGTGGAACGCGAGCTGATCCCGAGCGCGATGACGCTGCGGTCGTTCTCCGGGCAGGGTTCACAGGTGGTCGGCCCCGCGCTGGGAGGCCTCATCTACGGGATCTCACCCTCGGCCGTGTACCTGATCGCGGCCGGATCGTGCGCGCTTGCGACGCTCGCGGCCGCATCGATCGGACCCGGCCTCCCACCCAAAGTCGACCCGACGCAACCCGAGCGAGCAGAGGCTCCGCGCAAGGCGGCGAGCATGCGCTCGGTGCTCGAGGGTCTGCGGTTCGTGCGCCGCACGCCGATTCTGCTGGGCGCGATCCTGCTTGACCTGCTCGCGGTACTGTTCGGCGGGGCGGTTGCGCTGCTGCCGATCTTCGCCGCCGACATTCTTCACGTGGGCGCGACCGGCCTGGGCGTGCTGCGCGCGGGGCCCGCGGTCGGCGCGCTCCTCGGCGCCGTCTACCTGCTGCGCTGGCCGATCATGCGCCACGCGGGCCGGCTGCTGCTGACTGCGGTGGCGTGCTTCGGCGCCTGCATGATCGTCTTTGGTCTCTCACGCAACTTCGAGCTGTCACTCGCCGTGCTGATGTTGAGTGGGTTCGTGGACCTGTTCTCGATGAACATCCGCTCAACGACCTCAGCGCTCGCGACCCCGGACGCCCTGCGTGGCCGGGTCGGCGCCGTGGAGGTCGTCTTCATCTCTGCCTCCAACCAACTTGGTGCATTCGAATCCGGGGTCACGGCGTCGCTGTTCGGCACTGTACCCGCGGTCGTCGGCGGTGGCTGCGTCACGATGGCGATCGCACTCCTGTGGACGCGGCTGTTCCCCGCGCTTCGACAGGTCGACAACATGCACGACATCCATCCGGCCACGGACGCCCTCGAGCTCGCCTGACATCTCCACTAAACTCTGCTCACCGGTGTCGCCCGACTCGGGCACGAGAACAACCGAATCCGAGCGATGTCCCTGACCATCCTTCTCAGCGCCAGCCTTCCGGCCTCGGAGGGATCGAACGGCTGGACCTCATGCGATCCCGTCGAGTGGTCAGAAGCTGTCAGCGAGGTCGCGCGTGACGTGCTCGGCAAGGGCGGGCACCTCGTGTACGGTGGGCATCCGAGCGTGACGCCGCTGATCCTTCGGATCTGCCAGGAGCGTGAGCATCGCGGCTCGATGACCGTGTATCAGTCCGAGCGATTCCGGCATGAGATCACGCCGGCCACCTGGACGCTCAACAAGGCCGGCTGGGCCTCGCTTCGATTCATCGAAAGCGTCACGGACCGGCCCAGCGACCTCGAGCTGATGCGAATCGCGATGGTCACGGACGAGCCCATCGCGGGCGCGATCTTCATCGGCGGCGACGGTGGGGTCGCGGCCGAGCACCGGTTGGTGGAGTCACTGACATATCAAGTGCCTCGGATCTCGCTCTCAGCCCCCGGCGGAGCGGCCGCCGACCTGTCAGGGTCCGAGCGCACGCTTGTCGACATGACCTCGCGCCGGTATTGGATGCTCGCGCGGCAGGTCTCCCGGGCACTTGGGCTTCGTTAGCGTCGCCGGCAGGGTACTGGGCGGCTCCGGCTCAGCGGCAGCGGGCGTCGCCGCGGCGCAGAGGCCTGGAGTTGTCGAGCAGATGGGCCTTGGCCGTCCGGGCCGAGAACGCGCGATCGACCGCGGCCTTGAGTTCCCGGGGCTCGCGGGGGAACCCGCACAATTCGGCGTAGGAGTGGTCAGGACTGCCGCTGATCCAGTTGTCAGCGATGCGGGCGGGCAGCTGTGCGTCGGGCGCGTCGGGAGCCGCAAGCGCCAGCAGGCCGCTTCGCCGGTTGCCACGGTGGTCGCGCAGTGACCCGGCGATCTCCCAGTCGATGAACTGGCGTGCCCAGGTGCATCTGCCCACGATCACGATCGTCACGGTGGTCGACGCCAGGTGCAGCTCCCTGATCCGTCGCTTGATGTAGTCCTCGTCCTCGCTCTCGACAAAATCCGCTTCGCTGGTGAGACCAAGCGCCGTCGGGATGAACACCTCGCCGCATCGGGCGATCAGGTCGTGCGTCAGCTCGGCATCGCCGTGGTGGTAGGACACGAAGCAGCGGTGGCGCATGACGGCGCGCGCCAGCGTATCGCACCGGGGACGAGCGACTCGCGGACGGGCCACTAGGCCCTGAGAATCGCCGCCGCGGCGTTATGGCCGGGAATGCCGCTGACACCGCCACCGCGGCGGGCGCCGGCCCCGCAGCACCAGATGTTCGGCCAGGCGGTCTCGACCCCCCATGTGCCGACCTGCTCCGCGGTCTCCGCGAACGGCCAGCTGAGGTCGCGGTGAAAAATATGGCCACCCGGCAGACCGAGTTCGGCCTCGAGCTCGAGCGGTGTCCGCGCCTCGAGGCATGGTTGGCCGTCGGCGTCGAGCATCAGGCAGTCCTCGATCGGCTCGGCCAGGACCGAGTTCAGCGACCGCAGTGTGTGTTCCACGGCCAGTCGCTTGGCTCCCCCGGGATCCGTCGCGAACAGTCGCGCCGGCATGTGCAGCGCGAACAGGGTCAGCGTCTGTGCGCCGGCGGCCACCAATTCCGGCGAGAGGATCGTCGGGTCGGTCAGTGAGTGACAGTAGGCCTCGGCCGGAACCACGTCCGGGATCCGCCCTGCTGACGCCTGGGCGTAGGCGGCAGCCAGCTGCGAGTAGGCCTCGTTCACGTGGAACGTGCCCGCGAATGCGTCCTCGGGCGGGATGCTCGGATCGCGCAGGGCCGGCAGTCGTGTGAGCACCATGTTGAGCTTGAGCTGCGAGCCCTCCGGCACCTCCGCGTCCGAGGGCTCGGCGCCGAGCAGCCGCGCCAGCACCGCAGGCGCGACGTTTGCCAGCAGGTGCTCAGCGACCAGGGTCTCGCGGTCGGCGGTCGCGACTGAGACGAGGCCCGGCACGGAATCGGCATCGACCGCGGTGACCTCGACGGCTGTTCGCAACTCTGCGCCGGCCGCTCGAGCGGCCGCCACCAGCGCCGCGCTGAGCGCGCCCATACCGCCGACCGGGATGTCCCACGCCCCGGTTCCGTTCCCGATCACGTGGTACAGGAAGCAACGGTTCTGGAGCAGGCCTGGATCGTCCAGCGCGGAGAACGTCCCGATCAGGGCATCGGTCGCGACGATTCCACGCGTCAGATCATCAGGCACGAGGGCTTCGAGCAGCTCGGACAGCGGCCGCTCGAACAGTGCTCCCCACGCCGACTCGTCAGCCACCAGCTCACGCATCTGGTCTCGCGAGCGCAGCGGCTCGAGCAATGTCGGCGCCACGGCACGGGCCACCCGTTCGGTCAGCGTATACACAGCAGGGGCATCGTTGGGCGGGTGCGAGGCGATCCGTCGGCGTCGCAGCTCGACATCGACGCCCAGAGCTGCGAGCAGCTCGCGCGGGAACAGGCTGACGAGGTATGAGTAGCGTGACACGCGCACGTCGATGCCCTTGAACGGAGCCTCTGAGACGGCCGCGCCGCCGAGGTGATCGAGCCGTTCAAGCACCACCACGCGCTTGCCGGCTCGGGCCAGCAGGGTCGCCGCGACCAGGCCGTTGTGGCCACCGCCGACGATCACCGCGTCGTGCGTCGCGATTTCCATATACCTTGGCAGCGTACGGACATCAGCAACGGGAGCATCGATGGCGGAGCGACGGGTCAACAGCAGGATGCTGCTTGTCGGGAGTCTGCCGGCGCAGTCAGCCGAGCATGCATTCCGGGCGGGTGCCGAGCTGTTTGGGGACATGGTGTTCTCGTTGCCCGACGGCGAAACCGGCCCGATGGGCGGCTGGGTCAGCTTCGAACGCGAGCGCCTGATCCGTCCGAGCCGTGACGTCGTCGTCGCCTCCGAGACCGAGTCTCCGACAGGGCTTCCGCGCCACGCCTACGAGACTCCGGTGTTCAGTGTCAAACCGGGCGTTGAGCAGGTTCACTTCGAGAGCTGGCCACGGATCGATGTTGCGATCGAGTCCTACGAGCTGTTCAAGGAGCTGCGCGCTGCCGGCGTGATCGGACCGCAGTTGCGCTTCCAGGTCGGGCTGCCGTTCCCATCCAGCGCGATGAACGCTTTCAAGGCCGAGTTCACCACCGATTATCCCAAGGCAGAGGCCGGATACGAGGATCTGGTCGCGCGCGAGCTGCCCCGATTGTTCGATGCGATCCCGCCCGAGGACCTCGCGATCCAGTGGGACTGCGCGTACGAGACGCAGGACATCGAGCGTGTGCTCGCCTGGACCAATGAGGGCGCCTGGCAGCGGTTCGCCGGGCCGGTGACCCGTCTGACCCGACTGATCCCGGAGGAGACCCTCGTCGGCTACCACCTCTGCTACGGCACCTTCCCGGAGTGGCCGATGTACGAGGCTCGCGACTACCAGGTGCTGGTGCGGATGGCCAACTTCGCGGTCGCAGAGTCCGGCCGCACGGTCGACTGGCTGCACCTCGCCGGGCCGCGCTATTTGCGCAGCGAGGACCGCAGCTTCTTCCGGCCGCTCGTCGACCTCGAGCCGCGCACTGCGCGCGTGTTCCTCGGGATCGTGCTTCCGCTCGACGGCGCGCCGGGGCTGCGCCGTCGGCACCTGACCGCGTCCCGCTACATCGAGGACTTCGGCGTGGCGATGTATTGCGGGTTCGGGCGGCAGCCGGGGCAGGACGGTGATGAGACGATGCGCGAGCACGCGCAGGTGATCCGCTCGCTGGGGTCGAGTGATGTCGCGTAGGCAGATCGGCGACTGGATGCGAATCCACGACCCCGGATACGGGGCGCTGCGCCGCGCCGCCCGAGCGGCGATTCTGATGCCAGGGCTGTTCGCGTTTGCCGACAAGGTGCTCGACAACCCGACAATTTCATACTTCATCGCATTCGGCTCGTTCGCGAACCTCCTGCTGGTCGACTTCCAGGGCTCGCGGCTGGACCGCCTGCGGTCACAGGCATTGCATGGGAATCAGCTGCATTGTGCTGATCTGCCTGGGGACGTTGGTGTCGCAATCGACGGCAGTGGCCACGATCGCAATGTTCGTCGTCGCCTTTGTCGTTCTGTTCAGCGGCGTTGTCAGCTCGGTGATCGCAAGTGCCACCACGCCGCTGGTGCTGGCGTTCATCCTTCCGGTAACGGTTCCCGGCCCAGCCTCCCAGATCCCGGATCGCGTCGCCGGCTGGGCGATCGCGACCGTCGCGGCGATGATCGCGACTCGGGTACTGTGGCCCTCGCCGGTGGCCTTCCCGATCGAGGCTCGTGCGGTGGCAGCCTGCCGTGCGATCGCCGCGCGGCTCAGGGCGGAGATAGCCTGGGTCAGGGGCGACGGTGGTGAAGGTTCAGAGCGTGAACGCGACGCCGCCCGCGAACGCTCAGACGAGGCGGTCGATGCCCTCGACAAGCTGTTCCTCGCGACTCCCTACAGGCCCACCGGCCTCGCCACCAAGGCCCGTGCGGAGATCCGGCTGGTCGACGAGCTGCGCTGGCTCGGCGCGGTGATGCTCCGCGCCGGTTTGAAGCGTCGCGCAACGCCGCCTGACGCGGCGCTCTGCGGCGTCAAGCTGGCGGCGGCGGATGTGCTGGAGCGTGCTGCAACGGCGCTCGACGCCGGGCGCGGAGGCGTGCCCGCCGCGATCGAGGAACTGACCGCTGCACGGGGGCGACTGCGAGAAGCTCTGGATGAACTCGAGGTTCGCACCACCAGCCTTCCGCTCGAGCAGCGCGGATCCGTACAGGGGCGGCAGACCGCGGGCGTGGTCTCAGCGCTCGATCCGAGTTTCCGGGCGCAGGAACTGGCCTACATCGCCGATCAGGTCGCGACCAACGTCGAGTACGCGGCAGCCGCCTCGAACCGCAACTGGTGGGAGCGGCTGCTGGGCCGGCAGCCGGCCGGTTTCGCCGGGCCACTCAGCTCCGCTCGCGAGCGCGCACTTGCTCACGCGGAGCTGAGCTCATCATGGCTGCACAACAGCCTGCGCGGCGCCACCGGCCTGGCGCTCGCGGTGTTGGTGGCGGAGCTGACCTCGGTCCAGCACGGGTTCTGGGTTGTGTTCGGGGCGCTCGCCGTGCTTCGCTCCAACGCGCTCAGCACCGGCCAGAACCTGTATCGGGCACTCGTCGGCACGGCCTCCGGGTTCATCATCGGCGGCGTGCTGGTGTACCTGATCGGGACCAACACGGTCGTGCTCTGGGTGATCCTGCCGTTCGTCGTACTCTGTGCCGGGCTTGCGCCGTCGGCCGTCTCGTTCGCCGCCGGCCAGGCTGCGTTCACCGTCACGCTGCTGGTGCTGTTCAACCTGCTGGTGCCGGCCGGCTGGCAGCTCGGTCTGGTGCGAATCGAGGACGTCGCGATCGGCGGCGCCGTCAGCCTCGTGGTTGGCCTGCTGTTCTGGCCGCGTGGAGCGAGCGTCGACCTGGGCAAGGCGCTCGGTCGAGCCTATGTCGACAGCAGCAGCTACCTGGCCGAGGCGGTCGCCTACGGTGTCGCCTGTTGCGATCCGATAGGAGCAGGAGCCAACGCTCCGCGAGCACTTGCCCAACAGGCGGCCGCGTCGTCCCGACGGCTCGACGACACGTTCCGCGGCTACCTGACCGAGCGTGGCGCCAAAAAGGTGCAGCTCGCCGAGGTGACGGCACTCGTACAGGCGTCGCCGGCGTTCGGCTTGCCGCCGATGCCGTCCTTGAGCTGTGGGACGGGAGCGGTGTCCCTGGCGGTGAGCGCGAGGCCGCGCGGCGCGAGCTGCTGAGCGCGGCTGAGCACCTCAACGGCTGGTACGACCGCTTCGCCGCGAGTCTCGCCGGCGCTGCGGCGGTCCCCGACCCGCAGTCTGCCGACGGCCACGCCGGCGAGCGCCTCGCCGATGCGGTCGCCTCCGACCTGCAGGACGGCGATGGCCATGCGACCGCGACCGGCGTCCGCGTGATCTGGACCGGCGACCATCTCGACGCCGTGCGGCGCCTGCAGGAGGGGCTGGTGCTCCCCGCCCGTGCCGCGGTGGAGAGCGCTTAGCCTAGATCACGCGAGGGGGGAGAAATGTTGGCTCAGCAAACATTTCTCCCCCCTCGCGTGATGGCCGGGTCGTCCGCGGGGCTGGCCGGGTCGTCCGCGTGATGGCCGGGTCGTCCGCAGGGTCTGGGCCCTCCGTCCGCGGCCAACAGGAGCGGTTGAGCCGATCGCCCGGGCTGGCGGCGATTGGCTCAACCGCTCCCGAAAATCGGCTGTTTTTAAGCCAATCGCCGGTTGGCGGAGCGATTGTCAGATTTGAGCCTCCGCGGGCGCCGACGAGCCTGGCCGCGCGGCTGAGGCCGGCTCAGGATCTCCGCGCCAGCAACTGCACCGCCGCGAGCGAGCCGGCGATCGCCAGGAGCGGTACCGCCGGCAGCAGATAGCGCAGCGCGAAGCCGCCGGTCGCGGCGGTGCCGAGCAGCACGATCCCGGCGCTGCCTGCGATCAGGAAGATCTCGCGCCGTGCTGGTACCCGCAGGCAGACCGCCAGCAGCGAGGCGAGCGCCAGCAGCGCGAGCACCGGTCGGGGAACGTGGATCAGGCTGCGGTAGCTGCGCAGAAACGACGCCGGACCCTTGACCCCAACGTGTAGACCGGGCAGATCTCGCTGCCGGGTCGCGGGGCTGGTCGCCTCCGCGGCGGCGGTCGAGGGCAGCGAGGTGGCGCTGACCGCATCGTTATACGGCGTCGCCCCGGGAGTGAAGTAGCGGGCGAAGTCAGCGAGTGTGACGCCGACGAAGCTCAGCGGGTGTTGACGGATCATCGTTCGCGAGAACGATTCGAGCACCCGATTGGTCGGAGCGACCGCGGCAACAGGCTGGTTGGCCGGGTCGAACAGGCGTTGAGCCGGCGATGGTCCCCATATGTACCAGTCGGGCGCATCCGGATGCGCGGCTCGCTGCGCTGCTGTCTCGCAGAGCCTGCGCGCCTGCGGTTCGAGCGTGACGCCGTCGCAGTCGGCGAACCCGGCCACGCGTCCGTACAGCGTCCAGCCCGGTGTGGCGGTCATGCCGAACACGTGGAAGCGATGATCGATCAGGGCGCTGTAGGCGAGCAGTGGCACGGCCGCGGCGACGACGAACACCGCGAGCGGGCGCCAGCCCGCTCGCAGCCACACCAGGTAGACGAGGAAGACCGGAATCGTGAACGGTGCGACCTCGCGGATCAGCGACGCCAGCGCCACCAGCAGACCGGCGAACAGCGCACGCCGCAGCGGTCGTGCTACGCGCGCCGGTCCGAGTCGGGGCCACGCAAGCACCAGAACCGCCGCCAGCAGCGCGACCGTGAAGAACGTGTCCGACATCACGTACTGCTCGAGCGTGATCGAGTATCCGTCGAGCAGCACGAGCGCGGCGGCTGCCGTGGCTGCCCAGCGGGGCAGCCGCGCGCGAATCAAAGTCACGTAGATCGTGATCCCGATGCCGATCGCCGCCAGGTGCTGGAACGCGACCAGCTCGGCGAGGCTGCGATCGGGCAACGTCAGCAGCTTGATCAGCAGCGGGTATCCGACCGGGTGCACAGAGGGCAGCTCGACGAAGCCGCTCGAGAACGCGGTGGCGATGTAACCCCAGGAGTCGGGGAACAGCAGTGCCGGCGTGTAGGCAATCATTGCCAGGCCCCGCACGATCACGGCGACCAGCACCACCAGCAGGAGCGGCCAGTGAGCCCGGAGCAGCCCGCTCGCAGCGCCGCCGCCCGGCCGCGCTTGCAACAGCTGTGTTGAGGTGGGCGACTCGGCGGTGGCTATGGCACTGAACTCTAATCTGGTATGCGGTTCAGGCGTGCAAATGCGGCAGCATCCGGCGTAAGTCAGTTCTCGAGGAGTGCTGAGCTCTCCAGCCAGTCGGACTCCAGGCGGTCGCGCTCGGCCACGAGCGTGTTCAGCTCGTCGGTCAGGGCGGAGAGCCGGCCGTGGTCGGTCGCGCTGCTCGGCCATCGCGAGGTGCAGTTCGTGCTCGCGGGTGGAGATGCGCTCGAGTTCGCGTTCGAGCCGCTGGACATCCTTGCGCGCCTGACGCAGCACGGTTCCCGGCTTGGCTGCCGCGGCCGGGCGCGCAGTCGTGCTCGGTGGCGGCGAGCCCGGTCGGTGGCCGAAGCTCATCGAGGTACTGCTCAATGCCGCCGGGAAGGTGTCGGATGCCGCCGATCGCCTCGAGCGCGAACACGTTGTCAGCCACACGCTCGACGAAGTACCGGTCGTGGCTGACCACCACGAGCGTGCCGGGCCAGCGGTCGAGCAGATCCTCGAGCGCGGTCAGGGTCTCGATGTCGAGGTCGTTGGTCGGCTCATCCAGCATCAGAACGTTGGGCTCCGACATCAGCAGTCGCATCAAGGTCAGCCGCCGGCGCTCGCCGCCGGAGAGGTCGCTGACGGACGTTCGAGACTTCTCTCCCCGGAAGCCGAATCGCTCGGTCAGGCGGCCGGCTGTGAGCTCCTCGCCGCCGGCCAGCGTCGCACGGCCACGAATCTCCTCGACGGCCTCGAGCACGGTCAGATGCCCGGCGATCGGGTTGGCCTCCTGCGAGAGGTGGGCGAGCTTCACGGTCTCGCCCCGCTGTACGCCGCCGCTCGTTGGTGTCAGTTCGCCGGCGAGCAGCCGCAACAGCGTCGACTTGCCAGAGCCGTTGGTGCCGACCAGTGCGACACGATCACCCGGCCCCAGGCGCCAGGTGACGTGGTCGATCACCGTACGGTCGCCGTAGCTGTAGGAGACGTCCTCTGCCTCAAGCACCTTGTTGCCGAGCCGCGAACTCGCGAACCGCAGAAGCTCGGTGCTGTCGCGCGCCGGCGGTTCATCTGCGATCAGCGCGTTGGCGGCATCGATCCGGAACTTGGGCTTGGAGGTACGGGCGGGTGGCCCGCGCCGCAGCCAGGCGAGCTCCTTGCGGACCAGCTGCTGACGCCTGTCCTCACGCGCCGCCCGCTCAGCCGTGCGCTCGGCGCGGGCCAACACGTAGGCCGCGTATCCGCCCTCGTACTGGTGGATCGTGCGATCGGCGACCTCCCAGGTGCGGGTGCAGACGGCGTCGAGGAACCAGCGGTCGTGGGTGACGAACAGCATCGCCCCGTCGCGAGCGGCGAGGTGGCCGGCGAGCCACGTGATCGCCTCGACGTCGAGGTGGTTGGTCGGCTCGTCGAGCAGCAGCAGATTCGGGTGGTCGAGCAAGGCGCGCGCAAGCGCCACGCGGCGGCGCTCGCCGCCGGACAGGCCGCGGACGGCGGTCTCGATCCCGCTCGGGAAGCGGTCCAGCGCGACGCCGCCAAGCAGCCCTTCGAGCACCCCGCGGAACTCGCGGTCGCCGGCCCACTCGTGCTCGGGACGCGTCTCCGACCAGCACTTCGCGGATCGTCTCGCCCTCGGCAAGACGATCGGTCTGGTCCAGCACGCCGATGCTGAGCCCTCCAAGCCGCGTCACCTGGCCGGTGTCCGGCTGCTCCGCGCCGGAGATCAGCGCCAGCAGCGTGGACTTGCCCTGGCCGTTGCCGCCGACCACGCCGATGCGGTCCCGATCCGCGATCCCAAGCGCCACACCCTCGAGGATCGTACGCGCGGCGTAGCCCTTGCCGACGCCACTGAGGTTCACGAGGTTACGGGTGGTACTCATACCGACCGCGAATCCTTGCAAGGATGTGGATCGATGACGCTTGTGGGTGAGACGCCGTTGTGGATCGAGCTCGACGGCACCGTGAACGCGCGTGCGGTGGTGCCGGGCGTGCTGCTGCGCTCAGACAATCTCCAGGCCCTGAGCCCGGCGGACGTCGGCCGCCTGGTCGATGATCATCGGCTCGAGGTCGTGCTCGATCTCCGCACCGATGTCGAGGTCGCGCTCGAGGGGCCGGGCCCGCTCACGCGTGAACCCCGAGTGCGCATCGCGCACCACTCGCTGTATCCGTCGCAGGGAAATACCGACCTCGACGCGGAGACGATCAACCCCGGGGCTCGCCCCTGGCCCCGCGTTCGCCGCGACGCCTTTCCGGACGAGCGCCCGGTGGTCCGCTCCTATCTGGGCTACCTCAGCAACCGACCCGACTCCGTCGTCGCGGCGATCAGGGAGATCGCGCGAGCCGACGGTGCTGTGCTCGTCCATTGTGCGGCCGGCAAGGACCGCACCGGCACGGTCGTCGCGCTCGCGCTCGACGCCTGCGGGGTGCCACGCGAGGTGATTGCCGATGACTACCTGGCGACCACGGAACGGATCGCTGCGATCATCGATCGTCTCCGCGGCTCGGAGACCTACCGGGCCGAGCTCGAGGGTCACGATCCGCAGGACCACGCTCCGATCCCGGGGACGATCGAACGCGTTCTGGAGCTGCTCGACATTCACGAAGGCGGGTCGATCGCGTGGCTGGCGGCTCACGGGTTGAGCGAGGAGGATCTGCAGGCCCTCCGTCGCCGCGTGCTGTCGCCCTAGCCCGGGGCGGTGCGGTCGGCTCAGGCGCCGTCCGGTCGGCTCGGACGCCGCCCGTCACTTCAGCCGCAACGGCGCCACGTACAGCTTGCCGTCGATGCGGATCCCGATATTCCAGAGCTGGTAGGTGGCCAGACTCTGCTGCAGTTCGAAGTGGATCTCCCAGCGCGGCTCGCCTCCCGAGCTGCCATCCGGGTAGAACCACGCGCCACCGCCGCTCGGCGGGTTTGGCGCGACGGCTGCGTCGACGTAGTAGGGCTTGTCCTTGCTGAGCAGAGTGATCTCGTAGTAGCCGGGCGCGTTGACGTTATAGCGGCCGTTGATCCGCTTGACCCCGACGATCGTGAACACGACCGGAGCCGGGCTGGGCGCCTGCTTCGGAGTGGTCTTCGGCTTGGGCTTGGGCTTCGGCTTCGGCTTGGGCTTGGGCTTCGGTGCCGGGGCGACGACACTCTGGCCCTGGCGGAGAACCACCGTGTGGCGGTGCGGATAGTCGACGGTGACCCGGATGCGGTCATTGGTGTCGTAGCGATTCCTGGAGACCTTGAACAGGGTTCCGCGCTTCAGGTTGCGGGTCAGCCACTCAGTGCCGATCACAGCGGCTGCGCCGTAGTTGCCCTTGGTCGTGAACTTGCCGTGGCCCTTGGCCCAGAGGTTGCCGCTCACAGGCTTGGTCTTCTTCTTGTGCGCGGAGCCGAGGCCGGCGCGCGCTACCCCCACGTGCGCGCCGCCGGCCTGGTCGCCCCAAGTCCCCACGACGCGGATCGTGGTGGTCCCGTGCCTGTTGCTGCTGGCGCTGAACTCCCCGCCCCAGGCGGTCACCGACTGGTGCTGACCGTGTGCCTCGGGGTCCGATAGCTGAACGTGACCACTGGTTGCGTCCAGCTCGCTGTTGGCCGGCAGCGGCGTGTCGCGGTTCAGCCGTTTCCAGTCGTGCGACCCCGGGCGGCGATACCTCACCGTCCCGCTTGCCGGTGCGGCCAGGCTGCCGCCGGGCGGAGCCTGCGGGACCGAGGCGTAGACGACACTCAGCTCGTTGTCGGTTCGGCCGATCTGCGAGACGCTCGCGCTGCCCCACGTTGAGCTCTCGAGGTCTGTCAGCGCCCCGACTCCCGTTCCGCCGGCGGTGACGTTCGTGAACTCGGTCGGCAGGGTGGCGTAGGGTCCCTGTACGCCAGGGACCGGGAAGGCCCCCACCTGCCAGCCGGCGTCGGGAGCGAGCGTTGGCCCGGTGACCACGGCGGGCGTCTGGCTGGGGGTCGACAGATCCTTGATCGACAGCGACGTCTGGTTTGAGCCGTCGCTGATCGACAGCTGCAGCAGATCGCCGGCGGTGACCGCCAGCCTTGCATCCTGGCTGGTGGTGGTGCCGTTGCTGACGTCGGAGAGCGTGAAGGTCGGCTGATAGACGGCTGTCGCGTGGTCGCACTCGACGTTCACACCGGCGAGGTCAGCCAGCGCGGTGGCCGTGGTCGCGGTCAGTTCGCTGCCCCAGAGGCGGATGCCCAGGGCCTGGCCGGTCAGCGACTCCGGGTTCCCCGCGCATGAGATTGCGGGGACTGTCAACTCGGCGGTGACCGAGCCTGCGGCGGTTGAGGAGCCCCAGGCGGCGACGCCGGTCAGGGGGGCGGTGGCGACGGTCGGACCGGGAGCGCTGGGCGGTGCGCTGACCACGACCTGGCTGCTGACTGTCGAGCTCGCGGCCGAGCTCACGGCCAAGGTTGAGCTGGCTGCCGCGTTCGTTGCCGTCACGGTCACCGTGTATGTGCCGGGGCTGCTGTATGTGTGGCTGACGGTGGCTCCCGTCGCGGTGGTTCCGTCGCCAAAGTCCCAGTGGACGACCGCAGGGTTCTCAAGCGCCGTCCAGTCATCGCTGGTCTGCACTGAGAAGGTCGCGGAGCTTCCGGCCGTGCTGGTTGACGGGATCTGCAGGCCGCTCAGTACGGGGCCCGGGTCGTAGGCGTCGGCCACCACGGTCGGCAGCACACCGCCGCTGGGTGCATAGCTGGTCCAGCTGAGCAGCGCGTCTCCATTCGGGGCCGCCGCGAGCGACGGCCTGGCGGCGCCGGCCTGAGAATCGAGCGCAACCTGAGCGGTCGATCCACAGGTTGCGGCGCAGGAATCGGCGGTCACCGCGTTGATCGTGGTGTCGCCGTTGGAACCCGCCCCATCCCAGGCGAGCGTCACATCGTCGGCGGCGTCGATTGCGACCCGCGGCCCCGCATCGGGCGAAGCCTCGGTGGTGTCGCTCTGAGAGCTGATCAGCGGTTGCCAGTCTGTCTTAGCGCCTGTGAGGCTCGCAAGAGGCTCAGTCGCGCCGTCGACGCTGTAGCTGGGGCTCGGGTGCACCTGCCCGAGGTCGTCCCAGGCCAATGCAACCTGATCGTCACTGATCGCGACGCGCGCGTGGTACTGGGAGCCGGTTGTGCCGAGCGGCACTGTTTCCGGGGTCGTGAAGGCGACAGCGGGCGTCTGCGCCAGCTGGCCGGCGGTCGTACTTGCAACCTCGAGAGTCGAGCTTGAGCCAGGGCTGCAGAATGGATCGCCGCTGCAGTGAGTCCAAGCGAGCACGGCGTCGCCGGCGTCATTGAGCGCGACTGTGAGGCTCCCGATCCGTCCGGAGCCGGGATCCGGAACCTGGTAGACGGTGGCCGGGAACGAGCCGCTGCCGGAATCGGCGTAGGCAACGCCGATCGCATTTGCGTGCTCGCCTGTGAACACGGCGACCACGGCGCTGCCGCTGGGGTTCGTGGCCAGGCTCACGCTCGAGCCACCGTCGGTCGACGCTCCCAGCCGGCCGGTCCAGGTCGGGTTCTCACCCGCCGCCAGCGCGGTCTTTGAGAGGTAAGCCCCCTCGATTGTGTGCAGGGACCTGAACGGCCCGGAGCCGACTGACCAGACGACCCAGGCGTCACCGCCGGAGTCCATCGCCAACCGCGGGCCGAGGAGGGCACCGGGGTCAGGATCGGAGCTGATCGACCCGTCGACGAAGCTGGCGGAGCCGGCGGCTTGGTAGCCGTAGGAGATGCCACCGTGTGAGCCGACCCAGGCGACGGTGACATCACCGGCCGCGTCGATCGCGGCGGTCGGCCGCGTGCCGGGGGCGAGCGATTGCGGCGCGCTCCACCCTTGACCGGGTGAGATCCGCGAGACCATCACATAGCCGGTGATGTTGTCTCGCCACGTGATCACGCCGTCGCCAGCGTCGTCCAGGGTCGTCACAGGGCGTGCATCGGCGTGGTCGGTCGTGTCGACCTGGGTCAGATAGCTGGTGCTGCCGCCCGTCGCAGCCGAGATCCAGCCGCCCTTGGACGCGGGCGCGGACGAGCCGGCGCCGGCGGCCAACGCCACCGGCGCCACTCCCCCCAAAATCATGATGAACGCGCCGGCCACAACCCGGCGCATCCTTTTACGCCGCTCCCCTGGCATACGTAGCCGGACAGGGTACCCGCAATCGCCTGTATCTGTGCGAATTTCTCAAATTGGGTAGCGCGGCACGCAGGTCCAATAGCATGCTCCGCCGATGCCATGCGGCTGCCCGAAAGCGGTGGGATAGGTGCGGCGGATGCGCTGGCGCCGGCGGCGCCGGCTGCTGCTCGGGCTAGTCGCGGTGATCGCGGCGGGGCTGGGAATCCTGACGCATTCGACCGGAGTGTTCCACCGCACCGAGCTCGAGACGATCGACGCCCGCTTCCAGGTGCGTGGCCCGGAGCCGACCCTGCTCAAGAATTTCGTCGTCGTGGGCATCGACTCCTCGACGCTCAGTTACCTGCGCACCAACTGGCCGTTCCCGCGGCGCGATCACGCGCATGTGATCGGCAATCTCGTCAAGGCCGGGGCCAAGCAGATCGCGATCGACCTGCAGTTCTCGCAGCCGACCGACGAGCGCGATGACGACGCCCTTGCAACCTCGATCGCCCGGGCAGGGCATGTGGTGCTCGCGACCACGACGGTCGGGGCCGACGGCTCGACGGACATACTCGGAGGCAACTCGGAGCTGTGGTCACTCGGCCGCTCGGTGGCCGCCAACGCCACGGTGATCCCGGACACCGACGGCGTCTACCGGCGCATGCAGTTCTCATACCAGGGGCTTGAGACCTTCGGCGTCGCGATCGCGGCAAAGGTCAAGGGTCGTCCGGTCTCTCCGAAGCTGTTCGGCGCCACCACGACGGCCGTGCCGATCGACTACGCGGGACCGCCGGGTACGGTTAGCTTCATCCCGTACTGGCGCGTATATGCAGGCAAGTTCGACCCCTCGGAGGTGCGCGGAAAGACTGTCCTGATCGGCGCGACGGCAGCGATCCTGCAGGACGTTCACCCGACGCCGATGTCCGGTTCGGGCGCGAACGGAAACCTGATGGCCGGAACGGAGATCGTGGCCAACGAGGCCGCGACCGTTCTCAACGGGATCCCGCTGCGCGATGGCGCGGGCTGGGTGAACATGCTGCTGATCATCGTGCTCGGCTGCGCGGCGCCACTGTTGGGTTTGCGTGGATGGGCGCTGCGAGCCCTGGCCGGCGGTCTCCTAGCCGGAGTCGTTTACGCGGTCGCAACACAGCTGACCTTCAACTCCGGTTGGATTGTCGCCGTGATCGATCCTGAGTTCGCGCTGCTGGTTGGAATCGTCGGCACGCTCGCCGTCGTCTACCTCGGGGAGGCCTTCGAGCGCCAATATGCCCGCTCCACATTTGCCCGCTTCGTGCCGCCCGGCGTCGTCGACGAGGTGCTCTCGAGCACGGACGAGGACCTGCGACTGGCCGGCGTCGAGCGCGTCTGCACCGTCATGTTCAGCGACCTCCGCGGCTTCACGAAGTTCTCGGAGACTCAGCCCGTGGAGAAGGTGATCGCCGTCGTCAACCACTATCTCAACGAGATGACGGAGGCGATTCTCGATGCCGGCGGCACGCTGATCGCCTACATGGGGGACGGGATCATGGCCGTGTTCGGAGCGCCGCTGGAGCAGGACGACCACGCCGACCGGGCGATGTGCGCAGCTCGCGAGATGATCGGACCAAGGCTGCAGGCGTTCAACACCTGGCTCGCGGAGCAGAACTATCCCTCGGGTTTCAGGATGGGTGTCGGACTCAACACCGGCCCGGTGATGTGCGGCAATGTCGGCGCCGAGCAGCGGGTCGAGTACACGGCGATCGGCGACACGACCAACACCGCCTCACGCCTGGAGGGCATGACCAAGGGTGGGACGCACATGCTGTTCGTCTCGGCGGCGACCCGCGATGCGATGCGTGAACCGCCTGCCGACCTGGAGTTCGTGGAGGAGTTCGAGGTGCGCGGGCGTGAGGCGCGGATGCGCGTCTACTCGATCCCCGACCCGGCTGGAGCGCCGCGCGCGTAGCGATGCGAAGCCGGCCTGCTTTCAGCCGAGTGGGCCCGCGAATGCGAGCGTGCAACCGTGGCCGCCGCAAGCATTACGCTCCAGCGAAATGACCTGGGGCCCGGTGTTCGTGGTGTTCTTCGTGAGCCATCAGGTCGGCGACTACGTGCTGCAGACCAACTGGCAGGCGGTGCACAAGCGCGGCGGCCTGGGCCGTGACCCGGTGGCGCGCCGGGCACTGCTGTCGCACACGTTCACATACTCGCTCGCGTACGTGCCCGCGTTCATCTGGATCTCCTCGAGCCTCGGCTGGAAGACGCTGATCATCGTGGCGGCGGTATCGCTGCCGCACCTGATCCAGGACGACGGGCGGCTGCTGCTGATCTATCTGCGCCGCGTGAAGGGGATGGACCCGATCGGCAACCACACGGTCGCCGCGCTCGTCGATCAGGCGTTTCACATGGTGGCGCTGTTCGGCGCGGCGCTGCTGGTCTCGGCGCTGAGCTGAAAGACCGCCCTGGGGGTGGAGCCCGCTCCGCTAAGGTCGATCGGATGGAAACGATCGAGATGACCGCTGCGGAGCTGAAGCGGCTACGGGACGAACTGAACGAGCTCGAGAGCGGCGGCCGGTCGCAGATCGCCGCACGCATCAAGACGGCTCGCGAATGGGGCGACCTCAAGGAGAACGGCGAGTACCACGCCGCAAAGGAGGCGCAGGCGCACCTGGAGACCAAGATCCTGAGGCTGCGCGAGCAGGTGCGCGCAGCCATCGTGGTCGACGGCGTCTCTGGCGATGATGTTCGCCACGGCAGCCACGTCGGCGTGAGCGACCTGGGCAAGGGCTCCACGCAGAGCTTCAAGATCGTCTCGCCGAACGACGCGAACCCCAAGGAGGGGCTGATCTCGTCCAGTTCGCCGGTGGCGCAGGCCTTGATCGGCGCGCGCGTGGGCGACGAGGTGGAGATCCCGACCCCGGCCGGTGTCCGTCGTTTGCGGGTCGACGAGATCTCCTGACCCGGCGTGCAGGAACTGCGGATCACGGGCGACTCGATCCGGCTCGGCCAGCTGCTCAAGCTGGGCGGCGTCGTCGAGAGCGGTGGCGACGGCAAGGAGCTGTTGGCCGCAGGTGCTGTGCTCGTGAACGGCGCCGTCGAGACCCGTCGCGGCCGTCAGCTCCGCGATGGCGATCTGGTCGAGGTCGAGGACTGGGAGTTCCGGGTCAGTGCGGGCGTTTGACTCCGTCATGATCAGAGCGTGACTCCGAGGGACAGTTTCAAGGCGGCGCTCGTGGCGACGATCTGGGGCGCCAACTTCGTCGTGATCGACGAGGGGCTCAAGGGCTTCCCGCCGTTCCTGCTGTTGACCGCGCGCTTCCTGGTGGTCGTGTTCCCCGCGATCTTGCTGGTGCCAAAGCCTGGGCCGTGGCGGCAGATCCTGTTGATCGGCACCTTCATGAGCCTCGGGCAGTTCTCGCTGCTCTATCTGTCGCTGCATCTGGGGATGCCGGCCGGGCTGGCCTCGCTGCTCGTCCAGGTGCAGGTGATCTTCTCGATCGGGATCTCGCGCGTGGTGCTCGGCGAGCGAGCGACCCACCAGCAGCTGGCCGGCGTTGCTCTGGGTCTGCTGGGCTTGGCGGTGCTGGTGTTCGGGCGGGCGTCGGAGGCGTCGCTGTTGGCGCTGGCGGTGCTGATCGCCGCCTGCCTGTCATGGTCGGTCGGAAACGTGCTGTCGCGACGTGCCCGGTTCTCGAGCGGCTTCGCGCTCACCGTGTGGTCGGGCGTCGTCGTGCCGATCCCCGCATTCATCCTGGCGCTGACCGTCAACGGGCCGCACGCCGTCAGCTACGCGATCGACCACATCGGATGGGTGACGGTCGCGAGCACGCTGTACACGGCGATTCTGTGTTCACTGTTCGGCTACGGAGTCTGGAACTCGTTGCTGTCGCGCTACCAGGTCGGCTCGGTCGTGCCGTTCTCCCTGCTGGTACCGGTTGCCGGCATCACGACGGCGTGGATCGCGCTTGGGCAGGTGCCGACGGCATCCGAGGTGATCGGCGGCCTGATCCTGCTGGCCGGCATCGCTACCGCGACGCTTCAGCGAGCAGCCTTTCGCCCAGCCGCGAGTAGCGTCGATCAGTATCCGGCGTCCGCGCCGCCCGAGCCACCACCGACCGGCTGCCAACTATCACCGTCGCCAGCTTCGCTCGAGTGACCGCCGTGTAGAGCATCTCGCGGCGCAGGAAGAACGCGCCGGCCTGCTCGTGCGCGACGATGATCGCCACCGGCAACTCGATCCCCTGCCCGCGATGAACGGAGCATGCGTAGCCGAGCCGCAGGCTCCCCGCCTCCTCGGGCGGCAGCCGGAACATCTGCTCGTCGCTGCGCAGCAGCAGCGCCGCGTCATCACCGTCGGCCCCGGGGATCTCGTCCTGCAGGTGCAGCACGGTCCCGTTCATCAACCCCAGCTCGTGGAGGTTGCGCCCGGTCATCATCAGCTTGTCGCCGATCCGCAGGGCGCCGCCGCGCACCGGCCGGCCCGACGGATTGAGCGCATCGCGCAGCGCGCGGTTCAGCGCGTCGATTCCGAGCTCGCCCTTATACACGGGCGCGAACACCTGGATGTCCTCGAGCGGGTCGATACCGTAGTGCTTCGGCAGCCGTGCGCAGACCAACTCGACAATCAGCTCGAGCGCCGCACGCGGGCCCGAACGCTCCAGCAGGAAGAGGTCGTGGCGCATGCCTTCGGCGGGCCTGAATTCGGGTAGCTCGCCACGACGGATCGCGTGAGCGCCCTGCACGATCATGCTGCCCGCCGCCTGCCGGAAGATGTGCGTCAGGCGAGCTGTCGGCACGACCTCAGAGGCGACAAGGTCGGCGAACGGCTTGCCGGCTCCGACCGGGGCCAGCTGATCGGCGTCGCCAACCAGGACAACGTGCGCACTGCCTGCCACCGCGCGCAGCAACGTCACCATCAGCTCGAGGTTGGCCATCGAGGACTCGTCGACGATCAGGAGGTCAGCCGGCAACGGGTCGTCCTCATCGTGTTCGGGCAGCTCACCCGGAACCCAGCCGAGCGCTGAGTGAATGGTCTTCGCATCGACCCCGCTGGCCTCCGTCATCCGCCTGGCGGCGCGACCTGTGGGCGCCACCAGCAGCACCTTCGCGCGCTGCGCCACGCCGAGCTTCGCGATCGTGCGGATCGAGGCGGTCTTGCCCGTGCCGGGGCCACCCGTGATCACCGTCAGACGATGCGCGAAGGCGGCACGCACGCCGATCTCCTGCTCGGGCGTCAGCTCGATCTCACCGGCGGATGCGAGCTCAGGATCCTCGATCGGCTTCCAGCGGTCGCCGCCGGCACCGAGCATTTCGAGCACACGTTCGCCGAGCTCCTGCTCGAGCTCCCAGGTCGGCCTGCGGTAGATCCAGTCCTCCTCCCGCACCAGATCACCGTCGTCGACGAGCCGATCGATCGCATCCTCGTCCGGTACCGAGCCAAGCAGGTCGCGGGCGGCGGCGAGCAGCTGGCCGGATGGGAGGCAGGTGCTGCCGGAGCGACCCTCCGCCTCTGAGAGCGCGTAGACGAGCGCGGCACTGACCCGGCCCGGGATCGCGTCGACCGACTCAGCGCCGGCGCGCGCGATCCGATCGGCGACGCGAAACCCAACCCCGAACAGGCGCGTCAACTCGTACGGGTTCTCCGTGATCACACGATGTGCCGTGTTCGGGTACTCGTCACTGATCCGCTTGGCCAGATAGGCGAGACCGTGCGGAGCGAGCAAAAGGTGCAGCCGGCGGACGGTACGCAGCTCGTTCCAGGAGACAGCCGCCTCCTGGGCGCGAAATGGATTCAGGCCCACACGACGAAACGCAGCGGCCGGTTCCTCGTCGATCGCGTCGAGCACACGGTCGGCACCGAAGCGGTCGATCAAAAGCTTTGCTCGCTTCTCGCCGATGTTCCTGATCCGTCGCAGGTATGAGGTCAGCGCCGCGCTGTCCTCGGGCGGGAGCGGGCGGGCCGCAGAAACCCGGACCTGCTCGCCGTAGCGGCTGTCAGTCACCCAAACGCCCGTGATCTCGGCGCGTTCGCCGCTCTCAAGGTGCGCCAGGGGCCCGACCAGGACGATCGGGCCGTCCTCGGACTCGGCGTCCAGGACGGCGAATCCGTTCTCAGCATTGGCGAAGCGCTCGCGGCGGATCGTCACCTCGGATGAGAACGGCTCAGACATGAGAATGAACTTAGAGCGAAAACAGGCGGGAGCGACCGATTTGTGTCGAAAATGTCACAGGTGGCCACTCAGGCAAATACACGCGCGCCGATCCGGTGATCAAACACGTCCTTACGCCGCACGTCCCCGCGTTCGCGCGGGAGCTCGGCATCCCGCGGACGCTCGGTGAGCTGAGCGCTGCAGCAGCGCCCGTGGCAAGCGAGCCACGGGCGGTGGCGATCACTTTCGACGACGGGCCGCATCCGGACGGTACGCCCGGGGTGCTCGAGATCCTCGCTGCGTACGACGCGCGAGCGACCTTCTTCCTCGTGGGCGAGCAGGTCGTGAAGCGCCCGGAGCTGGCTCACCGACTCCTCGCGCAGGGGCATGTGGTCGGCCTGCATGGATACCGTCACCGGCCGCACCCGAGCCGCAGCGCCGCCGCAATGCGTGATGACTTCGAGCGCGGGGTGGCCGCGATCGAGGATGCGACCGGCACCACACCGCGCCTGCACCGCCCGCCTTACGGCGTCTACAGTCGCGCCAGCCTCCAGATCGCCCGCGAGCGTGGACTGCAGCCGCTGCTGTGGTCGAAATGGGGGAAGGACTGGCGCAGGTTCACGACCCCACAACGGATCGCGCAGCGCGCGCTGGAGGGTGTCGCTCCCGGAGAGGTGATCCTGCTCCACGACGCCGACTTCTACAGCTCGAAGCGCTCGTACACCCGGACCGTTGCCGCGCTGCCGGAGCTGTTGGCAACGCTGAAGTCCGAGGAACTCGGTACGGTGGCGTGCGCTCATGGCAACCCAACGCAGGAAGCGAGCGGGACGCCGGATCCGAGGCTCCAGGGTGGGGGCACGCCTTGCTGAGGCTTGCGCCCTGGTTCGAACCTGAATCGAAACACATGTGAAGGACTAATGACGACTGTTCCCACTGAAACCCAGATCACGCCTGATTACGGGCGTTTTGCGATCGGGTTCGACCACAGCGACCGTGCGCGGCTGCACGCGATGATCGACGAGGTGCTCGACTCCAACCGCTGGTCCGAAGCCGACATGACCGCCCGCTTCGAACGGGCGTGGGAGGCTTGGAACGAGCTTCCCGCAGTCGCCACCAACGGCTGGTCGGGTGCCGCTCTGGCGGCGCTGCACTTCGCGCAGGTGCAGGGCGAGACCGTGCTGTGCCCGTCAAACACATTCATGGCGACGCCGCTGGCGGCGATCCGCGCCGGGGCGGAGGTTCAGTTCGTCGACTGCAACCGCGATGACCTCTGCATGTCGTTCGCGGACTTCGAGCAGAAGGCCGAGCTTCACAAGCCCAAGGCCGCGATCCTGGTCCACATCGGCGGCCACATCGCGTTCGAGTCCGAGAAGATCGCGGCTTACTGCGAGCAGAATCAGATCTTCCTGATCGAGGACTGCGCGCACGCGCACGGCGCCTCGTGGAACGGCCGCAAGCCGGGTACCTACGGCGACGCCGGCGTGTACTCGATGTACGCGACCAAGACCGTCTCCACCGGTGAGGGCGGCATGCTCGTATCCAGGCACCCGGAGCTGCTCGAGTTCGCGCGCGGGTTCCGCAACTACGGCAAGCCGTCGTATGAGGTCCAGGGCCTGAATTTCCGGATGAACGAGTTCACGGCCGCGCTGGGCGTGATCCAGACCGAGCGGATGCCGGAGATCGTCGCCTGGAAGAACGAGACCGCACATGAGTTCATGGACCCGCAGTTCGCAGGATCGAAGCTCGAGCTGCCCGACGGCATGGTCTCCGGGCTTTACAAATACGTCGTGTTCGACTGGCTCGAGAAGTCGACCGGGCGCGTTTACGACGAGCCGTGCCATCGCATCCTCGGGCATCACGTCGATCTTCCCAACAGCGATTGGGTCGCAAAGAACCATTCCTGTCCGCCGCTGTATTACCGTCCACTGGACAGCAGCGAGCTGAACGAGAGGGGCCGGTAAATGAGAGTCCTCGTCACCGGTGGGGCCGGGTTCATCGGCTCCCACGTCGTGGACAAGCTTCGCGAGCAGGGGCACGAGCCGGTCATCTACGACCTGAGGCCGTCGCCGTGGCCAGAGCACGAGACTGTCGAGACCGTGCTCGGACAGGTGACCGACGCCGAGGCGCTGGCCGCGGCGCTGGCGGACTGCGACGCGGTCGCGCACCTGGCAGCCGTGGCCGACGTCAACGATGTACACGCCGATCCGCACGACGCAGAGCAGGTGAACGCCAGGGGCACCGCGGCGGTGCTCGAAGGCGCGCGCCGGGCGGGCGTCAAGCGTGTCGTCTACGCATCGACGATCTGGGTCTACTCAGACACCGAGGAGACCGTCGTCAGCGAGACGACGTTGCTGCCGCCTCCCGCCCATCTCTACACGGCCACGAAGCTGGCGGGCGAGCTGTACTGCAAGTCCTACCAGGAGCTGTACGGAATCAACTACACGGTTCTGCGGTTCGGGATTCCGTACGGTCCGCGCGCCCGTGAGGCGGCGGTGATCCCCGCGTTCGTGAACAAGGCGTTCGCGGGTGAGCCGCTGACGCTGTCAGGCGATGGCCTGCAATCGCGTCGTTTCGTCTATGTGGAGGACCTGGCGGACGGGGTCGTGGCCGGCCTCGGCGACATCGCCGAGAACCGCGTCTACAACCTCTCAAGCGACGAGGATGTGACCATCAAGCAGATCGCCGAGCTCGTCCAGAAGCTCGTCGGCAACACGGAGATCGTCTACGGGCCCGCGCGTCCGGGCGACCTCGGGTCCAAGATCGTGCTGTCCGATCGCGCTCGGGAAGAACTCGGCTGGACGGCGTCGACGCCGTTCGAAGAAGGGGTTCGGCGCTACGTCGAGTGGCGGCGCGATCAGGCGTCGAAAAAAAGCGGCGAGCCAGCCGGAGGGCTTTCCGACCCTTTAGCGGGAGCGGGCGAGCCTGACGCAGCAGAGGCTTGTCCGCGAAAGATCCTGATCATCTCCGCCGACATCGGCGAGGGACACGATCTGCCGGCTCGCGCGGTCGCGCGCGAATTCAAACAGGAGGATCCGGACGCACTGATCTCGGTCGTCAACGGCCTGCCCGCGATGGGCCCGTTGGCGACAGCCGTCCTGCGTGACAACTCGGCGTTCATGTTCCGCTGGGCGCCGTGGCTGTTCGATTTCCAGTACCGGCTGTTCATGGACTTCCCGCCCACCCGCTGGATCGCGTCGAAGATGCTGAGCCGGGCGGGTCGCCGCGGCCTGATGCGACTGATCCGCTCGCACGATCCCGACCTGATCGTCTCGACCTACCCCGGGACGACACAGATCCTCGGTGAGATGCGCCGGAACGGCCGCCTCAAGGCGCCGTGCTACTCGTCGATCACGGACCTCGCGGGGCTGCGGTTCTGGGCGCACCCCGGCATCGACCTGCACTTCATCACGCATCCCGAGTCGCGGGAGGAGGTCGAGCAGATCGCCGGACCAGGGAGTGTGCGTTGGGCCAGACCGCCCACCTCCCCTGCGTTCATGACTCCGCGCCCGCGCCCGCTGGCGCGGGCTTCGCTGGGGTTGCCGGAAGACCGGGCGGTGATCGCGGTCTCCGGCGGCGGCTGGGGCGTTGGGGACATCGCCGGTGCGATCACGGCGGCGCTGGCAGTGGTTGAGGATGCCGAGGTGCTGTGCCTGTGCGGGCGCAACGAGCCGCTGCGCGAGCGCGTGCTCGAGCAGTTCGCGGGCGATCCGCGAGTCCGCGTGCTGGGTTTCACCGACCGGATGGGTGACATCCTCGCTGCCGCCGACGTCCTGATCCACGCGAGCGCCGGCCTGACCGTGCTCGAGGCGATCATCCGCGGCTGCCCGGTGATCTCATACGGGTTCGGATATGGGCACGTGCGTGTCTCCAACCATGCGCTCGAGCGCTTCAAGCTCGCGCAGGTGGCGAATTCCGAGGCCGAGCTGGGGGTCGCGATCGAGCGGGCGCTCAGCCAGCACCCTGAGCCGGACGGCTCGTTCGCGGCGCGCCCCTCGACCGCATCATTGATTCTGAACAGCGGCCGCCGTGTGCAACCACTGCCGGCGTGGCGCGTGCGGGCCGTGCGCACCATGACCACGGCGACGGCTTCAGCGCTGGTGCTGCTCGGAGCGTTCCTCTCGAGCGTCGCCTACGGGCTGGTGTCCGACCTCGGCGCGGCGAAGGCGATCACGGCCGTCCCTACCCCCAAGTCGCAGGTGGGCGTGATGGTCGACGCGAGCGCCCAGGAGGCCACGAGGCTCGTGCGAGACCTCGCCGGTAGCGACATGCACGTCTCCGTTGCGCTGAACACGGTCTCAGAGTCGACGCTCGATCTGCTGAGCGACCATGGAGACGAGCCGCTGCCGAGGCTCAATGACAGCGGCCTGGTCGGCTGGGTCGGCACGAAGGGGAAGCTGCGCAAGCTCGAGGACCGGCTCGGGGACGGCAAGCATTTCCTCTACACCTCGAGCAGTCCGAGCCTGATGCAGTACCTGCTCGCCAAGGGTGCCGGGGGTAAGCTGGTCGTCGGCAAGGTGCGGATCAATGATCCCGCGCAGCTGCCCAAGTCGTTGCGCAAGGGCGAGGTGATCGAGCTGCGGGTCACGAACCTGGCCGACGCCCGCCAGGAGCTTCAGCAGCTCGAGCAGGCCCTCTACCAGCGGCACCTGGACGCGGTACCGGTCAGCACGCTGCTGCGGGGTTCAGGCACGCCGGTTTGAAAACCGGAGCGACCACCCAGCTTGGGTGAGTGTCGCCGCCGGCGCCTGGAGCGGCTACTCGCCCTGGGCGAGTGAGTCGCTACCGGTGCCGTAGTAGGTCGTGGTCGTCTGCGAACCGGTGGTCGTGGTGATCGCGCTCGTCGTCTGAGTCGAGGACGGCGTGGTTGTGGTGGTCACCGGCGTCGTGGTCGTCGTGCTGGGCGTGGTGGTGGTCGAGCTGGTCGTCGTGGTGGACGTCGTCGTGTTCGTGGTCACGCTCGCGATCTGGCCGTCGCCGACCAGATTCAGCGTCGCGTTGAGGTCGAGCACGTTCAGCCCCTCCAGCAGTCCGCTCGGCGAGGCCGTGTTGAGCCCACCGCTGTTCGAGCTGCCGAGCTGGATCGTGCCGTCCGGGCCGAAGATGTCGCCGGTCCAGTAGAAGCCGCCGCTGTTCTCGATCACGACATTGCCGGTCGAGTAGATCAGGCAGTTGTAGAGGTCGGGCTTCATGCAGGAGTTGAAGCCACCGCCGTACTGCCCCAGGAAGGTGTCGGTGCCGCCGATGAACGTGTCCGTCTGGTAGCCGGGGCAGCTGCTGTAGCCGCTGTTGTCCTGGTTGTTGGCAGGCATCGCGGCCTCGAAGTTGAACGGGCCGTTCCAGGTCGACGGGTCCTTCGGGCTGCCGCTTCCGATCGAGCAATAGACGTTGTTGGAGGCCGGCAGCTCGGGGTTGCCGTTGATGTTCGTGAAGGTGAAGCCGGTGCTGCTGGTCGTGGCCTGCGTGCAGTAGGGCGGAACGTTGGCGATGCCGTCGACGGTCGTGCAGGTCGTGGTGCAGGCCGTGAAGTACGGGCTCGCGGCATAGTTGACCGGCCACGGTTGGCTCGTGACGGAGGTCGAGTGCAGGATGGTGCCGCTGTTCACCTCCTGAACGCTCGGCATTGTGGAGCTCGTGTAGCAGCTGCCGGCGATCGTCAGGCCCGAGGCGGTGACCTGCGTGTTGGAAAACGTCATCGCGCCCTCGCTGTGGATCGTGCCGCTGACGGTCGCCGAGGCACCGCCGCTGGACGGGGTGCCGATCGTGACGCCGACGTGGGTACCGGTGCAGGCCGTGGTGGCCGCATAGATCGCGGGGCACTGGGACTGGTTGGCGGCGGTGCAGGCGCTGTAGGTGACGGTTTCCGTCGTACCGCCGGGCGTGGTGACCGTCGTTCCCGGGTTCGTGGTCGTGCCACCGGTTGTGCTGGTTCCACCGGTCGTACTGGTGCCGCCGGTGGTGCTGGTACCGCCCGAGACGACCGTATTGATCACGTTGTCCACATATCCGGCGGAGGAGCCGGCCGTCTGCGTCGTCCTGTCGATGCCGAACAGCTTGGCGAAGAACGCGTGCCCTGTGGAGCTCGTCTTGACGCTGACGTTGTCCGTGGCCGTGTTGACATTGACGTCGGCCGCAGTGATCGTCAGCCCGTTCGCGGCCGCGTATTCCACGGCCACGGTCTGAGCGTCGGTCTTGTCGGTGACGGAACTGCAGGACGGCACGGATTGGCCGTCGACGTTGCCGGCCGTGGCGCCCGGATTGGCCAGGCAGTTGGCCGCTGCCAGAGCGGCCGCATCGGCCACCACCTGATCGTGGTGGTACCTCCCGTACCAGGTGGCGGCGTCTATCGCGAGCGCAGACACACCGATCACGGCGGTCATCGATACGGCCACTATCACCAGCGACTGGCCGCACTGGTCTGTCAGCAATCGCCTGAGCAGATGGGCGCCGGGGATGTGCATCGTCGATCCCATCGTCTGCGGCTGCGCGCGAGTGCGATGGATGCACCGGAAAGCTGGACATATGGACGACTGTTCCGTCACTGTCTGTTTCGCGGCTGGACATCCTCTGGACATTCGTCCTAGAGACTTCTGCAATTGGCGTTTCACGTTCGTATGTGCGTTCCAGTTACGGCGCCTTGCGGCCGATAGAACGTGGGATATGAGTTTCCGGGGGGCACAAAAAGCGGGACGCCGGGGGCGTGAGGACGGTCAGGCGATCGTCGAATTGGCCTTGGCCATGCCGCTTCTGCTGCTGCTGATCACGGCGATTCTGCAGTTCGGGCAGATGTACGGGCAATACGAGACGCTCGTCAACGCGGCCAGTGCGGGCGCGCGTGACCTCTCGCTAGGCGTTTCAGGCGCCAACTCCAGCATCTGCAACGTCGCCGTCGCACAGACGATCGACAGCGCAAGGGGAGATGTGAATCTGCCGTCGAATGATGTGACGCCGAGCTTCCCTGGCGACAGCACCAGCGCCGATTACTGCGGCAGCAACCCGTCGACCGGGGTTGCCTGCGCACCGTATGTGTACAACGTCAGCTGTGACACGAATGGCAAGGAGACCTCCGGCGACGAGGCGGAGATCACGGTCAACTACCCGTACAACCTGAACGTCTTTGGGATGCACATCATGAACGTCACCCTGAGTACGACGGCAGCGCAGGCGGTCGAGTGATGCGCGCGCGGAGGATCTTCAGGCTGGCGGCCGGCGACCGGGGCCAGGTGTTGCCGCTGGTTGCCCTTGCGGCCGTGGTACTGATCGGATTCGCCGGTCTGGCGGTCGACCTCGGTCGTGTCTGGGTCGCGAAGCAGGAACTGCAGAAGGCCGTCGACGCCGCCGCGCTCGCGGCCGGCCGCGATCTTCCCAACTCGCTCACGGCCTACAACCAGGCGATCGCCTATTCGGGGTCGAACGGCGACAACAACGCGCTCGGCGGCTGGGGTGTCAACGCCAAGCCCGCGAGCGTGACCTTCGAGTGCCTCTCGCATGGCCCGAACTACACTGCGGGATCGACTCCGACCTGCATGACGGACACGAGCAGCTCCAACTGTCGCCCCAGCGGAGCCAAAACGCCGCTGCCCAGCGGCGTCAACACCTGCAACGCCGTACAGGTGTCGGAGTCGGCCACGGTGAGCACCGGGCTGCTGAGCCTGTTCATACCGAGATTCACGATCAACGCGACCTCGCAGTCGGCGGCAAACTCCCCCAGTACGACGCCCAACCCAGAGAACACGGTCGTGATCCTCGATACCACCGGGTCGATGGAGGATTCGTGCTCCGCGACTGTGAGCGGGATCACCTCCGGTAAGCAGGACAAGCTCGATTGCGCCAAGGCCGGCGTGCGTTCGTTGCTGAGCGGCCTGGACCCGTGCGCCCCGGGCGATGTCTCATGCGGCGGCGATGTGAGCGGTACGAACAACGTCTCAAGCCCCATCGATGAGGCTGGGATCGTCGTATTTCCCGCGCTATCGGGGAATCTGACGGGCCACACCACCAGCACCACTTCGACGACACCGGCCTACAAGACGACCACAACGTACGTGACGACGCCGGTGTACACAACGACGCCGACCACGCAGACAACGCCGAACTACAACACGACCACGACGTACACGACGACACCAGTGGTCACGACCACCAGACACCCTACAGCGACCACGACGACCTACAAGACCACGACGACCTACAACACCACGACGACCTACATCACCACCCCGACGACGTACACCACCACGACCAAAAATACGACCACCACCAACAACACCACGACCACCTACAACACCACCACGACCAACAGTGCGACCTACAACCTGACGCCGCCCTCGAACGCCGTCATGGCCGACGAGACCGACTGCAAGAGTGTCAGCGCCGACGGCTTGACGAGCGGAAAGTCGGACACCTATCCGCCGTGGCAGTCGTACCCGTACAACTCCAGTGCCTCGTTCGGCGGCATCCCGCTGGGGGTCACGACCGCCTACAGCAGCGGTACCTCAAGCCCCTACACGAGCAGCAACCCTTACTTCGACAACTACAGCGGCTACGACGCGATCCCGCTCTCGAGTGATTATCGGGACTCTGACACGAGCACCCTCGACACGAGCTCGAGCATCGTCAAATCTGTCTACTGGGCCCAGTGCAGTGGCAGCAAATACCCCGGAAGCGATGACTACGGGATCAAGGACATCAGTGGCCAGGGCAGCTACCTGGCGGGTGCGATCACGGAGGCTCAGTACATGCTCGCCTCGGCCCCCGCCCGCACACTACCCGACGGGCAATCGATGACGAACGCAATCGTGATCCTCAGCGACGGCGAGATCGACTCTCCCACCTCGTCGAAGGACGGCGTTGCGCCGGGGCAGGCCGGGAACATCAGTTTCAGCGACAGCTCGCCATGCGAGAGCGCGATCAGTGCGGCGAACCAGGCCAAGGCCGCGGGCACGGAGATCTTCTCGATTGCGTACGACTCGACCGGCAACTGCGACAACAATTACACGGCGCAGGGCCTGATGCAGGATCTGGCGACTCCCGGCACGGGTTACTACTTCAATCAGACGGACGCGGCCAGCCTCGCCGGCACCCTGGGCCAGATCGGCGCGACGATCGTCGGCTCGGGCGGTTCGACGCTGATCCCGAACTGCACCCCGGGCCCGGGCTGCTGACGTACGTTTAGCGGCCGGCGGACCTCGCCGCCCGAGGCCTGCTGCCCTCCCAGACCGTCCTGGTTGCCCGACAGGTATGCGAACATACGTTCGCTCTGTCTGCCGCCCTCAAAGTCATCACCTGCATCCTGCTGCCGCGCTTCGAGCTGACGGTTGCGGCCGGCACGCGCACGGACCTGCTCGGAGTTGCAGCGGCGGTGGCGCCAGGGCCGGGGAGCCAGTTGATCGGTGCCGTCTCGGCCGCCGCCGAGGCATTCGGGATCGTCCCTGGGATGCGCCTTGGTGAGGCGCTGGCCCGCTGCCAGAGGCTGAGGTTGATTCCGCCCGACCCTGCCGGGGTGGAGGAGCGCTGGGAGCACATACTGATCGAGCTCGAGTCGATCGGGGCGGCCGTCGAGTCGCTGTGTCCAGGGCTCGCCTGCTTTGATGCCCGCGGGCTGCTGCGGCTGTACGGGCGCCGTCCCGGTGGTGGGCCGGCGAGCGGTCCGGGCGGGTCGGCAGGGTCGCTGGCCATCAGGCGAGACGTCGAAGCGGTGCTGACCGCTGCGCGCCGCGCGATGCGCGCGCCCGCTCGGTTCGGGGTGGCGCCGACCCGCTTCGCGGCGCTGGCGGCGGCCACCCGCGCGCGTGCCGGCCGACCACTGCTCATCGCCGGCGGAGCGGCGCAGGCGCGTGAGTTTCTGGCGCCGATGCCGGTCGAGCTGTTGCGTGGCACGCCTGAGCTGGCGATGCTTCCTGAGGCGCTGCAGCGGCTGGGGATCGGCACGTTCGGAGAGCTCGCCGCGCTGTCGCGGGCGGCTGTGGCCGACCGCTTCGGACGGCCTGGCCTGGATGCCCAACGGCTGGCGCTGGGTGCTGACACTCCCCTGCGTCCACGCGATGCGGGCGAGCTGGTGCGTGAGTCGCTGGAGCTGCCTGAGGCCTCAAGCGGTCAGCAGCTCGAGCGTGCGCTTGGCCTGCTGATCGACGGGCTGCTGGCCCGGCGTGAGCGCCGCGGGCGCACACTGAGGGTGGTGGTGCTGTCGGCGGTGCTGGTCGAGCGCGGGGGAACCTGGCGTGAGCGCGTCAGCTTCCGTGAGGCGCTCAGCGATCCGGTGCGGATGCGGTTGGCGCTGGCGCCGCGGCTGCAGCTGCTGCCGGCGCCCGCGCAGACGCTGCGACTTACGGCGGAGCGCTTCGGCCCGCCGACCAGCGACCAGCAGACGCTGCTCGAGGAGCCCGCGCGAGCGCGAGCAGAACGCATGCGCGAGGCGGTCCGCCAGGTGCGCGCCGCCGCCGGTCCGGATGCCGCCCTACGCGTCCTGCAGATCGATCCGACATCGCGCTTTCCCGAGCGCCGCTCGGTGCTGGCGCCGTTCGAGCGGTGAGCAGGGTGGGCATGACCACCAGGACCCGGAGACTCGGTGTGCCACGGCGCGCACGCGTGGTCGCCGACCCGGACGGGCAGCCGGTGAGCGTCGATGGGCGCGAGGTCGACGGCGTGCTCGAGACCTGGCTGCTCGAGGATCGGTGGTGGACGGAGGAGCCGCTGCGGCGTCGCTACTGGGAGGTGGTCACGGCCAACGGCAGCGATCAGGTCGTGTTCCACGACCTGATCGCTGGTGAGTGGTGGCGTCAGCGGTGAGGGGTGGTGATGGCAGGGGTCATAGGCTGGGTTGGGTCGCCACGGCTTGCCGACCGCCAGCGGGCCCGGGTAACAGGAGCAGATCGGACAATCGATCGGTCGCACAGCGATTGTCCTAAACGCTCCCGTAGATCGGCACTTTTCAAGACAATCGGCCGCCGGCCGTCCGATTGTCGGATTTGCTCCTGCTCATGCCGCCTGTCCCCCCGCGCCCGTGCCCGCCGACCACGCACACGGCGGCTCCGGGGCACCGGAGGTGGCACGACGCCCGCACCCGTCAGCTCGGCGCGTCACCGGCGCCCCGACGTAACATCGGGAGGCGATGCCTCTTGAACCCACCCGCACGGCGCTCGGTACCTGGAGCGGCGGACGCTTCATGCACTTCGGAGAGCCGCTCGACGACGAGCGCTACCTGGCGCTGATCACTCCGGATCAACAGATCGCGACCGTGCTGACCGCCGATGTCTACGGCGCCGGCGAGGCCGACAGCTGGCTTGGCCGGGCTCTGAGCGCGAGCGCCCTACGCCGCGAGCAGACGTGCGTGGTCGGCGCGATCGGGCACGACTTCTATGAGGGGCAGCGCAACGGCGCCAAGGGCTTTCCACGCTTCACCGACCCGCAGTTGCGCGGGCCTGAGCAGTACGCGAGCTATCTGCGGATGGCCACCGAGCGCAGCCTCGAACGCTGCGGCATCGACCGCTTCGATCTGCTGCTGCTGCACAACCCCGACCGCATCGGCTACACGAGCGAGACCGTCTGGGGCGGGATGCAGGCGCTCAAGGAGGCCGGGCTCGCGGACAGGATCGGGGTCGCACCCGGGCCGGCAAACGGATTCACGCTCGACCTGATCGACTGCTTCGAGCGCTTCGGGTCACAGATCGACTGGGCGATGGTGATCCTCAACCCGCTCGAGCCCTGGCCCGGCGAGCTGTGCCTTGATGCGGCTGCCCGCAACGGCATCGACGTGATCACCCGCGTCGTCGACTACGGCGGACTGTTCTACGGCGATCTCAGCCCGAGCGCCGAACTGGGCCGCCAAGATCACCGCAGCTTCCGCCCGCCCGGCTGGATCGAGGCCGGCTGTGAGCGCATCGAGCGGATGCGGCCGATCGCTGACCGCGCCGGCCTGACGACGATCCAACTCGCCTGCCAGTGGAATCTCGCTCACGAAGCGGTGAGGACCGTCGTGCCAACGCTCGTCCAGGAGACCGGTCCGCAGGCCCGGCCGGTTGAGGATAAGCGTGCCGAGCTCGCGACCCTCCCGGCCGAGCAACGGCTGACAGCTCATGATCTGGAGACGATCCGCGCGATCGGCGACAACACCGGATCGATGGCGCTGAAGGGAGCCAACCCCGGCTTCGAGGGAGAAGAGCGGCCTGACGGTTGGGTGATGAGCGAGCGCCTGGAAGACGTTGCGCGGCGCTGGAGCATCGATCCGGGTCGGGATCTCGTCAAGACCTAGTAGGCTGGTGTTGGGCTTGGGAAGGAGGGAGCGCTGATGCTCTCCCTGCGGTTGCTCTGACGAAGACCCATACCCTCAAGCATCACTTGAGAGTCGGGCGCTTCGACCAGCACAACCTCGCGGCAATCAGGGCGCAGCCAGAGGCCGCGTAGCGGCCGGTCTTCGTCAGCGACAAACATCGGCGGGAGAGCACCGCTGTTCCGCCCCTTCCCAAGCCGAAACCGCCAGACTCCTAGTGCCGCGCGAGCACGTGCCGGTTCTGGGCAGCGACCAGGCCGGTCAGCAGCATCGGGATCAGCGAGACCAGCAGAACAGCGAGCGGCAGCGTCCAGGTGCCTGAGATCCCGTGAAGGGCACCCATCAGGAACGGGCCCGCGGACGCGATCAGATAGCCGACGCTCTGCGCCATCGTCGAGAGCTGCGCGGTGTGGTTGCTGTCGGGTGAGCGGCCGACGATGTAGCCGAGCGCCAGCGCGAGCGGCGCTCCCTGGCCCAGCCCCAGCAACGCGCACCAGACGTAGGTGCCCGAGGCCGGAGCGGCCAACAACCCCGAGTACGCGCCGGCGCAGAGCAGCACGCAGACGCCGACCAGCAGGCTCGGTCTCCGCATCCGCCGCTCGAGGCTCGGGGCCGTGAGCGCTCCGAACATGGCGAAGAACGTGGAGAACGACAGCATCCAGCCGGCGCGCGCGGCCGATGCGCCATGGTCCTCGAGGATCGTCGGTAGCCAGCTGAGCGTCGCGTAGAAGCCGAATGACTGCAGACCCATGAAGCCGGTCACACACCAGGCGAGCGGGTCGCGCCAGAGGCCGGGAACGGGCTCGCCCTCGGTCCCGGCCGTTGGTGAGCGGCCGCGGCGGGCGTACGGCGTCCACAGCCCGATCGCGGCGACCGCCACAAGCCCCCATAGCGCGATCACGACGCGCCAACCCAGTCCGGTCGCGTGCTCGATCGGCACCGTCAGACCTGAGGCCAGCGCCGCCCCACCGGCCAACGCGACCGAGTAGAGCGCGGTCATCAGCACGCGCCGGCGCGGAAAGTCGCCCTTGATCAGGCCCGGAACCAGCACGTTGCCGATGGCGATTCCGCAGCCCAGGACGGCGGTGCCGATGAACAGCGTGCCCAGCGGCGGGATCAGACGCAGCGCGCATCCGGCGACGACCGTCAGCATCGTCAGGCTGACCAGCGGGCGCATCCCGAAACGTCTGATCAGACGGGGTGCCGCAAGCGCCGCCAGGCCGAAACAGAACACCGGCATCCCGGTCAGCAGTCCGCCGCCGGCGGAGCTCAGGCCGGTCGTCGACCTGATCTGGTTGAGGACCGGCGGAACCGCGGCGACCGCAAGCCGCAGGTTGATCGCGACGACGAGCATCGCCGTGGCGAGTGGCCAGGTGCGACGCATGTCAGGAAGCTCAGCCGGCAGCCGCGTCGGCTTGGCGGTGACTGCGGATCCAATCGCAGGCCGCTTCAAGATCCTTGTTGCCGATCGCCGCCTGCACGTTCAGCCACATGCCCTTGCTGAGGAACTCGTTGAGCTCATCCTCAGTCGCCCCTGTCAACTCACGGACGTGCAGGCCGAGGCGCTCGTAGGCGGCGCCGACGTGCTCACGGATCAGCTCGTCGTCACAGGCGGCATAGGCGTGGAGCTGGAGCATCAGCTTCGGCCGGTTGGTGGCCAGCAGCTCGATGTAGCTGTCGCCGAGCGCTCCGAGGATCTCGTCGCGTGTGTACTCCCCGCCGGCGTGCATGCGCTTGAACTCGGTTGCGCTCTGCGTGAACAGGTCGCTGACCATCTCAAAACCGCGCTCGACGGCGGCAATGAAGAGGTCGCGCTTGGTCGCGAACAGGCTGAACACATACGGTTGCGCCACCCCTACCCGGCGCGCGATCCGGTCGACGGGGGTCCCGTGCAGGCCGCCCAGGGCGAACTCCTCGATCGCGGCGGCGATCAGCGCGTCCCGGCGCTCGGCTGCCGGGACGCGCTGTTTGGACGGTTTCGAGATGCTCGCCACTCCTCGATCCTACGCCGCGGTGGGGGCGGAGACGCCCGCGGGCATGGCGCTGGCGACCTCCGTCGAGCTGCTGTCAGCGCCCTCAGCCACCTGCACCCGCTGTGCGCGCGTGTCGAACCGGAATGCGAAGGCGACCAGCGCGCCCGCCGCCAGCACGGCGGTACCGACCCACATCGTCGGCTGCAACCCGTTCACGAAGTCCTGCGGTGAGGCGTAGCTGCCATGGCTCGAGAAGACCGTCGAGAGCACCGCAATCCCCAGGACACCGCCAAGCTCGCGGATCGCGTTGGTCGCGCCTGAGGCCTGGCCGGCCTGATCGGTCCGGACCGAGGCGAGCACCGCGCTGGCGGACGGCGCGAACACCAGCGCCATGCCGCTACCCCCGAATACGAACGGCACCAGCATGCTCGTGTAGGACTGGTCGACGGCAGCCTCCGAGGCCAGCCAGGCAAGCGCGATCGCCTGCAGCGTCAGCCCTGACACCATGAACAGGCGGCTGCCGTAGCGCTCGGAGAAGAAGCCGGCTGCGGGCGAGACGAGCATGATCGCCCCGGTCCAGACGAGCAGTTTGAGGCCGGCCTCGAGCGGTGAGTTTCCCAGCACGTTCTGCAGGTACTGGCTCATGAAGAAGATCGAGCCGAACATCCCGAAGTACATCGACAGCGACACCACGTTGGTGACCGCAAAGCTGCGCCGCTTGAAGAACTCCATCGGCAGCATCGGCTCCGGCGTGCGCAGCTCCTGAAGCACGAACGCGGTCAGCAGCACGATGCCGGCGGCCAGCGAGACAACGACCTCCAGCGCGCCCCAGCCGACCGTCTGCGCGCGGATCAGCCCGAATACGACTCCGAACAGGCCTGTCGAGGCGAGTGCCAGACCGGGAAGGTCGAGCCCGCGCTCCGGCCCGTAGCTCTCGTGCAGCGTCCTTGCGGCGACCGGTGCGAGCAGCAATCCGACCGGCACGTTGATCCAGAAGATCCAGTGCCACGAGCTCAACTGGATCACGGCTCCACCGACGAGCGGCCCGAGCGCGACGGCGATGCCGCTGATCCCCGACCAGACCCCGAGCGCGAGGCCGCGGTTCTCCGCAGGGAAACTGTCGGCCAGCAGCGTCAGCGTCAGCGGCGTGACGATCGCCGCGCCGACCCCCTGCAGTGCCCGGGTCGCGACCAGCAAACCCATATTCGGCGCCAGCGCGGAGCCTGCCGAGGCGGCTGTGAACAGCACTATCCCGGCGACGAACATGCGCTTGCGGCCGAAGCGATCACCGAGTGCCGCGCCGGTCAGCAGCAGTACGGCGTATGCCAGCACATACGCGTTGACGGTCCATTCGAGCGACTGCATCGAAGCGCCCAGGTCGCGGTGGATGCTCGGCAGCGCGACGCTGACGATCAGGTTGTCCAGCACGACCATGAACAGCCCGACGGAGACGAGCACCAGGGTCGCGATGCGGTTGCGGGGGGCTGCAGCTTGTGTGGTTGGCATTGAGCTGACTCCTCAAACTGGTACTTAGTGAGCACTAACTATGAAGAACTTAGCAGCAACTAATAACTTGTCAAGGCGGAACTTAATGCGAACATACGTTCGATGTACGCGGAGCTGCATGCCCACTCGGCCTACTCGTTCCTGGACGGCGCCTCGCTGCCGGAGGAACTCGTCGTCACGGCGCTCGAGCTCGGCTACGAGGCGTTTGCGCTGACCGATCACAACTCGGTCTCCGGCTCGATGGAGTTCGCACAGAGCGCCGGGGCGCTGGGTCTGAAAGCCCTACATGGCGCCGAGCTCGACCTCGATGACGGCCGCCACCTGACGCTGCTGGTCCGCGACGCGGGCGGCTGGGCGAACCTGTGCCGGCTGATCACCTGCGCACACGCGAGAACTCGCGAGCGCCGTGGCGGGGCCGCTGATTTGCTATCCAGCGGCCCCGGGCAACCGTCGGTCGCCCTCGAAGAGATCCTCGCCCACAGCGATGGCCTCGTCTGCCTGAGCGGCTGTCACGCGCGCGGGGTGCACGATGAGCCGACGCTGCGGCGTCTGCGTGAGGCGTTCGGGCGCGAGTGGCTGAGGGTCGAACTGCAGCGCCCGTACCTGGCCGGCGACCGTGCCCGCAACCGGCGGTTGCAGTGGCTGGCGCGGCGGCTCGAGCTGCGTGGCTTGGCGAGCGGCGACGTTCACGCGCACACGCGTGCGCGAGGGCCGCTGCAGGACGCGCTGGTGGCAATCCGGCTGCACACGACGCTCGACGCCTCCGAGCCTGAGCGGCGTGGGAACTTCACGCACGTGCTGGCCACGCCGGCGGCGATGGCGGCGCGCTTCCCGGAGTACCCGGACGCGGTGGCGGAGACGTTGCGGCTGGCGGAGTCGCTCGAGTTCGACCTGTGCAGGGATCTCACGTACAGCTATCCCGGGGCCGAGGATCCGCGCAAGCTGCGGGAGCTGACGGGTCTGTGCGACACGCACTTCCACAGACGCTACGACGACCAGCCGTCCGCGGTCCGCGAGATCGCGGCGGGCCGGCTCGAGCAGGAGCTGCGGATCATCGAGAAGCTCGGCCTCGCCGGCTTCTTCGTACTGCACCACGAACTGCTCGAGCTCGCTCGCGAGGTCGCGTTCGAGGTGCGCGGACGGGAGGCGGATTCGCCGCGCGCGGCGCTGCCGCCGGGTCGCGGTCGCGGCTCCAGCGTGTCGTCGATCGTCTGCTACCTGACCGGGCTCTCACATGTCGATCCGATCGCCAACGAGCTCGCGATCGGCCGCTTCCTGAGCGAGGATCTGAAGGCGCTGCCGGACATCGATCTCGACTTCCCGCGGGACATCCGGGCGGTGCTGATCCCGCGGGTGTCAGAGCGCTTCGGCTCTGATCGCGCCGCGCTGGTGGCGGCCTTCCCGACCTACCGGGCACGCGGCGCGATCCGCGAGTTCGGCAAGGTCCTGGGGCTGCCGCCGGGGGAGATCGAGCGGGTCGCGCGTGGCAGCGAGGGCTGGGATGCGCGCGAGGTTGGGCGTGATATCGAGACGGCCGGTGGGGGCGCGGATATCGCACGCCCGGGCAGCCGCTGGGCCTGGCTGGCGCGGCTGGCGGCGCAGGCGCACGGCCTCCCGCGGCACCTGTCGCAGCACTCGGGCGGGATGGTGATCGCAACACGGCCGTTGATCGACTGCTGCCCGGTGGTGCCGGCGGCGATGGAGGGCCGTTACATCGCCCAATGGGACAAGGATTCCTGTTCCGACGCGGGCTTTCTGAAGATCGACCTGCTCGGGTTGGGGATGCTGTCGGCGGTGGAGCGCTGTGTCGAGTTGATCGCGAAGGAACGCGGTGAGCGGATCGACCTCAGCCGCATTCCGCACGACGACGAGCAGACATATACGGCGATCCGGAGCGCGGAGACGACCGGCGTTTTCCAGATCGAGAGCCGGGCGCAGATGCAGTCGCTGCTGCGCACGCGGCCCGAGAACCTGAAGGACATCGCAATCCAGGTTGCGATCGTGCGGCCCGGACCGATCCAGGGGGGCGCCGTCAACCCCTACATCGAAAGACGCCAGCGCCTGCGGGTCGACCCTGACTATGAGGTGCCCTACGAGCATCCGTCCCTGGAGCCGGCGCTGCGGGAAACGCTCGGGGCGATCATCTTCCAGGACCAGGTGCTGGAGGTCGCGGCGGCATTCGCCGGGTTCCGGCCGGGGGAGGCTGAGGATCTGCGGCGGGCGATGAGCCGCAAGCGCTCAGAGGCGGCGATCGAGTCACATCACCAACGGTTCGTGGAAGGTGCGATGCGGCTGCACGGAGTGGATGCCGAGCTGGCCGAGCGCGTGTTCACGAAGGTCAAGGGCTTCTCCGGGTTCGGCTTCCCCAAGTCGCACGCGGCTGCGTTCGGGCTGCTCGCGTACCAGTCGACCTGGCTGCGGGTGCACTATGGGCCGGAGTTCCTGTGCGCGCTGTTGAACGAGCAGCCGATGGGCTTCTATCCGCCGGATGCGCTCGTACACGAGGCGCAGCGAAGGGGAATGGAGGTGGTCGCCCCCGACGTCAACCGTTCCGATGTGGAGTGCTCTCTGGATCGCGCCGGACGCGTGCTGATCGGACTCGGGTACATCCGCGGGGTGCGGCGCGTCGAGATCGAGGCGCTGGTCGCCGAGCGGGAGCGAAGCGGGCCGTTCGCGAGCCTGGCGGAGCTGGCGTCGCGAGCGGGCGCGGGGGCACCGGCGCTGGACCTGCTGGCGTGGTCCGGGGCGTGCGATTCGCTGGTCGGCCCGCTGCACGATCCCGGCTCGGCCTCTGGGTGTGGTCCCCCTGAGTCGAGTGAGAATAAGTCTGATTCTGATTCTCACCAGGTTGTGGGCCACCCATCGCCGCGCCGGGTGGTGCTGTGGCAACTCGGTGTCGCCACCGCCGGGCACGGCGTTGGCGGCGGGACGCAACTGGCGTTGCCGCTCGAGTTGCCGGATGCTCCGGCGTTGCGTGAGCTCTCAGGCTGGGAGGCGCTGCTGGCGGATTACGGCGCGATCGGGATGACGGTCACCTCGCATCCGATGGCGCTGCTGCGCCCGCGGCTGCCGGACGGAACGTGTGACAGCCGCGACCTGTCCAGCCACGCACACGGCTCGCGCGTGAGGATCGCCGGAATGGTGGTGGCGCGCCAGCGGCCCGGCACCGCCAGCGGGGTGGTGTTCGTGCTGCTCGAGGACGAGTTCGGGGTGATCAACCTGGTCGTACCTCCCGCGGTCTACGAACGTCACCGGCTGGCGGTGCGGACCGAGCCGCTGCTGTTGGTCGAGGGCAAACTGGAGCGTCACGCTGCGGCCGGTGGCGCGATCAACGTCCTGGTCAAGCGGGTCGTACAGGTCGATGCGCCAGGCGGGTTGGTCGCGCAGGTTCAGGACTTCTCGATTGCCGATGAGCGTGTCCGCGCAGAGGAGCGGGCGGCCGCGGCAGAGCACGGCGATGTCGACAACTTCCGTGCCGTTGCACCGCCGGTGATGAGCTTTGCGTCAGGACGCAGACGCTGACCGACGATGGCGATCGCGGCATCGCGAGCGGCGAGGGCGCGAGCGCGACGAAACGCCCGCGCGCACGGTAAGGTCCCGGTCACATGATTGGCGTGATCATCATCGCCGTGGTCTTCACGAGCCTCGCCGTCGGGATCGGCTACGGCGCATCCAGGGGCAGCTTCAGCGGGGTCGGGAATGCCCTGCAGACCACGAGCCGCTCAGGGTCGCGACTGCTCAACACGACACTGGTGATCGTCTATATCGCCTTTGGGATCTGCGTGCCGCTGCTGTTCATCATCGGCAATCACAACAAGTCGAACGCCCAGGTCGGCGGTCTGAAGCTGACGGCGTCCGAGCAGGTCGGCCGCGAGTTGTTCGCCCAACACTGTGCGGTCTGCCACACGCTCGCCGCAGATAACGCCGTCGGCAAGACCGGACCGAACCTCGACACGCTCAAGCCGCACAAGTCGCTGGTGCTGCATACGATCGCCAACGGCTGCCTGCAGAAGCCGGCCGCCAATGACGGCACCAGCGTCTGTCTTGGGTACGGGAACATGCCCGCGGACCTGCTCCAGGGCCAGCAGGCTCAGGACGTGGCCGCATTCGTCGCGCGCGTCGCCGGCCACACGTAGTGCCCAAGGGCCCGTAAGCTAAGACCTCCTAAACGCTGATCCCGGAATTTCCCAAAATGCGGGGTCTCTTGTGACGACTGTCACGCTTCCGTCAGGGGCCGTTGGTACGCTCGCGCCTACGTCAAATGCTGAATTCCCGCTCGGTCGCCTGACAGCAGGCCGGCTGGGGAACGGGGGACCCAGGTTGTTTGGGGCGAATCGCGTTCAGGGGACGCGTAGCGCCGCTCTTTCGGCGCGAGCCCGTCAGCTAACCCCGTAGGCACGGTAAAGAGAAAGAGGACGCGATCTCACATGCCGTCAACGGGGTCGACATTCACGGACTGGCAACAGGTCGACAATCAGCGACGACTGCTGATCGATGAGGACTTCAGCTGGTCAGAGCCGCCTGCGCGCGCGCGGCGTCCCATAACCGGTGGCTCGCGACGCTCCCGCCACCTGCGCGTGGTCGAGCCCGAGCCGATGGTCGAGCGCGCCGAGCTGGTCGCCGAGCGCGGTCAGCCCGGTCAGTCCTGGGACCAGCCGACCCAGTCGTACAGCCACTTCGACGAGATGATGGAGGAGTGGAACCGCACGTACGGCGATGGGACGGTGCTGGATCTGTCACACGAGCGCGACGGCGTCAACGCCTCCGGTCCTCGCACCGTGGTGATCACCGGCCACGGCGATGACCGTTACGTGCCCGCGGCGCGGCGGCGCCGTTCCTCGGAGCTGCGCTTCCATGAACGCGCCGGATTCAGCCCCGACCGCACCGCGATGTGGGCAGTGATGCTCGGTGTGGTGCTGTTGATCGTCTGCATCGCGCACTGATCGCGTCAGCCGGATGGCGCGCGGATCCTGCACGCGCATCAGCGGGGCGGCTCGATCCTGCCGTGAACGCTCGTTGCTAGGCTCGTTGTGTTCGGTTAGCCCGAACACAACTCTTGAGTCAAGGTCGAGTGGCGCTGCTGGGGTCGCCCCAACGAGGAGGAACAAATGCGTCGCATCGCCTATCGCGTGTTGCCAGCGCTTGTCGCAGCCGGCGCCCTGTCTGCGTCCGGCGCTTGCGTGGCTCAGGCCGGATCCGTCAAGGCTCATACAGCCGCCACCACCATCAAGGTCACGGCCGTCGACTTCAAGTTCAAGCTGTCGGCCAGTTCGGTGAAGAAGCCCGGCAAGGTCATCTTCAAGGTCGTGAACAAGGGTCAGGTGAACCACGACTTCAGCATCGACGGCAAGACCAGCAAGCTGGTGTCGCCCGGCAAGAGCACGACGCTGACCGTCAAGTTCGCCAAGAAGGGCAGCTTCTACTACGAGTGCACGGTCGCCGGACACGCGTCACTCGGCATGAAGGGCTACTTCACGGTCAAGTAGCGCCGACTCGTGCTCACGGCAGGCGCACGTCCTGCTCGGCCAACGCCGCCCGCCATTCGTCCTCTGTGAGCCGAGCCAGGGAGACCGGCGTCACGACGGTCCAGTGGGCTCCGACCGGGCAGCGCTGAATCCGCCACGGTCCCAGACGGAGCGACTTGATCGAGACGCCCGGGATCCAGATCGTGCTGAACAGGTGGCCGCTGTGACAGCGCACCACGATGTCCGTCCCGAACAGCTTGCCCTGCCGTTGACGCAGGAACAGCGCCTCTCCGGCCGTCATCAGGAGGCCGATGAGCAGCGCTCGGTGTCGTTTCTTCAGGTGGATCATGGCTGCTCTGAACCGTACCCGGTTTGCTGCCCTTGACGCACTCGAAAACCTGCGTAGACTTATCAACAGTAAGCAGGTCACGAAAGTAAAGGATCTGTGAACGGAGCCCGATATGAAGACGACGATGAGCAGATTCCAGATTCACGACGAGCTGACGGCGCCAGAGCGGTCGGCGCCGGTGTTACGCGGCGCCCTCTCCGGAGGCGGGCAGCTCCCGAACTTCCTGGGCGTACTCGCCGGTTCACCGGCGGCGCTGCGTGCCTATGCGCGGTTTCGCTCGGAGCTGCGGCACGGGACGCTCAGCCTCGCCACGCTCGAGCGCATCGGCCTGGCCGTCTCCGAGCACTATGGATCCGAGCAGGGGCTGATCACGCACTCACGCGGGGCACGCGCGGCCGGAATCGGCATCGATGAGATCGCCCTGGCTCGCCGGTTTGACTCGGACGACGAGCGCGAGGCGGCACTGCTCCGCTACCTGCTGGCACTTCTCAGCGACGGCCGCCCGGCGATGCATCTGCATGAGGAGGCGCGCGAGGCGGGCTGGGACGACGAGCAGCTGCTCGAGGCGATCGCCACCGTCTCACTCGAGGGCTTCACCGCCATGGTCACCGTCGCCGGTGAGGTCCCGCTCGATGGCTCCTCTGAGGAGTCTCGCATCCTCAAGGCAGCGTAGGGTCCCGGCCGATGGAGGCGCCTGGGCAGATCGAGGCAGCGGCTGAGTTCGAGGCGACGACGCCGGACGAGGGCCCGAAACATGCGCCCCGCGATGGTTGTTGCCCGCTCTACCACGAGGCGGTGGAGCTCGTCGGCCGACGCTGGACCGGGGCGATCCTGCGGGTGCTGATGGACGGCCCGCTGCGTTTCTCAGAGGTGGGGCAGGCTGTTCCAGAGCTGTCCGACAGGCTCCTGTCGGCACGCATGAAGGAGCTCGAGGCACGAGGAGTCGTCGAGCGCACGGTTCACTCGGGTCCACCCGTACGGGTCGAGTACTCGCTCTCCGAGATGGGACGTGAGCTCGGTCCGGCGCTGTTTGAGCTGCAGGAGTGGGCCCGCCGCTGGCTGGGCCCGGACGGCACGAGCTGAGGGTCCCCGGGCACGGCAGGCAAGGGATATGGCCAGCGGGCCATATCCCTCAGATCGCCGGAACAAGTAACGTTCCGCCGCGATGAGCGCCGCCCCCGAACTCACCGCCAAGGAGGTCCTCGCCCGCGTCGAGCAGGACGGCATCCGCTTCATCCGTCTGTGGTTCACCGACATCCTCGGGAACCTCAAGGCCTTCAGCATCAACAGCACTGAGCTCGCCGATGCCTTCGACGGTGGGATGGGTTTCGACGGATCCTCGATCACCGGGTTCAACGCGATCGAGGAGTCGGACATGATCGCGGTGCCGGACCCGCGGACCTTCGCGATCCTGCCGTGGCGCGGCGGCGAGTACGCGGTCGCGCGCATGTTCTGCGACATCCGTACGCCCGAGGGCACACCCTACGAGGGCGATCCACGCCACATCCTGCGCCGCGCCGTCCAGCGTGCGGAGGCGATGGGCTTCGACGACTTCTACGTGGGGCCTGAGCTCGAATACTTCTACTTCAGGGACTCGAAGTCGACGGAGGTGCTCGACGAGGGCGGCTACTTCGACCTGACCACGCTCGATGCCGGTTCCGACCTGCGGCGCGACACGGTGCTGGGCCTCGAGCAGCTGGGGATCCAGACCGAGTACTCGCACCACGAGGTCGGCCCCAGCCAGCATGAGATCGACATGCGTTACGCGGACGCTCAGACGATGGCCGACCACTGCATGACGTACAAGATCACGGTCAAGGAGTACGCGCTCAAGTACGGCTGTCACGCAACGTTCATGCCCAAGCCGCTGTTCGGCAAGAACGGTTCCGGCATGCACACGCACCAGTCACTGTTCCGTGATGGCCGGAACGCGTTCTTCGACGCAGACGATCCCCACAGCCTCTCTGACGTCGGCAAGGCGTTCATTGCCGGGCAACTCCGCCACGCGCGCGAGATCAGCTCGATCTTCGCCCAGTGGGTCAACTCGTACAAGCGGCTGGTCCCCGGTTACGAGGCGCCGGTCTATGTCGCATGGTCACGCCGTAACCGCTCTGCCCTGGTGCGGGTGCCGATGTACCACCCCGGCAAGGAGCGGGCGACGCGCATGGAGCTGCGCTGCCCCGACCCGGCCTGCAACCCGTACCTGACCTTCGCGGTGCTGCTGCAGGCGGGCCTCGAGGGAATCGAGCATGGCTACGAGCTGCCCGATCCGATGGAGAAGAACCTCTACTACCTCTCGCCTGAGGAGCGTCGCCGGCTGGGGATCGAGCAGCTGCCGGAGAACCTTGGGGAGGCGATCGAGCTGACGGCGCAATCCGAGCTCGTGCTGCGCGCGCTCGGCGAGCACACCTTCAACCGCTACGTCGAGATCAAGCGCCAGGAGTGGGACGACTACCGCGTGCAGGTCACACCCTGGGAGCTGGAACGCTACCTGCCGGTGCTGTAACCGCGTCAGTGCGGGGCCCGGCCCCGCTGGGCCGGCCCCTACAGCAGCGCCTCGAGCGCATCGGCGTCGGTCACCGGCAGCTGGCAGGCGAAGCGCTCGCAGACATAGGCCGCCTGGTCCCCGCCGACGGTTGTGCGCCCGCGCAGCAGCGGCACGGCGGTCCCGTCCGTGGTGTCGCGATCGGTGCCGGCCAGCACCGCATGGGGCCGGAACCGGGTGCGAACGACCTCTGTCAGCGGACCGCTGCCGACGATCGCGACCTCGACCGGCGTCGCAAGGTGGAGATCGAGTGCCTGCAACAGCTGTCCGAATGCGCTCGGGTGGCGCACGGCGATCTCCGCATGAAGTGCCAGCACGCCGGTGGCCCAGCGTTCATACGACTCCTCGCCGGACAGGCGCGCGAGCCGCAGCAGGCCGAGCGCCGCCGCCGAGTTCCCGGAGGCGGTCGGCGTGTCCTCCAGGTCCTTGCGGCGACCCACCAGGTGCGGAAGCTCGGCGGCCGTCGTGAAGAAGCCGCCGTTGGCCGGATCGCCGAAGCGCTCGATCATCGCGTCGGCGATCGCGATCGCCTCGACGTACCAGCGTTCGTCGAAGGTGGCCTCATAGAGCGCCACCAGTGCCTGCAGCAGGTAGGCGTGATCCTCGAGATAGGCCGGGATCGACCCGTGCCCGTCCTTCCAGGTGCGCAGCAATCCGCCATCACTGTCGCGCAGCTGATCGAGCAGGAAGGCGGCGCAATCGCCTGCGGCCTGCCGGTAATCGTCGCGACGCAGGACCGCGCCGGCGTCCGCGAGCGCCGCGACCATCAGCGCGTTCCAGGCTGTCAGACGCTTGTCATCGAGCCCGGGACGGGCCCGCTGGGAGCGTGCCTGGAGCAGCCGCTCCCGGATTTCAGGGAGCTCGGCGGGCGCTTCGCCGTGGGCCTCAAGCACCCAGGCGTGACCCTCGAAGTTGGGCGGGCCGGTTGGGATCCCGAGGTAGTGGTCGATCGCCAATCCGGCGAGCGCGGGCCCGAGCGCATCGCTCAGCTGTGTCGGATCCCAGACGTAGTACCTGCCCTCCGCACCCTCAGAGTCGGCGTCGAGCGCCGAGCAGAACCCGCCCTCAGGCCCACGCAGCTCGCGCAGCGCCCAGTCGAGGGTCTCAGCGCAGACCTCGGCGAAGCGCTGCTCCCCGGTCAGCTGCCAGGCGTGCAGGTAGCTGCGCGCCAGCAGCGCGTTGTCGTAGAGCATCTTTTCGAAGTGGGGAACCGTCCAGGTCGCGTCGACCGCGTAGCGGTGAAAGCCGCCGCCGACCTGGTCGTAGATACCGCCCGCCGCCATCGCCCGCAGCGTCGCGGGCGCGAGCTCGCGGTCGCCGGCTGCGAGCAGGAACTCGAGCGTGCAGTGCGGCGGGAATTTGGGTCCTCCCGCCCGCCCCCCAACCGCCGCCCCGCCCCAACCACCGTGCTCGCGATCGAACATCTGCGCCAGCGCGGCGACGCTGTCTGCGATCACGCTTTGCGGCACGCTCGGCTGGTCTCCGGGTTCGATCGCCGCGCTCGCTCGCACCGCCTCGGTGAGTCGCGCCCCCTGCTCGCGCACCTGCTCAGGCCGCTGGCTCCAGGCGTCGTCGATCGCGTCGATCACCATCCGCCAGCTGGGAAGAGCCGGCCGCTGAAGCGGTGGGAAGTAGGTGCCGGCGAAGAACGGTTGCTGGTCCGGTGTCAGGAACACGTTCAGCGGCCAGCCGCCGTGACCGTTGATCGCTTGGCAGGCGGCCATGCAGACGGCGTCGACGTCCGGCCGCTCCTCGCGGTCGACCTTGACGCAGACGAAGCGCTCGTTCATCAGCGCCGCGATCTCCGGGTCCTCGAACGACTCGTGCGCCATCACGTGACACCAGTGGCAGGCGGAGTAACCGATCGAGACCAGCAGCGGGCACTCAAGCTCACGCGCGCGATGGAGCGCCTCTGCGCCCCACGGATACCAGTCGACCGGGTTGTCCGCGTGCTGGAGCAGGTAAGGCGAACTCTCCTGCGTCAGCCGGTTCATGGTCGCGAACGCTACCGGGCCGACGCGTGGGCCGGCCGTCAACCGGAACCGAAACTGCTCCAGCAGCCGATCGCGATCCCCGCGATCACGATCCCGACCGTCCCGTATGCCGTCCGCGGCCCCCAGATATCGGCGACCCCACCGGCGATCAGGCCCGTTATCGGGATCGTGCCCGGCAGCGCCATCGTCCATGCGCCCATCACGCGGCCACGCAGTTGCGGTGTGGTCCGCAGCTGCACCAGCGTGTTGGCGGCCGCGATCATCCAGATCGAGGTCGTCCCGACCGCGATCATGCCGGCGAACAGGATCGGCAGGTCAGGCGCGGTCGCCACGATCACCATGCACAGGCCTGTGAGCGTCGCGAGCAGTCGCACCTGAGCGCCGGTGGGCGCCTGCCGCGCGGCCAACAGCGCGCCCGGCAGCGCACCGATCCCGAACAGCCCCAGCAACAGGCCGTAACCGCTGCCACCGAGGTGGAACACCCGCGTGGCCAGGAGTGGCAACAGCAGCGTCGGGCTGAAGACGACGCCCGATGCCGCAGCGAGCAGCAGCGATGAGCGCAGCAATGGCCGCGACCAGGCATAACGCAGACCGTCCATCGCCCGCGGCCGGTCTGGGCCCGCTTGGCGCGGGCTTGGCTGGGTGTGGCCGGATCGCTCCGATCTGTAATGCAGCAGGACCGCCAGCGGGGCCGCGAAAGAGACCGCATTGACCAGCACGCAGGCGGACGGTCCGGAGACCGCGAGCAGCACTCCGCCAGCGGCGGGGCCGAGCACGCGTGAGAGGTTGAGGATCACCTCGTAGAGGCTGACCGCTCCGGCAAGCCGCTCCTCGCCCACCAGGTCGAGCACGTAGATCTGCCGCGCCGGCGCGTCGACGGAGTTGACCGTTCCGCTGGCGGCGGTGATCGTCAGCAGCAGGATGTAGGTGGCGATGTCGGTCGAGATCAGCACGAACAGCACGAGGCTGAGGCCGGCGAGCAGCGCCTGCGTGCAGATCAGGAGCCGGCGGCGGTCGTGGTGGTCGACCAACGTGCCGGCCCAAGCCCCGAACAGCAACATCGGGCCGAGCCCGGCTGTGGACAGCAGCGCGAGCTCGACGCCGTTCCCGCCCCAGCTCAGCACAAGCCAGGCGGTGGCCACCATCTGCGTCATCAGCCCGGAGCCGGACAGCACCTGTCCGACGAACCACCAGCGGTAGGGGCGGACGGCCAGCGCCGCGAAAGGTCCGCCCTGGATACCTGTTCGGCCGGTTGCTGTCACGATTGCCCAGCGTAGGCACGAAACAACGTTTCAGGATCCACAGGAGGCCGTCCATGTATCGAGTCGCTGCCAACTCCCCAGCCGCACCGGCGGCGATCGGGCCCTACTCGCACTCCGTGCGCGCCAAGGGCGAGCTGCTTTTCATCTCAGGCCAGATCGGGGTGTACCCGACCAGCGGCGAGCTCGTCGGCGACGGCGTCGCCGAACAGGCGCGGCAGTGCCTTCAGAACCTTCACACGATCGCGTCGGACGCCGGCGGCTCGCTCGAGGATGCGGTCAAGGTCACGGTCTACCTGACCGACATCGAGGCCTTCGCCGAGGTCAACGAGGTCTATGCCGGCTTCTTCAAGCGCGATCCGCCGGCACGCGTGGCCCTGGCCGTGCTGGCGCTGCCCAGGGGCGCGCAGGTCGAGATCGACGCGGTGGTTGCGCTTGGCGACTGAGCGGCCGGTGAGCGCGGGCGGTGTGCCCTCGCCGGCGGTCACGCCGGCGAGCATCGAGCGTGCCGCTCGCGCCGGCGAGCACATCGTCCGTGAAACGCCGGTGGTGACCACCCGAACGCTCTCCGAGCGGGCCGGGACGAAGGTCGTGCTGAAGGCGGAGAACCTGCAGCGGACCGGTTCGTTCAAATTGCGGGGGGCGGTCTCGAAGCTCTCGGCCTTGGGTGACGCCACGGCAAACGGGGTCGTCTGTGGGAGTGCAGGCAATCACGCGCAGGCGGTCGCCTACGCTGCACGCGCCCGGGCAGTGCCCTGCGAGGTGTTCATGCCCCAGGCTGCCCCGATCGCCAAGTCCGAGGCGGTCCAGGCGCTGGGAGCAAAGCTCCACTACATCGGTCACACGGTCGACGAGGCTGTGGCCGCCGCACGGGAGCGGGCTGCTGAGGCCGGGCTCGCATTCATCCACCCGTTCGACGACGTCGACGTGATCTCAGGCCAGGGTGGGCTGGGGCTCGAGCTGCTGGCCCAGGTGCCCGACATGCGCCGGGTCGTGGTGCCCGTCGGTGGCGGTGGGCTGATCAGCGGGACGGCGATAGCGATCAAGTCCCAGCTGCCAGAGGTCGAGGTGATCGGGGTTCAGGTGGCGGCCTGCGCGCCGTTCCGGCGCTCGCTCGAGGCCGGCAGACCGGTCGGCGTCGAGTCCGCGCGCACGATCGCCGACGGAATCGCCGTCAAGCTTCCCGGCGAGATCACGCTCGGGCTGATCAGGACCTGGGTGGATGAGCTCGCTGGTCGTCGACGAGGACGAGGTTGCGGAGGCGATGGTGTTCCTGCTCGAGCGAACAAAGCTGGTGGTCGAGGGCGCCGGCGCCGTGGGTGTCGCGGCGCTGCTCTCCGGAAAGCTGGCAGGCCCGGTTCATGGCGCCACCGTGCTGATCCTGTCCGGCGGCAACGTCGACGCCAGCCTGTTGGGAGAGGTTGCGCGGCGTCACGAGACGCAGTCGCGCCGGCGCCTTGTGATGCAGGTGCGGATCCCGGACCTACCCGGCACCCTGGCGACGCTGCTGGCGCTGGTCGGTCGCACCGGCGCCAACCTGCTCGATGTGCAACACATCCGCGAGGGTCTCGACCTTCACATTCAGGAGACGGCGGTGCAGTTGGTGCTGGAGACCCGTGGTCCCGAGCACGCCGCGGCGGTGCGGGCAGAGCTCGAGGCCGGCGGATATCAGGAGGCGACGGCGATCCTCTGACGGGCCTCGTCAGCGAGCGCGCCGATGATCTGACTGGTGGCGTCCGCCTCCGGATGCCACTGGACGCCGAGCACAAACGTGCTGTCGGGGAGTTCGATCGCCTCGGCGAGGTCATCGGTCGTCGAGCGGCCGGTGACCACCAGCCCCTCACCGATCTCGTCGACGCCCTGGTGGTGGTGGGAGCGGGTCGCCGTCAGCTCGGTGCCGGCGGCCTGCGCGGCGAGCGAGCCCGGCGCCAGCCGGACGTCATGCTCGTTGCCATCGAACGTCCCCACGTGCCGGCGATGTGTATCGCTGTGAACAACGTCGGGAAGGTGCTGGATGCAGCGTGCCGCCCCGCACGATGTTGAGCAGTTGCATGCCACGGCACACGCACAGCGTCGGCATGTCCCGCTCGATGGCGCGCGTGAGCAGCGCCAGCTCCACCTCGTCACGGACCGGCACGATCCCGGTCGTCTCCGGATCCTGCTCCTGCCCGTAGCGGACGGGATCGATGTCGCAGCCGCCGGCCAGCATGAACGCGTCGACACGGTCGAGGATCTCATCCGGGTTCTCGACCAGCGCCTGATCGGGTGGGATCATCACGGCCATCGCGCCTGCGCGCTGGATCGACTCGACGTAGGAGAGCTGCAGCAGCACGCAGGGTCCCTCCCAGATCCCGTACCGCGCGCGCTCGAGCGCCGTTGCGATTCCGATCACGGGTCGACGGTCACTCATATAAATGGAGGGTATCGCGTCGGTCATTGGCACAGGCGGCGGATGTCTTGACCTTTTCTTTCCTTGTGAGCTAAGGTTCGGATAAGTGGCCACAGAACTCGACCAGACCTCACCGGCCGATGTCGCTCGTCCGCTCGGCTTCCTGTGGGGGGCGGCCGCTGCCGCCTACCAGATCGAGGGCTCTCCGCAAGCGGATGGCGCCGGCCGCTGCGTGTGGGATGAGTTCTCGGCGACGCCTGGCAACACCCACCTCGGGCAGACGGGTGCGGTCGCATGCGACCACTACAACCGCTGGTCCGATGACATCGCGCTGATGCGTGAGCTCGGTCTGGGTGCCTACAGGTTCTCGATCCGCTGGCCACGAGTGCTGCCCGACGGAACCGGAGCGGTCAACCAGAAGGGACTCGACTTCTACGACCGGCTCGTGGACGGTCTGCTGGAGGCCGGGATCGAGCCGTTCCCGACCCTGTTCCACTGGGATCTGCCGGCGGCGCTGCAGCGACGTGGCGGCTGGTCCAACCGCGACATCGCGAGCTGGTTCGGCGAGTACACGGAGACCGTGCTGGGGGTGCTCGGTGACCGCGTCCGCCGCTGGACGACGCTCAACGAGCCGTGGGTCGTCGCCACCCACGGACACCTCACGGGCGAGCACGCCCCGGGGATTCGCAACGTCTACGCGGCCTGCGACGCGATCCACAACCAGCTGAGGGCGCACTCGGAAGCGGCAAGGATCATCAAGCAGGCGGTGCCGCGGGCGGCCGTTGGCCTCGCGCTGAGCAACACCTACGTGGAGCCCGCGACCGACAGCGCCGAGGACATCGCCGCGACGGAGATCGCCCATGCCTGGAGCAACTTCCCGCTATTTCTCGAACCGTTGGTCCACGGGCGTTACCCGGCGGCGATCGAGCAGCGTCTGCGCCCGTACATGCCGGCAGGCTACGAGGCCGATCTCGACGAGATCCAGCTGGCCCCCGACTTTGTCGGCATCAACTACTACTTCGGTGGTCTGGTCTCCTGGGACGACTCCGACTGGCTCGGGCTCGGGTCAGTCGACGAGCCCGCCGTCCCGCGCACGGCGATGGATTGGATCATCCGGCCCCGGGGTCTGCACGAGCTGCTGACGCGCGCGCATCGCGACTACGGGCTCACGTCGATCTTCGTCACTGAGAACGGCGCTGCCTTCGACGATCGCCGCAATGGCGCGACCGTCGAGGATCCCGACCGCATCGCATATCTCGAGTCTCACACCCGCGCCGTACTGGACGCGCGCGACCAGGGCGTGCCGATCGACGGTTACTTCGTCTGGTCACTGATGGACAACTTCGAGTGGGCCTTCGGCTACGCGAAGCGCTTCGGCATCATCTACGTCGATTACAAGACGCAGGAGCGGGTCATCAAGCAAAGCGGCCGCTGGTACGCAGGGCTAGCTCGGGGCGAGTACGCCCCCAACTGAGTCCACCGCCCGCCAGCAGTTCCGCCACCACCAGCGTCGACGCTCCGAGTGCGACCGCGTCCGTGCCAAAGCGGCCGATCGCGAGCTCGACGTCGCCGACCGCGTAAGCCAGTGCCTGTGTGGTCATCACGTCGCGGATCCGGTCGAGCAGGTCCGGACCGAACCTGATCCCGAACACGCCGCCGACCACGATCAACTCGGGGTTGAATAGGTTCACGAGGTTCGCCGCGGCGACGCCGAAGCAGGTCGCAGCCTGGTCGAGCGTGCGGGCGGCCTGATCGCGTTCGGCCGCTGCGCACAGGAGCGCATCAGCCCAGTCCGGCGTGTCCGGATCAGCACCGGGAGCCTGCGGGTCCAGTTCGCGCCAGGACTCGAGCAGGCCGGCGCCGCCAATGTAGGCCTCGAGGCAGCCGCGGCTCCCGCAGCGACAAGCGCGACCACCGACGGCGATGCAGGTGTGTCCCCATTCGCCGGCACTGGAGCTGGCGCCGCGGTACAGCGCCCCGTCGACGAAGATCGCCGCGCCGACCCCGGTGCCCCACAGGGTCACGACCGCATTGCGGCTGCCTCGGCCGGCGCCCAGCCACATCTCCACCTGGCCGAGTGCCTTGGCACCGTTCTCGACGCACACCGGCACGCCCAGGCGCTCGCGCGCGAGCTGCTCGAGCGGCACGTCCGTCCAGCCGATGCTCGGCGCCTGAACGCGGGCGCCGTCGCCCGCACGTTCGCCCGGGCCGCGCTCAGACGCATAGCGTTCGGCAGCTCCGGGAACCGCGATGCCGACACCGATCAGATTGCTCCGGTCGACGCACAGCTTGGCGACCATCTCCACGATTGCGTCCACCGTCACGTTCGGCTGGTGCTCCTGCGGTCGCAGCTCGCTCTCGAGAACTCCAAGCACGCCGAGCGTGAAGTCGAAGCTCTCGACCCGGATGCCGCCCTCACCGACCTCGACCCCCACCACCGTCCCGAACTCGGGGTTGACCTCGAGCTGGACTCGCGGGCGCCCGCCCTCCGACTGCTCGTGCCCGGCCTCGACGATCAGCCCCTCCTCGAGCATCGCGGCGCAGAGATTGGTGACGCTGCCGCTGGACAGGCCGGTCAGCCGCCCGAGCTCGACGCGGTTGAGCGGGCCGTCGAGAAACAGCAGGCGCAGCAGGCTTCCGCGATTGACCCGCCGCAGGTCTCTCGCGACGGCACTCCTGACGGGCAAGAGCACGACCTCCCTGGGGCTCGCGACCGGCCGCTCCCCGACGTTTTCTCACAGTCTAAGAGATGGCTCCGATCGCGCCGGGAACGTCGTCTGTTATGACTCCGCGGACCCTGGCATCGTCCAGCAGCGGCGCGTGGTCGGCGGCCATGAAGTCCCACACGATCAGGTCCAGCTCGGCGCTGTCCACGGACTCGATCAGAGCCTCGTTCACGAGCCGCATCTCCGGAAGCAGCGTCCCGGCGCCGGCCTCGCGCGCCCGCTCGACCGCGCGCTGCTCGGTCCACATCAGCAGCAGTCCGAGCCTCAGCCTCGGCTCGAGCCGGGCGATCTGAGCCAGCAGCGGATCCACGAACGACGTCACGATCAGCTCGTTGCCCGCCTGCGCGAAGCCGGCCAGCAGCGGTGTGACCTGCTCGGCGTAGCCGTCCTCCTTGAGCTCGACGTCCAGGCCGATGCGGCCGTTGGCCCAGGCGAGGACCTCGCTCAACAGCGGCGGGCGAAAGCCGGTGCGCAGCTCGAACTCGTCCAGCGTGCAGGAGTCCAGTGCGACCCCGCCTCGCCGATGGTCGTGCAGGATCGCGAGCTCGCCGTCGCCGGTGCGCCGCACGTCGAGCTCGATCATGTCGGCGCCGGCGGTCACGGCCAGCTCGAACGCCTCGAGCGTGTTCTCGGTGGCGCCGGTGTCATGGACGCCGCGATGGGCGATCACCAGTGGCCGTGGGCGGTTCGGACGTTTTCCTAAAGCAATGGACACGCTGCGCGCTCACGCGCCGCCGGCGCGCTCGAGCGACTCCAGCAGCAGCGTGGCGACGTCAGCCACACGGAGGTTCTCGCCGGTCGTCTGGACGCCGTCGTCGAGCATCACGGTGCAGAACGGGCAGGCGACCGCGAGCGTTTCAGCGCCGGTACCGGCCGCCTCCTGCACGCGGGCGACGTTGATCGGGTTCGCGCGCTCCTCCATCCACATATGAGCGCCTCCGGCCCCGCAACAGAATGTCTCCTTGCCCGAGCGCGCCATCGGCAGCGGCGTACCGATCGCGGCGACAAGCTCGCGCGGCGCTTCCAGCACGTCGTTGTGCCGCGCGAGGTAGCAGGAATCGTGGTAGGTGATGCTCAGGTCATCGGCACGGGCCGGCGTCAGCCGGCCGTCCCGCACCAGCGTTGCCAGCAGCTCGGTGTGGTGGATCACCTCGTAGTTCCCGCCAAAGTCGGGGTACTCGTTGGCGAGCGTGTTGAAGCAGTGCGGGCAGTTGGCGATGATCTTGCGTACGCCGGCCTCGTCGAGCGTCGCGACGTTCTGCTCGGCCAGTGCCTGGAACACGTACTCGTTGCCCATCCGCCGTGCCGGGTCGCCGGTGCAGCCTTCGCGCGGGCCGAGGATCGCAAACTCGACGCCCGCGATCTTCAGCAGCTTGGCCGTGGCCGCCGCAGTCCGCCGTGCGCGCTCGTCGAAGGACGACGCACACCCGACCCAGTAGAGGTACTCCGGTGCGGTCTCACCGGGCTCCAGCACGTGCAGATCGAGTTCCGCCGCCCAGTCCGCACGCTGAGCCTGGGGGTGGCCCCAGGGGTTCGAGCTGCGCTCGACGTCGCGCAGCATCGGCTCGGCCTCCGCCGGGAAGCTCGACTCGACCATCACCAGGTGGCGGCGGAGGTCGACGATGTGGTCGATGTGCTCGATTGAGACCGGGCACGCCTGGACGCAGGCACCGCAGGTGACGCAGTCCCAGACGGACTCGTCGGGGACGGCTCCGGGCACCAGCGCCGTTTCACGGGCGCCGTCGGCGGTGTCGAACAGCTGGTCGCGCACGCCCATGATCACGAGCTTGGGCGACAGCAGCTTGCCGGTCAGGTTGGCGGGACAGACGTCCTGGCAGCGGCCGCACTCGGTGCAGGAGAAGGCGTCCATCACCTGCTTCCAGGTGAGGTCCGCGGCGGTGCCTGCACCGAACCGCAGGTCGTCTTCGCTCTCACCCTCCTCCGGTTCGAACCGCAGCGGTTCGAGCCGCCCGCGGCCGGCGGTTCGACCGAACCAGACGTTGATCGCCGCGGTCGCTATGTGCAGGTGCTTGGAGTAGGGGAGATAGGCGAGAAACGCCAGGATCGTGCCCACGTGAATCCAGACGAATACGCGCTCGAGAACGCGCGTGGTGCCGTTGTCTGAGAACAGATGCGACAGCAGATGCGATACCGGCGACCAGGCTGCGGGCCACTCGTTCCAGCGCAGCGCGATCCGCGATGCGTGCCACAGCAGCAGCGAGATCACGATCGTCGCGATCAGCGCCAGGATCAGGTCGGCTTCACCCATGTGGCTGCCCTGGAAGCGGCGCGGACGCACGACCTTGCGCACCCACAAGGCAGAGCCGACGCCGACCAGCACGAGTACGCAGAAGATGTCGACCAGCAGCGCATACCAGCCCTGATGACCGAGCCACGGGAACGTCTGGTGACGGTCGACGATCCCGATCATCGCGATCAAGATCGTCGGGCCGAGCACGAGGAAGCCCCAGAATACGAACGCGTGCATCAGGCCTGGCCAGAAGCGCTGCAGCAGCTTGCGCTGGCCGAGCACGATCGTCACCTCGTTGCGGACCCTGGCCGGCGTGTCGCCACGGCGCTCGGTGGGACGCGCCTGCTCGACCAGCTGCGTCAGACGCGCCACGCGCCGGCTGACGAACGCGCCGCTGGCGATCAGAGCCAGAGCCAGCGCGATCACCTCGGGCAGGGAGACTATGCCCCCCTCGCCTTCTGCAGCTCGGCCACGATCGCCGGCAGCACCGCGTGCAGGTCGCCGATCACGCCATAGTCAGCGTGGGCGAAGATCGATGCCTCACCATCCTCGTTGATCGCGAGCAGACGCTTGGCGCCCTTGCAACCGGCCATGTGCTGGGTGGCGCCGCTGATCCCGCAGGCGATGTAAATGTCGGGCGCAACCTTGGTCCCGGTCTGGCCGACCTGATCGGAGTGCGGCCGCCAGCCGGCACTGGTCACCGCGCGCGAGCAGCCGACGGCACCGCCGAGCAGCGCGGCGAGCTCCTCGATCACGGCGAAGCCCTCGGCCGAGCCGACCCCGCGCCCGCCGGAAACGACGACCTTCGCGTCCTGCAGCGAGATGCCGCCGGTCGAGGCGCTGACCCGCTCACTCGCCACCACTGCCAGATCGTTCTCAGAAGCCGCAACGACCTCAACCTCGACCAGGGCCGAGCCATCGGCAGCAACCGTGTGTGGCGCGACCGTGATCAGCAGGGTCGGCGCCCGCATCAGCGCCTGCTCGAGCAGGCTGCCGCCCCAGCGCACGCGCGTGACTGTCGGTGGGTCCCCGGGCTGGAACTCGGTCGTGTTGGCAGACAGCGGCAGATCGAGGATCGCCGCGGCGTGCGCGAGCACCTCGTTGCCGCGGTCGCTGCCGGGAGCGACGACGGCTCCAGGGCGGCGGGCCCCGACCAGGTCCGCCAGCGTCTGGCCCCAGGCGGCGGCAGCGAAATCCCCGGAGATCGTGATCGCGGTCACCCGCCCGCCGTCAGCGACCCCGCGAGCGAACGTGATCGCCTGCTGCGAGAGCTCATCGCCAGCGTCCTGGATCAGCACGAGTACGTCCATCAGACCATCCCCAGCTCGGCAAGGATGCCGACGACTGCGGGTGCAGCCTCGGCGCCGTGACCCAGCACCTGCACCTGCTTGCCGGCGTCGGGCGGGAGTACCAGCCGCACCATCTCGAGCTGCGCGGCGCCGGCGGTCGGCGCAGCGCTGTCAATCGGTTTGCGCTTCGCGCGCAGGCGGCCAGGCACCGACGGATAACGCGGCAGGTTCAGCCCCTCGCGGACCGCGAGCACCGCTGGGAGCGGCAGCTCATAGACATCGCGCCCGCCCGCCACCTCCTGCTCGCAGCGGGCGATCCCGCCGTCGAACGAGATCCGCTTGACGGCGGTCACGCAGGGGTAGCCGAGCGCATGCGCCACCCGGATCGGCACCTGGTAGTTGCCGGCGTCCGCCGACTCGTTGCCGAACAGGATCAGGTCGTAGGACTGCTCGTCCGCATTGATCGCCGCGACGATCGCCGCGGCCGTGGCCTGCGGATCCCACTCGCTGCCGTCCGTGACGAGATGGATCGCGCGATCGGCGCCGATCGCCATCATGTCGCGCAGCTGCTCCTCGGCCTCCGGCGGCCCGAGCGTCAGCACCGTGCACGAGCCGCCGTCGCGCTCGACGATCTGCACCGCCTCCTCGACGCCGCACTCCTCATGGGGGCTGACCGTGAAACCGAGGTGCTTTGTGGAAATCGCGCGCTGATCGTCGGTCAACACCATCTTCCCGCCGGTCAGCGGGACGCGTTTCACGCAGACGAGGACGTCCATCGCGCGCTACCGCCGGATCCGCTCGTTGGCGGGATCGAAGACTGAGGTCGAGTCGATGCTTGCAACCGTAACCGGATAGCGCTCGCCCATGTACTGGACCTGCAGCCGCTCCCCGATCGTGGCGTGCTCCGGCGGCAGGTAGCTCATCAGGATGTAAGAGCCGAGTGACGGACCGGACCCGGCGCTGGTGACGTACGAGCGCCGCCCCTTGCGATCGGTCAGCGGCCGGCCCTCGGTCGTGAGCAGCGGCTCACGACCGAGCATGTAGCGCTTGACACCGGAGGCCGATGTGTGGTCGTCGACGGTCAGCGTGCACATCACGGCCGCCGGCTCCTGCTCGCGATGGGTGACGTGCGCCTGCTTGCCGATGAAGTCCTGGTCCTTGACCTTGCCCCAGGCCATGCCGGCCTCGACGACGTTGTACTCGCCGTCGAGCTCGGCGCCATAGGCGCGATAGCCCTTCTCCAGTCGCCCTGTGGTGCCGTAGACGCCGCTGCCGGCTGCGATCATGCCGTGCGGCTCGCCCGCCTCGGACAGCATGTCCCACAGGCGTGTGCCCTGCTCGATCGGCACGTACAGCTCCCAGCCGAGGTCGCCGACGTATGAGATGCGGGAGGCCAACACCTGCATCGGGCCGACCTCGATGTTGCGCCAGTTGGCGAACGGAAAGCCCTCGTGCGAGAGGTCCCCGCGCGACACGGAGGCGAGGATGTCCCGCGCGCGTGGGCCCCACAGGCCGAGCGTCGTCCAGGCGCTGGTCTGGTCGTGCACCTGGGCCGAACCATCCTGCGGCAGGTGGTCGCTGAACCACTTGAGGTCGGACATCCCGTAGGCGCCGCCGGTGACGACGCGGAACAGGTCGTCGGCCATGCGCATGATCGTCAGATCCTGCTTGAAGGTGCCGCTTGGGGTGAGCAGCGGCGTGTATACGACACGGCCGACCGGCACGTCCATCTGACGCATCGCGACCCGTTGGACGACGTCGAGCGCGCCCGGTCCGGAGACGTCGAAGATCGCGAACGCGGTGAGGTCGACGACCGCGGCGCGATCGCGCATCGCCAGGTGCTCGGCGTTGATGATCGGTGACCACCAGCGCGCCTCCCACTCGGACTCACGCCGGGCGATGCGGTCGCCGTACTCGTCGAGCAGCTTTGCATTCTCCTGGTACCAAACAGGGCGCTCCCAGGCGGCGGCTTCGTAGAAGACGGCGCCGCGCTCGCGCTCGCGCTCGTAGAAAGGGGGCACCCGCACGCCGCGGTCCGACTCCCATTGCTCGGTCGGGTGGACGATCCCGTACATCTTGTTGAAGCCCTCGCCGGCCCGCGCAAACACGTGCGTGTGGGTCTTCTGCGACGGATACGCGCGGGCGATGTTGGACTCGAACACATCGATCTCGGACTCGCCGTGAACCATCAGCTCCGCGACCGTCTTACCGGCGCCAGGGCCCTCCTTGATCCAGATCGCGGCTGCCGACCACAGTCCCTTGACCTCCGGGGTTTCGCCCAGCAGCGGCAGGCCGTCGTGGGTCACCGACAGCAGTCCGTTGATCGCGTACTTCACGCCGACCGACTCGTCGGCGACGATCTCAGGCATCAGCTCGAGCGCGATCTCCATCTGCGGGTCGAAGTCGTCCTGAGTGAACGGCAGCTCCGTCGGCGTCAGCGCTGATTCCGCGATCGAGGGGATCTCGTCGGCATCGATCATGATCGGCCGGTGCGCGTAGGAGCCGATCTCGAGCCCGGTGCCCTCCTGGCGCTCGTACATGTTGGTGTCCACGTCGCGCACGATCGGGTACTCGATCATGCCCTTGGCGTTGGCGAACCGCGGCACCGGACCGATGTCGATCATCTGGTGCACGGACGGCGCGATCGGGATCGAGGCGCCGGCCATCCTGGCGATCCTCGGACTCCAGCAGCCGCAGGCGATCACCACACGCTCGGTCTCGATCTCACCGCGATCGGTGCGGACTGCGCGGATGCGGCCGCCGCGGACATCGAATCCCAGCACCTCCGTGTTGGCAGATACCGTCAGCCCGGCCTGCTGGGCGCGCTCGCGCATGATCGTCGCGGCGCGCAGCGAGTCGACGACACCGGCTCCCGGCGTGTAGAAGCCGCCGACGATCAGCTCCTCGTTGATGAAGGGAACGAGCTCCTTGACCTCCGCCGGCGTGATGATCGAGACGGGCTCGATCCCCCATGAGATCGCGGAGGAGACCCGGCGCTGCAGCTCCTGCATGCGCTCGTGGCCGCGCGCGACCTCAATGCCGCCGCTCTCGACGAACACGCCGAGGTCCCTGTACTGACGCATGCTCTCGAGCGTCAGCTGCGTCATCTCCTTGGAATGGTCGACCGGGAAGATGAAGTTGGACGCGTGACCGGTCGAGCCGCCGGGGTTGGGCAGCGGCCCCTTGTCGATCAGCGTGATATCACGCTGGCCCAGCTGCGTGAGGTGGTAGGCGAGGCTGTTGCCAACGATCCCGGCGCCGATGATGACGATCTTCTGGGAGCCGGGCAGGGGTGCGCTAGAGCTGCTCATACAACTTATATATCAGAGCCCGGGGCGCGGGTGGGAGGCGATTCAGGCCTGGTGGGAGGCGGTTCAGGCCTGGTGGGAGGCGGTTCAGGTCTGGGTGGGAGGCGGTTCAGGGTGGGAGGGGGTTCCGGCCTGGGTGCGAGGCGACCTGCTCGATCTGACAAATCGAGGCGCACCCAGCCGATTTGCGCGAAAACGTCCGATTCTCATGCGGATCCGAGCAAATCGCCCCTCGACCGCGGAGGTTTGTCAGATTCTGCATGCTCGGCGGCGGCGGGTCGGTCGGCGAGCCGGTCCGCGGGTCGGACGGCGAGTCGGTCGGCGAGCCGGTCCGCGGGTCGGGCGGCGAGTCGGTCGGCGAGCCGGTCCCGGGGTTGGCCGGCGGGTCGGTCGGCGAGCCGGTCCCCGGGTTGACCAGCGAGCCGCTCACCGACGCGGTTGGTCGCCCCCGCTCCGGAGTCGCTTGGCCGCGTCGCCAGATCGCTCGGCGACCGGATCGGGGTCAGCCGAAGTGGCAGGTCTTGGCGGCCCGCTTGAACGCGGGTGAATGGATGTCGATCGTGCTCGGGACCAGCAGGAACAGGTTGCTGCCAAGGCCCTCCATGATCGAGTAGCCGCGCGGACTGGTCGGCGGCGTCGACGTCGGGTCTGGGAAGCGGGAGACACCGTTGCGCCGCATGCACTCCGCAAGCGCCACCTGCTGTTGCTTCTGTTGCTCGGAGGCGGGATGAGAACCCGGCCCGCCGCCAGGCAGCACCTTGTGGCAGGCGGCCTGCGCGGTCTTGAAGGACGGCGAGAACGGGTTGATGCCGGTGCCGCCGATGTTGAGCCCTCCACCGCTGCTCGAGGGGTCCGGGAAGTTCGGAACGCCGTGGCTGCGCATGCACGCTGAGAACGCCAGCATCGAGTGGCCGGCGGACGACGTCTTGCTCCCGTGGTTCGAGGAGCCGCAGCCGGCGGTCGTCACGATGCATGCGACGGCCGCGAGAGCTGCGAGCATTCGCTGGCCGCGTGGGAGGGTGCTGAAGCCTGCTGACATAGGGAAACCACTCGACATCCGGCGTTCTACCGCGTTGCGAGTAACGCGCGGGTAACAGCGGCACGGTCAGCACTCGACGACATTGACCGCAAGGCCGCCGAGCGAGGTCTCCTTGTAGCGGTCGCTCATGTCGATGCCGGTCGCGTACATGGTGCGGATCACGGCATCGAGTGAGACGTAGTGGTTGCCGTCGCCGCGCAGCGCCAGCTGGCAGGCGTTGATCGCCTTGACGGCGGCGATCGCGTTGCGCTCGATGCATGGCACCTGGACCAAGCCGGCGATCGGATCGCAGGTCAGGCCGAGGTTGTGCTCCATCGCGATCTCAGCGGCGTTCTCGACCTGCCGCGCGGTGCCGCCCAGCACCTCGCAGAGGCCGGCCGCCGCCATCGAGCAGGCTGAGCCGATCTCCCCCTGGCAGCCGACGTCAGCACCCGAGATCGAGGCGTTCTCCTTGACAATCGAGCCGACCGCCGCGGCCGTCAGCAGGAATCGGAAGACGCCCTCCTCGTCGGCTCCAGGCACAAACCGCACGTAATAGTGAAGGACCGCGGGCACCACGCCGGCGGCGCCGTTGGTGGGAGCGGTGACCACGCGTCCACCCGACGCGTTCTCCTCGTTGACGCTGAGCGCGAACAGGTTGACCCACTCGAGTTCGCGCAGCGGCTCGTCGGTCGGCTCGGCGCTCAGCTGCGCATGCAGCTTCGATGCCCGCCGGGGGATCCTCAGGCTGCCCGGAAGCACGCCCTCCTGGGTGAGCCCGCGCGCGACGCAGTCCTGCATCGCCGTCCAGATCACGTGCAGACGGTCCTCCAGCTGCGCCTGGCTGCGGACGCTGAGCTCGTTGGCACGCGCGACCTCACCGATCGTGAGGTCGGCGGCCTCCGCGTGAGCGATCAGCTCGGCCGCACTCCTGAACGGATATGGGAGCTCGGGCGGAGGCGGTGGCTCCGCGCCCAGCTCGGCCTCGCTGAGGATGAAGCCGCCGCCGACCGAGAAGAAGGTGTCGCTGCCCAACGTGGCCCCGGCGGCGTCGAACGCCGTCAAGCTCAACGCGTTCGAGTACTCCGGGCGCCGCTCGCCGCGGCGCAGCTCGATCTGGGTCGCCGGGTCGAAGGCGATCAGCTGCCGGCCCATGAGCCGCAGCTGGTGCCGTTCATCGATCGACCGGGCGCGGGCGGGGATCGCCTCGGCATCGACGGTCTCAGGACGTTCGCCCTCGAGTCCCATCAGGACCGCGGAGTGGGTGCCGTGCGCCCTGCCCGTCATCGCCAGCGAGCCGTACAGATCGACCCGCAGGGCCGTGACCCGTTCAAGCGCGCTCGCTCTGTCCAGCGACTCGACGAAGCGCAGCGCCGCGCGCATCGGTCCGACCGTATGTGAGCTCGAGGGCCCGATCCCCACTGAAAACAGATCAAAGACGCTTACCGTCATCGTCTACCTGCCTAGGTTAGGTCGCCGCCCGCCCAGCGGGGCGGGCGGCGACACGACAACTCACTCGGTCGGGATCTCCCCGTAGACCATCCCGAGGTCGATCCCCTGCCGCTTTCTGACGATCTGTGAGATCACGTAGATCGCGATCGCGAGCACGTACATGCCACCCATCAGGTAGTAGGAGTCGACGTTGTTGATGCCGTAGGCGTCGTCCGTGAACCACTTGACCAGCGCGAATACGAGTAGCGCTCCGAATACGACCGCCGCGAAGGTGATCGCTGGTATGCCGGCGATCTTGTACTTCGCGATCGGTGAGGCGTTGTAGATCTCGGGCTTGCGCCAGGGCAGGATCGCCGCGGCGACGGTCGTACCCAGGAACGTGATCGCGATCACCAGGGTCGCGTCGAGCGTGTAGGACGCGAACTTGGGGCTGTACGCGTACAGCGCCGCCAACGGGATCGACGGCAGCAGCATCAGTCCCAGCGCCCAGTACGGGACCCCGTTGCGCGAGACACCGGCGACCGCCTCCGGCAGGATGCGGTCGAAGGCGGTGGCGAACACCACGCGGGTCGAGGACAGGAACACCGATCCGACCCAGCCGAAGAACCACAGCGACATGATCAGGATCAGCACGAACTGCAGCACCGGGCTTCCGAACATCATCGCCGCAAGCATCGCCGGATACGCGAACACGCCGGTCGGGATCGTGCCGGCCCAGTAGGCGTTGCTCGAAGCCATGTAGAACGTCCAGCCGAACGTCTTGGCGAACAGCAGGAAGAAGATCACGGCAACGATCGTCGTCGAGATCAGCGCGCCGCCCATCGCGTAGATGTTCTTGCGGAAGTCAGAGGCGCCTCGCACCTCGCCATAGAGCGTCGCTCCCCAGTTCGACCAGAGGTTGAAGAAGAGGATCATCGGGATCAGGATCAACACGCCATTCATGTTGAATGAGCCGACGCTGGTGGGCGTGTAGCCGGAGGTGCCGGCCTTGATCGTCTGTGCGTAGGCGTTGCCGGTGGTGCCGTAGAGCTTGGCCGACTGGGCGTTGAAGTGGTGGATGAAGCCGGCCTTCGAGGTGACCAGCAGGATGATCCCCGTCACGACCAACCCGAAGACGCCGCCGTAGAAGCAGAACTTCTGGATGCGCCCGTAGGTGCGGATTCCCAGGGCGATGAACAGCGAGGCCAGCAGCGCCGTGATCACCGATGCCACGAACACGCCGGTGTGGCTGGCCCAGAACGTGACTCCGCCATGCCAGCCCACGATCGCCGAGAGCGGGCCGAGCACCTCGACGTTGAGGATGTTGGCGTAGATCGGTACCCAGTACCAGAGGATGAACCACCAGCCTGCGACCGCCAGCACAAAGCCGATGCCACCGCCCAGGATTCGGCTCATCCAGACGTAGTCACCGCCGGCGCGCGGCATCACCGAGATCAGCGACGCGTAGGTGATCGCCTGGAAGATCAACCAGGCGCAGGCGATTACAACGGCCCACAGCAGCCCGCCGTTGGGCACGAACGGCGCGTAGGTGAAGATGTACCAGCCCAGCGTGACCAGGTTGATCGCAAACGTCGCGTAGACGAACGCGTCACGCACCGACCAACCACGCACAAGCCCTGTGGCCTTGCGTACGAAGACGGCCTGCTCCTCGAACGCTCCGCCTGTGGTCGCACTCATAGCTTGCCCCTCGCTCCTGTCGACATGAACCCCTTCTCTCCTCTCAGCTGAGCCGGCGCCCAGCAACACGATCCACTTCGAGCGACCGGTCAGCCGCTCGTCAGCACAAACTTCTTGACCTGCTTGCCGTCCTCGATGTCGATCACGGCGCCCAGCAGCTGGCCCTGTTCGTAGGAGCTGCCCGGGTTCACGCACAGCGTCTTGCCGAGCCGCTTGGTCCCACGCGATTCGTGGATGTGGCCGTGCACGGAAAGCGCAGGCTCGAACCGCTCGATCGCCTCCCGGACCGCGGTCGAGCCGACCGGCACGACCGCGTGGCCGGCATCCTTGAGGTCCATGTCGGCGGTCAGCTCGGGCGCGTCGTCGAGACCGGTGCCGTACGGGGGGCAGTGGAGGCTGAAGATCGTGCGCTCGGGCGGGTTGGTGACCTGGTCGACCATCTTCGCGATGCGCTCGGCGAGCTGCGGCTCGTCCTCCTCGCGGTAGGTGTCCCAGGGGGTGCGGTTGGCCCAGCCGCTGGCGATCATCTGGTAGCCATCGAACTCGACCACGCGGCCCTCACCGAGCTCGACCGTCTTCGCCTGCAGGATCACGTCGTCGACCTCGAGTTGGTCGTCGTTGCCCGGGCACACGAAGCAGCGGATTCCCGTGCCCGCGAGCCTCTCGTCCGCCAGAGCCATCCACTCGGCGACGGTCCCGAGCATGTGCTGATCGAACAGCGCGTGCCAGCGGACCTCGTCCTTGGCGAGCTCGGCAAGCTCGTCGGGATCAGTCCGAAACGGGTAGTAGCCGCGACGCTTGACGGCATGCTCGAAGGCTGCCACCTGCTCCTCGCCGACCAGCGTCTCGCGGTTCTCGAGCAGCGTCGAGTGCCAGCTGTCGCTGCCGTCGGCGATGACCGGAACCAGCGCCTTGCCGGTCATGTCGCCGCCGAGGATGATCACGTCGGCCTTGTAGTGCTTGCCGGAGTTCAGGAACTTCCGCCAACAGGTCTCCGAGCCGTGCACGTCGGTCGCGAAGAAGATCCTCACTGCTCCACCTCCTCGGGCAGGTCATACCAGCGTTTCTTGTCGCCGACCTTGGCGCGCAGCCTCCAGGAGCGGCCCTTGGGCTCTGCCTCGATCCGGTCCAGCAGCTGCTGCAGACGCTCGGCCACGCGAGCCTGGTCGGGCTGGCCGATCGCGTAGTTGTCCACGTGCGCGCGGGCCTTTGTGAGGTTGGCTGTGATCGTCCGCCACAGGCCCCAGTCGGCAGCACAGAGCTGTGCGACCCGCTCACCGTTGACCGCCTCGTCGTCGTGGTCGGCGACCGCATGTCCGTGCAGCAGCAGAACCGTGTCACGGATGTCCTTCTCGTTCAGCTCGATGATCTGGAGCTTGGTGAGCAGCAGCTCTGCCAGCGGCACCGTGTTGCTCTCCGGCGTCAGCCGGTCTGCGAAGGGCACCTCGTGGCACATGCGGAACGCACCGACGAAGACATCGATCTGACGGCCGTGCTGGGTGTCGTGGAACAGCAATCGCTCCTTGCTGTTCATCGCGTTGAACATCACGTGCGGCTCATACCCGGCCGCGGTCAGCAGCTTGCCGGCGTTACCGCTGCCGCCCTTGGGCACCGCGAAGTCAAGGTCCTTGTACTCACGGTCGAGCGCCTCCGGCACCTCGGGTGCGCGCAGCCGTACCGCGACCCCGCCGAGCAGCGCGAACGTGGCCTTCTGGTCGTGCGCGAGTGCGAGCAGCCGCTCACCCTCCTGGACGATGTCGGGAAGGATCTCGCTCATCTGTCACTCGCCCTGACCCCATGCGGACGGCTGCACATCAGACCCTTCATCCGTGTTGGCGGGCATCCAATAAGCACCTGTTATTAGACTTATATATCACCGGCCCCAGCCAGGTCAACAACGAGGGAGCCATGGCAGCTGACAGCTCGAGCACACGCATGTTCATCGGTGGAAAGTGGTGCGACGCGGAGTCTGGAGCGAGCTTCGCCGCGATCAGCCCGGCAACCGGCGAGCAACTCGGTTCTGTGGCTGAGGGAACCCGTGTCGACGCTGCTGCGGCCGCGGTGGCGGCCGCAACGGCGTTCCCCGCCTGGGAGCGCGAGACCGCGTTTGCGCGGGGGCGCATGCTGCATCGCGTCGCCGACTGCTGTGCGGGTCGGCGTGACCAGCTGGCCCGGGCGGCGACGCTCGACCAGGGCAAGCCGCTGGCTGAGTCCTACGACGAGGTCGACGAGCTGATCGCGATGTGGCGGGCCGCCGCGGAGGACGGCATCCGCATCGAGGGCTCGATCCCGCAGAGCTCGTCTCCCGGAAAGCGCGTCCTGGTGTTGCGGCGCCCGGTCGGGCCGGTGGCTGTCGTGACCCCGTGGAACTGGCCGTACACGATGCCGGCTGAGATCGTTGCACCCGCGCTCGCCGCCGGCAACACGGTGGTGTGGACACCGGCACCGAGCACCGCGCACTGTTCCGGGCTGCTCGCGCAGTGCGTCGCCGAGGCCGATCTGCCGCCGGGCGTCTTCAACTTCGTCACAGGCGCCGGGGCGGTCGTCGGGGATGAGCTGGTCGGACATCCACGGGTCGCGGCCGTAGGATTCATCGGCTCGACCGCCACCGGGCTTCGGATCGCGCAGCGGGCCGCCGGCAAGCGTCTGCTGCTCGAAATGGGCGGGAACGGTCCGCTGGTGGTGCTCGACGATGCCGATCTGGAGGCGGCGGCGGACGCGGCTGTGGTCGGCTGCTTCCTGTGCGCGGGCCAGAGCTGCACGGCCGGCGAGCGGCTGCTGGTCCATGCGGCGGTGCGCGAGGAGTTCGTCGGGCTGTTGGCCGAGCGGACGGCCGTGCAGGCCCAGCTCGGCGATCCGCTGCTGGCGCAGACGACGCTCGGGCCGCTCAACAACGAGGGCGTCGCGACGAAGATGGACGCCCATGTGGAGGATGCGCTCGCACGTGGTGCAAGGGTGGTCGCCGGCGGCCAGCGGGCCGCCGGCTTCGCCACCGACCTCTACTGGCCCGCGACCGTCCTGGACGGCGTGCCAGCCGATGCTGTGGTGGCCACCGAGGAGACCTTCGGGCCGATCGCCCCGGTCGTTGGGATCAGCTCGCTCGAGCAGGCGATCGAGCTCACCAACGCCTCGCCCTATGGGCTGCTGGCAGCGATCTTCACGGCCGATCTGTCGCGCGGTCTGAGGTTCGCCGACGAGGCCCGCACCGGTCTGGTGAACATCAACGAGACGACCAACTACTGGGAGAACCACCTCCCGTTCGGCGGGCGCGCGGGGACTCTCAGCGGGGTCGGCCGGGTTGGCGGTCGCTATCCGTTCGACGCGCTGACCGACCTGCAGACGGTCGTGATCGGCTGAGTCAGGGGCCGAGCGCGGACCGCGGCCCCATCCCGGTGAGTCGAGGTTCGATTATTACGTTGGCGTAATAATCGAGATCCTCGCCACGGGAGGTGTCACTCGCCACGGGAGGTGTCACTCGCCACGGGAGGTGTCACTCGCCACGGGAGGTGTCGATCGCGGCGATCAAACGGCTTCAGGCGCGGTAGAACGGCACGTCAACCAGGGGCTCAAGCGGCGTGTTGCCCCGGATCAGGTCGGCCGCCTTCTCCGCGAGCATCACGACCGGCGCATAGATGTTGCCGTTGGTGACGTACGGCATCGAGGAGGCGTCGACGACGCGCAGGCCCTCGACGCCCCGCACCTTCATCGTGGCGGGGTCGAGCACGTCGCCCGGGCCGGTGCCGATCCGGCAGGTGCAGGAGGGATGCAGTGCGGTCTCGGCGTCGCGAGCGACCCAGTCGAGGATCTGCTCGTCGGTCTTGACCTCGGAGCCCGGTGAGAGCTCGCCGTCGCTGAACCGATCAAACGCCGACTGCGTGAGGATGTGCCGGGCGACCCGGATCGCCTCGAGCCACTCACGCCGATCCTGCTCGGTCGAGAGATAGTTGAAGCGCAGTGCCGGGTGGCGGCGGGGATCGGTCGAGACGATCTTGACCGAGCCGCGAGCGTCCGAGTACATCGGTCCAACGTGAACCTGGTAACCGTGGCCCTGCGGGGCCGAACCGTCGTAGCGGATCGCCAGCGGCAGGAAATGGAACATCAGGTTCGGGTAGGCGACCTGATCGTCACCGCGGACGAAGCCGCCGGCTTCGAAGTGGTTGGTGGCACCGGGTCCGGTGCGCCGCAGCAGCCATTCGAGCCCCACCTTGGGTCGGTTCCGGTACTTCATCGCGGGCGCGACCGAGACCGGCAGCTTGGATGCGTACTGCACGTAGACCTCGAGGTGATCCTGGAGGTTCTCGCCGACGCCCGGCAGATCGGCGACGACGCCGATCCCGAGCTGTTCGAGCTCGCGGGCGTTACCGACACCGGAGAGCTGCAGCAGCTGTGGAGAGTTGATCGCGCCGCCGCAGAGGGTCACCTGGCCGGCCGCGATCTCCCGGCGGGCGCCGCCGCGCTCGACTAACTCGACCCCGGTGGCGCGGGTGCCGTCGAACAGCACCCGCGAGACGAACGCGCGACAGCGCACCTCGAGGTTCGGTCGTGACATCGCTGGGTGCAGGTACGCGCGTGCGGCGCTGAGCCGGCGGCCGCGATAGATCGTGCGGTCGAACGCCGCGAAACCCTCCTGGCGATAGCCGTTGACGTCGCCTGTGAGCTCGTAACCGGCCTGTTGCGCGGCGTCGAAGAAGGCGTGGAAGAGGGGGTTCCTGGCCGGGCCGCGCTCGAGCTTCAGCGGCCCGTCGCCGCCGCGCCACTGGTCAGCTCCCGCCAGGCATGTCTCCATCCGCTTGAAGTACGGGAGGCAGTGGGCGTAGTCCCATTGCTCGAGCCCCGGGTCGGCGCCCCAGCGCTCGAAGTCGAGCGGGTTGCCGCGCTGGAAGATCATGCCGTTGATCGAGCTCGAGCCGCCCAACACCTTGCCGCGCGCGTGGTAGATCCTGCGCCCGTTCATGAACGGCTCGGGCTCGGACTCGTACTTCCAGTCGTAGAAGCGGTTCCCGATCGGGAACGAGAGCGCGGCCGGCATGTGGATGTAGACGTCCCAGAGGTAGTCGGGGCGACCAGCCTCGAGCACCAGCACGCGCGTCGATCGATCCTCGGACAGCCGGGCGCCGAGCACGCAGCCGGCAGCGCCGCCGCCGACGATCACATGGTCGTAGCGCTCGAGCGCTCCGGCGCTCACAGGACGCTCCGGATCTCTTCCTCGAAGGTCGTGACGTGGCCGGTGACGATCTCACGGGCACGCTCAGGGTCACGGTCGGCGATCGCCTCAAGCAGCGCCTCGTGCTCGTACACACGCTGGAACAGATGTGGCAGCCGATCGATCACCAGGTACCAGATCCGCAGCGACAGGTTGAAGTAGCGGTAGAGCGTCTCCTCCAGGAACGGGTTCTCGCAGGCGCGATAGATGAAGCGATGAACGCGCGTATCGAGCGCCATCAGCGCCGCCATGTCCTCACTTCCGCGGCTGCTTCGCAACTCGGTGATGAGCTCCTCCAGTTCGCTGCGGCGCGCGTCAGTGAGACGGTCGGTCGCAAGCCCGGCGGCATGTGCCTCGAGCACCTCGCGCACGTCCGCGATCTGCGCCAGATCCTGGATGTTGATCTCTGCTGCGAAGGTGCCGCGGCGCGGGAACACCGTGACCAGGTTCTCCAGCGCCAGGCGTTTGATCGCCTCACGGATCGGGGTGCGGCCCATCTGCAGCTCACGGCCAAGCCGATCCTCGTCGATCGGCTCGCCCGGCCTGATCCTGAGTGTCACGAGCCGGTCGCGCAACTCCTCGTAGGCACGATCGGCGAGCAGCGCGGGCGGCTGAGTGGAGGCAGTCCCGATCGCTGATATATCACTCATGGATCTGGAGCTTATCCGGACCGTCAATCCCCGGGATGGGATGTGGGGCTGATCCTCAGTCGCCGAGCTCGGTGCGGCGGCGGCTGACGAACTCCTGCAGCTCCGCACGGATCGCGTCGTCAAGCGCCGGCGCCTCATAGGACTCGAGCTTCTCGCGCCAGATCTCGGAGGCCCGCGCCGTCGTATCGCGGGCGCCCCGGCGGGTCCAACGGTCGAAGTTGTCAGTCGAGGACAGCAGCGGCCGGTAGAAGCATTCGCGGAAGCGCTCAAGCGTGTGCGCGGCCCCGAGGAAGTGTCCGCCGGGCCCGACCTCGGTGTGTGCGCCCCATGCCAGCGACGCCTCGTCGATCTCGATCGGCGTGAACTCGTGGCGGAGCTCACGCAGCAGCTCGATGTCGACGATGAACTTCTCGTAGCAGGAGACGAGTCCGCCCTCAAGCCAGCCGGCCGAGTGCATCACGAAGTTGGCGCCGGCCAGGAACGTCGGCAGCAACGTCATCAGCGACTCATAGGCCGCCTGGGCGTCGACCACCGTCGAGGAGTTGAGCGCGCCGCCGCCGCGCCAGGGGAGGTTGAAGTGGCGCGCGATCTGGCCTGTGCAGAGCACGCCGATCCCGGACTCCGGCGTGCCGAACGACGGCGACCCGGACTGCATGTCGGTGTTGGACAGGAACGAGCCGAACACCACCGGACAGCCCGGACGCAACAGCTGGGCGAGCGCAATCCCGGCGAGTCCCTCCGCCATCTGCTGCACGAGCGTGGCCGGCAGCGAGACCGGCGACATCGCGCCCATCAGCAGGAACGGGGTGATGACGACCGCCTGGTTGGCCTTGACGTACTCGAACATCGCCGAGAGCATGCGATCGTCGTAGCGCAGCGGCGAGTTGACGTTGATCAGGCTGATCGAGACGGGCGCGCGCTCGATTGCCTCGCGCCCGCCGAACAGGATCTCGCCCATGCGGATCGTGTCGGCGGCGTTCGGGCCGCTGGTCACCGAGCCCATGTACGGCTTGTCGGTCAGGGTCTGCAGCGCGTAGACCATGTCGAGGTGGCGCGAGTCCAGCGGCCGGTCCTCAGGCTCGCAGATCGTGCCGCCGGGGGAGTCGAGCTCGTCGAACACCTGCGAGAGCTTCACGAGGTTCTCGAAGTCGGCCATCTTCGCGTCGCGCCGGACATCGCCCTCGCGCACGAACGGGCAGCCGTAGACGGGCGCGAACGCCATGTTGTTGCCGCCGACCGCCAGCGAGTTGGCCGGGTTGCGGGCCTGCAGCTCGAACTCACTCGGCGCCTTGGCGATCTGTTCGAGGATGAACTCGGGATCGAACCGAACCCGATTCCCGTCCTCGACGATCTGACCGGCCGAGCGCAGCAGCTCCACGGCTTCCGGAAGCAGGAACTCGATACCGATCTCCGACACGATCCGGCGCCAACCGCGATCGAGGACCGCGATGGCGTCCTCGCTAAGGATCTCGTAACGGGGCATCGAGTTGACGAACATGAGCGCGGGCGTATCCTAACCACTATGGAACAGCAGTTTCAAGTCGGTTCGGAAACGGGCGGATCGGGAGGTACGGCGGCCATCGATCGCGGCGCCGATCTGCTCGTCCGCGTGCTGGAGGCCGAGGAGCCGGTCGCGGTGACGGAGCTTGCGAACGCTGCCGGTCTCCCGAAGAGCACCGCCTCGCGACTGCTTTCGGCGCTCGAGCGGCGCGGACTCGTCGAGCAGGACGGGGAGCGCGGGCGCCTGCGACCCGGCCCCGCGATCCTGCGCGTGGCCGAGCGCGGGATGCTCGAGCGCAACGTCGTCGAGGTCGCGCGGCCGGCGCTCGACGCGCTGGCGACGCTGAGCGGCGAGACGATCAACCTGGCCGTGCCCGGCAGCGCCGGCGTCGAGCACCTGCTGCAGGCCGACGGCCGTCACTTCCTCGGCGTCGGCCAGTGGGTCGGGCGCACCGTCGACTTCCACTGCACCGCCAACGGCAAGGTCTTTCTGGCGTTTGATCGTGTGCTCGCGCCCGCTGGCGCGAGCGCCGTCGCCGCGCACACGGCGGCGACGATCACCGATCCAGAGCTGCTGCAGGTGGAGCTGGCTCGGATCCGGCGCGACGGGTCCGCGACCGCGGTCGACGAGCTCGAGGTGGGGCTCGCGGCACTCGCGGCGCCGGTGCGCGGCGCCAGTGGCGAGGTTGTGGCGGCTCTCAGCATCACCGGCCCGACCGTGCGTATGACGGCGGCGCGGATCGAGGAGCTGAGGCCGCAGCTGGTCGAGCAGGCAGACATGCTGAGCCGGCGGCTCGGCCACATCGAGGAAGGAGCACACGCGGCATGACCGACGAGGAGATCCTGCAACTGCTGTATGAGGAGACCCTGACGGGTAACGCCCCGGCCGTCGCCGATGGCGTCAACCAGGGGCTCGAACAGGGAATGGAGCCCGAGCGGCTGCTGTTCGACGCGCTGATCCCTTCGTTGGAAGAGGTCGGGGCGCGCTTCGAGCGCGGCGACTACTTCGTCCCGGAGATGCTGATCGCCGCGCGCGCGATGCAGGGCGCGCTCGACATCCTGCGGCCGCTGCTGGCCGACACCGAGTCGGCTCAGGTCGGCACCTTCCTGATGGGGACCGTCAAGGGCGACGTGCACGACATCGGCAAGAACCTCTGCAACATCATGCTCGAGGGCGCCGGGTTCAATGTGATCGATCTGGGGGTGAACGTTGCACCGGAGACGTTCATCGAGCAGATCGAGGTGCATAACCCAGACGTCGTCGGCTTCTCCGCGTTCCTGACCACGACCATGCCGATGTTCAAGGCGAACATCAATGCGCTCGAGAAGGCCGGCATGCGCGATCGCGTGATCGTGATGGTCGGCGGCGCGCCGGTCACGCAGGAGTATGCGGATGCGGTTGGCGCCGACGGTTTCGCGGCCGATGCCTCGACCGCGGTCAAGAAGGCCAAGGAGCTGATCGAGCTTCGCCGCGAGAAGGTGCTCGCCTGATGGATACGGTGCTGCGCTCCAGGACCAAGACGGTCACGATCGGCGCCGAGCAGCCGTTCTGCATCATCGGTGAGCGGATCAACCCGACCGGCCGCAAGCAGTTCGCGCAGGAGTTGCGTGACGGCGACCTGTCACGGGCACAGGACGACGCGCTGGCGCAGGTCGCTGCCGGCGCCGACATGCTCGACGTCAACGCGGGGATCCCGCTGGTCGACGAGGCCGAGCTGCTCAAGCAGTTGCTGCGCACCGTCCAGGACACGGTCGACGCACCGATCTGCATCGACTCCTCTGTGGTCGAGGCGCTCGAGGCCGGTCTCTCCGTCTATGAGGGCCGGGCGCTGGTCAACTCGGTGACGGCCGAGGATGACCGCCTCGAGGTTGTGCTGCCGTTGGTCGCCCGTCATGACGCAGCGGTGATCGGCCTGACCAACGACGAGACTGGGATCCCGCACACCGCGGAGGAGCGCCTGCGCCACGCCAGGAAGATCGTCAGCGTCGCTCAGGAGTACGGGATCAAGCGCGAGGACGTTTTGATCGACCCGTTGGCGATGCCCATCGGAGCCGATACAGAGACCGTCAAGACGACGCTGAGGGCGATGCGGATGATCCGTGACGAGCTGGGCGTGAACATGTGCGTCGGCGCCTCGAACGTGTCGTTCGGGCTGCCGGAGCGCCACGCGCTCAACGCCACGTTCCTGCCGATGGCGATGGATGCAGGGCTGACCTCGGCGATCATGTCGACAGCTGAGAACTGCGTCCAGAGCGTCCGCGCCGCGGATCTGCTGCTCGGTCACGACGCCTGGGGCGCCAACTGGATCGCCGCCCACCGCGCACGTCTCGCGGCCTCACGGGAGACGGCCGCCTCGTGAGTGGTGCGGCACCGCAGCGGGCCGCACGCAGCCGTTCGGGCCTGCGCGAGGTCGAGGCGGAGGCTGAGCCGAGCGACGGCTCCGAGCGCGTCCGCCTGCGGTTCCTGCCGGACGGCGCCGAGGTTCGCGTTCCCAGCGGCACGCCGGTGTTCGACGCCGCCAGCTGGAACGGGATCGCGATCGACTCGACCTGCGGCGGCTACGGGACGTGCAAGAAGTGCAAGGTACGGGTCGTCTCGGGTGAGCTGCCGGTCGGACCGATCGACCCGCGTGCATTCACTCAGGGCGAGCTGGACGACGGCTGGCGACTGGCCTGCCGCGCCGCTGCCCGCACGGATCTCGTGATCGAGGTGCCGCCGCTTGAGACCAGGCCCAAGGCGGCGCTGGCCGGCGTCGGCCGGCATGTGATCCTGCGTCCGTCTGTGCAGAAGCGTCACGTGGTCGTGGAGGAGCCGACACTCGAGGACCAGCGCCCGGATCTGAAACGGATCCTGGACGCGATCGATGACCTCGAGCCGACAGCACCGCTTGCCGTGCTGCGGACGCTGGGCGGCACGCTGAGATCGTCAGGCTTCGACGTGACGGCTGTGGTTGTCGATGAGGAGCTGATCGACATCGAGCCGGGTGACACCACCGCCCGGCGTTATGCGATCGCCTACGACCTGGGCACAACGACCGTGGTGGCGACGCTGCTCGACCTCGAGTCGGGACAGCCGCTGGCTGTGCGTTCGATGCTCAACCGTCAGCAGCCGTTCGGTGCCGACGTGATCACGCGAATCTCCGCAACGATGATGGAGCCGGAGGCGCTCGGCAAGCTGCGCGAGCGTGCGCATGAGACCTTTGCCGAGCTGACCGCCGAGGTCTGCGAGGAGGCCGGGGTGCAGCCGCGCGAGGTCTACGAGATCACGGTCTGCGGCAATCAGACGATGACCCAACTGGCGCTGGGCATCGATCCGGAGCCGCTGTCGATGGCGCCGTTCGTGGTCACCACCAACAGCTTTCCCGACGTACACGCGAGCGACTTCGGCGTCGAGGTGCACCCGCTCGCGCACGCGTTCGTGTTCCCATCGCTGGGCGCATACGTCGGGGGTGACATCGTCGCCGGGATGCTGGCGACGGGCATGACCCGCGACCAGCGGCTGCGGCTGTTCATCGATGTCGGCACCAACTCCGAGATTGCGCTCGGGTCGAGCGAGCGTGTGCTCGCGACCGCGGCTCCGGCCGGCCCCGCCTTCGAGGCGGCCCAGATCAAGTGCGGCATGCGCGCAGCGGATGGCGCGATCGAGGGCGTCAAGATCGACGGCGACGAGCTGCGGCTGCAGGTGATTGGCGACGTCGCGCCGATTGGCATGTGCGGCTCTGGCCTGGTCGACGTGGTCTCCGAGCTCGTTCGCACCGGCCTGCTCGACCACTCGGGCAGGTTCATCGACGCGGACGCCGCTGCCGAGTCGCATCCGGCGTTTGCCGACCGCTTCGCGACGATCGGCAAGGAACGGATCTTCATCCTCGAGCGCCGGGGGACGACGGCTGAGGACTCCGTGTTCATCTCGCAGCGCGACATCCGCGAGCTGCAGTTCGCGAAGGCTTCGATCGCGACCGGCTGGCAGATCCTGCTGAGCGACCTCGGCGTCGAACCCGGTGAGATCCAGCAGGTGCTGCTGGCCGGCAGCTTCGGCGCGTACCTGACGCCGCTCAGTGCCGTGCGGATCGGGCTGGTGCCGAAACTCGCGCTGCCACGGATCATCTCCGCAGGCAATGTGGCCGGCGAGGGCGCGAAGATCGCCGCGCTGTCCGCACGCGAGCGCGCAGAGGCAGACGCGATCCTGCGCGAGGTGCAGTACGTCGAGCTCTCCGGGCGCAGCGATTTCAACGACCTGTTCATCGACCAGCTCGCCTTTCCGGGCTGAGCACGAGGTTCCTGGGGACCACTGATGCGTGTGGCGGTGATCGCTTGCGGGGCGCTCGCGCTCGACGTTCGCGCGATCGCCCGCCGCCGTGGTTGGGAGCTCGACCTGCACCCGGTGCCGGCGTTGCTGCACAACCGTCCCGAGTTGATCCCGCCGGCTGTCCGCAGCGAGTTCGAGCAGCTGCGTGACGGATACGACCGGCTGGTGCTGGCATATGGAGACTGCGGCACCTACGGGGGCCTTAACGAGCTCTGTGCCGAACTGGGCGTACAGCGGCTCGAGGGTGAGCACTGCTACGACCTGTTCGCGCGCGATGAGGTGCGCATGGCAATGGGCGCAGAGCCTGGGACGTACTTCCTGACGGACTTCCTGGCGCGGACCTTCGAGCACACGGTGGTGCGTGAGCTTGGCCTGGACCGGCATCCGTCGCTGCGCGAGGAGTACTTCCGCAACTACACCCGCGTGGTGTGGCTGGCCCAGCGCCCGACGACTGCCAATCGCGCAGCCGCGGCCAGGGCCGCGGAGCGGATCGGGTTGCCGCTGGAGGTGAGGCCGGTGGGAAACAGCGGACTCGAGCGGGCCCTGGCGCTGGTGGTCAGTGGTCCCAGGATCGCCCAGGCCGGCTGAGAGCCGGACGCCAGCGTGGGGGATCATGGAACGCTCGCCGAAACCTAATAAAGGTCTACTAACAAGTCCTTGACAGCTTCGTCACAATTCCACACCAGCAATGCCTTACTTTTCGACCGGAAGGCCTGCGGCCTGATCGGCCGGGGGTGCGGGAAGTCGGAAGTCAAGAGCCATTCAAGCAAGATCTGAGGAGAGCTATGCTTACTCGGTATCGTCGCACGGTCGGGTTCGGCGAAGGCGCGCATTGGCGTGCCTGCCGTTGCTGCCGTAGCGGTAGCCGCGTGCAGCCTGGGCGTCAGCGCCGCTGCGAACGCGAGCACCAATTGGTCGGCCGTCAAGTCGGCCAAGGCCGGCGGCGGCATGGCCGCGCTGGTCGAAGGCCGCCAAGGCCGAGAAGTCCCTGAACGTGATCGCCCTGCCGCCCACCTGGGCCAACTACGGCATCGAGATCAACGAGTTCGAGAAGAAGTACGGGATCAAGATCCACAGCTTCAACCCCAACGGCACGAGCGCGCAGGAGATCCAGGCGCTCAAGCAGGACAAGGGTCGCAGCTCGGAGCCGGACGTCGATCGACGTCGGCGAGTCCTACACGGTCACACCCGGATTCGGCTCCCCTGCGTCTCGCCGTACAAGGTCGCGACCTGGAAGAACATCCCGGCGGCCGCCAAGGCTTCGAACGGCGACTGGTACAACGACTACGGCGGATACATCTCCTTCGGCTGCGACATGACCGTCGTGACCACGTGCCCGACGTCGTGGAAGGCGCTCGAGAATTCGCAGTACAAGGGCGACGTGACGCTGAACGGCGCCATCGGCGAGGCCGCTGCCGCGACCGACGCCGTGTACGCTGCGGCGCTCAACTCGGGCGGTTCGCTGACCAACGTGCAGCCGGGCATCAACTTCTTCAACACGCTGAAGTCCGATGGCAACTTCAACTCGACCGACTGCAACTCGCCGGCCGTGATTGAGGCGCACAGTGCCCGATCCTGATCAACTGGGACTACCTGAACAGCGCCAAGGCCTATGGGCTGCCGGCGAACATCGCCGCGCACTGGAAGGTCGTCGACCCGAGCGGGCACGGAGCTTCGCCGGGTACTACGTCCAGGCGATCAGCAAGTACGCGCCGCACCCCGCGGCCGCGCGCCTGTGGGAGGAGTTCCTGTACTCGACCAGGGCCAGAACATCTGGCTCGAGGGCGGCGCTCGTCCGATCGAGCTGCCGGCGATGGTCAAGGCCAAGTACCGACAACAAGAAGGCTGCCGCTGCGCTGCCGACGGTCACGGGCAAGGTGGCACTGCCGACCGTTCCTGAGTCGACCAAGGCCGGCACGGCGATCGCCGCTGCCTTCCCGGCTTGACGACTGGTTCAGAAGCAATTGCAGTAACCGACAGCCCCGCGGCGCCCAGGCGCCGCGGGGCCGGTCGTTCACTCGCGGTCGACGGCGCCTGGCTCGGCATGGCGCCGTTCACCGTCTACGTTCTGATCTTCCTGGGGCTGCCGCTGTACGAGGTGATCCACGGCGCGTTCACCAACGACGCCGGCCAGCTCACCTGGCAGCAACTTCAGCACGATCTTCAGCGGCTCGCAGTACTGGATCCCGCTGAAGAACAGCCTGATCCTCTCCGCCTGGACCGCCACTGCTCGGCGCGTTCTTCGGGACCTGGCTGGCCGCCGCGGTCGTGGCCGGCAAGCCCGGCGGCATGCTGCGCCGCGTCGTCTCGAGCGCCTCCGGCGTGCTCGCCTACTTCGCCGGCGTGCCGCTCGCGTTCGCCTTCATCGCCACGCTCGGCCGCGCCCCGGGGCGTGGTCACGAACTTGCTCAACAGACGTCGGCATCGACCTCTATGCGCACGGCTTCAACATCTCCTCGCTGTTCGGTGTCGGGCTCGTCTACGTCTACTTCCAGATCCCGATGATGGTGATCCTGATCACGCCCGCGCTCGAGGGGCTGCGGCCGCAGTGGCAGGAGGCGGCCGAGAGCCTCGGGGCGTCGCGCCTCGTCGTACCTGCGCCACGTCGCGGTCCCGGTGATGGCGCCGGCGTTCATCGGCTCGTTGCTGATCCTGTTCGGCAACGCCTTCTCCGCCTATGCGACGGCGCTGGCGCTGGTCGGCGCGGCGATCCCGCTGGTGCCCGGCCGCGATCAACGAGGCGATCAACGGCAACGTGCTCGTCAACCAGGACCGCATCGCGCTCGCGCTCGGCGTCGAGATGATCCTGATCGTGCTGGTCATCATGGTCGGCTACTGGACTGGTCCAGCGCCGCGCCCGGAGGTGGCTGCAATGAGCGCCGTCGCGCGGCGGTGGTCCGGGCGCAGCGGCGCCGGCAGACTGCATCGCCGAGCTCGAGGAGGGCCCGACGCCGCCGCAGCCGTTCAGCCCGCGCCGTCGCAGCGGCCGGCCGCGCCCCTGGCGCGTCGTGATCCTGATCGTGGCCGTGATCTTCTTCGTCGGCCCGATCGCTCGCCTCGATCAAGTACAGCCTGCTCCAGCAGAACGGCAACTACGGCTTCAACAACTACTCGCAGATCATCAGCAACGGCGACGCTGCGCGACGCGCTGTTCACCTCACTGGAGATCGCGGGGATCGCGGCGATCGTCGTCGTCGGGCTGATGCTGCCGACGGTCGTGCTCGTGCGCCTGCGGCTGCCGCAGCTGACGCTGCTGCATGGAGGGCGTCACGATCCTGCCGATCGTGGTGCCGCCGATCGTGATCGCGGCCGGGCTGGCGCAGCTGCAGGGCAGCGCGCCGTCATGGATGGTGTCGCTCTGGTTCAACCACCCGCTCACTGGCCTGACGCCGATCTACGTGATCCTGGCGATGCCGTTCACCTACCGCGCGATCGACACCGGCGTGCGCGCGATCGATCTGCGCACGCTCGTCGACGCCTCGCGCAGCCTCGGCGCGTCGTGGTTCTCGACGCTGGCGCGCGTGATCCTGCCCAACGTCGAGACCGCCGTGCTGGGCGCCATCTTCCTGACGGTCGCGCTGTGCATGGGCGAGGTTGTGATCGCGACGATCCTGCTGTACGTGACGTTGCCGGTGCAGCTGATCGCAGTTCGGCGCGTCGAATCCGGGAGTCTCGGTCGCGCTCTCGGTGCTGAGCCTGCTGTTCGTCTTCCTGCTGCTGTTCATGCTTTCGTTCCTCGCCGGGCGCAGGCGCGGCTCGAATTCGGTCCGGGTGATCTGATGATTCGATTCGAAGGTGTCCAACGCCACTTCGGCGACGGTTGCCGCGCTTGCGGGCCTCGACCTGGAGATCGCAGGACGGCGAGCTGATCGCGCTGCTTGGCCCCTCTGGCTGCGGCAAGACCACGGCGCTGCGGATCCTCGGCGGCTTCGACTACCCGACCGCCGGTCGCGTGCTGGTCGACGGCGAGGACGTGACCCATGTCCCCGCCAACAAGCGGGACATGGGCATGGTCTTCCAGGCGTACAGCCTGTTCCCGAACATGGATGCCCGCAACAACGTCGCCTTCGGCCTGCGGATGCGGCGGCCAGGACAAGGCGGCCCGGCTGAAGCGCGCCGACGAGCTGCTCGAGCTGGTCGGCCTGACGCAGGCGGCAGACCGCTACCCGCATCAGCTCTCCGGCGGGCAGCAGCAGCGTGTCGCGATCGCGCGGGCGCTGGCGATCGAGCCGAAGGTGCTGCTGCTCGACGAGCCGCTGTCGGCGCTCGACGCGCGCGTGCGCGACGCAGCTTCGCGCTGAGATCCGCAGTCTCCAGCAGCGGCTCGGGATCACGACGCTGTTCGTCACCCACGACCAGTCCGAGGCGCTCTCGATCGCGGACCGTGTCGGCGTCATGCAATCGGGCAGGCTCGAGCAGCTCGACACCCCGGAGAACGTCTACCGGCATCCGGCGACCGCCTTCGCTGGCGGAGTTCGTCGGCGCCATGAACCGGCTACCGGGACGCACTCGGTGACGGCGGCGACGTGCAGGTTCTGGGCCAGCGCCTGACCGTGCTGAACATCGGCGAGCGGCAGCCCGGTTCAGCGGTCGAGGCGCTGCTGCGGCCGGAGGCGCTTGCGATCGTGCCGGACGCGGCCGGTGCGGGCGAGGTGACGCTCAGCAGCTTCCTCGGAGCTTCGGTACGGCTCGAGGTTGTACTCGACGGCGGCCAGAAGGTGCTGGTCGAGTCCTCCAGCCAGGATGCGTCCGTCGCCGTCGGGGATCGTGTGGGGCTGCGCATCGTCGCCGAGTCCGCGGCGGTCTCCGACCCGGGAGCAGCCCCGGCTCCGGAGACGTTGTCAGAGGAAGCCGTTTAGCGAACGTCGAGCGCTCGAGACTAGACTGGGCTGCTCTGTCCGCCCCGTCCGACACAAAGGCCCTGATCGAAACGGCGATCAGCCGGTTCCTCGAGGAGGTGCCTGGGCTCGCCCCGCTGAAGATCATCGCGGGGCTTGAGCTGCACGGCCGCGGCGACGTACAGCTTTACCGCATCGAGATGCCGGGACCCAGTGTGACCAAGGCGCTCCCGACCGATGCCAAGGTCACGCTCGAGATCCGCCGCGACCGATTCAACGAGCTTGCGACCAAGGGGCACCTGGCGGATTGGCGCCAGGCGTTCGAGCACGGCGACGCGCGCGCGACCGGGATCGACCAGTACCTGAAGCTGATCGTGAAGGTGGTCGAGGCGCAGGAAGAGCGCTCCCGCACGCGTCGCGCCCGGCACGCGTAAGGGCCTGGCCGCTTCGCAAACGGGCGCCGCCCGCAGGTGATCCGTCTGCGGGCTCTGCGGTAATTGGCTGCAAGGAGGCGGAGGCAATGGTTTTTTCGCAGTGGGATTTGCTCTGGCGGCTCGGACTCGCGCTGCTGCTCTCGACGATCATCGGGCTGGAGCGCGAAGTGCGCCAGAAGAACGCCGGCATGCGGACATACGCGTTGGTCGGCACCGGCTCGGCGCTGATCATGCTGGTCAGCACCTATGGTTTCGCCGACGTGCTGCACCGGCAGGTGGTCGAACTCGACCCCTCGCGTGTGGCAGCCCAGGTCGTGTCTGGAATCGGCTTCATCGGCGGCGGCCTGATCTTCGTGCAGCGCAACAGCGTTCGCGGCCTGACCACGGCGGCCGGAGTCTGGTCGACCGCCGGCATCGGGCTGGCCGCCGGTGGCGGTCTGACCGTGATCGCGACGGCCGGCACCGTTGCCTACCTGCTGGTCTCGGTCGGGTATCCGTACGTGAGCAGGCGGCTGCCGGCCGCGCGGCAGATCTCGCCGATTCGGGTCACCTATCTCGACGGTGAGGGAGTCCTGCGCCGGCTGATCGCCGTGTGCTCAGACCACGCCTTCGCGATCGCCGCCCTGGCGGTCGAGCGTGAGCGGCTGCGCGCCGGAGAGCGGACGGTGACCGTCCGGCTGGGACTGCTCGGGCGCGGGCCGGTGGCGGAACTTGCCGCCGACCTGGAAGGCGTGGACGGCGTCGTCAAGGTTCGCGCCGGCGACACCAACGTGAAGGCCGACGCCTGATCGGATCCGATCAGGCCCAGAAGCTCTCGCAGACCCGGCTCAGGCCACGACGAACTGGCTGACCAGCCGCTCCAGCTCCTCGGCCGTGGAGGCGAGCTGTTGGGCGCCGGCAGCAATCTGCTCGGTGGATGCGCTGGTCTGCTCGGTGCTGGCTGAGACCTCCTGGGTCGAGGCGCTCGAGGATTCGGCGACCGCAGCGACGGTGTTCATGGTCTCGCGCATCTGGGCACCGCTGGCGGCGATCTGGCGGATCGAGGCGGCGATCTGCTCGACCCGCGAGCTCATGTCCTCGACGCTCTGCCCGATCTGCAGAAACGCGTCACGTGCCTGTTCGACGGTGGCGACTCCGTCACGGGTGCGATCGGCACCCAACTCGACCACCTCGACCGCCCGAGCCGTCTCCTGCTGGATCTGCTCGACCAGGCCGGCGATGCTGGCGGCGGCGCGCTGAGACTCCTCAGCGAGGTGACGAACCTCCTCAGCGACCACCGCAAAGCCGCGTCCGTGCTCACCGGCGCGCGCTGCCTCGATCGCGGCGTTCAGCGCGAGCAGGTTGGTCTGGGAGGCGATGCCGGTGATCGTTTCGACGATCCCGCCGATCTGGTCGCTCTTCTCTCCAAGCGAGCGGATCGCGTCGCTCGCGCCGTCGCTCGAATCGCGGACCGCCCGCATCGCCTCAGAGGCGTTGTCAGCCGCCGCAACGCCCTCCCGTGCCAGCGAGCGCGCCTCGTCTGCGGCTGCGGCCGTCTCGTCTGCGGCCTCGGCCGAAAGTCGTGAGGCGTGAGCGAGCTCGTCGGTGATGCGCTTGGCGTCGTCGACCTCACGGACCTGCTGCTCCGCGCCCAGCGCGACCGAGCCGACGGCGTGCGCGATCTCGGCGATCGCCCTGCCGGCCTCCTCGCTGGTCGAGGCCATCTGCGTAGACGCAGCGGAGAGACTCTCCGAGCTGTGCGAGATCTCGCCGATCATCGAGGCGATCTTGACGCGCATCCCGTTGTAGTTGGCGATCGTGGCGTGGACATCGTCGAGCATCACGTTGAAGACCTCGGGCAGCTGGCCCAGGTTCTCGCCGGCGTGGGCCTCGAGCGGCCTGGTGACCGGCATCACCGCCACGGTCAGGTCGCCGGCATTCATGGCGCTGAGCGCGTGGCGGAGGTCGGTCAGGCAGTCGCCCGAAAGTGATTCGAGCCGCTCGGTGAGCGCTCGGAGGTTCGCATGGTCGCCAAGCTTGGCGCGGAGCGCTTCTCGCACTCGGTTGTAGCTGTCGACCGCGGGGTGCAACTCGTCAGCGTCGATTGCGGCCGTGAGATCGCCGGCGTGAATGGCACCAAGGCCGCGATCGAGCTTGTTGAGCGTCTCGAGGAGCTCAGCGGCCTGCACTTGCAGCTCCAGCATCGATGCGTGCTCGAGCTCGGCGCCGCGCGCGCGCTCGCGCAGCTGTTCGAGCTCTGAGTCGGTGTCGATCCGCTCGATCGGTGCGGTGAGCGTGCGCGCGAGCAGGCGGAGCCGTCGCTTCAGATTCGAGAGCATGCGACTCTTATCGTCGTTTGGACGGCGATAGTTGAGCGACGGCCCCGTCGCTCCGCGGCGGGCGCTCAGGTGGCCGGGGTCACTCGCTCGGCGAGTGCTTCGGCCTGGATCAGCTGCTCGTCGACGAGCTTGAGGCCAGCGTCCCAGAAGCCTGGATCGGCCAGATCGATGCCGACGATCCCGCCCAGCTGCTCCGGTGCCAGCGAGCCGCCGGAGGCGAGCATCTCCAAGTAGCTGGGGACGAACGAATCGCCGACCTCGCGGTAACGCCCATATACGGAGAGCGCGAGCAGCTGCCCATACGCATAGGCGTAGACGTAGCCGGGAGTGTTGATGAAGTGCGGCACATACGACCACCAATGGCGGTACCCGTCCGTGATCTCGACGGCATCGCCGAGCATCTCGCTCTGACTCTCGACCCATGCTGAGGAGATGTCATCGACCGACAGTTCGCCCTGGTCGCGTCGTCGCGTGTGCACGAGGTGCTCGAAGCGGTTCATCGCCATCTGCCGGAAGACCGTCGCGATCGCGTCATCGATCCGGCCGGACAGCAGCTCGAGCCGCTCGCGATCGCCAGCGGCTCCGGACAGCAGCCGTTCGAACACGAGCGTCTCTCCGAACACCGACGCGGTCTCAGCCACGGTCAGCGGCGTGCCCTGATGGAAGATGCCCTGTCTGGCCGCGAGCGCTCCGTGCAGCCCGTGACCGAGCTCGTGCGCGATCGTCATCACATCGCGCCGGCGGGCCGTGTAGTTGAGCAGCACATACGGGTGCAGGCCGGAGACCGTTGCGCAGAAGGCACCTCCGCGCTTGTTCTCGCGAACCGGAGCATCGATCCAGTGCTCGTCGAAGAAGCGCCGTGTGATCGCGCCCGCTTCCGGCGAGAAGTCGCCGTAGGTGTCGAGAACGAGCTCGCGTGCCTGCGCGTAGGAGAACAGCGGCTCCGTGGTGGCGACGGTCGCGCTGCGGTCATAGTCCCGCAACCGCTCGACGCCGAGCAGACGAGCCTTCAGCCTGTACCAGCGCTGCGGGATGTCATAGCGGGCCCGGACTGCCTGGATCAGTGCCAGGACGGACTCGTCCGAGGCTTCGTTGGCGAGGTTACGCGCGGCCAGCCAATGCGGATACTTCCGCAAGCGGTCGTCAACCGATTTGTCGTAGACCAGCGTGTTGTAGATGAACGCGCGCGTGCGCAGACCGGGCGCCAGCGCCACGTTCACCGCCTCCGCGGCGAGGCGACGCTGCTCACCCTCGGGACTCAGCAGCGCGCTGAGGGCGAGGTCAAGCGGTCGCTCCTCGCCGTCGAGCTCCACTCGGATCGCTGCGACCTGCTCGCCGAACAGCCGCGTCCAGGCGGCTCCCGAGGTGAGGCTCTTCTCAGCCATCAGCTTCTCCTCGGGTTCAGTCAGGAGATGCGGCCGATAGCGCCTGGCGCTGCGCAGATAGTGCGCGCAGAACTCGAGGTCAGCGTCGCCGTCGAGCAGTTCGTCCGCACGGTTGTCGTCCAGCGCTGCCCACTCGAGCTCGAAGAACAACAGCTGCGTCTCAAGCTCGGTTCCGCGCTCCTGGACCTTCTGAAGCAGCGCGCCGCGGGCCGGGTCGACGGTGTCCGTGGTGAATCGCAGCATCGCGTAACTGCCGGCGCGGTCGACCAGCTGCAGGATCGCGGCAAGCTCGAGCATCGCCTCGCGCAGGCCGACGGCGTCAAGCGTCGCGACCTGGCCCGTGTGTGCCCGCGCGAACTTCGCACCGCGCTCGAGCGCCTCGTCGAACAGTCGCTCGACCCCCGCAGCACCGTTGCCATCGACGATCGGCTCCAGATCCCAAGCGCTCCCGAGCAGTTCGGGATCTGCGAGCAGTTCGTCGGCCGTTGCCATCTGAGGCGAGGTTACTGGAGCGGATGCAGTTCAAGCCGCCGGTTGCCACCGACGGCCACCGCGACGCGACCGCTGAGCAGCGACTCAAGGTCGGAGCCGACGAGCTCCCGCCGCCAGCCGCCGAGCGTGCGCACGTCGGGGTCGGGCGCCGATTGCCGTGCGGCGGCGATGATCTGCTCGAGGTCGCTGCGCGAAGCGATCAGCTCGTAGGCAAGGCCGGCCTCCATGGCGCGGGCGCGCAGCAGCGCCTCGGCCAGGGCGATCAGTGGCGTGTCACCCGGGTCTGAGTGGCCACGGCGCGGCTCGCGCGGGATCGGCGGGTCCGCGAGCCCGGCGCTGATCGCCTCGAGCAGTTCAGCGCCGCGGCGCTTGATGAAAGATGGATGGATCCCACGAATCTGCGCGAGCGCTCCGGGCTGGCGCGGGTGGCGCTTGGCGAGCTCAAGCAGCGGCGGATCCTGCAGCACCTGACCCACGGGACGATCCTCAGTCGCGGCGGTACGCTCGCGCCAGGCCGCCAAACGCCTGGCAACCGCGCGGGACTGTGGGTCGAGTTGGCCGACTCGCGGTAGGCGCTCCCAGACCGTCTCGGGATCGCGCTCGTCAGTCGCGCCCTCGAGCCGCCGGCACTCCTCGAGCGCCCACTCGAACCGTCCGGACTCGCGCAGCCGGTCCTGAAGCTGGTCAGCGAGCTGCAGCAGGTGAGCGACGTCCTCAGCCGCGTAGCTGAGCTGTTCGGTGGTCAGCGGCCGCGCATCCCAGCGCGTGTAGCTGGCGGTCTTGCCGACGCGCAGCCCGAGCACGGAAGCGATCAGATTTCCGTATCCCGCCTGTGCGCTCTCACCGACGAAGCCCGCTGCGATCTGGGTGTCGAAGATGCTTCTGAGTTCGGTCTGCCATGCTCGCCGCAGGATCGCCGCGTCCTGGCGACCGGCGTGGAGCACGACCTCAACCTCGGGGTCAGCCAGCAACCGTGCGAGCGGCCGGACGTCAACCGTCTGGTCGAGCCCGTCGATCAGGATCGTGCGGATGCCGGTCGGGTCGTTCGGATCCTCGACCGCGACCTGAGTCAGGCAGAGGAGCGCGCGGTAACGGCCCTCGGACATGAATTCGGTGTCGATCCCGAAGCGTCCGTTGGCGCGCGCGAGTTCAGCCGAGCGAGCAACCTCCGCTGATCCGGCGAGGGTGGTCTTTTCTGCGCCTGACATCGGTTGAGCACGGACGGTATCGGCAGCGGCCAACGGACGCGCGGGTTCCGGCGGCCCAGCCAGCGGGCGGGCCGCCGGGGAACACCTACCGAGTTGGTAGGATTTAGATCTGATGATCTTCTCCTCCAAAGCCGAGTACGGCGTGCGACTGATGGTCGAACTCGGCCGGCAGACGCCGGAGCAGCCGACGAGCCTGAAGGCGATCGCCGACGCCGAGGGGTTGCCGCTGGCGTACCTGGAGCAGGTGGTGGCAAGGCTGCGCAAGGCTGACCTTGTGATGAGTGCGCGCGGCGCTCACGGCGGCTACTGGCTCTCGCGGGACCCAGCGGAGATCACGATGTACGACGTGGTCGGGGCGCTCGAGGGGCCGATCGCGCCGATGGAGTGCTTCGTGCACGACCAGATGGAGCGGATCGTGTGCTCGCACATGCCGCAGGAGAGCGCCGCACCGTGCGCGACCAAGCTGCTGTGGACGCGAGTGCAGGGCGGGATCATCCGCTCGCTGCAGACCACGACGCTGGCCGAGCTGGTCGAGTTCTCGCGACGCGAAACCAGCCACCGCAGCCGCGCGGGCAGCGCCTCCTAGACGATTTCAAAACACGAACCTGAGAGTCAGATGCCAGATCTAGAGATCCGAAACCTCCATGTGCGCGCGGGCGACAAGCCGATTCTGCGCGGGCTCGACCTGGCTGTTGGTGGTGGAGAGATCCACGCTCTGATGGGGCCGAACGGCTCTGGCAAGTCGACCCTCGCCAACGTGATCATGGGCCACCCGAACCTCGAGGTCACCGAGGGCGAGATCATCTGGGGCGGTGAGAACATCACCGAGGCTGACACTGACGAGCGCGCTCGCATGGGCCTGTTCATGGCGTTCCAGTACCCGGTCGCGGTTCCCGGCGTGACCGTCACCAAATACCTGCGGACGGTGCTCAACGCGCACCGTGCCGCCAGGGGCGAGGAGCCGATCCCGCTGCGTGACTTCCGTGAGACGGTGCAGGCTGCGATGGAGCTGACCTCGGTCCCCGAGGAGTTCACGCGCCGCTATCTCAACGACGGTTTTTCCGGCGGCGAGAAGAAGAAGCTCGAGATCCTGCAGCTGGCGATTCAGAAGCCGTCGCTCGCGATCCTCGATGAGACCGATTCCGGCCTTGACATCGACGCGCTGCGGATCGTCGCGGAGGGTGTCAAGACGGTCGCCGGTCGGCAGGGCTCGGACCTGGGGGTTCTGATCATCACCCACTACCAGCGGATCCTGCATTACGTGAAGCCGAGTCATGTGCACGTGCTCTACCAGGGGCGGATCGTCAAGGAGGGCGGCCCGGAGCTGGTGGAGGAGCTCGAGGCGAAGGGCTACGGCTGGATCACCGACGAGGTCGACGCAGCAGCGGTCTGATGGCCACGAGCGCGACGCACACCAGCGACCCGGCGGCCGCCATTCGCGACCTGACGGCGGAGTTCCCGGTCCTGCGCCGGGAGGTCGCTGGACGGCCGCTCACCTACCTGGATTCCGCCGCGACCTCACAGACGCCGCAGGTCGTGATCGACGCGATGGTCGATTACTACACGAACCACCGTGCCTCGGTGCATCGTGGCGTGTACCCGCTGATCATCGAGGCCACCGACCTCTACGAGGGGGCGCGCGAACGCATCGCGGCGTGGCTGGGCTCCACGCGCGAGGAGACGATCTTCACCGCCAACGCGACCGCGTCGCTGAACCTCGTCTCGCATTCGTGGGGCCGCTCGAACCTGAACGCGGGCGACGTCGTGCTCGTCACCGAGATGGAGCACCACTCCGACGTGGTGCCGTGGCAGCTGGTCTGCGCCGAACGTGGCGCCCGGCTCGAGTACATCCCGGTGCTGGACGACGGAACGCTCGATCTCGACGCCTACGATCGGCTGCTCGAGCAGGGCGCCGTGAAGCTCGTGTGCGTCGCGCACGTCTCAAACGTGCTCGGCACGATCAACCCGGTGGCTGAGATCACACGACGCGCCCATGCGGCCGGCGCACTGGTCGTGATCGACGGCAGCCAGGCGGTTCCGCAGATCCCCGTCGAACTGCGAGAGATCGATGCTGACTTCTACGCCTGGACCGGTCACAAGGCCTACGGGCCGACCGGTATCGGTGTGCTGCACGGCCGTCGCGAGCTGCTCGAGGAGATGCCGCCGTTCATCAGCGGCGGGCACATGATCAAGCAGGTGTTCGAGGCGAGTTCAACCTGGACGGAGCTGCCCGGCAAGTTCGAGGCGGGCACCTCGCAGATCGCGGAGGCGATCGGACTCGGAGCGGCCGTCGACTTCATCCAGGCGATCGGGATCGAGTCGATTCGTGCGCATGAACTGGCGCTCACCTACGAATTGCTGGAACGGCTGGCGGAGGTGCCGGGCCTGACGATCCACGGCCCCCTGGACGCGACCGCGCGCGGCGCGCTGGCGTCGTTCGCGCTCGACGGTGCGCACCCGCACGACATCGGCGAGATCCTCGGGCGAGAGGGCGTGTGCGTTCGCACCGGGCACCATTGCGCGCAGCCGTTGATGCGGCGATTCAAGCTTGGCTCGACGACGCGCGCGTCGCTGGCCGTACACAACAGCTCGGCAGACATCGATCGCCTGATCGCCGGCCTCGAGAGCGTCCGCCGGACGCTGCAGCTATAGAACGAGATCAACGATGGACGACCAGCTCTACCGCGAATACATCCTCGAGCACTACAAGTACCCGCACAATCACGGCTCGCTCGAGCGCGTCGACATGGAGGCCCATGACCTCAACCCGCTGTGCGGAGACGAGCTCACGTTTCAGGTGGCGCTCGACGATGACGGGCGCGTGACAGAGGTCGCCTTCGACGGGCACGGCTGCGCGATCTCGCAGGCATCAGCCTCGATGCTCTCCGATGAGCTCAAGGGCAAGACCACGGAGGAGCTGCTGGCGCTGGACCGTCAGACGGTGCTCGACCTGCTCGGGATCGAGATCTCAGCCACGCGCATGAAGTGCGCGATGCTTTCGTTGAAGGTTGTCAAGGCGGCAGCGCTCGGGCACGAGGTCGAGTGGGAGGCGGAGACGGCATGAGCCTGGTCGACGTCTGCCCGATCACGGCGCTTCGAGCCAGGCCAGGCCAAGATCGTCGAGCACGACGGACTTGAGATCGGCGTGTTCAACTGTGATGGGACCTTCTACGCTATAGAGGACCGCTGTTCGCACGACGACGGACCGCTAGCCGAGGGTCCGTTCGATCCGCTCGCCTGCACGGTCGAGTGCCCGCGGCATGGCTCTCTCTTCGACCTCAAGACGGGTCGGCCAAGGACACTGCCCGCATATGAACCGGTGGACACCTTTGCGGTGATCATCGACAACGACATCATCAAGTTGGAGGTGAACTAGTCATGGCCACAACCGAGCCAACCATCGGCACCGAGCTGACCGAGAACGAGCAGCTCGCCAACATCAACTCCGACTACGACGAGCGTTACGGCTTCCACGACGCCGAGAACTACCTTTACAAGGCGCCGAAGGGGATCAACCGTGAGATCGTCGAGAAGATCTCCGAGTTCAAGTCAGAGCCCCAGTGGATGCGCGACTTCCGCCTGAAGGCGCTCGAGCACTTCTTCGCGAAGCCCCAGCCGACATGGGGCTCGCCGATGCTCGCCGAGGTCGATTACGACGACATCCACTACTTCGTCCGTGCCTCCGAGCGCGCCGAGCGCTCCTGGGACGACGTGCCTGAGGACGTCAAGAACACGTTCGACCGGCTCGGTATCCCGGAGGCCGAGCGCAAGTTCCTCTCCGGTGTCGGGGCGCAGTACGAGTCAGAGGTCGTCTACCACCAGATCAACAAGGATCTGGAGGCTCAGGGCGTGATCTTCACTGATATGGACACGGCGCTGCGTGAACACGAGGACATCGTCAAGGAGTACTTCGCGACGATCATCCCGCCGAACGACAATAAGCTCGCGGCGCTCAACTCCGCTGTCTGGTCCGGCGGTTCGTTCGTCTATGTGCCGCCCGGCGTTCACGTCGAGATGCCGCTGCAGGCGTACTTCCGCATCAACACCGAGTCGATGGGGCAGTTCGAGCGGACGCTGATCATCGCCGACGAGGGCTCCTACGTGCATTACGTCGAGGGCTGCACCGCGCCGACCTACAGCGCAAGCTCGCTGCACTCGGCCGTTGTTGAGCTGATCGCCAAGCCCGGTGCCCGGATCCGCTACACGACCGTCCAGAACTGGTCGGCGAACGTCTTCAACCTCGTCACCAAGCGCGCCGTCGCCCAGGAGGACGCGACCGTCGAGTGGGTCGACTGCAACCTGGGCTCGAAGCTCACGATGAAGTACCCGAGCGTCTATCTGATGGGTGAGCGCGCGCATGGCGAGATCCTCTCGATCGCGTTCGCGGGGCGCGGCCAGCACCAGGACGCCGGCGGCAAGATCATCCACGCTGCGCCGAACACGACCTCGAACATCTTCGCCAAGTCGATCTCCAAGGACGGTGGACGCGGCTCCTACCGTGGCCTGCTTGAGATCGCCAAGGGCGCCCATGGGGCGAAGTCGAAGGTCGTCTGTGACGCGCTGCTGCTCGACGAGGACTCGCGCTCAGACACGTACCCCACGATCCGCATCTCCGAGGACGACGTCAACGTCGGCCATGAGGCGACCGTCTCCAAGGTCGGCGAGGACCAGCTCTTCTACCTGATGTCACACGGCATCCCCGAGGAGGAGGCCTCGAAGCTGATCGTCAACGGCTTCATCGAGCCGATCACCAAGGAACTGCCGATGGAGTACGCGGTCGAGATGAACCGGCTGATCGAGCTGCAGATGGAAGGCTCCATTGGTTGATCCGGCCGCCTCACCCCCTGCGCTTGTGGACCTCCCGACGTTCAAAGGCCGCGCTGGCTGGGAGTTCACCGACATCACGGCGCTTGACCTGGACCGGTATGAGCTGACGCCGCTGCAGCCGGCCTTGGGCTCGGCTGCAGCGGGCACGCTCTGGGACCTGCCGGTCGCGGATCTGCCGGCGGGCGTGGAGGTGCTTCTCAGCGACGCGGAGACGGTGGTGTCCGTCGCGCGCGGGGTGGCCGTCGAGCAGCCGATCGCGCTGACGACCGTGGTTCCCGTCGGCAAGCTGGCCAACACGCGGATCCGGATCGTGCTCGAGGAGGGCTCTCAGGCCGAGGTCTGGGAGCAGTACCTCTCCGATGGCGACTGCGTGCTCAACGTCGCGACCGAGCTCGAGATCGGCGCCAACGCGCGGCTTCGTTACGTCTGCGGACAGGGCCTCTCAGAGGATGCATGGATCTTTGGTGCACAGCGGGCAACGGTCGGTCGTGACGCCTCGCTCGACTGGGTCGCCCTGGGGTTCGGCTCGCGATCAGGTCATGTGCTGATGGAGACGAGGCTCGCGGGCGAGGGTGCCGACGCCCGTGTCACCGGTGCCTATGCGACCCACGGCTCGCAGCACATCGACTTTGACACGACCCAGGAGCACGCGGCGCCGAACACGACCTCGGACCTATCGTTCCGCGGGGTACTACAGGACCGCTCGAGTGCCGTCTGGAAGGGCAACATCATCGTCGACCCGGGCGCCCAGAAGACCGACGCGTTTCAGGATTCGCGCAACCTGTTGATCTCCAAGCGCGCGCACGCCGACTCGATCCCGGGTCTCGAGATCCAGGCGAACGATGTGCGCTGCACGCACGCCGCCGCGGTCGCGCAGGTCGACCCCGAGCAGCTGTTCTACCTGCGCGCCCACGGCATCCCAGAGGATGAGGCCAAGCAGCTGGTGATCGAGGGCTTTCTGGCGGCGCTTGTCGAACGCTTCGAGCAGGGTCCCGTGCGTGAGGTGCTGGCCGCCGCGTTGGAGCGACGACTGGCCACGATCCTGGGTCAACGGTGACCTGCATCAGGATTCCATCACCGCGAACCTGATCTTCGGGCTCGATCGAGCACGCGGTCGCGTAACGCGAACGAACCTTTGACGTACGGTGTGCGTTCTGCGCCCTGTACGTCAGAAGTTCAGCTAGGTCCTCTTCCTCTTCTTCGTCCTCGTCGAAATCGAGGTCGTCGAATGCCTCGGGATCGTCGAGCTCAGAGTCGTCCTCGAACGGATCCTCGTCCTCGAGATCGTCTCGTCGAAATCGTCGTCGTGGGCCATGTCGGCGCAGGGTAGTAGATCCGGTCGGTTCCGGCGAGACCCGCTGGCCGGTGCGTCAGTGCTTGTCGAGGACCTTGTCGATCAGGCCGTACTCGACCGCCTCGTCGGCCTTGAAGAAGCGGTCGCGCTCCATGTCCGCGTGGACCTTCTCGACCGGCTGCCCGGTGTGGTGGGCGTAGATCTCGTCGATCCTGCGGCGGATGTTCAGAACCTCGCGAGCGTGGATCTCGATGTCAGTGGACTGGCCCTCGAAGCCGGACGACGGCTGATGGATCAGGATCCGGCTGTTGGGCAGCGAGAATCGCTTGCCGGGCGCGCCGGCCATCAGCAGCAGCGAGCCCATCGACATCGCAATGCCGACGCAGATCGTCTGTACCTGCGGCTTGATGAACTGCATCGTGTCGTAGATGGCCAGGCCGGAGTAGATCGAACCGCCGGGGCAGTTGATGTAGATCGAGATGTCCTTGTCCGGGTCCGAGGACTCCAGATGCAGGAGTTGCGCGACGACCAGGTTGGCGACCAGGTCGTCGATCGGCGAGCCGAGGAAGATGATCCGCTCGTTCAGCAGACGACTGTAGATGTCGAACTCGCGCTCGCCGCGAGCGGTGCGCTCGATGACCATCGGGACTAGAGGCATGACGCTGACGCTAGCGGATCACCTCAGCCGGCTGAGTCGAGCCAGGCGCGCCGGCTCATGTGGCGGGGCTCGGGCTCGCCGGGTAGTGAGCTCGGCCCGGATCTCGCCGAGCATGCCGAAGCGTTCGGCGATCACGTTGTGCTGGTGGATCGTCTCGAGGTTCTCCTGGCGCGCTGAGACGAACGCCTGATCGGGCAGCTCGGGCAGGCGCTCGACCACGCCCTTGATCATTTCGCGGACGCAGTCCTCCACGAAGCGCGGGCGGCGGTGGGCCTTCTCGACGACATGCGCCTCGTCGGAGCGCTTCATCAGCTCGTAGATCTCAGACGACATCGACTGTTCGACGACCTCCAGCAGGACGCGGGCGTCGATCTCGATATCCGAGCCCTCGGGCAGGCCGATGTGCAGCGTGCCGAGACCGCGCTGGTTGTGGGTCGCAACCGGGACAGCCTCGAGAATGCGGTCGATCTCATCGCTCCCGTAGCCCTCCTCATGCAGGCGGGTGCGGGCTCCGGCCGCGACCAGCTCCTGGGCGCACGGACAGGCGGTCATACCCTGTGCCGCCACGCCGATCAGCCGCCTCGTGCCGGACTCGGTGCTGACCGCACAGCCGTGCAACGTGTAGAGCTCCTGAGTCTCGATGCCCGAGACGGGTGCAGGCTTGTGCTCCGGGAAGCGGGCCTCGACAGTGACCTCTGCGCGCCTGGCTCCCTGGCGCTGGCGGACCAGTTGCGCGATGTGCTCTGCCAGCGTCTCGGCTCGGAACGGCGACTCGCCGAGCACAACCTCGCCGATCGCCTCGTTGACGACCTCCTCGAAGCGCGACATGTGAGCGCCCTTCTGCTCTGACCCCAACTCGACGACGCACTCGAACCGTGCCCAGAACAGGTGGTCGGTGCCGTCGTAATGCAGCCGGATCACCTTCTCGACGTTGACCACGCCGACCTGGGTCAGGCTCAGCTGGACGAGTGGAAGCCGCGACTGAACGTCGGGCGGCTGAACAGAAGTGAGTGGACCACTGGTCATCTCAGTAGAGGTTAGAGCAGGCGTTTATCGGGCTCGGGGGACCGCCATGATCGGGCGCTTTTGGACCGGCGCCCGATCCTTTCGAAAACGATGTAGTGGCAGAACGCACGAACTTGCGGAAAACTGTGGTATCACTCGCGGATCTCTTTGAGGGAGAGATAAAGGAGAGGAGCCGCCGTTCAGAGGCTCGTCGTTGCCTGTGGTCCGGAATCCGGAAGGAGTCGGAGGTTGAGCGATAACGCAACCGCTTTGCTCAGTGATGAGGCGCCGATCTCGGAGCTCGATGAGTTCCGCGGTCTGATTGCGGAGGGGCAGGAGCGCGGGTTTCTCACGTTCGAGCAGATCGCGTCGTGCCTCGAGGAGTTCGAGGCCACCAAGGAACAGGTGCAGGAGCTTCATTCCTACCTGGACGATCAGGGGATCACGGTCGTCGAGTCGGACGGCAAGCTCGCTCGCTCTGAACTGGGCAGCGTCGAGGCACGTGCCGCGGCGGCCGCCGACCCCGACACGTCACGCGGTCGCGACAAGCCGGTCGAGGTCGATCTGACGGTCGAACCGAGTCTCGATTCGCTGCGGCTGTATCTGCGCTCGATCGGTCGTGTGAGCCTGCTCACGGCCGAACAGGAGGTGATGCTCGCGCGGCGGATCGAGCGCGGCGACATGGCCGCCAAACAGCACATGATCGAGGCCAACCTCAGACTGGTGGTGTCGATTGCCAAGTCGTATCTGGGGCGTGGACTGACGTTCCTTGACCTGATCCAGGAAGGTTCGATGGGATTGATCCGCGCCGTCGAGAAGTTCGACTACCGGCGTGGCTACAAGTTCTCGACCTACGCCACCTGGTGGATCCGACAGGCCGTGACCCGCGCGATCGCGGACAAGGGCCGCACGATCCGGATCCCGGTGCACATGGTCGAGAAGCTCAACAAGGTGATTCACGTCGAGCGTCAGCTGGTCCAGCAGCTCGGCCGCGAGCCGACGCCGGCGGAGATTGCAGCCGAGCTCGATACGACCGTGCGCGAGGTGCGCGACGTTCTGCGGATGGCGCAGCAGCCGATCTCGCTGGAGAAGCCGGTCGGGGAGGAGGAGGACTCGGAGCTGGGGGATTTCGTCGAGGACCAAACCGCTGAGTCGCCCTTCGAGCAGGCCGCAGAGCGCCTGCGCCGCGAGAACCTTCGGCGTGCCCTGGCCGCGCTGCCGGAGCGAGAGCGCGAGGTGATCGAGATGCGGTTCGGGCTGAGCGGCGAGCGCCCTTACACGCTCGAGGAGGTGGGCCGTGCCTTCAACGTCACGCGCGAGCGCATCCGCCAGATCGAGAACCACACGCTGAAGAAGCTCGAGGCGCTGCCGGAGGCCCAGCGTCTGCGCGAGGGCGACTAAACTAGCGCTCCCTGGCGGGATTCCCGAGCGGTCAAAGGGGACGGACTGTAAATCCGTTGGCTCAGCCTTCGAAGGTTCGAATCCTTCTCCCGCCACTTTCGATGATCACGGCGCCGGATTCTGATTGATGAGGCTGGACCGGCGCGAGCTGGCTGCCGTGTACGCCGGCGGCGTGGCGGGCACGCTTGCGCGCGTGGGCTTGAGCACGCTGTTTCCTGCGGGCGATGCGAGGTGGCCCTGGGTGATCCTGGCGATCAACATCAGCGGCACGTTGCTGCTGGGGTATCTGGTGACGCGGCTGCAGGAGCGACTGCCGATCTCCACCTACCGACGCCAGCTGATGGCCACTGGATTCTGTGGCGCATACACTACATTTTCGACCATGCAGCTGGAGTTGCTCAACATGTGGGACGCGCACCGCTACGGTCTCGTCGCGGGCTATCTCGCGGCCACCGTCGTGTGTGGCTATGCCGCGGTCCACGTGGCCATCGCGCTGGCCCGCGGCGTACGCTTCGGCCAGTGAGGAGAGCGGGCGAGCGATGATCTTTCGACAGGTGGTGCACGACGACCTGGGCTGTGCCTCGTACTTCGTGGGCGACGAGAAGGCGGGCGTGGCAGCCGTGATCGACCCGCGCTTCGAGATCGACGAGTACCTCGAGCTGGCTCGATATCTGGATGTCGTCATCACCGACGTGTTCGAGACCCACAACCACGCCGACCATGTCTCCGGTCATGGCCGTTTGGCAGCAGCGACCGCCGCGACAATCCACGTCCACCGGCTGGTTGCGCCCGAGTTTCCGCACGAGCCGTTCGAGCACGGGGACGAACTCGAGCTGGGCGCGCTGCAGATCCGGGCTCTGCATACGCCCGGCCATCGCCCCGAGCACACCTGCTTCCTGCTCGCCGACCTGCGTCGTGGCAGGGATCCGTGGGCTGTACTCACCGGCGACTCCCTGTTCGTCGGCGATGTGGCGCGACCGGACCTCGCGGTCGAGCGCACCCAGGGTGCGCGGGACATCTATCACTCGCTCCGCGACCGCCTGCTGCCTCTGCCCGACCATGTCGAGGTCTGGCCTGGCCATCTGGGCGGCTCGATGTGCGGCGGGCCGGGCATGGACCTCAAGGTCGCATCCACGATCGGCTTCGAGCGCCATCACAACGAGATGCTCGCGATCGAGGACGAGCAACGGTTCGTCGACGCGTCGATCGCCAAGCTCGGCGCCCAGCCACCCAACTTCAAGGCGATCGTCGCACTCAACCGCGGGCCACTGCTGACGGACGGTGTCGTGCTCGCGCGGCTGCACCCCGGTGAGCTCGGGCAGCGCCTGCGCGACGGCGCGCTGGTGGTCGACGTTCGCACCGACATGCAGTTCTCTGAGGGCCACGTACCCGGGTCGATCTCGATCCCGCTGCATCGCGGTGGCTTCGGCACAAAGCTCGCCTGGTTGGCCGCCGATGCGTCGCAGATCGTGTTCGTGGGGCGTGACGACGAGGACGGCCGCAGGGCCGGCGGGCTCGCCGCCGCGGTCGGTCTGGCCGACGCGGTCCGCCGGGGTGGGCTGCTGGCAGGCGGGTGGACGAGCTGGAATGCCGAGGGCCGGCCGCTCGCGACCCTGCAGCGGATCAGAGTCGAGGACATCGGACCGCAGCTCGTCGGCGAACGTCCGGCGCAGGTCCTCGACGTGCGTGAGTCAGCCGAGTTCGAGACCGGGCATATCGCGGGCTCGATCAACGTTCCGTGGCATGACCTGGATGGGGTCCCAGAGGGAATCGACCGGACCCGCCCGCTGCTGGTGATCTGCGCATCAGGCCAACGCGCCGGCACCGCCGCCAGCCTGCTGCAGCGCGCGGGCGCCGTCGAAGTGCTGCACGTGGTCGGCGGTGGGGTGCCCAAATGGGGCGCGCTCGTAGGTTCGTTGACCAGCCTCGAGCAGCCCCAGGCGCCGGCGCTAGCCTGAGTGTGTGGCTGAAACTGATCGCGCCGCAGACGCAGACCGGCACGCTGCGCAGGCGAACTCGTTCGGCGTCGCCGCCTCTGTGTATGAGCGGGCACGGCCGGACTATCCAGAGGCCGCCGTCGACTGGCTGCTGCCGAGTGGTTCCCCGCGGGTCCTTGATCTGGGGGCCGGCACCGGCAAACTGACGCGCATGATCGCCGCGGGCGGCGCCGAGGTCACGGCTGTCGATCCGTCGGCTGGGATGCTCGAGCGGCTGCGGCGGGCGCTGCCGGACGTGCCGGCATTGACGGGAACCGCTGAACAGATCCCGCTGGATGACGGCGCGGTCGATGCGGTGCTCGTCGGTCAGGCATGGCACTGGGTGGATGTGTCGCGCGCCTCCGCCGAGGTCGCGCGTGTGCTCAGGCCCGGAGGCCGACTCGGGCTCGATCTGGAATCACCGTGACGAACGCGTCGACTGGGTCCGTGAACTGACTGAGATCGTGTCGGCGGGTGCTGACCACGCCGGGTACGACCCGAGCAACCCGCGGTTCGGCCCCGAGTTCGGGCAGGTCGAGTACTTCGTGACCGAGTGGAGCTCGCCGATGACCCCCGACGGCCTGCTCGAGCTGGTCGCATCGCGCAGCTACTTCATCGTCGCCGGCGAAGCGGACCAGAGGGCCATCAGGGCGGCGATTCGGGAACTGCTCGAGCGCCACCCTCAGCTCGCCGGCCGCGACGAGTTCGAGCTGCCGTACCTGACGTACGCATCGCGCGCGCACACCGCGTGAAGCTCCACATACTCAGCGACCTGCATCTGGAGCACGCTCCGTTTGAGCCGGGGCCGGTCGACGCGGACGTGATACTGCTGGCGGGAGACATCGCGCCCGGGACGGCCGGGGTCGAATGGGCCGCCAGCCGGTTCGACGGGCGCCCGGTGCTCTACATCGCCGGCAACCATGAGTTCTACGGCCACGACCTTCCAGGGCTGCTCGACAGCATGCGCGCGGCGGCGGTCGGCTCGAACGTGCACGTGCTCGAGAACGAGGCGGTCGTGATCGACGGCGTGCGTTTCCTCGGCTGCTCGTTGTGGAGCGACTTCGATTTCGCCGGGAGCGCCAAGCGCGCGAACTCGATGCGCATCTGCGCACGACTGGTCAACGACTACAAGCAGATCGAGGCGTCGGAGCGCGGCCGTCCGCTCCGCCCGGACGACACACGTGACATTCACGTCGCCAGCCGCGCTTGGCTGGCGACGTGCCTTGCCGAGTCCCACCTCGGCGCCACGGTCGTGTTCACACACCACGCGCCGATCGTGCGACGCCGGCCCGATCATCCGGTGCTGCAGGCGATCGCCGGAGCGTTCGCGAGCGATCTGAGCGAGATGATGGACGGCGATGCGGCCACGCTGTGGGTGTTCGGCCACATCCACCGGACCGTCGACACGGTCATCAACGGGACGCGCCTGGTCAGCAACCAGCGCGGCTATCCGCAGGAGACGGTCGACGGCTTCGACCCGGGGCTGGTCGTCGAGCTGTAAGCCGGAGCCGGCCAGCGAGCGCGCGGCCGGCTCCGCATCGATCACAGAGCGATCAGGACCTTGCCGATCGCGCCCTGCTCGACCGCATCGTGAGCCTCGGCGATCTGGTCGAGGGTGAAGCGGTGGATCGGCGGCGTCGTCAGGGCCCCGGCGGCGACGGCCGCCGCAGTGTGCTCGATCGCATCCCGCAGCTGCGCCGGCGCGACGGTGTAGAGCAGCATGAAGCGGAGCGTGATGTTGGGCGCCATCAGCCGTCGCACGGGAACCCGGGCGACGCTCGATTCGTCGGCGGCGTACGAGGCTATGGAGGCGTGTGGCGCGGCGACCGCGAGGTCGAGCTCGAGGTTGTGGTCGAGCGCAACCTCGACGAAGTGGTCGATGCCGTCCGGGGTGGCGGCACGGATCTGCTCGGCGGCGTCAGCGCTGCGGTAGTTGACGACGGTCCTGGCCCCAGCCGCGCGGGCGAGCTCGGCCTTCTCAGGGCCGCTGACGGTCGCCACGATGTGACCCGCCTCCCCGAACCTGGCGAGCTCGATCGCGTAGTGCCCGACCGCGCCGGCGCCGCCGGAGACCAGCACCGCGCGGCCGGCGACAGGACCGTCGGTGTAGAGGCAGTAGGCCGCGGTCAGTGCCGGCACTCCGAGTGACGCGCCGAGCTCGAATGAGGCATCGTCCGGAAGTTGGATCGCGTGCGCGGCCGGCACGACGGTGTACTGCGCGGCGGTGCCCCAGCCACCGTGATGAGCGGCCAGCAGCACCCAGACACGCTGGCCTACGCGGCTGGGGTCGACCCCATCGCCGACGGCGTCGATCGTGCCGGCACCGTCCTGGTTGGGGATCGCAATCCTGCCGGTGGCCGGCGCCTCACGTCGGCGCCGCTTCCAGTCTGTCGGGTTCACGCCGGACAGCGCGACCTGGACTCGCACCTCGCCGGGGCCCGGTATCGGGGTCTCGACCTCGCCGACCCTGAGGACTGCCGAGCCTCCGGAGCTCTCGTAAGTCGCCGCCCGCATCCTTGGTCGAGCGTAGCTCAGCGCAGATCGGTACGTTTGCCGTATGACGCGCCGGCGCGAGATCCACTCCTACCTGATGGACATGGATGGCGTGCTGATCCGCGAGGAGCACGCGATCCCGGGGGCGGAAGCATTCATCTCGCGATTGCGGGAGCGCGAGCTGCCGTTCCTGGTGTTGACCAACAACTCGATTTACACGCCGCGCGACCTGTCGGCACGCCTGCGCGCGCTCGGGATCGAGATCGGCGAGGACAACCTCTGGACCTCAGCGCTGGCCACAGCGCGCTTCCTGGACGACCAACGCCCGGGTGGCAGCGCGTTCGTCGTCGGTGAGGCCGGGCTGATCACCGCCCTGCATCAGGCGGGCTACACGATGACCGAGAACAATCCCGATTACGTCGTACTGGGTGAGTCGCGTGTGCTGAGCTTCGAGCGGATCACGACCGCCATCCGGCTGATCGCAAACGGAGCTCGCTTCATCGCCACCAACCCCGACGCAACCGGCCCCTCGAACCGCGGTCCGATCCCCGCCACCGGCTCGGTTGCGGCGCTGATCACGCGCGCAACCGGCGTCAACCCCTACTTCGTCGGCAAGCCGAACCCGCTGATGATGCGATCGGCACTGAATGCAATCGGTGCCCACTCGGAGAGCACCGCGATGATCGGCGACCGCATGGACACCGATGTCATCTCCGGGATGGAGGCCGGCCTCGAGACGATCCTCGTGCTGACCGGGTTGACCACGCGCGAGCAGGCTGAGCGTGAGCCATACCGCGCCTCGCGTGTGGTCGACTCGATCGCCGACGTGCTGCCGGACCTCGACTGAGCGGCGCGAGAATCTCCAGCGGATCAGCGACGCGCTCAGTCGGGCGGTCGATGCTCGGCGGCGCGCTCACGAACCGTGCGCTTGTCCGCGAGCGTCATCGTGCCGGGGTGGCCGTCGCCGGGCCATGGGGTCAGCAGCAGCAGGACCCTCGAATCTTCGAGCGCGTCCACCCGGTGGCGCTCACCCGGCTCGAACTTGACCATCAGCCCCGGGCCGCCCTGCACTCGGGCGCCGTCAGCGCTGATCGCGACCTCACCGCTGATCACCACGACCCAGGCGCGCTCATGCACCTGATGCTCCCGCAGGCTGCCACCGGCTGGAAGCTCGAGCACGATCGCGCGGCCGTCGTCGCCGCTCTCGAGGATCTCCGGCGAGTGCGGGCTCAGCGCGACGGCCTGTAGATCCCAGCTCTTCATCGCCGCTCAGCTTCCCACAGAACGCTGATCAAGTGGAGCCGATACCCAGTCGGGTGTGGCCTGGCCGCCGCCGTAGCGCGCGCCCTGAGCGCCCGCGGCGAGGTCCGCCAGGCGCGCCTGGTCCGTTGGCGTCAGTTCGACATCCGGTGCGCCGGCGTTGTCCTCGATGTAGGCCGTGCGCTTGGTGCCCGGGATCGGCACGATCCACGGCGTGGCGGCCGAGCAGCCATGCGAGCGCGACCTGGCTGGGACTGGCGTCGTGCGCGTCCGCGATCTCCACCACGACCTCCGCGAGCTCGGCGTTGGCGGCGAGGTGCTCGGGCCCGACGCGCGGGAAGCGGTCGGCGGCGCGGAAGTCGCCGGGCTCCAGCTCAGTGGTTGCCGTCAGGCTGCCGGCGAGCAGGCCGCGGAGGAGCGGCGAGAACGGCAGGAAGCCGATGCCGAGCTCCTCGCAGGTGTCGAGGATCTCCGCCCTCCACGCTGCGCTCCAGCAGCGAGTACTCGCTCTGCAGGCTCGTGATCGGATGCACCGCAGCGGCGCGGCGCAGGTCCGGGGCGAGCGCTTCCGAGAGGCCGATGTAGCGGACCTTGCCCGCGTCGACGAGTTCCGCCATCGCACCGACCGTCTCCTCGATCGGCGTGTCCGGGTCGACGCGATGCTGCTGGTAGAGGTCGATGTGGTCGACGCCGAGTCGCTTGAGGCTCGCGCTCGCAGGCGGCGTGAACATATTCCGGGCGGCCGCTGTACCCGCCGGCAGCACCGGTGGCCGGGTCCGACCTGACGATGCCGAACTTGGTGGCGAGCACGACCTCGTCGCGGCGGTCGCGGATCGCGCGACCGACCAGCTCCTCGTTGTGCCCCTCGCCGTAGACGTCGGCGGTGTCGAGCAGGTTGATGCCCAGGTCGAGCGCCCGATGGATCGTCGCGATCCCCTCGGCGTCACTGACGCTTCCGTAGGTGCCCGACATGGGCATGCACCCGAGGCCGATCGCCGAGACCCGGGGGCCGTGTGATCCGAGTTGACGCATTTTCATGTCTTTGATTGTCGCTCACGTACGATGCGCTCCGTGCCAGCGCCCCATCGACGACTGCGATCGGCGCTGTATGTGCCGGGTGCCAACGTGCGCGCGCTCGAGAAGGCGCGTGAGCTGGCCTGCGACGCTCTGATCCTCGACCTTGAGGATGCAGTCGCGCCGGCAGCGAAGGTGGAGGCGCGGGCGCGGGTATGCGATGCCGTTCGCGCGGGCGCCTACGGTGAGCGCATCGTCGCGATCCGTGTCAACGGAATCGCGACCGAGTGGTGCCAGGCCGACCTCGAGGCGGCGATCGCGGCGGGACCTGAGGCGATCCTGATGCCCAAGATCGACACCGCCGGCGACGTTCACGGCGTTGAACGCCGGCTTGCCTCCCTGGGAGCGCCCGATCGCCTGCGGATCTGGACGATGATCGAAACGCCCGCCGCCGTGATCGGAGCCGACTCGATCGCGGCCTCAACCGAGCGGCTGGACGTGCTCGTGGTCGGCACCAACGACCTCCTCAGTGAGCTCGGCGCCCAGGATCTGCCGGGACGCGCGCCGCTCCAGACGAGTCTCGCGCTGAGCCTGCTGGCAGCACGCGCAGCCGGGAAGCAGATCCTGGACGGTGTGTACAACAACGTGGCCGAGCAGGCTGCGTTCGAGGCCGAGTGTCGTGCTGGGCGGGCGCTCGGATTCGACGGCAAGACGCTGATTCACCCGAACCAGATCGAGGCGTGCAATAGGCTGTTCTCGCCGTCAGCTGAGGAGGTTGAGCACGCTCGCCGCGTGATCGCCGCGTTCGAGCAGGCGAGCAGCTCCGGGAGCGGGGTTGCGACGCTCGACGGACGGCTGATCGAGAGCCTGCACGTTGTGAGCGCCAGGCGACTGCTTGCGGTCGCCGGGCTGACTCAACCGTCAACCTAGCCTGACGCTGGCCGGACCGATACGCCGCCCGCCCGGAGTAGGCTTTGAGGTGGCCGGCGGACCGAAAGGAGCCAGACCATGAACGAGTCACCCACCCTCGAGCAGCGGGACGCATCGTCGCAGGAGTTGTTCCGCCGCTGGCAGCAACATCGGGATCAGACTGCTCGCGAGGAGCTCGTCAGTCGTTACCTGCCGCTGGCAAAGAAGCTCGCGCGCCGGTACCGCGGTGCTCGTGAGCCACTCGATGACCTTGAACAGGTCGCGAGCCTGGGTCTGGTGAAGGCGGTCGACCGCTATGACGCCGACCGCGGTATCGCGTTCCAGCATTTTGCGGTCCCGACCATCCTCGGCGAGCTGAAACGGTACTTCCGCGATGCGGGCTGGGCGGTGCACATGCCGCGCGGTATTCAGGAGCTGGCGCTGCAGGTCTCGCAGGCAGAGCGGCAGCTCGCGGCAGATACGGGCTGTGAGCCGACCTACAATGAGGTCGCCGAGTTCCTCGAGATCAGTGTCGTGGAGGTGCTCGAGGCGGCTGAGGCGGCTGTGGCCCACCACGCGGTCTCGCTCGACACGCCGTATGACGACGCCGACGGTGAGGCCGGCACGCTCGGCGACTCGATCGGCCAGATTGATGAGCACTACGGCCTCGTCAACCTCACCGCGTCAATCGCGCCGGCGGCGCGTGGCCTCTCAGACCGTGATCGGCGCGTGCTGGCGCTGCGATTCGTCGAGGACAGGACCCAGAGTGAGATCGCTGAAGCGGTTGGTGTCTCACAGATGCAGGTCTCGCGCATCCTCAGCAAGTCGTTGCGCAGGCTTTCAGCCGCGATCGAGCTGGACGGCGACGATCCCGTCCGCGGCCGCGCGGACGCGGGTCGATTGAGCTGACCCACCGCTTGACGAGCCGACGGACTCGAACGCCCGCGGGCAACCACGGCGCGGTGCGCCCATGCGCCGAATGGGCGAATGGCACCGTCGTCCTCGGTGCGGGTCAATATCTGTCAGGACGGTTATCAGCACCATAAATGAGGAAGTCTCGTCTTGAACAGATGAACTTTCCGTGCGGTACTTTGGACATAGCGGTGATTCAGGAACCTGCGTGCGTTCGCCTTGAATTTGAGAATCGGCCCGAGAATGTGGCGCTGGTTCGAGCGGTGCTGGCGGGGCTGGCGGAGGCCGCAGAGTTCGACGAGGAGTTCGCCACAGACCTGAAGACCGCGGTCAGCGAGGCGTGCAACAACGTGGTGCTGCACGCCTATGGCGGCGGGCTCGGCGCGATGCACGTGACCGTGCACTACGTCGATGACCGCGTCGATGTAGTTGTCACCGACCACGGGACCGGCATCAACAGGCTCTCGAACGCACCCGATCACATGGGTTTGGGCTTGCCGCTGATCAGTGCGCTCGCCGACCAAGCCGAGTTCAGGAGTCCAGCCGACGGGGGCACTGAGGTACGGATGCGTTTCCGCCGCAGCGACCTGGCCTCTGAAGCGGGGATTCCGCAGAACGGCGAATGGCCGGTCCGGGAGCACGCGCTCGACGGTGACGTGGTTCTGTGGTGCGAGCCGGTCACGCTGCTGCGTCATGTGTTCGGCAGGGCCGCCCGTGCCTTCGCCGCCTCGTCTCACTTCACCATCTCAGGCGCCGCGGATCTGCATGCGATCAATGACGCCGTTGCCGAGTACGCCGAGGCCTCAGCCGATGGGCACGTTGTGCTTGCGATCTCAGCGGAGCCTCACCAACTCGCTCTCGACCTGGGGCCCTTTGACCCTGAGGGCCGCACGGCGGCGCTGGCGCCGCTGGTCGATCAGCTGAGCCTCGAGGACATGGACGCGGACAGGACGAAGCTGTTGCACCTCCTGCTCCGCGATCACGGCCGCCAGAACGCTGGCTGAGCTTCGTCGGCGGCACCGACGAACCGCGCTTGGCAATGCGTCAGCGCCCGTACCAGCGTCGCCGCGCGCCGGACTCGACCCCGCCGACGAAGAAGCCGACGATCCACAGGATCAGCGCGGCGATCAGGATCAGCCACAGGATGTGCGCGGCGAACCCGAGTCCGCCGAAGACGAGCAGGATCAACAGCAATACCACCAGAGCAACCATCTCTGCCTCCTTTCACGTCCCGATTTTCAGGACGTGTTTTGTGCAATACCCACCCGGGATCGCTGTCAAGCGAAATTCAGATCGATCGGCGGTCGGCGTCTAGCAGTCGCCGCGAACCGGAGGTCCGGCTCAGTCGTCTGAAGGGCGGCGGGGAGTCGCAGCCGAATCCGGGAGCGCCAGACGCTCGGCAAGTCCTGTGAGATCGAGCAGCCGGACGACCTGGGCGGTCGGATTCACGATGCCGAACTCGATGTTGCCGTCCTGAGCCTGCTGCTGGGCGCGGACGAGTACGCCGAGGCCGGTCGAGTCGACAAAGTCGACACCGGCGAGGTCGATGATGATCCGCGAGGCGCCGGACCTCAGGCCGATGCCGAGCCGGTCCTCGAGCGTCCCTGCATCGGCCAGTGCGAGCTCGCCGGTGAGCGCGACCACGCAGACGTCGCCATTCTCGCTTGTGTCGACGGTCAGCCCTGGTGCCATCAGCGCAGCCTACAGGCCGGACCGATGCGTGGCCAGATGGAGCAGCTTGCGACTGGGCGAATTCGTCACGGGAGGGCGTCGCCACCGGAGCGCAACCCGGAGACGGCCGTCGTGTTTTATCGTGCGTTGACGGCCAGCATCGATTAGGGACGCGCTGTTGAGTTCACCAAGTCCGATCACGCCCACGCGACAACCGGCCGGCGAGCCCGACCAGCTGATGCTGATCGAGCCCGACGAGCGGATCGCCGACGAGCTCGGCCGCAGGCTGACCGAGACCTGGCCGCAACTGCGGATCATCCGTGTATCCGGACTGCTCGAAGCCGAGGCCGCGCTCGGCCCCGAGATCGACTGCGTGCTGGTCGACATCGACTCGCCGGAGGCTGCCGGGCTGGAGTCGGTCACGCGGATTCGGCACCTGCAGCCTGACCTGCCGATCGTCGTATTGACCGCGGCGAGCGGTGACGAAACCAGTGGTGAGGCGCTCGCCGCCGGGGCGCAGGACTACTTTGCCAAGGGCATGACCGAGGGCCCCTCGATCGCCCGGGCGGTCCGCCATTCGGTCCAGCGCAATCGCGCCGAACGCTATGCGCGGGAGCTCGCGCTGCTGCGCTTCCGCAGTGCTGAGAGCGCGCGCCTCCAGCGTGGTCTGATGCCGCGGATGCTGATCGACGACCCGCGGGTATGGGTCCGCTCCGGCTACCGGCCTGGTGACCGGCGGCAGGTCTTGGGGGGCGACTTCTTCGACGTGGTGCAGAGCTCGCCGACCCATCTCAAGCTGCTGTTGGGTGACGTCTGCGGACACGGACCGGACGAGGCCGCACTGGGCGTCCAGCTGCGCATCGCCTGGCGCACGTTGATCCTGGCGGGGGTCGAGCAGATCCCCCTGCTCGAGACCCTCGATCGGCTCACGAATCAGGAGCGACATGCCGAGCACGTCTACGCGACGCTCGCGAGCATCGAGATCGATCTTCGCAGCGGCCGCGCCTGTGTCGGTCTGGCCGGCCATCCGCCGCCGCTGGTCGCGACCGGCGGCAAGCCACGGCTGCTGACCGAGCACGTCGGCGGACCACCGCTTGGGATCGGGATGCCGCCGCGCTGGGAGTTGCATGAGGTCGAGCTCGGCGAGCGCTGGTCACTGCTGCTGTATTCGGATGGCATCTACGAGGGCAAGGTCGTCTCGCGTGGCACGAGGCTCGGAATCGAGGGGCTGCTGGAGCTGCTCGCTGCCGATTCCTCCGACGCGATCTGGGAGTCGATCCCCAATCGCCTGCTCGACCAGATCGAGGCGCTCAATGACGGCCCGCTCGAAGATGACGTGGCGTTATTGGCGGTGCGCTGCGATCCGCTCGACGCATAGAGGGCGGGCGGCCCCACACGGGAGGTGGGGGGCGGTCTCGCCGGACCGCCCCCCACACCGCCCCCCTGACTATCTGTCGGCGCTCCGGCCCGGTCCCTGAAGCGCTGCGCTCACGCTTGCAGGAATGCGTGCAGCCGTGAGCTGTGAAGGGTTGTCTCTCGAGGGAGCGGTTTCTTTGCCTGAGCCAACACAACCCCTCCGTCGCGCGATCAGGGTCGGTCAGGTGGCGGCGTCGGTCAGGGTGGTCAGGTGGCGGGGTGGATCAGGTCGGTCAGGTGGCGGCGTGGATCAGGTCGGTCCGGTGGCGGGGTGGATCAGGTCGGTCAGGTGGCGGGGTGGATCAGGTCGGTCCGGTGGCGGGGTGGATCAGGTCGGTCCGGTGGCGGGGTGGATCAGGTCGGTCAGGTGGCGGCGTGGATCGGCATGCGCACCCGGAAGACCGTGCGCCCGGGCTCGGATTCGACCGTGAGGCTGCCGTGATGACGATCGACGACGATGCGGCGTGCCGTGTCGAGTCCCAGGCCGGTGCCCTTGCCGACCTCCTTGGTCGTGAAGAACGGGTCAAAGATGCGGCTGCGGACCTCCTCTGGGATGCCGGGGCCGTCGTCGGCGATGTCAACCTCGGCGCAGGTGCCGTCGAGGCGGGTCGTGAGCGTGATCGTGCCGGTGTCGCCGAGCACGTCGATCGCGTTTGCCAGGAGGTTGGTCCAAACCTGGTTGAGCTCGGCGCCGTGGACCGTGAGCTTCGGCAGTGACCGGTCGTAATCCCGCTGCACGGCGATCTCAGTCTTCTTGAGCTTGTGCTGCATGATCGTCAGCGTCGTTTCGAGGCCCTCGTGGAGATCGATCTCCACCACCTCGCCCCGGTCCATGTAGGCGTAGGACTTGATCGCCTTGACGAGCTTGCCCATCTGCTCGGTCGACTCCGAGAGTTCGGCAGCGAGTTGGCGAGCCGCGACCGAGGCCCAGATCCAGCGCAGCGTCATGGGCGCGGCATCTCCGGCCGCGTCGGCAACCTCGCGCACGAACCCGGCATCGAGTCCGGCGGAGGCGAATGCCTCGGCCAGCCGCCACGGCTCCTCCGCGCCGACGTCTGAGAGCGCGTCCGTCAGTGCGTCCTCGGCATCGGCTGCGTCCAGCGCCGACAGCGGAGTCTGAAGCGAGCAGCTCTGGGTCGCCCGCGTCTGCAGTTCCAGGATCCGCAGCTTGCACTCGTGATCGAGCCCGGATTCGATGAACCTGCCAAACGCGGACGAGAGCACCTCGAGCGCATCGGCCAGGTCTGACGCCGTCCGTCGCGCCGCGGCGGCCGGGTTGTTGAGCTCGTGCGCCAACCCGGCGGCCATCGTGCCGAGCGCCTCGAGCCGGTCGCGGTTCTGCTCGCGCGCGGTGAAGCGGCTGATCACCGGGCGCACGGCCGACATCACCTGCAGGAACACCTCCCGGTACCGGGTGGTGAGATCGATGAAATCCTCGGGCGTGACGACCGCGTAGCGAACGGCCGTCAGCGCCGTCAGGGTCAGAATGCTCTCGCCCTGAGTCAGCGTCGGCACGGCGCCGATCCAGGTCGGCGCGACCTGGTCGATCATCGGCTCGTCGATCGCGCCAGCCCGGATCGTGCCGCGCAGGGTGCCGCTCAGCAACAGCAGCACGCCACGCGACTCCTCACCTTCGGTCGAGACGATGACGCCTGCGCCGGCCTCGTGTATCACCGCATGCTCGGCCCAATCGGCGACGGCGGCGTCGTCGAGCTCGCCGAACAGATCGATCGTGCGCAGTTCCGCGACGGTGGGGTTGACGGCGGTGCTCATCCCTGCGCCAGGTACTGGTGGATCAACGACACGGCCATCGACCCCTCACCGACGGCGGAGGCGACGCGTTTGATCGAGCGCGCACGCACGTCGCCGGCGACGAACACGCCTGGGACGCTCGACTCGAGCGCCAGCGGCTCGCGCTCCAGCGGCCAGCCGTGATCACGCACGTCCGGTCCCGCGAGGATGAATCCATGCTCGTCGCGGGCGACCACACCCTCCAGCCATTCGGTGCGAGGCAGCGCGCCGATGAATACGAAGCAGGCATCGGTCGGGACGTCGCGTTCACCGTCGGGGTCGCGCAGGCGAAGCGAGCTGAGATGGCCGTCGGTGCCGCCGGCGCCGATCGCCTCGGTTCGGGTCAGAACCTCGATGTTCTGCAGCGTGTCGATGCGTTCGATCAGGTAGTACGACATCGACTTCGCCAGGGAGTCCCCGCGCACGAGCATCGTCACCTTGGCGGCGAACTCAGCGAAGTAGACGGCGGCCTGGCCAGCTGAGTTGGCGCCGCCGATCACGACCACGTGCTGGTCCGAGCAGGAGCGTGCCTCGGTCAGCGCGGCGCCGTAGTAGACGCCCGCGCCGGTCAGGTCCTCGAAGCCCGGGGCGGTCAGCCGGCGGTAGGAGATGCCGCTGGCGACCAGGATGCTGTTGGCGCTGAGCTGCAGCGCCGCCGGTCAGCTCCACGATCCGGCCGGCGCCCTCGACGCGCAATGCGACAGCGTCGGAGATGGTGAGCAGCTCCGCCCCGAGCCGCCGCGCCTGCGTGGTCGCGCGTTGCGCGAGGTCCGAGCCGGAGAGGCCGTTGGGGAAGCCGAGGTAGTTCTCTATTCGGCTGCTCTGGCCGGCCTGGCCCCCGGGCGCCTCGGACTCGACCATGATCGTCCGCAGCCCCTCCGAAGCACCGTAAACCGCGGCGGCGAGCCCCGCTGGGCCGCCGCCGACGATCACCAGGTCGTAGTGATCGGTGGACGGCGCCGCACTGACGCCCAGGCGCTCGGCGAGCTCGAGCACGGTTGGGCGCTCCAACACGCTGCCGTCCTCGAGGATCGCCACCGGCAGCCGTTCGGGTGTGACCCCGGCGGCCACGAGCAGCTCCTGCGCCTCGGCATCACGCTCCACGTCCAGCCAGTGTCCCGGCACGCGATTGCGGGCCAGAAAGTCGCGCAGGTCGTGCGTGTCCTTTGAGAAACGGTGCCCGATCACGCGCACGCCGCCCTCGAGCAGGGCGGCGCTGCCCTCCCACGTCTTGAGCAGGTCGTCGACGACCGGATAGAGCGCGTCCTCCGGCGGATCCCATGGCTTCAGCAGGTAGTAGTCGAGGCCGACCTCGTTGATCGCGCGGATCGCCGCCTGCGTGTCCGCGTACGCGGTCAGGAGCGTCCGCTTGGCGTCGGGATAGACCTCACGCGCGCGAGCCAGAAAGTCAGTCCCCTCCATGCCGGGCATGCGCTGGTCGGCGATCATGAGCGCGACGGCGTCACCGCGTCGTCGCATCTCCGAGAGCAGGTCGAGAGCCTCGCGGCCGGAGCCGGCGCGGACGATCCGGTAACCCTCCCCGAACTGCCGGCGCAGATCGCGCGAAACCGCGGCGAGCACGGTCGGCTCGTCGTCGACCGCGAGGATCGCCGGGCGGTGGGCGCGGGACTCGCCGGCCGTCGGCTGCTCTGAGGTGGCGGTCATCGGTAGAGCATCGGTGACGGCGGAATCCGAGTGCTTCCGGTGACCTGTGGAAGTTCCATCGCGATCTGGTCGATGAAGCACCAGCTCCAGATCTCACCCGGCTCGAGCGAGCGGATGATCGGGTGGCCGGTGCTCTGATGGTGCTTGGTCGCGTGCTGATTGGGGGAGTCGTCGCAGCAGCCGACGTGACCGCATTGAAGGCAGATCCGCAGGTGCAACCAGACGCCTCCGGTGGCGAGACATTCCTCGCAGCCGTCGACCGCGGCGGGCAGCTCGGTGACCTTCACTGAATCCAAATGTGTGCAGGTGCTCATACAGTCAGCATTTCAATCTCGTCAAGGGGGCTGCCTCAGGTTGGTTCGGGCTGCCGGCGCTCCGCGGGCCGACGGCGCGCGATTGCGACGCCTGCGAGGCACAGGATCCCTCCGGGTAGCGCCAGTGCGGGCGGCGTCTGGCCGAGGGCAATCCAGCTCATCAGCACAACCAGGGGCGGCACCAGATAGGTGGTGACACCGAGGCGTCCGGCAGCCATATGCGAGAGCACATAAGCCCACAGCCCAAAGGCGATCGCGGTCGGGCCGAGTCCGAGATAGACGACGCCGGAGATCGTGGCAGGCGACGCGTGTGAGAGCTCGTGCGCGGTCTCCGGCAGGAACGCCAGCAGCGACACCATCCCGGCTGTGCATCCGAGCCAAGTCACGGCCAGTGGTGAGCCGACACACAGGGCCGGCTTCTGGATCACCATCGCAAGGGCGTAACTGAAGGCGGCCACCAGACACAGCCCCGCGCCCAGCAGTTCGTGCGCGCCGTGGCCTGAGACGCTGAGCGCGATCAGGCCGGCTCCGGCCAACGCCACCAGACAGCCACCGACCAGCCGACGGTGGAAGCCCTCGTGCAGCAGCCATCCGGCGAGCACGGCGATGAACAGCGGACCGGTGTTGACCAGCAGCGACGAGGTGCCGGCGTCCACCCAGCGCTCGCCCGCATTGAGGCTCAGCATGTAGGCGCCGAACCACAACAGCCCGGCGGCCACCGCCAGCCCGAACGCGCGACCTGCCGGTACGCGCTCCCGGCGGACGAGCATCGCGAGTGACAGGGCGGTGGCGCCCACGATCAGGCGTGAGAGCGCGAGCGGACCCGGCGAGAGGTGGCTGCCGGCGGAGCGGATCACGACGAACGCTGAGGCCCACATCAGCAGCGTGGTGGCGAGGGCGCCCGCGATGCGGGCACCGTCGCGATCGCGGCCGAGCTCGACGATGCTCCCGACTCTGGTGACGCTCACAGACGTATTAACGCTGGTCGGGGGCGGCGGCGTGAGATCCGGACAAGGGACGGGCGCAAAGCGGAGCGCCCGTCCGCGTTGATCGCTTGTCTGGCAAGGTCAGAAGCATGGAGGCACGAGCGAGCACCAGAGAGACCGTCGATTTTTGCATCGAGGTGTCCCGCCCGTACGCACGCTTCCTGCTGCCGAGCTGGATCTTCGTGACGGTCGGCGTGCTGGTCGACAGCGTCGCGACTCCGCTGGTGTTCGCGGCCGCGCTGGAGCGAATCGTCAAGCTGAACCCCGATTCGAGCCTGTGGGGAACGTTCGGCCCGCTCGTGATCCTCTACGGGGTGCTGCTGGTCATCGGGGCGGTGTGCTGGCGATTGGCGGGCTGGCTCGAATGGGAAGGGTGCACGAAGGCGTTCGCCAACTCGGTCGCGGTCGCGTTCGACCGGCTGCTCGAGCTCAGCTACCGCTGGCACGTCGACCATCCGTCCGGAGAGGTGTCCTCGACGCTCTCGACCTTCTCCTGGGCGCTGATGCAGTCGATCGACGAGCTGACCTGGGGGATGCTGCGAATCGTCACCGGTGTCGTGGCCGCGATCGTGGTCCTGCTGATTGTCGCCTGGCCGGTCGGACTCACGCTGATGTTGTTCACGGCGCTGTTCGTATGGCTGATCGTGATCAGGTCGAAGCCAGTCGCGGAGGCCTCGGCTCGCTTCTCGGCTGCGCATACCGAGGCTGAGGGCACCGCATTCGACGTGATCCGCAACATCTCCACCGTCAAGGCGCAGAGTGGCGAGGACCTCGAGCGAGTCAGTCTGACAAGGAAGCTGCGGAACTCGGTCGACGCCGACCTGGGCGCACGCCGCGCGTTCACGGTGACTCGCACGTGGATGTCGTTGATCATCAACACGATGAGCTGGGGCGCGCTGTTCATCGGCGTGATCCTGGCTCTGCATCACGATGTCTCCGCCGGGATCATCTACCTGATCCTGTTCTACACCGCCCAGGTCGCAGACCAGGTGATCCAGAGCTTCCAGACCGTCAGATCGCTGTCCCGGGCGCTCGGGCGTGGCACCAAGTTCGTAGCGCTGGTCAATTCCGAGCCCGAGGTGGTCGACGCGGTCGCCGCCCCCGAGCTGATCGTTCCGCGCGGCGAGATCGAATTCCGCTCGGTCGCGTTTGCCTATACCCCGCAGCATCCGCTGATCGAGGATCTGAACCTCACCGTTGCGGCGGGCGAGCGGGTCGGTGTGGTCGGCCCCTCAGGGGGCGGCAAGTCGACGCTGACGCGACTGCTGCTGCGGTTCATGGACGTGGCGGCTGGGGAGATCCTGATCGATGGTCAAGCCCTGCAGCAGGTGACACAGGACTCACTGCGGAGGCAGATCTCGTACGTGCCGCAGGATCCTCAGATGCTGCACCGCTCCGTCGCCGCGAACATCTGGCTGGGCTTCGAGGGACCGCCAGATCTCGATCGGATCGTCGAGGTCAGCCGCGCAGCGCACGTGCATGAGTTCGTTTCCGAGCTGCCCGATGGGTACGACACGATCGTCGGCGAGCGCGGGCTGAAGCTCTCCGGCGGGCAGCGCCAGCGTGTCGCGATCGCGCAGGCGATGCTCAAGAACGCGCCGATCCTGATCCTCGACGAGGCCACAAGCGCGCTGGACTCGAATTCCGAGCGGCTGGTGCAGGAGGCGCTGTGGACGCTGATGGAGAGCTGCACGTCACTGGTGGTCGCGCACCGTCTGTCAACGATCGCACGCCTGGACCGGATAATCGTTGTCGAGGACGGCGCGGTCACGGACTCCGGAACGCACTCGGAGTTACTCTCGCGCGCGGGCACCTATGCGGCGCTGTGGCAGCACCAGTCGGGCGGATTCATCGAGTAGCCTCGGGCGCTGCGGGTCAGCGCACCGGCTGCCAGCCGAGCAGGTGCTTCGCGGCTGAGCAGTCGCAGAGCGCCAGGTCCGGCTGCAGCGCATAGGCCTCGCGGTTGCGGATCGGCACGGTTGGTGCCATTCGAGCTGCCAGCGCCAGCGTCGATGCGCTCCCGGAGATACGGTCAGAGCAGAGCAAGAGCCGCTCGTGTCGCTCGAGGCCGGCGGTCAGCGACAGCTCAACCGCGGCAGCCACATCATTGGTGTGGACCCAACCTCCGTACTCCCAGAAGGGGTCGCCCTCGAGCCTCGGGTCGGCTCTCCACGGAGCTTCGGTGACGCGCCGCTTCTCATCGTCCCAGACCGCGACCGGCCGCAGCGACATCGAGGGGATGCCGGTGCGCCTGGACCATGCCTCGCATAGGTCCTCGGACAGCAGCTTGGAGACGCCGTAGGGTCGGACTGCCCGGCGCGGGTGGGCGTCGTCGATCGGGAAGTAATCGGGCAGGCGCTCTCCGTCGGCGGTGCCGAACACCTGCGCGCTCGAGAAGTGGACCACGCGTGAGGCGCTGACGTGCTCGGCCGCAAGCAGCACGTTCCAGGTGCCGAGCAGGTTCACGTTCATGATCTGCTGCGGCGTGCCCTTGGAGTCGTGGGGGATCGCCGCCAGGTGGACGACAGCCTCACAACCGGTGGACGCGCTTCGCACAGCGTCGAGGTCGAGCACGTCGTCTCCGTCGGCGCTGTCAAAACCCAGCACCAGATGGCCGGCTGAGCGGAGATGCGTGGTCACGGCGCTCCCGACGAGTCCTCGATGGCCGGTGACAAGGACGCGCATCCCGGCCTGAAGCCTATGGGAGATTCAGTCATCGAGATCTGAGAGAGTGCCGCGGATGTCGCGGGAACGCTTGATGGCTCTGTGCTTTGCCGTGGGCTCGGTCGGCTTCGTGGTCGGGCCGATCCCGGGCTACGCACAGCTGGCCGGGAGTCTGGGGACCGCCTGGACGTTCTTTGCCGGCTCGATCTTCTTCACGATCGGCGGCGCCATCCAGAGTTGGATTGCCTGGCCGGACCGTCAGCTCGCGCGAGCGGGCAGGGCAGCTTGGCGTGTGGCAATCGTCCAGTCAGCCGGAACGGTGTTCTTCAACTTCACGACGTATCGAGCGATTCACATTGCGCTGTCGAACTCGCACTATGACCGCCTGGTGTGGCGCCCTGACGCGTTCGGCTCGACGTGTTTCCTGATCTCCGGGACGATTGGTTACCTCAACTCGTCGCGTCACGGATGGCGCCCGGCCGAGACTGGCCAGGGTTGGTGGCAGCCCGCCGTCAACCTGCTCGGTTGCATCCTGTTCGCCATTTCGGCCGTGGCGGGCTACCTGGTTCCGTCCAGCGGCTCCGTGCTGAGCCTCGCCTGGTCAAACTGGAACACCTCGCTCGGGGCGCTCTGCTTCCTGGCGTGCGCCCTCGGCGGGCTGCTCGGTGGCGAGCGGTAGATCGACTGCGGCATCAGAAGAGACGCGTCTGGACGGGCTGCGGATATGGCCGGTTGGCTGCTCGATCCGGGACTGCGTCTGGTCTCAGGGAGCGACTGAACCGCTCCTTGGGAGGCGTGCGGGGACCCTCGACCAGCTGCGTCAGCCGGCGGCGCTCAGCCACCGGCAGATAGGCGCGGCGCCGGTACAGCTCCTCGTAGTGCGCCACCAGCTCGGGGCGCTGTTGCGCGAGCCACTCCATGAACACCTCGCGCACCCCCCGTCGCAGATGCAGGGCTATGCCGATGATGTAGTCGGCGCCGGCTTCAGTGGCCAGGCGCACGACCTCCCGGACCTGCCCGGGTGAGTCGTTGATCCCCGGCATCAGCGGCGCGACCAGCACCCCTGTCCGAATGCCCGCGTCCGTGAGCTTGGCGAGCGCATCCAGCCGCGCGGCCGGGTTAGGACTGCGAGGCTCGGTCTGGCGCCAAGCCTTCCGGTGCAGCGTCGGGATCGAAAGCGCTGCACTGAACTCCGTGACCTCGTTGAGCTGCAGCATCAGGTCGAGGTCGCGCAGCAGCAGCGGAGACTTCGTCAGCACAGAACATGGGTTGCGCGCATCGCGCAGCGCCTCCCAGATCCCGCGCATCAATCCGTAGCGGCCCTCAGCCCACTGATACGGGTCCGTGTTCGTGCCGAGCGCCACGTGCTCGCCCGGCCAAGCGGGCCGGGCGAGTTCGGCTCGCAACCGTTCCGGCGCGTTGACCTTCACGACGATCTCACGCTCGAAGTCACGTCCCGCGTCGAACTCGAGGAACTCGTGCGTCGGTCGGGCGAAGCAGTAGGTGCACGCGTGCGTGCACCCCCGGTACGGGTTGATCGTCCAACGGAATGGCATCTGGCTCTCTGCTGGTACACGGTTCAGGATCGACTTTGCGTGGACCTCGTAGAAGCGGGTGCCGACCGCCTCCGGTGCATCGAAGTGTCTGATCGTCACGTCCTGATACCCAGGCAGCCTGGCACTCGCTTCGCGATCGATCAGCTGACCGTTCCAACGCACGAACGTATGTTCGCATATGGGGCGGACGGTTAGCGGCCACCCGCTGCCCACCTGACGCCCGATCGGCCGCGTTGTCCGCGGGAAGCTGACCGTGAACAGCGAGCGCACGTGGGCGGTTGTTCGAGGCGGTAGAGTCAGAGTGGAAGTTCCACAGCCGAGTGTCCTGCTCTCGCATTCTCCCGTGGCCAGTCTTTTGGGAGCGATAGGAACGGAGCACGCTTATGGCAGAACGGCAAAAACCTGAGCCCAAATCGTCAGCATCGACGGCGAGCTTTGCCGACGTGACGAGGGAGATCGCGCGCCGGAACGATGAGGCGCAGAAGATTGCCCGCACGAAACGCGCCGCGCGCGAGCGGGAGCAGATCGCAGCACGACGGCAGTGGGAACGCCTCTGAGCGCTCGCCCAATGAAGATCTTCGCCTCGATGTCGGCTGCTGAAGCCGATCAGGCCGGGCGCGGGGCGCTCCGCGGCGACTTTGTCTGGGTCGACAGTCCTTCCCCGGGGAAGGCAGGTGAAGACTCGGTCTGGGTGGCGATCGACATGCAGGACAATCGCATGGCCAGGTTTGAACGGCGGCGGGACGCGCCGCATCGCGAGTTCCTGATCCCTGCCCGAATAACCAACCTGCATCGAGCCCAGCGGGTCCAGCCGCCGCTTTGACCGGCCAGGCCAGTGGAAGCCGCGCTCTAGATCGGCTGGTCGGCGAGGCCAAGGAGCGGATCACGCGTTTTGTTCCGGCTGACGCTGCTGCCGCCTCCGAGAGAGGCGGGCTGATCATCGACATCCGCTCTCAGCAAGCGCGCGAAGCGCGCGGGGTGATTCCCGGAAGCCTGCACATCCCGCGCACGGTGCTCGAATGGCGGGTGGCGGCCGGGAGCAGATGGCGCAATCCGTACGTGGGTGGGTTGGACGAGCAGCTGATCCTGATCTGCGACCACGGTTACTCATCCGTGCTCGCGGCCAGCAATCTGGTCCAGATCGGCTTCCACCGGGCTGGTGACGTGATCGGCGGCTTTGAAGGGTGGGTCCGCGACGGGCTTCCGGTTCTAGGCCCTCAGCACCGAGCTTCTGAACCGGACGTTCTGCCGGGAATGCGAGGACCCGATCAGGACGCGTCAATGCCCGGTTTGAGGTGTCGCCAGATCGGCGATAATCGACACTGAGATGGCTCGTCCCAAGGCCTTCCAGCAGCTGCGAGATCTTCCCGTCGTCGGCCGTGCTGCCGACTGGGGCATGGGTACCCATGCGGTGTCGCGCCAGACGCGAGAGGCGGGGGCCCGCATCGCCGGGCTGAAGGCCACGGAGTCGGTCTGCCCGTACTGCGCGGTCGGCTGCTCGCAGATCGTGTACACGCGCGGCGGTGAACTGGTCGACATCGAGGGCAACCCGCGCAGCCCCGTCAACCAGGGCACGTTGTGCCCGAAGGGCTCAGCCTCGCGCCAACTCGTCCAGCAGCCTGGTCGCCTGACGACCGTGCGCTATCGGCGTCCGGGGGGGACCACGTGGGAGGACCTCGAGCTCGAGACGGCGATGGACATGATCGCCCAACGCGTGATCGCCGCCCGCGAGGACGGGTGGCAGACCGAGGACGAACACGGCACCCGAGTCGACCGTACGCTTGGTTTCGCGCACCTCGGCGGGGCCACGCTCGACAACGAGGAGAACTACCTGATCCGCAAGTCGTTCACGGCAATGGGAGCCGTGCAGATCGAGAACCAGGCCCGCATATGACACTCGAGCACGGTCCCCGGTCTGGGGACCTCGTTTGGGCGCGGCGGCGCCACCGGTTTCCAGCAGGATCTGCAGAACGCCGACTGCATCCTCATCCAGGGCTCGAATATGGCCGAGGCGCACCCGGTTGGATTCCGCTGGGTGATGCGTGCACGCGAGCGTGGCGCGAAGATCATCCACGTCGACCCGCGCTTCGGGCGCACCGGCGCTTCAGCTGACCTCCACGTCCCGATCCGATCGGGGACGGACATCGCGTTTCTGGGCGGGATCATCCGGCATGTGCTGGAGACGGAGTCCTACTTCAAGGACTACGTGCTGCACTACACCAACGCCTCAACGATCATCAGCGAGAAGTTCGCCGACACCGAGGATCTGGGCGGCGTCTTCTCGGGCTTCGACCCGGAGACCGGGACCTATGACCGCTCGACATGGATGTACGAGGGCGGGGAGGTCGCCTCCGCCGCGGGCCTGCGTGAGCACGCCTCCCAGGCGTTCAATGAGAGCACAGGGGTCGGGCTGCTCGAAGGGCCGATCAGGCGAGACGACACACTGCAGCACGAACGCTGCGTGATGCAGTTGCTCCGCAAGCACTACTCGCGTTACACGCCGGAGATGGTCACGGAGGTGTGTGGAATCTCCGAAGACGACTTCTACTCCGTTGCCAACGCGCTGGTCGAGAACTCCGGGCGCGAGCGGACCACGGCCCTGGTCTATGCGGTCGGCTGGACCCAGCAGTCACTCGGTGTGCAGATCATCAGGGCCGGCTCGATCCTCCAGTTGCTGCTGGGCAACATCGGGCGCCCGGGCGGTGGCATCATGGCGATGCGCGGCCACGCCACGATCCAGGGCTCAAGCGACATTCCGACGCTCTACGACCTGCTTCCGGGCTACCTGCCGATGCCTCGCGCCCGTGAGGGGGAACTCTCGCTGGAGTCCTACATCGACTCAAACGGTGCCGAGAAGGGGTGGTGGTCGAACTTCGACAAATACATCATCTCGATGATGAAGGCCTGGTTCGGCGATGCCGCAGACGATGACAACGGCTACGGCTTCAGCCATCTGCCGAAGATCACCGGCAACCACGCCCACTTCCCGACGATGATGCGCGCCGTGGACGGGGGCCTCGACGGGCTGTTCGTGATGGGGCAGAACCCGGCAATCGGCTCCCAGAACGGGGGGCTCATGCGCCGCGGGCTGCGCAACATGAAATGGCTCGTGATCCGAGATCTCAACCAGATCGAGACGGCGACCTTCTGGCGCGACGCGCCCGAGGTCAGGTCCGGGGAGGTGCGCACCGAGGACATCCGGACCGAGGTCTTCCTGATGCCCGCCGCATCGCATGTCGAAAAGGCAGGCTCCTTCACCCAGACGCAGCGGATGGTGCAGTGGCGCGACAGGGCGCTTGACCCGCCGGGTGACGCACGCAGCGAGCTGTGGTTCATGCACCACCTGACCAAGCGCGTGATGGCGCACTACGCTGACTCGCAGGAGCTCAAGGACTGGCCGCTCGTCAACCTCAGGTGGAGCTACTCCGAACATGCCGAGGGCAACGTTCCCGATGAACCCTCGGCCGAGGAGGTGCTGCACGAGATCAACGGTTACAGCGTTGCGACCGGCGATCCGCTGGCCGGCTTCGCGCAGCTGAAGAACGATGGCAGCACCGCCTGCGGTTGTTGGATCTACAGCGGCGTCTATGCCGACGGCGTCAACCAGGCTCGCCGCCGCGATGCCGGGGAGATCGACGCCGAGGGAGGCTGGGTCTCGCCCGAATGGGGCTGGGCCTGGCCCGCCAACCGCCGCATCCTCTACAACCGTGCCTCAGCCGATCCCCAGGGCCGGCCGTGGAGCGAACGCAAGAAATACGTCTGGTGGGACGAGGAACAGGGCAAGTGGGCCGGGTATGACGTCCCGGATTTCCCGGTCGACAAGCGCCCGGACTACAGGGCTCCCGATGACGCGCTCGGTATGGATGCGATCTCGGGTGACGAGCCGTTCATGATGATGGGCGACGGTCGCGCGTGGCTGTATTCGCCATCCGGCCTGCTCGATGGGCCGATGCCCACGCATTACGAGCCGATCGAGTCCCCGGTGCCCAACCTGCTGTATCCCGCCCTGAGCTCCAACCCCGTGGCGATCGCGTGGGACCGGCCTGATAACCCAGTGAACGTCTCGCAGGATCCGCGCTGGCCGATCGTGATGACGACCTTCCGGCTGACCGAGCACCACACGGTCGGCGGCATGAGCCGCACGCTGCCCTGGCTGAACGAGCTCCAGCCCGAGATGTTCGTCGAGCTCGATCCGATCCTCGCTGCGGATCGTGGGATCGAGGACGGCGGCTGGCTCATCGTCGAGACGGCGCGGGGCGAGATTGAGGCACGCGCCGCGGTCACCGAGCGCATGCGTCCGCTGCGAGTCGCCGACAGCGTGATCCACCAGATCGCCGTGCCCTGGCACTGGGGCTACGCAGGACTGAGCACAGGTGACAGCATCAATGACCTGTTGCACCTCTCAGGCGATCCCAACACCACGATCGAGACGACCAAGTCGCTGACCTGCAACGTGCGCGCGGGCAGGCGCGCATCACCGGCGACCTCGAGCGTCACCAACGAGCCGCATGGTCACGTCGAGGTCAACCGCGAGCACCCCGCCGAGCAGCCGAAGCTCAACACCAAGCACACCGGATGATCGAAGTCGTTCCCCACCCGGCACCGTCTGAGATCTCGATCCACCGCGAGGGCTCCCAGCGCATGGGCTTCTTCACCGATACCACGGTCTGCATCGGCTGCAAGGCGTGCGAGGTCGCATGCAAGCAGTGGAACGATCTGCCGTCAGACGGCGGTGAGTTCCGGCGCGGCGGGTCCTACGACCACACCGTCTCGCTCGGGGCCACGACCTGGCGCCACGTGCGGTTCGTCGAACTGCTCGAGCCCTCACCGATCACACGCAGGGAGGCTGAGCGCGCGCTGGCGGATGGCGCCGGCGGACAGATCCCGAAGATCCCGGCCTCGGCGCTGGCCGATGCCGGTGGGGGCGTCACGCAGAATGAGATTCCGGACCTGGTCGCGATCGCTGAGACCAAGGCGGATCGCGCAGACGGGACCGTCGCGGTGGACGTTGCCGCTGCTGTCGCTGACATGGACCGCTGGGTCTTCATGTCGGATGTCTGCAAGCACTGCACCAACGCAGGCTGTATGGATGCCTGCCCGACCGGCGCGTTGATCCGCACCGAGTTCGAGACAGTGATCCTGCAGCCGGACGTATGCAACGGATGCGGCTACTGCATCCCGTCGTGCCCGTTCGGCGTCGTCGATCGTTCCCATGAGGATGGACGCGCCTCCAAGTGCACGCTCTGTTATGACCGCTTGAAGGACGGTCTGGAGCCGGCGTGCGCGAAGGCCTGCCCGACCGACTCGATTCAGTTCGGGCCGTACGAGGAGCTGGTCGATGTGGCCCAGCGCCGCGTGGTCACACTCCAGGATCGTGGTCTGAGTGGTGCCTACCTGTACGGCGCTGGTGACGCGCCGGAGGCGCAACTGGCGGGCGGGCTGGGGGCATTCTTCCTTCTGACCGAGCCACCCGAACGATACGGGTTGCCGGCGGAGGCCGACTCACCGATCCAGGAGAACGTCGTACCGGCGACGATCGCCGCGGTCAGCGCAGGCCTGCTGGCCGCCGCCGCTGTGGCAGCCGCGTTCTGGCTGCCCAGTTCGAGGTCCAGGCGGCCCGACCGGCTGACGCTGCTGGCGATCGCGGTCGGAGCGACTGAGGTCGGGATCAATCTCGCCGATCGCGCGCGAGACCGGATGCGACCACGATGAGCAGGACGCCGCGAGAGCGCCCGGACCGCCGCGACATGCGTGCGGCCGTGGGGACACCAGGTGGTCCTGCGTCGTGGCGGCGCGCGGTCCCGGATGCTGCGGTTGCGCTTCACCAGCGCGCCTGGCGCGACGCGCAGTGGTCCTCCATCTACAGGCGCAACACGGACTATGCGTCGTCTGAGCCTGCCGATCCGGAGCGCGTTGAGCAGGCGAACCTGCGGGGCCGGCGCGGTGAGCCGCCGACGGTCGTGCAGGGACCCGTTATGAAGGCCCCGGTCTGGACCTGGGAGGTGCCGCTCTACTTCTGGTTCGGCGGGATGGCGGCGGGCGCGTCATTTGTCGGCCTGGCGTGCGACCTCGCCGGCGACGAGCGCTCGGCGCGCGTAGCCCGCAAGGTCGCGCTGGCCGCTTTGGTGCCGTCGCCACCGCTGCTGATCAAGGACCTTGGAAGGCCCGAGCGCTTCTACAACATGTTGCGAATCTTCAAGCCTCGCTCGCCGATGTCGATGGGCTCGTGGTGCCTGACGCTGTTCGGCGGGCTGGCCGGTGCCGCGGTCGGCGCCGACCTGATCGGGCGTCGGAAAACGGCGCGGGCTCTGGGTGCCGGGACCGCTGTCGTCGGCGGCTACCTCGGGTCCTACACCGGCGTGCTGCTCGCCTCAACGGCCGTCCCGGTCTGGGCCCGCAGCCGGCTGTTCCTCGGCCCGATCTTCGTCTCCACAGGCGTGCTGGCCGGAGCGGCCACGACCCGTCTCGTGCTGACCGCCACCGGCCTGGAGACCGGTCATCCGACGCGTGAAGCGCTCGGCCGGATCGAGAGCGGGGCGATGGCCGCCGAGCTGCTGCTATCGGAGCTCAACCGCCATTCTCTGGGCTCACTGGGTTCGGTGCTGGACGACGGCGCCGGCGCGGAGTGGTTCCGCCGGGCGCAGTGGCTGGGCCGTGCCGGTCTGGCAGGGCGTCTGCTGCACAGGAGGTTCAGGCTCGCGGAGCACTTCGCGAGCGTCTGCTTCCTGGGCGCGTCACTCTGCTACCGCTTCGCCTGGGTGCGATCCGGGAGATCGTCTGCCCAAGACGACGAGGCCGTGGTCCGCATGGCCCGGGGGCGCGGCGCCTGGCACGGGCACGAGCCGGCCGCGCCCTCTGAGTAGCTCTCAGCCCAGCGCCTCGATGATCGCCGCGGCCGCCTGATCGACCTCGTCATCGCTCTGAAGCGTGCGTGGATCGACCACGACGCGGCCATCGACGATCCGAGCTATCAGCGGAGGAGCGTGTGCGCGCAGGCGTTTGCTGAATGCGTCCGCGCCAGCGAGTCCCGGATCGATCGCGACGGCCGGCCCATGCAGCTCGAGCAGTGGCAGCGTGCCGCCGCCGGCACGGGCGACCGCGTCGATCACCTCGCCGCCGGTGGCCTTCGAGAGCCGAGCCGCGCGTCGCGCCAGCTCGTCGGGGTCGGCGGTGAGCATGGCCAGCACCGGGACCTCGCGGATGGCGCGAGCCGGGTCTCGATAAAGCACGAGTGTCGTGGCGAGCGCCGCCAATGGCAGGCGACCAACGCGGAGCGCTCGCGCCAGCGGGTGACGCCGGCAGATGGCGATCGCCTCTCGGCGTCCGACCAGGATCCCCGCCTGCGGACCGCCGAGCAACTTGTCGCCGCTGAAGCAGACAAGATCGGCCCCGGCCGCGACCGACACGCGCACCGGCGGCTCGTCGTCCAGCAGCTCGCCGAGCGCGGAACTCAGCACGCCGGAGCCGAGGTCTTCGATCGTGGGGACGCCGAGCTCGCACAGCGCCTCGATGCCGACATCCTCGACAAAGCCGACCGTGCGGAAGTTCGATTGATGGACGCGCAGGATCACGTCGGCTCCCTCGGCAAGCGCCGCGCGGTAGTCCTCGATCCGCGTGCGATTTGTGGTGCCGACCTCGATCAGGTGCGCGCCCGCCTGTGCGACCACGTCAGGCACGCGGAACCCGCCGCCGATCTCAACCAGCTGGCCGCGCGAAACGGCGATCGAGCGCCCCGGGCCGGCCAGTGCTGCGGCTGCGAGCAGCGTTGCGGCCGCGCCGTTGTTGACCACCAGTGCGTCCTCTGCGCCGGTCAGCTCTGCCAGGAGGGCAGCGACGTGCGCGTCACGCGAGCCGCGTTGGCCGCTTTCGAGATCGAGCTCGAGGTCGAGATAGCCGCTCGCGGCATCAGTGACAGCCGCCACCGCGGTTTCCGGCAACGGCGCTCGACCCAAATTGGTGTGAATGATCACGCCGGTGCCGTTGAGCACGCGGCGCAGACCTGGACGCAGATGCCGCCGTGCGCGCTCGATCAGGTCGAACTCGGTCGACTGCGCCCCGGCGAGCAGCTGTTCGCGACTCTCAACGAGCGCGGCACGCGCCGCCGAGGTGGCGTCGGCCGGGCTGATCTGACTGCCGACCTGATCGCCCAGCAGCTGGGCGGCGAGCTGGTCGACGGCGGGGAGCGCACGCAGGCGTGTCTGGACGGACTCGTCGATCATGGTGTCGGACCGGGGGTGGCACGCGCCCGCAACACACGCCGGTCGTCCGGCTCGCGGCGCGTCACGCGCTGAGCATCCAGATACTCGAGGAACGCCTGGGCAGATTTGCGGCCGGTGCCGAGTGCATCGCGGATCTCCGCCAAAGATACGGATCCGGTCGTCTCGATCAACGAGACGACCCTGCCCTGAATCTCGGCGGCGAGCTTGGCATCTGCGTAGAGCTGTCCACTGATCCGCACAGCACGGCCGTCGGCACGGAGCGCGCTCAGCGCGCGGGCGTCAACCTCGTCGAGCGTGGTCGCGTTCAGCAGCCCCAGACCCGCGCCGCGCAGGTCGGCCTCGACGCACGCGATGACGTCCGGATCGGAGGGCAGGTCTGAGGCTGGGGCGGGTTCAGTTTCGACCGGCAGGGGACCCGGCTCAGGATCGGCCCTCCCCTCAGCACGAGCGTGCAATCGTGCCAGAACATCGGCGCGTCGACCGTGGCGTCGCGCCGTGGAGTCGAGCACAGTGCCACCGCCAAGCGTGTCAGGGGGCGAGAGGCGACGTACGACGATGCGGTCGCCGTCGGCAGCCATGACAGGTTGCTCCAGCCGCAGCTGCCAGAGATCGTCGCCAAGATCGGCAAGCCTTCCCGGCACGTCGCGGGTGCCGTGGTGGATCTGGACGCGTTCGTTGTGGCGGGCGTCGGCGACAAGCGCGAGGGCGCAGTCCAGGACGTTCGTCTCAGCGACGCGGTCGGGAGTCGCCAGGACATCGCCGCGGGCGACCTCGCTTGCGCGCACACCGGCAAGGTTGACGGCCACACGCTGGCCGGCACGGGCCTCAGTGTGCGGCTGATCGTGGATCTGCAGGCCGCGCACGCGCACCGAGCGGTCGCCCGGCAGCAGCGTCAGCGAATCCCCGACCTCCAGTGTTCCGGACCACAGCGTGCCCGTAACCACCGTACCGATCCCGTCGACCGTGAACGAGCGATCGATGTGCAGCAGGGGCTCGTCAGCCAGATCAGCGCGGGTCGGCACCGCAGCCGCCACACGGTCCAGCGCCGCGGCAACCTCGGGGACACCCTCGCCTGTCACCGCCGAGCAATCGACCAACGCTGCCGCATCCGGCAGCAGCTCACGCGCCTCCTGCCCGGCACGCGTGGGATCGGCGCGATCCGCCTTGGTGATCGCCACCACGCCGACGGTCACATCGAGCGCGCGCAGCACGGCGGCGTGCTCGACGGTCTGGGGCATGACACCGTCGTCTGCCGCAACGACCATCAGGTACAGATCGATTCCAGTCGCTCCTGCGACCATCGTTCGCACGAAGCGCTCGTGACCGGGCACGTCGACGAGCGACAGCCGCCGCCCCGACGGGAGCTCAAGCGGCGCGTATCCCAGGGAAATCGAGATGCCCCGCCGGCGTTCCTCAGGCAGGCGGTCGGTGTCGACGCCCGTCAGCGCGCGGACGAGCGCGGTCTTGCCGTGGTCGATATGACCGGCGGTGCCGAGTGTGAGCGGGCCGTTCGCGGTCACGGTACGGAGCGGCGAAGGAGTCGAACCTTCCCGGCGCTGTCGAGGCGCCGCCAACGGCTTTGAAGGCCGTTCGGGGCACCGGCCCCGGGCCGCTCCATGATGGTGACGCTGATCACCGCACGCGGATCGTGCCGGGTTCGCCCGCCACGAGCCGCCCGACCACAGTCCCACCGGCAATCGCGTCGGCCTGCTCAGGCGGAACGGCGGCCAGCAGGCCGCCGGAGGTGGTGGCATCGACGATCAGATTCGCGATCCAGGTCGGCACGTCCGCGTCGATCGTCGCGAATGTCTGGGCCCACTCAGCGTTGCGCCTGCTGCCACCCGAGAGGGCGCCACCGTCGCCCAGCAGCGACTCGAGCCCGTCGATCGCCGGTACCGCTGCCGCATCGACCTCGGCGGCGAGCGCGCTCTCACGAGCCACATTGTGCAGATGACCGAGCAGCCCGAAACCGGTGACATCGGTCATCGCATGAACGCCCGCGTCGAGAGCAGACCGCGATGCGGCTGCGTTGAGCTCAACCATCACCTCAACGGCCGCGGCGACGAGCTCCGCACCGGCCTGCCCTCGCTTGGCGGCGGTGACGATCGCACCGACCCCCAACGGCTTGGTCAGGACAAGCACATCGCCGGCGATGCCGCCGTTGTTGGTCACGATCCGGCGCGGATCGACTATGCCGGTAACGGACATCCCGTATTTGGGCTCGTCATCCTTGATCGAGTGGCCGCCGACGACGGAGGCACCCGCCTCAGTCACCACGTCGAGCCCCCCGCGCAGGATCGCCCCCAGTACGTCAGCGCCCAACTGTTCGAGCGGGAAGGCGACCACGTTCATCGCGGTGATCGGCCGGCCGCCCATGGCGTACACGTCCGAGAGTGCGTTGGCCGCCGCAATCCGGCCGAAGTCATAGGGATCGTCGACCAGCGGCGTGAAGAAGTCGATCGTCTGTACCAGCGCGAGCTCCTCGCTCAACGCAAACACGGCCGCGTCATCGCCGGTCGGTGTACCGACGAGCAGCCGCGGATCCGTCGGCGCCGGCAGGTTCATCACGATCGGCAGGAGATCCGCTGCAGCGAGCTTGCACCCGCAGCCTGCGCCACTGGACAGCGACGTAAGTGCTATCGACTCACCGATGTCGGCCATCACGCACAGAGCCTACCGCTGGGGTGAACGTGTGACGCCACCCAGATCGGACGGAGGCATCTGCAGTCGGGCCACCTGCGGCAGCGCTCAGCCCAGCGCGCCGGCCTCGGCGGCCGACGACGGCTCGATTTCAGGCATCCGCATCATGCGGAATGAGTTGAGCAGACCCAGCAGCCCGGCCAGGATCGGAATCAGCAGCGCCACCTGCAGCGCGATGTTCGTCGCGTGCGTGTTGATCTTCAGGATCTCTGTTCGGACCGCGGGCGGTTCCGTTGCCACGATCTTTTCCAGCTGCGTGTTGCTCACGACCTCCGCGTCGTGCTCCATCGTGTGTGAGATCTGCTGCTTCTGGGAGGCCGGGATCACGGAGCTCGCGTTCACCGTGTGGGTGAACGCGAGCGAGAGGGTCGCGAGCAGGATCCCGCCCGCCGTTGCCAGCCCGAATGACAACCCGAACGAGCCAGCCGCGGAGTTGACCCCAGCCGCCTCGCTGACCCGCTCCTCGTCGATCGGTGCGAGCGTGTAGTTGTTGAGTTGGGAGACGAGCAGACCGAGCCCCGCCCCCGCGATCATCAGTGGGGCGACCAGGTACCAGCCCGAGGTCGCCCTCGGAATGATCGGGATCAGCAACGCCATGCCGACCGTGCTCAGCGCGAACCCGGCGCGGATGACACTCGCGGACCGTCGGCGTTTGCGGCTCCGTTCGGCGAGCAGCGCCGCCGCGAACATCGTCAGCGATAGCGGCGCCAGGGACAGTCCTGTCTGCATCGCGGAGTACTCCAACTTGATCTGCAGGAAGATCGGCAGAGCGATCATCGCGCCGCCGAGCGTGACGTTCTGCATCGTCTGCCCGGAGATTCCCAGCCGGAAGTTGGGCAGCCGGAAAAGGTCTGGGTCGAGCACGGTGACCTTGCCCTCGCGGTGGCGTCGCACGAGCCAGCGGGCAAACGCGAACAGCGCCAGTGACCCCAGCGCGATCAGCAGGACGACGTAATCGCCTCCCTCCTGCCACACCAAGATGCCGAGCACCACGCCGCCCATCCCAAGCACCGACAGGATCGATCCGACGACATCGACGTGCCGCTCGCCTGTGTACGGAACGTCCTTGACGAGCTTGATCTGCGACAGCACGATCGCGATCACGATCAACTCAAGCAGGAACCCGACACGCCAGGACAGATACGTCGTCAAGAACCCTCCCAACAACGGACCGACCGCGGCAGCGATCGCTGCCGCCGCGCCAACCAGCGCATAGGTCCTCTTCTGGGCGGCGCCCTGGAAGTTGCCATGGATCAGCGACTGCATCGCGGGCAGTAGCAGGGAGGCGCCAAGGCCACCGATAATCGCCCAGAAGATCACGATCGCCGCGATGCTCTGCGCCAAAGTCATCGCCAGCGCACCGACTGCGTATCCCAGCAGGCCCAGCACGTATGCCCGCTTGCGGCCGATCAGGTCCCCAACCTTGCTGTTGATCAGGATGAACGACGCCGAGATGAGCGCCTCGAGCGCGATCGCGGACTGAACTGCGCTGACCGTCGTTCCCAGGTCGTGGACGACCTTCGAGATCGACACGTTCATCAGCGAGGTGTCGACGACCAGCACAAACATCGCCATCGCCAGCAGCAGCGCCAGGCGCGTGGTCCCGTCTGCCTCGTTGGAGGCGCCTACGGTCGCGTCATCCGCCACCGGTGCTTCATATCAGATCATGCGTGCGCGTCTGTTTCTTGAGCCCGCGGCGACCACCACTCCTGAAGCTCAGATTCCGGTCGCACGGCTGGCGACTCCAATAGTCTGCCGTGCGTGAGATCGCTGCGTTCGATCCCGGGGGCTCGCGTGCTCGCCAGTTACCGGATCTCATGGTTGCGCAGCGACCTCGTCGCAGGGATCGTGCTGACGACGCTGCTCGTCCCGCAGGGCATGGCATACGCCGAACTCGCCGGTCTGCCGGCGATCACGGGGCTGTACACGTCGATCCTGTGTCTCGTCGGCTATGCGTTGTTCGGGCCTTCTCGGATCCTGGTGCTCGGCCCGGATTCGTCGCTTGGGCCGATGATCGCCGCGACGATCCTTCCGATCATCGGAGCTGACGGCAGCCCCGCACGGGCGATCGCGTTGGCGTCGATGCTCGCGCTGATAGTCGGCGTGATCATGATCGCGGCCGGCACTGCAAAGCTCGGGTTCGTCGCCGACCTGCTGTCAAAGCCGACGCAGATCGGCTACATGAACGGCCTGGCTGTCACGATCCTTGTCGGACAGCTACCCAAGCTCTGTGGCTTCTCGATCCATGCGGACGGGTTGATCGACGAGGCCCGCAGGTTCGTGCAAGGGCTCGCCAACGGTGAGGCCGTCGGCGCTGCCGTCGCGGTTGGAGCGTTCAGCCTCCTGGTGATTCTCGCCCTGGGACATTGGCTACCTCGGGTGCCGGCGATCCTCGTTGCCGTCATCACCGCGATCGCGGCGACCAGCGTGTTCCACCTGGCTGGGCATGGCGTGTCACTCGTCGGGACGCTCCCCCGGGGCTTTCCACCGCTGAGTTGGCCGAGCCCGATCTCCGATCTGCCGCTGCTGATAGCCGGTGCGCTCGGGATCGCGCTCGTCGCCCTGACCGACACGATTTCAACTGCTTCGTCCTTCGCGGCACGTACGGGCCAGGAGATCGACGGGAACGGTGAGATGATCGGGATCGGCGTCGCCAACGTCGCCGCCGGGTTCTTCCAAGGATTCCCGGTCAGCACCAGTGGCTCACGAACCGCCGTCGCCGAGCAGTCGGGAGCGAAGACGCAGTTGACCGGCATCGTCGGGGCCGGCGCGATCATCCTGATGCTGGTGCTCGTTCCCGGACTCCTGCGGAACCTCCCGAACCCCACGCTCGCCGCCGTCGTGATCGCTGCATCGCTCTCGCTCGCCGATGTGCCCGGCACCGTTCGACTGTGGCACCAGCGGCGCGTGGAGTTCCTGCTGTCGGTAACGGCCTTCCTCGGTGTCGCCCTACTCGGCGTGCTCGCAGGGATCGCGGTAGCCGTCGCCCTCTCGATCCTCAACGTGTTCCGGCGCGCCTGGTGGCCGTACCAGACAACGCTGGGTCGAGTGCCTGAGATGCGAGGACTGCACGATCGCCGCCTGCATCCCGAGGCCGAGCAGCTTCCGGGCGTCGTGATCTTCCGCTTCGACGGCCCGCTGTTCTTCGCGAATGCGAGAACGTTCCGAGATCAGGTCCGGCGACTCGCCGCCGCCGACCCACGCCCACGGTGGATCATGATCGCCGCCGAGCCGATCACCGACGTCGACACGACCGCCGCCGACATGCTCACTGAGCTCGACGCGGAGCTCAACGCCGCCGGGACGTTTCTCGTGTTCGCCGAGCTCAAGGAGCCGGTCCGCGCAAAGCTCGAGCGTTACGAACTGATCGGGGCGCTTGACCCCGCTCACTTCTTCCCGACGCTCGACGCCGCGACCGAGAGCTTCCGTCGGCAGGCCGGCGTCGACTGGACACCGACCTCAACCGAACCCGACGACGTCCAAGGTGCGAGTTGAAGTTCGTCGCTCGCTGTAAGAGGGAAGCCTGCTTCTCGTGCGGCACGAGCAGCGCGGCCTGCCGGAAGACCCGTTGAGGCCAAGGCAGACTCCAGCACATCCAAGTCCCCGGATTCGCGCTCAGCGGCGCTCTGTTGCGACCCGCAATCCGAGCCCGATCAGCATGACGCCTGTTACGCGGCCCATGGCTGCCCTGACCCGGGGTCGCATCAGTGTCGTGGCTGCTTGCGCTGCGATAAGGCAGTATGCAGACAGCCAGAGAACGGTCATGAGTACGAACATCGCTCCGAGCGCCAGGAATGGCAGCAGGGCCGGCTTGCCCGGGTCGACGAACTGAGGCAACAAACTGGTGAAGAAAATTCCAATCTTGGGATTGGCGAGGTCGCTCAAGAGTCCCTGACGGAAGCCACCGGACACCCCGAGCGCGGATCCAGTTGTGCTGCAGCGCAGCTCGATGGCGGTGGCGGACCGCGCCGCGCGCAACGCCTGAAAGCCAAGCCAAACGAGGTAAAGCGCGCCGATGACCTTCAGAACGGTGAAAGCGACGGCGGAGGCACGCAGCACCGAGGCGACGCCGACGGCTGAGGCGATCGTCCATACCGCCAACCCGGACGCGACCCCCAGAGACGTTCCGAGTGCGACGCGGCGACCGTGAACCAGCACGTTCTTGGTAACCACAGCCGTGTCCGGGCCCGGCACGACGATCACAATCGCCGCGACACCGATGAACACCAGCCAGTGAGCACCCATGGTCAACAGTGTGCCACGACGACTATGGCTCCGAGTGTCGCCGCGATCACCTTTGTGAACGCGAGTCACTGACGAGGCGTACAGTTACATCCGCGGTGAGCGTGTGTCCTTCGACGTGGAGGCGGGTACGCGCTGACGCGAGCGGAATCTCGGCGACCGTGCTGCTCACGTCACCTCGGACTCCGCCGCCGGTGATCTCCACCCGCGTGTCGCGAGCCACGACGATGTCGACGTCACGAAACAGTGCCCATGCCCGGATCGTGACGTCAGCCGGGGTGCTCCGGGCGTGAGCGAGGTCGACGGTAACGTCGCCGAAAAGCGCCAACGCGACCAGATCATGCTCGACGTCCCAGCGTCGAGCGCGACTTCCTTTGTGTAACCAGCCACCGCCAAAGAAGGGCTCGAGGCCGAGAAGGCGACGCCGACGCTTCTGGGGTGCGTTTCTCACTCGAGGGGTCATCTCACGGGGTCTTCACGCGTTGCTGCGGCGGCGGAGCACTTCGTATGTGGGCTAAATTTAGGCTGGCCAGCGACCAGCCGCTCGCCGCGCCGCGTGCGGGCGTAGACGACGATGCGGCCGACCCGGCTTCCGCGCACGAGGCCGGCGCCGCGCAGCACGGCGAGATGCTGTGACACGCTCGGGGCCGACACCCCCAGCTGATGGGCGAGCTCGGTAGTTGTGCGCGGTGCATCGAGCCCGGCGAGCACGAGCGCCCGTCGCGCACCCAGTAACGCTTCCAGCGCTTGCGAGGCGCAGCGGACCGGCTCCCAGAGCGTCGCGATGCCCCGGGCGGGATAGATGAGCGTGGGCTGCCAGGGTGGCTCGAAGATCACCCGCAGGCCCGGCCAGCCGAACACGCTGGGAACGAGGAGCAAGCCGCGTCCCTCCAGTGACCGATCGATCGTGCGCGGCTTACGGACTACCAATGAGTCGCCGTCGAAGCGTATGTCTGGGTGCAGATCCGCGAGCAGCTGGCTGATTCCACCGTCGGCGGTTTGGCGTGCGCGGTAGAAGATGTCGCCCTCCAGCAGAGCGCGGACCTGCTCCCAGTGCGGGCCGATGGCCGTATGCCAGTACGCGCGGATCACATCGGCCAGATGATGCGCTGCCGGCGCGGGCGTCGCTATGAACGATGCCAGCACGTCGGGCACGTTTTCACGGCGGAACGTCCGGGTCAGCTCGGCTCGGATCTGCTCCGCCGGGGTCCGGAGCATCGCGGCCAGCTCGTCCTCGAGCCGCGTCTGCGGCGAGGTGGGCGGCGGATGGATGAAGTCCGGGGAATACGCATACTGGGGCTGAAGTGCGCGCAGCAGAGCGAGGTCGTCGCCAGCGATCAGCTCCCGGGTCTCCGCGATCCAGGGGCGGTGGATAGCGCCCGCCGCGGGATCATCCAGCGCCCGCACGCTGGCGTAAACCTCGGACAACGGCGAGATGGCAAATCGCACGTTGGCGACATCCTCGCGGTCAAGGCGCCAGACGAGCAATTCACACCCACATCAAGCTGGCGAGTGAGCTGCCCACCAACTCCTCCTATTCATGTCGCCAACGCGTCGGCGGCATAAAACAAATCACGGACGCCGACCAGGAGCTCATCAATCCGTTCGGCGCCGATCACTGCGGTCACGCCGCGCTGTGCCTCGTTCCATAGAGGACGCGCTTCGGCAAGGCGGTGATACCCCGCTTGCGACAACCGGTGCACGCGCAGCCGCCTGTCGTCTCCTACTTCGAACTCAACGAGCCCTGCCCGTACCAGCGGTTCCACTTCACGCGAGCATGTAGACCGCTCCATAGCTAGTCGCGCCGCCAACTCACCGATCGAGAACGGACCCTCTGCGTCCAACCGAGACAGGATTGCATACCCGGTTTGGCGCAACCCGGCCGGGGCGAGCGCCCGGTCATACACACGGTTTATCGCGCGAGTTGCCATGCGCAGCGTCGTGCATACACAAGGAGTTGTGAGTGGCTCCACGAAACAAGTATATGCATGCTACTGTGAATCAACTGGAGATCCACTCCGGTCGTATCTGGCTAGTGCAGCTGGACGGTGGCTTCGACCTCGACTGGGCTGTCGAGTGGGAGCACGGCGACCCCGGTCCCGGCATTGGAGAGCAGGAGATTTGGTATCGGCTCGCGACCAGATGCCGACGCGATCAGAACGATCCGTGGCTGATTGCCGGCAAGCAAGCGGCGTAGAACAAGGTCGAACAAGCTCCGAGAGCCCGTGCGGTTGCCTGCCGGGCCCTAATTCAGATGGTATTCGCCGTGCGCGGCAATGACTGCGGAGCCGGCGACCTCGACGCTGTCGACCGAGCTGGCGGTGCCGCGAGCGCTTGCGAATAGGACCGAGGGTCGTCCGATCTGGTCGCCCTGATGGATCTCGATCTGCTGGCCGAATTCGATCCAGCCGTGGCGGGCAAGATGCATCGCGAGCGGGCCGGCCGCCGAGCCGGTCGCCGGATCCTCCGGGATGCCCACGCTGGGCGCGAACATGCGTGTTGTCCAGCGCGTGCCCTTGCCAGCGAAGCAGTTCGCGCCGAGGACGCCTGGGAGCTCGCCGAGAGCCCTGAAGTCGGGGCGGACAGCCGCGACCGAGTCCTCGTTCTCCAGCGCGACGTAGACGTGAAGCGGGCCGTTGGAGTAGGCCTCAACCGGCAGCAGCGATCCCTGGACACCCAACGCGGCGATCAACTGCTGCTCAGCGTCGTATGTCTCCCACGGCGGTGCGGGACACGCAAAGCGTCCGAAGATGACCTCCCCGCCGCTGCGTTGGACCTCGACGACGGTTGTGCCGCGCAGCGTCTCAAGACGTACCACGTCGCCGCCGAGCGCCGAGGCGACGACGAACGCCGAGCCCAACACCGGATGCCCAGCAAATGCGAGCTCGCTGCGCGGCGTGAAGATGCGGATTTGTACATCCCCGTCGTGTCGAGCCGGCAAGACGAACACGGTCTCGGCAAAGTTCAACTCGCGGGCGAGACGCTGCATGATTCCGGCGCTGAACCCTCGAGCGTCGGTGAACACCCCAAGCTGATTGCCCTCCAGCGGCGTCGCCGTAAACACATCCACCACCACAAAGGGGTGCCCGGGGCGCCTGTCTGCGTCGAACTCGAGATGTAGCGGGAGCTCAATCGTGCGTGCCGTCATCAGCAGTCCTCCTGTTGTGGGTCGCGGGCGTGCTGCTCGCTCCATCGGGCCGCGTGTCAGACGGGGTGGAGACGGTGTCACCTGTGCGCCGCCAGTGGCCGCTGTCGAACCGCCATGACTGGTGGGGGTCGACCAGTTGGGTGTTGCGCTGACGGTGCGACCACTCCCCGGGAACGGCCCGGGTCGTGGCTTGTAGTCGAACACGTCCTGAGTCCACGCGGACGGTGAGGTCGGTCCAGGCGTGCGGCCACTCCACGATCGCCGGACAACCAAGTTGAAGGACCCGCTTGCTGCGTCGTGTCACTGTCGTGTGCAGGTGGCCGTGCAGCACCAGGATTGGCCCCGGAAAGCGCAGCGCGGCCTCGCGAACCTGGGCCAGGTTCAGCAGGTCACCGGGATAGCGCAGACCAGCGGCTCGCAGCCGCCCAGCCTGGCTGAGTAAGGGGTAGTGACCAATCCACAGAAGCAGTTCCTGAGCCGTGCCCGTGACGTCCGGGAGGTCGACCGCCGTGCACGTCTGCCCCGAGTCTCCACTCTCCAGGCCAACTCCTGTAACGGCGATGCACGGCACGGGTCGCTGCGCCGATCGGTACAGCACGGTGCACGCCGCGACGGACCTGACCGCGGCCTCAACCGCGTCCGGACGCACCGCGGCGTCGTGATTGCCCGGCAGAACCCAGGCCGCAAGCCCGGCGTCGGCGATCACCGAGAGTGCGTTCGAGATCAACTCGGGGGAACCGTCGTCAGAGATGTCGCCCAGCACGAGCACCGTGGTATGCCGGCGCTCGACGACGTCGTTCACGGCGGCCCGCAGGAGCGGCAGCGCGACGGAGCGGCGGATCACGTTGTTCCAGACGTCGTCCGGAGTCCCGGGGGTTGCGAGGTGGGTATCGGAAAGCACCGCCAGGCGTACCGTCATCGGCTGCTGTGCGCGGTCGAGCTTTGACTCACAAACATCCGGTTTCACGCGATGCTCCACTGTGATGCGGCCAACGCGCGGATCTTGGTGGCGAAACCGTCGAGTTCCACCGGAGCCAGGACCTCATCTGCGGCGGCGACAACCTCTGGGTGCCCGCCCCCGACGGCATACGCGCGGCCGGTGACGGCGAACATCGGAAGATCGTTGGGCATGTCGCCGAAGCTGACGACAGCCGCGGGGTCGGCGCCGATCAAGTCGAGCGCCCTCAACACACCGACTCCCTTGGTGACCGTGGGTGCGGTGATGTCGAGGATGTCAAGGCCGGCGACTCGACTCAGGCCGATCCCAACAGTCCCGTCGAGCTCTCTTGCGATCGCGGTCAGTGCGTCCACCCGCTCGGCCAGCACCGACATCGTCACGCACGGAGTCTCGCGCAAGGTATCTGATGAGACGAGGACGCGTGGCGCGCCGTAACCGCGCGTTGGGCTGAGACGCATGTAGGCCGCGGTCTGTAGCCAAGCCGTGCCGTCGAAGCCCGCCACGCCGACATGGTGGGCGACAGCAGTGTCGACGACCTGCGCCACCCCGTCGGCTGCGATGGTGTGTTGCCATAGCCGGTCGGTGGGTGTGCTGCCGATGGAGCCCGAGCAGCAGACCGTAATGCGAGCGTACTTTGTGACCGCCGATAGTTCGACAAGGCCCTGCGGAACCCGTCCGGTCGCGATGATGAGAGGAATGTCGGCGGCGTGCAACGCCCGCAGCGAGGCGAGCGTCGCCGACGAGACCGAGAAGTCGTGCGTCACGAGCGTTCCGTCCAGATCGGCCACGACCGCCTCGATCAACAACTCAACCGCCGACCGTCGAGGATCGTCGCGAGCAGCGCGAGGTAATCCTGATCGCCCCGCCCTCGCTCCTCGGCCTCAAGCAGCCACGAGCGGAGTGCTGGGAGCAGGCGTCGGGTCGCCGGACCGGCCGCCCCACTGGCGAGCATCAGGTCGGTGTCCTTGCGGGCAAGTGTGAGTCGGTAGCGGGTAGCGAACGGCTGACCGTCGAGAACCGGCCGTCGGCGCTCCATCTGCTCGGCCAGCGGCGTCGCCGCCAAGACGTCGTAAGTGACGCGCCGGGCGAGATCCAGGTCGTCAGCGAAGGCGACTGTTTCGCCGAGGACGGTGAGCACGCCGAGCAGGGCGTGATTCGCGACCAGCTTCGCGGCTGACCCGGCGCCGACGTCGCCGACGTGGATGAGCCTGCCCAGCTGGTTCAGCAGCGGACTGACACGGGCGAGGGCATCGAGCGACGTTCCCGCGAAGATGGTCAGTCGCCCTTGCTCGACCTCGGCGAGGCTACCGAGCACCGGCGCGTCCACAATGTCGATCCCGGCGGGTGCGGCTGCGGCGAACGTCATCACCGCGTCCGGTCCCACGGTCGACATGACGATGATCTGAGCGCCGGCTCGAGCCCCTGCGAAGAGGTCGTCGCTAACCGATCGAAGCGCGTCCGGATCCGAGACCGTCACGATGACTCTCGAAGCGCGCGCCGCCGCATCGGCAGGATCTTTCGCCACGACTGTGCCACGGCGCGCGAGTTGCTCAGCGGCGCTCCTCGTTCGGTTCCAGACGACGACCGGTCGGCCTACATCTTGGAGGCGGGCGGCGACACGGCGGCCCATCGAGCCGAGTCCTATGATCGCGACGGCTTCGTCGGGGGAGTCAGTAGGGCGTGGCATCGTCAGGATCGACGGCGTCCGTCGGAGCGGCGCTGCCGCTCGATCGGTTCCACGGCGTCTTCAACTGGGTCGGTGGGACTGGGGACCAACGGGAAAGAGAGCTCGACAAGATTTTGATCCGGGTCGCGGAGATACACCGAGCGGATCGGCCCTGCGGCGCCGGTCCGCCCGACCGGGCCGAGTTCGATTTTGATGCCGGCGCGGGCGAGGGCGGCGACGGCCTTCTCCACTGGTGCGTCGATCAGCAGGCAGATGTCGGCCGACCCTGGCACGGGATGACCCGCATGCGGCTCGATTTCAGCGCCTGCGACGTGCAGGTTGATCTTTTGGGAGCCGAATCGCAGTGCGATCCGGCCACCACCGAATCTCGCGGCGCGCATGCCGAGCATGGTGTAGAAGTCCACGGTCGCGTCGGTGTCACGCACGGTGAGCACGAGATGGTCGAGGCTGATGACACGCATGGACTTGGGCTACGTCCGGGGTGGGTGCGAACCGCTGTCCGGTAGGTAACAGCTCACGCCTGGCTCGACGAGGATCCGGCCGGCGAACGATGAGAGCGCGCGGTTGAACTCCGCCGGAGCCTCGAGGTTGGGGATGTGGCCGACGTCATCGAGCCGGAGGACGTCGGCCGACAGGCACGCGGCGAGCGTGGCGACGTCCTGCTCGGTCAGGTACGGATCGTGGGTTCCCGACACCGCGAGCGCGGGGATTTTTAGCTCCGCCAGGCTGCCGCGGTAGTCAGGTCGTTCAGCGCGGCCGCGTAGCCCCGCGGCCGCGCCGGCCGGGGATGTGCGCAGCATCATCGACACAACCGGCTCGACGACGCGTGGGTCGCGCCGCGCGCGCGGCCCGAGCAGCTTGGCGGCCATTTCCAATGCAAGGTCGAGGATGCCGTCGCGTTCGATCCGGTCCGCGGCCGCAAGCCGCTCCGCGGCCTCCGCTGGGGTAACGGGCCAGACGCTCGTACCGACGATCACCAGACCGTCAACCCGTTGGGGAGAGGCAAGGGCCAACTCCATTGCTACGAGGCCACCCATGCTCATTCCGGCGATAATCGCGCACTCCATCCCGACCTCGTCCATCGCGTCGAGCACAGAGTCAGCGAACTGGCGCATCGTCACCTTCATCCCTCGCGGCGCTGACGCTCCGTACCCAGGGAGGTCGGGAGCAAGCACGTGGAACTCTTCACTGAGCGATTTGATCTGGGGCGCCCATAGGGTGTGGTCGAAGGGGTGGCCGTGAAGGAGGACGAGCCCTTGGCCACTGCCAGCCTGTGCATAGACGACCATTGGTTTCGCCGGATCTGTCACGTCGGCTGCGGTCATCCCCGCGGGCGGCGCGGCGTTTTGCGATCTGTTGGTACTCACACGGGCAGAATGCCGGTCGATTGTGCGCTCGCATGAGGATTCAGGCAGCGCTGAATCCACGGCTGAGGCCGACGTTGGGCTACGCCGGAGGTCTCGTTTGGTGGGACCGAGGTACGTCGTAGCGCTGAGCCCTCGAGGGAGGCTCCTCCAAGCTTCGCGTGCGATGCTCTGTTGGCCGGCGCGAATGGTGCGCGACGTAAGGAGAGATTCATGCGAAGGTGGGGTGGTGGACGGCTTGGTTGTCCGGACGGCAGACGGCTTCCGGCCTCCTCAGTGTGTGCTCCAGGGAACTCCTGATGGTTGCGTTCGCCCAGGTCGATGTGTTCAGCCCAGTCGCCCTCAGCGGAAATCCGCTGGCGGTTGTCTTCGACGCCGACGGCTTGGATGAAGCTCTCATGCAGCGCTTCGCGGCCTGGACAAATCTGTCTGAGACCGTGTTTCTCATGCAACCAACGGACCCGCGGGCCGACTTCCGGCTGCGGATCTTCACACCGTCGCGCGAGTTGGCGTTCGCGGGCCATCCGATCCTGGGGAGCGCTCACGCTTGGTCGCAGGCGAACCGGATGGAAATCCGCGGTCGCATCGTGCAGGAATGCGGAGCAGGTTTGGTTGAGGTGCGCTGCCTCGATGGGCTTCTAGCGTTTGCCGCGCCGCCGCTTATGCGGTCAGGGCCTCTAGATGATGAAACCCTCACTGAATTTATGACGACGCTCGGCCTGCACCCCGACGAGATCATCGACCATGCTTGGACCGACAATGGCCCCGGCTGGGCGGCAGTGTTGCTTGCAGATCCCGAACGAGTGCTCTCGCTCACGCCGCGTCGTGGCACACGGAGGATGGCGGCCCTTGCCATCCACGACGGGAATACTCTCGAGGTTCGCGCCTTCGTGACACAGGGCGGGTATGAGGATGCCGCGACCGGGAGTCTCAACGCTGGAGTAGCCGAGTGGCTCCTCACCACCGGTCGCATGCGTGCCCCCTACATCGCGCGACAGGGGACCGCGCTGGGTCGGGAGGGGCGCGTACACATCAGTGAGCGTGACGGCCGGATCTGGGTCGGCGGCGACACCCGCTCGGTGATCACTGGCACCATCGAGCTCCGGGTCTGACCATACGCCGGGGCGGAATCGCTGATCTCGGTGACCGGTACGATGACGGTGTGACGCACAACCGGCCCGAGCCTCTCAACCGGTGCGCCGACGATCCGGCGTGGCTCAAGAGCGGCCCTCGGCAACAGCCTGCGCCAGCATCTCCAAAGACGTCTCGATAAAGTTTTCCTCGGCGTATCCCGCCTTGGCCATGCTGGCGGTCGCCTCGTACGTGTTCAGCGGGTAATCAGCGTCGCTCACGACATAGTGGACTGGGCCATATGCGAGTGCCGCCAGAGCGGTCTTCGAGAAGGGGGACGCTGCCGCCAGTTTCAACCAGACCGCGGGCGAAACGTTCGCGTCCACCTGGACAATGGCCAGATCGCCGATGCGCAGCAGGCCCATCGCCACAGTCACCGGTGGCCCCTCCTCATTCTTGAACTCAGGCGGCACCGCCTTCGGATCGGCGCTGCAGTCGCAGTGTGTGGACTCGTTGAGCGGGGTCGTGACCTTGCCGGGGCACTCGAAAGCGCGCTCCAGTCCCATCAGTACCACTCGCGAATCTTCTAGCCGCGTTGCCGCGGAGATCGCGAGCGACTCCTCGCCGAGAATCGTTGCGAGCGCAGTTGCCAGGGGGATCGGATCGCGCCCGTTGCCGACATTCCGACCCCACCGGACTTTGCCAGTGGATCCGATCATGAACAGCGCCACCGCGTCACCACCCACGCGATCCTCCACATATCGTGAAGCCAGGCCTGGAACATCGCCGCTGATCGCATCCTTGATGGACATCATCACGACCGGCTCAATTCCGTAATTGAGCAGGAATGCAATCGGCTCACCCGCATTTGTCTGCACCGTGAGCACGCCCAGGCGCTGGTCGATCGGAAGCGTCCCGGAGCGGTCCGCGCCCTCAATGTATCGATGCTGCTCGGGCAGCCATTGATTTCGATTGACGATCAGTCCAAGGTCGGCCGAGGCGTATCCAATGCGCGCGGGTTGCAGCTTTGCGCAGGCCCCGTCCACTGCGTCGGCGATGCGGGCAGTCGCGAGTTCGAGGAAGGCGTCGGAGCCCGGCAGGTTGGTCGTGGTATGACGTACGCGCCCGACAGAGCGGTCAAGCCGGATCGAGTTGTGTGTGTGCGTGCAGCCGACGAGTATGTTGCGCTCATCCGTATCAGCGAGGACGGACAGGCGCTGCTTGAGTTCCGTGGTGACCGACTCCGCGATGGTTGGAACCTCGGCCAACACCAGTACCGCCCGTGCCGTCCCGTTATCGAGTACAAGCACGCGCGCGTAGATCGGATGCTCGATACGTCGGAATTGCTCGGGCAACACGCCGGCGTCGGGGGTGATGTCGACGCGGGCTGCCCCCGCTTTCAGCTGAAGAGGGCCATCCATTCTCTATCTCCTGTTCACTCGCGAGGCATGGTGGTCCCGGTCATCCAGACGGAGGGACTCGGCCGTCTGGCCGAGTCCCTCCCGACAGCAGCGGATGAAGTCCAGCGGCTACTTCTTCTTGGTGTGCTTCCTTGCCGCCGCCGCTAGGGTCTTGTAGGCCTTGGCGACGTAGCTGGTATTTATGAGCTTCGAGGCACTGAATCCGTGTGGGATCGGATACCCCATGGGTGCGAGCGCTTTCAGGACGTTCTTTTGGTCCTGCAGGCTCGGCGTGAGATTGCGGAGGATCAGAGGCGTGACGTCGTGATACGCCTGGGTTGCCTCTGACGTGGGCTCGTCCGTGAACTTGGCGATGTCAGCGATCGCGGCGGCCGGGTGGGCCCTCCAATACTTCGCAGCCTGGATGAAGGCCTCCATCACCTTGATCGCGATCGCCCGATGTTTCGAGGCGTAGCTTTGATCCGTGACCACGCCCATCGCCGGGTACCCCTTGAGGTTCCGAAAGTTCTCGAGAATGTGACTGCCCGGAACCGCCTGCTCGTACGTCCCGAGCTGCCAAGGGCTGACCGCAGAGGCAGCGTTGATCACGCCGCTGGTGTATGCCGCGAAGCCGTTCGCGCTGTTGCCGATCGGGATCTCAGTCATCTTGACGTTGTACTTCTCCTCGAACAGATGCACGGTGTAGTCACCGAGCGAGCCGGCCGTCGTGATCCCGACGCTCTTGCCGTCCGCGCTCGCCGGTGCCGTGCCGATCTTCGGACCGGCCACGAGAACCACGTCGTTGGCGTTCTCCCACTGCCCGATCATCTCCAATGGGGTTCCGGACATGGCGGGGATGGTGAAGCCGGGAGCGGCTGCGACGGCAAACTGAACCTGACCGGAGGCGAGCGCTGGAAGCAGGAGAGACTGTTGGAGGTACTCGGTCTTCGCATCGATCCCGTACTTCCTGAAAATGCCCGAGGTTGACGCGAGCTCCACGAGCATCTGGTCCGCGGCAGGCGCCGCGTAGTCGATCGTCAATGTGGTGAGGCCGGCGGCCCGGGCCTTCACCTTGGCGGTTTGGGCGGTCGCGGCTGCCGATCCGGCGATCGCGATCGCGACCGCGACCGCGACCGCGACGGTGGAGCCAAGGCGCCGCGCGGTGCGTGTTCGTCGCGTGGACCTGTGCTGCAAACGTCTCATGTGAGCTTCTCCTCCTCAGTTCTGGTACGGCAGATCTCGCGGGATCGCCGCTCGGGGATGCCGTGACGCGTACCTGTCGTTGCCGGTCCTCCCACAGCTCCTCTCGAACGGCCACCGCTGGGGGCTGCAAGTCCAAGCAAGACTGCATAGACATACAATAACCGCGTGGATTTCTCGTTGTCAAGGGAACAGGGACACGATCATCGGACCGCGAGCAGCCGGCCACGACGGAACCTGCAGCTCGAGGGGCCGGCGATCAGCTGGCCGCCAGCCCAACGGGCTCCGGGTGTCAGCCCTTGGCGTCCTGGAGCCGGCCGGTGCGGTCAGTCGCATCGGCGCCCGCCTGGCTCAGCAATCGCTCAGCCGTGAAGCGGTCGGTGACGAGGATGTTCACCAACCGTCCTTCCAGAGCGGCCCGGATCGCCTCCACCTTGCCGGTCGTTCCGGCGACCGCGACCCGGCGTGGAACTCGTTTGAATTGATCGAGCGTGAGGCTGATGACGCGCTGATCGAATTCACTTTCCACTGGAATGCCTCGATCGTCAAAGAATCGCAGGCAGATGTCTCCAACCGCGCCGAGTCTGCTGAGCTCGTTGAGGTCGCTGCGAGCGAAGATTGACTCGTTCTCATCGATCATTTCAAGGGCTCCGATGCCCACCAGCCCGATCGTGAGCCGCTCGAAGAGGGCCAATGTCTCAGCCACAGACGGCTCAGCCAGGTACAGCGCGGCGGCCTCAGTGGAAACAGTCACGCCAGGGGCCGGGAGAAAGTGAGGTTCTGCCTTGAGGAGCGAAGCCAACTGCGCGGTCAGCCCGAACGAGTGGACTGCGGCCGTCGGTACTCCGATTCCTCCCAGCACCTGAACCACGTGCCCGCCGGCGCTACGCCGCGATGGCTGCATGGCGCCCACTACGCGGAGCAGGGTCTCGTTCCAGGAGGAGATGCCAACGACCTCATCACTTCCAAGCGTCGTCTCGAGGTAGGACGCCGCGGCTCCGCCGATGTCGCGGAGAATCTGTTCCCGGGAGTCAACGGCGCAGTCAGCCACGATTGCATCGGTCAGTCCGAAGCGCCGCTCCAATTCATCCTCGAGCTCCGGGTAGACACCTGCTGGGGTGATCACCGTCGTGCGGACGATTCCTTCGCGTTCCGCGGCGGAAAGCAGACGCGAGATCATGGCCTGAGTCATCGAGAGCTGCGCCGCGATCTCAGGCTGGAGCATGCCCTGCTCGTAGTACATGCGCGCGACCTTCGTCATCAGACGCTGGCGGTCGCCGGTTGTCATTCGCTCTCCGATACAAGCTGCACGCAGCAGAGCATGGCACCCCGGGCGGGCAGGGAGACAGGAGGTGCGGCCCTCGTCTCGTGCCTTTTCCGGTTGCTCAAACCGTGAGCGCGACGAGTGCGGACCTCACAGAGCTGGAGGTCGGGCCCGTCGCAACCAGCTTCCCGGTGGACTACACCGCGGACGCCACGGACGGCACAGGCGCCGTCGACCACCTCGTGGTGAGCGCCACCGAGACGCTCAGCCTGGCCACCAGCTGACGACCCAGCACACACGCGCGCGGCGGTCTGCCCGCGCGTGATCGGCGCGCGCACATGGGGCCAGAGCAAAGGCCTCCTTCAATCCGGAAAAGTCTGGACTCCTGGGATGGCCAGCTGATCAGCACACGGCGTTCTGTGCCGAACGGCTCGGATGCCACCAGCCCGGAGACGAAACCTTGATGAAACGCACCGTGACGGCTTTAGGCTCAATCGCGCCCTGACCTACGTCCCGGCCGGTCACACCCACAGCCCCGACGGGCCACACGGCACCGGCCGTGCAGTTGTGGATCGCGGGTGAGGAGATCTGGATGCGAACGCTCATCACGGGATGCCCAAACGAGACAGCGATGGCGTTCTCGTAATGCTTGGCCGTGTGACCAACGGGTTTGCCTGCACTCGTTATCTGCAACCCCGTACCGACCGGCCCGTACTGCAATCCAGACGGTGGTCCGAGGTCCAGTGACTTGATGGGCTGGGCGCCCTTGGACACAGTAAGGGTGAATGCTTCCTGAGCGTATCCGTCCCGCTGCGATTCGTCGACGCGTGCCGAGGCATCTGTGATTCGGGCGCTCGCCAGAGCCAACGGGGACGTCGCCAAGGCCACGAGCAGCACAGCCAAAGAAGCCACCCCGGCCCGAGCAGAACTCATGAGCCGATGCTAAAGACAACTCAGGCGCCTGCGGAAACAATTTTGCAAAGGCCCACCAACTCGCGAGGGTATTGCTTCGATTCGATACGCGGCAGCGCGTCGGGATCTCGACGGTAGCCTGGCGGCCCGAGCGCTGGTCTGGCCTGCGTCCTAGCCCGAAATCCGACGTGGTGACTCGGGCGACGGGCGGCTAGTGCGTTCGCGGTGTTTGCACCCTGGCCAACAGCACGGCCGCCGCTTGCCTTCCTGAAGCTCCTCTTGAGTCCGGCGGATACGGCGCTGACGGGTGCCCAACTGTTTGGCATCCTCGACCCAGCAGATGAACTCGTTGCGAGCTAAGGGCGTGATGTCGTTCCACGCTTCGAGCGCGGAGGAATTTGCGACGAGCGCCTGGCGTAGATCTGAGGGAAGCTTATGAACCACCCCACCGGGGACTCTCTGAGCGGCCACATACCGATGATATTCGCGAACCGCGCCGGGAGACACAGGCACCTCGCCCATCCCTGCTGGCTTGGTCAACCACGACGCCGTGGATGCTCTGCCGGCACTTCGACGAAGATCAAGGCAAGCCCGTCGGGGTCGCGTACGGTGAGCTCGAGCAGTCCCCAGGGTTTCAACTCGGGCTCGGCCTCCAGCATGACCCCGTGCTCAGCAAGGCACCTGCGAGTCGCGCCCAGGTCGCGCACCTGCAGGACCAGTCCTGTCGCCTTGGAAGCCGGTTGGGGAGCCCCGCCTGAAACCTCGAGTAGTCCGCCGCCACCGAGGAAGAACACAACGCCGCGCGAGGGGCCGGTCCCCCACTCGCGATAGATGGCAAGCCCGAGCGTCTGCTCGTAGAAGCGCAGCGACCTCTCGAGGTCGGTCGGATGCAAGAGGATGCGGCTCGCGAGTATCTCCACGCCTGCTCGAGCATAAGCCGCCCTCACACAGCACAGCGGTGTCGCTGCCGGAATCATCGAGAACACCAGCGATGGGTTGGACAGCCGGATCTATAGTCGGTTTCGTGGGGCCTGCGAGAGGCGAGCTGTCGCCTGAGGAAGATGTTTCCGTGTGGACGGTCATTTACGACGCGGACTGCGGCTTTTGTAACTGGCTCCTTGCGTTGCTTCTGCGATGGGATGCGCCGGAACGGTTGCGCCCCGCGGCGCTGCAGTTCCCCGAGGTGGAGGAACTGCTCGCTGACCTCACCCCTGCCGAACGGAACGCGTCCTGGCACCTTGTCTCTCCCAGCGGTGAGCGACATTCAGGTGGTGCGGCATTAGCACCGCTACTGGGCCTGCTTCCTGCTGGGCGGATTCTCAGCGCTGGTGTTGCGCGTGTTCCCTCACTCACAGACCGTGGCTATCGCTTGACGGCTGCGCACCGGACGCAGCTGTCCAAATGCGTACCGGCGACTGCGAAACGCCGTGCCAAAGCACGCGTCCGACAGAGGGTGCAGGCGGCGGCAACTCCGCCCGAGACCTCCGCCAGCCGCTGACCAACTCGGACTGCGGCCGGGTCGGTTGCCCGATTCTCTTTTGATTCGTCGTACGATCGTCGCATGGTCGGTGACAGCTCAGTACGGGTAACGATGCGCCAGACAGGATCTACGTACTACCCGACTGTTGAGGCACTGGCCCAGAACTTCGATCTGCCTGTGTTTGAGCCCGCGTGGTGGCCGACGGACATCGGCGAGCTGACATATGAGATCAAGGCGCTGGCTCCTGGTCTGGCTTACTACATCGGTTCTGTACGGAATGACGGAGCTCCGATCGTGGTCCTCGGCCAGGCGGAGAATCCGCGAGCGCTGCTTCCTGCCGATAACTGGCAGCCAGCACCAGAACTGGCGGAACCTGGTGGGCTGATCGGCGGCGACGACGGTCGACGCCGGGTCGTGCTCTCGCTCGAAAAGCAGAGAGTCCAGATGATCGGCTACAGGACCCGAGCCGATGTGATTCGTGCCGCTCAGAGCCTGCGCCGAATCGCGGTCTAGGACGAAAGGGCCTGCTGACGGGGCCGACCGAGAATAGTGCTCTGATCGACCTTCGGCAGCCGGTGCTGGCTGCGATCCGGTCAGCCGAGAGAGTCGGAGCGGTCAATCAACAGCACTGTCGCAGTGGTGCTGGAGGCGAAAGGCCAGCGGCGGCGGACGCTATGTGGCTTGCCATGCCTGTAGGACGCTGTTGACTTTGTCGCGGACGAGTTCGCGGGCTTCGTTTCGGTCGACGTGGGACATGAGCAGCTCGTCGTAGTTGGGTGTCTTGGTGTCGGATCGAGGCGGTCACCGCGAGGCCAAGTGCTTGCTGTGTGAGTGCTCGCCCGTCGGCTGATCGTCCGATGCGTCCGCTGCCGCGGGCGGCGGGATGCTCGGCGATTCTGTGTGCGCGTGCGGTTGGGCATCCGGGGTAGAGCTTGATGATCGCCGTCGCCATCTCGTTTTGGAGCTTCTGATCGTCGCTGGCGCGTCTTTTCGCGTCGCGCTCTCGACGGCGGGCTCGTGCCGGCTCGTCGGCGAGACATTCGGTCTCGGCGTTTACGAGCGCCGTCTCCTCAACCAGGACTCCCTGTCGCTCGTAGCGGCGGCGGGAACGGCTGAACCTGACGACCACGGCGGCGAGGCCGCTGCCTCGCCTCGCTCGCCGGGTCAGTGCGGTGTTGCCTGATGGCAGGAAGATGAGATGGTCCAGGTCAGCGCAGCCCATGCAGATAGGGCCGCTGTCGGTCATGCTCAGCAGCTCGCCGGTCCCGCCGCAGGCGCTACAGACCCAATCGTTGACAGCTGCGATGACCACAAGCTCACTGGACGTGCTGGCCACAGTGCACAAAAGTTACAGCCCACTTGACGAGTTCTTCAAGGCCGCTCAAGGGAATGCACGCGACAGACCCACCAGCGACCGTCCCCTGCTCATCGCTGGCACCCAAGAAGAAAGCGCGCGGCTCAGCCCGGCGCTGTAGGGTGGATGCCGGGCGACGGAGCGGCTCTACAGGAACGCGGCTGAGACTCGGGCCAGCGCCGGGTTTTGTCTGCGGCTCCCGTGGGAGCGAGAGCGAAGATATCGTCGGCCGCGGCTCGCCACGCGAGCCGCCTTCAAGCGAGGGGACATGCGATGCGCATGATGATGACGGTGCAGATTCCGACCAAGGCCGGGAACGCGGCAATCAAGGACGGCAGCCTGCCGCAGATCGTGGGGAAGGCACTTGACGCGCTGAAGGCTGAAGCCGCCTACTTCACATCAGAGGAGGGAATGCGGACCGGTCTGATCTTCTTCGACATGGCCGATTCGAGTGACATACCGACGGCGGCCGAGCCGTTCTTTATGGGCCTCGACGCGAAAATCACGTTCGCACCGGTTATGAACGCCGACGAGATGCGTGCCGGCGTCGGCAAGGCCATGCAGGCCTCGTAGCCCTGGGGCACCCGGCCGGACTCACGGGGCTACCGTCCAGCAGAGACTCCGCACTTCTGGTACCCGAAGCATCAAACTGCCCTTGGGTGGGTTCTGTCCGGGGCCGGTTCGGCGACTTTGCAAGCCCTCTGTCAGTCTCGAACCGACGACCCCTGGTTGCGGCGCAGCCCGGACCGAATCCGCGCCCACACAGACCGGCTCTTGTGGCGCTGATCCACTTCAAGCTCGTGCTGACGGTCGGCAACTTCTCGCAGATGCTCGGCGTTCTCGCGGGACGTGATCCTGACCGATTCTTCTCTCGCCGAAGAAGGTGGAAGGAATGACATAGCCCGAACTATCACGCTAGGCGCTCCAAAACACAACCAACGGCTTGCGGTCGCGCACGGTCATCCCCGAACACTACGCCGCGCGGCCAACGTCACACCGGCATTCGTCACACCGGCATTCGTCACACCGGCATTCGTCACACCGGCATTCGTCACACCGGCATTCGTCACACCGGCACTCGTCACACCGCATTCGTTACAGCGGCTCGCTTGTGGGTTGTGAGCGGGAGAGCGCTGGGGGGCGGCTTTGGCGCCGCCCCCCAACTGGCACTTTCTCTCGTTACTTCTGCTTCTTTTTGGCCGCCTTGGTGACGGTCACCGTCGCCGACTTTAGGGTCTTGCCGCCAGTGGTGACCAGCAGCTTGACCTTGAGCCGATGACGCTTCTTGAGCAGGGCCGTGCCGGCCTTGTTCAGCTTGAGGGTGACGGTCACGGTCTTACCGGCCTTGATCGTCCCGTGACCGCTCGCGACCTTCGTCTTGCCGACGTTCCCGGTGAGCGAGTAGCTGCACGAGGACTCCGGGCCCTTCGCACATGACAACTTCAGCGTCATTTTGCCCGCGCCGCCCGAGACCTTCTTGACGGCCGGCTTCCCGCTGGTGCTGCCGCTGCTGCTGCCGCCGCCGCTCGCCGCCCCGGCGTAGACGATGCCGAGGTACGGGTTGTTGGGCGCTGTCTCCTTGCCGTAGTCGGCAGTGAAGCCACCGGTGACGCTGGCGAAGGTCCCGGTTGGGCTGCCGCCGTTTTCGGTGATGATCGGGAACTCGGTGCCCGCCGCAGGCTTGTAGCCCGAGACCAGTGTCGGAGCCAGGGTCCCGCCAGCGTTGAACTTGCTGCCGACGGTGAGGTTCAGGGTGCCCAGGTTCGTTGCGCCGGCGAGCTGCAGGCCGAGCGTGCCAGTGTTCGTGAAGGCGCCAGCCTGCACCAGCCACGTCGATCCCGCGCCGATGTTGACGGTGCCGTTGTTGGTCGTCGTCGAGCCGGTGGTCTGGGCGAGCTCACCACCGCTCAGGTTGACGGTCGCGCCGGCTTCGTTGACCAGCGGCACGAGCAGCTGGTTGGCGAGCGGCAAGGCGCCTGCGACCGTGGAGTTGACGGTGCCATGGTTGTCGAGCTCCGAGCCTCCGATGATCGCGTCGCTGCCAGCGGCCGGGGCGTCGAGGTCGATCGTGCCGTCGTTGACCAGCGGCGCGGTGCCGGTGCCGCCGTCCCACAGCGTCGTGCCGGAGCAGCCCCCGATGACGGTGATCGTCTGGCCGCCCGGGATCGTGCCCATGATCCCGCCGGTGCTGCAGTTGTCGATCTCAAAGCCGCCAGGGCCCGCCGAGTCCTGCAGGGTCTCACCGCCGGTCAGCTGCACCGGGTTGCCGGTCAGGTTGCCGCCGCTCTGGACCCAGTGCATCGACTGCTGCAGCGTGAAGGTCCCCTGATTGGAGACGCTCCCGGTGTTGGTGAACGCCGAACCGTCTCCGGCGATCATCGTGACCGACGCGGCGGAACCGATCGAAAATGCACTGGTGTTGTCAAACACATACGCGTAATTGCCCTGGCCCTGCAGCGTCAGCAGACCCGACTGATCTGTGATGCTGCCGTTGTTGGCCAGCGTTCCGCCGACGTTGAGCGATTCGCCCCACGAGGAGTCGTTCGTCGACGCCACGATCGAACCGTTGTTGGTGAGAGTCGCCGCGCCGCTCCCTCCACTGACAGCACTGTCAACGCTGACGTTGGCCGAACCGCCCGCGGAGCCCTGTGCCGGCGTCGCGGTGGCGTTCGACGCCTCGAGATCGAGCGTCGAGCCCTGGTCGATCGTGAGGCCGTCTGCACCGACATCAACCGAGGTCGCGTTGTACCAGTTGCCCTGGACACCGTCCCCCTCGCCCTGAACGACAAGCGTCGCTCCGCCGCTCAACGTCAGGCCCATGCTTTCTGCGTTGTCTTCGTTGCCGTAGTGATCACTGATGGTCGTAAACGTGACCGTGACGTTTCCGTCTATGACGGTGTCGCACGCGTTCGATGGATAGCCGTTGCTCCAGCCTCCTGAGCTGGTGGACCAATCGCCGGCGCCCCAGTTGCCACTGCTACCGCCATCCCACTGCGTCGTGCCGGTTGTGCAATAGCCAGTAACGGTGGCCCGTGCCTCGCTGCTGAGCATCCCCAGCAACAAAAGCGATGAGACCAGCGCGGCGGCCACCCGCGGCGCTGACATTAGATGCAAACGAGAAAAGTGCATGCGCACATCCTCTCGGCGGCGTGTGAGATCAACGTCACATCACGAAAATGCCCAGATGTGGCTTCCGTCGAAGGTCTTCGAAGCCATGCGGTGATGCCGGATCCGAACGCTGTCGCGCTGTTCTGCACCGCGCGAGGACTACAGCGTCGAACCGATCGTAGAACCGGCCTTGGTTGGAGACGGTGCCAGACACATACACAGAAGGCCCCTCGTGACGCGCGAGGAGGTCTGCCATCCGGTCCTCCCGCCAGACGTACCCGTCTTCAGCGTCGGACCATTCGCTCCAGCCGCCGACATCTGTATCGACCACGCGGAAACCCAGCCTGCCAAGCTCCGCGAGGGCCGTGGACTTCCCGGTTCCCGACATTCCAGTCACCAGGATCTTTCGCATCGTGTCCAGCCTAGGCGATGGCGCGAGCGCTATCGCAAGCGATGCCGCCTCCTGCTGTCCGATCAATCCGTAACCCTGGCCCTCGCGAGCCTGGCCTCTGCTTTCCGCGCAAGCAATTGCCGAGAAGCGTGTTGTCTAGTTGCCGGTCTTTTTTGGCGGTGGGACTTTGACCGTTGGCTTGCCGTTGCTCGTGTAAGGCAAGACAATTTTCGCCCCGGGCGGGCACGAGTAGTTCGCGTAGTTGGTCCAGCAGTTGAGCACGGTCAGCTTGTCTAGTCCGGGGGTTTTCGAGTTCAGCACGTGCGCGTTGACGTTGTAGACCCGCGATAGGCCATCCGAGACGTAGCAGGTCCAGAGGGTGCCGTAGATGTACGAGGCGCTGCCAGTGGTCCAGTGCCATGTAAGCGGCCTGCACTCGGCTTGCCTGATTCGAATGCCATCGGTCGTCTTCAGCGCCATCAGCTGTTTCTGGACTAGCGGGCCGTCCTCCTCGTATACCCGCGGCCTAGCGACGGCAGCGGACGACGCCACCGGCTTTGCGGGCAGGGCGATCTTCGCCCCCGCGGGACACGAGAAGTGCGAGAAGTTTGTCCAGCAGTTGAGCACGGTCAGCTTGTCTATTCCGCCTTCATTCGTATTTCGCACGTGGGCGATGACGTTGTATACGCGCGACAGACCGTCGGAGACGTAACAGGTCCATACGGAGCCGTTGAGCTGGGCGCCGAGCATCGCAAAATCTCTGCCTTGTGGCCTGCAATCGGCGTCCCTCATCGGCCGTCCGTCCGTGGTTTTTAGCGCCAGAAGCTGCTGGTCGATCTGAGGGCCAGGCTCCACCACAAAAGCCGACGCGTACCCGGGCAATGCGAGCCCGAGACAGACCACTAACGCTGCGACGACTCTCCTCATCGGAACTCCCATTTTCGAGCGAGGCCCCACCGCCCCGCTTGCCGCGACAAGACTACCCAGTCAGACTGACCCGGTATAGAACCGGTCTTTAGCGATGCTGCATCGCGATTGCGCGCGATCGGCAAGCCCGTGGTCGTCGCCTGGCGGGGCCGCGTGCTCTTTGGGCGACCCGCCCGCTCCGTGGAAGGAAGCTGTGTGATCCATCGATCGAGCTTCACGTCATAAGAGAGGGTCGTCGCACCGGCTGCCGTGCTTATAACCACGATGACACGTCCCTTTCGTGCGACCACGTAGTCGTCGTAGTTGCGGAACGCTCGGCCTCCGTAAGTGAGCGGGACGATGATGGCGGCCGCGCGGGCTTGATCTCCGGCTCGAACAGACTTGGGAGCAATCACATCCACAGTGCCGTTGAGGTGATGCTCCGATGTGTTGGCGACAAGGAAATTCTCGATGCAGGTTTCCGCGTCCTTGCTTCTGAGGCTTCGGAACGCTCGCTTTGCCGCTGCCGCGTCTGAATAGAGGTAGTCCTCGAGACGGAGTTGCATGCCGTGGTCGTAGCTGAGAGTCGCCGAATTGGCACGGCCTGTCAGATGCAGTGCGCTGGACGCCGTCGCGGCGCACTTCTGCAGCCCTTCCCCGGCCATACCGCCCCTGCTCCACCCACCACCTCGCCGTAGCGCGGCGACTTGGTCAGCGAGCGTTGTTTGAGCCAGGCGCTCGTCAGCCCCAGCGAGCACCTCCGGCGTCACTGGTGACCCGGGCTTGATGTCCCTGATAGTTGCGGTGTATCTCGGAGGCCCCTGCATCACGAGGCGCTCGTGTATGAAATCAAACGTGACTCGCCGGTATTCCGCAAGGACATCCGGACCAAGTAAGCCATGAATGCTTGAGCCCTTTATCAAGGCGACGGACCCGGCGAGGGCATAGGTCGAGGGCAACGTCATACCGCCCATGCTCCAGTCGTCTAAGCCCACGAAATGGACCGTCTCTGAGCACCCGTTTGCACCGCCGATTCGGCCCGACCGCCCGAGCCGCTCCAGGCGGAGTTGTCGTGCTGACTGTCCGTTGATGTACGTGAGTCCGGCGCCGGTGTCCACCAAGAACGTCACGGGCTTGCCGTTGATCCTCATCTTGGTGAGTTCTGCGTACCCGCCGCCGGGAATGTGCAGAGCGGTGAATTTGACTACACGACCCCCCATCGGCGCGTTCGGCCCGAGCATCAAGCGCTGCTGATGAAATTCGAAGGTCGCCCTCCCGAATAGGCTCAAGACATCGGAGCCCAGGAGACCGATCACCGGACGGCCATCGACCTTTTCGACGCCGGTCTGGATGTTGGATTCTGCGATCACGGAGGGCGGCAGCTGTACTCGACCAAGCCGCCAGTTTGAGACCAGAACCGGCAGCGCAGACCCGCGGCAACTACCGAACGAAACCGTTGTAAACGCCGGGCCTTCGCTCGGGAGTCCTAAGGCGGACGCAAACTTCGTCTCGATGACGGTTTGTGCTGCGCCCGTGTCAACGACGAAGAAGTAGGTTCGACCGTTGATCGCGACTCGCGCATAGGCGCGTACGGCGGAGCCACTATTCACAACGGTCAGCGGAACGACCCCGCCTCTTAGGCTGCTAGACACGGGTTGGTCGGCCAGAGCGCCGCTACAGCCGATAGTGACGAGGGCCAGGACGCAAAGGGCGAGCGATCTTTTCGCGAACCTCCGTATCAGCGGGCCAATCAGAGCCAGCCGATGCCGTCTGCTTAGCCGTTGCCCGGGCCTCCAGAACAGCACGCCACGCACACGATCGGCAACTGCTCTCATCGCCTCGCGCGGTTGAGGGAATGGCAGCATCAGTGCGCGCACGTCACGAGCGTGACAAGCTCGTGTTCACGTCACATTGCGGGTTCATACGATCTCTGCCGCTACGGACATCAATCCCGTATCGGCCGCCACTCGAAAGATCGTTACTTTTGCTGTCGCTTTGGCGAGAATCGACAGCGATTAGCGCTGTCGATTCTTGATCCAAGCGACGGTCCGGTGCGACTGAGCTATGAGGTAGGAAGCAGGGTGAACGTAGCTTGGATGGTTGCCGTTACTTCTTGCTCGGCGGTCTCGATCGGCACGTCGCTGCCGGCCGCTCTGGCTCGGGTCGGGGTGAACCTCCGAGCCATACCGTCGGTCGGCTCAACCAGAGCTAGAAGTGGTCCTAATGTGAGGTCAAGCCCGGCGGCGTAAGCAGCGGCTTTGTCCCGTGCGTTTGTCGCCGCGCGCGAGGCAGCTTCGAGCCACGCAGGGTTATCCGGGGATACCCGCCAGCTAGGTCCCGCGATCCGTGCGTCGAGTTCCTCGGTACAGCGCATCACGATCGTTCCGATCAACTGCATGTCGGCGAGGCGGACTGAGAGTGTCGTTGTCGCCCTATACCCCAGGGGCCTGCGCCCATCCTTGGTATGGTCGAACTCCTCGTTGACGGTGATACCGGTCGTCGATCGATCGTCTGTTGGAACGTCGAGCTCGTCCAGTAGCGTGGCCAAGGCGTCGCCACGTCCGGCTACGTCTGTCAGAGCAGGTCCGGCCGCCGACTCGGTTTTGGTGAGAGTAAGGAACACAAACGCTTCGTCAGGCTCAATCCGAACCGAAGCGCTGCCGACAACGACCACTGTTGCGGGCATGCTCGTGTCCAGGCCGTGAGCAGGAGTCTTCATGCAGTCAATCCTCTCATGATGGCTTTCGCTCTGGCGTAGCACCGGCTGCTCCCATTCGATTTATGCGGCAGTGGCTATGGCCCGATCAGAGTGGGGCTGTGCTCGCCTGCGGCCGCAGCCATCTTGAGCGCGACCTCAAGTAACTGGCTCTCCAGAATTCGCGGAGTGGGCGTATCGGATGCATCGCTGACCACGTCACTCATCGCACAGCAGGCTACGTCGATCGCTTGCACAACGCCGCCGCTCGTCGAAGCATGAAACTGCCTTTCGGAGGCTCTGTTTGGGTCCGGTCCTAAGTTCGGGCGCATCCAGGACAGGGGCTCTTGTTTGGGAGAACGTGGTCAGGTAGGCCGTTTTGATCGCTGGGCTTCGAGCCCGTGCTTTTCGTTCGGCCGCCCCTGCGATTTGGTTGGATTGAGCTTCGAGCTCGTATCGGTCTTTGTCGTTGTCCCGCTGCTTCTCCCGCCGCACCGTCAACTAATTGTCGGGAGGTGAGACGTGCCGTTGCCGAGATGGGTCGGTCGGGCGATCGGCCTGGATGTGCGCCGCGACTTCTGCGTAGTTGCGATCTGTGAAGAAGGGATAGTCCGCTCCGCCGGGCGGGTGCCTTCAACACCAAAGGATCTCGCGATGCTGGCGGATAGCCTGCTGCCGTCTGATCGTGTTGCGCTGGAGGTGACTGGGAGTTGTCGGGAGGTCGCGCGGATCCTCAAGCCGTGTGTGAACCGGGTGATCATCGTCAGTCCTGATGACACTGGGATTGCTGCCGCGCGCGCGAAGACAGACAAGCTCGATGCCCGTGCTCTGGCTCTGTTGTTGTGGCGTGGCGAGCTTGACGCGGTGTGGATGCCTGATGAGCGCTGCCAGATCATGCGCCGCCGCCTTCAACGTCGTGAGCAGCTCATGCACGCCCGGTCACGGTCAAAGAACGAGATCCATGCGGTGCTGCAACGCCGGCTAAAGACCAAGCCGCCATGCTCTGATCTGTTCGGCGTCAAAGGCCGCGAGTGGCTGACCGGGCTGGAGCTGCCGTTGGAGGAGCGTGAGTCCGTGGACGCCGGGATCCGTCACATCGAGTTCCTAGACGCGGAGATCGCCGCGGTTGAACGGCTGATCGCCCAGCAGGCGCTGAACTGGCCTGAGATCCGTCGGTTGATGACCGTTCCCGGCGTGAACCTCGTGTGTGCTGCGTCGTTTATGGCGGCGGTCGGTGATCACACACGTTTCAGCACCAGCGGCAAGATGGTCGCCTACGTTGGCCTGGATCCGAAGGTCAAACAGTCCGGTGAGGCCCCGGCACGCAGCGGCCGGATCGAGTCCTCCCCGACCGATCACACCCGAAAAACATTTGCCCCAACCCGTTGATTTTCATCGGTCGATCAAGCACAAGCGGGAACCTGCGCTTCGCGAGCGTTAGTGGGATCGGTACACGTCTCCGCGGTGCTCGACTCGCAGCACGGCGATTTCGTGTGCATCCTCGTTGATTCGGTACAGGATGCGGTAGGTGCCACGGCGTGCCGACCAGACGCCGGCCAGCTTGCGACGTAGAGGTTTGCCGACCCTGCGCGGCTCTCGGAGGAGGGTGCCGGTCACGAACTCAATCACCGCTGTCGCGACGGCTTCGGGTAGTTCCTCGGCGATCGCTCGTGCGGCTGGTGGCGCGACGACTAGTTCGTAGGTTTGCTCATGGCTCACCGACGCAGGGCACGCACCGCATCGATGCCGCGAATGACTTCACCCTTGCCGTAAGCGGCGTCGGCCTCACGGATATCGGCCATCGCCTGAGGGTCGCTCAGAACCGAGACGGTTTCCTCGAGCTCAGCCAGATCCGTGGCGCTCAGCAGAACGGCGGCTTCGCGGCCGTTTCTGGTGATCACAACCCGGTCGTGCTCGCGCTCGACCCGGTCAACGATTTCGGACAGGTGGTCTCTGACAGTGCGAAGCGGCTCAGTAGTCACGCCACAATTGTGGCGCGTAGCTGTCCGCCTGTCAAACACAACGCGCGTGCCCGCAGGGTCATCGGCGGTTCGCTTCGTGAAGTAACCCGCAGGCGGCCGGCCGCGCTCCGTCCACGCCGGACCGATTCGCTTCTGAACCTGGCGGCCGTCCGGCAGCCGATACTTCGCAAACCACACTGGTCCGCGTGCCCGAGTGACCCTGAAAACGTGGCCCGTCGGAGACTTCCATGCTCCGCTCACGGAACAAAATCGGCATCTTCTTGGGACAGATTGGGGACATATTTGCCCTCGAGCCGGTCCCAAGAAACAAGAAAATCGCCGTTTACGGCGACTTTGCAAGCCCTCTGTCGGACTCGAACCGACGACCCCTTCCTTACCATGGAAGTGCTCTACCAGCTGAGCTAAGAGGGCGGGCCTGGTCAGGGTAGCGTGCCATGCACCGGCTCGCCCACTGATTGCGCTGGACGTAGTATTGCCTCGTGACCTACTCGATCGTTGCTCGCGACCCGGAGACCGGGGAGCTGGGTGCGGCGGTGCAGTCGCACTGGTTTGCGGTCGGGGCGGTGGTGCCGTGGGCACGACCCGGGGTTGGGGTGGTCGTGACGCAGGCATTCGCGAACATCGCCTATGGACCGGATGCGCTCGACCTGCTCGAACAGGGCAGCAGCCCGGCTGAGACGCTCGAACAGCTGACAAGAGCCGATGACGCAGCGGCACACCGGCAGGTGGCGGTCGTCGATGCCAAGGGACGTGCCGCGGCCTACACCGGGGCAGAGACGATTGCGTCCGCGGGTCACGTCATCGACGAACAACGACAGGTCAGTTGCCAGGCGAACATGATGGTCAACGCCACGGTGTGGGGCGGGATGCTCGGCACCTACCAGTCCGCATCGGGGCCGCTGGCCGAGCGCCTGCTCAGCGCGCTCGAGGCGGCCGAGTCAGCGGGCGGCGACCTTCGCGGACGCCAATCTGCAGCGATACTCACAGTCCCGGCCAGCGGCGAACCGTGGCAGACCACGGTGTCGCTGCGAGTCGACGACGACCCTGAGCCGCTGGTGCGGATTCGCCACCTGCTGCGCCTCCACAACGCCTATGAGTTTGCGACCCAAGGCGATGAACTGCTCGCCGAGGGTCGCATGGCGAGCGCGACGGACGCCTACGCCCGGGCGTTGGCGCTCGCCCCCGAAAGCCACGAATTGATGTTCTGGGCCGGGCTCGGCAATGTCCAGGCCGGTGACGTCGAGCTTGGTCTTGAGCGCGTCCGCGAGGCGATCGAGTGCCGGCCCGGATTCAACCAGCTGCTCGACCGCCTTACGGGCGACCTGGCCCCCGCTGCGGCTATCGTGCGCGAACGCGTCGGTTAGAAACCCAACTCGATCTGACACGCCCGCGGAGGATCGGCGAGATCTTCGGGACCGCGCTGCGGCTCTACGGCCGCCTGCCGCTGCTGTTCCTGTTCCTCGCAGGGATCGTGGTCGTGCCCTACGAGGTGGTGGTCGTGCTGGTCGAGCACGGCAAGGGTGCAATCCCAGTCGGAACCGAGCTCGTACTGATGCTCGTCGAACTGGCGCTGATCGATCCGAGCATCTCGGCGGTGCAGGTGCAGGCCCTGCTCGACCTTGGCAATGGCCAGCAACCAAAGGTCGTCGACGTGATCCGTCGCGGACTGGCGGTGCTGCCGGTCGTGGCCGCCGCGGAGATCATCGCCGGGATCGGGATCGCCGTCGGCGTCCTGTTCTTCATCATTCCCGGCGTGATCCTCGCGCTGCGCTGGGCGGTGGTCGCGCAGGCGGCTGCGGTCGAGCGGACGAACTGGCCGACAGCCCTGCGCCGCAGCGCGCAGCTCGCCCGCCGGAACTACTGGAGGATCTTCGCGATACTCGTCACGGTCGGGATCCTCAATGAGATACCCGCCGATGTGACCGGCACCGGGAAACACCTGGCCGCGACGCTGCTCGGGATCGCGCTGGCGATCCTCGTGCACTCGTTCGGGACGCTGATGATGAGCCTGCTGTACTTCGACCTGCGCGCGCGTGAGGCCAGTCCGGCAACCTGAGAGATGAACTCGTCAATAATTTCGTCGTGACCCTTAGCCGGAGGTGTGTAGGTGCCGATCCGCATCGCAGTCCAGATTCAGCCGCAGCACGCAGACTTCGCCGTGATGCAGAAGGCATGGCGCGAGGCCGAGGAGCTCGGTGTCGACACGATCTACACCTGGGATCACTTCTACCCGCTCTACGGTGAGCCCGACGGCAAGCACTTTGAGGGCATCGTCTCGCTCACCGCGCTGGCGATGAGCACCGAACGCGCCCGCATCGGTGGGCTGGTGTTCTGCAACTCGTACCGCAACCCGCAACTGCTGGCCGACGAGCACCGCGTGATCGATCACGTGTCCGGCGGACGCGTGATCTTCGGGGTGGGCGCCGGCTGGTTCGAGCGCGACTACGACGAGTACGGCTACAACTTCGGAACCGCCCCCGATCGTCTGCGAGCGCTCGCCCGCGACCTGCCGCTGATGAAGCATCGACTGACGAAGTTGAACCCGCCCCCGATCGGCCAGATGCCGATCCTGATCGGGGGAGCCGGCGAGCGGGTCACGCTCAGACTGGTCGCGCAGCACGCCGACATGTGGCATGCGTTCGGCGACCTGGACACGTATCACAGGAAGTCAGCGATCCTGGCCGAGCACTGCGCCCGGGTCGGGCGAGAGCCACAGACGATCGACCACGTCTGGGGCTGCTTCGACGGGGTTGGAAAGATCGCCGAGGAGCTGGCGGCCGCGGGCGTGGCCGAGCTCACCGTCCAGGTCGGCGGCAGTGACGCGGGCTACGATCTTGGCGAGCTGCGCGAGCTGCTCGCCTGGCGCGACGGCTACAACGCAGGCTGATCACGTGACCGAACGCGCCCCCACATCGCTGCTCGCCGCCACCGGCCTGATCGCCGGGTTCGCCACGGCGCTCGCGAGTGGCTCGCGGCCGCTGGGCGGCGCGGTGATGGCCGCGTTCGGCCTCAGCTGCGTGTACTTCTGGGTCAGACGCGACGGTGCCCGCACCGCGGTGCGACTGACGCTCGTGGGCCTGGCCGCGTTCGTGATCTCGCACGGGCTCGGGCTTGTGATCGGTCCGTGGCCCGCGGTGCTGGTGGTCTCGGCCCTGACGGCGTGGGCGTGCTGGCGCTGGTCGGACTCCAAGGTCTTCAGCTCAGCTGCTGGTCCGCTAACCAGCAGCTGACCACAGCGCTCCGTCAACGACCTCGCGCGAGCCCAGTCGCTCGGGCAGCCTGACGATCACAGGCGTTTCGTGCTTGAAGCTGCGCCCGACATAGCCCTCGAGCGGCTTGACATAGATGCGCAGCTGCGCGCGGTCGGCATCGAGATGAAGCTCGGGAGTCAAAAGACGGTCGGCCGCCAGTGCTCCGCTGGCCATCGTCTGCTCGGTGATGAGCACGCGCAGTTCGAGGTCGTCCGGTGCCGGGGTGAAGTTCGGATCAAGGCGCCACGACGACGCGCGGACTGCGTCCCGGGTGGCCCGCAGCGGCCGCGAGTTCGAGACGCCGACCGGCTCCCAGCGTCCACGCCTCGTCTGTCGCACGGCGACCGTCAGCAGATGCGGAGGGCGCCCGCGACCGAACAGGATCTCCTCGTCGCTGGTTGCCAGTGCGCGCCAGCCGGCCAGCTTGTCGGCTGTCTCGAGCGCGGGTGGCGTTGGCCGGCGTCGCAACAACCGTGCCGGCTGGGCCTGCCGGCGTCCGCGATCGATCTGCACGAGCAGCGCCTGGACCGAGGGCTCGGCGGCATCGAGCGGATCGAACGGGGCGAACACGGCCGCCGGCGCGAACGGCAGTCCGCCACCGTCGCTCAGCAGCTCCGGCTCCGCCGCAACCAGCGTCGGCTCCAATCTGGGGGCTCGCCGCCAGGCTTCCTCGGGCGGCGGCTTGCGGTCCTCGTCTTTGATTCTGGGCACGGGTTCGACCTTGAGCTGGTGCGGTCCGTGGCCAGCGGGCCACGGACCGGCTGCAACCGTTAGCCCCAGACCTCCTCGGCGACCTGCACGATCAGTTCGAGCTTGGCCTTCTCCTCATCGATCGTGAGGTTGTTGCCCTCCTCAGTCGAGGAGAAGCCGCACTGACCGGAGATCCCGAGCTGGTCGATGTCGACGAACTGCGCCGCCTGATCGATCCGCCGCTTGAGCATGTCCTTGTCCTCGAGCTCCGCGCGCTTGGTGGTCACGATTCCCAGGATCACCTGCTTGCCCTTGGGAACGAACTGCAGCGGCACGAACGTCCCCGAGCGCTCGTCGTCGAATTCCAGGAAGTACCCGTCGACGTCCAGGTCATTGAAAAGCGCCTCCGCGACGAAGTCGTAGCCACCTTCCGCGGCCCACATCGATTGGTTGTTGCCGCGGCACAGGTGCGTCGTGACCGTCAGGTCATCCGGGCGCCCTGCCAGCGCATCGTTGATGACTCGGATGTACTGCTCGTGCAGGTGCGCGGGGTCGCCACCGATCGCCTCGATGTGGGCACGCTGCGCCGGATCGTTGACGTAGGCCAGGCTCGTGTCGTCGAGCTGCAGGGAGCGACAGCCGATCCCGTAGACACCCTGCACCTGCTTGGCATAGGCCGCGGCGAGGTCAGCCCAGAACTCATCGAGGTCGGGATAGACGTCACGATCGATCGAGGCGTTGCCGCCGCGGTAGTGGACCATGCTCGGCGAGGGGATGGTCAGTTTCGGTGTCTGGCCGGGATCGGCCTGGTCGCGCAGGAAGGTGAAGGCGTCGGCGAAGATCGTGTATGGCAGGCCGACCTTGCCGGAGACGCGCATCGCCGGCGGGGCGTAATCGTATGTGCCCCGCTCGTTCTTGAACTGAACGTGCAGCGATTCACCCTCGACCTGGGTGATGCCCTCGAGCTGATAGATGAAGTCCATGTGCCACGAGGTGCGGCGCAGCTCTCCGTCGGTCACCGTCTGCAGGCCGACCGCGCGCTGGAGCTCGATCGCCTCGAGGATCGCGGCGTCCTCGACGGCGATCAGGGCATCAGCATCGATCTTGCCGGACTTGAAGTCGGCGCGCGCCTCCGTGAGAGCGGGCGGCCGAAGCAGGCTGCCGACGTGGTCGGCGCGGAACGGGGGGGTCTGGCGCTGGGTCAAACGTTTCTCCTGGCGATGATCGATGTGAGGTTCTGCACGATCGTGAGGCTAGAAGGTTCGTCGCCTCGCGGGTCGAACCCGGTTGCCGGACCCGAGCCGTTGAGTTCTGCGAGCAGAGCGGCTTCGATCGCTGCGGCAGCATTCTGTGGCGTCGCAGTCTGCTCCATCCAGGGGCCGAGCGGGCGACGCACGGCGCGGGTCTCGACGTTGACGATCTCCGCGCCGGCGTTGGTCACCGCCGCGCTCAGCTCGGTGAGAGGGAGTGCACGAGCATGTGAAGGGTCGCGCAACCGCTCGAGCATGTTGTGGTGTGCCGCGGTTGCCGGATCCCGATCGCTGACGAGATCTGCCAGCGCCAGATACCCGCCGGCGCGCAGGCACCGCGTCATCTCCTGCAGCTGTGACGCCGGTGTCTCGAAGTGGTGCAGGGCGTATCGGCAGGCGACGATGTCGAAGCTCTGATCCAGGAACGGGAGCGCCGCCGCGTCGCCGTGCTGGAAGACGATGTTGGACAGACCCTCCTGCGCGGCGTGCCGGCGGCCGACGTCGAGCATCGCGGCCGTTGCGTCGATAGCCAACACCACGCGGACCGACCGCGCCAGCGCCCTGGCCGCCAGGCCGGTGCCGGCGGCGACGTCGAGCACGATCTCATCGCCGCCGAGTGGGAGCGCTGTGAACAACCAATCGGAGTCGGTCGTCAGCACGCGGTTGAAGCGCGCGTCCTCGAAGGTCGGTGCCTGCTGCGAGAACGATTCTCGGGTTGCCTCGGTGTGCGCTTCGGACACGGTCATGAGGCTAGCCCTCGAGCTTTGTGGATAAATAGCATTGATTTCATTGTGTATCGCGGAGGGCGCCTGTCTCGAACAGGTCCTGAGACAATCGCGTCATGAGCGATTCACTCACCGCGGACACAATCAAGATCAAGGGGTTCAGAGGCGACGAGGTCGAGACCTACGTCGTGAACCCCGCCGGCGACGCCGAGCGCGGCGGCGTCGTGGTGATTCATCACATGCCCGGTTACGACCGCGGCACCAAGGAGATCGCACGGCGCCTGGCCGAGCTCGGCTATGACGTCGCGATGCCGAACCTCTACTGGCGTGAGGCGCCGGGGGCGGCGCCGGACGACGCTGCCGCAACGGCGCGGGCCCAGGGTGGGGTTCCCGACGAGCGACTGGTCGGCGACGTCGGCGGTGCCGCCGAATGGCTGCGATCGCTGCCGACCTCAAACGGCAAGACGGGCGTGATCGGCCACTGCTCCGGTGGTCGCCAGAGCGTGCTCGCCGCCTGCAATCTCGAGCTCGACGCCGCCGTGGACTGCTACGGCGCGTTCGTGATCGGCAACCCTCCTGAGGGTTTCCCGATCAAAGTCACCGGACTGGAGGATCAGTTGCCGAACCTCAGCGCGCCGCTGCTGGGGCTGTTCGGCAACGAGGATCAGCACCCGTCGCCGGACCAGGTCGACAAACTCGAGGAGATCCTCAGGGCCGACGGCAAGCCCTACGAGTTCCACCGCTACGACGGGGCCGGGCACGGCTTTTTCGCAGTCGATCGGCCGGCATACAACGTGGCTGCCGCCAATGATGGCTGGGAGCGAATCGAAGAGTTCTACGGCACCTACCTGGGAGCTTGAGCATGTGCACGTATGCGACGTTGAACACGGATCTCGACGGCAGCGCCAAGGGCCCGGAGAGCAAGTGGTTCCATGTCAGCCATGGCACCGTCTACTTCGATCACCCGGTCCATGCGATGGCCGAGCACACTCTGAACATCGACTTCACGGACCCCTCTCGCGGTCCGTCCGCGCGCGTCGCCGTTGAGCTGACGGCGAGTTCCGCCCGCGCGCTGGTCCGCGCGATCGAGGACGCGCTCGCTTCAGCGCCGGCCGAGATGGCAGCCTGAGTCGGCTCCGTCGGCATCAGCCTCGGCCGGTTCAACCGGCCGAGGCGTAGCCGCGTCGAATGAGCGGTACGCCCGCCGCCGTCAGGCGGAGTGGCGCGGTTCGCTCCAGGTGCCTCGCTCGAAATCGAACGAGCGCCCGACCGGGCAGCCATCGGCGTCAAGTCCGTCCAGCCAGTGCTGGAATTCGAAGAGCTGCCGCTCGTGGTGCTGGCAGAACTCGGCGCTGATTGTCTGGCGGGGCTCACGGCAGTTGCGGGCGGTGCAGAGTTGGTCTTGGTGTTGCTGACTCATAAACGGGTGTTCCTGGCTCATAAAGGCAAACCTAACGCCTCGATATTGAGGTCATATGTGCATCAGATCGGCTGGGGTTACGACTGGCCGAGTGCTGTATTTGAAGGCCAGGAAACGACCCCGCAAAAGCCCAGGAAGACCTCCTGCCGGCGCGCTACGCTTACTTGCGCCGTCAACTAACCAGCGCGTGCGGAGCCACCGCCCCCCACGCCAACCGGAGGAGCACCGTGGACGTAGAGATCTGGTCCGATATCAACTGCCCCTGGTGCTATATCGGCAAACGCCGATTCGAGACTGCGCTCGCGCAGTTCGAGCACGCCGATGAGGTCAACGTGACCTGGCGAAGTTTCGAGCTCGATCCCGACGCGCCGGCCGAGCGGCCCGGCAACGGTGCGGCGATCCTGGCGGAGAAATACGGTGTGCCACTGGAGCGCGCGCTGGCGATGGAGCAGAACGTGACCGACGTGGCCGCCGGTGATGGCCTCGACTACGACCTGGAGCACGCGCGGATCGGCTCGACCTTCGACGCTCATCGTCTGGTGCAGCTCGCCAAGCGTCACGGACTGCAGGATGCGATGAAGGAGCGGCTGTTCAGGGCGCGCTTCACCGACGGCAAGCTTGTGTCCGACCACCCGACGCTCGTGGATCTGGCCCGCGAAGTGGGGCTCGACGGCGATCAGGCGGCGGAGATGCTGGCCGGCGACGAGTTTGCTGACGCTGTTCGCGAGGACGAGGCCACGGCGGTACGGTTCGGGATCGGCGGCGTGCCGATGTTCGTGGTCGACAGGGCCGTGGGAGCATCCGGTGCGCAGCCGCCGCAGCAGCTGCTGGCATTGCTGCAGCACGGCTGGGACGCAGAGCATGGGGTTGATCAATCTCGAACCGACGCTGCATGAGGGCGAACAGATCGTCTGGCGCCGTCCCGCGGCCCATTCGCTGGACCGCCGCGCGGTCAGCGGCACCCTGTACCTGACGTCGATCGCTCTGGTGTTCATGCCCAACCGGCTCAACCGCCGGCGCTACATCGTCTCCACTCGGATTGCGTTGGAGCGACTGCAGCACGTAGACACGGTCGATCCCGTGATCGCGATGGCTTCAAAGCGAAACGGCGGCCTGCGGCGGCGGTTGCGGGTGACCAGCGAAGAGGAGGCGCTGCTGTTCGTCATCAACCACCCTGAGCGGGTGGCGGAGGAGATCAGAGCCGCTCGACCTGGATCGCCTGGGCCAGCCTGAGCCCGAGGCTGTGGGTCGTGGCCCCCAGGCGCAGCTCGCAGGGGCCGTCGAACGGCTGGCGACCGATCAGCTCCAGTTCGTCTCCGATCCCGATCCGCTGCTGCGTCAGGTAACGGAGCATCTCGGGCCGTGCGTCGGAAACGCGCACGATGCGTGCCCGCTGGCCGGGCTCCAGGTCGGCGATCGTCGGTTGCGGCGCCTCGTCGATCTCAAGCAGTCGACTGGGAATCGGGTCGCCGTGAGGATCGGCAACCGGGTCGCCCAGCTTCTCTGCGATCAACTCGATCAACTCGTCGGATGCGGCGTGCTCCAGTGCTTCAGCGAAACCGTGCACGTCCTCCCAAGGGACGTCCAGGCTGGTCGCCAGGAAAAGCTCGAGTAGTCGGTGGCGTCTGATCACGCGGAGCGCCAACCGGCGTCCTGCCGGTGTCAGGCGGACACCCCTGTAGGGCACGTGCTCGGCCAGCCCGGAGGCGTCCATGCGCTTGATCATCATCGAGACGGAGCCGGCCGTGACGCCCAGTCGCTCAGCGATCTGGCTGGTCGATGCCGTGTGCTCGGGCTCGATGGTGAGCGCGTATATCGCCTTCACATAGTCCTCGACCGGAGCCGAGACGCTGGGATTGATCGTCGCCTGCACCAGGGTAAGAGTAACTCACAACTGCGGATTAGCTGGAGATTTTGTCTCAGTGAACTTTTCCTGATACGCTGGTTGTGAGATGAGTTTCGACGAAGCAGGCGAGGCGGCTGTCGCGCGCGGCGTGACCGGCGTGGGTGGCATGGGTGGCGTGAGCGGTGTGAGCATCCCGGCGCCGCGGCCGCTCACGCGCAGGCGCCTGCGCCGGGCGCTCGCACTGCTCGGGCCGGCCTTCGTGGCAGCGGTTGCATACGTCGACCCCGGCAACTTCGCGACCAACTTCCAGGCCGGTGCAGAGCACGGTTACCTGCTGGTCTGGGTGGTGGTGATGGCCAGCCTGATGGCGATGCTGGTTCAGTACCAGACGGCGAAGCTGGGGCTCGTGACCGGCCGCAACCTGCCCGAGCTGTGTCGGGAGTACTTCCCCAAACGCGGCAACGCACTGCTCTGGCTGGAGGCGGAGGCGATCGCGATGGCGACCGATCTGGCCGAGTTCACCGGTGCCGCGATCGGCCTGAATCTCGTTTTCGGGATTCCGCTGTTCCTGGCCGGGCTGGTGACGGCGGTCGTCGCGTTTGCGGTGCTGGCGCTCGAGCGCTGGGGATACCGGCCGTTCGAGCTGGCGATCTTCGCGCTGCTGATGCTGGTTTCAATCGGGCTCGTGGTCGATGTCTTCGCGGTCGGACACCAGTCGTACTCCGGGATCGCGCACGGTTTGGTTCCGCACCTTGGGGACGGCGACGCGCTCCCGCTTGCCGTCGGCATCGTCGGTGCGACAGTGATGCCGCACGTGATCTATCTGCACTCCGACCTTCAGAAGAACCGGCTTCGTCCCGGGCGGGACATCAAGGTCGGCGAGCTGCTCAAATTCAACAAGCTCGACTGTTTGCTTGGCCTGGGGCTCGCGGGTGTGGTGAACGTCGCGATGCTGTGCGTCGCGGCGGCCCTGTTCGCCGGCCTTGGCTTCACCGGGACGGTCTCGCTCGGACTCATTCACTCGCGCATGGCCGACGTTGTCGGCGGCGGTGCCGCGCTGGCATTTGGTGGAGCGCTGATCGCCTCCGGCCTCTCGTCCTCGAGCGTCGGGACCTACTCGGGTCAGGTGGTGATGAGTGGCTTCATGAACTGGCGGATCCCGGTCGTGGTACGCCGCCTGGTGACGATGCTGCCGTCACTGCTGGTGCTGGCGTTCGCCACCAACACCACCGGCGCGCTGGTTCTGTCGCAGATCGTGCTGTCATTCGGGATTCCGTTCGCGCTGCTGCCGCTGCTGCTGTTCACCTCGCGACGCAGCGTGATGGGCGAACACGTCAACCGGCCGGCGGTGATCGCGCTGATGATCGCGGTCACCGTCGTGATCGCAGGCCTCAACCTCTACCTGCTCGGCAGCGCGATCAGCGGCTGGTTCTGAGCGAGCTCCATAGCCGGCCGATGGCGTAGGCGCTCCCGCTCATCACGGCGACGAAGAACCCTACCGGCCAGTTGGTGTCAAACGAGAGCGCGATCGCTGTCCAAACGGTGACGACGGCGATCCCTATCGCAAGGGTCATGGCGACTCCGGGACGCGCGGTGAAGGCTCGGGCAGCAGCGGGGGGGCCGATCATCAGGCTGAAGATCAGGGTCGTACCGACGACCGGCACCGCAGCCGTCGTTGCCAGCGCGACCAGCATCAGAAAGGCAATCTCAACTTTAAACGGGTCGATGCCGCGTGCGCTCTCAGGCAGCACTGAGGCCAGCAGCAGCGGCCTCCACATGGCGGCCAGAACGAGCAGGCAGACCGCGGCGAGCGCGATCGTCGGCCACAGTTCATTCTCGCTTATGCCGAGCACCTCTCCGAACAACAGCGAGTATGCCGCGGGTGCGTACTCGACGCTGAAGCTGAGGAACAGCGCGCCGAGGCCGAGCATGAACACGAGCGTGAGCGCGGTCGCCACATCGTGGCGACCGCGTCGAGCGAGTAGCCCGATCCCGAGTGCTCCGCCAAGTGAGAACACGCCGAGACCGATCAGTGCAGAGACGCCGACCAGGCTCGCGCCGGCCGCGCCGGCGAATGAGCCGTTGGGGATTGCATGTGCCACGAACGCCGAGCCGCGCATCACGATGAAGAAGCCAACCGCGCCGCCGACGATCGCCACCAGCGTCGCGACGATCCAGGTGTCAACCATGAAGCCGCTGAACATGCCTAGCCCCGCCCTTTGCTGCCCCGGATCTGAAGGCCGGAAGCCAGATAGGCGAGCAGCACCAGGGTCACGATGAAGAAGCTGACCGGCCAGCCGTGTCCCGGCCAGTAGTAGCTGTCCCAGGCGAGCACCAGTCCGAGCCACGTGCAGGCCAGCCCGATTCCGGCTGCGATCAGGATCGCGCGGTGCGGGCGGCTGCTGAACCTGAGCGCGGTCGCCGCCGGCCCGACCAGCAGTGCGGTCGAGAGGATCGCGCCGATGGTCATCGCCGACAGAGCGACGGCGACGGCCAGCGCCAGCAGGTAGCCGAAGCCGATCAGGCGTACCGGCAGACCACGCGCCGCCGCCAGCTCGGGGCTGACGCTGACCAGCAGCAGCGGCCTGTAGATCGCGATCAGCACCGCGGTGGTGATCGCGCTGAGCACGAGCACGAGCGGGATGTCGGAGGAAGACAGCGTGAAGATCGAACCGAACAGGATCGTGGGGATAGCACCAGTCGTGCTCCTGTGGATGGTGCCGAGGTAGAAGAAGAGGGCAGCCAAGCCGAAGCCGACGCCGAGCACGATCCCGGTCGCCAGGTCACGCCCCCGTGCGCGCTGGATGCCGATCAGCTCCATCACGGCCGCGCCCGCGACCGAGATCATGACGAAGCCCCAGAGCGGGGCGACTCCCACGAGGTATGCGCTGGAGCCACCCGCCGCGCCCAGGTCACCCAATGCCTCACCGGCGAACGACTGCCCGCGGATCACTGTGAATACGCCGACACCCGCGGCCACGATCGCGACCAGGCCGCCGATCGCGGCCGCAAGCTGAACCTCGGAGCTCGAGAAGAATCCCGGCTCGACGATCGCGCGCAGAATCCCGTACATCGGGTTCAGAAGACCTCGGCGTCATGGTGGTGAGGGTGCGACGGCTCGGCATCATCTCTATCGCCGGCGACAACGATTACGCGCCCGTGCACTCGCAGCACCTCTACCGGGTGACCGTATAGGCGACTGAGCACATCGGAGCGCACGATCTGATCAGCGGTCCCAGAGACGGCACGGCCCTGGGCGAGGTAGACGACCCCGTCCATGACCGGCAGCAGGGCGTTCATCTCGTGCGCCGAGATCAGCACGGAAATCCGCTGCTCGCGCGCGATCCTCGCAAGCAGAGTGACGACCGCGCGTGCGCTTCGCAGGTCGAGGTTCGCAAGCGGCTCATCGAGCAGCAGCAGCCGTGGCCTGCTGATCAGCGCATGGGCGATCAGGATCCGCTGCTGTTCGCCGCCGGACAGCCGGCCCACGCGCGAGTCTGCGAAGGCCGTCGCGTCGACTGCCTCAAGCATCTCCTGGACCAGTGCCCGCCTGGCCCGGGAGGGTCGCGGTGGACCGAGACGGTGTCCGTCGATCCCGAGCGCAACCATGTCGCGCCCGCGGAGTGGCATGTCCGGGTCGAGCAGGAACTTCTGCGGGACGTAGCCGACGCTGCGGCGTCCAGCTTCGGTTGGCACTGTCACCGTCCCCTGCGTGGGGGCGAGCAGGCCGAGGATCACCCTGAGCAGCGTGGTCTTGCCCGCGCCATTGGAGCCGATCAGTCCGGTCAATTGACCCTGTGCGAGGGCGAAGCTGACATCGTCGAGGATCGTGCGCCCGCCGAGCTCGACCGTCACGCCGGAGACGTCGAGCGTGCGCGCGCTCAACGTGTCTGCGGCGTTGACGAGGTCGGTGGGCGCGGTCACTGAAGCTTCGTCGTCGACTTGCTGGTGGTCACCGCCCGGCTCAGCGCGTTGACCTCCGCGAGCATCCACGACTGATAGTTGTAGCCGGTCGGCATCGTCTCGTACACACCCACGACCGGCACGCGATATTTCGCTGCCTGCTTGAGGAACGAGTCTGTCAGGGTGTCGGTCACCTGCTGGTTGTAAAGAAAAACCTTGACCTTGTGGTTCTTGAACAGGTTGTTCTGGAGGCTGACATCCTGCGGGGCGGGATCGACGCCGTTCATGATGTCTGCCTGCAGGTTCCACGGGGTCATGTTGTGCGTTCCCGCGGCAACGAGCATGTAGTCGCCAACCGGCTCGGTCGTTGCCACTGGGGTGCCAGGGTGCTGTTGCTTCAATTTGGCGATCGCTTTCAGCCAGGGTTTGAGCGAAGCGTCGAAGCGCTTAGCGTTGGCCCTGAAGTAGGCGGCGTGTCCGGGGGACAGCGCGGACAGGTCCTTGACCAGCTCCGCGGCCACCGCCGGCATCGTGGTCGGCTTGTACCAGAGGTGCGGGTTGCGCGTGGAGTCCGGCAGGCCAAGCAGCGTCTGAACGTCTATCACCCTGCGTGACGAGTCGGGCGATGCAGCCTCGATCTTGTTCATGAAGCTGTCGTAACCGACGCCGTTCTGAACCACGAGCTTCGCGGAGTTGACGCTCTCGGCGACGCTCGGGCTCGCCTCGAAGGTGTGCGGGTCGGTGTTCGGGTTGCTCATGATCGCCGTAACGTTCACGTACCTTCCGCCGATCTGCGAGATCACGTTGGCGTATTCGTTCTCAGCACCGACAGCGATGATCCGGCCGCTGCCGCTGCTGCTCCCGCTGCTGCTGCTCCCGCTGCTGCTGCCGCTGCTGCTCCCGCTGCTGCTGCTCCCGCTGCTGCTGCCGCTGCCGCTGCTGCTGGGCGCGACCGAGCTACCACAACCGGCGCACAGCGCGGCGGCCAGCGGTACGGCGAGCGCCAGCGCTGCTCGCGTCAGAGCTCTGCGTGAGGTGCGCAGTGGAAACCGGCCAGCGAATCGATGAGCCATATCCAGAACTATATGAGAATGAGTCTGATTCTCATTCTCATAGTCACTTTGAGAAGTCTATGCTTGTCGGGATGGACACGGAGACCATGTCGAACGCAGCTGGGCGCGGAGCCGGAGCATGGCCACAGCAGGCGCGCGCGACGGTTTGGCGCGCCGGGCACAACCGCGGCGCCGCCCGTGACGCGCTGATCGATCTACTGGCTGAGCAGAACTGTGCGCTGAGTGTGCGCGAGATCGAGCACGCGCTTCAGGACCGGCGCCGGGTGGGACGCGCGAGCGTGTACCGGGCGCTTGAGCTGCTCCAGGATCTGAAGCTGATCGTCCGTGTCGATGTCGGCGATGGCGTGGTGCGCTACGAGCGTGCGCAGGATGCCGGCCACCACCACCATCACCACATGCTGTGTGATCGCTGTGGACTGTTGATCGCGTTCGACGACGACCAGCTCGAGACCGCCATCCACAGCCTCAGCGAGCGCCTGGGATTTGAGACGAGCGGCCACGAGGTCACGCTTCGCGGCACCTGCGTCGAGTGTCGCTGAGCCGGACCCGCTCGGCTTTCTGGGGGGGCGGGCAGGCGGGCGGCGAGGCGGGGGCGGCTGGGCGGCGAGTCGGGGGGCGGCTGTGCGGCGAGTCGGGGGCGGCCGGGCGGCTCGCAGGCTCAAATCGGAACATCGACCGACCGGGCGGCGATTGTCCTGAACGCTCCTGTAGATCGCCCCTTTTTAAGCAAATCGGCCCGGGGGCGTCCGATTGTCCGATTTGAGCCTGGTGCGTTGGGCCGGTCGAGCTCGTTCGCCTCCGTGCGCGCGGTCCGAGGTGATCGCGCAGGCCGCTTGGCGACTCGCGACGGCCGGGGCGTGAGCCGTGGTTGGGGCGGCGCCCACGACCAGGCGTGGGCGTCAGTCGGTCATCAGGTGGGGGCGTCGGCCGGTCATCAGGTGGGGGCGTCGGTCGGTCATCAGGTGGGGGCGTCGGTCGGCGATCTGGCGCCGGCGTCAGCCGGCGACGCGTTGCGGTCCTCAGCTTCGCGAACTCGATCGACCATCCGCTCCAACAGAGCCCACGCGACCTCCGGGTGGCTGTGAGCCAGGGGCCTGAACGCCCAGCCTGAGAACGTGAGGCACTTCGCATCCGTTTCCGCTGTGACCCGCGCTGCTCGTGGCTGATGGTCGATCAGCGCCATCTCGCCGAAGTACTCGCCCTGGCCCAGCGTTCGAACCGGTCGTCCGCCCACCTCGACCCCCAGCGTCCCCTCGGTTACGACAAAGAGCGCCACACCCAGCTCGTCCTGCTCGGTCAGCACTGTGCCCGCCGGGAAGTCCATCTCGCGGGCATTCTTGGCGACCTTCTTCAGATCCCTTGGCTTCAGCACCGAGAAGATCGGGACCGTGGCCAGGATGGCCTCAGCGTTCGTCATTGGCGTGCAACCTAGTCGCTTGCGCTCGGCAGCGCAACTCAAGCGCGGTTGCCGCTACGCGCGCACGGTCACGAGCTTGAGACTCTCACCGCGCTTCAGGGTCGGCAGCGTCAGCGTCAGGTGGCCGCGAACGACGCGGGAGGTCGTGCACGACACCACAGCGCCCTTACGCACCACGAACGCCCACACGCTGGTCTTGACGCGACCGACGCGCGTGATCGAGAGTGCCAGTCGCCTGCTACGGCGCTCGACAACCAGTACGTGGGCCAGTGTCGCCTGCCGGGTCCCCCTGATGCTCGCCACAGCCGCCACCTTTGCGCCCGCGCCGATCGTCACGACGCCGGCCGTGGCGGCTCTGATCGGGCCCCGCCAGCGCGTGCTCACGACCGGCGCGGTGCCGGCGGCACCCTCCGCGGTCACGACCACCTTGATGTACCTGCCACGGTCCGCGCGCTGCAGTTTGTAGCGGTACGCGCTGGTGTTCCTGAGCAGCACGCACGTGTGTGCGCAGCGGTAGAAGCGGACGGTGATCGCGGTCGCGTTGGTGTAGGTGCCTGGGCTGACAGCCGTTGTGGCGCCGACCTTCATCATGCCCTTGAGCGTCGGATCCACGAGCATCATTGCCGCCAACCCGCTGGTCGGTTGAGTTGTCGTGGTGGGTGTGATCGTCATCGATGATCCGGGAATGCTCACCCAGCTCGAGTAGACCGTGGCGGTGCTACTCGTGGTGTTGTTCGTTTCCGAGACCGCGACGCGTATGTCATATCCGGCGTCGGCAGCCGTGGGGACATACGTCGTCGAGGTCGCGTTCGCGATGTTGTTGAAGGTCGCTGTCGAGCTTGACGCTGCCTGCCACTGATAGGTCGGCGACGAGTCGCACTGCTGGTCGTTCCACGTCCCGGGCTGAGCCGTCAGCGTCTGTCCCACTGCCGCAGTTCCACCGATCGTCGGATTTGTGGATGTGCTCGGCGCCGCCTCGGTCGTTGGCGTGGTGAATGAGCCGTAATACCCGTACACCGGATCCGCAACGTAGGTGTTGCTGGCGACCAGACGATAGTCGTATTTGGTGCCCGCCTGCAGAGTGCCGCAAACGCTCTGCGACACGGCCTGGACGGTTGAACCTGTGAGCGTGTTGCTTTGCGTGTTCTGCGCAGATGTCGACGGGTCGGTTCCGTCCGGCCAGTACTGCCAGGCAGACATGGTGGTGGCACCGTTCGGATAAACGCCACCGGTGAATGTGGCGTCGTTTGCGTTCATATAGCTGACGGCGCTCGCTGCGATTCCGGGCGCACCGTTGATGACGTCGCCGCTGAGCGACCCCACACCGGTTGGGCCATCCCAGCCGGTTGCCGCATCACAGAGCAGCAGTGCATTGGTGGCGCACGAGCCGTCCGACCCGCTGGTCACATCGTTGAGCAGACCCACCTTTGAGTACGGCCACGCGGGCCACCGGGTTCCGCTGACGCTGCCTGACGCGGTCCCAGGGTCGCTCGAAGAATTGTCCACGCCCGTTACCGCGTCGAATGCGGCGGTGAGCGGCGTCGCCAGACTCGTCCCGCCGTAGGTCGCCCAGGAACAGGAAGGCTGGGTACCTGTTTCACCGAAGGAGTCGCAGACGTAAAGTCCGGTGTCCGGATCCGCGTCTGCCGAGACGTCGTTGTAGGCACGCCCGCTGCATTCGGTGTTCGAGATCGCGGTTTGATAGGTCGGCTCGGTTTGGCTGGTGTTACATCCGGATTCGGTGGCGCCCTGGCTGTCGTTCCAGACCGACTCACCAAAGCCACGCAGATTGCCGGTCGGACTGATTGAGGTTCCACCAACAGCTGTGACGTCACTGAGCGCTGCGGGATAACTCACGTAATAGCTTCCGCTCAGTCGGTCGGTGCCGAGGAATCCGATATCCCCGGATGCAGCGACCGATGCCACGCGGGGGAATGCCCAAAGCCCGGCTGGAGCCTGTCCGGCGTCCTCAGGCTGCGAGAAGCTCATAGAAATCTGGTTGGCGTTGAGGGCCTCTGCGGCGGTTTCGACTGCGGTCTGGAGGTTCGCATCGAACTCCGGGTAGGCGCATTCGTGATCGAGGTTGGGGTCGCAGTCGCCGGGGTCGGATTCGACCAGATCGATCGTGCAGTGGTTACAGAACGAGGACACGGCATCGACGTCAAGTGACTCTTCGATCTCCCAGCCTCCCGGGTTCGGATCGTACGGCTCGTCCGCTTCGCTCTCGGCTAGCGGGGCGGCCGCCGTGTCACCGGTTTGATCGATGGGCTGCCCCGATTGGTTGTACTGCTGGAAGACGTTGTTCGCGGTGATCTGCGTCTGGCAATCGTCGGCGCTGGTCGCCGTGGCGCACGGCCAGATCCCATACGTGTACCTGAATTGTGCGAGATCCCAGAGCGCGTTGGGATCGTCGAACGCGTCGACAATCGCGACTGTGTCGCCCGTGCCGGCCGACTCCGCAAGTCCCGTGAGGTCGTACGCCCACTGAAGGTAGGCAGGTGTCCACTCGGTTGGAGTCGCCGCGGCGGTTCCAACAGCGTTTCCGGCCGTGGCGGCTCCCGCGTGAGCATGTCCTGCGCTGGTCGAGGGGACAATCCGCATCGAGGATCCGTGTGGGCGGTGTGTGAATTTGACCGGACGACCCGTGCTCTTGACGACGAGGATCTGCGCCTGACAGCTCATCCTGCCCATGTCCGTGGGGCAGACCGCCTTGGTGGAAAGTTGAGATGCGCTGTACCCCGTGGCGCGCTTGAGGTCTGCCGAGATCGTCGCTGGATTGGCAGGCTCTGCTCTGACGCCAGCCTGCCGCGATACGGCCGATGCCCCAGCTGGGAGCAGACACGCGCACGTCGTGACAAGCGCCAGCGAGATCAGGAAAAGACGGCAGGTGCGACGCAATGCTCTACTTCGGTGACGATTGGACAAGTGAGACATGAATCGGCGCCGGGGCCCAAAAGATAGAGGTCCGGTCGTGTTGCTCAAAGGTTTCTTACGTGGTCCTTAACGTCTGAGCGGGGCCAGAGTGCGTCCGCCACACCGCTCCCACGCTGGTCAAACGCTCCCACGCTGGCCAGGGGGCCCCCGCGTATCCTCGCTGGCGATGACTGTTCGACGGCCGCCGCTGCGTGCTGGGCTCGCAGTCCTGGTTGCGATGACCGCGTGGGGCGCGGTGCCCGCCGTCGGAGCGGGTGCGGGCTCACAGGGCACGACGGTGCCGGGGACCGACTGCCCGGCATTTCCGGCTGACAACGTCTGGAATACGCCGGTCACGGGTCTCCCGGTCGACTCGCATTCGGCGACGTGGCTTGCCCATATGGATGCCGGGTCGACGTTCCTGCACCCCGATTACGGGCCTGGAGGTGGCGCAAGCCCATATGGAATCCCGTGGCAGGTCACGCCGGCGCGTCCCAAGTTCGTGAGACTTCGCTTCCAGTACGCCGACCAGAGCGATCGTGGCCCCTATCCGTTCTCAGCCAAGACTCCGATCGAGGGCGGGGAGGAAGCGTCCGGTGACCGTCACGCGCTGATGGTCGACCCGTCGACGTGCCGGCTCTACGAGCTTTACGACGCCCACTACGGTTCGGGTGGCGACTCGACGGCCGGCTCCGGTGCGATCTGGAACCTGAAGTCGAACAGGCTGCGGCCCGCAGGCTGGACGTCCGCCGACGCGGCCGGCCTCCCGATCCTGCCCGGGTTGGTCGATTACGACGAGGTCACCTCAGGCCACGTCGACCACGCGATCCGCTTCACCGCGGGCGCGACGAGCACCCGTTACCTGTGGCCCGCGAGGCACGAGGCCGGTTCGACCGCAAGTGCCGATTACCCGCCGATGGGTTCACGCTTCAGGCTCAGGTCGAGCTTCAGCCTGCCCGCGTCGCGCTGCGCGAGAGCGTGCCGGGTCGTGATCACCGCGATGAAGACCTATGGCCTGATCCTCGCCGACAACGGCAGCAACTGGTTCTTCCAGGGCACCGCCGACCGGCGCTGGAGCTACACGATGGTCGATCAGCTGAAGGCGATTCCGGCCAGCGCGTTTCAGGCGGTCGACGAGAGCTGTCTGATGCTCGCCCGCAACTCCGGCCGGGCCAGGCAGCCGGGCACGATCTCCTATGAGCGGGACTGCCGCGGGCGCGGCGCCCGGCGCCGCTGAGCCAGCGCTCACGGGCCCCTAGGTTGCCAGGGCGCTGATCGCATCCCCGATCAGCTTGGCACCGATGATCAGGCAGATCACAGCCATGATCGTGGCGTTCTCGCGTGCCATCCAGTCGTGCAGCTCGCCAAGGATCCTGGTGGCGCGCTCGCCCATCAGAAAGTAGATCGCGATCGGGGCGACGACACCGACCGTGCCCAGCAGCACGAAAACCGCCAGCGCCACCGCCTGCTGGCCTGAGCTGACGCCGGTCTGCGCGACGGCGGCTGCGGCGCCGACCGTCAGCAGCAGATTCTTGGGGTTGATCCCGGAGAGCAGCACGGCCATCCCGGCAGACTTGACCGGATTGAAAGTGTCGATCGCCTGCATCCAGCCCGGAAGCTGAGGCTCAGCTTCGCCACGCGGACGGCTGCGGTACTGCCGGGCGGCGAGCGCCACCAGCAGCACACCGATCACGATCTTGAGAATGCTCACCCAGGTCGCCGGCGCGCCCTGACTGCTGGCTGAGGCGCCGTTCGAGATCAACAGCACGATCGTGCCCACACCGGCGAGTCCGACGATCCAGCCGAGCAGGAACGCGGGACCGTTGGTGCGGCCCTTGGGTGTGGCCAGGATCAGCACGACGGCGATGATCGGCATCGGGCTGATCGCCACCCCGACTCCGAACGACAGCACCTGTCCGATTGCCTGACCCATGAAATCCACCGCCTGAAGTTGCTCGATGCGGAGTTCACCCGGAGGCCGGGTGAGCAGACGTCACCCGCGGTGGGTGATGCGCCGCGGATTTGGGTAAAGCACAGGTGACCAAGTCGGACGCTGAGGTGAACGATGACCACAGAGCTGACCCCCGAGAAGGCCGGGCTCGGAACAATCGAGACCAACATTCCGGCCCGCTTGGATCGGTTGCCGTGGTCACGCTGGCACTGGCGCATCCTGATTGGCCTGGGAACCGTCTGGATCCTCGACGGCCTTGAGGTCACGATCGTCGGTTCGATCGCCGGGGCTATCTCCGCGAAGGGCAGCGGCATCGACATCTCCACGGCGCAGGTGGCCGGCTGGGCCGCGTCGATGTACGTGGCCGGAGCGTGCTTCGGCGCGCTGCTGTTCGGGCGGCTCACCGACATGTTCGGACGCAAGCGACTGTTCATGATCACGCTCGGCGTCTACCTGGCGGCGACGATCGCGACCGCGTTTGCGTGGACGCCGCTGTTCTTCCTCGCTTGCCGGTTCGTCACGGGCATGGGTATAGGCGGCGAATACAGCGCGATCAACTCAGCGATCGACGAGTTGATCCCGGCCGCCCATCGTGGACGCATCGACATTCTGATCAATGGCACCTACTGGGCCGGCGCCGCCGCGGGCGCGCTTCTGTCGGTCGCCGCACTTCACATCTTCTCGCCGCTCTTGCAGTGGCGAGTCTGCTTCGGCCTGGGATTCATCCTCGGACTGGCGATCCTGTTGGTCCGTCGCCACGTGCCGGAGAGCCCGCGCTGGCTGTTCATCCACGGTCGTGAGGACGAGGCCGAGGCGATCACCCGCGACATCGAGCGCCAGGTCGTCGACTCGACTGGGGACGCGCTTCCGGATCCGGATCCGGACGAGGCCATCCGCATCCACCAACGCAAGTCGATCCCGCTCTGGGAAATCACGCGCGCGATCGTCGTGAACTACCCGAAGCGCACGATCCTCGGGCTTTCGCTGTTCATCGGTCAGGCGTTCCTGTACAACGCGATTCTGTTCGGCTACGCGACGCTCCTGAGCACCTTCTTCGGTGTGGCCACGTCGAACGCGCCCTATTACCTGGTGGCGTTCGCGATCGGCAACCTGGTTGGGCCGATCGTGCTCGGGCCTCTGTTCGACTCGGTCGGGCGCAAGCCGATGATCTCCGGGACCTACATCCTCTCGGGTGTGCTCCTGCTGATCACCGGCTACCTGTTCGACCAGCATCAGCTCAACGCCACGACCCTGACCATCGCCTGGTCGGTGGTGTTCTTCTTCGCCTCCGCCGGGGTCAGTGCGGCTTACCTGACGGTGTCGGAGATCTTCCCGCTCGAGACCCGCGCACTCGCGATAGCGGTGTTCTACGCGGTCGGAACCGGACTCGGCGGCATCATCGGCCCGCAGCTGTTCGGGCGTCTGATCCCGACCGGCAAGACCTCCGACGTGTTCACGGCGCTGGTCATCGGCGCGGTGCTGATGATCATCGGCGGAATTGCGGAAATCGCGTTCGGCGTGAAGGCTGAGCGACGAGGGTTGGAGAGCATCGCCAAACCACTGAGCGCTGTCGCCGATGGGCCGTGACGTTCGCTACAGCGCTTGGGCGAGGCGGTTGATGTGTTGGCTGCGGTGCGCCCGACCGCCGCAATGCCAGAGCGCTAACGCCGGCGGAGGGTCCTGCGCAGGCTGCTCCGGCTCGGGCCGAAGCAGCTGCGCATGTGAGTGGATGTAAGCCGCGATCACGCCTGCGCTCGAACGCTCGGCTCGCGTGCGCGCCGCCGGGCGAGTGGTGAAATCCGTCGTTACGGTTGCCATTGGTCTCCTTTGGTCGGGGCCTGGGAGTCGGGGCCCGGCCCCGCTGGGCCTGGCCCCGGTGGGACCGCTCAGCTGGGTCGTCGCAGCCGATGCGGAGGCTGCCTCCGGAAACTTTAGCGGAGGCAGCCTCCGGATGCAAGAAGATTGCCTCAGAACGTGATCGCACCGACGACCGACTATGTTGCGGTCCGCCCTGTGGATAGAACTCCTCGACCAACCCTATCCACATGTCCGAGGCGCTCTATGCGCACTTTCACGGAGGATTACGCCCCATGACCACTGACCTGATCGTCTCCTACGACGGCACCCCAAATGACGATGATGCCCTTGCCCTGGGCCAACTGCTCGCGCAGGCCGGATCCTCGGTCGCGCTTGCCTATGTACGTCACTCGCAGGAGTTCGACCCGCGGCGCGAGCAGGTTGCGCAGCACGACGCAGAGGAGCGCCTCGAGCGCGGCGCGTCGCTGATCGGCGTGCCCGTGACGCAGCACGTCGTCGTCGGCGCAAGCACCGGTGAGGTGTTGGGCGGACTGGCTGAGCGAGAAGGCGCAGGGATCGTTGTCTTCGGGTCCGACTACCGGACGCCGCTCGGGCGGGCCGAACCGGGCACCTCGGCCCAGCGCATGCTCGAGGGCGGCGCCGTCGCGGTGGCGGTCGCTGCCGCCGGCCTGCGGGCCAAGCCCGACGCTGCCATCAGGTCGATCGCGGTGCCGTTCGCAGGCCCGATCAACGACGACGCTCGGGCGACCGCAGCGGATCTGGCCGCGGCGCTCGGGGCCGAGGTGGTCGACGCCAGTGCCGAGGGCGTCGACCTGATCGTCGTCGGCTCCCAGCAGGGCGCGGCAAGGGGCCACGTCGTGGTCGCCGGTGAGGTCCGCAACGAGCTCAGCAGCGCCCGCAGTTCCGTGCTCGTGCTTCCTGCCGAGACGCGGCTCGAGTTCTGAGGCGGGGCCGGTTGGCGGGGCGCTAGGTGCAGAGCTTGCCGAGGTACAGCGTGACGGTGGTGCCGGGCTCGACCTGATGGCCGCCAGCGGGCGACTGGCTGCAAACCTGCTCGGGAACCGGGAGCAGAAAGGCCAGCGGGTCGCCGTCGCCGTGGACGCGAGCCCCAAGCCCCTGGGCGCGGATCGCGTTGGCGGCAGCGTTGGGGCTCTTTCCGGTGACGTCGGGGACGGTGATCAGCACGTAGCGGATCACCCGCAGCGAGAGCATCGCGGGGCGCGCATGCGGCGCGCTGGCGATCACGTCGACGAGGTTCGTTCCAGGGCTCAGCGCGACCGTTGCGGAGAAGCTGCCGTCGGTCTCAGGCGCGACGCGGCGGCCGAGCACCAGAACGCTTGCACCGTGCGGCGCGACGACCCCGGAGATCGTTGCGGTGCCAGTCTCGACACGACTGTTGTCAGCGGGCCCGTTGAGCGTCAGCTTGACCGGTGCCGCACGTGGGGACGCGGCCTGACCGCATCCGGCCAGCAGCAGCGCGACGCCGACCAGCACTGCAAGCGCGCCGAGTCTCGCCGGTTTCTGACCGCATCCCGCACCGCCGTGCATGCGGCCGACGGTAGCGCGGCCATGTTCGCTCGGGGTTATCCCGGACGGTATTCCTGGCGGCACGGGGCAGAATGTCAGCGTGTCCGATCTGTCGACAGGAACCGAGTTCGCCGGATGCCGCATCGAGTCGGTCCTCGGTCGCGGCGGCATGGGCGTCGTCTACCGCGCCCGTGACCTCTCGCTTGACCGTCCGGTGGCGATCAAGCTGATCAACGACGAGCAGGCCGGCGATAGCGAGGCACACCGCCGCTTCGAGCGCGAGGCTCGGCTGATGGCAGCGATCGACCACCCCAACGTGATCCCGGTGTACGCGGCCGGTGAGGAGCGCGGGCATCTGTACCTGGTGATGCGATACGTGGACGGGACCGATCTCCAGGCGCTGCTCCGCGTCAACGGGCGGCTGCCCGGCGGACAGGCAGCCGAGATCACAGATCAGGTGGCGCGGGCGCTCGATGCCGCGCACGCACGCGGCCTGGTTCACCGCGACATCAAGCCGGCAAACGTGCTGCTCAGCGGTGAGCACGCCTACCTGACGGACTTTGGCATCACGCGCCTGGTCGATGAGCGCACGCGCTCGACCGACGCCGGCAAGTGGGTCGGAACGATCGACTACATGTCGCCCGAGCAGCTCCGCGCCGAGGGTGTGGGACCGCTCAGCGACGTGTATTCACTCGGCTGTCTGCTGTTCGCGTGCCTGTCCGGCACGCCTCCGTTCAGGCGCGAAACAACCCCGGCGACGATCACCGCTCACCTTCACGACGATCCGCCGACCGTAGCCGAGCTGCCCGGCGTAGCGATCGAGTTCGACGAGGTCATCGCCAGGGCCTTGGCCAAGCGTCCGCAGGATCGCTTTCAGAGCGCCGGCGAGCTTGGGGCGGCCGCGCTGGCGGCCGCGCAGGGCCGTGGCGTGGAGCCGAGCAGCCAGGCTCCCGCGGTTCGGTCTGACGGGCCATTGTGGGCGGACGCAGCGCCGGGAGCGCAAGCGGCGCCCCCGGCGCAACCGCAGCCGCCGGAGGATGAGACCAGGGCGACGGTCGTGCGGGGTCGCGAGGAGACCGTCGTGCGGGGCGAGGAGCGCACCCACCTCGCGCAGACGGCGATGATGCCGCTCGACGCGACCCATCGAGGGCCCGGTGGAGCGGCCGCAGCCGCAGACGCCGGGCGCGGGAAGCGCGCGCGTCAGCGCATACTCGCGATCGCTGCGCTGGTCGCGGTGATCGCCGCCGTGGTCGCGGTTGTGATCCTCGCGGGAGGCTCCGGCACGGGAACGCAACCAGGCCGGCTCAGCGTCGCTCAGATCACCACGGCCGTGCATCAGTTTGCGACCGACTACGGGAATCGCGACCTTGGTGCGCTGTCACGGTTGCTCGCACCCGACGTCACGCGCGTCGACCCATCGAGCGTCCAGCATGGCCGGAGCGCGGTGCTCGCCGAGTACCGGCAGCAGTTCGACACCAAGCCGGTGCCGACCAGGTACACGGTGGGTCGTCTGAGCGTGACGCCGGGCTGGGCCGGACGCGCTCAGGCGGAGTACACGCTCACCGTGACCGGTGGTGGCACGCTCAACGGCGAGGCGGTCTTCGGCGTGCAGCGCGCGCTCGACGGTCGTGTGCAGGTTGCGCTGATCTCGACGCGGTAGGGCTGCGCCTGTCCGTGTGACGTTGATCTCACGCCCTGCGCGTAGCTTCTGCAGCGGGAGCTGGGACTGGGCTTTTTCCTGTCAGGCCGGTGGGGGCGCCTGCTCGGGTACACGTAAGGGCGACAGTCATTCAGCATCCGGCTGGCGGCAACCAGACCCCAGTGGGGGCTTGCCGCCGGCCGGCCCGCTGGCCTGCCGGCGGTCGCCGGTGCGCAGCTTCGCTCGAACCGTGTGAAACTAGGAACCTGAGGGCCCGGCACCACGAGTGCTGTTGAGTCATGCGCTACTAGGAGGAGCCTCTGATGGCAGACTTTGCGGTGGTCAATCCCGCGACGGGGGAGACGGTCAAGGAGTACCCGCGGATCAGTGATGCTGAGCTCAGCGATGCGATCGCCGGCGCCTACCGCTGCCAGCAGCAGTGGATCCCGAGCACGACCACGGCTGAGCGAGCCGCGCTGATCCGGCGTGTCGGCGAGCTCCACAGCGAGCGGCGCGAGCAGCTCGCGGAGATCATCGTTCGTGAGATGGGCAAACCGATCGAGCAGGCGCTTGGTGAGGTCGACTTCTGCCAGGCGATCTATGACTACTACGCCGACAACGCTGAAGCCCTGCTTGCCGATGAGCCGATCACGCTGCTCGACGGCGAGGGTTCCGCGATCATCAGGCGCAGCCCGTATGGGGTGCTGCTGGGCATCATGCCCTGGAACTTCCCGTACTACCAGGTGGCGCGCTTCGCCGGACCGAACCTGATCATCGGAAACACGATCCTGCTGAAGCACGCACCGCAGTGTCCCGAGTCGGCGCTCGCGATCGCGCAGATGTACGAGGACGCGGGTTTCCCTGAGGGCGCATACACGAACATCTTCGCCGTCCCCGAGCAGATCGAGTCCGTGATCGCGGATCCGCGTGTGCGGGGTGTGTCGCTGACCGGATCTGAGCGCGCCGGGGCGGCCGTCGCCCAGCTGGCCGGCAAGCACCTGAAGAAGGTGGTCCTCGAGCTCGGCGGCTCTGACCCCTTCATCCTGCTCTCGACGGATGACCTCGACGGCACCGTCGAGGCCGCCGTCGCAGCTCGCCTGGACAACACGGGCCAGTCCTGCAACGCGGCCAAGCGCTTCATCGTGATCGACGAGCTCTACGAGCCGTTCCTCGAGAAATTCACGGCAGCGATGACCGCCGTGTCACCGGGCGATCCGACCTCAGCCGATAGCGCGATCGGCCCGCTCTCCTCGAGCACGGCAGCCGAACGACTCGACGAGCAGGTCAAGAGCGCGATCGCCCAGGGCGCCACGGTTGCCGCCGGCGGTGGAGGGCGCGACGGCAACTTCTACCCGCCCACGGTGCTCACCGACATCTCCTCAGAGAACGAGGCCTATAGGGAGGAGCTGTTCGGACCGGTCGCGCAGGTCTACCGCGCGAGCTCTGAGGACGAGGCCGTCAAGATCGCAAACGACACACGGTTCGGACTCGGCTCATATCTGTTCACAACCGATCCGCAACAGGCGGAACGGGTGGCCGACAAGATCGAGGCCGGCATGGTCTATGTCAACATCGTCGGCGCCGATGGCGCGGAGCTGCCGTTCGGCGGCGTCAAGTCGTCCGGATTCGGCCGCGAGCTCGGCCGCTACGGCGCCGACGAGTTCGTCAACAAGAAGCTGATCAGGGTTGGCTGAGAGCGCTGATACGGGTCGGATGAGCCGACAGGCCGCCTGTGTCCGTCACCATGCGGCGCAGCCGTAGCGGTCGGGGATCGCAGCCCGGTAGTGCGCGATCAGCCTGTTGGCAACCCGGATTTCCATGATCCGGTTTGCACGTGAGACGGGTCCCGGCGGCAATGGCCTGCCGCCAAAGGCCAAGAAGTTGGTGCGATTGATTCCAAGGCTGTCCGGATAGCCGTAGCCCCGAACGACCCAGCCGCCCTCCTCGCAGGTCGCCACCCGTGACCACTGTGTGTAGTCCGATGGCAGTTCGAGCCGAGCGCGCTTTGGCGCGTGGGAACGATGGTGTCGTGGTTTGGCCTGCGCAGCCGCTGAGGCCGCCAGTACGAAAATGGCCGTGACGAGCGCCACGAGCGCCCGGATCTGAAGAGACTGCATAGAGTTGACCGCGCCCAGCGAACGCCAACTACGTCCTACTCGCTTGCCCGCAGCGCATCGCGGGCCGTCGCTGAGCGGTGGCTCACCACCTCCTGAATCGTGATTACGCGTCGGCTCAACGCCGATGCCGTACTGCAGCGGGAACGGGCCCCGCGTGGGTCGCAAGTTCGCTGCACCTTCCTCGTCGCCCCTCGGAGGCAGGCAGCTGATGCGGCGCTTACCAAAGGCTCAACCCGGGGGAAGGCCTAAAGTTGCCGCCCTCTCAAAGTAGCCGAGCGTTCTTTGTGCTGGCTTTAGGTTGTGTTGGCGCACGTTGATCGAGGCCATATGAGCGTCGGCTGGAACCGCTTGACGAGGGCGCCTGATAACGGCCGAACCCTTACCTTGTCTGCGTGCCTGCTTGGGTTACTGCGACGTGGCCTGTCATCGACGGCGGCCTGGAATGAGCCGCCGGGGTTTGCTGCTGTTCGGGGCGATGTGCGTCATCTGGGGCATCCCGTACCTGCTGATCCGGGTTGCGGTGCGCGAGCTGTCGCCCGCGTTCCTTGTGTTCGCACGTACCGGACTGGCAGCTCTGATCCTGCTGCCGCTCGCGGCGCAGCGTGGCCAGCTTCGCGTGTTGCGGCCGCACTGGCGCGCGGTGCTGCTGTTCGCGGCTGTGGAGATCGCGATCACCTGGTTGCTGCTGTCTCGGGCTGAGGAGCGCTTGACGAGCTCGTTGACAGGCCTGCTGATCGCGGCTGTGCCGCTGGTCGCAGCCGTTGTCTCGGTGGCGACCGGAAGTGCCCATCGGCTCGATCGCCGAAGCTGGATCGGGCTGCTGGTCGGAATCCTCGGAGTCGCCGCCCTGGTCGGATTGAACTTCGGTCGAGTCGGCATCGTTCCGCTGCTCGAGATCTGCGTTGTGGTCCTGGGCTACACCGCCGGACCACTCGTGCTGTCTCGCTACCTGTCCGGCCTGCCCGGGCTCGGGGTGATCGCTGCGTCCGTCACGGTCACGGCCCTGGTCTACGCGCCCTTCGCGGCATTTGAGCTACCGAGTCATATACATCTGGACGTTGCCGCGTCCGTTGTGGGTCTCGGGGTCATCTGTACCGCGCTCGCCTTTGTCCTCTTCTTCGAACTGATCGCGGAAGTCGGGCCGGTTCGAGCCACCGTGATCACCTACGTGAACCCCGCGGTTGCGGCGGTGCTCGGTGTCGTCCTGCTGGGCGAACGCTTCACGGTCAGCATGGGTGTCGGCTTCGCGCTCGTCCTCGGCGGCTGCGTCCTGGCCACGGCGCGGCGCGTGCCGGGGCGACAGCAGGTCGCTGCAGTCGTAGAGCCCGCCCCAAGCTGATCCGGTCTGCGGAGCGGATTCCGCTGGTTCATCCAGCGAAGGTCGCAAACGTCCAGTGATTTCCGTCAGGGTCCGCGACGGTGAAGTCGCGCGACGGGTAGTCGGTCTGATCGGTGAGTGGGTGTATGACCGGCGCTCCCAGGGACAGCGCACGTGTGATCACGGCGTCCGGATTCGCTGTGACGACATGCAGCGAACCTGTCCCCGGTTGGCACGGGGTGGGACGCTCGTCGGTGCTTGACAGCATCACGCGACCACCCTCGGGCCAATCGAGTTGGCAATGATGGATCGATCGCTCTCGCTCGCCCGGGATCATCAGGTCATCTTTGAACCCAAGTGAGAGCAGCCATTCGCGCAGCCGAGGCGCATCGTCGCTGACGATGCTGGGCCAGATGCTCCGCTGCCGGATTCCGCTGGTGCGCACCGTCATCGCCTGAACTCTAAGCCGGATCGGTGCCACCCTGCAAATTTGGGCCGTCTTTCCGCGGAAAGGTGACGGTGAAACAGTTCTTGAAGAGTTCTGCACGCTCCGGCCCGACACTGGCTCCGGCGCTGATGACTGTGATGCGCGGTGAGCGTCAGCCGCCGCGGGTCGGCGGTCGGCCGCGCCGCGGGATGGAGCCGGCCTCAGCGGGCATGCGTCCCGCGTCGTCGAGCGCCCGTCGCAACAGCATCTCGATGTGCGCGTTGACGCTGCGGAGCTCGTCGGCTGCCCAGCGTGTGAGTGCGTCATGTACGGCGGGATCGAGGCGCAGCGGTATCTGCTTGCGCTCGCGGCTCACGTATACAGCGTTCCCGTGTTGACGATCGGGGAGGCCGGCTGATCGCCGCAGAGCACAACCATCAGGTTGCTGACCATCGCGGCCTTGCGCTCTTCGTCGAGGCTGACGATCCCGCGCTCATCGAGCCGGGAGAGCGCCATGTCGACCATGCCCACGGCGCCCTCGACGATCTGCGATCGAGCGGCGACGACGGCGTTTGCCTGCTGGCGCCGGAGCATCGCCTGTGCGATTTCCGACGCATAGGCGAGATGGCTGATCCGGACCTCGACGATCTCGACACCGGCGATCGCAACGCGCTCGGCCATCTCCTGGGCCAGCTGTTCTGCGACCGCATCGGTAGAGCCGCGAAGCGATGTTCCCTCACCGGTCGGGTCGTCATAGGGGTGGGTGGTGGCGACGTGGCGCAAGGCCGACTCGGCCTGAACTTCCACAAAGTCGACGTAGTCGTCGACGGCATAGACCGCCTCGGAGGTATCGGCCACCTGCCAGACGACGATCGCGGCGATCTCCACCGGATTACCGTCGGCGTCGTTGACCTTCAGATGGTTGGTCTCGAAGTTGCGCACACGGACACTCAGACTCCGACGGTCCGCCAGCGGCACGATCCACCACAGTCCGGGACGGCGAACCGTGCCGACGTAGTTTCCAAAGAACCGCACGACCTTCGTGTGGCCGGGCTGCACGATCACCAGCGAGGTTGCGACCAGCACCCCCAGCACGATCGGGACCGCGACGAGACCGGGTACCGAGCTGCCGGCGAGCGCAAAACAGGCACCGATGCAGACGGCGACGACAAGCACCCCAGCCCACCCGTTGATCGCCCAGGCCGGGCGCTCATGGATCTCAACACGGACGCCGGCGTGACCGACGGGCTTGGCCTCAGTCGGGGAAAATGGATCTTCGGCTTGACTCATCATTCCTCCACATGCAGGAACAGTAGAAAATGTGATTTCAAATAGATATCACATTTTCCGAGCCGTGGCAACGATCTGATTCTCGTAGCCAACAGCACCCTGAAACGCTCCCCCGAACCGAGCAACACCGACGGCATGCTGCCGATCGTGCTCGGCATCCTGCAGCGCACGGGTGTCAGGTTCGATGAGATCCGGACCATCGATCATGAGATCCCGGCTGGCATGGAGCATGTATCGGCGCAGATGCTGTACGCGCTAGCACCCAAACCCGGCCTAGCGGCTCGGCTGGACCTCGAGGCGCGAGATCAGTTCAGCCACGATTTCCGCGGCCGGCTGTGAATGTCTGGCGAGCGCAACGCTCTGTCCGGCCCACAGCGACAGTGCCTCGATCTCGCCGGTCGTTCCGAGCATGGGAGGTGCGGGGGAGTATCGAACGATGGGGTCGCCCCAGGCGAAGTGCGCTATCACCTCGCCTTCGCCGGGCCGGTTACCCGGCTGCGGCCGGCCCGCGGTCTCCCACATCTCGGCCGTTGAGTTGTGTAGAGCACGGTGGGGTGCGTTCGGCCACCCGACCTCATAGAGATTCGGGTACCACTCCGCTTCGGTCTCGGTCGCGGCTGTCAGCAGCCGCCGGTATTCGGCATGGATCGGCGTTTCGTCGGCCAGGAGGAACCGAGTGCCGACCCAAGCGGCCTGCGCACCCAGGGCGAGCACAGCGGCCACTCCACGCGCGTCTCCGATCCCACCGGCCGCAATGACCGGTATCGGTTCCACGGCGTCGACCACCGCCGGCACCAGCGGCAGCGTCGCCACGCCACCGGTGACGTGTCCGCCGGCCTCCCAGCCCTGGGCAACGATGATGTCCACTCCACAGCCCGCCGCGCGGCGTGCGTCCTCAGCGCTGCCGACCGTCTGCATCACAATTCCGCCGGCATCGTGCACCGCGTCGACGTAATCTCGGGGGTCGCCGAAGATGAACGACACGATCCGCAGGCCAGCGGAAAGGGCCTGATCGACTCGGTGGTGCTGATCAGTGGTGAGCGCGAAGTTGCCGCCGAACGGACGATCTGTGAGCGCTGACACCTGGCGGACCAACTCTCCGGCGTCGTCAACCCACCACAGCCCAATGGTGCCGAGGCCACCGGCATTTGAGACTGCCGCGGGGAGCTTGGGATCTGCCGTCATCGGTGCGGAGACAATCGGGTGATCGATCCCCAGCAACTCGCAGACCGGCGTATGGACACTCATTGGGATGGCCTCTTTTTCTGGCGCGTGCGGCGCCTGTTGACTAGGCTCAACGTGGATCCGAAGGGCTCGTTCTCACTCCTCAACCGTAAATGGGAGCAGATCATGCGCAGCGACATCGTCCCTGGTGGCACGTTCCCCGATTATGAGCTGCCTGATCAGGACAGCCAGCCTCGCAAGCTCAGCGAGATCCAAGCTGACGACCCGCTGATCCTCACGCTCGCGCGCGGCCACTACTGCCCCAAGGAGCATCAGCAGCACCTCGATCTCGCCGCAAACTACCCCAAGCTTGCGGTTGCCTACACGAAGGTCGCCACGATCTCGACCGACACCCACCACACCAGCCAGGAATTCCGCGCCTCGACCGGCGCGCAGTGGCCGTTTCTCTCCGACCCCGAGCGGACCGTGCAGAAGGACCTCGAGATTCAGGAGTACACCGACCCGGAGCACGACCCAATGATCCCCCACACGCTCGTGCTCAAGCCTGGGTTGATCGTCCACAGCATCTACAACGGATACTGGTTCTGGGGTCGCCCGTCGATCGTCGATCTGTGGCAGGACCTGCGGATCGTCACGAGCGAGATCCGTCCCGATTGGGACCTGAGCAAGCCCGGGCTGCGCGAGGCGTGGGATGCGGGCGATTACTCATCCTTCCACGGATGGAACAGGCGCGCCGCGCAGGAGATCCCGACGTCCTACACCTAGAAGTGCCGTCGGTGCGGGCGGTGCCTGCTCGAGCTCGGACCAAGCCGCGAGACGCGACAGGCGTTGCCGCTGGGTCGGTCGGCACGTTGCTGTCGGTCAACGTCGGTATGCCGAAGAACGTGCCGTGGCAGGGCAAGCAGGTCTTCACCGGAGTCTTCAAGGACCCGGTCGATGGTCGGTGTCGTGTAGGCAAGCTGAACATCGATGGTGACGGCCAGGGCGACCGGGCGGGGCACGGCGGTGAGCAGCGCGCGGTCTTCGTCTACCAGATCGACTCCTATCACTATTGGGAAAACGAGCTCGGTCGGGATGATCTCGTATACGGGCAGTTCGGCGAGAACTTCACCGTCGATGGTCTTGGCGACGACGAGGTCTGCATCGGCGACCGCTACCAGATCGGCACGGCCGCCTTCGAGGTAACGCAGCCCAGAGTCACGTGCTACCGCGTCGGGATCCGAATGAACGATCCTCGGATGCCCGCGCTGCTCGTTTCACACCATCGCCCGGGCTTCTACTTCCGTGTGCTCAAAGAGGGCGAGGTCCAGGCCGGAGACGCCATCGTCAAGCTTGCTTCAGGCCCGGAACAGATGCCGGTCGCAGAGGCGGATGCCCTGCTCTACCTTCCCGGGCACCCACGTCAGAACCTGTTGCGGGCGCTCAGGATTCCTGCCCTCAGCCCGGGCTGGCAGGACTCGTTTCAGGCGTTGCTCGAGGAAGCGCCCGGGCGCGGAAACGCCGGGCTTGCGTTGACGAGTCCGCCTCCAGCCTGGGTGGGCTTCCGTCAGCTTGTGGTGGCGGCGATCACTCCGGAGAGCGAATCGGTGATTTCGATACGCCTCGATGACCCGGACGACGCGCCGTTGCCGGCCGCGCATCCAGGCCAATATCTAACGGTGCGGCTCCAGCTCGACGGCCACCAGAGCTCGGTGCTTCGCAACTACTCGCTATCAGGACCACCTGATGCCGGGTACTACCGGATCACCGTCAAACGCGAACCGGCAGGCGCTGCCAGTCGCTATCTGCATACCCACCTTGCCTTGGGTGACCGACTCGACATCGCGGCGCCGCGTGGCACCTTCATCCTCGACGAGACCGGCGCTCCCGTGTTGCTGATCAGCGCCGGAATCGGTGCGACGCCGGTGCTCGCGATGCTTCAAGCGCTCGTGGAGGACCATTCTGATCGCGAGGTCTGGTGGCTGCACGCCGCCCGCAGCGCGAGCGAGCACTCGTTCGCTGCGGAGGCCCGCGGTCTGCTCGCCTCACTTCCGCACGTGAAGTCGCACGTGTATTACAGCCATCCCGGTCCGAACGATCTCCAAGGACGTGATTTCGACAATGCCGGCCGTCTAACCGGAGCGGTGCTCGCCGAACTCGATCCGCCCCACGATGCGCAGGCGTACCTGTGCGGACCCGCGCCGTTCATGGGTGAGATCAGCGCGGGCCTGGCGGCGATCGGAATCGACGCCACACGAATCCATACTGAGCCGTTCGGGCCCGCGCAGGGTCTGACGCCGGGTATCGCCGCAACGCCTGCGCGGGCGCCCCACCCGCCCGCCGGCCGACCTGGAACTGGCCCGGCCATCGGGTTCGCCCGCAGCAACCTGACGATCCCGTGGAGCGCGGACTACGCGAGCGTGCTCGAACTCGCGGAGGCGTGCGACGTGCCAGTCCGTTGGTCGTGCCGCACCGGCGTCTGCCACACCTGCGAGACCACCCTGATCGCCGGCGACCTCGAGTACAACCCTGATCCCGTCGAGGCTCCCGCGGCAGGCAGCGCACTCATCTGCTGCTCCCAACCACGCGACGACGTGGTGTTCGACCTCTGACCGCCGGGTGACACTGACCTGTGACCGCCGGCCGTCAGGCGTCAGTGGTTCCTGGGGTCGTCATCCGGATCGACGTAGTCCATGCCGAGCGGCCCGATCGCCGTGATCTGCGTGACGTACTCACCGGACTTCGCCCAGTGAAAGTGATGTGTACCTCCGGGCAGCACGATGACACTGCCCGGCGGATAGGCCTGCAGCTTTCCGCTGTCGAACCGATCTCCGAGGCCGATGTAAAAGACGCCGGAGATGACCGTATAAACCCGATCCTCAGGGTGGCTGTGAGGCATGAGCTTCACGCCCAGCGGAACCTTGACGCGGGTCACGTATGGTCCGGGCTCTGACGGATCGCCAACAACGACGGCGAGTCGGGCCTGAGGCGGAAAGGCTTGGAAGGGCTGCCAGTCGATCTCCTCGGGCAACACGGACCTGAACACCGCCTGATCTGTCTGGTGAGTCACCTTGATGTGATGCTCCCAGGTGGGCACCCTGGACGCGCGATTTTTCTGGTCCACGCTTGAACAGGTGGCCTCGGGGCGCCGCGGTTCACCTCGTGGCGATCGCCGCAAGCACGCGCTTGACCGTCGCGCCAGGACGGACGTAGGGGCCGGGGGCGAGTTGCGAGACGCGCAGCTCTTCGATCAACCAGATCACGTCGCCACGCCCGGAGGCTTCAGCCTCCAGTTTGTGGATCGCAACCATGCGCTCGCCGTCGGGGATCACGTGGCTGGGTAGCCGCTTGAGGCGCTGTGTCGCCGCGCGCAGATAGCGCTCGACGTCGTCAAGTCGAGAGAGCCCGGTCGCCGTGAGCATGCCTGGATACACGAGCCGGCCGAGCTGACGGGATACATCCGCTCGCGCGGGGGCGAAGACGGCGCTCGCCGGCAGCGCATCCAGCTGCTCGCGAACCGCTCGTGCCGCGTCGAGGATCGGACCGAGCGCACGCACCGCCTCGAGGGTCGTGGGCCGGACCTCACCGCGGACGTGCTCGCGCAGGGCTGCGAACGCGTCGGCATCCCACGCCGGCCCGCCGCCGCTTGCGATCAGGGCATCCAGCGCTGCGTTCGTCGCGTCCTCGATCGTCGCATCGAGTGTGCCGTGCGGCGCAGCGGTGAGCGCGAGCGTCAGCTGTGGCCCGAGCTGGCCGGTTACCCACTGGCGGAGCGAGGGGATGGTGAGGCGCAGCAGGCGCCGGGTGCCCCGCGCCATCGTCAGGGCCTGCTCACTCTGACTCTCGCAGATCCAGATTCCGACCGCCTCGTTCTCGTCGACAAGCGCCGGGTAGCCGCGGAGGCCGCCGTCGAGCTCGACCGTGCGCGGCAGAGACTCGATATCGAACCCGTGCATGCCGTGGCGCGCCAGGGCCGGTACTTGTTGCCGCACACGCGCCTTCAGCAGCGGCCGCAGCTCATCGCGCAGCACGTCCAGAGAGTGGCCCGACGCCAGCACCGTCCCGTCCTCGTCCTCAATCGAGAGCGCCATCCGCAGGTGGTCTGGGAGGGTGTCGAGCGACCAGTCGTCTGTGCCGATGCGGATTCCGCGCAGCTCTTGGATCCCCTCGGCCAGGACCTCTAGCAGCGGTCCTGAGCGTGGCCTGACGTCGGCCAGCAGCGCGGCCGCCGTGTCAGGGATCGGCACGAGCTGTGTGCGCAACGGCTTGGGCAGGGAGCGAAGTAGCGCGATCAACAGCTCCTCGCGAAGACCGGGGACGAGCCACTCGAAGCGGGTGTCCTGCAGCGAGCCGAGCGACGCGAGCGGGATGTGCACAGTGATGCCATCGGACGCCGATCCGGGCTCGAAGCGGTAGGACAGCGCGAACAGCGACGAGCCCTCGCGCCAGTGCGACGGCCGCTCATCGTCGCGGCCGGCGAGATCACCGTCGATCAGCATCTCCAGCGGGTAGTCCAACAGCGTCGGCTCGGACTGCCGGGCTCGCTTCCACCAGCGGTCGAAGTGACGCCCGCTGGTGACGTCGGCGGGCACGCGCGCGTCGAAGAACGCTGCGCGCGCCGGCTCGCTCGCGAGCAGGTCGCGGCGCCGTGCACGCGCCTCCAAGGCATGGACTTCTTCGACGCGACCCTGGTTCTCCCGCATGAACGCGTGATGCTGGTCCCACTCGCCATCGACGAGCGCGTGGCGGATGAAGAGCTCGCGGGCGCCGCGCGGTTCGACCCGGCCGTACTCAACGGTTCGTGACGCGACGATCGGCAGGCCGTACAGCGTCACGCGCTCAGGCACCACCCCGGAGGCGCGCCGCCGATCCCATCGTGGCTCGCCATACGAGCGCTTGATCAGATGCTCGGCCAGCGCCTCGACCTGTCTGAGGTCTACGCCCGCCGCCGTTCGCCCCCACAACCGCGTCGTCTCGACGAGCTCGGCCACCATCACCCAATTCGGCCCGCGACGCGCAAGAACGGAGGCGGGGAAGATCGCAAACTTGGCACCGCGTGCGCCGACGTACTCACGGGTTCCGCCGTCTTTCATTCCCAGGTGTGAGAGCAACCCGGACAGCAGTGCGGCATGGATCTCGGGGCCCTCACTCGCCACGCTGTTGAGCGTGAGGTCGACCTCACGCGCTGCATCCTGAAGCTGCGCGACGAGGTCCTGCCACTCACGGACGCGCAGGTAGTGCAGGAACTCTGCCTTGCAACGCCTTCTGAACTGTGAGCGCGAGAGTTCGGCTTCGAGCGAGTGCAGGTGCTGCCACATGTTCAGGTAGGCGAGAAAGTCCGACGACCGGTCGGTGAAGCGGGCATGGAGCTGATCGGCCTGAGCGCGGTGCTCCACCGGACGTTCACGCGGATCCTGGATCGACAGCGCGGCGGCGATCACGATCACCTCGTGGATGCAGCCGAGCCGGTCAGCCTCAAGCACCATGCGACCAAGGCGCGGGTCGATCGGAAGCCGAGCGAGCTTCCGGCCGAGCGGCGTCAGCGGCTCGGAGCTCGCCGGATCGAAGGCTCGCAGCTCATGCAGCAGCGCGATGCCATCGCGGACCTGGCGACGATCGGGCGGCTCGAGGAAGGGAAACGCCTCGATCTCGCCCAACCCGAGCGCGGCCATCTGGAGCATCACGCTCGCGAGGTTCGTCCGCAGGATCTCCGGATCGGTGAAATCCGGCCGGGCCGCGTAGTCCTCCTCCGAATACAGACGAACGCAGATACCGTCGGCGACACGGCCGCAGCGACCCTTTCGCTGGTCGGCTGAGGCCCGGGAAATGGGCTCAACCGGCAACCGCTGAACCTTGAGCCGGGTGCTGTATCGAGAGATCCTGGCAAGACCGGTGTCAACCACGAAACGGATGCCGGGGACGGTGACCGACGTCTCGGCGACGTTTGTTGCAAGGACCACACGGCGGGAGCGCCGATCACGCGAGCGGCCGAACACCTTCTGTTGGTCGGCGACGGCCAGCCGCGAATAGAGCGGCAGGACCTCCACGTTCGGTCCGAGCCGGCCGGTCAGCAGCTCCGCCGCGTCACGGATCTCGCGCTCTCCGGAGAAGAACGCGAGCACGTCGCCATCACGCTCACCAAGCAGCTCTTCAATCGTGTCCGCGAGCGCGTCTAGCAGTTCGACGCCCTCCTGCGCAGGCCGGTAGCGAACCTCGACTGGATAGGTCCGGCCTGAGACCTCGACGATCGGTGCTGCTCCAAAGTGCGCGCTGAACCGCTCGGGGTCGATCGTTGCACTCGTGATGATCAGCTTGAGATCGGGTCGTCGGGGGAGGAGTCGATGCAGGCAGCCGAGCAGGAAATCGATGTTGAGTGAACGTTCGTGCGCCTCGTCGACGATCACCGTGTCGTAACGGCGAAGGAGCGGATCGCGGCGGATCTCCGCGAGCAGCAGCCCGTCTGTGACCAGGCGGACCAGCGTGTTGTCGGAGCTGCGTTCGTCAAAGCGCACCGCGTAACCCACGGCGCCACCAAGCGGGACCTTGAGCTCGTCCGCGATCCGTTGGGCCACGGTTCGCGCTGCCAGCCGTCGCGGCTGAGTGTGCGCGATCGCGCCACGCACGCCACGCCCGAGCTCGAGGCAGAGCTTGGGCAGTTGGGTCGTCTTTCCCGATCCAGTCTCACCTGCCACGACCACGACCTGGTGATCCCTGATCGCACTGAACAGATCGTCGTGACGTGCAGAGACCGGCAGCTGCGGCGGGTAGGTGATCTCGGGGACCGATGCGCGCCGTTGCCGCACGCGGGCCTGTGCGGCGGCAAGCTGCCGATCGAACCGTGCGCGTGCGGCGTCGTCGCCTCGACCGAGCTTGCGAGCCTCGCGGCCAAGACGCACCTCGTCTCGCAGCGTCAACTCGTGGAGCGCCTGCTCGTCAACTGCTGGCATCGATGGGGCAGTCAAGTCGGTATGCGCCCGGCGCGAGCTGAGAGGTCCGACGGCGGTAGGTGCTTGACCTCCACGGCCACTGGTTCGGATCGTTGCCGTGTTCGTCGATGTACCAGTTGGTGCACCCCGTGTGCCAGACGGTCTTGCTGAGCGCGGCACGCAGCTCTCGGTCGAAGCGCTCTGCGGTGATGCGGCGGACCTCGATCGTTCGCGCGCGATGGCGCTCGAGTTCGCGGGCCGCTGCGATCACGTGCTGGATGCCGGCCTCGATCGTGTAGATCACCGAGCCGGTCCCGCCGTTCGTGTTGGGCCCGTAGAGCAGGAACATGTTCGGGAACCCGGGGACGCTCAAACCGAGGTAGGCGCGGGCGAACTCGGACCACTCCTGCGTCAAGCTGCGCCCCCTGGCACCGATCACCTCCATCGGTGCGATGAAGCCGTGTGTCTTGAAGCCGGTGGCGAGCACAAGGACATCAGCGGGGTGGGTGCTTCCGTCGACCGTCCGGATTCCTGAGGGCACAACTTCTTCGATTCGAGCGGTGATCACGGAGACGTTCGGCCGTGTCAGCGTCGGATACCAATGGTCGGTGAGCATCATCCGTTTGCAGCCGATCTCGTCGGTCGGCGTGACTTTCCTGCGCAGCTCAGGGTCCTTGATCGCCTTGGCGATCTGCCAGCGCCCGACGGCGCGCAGCGCCGGTCTCAACCAGGGCTGGCTGGTCAGTGCGAGCGCGCCGGTCTCCATGCAGCAGAAGTTCGCCGCACGGTCGATGCGCTGGAGTATCGGCATCCGCTTGAACGCTCTCCGGGCGTGCTCGCTGTAGGCGGTGTCGAGCTTCGGCAGCGTCCACCCCGATGATCGCTGATACACGTCGACATGGGCGACGGCCGGCTGGATAGCCGGCACGATCTGGATCGCGCTGCAGCCGCTTCCGATCACGGCAACGCGCTTGTCGTCGAGCGGCACGTCGTGGCGCCAGCGGGCTGAGTGAAAGGCCGGGCCGTTGAAGTTGTCAAGGCCGGATATCGATGGGGTGCTCGGCGTTGACAGCTGGCCGCATGCGGTGATCAGCATGTCGGCCTCGTACGGTCCGGCGCTGGTCTCGAGCACCCACCGGGCACGCTCATCGTCGAACGTCGCCCGTGTCACCTCCACGCCCGTTCGAATCCGGTCGATCACACCCTCGCTGCGCGCGACCTCTTCAAGGTAGGACTGGATCTCCGCCTGCGATGCGTAGCGCCGCGACCAGTCCGGATTCGGCGCGAACGAGAACTCGTAGAGATGCGAAGGGACATCGCACGCAGCGCCGGGATAGGTGTTGTCGCTCCACACGCCCCCGACGCGTTCCCCGCGCTCGAACACAGTGACGTCGCTGTAACCGGCCCGTCGGAGCAGCACCACCGCTCCGACGCCGCCGAAACCAGCCCCGACGACCGCGAAGGAAGTCATACCGCGACCCTACCGAACCACCCTCGTCCTGCGGCCGCTGCGGTCGCAGTACAGCAGCGGGTTGTTGGGCGTGGGAGGATCGGTGTGATGCTTGGTCGGATGGTTGTGGAGCCCGAGCATCTTTTGCTTGCCCTGACGCGCCACGGCAACGTCCAGTCGCTACTGGCTGAGCGTGGGGTGCTCGGCCCTGGCAGTGAGCATCTCCTCGTCGCAGCGTTTCCTGGGGGAACATCCATTCGGTCTGGCGAGCGGATCGATCTTGGTGTCGACGTTGCTCGCATGCACTCCTTCGATCGGCGAACCGGTCTTCCCCTCAGATAAAGCGTCGCCGCGGGCTCACTCGACCGTACGGGTTGTCCCAACCGTGCCTGCTGGACCGCCGACGCTACCGTCCGAGAGCGGCTTATACGGTCCAGCTCGACCCGGTCGGAGTGCTGTAGACCCTTGCGGAAGCGGCTTGTCCGTGGGGCTACCGTTTGCAGGCGTGAGCACCAGCGCTGTATCCACGCGCTTTGCGGGCGAGGCGCGTACTCATCTCGTACGTCGGGCGAAGGTGCTGTCCTGGCTGAGCGTGGGCTGGATGACGATCGAGGCGGGTGCATCGGTCGTCGCCGCGATCCTGGCGGGGTCTGTCGCGCTGCTCGGCTTTGGCTTGGATTCGTTGATCGAGCTTGCGTCCGCAAGCATCATCATTTGGCGTTTCACGGGGTCACGCAGCCAGAGCGAAGTCGCTGAGCGCCGAGCGCAGCGACTCATTGCCGGGTGCTTCGCGGCGCTCGCTCTGTACCTGCTGTACGACGCCATCCGCACGCTTGCCGGGGGATCGCACCCGACCACGAGCTGGCTTGGAGCCGCTCTGTCGGTCGGCGCGATCATCGTGATGCCTCTGCTCGCACGAGCAAAGAACCGCGTTGCCGCGCAGCTTGGCTCCGGCGCGGTCAGCGGTGACGCTGCTCAGTCATGGCTGTGCGCGATCGCCGCGTCGGGCGTCCTCGTGAGCATCCTTGCCAACGCGGCGCTCAGCTGGTGGAGGTTGGATCCGATCATCGGCGTCGGGATCGCTGCCCTGGCCGCGCATGAGGGCCGCCAAGCTTGGGCAGGCGAAGAGTGCTCGGACTGCGCACCAGTTGGCTTCGACACCGTCTCAGGACCCAGCTGCGACTGCTGCGAAGCCGACAGGCCGAGTGGCTAGGCGTGGTTTGCCACGGCTGCGCTGTCCGCGCGACGGACGGCCGGCGACTAGCTTCCATCCTTTGACTGAGTGCTCCCAGAGTGCGTTCTGCGTCTTCACGAAGACTGATTGCTGCGCCAGGGAGAGCTCCTGTGGGAATTGCTCCTCGACTTTTGCGGGGGCGGCGGCGGTCCAGGCGTGTCCACCGTCGGTCGTCTTCCAGAGCACGTCGTTGCGGACGAGGATTAGCCACGCGTCTGATGCCGAGGTGACCGAGAGGTATCCAGTCGTGCCAGTGTCGGGCAGCGCGCCCATGGCGGAGATGTCGTTCGATCGGACGTGTGTGCCAGGAGCATTGGAAGCGACGACCGTCCACGTTTGCCCGGAGTTCGAGGAGCGCTCCACGAGTTTGGCTTGACTGCCGGTTGATGGCTGGGTGCCGCAGAACAACCACAGTGACGTCGGCGAGGCTGCCTGGTCCGTCAATGAACCATCTACGACCAGCGTTGGTTGTCTTCAGCGGGAATGTCGATCCCTGGGGACCGCCGAGCGCGTAGCCAATCCGCTTGGCCGCGAACTCGATGTTGGTCACCTCACTCAGCCGAACTGCCGTTCCAACTGGTCGTTCGCGTGTTCCCACTGCAGGCCGGACCAGCGTCGCCCGAACCGTTTGTGGCGCCGGTAGTCGTGATCGTGTGACGGCGGCGCACACCTATCCCCATGAAGCTGCTCGTTCTTGGTGGTGGTCCTGCAGGGATCAGCGCGGCTCTGCACGCGCGCGAACTGGGCGCTGAGGTCGTGCTGGTTGAAGCCCAACAGGTCGGAGGAACCAGCCTCAACACCGGTCCAGCCCCGGTCCGCACGCTCGCCCGTACACACCGGCTGATACGGGACGCGAAGTCGTGGGAGCACCTCGGACTGCGCGGCACCAGTCCTCAGGTAATCGCCCCGACAGCGCCGACTTGGGGTGGACTGAGAAACGCCGCATCCGCGGACGCTGGGCCTCACCGAGGGATAGGGACCACACAGGTCGCGTCTAGGACTTCCGTCACCGGTTGACGAGTCTGGTCGCCAAGCAAACGAGAGACCGTCGCTCCTTCCTTCGGTCGGAGCATCGTTTTCGTGAGCGTGCGTTCGCCTTCTGCGTTCTGTTCTGGCCGTATCCGGGCCGGTAGGTGCTCTCCCGCGATCGCGACGGGAACGTACGCGTGGGCCGGGTATTCGCGCTATGGCACGGCCGTGACGTCGGCACCGCAAGAATCACGAGCATCGCAGGCGGACAGTACGACGAAAATTGACACCGCGGCCGTGAGCCAACCACTGCCACACGGCGAAACGGCAATGATGTCCCGCCGCCAGGAAAGCGTCAACGATCCGTCATACCGGCATCGCCGGCTGTCAGGTTCTGCGGGCGGCACGTGTCTAGGAGGTATGCACGTCACATATCTCGTTACCACGAGCCTGGCGGCGCTCGCGAACGGCTATGCCGCCGCGTTGAACTTCGCCGGCGCCGAGTCGGTCAAGGTCGTGGCTGACCGGGTACACGTCTCTCGAAGGTGGATGGTTCCGCTCGGGGTGTTGTTGGCTGCGGGGGCGGTCGGACTGTTGACCGGCTTTGCCGTGTCCGCGCTGGGAAAGGCTGCTGCGATCGGCCTCGTCCTGTATTTCATAGGCGCTGTGACTGCTCACCTCCGGGTCCTCGACCGCCAGATCGGTGGAGCCGTGTTCTTCCTGGTCCTGGCGGCCGCTGCCCTGATCACGAACTTCGGCTATCACAGCCACTGGTGATGATCTGGCCGTTGGGAACGGAGAGCTGACAATGGACGAGCGCGACTGGCTGACCGAACGGTTCGAACAACACAGACCGCATCTCCGCGCGGTCGCCTACCGGATGCTGGGGTCGGTCAGCGAGTCCGACGACGCTGTTCAGGAGGCATGGCTGCGGATTCGCGACCAGGATCCCGCGAGCGTGGAGAACATGCGTGCGTGGCTGACGACGGTCGTGGGCCGGGTGTCTTTGAACATGCTGCGCGCGCGCAGAGCGCGACGCGAGGAGTTCCCGGTCTACGTCCCGGATCCCATGGTCAGGTTCGAGCAGGGTGACCTCGAACACGAGGCGCTCCTGGCCGACTCTGTTGGTGTGGCGCTGCTCGCGGTGCTCGACACGCTAACCCCCGCCGAGCGACTCGCGTTTGTGTTGCACGACGTGTTCAGCGTGCCGTTCGCTGAGATCGCCACCGCGCTGGACCGCTCCGAAGCTGCCGCCCAGCAGCTCGCCAGCCGCGCCCGCCGGCGCGTGCGCAACTCGCCGGAGCCCGACCCTGACATTACCCGGCAGAGGCGAGCCGTTGACGCATTCTTCGCTGCCTCGCGCGACGGCGACTTCGGTGCCCTCTTGGAGCTGCTCGATCCCGCCGTCGAGCTGAGGATCGACGGCGGCGTCTTGCGCGCCGAGGCGTCGATCCTGCTACGAGGCGCGGAGGCCGTTGCCGCTCAGACGGCGACGTACGCGAAGCTCTACCCGTTCGTCAGACCGGCGCTCGTCAACGGCGCCGCCGGGGCTGTGGTAGCGCCCCCTGAGCACTTGTTCTCGGTGATGGCCTTCACCGTTACGCACGGGAAGATCGCCCAGATCGATGTTCTCCTAGACCCGGAGCGTCTGGAGCAACTCGATCTCAGGATCCCGCCCACCGCGGGCAAACAGCGTTGATCAGTCACGGGGTCTCCGGCCGCGACGTGGATGAGTCGGGACTCAAGAGGAGGATGAGCTTTGGTCGCAGAGCGCCGTGATGACGCGCTCGGCGCACGGAAGGTCGTGGGCACGTGCCTGCGCAATCGTTTCATCCCGCAGTGCTGGACCTTCGATCGCGACGCGAGCGATCGCGAGGTCGACTGCGATCGCAGCGGGCGCCTCTGAACCGGCGAGCGCGACAGCTGCGTTGAGTTGGCTGCGCGCCTCGTGAAACTTGCCACGGGCGGCTGCCAGCCGTGCACGCCGCGCGGCGGTCGGTCCGTGGACCCAGCTGCCGAAGTGCTGCACCACGAACGTGCCATCATGCGTGGCGAGCGCAGCGTCGATGGCAGTGAGCTGCGCGTCTGGAGCGCGTGCAAGCACGGCCGCGTCAGCGAGGAATGACAGCGCCGTTCCGCGGTTGGGGTCGACGAGCCGCTCAAGGCCGCCGTCGAGAACCACCGCGATGTCGTCCTGGGTGGCCGCGCGGTCACCGATCACGGCATTGCAATAGGCGCGTGCAGCCCTCCAGGCCGGCGTCGCGCCGCCGATAGCGATCACCGAGCCGACGAGCCCGGCAACCTGTTCGAGTTGCCCGGCGACGATGCCCGTCGAGACGGACTGGCCGCCGACCGCGGCTCGCACAACAGGGTCGTCCCCCAGCGGCAACGCGAGCGCCTCCGCTGTCGCCAGCGCTTCCAAAGCGCTATCGCGACGGGCGTCGAGCAGGTGAAGTGTCGGCAGGCAGATCGCGGCTGCCCACTGGTGGTAGGGCAGCTGCGCAGCACGGGCTTCGTCCTCCCAGAGGCTGAACTCGCGGCGCGCACCGCGGATGTCGCCGGCCTCCAACAGCCCGCTGAAGCGCAGCATCCGCGCATGGAGGGCGAGGTCGCGCCGTAGCGCAGCGTGCGCGAGGCCCGATGCCTCAGCGAGCAATCCGGCGTCGCGCCACGGTTGCGCGAGATGCACGTCGGCGGTGTAGCGCGCCAGCAGAGCCTCGGCAATTGCGTCCGGTGCCCCGGCGGCGCGAGCGAGCGCCTCCGCCTCGGCGACCAGCGCCTCGCGCCGTGCGAGTGGGCCATCGAGCAGCAGCAGCGCCAGGCGTCCGGCCAGTCGTGAACGCACGGCGTCGTCGTGCCCGTCGGCGCGCGCAAGGCCCTCCTCGACGAGTGCCACGAGCTCGGGATCGACGAGCCCGGCGCCAAGCCTGTGGCCGGCCGCCTCGGCGGCGATCCGTGCGATCAACGGCCCGTCTCCGAGGGCGCGTGCCTGTGCCTGAGCGTCGCGAAGTACCGCCCGTCCCTGAGCGAGCTGGCTCGACGCGTTCAACGCCTGCCCCAGCAACAGCGTCGCCGCGATGCGCTCCTGCTCCTGCTCCTGGCCGAGATGTGCCAGCGCTTGTCGAGCATGGCGTTCCGCGTCCTCTGCGGCCAGTGCGTCGAGCGCACGCCTTGCCGCCCGCTGCTCCCAATGTGCGGCGCGTGCGTGGGCGTCCGTGGTGTCGCCGCGACCCCAGTGCGAGGCGATCGGCGCTGCGTCCGCGTCCGTAGCCTCGTATGCCTCGGCCAGCCGACGGTGGATACCGGCCCGCTGTGCGTCCCCGAGATCGGCGACGAGCACCGCACGCACAGACGCGTGGACGATGTCGGTCCCACCAGCGATCAGACCAGCAGCTCGAGCGCGGTCGAGAGCCTCTCCGGCGGACTCGAGGTCGAGCTGCGCGGCCATAGCGAGCACATCCAGCGGGGCGCCGGCGTCGTCGAGTGCGGCAACCGGCAACAGGGTGGCCGCGTCAGCACCCGCCCACGCGACCATCGCGGCGACAGCCGCCTGCAGGTCCTCAGTTTGCTGCGGAGCGGCCAGAGCCGCGCGCGCGAGTAGCGGAGACCCGCCGGTGCGTGAATGGAGCTCGCCGGCGAGCGCCTCGGCGTCGTCCGCCGACAGCTCGGGCAGCAGATGTAGCGCAAGGGTGGCGATGCCCATCACGTCCAGCGGCTCGAGGACGATCTCGTAGAGCTCCGTCCTGGCGACAACGTCGCGCAGCGCGACGCTCTGCTGCGCACCAGGCCGAGCGGTGACCAGCACGGTCAACCACGAATGCCCGCCGGCTAGGAGACGGCCGAGTACCTGCAGGCTGGAAGGGTCGAGATCATGTGCATCGTCGACGACCAGAAGCATGCCATGCCCGTCGTGGGCCATAGCGAGTAGCCGGCCGATCGCATCGAACAGCCGCAGTCGTGCGCTCAGCAGGTCCGGACCCTCGGCAGCACCGGCGCCTTCGAGCACCGCCTGAACCAGCTGCCGGTCAGGGACTGTGTTTTCATCGATCGACTTGCCCGCAGCGTTGGTGTCTACCAGAGCGCGTGGCTCATCGAACAGCGGCCGCAGCGCGCCCCCGATCGCAGCAAAAGGCCCAGCGGGAACGCGTGTACCGCGCGCAAGAAGGACACTCACCCCACTCTCGCTACACACGCGGGCCAGCAGCGCCGCTAGGTGCGTTTTCCCGATGCCGGGAGGACCTTCGATCAACATCAGCTTCGTGTGTGGGAGCGCCGCCTGCGCGGTCTCGAAGAGCCGTGCACGGCCGGCGAGAGGGGTGCGCGCGGCTAGGGCGAGCGCATCTGGCAATCCAAGCGGATCCGCCGCGACCAATCGCCGGTGGCGCTCGCGCAGGTCAGGACCGGGCGGAATCCCAAGCCGCTCGCGCAGTCGCCTGCGCAGCGCTTCATACGCCCCGATGGCGGCTGCGCGGTCTCCGCTCTGGTCGAACAGCGCCATCAGCAGTGCCGTCGGCCGCTCGGCGAGCGGACGTAACGCGACCAGCTCGCGGCCGGCATCCAGCGCCGCCGGGGGCGGTGGCATGAGCCGAGTACCGGCCTCAGCGGCGAGCGCGAGCGCTTCTACGTGGCGCTCAGCGAGCCTGACTCGCTGCGCCTCGACCCATGGGTGCCGACACCCCGGGGCAAGCGGCGCTGCCAGTGTGCGGGCCGCAGCGCTCGCGAGCGCGAGCGTTCGTGCTGGATCGCCGTCGGTCGCGGCATCGGCGAGCGCCGAAAGCGCGCTAGTCACGTCAACGCTGGTGTCGACGTCCAGCCGTACAAGCCCGCGTCCACTGATTGGACCAACTACGCGCCGTAAGCGCGACAGCAATGGGTCAAGTGCCGCATTCCCCGCCAGCGGTGGCGTCTCGGGCCATAACAACTCCATCAGCTCGCCGCGCTCGGCGCCACGGACACCGCGGACAGCGAGCACGATGAGCAGCACCAACAGCAGCCCGTTGACCTGCGCGGGAGCCCCGTCGACGTTGACCTCGCCGCAGATCGTCAAGTCCCGCGACACGACATCCACGGTACTCCGGGCTTGTCGGTGTCGTTGGGTGGCCGCCGTAGACCATGCAAGGTTCGTGCAATAACCCGCGTCTACCGTGGGTGCGCTCCAACGACGAAAGGCCATCGTGTTTCTACGGACACCGCTCCTGATCATCATGGGACTCCTACCAGCAGCGTCGCTCGCTGCCGCGCCGGCAGCAAGCGACGCTTCGACTTCGAAGGGGACCTGTGCACAGGTGACGAAGGCACAGGTCCAAACGCTGATGGCACCGCGGATCACGAAGATCACGGTCAAATCCGTGCCAGGCTTCACCTACCTAGTCAGCGCGAAGCGAGTCGGACAGCAATGCATCTACGCCGCGGGCCCGTCAGACTCAGATGCCCTGTCTGTCACCGTCGTGTCAGGCCCAGCAGCAGCGCGCGCATACGCATCAGACGTGCAGGGACTGGGCTCTCGACCGGTGCCGGTTCTTGGGGTGGGCGACAAAGCGGTCCGCAGCAGAGTTGATGCCAAGGGAGCCGTCGGCACAGCCATGATCACGTCGATCAAGGGCAGCACCTACTGCGCGGTAACACCGCGAGCAGAGGACATCCCAGGTGTCGCGAAGCTAGAGCACGCGGCCGGTGATACGGCCGACATTGGCAACAAGGCATACGCCGCTATCGCTGCCGCAATCGGCACCGTCTGTAACCGCATCTACGGCACTGGGAACACAAAGCCCGACCTGAAGAGCCTGAGAGCCGAGGCGGGCAGCCTGCAGAGTCATGCAGCCTCCGCCGCACCGCCGTGCACGCCGAAGATCGTCAAGCTCAACGGCAAGAAAGCGGTTGAGAACTGTGGTCCCGCCACCTTGATCCTCAAGGTCGCCGGCAAGACCTACAACTTCAACAAGGGACTCTGCTCGCAAAGCAAGTCGGCCGGCGCCGCGCTGGAGCTCGGTCTCGGCACGCTTGTATCCGGTGCCCGCGGCAACGCCGGAAAGCCGTACCTGAACATGCTGATCGCGAAAAGCAAGATCGCATCGATCTTCGAAGCCGACTCCGGCGGAAAGCAGATTCTGGGAGACAGCCTCATCACCGCACATGGCAACATCCCCTCGAAGGGATCGTTCACGGGCGAGAGCCCGTTGACCGGAGCGCACTTCAGCGGCTCCTGGAACTGTCATGGCGTCGTCTTCAAGACTCCATGACGCGAGCCTCGTGACGCCCGCCAGTCGTGACCCGTTCAGGTCAGTGACCTGCGAGCCGGGCACTACGGCCCGATCTGGTTCCCTCAGAGGCTGAAATCCCTTTGTCTAAAGGGGATCCGAAGCAGAAGACAGGACTCGAACGGTGGTCTCTTAACTGGACGGCAGCCGGTCACGTGCCGCGTAATACGTGCTCGAGCCCACCTGCAATGTCTCGCGTCGATGCACGCGACTATCTGCGCTGCTGGCGGTCGAGCTCCGCCCTGAAGACAGTCGCCGGCCTCGCAGAATCTCATTCGCCCTGCGCAACTCCCGCGTCCTTGACCCTCCAAGGCCAAGAGTCTCGAACCACCCCAGGACGATTCATGTACGCAACACCCTCGCATGCGGGGTTTCTGCTCATGCGTTGAACCGCTGATTCCTCACTCGAGGGCCCGGGCCAAGCTCGTGCAGGACCGCATCTACTTAGGCGGATCCACGGGTGTAAGCATGATCCTCCTAACTGCTTTGACATCTAAGCATTTATTGCTATCGTCGGTGCCTGCTTCAACGAGGGGAGGGCATCGATGGAAAGCTCGAGTGGCATCGAGGACCGCACGGTCCAGCGTTATCGGGTCTGTGCGCTTGTCGAAGTGCCGGACAATGGCGGCGTGCTGGCGGACATCGGTGGCCGTGAGATCGGCGTGTTTAAGTACAAGGGCGAGCTTCATGCCTATGAGAACCGCTGCATCCACATGGGCGGACCCGTCTGCGCGGGGGAGATCCTCGGGGCGACGAGAGTCATGCTCGACGATGGTCAGCGAGTCACCGGCGTCCGGCTCGATGAGGATGAGATGCGGATCGTCTGTCCGTGGCACGGCTGGGAGTACGACCTCGCGACAGGTCAGGTCGCCCACGACCGCAAGATTCGTCTGCGCCGCTTCGACGTGACCGTGGAGGACGGTGTGGTGTATGTCGATGCCTGACCTCGCGCACGCACTGGCTCCGGCTAGGGCACCCACGCCTGAGAGCGACGTCGCGCTGCAGCGAGCATTGGCCGATGCGGTGACCGCGTTCGGCTCACGTGTCCGCGAGCACGGCCAGATTGCAGCTTTTTCCGAGAGCGTCACACCGGCGCCGACGGACGTGGCCGTCACGGTTGCGGCGATGCTGAAGGCCGCCGAGGTCACCTCATTTGAAATCGCTGCCCTGTTCAACGTTTAGGAACTTGAGAGATGACGACAGAAACAACCCGTGACGCGAAGCTGCTTTTAGACCGTCAGCAGCCGTATCACCTGATCAACGCCGAGCGCGAGGCGCGCAAGCGTCCGATCTTTGAGATCCCGGTCGTTGACTGCGACAGCCACTGCTACGAGACCTCGTGTCTGCCTGAGATCGTCGCGTATATGGAGAACCCGAACATCAAGCGGTCGTTCATGTTCAACTCGCTGCAGTTGGTCGAGGGGGCGATGATCTCCGGCAGCCTCGGTGACCGCACCGTCGCGGGGCGCCTGCATCATGGTGGCGCCAAGGCTGGCGAGCGCAACGTGTACCCGATCGAGGAGAGCACTGACGCAAACGTTCACCCTGTCGCGGCCACAACCCTGCGCGCGATGAATGCGATGGGGATCGACTACACCATCATGTTCCCGACGCCGATGTTGAATCTCGGTCTGAACCCAGACCTCAACGTCCGTGACGAGTTGACCTGGGCGTTCAACCGCTGGTTGACTGAGGACGTGATCAGCGGTGATCCGCGGCTGCTGACGATGCCGGTGCTGCCGATCCACGATCCCGATCAGTGCATTCGCACGATCGAGGCGTTTGGTGACCGTCCCAGTGTGGTCGGCTTCATGATCGTCTGCCTCAACTATGAGGCGATTCACCGCAACAATTACATGAAGGTGTTCGCTGCACTGAATGAGCGCAGCCTGCCGGTGGCGTTCCATTCGGCGCCGAACTGGCGTGAGCAGGCGTTCACTGTGCTTGACAGCTTCTTGGGTGTGCACGCGCTCGGCTTTCCGTTCTACGCGATGGTGCAGCTCACCAACGTGGTGCTCACCGGGATGCCGGAGCGCTTCCCGAACATCAAGTGGATGTTCATGGAGGCTGGCCAGGCCTGGGTTCCGTTCACGATCGCGCGCCTCGACAACGAGTACAAGCAGCGGTCCTCTGAGGCGCCGCTACTAAAGCGTCTGCCGAGTGAGTACATCCGCGAGTTCTATTTCACCACGCAGCCGTTCGAGTCCCACGAGCGTGGACAGGACACACGCGCGATGTTCGACATGATGGACGGCGCATCGACATACCTGTATGCGTCCGATTATCCCCATCAGGACTTTGACACCCCATCCGCGATCTGGGATGTGCCGCAGTTCACCGAGGATGAGAAGCGCGCGATCCTAGGTGGTAACGCGCTCAAGTTGTTCAACCTTCCGGTCAGGCAAAGCGAGACACCGCTGGCGACTGCTTAGCGTTGGCGTTCCCGTCCCGCCATTTCTGTGCAGCGACGAACGCCCACACCTCCTCGGGACGCACGGCGCTGCCGACATGAGCGGTGAGGAGCCGGTCCATCGATTGGGTCATCCCTCCGCCGCGGCGCCGAGTGTGAGGCCAGATTTACCCGCAGTGACCATGCCCGGGATCGCGTTCGGGTTGAGCTCCATGCCAATGCCTGGGCCTTCCGTTGGATAGAGGTAACCACCCTCGTAACGTGGCACCTGCACGGCGATGTCGTCGTGAATCTCGTTGGTGACTGTGTTGAACACGTCATGGATATGCAGTGGCCCGAGGTTCTCGTGGATGAACCGCGAGGCCCACTCATTCGAGCACAGAAGGTGGCTGTACGTCGCTGCTTCAAACCCGCAACCCGCCATGCACCCGCACATCACACTGAGACCCGCAGACTGCGCGAGTGAGATCCACTGTTGCGACTTGAGTAGCCCGCCAGCCTTCGGAACTTTGATCATCAGACCGTCGGCCGCGTCCTTGCGGATGATCTCCTGGATCTGTGGCAGCTCCTGGGCGGACTCGTCGGCGTAGATGGCCGTGCCGACCTTGCCGCGCAGGCGGGCGTGTCCGTCGATGTCCCACCACGGAAGCGGCTGCTCTATGAACCACATGTCGTACGGCTCGACAGCACGGATCGCATCCAGCGCCTCCTGGTATGTCCAGGCCCCGTTCACGTCGACCCACAGCTTGATATCCGGGCCTGCTTCCTCACGAACCGCTTTAACCATTTCAATGTCGGTCTTCAGCGAGCCCTGGCCCATCTTCAACTTCAAAGCGCTGAAGCCTTCGTCGAGTGCCCGTCGAGCGGCGAGGGCGGAAGCCTCCGGTGGCTCTGCCGACATCACCCAGGCAAGCTTGATCTTGTCAACCGACTTGCCTCCGAGAATCTCGTAAACCGGCACTCCGTAGAGCTTGGCCTTGATGTCGTGTAAGGCGTAGTCGACAAGGGCCTTGGCCTGGTTGTTGTCCCGGCACATGAAGTCCATCTTCGCGACGATCTTCTCTATGTTGGTCGGCGACTCCCCCTTCAGGATGAACGGGAAAAAGACCTGGCTGATCATCGCGGTGATCGACTCCTGGGTCTCGCCTCGGTAGGAGGGTGAGACGTTCCCCGTGTCCGCGATGCCCGTGATTCCGGCATCGGTGTGCAGCTTGATCAGGACGCTGTCGATCGAGGTCAACGTCTCCTCGCGCATGTGGATCGTCAACTTGAGTGGCGACGACATCGGATACAGCTCGACGCCTGTGATGCGCGGCAACTCGCGGTCAGCCCGCCGATCAGAGGCGCGGCCCAAATCGATGGTGGCCATGAACCCTCCCAAAGTTAGTTAGACCTCGAATAGTTCTAATACCGAACAATAACACCCCATAACGGTAGGCTTAGTCGAGATGGCCACCTCCGTGCGACGGGAGCAGGAACCCGATCCGACTCACGCGATCGAGGATGCGGCCGTGCTGATCAGCAAGGTCGGGCACCGCGCCAAACACCGATTCGCGGCGCTCCTCGAGCCGACCGGGTTGCGCACAAACCAGGCGCAGGTCATCACTTACGTCCACGAGCATCCTGGCGCGTCGCAGCGTGACGTCGTCGATGCGCTACGCGTTACCCCGAGCATGGTGGTGGAACTCGTCGACCACCTCGAGTCCCGTGGCCTCCTCGTGCGCGGCCGGCGGGTCGGCGATCGCCGCTCCTCGTCGATCACTTTGACGGTCGCAGGCGAGGATGTCTGGGAGCAGATATTCAAGATCTCCGCACAGGTCGAGGAGGAACTGCTAACGCCGCTGGACCGCGCCGACCGCGCGCGTCTGTTGCGCTATCTGCGGGTGCTCGATCGCGGTCCGCCGGGGCCCTGAGCCAGACCAGCGGTCGGCAGCCGGCCAAAAATACTGAGATGTCTAAGTTGACAGCCAGCCACACTTCACCCAGACTGTCGCTTGGCATGGTGACCGCGCAGCTGGGACTTTTGGACACGCTGGACGCCGCCGGCCTTACGGTCGAGGCGCTCTACAACGAGCTGACTGACACGAGGATCCGCTCGCTGCGCATCGATGATTTGGTTTACGGTGCCGCCGAACTCGTTCCCGGTCTCGTCCCCACGCGTGCCGAGATGGACGCGGAGGCGAGGCTCACGCTTCCGGCAAAGGCCGGGTTGGAGATCAGTCAGGGCATGCTGCTCGCAGAGTGGCTCGCGAATCCGCTTACGGGAACCCACATGCTGAACTCGATGCTCGAGCCCACGCAGCTCGCGCTTGACCACCTCGACGAGTATCAGCGGACTGGCGCAGTCCAGCTCGGCAAGGTGAAGCTCGTGCGAGACGGGCATGCCGGGATCCTCGAGCTCTCGAACCCTCGCCACCTCAACGCCGAAGATCGCTCGACGCTTGCCGACACAGAAGCGGCAGTGGATCTGATCATGCTCGATCCGGATACCGAGGTCGGCGTGTTTCGCGGTGGAGTCGTTGATCACGAGCGCTATCCCCACGTACGCGTATTGGGATCGGGTATCAACCTCACGCATCTGTACCACGGCCGGATCGATTATCTGTTCTACGTCGAGCGCGACGCCGGGTTTGTCAACAAGCTTTACCGCGGGGTTCGCTACCGCGGTGAGACGCACGAGAAGTTGTGGATCGGGCTCATCGAGCGCTTCGCTGTCGGTGGGACCTGTCAGTTGATGCTTACGATGGACCATGTGATCGGCACCCGCGGATCGTTGATCAACCTTCCGGCAGGCAAGGAGGGCATCATCCCGGGCGCCGCGAATCTGCGCCTGCCGCGGTTCGTCGGGGACCGTGCTGCACGTCAGACGATCTTCTCGGGTCGCGAGTGGATCGTTGGAGAGCCTGACGCCCAGGCGCTGGTCGACGAAGTTGTCGACGAGCGGGACGTCGACGCGGCGCTCGCGGCGCGGGTCGAAGCTCTGACCAGGTCGGGCTTGGTCAGCGCTGTCGCGAACCGTCGAGCGCTGCGGATTGGGCAGGAGCCGCTTGACGTCTTCCGTGTATACATGGCCGAGTACGCACGCGAGCAGATACTCTGCCACTTGAGTCCCGCCCTGGTCAGCAACCTGGAGAGAACCTGGGATGCCGCCAATCGTCATATCTGACGAGCCGGTGATCAGAGACCCCAACGAGACTCTGGATCGGAAGGAGCTCAGTGACCTTCAGCTCCGCCGTTTGCGGGGCACGGTCGCGCGAGTCCTGTCAGCGCAGCCGGTGGGCGCCGCCAAGTTGCTCGCAGCTGGCATCGCTGATGCCGGCGACGTGCGACGTCTGAGTGACATCAACCATGTTCCCTTCATGGTCAAGGGGGATCTCCGCGACAGCTATCCGTTTGGGTTGCTGACGGTTGACCGGTCGGACCTCGTCCGGATCCATGCGTCGAGCGGCACCCACGGTAAGGCGACCGTGGTTGGCTACACGCGCGCAGACCTCGAGAACTGGACCGAGTTGGCGGCACGTTGCATGGTCATGGCCGGCGTTCGCCCTGGCATGCTCGTCCACAACGCGAACGGATACGGCCTTTTTACCGGCGGGTTCGGATTCCACCAGGGCGCCGAGCGGCTTGGCGCGACGATCGTCCCGGTGGGTGGCGGATTCACCGCACGTCAGGCGACGTTGATCGCTGATTTCGGCGCCGACGTGCTGGTCTCAACTCCCTCCTACGCACTGGCTATCGCCGCGGCACTGCGTGAGGCTGGAGTCGATCCGGACACGCTCAATCTCAAGGTCGGGCTATTCGGGGGAGAACCCGCAACGCGGCCTATGCGAGACGAGATCGAGCGAGAGCTTGGCCTGGTCTCGATCATGAACTACGGCCTTTCCGAGATGTGTGGCCCTGGGGTCGCATGCGAGTGTCTTCAGGAGCGCGACGGGCTTCACGTTCAAGAGGACCATTTCCTCGTGGAGGTCGTAGACCCTCAAAGCGGCTGCGTGCTTGGTCCGGGTGATGAGGGCGAGCTCGTCTTAAGCACTCTCACCAAGGAGGCGCTGCCGCTGATCCGCTACCGGACCGGCGATCTGGGACGGCTGACATTCGACCCCTGCCGATGCGGCCGTACAACTGCGCGGCTGGTCAAGCTGGCCGGTCGACGCGACGACATGGTGACCGTGCGCGGGATCAACGTGTTTCCGTCGACGGTCGAGCATCTCCTGCTGAGCGTTGACGGCGTCGGTCCTAACTATCGCCTGATCGTTGAGCGCCCCAGCTCTCTCGATGAGCTGACGCTCGAATGCGAGATCGACGGCGATGGCGATCGTGAGCGAATGGCGGACCATGTCGCAAGCTTGTTGCAGGAGCACATGGGCATGCGGATCATGGTCACCGTGCATCCGGCTGGCACATTGCCGCGCAGCGAGGGTAAGGCCGTACGCGTTATCGATCGCCGTTAGTCGGCGTGCTCGCGCTCCGGGCCGCCGGGGCGATGATCCGTCGGCTTGGTTGAGTGGGCGCCGGAGGGTGGTATACGAGCAGTTTGTGTAGGAGGCGAGCGAGCGTGCGCCGCTCACTCGAGCTCAGGACTTCCACCCAGGCGGCCTCTCGCGCATTGTTACGGACAAGCAGTTCAGCTACCACGTCGCGGCCTTCCTGTGAGAGCGTGACAACGACGGAGCGTCCATCCTCAGTTGAGGGTTCACGGATCACTAGCTTGTTGCGCTCGAGAGTGTTCAGGACGCTCGAGATGCTGGCCGCCGACACGCTTGACAGATGGGCGAGCTGTGCCGGTGTGATCGGACCGACGGCCGACACCGCGAAGAGCACGCGGAACGCTGCCCAAGTGATTCCCGCGGGTCGGTGGACGTTGACCTCGAGGTCCTGCTGGATCCGGTTGGCCGCACGCACGAGACTGAACGAGACGAGCATGGCCTCGACGTCTGTGTAGTCCTCGAGGCCGGAGACGGCAGCGCGCGCAAGCTCGTCAAAGGCCGTTGCGTCTACGTGCTCGATCGGACTCACGATCGCCCACAATAACGGGCCTTGGGCCTAACAACCAAGGCCACGCAGTGCGACCAGGGGGCTGCAGCCCCGCCGCACATTTAGAAGCGCTAACCGTTCGATCGTCGTCTCGCAATCGGCCGGGCCCTAGCCTCGACCGATCTTGGAGGCCGAAGATCCGGACGCCAGGATTTAGTTAGACATTTTGTGAACTTAGTTAGACATCTGACCAAGTCTCTGATAGCTTCGAGCTGAGTTGTGAGGGACAACACTTGCCGGGGCGTCACACCGCGTCCGGTACTAGTGACGGAAAGAGGAGAGGCTCTATGGCTTTAAAGAAGGTGTGGCTGATTGCGCTGGGCGCAATCGCTTGCGTCGCTGTCGCAGTTGGCTCAGCCGCCAGCAGCAGCGCGCACAACAAGCGGGCGACCGTCGCCAGTTCGAGCGTGAAGGGCAAGACGCTCGACTTCATCGCGGTGAATCCGACGAACTCCTACGTGCTCCAGACCGTGGCCACTGCAAAGGCGATCGCCAAGAAGGACGGCATCAAGTTCACTGAGACCGGTGTGATCGCCGGTAACCCGCAGCAGGAAGTGAACGCGATCCAGACTGCCGCGTCGACGGACCGGTACGACAGTTACATGATCGTGCCGCAGAACGCGACCGAGGATCAGCCGGCGATCAAGCAGCTGGTCGCCACCGGTAAGCCGGTCATTGGCGATTCGATTGCCCTGGGTCCAAGCCTCTGTCAGCTGACTCCGCAGGTCAAGGGCGTTGCCGGTTCCTCGCTGACGCCGATCTGCAACGTGGCCGGTAAGGGCTTCGGTCCACTGACGAAGCAGGCCTGCGCGGGACTTCATCCCTGCAAGATCGGGTGGCTCGTCGGCTTGGTCGGGTTCCCCGGCGAGGAGGCTTTCCTTGCAGCGGTCAAGAAGCAAGCTAAGGCGATCGGAGCCACGATCTGCGAGTCCGCGCCCACCAACTACGTGATCTCAGCGGCCACGACCGAAACCGAAAACCTGATCACGTCGTGCACAGGGATGAACGTTCTATGGGCGAGCGCCCCACAGATGTACCTGGGCGCGATCAAGGCCAATCTGCCTGCGAAGATCCGCATCGCCACGGACGGAGGGGTCGCTCAGCAGCTCGCGGCACTCAAGTCCGGTAAGCCTGACGTCGTTGGCATTGTGATGGGCAATGGTCTGCCTAAGACTGACACCGTCAACGCAATGGGCGAGCTGGTCAAGGCTCTAAAGAACAAGCACTACCGGAACGTCGGAGTCGATTCGATCAAGGCGGCCGGTCTTCCGATGATCTTCACCAAGGCCAACGAATCCGCCTGGAAGTCGTTCAAGCCTCAGTGGAGCGCGGCCGGTTAGTCACGGAGCCGCAACCAACGCCGGTTAGCTACTGATGGCTGAACTCGCCAGTCACGGTAATCCAGTCCCCGCGCTTCTCGAAGCGCGGGGACTGGACAAGCGTTTTGGAGGCGTTCATGCCCTCGATGACGTGAGTGTTTCGATCCAGAAGGGAACGATTCACGCCCTCGTCGGTGAAAACGGCGCCGGGAAGTCGACACTCGGAAAGATGCTTTCCGGCGTCTATCGCCCGGACTCGGGCGAGGTCCTCCTCGATGGCAAGGTCGTATCGATGCGCTCGGTCCGCGAGGCCCAGCAGCACGGAGTCGCGATCGTCGCCCAGGAACTGATGCTCTCGCCGCACCTGACCGTGGCGCAGAACGTGTTCCTTGGGATCGAACCACGCCTGACCGGTGGGGTCATGATCGACCGGTCCGCGTTCCGTGCGGCCTATGAGGCCCTCCAGCAAGAGACGGGCTTCGAGATAGACGGCAACACGCCGGTCAAGCAGCTTCGAGTCGCTGAGCAGCAGATGGTCGAGATTATGCGTGCGCTCGCGCGCGATGTACGGCTGATCATCATGGATGAGCCGACCGCGGCTCTGTCTCGTGATCAGGCTCAGAAGCTGTTCGAGGTCATCCGCGAGCTTCAGACACGCGGGATTACGATTGTCTACGTCTCCCATTTTCTCAAGGAGATCCTGGAGCTCGCCGACGTGATCACGGTCATGCGTGATGGCAAAGTCGTCTTTACCAAGCCTGCCGTCGAGCACAACCAGCAAACGCTCATAAACGCGATGCTCGGGCGTGACGCGGACGTGGCGTTTCCGCCAAAGCGGACCGTCCAACCGGGAGCCCCGATCGTTGGGCGGTTTACGTCTTTGCGCCGTGCGCCGTTCGTCGATGATGTGTCGTTTGAAGTGCGGCGCGGCGAGATCCTCGGAATTGCCGGACTCGTCGGCAGCGGACGGAGCGAGGTGGCTCGCATGATCTTCGGTGCGGACTCCGGCGCCGGAGAGCTCGAGATAGAGGGGCAAGTCGTGTCCATGCGCAGCCCCCAGCAGGGGATGGCTCGCGGTGTCAGTCTCGTCCCGGAGTCGCGCAAGGAGCAAGGACTGATCCTTCGCCGACCGATCGTTGAGAACGTGACGCTCCCGCATCTCTCGGACATCAGCCGATTCGGCGTGATCTCGCGGTCAAAGGAACGGCGTGAGGCGGGCGAGGCGATCAAGCGCGTGGACGTGCGCGGTGCCGGACCGCAGTCGCAGGTCGGACTTCTCTCTGGCGGGAATCAACAGAAGGTTCTGTTCGCGAAATGGCTGTTCAGACAACCCAAGATTCTGATCGCCGACGAGCCAACACGAGGGGTGGACGTAGGTGCCAAACGCGCGATCTATGACCTGCTTTTGCAGGCTGCTGATCAGGGCACGGCAGTGATCGTGATTTCATCCGAGCTCGAGGAGGTCATCGGCTTGGCTGATCGCGTGATCGCCATGCGTCAGGGGCGGGTCGTCAGCGAATTCGAGGGCGATGATGTCAATGAACAAAACGTGCTTTCGGCCGTGCTTGCCGCCACATCCACGCCAGGAGAGGCACAAAGGGAAGACGAGGCATGACACCTACGACACGGACAGCTGAGCAACGCCCGACTGCGATCGAGAGCGTCGAAACGTCCGACTCCAAGGTCTCCTCAAACCGTTGGCTGAAGGACCTGGCTCGGGTGCGGCCGTCCATGGTCCGGGACTACGGAATAGTCCTGATTCTGTTGCTGCTTTTCGTCGGTCTGTCGATCGCCTCGGCCCCTTTCCTGACGGGCCAGAACCTGCTCAACATCCTTCAGGAGAACGCTCCGATCGGCTGCGTCGCGGTCGGCACCACGCTGTGCTTCATAAGCGGTGGCTTCGACCTGTCGATCGGCGCCTCGTACGCGATGGGAGGCGTTGTGGCGGCTTTGCTCGTGCCGTCGCTCGGTCCGGTCCTCGCGCTGATCGTGGGAGTTCTCACAGGTTTCGGTCTGGGAGTGATGAACGGCCTGATCGTGACTGTGGGCCGGATCAATCCGTTTGTGACAACGCTTGCCACCTCGATCATCGTGGGCGGTGTCGCGGCAGTCATTCATGGGGGCGCTCCGATTCTGGTGAGCAGTCCGACCTTCGCCGTGATCGGCACGGACTCGATCTTTGGCCTGAGGATCGAGACGATCATCTGGATCGTCTTCACGTTGATCTGTGGCTTCATGCTCCAGCGAACGGTGCTCGGGCGCTACATCTACTCGCTGGGCGGCAGTGAAGAGGCCACACGCCTGTCGGGTGTGCGCGTCTCCAGGGTCCGGTTGGTCTGTTACGGAATCTCTGGGTTGGGTGCGGCTTTGGGTGGCGTCATGATCGCGTCCCAGACGGGTGCCGGTGTGGCCAGCGCCGGCGGATTCTCGCTTGCCGTCACCGCGGTGGCGGGCGTGGTGATCGGCGGCACCTCGATCATGGGCGGTGAGGGCGCGGTTTGGCGCACGGTCGTCGGCATCATGATCCTCGCGCTCATCGCCAACGGTTTTGACCTGTTGAACGTCGACCCAAACTGGCAGTCGGCTTTCCAGGGCACGCTCATCATCGCCGCCGTCGGTGCTGATACCTGGGCCCGACGCTCGAGTTAGGAAGGAATAGATGACCGAGAACGAAACGGATCGTTCACGCAGGGCACTGGCAGGGGTTCGCGTCCTCGACCTCACCCATCAGGTCGCCGGACCCTCAGCGACGATGGCGCTGGCGATGCTCGGCGCTGAAGTGATCAGGGTCGAACGACCGGGAAGTGATGAATCGCAGCGGTTCCCGTTTTTTCTCGTCAACGTTGCGAAGCGCTCCGTCGCGGTTGACCTGAAGTCGGAAAAGGGAGTAGAGACGATTCTCGAGCTCGCCGAACACTGCGATATCCTCGTCGAGAACTTCCGCCCCGGCGTGATTGAGCGCCTCGGACTTGGCTACGACGTCGTGTCGGCGCGCAACGAGCGCATGATCTACGCGCAACTCCGTGGCTTTGCTGCCGACTCGGAGTTCGCCACATACACGTGCTACGACCCCATCGCACAGGCGATGGGCGGAGCGTTCAGCATCACCGGGGAGGTCGATGGCCGGCCGCTGCAGCCCGGCCCTGACGTGGCTGACAGCGGAACCGGCATGATCATGGCGATCACTCTGCTCGCGGCGCTCTACCAGCGTGAGCAGACCGGCATCGGTCAGCGGATCGAACTTGCGATGAGCGATCACATCGCCGCCTTCAACCGTTTGCACTACGCATGGCCGATCGAGCGCGGTGTGACCACTCCGCGCTCCGGCAACGCGGTTCCGTTTGTCCGGCGCGTGGCGCCCGGAGACACCTACCCGACACCCCCGTTCGGGCCCGACGACTACGTGTACGTCTACGCGGGCACTAACGGGCAATGGATGGACCTGCTCAAGGCCATCGACCGACTCGATTTAGCCGACGACCCGCGCCTCCAGACACCTGAGGATCGCGGGCAGCACTACCAGGAGCTTGATGAGATCCTGATCGTGTGGTGCAGCACGCGGCACAAGCTCGACGTGATGCGGACGCTCGGCCCTGCCGGTGTTCCGTGTGCCGCAGTGCGTGACATCAAAGAGGTCTACGAGGATAAGGAGATGCGCGATCGCGGCATCTTCCAGGAGATCGTGCACCCCGAATTGGGACCGATCTACGCACCAACCTGGGCTGCACGCATGTCCGGCGCGGACATCGTGGTGAAGGCACCCTCTCGGCCCGGAGAAGATAACGACGAGATTCTCGGCGAGTTGCTCGGGATGAGTCCCGAGGAGATTGCCGCCGCCACCGGCATGACCCAGGTCAAGTCCTAGACCCGGGCGGAGAGAGATGAGCGACTACGACTACATCATTGTTGGCGCCGGCTCGGCCGGCTCGGTGCTTGCCGCCCGTCTGAGCGAGGACCCGGCAGTACGGGTGCTGTTGATGGAGGCGGGCCAGGACATCAGCAGCGCTGATACGCCCGTTGACTTCAAGACTCGGACGCTCGGCAAGAACCATTACGCCAACAACCCGGATTTCTACTGGGAGAACGTCAAGGCCCGCCGCAACGGCCGCCGCGAGAACCTGCTCTACCAGCGCGGACGGGGACTCGGCGGCAGCTCGGTCGTGAATGGGATCGTTGCGATTCGGGGCGACCGACAGGACTACGAGCACTGGGTGGAACTCGGCGCGGCGGGCTGGGGCTACGACGACGTGCTGCCGGCATTCAACAAGCTTGAGACCGACCTCGATTTCGGCTCCGAGTACTACCACGGTGACAGTGGGCCGATTCCGGTATTCCGTGAGCCGGAATCAGGCTGGGGAGGCGTCGATCGCGCGTTGCGCGATGCCGCCCTCGCGCGCGGCCACGCCTGGAACCCGGACCACAACTCGCCCTCGCCGATCGGAGTTGCGCAGTACGCGATGAACATCGACGCCGACGGCATGCGCGTCTCTACCAATCACGCCTACATCGAACCCGCTCGTGCTCGGCGCAACCTCGAGGTCCAGGGGTTTGCCGAGGTCGATCGTGTGCTTATCGAAGGCGGCCGGGCGTCCGGAGTCCGCACGGTTAGGGGTGAGGAGTGGCACGTGGCGCCTGGGGGTGAGGTGCTGTTGGCTGCAGGCTCAGTGCACAGCCCGGCGGTTCTGATGCGCTCCGGCGTTGGCCCGAGCGAGGTGCTGAAGGGACTCGGAATCGAGGTCATAGAGGACCTGCCGGTAGGCAAGGGAATCCAGGATCACGCGATCATCTTCGTGAACCTGCCGGTGGTCGACAACGCGAAGGTCTGCAACGGCGACCGACCGACCAACGTCGTTCTGCAGTTCACCTCGGGCCACGAGGACGGTGAGACCAATGACATGATCCTGCTGGCCTCGAACCACAACTACTGGTTCGACGATCCGAATGGCGGTATCGCGGTGCAGCTCCATCGTTGCTTCTCGCGTGGGTCGTTGAAGATCACTTCGACCGACCCGACGATCGCGCCCGACATCGACCTAGCGCTCTTGGATGACGAGCGTGACCTGCGCAGAATCCAGCTCGGGCTCGACCATGTCGACGAGCTGCTCGCGGGTAGTGCCTTCGCAGAGATCTTGACCGGGTCACCGGAGATCGTGCCTCGCGATTCCGAGTATCTGCGGCAGAACATCGGCGATGTCATGCACATCTGCTGCGCGACACCAATCGGTCAACCCGACGGCGAACTGAGCGTGCTCGACACAGACTGCCGAGTCCTCGGCATTGACGGTCTACGCGTGATCGACGCCTCCTCGATGCCGGAGATCACGCGCGCGAACATCCACCTGACGGTGATCATGATCGCCGAGCGTCTGGCTGAGCGTCTCATCTCCGCCCGTAGTACTACGAAGCGTGAGGAGGTGGGGGTATGACAACGACGAGCGTTCCCGCGCTTGACGTACACGCGATCGTCGATGGCATCGGACATCTCGTCGACGGCCGGATCATCGCGGATGGCCAGACGTTTTCCGTCGATGATCCGTCGACGGGCCGCGAACTGTCCCAGTGCCCCGGGGCGACCGCTGAGCTGGTGAACGAGGCTCTGAAAGCTGCGGAGTCCGCCCAGCCCAGCTGGGCTGGGCGGCCCATCGGGGAGCGCCGAGCGGTCCTGCGTGAGATGGCGGACGCGCTGGAACGCGAGTCCGACCAGGTGGCTGCCGTGATCTCGGCGGAGTCCGGCAAGCACATTTCACAGTCGAGGCTCGAGCTGATGGGTGCCCTTGTCGGCCTGCGCTATTGGGCCGACTTCGAGATACCGGTCGATGTCGTACGCGACGATGAGACTGAGCGGGTCACGCTCGAGCGGGTGCCGGTCGGCGTCGTCGCGGCAATCGTGCCGTGGAACTCGCCGATCGTGCTGCTCGCCCACAAGGTTGCGCCGGCACTGCTTCCCGGTAGCACGATCGTGGTAAAGCCGTCGCCGTTCACGCCACTCTCGGCGTTGGTTGTGGCACGCATTTGGAAGGACATCGTGCCCGCGGGCGTGGTCAACATCGTCGCCGGCGGTGATGACGTCGGCAAGACGATGGTCAGCCATAAGGCGACGCGAATGATCTCGTTCACCGGGAGCATCGGCGCGGGCATGGCGATCATGGAAAGTGCGGCCAAGGACCTGAAACGGGTGGCGCTGGAGCTTGGAGGCAATGATGCGGCGATTGTTTTGGACGACGTCGATCCGCGGCAGATCGTCCAGCGGCTCTACGGTCATGCGTTCATGTGGACGGGACAGATCTGCGCGGCGATCAAGCGCCTATACGTCCCGCGTGAGCAGTTCGACTCGACTGTCGCGGCGCTCGCCGAGCTCGCCGAGTCGGAGGCTGTGGGTTCTCCATACGACGACGGTGTGACAATGGGCCCGCTGACCACCGAGCAGCAGTTCGACCGTGTCAAGGAACTCGTTGACGACGCTGTTGCGTCCGGGGCTGAGGTTCGCGCCGGCGGGAAGCCGGTCGATCGTGACGGCTGGTTCTACAGACCGACGATTCTCACAAACGTTGGTCCCGGTGTACGGGTTGTCGACGAGGAGCAGTTTGGACCGGTGCTGCCGGTCATGGCCTATGACGATCTCGACGAGGCGATCAGGCAGGCCAACGACACCGATTTCGGTCTTGGTGCGTCCGTCTGGTCAAACGACGTCGACAGGGCAAAGGCTGTGGCACGCCGGCTCGACGCCGGCTCGACATGGATAAACCGACATGCCGTGCCCGGCGCGGATCTGCCCTTCGGCGGGGTCAAGCACAGCGGCGTGGGCCGTGAGAACGGGCTGCCCGGGCTCGATCACTACTGTGAGCTGCGAACCGTCAGCGTTCTCTACCCGTGAGCGCTGACGCCGCGCCGCGCCGCCAAACCGCTGTCGTTGGCATCGGGCAAGCAGGGCTGAGCAAGGCCGCGGACGGCGAGCCCTGGGACCTGGCCGTCGCCGCTGTTACCGCCGCGCTCGAAGACGCCGGAATCTCGATCTCCGAGGTGGACGGGCTGATCCGTTATATCTCCCCCTTCGAGACGGTCACGCAGCCGATGATGACGGCCGCGCTCGGGCTCGACGAGGTGCGCTATCTGTGCGACCTTCCGATGGGAGGTGAGGCGTCCGCCGCCTCGATCGTTCACGCCACCGCAGCGATCGTCTCCGGCCAGGCTGACGTCGTGGTGGTGTACCGATCGATCAAGCAGAGTGGCGGAGTCCGGTACGGTCGCGCGTTCGGAGGCGGGAACGCCACGGACGATGTTGGGAACACACTCATCACCGACCAGGACAACCGGGCCTACGCGTGGCCTTACGGCGTGATCGCGCCGGCGCAGATCTTCGCGTTGTGGGCGACCCGCTACATGCACGAGGCGGGGATCTCCTTCGAAGAGCTCTCGGCCGCGCTTGGAACGATCTCAATCACGCAACGCGCCTATTCCCACCGCAACCCGCACGCGATCATGGGCGGCCGCCAGATGACGCGCGCGGACTATGACAACGCCCGCATGATCTCCTGGCCACTGCGGCTGTACGATATGTGTCTTGAGAACGACGGTGCTTGCGCCGCTGTCCTGGTCAGTTCCGAGCGCGCCGAGAAGCTGCGCCAGCCTCCTGCCTATGTCCTTTCGGCAACGCAGAGCCTGACTCCATATGGTGAGCCGATGGGGCAGCTCTACGCCGCCGATTACATGCGGATCGCGCACCCAGCCGCGATCGAGCGCTTGTACCGGACGGCCGGCATCGGCCCTGAGGATGTCTCGGTCGCAGCCTTCTACGACGCGTCGAACTTCTTCACGTTGCGCACGCTGGAGCTCTACGGCTTCGCCGAGAAGTTCAAGGCCGCTCAGTACGTCATGGAGCACGGGATCGACCTCGACTCGCCGCTTCCGGTGAACCCGCATGGTGGTCACCTATCCGAGGGTTACATCCATGGCATTACCGGCATTCTCGAAGCCGTGCGGCAGCTGCGCGGCACCGCTTGTAACCAGGTCAACGACGTCACGCACAGCATGTACGCCACGATCACCGGCCACGCAGTCATCTTCGGGAGGTAGAGATGGCACTCGTACCCGATCCGTCCCCACTCGGTGCTCCCTATTGGGCCGGGGCCGCTCAGGATCAGCTTCTGATCCAGCGCTGCGGAAGCTGCGGCCACCTATTCCATCCGCCGCTGCCGATCTGTCCGTCATGCCACTCCACCGAGGTCGTCTGGCAGCAGGCAAGCGGACGCGGAAAGGTGTTCAGCTACACGATTGTTCACCTGGCCGCGCACCCTGACTTCGCCGATCGCGTGCCCTATGTGGCGGCCCTGATCGAGCTCGAAGAGGGACCTCGGATGGTGGCCGACATCCTTGACGTCACGCCTGAAGAGGTCCAGGTCGACATGCCTGTGCGGGTCAAGTTCGTGCAGGTCGCCGAGGGCGCCAAATTGCCGCAGTTCGTTCCAGCCTGAGCGTCGCCGGTCGCCTCAGTGGGCGGTTTCTCCGTCGGGAACGGCTAGTACTTGTGTTTCGGTGAATCCGAGCACGCCCTCGCGGCCGAGTTCACGACCGATGCCGCTCTGGTTGAAGCCGCCGAACATGGCGCGCTCGTCGACCGCGGTCGCGTTGTGGTTGTTGAAGAACACGTGACCGGCGCGGAGCTGCTTGCCGACCTTCATCGCGTGCGCGTTGTCGCCAGACCAAACAGAGGCGCAAAGACCTGCCCACGTGTCATTCGCAAGACGTACCGCGTCTTCCTCGGAGTCGTACGGAATGATCGGCAGCGCCGGGCCGAACTGCTCTTCGACGACGACCCGTTCGTCCGCGGCCGGCTTGAGCACGAGCGCGGGCTTCATGTAGTTGCCCTCGGATGGGTCGGTATCGACGTACTCGCCCCCCTGGACCACGTCGGTGCCACGTGAACGCGAGTCGGCCAACAGTTCCTCGACGTAATCACGCTGACGCTTCATGTTCAGCGGCCCCATCGTGACCTCGGGGTTGAGGCCTGAGCCGATCTTCTGACCCTCGATGAACTCGCGCAGACCGTCGACAGCCTGGTCATACATGTCCCGCGGCACGTACAGGCGCTTGATCGCCATGCACACCTGACCGGTCGTCATGAACGTCGCCATGCCGATCTTCGCGATGGTGGCCTCGTCAAGGACCGCGTCATTCAGCACCACGGCCGGGTCGTTGCCGCCGAGCTCGAGCGTCACGTTGGTGACGTTCTTGGATGCCATCTCCATGATCCGCTTCCCGCCCGCGGTCGAGCCGGTGAACGTGACGTGCTTGACCCGCGGATCGCCGATCACGACCGGGCCGAGCACGGCATCCTGGCCCGTGACGACGTTCAGCACGCCCGGGGGCAGCAGCTTGGCGACGTGCCGCAGCGTCATGACCGAGGAGAGCGGTGTCGTGGGCGGCGGCTTGGCAATCACCGTGTTGCCGGCCATCAAGGCATGCGGCAGGCTCGCGGCGAGGATCGCCAGCGGCCAGTTGAACGGGTAGATGATCGTGACGACGCCCTGGGGCAGATGCTGAATCGTCGTGTTGTAGGGAGGGCCGGCGATCGTCTCGACCGTGTCGAGCTCACGTGCGTACTCGGCCGCCCCGTGGAAACGACCTGCGAACACCATCAGGTCGATCTCGGCCTCGAAGCGGATCTTGCCGTTCTCTCGTGAAAGCACATCGGCGCGCTCGGACAGGTCGCTCGGCAGCGTCTCGAGCGCCTTCAGGCAGATGTCGATCCGCTCGGCGGCTGACAGTGCCGCCCATGCTGGCCATGCGCGCTCAGCGGCCGTGACCGCGTCCAGCGCATCCTGGGTCGTTGCTGATGCAGCGTGCCCGATGACTGAACCGTCGTGCGGATCCAGCACGGCGAAGCTCTCAGCCGTCGGCCGATCCTCACCGTTGATCACCAACAACGTGTTTGTTACCGCCTCACTAATCGCCATAACGGCCTCTCCGGTCTTACAGCAACGACAATACTTCAAGATCTTAGTACTTTGGCGCTCTGCCTTCAAGCTGTGGGAGTCCGTTTGGTCATGCGACGAGCAATGGCCTGACCTGTTCGCCCAACAGGCGCAGATGGTCCAGATCCTCCACCTCGAGCTGGTGGATGTAGATCCGCTGCGCGCCGGCTTGAACCCACTCGGATAGGCGCTCGGCGATGTACTCGGGCGTCCCTGCCATGCCCTGATCTGGGATTTTTCCGACGGGCGGCCCCAGGAGCTTCACCCGATGTTCCACGTCAGCCCCATCGACGCCCACGCAGACCCGGGGAATGACGATCGAAGTCTTGATCGCTTCGGGATCCCGGCCCTCCCGCTCAGCCAGTTCACGCACGACCCTGAACCTCTCAGTTGCGTCCTCGATGGGTGTGAAGGCGGCGTTGAACTCATCGGCATAACGCGCGGCAAGACTCGGGGTGCGCTTGGCGCCCATCCCGCCGACGATCACCTTCGGTGCCGGCCACTTGCCCGGGAATGCAACGTTGTCCTGGATCTGCCAGTGGGCTCCTGCGTAGGAGAACGGCTCACCTGCGGGTGTGCTCCACAGCCCCGTGAGGATCGCGAGCTGCTCCTCCAGACGATCGAAGCGCTCCCCCATCGGCGGAAACGGCACGCCGAAGTTGGTGTGCTCGTCCTGATACCAACCGGCCCCGAGGCCGAGCTCGATGCGTCCGCCGCTCATGCCGTTCGCAGTGCTGACAGCTACGGCCAGGGGTCCCGGCAGGCGGAACGTTCCGCAGGTGGTGAGCGTGCCGAGTTGGATACGTGATGTCTCACGCGCCAGGCCCGCGAGCGTGATCCACGAGTCGGTCGCACGGTAGTCCGCATCTGACGCGTCCACGCCGATGTAGTGGTCCGAGCGGAAGAACGCATCCAACCCGCTGGACTCGGCGGTCTGAGCCAACGCGAGGATCTGATCGTATGTGGCGCCATGACGCGGCTCAAGGAGGACCGCAAGCTCGGTCATCTGTCGCTCCCGATTCTGTGAGTTGGTTAGATTACGAAGTAATTCTGGGGGATTGTGGAGTAAAGCCACCCGGCATTGGGTGCTCGGCGTCAATCTCTGGGCGTGATCCAACGGGTTCCTGCCCGGGAACCACGACAGCAGAGCAGTTTCACGGGCCGTCGTCGCTGCGGAGATGCGCGTCATCGCACGTGATCCGCGGCGGCGGTCAGAGGCTCGTTGCGGCAACGAAGTGGTATTCGTCGAACCAACGGGTGAGCCTTTACTGGTATGGTAAAGGCATGGCGCGCATCTCCACCAAGAACCAGATCACGATCCCGGTCGCCGCTCTGCAAGAGGTCGGACTCCACGCCGGCGAACAGGTCACGATCGAACCAAGCGGCGACGGCGAGCTGCGCATCCGTCGCTCGACCGGCACCTTCCAGGAGGCGTTCGGAGCGCTCACCGGAACCTACCCGGCCGATTACCTCGCCCGCCTGGACGCCGAAGACCAGCGACGATGAAACTGCTGCTCGACGCGGACGTGCTGATCGGCGCGCTCGACCAGCACGACGCACACCACAACAGCGCAAGGGCGCTGTTCACCCGCTGGCATCACGACCAAGACGCCGTGGCGGTCAGCGCGGTCAATCTCACCGAGGTACTGATCGCCCCCGCAGCGAACGCTGGGAAGCTCGCTGCCGCAAGGCGCGCGATCGCCGCCCTCGCTGTGACGGTCCACCAGCCCAACGAGGCGATCGCCGTCGAGGCCGCACGACTCCGGCACCGCCACCCCGTCAGCCTCCCCGACGGTTACTGCCTGGCCACCGCGAAACACACCGGATCCGCGCTCGCGTCCTTCGACCAGAAGATCCTGAAAGCCGCCAAGCGCGAAGGCATCACCATCGCCTGAAGCGATTACGGGCCTCACCCCAGAGCCAACACGAAAGCACTCAAGATGCTCGCGGAGTTGGAAGCTCTCAGCGCTCACACCACCCAAAACGCATACGGTGTAGGGCAGAAACGCGAGAGGAGCTTCTCCATGGCCAGAATCAGCGTGCGCTACATCGTCAACGACGTCGACGCGGCGATCGCCTTCTACTGCCAGCAACTCGGCTTCCGCGAGGACATGCACCCGGCCCCCACCTTTGCGATGCTCTCGTACGGGGATCTGAGGCTTGTTCTGAGCGCTCCGGGTGGCGGCCCCGGCGGCGGCCAGCCGATGCCTGACGGGACGGTGCCCGAACCCGGAGGTTGGAATCGCTTCCAACTCGAGGTTCCTGATATCGAAGCGACTGTCGCTGAGCTACGCGAACACGGCGCCCGGTTCCGCAACGACATCGTCACCGGGGTCGGCGGAAAGCAGATCCTGGTTGAGGACCCCTCGGGGAACCCGATCGAACTGTTCCAGCCAATCCTGGCTGAGGCGAAACTCTGACACGATCCAAACCAGCGTGACTGCACCCGCGGTCCTGCGAGCGACCCGCCTGGCAAGACATGTCGGGGCCAACCAACTCGCCGCCAATCTCTACGAACTCGAACCAGGCGCACTCGTCTCACCGCTGCATTTCCATCACCGCAACGAAGAGTTGCTGTTCGTGCTGGCCGGCACACCATCACTACGCCGCAGCGCCGACGACATCTGCGACCTCACCCCGGGCGAGATCGTCGCTTCCCGACCGGCCCCAGCGGCGCACACCAGATTCTCAACCGCTCAAACAAACCGGTCCGCGTGCTGATCTGCGCAACCGCCGATCTGCCCGAGATCGCAGAACAAACCGAGGCCGACAGCCTCGCTGTGATCACCGATGACGGGCTGCGACTCCTGCCCCGCACTAAGCCCGTCCACGCCCCCTAAGTAGTGGCGCCCAGAGCGCTGTGTCGCCAAGGCGATCGTCAGCGTAACGTGAAGGCATAGCATCGACGCGATCGCGCCAGTGCTCAGCTCCCAGCCGTCAGCTGCGTAGGCTTAGGGTTCCGTCGAGAGGAGCCGCAGATGCACGACAGACTTTCAGAGGATCTCGTCGCCCTGATGCAGCGGGCGAGTCCGTGCTTCATATCCACAACGATGCCCGACGGCTCATCGCAACTGACTCAGACTTGGGTCGACACCGATGGCGCTCACATCCTGATCAACACGGTCGAGGGCTTTCAGAAGGTCAAGAACATCAGACGTGATCCGCGTGTCGCGGTAGCTGTGTCAGACCCGAGCGACCCATCCCGATATTTCTCGGTTCGGGGCAAGGTCATCGACGTCACCAGCGAGGGTGCGCGCGAGCACATCGAGCAACTGGCGCAGCGCTATCTCGGAGGCCCCTACCCGTGGTACGGCGGCCGCGACCAAACACGCCTGATCCTGACGATCGAACCGCGAAAGATCCACGCGATGGGCTGAACCGGCACTGGTTGGGGCCGCGGCCACGGACAGCTCAGACGAACCCGCGGGCTTGGTCGATCGCGTCCAAGTGACGGTCTTTCCTGTGATCACCGGCCAGAACGGGGCCGGCCCGATCTTCCAAGGCGCAGCCGACTTCGACCTCGAGCTGATCGACAGCAAGACATTGGACGAAAACATCCAAGAACTGACCTACATGCCCACACTGCACCCCTGAGTCCATCCATCACTGGTTCGGTCCTCACGCCAACCTGGCCACGTCGCCGTCTACTACCCCGGCACGATCCGCGGCCGGCCAAGGAGTCCGAGTGGAAGCCGTTGATCAATCGTTAGGGAGTCCGCAACGGGTGAAGTGATCCTGCAAATGTCGATGTCGCTCGACGGTTTGTCCGCTTCAGATGGAGGACCCGGTGCAGCCAGACGTGCACGCCTCGGCAGACGCGGGACGTCGCGGCGAAAGCCGGCGCAGCAAGCCACGGACATCACCGCATCGTGATGATAGGATGCGTCTATGTCTAAGGTGCGTACGACTCTTACGATCGACGAGGACGTACTTAAGTGGGTCAAGATCCGCGCAGCACGCACAGGGGTCTCCGACAGTGCAGTGATAGAGGAGTCCCTTCGCCGAGACCTGAAGCTAGATGTTCTCGACGAGTTGTGGTCGAGCGCCACGATGTCCGAATCAAGAGCCTCCGGGTTAGCCGTCGAGGCGCAACACGCGACCAGGCCGCGTCGACGGACCGCCGGTGCGCGCGGTCGTTGACGTCAATGTCCTGATCTCTGCAGCGCTCTCCGTCAAGGGCTCCTCGGCGGAGGTTCTGCGCGCCAGCCGAGACGGCCAGTTTGAGCTCGTGGTCTCCGACGTGTTGCTTACGGAGCTCGAACGGGCACTGGGATATCCGAAGTTGCGAAAACACATACCTTCGGAGAAGGCCGCGGCCTACGTCAACTGGGTGCGTGACCACGGGACCATCTCTGAGGATCCGACCTGCCCTCCGCCTGTGGGCTCACGTGACCCAGACGATGACTACCTGCTCGCGCTCGCCATCGACCGGCGCGCTTATCTGGTCACAGGCGACCACGACCTGCTCGTTCTTGGCGACGCTTTTCCGATCCTGACACCGAAGCAGTTCCTGGCTAAGCTCCACCAAGCGTCATAGGAAAGCGGGGTTCCTGGCGCAGTCGCTGCGCGGTGCAGAAGGGAGCAATGCACAAACTTCGGAGTCGACCCGCCATTCGGCGCCGCCGGCCTCGCTTGTAATGGCTGGGAGATGGTCCCTCAGCGAAAGGGATCGCCAACCTGTCACCGGGGCGAGTTGCGAAGCCGTTGCTAAGCGGTCGTCGCTCTCGTCTGGCCCTGGCGAGTGCTTTGCGAGTCTCGCTAGAGGTCTGCCGGGATGGTTCCATGAATAATCGCTGGCGGTGTGGGTTAGCAGAAGTGCTAAGGTCCTACGCAGTCTTGGTCGATGAAGGGAGAGCCATCATGGCCGAAATCACCAGCCCAATTGGAACCAGTGTCCGCGAGGGAGCTGCCCGGCGCCGCGCCCGGAGCGAAACCTACCGCGAGACCGAGGAGCGCCTAGAACCGTTTGAGCAGCTCGCGCGGATCGTGATCATGCACCGCGCGCGGCTCGGGCTGTCTCAGCAAGAGCTTGCGGAGCGGATGAGCACGACCGCGTCGGTGATCTCCCGGATCGAGAGCGGCCATCATCGCGTCAGCATCGAAACCGTGCGCAAGCTTGCCGCCGCGTTCGGGCTCCGCGCCGTCGTCGGCTTCGAATACGAGACTGACGACACCCCACAGCACGAGCTCGTCGCGCTCTAGACAAATCAGCGACGTTGTTGTCGCAAAGGACTCGCTGGACGGCGACGGGCCGCAGCCCCAAAAGCGATCGCGGTGAGCGGCGGCATACGGGTCGTGCTCTAGCCGAGGTCGAGGAATTCGAACACCTGATTCAGGACCGCTTGCAAGTCTTCGAGAGCGCTTTGCGCGCGCCGTTGTGACGGGACCTCGATCTCTGCGGCCCGCAAGTCAGGTCGCAGCCGTTCCAAAAGGTCCCGCGCTGCTCGCGGTCAGGTAGTCCGATGCGTCGGATTGTTCGCTCTCGCGCAGCCACCGTAGAATCCGTCGGAGGCTAAGGAGAATCGGGATCCAATCAACAAACTCGATCGGTTCGCTGACCTCGAGGAATTCGGCCCAACGATCGTGGTTCAAGCGGTAACGCAGCTCGTAGCCGCCCGTGAAGCTCGCGACCACCCCCGACAACTCAAATGCCGCTAGGGCCTCGTGCACGTTGCGCGTTGTGAAGCCAACAGCCCTCGCCAACGTCGCGCTCGTCACGGCAGCCTCCTCCATCGTGAAGAGCACTCGCGCGATCTCCGCGCGGGCATTGAGGCCAAACAACAGGCGCAAGCGAATGCCCAGGTTGATGGGAGCGTCAATGGCGGGTGGCATCGACTTGCGAGTACCAGTGAACGCCGAACGCAACCAGCCGTGCCGTGCGAACACAGGGTCGGGATGCGCGGTAGGAAACCTCTCCTGTATCTGCGCCCACTCCTCCTAGGCGAACCGGTCGAGTGTCTCCTCGATCTGGAGGCTAAGTTCCGAGTTCAGCATTCTCGACTCCGAAATATTTGAGCGCTTCGGTCAGCACGCTCAAGAAGCCCTCTGACGGGTCATGCTGACGCGACCACCGCGCCGCGGCGATCAACTCGTCGTGTGAGGGCTCGAGCGCCTCAAGGTCAGTCAGGTGTTTGCCGGCCTGGTCGACCGCGGCATAGAGTTTGAAGTGAATCTGATCGAAGCGCGACGCTCACCGTACAGTCAACGCCTCGCCATAAGTACGTGTTTCCCAACGGCTTTCAAAGCCAGACAGACGGCAACCCAAAGCGCAGTAGATCGGCCGGACCGCTGTTTAGCCAATTCACCGGAACATCGAAATCGCGCGCCACTGTTGCTACGGCACGCAACAGCCCAGGCGGTAGCACAACAGCCGACAGCAAGCCAGGTGAGCCAGCCAGCGCCACCACGTCGACATCAGGCGTAGCACGCTCCACAAGGCCACGAGCAAGCAGCGCCGATCCCCCGATCACCACGAGATCGAAGTTCAAGCCGCCGCCTGCAGCTGCTCAGACAACGCTCCCAGCAGCTCGTTGGCAGCTTCCGCGGAACGGATGACGTGCTGATTTTTCCCGCATCTGGAAGAACTACATCTTACAAGCGGCCAACGAGCAAACGCCGGCGCGTCCGCAAGAGCGGGGTTTCGCCACACTCAGTTCGACGCACCCGTCGTCATCGCTGAGTCGTCGCAACCGGCAGCCGGGCCACAGCGGACGGCTCGATTGCGACGAAACCAGAGGCCTCGCAGCGCTCTCGCCTCGCGCATTAATCGGGCTAGCACGAGGAGGCGTGCCTTCCGGTACTCGGTCAAGGCAGCAGGCGCCGCGTGGTTTGTGTACTCCGTAGGGTGTTGGGTCAATGATTGGTCAACGGGACTGATCGACCGGAACGAAGGAATTCGCATGAGCGATCTACCCGGCATCGTCCTGGTTCACGGGGCTTGGGCTGACGGATCAAGCTGGGGCGACGTCATCCGGGGCTTGCAAGCCAAGGGCTATGAGGTCACCGCGCCACAGTTCCCGGAAAGTTCGACTGAGGCGGACGTGGCACGGCTGCGTCACGTACTTGCTCGTCGGGACGGACCGACCGTCGTCGCTGGCCACTCCTACGGTGGCCAGATCATGACAGCACTGGGCGCCGACGCTCCGAACGTTGTGGGTCTCGTCTATGTCGCGGCCTTTGGGCTCGATGAGGGGGAGTCGCTTGGGGCGCTGCTCGGCGGCGGGCCGCCGACCCCCGCGCTTGCCAACCTAGAGATCGATGAGCAGGGCTTCGGATGGCTTCCCGAGGACGATTTCGTCGGCCACTTTGCCGCCGATCTGGAGCCGACCGAGGCCCGCATGTTGTATGCGGTTCAGCAGCCGATCTCGATGAGCACGTTCGAGTACACGATGGGTGTACCCGCATGGCGCGGCCTGCCCAGCTGGTATGTCGTCGCTAAGAATGATGAGGCGATCCCGCCCGACGCCGAGCGCCAGTTCGCCGCGCGCATGGGCGCGACCACAATCGAGGTCGAGTCAGGACACCTGGCGATGGTCACCCAGTCAGGAGCGGTGATCGAGCTGATCGAGCAAGCGGCGGCCCGCCAAGCCTGAGACCGAACGCAGGCCGCAAAGACTTACAGATCAAGGCGCAGGGGCAGCAGGACTCTGCTGCCCCTGTTCGATCCAAGCGGCAGCGTCCCGCGTCGGTATCCGGCATGCTGTCGGTGGATGCCATTTAGCGAGAGGAGGTGGGGATGAGAACGGACTTTGTGAGCGCATCAGACGCGGAGGCGATCGCGCGAGAGGCGATCGTGTTCGCGTATCCGATGTTGTTCAACTACAAGACGATCTGGGAGCAGACCCAGGACTCCTTGTCGAGTTCGTATATCGGCGGGTTCAATCACTATCGCCATTACACGCGCTCGTACACGTCCGCCGACGCCGACATCGTCACACCCAACAACGACAGTCCTTACTCGTGGGCGTGGTTCGATCTCCGGCGAGAGCCAATGGTTTTGCGGGTCCCGAAGGTCGCTGAGGACCGTTACTACGTGGTCCAGATGTTCGACCTGTTCACGTTCAACTTCGCTTACGTCGGAGTGCGCAAGACCGGGTTTGACGCCGGCGACTACCTGATCGCCGCGACCGGATGGGACGGAGACGTGCCTGACGGCATCAGCGAGATTCTTCGGACGGAGAGCGAGATCGCGGGCACGTTGACCCGGACGGCGCTATTCGGCCGCGATGACATGCCGACCGTGCGTGCGATTCAGCATGGCTATGCGATCCAACCGCTTTCCGAGTATGCGGGTCTTCGCCCCCCTGCGCCGGTCCCAGTGCCCGTGTTTCCGGTATGGGACGAGGGACGCGCCCTGTCCGCCGACTTCATCGGCTACCTCAATTTCTTGCTCACCCTCATCGAACCTCACCCCTCAGAACAAGCGCTCTATGAACGCTTCGCCGGGATAGGTATCGGCGCCGGCCGTCGATGGCGCCCTGAAGAAGTACCAGCAGATGTGCTTGAGTCGATCGGCGCAGGCGTCAACAACGGTCTTTCGGACATCGGTGAGAAGGCGTCGCACACCGTTTCATCGATCGGGATCTTCGGATCGCGCGAGCAACTCGGCGACGATTACCTGACGCGCGCCGTCGCAGCACAGATGGGCATCTACGGACAAGTCTCCGAAGAGGCCGTGTACGGAGGAAGTCGCCTCGACGCCAACGGCCAGCAGATGACCGGCGACCACAGTTACACGCTGCACTTCGACGCGACCACTTTGCCGCAAGCCACGTTCTTCTGGTCGATCACGCTCTACAAGCTCCCGAGCCGCCTCCTCGCCGACAACCCAATCGATCGCTACTCGATCGGCGACCGAACTCCCGGGATCACATACAACGCCGATGGCTCGCTCGACATCACCCTCCAGGCAACCGAACCTCAGGACCCGGTCGCACGAGCGAACTGGCTGCCCACCCCAAGCGAAAGCCCGTTCACGATCATCTACCGGATGTACGGCCCGAGCGAAGACGTCCAGAGCGGCAACTGGTCCCTGCCACCCATCCAAACCGCAAACTAGACGAACCACCTCGGCTGTCGCTTTGGTCTAAACCCGACACTCTTGACCGACGGCCAGCTGCATCGCGCCGCGGCTAGAGCTGTAGGACCAGAATGGTGCCCATTCTTGATCCCCAGTGCACAGACGCTTGGCCATCCCGGCGGAGACTGGAGATGGATTTCGTCCTCTATGCAGGTATTCGTGAGTGGACCTACGTAGAGAGTTCTCAAACTCTTGCACGTCTGCAAAATCCCTGGTCAGGCGGCTACTTCGTCGGGTCGGGACGGGCGGCAAGCTGGCTGAGGAGTCCCCGGTGACGGTGTTTGAGGATGCGCGGGGTCCGAACGTGCGGGCGCTGCGGCAGGCTCAGCGGCGGCTCTCCCCGGCCGAGTTGGAGGCGTTGATCGTCGCGTATGAGGCCGGTGCTCGTGTCGGTGAGCTGGCGAAGGTCTACGACCTTCATCGCACGACGGTCGCCAGGCACGTTGCTCGTGCGGGCAAGACCCGGCCGGTAATGACCGAGACGCAGATTGACGAGGCGGTCGTCCTCTACCGGGGTGGGTGGACCCTGCACGACCTGGGTCAGCACTTGGGCGTGGCGGATCAGACGATCCGGCGGGTGCTGGTCGAGCGGACGGTGACGATCCGGCCGGGCGGGCGCCGCAAGCTCGCGACGGTGGCGTAATGCGCCAGCGTCGCCATACATCGCCGTGCGGCGCATCTAGCCTTCCATCCGCCAGGTGCCAGCGCTAATCTGGTTGGTGGCAGATTTTCTCATCGACGCTTCGGCGCTGCACCCCGCCCCCGGGCTGGGTTGCCCTTCTTTCTGGACTGCCACTCCCGCAATCTGACGCGCCTTGGCGTGTCTGACCAGAAAGAGGGCCGTCATGATCTTCGCAGCCAGTTGGGCGCTCAGCTCCCGCCTCTACGGCCTGGCGCAGCGCTTCTGCCCGAACAACATCGTCATTCGCCGCGGCCACACCCGGCGCGGGATCAAGTGGGGGCCGCTCGTCGGCCTCGTCGGGGTCGTCGTCTACGGGGTGGTCATGGTCGCCTGCGGCTCGGTCGTCCGTGACGGTGGGCCGGGATGGGTCAACCTGTTCTTCATCGTCGGGTTCTGGAACACGTGCCGGTTTGCGTTCCTGATCCCGACCTCGGTGGTCCGGTGGCTGCGGGTCCGCCATCAGGAGAAGGCGCTGCTGCGTGACTGGCAGCGCACCCACGCCACCGACGCGACACCAGCCGAGGCCGAGCGCATGGACGCCCGCGTACCGGCCGCCCCGGTGTCATGAGCGCCGAGGACTGGTCACCGAGCGACCTGCCCGCCGTCTCCTACATCCGCGTCGCACCCACGACCACCGATGAGGCGGCGCGCGAGGTAGAGCGCCAGCGGGCGCAGATCGCACTCGCCGCCGATCAGCTCGGGCTGCGTATGGCTGACGAGTTCGTTGATGTCGGCTACTCGGGGATGAGCATGGACCGCACCGACCTGCGCCGCCTACTCGACCACATAACCGCCAACCGGGTCGGGTTCTGCGTCGTTGCGACCCGTGGCCGGCTCTCTGAGGACCCCGAGGACATGGCCGACATTGATGAGGCCCTGGACGACGCGCTGGTCGCGATCGTCATCGCAGCCGACCATACCGGCAGCTCAACTGAGACTTGGCAGCATTGATGCACTGACCGAGATCAACACCGGACGGCAGGAGGAAGTGCATCTGTCCTCGTTCCCAACTCGGCCCGGTCGTTCGGTGCCGCGGTGGGAATGGGCCGCCGAATCCGAGGCATGGGCGCAACGGCTCCAGCCGGGATCGTCATAGGAACTGTGTAGGCATCAGCGAAAGAGGATCGCTATGCCTACCGAGACACGAAGCAGAACCCAGAAGTTGGAGAGCTCTCCAGGGTTCGGGGAGCTTGAGGTTGGATACCGCGCGCTGGCGTTGGACAGCGACGAGCGAAGCGAGGAGCTGGCCAGCGCGAGCGCGGCGCACCCGCCGGCGGGGGTGGCGGGGGCGGTAGATCGGGCTGTGGGCCGCCGCCGCGCCCGTCAAGCTCTGAGCATGCCTGACGGATCCGCGGGATCTCCGATGAGCTGCTTGACGAGCTGTTGGCCGGCGCGAGCAGCGAGCAGGAGATCGCGGGGCCTGGCGGGATTCTGGCGCAGTTGACCAAGCGGCTGGTGGAGCGCGCGATGGAGGTCGAGCTGACCGACCATGTCGGCTATGAGCCCCATCAGGAGCCGCCCGGCGGCGCTGAGAACCAGCGCAACGGCACCACGCCGAAGACGCTGATCACCGAGCAGGGGGAGGTTCGGGTCGACGCTCCGCGTGACCGCAACGGGACCTTTGAGCCGAAGATCGTCAGAAAGCGCCAGCGGCGGTTCGTCGGGTTCGACGACAAGATCCTCGCGCTCTACAGCCGCGGCTTATCGACCCGAGATATCTGCGCGCACCTGGAGGAGATCTACGGGGTCCAGGTCAGCCGCGACCTGATCTCGAAGGTCACCGACGCGGTCATGGACGACGTCCGCGAGTGGGCCAAGCGGCCATTGGAGGACATCTACCCGATCGTGTTCCTCGACTGCATGGTGCTGAAGATCCGCGACGGCGGCAGCGTGCAACGCAAAGCCTTATATCTCGCGCTCGGCGTCACGCTCGAGGGCGACCGCGACGTGCTCGGCATGTGGTTCCAAGACACCGAGGGCGCGAAGTTCTGGATGCAAGTCCTCAACGACCTCAAGCAACGCGGCGTCCGGGACATCCTGATCTGCTGTGTCGACGGCCTCGACGGGTTCCCGGAGGCGATCGAGGCGATCTTCCCGCTCACCACCGTCCAAACATGCATAGTCCATCTGATTCGCTCGAGCCTGAAATACGTGCCCCGCCGGGAGCGTGAACAGGTCGCCCGCGACCTCAAACCTATCTACACCGCGATCAACGCCGAGGCCGCCCACGCCGAGCTCGAGACCTTCGATGAGAAATGGGGCACCCGGTTCCCGGTAATCACCCAAGGATGGCTGAACGCCTGGGAGCACGTGATCCCGTTCCTCGCGTTCCCCGCTGAGGTTCGCCGAATCGTATACACCACAAACGCGATCGAAGCCTTGAACCGGCAGCTGCGCAAAGCGATCAAGACCAAGGGCAGCTTCCCCAACGAGGACGCCGCCCGCAAGCTCGTCTACCTCTGTCTGCAGAACGCGACCCCGCAATGGACCCGCACCCGGAACTGGACAGCAGCGCTGCTGGCCCTGAAGATCCACTTCGGCGACCGCGTCCCAGATGCAGACTGACCGTCACCCATCGACCACCAATCGAGTCACCGTTACACTTAACCAGTCAACCCGCCTACACAGTTAACCTGACGCTCTCTCGCCAAGGCAATGGCGGGGTAGATGACTGCTCCGATGCGAATGCGATCGTCCGCTACGCGGGCCTTCCGTGCGCTAAATAGAGGGCGTCGACGTCGGCTTGTCGCAGTTTGTATGGCTTGGTGCCTGGGATGCGGCGTGCTGGTAGCCGTCCGTCACCGATCCAGCGTCGGATTGTCATCGGTTGAACGCCGAGCATCTTCGCGGCCTCGGGGACTGAGAGGCTGTATTCGCTGAGGTCTTCAGATGGACTCATTGCGCGCCTGCATCACCCAGGATTGTTGTCGTGCGATCAACCCTCAGCATGTGCTCAAAGTGCACTCTACCCACCGTTTCCCATTCTTTCAGCACATGATGCTTGCGTGGGTAGTTCGCGCAGGTAGCAAGCTGGGGATTATATGTGCCATATAATCTGCTTGGTCGGTGTTGCCGACGGTCTGGTGCGCCTGCCGGCGCCACCGGTTCCCCACGCGAGGTGGGGCGCTGCGCTTTGCCAGGAGGGTGGTGAGAGGGAGCGGGATGGCTGAGGACAAGAGGCGGGCCGTGACCGCGCGGCGGGCGATGGCTGAGCAACGGCGCACCCGACGGTTCGTGATGCTCATGAGCGAGGATGACCACGCGCGAATCAAGCAGGTCGCCGACAGTCGCGGTGTGAGCATCGCGCGGCTGTTGCAGGAGTCAGCGTTGAGCGAGTCTTATGACCGCCGGGAACGCTTGGCGACGATCGCAGCGCTGGATTCAGCGAACCGGTTGTTGGCGAATGTCGCAGGCAACATCAACCAACTCGCGCACCACGCAAACGTGACCCAACAACTGACGAGGCACACCGAGCTCGAGCGGACACTGACGCAGCTCCGAGACGTTCGCGAACGGTTGACCGAGGCGTTGAGGAACGTGAAGTGACTCCGAAACTCACGTCGAGCTGCGACCTGCACAAGCAGGCACGATGGCTACCGCGATCTAGATCGCGGCGCCGCCATCGCGTCCACTGGCGAGCGCCAGATAAGAAAGCGCTCGCGAGCTAGTGGTCGTCCGCAAGCGCGCTTGTGGCGAGAAGCAGCGAAGTCGTAATGAGTCCAGGCCTCCCTGCCTTTCCCGCGACACAGGGTTCAATTGGGGTGAGTCGGGTCGGGAGCGGCAGCGTCGTTGAGCGTGCCGGAATGAGGGACGAGCAGCGGACCGGACCGCTCTGCGAGGTCGGCTTTTTAGCCGGTCTCCGTTGATCGGACGGCGTCGAGCGCCGCGCGCAGAATAGGCTCGCGGTATTCGGCGTCTCCGGGGATCTTGGCGACTGCGGCGATCATGTCGAGGATCTGCTCGAGGGTGAGGTCAGGCCGAACCTGGCGTGACCGCTGGGCGGCGTCCAGGAGGGGTCGGCCGGCGTTGAGCACACGCGTGAGGCCTGCGCCAAACACCGGATCGTCGCGGTCGGTGTGTTCGAGCAGTTCGGCGGCGACGAACCGCTTGCTGGTGAAGTAGCTGTAGAACCGTCGCAGCCATGACACGAGGATGTCTGCCGGCCTATCGCCGGTGATTGTCGTGGCAGCTTGGCAGACCGTGTCGATCTCATCGACGTAGAGCGCTTCTAGGAGCTCGCGCCGGTTGGCGAAGTTCCGGTACAGCGTCGCCGATCCGACCCCGGCGCGCCGTGAGATCTCCGCCATTGAGACGTCGGTGTCCGGATCGGCGAACGCGGCGCGCGCGGCATCGAGGATCCGTTCGCGGTTGCGCTCGGCGTCGACACGTCGGACCGCTGGTTGGACTGTGTGTGGTCGGGCCATCTACGTAAGTGGGGAGGGTCTCCGCTAATGTCATGTGGACACCCTCCCCGTTTCCTGGTGAGTCTACCCCAGTGCGACCGTCGCGACGGGGGCGGCCGCCGCTCCATCAACAAGGAGTTGTTCCATGAGCCATGCCCAGCCGGCGGCTAGCGAAGCCACCATCGGCACCCCCACCCCGGTCGTCTCGATCAAGCCGATCGTCTTGCCCGTGCCTGATCGAGGGGACGACTTGCAGCTGCGGGTGACTGCGCCCAGGGCCGGACGGGATCTTCCGATCATCGTGTTCTCGCACGGGTTCGGGTTCTCGATGGACGGCTACGGGCCGCTGGTCGACTTCTGGGCTGCTCAGGGCTTCGTCGTGATCCAACCGACGCACCTCGACTCGGTCACTCTCGCCCTCGCTCCCGACGACCCGCGGACCCCGCGCATCTGGCGCTTCCGGATCGAGGACCTGGTCCGGATCGTTGACGAACTGGACCGCATCGAAGATTCGGTGCCCGAGCTCAGCGGACGGCTGGCCCGCGACCGGATCGCGGTGAGTGGGCACTCCTACGGCGCCACGAGCGCCAGCGCCTTGCTCGGCGCGCGCATCCTCGACCCCGAAGGTCGCGTTGGTGAGGACATGTCCGGATCCCCGAGTCTCGGCCGGCGTGCTGCTCGCCCTGGCCGGAACCGGCGGAGAGAATCTGACCCCCTTTGCCGCCGAGATGTTTCCCTTCATGAACCCGAGCTTTGAGACGATGACCAAGCCGGCCCTCATAACCGCTGGCGACCGCGACCAGTCGATGCTCTCGACACGAGGCCCCGACTGGTGGACCGACGGCTACACCCTCAGCCCCGGCGAGAAGAGCCTTCTGACCCTCCTCGGGGCCGAACACTCCCAGGGCGGCATCCACGCCTACGGCGGCATTCCACACACGCCCGCCGAAAGCCCCGCGTTGGTTGACCTCGTCCAGCGCATCACCACGGCATACCTGCGCACCGCGCTGGGCGTCGACGCGGCGAGCTGGCCGGCGGCACGCGACGCCCTCGCGCACGACACCGACCCGCTCGGCCAGCTGCAATCGAAATGAACCTCTCGTCCTCACCCTCCCCGGTCAGCTTCGGGATCGCGACGGCTCCGCAGCAGGTCACCTACCCGGACCTCCTGCGCGTCTGGAAAGAAGCGGACGCGATCCCGCAGATCGAGCACGCGTGGCTATTTGACCACCTCCTACCGATCGGCGGCGACCCCAACGGGCCGATCTTCGAGGGCTGGACACTGCTCTCAGCCCTCGCCGCCCAAACCGAACACCTGCGCCTCGGCCTGCTGGTAACCAGCAACCGCTTCCGACCCCCCGCCGTGCTGGCGAAGATCGCGACGACGGTCGACATCGTGGCCGACGGAAGACTCGACTTCGGCATCGGAGTGGGCTCCCGGCCCAATCCCCCCGCTGCCCGGCGCGAATACCCAGCACACGGGCTGCCCTACCTCGACTTCGCCGACGCCGTCGAAAGCCTCGCCGAAGCATGCACAGTCATCCGTCGCCTATGGACCGAGGATGAGCCGTTTGACTTCAACGGCACCTACATCCAGCTGACCGGGGCGATCAGCAACCCCAAACCCGTCCAGCGACCCCATCCGCCGATCATGATCGGGGGACGCAGCACCGCGACACTCCGCGTCGTTGCCGAGCACGCCGACCTATGGAACGTCCCCGGCAGCGACCTTGAAGACTGCGTCCGCCGAAGCGCCCTTCTTGACCGGCTCTGCGGCGAAATTGGTCGGGACCCGGCCGCGATCACCCGCTCGATCCACCTCCGGGCCTCCTACCAACAGGCAGCCACGACGCGCGAGGCGATCGCCCATGCCATCAACGCCGGCTTCCGGCACATCGTCCTCGGACTGCCCGCGCCATACCCAGACAACGTCGCCGGCTGGATCACAAGCGAACTCATCAACCCATCCACCTGAGCGTCCCGACACGCCAGATTTCGTGGCGATCTCGTCTCCTCTCGACTAAAGCTCAGCACTCACAGATGACTCCTTAGGCGTCCTCGCGATGCGAAATCCGGCACCGACAGATCGTCCCTCTGCGCGTGGCTCCCCGCTTTGCTCGACGTCGAGAATCAGTGACGACACGTCCCGAACCTCGCTTTCGTGCGGCTTGCGGGGACGGGCCCCGCTCTCTGACTGCTGATCTGGGTACCGGCCGCCCGGAGGTATCCGGCGCCCCGGTTTACCTAATTAGACGTCACTCGATCCCGCTAGGGCTTCCCCCTGATCGAAAAGAATCGCCTGAGCAGACAGCGTCGTGACTTTTGCTCGGCCACGAAAGGATCACCCGACCGGCCCTGCTTCTCGCCCGGCACGATCGTCTCGTCGACGGCGACGTGAGACGTGCTTCGCGCGGGATCCGCAAATGTGCGCAGGACTGACTGCCTCACCAGCGCCGTTGGAGCGGGATACTCGGCGAATGAGCAGCCCTCGGTCGGTCCGGAGGTCGGTGATCGGCGCGCTACGAGCGCCAGCGGTCCTGTATGACTGGAACCTCGGATGGCTGCTTGGTCGACGATTCTTGCGGCTGACTCATCGCGGGAGGCGCTCTGGCCGCTGCTATCGGACGATGTTGGAGGTCATCGGTGAGAACCGCGCCCGACACGAGCTCTTCGTGATGGTCGGCCTGGGCCGCAGCGCCCAGTGGTATCGCAACGTGGTTGCCGGCGGCGCCGTCGAGGTCGCAGTCGGCCGCGAGCGGTTCACTCCCGTCTATCGCGAGCTTGAGTCTGTAGAGGCCGCCGCAGTCCTCGGGAACTACGAGCAACATAACCGCGTAGTGACTCCAGTCGTGCGTGTGGTGCTGAGTCGACTGGTCGGCTGGCGTTACGACGGGAGTTCCGCCGCGCGGCAGCGACTGGTGAGCGAGCGGCCGATCCTCGCGCTACGACCGGCATCCTGAGCGCTCTGAGCGCCGAACTTGCTCCCGACCCAGCACCGCCCGAGGCAACTCGGCAGGTAGACACACCGAGTGAATCATGATCAAGTTGGCACGCGACCACTCGTGGGGCACTCCCGGTTTGCTCTCACGACGCGCCTCGCGGCTTCACACCGAGCGGTCTTGCTTCGCGCGGAGGAGGGAACTTGTGACGTGTGCTGTCCACGCGAGATTTCAGTAGCGATCCCGCGGCTGCTGCCGGGAGCGCAGGCGTTGAGCGAGCTCGTCGAGGCCCGCCTTGACGACGTGGTCGTAGAGGTCGGCGCCAAGGGCGGAGACCGCCGCTTGCCCCTGCTCCAGATGGAGGCGAGCGAGATCGAGATTGCCGATCTTCCTGTAGACCTCACCGAGGTTCAGGTGCAGGGAGGGGTAGAAGGCGGCCACCGGGCTGGCGATGCCAGCGGCTTGCGCCCGGTCGTCAGTGATGAGTTCCGCGGCCTGGAGGGCGCGCAGGTCCCAGACCAATTCGTCGTTCGGATCGTCTTGGACGTCAGCAAATGAGTGCGCCACTGCGCACCGGTGGAGGGGATCACCGTCGTCGCCAATCTGGTCCCACAGTTCAGCGAAGACCATGCGTGCGGCTGATCGTTCACCCGCCTGGCCCAGCTCAATCCCGCGGCCGACCCGCAACATCACCTCGTCGGGCTCGGTCAACAGCCGGGCCTCTGAAAGGTGGTCTGCCACTCGCACACCAGCGTGGCCTCAAACGTGGACGAGCGCCTCGGCATTGGGGTGATCAATAGCCCAGCAACGATCGGAGCAGTTTAGGCGTCGGCTCCCGCTCAGATGCGGCCACCTGATAGGGCGGGCTAAGGCTGGCTGAGGCGACCCAACCTGCTTCCTGTTTGGTATCAACCCGCTGGCGCGGCTAACAGCTTCAGTGCTGGTGTCGCGTTGCCGCACGCATCCAGAGCCCAGAGCCCAGAGCCCAGAGCCCAGCTTCGCGCGGGCAGGAGGGCGGTCGGGTCCGATGGGCGGAAGCTGGCTGCCCCGGTAAGCTGTTTCAGGTGACCACACGCGAGCAGCTTCACTCGTTGGTTGACGACCTTAGCGAGGCCGAGGCTGAGGCCGCGCTCGCCCGCCTGACGCGAGAGCGCGACTCGCTGAACACCTGGGGTAAAGCCGACAATCGCGATGCCACCGAGGACGCTTGGGCTCTCGCTAATGCGCGGGAGGCGATCCGCGAGGAGCCTTGGTAGCTCGCGGAGGGGTCTGCTGGCTCGAGCTGGCAGAGGAAGGACGCCGGCCGGTTGTCGTCCTCACCCGCGACGAAGCAATTCCGAGCCTCCGGAACGTGACCGTCGCCTTGGTGACGCGCACCGTCCGAGACATTCCGTCCGAGGTGCAGCTGGGGCCAGCTGATGGCATGCCGGTCGAGTGCGCGGTCACGCTCGACAACCTTGCTGATTGCGAACCTTGCGATTAGCAGGGACTTTGTTAGCGCGCCCGAAGGGATTCGAACCCTTGACCTTCGGTTCCGTAGACCAAATTAGGGGGTCTGAAACACGGAAGTTGCGCGATTGTGAAGCAGAAAAACACCAGTAAAACGACACTTTTGCGTTGGTTTTGTACCCAATCGTGTACCCAAAACACGACTGTACCCAAACTGTACCCAAGGCTGTACGATGCCTTTCGTGGGCACCTCCGAGCGGCATCTTCCGACCCCTCAGGTTGTGGTCCGCGAGGCCGGTGAGAAGGCGTTCTATGAGGTGAAGTTCTACTTCGAAGGGCGCCAGATCAAGCGCCGTATCGGCCGCGCCTGGTTGCGGTCAGATGGTCACGGAGGTTGGGTCCGCCGCCCGGGTCGGGTGGCTGCCGACTGCTTCGACGCGCGGACGGCGAGCATCGAGGCTCAGCGCGTCGTCGAGCAGTTCGTCGCCGACTGGGCCCAGCGCGACCGCATCGCCGCTGAGCGTGCGGCGATGGGCGTGACCTTCCGAGAGGTCGCCTGCGGATACCTGGACTGGATGCAGACAGTCCGCGGAGCGCGCCCCTCAACACTTCGTGCGCACAGGTCACTGCTCGCGGAACCGCGCACCTATCTGCGCGGCAGCGGCGTGACCAACGCCCACGTGATGAATGCACTCGGCGACCTTCCGGCGGCCTCGATCACCACCGAGGATGTGGAGGCGCTCCTTCGGGACGTCGCGGACACTGGGGTCAGCAGCGCGACCGTCAACCGAACGCGCTCTGTTGTCTCAGCTGTCTTCACCTATGGGATTCGCCACGTGGGTCTGCAGCAGAACCCCGTGAGCCGCGCTGACCGCCGCCGGGAGCCGAAGCCGGGTGTCCTGGTCTTCTACAGCCTCGAGGAGATAGAGGCCGTGGCTCGAGCGATGGGCGACGGGCTTCACCGTGACGAGGCGCGGCGCGAACGCACCGACGACGAGACCGAGCTGGACGAGCAGGATGCCGAAGCTGTCCGCGTTGCGGCATACGCCGGGCTGCGCATGGGAGAGCTTGCGGCGCTGCGCTGGCGCGACATCGACTGGCAGGGCAGCGCCCTGACGATCAGCCGCTCGATGAGCGCCGGGATCGAAGGCCCGACCAAGAGCGGACACGTCCGCCGCGTGCCGATGAGTGACCAGACCGCCAGCGCGCTCGAGCGCGTCAGCCATCGCAGCGACTTCACCGATCCGGGCGAGCTCGTGTTCTGCAACAGCTGGGGGAGGCACATCGACACCTCGGCGCTTCGCCGTCGCTACAAGCGAGCTCGTGACCGCGCAGGAGCCCGGCCGCTTCGATGGCACGACCTGCGACACACCTTTGGCTCGACGCTCGCCGCCGGAGGGATCGACCTCGTAACGATCAAGGCCGCGATGGGACACGCAGACCTGAAGACAACAGAGCGATACCTCCACGCGAAGTCGGAAGCCGAGACCGCCGCCAGGTTCACGGACGTCTTCTCGCCAACCGGACCGGGGTCGCAGGCGCAGGAACCGCGGCGGTCCGAGGTTCGCGGCAGATGATGTCGTGGCCGCGAACCGTCGTCGATCCGGACGGACGCCAGGTTGTGTTCGATGGCGCCGCGCATCTGCATCTCGCGCGCCGCAAACGTCAGGCGCTACTCGAGCAGGTCGATGCGATCCTGGAAGCGGTCCGGGCGCCAGACTTTCGAGAGCGCGATCCGATTCCGGGCCGTGAGCGGTTCTACGGGGCCGACTTCAATGACCTGGGAGCCTGGTTGCTCGTGGTCGTAGACTTCAACGAGAGTCCTGGCTGGATCGTCACTGTGTTTGTGACCCATCGAGATCCGCAGGCGAGACCACGATGAACATCACCGTCGCAGGCATCGAGTTCGCGGATCACGAGTACGACGCCAGAGGCGATGTCCTATACCTGTTCGTGCCCGGCTACAACGCGGGCGGCCTCCCCGCCAAGGGGGACGTCACACCAGAAGGACACGGCGTCGAGTACGACGAACAAGGCCGGTTGATCGCCCTCACACTGGTCAACGTAAAGCGGCTGATGGACCGGGACGGCGAACTCAAGATCACATGGCCGGAGGCGCGCGTCAAGGCCTCCGAGCTATCCGTCGCACTCGCAGCCTGAGAGGGGCTCTCGGGGCGGCTTGCGCGCCGCTTGACCCTTCGGGTCTCAGCTGGCGGCAGCGCGACCGGCGCTGGCACCGGTTCCAGGAATGTCCGCAGCCGCCCCTGTCTTGCTGCCGGACGCGCTGGTCTGCAGTTGATCCACTTGGTCGGCGAGCATTTCGGTGAGGGTTGCGAGTCTGCGGAGTGTTTGTGCGACGGTGGTGGTTGAGCCGCTTTGCCATGCGTTTTGCCATTGGTGGATGGCGTCGTCGAATTGGGTCCAGGTTTGTGGGTTGCCGGGTCTGTTGGCGGTGGGGGAGAGTTCGTGTGGGGGGTGGCGGGTGACGGTGTCTTTCGCCAAGGCTCGGAGGCCGGTTTCGGCGGCGTATTCGAACGCGGCGGCCTGTTTGGCGGAGGCCTGGGAGGTGGCACGAAGTCGTCCCGCGAAAGCGGTGAGCTCGGGCATGACTTGTTCGTGGGAGCGGATGGCGTTGTCCCAGTCGGTTTGTGCGTCTCGGACGCGCTGGATGGCTGTCTCGCGGCTCATTCTGTGCCGCCGGCTGCTGGGTCGAGGAGCATCGCGGCTGTGTCGATGCCGGCCATTCCCTCGCTCCCGGATGCGGCTGTCGTGACCTCTGATCCCTGGACCAGCGCGTCGACATCGGCCTGCCGGATCTTGTATGGCTTGGTGCCCGGGACGCGTCGTGCTGGTAGCCGTCCGTCACCGATCCAGCGTCGGATTGTCATCGGTTGAACGCCGAGCATCTTCGCGGCCTCGGGGACTGAGAGGCTGTATTCGCTGAGGTCTTCAGATGGACTCATTGCGCGCCTGCATCACCCAGGAATGTTGTCGTGCGATCAACCCTCAGCATGTGCTCAAAGTGCACTCTACCCACCGTTTCCCATTCTTTCAGCACATGATGCTTGCGTGGGTAGTTCGCGCAGGTAGCAAGCTGGGGATTATATGTGCCATATAATCTGCTTGGTCGGTGTTGCCGACGGTCTGGTGCGCCTGCCGGCGCCACCAGGTTCCCCACGCGAGGTGGGGCGCTGCGCTTTGCCAGGAGGGTGGTGAGAGGGAGCGGGATGGCTGAGGACAAGAGGCGGGCCGTGACCGCGCGGCGGGCGATGGCTGAGCAACGGCGCACCCGACGGTTCGTGATGCTCATGAGCGAGGATGACCACGCGCGAATCAAGCAGGTCGCCGACAGTCGCGGTGTGAGCATCGCGCGGCTGTTGCAGGAGTCAGCGTTGAGCGAGTCTTATGACCGCCGGGAACGCTTGGCGACGATCGCAGCGCTGGATTCAGCGAACCGGTTGTTGGCGAATGTCGCAGGCAACATCAACCAACTCGCGCACCACGCAAACGTGACCCAACAACTGACCAGGCACACCGAGCTCGAGCGGACACTGACGCAGCTCCGAGACGTTCGCGAACGGTTGACCGAGGCGTTGAGGAACGTGAAGTGACTCCGAAACTCACGTCGAGCTGCGACCTGCACAAGCAGGCACGATGGCTACCGCGATCTAGATCGCGGCGCCGCCATCGCGTCCACTGGCGAGCGCCAGATAAGAAAGCGCTCGCGAGCTAGTGGTCGTCCGCAAGCGCGCTTGTGGCGAAAGGGAGGGAAGGTCGCCGAAGTAGAGCCAGTTGTGCTTTCGTGTTGGCGCGGGCATCTGGGTCGCGGGCGCGGGTGCTGGGGTCGCCCAGCTTGCCGTGCGTGGGCGAGTAGGTCCTGGTCAGCCCCACCGTGTACTAATGGCAGCTTTGCGCCATGGAGCTGGCGGCAGCGTCACGGTGTCCTTGCTGATCACTGCCGATATGGCCAGCGCCCCACATCCACGCCTATCGTTGATGCCACCGAATGGGCCGAGCCGCCATGGAACATCGATAGCGGTTTGGTCGTGAGGCGGGAACAGCAGAGCACGCGCTGAGGTCGGGCAGCCATAGGCGAATCCCGTCCTGTCCGCGAAGCCGATCACAAAGTACGCGATCCCTCCGGGCGGGAGGGAGACGACGCGTGTGGGCAGCCGCGGCACCGTCGTCGCGATCCCGCGGGATGTGGGCATCAGAGTGCCGTTGGAGTTGACAAGCCTCAGCGTGGGGCGGCCATCCAAGGTGCAACGCGTAGGTGAGACGTTTCGCAGCTCGACAGCAATCCCAACCGATCCGGCAGCCGCACCTACGCGCCCGATCCGCGCGGCGAGCTGTGCGCTGCGGCACGAAGAGCGCGCCGCGCCCGCGAAAGAACCAGTCCCGCTGGCTGCTGCACGGTGTGATGCTGACGGTGATCCCGATGCGGCGATGAACCCGGCGAACCCGGCCGCCACCGAGAGTGCGACGAGTGTCGAGCCGATCATCCACCGTTTGCGGCGAAGGCGTCGTGCCTCTTTGATCAGAGCCTCCTCGCCCGGCCCCGCGGCGTCACTGGCGCGCTCGAGCAGGGTCACGACACGGCCTCGATCATCGCGATGAGCTCGTCCTGGCGGTATCCGTTCTTGCGGGCAAACGCCACAAGCTCCCTCGCGCGAGCCAACACCGCCCCTCGCTGTGGCGTACCCGCCACAGTGATGCCACGCCCCTGCCGGATCTCGAGCAGCCCCTCATCCCGCAACTGATGCAACGCCCGCAACACGGTGTTGCGGTTCACCCCGAGCACCGTCGCGAGATCCTTCGCCAAGGGCATCCGCTCACCAGGCTTCGCCTCGCCCTCGGCGATAGCGCGCCGGATCTCGGCCGCGACTTGCTCCCACAACGGTGTCGAATCCGTAGCGTCAAGCTGCATTGATCTAGTTAAAGCAGATCAATCTGTCGAACGCAAGCCAGTCACACCTGCGGGTACCACTGGAACGCCCAGGCATCGATCCCGGTGAAGGCGCACTCTGTCGAGGCGCTCGAGATGACAGTCACGTGGACGAGGCAAGTGTTGTCACAGCGGCGCTTTCGTGCCAAGGCAATAGCGACGGACCGCCCTTTCGGACTATTGCATTTCGATCAAGGCATTACCTGTGTCACGGTGAAGTCTGTCGTCAGCGACCCGCTGTTCCGGCAATGCTAACCGGCTTCAGGTACCCGACTGAATCCCCAGGCGCTGAATCTCAGCAGGGTAAGGGCTCTGTTGGAGGGTACCTGTCATTCGGGATCTTGACTTTGAGGACCTTCCCAGATTTCATCGTCAAAGTGACCTCGACCGGGTATTCGCGGGTTGTCCACCAAACTTCGTAAAAGCCGTGCCACACGGTCCCTCGTATCGGCGCTCCATGCGGGTTCTTGAAGATGACCCCTGTGACGTTAGTTCCGACCCTCCCAAACTCCTCACCTCGAGCCGAGTCGACCCCGACCCCTAGTTCGGCGCAGTTTGCTGTTAGGTCGTTGTTGTTGTCGTCGTCAATCCCATTGGGGCCCACTGCTGGATAACTCGACAACGGGTTCGCGACTATGAGGTCCTCCTGGTGCGGCGAAAAGATGCAGTCCCGCATGTAGTTGGCGCGCCGGTCGATGAACAGAACCTCCACGTCCGACGCCCTGGCGGCGATGATCGCGGGTGCGCCGAGATCTCTGAGGTTGTTGCCGTCAGCCTTGATGCCGGTGGCGTCGTGCCCGCTCCGCTCACACTGCGTGACGGCGCTCCGCGTAACCGAATGAGCACTCGATGTGGGCGCGAGAGCCATCACTGCCAGCGTGATCAACCCAGCAACACGAAGGTACTTCAAAAAGGTGGGACTGCCGCCGGGCACGCCGCCATTCTTCCAGATCCCGGAAGGTCAGCCACTGAAGGACGAGTGTCACTGTCAGAGTGCTTGCACGGACGGTGACGTCCGACCGGAGCAGTAGGTCCTTGGGCTGGCGGCGGGCTGACTCATGACGATTGCGTCGACTCTGCCAGGCCTGACCGGCAAAGCTTGTGTCGCCCGCCGCCGTCCGAGGATCGCCGGTGTGACTTGATAGAAGCGTGGCTTCGCCTCTCGTGACAGTTGTCCGCCGGAGATCCGCCTCATTCGGTGGCAACCAAACGAAGGGACGGCATGAATGATCGTGATCGGGGCGGACACGCACAAGGGGTCGCACATGCTGGCGGCGGTCGATGACGGCACCGGCAAGGTGCGCGGCAGCCGTCAGATCAAGGCGGAGGAGGCTGGGCACCTCGCCGCGGTGCGGTGGGCGCGCGAGCTCGCAGAGGAGCGGGTGTGGGCGATCGAGGACTGCCGGTCGTGTTCTCGTCGGCTTGAGCAGGCGCTGTTGGCGGCCGGGGAGCGGGTTGTGAGGGTGCCGCCGAACCGGATGGGCGCATCGCGCAAGGGCGAGCGCGAGCCGGGCAAGTCTGATCAGATCGACGCGCTCGCCGTCGCTAGAGCTGTCGTGAAGGACGGTGTCGAGAGGTTCCCGGTCGCGTACCTGAACGAGCAGGCGATGGAGATCCGGCTGCTGGTCGAACACCGCAACGATCTCGTCGCCGAGCGCACCCGCACGGTGAACCGGCTGCGTTGGCATCTGCTCGAGCTCTGCCCCGAGCTCGAGGCCTCGCTCAACCGCAAAGCGCTCAACCAACCACGGACGCTTGACCGCGTCGCTCGGCAGCTACGAAAGCTCCCCGACCAGCGCCAGGGTCCGGATCACGCTGGAACAGATCTCTGACCTGCGTGGCCTGAACCGCGATATCGAGCGGCTCGCCGCCGAGCTGGCCGAGCTCGTCACCGCACACCGACCGGCGCTGCTTGCCGAGTACGGTTGCGGCGCGCTGACCGCCGCGATCCTGATCGGCCACACCGCCGGCAACGAACGGTTCCGCTCAGAGGCTGCGTTCGCGCTGCAGACGGGAACCGCGCCAATCCCGTGTTCCTCAGGCAAACGCACCCAACATCGACTCAATCGCGGCGGCGACCGGCAACTCAACCACGCGCTGCACATCATCGCGGTCACCCGCGCCCAACACGACCCCGCCACCAAGGAGTACCTCGCCCGCAAGGAGGCCGAAGGCAAGACCAAGAAGGGCGCGTTGCGCTCGCTCAAACGGCACCTCGCACGCCACTTCCACCAGTTGCTCTCAGAGCCACCTGCCGATCAACAGCCCACCCCCGAGCCGACATCGATCATCGAGCCCGAGCCTGCCTGCCTCCCCGACCGACCCAAACACCGACGCGACGTTCAGCAGATCACCGCCGCGCCCACCCCGATGACCTGCCTCAGCTAAACCACCCAAACAACGACAGCCCTTGACATAGAAGCAAGCTTACGGCCATAGCGCTTGTCGGCGAAAGCACTCGTAAGAGATGTACGCACCCTAGTGACTGCTATGCCACGAATCCATCACTCGCATGGGCATCCGAGAGTTCGGAGCGGTCGGATGCTCCCCGCGATCGACCTTCGCCGACAGCGTGTGACCGGGCCGTGCTGCGCGACACCAAATGCGAGTACCGCGAGCAGTTCAATCGCGGTCAGCGACATCAGGCCGGGGATCACGAACCTTCGCGTGACCTCTCCCTATCTGCCACGCCTAGGCTGCGCGCCCAGGCGTATCGAGAGACGCTCGCTGATCTCAACGTGGTGCGGCCGTGTGCGCAGCTCATCAGTGTTAGCCATGGCGCCGGCAGTCTCAAGCTTTTGAGCAAGAGCGCTCCAGTAGAGCCGCTGTTCAGCTTCGGGATCGTTCGGATCGGCGTCCTCCGGGCCAACGACATGCTTCGCCGTCTTCAGAACATCGTCGAGCGTGGTCGCTTCGACGCCGTTCCTTCATGCTAGGCATGGCATCCGCTCGCCCGCACGGGGCTACCTTACGCCCCGAGCCACGTCCCCTCCCTTGCCGCCGCGTGTCCCGAAGCATGAGTGTGCGCTGAAACGGCACTATTAAGCACTTTGAAAACATGTACAATGGAACCATGGTCCATGTGAGAGCACGCTCCGACACCGCGCCCACCCAACCGCCCTCGATGACATCCGTCAGCAGCGAGGTCGAGGCGATGACTACGGCGACGGCGGCCCGCAGGCCGCTCACTCGGGACGAAGTCATGACGGCGTCGGAAGTTGCTGAGTTGCTGCACCTTCCCGTCTCAACCGTTTACCAACTCGCCCGTCAAGGAAAGATTCCGGCTCGGCGCCTAGGGCGGACCTGGCGGTTCCTTCGGCCGAACCTCGAGCAGCTGCTCAGGTCCTGAGAGACCGCCAGCTCCCGAGGTGTGGGCCGGCGGCTGACGTCGCCCGGACCCGGGAATCTGCATGCCGCCTGCCGCTGGCCCCAATCCGACGTGGCGCAGCGGTTGCCTTGGGCCCGGATGATGGCCGCGGCCGAGGACGATGAGAAATGCGCACGAACCTTCGGTTTCAGCCACCGCGGGCGTTTACTCAAATCGCCTGACTTGTACCCAATGACTGTACCCAAACTAAAGCCGAGTTAACAGTAAAGTCCCTGCTGACCGCGAACCTTGGCGATTAGCAGGGACTTTGTTAGCGCGCCCGAAGGGATTCGAACCCCTGACCTTCGGTTCCGTAGACCGACGCTCTATCCAGCTGAGCTACGGGCGCGAGTATCGTGCGTCCCGGCATGATGGCTTGCACGAACGGCAGCTGCTGCAGCCGTGACAGCTCGCGACGGGACCGGTCAAGGATAACGCGATTCGCCGGAGGCGAGACTGACGTGTCCGCTGATTGCTTGGCCCTCGAGCCCAGCGGTAACTTTGAAGGCCGTGAGCAACGGTGAGGGTGAGCGCCTTCCGGCGATTCTGGCCAGCGACGCCGAGCGAGAACGGGCGGTAGGCGTCCTGCGCGATGCCGTCGTGGAGGGCCGGCTGACGCTTGAGGAGTTCAGCGAGCGGGTCGGGTTGGTGCAGGTCGCGCGGACTGACCAGGATCTGGCGGTGCTCACAGGCGATCTTCCCGACCTGCCGCCGGCGACCGCTTCCCCGATCGCGGAGCACGATCGGCATCGGGCGGTGTTCTCAAGGATCGAGCGCCACGGCCATTGGGACCTGCCGACTCGCTCCGAGTACCGAGCCGTGTTCGGGACAATCGACCTCGACCTCACGCAGGCACGACTGGCTGGCGATGAGACCGAGATCGAGGTCTACAACCTCTTCAGCACCGTGACACTGCTGGTCCCTGAGGGCGTCGAGGTCAGCGTCAGTGGCGGCGGCGCGTTCGCGAGCCAGGTGCTGGAACAGCCAACACCACGAATGGCTGACGCACCCAAGCTGCGGATCAGAACTCGGGGTCCGGGCGGGACACTCTATGTACGCAGCCGGCCACCGGAACCCGGAGCGCTTGCCCGTCTGCTTGGGAAAAGCTAGGACGGTTACGCCGCCGCGGCCTGCGGGTCGTAGTACCGCGCGACCGTGAACCCGATCAGGACCGGCACCTGCAGCGCGTACACGACCAGCGACAGGAGCAGTACCACCAGCGTGTCGCCACTGACGTGGTTGCGGATGAAGACGAACGCGATCAGGCCCGCGGTGATGCAGTAGGCAAGCAACGCCCACCGCGCGACCTCGAAGAAGCGATGCCACGGGAAACCGTCCATGCGCGCCAACGAGACCAGGTTGAAGACGAGCAGGAGCGCGGACAGCGCCAGCAGGACCACGGCCGGAGCGAGCGGAACCTGTTCAGGCAGGTGCGCGGACAGGTAGATCCCGCCGGCGACGATCAGTCCGAGCGATGCCATGCCGACCTCAGTGACCGGCGGATAGTGCTTCTCGTCCATCGGTACCTCAGCTCCCAAGCTTGGTCATGATCACGAGCGTCGCGATCTGCATGATGCCGGTGATTCCAGCCGCGTAGATGAAGCGCTTCATCAGCCGCTCGATCACCTTTGGGTTCGGGCGTGGCTTCTTGAGCTCGATCAGCACGGCGACGTTGGCCGGCTCGAGCAGCCCGAGTGCGACGATCCCCATCACGCCGACGACGATGAAGCTCGCGACCACCCATCCGTGCTCCGGATAGGAGGTGAGATTGGTCCCGAGGTTCGTCGAGAGCTGCCAGCCGGCAACGAGCGTCGCGGTGACGATCGCGGGCATGAGTACGACCATCTTCGGCATGAACCTCACGGAGAACTCGACCCGCGCAGGGATCGACATGCTGCCCAGGATCGGACCGATCACGAAGCCGAGGAACAGATCGATGATCGTCCAGCCCGCGCCGAACGCCACGTGCATGAACACCAACGGCCATACCTTGTTGATGATCACGGAGACGACCAGCGCCACCAGGATCACGCCGGCGAATACCAGCCCTCCGCGGGGAACGATGTCAAAGTCAGGAACTGCGGGTGGGGGACCGGCGTGGGCCGCGGCAGGCTGCGGCTCGGACGCGGGGTCGCGTGCGATGGAGACCATATGGTGCGGCAGCCTACCCCGCGCACAGGCGGATGAGCAAAATGTTGGCCCGTGCCCGATGCCCCGATGAAGATAACCCAGCAGTCCGCCCGCCGGATCGCACTCGCGGCCCAGGGTTTCGCCTCCGGCTCCCGGCCCGCTGGCCGGGAGCCGGGCCTGGCCATGATCAGCAGGACGGTGAACCGCCTGGGCTTGCTGCAACTCGATTCCGTGAATGTCTTCTGCCGCGCGCATTACATGCCGCTGTTCTCGCGGCTCGGGCCGTATGACATCTCATTGCTCGATCGGATCGCCGCCCACGGCAATGGCCGCGTCGATCGTCGCCTGGTCGAGTACTGGGCACACGAGGCCTCGCTGATCCCGATCGAGTACCGCAAGCTGTTCCAGTGGCGCATGGACGAGCGCAACCGCATCTGGGCTGGGATGCGACGTGTGCTGACTGAGCGCCAGGAGCTACTCGCTGAGACGCTTGCGTTGGTGGAGCAGCAGGGACCGATCCGAGCCCGTGACACTGGTCATGCGCGCAGGGACGCGGCCCCGGGCGAGATGTGGAACTGGCATGACGGCAAGGTCGCGCTCGAGGCGCTCTTCTTCGTCGGGGTCGTGGGTGCGTGGCGGCGGGTCAACTTCGAGCGCCACTACGACCTGATCGAGCGGATCCTGCCGGCCTCGGCACTCGAGCCCGTGCCCGCTCGCGAGGACGCTCACCGTGAGCTGACCCGGCTGGCCGCACGCGCGCTCGGGGTCGCGACCGTTGCTGACCTCGCGGACTACTGGCGGATCACGCCGACCGAGCTTGTGCCACGCGTTGCCGAGTTGGTTGCCTCAGGCGAGCTGATCCCGGTGGCGGTAGCCGGCTGGGAGATACCTGCCTATCTCTGGCACGACTCAGCTCGGCCCCGTTCGGTCGCCGCGCGGGCGCTGCTGTCGCCGTTTGACTCGCTCGTGTTCTCACGCCCCCGCACTGAGCGCCTGTTCGACTTCCACTACCGCATCGAGATCTACACGCCCGCGCACAAACGCACCTACGGTTACTACGTTCTGCCGTTTCTGCTCGATGAGCGGCTGGCAGCGCGTGTCGACCTGAAATCCGATCGTCAGGCCGGAGTGCTGCGCGTGCAGGGCGCATACGCCGAAGCCGGCGTGGACCGCGCGCACGTCGCCAGGGAGCTCGCCACCGAACTCTCACTCTGCGCCCGCTGGCTCGGGTTGACCGGCGGTGTCGCGGTCAACGATCGGGGCGACCTCGCCGGGATGGTCCGCGCGGAGCTGTAGCGCCGGGGGCCGGGCCTGATTAGTCAGTCGTCTGCGCCGGTCCGTAGCCTTGGAAACATGGACAGCTACGGTCGGATCAAGATCCGCGTGGACCTCACGAGCCAGCAGATCCGGGAGATATCCCGGCGCGCGGGCATCGAGCCGTTCGACGGTCGTGCCCGTGCCGAATACATGCTTGGTTGCGCGCTTGGTGAGCCACATGACGAGCTGCTCGAACGTGTACAAAGGATCGCTTTCCGGGAGCGGGAGCGGTTTTGCGCGGAGATCCTCGCTGAGTGCGCTGAACGTGATCGGCCAGGCGCAGAGTTCGACGGTGAGCCCGAAGCTCGACGTTCAGCCGCTTAGGCGCACGTCCCGGTCCTGTTTGTCGGCAGCCGTCGGCCTGCAAACGCGATGTGACTCTGCGCATGATTGTTTTTCGATGAGGCGCGTCATCGCGATCTCCGGATTGATTGCATCGGTCGCCGTACCGCTTGCTGCGGCAGCTGGCGCGTCAGCCAAGTCGATCGCGGTGAATCGGTGCGGCTACACCAAGGCGGAGTACGGCCGGAGCGCTGTGTACCCGTGGCATATGACCTGCGCTGCGGCCATCAGCGTGATCAAGGGCTCCGACGGGCAGCATTTGAAGACGATCGACTTTGGTCCCGGGTGGGACGGCGGCGCGGTCAAGATCGGCGGCAGGTTCTGGGTCTGCACCGGCCAGATGGGCTACTACAACTGTGGGTTCCCGTACCGCCCACGCACGGTGCGCGGGGAGCAGGGCTACGCGAAGCCTTTCACCGAGGATGTGGAGTTCGTGACCTGCAAGGACGCCGCTGCAGGTGCGTGTGCAGCGACAATCGCGATCCCCAGCCCGTTGTGAACCACTGGCGCTGTGTTCGAGATCCACGAGACCCTCAAGGTGCGCGCGCTGCGAGGACCGTGGCTGCAACGGAGGGGGCGGGATTCGAACCCGCGATGGGCTATGAACCCATGCCGGTTTTCAAGACCGGTGCATTCAACCGCTCTGCCACCCCTCCAAGGCGTGGACGCCGGAGGCTAGCAGCAGGATGGGGGCTGTCCCCGGGGCGCTCAGGCGGTCGCAGCGACTATTTCGGGCTTGCCGGAAGGCAGACATCGCGCACCAACATCCACAGGCCGGTGCGCGTTCCACTATTTTACGGTCCGAGCCGAAGCCGCATCGTCGTCGCTTCACAGTGTTGCTGACTTGTGAACGGCTTGACTGATCAGATTGGCGACGGATATCGTGCCCGGCCGTGAGTTCAAGCGTTATCTGCATTTCCAGTACGGACGGCTCGGACGCTGAGCAGGTCGCCCTGGAGGTGGCCGATGCCCTCGGATTCCGGGTGGTCAACGAGGAGATAGTTGCTCACGCCGCCGCGGAAGCCGGCGTTGACGAGCGGGCGATCGAGGACGTCGAGCACCGGAAAACGGCGCTGGCCAAGATCATGGATCGGCTTGCGCCCGCCGGCGCTGCGTCCGATCCCGAGTTTTTGCGCTCGGCCGACGCGCAGATCACAGCCGGGATGATCGGTGTCGCGTTCGCCGGCAACTCCGGAGCCAGGCGGCCCAGCGAGGAGCTGCGCGGACTGATCCGCTCCGCGATCGACGAGTTCATGTCCGCCGGCGATGTCGTCATCCTCGCGCACGCCGCTGCTCAGTCGCTCGCGGGGCGGGAGCATGTGCTCCGGGTGTTCGTCACGGCGTCTGCTGACACGCGCAGCTCAAGGCTGTCCGAGTCACTTCAGCTGAGCGCCAAGGACGGCGAGGCGATGGTCAAGAAGGGCGACGCCGGCCGGGCCGACTACCTGAAGCGCTTCTACGGCATCGACCGCGAACTGCCGACGCATTACGACCTCGTCGTCAACACTGACTCGCTGACCCCGCAGGACGCCGCGGCGGCGATCGTCAGCCTGGCGAAGCAGGCTGCCTAGCCTCAATCCGCTGTGGCAAGGGCTGGATTGCGGATTCCGCGGCGGCGGCTGCCTGGATCCGCCGAAGGTGAGCTTCCATGGCATTGGCGGCCGCGTCTCCGTCCCGGAGGCGGATGGCGGCGGTCAACCTGCTCATATCGGCAAGGGTGCCAGCTCGCGTCTGCTCGTCTCGAACCGTGGCGCCGCGTGAAATGGTCGTGAGGTCCCCGAGCTGAAGGATGAAATCGGCGAGGATGCCGTTCCCGCTGATCATTGCTACGGCCGAATGCAGGCGTCGATCGACTGCGCTGAAGCTGGCAGGGTCGGCCAGTGCGCGTCGCAACTCGGCAACCATCTTCTGTAGGTCGCGCAGCTGATCAGGGCTGCGCCGCGCGGCTGTCAGCTGCGCGGCAAGCGGCTCGAGCTGCAGGCGCACCGCAAACAGTTCGTCGAGATCAAGTGAGGCTATGTACATGCCAGAACGGCCGCGAACGGCGATTACGCGGTCCGCCTCGAGTTGTCGGACGGCCTCGCGCAGCGCCGGCCGGGAGGTGCCAAGCGATTCAGCAAGGTCGCGCTCTGAAGGCAGCCGCTGTCCGGGCGTCAGCCCGCGCGAGATGACGTAGTCGCGGATGGCTTCGACGGCTTGATCGACGATCGAGGCTTGCGCCATGGTTGCAACTGATTATATTGGCCAGACCAGATTGGACTGGCCAGATTGTCTTCAACCAAGGAGGAACCGATGCGGGTCGGTGCTGTTATCCATGAGGGCGTCAAATACCCGTACGTCGAACGCGACGGCAACGTCTGTCTGATGCGTGAATTTGCGGGGTGTGACGCCGCCGCGTTGATCGGGCTGGGGGCGGAGGAGCTGGCACGCGTGACCGCCGCGGCTGAGCCGATCAGTGGCGAGACGATTGCGTTGCCTCCGCTGCGTCCCGGCAAGATCGTCGCGATTGGTCTCAACTACATGGATCACGTTCGCGAGTCCGGCCAGCAGCCGCCCAGTGTGCCGCTCGTATTCGCCAAGTTCCCGTCGTCGCTCGCGGCGGCCGGGCAGACGATTGTGATCGACCCGGAGGTCACCGAGCGGGTGGATTGGGAGGTGGAGCTCGCAGTCGTGATCGGGGCCGGCGGCCGCTACATCGCAGCGGAGGATGCCCGTTCAAGTGTGTTCGGCTATACGGTCGCCAACGATCTCTCTGCGCGAGACCTTCAGTTTTCGGACGGCCAGTGGGTGAGGGCGAAGAGTCTTGACGGCTTCTGCCCACTCGGGCCCGAGATCGTGACCGGCGATGAGGTTCCAGACCCTCAGTCTCTTGATCTGCGGACGCTGGTCAACGGCGAGGTCATGCAGGACTCGAGCACGGCCGAGATGGTGTTTGGGGTCTGGGAGCTGATCGCGTTCTGCTCGCGATCGTTCACGCTCGAGCCGGGCGACGTGATCCTGACCGGCACGCCATGGGGTTGCGGTGAGTTCATGACTCCGCGCAGAAGCCTTCAGGACGGGGATGTAGTGTCAGTTTCGGTCGATCCTCTGGGAACTCTCACCAACACGATCAAGGTGCAGGCGCGATGAACGTGAAGGGCTCGCTGCGCGAGCTCTTGCCAGAGCGGCTGGTTGAGGACGGCCTGGCGACCTTTGCGCGCGATGCGACTGAGAGCCGCGGGATCGACGCAGCACCTGACGCGGTCGTAGCGCCCGTGAACGTCGACGAGCTCGTTGCTCTGGTCGCCTGGAGCGATCAGCTGCGGGTGCCATTGGTGCCACGCGGCGGCGGTACGGGATTCGCGGGCGGGGCAGTCCCGATCAGCGGCGGGGTCGTGGTCGACCTCTCGCGCATGAACCGCGTGCTGCAGTTCGACCCTGAACTCTGGCGAATTCAAGTCCAAGCCGGCATGACAACGGCGAACCTTCGCCGGCTCGCACGGGAGAATGGACTCATGTTTCCGCCGGATCCCGGTGCTGCCGAGGACTCCCAGATCGGCGGCAACATCGCCACCAATGCCGGCGGGCCGCATGCGTACAAGTACGGAGTGACCGGCGATTACGTGACTGGCCTGACCGCGGTTGTTCCGCCCGGGCGGGTCGTGAGGGTCGGCGGAGCTGTGCGCAAGGACGTGGCCGGCTATGACCTCAAGCGCCTGCTGATCGGGTCTGAAGGGACCCTGGGGATCATCACTGACGCGTGGCTGCGACTGCTGCCCGCTCCCGCGATGGCGCGCCCGGTGGTGGCGACATTCGCCGATGTCAGCTCAGGCTGCGGCGCGATCCTGAACGTGGTGGCTTCCGGACTATGTCCAGCCGCGCTTGAGTTTCTAGATGAGGGAACGCTCGACTCCTCGCGGGCCGCGTTCCCCACCGGCCTGCCCTCCGAGGCCAGGTTCATGGTGCTTGTGGACGCCGACGGCGACGAACTCAGCGTGCAAGCACTGATCGCCGAGCTCGCGGAGGTGCTGGGGGACGGCGCCTTGGGTCTCTACGCACCTGATACGCGACAGGACATTGCTCAGGTCTGGCGGTGGCGCGACGGTGTGTCGTTGGCTGTTGAGTCCGAGCTCGGCGGGAAGGTCAGCGAGGATGTTGGCGTGCCGCTTGACCGCCTCGAGGAGATGATCGTGGAGACGCGTGAGATCGGTGCTCGCCATCGCCTTTCGGCCTGCAGCTGGGGGCACGCGGGCGACGGGAACCTGCATTCGACGTTCAAGATCGACCCGCAGGACGAAGCGATGATCGAGCGGGCCGAGCAGGCGGCAGAGGAGTTGTTTGTGGCCGCGGCGGCCAAAGGCGGGACAATCTCCGGTGAGCACGGCGTGGGTTGGGTGAAGCGCGGGCATCTGAGCCTGCAATGGTCGCCCGCCGCCGTCGACCTGCACCGCGCGATCAAGGCGGTGTTCGACCCTCACGACCTAATGAATCCGGGGAAGAAGACATGACTAAGTGGGTCTACGACTTCGCTGACGGCTCGCGGGAGATGCGTGATCTTCTGGGTGGAAAAGGCGCCAACGTTGCGGAGATGACCCGTCTGCTCGGCCCCGGCCGGGTGCCGGCTGGGTTCACGATCACGACCGAAGCCTGCGTCGAGTATCTGCGCAACGGGCAGCAGCCGCCCGTTCAGATGCTGGCCGAGGTCGACGACGCGCTGGCACGGCTCGAGCTGCAGGTCGGGAAGCAACTTGGTGCGCCTGCCGATCCCCTGCTGGTGTCGGTTCGCTCAGGTGCGCGTGAGTCGATGCCGGGCATGCTCGACACCGTGCTGAACCTGGGACTGAGTGATTCTGCGGTGCTGGGCCTCGCCCAGGCAACGGGCAACGAGCGGTTTGCGTGGGACTCATATCGGCGGTTCGTTCAGATGCTCGGAAACGTTGCGCGCGGGATCCCTGGCGAGCTGTTCGAGGAGGCGATCGCCGAGGCCAAGTCGAGACGGGGTGTTAGAGACGACACCGAGCTCGATGCGGCCGCGCTCGAGGAGCTGACCGGGCGCTTCAAGGAGATCTACCGTGAGCGGACGGGGGAGGCGTTCCCCCAGGTCCCGCGCGAGCAGCTGTCTGTGGCGATCCGGGCGGTATTTGACTCCTGGAACGGCGAGCGGGCCGTCACGTACCGGCGCATGAACCAGATCCCCGACGATTGGGGAACGGCCGTCAACGTGCAGCAGATGGTCTTCGGCAACAAGGGGAGTACGTCCGGATCCGGGGTGGCGTTCTCACGCGACGAGGTCACGGGCGAGGCTGCGCCGAGCGGGGATTTCCTCCCCGATGCGCAGGGCGAGGACGTCGTGTCCGGGGTGCGGACGCCGCGCGATATCTCGGACATGCGCGAGTGGCTGCCGGAGGCTTACACCGAGCTGCTGGAGATCCTGCGCATGCTGGAGACGCATTACAAGGACATGCAGGACACCGAGTTCACGGTCGAGGACGGTCGCCTCTACATGCTGCAGACGCGCAACGCCAAGCGTCCTGCGCAGGCGGCGGTGCGGTTTGCGGTCGACGCCGTGGCGGAGGGATTGCTTGACAAGCGGGAGGCGATCGCGACGATCGACCCATCCACGTTGGATGCCCTGCTTCACCCCACGTTCGACCGTGCCGCGCGCTTCGAGGTGCTCGTGCGGGGTGTGAACGCATCGCCAGGGGCGGCGAAGGGACAGATCGTGTTCACAGCCGCGGACGCGGTGGAGGCTGCCGCGGCCGGCGTCGATGTGATCCTGGTCAGGCCGTTCACCGATGCGGAGGACGTTGCCGGGTTCCATGCCGCACGGGGGATCCTGACCAGTGAGGGCGGCAAGGCGTCGCACGCCGCGCTGGTGGCGCGCGGGATGGGTAGACCGGCCGTGGTCGGTGCCCAGGGACTGCAGGTCGACCTGAAGGCGCGAACCGCGTCCGCCGGAGACACCGTGCTGCACGAACGCGACGTGGTCGTGATCGACGGGACGACCGGCGTCGTGACGGTCGACGATGTTCAGCTGGTGCCCGCACAGGTCAGCGAGGCGTTCGAGCAGGTGCTCGCTTGGTCCGACGAGATCCGCGAGCTGGGCGTGCGCACCAACGCGGATACGCCCGAGGATGCGCGTAAGGCGCGCGAGCTCGGTGCTGAGGGGATCGGCCTCTGCCGCACCGAGCACATGTTCATGGCTGAGGACCGCCAACCAAAGATGCGCGCGATGATAATGGCCCACGATCGCGAGTCGCGACGGATGGCTCTCGCCGATCTGCTGCCGTTGCAGCAGGCGGACTTCGAAGGGATCTTCGAGGTGATGGCCGGCCTGCCGGTGACGATCCGGCTGCTGGACCCGCCGCTTCACGAGTTCCTGCCGAACCTCGCGGAGCTTGCATCCCAGGTCGAGCGCGCCCGCCTCGAGAGCGATCCGCGGCTTCAGGAGCTGGAGCTCGTCCAGGCACGCGTCGAGGAGATCTCGGAGGAGAACCCGATGCTGGGCACCCGTGGCTGCCGCCTGGGGATCCTGTACCCCGAGATCTACGAGATGCAGGTCCACGCGATCCTTCGGGCCGCGAAGACCGCGGCACGGCCCCCGCATCCCGAGATCATGATCCCGCTGGTCGATTACGAGACAGAGCTGGAGCTGATGCGCGAACTGGTCACCCACGTGGGCGAACAGGAAGGCCTCACGGTTGGGCTGGACTACACGATCGGCACGATGATCGAACTGCCGCGAGCGTGCTTCGTCGCCAACCGCATCGCCCGTCATGCCGAGTTCTTCAGCTTCGGCACCAACGATCTCACCCAGACCGCGCTCGGCTTCTCGCGCGATGACGTCGAGTCGGCCTTCGTGCCGGTTTACATCGAGCGCAAGATCATCGATCGCAGTCCCTTCGAGACGATCGACGCCCCCGGGGTCGGCTGGCTCGTGCGGCTCGCGGCATGGGTCGGTCGCGAGGCCAACCCAAGCCTCAAGCTGGGCATCTGCGGCGAGCACGGCGGCGACCCCGCCTCGATCGACTTCTTTCACAATGCCTGGCTCGACTACGTCTCGTGCTCACCGTTCCGCGTGCCGATTGCACGCGTTGCCGCGGCGCAGGCGGCGATCAGGAATCCGCGGACCCCATGAACCCGAACGAGCTGCGCTGCCGAGGCTGGCAACAGGAAGCGGCCCTGCGGATGCTGGAGAACAACCTGCATCCGGACGTCGCCGAGAAGCCCAGCGAGCTGATCGTCTATGGGGGCATGGGCAAGGCCGCGCGCAACCAGGAGAGCCTGGACGCGATCCGGCGGGAGCTGATCGCGCTCAGCGACGAGCAGACGCTGCTGGTGCAGTCGGGCAAGCCTGTCGGCGTATTCGAGACTCACGAGCGCGCCCCGCAGGGTGCTGATCGCTAACTCGAATCTCGTGCCCCAGTGGGCGACCTGGAAGCACTTCAACGAGCTCGACGCCGCCGGGACTGATGATGTACGGGCAGATGACCGCGGGCTCGTGGATCTACATCGGGAGCCAGGGCATCCTGCAGGGAACGTACGAGACATTCGCGGCGGTCGCGCGCAAGCGCTTCGACGGATCGCTGAAGGGTCGCCTGGTCGTGACCGCGGGCCTTGGCGGGATGGGCGGAGCCCAGCCGCTGGCGGTGACGATGTGCGAGCGGCACCGCACTCTGCATCGAGGTCGAGATCAGCAGGATCGAGCGGCGGATCAAGACCGGCTATCTCGACGAGCGCGCGTCTGATCTCGATGACGCTCTCAGGCGGCTGCGGACGGCGGCAAGCGAGGGACGCGCACTGTCGGTCGGATTGCTGGGTAACGCGAGCGAGGTCCTGCCGGAGCTCGCGCGCCGGCACGAGCCGATCGATGTCGTCACCGACCAGACATCCGCGCACGATCCGCTGAACGGCTACATCCCGGCAGGACTGACGGTCGAGCAGGCCGAGGTGCTGCGGCGCTCCGATCCCGACGATTACCTGAGGCGTGGTCGGCGAGAGCGCCGTCGCGCACGTGGCGGCGATCCGCGAGCTCGCGCGGCAAGGCGCGGAGGCGTTCGACTACGGCAACGCGCTGCGTGGCCTGGCCGCCGAGTCACGGCGACGGCGACGCATTCTCCTATCCGGGATTCGTGCCCGCTTACATCCGGCCGCTGTTCTGTGAGGGCAAGGGCCCGTTCCGCTGGGTGGCCCTGTCCGGCGACCCGGAGGACATCCGCAAGACAGACGAGGCGATCCTCGATCTGTTCGGCGACCAGGAGAACGTTGCCCGCTGGATCCGGCTGGCCGAGCGAACGCGTTCGCTTCCAGGGCCTGCCCGCCCGAATCTGCTGGCTCGGATACGGCGAGCGCCACCTCGCGGGCCAGCGGTTCAACGAGATGGTCGCCTCCGGCGAGCTGAGCGGGCCGATCGTGATCGGTCGCGATCACCTCGACTCCGGCTCCGTCGCATCGCCCGAGCGCGAGACCGAGTAGATGCTCGACGGCTCTGACGCGGTTGCGGACTGGCCGATCCTGAACGCGCTGGTCAACACCGCCTGCGGTGCCAGCTGGGTCTCCGTCCACCACGGCGGCGGCGTCGGCATGGGCAAGTCGATCCATGCCGGGCAGGTGGTCGTCGCCGACGGCTCCGAGCTGGCCGCGGAGCGTGCTGAACCGCGTGCTGAGGGCGGATCCGGGTATGGGCGTGATTCGCCATGCCGACGCCGGCTATGAGCAGGCGATCGAGTTCGCGACCGAGCACGGCGTGCGGGTGCCGATGCTTGACAACGTGACGACTTGACGGCAGCGGCGTGACCGGGACGACGATCTCCGTCAGCGGCGCGGCGCAGCTGCTGCGTCCCCCACAGAGCGGACTGCCGTTCCTGCGCCACGACCACGCCGGCCGAGCTGCGCACCGAGCCCGGAGCGTTGACCGTCGAGGGCTCGCAGATCGCGGCGCTGGAGGCGAGCGCGGGCGCCACGATCAAGGTCGACGCATCCGGCTGCGCGGTGCTCCCCGGACTGGTCGACTGCCACACGCATCTGCCGTTCGCCGGATGGCGGCGAGGCCGAATACGCCCAGAAGATCGCTGGCGTCGGCTACGAGGAGATCGCCCGCGCAGGCGGGGGCATCAGGTCATCGGCGCGGTCGTTCGCCGAGGCGAGCGACGATCAGGTGCTTCAACAGGCGCTCGGAGCCACGGAGGAGATGCTCGGCGCACGGCACGACCACGCTCGAGTGCAAGACCGGCTATGGGCTGTCGATCGAGGCCGAGACGCGCGCGGCCGGCCTGATCGCCGCGCTCGGCTCGCGGGCCACCCAGACCGTGACGGCAACTGCGCTTCTGGCTCACGCCGTGCCAGCGGGCTATGACGCGGACAGCTGGATGGCGGCGATCAGCGAGGCGCTGCCGGCCGTGCTTGCCGCTGCCGGTTCGGTGCCGATCGCGGCCCTGGACATCTACGTGGAGAGCGTCGGCTTCACCAACTCCCATCTGCGGCAGATGGGCGAGCTGGCGCGAACCAATGGTCTGGCGCTGCGCGCCCATGTCGAGCAGTTCAACGCCAACGGCTCCGTTCCCGTCGCGCTCGAGGCGGGCGCGCGATCGGTTGATCACCTGGCCTGTATCGGCGCGGATGACGTCGCGCTGTTGAGCAGGGCGGAAACCGCCGCGGTGCTGCTGCCCGGGGCCGAATTCCTGGGCGCCGAGCGGCTCGCCCCTGCACGCGAGCTGGCCGACGCCGGCGCGATCTGTGTCCTCGCCAGCGATTTCAATCCAGGTACCTCGCCGGTGCTGTCACTGCCGCTGGTGATCGGCCTGGCGGTCAGACGTTACGGCTGGACGGTGTCCGAGGCCTTGCTCGCCTGCACGCTCAACGCCGCCTGGGTACTCGGGCTGCACGACCGGATCGGACTCGCTCGAGCCGGGCAAGCGGGCGGACCTGCTGGTGCTGGACGGGCCGATCGAGCAGATTCCCTATCGACTCGGCCACAACCCGGTACAGATCGTGATCTCCGACGGCAAGCTCGTCCACGTCCGTCGCGGCAGCGAATGGAGGATCACCGCGTGAGCAGCTCGAACCGAGGATCGCGGCGTGAGCCTCAAGGACCGCCTGCGAGAGCTGGACGCCGTCGGCCTCCGAGCCGACGGTACGCACCGCTTCGCCTGGACCGACGAGGACCGCGAGACGCGCGCATGGTTCGAGCGCCAGGCGGCCGGGCCGGCCTCTCGGTCGAGCGCGACCCGGCCGGCAACCTCTGGGCATACCCGAGCATCCCGCCTCCGTGGTGGGGGGTTGGGTCTCATCTCGACAGCGTGCGCGGCGGCGGGCTGTTCGACGGGCCGCTGGGGGTCGTCTGCGGATTCGAGATCGCGGAGCGCTCCGAGCTTCCGATCGCCGTGATCTCGTTCGCCGACGAGGAGGGTGCCCGCTTCAACACGCCGACATTCGGCAGCAAGGCGCTGACCGGAGTGCTCGATCTGCCAGCGGTGCTCGCCAGGTCCGACGAGCGGGGCGTGACGCTCGCGCAGGCGATGCAGGCCGAGGGTGTGGACCCGGGTCGACTCGACACGGCCACCGAGTGGCTGCGGCGACTCACGGGTTTCATCGAGCTGCACATCGACCAGAGCACGGAGATAGCGGATGCGGGCTCGCCGTTCGGGATCGTGAGCGCGCTCGCAGGTCGCATGCGGCTTGAAGTGCACTTCAGCGGGCAGGCCGATCATGCCGGTACGACGCCGCCCCATCAGCGCCGCGATGCGCTCAGTGCAGCCGCGCACCTGATCGTCTCCGCCGAGGAGGTGGCCGTCGAGGTGGGCGAGATGACCGTCACGAGCTCACGCATCATCGTGTCTCCGAACGCCGTCACGACGGTCGCAGCGGACGTGCGCCTATCGATCGACGCGCGCTCGGCCGACCCTGAGCGTCCCGATCGCTGGCGCGCGGCGCTCGTCAGTGAGGCACAGTCACTCGCCTCCAGGACCGGTGTGCGACATCGAGATCAGGCTCGCCTCGCAGTCTCGCGGAGCCGGGTTCTCTGCGATCCTTCAGGACGCGGCTGCGCGAGGCCGGCGTTGAGCTGCTGGGTCATCCACCGCCCGACCAGCGTCTGCTTCGCCGGCCATGATGCCGGCGTCCTGGCGGCGACATGCCTGCCGCGATGGTGCTGGTCCGCAACCGCAGTGGCATCAGTCACTCGCCCGAGGAGCACATCGAACTCGAGGATGCCGAGCTCGCGACGACAGTGATCGAGCGGGCTCTGGCTGGGCTGATCATCATTCCCGAGCCCCGGAGTCCCGCGAATGAACGCCGAGCGTTACCGCGAGATCGCGGCGATGCCGAACGTCCATTCGCACGTGTTTCCAGCGCGGCCTGCGTGGCCGCGCTGAACGCGTCATGCCGGCCGATCACGACGACTTCTGGACCTGGCGAACCGAGATGTTCGCGCTCGCCGACGCGCTCACTCCTGAGTCCTGATGGCGTCATCGCGCAGCAGGGGTTCGCTGAGATGCGGGCCGCCGGGTACGGCATGGTCGGGGAGTTCCACTACGTCCACCATCAGCCCGACGGCCGGCCGTACGAGAACCCGAACGAGCTGGCGATGGCAGTTGCGCAGGGAGCGCACGCGGCAGGCATGCCGATCGTGCTGCTGCCGGCCGCGTACAACCGCAACGGCTGGGATGGCAGCGACCGCCCGACCGTTGGTGGGCAGCGGCGCTTCTGCGACCCGGACGTCGAGACCTTCCTGGCGCGGATCGACGCGCTGCGTACGTGGGCCGACAGTCGGCCCGGGGTGCAGGTCGGGATCGCCGCGCACAGCGTTCGCGCCGTGCCCGCCTCATGGCTCGAGGCGATCGCCGTCTACTCGGAGACGCACGCCCTGGTTCGACACGTTCACGCCCACGAACAGCGCCGCGAGCTCGACGAGTGCCAGGCCGAGCATGGCTGCTCACCGATCGAGCTGCTCGACCGCACCGGCTTCCTCGGTCCCCGCACGACAGCGTGATCCACGGCATTCACGTCAGCGCCGACGACATCGCCAGGATCGCCGCCAGCGACACGATCGTCGCGTCCTGCCCCACCACCGAGGGCAATCTCGGCGACGGCTACTTCCCGGCCATGCGCTATGCCGAGGCGGGCGTGCGCGATCGCGATCGGCAGCGACTCGCAGGTCCGAATCGACCCATTCGAGGAGGCGCGAGAGTTGGAGACCGGCTCGCGCCGCGAGCGCGAACTGCGCGCGGGGCTACTCGCACAGACCGGCGACCTTTGGCGGGAGCTCTGCCTCAACGGCCGGCGCAGCCTCGGCGCCGATCCGGGCGCCACGGTCACGATCGACACCGAGCACGTCGACCTGCTGGGCGTCGAGCCCGAGGACCTCCAGCGCGCGCTGGTGACGAGCGCCTCAGCTGCCGCGGTAACAGCTGCCGCTCGCTGACGGCCCGCTGGCCGTCAGCTCAGGGCCCGGCGGCCGTCGGCCCAGCGCTGCCGGCAGCTCAGAGCCCGGTGGTCGTCAGCTCAGCGCTCCGGTGACCGACTCGGCGGCGGCCAGGACGGCGCCATCCTGGACCAGCTCGACCACCGCCTCGATCTCAGGGGTCAGGTGGCGATCGGGCCCAGGCCCCGCGACCTCCGCGCGCAGGCAATCGCGCACCGCTGCGGTGGCCGCCGCCGGCTGCAGCGGAGCGCGCAGATCGAGGCCCCGGACCGCCGTCAGGAGCTCGATTGCGAGCACGCGTGTGAGCCCGTCGAGAGCACGCCGCAGCTTGCGGCCCGGCGGCCCAGCCCATCGACACGTGATCCTCCTGCATCGCGGAGCTTGGGATCGAGTCGACCGACGCCGGCACCGCCAGTCGCTTCAACTCCGACACGATTCCGGCCTGCGTGTACTGGGCGATCATCAGACCTGAATCGACTCCGGGATCGTGTGCCAGAAACGGTGGCAGCCCGTGGCTTCGAGCCGGTGTCCAGGAAGCGGTCCGTGCGGCGCTCGGACATGCCCGCGAGGTCCGCGATCAGCGATCGCCAGGAAGTCGAGCACGTAGGCGACCGGGGCGCCGTGGAAGTTGCCGTTGGACTCCAGTCGCCCGTCGACGGTGATCACCGGGTTGTCGATCACGGCGCCGAGTTCGCGCGTGGCGATCAGCCGGGCATGCGCGAGCGTGTCTCGTGCGGCACCGGCGACGGCCGGCGCGCAGCGCAGCGAGTACGCGTCCTGCACGCGGGTGTCCTCGGGCCCGCGGTGGCTCGCGACGATCGGGCTGCCGTCCAGCAGCGCCCGTAGATTCGCGGCCGCCACGATCTGGCCGTCCTGCCCACGCAGCTCCTGCAGGTCCGCGGCGAACACCGCTGTCGGTGCCGAGCAGCGCCTCGACACTTATCGCCGCGGCGATGTCAGCCACCTTCAGCAGCCGTTCAAGGTCGTGGATCGCAAGCACCAGTGTGCCGAGCATGCCGTCGGTGCCGTTGATCAGCGCCAGCCCCTCCTTCTCCGCCAGCACCACCGGCTCGATCCCGGCGGCGGCCAGCGCGTCGGCGGCACTGCAGCCACTGCCCGTCCGCGTCCCGGACCTCGCCCTCGCCCATCAGTGCCAGCGCGCAGTGCGCCAGCGGAGCCAGGTCTCCCGAGCAACCGAGCGAGCCGTACTCGCGAACGATTGGCGTGATCCCGGCCGACAGCATCGCTGCATATGTCAGCGCCGTCTGCTCGTGCACTCCGGTGCGGCCGGTGGCCAGTGTCGAGAGCCGGAGCAGCATCATCGCCCGGACGACCTCGCGCTCGACCTCAGCGCCGCTGCTCGCCGCGTGGCTGCGGATCAGCGAGCGCTGCAGATCGGTGCGCCGCTCGGGCGGGATCTGCTGCGTGGCCAGCGCGCCGAATCCGGTCGAGACCCCGTAATGCGGCTGCGGATCATCGGCGAGCGCGCCGATGATCCCGCGTCCGGAACGAACCGCTGCCAAGGCGGACTCCGAGAGCTCCACGCCCGCGCCGTCGCGCGCGACGGCAACCAGCTCGTCGATCCCCACGGCATCGACGCCTACAACAACGGGGTTCATTCAGGTGAGTGCATTTGCTCGGTACTTGGTGCGAGCGTACTCGTTGTAAGGCGACGGCTGCACGGTCGCACGCAGGCGCGGGAAGCCAAGGTCCGCATCGGGCGGGACATCGCCGCCGGGGTGAGATCCGTACACGAGATCCACCGGAGTGCCCGGTTCGGCGTGCTCACCGTCGATCAGCGAGAGCGCCAGAATCCGCCCCAGCCGGGCGATGTGCGTCGTGTAGAAGGTGACGCCGATCAGCTCCCCGTCCAGCTCGATGCGGTGCCGCCCGTAGGTGAGCAGGTAGTCGAGGTCCGGGAACGCCTGCCGGGCGTCGTCCTCGTCTAGCTCCAGCGTGACCTTTGTACGGGAGACGTTGTCCCGGCTCGCCTCGAGCGCCTCGCGCCCGATGAAGTCGTGGTTGAAGGCGACCGAGCGCCCGTATCCCAGCTCCCACGGGGTGACGTAGTAATCCTCGATGTCAGGCGAGAAGGCGCTCCCGTGGAGCGGCTTCTGACCCTCGAACGAGAACAGGCTCAGCCATTCGCGGTATTCGCGTAGCTCGGGCGCCGTATAGATCCCGGGCGTGGGGGTCGGAATCCAGCCGCTCTCGACGCCGTTGGTGGCATATGCCATCGCTCCCACCTGCACGAGGCCGAATTCGGCGCCGGCCTTCAGCAGCGCCCCCTTGACGTGCGCACCGTCGGCATAGTCGCCGATGAATTCGTAGCCGGCCTGGCCGGCCATGCCGTGGCGCAGCGCACGGAAGCTACGCCCGTCCAGGCTAACCGCGGCGGCGTGGAAGAACTTCGTCTCCGGCAGCGCTCCGCCGAAGATCGACTCGACCAGGGCGAGCGCGTTGGGGCCCTGCACCTGGTAGCGGAACAGGACCGGGTCACCAGGCCGGAACTCAGAGTCGGGGTCGTCCCTGAAGGTCACGTCGTAGTCGCCGCGCTCGCCGTGGAACAGCACCCATGACTGCGAGGCCGGCGGGCCGGTGAGCGTGTAGTGGTCCTCGGCGTCGCGCATCAGGATGCCGTCCTGGACCATGTTGCCCTCGGCGGTCACAGGCACGAACTGCTTGGCCTGGCCGATCGCGAAGCTCTGGTAGTTGTTGGCGCTGACGTCCGCGAGCAGGCGGGTCGCGTCCGGACCCTCGATGAACAGGTCGCGCATGTGGTGTGAGAGGTCGGACAGCGCCGCCGATTCAAATGCCGCTGTCTGCTCAACGCTCCAGCCGACGAACTGCGGAGGCACGACCGGGGGATTCCAGGGCGGGGCGCCGGGCTTCCACAGCAGATTGACGGCCGATCCGGAACGGTCGATGCCTTCCTGGAGGCTGGGTGCGGGCATTGATTGCTCTCCTCTACTAAACCGCTTTAGTGCAAAGGTACCATACCTCTGCCCGCCCTATACGAGCCGGTAAGCGCCTTGTCGGGACTCGCCGCGGGTCGGGTGTGGCGGCGACGTCTCCGGTCGGGTCGAGGACAGTGGAATACTGCGGATATGCCGCACCACCTGCTCGTCTACATCGGCGTCGTGACCGCGATCGCGTTGCTGCCCGGTCCTGACACCGCCGTCGTCACCCGCAACGCGCTCGTCCACGGGCGCGAGGCGGCACTCGGTAGCGCGATCGGCGTCAACGTCGGCCTGGCGACATGGACGTTGGCGACGGCGCTCGGGGTGGCGGCGGTCCTCCGTAGCTCGGCGGCGGTATACGACACGCTGAAGCTGCTCGGGGCGCTGTATCTGATCTGGATCGGGGCGCGAGCGCTGTGGGACTCACGTCATCCCGGGGATACACCTGCGCGCGCGGCCGGCGCCGGCCGCGCGATCGACGGTCGCGGCGGCTTCCGGCAGGGAGTGATCAGCAACCTGGCCAATCCCAAGGTCGGGATCTTCTTCACGAGCCTGCTGCCCCAGTTCATCTCGCCCGGCGCGGCGGCCCTGCCACAGATGCTGCTGCTCGGCGGGATCTTCATCGCGATCAACATCATCTGGATGTGCAGCTACGCGCTGGCCGCGGTCAGGCTCTCAGAGGTGCTCAGCCGCCCGCGTGTCAAGGCCCGGATCGACAGGCTCTCCGGACTGGTGCTGGTCGGCGTCGGCATCCGCCTCGCGATCGAACGCTAGTCCCGCCGCGCTCACAGCAGGGCGCTGCAGGAGCCCGCCGTAGCAGCAAGCACGGCGGGCGAATGTAGACCGATGAGCCTGCTTTCGCGGGCGTCAGTCGACGTCCCCGCGGCCGATCCTCGCCCACCCGATTGCGATCGGGATGCCGATCCAGACTGCGAACGTCGCCAGTGCGTGCGCCCATTGGATGCCGGTCAGCGCCTCCTGGGTCAACGGGGCCAGTGTGTCCGGCGCGTCCAGCCAACGGGCCACGCCGTCAAGCGCGCTGATGTTGCCCACGACCGCCTCCCAGATCGTGGGCAGCAGTAGGTAGCCGACGATCGCCGGGGCGCTGACCAGGATCGCAGCCCCGAACGCCAGGCCCATGATCATGCCGGAGACGAGGAAAAGCCAGCTCTGGGCGACGACCTGCCAGGAGAGCGCGCCCGGGCCACCGGGTGCGCTGCCGAGCGCCGAAGCGAACACGAGCGCCAACAGGAGGCAGAAGGCGAGTGCGATCGTCGAGACGATCACACTCGCCCCCAGCTTGGCCGCGATCACACGCGTACGGCTCGGTACGAGCGTGAACGTCGTCAGCGTTGTGCGCTGTGACCACTCACTGCAGATCAGCAGTACGCCCATCACGGGCAGCAGGTACGTGGCGGGAACCGAAGCGGCATGCAGCACATGCGTGAACGTTGCGCTGCGGCCCCCATGATTGGTCGAGGCGATCACCGCCACCAGAAGCGTGATCAGGCCGACGCCGATCGGCACCCAGAAGCCGGATCGTGTGTTCACCATCTTCCGGAGCTCCACCGCGATCAGCCGCAGCGGTCCCGGGCGGTGGTCTCTGCCCATGTCCGTGGACGGGGTCGCGCCCGCCAGCGGGATTGGTGTGATAACGCTCATCGAACGGCCTCCTCGAGCTCGTGGCTCGCGTCGTGGTCTTGATCGGGTTCGGCGTCCGCGGTCAGCCGGAAGAAGAGCTGTTCGAGGCTTGCGCTCTCACCTTCCGGCCGCAGCTCCGCGAGGGCAATGCCGCCGCGCAGCGCGGCGCGGCCGACCGCGCTCGGATCGGCGTCGGTGAGGAGGCAGCCGTCGCCGCTGCCCTGGAGCGAAATCGAGTCCTCGGCCAGTGCCGCCCGGAGAAGGCCGTCGGCGGGGCCGCCGTCGGCGGTGCGAACGATCGTCTGCTGTCCGGTCCCGAGCAGTTCGCTCGGTGTTCCCTCAGCCACGATTCGCCCGCGGGCGATGACGACGAGTCTGTCGGCGGTGGCCTGAACCTCGTGCAGCAGGTGGGAGGAGAGCAGCACGGTCCCGCCGCGGTCCGCGAAGTCCCTTAGCAGGGACCTGATCCAGCGCATACCCTCGGGATCGAGCCCGTTGGCGGGCTCGTCGAGGATCAGAACCTCGGGATCGCCCAGTAGCGCGTGCGCGATGCCGAGCCGTTGCCGCATGCCCAACGAGTACTGCCCGACCCGCTTCTGCGCGGCCGCGCGGTCGAGCCCGACCAGCTCGAGCATGGCGTCGGCACGGCGGCGGTCCACGCCCATCAGCTGAGCTGATGTCGCCAGGACCTCGAGCCCGCGACGACCACTGTGCTGTGCCGATGCGTCGATCAGGACGCCAACGCGGCGACCGGGGTTGGGCAGCTCGGCGAACGCGCGTCCAAGCACAGTCGCATTGCCTGCGCTCGGTTGCGCCAGCCCGCAGAGCATCTTCAGGGTGGTCGACTTGCCGGCGCCGTTCGGCCCGAGGAACCCGGTCACGGTTCCGGGTTCGCAGCGAAACGACACATCGCGGGCGGCGGTGCTGCCGTCGTAACGCTTGGTGAGTGAGTTGGCTTCGATCATGTCCGGTAGCGTCGCCTGCTCGGACCGCGCGCCGCTAGGGCCGAACGTCGGGAATTGCCGGTCCGATCGACGGCTCCTCGCACCACCTTCGGAGCGCGAGCATCTACTTAAGTTGGTGGCGTTGTGGCGCGCCTCGCCCTACCGTCAGGTCTGTGAGCGCCTCCACCTCCGCACCCGCAAGCGCCGAGCCGCGTGCTGATCGTTCGCTCCCGCGCTGGCAGCGCTGGCTGCTGCCTGCCGTGATCGGTACCGAGGGGGCCGAGCGTGACGCGAATGGCGGCACCGACCTTCCGCGGTCACTGCGTGACTGGGTCGTGGACACGATGTTCTTCAGCTTCGCGCTGATCGTCGCCCTGGGCCAGATCGCCAGTCACCGCCATCACGTCGGAACCACGCTGTTTGTGATCGACGCGGCGCTCGGCCTTCCGGCGTGCCTGCTCGTCTGGGTGCGGCGTCGCCATCCGCTTGCCGTCGGGTGGCTCGCGGTGGGCCTGTCGACCGTGAGCGAAGCCGCGGGCGGCGTGGCGATCGTGGCGCTCTTCACGGTGGCCGTCCACTGCATGCCGCGCCGCACGCTCCAGGTGGCTGGGCTGTCTGTGATCGCCGGCGTGACCTGCGCCGCGATCTACTCCCAGGAGCACTACAACTACCCGACCGTCGTGTTCTGGTCGCTCGTGACCGTGGCGGTGGTCGGGCTCGGTTGGTTCGTGCACGCCCGCCGCGAGCTGTTGCTTTCACTGCAGGAACGGGCGCGCCGTGCCGAGTCCGAGCAGCACCTGCGGGTGCGGGACGCTCAGTTCGCCGAGCGCGAACGGATCGCACGCGAGATGCACGACGTGTTGGCCCACCGGATCTCGCTGCTGAGCGTTCACGCCGGCGCGCTCGAGTTCAACCCGGACGCCTCCCCCGAAGAGATCGCGCGGGCAGCCGCCGTCATCCGTGTCAGCGCGCGCGCCGCTCAGGAGGAGCTGCGTGAGGTGATCGGCGTGCTTCGCACCGGGTCCGAGCTCGAGGAGCCGCAGCCACCTCAGCCGACGATCGCCGACCTGGGAAGGCTGGTCGAGGAGTCGCGGGTCGCCGGCATGGACGTCTCGCTCAGAGACGATCTGGAGGGCCAGTCGATCTCACCGATCCTCGGCCGAACGGTGTACAGGCTCGTGCAGGAGGCGCTCACCAACGCCCGCAAGCACGCGCCGGGACAGGTTGTCGCGATCGTGGTCGATGGTGACCGGCCGGCGGGGCTGCGGGTCGAGGTCATCAACCGGCCGCGGGTGGGACAGGCCGGACCGGCCGACGCGACCTCACGCCCAGGATCGGACTCCCAGTCGGGCGACCATGTCGGTTCGGGCACCGGTCTCGTCGGCCTCGCAGAGCGAGTCACGCTTGCCGGCGGTCAGCTGAGGACCGGACCGTTGCCCGGAGGTGGCTTCCAGCTGACGGCGCTGCTGCCGTGGAGCGCACCTGAGATTGACGAGGAAGAGGTCGGATGACCGGTTCCGCAGAGCAGGCTGCGCGCGGGTCGACGATTCGCGTGCTGATCGTCGACGATGACGCGCTGGTGCGGGCCGGGCTGACGATGATGCTCGGCGGCGCTCATGGGATCGAGGTTGTGGGGGAGGCGGCAGACGGCAGCGAGGTCCTGGCCGCGCTCGATCGTCACCGCGCGGACGTCGTACTGATGGATCTGCGGATGCCTAACGTCGACGGAATCGCCGCGTTGGAGCTGTTGCGCCGCCAGCCGCAGCCGCCGGCGGTTCTGGTCCTGACCACTTTCGACACCGACGATCAGGTTCTGCGAGCGCTGCGTCGCGGGGCCGCCGGCTTCCTGGTCAAGGACACGCCGCCGACTGAGATCGTGCGGGCGATCGAGCTCGTCGCCGCCGGCGAGAGCATGCTGTCGCCAGCGGTCACACGTAGGCTGATCGACCGGCTCGCCGGCGACGGAGACGCGACACTCCGGCACGCTGAGGCGCTGGCGGTGCTGAGCGAGCTTTCGCCGCGCGACCGTGAGATCGCATCTGCGATCGCGCAGGGCAGGTCAAACGCCGCGATCGCGTCCGAGCTGCACCTGAGCGTCGCAACCGTCAAGAGTCATGTCTCGGCGATCCTCGCCAAACTGCGCTTGGAGAACCGGGTGCAGATCGCACTGCTCGTGCAGGACGCCGAACGCGGCTGACACCTGTGCGCCCAGCCGGGCGGACAGCGAACGGAGAGGGCGGGATTCGAACCCGCGAAGGAGGTTTCCCCCCTTACTCGCTTAGCAGGCGAGTGCCTTCAGCCACTCGGCCACCTCTCCGGGAAGCTCGGCGCGACCGAGCGTGCGCCGGAGTGTAGAGGGGCGCGCTGGCCGGCGCGGTGGCGTCCACAGGCGACGGGTTGGAGCCGGCGGGTTGGCAGCCGGCGGTTGGCAGCCGGCAGGTTGGCAGCCGGCAGGTTGGCGGGATCACCGGCAGACTGGCAGGCTCGCCGACCAGACCCTTCCTAGCAGGAGCATTTGCGCAAATCGCGCAGGCCGCGGGCGATTGTCATGATCGCTCCTGAAAATCGGCGGTTTTAAGCCAATCGACGGCGGGCTGCGCGATTGTCAGATTCGCTCCTGCCGGCATCAGCAAGGACGGCTTCCGCGCCGATCAGCCGGCCGCGACCGGTTCCGGGACCGGCACCCCGAGCCGCTCGGCGGCCTCGACGATCTCACCCCAGATCTTCGGAGGCAGCGGTACGCCGTCACGGGTGCGTTCGGCATAGGTCGCCGCACCGCGCGCGCCGGGGGTCAGCACCGGCGCTTCACCGGCCGCCGGGAGGGCGGTGACCGCGTCGATCGTGTCGTCGACGATCGCCTTGAACTCCTCGAGCGGCAGGAACGCGGAAACGTCGATCGCGATCAACGTCGCGTTCTGGCGGTGGCCCTTGTTGCCGGCATGGAACTCGGACACGATCGGGTTGCCGGCCAGGCCGCTGGCCAGCAGCTCGAACGCAAGTGACATGCCGGAGCCCTTGGCGCCACCCACAGGCAGCGGAATCCTGGCCTCTGCCGGATCGGTTGTGGGCAGCCCGTCGGCCGTGACCGCGACACCCTCCGGCAGCGACTCGCCGCGCGCCCTGTACTGCGCGATCTTGCCGAGCGCGATCGTCGCCGTCGCCATGTCGAGCACGAAGTCAGGGTGCCTGGCCGCCGGAACCGCGATCGCCAGTGGGCTGGTCGCGACGCCGGCGCCGCGGGCGCCCTCATACGCCATGTTCGGGACGCCGGCGACGATCCCGATGCCGGCCATCCCTTCGGCGGCGGCCATGCTCGTGTAGTAGCCGATCGCGCCGGTGTGCACCGTGCCGCGTACGGCCGCCCACGCGACGCCGGTCGTATGCGCCGTCGAGATCGCCTCGCGCATCGCGTGGCTGAGCGCCAGCGGGCCCGGCGCTCGGTCGGCGTCGACCAGGATCGCGGCATCGCGCACGTGCTTGATCTCGATCGACGGGTGCGCGTTGGCCTCGCCCTTGTCGAACAGCTCCAGGTATCGCGGCAGTCGGGAGACGCCGTGCGAATCGACGCCGCGCAGGTTCGCCCAGACGAAGGCGTTCGCGACGACCCTGGCATCGTCGGCGCTGAGTCCGGCGGCGATCAGCACCCCGGTCGCAAGTGAGCGCAGGTCATCGGCGGCGAGCCGAACTCTCTGTGGTGGCACGGTGGGGGCTCCTTGTGGTCAGGCAGGGCACCGGGCCGCAGGCGCGCGCCCGGCGGGCTTGTCAGAACAGGACGTTGACGATCGCGGTCGTGCCGCCGGCGACGGCCGCCTTGGCCTCGCCGATCACGGCCCGCAGCTGAGCGGGGTCTGAGACCTCCCAGCCGGGGAAGCCGAACGGCGCTCCGAACTCGGACAGTGGCGGCTGGCTGGAGAGGTCGACGCCGTCAAAGTCGTTGCCCGCAACAGCCGCGCCATCGGGGTAGAAGCGCAGGTGGTTGAACTTCATCGACAGGTACTGGCGGTTGTTGAAGATCACGATCAGCAGCGGCAGGTCCTCGTCCTTGGAGGCCATCAGCGCCTGAACGATCGGGTTGTAGAGGAAGGAACCGTCGCCGACCACGAACGCGACCGGCTGTTGCGGTCGCGCCAGCTTCATGCCGAGCGCGACACCCGTCCCCTGGCCCAGCCCGCCCTGCACGTAGAACCAGCGATCGGGCTCGTTCCAGCGCAGGTGCTGCTGGACGATGCGGCTGTGGGTGATCGTCTCGTCGACGAAGATCGTGTCCTCGTCGAGCTCCTCGCGCAGCACCTTGGCGAGCAGCACGGGTGTGATCCTCTCGGTATTGGCCGACGCCTTCTCCTCGGCGGCCCGCAGGTCCGCGTGCTGCTTGTCGTGGACCTCGCTCCAGCGCAGTTGGCGCTCGGCCACGAGGCTGGTGTCGAGTTTGCGACGGCTGGTCTCGACAAGGGCGCTCAGCGTCGATGCGATTCCACCCTCGAGATAGACGTCGGCATGCAGCACCTGGTAGACGATGTGCGGACGCTGAGGGACTTCGTCGATCACGACCACCTCGGCCTCGGGCGCCAGGTCGTTGCTCGGCGGATACCACGGCGAGCGGCACGCGACCAGCAGCAGCAGGTCCGCGCCGGCGGCCTGCGAGACGTCATTGCCGAGCTGCAGCGGGTGGTCCTTGGGGAAGTTCGCGCAGACCGCCGACTGCGGCTCGATCACCGGAATCGCGAGCAGATCCGCGAGTGCGACCAGCGCCCTGAACGCCTCGGGATCCCGGCCGGCGGACTCGGTGAAGATCACCGGGTGCTTGGCTCCTGCGAGCCTGGCGGCGACCGCCTCGATCTCCGAGGGTGGGCTGAGCCGCGCCCCGCTGGGCGCGGCCTGCTTGCGCACCGTGGACGGCTGCCACGGCGCCAACAGCGCCTCCAGGGCGATGTTCAGGTAGACCGGCCCGGCCGGTGAGCGCTGCGACAACTCAGCCGCGCGGATGACCGACTCGTAAAGCGTGGAGACGTCGGCGACCTGGCTCGCCCACTTGGTGAACGGCGTCGCAACCAGGTGCGGTCCGCCGACGAAGGAGAGGTTGCGGTACCACTGCGAGCCCGGATCCGGTCCGGTGCCCTCGCCGTAGGTGATCGACTCGGACGAGGCGACCAGCATCGGCGCGCCCGCCAGCAGCGCACCGTGGACGGCGTTGCCGCCCTGCAGGAGGCCGGGCACGGTGTGCAGCAGCACGGCTGCCAGGCGCTTGCTGCCGAGCCAGTAGCCGGTGGCCATCGCGACCGCGAGCGTCTCGTGCGTGAGATCGTGGTAGCGCGGGCCAGGCCTGAGGTCCCGGCGCTGACGCGCGAACGCCTCCCAGGCCGGGGCCCATTCGGACCCCGGCGAGGAGAAGACATGGTCCAGATCGAGCGCGCGGAACGCTTCGAGCAGCGCCTCGCCGCCGTCGAATGCCTCGGGCATCGGGCGGGTCAGGCCTCGACGGAAGCGGGAACCGGCCAGTCGAGCACACGACACAGGCTCCTGCCCATGACCTGCTCGAGCTGGGCATCGGTCAGGCCCATGTGGACCGTGAACTGCTCGATCGTGTCCTTCCAGGTCAGGCCATGACCCATCAGGCGGGTGATGTCCGTGCCCCAGTGACAGCGCTCCGGACCCATCTTCTCGATCATCTCGCGGACGTAGGGGAAGATGTTCTCGTTCGGGAAGGCTTGAGTCGAGTAACCCGGGATCGCGGACACCTTCACGGAGATGTTCGGGTGAACGTGAAGGTCGGCCGTCTCCTGCACCCAGTAGCCGATCGCGTCGTCGACACAGCGGGCCATGATGCCCATGTGGTCGATGATGATGTTGAGGCCCGGATGCTGCTCGGCGATCTTGCCCAGCTCGGCCTTCCAGATCGGCGCGTGGACCATGATCTTGATCCCGAGCTCCTCGGCATAGGGCCAGATCCAGTCGCAGGTGCCATCGATCATCCAGTTGCGGTCGATCGGCCGATGGAAGGTCAGGCGGATGCCCTTGATCGCGTCGATCGACGCGAACTCTCGCATCAAGGCCTTGCCCTCCTCAGGCTTGTTCTGAGGGACGCGGGCCATGATCCCGAAGCGGTCTGGATGGGCCTCGGCCGCCTCGAGCGAGTAGTCGATACGGTCGCCCTCCCAGGAGGGTGGGACGATGATGACGCGGTCGACACCGGCCTCGTCCATCAGCCCCAGGCACTCCTCGTAGAGGAAGGCCTCCTCGCGGTGGCCGTTCAGGCGAATGCGCTCACGCGCACCCGGAACCCACGGGCGGTCGGGCGTCTCCTCTTTCCAAATGTGAACCTGCGAATCGACAATGAACACTTGTAGCCCCTGCTCTCTCCGTCTTGAACCTATCTTGACTGCCGTCAATCGTGACACGGGAACCGGGCTCTGTTCGTGCCCCCGGTGCAAACATTGCGTGCAGCCCAGTTTTAGCCCCTGATGTGAGAATCGACGGCATGTCTTCAGCAACTTTGGGAAATCTGCTCGACGGCGAGTGGGCCACAGCCGGCGGTGACGGCGATCTGCCCGTGACCGATCCGAGCAACGTGGACTCGACCGTCGCCGTGGTTCCGGCGATGAGCGCCGCCGACATCACCGCCGTCTACGACGCTGCTGAGCGCGGCGCGAAGGTCTGGCGTCACACGCGACCGCTTCAGCGCGCCGCGGTCATGACGGGCGCCGCGAAATTACTGCGCGAGCGCGGCGGAGAGATTGCACGCGAGCTCGTCTCGGAGATGGGCAAGACGCTGGCTGAGGCGACGGTCGAGGTCGGAAAGGCGGCTGATTTCCTTGACTACTACGCGTCGCTGGCGCGGTTGCCGCTGGGAGTCGAGCTTGCCGATGCGCGCCCGAATGTGAATGTCGCCGTGCGCAACGAGCCCGTCGGCGTGGTGCTGCTGATCACGCCGTGGAACGACCCGCTGCTGACGCCGGCGCGCAAGCTGGCACCGGCGCTGTTCGCCGGCAACGCGGTGATTCTCAAGCCGGCGAGTGAGACGCCTGTCGTCTCGCTGCGCCTGGCCGAGGCTCTGAACGACGCCGGCCTGCCCGCCGGTGTTCTCGGCACCGTCACCGGCCGCGCATCGAGGATCTCCGCCGCGCTGTTGTCCGACCCCCGCCTGGCTGCGGTGTCCTTCACCGGCAGCACCTCCGTCGGCCTTCAGCTCCATCGCGACCTGGCGGGACGCAACGTCCGCCTGCAGACGGAGATGGGTGGCAAGAACGCCAGCGCGGTCTTGGCTGACGCAGACCTCGACCTGGCTGCGGAGACGATCGTCGCCGCCTCGTTCGGTCAGGCCGGGCAGCGCTGCACGGCCACGAGCCGGGTGATCGTCGATCGCGCGGTCGTGGAGGAGTTGCTGCCGAAGCTGATTGCGGGCGCCAGACGGCCGAAGCTCGGCCCCGGCCTGGAGCCTGGGACGGACATCGGCCCGGTCGTCAGTCGCAAGCACCAGTCGGAGGTGATCGAGCATCTCGAGCGTGCCCGCAGCGAGGGTGCTGAGATCCTCGCCGGCGGCGGCGCTCCGTCAGCTCCGGAGCTCGCCAACGGCTGCTACGTCGAGCCGACCGTGATCGCACGCGTGAGCCAACAGATGTCGATCTGGAGCGACGAGGTCTTCGGTCCGGCGATCGCGGTGATCGAATGTGACGGGATCGAGCAGGCTGTCGAGCTGGTCAACGACTCCCAGTACGGCCTGTCGGCGGCGGTGTTCACGAAGGACATCGGCGCGGCCGCCTACTTCGAGGAGTACGTGAACACCGGACAGGTGTCGGTAAACCTGCCGACCTCCGGCTGGGATGTGCACCACCCGTTCGGCGGCTTCCTCGACTCGGGCTCCGCGTTCAAGGAGCAGGGCCTCGAGTCGTTGCGGTTCTACACGCGCGTCAAGACCGTCGCGGTCAAGTCTGCCTAGCTCATCGGCGGGCTGCTGATGGCTGCTTCACGAGTCGGGGTGATCGGTGCCGGGATCGTCGGCCTGGCGGTCGCGCGGCGGCTGATCGAGGTCGAGCCCGGGATCGAGCTGGTCGTCCTCGACAAGGAGGATCGCGTCGGCGCTCATCAGACCGGACACAACAGCGGCGTCGCCCACGCGGGCGTCTACTACACGCCCGGTTCGCTCAAGGCACAGCTGTGCAGGCGCGGGATCGAGTTGTTGAAGCCCTATTGCGAGCAGCGCGGCATCGCCTACGAGGAGTGCGGAAAGCTGATCGTGGCTCGTGACCCCGACGAGATCGGGCGGCTCGACGAGATCGAGCGACGCGGCGTCGCCAACGGCGTCCCCGGTCTGCGCCGGCTGAGCCCGTCACAGATGGCCGACATCGAGCCATACGTGCGCGGTGTCTCGGCGCTGCACTCGCCGCAGACGGCGATCGTCGACTTTCCGGCGGTGGCGCGGGCCTACGCCGAAGACGTGCGCAACGCCGGCGGCACTGTGAGGCTCGGGTTCGAGGTGGCGGCGATCGATCGCGGCCGCGGTGAGGTGCGGGTCCGCAGCGCAGCCGGGGAGGAGCTCCTGTTCGATCGCCTGGTCGTGTGCGGTGGGCTCTATTCGGACCGGCTGGCGCAGCTGGCGGGCGAGGACCGCGAGCCCTGGATCGTGCCGTTCCGCGGCGAGTACTACCAGCTGGTCCCGCAGCGCAGGGACATGGTCAAGGGACTGATCTATCCAGTACCTGATCCGGCGTATCCCTTCCTGGGCGTGCACTTCACCCGCCGCGTCGACGGTGGCGTCGACATCGGCCCCAACGCCGTACTCGCGTTCAAACGTGAGGGCTACAAGCGCACGGATTTCTCAGCATCCGATCTGATCGACGTTTTGAAATCGCAAGGGTTCCGACGCCTTGCCCGCAAGCATTGGCGCATGGGTGCCGCGGAGATGTGGGGCTCGGTCTCCAAGAAGGCGTTCATCGACCGCGCACGGGATTTCATCCCGGCGCTGACAACGACCGATGTCGAGCCCGCGGGCGCGGGCGTGCGCGCCCAGGCGCTCGACCCTGACGGTTCGCTGGTTGACGATTTCCGGATCACACGGGTCGGCGGGCTGGTGTTGGTGCGCAACGCACCCTCGCCGGCGGCGACCTCATCGCTGGCGATCGGCGAGTACGTCGTCGATCAGCTCAGAGCAGCTTGACCCAGTGACCGGCTACGGGATCTCGACGAGGACGTCGTCGCCCTCGATTCTCACCGCGTAGGACGGCACCGGCTTCTCCGCCGGCTCGCGCGTGGCCGCCCCGGTGCGCAGGTCGAAGCGACCCTCATGCATCGGGCACTCGATCTCGCATGTGTCCGGGTGCAGGATGCCGTCGTCGAGCCAGACCTCGTCGTGGCTGCAGATGTTGCCGATCGCGTAGATGCAGTCGTCGAGCGCGAGCACGAGTATCTCGTGCTCGCCCTGATCGATCACCTTGCGCTCGCCGCCGAGCAGCTCGGCGCGGCTGGCCACCCGGACGAGGTCCATCTCAGCTCTCGGCGTCGCCCATCAGATCAGCGGCCGAGAGGTGCTCGACGGTCTCGCCTGTGTCGGCGAACGTGCGCGTCACGACCCTGGAGCTGTAGACCCAGAGGATCACCATCGGTTCGCTGTCGCTGGTGTTGCGGTAGCGGTGGATCTTGTCGGCCTCGATGTATGCACCGTCGTACTGGGCCAGCGGCGTGATCACGCCGTCGACCTCGACCTCGCCGCCACCGGACAGAATCACCACCTGTTCGTCGCAGTTGTGACTGTGGAACGGGGCGCCCTCGCCGACCGGGTAGGCGCTGATGCCGGTGACGAACTCGTTGATGTCGCCGGTCGTTTGACCGGTCGCAAGCGGGACGGTCCAGATGCCGCTGCCGCGGCTGATCCGTGGGATCTCGTTGAACTTGAGAAGTGCTGGCATTGCGGCGAGTATCGCAAGGCCCAGCCGGCGCTCAGTCTTCAGGCGCGCAAGCTTAAGTTGCACGCCGGGTGCGCCAGTCGTGGATACCGTGCTGCGGACCGAGTAGACGCGAGGGAGGACCATTGAGACTGCCGAAACTCACGCCGGAGGACATGACTCCGCGCCAGAAGGAACTGTCGGACCGCATCAGCGGCAAGCGCGGTGGCACCCGCGGGCCTTTCCTGTGCTGGCTGCACAGCCCCGAGCTCTGCGACCGGGTCGAGGCGCTGGGCGCCTTCGCCCGATTCGAGTCGAGCCTGGATCTGAGCCTGCGCGAGCTGATCCTGCTGGTCGCCGCGCGCAACTTCGATGCCCAGTACTCGTGGAATGCGCACATCGACCGCTGCGTCGATGCCGGCGTCAGCCGTGAGGCGCTGGAGCAGCTGGCACGCAAGCAGCGGCCGGACTTCGGCGAGCACCGTGACCAGGACGTGATCTACCGCTTCTGCACCGAGCTTCTGACCGAACACTTCGTCAGCGACGAGACCTTTGCGGAGGCGCAAGAGCTGTTCGGGTCGCAGGGGTGCGTCGACATCATCGGCACGCTCGGCAACTACTCGATGCTGGCGTTCTGCCTGAACGCCTTCGAGGTCGATCTTCAGCCTGACCGTGAGCCGCCATACCCCGACATTCGCGGTTTTACGCACGTCGCCGCCGCCTAGGGTCTACCTTTAGCGCTGACCCACAGCCAGCAAGCGTGGGTCAGCAGGGCTGACGTATGGATCGCATAACCGTCATGAAGAGCTTCGTCGCGGCAGCTCGAGCCGAGAGCTTCAGTGCGGCCGCGCGCTCGCTCGGCGTGTCCGGTTCGCTGATCTCGCGACACATCTCGGAGCTCGAGCGCCAGCTGGGCGTGCGGCTGGTCAACCGCACCGCTCGCGCCGTCAGCCTGACCGAGCAGGGCCAGCGCTACTTCGAGTTCTCGCAGCGGCTGCTCGAGGAGCTCGACCGCGAGGATGCATCGATCCGCGGCGAGCACGATCGTGCTGAGGGCGCGCTGTCCGTGATCTCGCCGAAGTGGATCGGCAGCCTCGATCTGTCCGACGCGATTGCGGCGTTCGCGCGCGATCATCCGCAGATCCGCGTGCGTTTCGACGTCGGCGGCATGGCGGACCGCACGTACGGATTCATCGATCAGGGCTATGACCTGGCGTTCCACACCAAGCAGCTGCGCGACTCCTCAGTGAAGGTGCGGCGGGTGGCGACGCTGCCTTTCGTGCTCTGCGCGGCCCCGGTCTATCTGCGGCGCCGGCGGATGCCGGCTGAGCCGCTCGAATTGGCCGAGCACGACTGTCTCGTCCACACCGAGGACCCCGTCTGGCACTTCGAGCACGGCGGTCGCACCCAGTATTACAAGGTGCCGCCGGGCGGCTTCAGCTCCAACACCTACCTCGTGCTCAACAAGGCGGTGCTCGAGGGGCTCGGAATCGCACTGCTGCCGCTGCGCCCGATCTTCGACGATATCCGCCGGGGCCGTCTGCAGGTCGTGCTGCCCGAGTATGAGGTCCAGTCGCGGCCGCTGTACGTCGTGTATCCGCCGGGCCTGCAATCGGTCAAGAAGTTCCGCGTGTTCCTGGACTACATCGCAGACTGGTTCAAGCGCTTCCCGATCGACGGACCGGTCACGATGGAGAGCGCCAACGGCAGCTCGAACGGCGTCGCTGCAGCAGTCGCAGCCGCTGATGCAAAAGCCGCAACGTAACGTTGCGCCGGCCGCTGCTGAGGGCCCTTAACCGTCCGCTAGCCTCAATCGACAGGAGGCTTTGACATGGGTATCTGCCGTGTAGAGGAGCTGCATTACGGCGTCGAGGACGTCGAGGAATGCATCCGCTTTTTCAATGACTATGGGCTCGTGCAGGCCGAACCGGTACACGCCGGGGCGATGTTCGTCACACCCGCGGGGCAGCAGCTGCACATGCGCCCGCTTGATGACCCTGGCCTGGCGGCCGCGGCCTCGGCCGATCCTGGCTCGACGCTGCGCGAGGCGGTCTGGGGAGTAGCCGACGCTGAGGACCTGCGGGAGCTCGGCGAGGCGCTGGCGGTCGACCGCGAGGTCACCACAGATGACGAGGGTGGACTGCACACCCACGACCACACCGGCTTCGGCGTCGGCTTGAGGCTGATGCGCCGGACCGGAGCCGAGATCGCGCATCGCGGGGTCAACTCGAGTGGGCACGAGGGCCGCTGGAACGAGCCGCTCGATCGCCTCGGCCGGGCCCATCCCTATCGCGTCTGCCACGTCGCCTACTTCATACCCGCCGCGGGCTGGCGCGACGCGGTCGCGTTCTACACCGATCGACTGCGCTTCAGGGTCACCGACCAGGCGACCGACATGGGGACGTTCATGCAGGCTGAGGGCGACGACGACCAGCACACGCTGCTGCTGGGACACCGTGCCGATCGGACGGCCCTCAACCACATCGCGTGCGAGGTCTCAAGCTTCGACGAGGTCGTCGAGGGCGGTAACCACATGGTCGGCAGCGGCTGGCAGGAGTCGCGCCGGTTCGGGCGCCACACGATTGGCTCCAACGTGTTCCGCTTCTTCCATGCGCCGTGCGGCGGGCGCGTCGAGCTCGCTGCCGACATGGACCGCGTCGACGACAGCTACGGGCCGAACATCTACGAGGAGCGGCCACCGCACCACCTCTGGATGCTGACCACCAACGGCCAGAAGGAAGAGCTGTGAGCGGCGACTACCCGAACGTCGGACTGTTCATCGACGGGGAATGGGGCGAGGGCTCGAGCGGCCGCTCCGAGGAGGTCTACAACCCCGCGACAGGCGCCGTACTCGGCACCGTGCCGCACGCCGGCCTTGCCGATCTCGACCGCGCGCTCGCCGCTGCTTCGCGCGCGTTTCAGGAGTGGAGCGGCAGGACGGTCGACGAACGCGGAGCGGTCCTGCACCGGGCCGCGGCGCTGATCCGCGATCGCGCCGACTCGATCGCCCGCACGATGACGCTCGAGCAGGGTAAGCCGTTCGCCGCGGCGCGCGGCGAGATCTTCGGCTCGACCAAGCTGCTCGACATCTACGCCGAGGAGGCCAAGCGCCATTACGGGCGGATCATCCCCTTCGATCACGACACCGAGCTGACCGTGATTCACCAGCCGGTAGGTCCGGTGGCCGCGTTCGTTCCGTGGAACTTCCCGTCCGGGTCGCCGATGCGAAAGATCTCTGCGTCGCTCGCCGCGGGTTGCTCGATCATCATCAAGCCCTCGGAGGAGACACCCGCGACGATCTGTGAGATCGCGCGCTGCTACGAGGAGGTCGGGCTGCCGCCGGGAGTGCTGAACATCGTCTTCGGGGTGCCGGCCGAGATCTCCGAGCACCTGATCTCCTCGCCGATCATCCGCCTGGTGGCGTTCACGGGATCGATCCCGGTCGGTAAGCATCTGGCCGCACTGGCGGCCAAGCAGATGAAGCCGGCGATGATGGAACTCGGCGGCCACGCACCGGTCGTCGTCTGTGAGGATGCCGACCCGGTGCAGGCGGCGGCCCGCACCGCCGCCGCGAAGTTCGCAAACTCCGGCCAGGTCTGTACCTCGCCGAGCCGGCTGATTGTGCACGAGTCGCTGTATGACCGGTTCGTCGATAAGTTGGTCGAGACCGCGCGTGCGCTGAAGGTCGGCAACGGCTTGGAGGACGGCGTGCGGATGGGCCCGATGGCCAACCCGCGCCGGCTCGAGGCCGCTGTCTCGCTGGTGGCCGATGCGCGGGAGCGGGGCGCCGTCGTCGCAACCGGAGGCTCGCCGATCGAGGGTCCGGGTTGGTTCTTCGAACCGACCGTGCTGACCGATGTGCCGCTCGACGCGCGCGTGATGATCGAGGAGCCGTTCTGCCCGATCGCTCCGGTCGTCCCCTTCAGTGACCTCGATCAGGCGCTCGAGCTCGCAAACAGCCTGCCCTACGGACTCGCCGCGTATGGCTTCACCCGGTCTTCAGCCACGGCCAACCGCCTGAAGTACGGGCTCGAGGCCGGGATCCTTTCGATCAACCACTGCGGGGGCTCCGTACCCGAGGCCCCGTCTGGCGGCATCAAGGAGAGCGGCTACGGCAAGGAGGGTGGCGCCGAGGGCCTGCACGACTACATGATCACCAAGCGGGTCTCCCACAAGCTCTCATGAACCGGTGCCGCCGCACATGAACTGGTGCCGCTTTCAGGACAACGGCTCGGCCAGGTACGGGATCATCGAGGGCGACCGCGTCACGGTCGTCAACGGCGAGCCCTGGGGTGAGCACACCGTCACCGGCAGGCATCGCGCGCTGTCCGGGCTGCGGCTGCTGCCGCCGGTGATCCCCAGCACGTTCTTCTGCGTCGGGCTCAACTACCGCGGCCACATCGAGCACGCGAAGGCCCGCGGCAACCCGGTCGCGAAGCTGCCGGAGCGCCCGGAGATCGGCTACCGCGCCAACAACGCGCTGATCGCTCACGGTGATTCGATCGTGGTTCCGGCCGACCTCGACGACTCACTCGAGGCCGAGCCTGAGATCGTGGCCGTGATCGGGCGTCAGCTGCGCAACGCCTCCCGCGATCAGGCGCGTGAGGCGATCTTCGGATGGACGATCGGCAATGACGTCAGTGCCCGCAGCTGGCAGCGCAACGACCGCACCTTCTGGCGCGCCAAGAACTGCGACACCTTCAAGCCGATGGGCCCGTGGATCGCAACCGATGCCAACCCGGCCGACGCGACGACGACGATGCGGGTCAACGGAAACAGCGTCGTGACCTTCAGCACCGGTGACATGATCTTCGACACGATCGACTACATCGTCGAGATCACCAGGTACATAACGATCCAGCCCGGTGACGTGCTGTGGATGGGTGCGGACGGCACCCTGCCGATCGGACCGGGTGACACGGTCGAGATCAACATCAGCGGCATCGGCGCGCTGCGTAACAGCGTCGTCCTGGCGCAGCCGCCCCGTAAAGCGGAAAAGAAAGAGGCAGCAAGTGAGCGAGTCTGAGCCCTACTCGATCCACCACGTCAACTTCCCCACCACCGACCCGGAGCGGACCAAGGACTGGTACACGAAGGTCTTCGGGATGAAGCATCAGGATGTGAGCCGTTTCAGCGACACCAAGGTGCTGCTGATGACGCGCGGCAAGTTCGACCTGCATTTCACGCCGGTCGAGGAGATGGACCGCATGGCTCCGTACCACTACGCGATCGAGGTCGAGGACTGGGACGGCTTCCTGGACCACCTCAACAGCCTCAGCATCCGGTACACCAAGCCGGTCGAGCGACCGCAGAACAATTCGAAGTTCTGTTACATCCGTGACCCGGACGGCACGATGATCGAACTCGTCTACCACGGCAACCGGGACTGGTAGACAAAGTGCCATTCGCCAAATCAGACGGCGCCGAGATCTACTACGAGGTCCACGGCGAGGGTCCGGCCGTGCTGTTCGTGCACGGATCCGGCGGACACCACGCTGCCTGGTGGCAGCAGACCCCGTACTTCACCAGGCGCGGGTACTCGGTCGTCACGATCGACCTGCGTGGCTTTGGTCGCTCGACCTCAGAGCTCGACGAGTACGACAGCCTCGAGTTCCCCGGTGACATCCTCGCCGTGCTTGACGGCGCCGGCATCGAGAAGGCCGTCATCGTCGGCCAGTCGATCGGCGCCTCGGCGGCGCTGAAGGTGGCGGTCGCCCACCCCGATCGTGTGGCCGGTGTCGTGCTGGCGCACTCGCTGGGCGGGCTCGACAACCCGGAGCTGGCGGAGCTGGTGAAGGCTGACCGCGCCGAGGCGGAGAAGCTGCCCGTGCTCGACCGTCTGATGAGCAGGTCCTTCCAGGAGTCGAGCCCCGAGCTGACCTTCCTGTTCCGTCAGATGGGCACGTTCAACCGCGCGAAGATGCAGGATCTGCGCAACCTGACGGTCGGTGGCCCGACGCTCGACACGCTCGCCAACCTCGGCGTGCCAATCTGCTTCCTGGCCGGGGAGAACGACGCGGTCATCAGGCCGGCGACGATCCGGCGCGCGCAGGAGCTCGTGCCCGGGTCGGTGCTCGAGTTGGTTGCGAACGGACCGCACTCGATGTATTGGGAACGCCCTGACCTGTTCAACGCCGCGGTCGGGCGTTTCCTCGAGACCGTCTACGCCTGAACGCCCTGAGAAAGGACCAGATGTCACTCACAGCCGATGACGCGCGCGAGCTGATCGCGCAGGCGCAGGCCAAGGCCGCCGAGTTCCAGAAGTCGATCTCAGCGGCGGTTGTCGACGCCGGCGGGTTCATCGTGATGGTCGAGCGCCAGGACGGTGCCCGCCCGATCACGCCGCTGATCGCGATCTCCAAGGCGTACACGGCGGCCGTGATGCAGCGCCCCGCCAGCATGCTCAAGGGCTGGGCCGAGCACGAGCCGGTGTTCTTCTCGGCGGTGTCGCAGCTCGGCCATTGGCCGATCATGGCGACCGACGGTGCAATCACGATCAAGCGCGACGGCGAGCTCATCGGCGGCCTCGGGATCGCCGGCGGGCGCGCGGACGAGGACGAACAGATCGCCAAGGCGGCGCTTGAGGCGGCCGGCTACGAACTCGAGTTCGAGGCCTGGGGCCAGAAGAAGGTTTAGGTCTGTAGCGGCCCGCGGCGGGTCGGGAAAGCTCTAGGAGGTTTAGCGATGGCCAACTCAAGCAAGTTCCGTGGGGATCAGATCGGCAGTCTGCTGCGTCCGCAGCGTCTGCTGGAAGCGCGTAGGCGGCTCGAGGCAGGGATGATCGACGCCGACGAGCTGCGCAAGGTCGAGGACGAGGAGATCGCGGAGGCGGTCAAGCGCCAGAAGCAGTCGCGGATCGACATCCTCACCGACGGCGAATTCCGCCGGCGTGACTTCCGCTCCGGCTTCGCCGATGCGGTTGAGGGTGTCGAAATGCGCACCGTCGAGATGCCCTGGAAGAGCGACGGCGGTGTCGTGACGATGCCCAGCAAGCAGTATCTGGTCACCGGCCGCGTCAAGCAGGTCAGGCGCATGACCGAGGGTGACGTCGCCTTCCTGCGCACGCTCACCAGGGACCCGATCAAGGTCACGCTGATCGCTCCGGGCTTCCTCGTCGATCGCTTCTGGATCGAGGGCGTGACCAACGAGTTCTATGAGTCGCGTGAGGAGCTGGCGGCTGAGGTCGCCGCGATCACCAAGGCTGAGATCGAGGCGCTGTTCGCTGAGGGTGTGCAGTACGTCCAGCTCGACAACCCGGGCTATTCCGCCTTCCTCGGCGACTACACGCGCGAGCGCGCGGACGGGCTCACCCGCGAGCAGGCGTTTGAGCAGATGCTCAAGGCAGACATGCTCGCGCTCGACGGGATCGAGCGGCCGCATCGGACCTACTCGATCGGCATTCACATCTGTCGCGGCAACCAGTCGAGCATGTGGCTGGGGGAGGGCGACTACGAGCCGATCGCGGAGCGGATGTTCAGCGAGCTGCCGGTTGAGCGCTTCCTGCTCGAGTACGACAGCGAGCGCGCGGGCGGGTTCGAGCCGCTGCGGTTCATGCCCGACCGCAAGATGGCGGTGCTGGGTCTGGTCAGCAGCAAGTCGCCCGAGCTCGAGACGATCGACGACCTGCAGGCGCGGATCGACGAGGCGACCCAGTACATCGACTGGGATTACCTCGCAATCAGCCCGCAGTGCGGCTTCGCCTCCGTTGCCGAGGGCGGCAACGAGATGACGCAGGATCAGCAGTACGAGAAGCTGCAGCTGGTCTCCGACGCTGCCCTGGCGACCTGGGGGATTGAGCTCTGACGATCGCGGCCAACTACGTGTCCTGGGGGATCGAGTTGTGAGCTACGTGATCGCGGCCACCTACCTGGTCCGGGAAGGGGAGGCCGACGCGGTGCGCGCGGTACTCGAGGCGATGGTTCCGCTGACGCGAGCGGAGCCCGGCTGCCTCGAGTACCGCGCGCACGCGTCAGTGGAGGACCCGAACGTGTTCTTCCTGTTCGAGGAGTACGCGGACGAGCAGGGGTATCAGGCACACGCCGGCAGCGCGCACTTCGAGCGTCTGATCAAGGGCGAGGCGTGGCCGCGGCTCGAGAGCCGCTCAGTGGTCCGGGCGCGACCGCTCTGAGGGTTGGCTGGCGGCTCGGGTCATGCTCTGGGGGTGGGGGCCTGAAGGCGCCGTCCCGAGTCGTGGCCTGAACACCCGCTGCGCTGACGGCGGTTGGCGCCCGCGAAATTGTGCTGAGGGAGAGAACCTCGGGACGTTTACCGCCAGATTTGGCGTATTACGTCCCGAGCTTCATGCTGGTACGAGATCAGAGCGGGTGGCGCCCGATGAAGAATTCGGGATTGTCGGCGTGCTCGCACGGGAGTCCTGAGTCGATCAGGCCGCGACGCAGGATCGCCATCGTCCGGTCCGGCACCTTCATCGTCGGCTGGCGCAGCGGCCCGCCGTTCATGCCATTCAGCCAGCCCTGGAACTTCCATTGCATGCGGTTGATGAAGCCGGTCGTCTGTGTGATCTGGCCGACGGCGGCGTTGGCCGCCCGGGCCGGCTGGATCTGCCAGTAGATCTCCATCGCCGCATCCATGTCGCCGCTCGAGGCGAGCTCGAACATGCGAGGGACGCTGTCGCCGTAGTACTCGGTGTTGCTGGTGCCGGTGTACTGGAAGTCCGCGAGCGCCATCAGCGGGATGATCTCTCGCTCCAGCGGCGTGGTCACGATCACGTCATCCTTGAGTTGCCGGTAGACGTCGATGATCCCGCCAGTGTTACGGGCGCCCTCGGCCTTGATCGCGATCACGTTGGGGATCTCGTCAACCATCCGTCGCAGCGTCTGCGGGGAGATGTCGGCCGGGTGCAGGCGCCCGAAGTTCCACAGCGGCACGACGAACAGCATCACGCCGAGCTCGACTTCTTCTGACAAAAGGCCTCCGTGTAGGAGAACACGTCCTGCTCGGACTGCGGGTAGAAATTGGCCGGGTATGACAGCAGCACGTAGTCGGTGAAGGGCGCGGTGAGGGTTGCGGCCGCGACGTTCTCCTCGAGCGTGTTGAAGGAGGCGTGGTGAACGAGCTGCAGCCGACCGTCCGCCTCGTCGTGGGCCCACTCGGCGAACTGCCGGTACTCCTCGAGTGTGACGTTGACCTCTGAGACCAGCAGCGAACCCGTGAAGCCGAGCTCGATGCAGCGGCCCACGTCGTGGCGAATAGCCTGCTCGTTCAGGGCTTTGAGGTCGGCTGAATAGGACGGGATGATGACGTTCGCGCAACCGCGGAGGTGATCGCGCGCCCACTCGCGGGCCTCGGACCTCAGATATTCAGCCACGCCGCCGCTCCGCGCTCACAAACGGTCTCAAACCCCATCGACGTTGCCGCACCAGACTCATCCACGGCGCTCCTTGGGTGTCAGGCTGATGTCGATTGGGGTTGTCCTGCCCGTGGCGAGCGCCCGCTGCAGCACGAGGCCGGCGACTGCCAGATCCTGAAGCGCCGAGCCGACGGACTTGAAGATGGTGATCGCCCGGCCGTCGATCGGGACGGGGATCGTTCCCTGGATCAACTCCGCGAGCGAGTGGGTCTTGTCGGCAAGCTCGATGTTCGCCCTGGATGCGGCGATGCAGTCGCCGCTCTGCTCGAGCAGCTCGGCGGGCTCGTCGGCCACGATCAGCGCCGCGCGCTCGAGCACCCGCTCGTGGAGCTCGCGCTGTTCGGGCACTGTGGAGCCGACCGACACGATCACCGTGCCGTCGCTGAGCGCCGCCGGGTCGAAGACCGGCAGCTCGCCGTGCGAGCGGGCGGCGGCGATCACGGCGCTGGCGTTGGTCACGGCCTCCTCGGCGCTGGTGCAGACATCGATGTCGGTCGAGAGCTCAGCTGATAGCTCCGCAGCGAAGCGCTCGCGCCGCTGCGCGGTCGTGCTGAACACGCGCACGGAGCTGAGCGGCCTCAGCGTTGCCACGGCGCGAAGGTGAGACCGCGCCTCCACACCGCTGCCGAGCACGGCCAGATCGAGCGGACCCGGTGGCGCCAGTGCATCGAGCGCAAGCGACGAGGTGGCGCCCGTCCGCAGCTGGGTGATCGCACGGCCGTCCATCAACCCCAAGAGTCTCCCGTCACCCTGGTCGAAGATCGCGATCAGAAAGGCAGAGTTCCCGTCGGCGGGCTGCGCGTGAAGCTTCGCGCCAAGGATGTCGCCCGTGGGCAGGACGGCCGCGAGCGCACGGATCCTCGCACCGCTCGGGCCGCGGGCAACGACGCGCCCGGCGTTACGGACGTCTACCCCGCCGAGTTCATCCAGCGGCTGCGCTTCGCCCGCCGGCTGCGCGCTGGTCTCAGGCTGCGCGCCGCGCACCGGCTGCGCCGCGACCGGTTGGGCCGCATAGGTGCGGCGCAGGACGGCGATCACGTCATGCAGATCGACCGATTGCGCGACCGCCTCCGCCGAGACGAACACTGGCCCCGCTGAAACAAATAGGGGAGCCGCTGGAGCGAACACCGGTGCCTGGGGATCGATCTCCGAGCCTTGCATTGCCCGTTATTCTATCCTTAACGAAACGCATTTCGCACTGCGAAATGAGAGGGAGAGAGCGTGCCGGAGCGCGGAGAGTCGAATCGGATCGTCAACGATGTCCTGATCGTGGGTGCGGGCATCGCCGGCCTCAGCACCGCGATCGCGATGGGACAGCGCGGCATCAGGACGACGGTGGTCGACCACGCCGGCGGGGCGGTCGGCGCCTCGATCCTGGTCACGCACCGTGCCGTGTACGCGCTGGAGGAGCTTGGCGTGCTTGACCGGATTCTCGAGGTCGGTCGTGAGATCCGCCCCTCCGAGCCGTCCTGGTGGACGTACGTCTTCAACGCGCAGGGGGAGCGTCTGCCGGTGCCCGCGCCGGTCCTTGACGCTGGCTGGTCGCTGCCCTCGACGGTCTTCATCTACCGTCCGCTGCTGTCGGAGATCCTGATGCAGGCGGCCGCCGAGTCCGGTGCTGAGGTGCTGATCGGTGAGAGCTACCGGACCGTCTGTCAGGACGCTGATGGGGTCGAGGTCGAGTTGACCTCGGGCGCGCGGCGCCGCTTCGATCTGCTGGTGGCCGCCGACGGGATCAACTCCGGTCTGCGGACCCAATTCTTCCCGGATCTGGACGGGCCCGGTCTACACCGGCTCGATGAGCTTCCGGATGATGTTTCGCAACGCACCCGAGGACTGGCTCAGCGGGCTGCACGTCGCCAAGGGGGGCACGTGCGCATCGACGATGCTGCCCGGGCGCCACTTCTATCTCGCGGTTCCCAACCACATGGAGCGGCGCCGTGTCGAGCAGGCCGAGGCGCGGGAGATCGTTCGCAGGGTTCTGAGCGACTACGAGCCATCGAAGATGTTCGCCGAGGCATCGGCGCTGCTGAACGAGGACATCCAGGTGATCGTCGCGCCATACGAGTGGATCTTCGTCGAGCCGCCATGGCATCGTGGTCGCGTGGTGCTGGTGGGCGACGCCGCGCACGCCACCGCGCCGACGATCGGCTCGGCCGGCGGCATGGCCGTCGAGGATGCGGTGGTGCTCGGACAGGAGCTGGATTCGGGCCTCGATCTCGAACTGGTGCTGACCAACTACGCGGCGCGCAGAGAGGCTCGTACTCAGCTTGTCGTCGAGACCAGCGCCACGCTGATGCGGAGCCACCAGGAGCGCCGCCCTCCCCAGGAGGAGGCCGGCATGCGCCTGTCGGCGCTGCAAAAGCTCGCGGAGCCGTACTGATGGGACCGCATCGATGGACCTGATCCGCTCGGTAAAACGTGCATGCGGACTGCTGACAGCGTTCAGCCCGGGCGAGCCGCGACTCACGCTCGCCGACCTCTCCGACCGTACCGGCCTGCCAAAGCCGACCGCCTACCGGCTCGCTTCCACGCTCATCGATGCCGGGTTCATGACCCAGCATGCGGACGGACGCTACGGCCTGGGGATGAGGTTGATCGAGGTCGGTTCGATCGCGCGTGCAGACCTCGATCTGATCGCCGTGTGCGCGCCGGCGATGGAGCGTCTTGCCGAGCAGACCGGCGAGACGGTGCTGCTCGGGGTGGTCGAGTGGAGCACGCTCGAGATCATGATCGTGCATCGGGTCGACAGTCCACACGAGCTCTCGGTCGTGTCGCGGGTCGGGCACAGATCGGTGCTCGCGCCCGGGGCGATCGGCAAGGCGCTGCTGATGGGATTGACGCCGCAGGAGTTGGCGTCGGTCAGCCCACGCGTCGACCTGTCGGCGCACACCGACCGCACGATCGGCGAACGTGGCGCGCTGCTCGCTGAGATCGACCGCTGCCGCGAGCGTGGCTACGCGACCGACGTGGGTGAGTTCATCGCGGGCGTCTCCGCGGTGGCTGCCCCGGTCTGGCTGACCGCGGGCGGAGGCGTTGATGCGCTGCCGCGCGGTGGCGGTGGCGGTGGCGGTGGCGGTGGCGGTGGCGGTGGCGGTGGCGGTGGCGGTGGCGGTGACGTTGGCGTTGGCGTGGTGCTGCCCGGTGGCGGTGTTGCCGCGCCGACCGCGGCGGTGGCGGTCGTCGGCCCCTCCACCCGAGTGGACGAGAGGTTGATCGACATGGGAGGGTCGGTCAGGGACGTGCTGGCCTACCCGACGCCCACGGGACAAACGCTCGGTCAGTCCGGCTGAACCGGCGATTCGTGGTTCCAGTTCTCGTGGTACATCAGCTCGACGATGTTCTCGTCGGGGTCGTAGATATACGTTGACTTCGAGTTGTTGTGGGGGCGCACGAACACCTCTGTGTGCTCGATCCCGAGCGCGGCAAGGTGCTCCATGAACCCGTCCCAGCTCTCGAGCTCAATGCAGAAGTGGTGTGGCTTCAGGTCCGGCGGATTGGCATGGATCGTGAAGTGAAGGTCGAAGTTCCCGCGCGTAAGCAGAAGAACCTCTTCGACACCGGGGGCACCGCCCTGCTTGAACGGCCGCGGAACCTCGCGCATGCCGAAGACGGTTGAGTACCACACCTTGGTCCGCTCCGGGTCGCGGATCGGAAAGTTGGTGTGGTGGATGGAATGGGGCCTGTTGCTCACGCAGCTATCTCCTCGTGCAGAATGAGTTCAGATTCTCGCGCGCCGCACGTCGCATTTTCTGCACTGTTTGTGTGAGTGATTCGAGTGCCTGCTGTGCGGCGACCAACGCCTGGCGCGGACGACCCGTTTGCGCGAGGTGCGGCGTCTGGCCCGTCGCGAGATCAGTCGGTGGCGCGCTTATTCGGCGCGGTGCCGAAGACGTGATCCCAGAACGGTGCGCTGACGCCGTAGCCGCGATCGTGGTCCTGGAAGTGGTGACGCATGTGCAGCTCGCGCAACCATTTGCCGAGACGGGTCGTCGCGCGGTGATGGTGCACGTGGTAATGCAGCATGTCGTACCCGAGGTAACCGGCCAGGAATCCGGCGCTCAACGGGAAGAAGCCGGGTGAGCCGAAGATCACGTAGAAGACGAACACGAACAGCGCCGCCAGCGGCACGCTCACCGACGGCGGCATGACCAGCCGCATCGGATCGTTAGGGTGATCGTGATGCACGCCGTGGATGATCCAATGAAGGCGTGCACCGATGCCATGGTCAGGCTCGAAGTGGAACACGATCCGGTGCAACCAGTATTCGGTCAGCGTCCAGATCAGATAGCCGCCCGCGATCCAGGCGATCGCCCAAGCGCCGACTCCGTCCGCAAAGCCGAGCACAAGCAGAGCAACGATCGTCGGGACGAAGATGAACAGCGGCACCGTCCAATGGACTCGCGACACCTTGTCGAGCCATTTGGTGTCGAACATCGTTGGCGACGCGCGCAGAACCTCGGAGTGGCTCAGTCCTGCAAGCTCTTCAGGATGCGGTGCCGGCACAGCAACTTAGGATACCCAAAGCATGGCCCGTAATCGATCGATGGGAACCCGTCAACCACGATGGTGGGAAGCCCGCAGGGCTCAGAATCGCAAACCTGCCACCTACCGCTGCCCGATCTGTGGTGAGTTGCTGCCGTCGATGAGCGAGCACATGCTGCTGTTCCCCGAGGGCGACCACAGCCGTCGCCGTCACGCCCATACAGTCTGCGTGATGCGGGAGCGCGCTGCAGGTCGCCTGCTCACGCGCGCAGAGTGGCAGCGGACTCACGCAGGTCATGAGGAGCAGCCGCGACGCTCGTGGTGGCGCCGACTGAAAGGCTGATCACCACCACGAGCGCCGACCCGGAGCAACCCACGATCGGCCCGGAACCGGTTCTCACGATCCTCGATCAGGTCGACTCGCGCTCGATCACGCGCCCGAGCTTCGTCTTCACATCGCTGATATCGAGTCCCAGTGCCTGCCTGGCGGCCAGGCGCCCGTGACCTTCGGCGTCTGCGGTCAGAGTGGTGAGGCTGGGTGTGTAGATAGCCGCGTACTCGGACTCGTCAAAGCCGATCACGGCCAGGTCATCGGGGGCCTTGAGACCGAGTTCGCGCATCGCCGACATCACGCGAAGGGCCGTGATGTCGTCGAACGCGGCAACCGCCGTGAGCGCCGGATGCTCCTGGCGGAGCGCCGCCAGCACGGGCGCGACTTCATCGCGCGTCTGCGGGATTCCGACCAAGACCACATCGGGAAGGTCAAGCATTCCTGCGACCTCAGTGGCGAAGCGGTACCGGACGTCTGCCAACGGCTCGCCCTCCGGCACCGCCAGCGCGATATGCCTGTGACCGCGGTCTGCCAGGTATCGGAACTGCAGGAGCACATGAGCGGCCATTCCGTTCTTCCAGCCGCCCCCTGAGTCCTCGAGCTCGTGGCCGTTCAGGTATGACTCTCCGAACTGCACCACCGCGCGGGGAGCGATCATGTCTGCGACCTGCTTGACATTGCCGGCGGAGGAGTAACCGTGGCGAACGAGCAGGGTGAACCCGTACAGAGCGAGCTCCTTGTCGAGGCCGCGGATGAAGTTGCGGGAGTAGTTGCCCTCCTTCGCGCGCTCGATGTTGAGCACGACGATTCTTGAAGTGCCCTCCATCAACGCCCGTGCGATCCCGTGCGGCACGTAACCCAGATCGCGAGCTGCGTTGCGCACCCGGTCCCGAGTCGCGGCCGAAATCGTCTGGTTCGGAACCTCGTTAAGAACAAAGCTCACGGTTGATTGTGAGACGCCGCTTGCCTCAGCGACGTCCCTCAGCGTGGCCCTGCCCACCGATTCACCACGTCGTTCACCGGTTCGGATCCTACCCGTGCGGCTGGGCGGCTGATTGATGCGAGTCATGGCTGGTACCTGCGTTCGAGGGAAACCTGTGCTAGCGTGCTAAAGCGCTTTAGTAGAGGCTACCGCACGCACTTAGGGAGGTCGTGATGGCATCGATGGTCGAGACGCAGACGCAGGCCGTCAGCAGTATGCAGGCGGCGATGGATGCCGCGGGCGGTCCTCTCGGTCTGCTGCGCGCGCCGCGCGCGGGTGTGCTGCCGTTCCCGGTCAGGTCTGAGTTCACGAACTGGCGTGACGAGCAGGAGAGCTGGCGCCGTACGGCTGTCCTCTTCGATCAGTCCCATCACATGGCCGACTCGACGCTCGAGGGTCCCGACACGTACCGTCTCCTGGCGCATCTCGCGACCAACAGCTTCGATGGATTTGGTCCGATGAAGGCCAAGCAGCTGGTCGTCTGCAGTCACGACGGGTATGTGATCGGCGATGCGGTTGCGTTCTGCCTGGAGGAGGACCACGTTCGTGTGGTCGGGCGCGCGCCGATCCACAATTGGCTGCAATACCACGCCGAGGGCGGCGACTACGACGTCTCCTATCGCCGCGACGAACGCACGGTTCGCAACCCGGATGGCCGCGAGCTCTACCGCTTCCAGATCAACGGGCCCAACGCGCGTGAGATCTTTGAACGCGTCAACGGCGGCCCGCTGCCCGAGATCAAGTTCTTCTCGATGGGTCGGTTCCGTGTCGGTCCCTACGAGGTCACGGCCCTGAATCACCGGATGTCGGGATTCCCGGGGCTCGAATTCTGGGGTCCATACGATGAATCCGACGCGGTCCGCGAGCTGCTGATGGATGCCGGTCGCGAGTACGGCCTGACGCAGGCTGGCGCCAAGGCCTACTCCACCACAGCGGTCGAGTCCGGTTGGATCGCACAGATCACGCCGGCGGTCTACACGGGCGCGCGGATGCGCCCGTACCGGGAATGGCTGACCGCCTCCAGCTTCGAGGCCAATGTCAACCTCGCGGGCAGCTTCGTGTCGGATCGCGTCGACGATTACTACGCGACGCCCTGGGATCTTGGCTACGGCTTCATCGTCAAACACGATCACGACTTCATCGGCAACGACGCCCTGCGCGAACTGGGCGAGGGCAGGCGCCGTCAGAAGGCCTGGCTCTATTGGGACCGTGACGACGTTGCCCGGATCTACGCCAGCATGTACGAGCAGGGCGACCGCCGTTTCAAGTATCTGGAGATGCCGGCCGGCTGGTACGGCTCGATGCAGTACGACCGCATCGAGAATCGCCACGGCGATCTGATCGGTCTGTCTCGCTCGGTCGCCTACTCGTCCAACGTTCGAGGCTGGATCTCGCTGTGCTCGATCGACGAGGATGCCGTCTCGTACGGCGATGAGGTGGAGCTCGTCTGGGGCGAGCCTGGCGGCGGCTCGGCCAACCTCGCGGTTGAACGGCACTCGCAGACGCGGATCCGGGCGACCGTCGCACGCAAGCCCTTCTCCGATGTGACCGAGGGAAGTTCGCTCAGACGCTGATTGCTGCGGTCAGGTCGCGTTTGGGCTGCGGTCAGGTCGCGTATGCGTCGCGCGGCCTGGCCTACACCGGTCCGTTGAGCCAGTTGACGACCGAGCCCTCGAGCTTGCCCGGGCCGCGGAAGCTGGCATAGCCGCTGATCGTGGGCACGAAGATGTCAGGTGCCACGAGTGTGCCCTGGTGGTGGAGCAGAGCCAGCGTCTGCGCAAAGCTCTCCACGGCCACCGTAGATGCGTGCACGCGCATCCATCCAGTCGAGCACCGCGGCCAGCCGCAAGTGGTCGAGGTCGATCTCAGCGGCTTTTGGACTATTATTGCCCGATCTGGCGGGTGGCAGGCCCGTTGACCCACCAGAGGGTCGCGTAGGCGTCTCCTTCCGGTCACAGACTCGGCTCCCTGTGGCGAACGCAGATCAAAGTTCGGGGGCGGGTCCGCCGCCATGGGTCACGCGAGGCCAGCGCCACAGAGCCTCGATACCTGTCACACGACGATGTCCGGTGGCGCCCGGAACGAGAGGAACCACACGAACCGATGAGTAAACGCGATTTCCTGTTCACGTCCGAGTCCGTTACGGAGGGTCATCCTGACAAGGTCGCGGACCAGGTTTCTGATGGTGTTCTGGATGCGGTTCTGGCTGAGGATCCGCTTGCGCGGGTGGCGTGCGAGACATTGGTGAATACGGGTCTTGTGGTGGTGGCTGGGGAGATCACGACGAGCACGTATGTGGATGTTCAGCAGGTTGTGCGTGAGACGATCCGTGGGATTGGCTATACGGATGCGGCGCTCGGGTTTAGCGCTGATTCGTGTGCGGTGATCAACACGCTGGATAAGCAGTCGCCTGATATTGCGCAGGGTGTTGATCAGGCGCTTGAGGCGCGTGGCGTAGGTGCGTCTGATGAGTTGTTGGCTGCGGGTGCGGGCGATCAGGGGATGATGTTTGGTTACGCGACGAATGAGACGCCGGAGTTGATGCCGTTGCCGATTTCACTGGCGCACCGTTTGGCGCAGCGTTTGGCGGAGGTTCGCAAGGACGGCACGCTGGGTTACCTGCGGCCTGATGGTAAGACGCAGGTGAGTGTTCGTTACAGTGGCGGCCGTCCGGTCGGGATCGAGAAGTTGTTGATCTCGACGCAGCATGCGGAGGGCTCTGAGGCGCTGATTCCGGATGACCTGTGGGAGAACGTGGTCCTGCCGGTGCTGCCTGAGGATCTGTATGACGAGCACGGGCTGCGGGAGAACTTTCTGGTGAACCCGACGGGGCGTTTCGTGATCGGCGGTCCGGTGGGTGATTGTGGTCTGACTGGCCGCAAGATCATTGTCGATACCTATGGTGGGATGGCCCGGCATGGTGGTGGCGCGTTTTCGGGTAAGGATCCGTCGAAGGTTGATCGCAGCGCTGCGTATGCGGCGCGCTGGGTGGCCAAGAATGTCGTGGCTGCTGGTTTGGCTGATCGCTGTGAGCTGCAGGTTGCGTATGCGATCGGGGTTGCGCATCCGGTGTCGGTGATGGTCGAGACCTTTGGTACTGAGAAGATCGATCCGGAACTGATCGCCGAGCTGGTGCTGGAGCATTTCGATTTGCGTCCGGGCGCGTTTCGGCGTGAGCTTGATCTGCATCGTCCGATCTATCAGCAGACGGCGGCGTACGGTCATTTCGGCCGCAGCGGCGCGGACTTCACGTGGGAGATCACAAACAAGGCTGCAGCGTTGCGCGAGGCTGCGGGCCTCGGCTCGCTCGGTTCGGCTGAGGCGGTATCGGCGTGAGTATCACGGTTGTCGGCTCGATCGCGTATGACGCGGTGAAGACACCGTTCGGCGAGCGCAAGCGGATGCTGGGAGGTGCCGCGACGCACTTCGCGCTGGCGGCGTCGTTCTTTGACACGGTTCGGCCGGTGGGGCCGGTGGGGGGCGACTTCGCCGAGTCTGACCTGGAAGTTCTACAGACCCGTGGGACGCTGACCGATGATGTTCAGGTCATCTCTGATGGCGAGACGTTCTTCTGGGCTGGTGAGTATGGCTGGGATCTGAATTCGCGTGAGACGCTCGCTACGCAGCTGGGGGTGTTCGGCGATTTCGTTCCGCGGCTGAGCGAGCATGCCCGTGATTGTGATGTGCTGTTCTTGGCGAACATCCAGCCGTCGCTGCAGTCATCGGTGCTGGATCAGTGCCACAGCCCGCGGTGGACGGCGGTTGATTCGATGAATCTGTGGATCGATATCGCCCGTGATGAGCTTGTCAGGGTGGTCGAGCGGGTTGACTGCGTGATGCTCAATGATGCTGAGATCAGGCAGCTGACCGGAAAGCCATCAGTGGTAGAAGGCGCGGATGAGATCCTGGCGATGGGCCCGTCGGCGGTGATCGCGAAGCAGGGCGAGTACGGATCGGTGCTGGTCTCGCCGGACGGCTTCTTTGCCCTGCCGGCGTTCCCTTTGCGGAAGGTGATCGACCCGACCGGCGCCGGTGACACGTTCGCGGGCGGGGTGGCGGGCTATATCGCTTCGCTGCCTGGACGGCAGGTCGATCATGGGCTGCTGTCGACCGCGATGGCTTATGGCACCGCTGTCGCATCTTTCAACGTTGAGGAGTTTGGCACCGAGCGTGTGGCGCGGTTGGCGTTTGACGAGGTGAACGCCCGTGTCAGTGATTTGCATCGGATGACCCAATTCACGCATCCATCGGTAGAGGAGACTGTCGCATGAGCACAACCAGCCAAACCACGTTGCCGGCCGCGGACGCCCTGGGGTTCAGGGTCGCTGATCTGTCGTTGGCTGAGTTCGGTCGTAAGGAGATCCGGCTGGCTGAGCATGAGATGCCGGGTTTGATGGCCACGCGGCTTGAGTATGGGGATTCCAAGCCTTTGGCTGGCGCGAGGGTCATGGGCTCGTTGCACATGACGATCCAGACGGCGGTGCTGATCGAAACGTTGGTGGCTTTGGGTGCTGAGGTGCGGTGGGTGTCGTGCAACATCTTCTCGACCCAGGATCATGCTGCTGCGGCGGTTGTCGTCGGCCCGGACGGCTCCCCGGAGGATCCGCGTGGGGTGCCGGTGTTCGCGTGGAAGGGCGAGACGCTTGAGGAGTATTGGTGGTGCACCGAGCAGGCGTTGAATGGTTTCGTTGGCGGCCCGAACCTGATCCTTGATGATGGTGGCGACGCCACGATGCTGGTTCACAAGGGTCGCGAGTTTGAGCAGGCCGGCACGGTCCCGGACCCGTCGACCGCCGACTCTGAGGAGTTCACGATCTTCCTGGAGCTATTGGCCCGATCGCTTGCTGAGGATCCGCAGCGTTACACGACGATCGCGGCTGGCATCAAGGGCGTGACGGAGGAGACCACGACGGGTGTGCACCGCCTGTACCAGCTCGCGCAGGAGGGCCAGTTGCTGTTCCCGGCGATCAACGTCAACGATGCGGTCACGAAGAGCAAGTTCGATAACAAGTACGGCTGCCGGCACTCGCTGATCGATGGGATCAACCGTGCGACCGATGTGCTGATCGGCGGCAAGGTCGCCGTGATCTGCGGTTACGGGGATGTTGGCAAGGGCTGCGCCGAGTCGCTGAAGGGCCAGGGTGCGCGTGTGATCGTTACCGAGATCGACCCGATCTGCGCTTTGCAGGCCGCGATGGACGGTTTCCAGGTCGCGACGCTCGAGGATGTGATCGCAACAGCCGACATTTTCGTGACCACGACCGGCAACAAGGACGTGATCACCGCCGCCCACATGGGCCAGATGAAGCATCAGGCGATCGTCGGGAACATCGGCCACTTCGACAATGAGATCGACATGGCCGGCCTCGCAGCCACCCCCGGTGTCGAGCGGATCAACATCAAGCCCCAAGTCGATGAGTGGGTGTTCCCTGATGGGCACTCGATCCTCGTGCTCTCAGAGGGCCGGCTGTTGAACCTCGGAAACGCCACCGGCCACCCGAGCTTCGTGATGTCCAACTCGTTCACCAACCAGGTGATCGCCCAGATCGAACTGTTCCGCCAGACCGACCTCTACGAACGCCGCGTCTACACACTCCCCAAACACCTCGACGAGAAAGTCGCACGCCTGCACCTCGACGCGCTCGGCGTCAAACTCACAACACTCACCGAGTCGCAGGCCGCCTACCTCGGCATCCCGGTCGAAGGCCCATACAAACCCGACCACTACCGGTACTAGAAGCAGAGAAGCAGGCGGGGGCTCGGCCGTTTCGCTTCATCGGAGGGGCGGGCCCCTCCTCAGCGGGGGGCCACACATGTTGCAGAAGTGTGTCGTGGTGTCACAAAGGTGTGACATCGCGGTCTGAAAGCATCCGTTTGTTGCAAAGTCGTAACACCACGTGACTCTTCCGTGACACGTGCGAAGGCCTCCTCGAGGCATACCGTCCGCCGCGAGCGTTGGGGTGGGGCGGCAACAGCCCCCACGCCGTGAGCGATGGGGTGGGGCGGCAACAGCCCCCCCACCCCATCGGTTCCTCCAAAGAGTCTGGCTTGGAGGGACAAGCGCGCTGTCATTGCCGCGCTCGCCCCTCCAAGAGCGTTGCTCAGACGCCGACTCCCGCAGGTGACCCCGGCGGTGATGCTTCCTGGAAGACCCCGAGCGACGGGATGTCGGACGGGTACACCTCGTGACCGTGCTCGGCGATGTCGCCGATCTCCATGTTCTCCGCCGACATCCGCAGCGGGATGAACACCCCGACGAGCTTGAGCAGGATGAAGGTCACGACACCGGACCAGGCGATCACCCAGGCGGCCGTGAAGACCTGCCACTTGAGCAGTTCGGCGCTGCCGTGGACCAGACCGCCCGCGGTTGTGATCGCATCGTAGGCGCTGGCGTGTGGATCGGCGAACACACCGACCAGCAAACCGCCCGCCAGGCCGGCGAAGCCGTGCGTGTAGATCACCCCCAACGTGTCATCCACGTTTCGGAACGGCCGCATCGAACTGAGGTAGTTCATCGCGTAGTAGACGATGATGCAGGCGATCACGCCTATCGCGATCGCGCCCCAGCCGTTGACGAAGCCGGCCGCCGGTGTGATGGCGACGAGCCCGGTGATGATCCCGTTGACGCCCCCGATCAGCGACGGCTTGCGGCCGGTCAGGTAGTCCAGCGCGACCCATGTGCAGAACGCGACCGCAGTCGTGAGGTTCGTGTTCAGGATCGCGAGGGCCATGGACTGGTTGGCGGCGTACGGGTCGCCGCCGTTGAACCCGTTCCAGCCGAGCCACAGCAGACCGGCGCCGACCGCCACCATCGCCACATTGTTGGGCGCGTCGATCTCCCTGTCTCGCTGGAGTCTCGGCCCTATCACCGCCGCGGCGACGAATCCGGAGACGCCGGCTGAGAGGTGGATCACATAGCCGCCCGAGTAGTCGAGCGCGCCATGTAGGGCGAAGAAACCGCCGCCCCAGATCAGGAATGCGTCAACGGCGTAGACGAACGTGATCCAGAGGACCACGAATGGGATCCACGCCTTGAAGTTGACGCGACCCAGGACGGATCCGAGCGACAGGATCGGCGTGATCGCCGCGAAGACGAACTGGAAGTAGATCAGCCCGGCCTCCGGGAACGGCAACTTGACCGTGTTCCCATAGCCGCCCGGCACGACCCCCTGCATCCCCTCAGCCCAGTGGCTGAGAACAGGTCCCGGGGTTCCGATGAATCCGTGCAGGAAACCATCCGTGGCAGGGTGCGGGCCCGAGTTGAACCAAGGGCTCCCGAAGCCCATCTTGAATCCCCAGAGCACCCAGACGATGAGGACAACGGAGAACGTCGCGAATGTCAGCATCATGCTGTTGATCGACCAGCGCTTCTGCATAACGCCGCCGTAGAGCACCACCAGGCCCGGCACGCTCATCAATCCGACGAATGTGGCCGCGGTTAACTGCCAGGCGGTGTTCCCCGTATCTAGCCAATGAGGCACACGTATCTCCTTGTTGTCGAGGGCACCGAACCGGCAAACGGCCGGTGGCTTGACCCCTTGGTCAAGCTGACCCTCGCAGCGTCAAGGAATCGACAGGTGCGATCCATATCCAGCGGTCCAGCCTTGTCCCGAGGGTGCTGGACATTTGGATAAGCGTCGCTCATACGGCCGTATTTTCGGGGCAGACGCCGTCCCGGGCTTCGAGGCGCCCATCTTCAAAGTTTCGGGCGCAGTTAGCGCAGGTTAACGCAGACGGGCGGTGGGGTGCGCGTGGCGCGGGTGGCTCAGGATGTCCGGTACGGAAGTCCGGCCTGACGGCAGTTCTCGGGCAGCTTCGCGACGAGGTCGTTTTCGAGCCCCGCGATGTGACCCTGGGCCTGGGTCGCACTCTCGGGGTCGGCGCAGAGCTTGCGCGCGGGGGCGCCGCACTCATGGACGTTCTCGCCACCCATCACCGTCGTGTATGAGAAATTCAGGCAGCCATCGGCGCTCTTGGCCGCGTGGGAGGTCAGCGAGAACAGCGTCACCGCGGCGAGGCCGACAATCAGCAGAAGGCCCAGCGCCGGAACCAGGCGATCACGCCGGCCGCGGCGACGCGGCCGGCGTGATTCGGAATGATGCCCCGGAGGCAGGATCAGCACTGCGGGGCGCCCAACTGGTTAGCGGCGGTTGCCGCCGCCGAACAGACTCAGCAGGAGCAGGAAGACGTTCAGAACGTCCAGATAGATGCCTGCAGCGATCGGCACCGCACTGGTGTATTGGCCGGCGTTCTTCAGGCGATTGAAGTCGATCACCGTAAACCCGCCGAACACGACCAGCATGCCGATGCAGTAGATGATGTTCGAGTTGGGCACCGAAACGAACAGCGTTATCAGGCCAAAGACGAAGAAGACACCGAATCCGATCAGCGTCCACTTGTAGAGCTGATTCAGGTTGCGCTGCGTCGAGTAGCCGAAGGCGCCAAGCGCTCCAATGAACAGCGCGGTCGAGCCGGCCGCCTGGTAGACGACACCAGGATTGGTGTTCAGGTAGTAGACGATGATCGGCGAGATCGCCATGCCCAGCAACAGCGCGAGCAGGAACAGCAGCCCGACTGCCAGCTGCTCGCGCCCGCGCGCGGAAGCTGCCTGCAGGCCGAAGATGCATGCGAAGGCGCCCAGGAAGAAGAAGATGCCGGCGCCGCCGTGCGCGTTGCGCATTATGTAGGCACCAAGTGCCGTGAAGACGAGCGAGAACCCGACCAGGCCCATCACCTGCCCGAACACCGCGCGCGCACGGTCCCCGGTCAGTGCGGCACCCTGGCCGAACCCGAGCTGTTCATAAGTGGGCATTCAGTTGCTCCTCAACGGTCTCTGGAAATAGCTTCAGTGCAGGGGCTCACCACGAGCCACCTGCACGAAAAGGTAGACCATTCGACGGCTCGACCGTCGAAGAAGACCTTAAACCCGTTTCGACTTCGTAAACGTGCGGTAAGACGGCGTCAGTCAGGCCGCGTGGTGCAGAGCAGGACTCCGTCGTAGCAACGGGTCACGCTCGACCGCCTCAACCAACCCCTCAGCAACAGATGCGGCATCCAAGCCGAGGAACTTGGCCAGCTCCCGCACTCGCTCGCGGTGCGCCAAGCCCACGACGACGCTGCGTCGCTCGCGTGGCACCCGCGGAAGAGTGATCCTTTCCATGGGTGGTAGACGCACCGGTTGTCTGAAAGTTGTGTGACAACTTTCACATTAAGTCCGCCCTCGTACAAACGTCCAGAAATCAGGTCAACCTGAGCGGCTCACGGGGGATCAGCGAAGGGTCGAACTCGGCCAGGAGCTGCCCGGCTGAGGCTACCGGTTCCTGGCCGGCGGCGAGCCCGAGGCTGCGCGCGAGCCGTGAAAGCGTCGCAGCCGCCGGCTCGTCGCGACTGCTGAGTGTGGCTCCCGGATCGCGCTTTGCCAGTCGAGCCCCCGCAGGGCCCAACACCAGCGGGACGTGCGCATAGCTGGGAGTTGGCAGGCCCAGCAGACGCTGCAGCAGGATCTGGCGCGGGGTCGATTCGACCAGGTCGGCTCCACGCACGACCTCGCCGACGCCCTGGGCGGCATCGTCGACCACGACCGCCAGCTGGTAGGCGTGGACGGCATCGGCGCGGACGACGACGAAGTCGTCGACGACGCCCGCCTGAGGCCCGAGAATGCGATCCGTGAAGTCGATCCGCTCGGCATCGGCGCGCAGCCGCAGCGCAAAGCGCTCGCCGGACTCGATCCGTCGAAGGCGCTGCGCAGCGGGAATCTCACGGCACCTACCTGAATAGGAGCCCTCTGGCAGCTCGCCGTGCGGCGCTGAGGCGGCCTCACGGATCTCCGCACGCGTGCAGAAGCAGGGGTACAGGCGACCGGTGGCGTGCAGCTTCCCAAGCGCGTCGTCATACAACGAGGCGCGATCGGACTGGCGCACGGGCGGGGCGTCCCAATCGATTCCGATCGCCTCGAGGTCAGCCAGATGGGCTGCTTCGAACCCCGCGCGCGAACGCTGGGGGTCGAGGTCCTCGATCCGCACCAGGAACCTCCCGCCGGCTGAGCGTGCCATCAGCCACGCGACCAGCGCCGTGCGGAGGCTGCCGAGGTGCAGCGGGCCGGTGGGGCTGGGGGCGAAGCGCCCGTCGAAGCTCATGCAGCGCGCTCCGGCCTGAGCTTTGCACGACCGGCGCTCAGAATGAACACCGTGGTCCAGCGTTCCATCCGCAGTCCACGTTCCGATCGAATGGCGCGAGAAGGGGCGGTCGAAGCGCGACCGCCCCACCTCACAACTCGGGATCGCTCGTCCGCGGCGGCGGCTTCTGGCGGCCCTTGTTGGGCTTGCGGCCGAGGATCTTCAACACCGGATCAAAGCGCTGATCCACGATCCGCTCCTTCAGCGGGATGATCGCGTTGTCCGTGATGTGAATGCCCTCAGGACAGACCTCGGTGCAGCACTTGGTGATGTTGCAGAGACCGATGCCGCCCTCGTCGGCGACCTGATCGAGGCGGTCGACGCCATCGAGCGGATGCATGTCGAGGCTCGCCAAGCGGACCATGAACCGCGGCCCGTAGTAGCGGTTGTGCATGCGGTGGTCGCGGAGAATGTGGCAGACGTCCTGGCACATGAAGCACTCGATGCACTTGCGGAACTCGCTCATGCGGTCGGTGTCGGCCTGGTCGATCAGGAAGTCGCCGTTGCGGAGGTCGACGCCCTCCTTGAGGTCGTCGCGGGGTGTGAACGGCGTGATCTGCTCGTTGACACGGTAATTCCAGGAGACGTCGGTCACGAGATCGCGGATGACCGGGAAGGCCTTCATCGGCTCAACCGTGATCGGTTCCAGCACGGGCAGGTGGTCGAGCCGGGTCTTGCACATCAGCCGCGGCTTGCCGTTGATCTCGGCGCTGCAGGAGCCGCATTTGGCGGCTTTGCAGTTCCAGCGAACCGCCAGGTCGGGCGCCTGGCTGCGCTGGATCTCGAGCACCGCGTCGAGCACGACCATGCCGGGCTCGGTCTCAAGGTCGTAATCGACCAGACCGCCGCTTGTCAGGTCCCCGCGCCAGATCTTGAGCCTGCGCGTTCCGACCGCCATTGGCATCTCGCTCATGCTGCTTTCTCAGCCTCCTTACGGGCCTCGACGAGGTCCGCCAGTTCGTCGCGTTTGGCGACCGGCGTGGGTGTCAGCACCATGTCGTCGTCGCCGTCCTGGTGGGTCACGATGTTGTGCTCGCCCCAGTAGTCGCTGTAGGCGGTGAAATCGAGACGGCTGTGGCCACCGCGGCTCTCCTCCCGCATCAGCGCCCCGCGGGCGATCATCAGCGAGACGTTGAGCATGTTCTTGACCTCGCTGCAGAGCTGCCAGCCGGGGTTGTAGTCCAGACGATTCGACGGGGACCTGAGATCACCGACGCGCTGCTCGAGCTGCTCGAGCTTTGCGATGGCGTCGTCCAGACCTTCCCTGTCGCGGAAGATCCCGACCCCGTCGCCCATGATCTTCTGAAGATCCTTGTGCATCTGGAACGGGTTCTCCGTTCCCGAGCCGTTGAGGTAGCGGTCGACGTCGGCCTGCGCTGAGGCGACCGCGTCGGCCGGAAGCGAGACCGGCTCGGAACGGTTCGCGGCCTGCGCTGCGCCGATGCCGGCCCTGCGGCCGAAGACAAGCAGGTCCCCCAGCGAGTTCCCGCCCAGGCGGTTGGCGCCGTTCATGCCGCCGCTCGCTTCGCCCGTGGCGAACAGGCCCGGCACGCGCGTCTGGCCGTCATCGGCATCGACCCTGACGCCACCCATGAAGTAATGGCAGGTGGGGCCGACCTGCATCGGCTCCTTGGTGATGTCGACGCCGGCGAGCTCCAGGAACTGGTCGTACATGCTCGGGAGCTTGCGCTTGATGTAATCGGAGTCGAGGTGGCTGACGTCGAGGTAAGCGCCGCCGTGAGGCGTGCCGCGTCCCTCCGCGACCTCGGTATAGATCGAGCGCGCGACGACGTCGCGCGTCGAAAGCTCCATGCGCTTGGGGTCGTAACGCTCCATGAAGCGCTCCCCGTCCTTGTTGCGAAGGATGCCGCCCTCACCGCGGACCGCCTCGGTGACCAGCAGCCCGGCCACTCCGGGCGGGAAGACCATGCCGGTTGGGTGGAACTGGACGAACTCCATGTCGACGATCTCGGCGCCGGCCTCGTAGGCGAGCGAGTAGCCGTCGCCCGTGCAGTCCTGTGAGTTCGAGGTGATCTTGAAGATGCGGCCGCTCCCGCCGGTCGCGAGCACCAGCGCCTTGGCGCTGAAGGTGATCTGCTCGCCGGTCGCCCGCCGGTAGCCGAAACAGCCGACGACGCGGTCACCGTCCTTGATCAGCTGCGTGATCGTCGTCTCCATGAAGATCTCGACGGCGGCGTGGACGGTCTTGTCCTGGAGCGTACGGATCAACTCGAGGCCGGTGCGATCGCCGATGTGGACCAGCCGCTTGTAGGTGTGCCCGCCGAACGCTCGCTGTGACATCACGCGCTCGGGTGTGCGATCGAATACGGCGCCCCAGTGCTCGAGTTCGCGGGCGCGGTCGGGGGCCTCCTTGGCGTGCAGCTCGGCCATCCGCCAGTTGTTGAGGTATTTGCCCCCGAACATGGTGTCCTGGAAGTGGGTGCTCCAGCTGTCCTCAGGGGCGACGTTGCCGAGTACCGCCGCGAGTCCGCCCTCCGCCATCACCGTGTGGGCCTTGCCCAACAGCGACTTGCAGACCAGGCCAGTCTTCGCGCCGGCCTCCGCGGCAGCGATCGCGGCGCGCAGGCCGGAGCCGCCGGAGCCGAGGACGAGGACGTCGTAGTCGTGATGTTCCATGCTCTTAGAAGACGTGGTGGGGGTCGTTGAAGACGCCGCTCGACACCAGCCAGATGTAGAGGTCGGTTCCCCAGACGGTGAACATGCTGATCCAGGCCCACTGCATGTGCTTGCCGTTGAGGATCGAGACCTTCTGCCACGCCCCATGACGGGTCCTGGCGGTCGCGGAGCAGGAGAAGCAGTTCATCTTGCCGCCGATGATGTGCCGCCAAGAGTTGCAGCCGAACGTGAACGCCGAGAGGCAGATCACGTTCACGAACATGATCCCGTTGCCAAGGCCGATCCCGAACGTGCCGTTGTAGAACAGCCCCCGGATCGCGTCATACCAGAGGAAGCCGACGACGATCGCCGCGAAGTAGAAGAAGATGCGGTGCAGGTTGTTCAGTATCAGCGGGAATCTGGTCTCGCCGGAGTACTTGCGCCGCGCGACCCCGGCGACCGCACACGAGGGCGGCGCCAGGAAGAACGAGCGGTAGTACGACTTGCGGTAGTAGTAACAGCTGGTCCGCAGCCCGAGGGGGGCCCACAGCACCAGGAAGGCCCACGGCAGGCTCGTGTTGAACGAGAAGATCGTGGGCAGGTCCGGCGAGAAGAACGGCGACAGCAGGTGCGCCCCGTCGGCGGTGATCGCGTAGTGCTTGTTGAGGATCACACGGACAAGCGTGTAGATGCCGAAGATCGTCAGCGAGGTCACGATCAACAGCGGCTGCACCCACCACAGGTCACGCCGCGTGGTGGCGCCCAAGCGGGGCGGAGGAGTTGCAACTGTGGTCATCAGAGCTGGTTTCCGGAGAGAGGAGTCGAAGGCAAGGCTTTCTGATTATCGGCGAATCGGCCGACGGCTGACGTCACCATGGGTTTCGCATCCCGCCCAGGAGGGTTAGGCTCTGGGTGATCGTGGAACGTGACTTTGATGTGATCGTGGTCGGCGCGGGACCGACCGGCGAGGTCGCCGCAGGGCGTCTGGCGACGCGCGGCGGCAGGCGTGTCGCGATCGTCGAGCACGACCTGGTCGGCGGTGAGTGCTCGTTCTACGCGTGTATGCCTTCAAAGGCGTTGCTGCGTCCGGCGGAGGTCCTGAACGAGGCGCGGCGGGTGCCGGGCGCCGCGCAGGCGCTGACCGGTCAGCTGGATGTTCGAGCTGCACTCGCACGGCGCGACGAGGTCATCAACGGGCTCGACGATTCGGCCCAGGTGCCCTGGCTGAGCGACCGCGGAATCTCATTGTTCCGTGGTTCCGGACGGCTGGACGGCGAGCGCCGCGTGGTGGTCGGTGACGACGTGCTGATCGCGCGCGAGGCGGTGATCCTCGCGACCGGCAGCACCTCCGTGACGCCTGGCATCCCTGGGCTGGCCGAGGTAGGTGCCTGGTCCAACCGACAGATCACGACGGCCGAGGAGGCGCCGGCGCGGCTGATCGTGTTGGGCGGCGGCTTCGTCGGAGTCGAGATGGCGACGGCCTGGGCCTCGTTCGGTTCGAGGGTGACCGTGATCGAGGCGGCGCCGACGTTGCTGAGCCGCGAGGAGCCGTTCGTCGGGGACGAGATTGCGAAGGCGCTCGAGCAGGCCGGCACCACTCTGCGCATCGGAGTCAAAGCCGTGGCCGCACGTCGTGACGGTGAAGAGGTCACGGTCGAGCTCGAGGACGGATCGTCCGTCGTCGCTGACCGGCTGCTGCTGGCGGTCGGCCGGCGGCCGCTGAGTTCGGGGATCGGCCTGGACAGCGTGGGCCTTCCGGACGGCCGGTACGTCGAGGTGAACGACCATCTGCAGGTGCCCGGTGTGAGTTGGCTGTACGCCGTCGGTGATGTCAACGGGCGCGCGCTGCTGACTCACGCAGGCAAGTACCAGGCGCGGATCGCCGCCGATCACATCCTCGGCTCGCGCGACGCGCGGGCGTGGGCAGACACGGGCGGCAGAGCGCCGCAAGTCGTGTTCAGCGATCCGGAGGTGGCGGGCGTCGGCATGACACTGGCCTCAGCGCAGGAGGCAGGACTCGACGTGATCGCGATCGACCTGCCGACCGGCAGCTCGGCCGGCGCGAGCTTCGTCGGTCGCGGGTCGTCCGGCACGTCCCGATTCGTGGTCGACCGGGCACGTCAGGTGCTGGTCGGCGTCACCTTCGTCGGTCCCGGCGTCAACGACTTTCTGCAGGCCGCCACGATCGCGGTCACGGCGGAGGTGCCGCTGACGAAGCTCGCGCACGCGATCGCGCCGTTCCCGACCCGCAGCGAGCTGTGGCTTTCGTTCCTCGAGGAGTACGAGCGCCAGGCGGGTGTGAGCGTACATTCGTAAGCTTGGGTCATGGCCGCTCGTGACCGGCAGGGCAGGGCGTTCGAGGTCGTGATCGCAGGCGGCGGGGTCGCCGCGCTGGAGGCGATGCTGGCGTTGCGCGCGCTGGCCGAGTCGCGCGTGGAGATCACGTTGGTGGCGCCGAATGCCGAGTACCGGTACCGGCCGCTGGCGGTGCGCGAGCCGTTCACCTCAGCTCCCACGACGACGTATCCGCTGAGTGACGTGGCCGCATGCGGAGATGCGGAGCTGCTGGTCGACAGCTTCAAGTGGCTTGACCCGGACGGACGCACGCTGCACACCAAGCACGGCCGCAGGCTGCAGTACGACGCGGTCCTGCTGGCACTCGGTGCCCGCCAGCATCCGCGCTTCCGCGACGCGCTCACGCTCGACGACAGCCGGCTTGGCGAGCAGCTGTCGACGTTCGTCGCGAGGATCGACGAGGGCTCGATCAACAGCGTCGCGTTTGTCGTGCCCTCGCTGCCGATCTGGTCGCTGCCGGCGTACGAGCTGGCGCTGATGACCGCCAACCGCGCGTACGAGAAGGGGCACGAGACCAACGTGATCCTGATCACGCCCGAGGATGCGCCGCTGGCGGCGCTCGGCCTCAACGCCAGTGCCGAGGTGGGCCGAATGCTCGCGGAGGCGCATGTGACGACGGTGACGTCGGCCAGCTGCCAGATCAGGGAGCCTGGGCGGATCGATATCTATCCGCTGCGACGGTCGATCGAGGTCGATCAGATCATCGCCTTGCCGGAGCTGTTCGCACCCGCCGTTCCGGGCGTGCCGACCAGCGCCGAGCGCGGCTTCATCACCGTCGATCAGTACGGCGCCGTGCACGGATTGCGACGTGTGTACGCGGCCGGTGACATCACGGACACGCCGGTCAAGCACGGCGGGCTATCGGCCGAGCAGGCCGATGTGGCAGCGCAGGCGATCGCTGCGCTTGCAGGCGCACCGCTCGAGCCTCGCCCGATGCGGCCGGCGCTGCATGTGATGCTGCTGGGCGCCGGCGAGCCGCTGTTCATCCGCTCACAGACGCTGGGCGACCACGGCGTGGACCTTGAGATCAGTCACTCGCCGCTGTGGGACCCCGTCGGCAAGCTCCTCACCGAGTACCTCGGGCCATGCCTGGCTGGGCTCGACGCTCAGCGCTCGCCCGCTGGCGAGCGCTGAGGCTAGCTCCGGCGCTCAGCTGACCGGCTCGACGACCATCAGGGTGTTGCCCTCGGGGTCACGGAACCAGAACATCGGCGGCACCGGGCCGCCCATGCGGGTCACCTCGGCATCGACGTCGACGTCACGGGATTTGAACTCGGCATGGGTCGCATCGATGTCACTGGTCGTGAGCGTGATGCCGGTGACCTGCGGGGTGACCTCCTGACCGGGCGGCGGGGTCGCGAGCGCGATTCCAGTCGCGCTCGCGGGCGCGTACACCTCGACCCAGCGGTAGCCGTCGCCGAACGGTGTGTCCGTCCGCTTCTCGAGTCCGAGCGAGTCGACATAGAAGTCGATCGCGCGATCCTGGTCGGTGACCGGCAGGATCACCAGGCTCATCTCACGGATTCCGGTTCCAGGCATGACGCCTCCCTCTGACGCTTGGCGGCGCTGGTGGCCAGCGGGCCACCAGCGACAGGATCCTACGCCCCGGACGCGCGAGCCTGATGCTGCCCTGCGAACACGGCGCGGTTGCGGCCGCCGGTCTTGGCCTCGTAGAGGGCCTCGTCGGCGCGGGTGACGAGGGTCTCGGGCGTATCACCGTCCTCGCGCATGGCGATCCCGGCTGAACAGGTTTGGTGGGAGGGCATCCGCGCGCGGACACGCTCGACCATCGCCTCGAGCGTGCGTACCTCGCCGCCCGTCAGCAGCAGGCCGAACTCCTCGCCGCCGAGTCGCGCCAGGAAGTCGCCGGAACGGATCTCAGCTCTCCACGCCGGGGCCGCCTCGCGCAGCAGCCTGTCGCCGGCGGGGTGGCCGTAGGTGTCGTTGAAGCGCTTGAAGCGGTCGATGTCGAACATCGCGACCGCCAGGGGGGAGTCGGCGGCGATCGCTCGCTCGAGCCGCAGATCCCAGGCGCGGCGGTTGGGCAGACCCGTGAGCGCGTCGGTCAGAGCCTCATCTGTCAGCTGCTCGATCACATCGGCGCGGTCGATCACGCTCGCGATCTCATGTGCGAGCAGCGAGGCGAGGAGCACACGGGACCCGTTGGGGCTGGCAGCGCCCTCCCATGCGACGAACATCACACCCAACGGCACGCCGTCCTTGAGCAGCGGCTGGTAGAGGATCGAGTCGGGAGCGCCGACGGCACGCCAATGCTCAACGTCGCCAACGCGGGCGGCTGCGTTGTCGGTGACAAGGATCGGCTCACCGGAGCGGAGAACCTCATAGACGGCGCTGCGCGGATCCGCCGAGCTGTTGGGTGGAGCCAGTTCCGGGTCGGCGGTGCAGCTGCTGAGCCGAACGCCCGCTGACCCCGGTCCTGGCTCGTAGATTCCGACGATCGCAGCGTCGCTGATCTCCTGTGTGGCAAGACAGGCGTCCCGGCGCGGGTTGTCGCTGTTGAACAGCTGCTGAACGGTCTGGCTGACGCGCTGGAGCATCCGCTCGCGGCGGCGAGCCTCGTGCGCGCGCTGGCGGATGTTGGCGACCAGACCGTGCGTGACGAGGCCGACGATCGAGCCGACTGCAACCGCGAGCAGCGCGGACCGGTATCCGGTGGCCGGATACTCAGGCGCTCCGATCGCAATCAGCGGCACCAGGTAAAACGCCGTCAGGCCTGCGAGCACGACCCACAGGGCACGACGGTCACGGACGTAGAGCGCCGTTTGGAAGACCGCGAGCAGCGCCACCGAGCTCACGCCGGAGATGCTGCCACCGGCCGAGTTGCGCAGAAACCCGACCGCCGCGAAGAACCCGAGCGAGCCGATCACCGTGCCGGAACGCATGTGACCCCTGAGGCCCATCGTCAGGCCATAGGTCCACGCGGCGAACAACAGCACGATCGACAGCGCGTACTGGTTCCACGCCATCGGTGACCCGATCGGGGCGGTCACCCAGGCCGCCATCGCCGTGAGGGCAAACGGCCCAACCTGCTTCAGGGCGGGCCCCAGCCTGCTGACGCTTGGATTCCCTGCGCGCGGCGGCAGCGAGGACCGCGTGGCAATAGGATCGGATTCATGAGACGACACGTTGTGGTTCTCGGCGCCGGATTCGCCGGGCTTGAATTGGCAACCTGCCTTTCGGAGCTTGCGTCCGATCAGGTTCGCGTCACCCTGCTGGACCGCAACGACTCCTTCTACTTCGGGTTCTCGAAGCTGGACGTCATGCTGGGGCGGCAGTCGGCCGACGCGGTGAAGTTGCCGTACGGCCGGCTCGACAAGCCTGGAGTCGAGTTCCGGCAGGAGACCGTGACCGCGATCGATCCGGCCGCGATGCGGGTCGAGACCGATGGTGGTGGCTATGACGCCGACGTCCTGGTCATAGCTATGGGTGCCGATTACGACTTTGCGGCGACGCCCGGTTTCGCGGAGGGCGGTCACGAGTACTACACGCTCGCCGGCGCCGAGCGGCTGCACGACGCGCTGACCGAGTTTGACGGTGGCCGGGTGTTGCTCTCCGTGCTCGGACAGCCTTACAAGTGCCCGCCCGCACCGTTCGAGGGCGCATTCCTGATGCACGAGTACTTCGTGCAGCGCGGGATTCGCGAGCGTGTCGAGTTCACTGCGGCGTTCCCGATGAAGCGACCTGTGCCCGTGACCACGGAGGTCTCAGAGATGTTCAGGGAGGGCCTGGCGGCGCGCGGGATCGTGGAGCGCCCGGAAACGCTGGTCAGCTCGCTGGATCCTGATGCACACGTGGCGCATCTGGCGTCCGGTGAGGGCCTGGAATATGACCTGTTCGTCGGGATCCCGGTGCACCGCGCGCCAGAGCCGCTGGCGGCCGCCGGTCTGGTGGCCAACGGTTGGGTGCAGGTCGACCAGTCGAACCTGCGGACTGACTTCCCGAACGTGTACGCACTGGGCGACGTCTGCAGCGGCCCGCGCACCGTTGCCAAGGCCGGGATCTTCGCCGAGGCGGCGGCGAAGGTGGTCGCCGCTGACATCGTCGCGTCGATCACCGGCGGGGCGGGCCCTGCCGCCTATGAGGGTCTGGGTGTCTGTTACGCGGAGTTCGGGGGCGGGCTCGTCAGCAAGGTTGAGGTGAACTTCCTCGGCGGTGAGTCGCCGGCCGCGCAGCGCAACGACCCGTCGGTTGAGTACGCAGCCGAGAAGGCGGAGTTCGGGGCAAGCCGGCGGGCGCGCTGGTTCGGGCTCTGAACCGGCAAACTCAGTACTCGCCCTTGATCACAAAGTAGGAGCCGCGGATCACGCCGGCGAGCTTCGAACGCTGACGCGCGAACTTGAAGCTCGCCAGCTCCTCAGGAATCTCCATCCCCTCCGACAGCTTGAAACCGACCGCGCGTTTGCCGGCCTCGTCCAGGCCGTACATCACGTTGATCGACAGGCCGGACTCGTAGAACACGTAGACCATCCTGATGTTCTCGACCTGGAAGGCGGACAGCTCGAGTGCCGGGGACTCGATCACGATCTCCCGTTCATCGGCAAGGATGCGGTTCAACCAGCTGAACGCCTCCGGATCCTCCTGCGGCGGGATCACGGTGAACACGTGGTCGTACTTGTTCTTGAAGTAGCGTGCCTCGTTCGCGCGCAGGCCGGCGAGCGCCGGGGCCACCGGAGACGACTCCAGGCCGACGGTGGACACGTTCTGAAAGTCGACTGCGTACGGCATCACGCCTCCCATTCATGATCTCAACCGCTTCCGCGGCTCCTCGCCGTGGATCCTATTCCCAAGATGTGGCACAACTGGAGCGCAACGCCTTGACGGAGTCGGCCTGGTTGCTATCGTTCTGCAACTGGTCTAGACCAGTTGTTCGCCCGGGAGGGGCCCGCAAGAGGAGAAGTGATGGCGAGTATCAGCTATATCGATGCGACCTGTGTCTACCCGGGAGCGACAGCGCCCTCGGTCGATCGGCTGAGCCTCGAGGTTGACGATGGAGAGTTCATGGTGCTCGTCGGGCCGTCCGGTTCCGGCAAGTCCACGGCCCTGCGGATGCTCGCCGGACTGGAGCTGGTCAGCTCAGGTGAGATCAGAATCGACGGCGCCGACGTTTCGTACAAGGCGCCCAGGGACCGCGACATCGCGATGGTCTTCCAGAACTACGCGCTCTACCCGCACATGTCGGTGGCCGAGAACATCGGCTATGGGCTCAAACTGCGCGGGGTTGGCAAAACTGAGCGCCATGCCAGGGTCCGCGAAGCAGCGGGACTGCTCGATCTCGAGCACCTGCTCGACCGTAAGCCAAGGGCGCTGTCCGGTGGTCAGCGCCAACGTGTCGCGATGGGGCGCGCGATCGTCCGCGAGCCGCAGGCGTTCCTGATGGACGAGCCGCTCTCGAACCTCGACGCCAAGCTGCGTGTCGAGACCCGCGCGAACATCGCCGGGCTGCAGGCCCGCCTGGGCACGACGACCATCTACGTGACGCACGACCAGGTCGAGGCGATGACGATGGGCCACCGCGTGGCCGTCCTCAAGGACGGACAGCTGCAGCAGGTCGACACTCCGCGCAACCTCTACGACCACCCGGTCAACCTGTTCGTCGCCAGTTTCATAGGCTCTCCGGCCATGAACCTGCGTGAGGCAAAACTGAACGGAGACGGTGGCCATCTGGGTGGGGTCGTCGTGCCGTTGTCGCGCGCCGCGATCAGCGCGGCCGGCGCAGCCGGGCTGGACGCACTCACGCTCGGCATCAGACCGGAGGCAGCGACCGCGGTCGCGCCGGGCACGGCCGGCGCTCTGACACTCACGGTCACGCTCGTCGAAGAGCTCGGCGCCGACGCGTACGTCTACGGGCAGCTGCCTGACGATCCACCGGACGCGCGTCCGTGGGTGGTCCGCTGTGAAGGCCGGCAACTACCCGGGATGGGGGAGAGCCTCAGCTTCACGGTGAACACCGAGGCTGCGCATCTGTTCGATCCTGCGACCGGCCAGCGCCTCAGCTGAGCGATGGTCGTTAGGACAGACAGCACGAGTACTGCCGAGCCCAAGTACTACACGGTCAAGCAGGACCTGCTCGAGCTCATCGGCTCGCTCGAGCCGGGGTCGCCCGTGCCGACCGAACGCGAGCTGGCGAGTCGCTGGGAGACGTCGCGTACGACCGTGCGTCAGGCGTTGAGTGAGCTGGTCGTGGAGGGACGGTTGGTACGCCGCCAGGGCTCGGGCACATACGTGGCCGAGCCCAAGATCACGTGGCCGCTCTACCTGGCCAGCTTCACTGAGCAGGTGCATGCGAGCGGTTTTGCGCCGTCCTCTCAGGTGCTTGGTACTCAGCGCGTGGCTGCCAGCGCCGAGCTGGCGAGGCAGCTGGGCGTCATCCAGCGTGCGCCCGTATACAAGATCGATCGTCTGAGGCTGGCCGACGCGTGGCCGATCGCGGTCGAAACCTCGTGGCTATCGGCGGAGCGCTTCGAGGGGCTGACGCGTCTGATCCGCACTCGGGATTCGCTGCACGCGATCCTCTCGGACCATTACAACACGCGCCTGCGAGCCGGCGAGGAGTCGATTGCGACCGCCCCGGCCACCCCGCGCGAGGCCGGCCCGCTGAAGGTTGACGTGGGAACGCCGATGCTCGTCGTGAGCCGCGAGAACTTCGACACCGATGGAGCCCCTGTCGAGGTCGGCGTCAGCTGGTTCCGCGGCGACCGGGTGATGCTCGTGACCAGGCTCGCGTCGAAGCGCAGCTGAGCTAGGGCCTGCCCGACAGGGCGACGCTGACCGCCTGCCAGACAAGCGCTGAGGCCGGGGTCGCGAGATGTGTCATGTGCCCGCAGGCTTCATAGCCCCAGGTCCAGAGGTCGTCGACCCCCTCCAGGCGAGCGCCTGCAATCGCCGCTTCGAGCTCCGGTACGTCCTCACGTTCGAGCCCGAAACTGGGCAGCCAGAGCTGCGCACCGACTCCGGCGCGATCAGCGGTTTCGCGCAGCAGCCGCGCGAAACGCTGGACGAACGGTCCGGCCGACGCATTCCAGTGCTTCCAATACGGATCGGTCGCGATGATCGAGAGCCCAGGCAGGGCTGCGACCTCATCCCAATCGGCCATGCCGACCGCACCCTCAGTGGCCGGGAGCAGGCAGATCGCGTTGGATCCTCCGTTCGCGGCGACGTGCGCCACCAGCTCACGGAGGAAGTCGACGACCGACGCCTGACGAAAGGCCTGTACCTCCGCAGTCAACTCGGCCGGGATCGGCCCGCCGAACTTCTCGGCGCAGCGCTGGCAACGGCATGTCCAGCGTGTGGGATCCTCGACGCCGACGTGCGCTGGGACGACCCATGCCGGCTCGTCCCAGAAGACCATGTCGACTCCGCACTCGAGAACCCAATCGGCCCATTGCTTGCAGAACGCACGGTAGGCCGTGCTGTTCAGGCACGCCGCTGCGACTCGCCGTCCGTCATCGAGAACCTGACACTCCTGCGGGTGGAATGCGACCCAGCGGCTCTCAGCTTCACCGCCGAACGTGCGGCCGAGCCCCCACGGACTGGCCTCGACGAAGAGCCCCTGTTCATGGGATATCTGGACGATCTCCGCCATCGTGCTCCGGTAGTAGGCGAGATCGTTCTCAGAGAAGGTGTGGAGGACTCCGCTGTAGCCGCGCTGGGCCAGATCAGCCATATCCCTACGCACATGGCGTGGGATCCTCACTCCGAAGTACGAACACCCGGCTCTGGTTGTGTGCTGCAACTCAACCCCTGACGGCGCCGGCGGTGAGGCCGAACGCAATTCGACGCTGGACGAGAAGGAAGAAGATCACGACCGGGATCGAGATCATTGTCGACGCGGCCATCACGGCCCCCCAGTCGACCGCACGGCTGCCACCGTAGAAATCGGCCAGCCAGACGGTGATCGTCTGCGTGCTGCCGCTGTGCAACAGCGTGGTGGCGAAGATGTACTCGTTCCAGCTTGTGATGAAAGCGAACACCGAGGTCGCCACCAGCCCGGGTGCGACCAGCGGCAGCAGGATCCGGACGAAGGCACCGAGTCGGGTTGCGCCGTCGACCATCGCAGCCTCCTCGAGATCCTTGGGGATGCCGATCAGGAAGCCGCGGAGCGTCCAAACGCAGAACGGCAGGGCGAAGGTCAGATAGACGATGATCAGACCGGTGAGATTGTTCACGAGGTGATAACGGGCCAGTACCACGTAGAGGGGAATAACCAGCCCCGTGGGAGGAAGCATCTGGATCCCGATGACCAGCACGATGAACAGCTTGCGTCCGGTGAACCGGTACTTAGCCAGCGCAAGAGCCGCGAAGAACGAGACCGTCAGTGCGATCAGGACGGTGGCGGACACGACGATCAGACTGTTCCTGACGTCCGTCCAAAAGTACGGACGCGCGATTGCGGTGCGGAAGTGCTGCAGCGTCAGCTGCGTCGGAAACCAGGAGGGCGTGAAGCTGTTGATCTGACCGTCGCTTTTGAAAGACGTCGAGATCATCCAGTAGACGGGGAAGGCCATCACGGCGAACACGATCAAACCGACCGTGTTCCATCCGGCCTGGCGGCGGGCTTTCCGGCTCATTCGTCACCCACCCGCAGCATGCTGCGCACATAGAAAAAGCTGAGTGCGGCAACGATCAGAAGCATCAGGATCGAGATCGCGGCTCCGCGCCCGAAGTTCGTCTGCCCGTAGCCCTCGACATAGAGGTAGATGCTCATCAGGTAGTTGCTCGGTGTCTGCTGGCCCGGGCCGATCAGGAGCCACGGCTGGGTGAAGACACCAAAGTCCCAGATGATCGACAGGCTCGTGAGGATCAGCAACACCGGCTTGAGGACAGGCAGCGTCACGTCCTTGAGCACGCGCCAGGCCCGGGCACCGTCCATCTGGGCTGCTTCGACGAGCTCGTGCGGCACCTGCGACAGGGCCGCGTAGACCGTGATTGCGACGAACGGCAAACCGCCCCACACGATCAGCGACGTGACCATCAGGTACTGCGAGGGTGTCGACTGGTACCAGTTGTGTTGAAAGTAGTCGCCGAAATGGAGCTGGGTGAGGGCGTAGTTCAGGATGCCGTTCTGGACGTTCGTCATCCAGCTCCAGACCTGGACTGCAACGACCGGCGGCATCGACCACACCAGGACCAGCCCTCCGGTGAGCAGCAGCCGCACCCAGGTCGAGACCCGTACCAGGAGCAGCGCGACCAGGAACCCCAGCAGCAACGTCAGTCCTACGTTCGCGACCGCGAAGACGACGGTGCGAATCAGCGTGTGCCAGAAGATCGGATCGGAGAGGACGCTCGTGTAGTTCGCCAGTCCGATGTACGTGCCGTGGTGGTCGATCAGCTGTAGCAGGCCGTATTGCTCGAACGACAGCTTGATCAGGCTGACGATCGGGTAACCGAGTACAGCGATCAGAACGACGATCGTCGGCGCCAGCAGCAGGTACGGCGTTGCGCCGCGACCCAGGCGCCGCCGCGCGACGAGCAGCCGCCGCGACCAGGTGGTCGCGGCGGCTGACTGCGCGCTCGTTTCGTTGGTGGTCAGGAGGCCGGCTGGTTGAGGGTTTGCGCGATGTTCTCGCTAGCCACCCTCGCAGCCTGCGCAACCGTCAGATGGCCAGTCAGGAACTGGGACAGCATCGTCTTGAGGATGTTGCCATTCTCTACGTCAACCCAATTGGCAGCCTGTGGCACGAACCAACTGCGCGCGGCGGCCTTGTCGTTGACGCTGCCGTCAAGCAGGTTCGTCGCGTTGGGGATGTTGCCCACGGCGGCCAACGCCTTCTCGCTGGCTGTGTTCGTGTAGTCGGCGATCCAGGCGACGGCCTGAGCCTGGTTGGAGCTCTGTGCCGGCACCGCCAGATCAGAGCCGCCGAGGAAGCCCGGCATCGGCTTGCCCTTGGTGTGGCTCGGCATGACGAACTGCTTTGTCACCTTCGCGTAGTTCTTGCCGGTGCAGCACGTGTACCAGGCCGGACCGTAGTTCGCCGCCGTCTTGCCTTCAGAGAAGACCGTGTACGGGAACGGGTTGGTTCCATCCAGCGACGCGCTCGACTTGGGCTGGGTGGCGTCGAAGAACTGCTGGAACGCGGTCAGACCCCTGATCGAGTTCTTCGAGTCAAGCGTGCCGACCCACTTGCCGTGCTCCTGCTTGGCGATCGATCCGCCGTAGTCGAACACGAACCCGAGCGCCGTGTACCAATCCTCGCCACCGACGTACATCGGCGAGAAGCCCTTGACCTTCTTCTCCTTCTTGCCGACCTTGACGAGATCTGACTCAAACTGCCCGAGGCTCTTGGGTGCCCTCTTGACGCCGGCCTTCTTGAAAAGGTCGGACCGGTACGTGATCACGCGCGAACCGGCGTAGTACGGGACCCCGTACAGCTTCTTGTTGTAGGTCGAGGATGCTGTCAGTCCGGCCAGCCAGTGGCTGGAGTTCGCGAACTGCGACTTGTCCGAACCGAGGTTTGCAAAGGCTCCCTCGGCCATGTACTTGGTCATCTCGGTATTGCCCATCTCGATCACGTCCGGCGTGTCATTGCCGGCGATCGTCGCGTCGAAATTCGAGAGGTGGCTGCTCCACTGCTGGTAGTCGATCTGCACCGTCCAGCCCGGATGGTTGGCCTCGAACGCTTGGTTCGCGGCGGTCACGACCTGTGGCCACCCGTTCTGGGCGTCGACCTGCAGCCAGACCGTCAGCGTGTTGCTCGAAGCGGCCGACGCCGTCGACGCCACGGCGACCCCAAACGCCATGGCGAGTACGGCGGATAGCGCCGCGATCCTCCGATACTTCATAGAACCTCCTCCTATCCTAAGCGCGAGCGGACCGGCTGTCTTCGATGCTCCGCAGACGATTGCCCGCTCGTGCCCTGTAGTGGCTTAGACCGTCACTGGTCTAAACCATTAGTGGTCTACACCATTAAGTCGGAATGTCCCACAGCGGACTGCGTGTGTCAAGAGGAAGACGGCGGCAGATGCTGGCTGCTAACCAAGCGCCTGCGACGACTTCATCCGGCGACTGCCCGCTTGAATGTCACGACCGACTGCTCGGCGGCCGTGATCCGCTTGCGAGACAGGAGCCCAGCACGGGCATCGGCGATGAGCTGGGTGAACGCCAGCTCCGACCCATCCTCGGCTCCGGCGTACATCGCCAGGTCCAGGCCGGCATTGAGGGCATGCAGCGCAGGGGACTGCTGCTTGGTCAACGCGCCCGCCTCAAGGTCGTCGCTGATCGTCACGCGATGGCGCTGTCCGACGGCCTCAGGCAGCGCGCGCGAGTAGGTCTCAGGCGATTCGACCGCCGGCAGAGGCCCGGTGAGGTTTGGGTAGATGGCATTGCTGACCATGATCATCGCCATCCGGTTTGCGCCACAGCGGTGGTAGGCATCCCAGGCCGCCTCGAGCGTGGCTGAGGATGCCTTGAGCGTCACGGGTCCCAGATCCGTGCTGGTTCTCGCGAGGCCCAGGCCCGGGAAGTGCTTGAGCGTGTAGCCGACGCCCTGGCTGGCAAGCCCAGCGGCGAAGGCGCAGGCGCGTTGGCCAACGCTTGTGGCGACCGTACCGAACGAGCGGGGGCCGAGGAAGGAGTCCGTGGCGGCTTCGACGTCGGCAACAGGAGCCAGGTCCAGATTGACGCCGGCCGAGCGCAGCAGCCTGCCCGTCTGGATGCCCTCGCGGCGCGCCATCGCAGTCGACGTGATCTGGTCTGCGTTCATCGTCGGCGCGCCGGGGAGCCTCCGCACCTCGCCGCCCTCCTGATCGGTCATGATCAGCAGCGGCGGGTTGCCGCCCGCTCTGGCCGCCTGCTGCATCCTGACGACCAGGGCGTGAGTGGCAGCGACGCCACCGATGGTGTTGTCGGAGAAGAGGATGACGCTGCCGAGCTGCCCGGCTTTGATCCGTGCAAGCAGCGATTGCGGCACGACCCTGCCTGTGAAGGAGCCGACGAGGAGCTGGCCGATCAGCCTCTGCAGGGGAGGCTGAGTCGTCGACACCGCGCGGGTCTTGGTGCGATGGGGCCTGGCTGTTATCGCCTGCGGAGCGGCTGCGGCAGCCAGGGCGACGAGCGCAATGACCGACGCGCTGACGCAGAGCCGACGGTTCGTCGGTGCGAAACGACATGGCCCGACGACGGGGTCCTCGGCTGGCCCGGAGTGATTGAGGACGGACAATCGCATCGGGTCACGACTGTACTCACGACATAGGGAGAGCTGCTCGGGACTGTGCTGGGCTCAGCGTTCGGACGACGAACGAGCTTCAGCGGTCGGACCCTGTGTCTCCTGCTGTGGTCGTCCGTGCTCAGGCAGCTGCGAGTTCGAACCCGGGGTTGAGTGCGCTGGTGAGCCTGGATCCGGCGACGCGTACGTACTGGGCGTGGCTCAATATCGCTCGCTCGTCGGGCGCGCCGACGACTGCGACCGCTGCGGCGACCCGGCCGTCGAGGTAGACGGGTGCGGCGACGCCTGAGGTGCCGGCGGCCCATTCCTCGTGGGAGACAACGACGCCCGATTCACGGGTCCGGTCGAGCTGCTCGCGCAGCAGGTTGGGACGCACGATCGTTCCGTTCGTGAAGGGCTTGAGCAACCCGCGGCCGAGAAATTGGTCAAGCTCTGCGCCGTTGAATCCTGAGAGCAGCGCCTTGCCGATCGCGGTCGCGTGAAGCGGCAGGCGAGCGCCGATCATTCGCGGCATCTGCTTTGTGCTGCGGCTGTAGACCTCCTCAACCACGAGGGCACGGTCATCGGCGAGGATGGCGAGATTGCAGGACCAGCCGGTCTTCGCTGAGAGCTCGTAGAGCCACGGCATCGAGACGGCGCGTAGACGCCGCAGTGTGGGGCTCATACTGCCCAGGGCAAAAAGCTTCGCGCTGACCTGAAAGCCGTCGTCAGTGTGCGACAGCATGCCCAGCCCGACCAGTTTCCAACAGACGCGATGAACCGTCGTCTTGGGCAGACCAGTGCGCTTGCTCAGGTCCACCAGTGTCAGGGGCCGTCCACTGGTCGCGCATGATTCCAGAACACAGAACACGCGATCGATTACCGACGGATGCCCCTCTCCCTCAGAGGTGCTCATCGGCGGATAGTGGCGCCCGAGGCGTAAACGGAGGCGAAAACTCGCTAAAAGCGGCGGTGCTCTCCAATGCCGCCTACGCCGCTGCGGCCTCACGCATCAGCGGCATGATCTGCGCCTCGACCTCTGAGATGACCGATCTGGTCAAATGCGGGGGGATCCAGAACGTCACGTTGTTGAGGCCCGCGTCCTCGAGCTGGCGGAGCTTTGCGGCGATCTCCTGCGCCGTTCCGACCAACGAGACCATCCGCATCACCTCTTCGGTCAGCACCGCAGCCTCGCCGTCAAGTAGATGCGAGAGGTGGCCGGCGTGCACCTCCTGATAGAGCTTCTCACGCGGGAATCGTGAAAGCACCTCGCGCTCGTAGATCTCCAGGCGATCGCGGATCGCAGGCGGCAGGTAGTTGGCGATCTCGGGATGCAGTGCGTAGGAGTGAAAGGCCATCATTGCGCCGGCGCCGATGTGATCGAGCGCCCTGGGTGAGATCGCCGACTCTCCAGGCTCCAGTATGCAGATCACGGTCGACCACATGATGTAGGCATCGGCGAAGCTGCGGCCTGCCTGATCGGCGACATGTGATGCCTGCGCGATGGCTGCGCGGAGAACCTCGGGCGAGTTTCCCATCGCGTCGGCATTCTTGAGCGTGACGATCAGGCCCTCGCCCGCCTCGCCCGCTGCCGTGAGCGCCTTGGGGCCGTCGCCTGCCAAGTAGATCGGGACGTGATGTTCGGTGTCGACACACGCGCTCGGAACGACGTGACGGAAGCGGATCCTGCGGTGGGCGTTGCCGACCTGGTGGTCGACTTCCTCGCCGTTCATCAGGCCGCGCACAGTCAGCGCCGTGTCCCTCACCCGCTGTGCCGAGACGGGGCCAAGACCGAACGTGTCACGCGCGGTGTAGCCGGTGCCGATTGCCATGAACACCCGCCCCGGGGCGAGTTTGTTGACCGTTGCTATACCGGCTGCGGCGACTGTTGGATCCCGCAGGCCGGGGATGCTCAGAAAGGTTCCGAGCCTGATCTGCGAGGTCGCGTGTGAAGCGAGACCGAGGCACACGTAAGGGTCGCCCGCCAGCAGCGGGCTCTCGACGAACCCGGCTGTGCTGAAGCCGTGTAGCTCCGCAAACGCGGCGTCATCCCAGCATCCGTGGTAGTTCAGCATCGCGATTCCGTAATCCATCTTCTCTCCCTTGCTACGTATGAGCTGAAGTCTGCGGCAGCGGCTCAGCTGACCGCGGATCGCATCGAAAGAACCTCCACGAGCGCTCGCTCCAACTCGAGTTCGGGGTTCTGCGGCATCTTCACCGAGCGGTACGCGACGTGCGCGTCCGGGCGCACCAGAACCGCCCCGTCATCGTCATGCCCGCGCAGGGCATGCCATGAGCCGTCGCTGTTGCGCAGCTCGTGGCGTCCACCGATGCAGTGTGCTGTGATCTCGACCCCGAGGTGGCGCCCGACGCTGTCTGCGGCCTGCAACCATTGCTCTCCGGTCGGTCCGGCCAGCAGCAGGAAGTTCGCCGGCCGCAGCAGGTCGTGGGTCGAGAGCGGCGTGCCGTAGCGATCGAGCCACGCGTGCGGCAGCCGGCTTCCCGGGCGCGTGCTCTGGACGTAGATGTGGCCGTACGGATCGATCGGAGCGGCCGGCGTCCCGTCGGCGACGACAGCCGGACTGTCGCCGTAGTGATAGCCGAGCTCGACATCCGCGGCACCGTACTCAAGCCGCAGCGTGTGAAACATCTCATGCAGGCGAACACGCCGTCGCCGCCCGTCCTCCGTGTCGGCAAACAGAGCTTCGAGAACCCGGCGGTTGTGGTGTTCGGGCGCGCCGGGCAGCACGCCAAAGGCGCCAGAGACCGCGAGATGCCCAAAGAACGCGGTCGTGGCGAAGTCGACGTTGCGGCGACCAACCGGCCGGCGCTCGAGATCGTAGGAGTCAAGCAGGCAATCGTCGGCATGTCCGGCAGTCACGGCAGCGAGCTTCCAGGCGATGTTGTGGGCGTCCTGAATTCCGGTGTTGAGTCCAAGCCCACCGAACGGCGAATGTCGATGCGCTGCGTCGCCCGCGACGAACACGCGACCTTCCCGGTAGCGGTCGGCGAGCCTGGCCTCGATCTGCCAACGCGTGACGCGCAGCACCTTCAGATCGAGATCTGCGATTCCCAGGCGCTGCCGGACACCGGCAGCGGCCGCCGCCTCGTCGAGGTGCTCATGCTCATGGCCAGCGGGAAGGGTGATGCTCGCCACCCACTCCTCGGAGTGGCGGTCAAAGCGGGTCGGACCCATGGCGATGCAACCGGTGCGCAGCCAGGTGCCGTCGAGCTCTGGCCTGACGATCGTGTGGATAACGGCATCGTCGCTATCCATCCACGGCGAGAGATCGGCGGCGAAGTGGACGCTGATCGTGGTCACAAACGGGTCCGGGCCCTCGAGCTCGATGCCGACTGCGGGGCCGGCGGTGCGACCGCCATCGGCGGCCAGCATGTAACGCGCGGTCACCTCAAGCTCGAGGTCGTCATCGATGTTGCGGACCAGGGCATTGACGGCGCTCTCGTCCTGGGTGAAGCTGACGAGCTCGTGGTGGAAGCGCACGTACTGCGGGTTGCGCCGCTCAGCGTGGCGGCGGAGCAGCGGCTCGAACTCCTTCTGCGGCAGGTTCCCGTTGCGGCAGGCGGTCAGCGGTCGGTAGTGCGCGGTCAGCGCGCCGCCCGACCATGCGTCCTCACGGTGCAGCGGCTGGCGGTGCCAGGGCTCGTCGCCTCCGAGGCTCGTGTAGAACCGCACAGCACTGTTGTGCTCGAACGGAGCACCGAGTCGGTACACGTCCTCAGCGACACCGTGCTGGGTCATGATCTCCATCGTGCGCGGGTTGATCTGATGCGCCTTGGGCATCAGAGAGGTCCCCTGATGGCGCTCGACGAGCAGATGCCTCACCCCCAGATCGGAGAGCATGATCGAGGCGCTGAGACCGCAGCCTCCGCCACCGACGATCAGGACGTCGACGTCTAAGTCCATCACCCGGCTGCTCGGTCTCTCCACATCCCGGACGGAAACTAGATGGGCAGTGGCTCGCCACCAATCAGGACGTTCCGCTCGTCGGTACGTCCTAAGCTGGGCGCCAAACGGTGGAACTCCGTGTCGGAGGATTCCCGCCAGGCGTTACGCTCTAAAGCGAGGAGCTGGGGTAATCACGACGATGCTGGTTGAAGCAAAGACCGTCGTTCCGGGTATAACCGACCGTCTGGTCGAGCGTCGGCGCTTGGACGAGATGATCGCGACGCTGCTTGAAGAGCACCGGGTCGTGGGCGTGTGGGCGAGCGCCGGCGCGGGGAAGACAACCGCCGTCCGGCAAGCCGTGCTGGCAATGGGCGGGCCGGTCGCCTGGCTGACGCTCGACAGCTCCGATGCGGCTCCTGGGCGGTTTCTCGAGTACCTGCGGGCGGCGCTGATCCGGTCGCTGCCCATGCAGGGCAGCGACGAGCTCCTGCTTGGGTCCCAGATCACACACTTTGAAGCCGCTGCCCTGCTTGCACAGGCACTGCCCAGCTGGCGCGCTGTCGTGGTGATCGACGAAATCGAACGGATTGCGGATTCCAGTGCCGCGCTTGAGGTCCTGTGCGGCTTCCTGCGCTACCTGCATCCAGAGAACCGCGTTCTGCTGATCGGGCGACGCGAGGTTGAATTCGCGGCGACGGCACGGCTGGGCTTCGACGCCGTCGGCCGCGTCGGCGAGTCCCAGCTGGCGTTCGACAAGGAGGAAGCGTCGATCGCGCTGGATCTGCGGGGGATCAGCGACGTCGATCCCGAGCGCGTCGTTGAGGCGACCGGCGGCTGGGTCACCGGCGTCCTGTTCGAGGCGTGGAAGTCACGTGAGCACGTGGGCGGGTCGGGCGGTGAGGCCGATCCGCTCGCCGGGTATCTGAGTGCGGAAATCCTCGACGGGCTGGATCCCGACGAACGAGAGTTCCTTATCCGGACCTCAGTGTTTGACCAGGTCACGGTCGCACGTGCCGAAGCGCTCGGCGAGATGGACGCCCGTCGGCTGCTCAGCAGCCTACGCGCCAGGCATCTCCCGGTCACATGGCTCGACGACGGCGGCGTACTGCGATGCCATCCGCGGTTCCGTGAGTATCTCCGCTCGCTGCTCGACCGCCGCGAACCCGATCTGGTCGGCGAACTGCAGGACGCGTTCGGGCGGAGGCTCGTCTGCGAGGGTCGTCATGAGGAGGCGCTCGAGGCCCTGCTTGCGCAGGGAAATCCCGTTGAGGCCCTGGCCTCGGCCGAGGCGGCGATCCCCGCGGCGATCGGCCGACTCGATCTCGACCTCGTGCAGTCCTGGCTGGATCAGTTCGCCGCAGCGGGTCTCGCAGATCAGCCGTTTCTGTTGCGCGCCGGCCTGGCCGTCGCGGTTGCCCATGAAAACTTCCGCGAGGCGATTGAAATGGCCGATGCGCTGCGTGCACTCGGCGCACTCGGGCCGTCCGGACGGGGAGCGCTCCAGGACAGGGTCTTCGCTGTCTGGTCCTACTGGCACGTCGGCCGGCTCGAAGACGCCCGCGAGGTCCTGGATTCGACCCCTCCGGGCCATGCACGGGACCTGATCCGTTACGTGCTCTCGCTTGTCGATGAGGAGCCGCCCGGTTCGGTCCCAGATCTTGCAGGAGGCCCGCTCGACGTGCTGACCCTGAGAGTGTCGTTCGCGCGCGGCCGCCTGCGCGAGGTGCTGAGCGCGCCGGTCGACAACTGGACGCCGGCGACCAGCGAACGCGCCAGCGCGCTCAGGGCGGTCGGAGACCTCGAGGCGACGCGCAGCATGCTCTCGGAGACGCCGGGAGCGCTGGCGAACCTCCGTTTCGAGGGGATGCTGAGAGCGGAGCTGGCGATAGACCTCCGCCAGGAGCAGGAGGCGCGTGAGGCCCTGGTGAGAGCTCGGGAGCGACTTCATGCCTCCGGATCGCTGGTGCTCGACACCGTCAGCCGGCTGCTGGCTGCCAAGCTGGAGCTGCGCGTTCGCTGCGACCCTCAGCGGGCGCTCGTGATCCTCCGCGGGGTGGAGGCGGGCAACATCGCCAGGAGCTACCGCTACCTGGGCGAGCTTCTGAACGTCTGGATGGGTTTCGCGCTGCTGCTTGTAGGCGACGTCGAGCAGGCGCTGGACAGGCTCCGGGCGGCGACCGAGGCGATGGTTCGGGCCGACCGAACGCTCGAGCTCCCGGCAGCCGGTGTCTATCTCGCTGAGGCCGAGGCGCGGGCCGGGAACGAGCAGCTCGCCGCGGCCGCCGCTCAGCTTGCGATCGAGACCGCCGACCGCCAGGGATCTCGGTATGCGCTGTTCCAGGGGCTGACCGACTTCCCGGCTGTGACCGGGCGTCAGATCGAGCTCGAGGACGACCCGGACGGCCGCTGGCACGAGATCGGCAGATCGATCGCCCTGAGAGGTCAGGTACGGGTTCTGTCTCCGTCTCCCTCGGCTCATCTGCGCGATCTCGGACCTCCAGTTCTGCTTTGTGCTGGGGAGGAACGCCGCGCGCGAATCACCAAGGCATATGCGCTGCTCGCCTATATGCTGGAGTCCGATGGCAAGGCCTCACGCGTCGAGTTGCTCGACGCGCTGTTCGACGGGCGTGACGACAACTCGACCCGCGCCTACCTTCGCCAGGCGGCCCAGGCGCTTCGCTCGATGCTGCCCGAGGAGATCGTTCTGCTGCGCGAGGCCGAGCTGTTTCTGCTGCAGGGAGCCTCGCGGATTGAGACCGACACGCTGCGCCTGCGGGCGAGGCTGTCGAATGCGCTGACGCTGGTCGGCGACCGCCGGTTCGACGCCGCCTGTGAGGTGCTCGACGAGCACCGCGGGCTCGAGTACCTCCAGGGCATAAATTGCTCGTGGGTGGAGGCCCGTCGCGAAGAGGTCGCCGAGCTTCTGACGAGCGCCCGGATCGACGCTGCGGTCGGAGCAATCCAGGCGAGCCGATTCGCGACTGCCGACAGTCTGCTCCACGACGTCGTTCAGACCGATCCGCTGCGAGAGCAAGCCTGGCGCCTGCTGATGCGAGTCGCGGCAGCCCAGGGATTCGATGACCGGGTGATCGAGACCTATCGGCGCTGTGAGCAGGCGCTGACGGACATCGGGCTCGTCCCGTCCGCGCCGACCCGCCACCTGATCGAGGGCCTACGTCGCTGACCTGGCTTGATCGTTCCGAGGAAGGGAACGATCCGCTTGCAGTCGGTTCGCGCTCACACGAGACTCCCTCACTTCTGGAGGGACAGAGGAGGAATCATGTCGAGTGTGAAAGCCGAAGCAACTTCCCCGGTCGGGGCCATCCTCGGCGCCCTGGGCCGGCTGCAGATCTACGACGTCTCGCCGACCCTGAACGCGGAAATGCCGATGTGGTTCATGCATTCGCCGCCGCAGATCGTCCCGATCACGACACACGACGGCGAGGGTGTCGCGGCCAATCAGGTGACCTTCAGCGAACACACAGGCGCCCACGTCGACGCTCCCTTTCACTTCGATCGCGACGGAGCCACGGCCGCGGAGATCGCGGTCGACGCTCTGTTGTTGCGCCCGTACTGCAAGTACGACCTGAAGGATGACGATCTCCAGCCGGGAGAGCTGATCGGACTCGACCAGCTGAAGGCCGCTGAGGCGCGTGCCGGGTTCGCACTTCAGCCAGGCGATGTCGCGATCATCGAGACCGGTTGGGACCGGAACCTCCCTGGAGGCTCCGCCGGGCGCGAGCCAGGCTGGTGGGGGCGCAACGAACCAGGTGTGACCGAGGACGCCTGCGACTACCTGGCCGACGCCGGCGTCAGTGCAGTCGCATCTGACACCGCAGCTGCCGACATCGCGGTAGCGGACGGCGAGATCTCAGGTGCACACGGACACGCTCACGCGTTCCTGCCACGCGGCATCCTGATCGTCGAAGGTCTGACGGGACTCGCTGAGGTGCCCGCAACCGGACTGTTCGTGGCGCTGCCACTGAAGATCGCAGGCGGGTCCGGTTCGCCGGTCAGGGTCGTCCTGCTGGCCGAGTAGCGCCGGTCAGAAGTCGAATGGCATCTCTCGAGACGGGGCTGCGTCCGGAGAGTGGTAGGCGCGTAAGGACCTTATGGATCGATTGCGCTGGGGCCCGGCTGCACGCCTGGCTGGTGACACCGAGCGCCGAGCCGCCGTGGCCGCTGGTCGTCATGGCCCACGGCTGGGCCGCCGTCAAGGAGATGAACCTCGACCTGTTCGCCGCGGCGATGAGCGACATGGGCCTTGCGGCGTTGGTCTTTGACCATCGTGGCTTTGGCGCCAGCAGCGGCCCACCGGGTGACATCGATCCAGAGCTTCAGATCTCCGACTATCTCGAGGCGCTCTCGTACGCGGCGGGTCTGCCCGGCGTCGACCGTGCCCGCCTCGGCGTCTGGGGCACGAGCTACAGCGGTGGTCACGTGCTGCAGATCGCCGCCTTCGAGAAGCGGATCCGCGCCGCCGTTGCGCAGGTGCCGACGATCTCAGGCGGTGAGGTGACGCTGCGGCGAAACGGCAGAGATTCGCTTCCGCGGCTGAAGCGTGAATGGGAGCTCGAGCACCAGCGCATAGCCGCCGGGGAGGCGCCGCGGTACGTAGCGGCCGCCAATCTCGACCGACATGAACTGCCGGTCGCAAATTCGCCCGCTGCGGGTGGCCCCGTATCGCCAGAAGACCTGCCTGCGGCGCCCGCCGAGAACTACGCGGACGCGGAGCGCTGGCGTTTCTACGCGGAACTGCCCGAGCCGCGCCTACGAACATGGCGCAATAGGGTCACGCTGCTTTCCAACCAACGCTATGCCGCGTACGAGCCGGGCGAGGGCTTGCCGAACGCGGCGGTGCCGCTGCTCGTGATCTATGCCGACGCCGACACGATCACCCCAGCCGATCTTATCGAGGATGCTCTGGTGAGAGCTCCGGCGAAAGTCCGCGCGATGTCGGTCCCGGGCGGGCACTACAGCGTCTATGGCGTACACCGCGAGCGCTGCGCGCGAGCCGCGGCCGACTTCCTGGCGGCGCACCTGTCCGTCAGGTCTGACGAGCTGAGCTGAGTCCGGGACGCTCGAGCTCAGGTGAGTTCGAGCGTCAGCGTGCCGAACGAGCCGAAGTCGGCGGTCACCGTGCCGACTCCCGGGTCCTTCACGGCAGCTGTCGCGCCGGTGATCACCAGCTGCCCGGCCTCAAGGTCGTAGCGGTGGGCGCCGAGCTCGTTCGCAAGCCAATGCACCGCCTCGACCGGGCCGCCAAGAACCTTGGCTCCGGTGCCATCGGCGATGCCATTCGGGGTGGTCAGGGTGATGACGTGCTCCGCGAGGGCGACGGGGTCGTAATCGTCGATCGGCTCACCGAGGACATACAACCCGGCCAGCGCAGCATCGGCGGTGAGCTGCACGGCACCGGCGCCGCGGTGGTCTGAGAAGCGGGTGTTCGGGATCTCGATCGCCGGGACCAACGGCCCAATCGCCTCGAGCACGGCCTCCCTGTCATGCGGCGCGTCCTTCGCCTCAAGCGTGGTCCTCAGCACCAGGCCGAACTCACCCTCGACCGTCGCCATCCTGATCGGACCAAAGTCGACAGTGCCGGCGCTCGGGATCTGGAATTGGGCGTAGAGCGGCCCAGCCAGCGGCTGCTCGACGTTGAGGGCAGTGCGCCCGCCCGATCCGGTCGCGGCAAGCTTCCAGCCCACACGCGCTCCAGCGTGCCGATCCAGCGCGAGCTGTACGCGATAGGCGTCCGCGAGCTCCTGCGGCCGTATCTCCTCTGGGATCCCATCCAGGAGCACACCGCTGCTCCACGCCTCCCAGATGACCTCTGCGGCGGCACGGGGATCGTTCGCCTGCGCGTCTGTGCTCATTCGGTGCTCCCGATTGTGTGGTCAGCGAGGCGCTCGAGGTGCGTGAGCACGCCCGAGTGGTCATAGCCTCCACCGCCGTGCTCGCGAATGCTCGTGAACATCTGATCGACCATCGCCGCGCCGGGCAGCGAGACTCCGCCGGCGCGAGCCTCGGCCAGCGCAATACCAAGATCCTTGTGGTGCAGAGCGATCGCGAAGCCGGGCGTGAAGTCGTGCTTGAGCATGTTAGGCCCGCGGAGCTCGAGCACCCGGCTGTTGGCCAGGCCGCCGGAGAGCACCTCGAGGATCGTGGACGGTTCGACGCCGGATTTGGAGCCGAGCACGAGTGCCTCTGCGAGCGCCTCGAGCGAGAGCGCGACGACAATCTGATTACAGGCCTTGGCGACCTGGCCGCTGCCGTGGTCGCCCACGTGAACGATCGTTTTACCGAGTACCTCGAAGATCGGCCGCGCGCGCTCGAATGCTGAGCTCGTGCCTCCCACCATGATCGACAGCGTTCCCGCCTTGGCTCCGACGTCGCCGCCGCTCACCGGCGCATCCAGAAACTCGCAGCCTCGCTCGCCGAACTGCTCAGCGAGCTGCCGGTCCAGGGCAGGGGAGACTGTGCTCATATCGATCATCAGCGCTCCTGCTCGGACCCCCGACAGCACGCCGTCCGGACCCTGCGTGACCGACTCGACCGCCGCGTCGTCGGCGAGCATCAGGATTGTCACCTCAGCGGCGGCCGCAGCGGCTGCAGGTGACTCGGCCGGCGCTGCGCCTGCCGCGGTGAGCATCTCGACGGCGCCCCTCGAGCGGTTGTAGACGGTCAGCTCATAGCCGGCGGCCAGCAGGTTCTCCGTCATTGGTCGGCCCATCACGCCCAGGCCGATGAAGGCGACACGTTCGCTCATCGCGTGCCGCCGGGGTCAGCGACGATCCTGTTCTCCATCGCTCCGATGCCGTCGAACTCGGTGCGGACCACGTCACCGTGCTTCAGCCACTTCGGCGGCTTGTAAAACGCGCCCACACCCGCGCATGTCCCGGTCGCGATCGCGTCGCCCGGTTCGAGTGTGCAGGCAACCGAGATCTCCGCGATCAGCTTCCAGCAGTTGTGGATCAGGTTGTTGGTATTCGACTCCTGGCGCTTTTCACCGTTGACGAACAGGCGAAAAGGAATGGTGTGCGGATCGGAGAGCTCGTCCGGGGTGACGATCCACGGGCCCAGGGGACCGTGCGTGTCGAAGGACTTCCCGAGTGTCCACTGCTGCGTCTTGCGCTGCCAGTCGCGGATCGTGAAGTCGTTGGTGATCGTGTACCCCCCAACGACATCCGGTGCCTCCTCGATCGAGACGTTGCGACAGCGCTTTCCGATCACAATCGCGAGCTCGGCCTCGTAGTCGAGCTGCTCCGAGACCGCCGGCAGCTCGACGTCGTCGAACGGGCCGGTGATCGTGTTGGCCATCTTCGCGAACACGGTCGGGTACTCGGTCGGCTCGCGATTGGCCTCCTGCGCGTGATCGAAGTAGTTCAGGCCGATCCCGTAGAACTTCAGCGGCCGCACGGCAGCGCCGAGCGTGACCTCCGAGAGCCCTCGGCGCCCGTTACCGGAGTCGATCAGCTCCCGCACACGCTCGAGACCGTCAGGTCCAAGCGAGAGGATCCCGGCCGTCGACGACGGCAGATCGCCGCCGGAAAGCGCGACGATCTCCTCGCCGACCACCGCGCACGGGGCCTCGCGTCCGTCTCGGACGTAGGTTGCGAGTCGCATCAGGTCCTCGCAATCGCTTGGTTGGCGGGGACCGGCAACAGCGGCGCGCCGTAGTGGCGCCACTGCGGTGGTGGCTGCGGCCCCCACAGGTTCAGCGCCGACTCGCCCAGGTAGCTCCAATCGATTGGCTCGTAGTTGGCCTCATCCCAGACCTCGAGTAGGTCCGCGTAGGCCTCGACGATGATGTTTGTCGGGTCCGGCAGATACGTGTAGAGGTTGCGCCCCGGCCCATGCCGGCCCGGACCCCAGACCAGCTGCCTGCGCTGGAACGCGAGGTTGTCCGCGTAACGCTCGATCGCTCCCCAGTTTTCGAGCTGGAAGGCGTAGTGGTGCATGGACGGCTCGGCATCGTGCTCTACCAGCGCGAACCCGTGATGCTCGTGATCGCAGCGAAGCCAGTAGACGCGGTCGCCCAGCTTGTCGGTCAGGCGGAAGTCGAGCACCTCCTGTAGGAACTCAGACATCTGCTTGCAGTCGGCTGCCGCGAACGAGACGTGCCCGAGCCTTCGAGCCAGCGGCGGCATGTAGTGCTCGATGCTGAGTTGCTCACGTTCCATCGCCGTGTAGAGCTCGAACACGAGGCCCAGCGGCCCGACGAAGCGGATCGCCTTACCGAGACCTGTCTCAGACGGCTGCTCGCTGAGGATCGTCACGCCGTGTCGGTCGAGGCGATCATGGATCTCCTCGAGGTCGCGCTCATCCTCGACCTCCAAACCCACATGATCGACGCCGGCCTTCTGGCCCCTGAGGATCTGGATCTCGTGATGCTTCTCGTTGCAGGAGAGCAGGATCTCGTCGGTGGTATCGAGCGTCCGGCGCAGACCGAGAATGTCGGTCAGGAAGGTCGCCGAGGTCTCAGGGTAAGGCGTGCGTAGAGCAAGGTGGCCGATGTGCATTCTGATCATGTAGAGGAGTCTCCACAGGCCGACTGCGGATTACGAGCTTTCTATCCCGGTGGGCGGACCGGCCGGTCGTATGGCGATCGGCCCGGTTCCGGGAAGAGGAACGCTGCATGAGCGCTGACGGCGATCACCTGCCTATAACCCAGGTGCCGTCATGAATCGAGCACATGTCCGATCTCAGAGGAGAGAGCAGATGACCGGTACCGATGGGGCAGTACCCAATCTGCAGGAGCGGATCGACGCGGCCGGCGGTCCGGTCGAGCTTCTGCGTGGCCCGAACCAGCTCGGTCCCTACGTGTTCCCGGGGATCCCCCCGGAGTTCACCAACTGGCGCGACGAGCAGCGGGCATGGAAGGACGACGTCGCGCTGCTCGAACAGTCCTACCACATGTCCGAACTGCATCTGAACGGCTCCGCGGCGATCCCGTTCCTATCGGATTACGCGATCAACAAGTTCGACACGTTCCCGGTCCGCAAGGCGAAGCAGCTCGTCGCGGCAAGCCCCGACGGCTATCTCGTCGGCGACGCGATCCTCTTTCACGAGCAGGAGAACTTTCTACGGATCGTTGGCGCCCCGTTCGTGCTGGACTGGCTGCTTTACCGGTCGGAACACACCGACCTCGACGTCAGCGCGGAGTTGCATCACAACTGGTCGGTCGTCGAGGCGCCGCGCGATGTCTTTCGCTTCCAGATCCAGGGGCGCAACGCTCTGGATCTGATGCGCGAGGTGCTCGGCAGCGAAGTGCCCGATGTCCCGTTCTTCTCGATCGCCGACATCTCGATCGCCGGCGAACCTGTCAGGGCGCTCAGGCACGGCATGGCCGGCACGCCTGGATTCGAGATCTACGGGCCATGGGCCAGCCAGGACGCTGTGCGTGACGCGTTCGACCGCGCCGGTGCGAAATATGGTCTGCGAAAGATCGGCTCGTTCGCATACTCGACCGGAGCGCAGGAATCCGGTTGGCTGCCCCTGCCGCTGCCGGCCATCTATCACGGCGACGCGCTGCGGTCATACCGCGAATGGACAAGCTCGTTCTCACTCGAGGCGCTGGGGTCGCTCGGCGGCAGCCTGGTCTCTGACCGGATCGAGGACTACTACGTCGACCCGATCGAAGCCGGCTACGAGCGCCTGATCGATTGGGGCCGCGACTTTCTCGGGCATGACGCGCTCGCAGATCGCGCTGCAAATAGGACTCGCACGAAGGTGACGCTGGTCTGGAACGACGACGACGTGGCCGCGACCGCGTATTCAGCGCTGTTCGATGCCGAGCACCAGCCTCAGTACATCGCGATGCCCTCGCCCATGTACGCCACGTGGGCGGCCGATGCCGTCCAAAGCGGTGGTGAGACGGTCGGTTTCTCCCAATACATGTCGTATTCGGCCAACGCCGGTCACGTGCTTTCGCATGGGATCATCGCCACGGAGCTCGCTGTGCCCGGCACTGAGTTGACGCTGCTCTGGGGAGAGCCCGACAGCCGCCGCAACAACGTCGGTCGCAACGAGATGCGGCAGATCCGCGTGACCGTCGCGCCGACTCCCTACTTCGCCAAGGTCATCAAGACCGAAAATAAGTAGCGGCAGTGGCCAGCGGGCTCAGAAGCTCCGGCCCTCACGCAACTTGGACGTGGGTGCTGCCCGCAGTCGGGTGCCAGTGCGTGCATCGCACCGAGGATCGGTTTCTCGATGCGCGGTTCCGCCCGGCGGAACTCGGTGCTAAGTCCGCGGGGGTGCGCGCGCCTAAGGTCGGGTGAGATCGCGGACGCTCCGCCGTAGCTCGGGGTCGAAGAGGGAATGCCTGGGTCGGCGACCGCGGAAGATTCCGAATGAGGAGAGTGTTGATGTCGACGTATTACAGGCGCCGCGCGTGTGCGGCAGTCGTGATGATTGTCGCCCTGGTGGCGTGCGCTTCGAGTGCTGCCCAGTCGAGCGCTCGCTCGGCACATTCAGCGACAGCAGTGACGGCTTCGTCAAGCTGCATTCCGGCCGCGTCAAAGAAGCTGCCGGGAGATCCGAACCATGTGGCGTCCACATTGACCGGTGCCGCCAAGCTGGCGCTTCAGGGTTACCCCGGCACCGTCCACACGAGCCCGTGGGCGAACTTCAAGCCGAAGACCAAGGGTCACTGGAAGGTCGGTCTTTCGATCAACCAGCCGGGCGCCTATCCGCAGGGAGTCGAGCAGGGCCTCAAAGGCTGGGCCTCTCACTACAAGTCGAAGATCTCGAGCATCACGGTGCTCCAGACCTCTACCCCGAACTCGGTCAGCGAGCAGATTCAGGACATGCGCACGCTGCTTGCGAAGCATGTCAGCGTCATCTTCGCGTTCCTGTCCTCGCCGACCGGACTGAACGCGGTGATCGACCAGGCGGCCAGGCAGGGCGTTCCCGTGATCAGCATCGCGGGGCAATCGACTGACAAGCACGCCATCAACCTGCAACCCAACCCGACTCAGCTCGGTTATTACGGAGCGGCAGGACTGGTCAACGCGATGGGCGGCAAGCCCGGCAGCGTGCTCGTCGTTCACGGCATCCCCGGAATCACGTTTGACAGCCAGGTCGTGAATCCCGCCCTGTCAGTGCTGAAGGCATGTCACGACACGATCGCCGGCTCCCTGACCGGCTACTTCGTGGCTCCGAGCGCCAAGGCGGCCACGCTGCAGTACCTGAGCGGCCATCCGGCCACGGTCAACGGTGTGTTCCAGGCATCCGGCATGGCATCGGGCGTCATCAGCGCCTTCCAGCAACTGGGGCGTCCTGTCCCGCCGGTCGCCGACGTGAACCCGGTCGCCGCGTCGCTGGTGTACTGGCAGCAGCACGAGTCGACCTACAAGGGCTCCGGCGTGGCGATCGCTCCGGAGCGCACCGGTGAGTACTCGATGGCGATTGCGCTGGCGTTGCTCGAGGGTCGCGGGATCAAGATCACCGATGTCCCGTTCTCACCGCCGATCATCACCAAGGCGAACCTCTCGCAGTGGATTGCGCCGGGCTGGACCACCTCGACAACCGTTGAGGCCAATGGCCCGGGCACCGCGCTACCGATCACGCAGCTGGTGAACGAATACACAACCAAGAAGTGAGGGCTGGGACGTAAGCAGCGGATGGTCGTGTCGGATCAAGATCCCAATGCGGCGGGCCGGCGGGTGCTGAGAGCATCCGCCGTGCCCGCCGGCACGGCGCCCGACGAGGGGCCGACGGTGGTGCTCCACGCCCGGAACATCGAGAAGCACTTCGGTGTCACCCGCGCAGTGACCGGATGCTCACTGGAGCTGCTGGCCGGCGAGGTGCACGTGCTCATGGGTGAAAACGGCTCAGGCAAGAGCACGATGGTGAAGATCATGTCCGGCGTGCACCGCCCGGACGGCGGTTCGGTCGCGCTAGGGGACGCGGGTGCCGTGCAACTGCGAACACCGCGAGCAGCAGGAGCCGCCGGCATAGCGACCGTGTTTCAGGAGATCCTCGTTGCGCCACAGCGCTCGGTTCTCGACAACACCTGGCTTGGCGAGCAGGGGGTTCTTCGCTATGGGTTGGCCAAGGACGAGCGCCGTGCATCAGCACGTGAGGCGCTGGCAAGGCTCATCACCGTGCCGGACCTCGATCAGCCGGTGGGGGAGCTCGGTCTCAACGATCGCCAGGCGATCTGCATCACCCGCGCGCTTCTGCGCAAGCCCAAGGTCCTGATTCTCGATGAGGCGACCTCAGCGCTTGACATGACCACTCGCGACCGGCTGTTCATGGTGCTGGGTGAGATGTGCGCTGAGGGAGTGGCGGTGCTGTTCATCTCGCACCGCATGGATGAGGTCGAGCGGATCGGCGACCGTGTCACGGTGATGCGCTCAGGCGCCAATGTTGCGACCGGCGCGCGTGGGGAGTTCGATTCGCGTCAGCTCGTCAAGCTGATGGTCGGGAGCGACCACGCCGTTTCTGGCGAGCGCCAGGGCAAGGCGCGCCAACCAGGTGCCGATGCCGCGGTTCGGCTCCGCGTCTCTGCCCTGCAACTGCGTCCCGAGGCCAAGCCGGTCAGCACTGAGATCCGATCGGGAGAGATCGTTGGTGTAGCCGGGCTCGAGGGCCACGGACAGGACCAATTTCTCAGAGCCATCTACGGTGAACCGCGGGTCTCGGGAGATGTCGTCGTTGTCACCGATTCTGGGGATATCAGGGTCGAATCGCGTGCTCAGGCGCTGCGCGCTGGCCTGGCATACGTGCCGCGCGATCGGCGCGATGAGGCGATCTTCCCGTCGTTGTCCACGCTCGAGAACTTCGGTATCGCCACCACTGACGAGGATCGCGCCCGCGGGTTCCTTCAGCGCCGCTCCACCCGCCGCCGGTTCGATGTCTTCAAAGAACAGATGCGAATCGTCGCTCCGAACGCTCAGAACCGGATCACGATGCTGAGCGGCGGCAACCAGCAGAAGGTCATAATCGCCCGCTGGCTTGCGATTCAGCCGCGCGTGCTGGTGCTCAACGATCCCACCCGCGGGATCGATCTCGGGGCCAAGAACGACATCTACACGGTGTTGAGAGATCTTGCCGCCGCAGGCACTTCAGTGGTCATGCTGAGCACTGAGTTGATCGAGCTGATCGAGCTGATGGACCGGGTGCTCGTCTTCCGCGAGGGCGGTGTCTTTCGTGAACTGGCGCGCGAGGATCTGACTCGCGACCGCCTCGTCTCAAGTTACTTCGGGCAAGTGGCCGACTGATATGCGCGAATGGGTCGCAGCGTTGGGGCGCAGAAGGATGACGTTCGCCGTCGTCTTCGCGATCGCGTTGTTCATCGCCAACGTCATCTCTACCCCGAGCTTCGTCACCGGCGGGCAGCTCGCCCTCAACGCCGGGACCCTCGCGCCGTTCGTGCTCGCCGCCATGGCAAGCACGCCGGCGTTTTTGAGCGGGGGCGGCGGAATCGACCTGTCGGTGACGCCGCTGATGGCGCTCAGCAATATCGTCCTCGTCACGGGCCTGCTCGGCACGACGCTGGGCTCGCCCGTGCTTGCGATCCCGATCCTCCTGCTGATGGGTGCCTTCGTCGGCGCCGGCAATGGGTTCCTGATCGCCAAGCTGCGGTTCCCGCCAGTGATCGCAACGCTGGGGACCTTCTTCATGCTGAGCGGCTTGGACCTCGCGCTCGTCCCGAATCCGGTGACGGCAAAGCCGGGATGGATCGACTCGCTCGCCGGCGACGTCGGCCCGATCCCGGGTGCGTTCTTCACCGTCGCAATCCCGCTGCTCTGCTGGTGGGCGCTGACGCGGACGCCGCTGGTCCGCAACATCCTCGCCGTCGGGGACGACGCAGCATCAGCCTTCTCAGCCGGCGTCAGGGTCGACGCGATCCGCATCTCCGCATACGCGCTCGGCGGGCTGCTGGCGGCGCTCGGCGGGATCGCGCTGTCCGGGCTGATCCAGTCCGCCGACACCACGAGCTACACCGGTTACACGATCGCGGCGCTGGCCGCGGTCGCACTTGGCGGCACCAATTTGGGCGGCGGAATGGGCGGTCTGTTGGCCTCCGCCTTCGGCGCGCTGTGCATTTATCTGTTGGACAACCTACTGGCGAGCATCAACGTCTCCTCCGACTACATCCAGGTCGCCTACGGCGCGGTGTTGGTGATCGCGGTGATCGGCGGGAGCGCGATCGCCAACCGTTCCAAGGTGGCGTTGGCGTGAGCGGGGCGACTGAGGCACCTGTTGTCGCCGCGCAAACACCTCCGGCCAGCGGCGGTGACGGTCGCCTGAGATCCGCACGTTGGCGCGCATCGCAGATCCTGTCCGCGGACACGCCGAGCCTGCAACTGCTGATGCTCGCGCTCCTGTTCGGGGTCGCCGCGATCACGATCGACGGATTCGTCACCAAGTCGAGCATTTATTCGGTGATCGTTCTGGCCTCATTCCTGGGCGTGGCTGCGATCGGGCAGACGATCGTGATCCTGATCGGCGGCCTGGACCTCTCGGTAGCGTCCGTGATCAGCGCATCGAACCTGATCATGGCGGCGCTGACCGGCAAGGGCTGGAGTCCGGCGCTGGCAATCCTGTTTGTGATCGTCGCCGGCACTCTCGTCGGTGCGGCCAACGGCTTCATCGTGCGGCGCTGGCGCGTCTCGCCGCTGATCATCACGCTGGCAACGGGCGGCATCGTCTATGGCATCGCGCTCGCGACGACCAACTCGGGACTGGCTCCGGCCAACATCCCGACCTGGCTGTCCGATTTCTCGTCGCCGATCGGAACGACCTTCGGGATCGGAATCCCCCCGGTGGTGGTCGCCTGGATCGTCATCGCGGTAATCATCGGCGTGATCCTGCGCCGGACGGCCTCTGGAAGGCGGGTCTACGCGACCGGAGCCAACGAGCGGGCCGCGGATCTCGCCGGCGTCCGGACGATGCGCGTGTGGGCCGGAGCGTTTGCGTTGAGCGGAGCGGCCGCGGCCGCGACCGGGGTGCTGCTCGTTGGTTTTGTCGGTTCCGCCTCCGTGGGGGCAGGAAGCCAGTACCTGTTCACCAGCCTTGCCGCAGTGGTCGTCGGCGGCACCTCTCTGGTTGGTGCTCGCGGCGATTACACCCGTTCGGTGCTGGGCGCCCTCATCCTGACCCTGATCAGCACGCTCCTGGTGGCGCACGGTGCCGGCAGCGCGCTGCAGGAAGCGGCCTACGGGTTCCTGATCCTGGTGTTCGTCGGGGTGTATGGACGCGAGCGCCGGGTTCGCGATCAGGTCTGACGGTCTCTGGGTCGCTTGAGCCGGTGTTCGAGGTCGCGCGGAGGGGGTCGATGCCACGTCGGATTCCAGAAAGCGGAACGCCGCGTGCCAGCGAGCGAGGACTGGTTCCCGATACTCATAGCATGAGCCAGGCCGGATTCTCAGATGCGCCCGCTGGGGTCGCCCAGGATTCGTTCAAGGCAACCCACTCCGCGGCAGTTTGCCGCCCAGCTGCCCTCGGTGGTGGCGCGAAGCACGCGCGACATCGGCTTCAGGCCACACGAGTAACTACGCGTACACACAGGTAAGGAGAGAACGTGCCCAAGAACCTCGAAGAGGCGATTGCCGAGGCAGGCAGTGCGCAGTCCCTGCTGTGGGAGTCTCAGTCTCCGCCGATCGTCAGCACGCCCGTGACCCCGGAGTTCACCAACTGGCGTGACGAGCAGCTTGCTTGGCGCCGCACGTCAGTGCTGTTCGACCAGTGTCATCATATGGCCGATCTGAATATCAAAGGCCCCGACGCGCTCAAGTTGATCAGCGACACTGCGATCAACAGCGTCGAGTACTTCCCGGTCGACGCGGCCAAGCAGTACGTGGCGGTGAACGCGGAGGGCTTTCTGATCGGCGACAACATCCTCTTTCGCAACAGCGAGGACGAGTTTCAGGCGGTGGGCATCCCGCCGACGATCAACTGGCTTCAATACCACGCCGAGACCGGCGGCTACAACGTTGAGGTCTGGCGCGATAACCCCTCCTATGCGCGGAAGGGCGATCCGGTTGTCTACCGCTACGAGGTCCAGGGTCCGGGCGCCCTGGACGTGATCCGCGAGGTCATCGGCGAGGAGCCGCCACAGGTGAAGTTCTTCCACGGTGCGCATTTCACGATCGCGGGCAAGAGCGTGCGTGCCCTGCGCCACGGGATGGCGGCCGAACCGGGCTTTGAGCTGATCGGCCCCTGGGCTGACCACGATGCTGTGCACGCGGCGCTGCTGCAAGCCGGGGAGAAGTACGGGATGGTGCAGGTGGGAGGCCGCGCGTATCTCACCAATACGCTCGAGTCGGGGTGGTTGCCCCGACCGCTTCCGGCGTTCTACTCGGGCGAGAGCACTGAGGGCTTCCGCAAGTGGCTTGCTGCCGACGAGATCGACGCCACGGTGTCGCTGGGCGGTAGCTTCTACTCACACAACGTGGAGGATTATTACTTCACTCCCTTCGATCTGGGCTACGGCCGGGTCCTGCGGTTCGACCACGACTTCATCGGCCGATCCGCCCTCGAGCAGCAGGTGAAGGACGGTCGCGCCGAGGCCAACCGCAAGGTCACCCTTGAGTGGAACGGCGACGACGTCGAGGAGGCGTTCGGGTCGATGGTTCATCCCGGAAAAAGCGCCAAGTACTTCAACCTTCCGATCGCGGATTACGCGACCTACCAGTACGACCGCGTCGAATCGAACGACGGCGATTATGTCGGCCGCTCGGCGCACTGCGGATACTCCGCAAACGAGCGCTCGATGCTCTCGTTGGCCGTCGTCAGCGCCGCGGTTGCAGAGCCAGGAACAGAGGTGGTGCTGGTCTGGGGGGAGCCGACGCCGTCATCGAAGCCGGCGGTTGAGGACCACATCCAGGTGAAGCTCCGGGCGACGGTGCAGCCCGCACCGCTGGTCGCGAAGGCGCGCGGGGAATACCGGTCCAATGCTGCAGTCGCGTGAAGTGAGGACGAGTGATGGCAACCACAGCTGACCCCACCAGGAGCCTCGATGAGACCATGGCTGACGCAGGCGGCGCTGTGAGCCTGCTGCGTCGGTCGGGACTCGGGCCCTACACGTTCCCCGTCATCCCGGCGGAGTACACGAACTGGCGCGACGAGGTGCGTGCCTGGAAGGATTCGTGTGCGCTGCTGGAGCAGTCCTACCACATGACCGAGCTGCGGCTCCGCGGTCCCGGGATCGTCCCGCTGCTCGCTGACGTATCGGTCAACAAGCTCGATCCGTTCCCGGTGATGCGCGCCAAACAGCTGGTCTTGGCCGGCCACGACGGCTACATGATCGCCGACGCGATCATGTTCCACGAGGAGAACGACTTCATTCGGATCGTCGGAGCCCCGTTCGCGAGCGACTGGGTCCAGTTCAACGCCGAGCGCGGTGACCACGACGTCGAACTCGAGCGTGACGACAACTTCTCGATCCGTTCCGGTACCCGCGACGTCTTCCGCGTCCAGATCCAGGGGCCCAACGCGCTTGCGCTCGTCCAGGAGCTGACAGACGGGCACGCGCCTGAGGTCAAGTTCTTCGACATCGGAGAACTGGAGGTCGCGGGCAAGAAGCTTCGCGCCCTGCGTCACGGCATGGCGGGTGAGCCCGGCTTCGAGATCTACGGCGCCTGGGAGGATCAGCAGGCGGTCCGCGAGGCCATCCAGATTACGGGCGAGAAGTACGGGCTCCGCAACGTTGGCGCGCTTGCGTACTCGACCACGGCGCAGGAGTCGGGTTGGCTGCCGATGCCGCTTCCCGCCATCTATCACGGCGAAGAGATGCGGCCATACCGGGAGTGGCTGAACGGTTACTTCCTGGAGACGATCGGTTCGCTCGGTGGAAGCCTGATCTCCGACGACATCACCGATTACTACGTTGACCCGATCGAGGTCGGGTATGGAAACCTGATCGACTTCGACCGTGACTTCATTGGACGCGACGCACTGCTCGACAGGAAGCAGAACCAGCGCCGCACGAAGGTCACGCTCGAGTGGAACGACGAGGATGCCGCGTCACTGATCAATGACTCACTGTTTCCGCACGACCGCAGGCCGGCCAAGTATTTGAACATGCCGATGCCGATGTACGCCACCTTCGAATCCGATGCCGTGATCAAGGACGGCAAGGTCGTAGGTGTCTCGCAGTGGCCCTCCTACACGGCCAACGCCAACCACTTCATCTCACTTTGCCTGATCGACCTCGACCAGGCAGAACCCGGCACCGAGGTGACGCTTCTCTGGGGCGAGCCCGACTCACAGCGCCCCACCGTCGAGGCGCACGAGCTGCGAGAGATCCGAGCAAAGGTCGCGCCATCGCCCTACTTCGCGAAGGTGATCAAGACCGGCATGGACCGAATTGGGGGCTCGGAGCAGTCCACCTAGGCCGCGATTGGGACGCTGAAGCGCACGCGCGTGCCGACCTGCGTGCTGGGAAGCCAGATCTTGCCGCCGTGGGCATCGACGATCGCTCGCGAGACCGCCAGTCCGAGGCCGGCGCCGTTCGTGGACCGTGGCGCGTCGGCGCCGCCCCGGTAGAAGGCCTCGAAGACCAGCTCCCGCTCGGTCGCGGGGATCCCGTCGCCCAGGTCCTCAACCTCGACCTCGATCATGTTCGCTCAGGCTCTCTGCACGGACGACGACGGTGCCGTCGGCCGGCGAGTGGCGGATCGCGTTCTGGATCAGGTTGAAGAGCACACGCTGGAGCTTCTCCGGATTGGCGCGGGCGGGAGCCAGGTCGTCAGGGAGGTCGGCCCTCACGGCGATGCCCCTCGCGTCGGCGTGGACGCGCATCGCGTCGACGGTCTCGCTGACGAGTTGGCCGACCGCGACCTGCTCGAGCGCTCCAGTTGATGTCGCCGGCCTCGAGTCGAGAGAGCTCGAACAGGTCATCGATCAGTGCCGAGAGCGCCTCGATGTGGGTCAGCATGCGCCGCACGTATTCGCGGCGGAGTTGCCCGTCGACGAGTTCGTCGTCGATAGCAGCCGCCAGCAGCTGCAGCGAGGTGATCGGCGTGCGAAGGTCGTGAGACGCCGCCGCGACGAGGTTGCGCCGGGCCGTCTCTGATTGGTCGCGTGCCGACTCCTCGGCCGCAAGCCGTTCGATCATCGCGTTTGCGGAGTCGGCGAGCTCGCGCAGCTCGGTGGCGGCGTTGGCCGTCAAATCCGATCGCCGCTCGCCCTGGCCGACGGCGAGCAGGCCGTCACGGATCGTTCCCACGTCACGGGTGAGGGCGTGCGACAGCGCGAGCTGCTGCCGTGATCCCGAGCAGGCCGCTCAGCACGACGATCACCCCGACCAGAGCGGCGTCCTTGTCGGAGACGAACATCATCAGGCCGAGGATCACGAGTGTCACCAGCAGCGGCGCGATGACGACCGCGATCACGATCGCGAGCTGGCGCGAGAGCGGTCCCGATCGTCCACGGCCACGTGCGCGGATGACCCATTCGGTGCCGGCCGCCGGTGGCGACGCCGACCCCGACGAGCACGCCGAGGACGATCACGGTGTGCGCGAGTCCGAGGATCGCGATGCTGACCGCAATCGCGCCGGCGGCGCATGTCAGCCCGATGCTCAAGCCCAGGCTGGGGATCCGGCTGTGCAGTGGGGGTCGGGATGCGCTCATGGTTGGAAGCGGTAGCCGATGCCCCACACGGTCTGGAGGTGCTGCGGCTCGGCCGGGTTGGCTTCGATCTTCGCGCGCAGCCGGCGGATGTGGACGGTGACGGTCGAGGTGTCCGTGTAGAAGGAGTATTGCCAGACGGCGTCCATCAGCTGGGTGCGGGAGAAGACCTGGCCGGGGTGTGTGACGAAGAACAGCAGCAGATCGAACTCGCGGCCGGTCAGCTGCGCCTCCTCGCCTCCGACCAGCACCCGCCGGCCGGTGGGGTCGACGGATCAGCTCGCCGACCTCGATGCTCGGCTGCTCTCCCGCCGGCAGATCGACCCGGCGCAGGACCGCGTCGATGCGCGCCACGAGCTCCGCCGGGGAGAACGGCTTGACGACGTAGTCGTCGGCACCGAGGCGCAGGCCGATGATCCGGTCTGATTCCTCGCCCTTGGCGGTCAGCAGGATGATCGGGACGCGAGCGTGGTCGTGCTCGCGCAGGCGTCGCATCACCTCCAGGCCCCCGAGCTTCGGCAGCATCAGATCCAGCACCACCAGGTCCGGACGCTGCTCGTCCGGCGGCGGCGAGCGCCTGGGTTCCGTCTGCGGCGATCGCGGTCCGGTAGCCGGCGCGCTGCAGGTAGCGGGCGACGACCTCCGTGATCGTCGGCTCGTCGTCGACGACCAGTACGGTCCGTCGGCCGTCGGTCTCCATCATCAGATCCTCCCACCCATCCGCACGCTCGGCGGTTCTCCATGCCGCGGCTGTTCAGGCGCGCAGCGGAGCGTGCGCGAACTCCGCCATCCCGTGCTGCGAACTCCTCCTGCGCCGTGAAGCCGAGCGCATCGCGCGCGAGCTCGGCGGACGCGAACACGTGGCGAACGTCACCGAGCCGGAACTCGCCGGTCACCACCGGCTCGAGCGCCTCGGGGAACGCCGCGGCAGCGCCCGCAGCCATCTCAAGGATGCTGCGCGGCTCGCCGCTGGCGACGTTGAACGCGCCGCCGACCGGCGTCGGCGATCGTCAGCGCCAGCACGTTCGCGCGTGCAACGTCACGCACGTGCACGAAGTCGCGCAGCTGGCCGCCGTCCTCGAACACCCGCGGCGCCTCGATCCGCGCTCAAGCGCGCTGCGGAAGATCGAGGCGACCCCGGCGTAGGGGGTGTCGCGGGGCATCCGGGGCCCGTAGACGTTGTGGTAGCGCAGCGCGGTCACCGGCACGCCGGTCTCGCGTGAGAACGAGAACGCGAGGTGCTCCTGGTGCAGCTTGGTCGCCGCGTAGACGTTGCGCGGCTCGAGCCGGCGCGGTCTCAGGGACCGCTTCGGGCTGCAGTTGCGCCGCGCAGATCGGGCAGGCGACCTCGAACTCGCCTGCCGCGAGTGACTGGATCGCGCGCGGCGCCGGGACTCACCAGATCCATGCGCTGGCGCAGCGGTAGCGACCCTCGCCGTAGACGACCATGCTGCTGGCCAGCACGACACGCCCCTCGAAGCGACGGCGGGCGAGCTCCGCGAGCAGCACGGCGGTGCCGAGGTCGTTGTGGCCCACATAATCCGGCAGGTCGAGGATGTCGGCGCCGAGGCCGACCATCGCCGCCTGATGGCAGACGGCATCGCACGCCCGTCAAGGGCCGCTGCGACGGCAGCCGGATCGCGGACGTCACCCTCGACGAACTCCGCGTCCGGGATGGATCTCGGGTCGCTCCCGGTGGGCGCTCGGCAGCAGCAGCATCGAGTACGCGCACCTCATGGCCCTCGGCGATCAGCTGCTCGACGATGTGCGAGCCGATGAAGCCGGCGCCGCCGGTAACGAGGATCATGCAGCTGAAGGTAGGCGCTGATCGCGCCGATGTGCGCGTATCTGGGCGTCGTTGTTCTCAAACTCGTAAGGGTTTGGCCGTAGCGTCGGCGGGGTGATCGAGGTGATCCTGCCGGTGCTCGACGAGGCCGCAGGCGCTGCCACTGGTGCTGGCGCGCTTCCCCTCCGGCTACGAGCCGCTGGTGGTCGACAACGGCTCGACCGACGGATCAGCGCGATGTCGCGCGCCGCCTCGGGTGCCCGGGTCGTGACCGAGCCGCGCCGCGGGTTCGGCGCCGCCTGCTTCACGGGCCTGCTGGCGGCCCGGTCACGAGCTGGTCTGCTTCATGGACGCCGACGGCTCGCTCGACCCGCGCGAGCTCCCGCGGGTCAGCGAACCGGTCGCACGCGGCGAGCTGGACCTCTGCCTCGGAGCCCGGCGGGCCGAGCGCGGCGCGTGGCCGCCGCACGCCCGCGTCGCCAACCGGCTGATCGCCGCGCGAGCTGCGCCGCCGCACCGGGGCTCCGCTCACCGACCTCGGTCCGATGCGGTGCGCGCCGCGCGAGGAGCTGCTCGCGCTCGGTCTGCAGGACCGGGCGTTCGGCTGGCCGCTTGAGATGGTCCTGGACGGCGGCCTGCGGCAGGCTGGATGATCGGCGAGACGCCGAGTCGCCTACCGGCGCCGGGCTGGCGGACGCTCGAAGGTCACCGGCTCGGCTGCGCGGCACCTGGCGCGCGGTTCGCGACATGTCGCGGCTGCTCAGCGACTGCTCATGGCCTCGCCCGGCAGATCCCGCGAGACCGACTAGCGTCGTCGTCCGCGGATCGCGTAGGCGAGTCCGGAGAGCGCGAACAGGATCCCGGTCAGCAGCAGCCAGCGCGCCAGGTACCCGTGCTCGACGATGCCGCTGGCGTTGTGCTCCTGGTGCGCGCCCGAATCCGAGCACTGTCGGAAACACGACGACGAGCACCAGCGCGCTGGTGAGGGCCGGCACGCGCACGTAGGCCGCCACACGGGCCGGGAGCCTTCCCAGCGTGTGGCGGTCGACCAGCGAGTAGATCGGCAGCAGCACGATGTCGTGCAGGACGATCGCGGCCGCGAACCAGATCAGAACGTTCACCAGGTCGCGTGGCCGCTGCGTCCACCCGATCACGGCAGCGCCTGCGATCGCCAGGCTGGCGAGCGACGCCAGCAGGTGCGCCGGCCCGCCGCCGTACCGCGCGCGCAAGCCTGCTCACGCGCTCAGCTCCGTGAATTGCATCTCAGTGACCCACTTGGTGCAGTGCACGCCGGGGATCGCCGGGCTGATGATCCGCGCCGGATAGCCGTGGTCCAATGGCAGCGGCTGCCCGTTCACCGACAGTGCCAGCAACGTTCGCGGGTCGGCGACCTGCTCGTGGCCAAGCGTTGCCGAGCCGTACGTACCGTGCTTCCAACGAGATCGAGGTCACTGTGGCTCGGCCCTCGATACCCGCCAACGCGGCGAGCTCGCTGACACGCACCCCTGTCCAGGTCTGGGTCGTCGACCAGCCCTCGACGCAGGCGATCGGCAGCTCGTGGGTGTGCTGCGGCAGTGCCAGCAGTTGTCGCACGTGTGAGCGTCAGCGAGCGCCGTCCGCTGATCGTCAGCCGCCAGCTGCGGCCCACGGCCGCCGGCTTCAGGCCGGTTCTCGCCCAGGTCTTGTTGACGGGAAAGCCGAGCGGCCCGGGTCGCGTGCGGCCACGCGGCAGCAGGAACGCGAGCGCCCTCAGCCGTCCGCCGACAGACTGGCCGATCCCCTGCGCGAGCAGGATCACCGAGGCGCCGCCGACGGCGGTCAGCAGCGCTCGCCGCGACATCGTCGTCGGCGCCGGGTTGGGGCTGACGCAGCGTGTGGCCTGCCGGTCGACCGCCATCACCTCCTCGCGAGTGCGCAGTGAGCGGCGCATCGTCCCGAACTTGATGGCACGTGGGCGATCAGCGCGCCGATGAACACCCATGCCCCGTAGTAGTGCGCCTGAGGGAAGTCGAACTTGAACGCGTACCAGTACTGGATGTTGAGGATGCCGGTGACGAACTCGAACAGTGCGCTGCCGACCAGCAGCGCCAGCGTCAGCCGCTCCAGTGCGTGTGCGGGGCTGCGCACGGGCGGCCACTCGAACAGCCGCGGGATCACCGACCAGAGCTTGGTCAGCACGACCGGGAACAGCGCCAGACCCAAGTGTCACGTGCGCGCCCTGGGTCAGCGCGTATAGCCAGCTGGGGGCGTTCGGCCAGCCGAACAGGTAGATGTCCAGCGGCCCCAGATGCCGTCCCAGCGCGTTGCCGCCAAGCCCCGGCTGGTAGGCGTCGTTGGAGAGCAGGCCGGTGATCGCCACCACCGGCAGGCCGATCAGCAAGCACCAGGCCGAGCACGCGCCGTCAGCCGCGGCGATCGCAGCGGGCTGCGCCAGAACTCGGGGCGGAACGGTCCGGGGGGCGGCCGGTCGGGGTCGATGCGAGGCGCATCTCACGGGTGCTGAGCGTGACAGCGCAATCCGCGATTTCCAGGGTTCAGGGCGGCACTGTTCTTCTTTCGTAAGAACTTCAGGTTTGACTGCGAGGCGTGCAACCAGCCGCGCTTCTGGTGATCGCCAAGCAACCCATAGCCGGCCGCGCGAAGACGCGCCTGACGCCTCCGTGCACCCCGCAGCAGGCCGCGACGCTCGCAGACGCGGCGCTGCGCGACACGCTTGACGCGGTCGCCAAGGCGCCCGTCGGAGCGGCGCGTGCTCGTGTTCGAAGGCGATCCCGAGCCCTGGCGGCCGGACGGCTTCGAGGTGATCGCCCAGCGCGGGGTCGGGCTCGGCGAGCGGCTGCAGGCGGCGTTCGATGACGTCGCGCAGCCGGCGCTGCTGATCGGCATGGACACGCCCCAGGTGACCTCCGGCGCAGCTCGGCGACGCGGTGCGCGCGCTCGCCGACGAGACGGGTCGACTCGATCCTCGGCCCGACCGCCGACGGCGGCTACTGGTGCGTCGGCTTCCGTCGCCCCGTCGCCGGCGCCTTCGCCGGGGTGCCGATGAGCGCACCGGACACCTACCTTCAGGCAGCGGCAGCGCCTGGCGGACTGGGCATCCGCGATCGGCACCCAGCCGCTGCTGCGCGACGTCGACACGATCGACGACGCCGAGGCGGTCGCCGCCCAGGCGCCGAACACCAGGTTCGCGCGCGCGCTTGAGGCGGTCCGCACGCTCGAGGCGATCCGGTGAGGGAGGCGCTCGCGCTCTACGAGCGCGCGCTGGGCGGCGCAGTGGCGACCAGCGGGCCAGCGGGCCCGCTGGTCAGATTCGAGGACGGGGCCTCGCTGCCGTTCCCGGTTGGGCGCTACCTGGCTCCCGCCGATCGGCTCGACGCGCGGTCTGCTGGACGGGATCGAAGGGCCGGTGCTGGACGTCGGCTGCGGACCGGGCCGGCACCTGCGCGCGCTGAGCGCTCGCGGCGTGCCCGCGCTGGGCGTCGACCTCAGCCCGGTCGCAGTCGCGCTAGCGCGGAGCGGCGGCGCGCGGGCGATCGTCGCTGACATCTTCGGGGAGATTCCGGGGGCCGGCAGCTGGCGCACGGCGCTGCTGCTCGACGGCAACATCGGGATCGGCGGCGATCCCGGTGCGGCTGCTCATCCGGACGCGGTCGCTGCTGCACCCTGAGGGCGTGGCGCTGGTCGAACTCGACCCGCCCGGCTCCGCGAGCCCGGCCGCGCAGGGCGCGAATCGAGCTCGCGGGAGAGAGCAGCGGCTGGTTCGCCTGGGCGCGAGTCGCGGCCTGTGAGGCTCGCGGCTGTCGCCGACGAAGCGGGGATGTCGATCGAACGGGAGTGGTCGTGCGGGGGACGCTGGTTCGCCCGGCTTCGGCCGGCCGCCTGCGACTGAGCCTGCCGGTCGGCGTCGACGCGCGCCGGCGTCGCGCGGCGGTCCTGGGGCGCCGGGCTCGCCGCTGCTGGGCGCGCTCGCGTCGATCGCGCGTCTACGTCTGGATCGCCGCTGCACCGCCTCGGCTACCCCTACGAGCTCGACTGGCTCGAGGGCGGGGCGGTCGAGCTCGTCGGCCGCGTGCTGGACGGCAAGTCGCTCTACACCGCACCGACACTCGGCTACGTCAGCTACACGTACCCGCCGCTTTACACCTGCGTCTCGGCCGCTGTGGCGGAGGTGACCGGGCTCGGCTTCCTGCCGCTGCGGCTGGTCTCGTTCGCCTCGTCGCTCGTCGCATTCGCGGCGCTGTGGCGCTGGGTCGTCGATCGCGACTCGCCGATCGTGTGGCGGGGATCGTGGCCGCCGGACTGTTCGCGGCGACCTACGGACTGACCGGCTGGTGGTTCGACGTCGGGCGGCTCGACTCGCTGTTCCTGGCCTTGACGCTCGTCGCGCTGTGGCGCGGACGTGGCCGCCGCATGGGGTCCGCGCCGGCGCGGCCGTCGGGGCGCTCGCGTTCCTCGCGTTCTTCACCAAGCAGATCGCGCTTGTCGCGGTCCTGCCGGCGCTGGCCTGGCTGGCCCTGATCCGGCCCCGGGCGGGCGGTCTCGGCGCTGGCAGTGCTGTTGGCGTTGGTCGCCGGCTCGACGCTGCTGCTCGACCACCTGACCGGACGGCTGGTACCGGTACTACGTCGTCAGCGAGCTCGCCGGTCAGCCCTGGCAGCGACGCATGTGGATCGGCTTCTGGCGGCACGACCTGTACGACCACCTGCTGGCCACTGGCTGGCTCGCTGCTCGCGGTCGCTGCGCTCGGGGGCGTGTGCGCTGGCGTCACGCTGCGTGTCGCGGTTCGGATCGACCGGCGGCTGCTCGGATCCGGCTGCCGCGCGGCGCGCAGTCGGCTCGGCGTCGGCTACGAGCTTGCCGCAGCCGTGGGCCTGCTGCTCGCGGCCTGGTTCTCACGGCTGCACACCGGCGGCTACGTCAAACGTGCTGATGCCCGCCTACGCCGCGTGCGCGCTGCTCGGCGGCCTCGCCTTCGCGCGGCTGCGTCGGTTCGGTCCGCTGCCCGCGCTGGCGCCGCGTGGCGCTTGTGCTCGTGCAGCTGACGACTGCTGCTCCAGATGCCCGACCACGCGCTGCCCGCCAAGGCCCAGCGCACCGCCGGCACGGAGCTGATCGCTCGGCTGCGGACGCTGCCGGGTCCCGTGCTGTCCTGGCCCACCCCTGGTACGGCACGCTTGCCGGCAAGGGCAGCTTCGCCCAGTCAGACGCGATCGCAGAGGTGCTCCGCTCGGACGCCGCCCGCGGCGCGACCGACCTGCGACGGGCGCTGCGCGGCTCGCTTGACCGCTACCACATCCGGGCGGTCGTGCTCGACAAACCGCCGCCGAGCTGGCTCGCCCCGCAACTCGCACGGGAGTTCGTGCGCGAGCCGGGAGCGATCACGCCGCAGCCCCTGCTTCCGCCGGTCGACCTGCGAACCGCGCCAACGTTGCTTTACGTCAGGCGATCCGAGGATCAGGTGCTAGCGCCCGGTGATGCCCGTCACTGAGCAGCGGCTCGCCCGAGCCTGACGCACCACTATTTCTCACCCAGCCGCAGGACGGCTCCTGCCGGGACGATGCGTTCACCTGATCCCACCACCGGCAGTGCGAGCGACAGCACATCCGCGAAGACCTGGGTCGAGCGTCCGATCAGCTCGAGCAGCGTCGCGATCGGAGTGGGCTCGCCGGGGATCACGTTGTTGGCGTAATCGGTGACGAAGCCGACGAGCGCAAACGGCAACTCGAGCTCGCCGCAGAGCACGGTCTCAGGGCCGCCCGTCTGGCTGACAGCGGTGACGCCGGCGGCGGCGAGCGACGCGACCTCAGCGGGGGTGTTGAACCGCGGGCCGTCCACGTGTCCATAGATGCCTCGAGATCGGGACGGGTGGCCGCTCGCCTGCGCGGCACCTCTCAACGCGTCACGCAGCTGCTCGGAGAAGGGTCCACCGTGCAGTACCCAATGCCCGCGCCGCGGATCCCCGACCTCGCCGAAGAACGTGCACAGCGATCCATCCGGCAGTCGGTTGGAAAGGAACTGGAGATCATCGAAGATCACCAGCGATCCGAGTTCGAGCGTGGGGTCCACCGCCCCGCATGCCGTCAGGCCGATCGCGGCGGTCGCGCCGAGCTCTGAGAGCGCCCAGATGTTGGCCCGATGGTTGACGAGGTTCGAAATTCGCGAGTGCTCCGCACCGTGGCGAGCGATGTGCAACACCGCGACCCCGCCGTAGAGCCCGTGGGTGACCGTGACCTCACCGAACGGCGTCCCAACGGGAACCGTCTCCGCGTCCTCAAAGCCTGGCAGCGTATAGGTGCCCGAGCCCGTGATGATCCCCACCGACATGACCGGCGATCCTACAGGCGCAGTCAGGCCCCGGGCGCGTTGCGGTAGAGCGTGACGTTGCGGTCACGCGGTCTTCCGCTGAAGCCCATCGGTCGGCCGCCGGACGCGTCCAGGTATGACAGTTCGCGTGAGAAGCGGCCCAGGCGTCCGTCGTTGACGTGATCCAGCATCCAGGTCTGCAGGGCGACGCCACCGTGGGCGGTGGCGAGCAGCCGCAGCGCTCGTGCCTGCTGCGGGAAGTCGATCAGTGAGGCTGTGGTGATGAGCCAATAGCCGCCGGCCGGTGTGCGGCCGGACGCGGATCTCATTGCGGTGGATGTGGCCGGCGAGCGCCGCGATCACCCGCGGGTGCTGATCCATCAACCCCAGCAGCTGCTCGCCGCCTTCGGCTCCGGTCAGCGGCTGGTGCGAGATCACGATCACCCAGCGCGTCCCGGCGGCGCCCAGCTGCTGCGACAGCCACTGCGGTTGCCCGGCGGTGACCAGGCCGCCCGAGCCGCCGTCACGACGGACCAGGTCCAGCACGATCAATCGCAGCGAGTCACCGACGTCACGAACGTAGTTGAGCGCCTCACCGGGCGCAGCTTCAGCTGCACTGAGTCCGTGCTGGGTGGCCGCCCGCGAGCCGGCCCAGAGCCGCTCCATCACCTCGCGCAAAGCTCAGCTCGAAACGCGTCGGGTCGGGCGGAACCTGGACTGTCGGGCCTGCCAACGCCTGCTGCAGGAACGACTGCACGTACCGGCTGTCAGGCGGCCCGTCCGGCGATCCGGCGGGGTTCAGCGTGAAGCCGGCGGGCAGTCGCAGATGCGGGGGAAGGTTCCAGAGGGCTCGGTCTCCGATCGCGAGCTGCTGGGTGAGCGGCGTCGGCACCAGCTCCCCCGCCACGAGCGCGTCATGGTCGCCGAGCACCGGGATCCAATCGGCGCTCAGGCCGCTGCTGCGAAACGGCGTGACCGCCGCGCTCAGCATCCCCGGATACCGCGGCACGTCGATGTCCGGGCGGTAGTAGAACGGGTCGGGGTCAGACGCGGACTGCACGCCGTAATAGCCGTGCGGTCCGCTGCCCGGGCTGACGCGTCCGCCGCGCAACAGTGTCAGCGCGTGCTCGAGCTCGTTGTTCTGATCGTTGTCGATCAGGTCGCCGCCCTGGACCACGAGGTCCGGGCCCAGCGCGCGGACGGCGTTGACCGCTCCGTGCAAGACCTGCGTGGTCAGCGCCTCCTGCGGCCTGAAGGTCGATTGCAGGGGCGGTCCGAGCCGCGCCAGGAACGGGACCCGCGCGGGGGAGGCGGCGTCCATCACATGGGTGTCGGTGATGTGGGCGATCGTTGCCAGCTCAGCAACCAGCCGCCGGCGCGGGCCGAGCTCGACACGATCCAGCAGGGGCTCACCCGGACCGACCTGGAGCTGCCCGTCGCCGTGCGGGTCGATCCAGGTCGAGTGCAGGGTCGACCCATCGGGTGCCCGGTCCGGCCGGGCTGACCCGCAGCCGGCCAGGACAAATCCCGCGGCCACCGCCGCAGAACCAGCCATGGCTCCACCGAGCGCCTCCCGGCGTGTGAGGCCCGCGCGTAAAGACGCCGTCTGTGGCCGCCAGCCGCGGCCGCTCATGCCGCCAGCCCCGTGACCACCGACTCGCGCAGCGCGGCCCGCGCCACCCACCACACCGTCCCCGCGGTCGCCAGGGCCAGTCCGGCAAGCAGCACCAGCACGTCGGTGGCGGTCGCCCGCAGCTCTAGCGTCGCGTAGCTCACCGCCAGGTTTGACAGCGCCGGGCCGAGCAGCAGGCGTTCGAGCAGCACGCCCGCCAGCGCCGCCGGCACGACCAGCGCCAGCACTGCCCCCAGCAGCAGCCGGCGGACGGCGCCGGCCCCGGCGCCGCAGGCACGCAGCACCGCCACCGTCCGGCGGCGCTCCTGCACCGTGAGCGCGCAGGCCTGCGTGAGCGCGTAGACGCAGACCAGCCCGTCCACGATCGCGACCACCAGCAGGATCGTCTTCAGCACGGCCACCAGCGGAGCGCCGCGGGCGGTGGCGGCGCTGGCCTGCTGCGGTGCTGCACCCAGCCGCGTGAGCTCGTCAGTGACGGCGGTCTGGCTCGCGCCCGGCTTCAGCACCACGGCGATCCGCGAGGGCGTGGAGGGATCGGCGGCGAGCAGCGCCTGCGCCGGCACATAGGCGACGCGGCCGTCGCTGTCCAGTGAATTGACCGTGCCGGAGACGCGTAGGCGCAGCTGCCTACCCGTCGGCAGTTCGAGCAGCAGCTCTGAACCCGGCACCAGACCGAGCGCATCCGCCAGACCCACACCGACCTCCGCCTCGTGATCGCCGTGCAAGCGGCGCCCGGAGGCAAGCGGCGGCGCCTCGAACTCGGTGTTGTCACGCGGGTAACCGATCACGTCGACAAGCTCGCCAAGCGAATACCCGTCGACGGCGTGGACCTCATAGCGCGGCTGCGCCGCCCGCACCCCCGGAAGCCGCGCAACCTCGGATGCGTCCGATGGCGGCAGCCCCGCGGTCAGCTGGTAGTGCCTGCCCAACTCCTGGGGATCGGTCTCCAGCGAGCTGAGCGTCGAGGCCAGGGCGATCATCAGCAGGATGAAGGCGGCCGAGCAGGCAAGCATCGTCACCGTCGCCGCCAGGCGCGTAGGCCGGGCCGCCACCAGACGGGCGCCCAATCCGGTCAGGCTGCTCCCGCTGCCGCGCATCCGGCGCGGCCAGAGCCAGGGTCGCGAGCGTGCCTGCGCGACGTCGGCGCCCTGCAGCAGCGAGGTCACCGGTCTGCCGCCGGCCGACCAGGCCGGCCAGGCCGAGCCGATAATCGGGATCGCGATGCTCGCGCCCCAGCAGCCCAGCAGCGGCAGGATCAGGGCGGCACCGGGGCCTGGCTCGTTGAGCAATGCCAGCAGGCGATTGCCGGGACCGTAGGTCGCCTGCCAGCCCACCACCGTTCCCAGCGTCGCGGCCGGCACCGCCACCAGCAGTGTCTCAAGCGCGAGCGTCAGCGCCACGTGCCCGCGTGTGGCTCCGACGGCACGTCTGATCCCGATCGCGCGCAGCCGGCGCTGAACCTCGGCGCGGGAGGAGACGGCGAGCATCACCGCCGCCGTGGCCAGGGCGATGACGGACAGCGCCACCAGCAGATCGATCACGATTCCGGCGGCCTGATCGATCAGCACGCGCGTGCCGGCCTGGGTCGCGAACTGGAGGTTCTGGAGCCCGAAGCTCTCGTCGCGGGCCTGCACGAGCACCTCGTCGATGTACCGCGGGTCGCGCAGCCAGACCTCTGCAAAGTTCACGTACGGGTTCGGATCGCGGCCGAAGCGCCGGTTGATATACGCGAGCGAGACGTAGACGCGCGCGGCGGCCAGCGGGTAACCGACATCATCCGGACCCTCGGCGATGCCGACGACCGGCTCGGGTCCGAGGCCCCGGATGTAGACGTCACTGCCCAGATGGATATGCCACGCGCTGGCCAACGCCGGTTCCACCAGCACGCCGGGGGCGCTGCCGCGCAGGCCGTGCCCGGCGACCACCGCGAATCCCTGGCGGCGGCCCTTCCCGATCACCTCGGCCACCGCATTGGTCACGGAATGGCCTCCGTAGCCGATCTGCAGGCTGGTCACCTCGATCGCGCAGCGCAAAGCCGGAGAGGTCGGGCAGGGCGTTCAGCTTCTTCGCGACCGCCGAGGCGCGCTGTGGGTCGAAGCGGACGATCAGGTCGCCCAGGTCAGCGTCCCTGACGGCCCGATTGAAGCCACTGCCAAGACCCTCGGCGATCACCAGCGCGGCTGAGAGCATCGCCGCGGACAGCGCCACACCCACCGCCGCCAGAAGCACTCGCCGCCGGCGGCTGCGCAACCCCTGGCGCGCGTCGGCGAATGCGGCCCGGAGCTGTCGCGTCACGCCGGTCATCGCGGCAGGTCGACAGGTCCGCCCGGATCGACGCTGCAGGATGCCGTCGTCCAGCGCCAGCACCCTGTCGGCGATCGCGGCCGCGTCGGTCTCGTGGGTGACAAGGACGACTGCCCGGCCGCGGAGGTTGGCCAGCAGCTCCAGGACCACGGCGCCGTTGGCGGCGTCGAGGCTGCCGGTCGGCTCGTCGGCGAGAATCACCTCGGGCCCGTTGACCAGCGCACGCGCGATCGCGAAGCGCTGCTGCTCGCCGCCTGAGAGCTCGTGCGGCCGGTGACCGGCCACCACCGTCAGACCCAGCTCGTCGATCAGCTCGGCAGCGCGTCGCGCGCCGCCGTCCGGGGCGCCCGGCAGGCGCGTCGGCACGAGCACGTTCTCAAGTCCGCTGAGCTCCTCGATCAGCTGGAACTGCTGGAACACGAAGCCGATGTGACGGAGGCGCAGGCGTGCGGCCGCGCCAGACCGGCGTCCGGTCAGCGTCTCGCCCGCGACGCTGACGCGGCCTGCGTCGGGCGCGTCGAGCCCGCCCAGCACGTGCAGCAGCGTCGACTTGCCGCTGCCCGAGCGGCCGAGCACCGCCACGACCTCATCGGTATCGACCGTGAGGCTCACGCCGTCCAGCACGCGTCGCGCGGCACGCCCCTGTCCGACGCTCTTGACGAGTCCCTCAGCGAACAGCGCCGCCACAGGCTCACCGTACCGTGCGGTTATGTCCAGAACATGAACACTCGCCGATCAGCCGCAGGGCTCAACGGCTAGCCGTGGAACTGTTGCTCCTCGGTCGATCCGGCCAGCGCGAGCGTTGACGCGAGGCCGCCGGTCAGCGTGCTGGTGATGTCGTCGAAGTAGCCGGCGCCGACCTCACGCTGGTGGCGGGTCGCGGTGTAGCCGATCTGTTCGAGGGCGAACTCGCTCTCCTGGAGTTCGACGTAGGCGCTTCATGCCGTGCTTGGCGTAGCCGCGGGCCAGCTGGAAGGTGGACTCGTTGAGGGCGTGCCAACCCGCGAGGGTGACGAACTGGAAGGCGTAGCCCATGGCCCCGAGCTCTCGCTGGAACTGTGCGATCGTCGCGTCGTCGAGGTGCTTGCGCCAGTTGAAGGAAGGCGAGCAGTTGTAGGCGAGCAGCTTGTCCGGGTACTCGGCTCTTGATCCGCTCGGCGAACAGCCGCGCCTCGTCCAGGTCCGGGGTTGAGGTCTCGCACCAGAGCAGGTCCGCGTACGGCGCGTATGCCAGACCCCGGGCGACCGCCTGCTCGATGCCCGGCTGGACGTAGTAGAAGCCTTCGGGCGAGCGCTCGCCCGGTGGTGAACTCCTGGTCACGCGGGTCGACATCGCTGGTCAGCAGGTTCGCGCCGAGCGAGTCGGTACGGGCGACGATGATCGTGCGGCACGCCGGCGACGTCGGCGGCCAGGCGCGCCGCGTTGAGCGTACGGATGTGCTGGCCTGTCGGGATCAGCACCTTGCCGCCCATGTGCCCGCATTTCTTCTCCGAGGAGAGCTGATCCTCGAAGTGGACGCCGGCTGCGCCGGCCTCGATCATCGACCTTGCTCAGCTCGTAGACGTTGAGCGCCCCGCCGAACCCGGCCTCGGCGTCGGCGACGATCGGCACCAGCCATTCGCGCTTGGACTCGTGGTCGCCCGCGGCGACCGCCTCGGCCCACTCGATCTGATCGGCTCGGCGCAGCGCGTTGTTGATGCGCCGGACGACCGCCGGGACGCTGTTGGCCGCGTACAGGCTCTGGTCGGGATAGACCTGCTCGGAGAGGTTCGCGTCGGCTGCGACCTGCCAGCCGGAGAGGTAGATCGCCTTCAGCCCCGCCTTGACCATCTCGATCGGCCTGGCCGCCGGTCATCGCGCCGAGCGCGTTGACGTAATCGGCTCGGTGTGGAGCAGCTCCCAGAGCCGCTCGGCGCCCCGGCGCGCGAGCGTGTGCTCGACCCGGACGGAGCCGCGCAGGCGCATCGACATCGGCAGCGTCGTACGGGCGTTCGATTCCTGCCCACCGGGCGTCGCGTGTCCCACTCGCGCTCGATTGCTCGGCATCTGCTATGTCGGAGAGGGTGGTCATGGGTTCGGATCGTTCCTCTCGTGGTAGGGGTTCAGCGGGATCAGGTCGTAAGCGGGAAGGGTCAGGAATGGCGGGAAATCTCTCGGCGAGGGCGACCGCCTCGAAGACCGTCGCGGGCCCTGGCGATCAGCGTGCGGGTCATAGCCCTCGTGCGACCAGCTCGCTCGACGGTCCTGTCCAGCATGCTGGCGGACGAGCTCCGGGTGACGACGGCGCCCGTCCGGCGAGGCAGGTGGATCCCGTGGTGGATCCACTGCCATACCTGGGCGCGACTGATCTCGGCGGTGGCGGCGTCCTCCATCAGGTCGTGGATCGCCGCTGCGCCGACCCCGGACAGCCAGGAGACGATGTAGCGGATGCCGACGTCGATGTTCGTCTCGAGCCCGTGCGCAGTGATGCCACCCTCGGGTCGGGTCGACGTTCAGGAGATCGCCGGCCGAGACCTCGACCTCGGGTCGCTGGCGGCCGACCTGATTCGGCGCCGATCGCCGAGGACGGCGTCGAACTCGGCCCCGCGGTCGGGACCAGGTCAGGGTGGGCGACCCAGGTGCCGTCGAAGCCGTCCCGCCTCACGGCGCTTGTCCTCGCTGACCTTGGCCAGCGCGGCCTCGGTCACCTCGGGCTTGCGGCGGTTGGGGATGAAGGCCGACATCCCGCCGATCGCGTGGGCGCCGCGCCGGTGACAGGTCTTGACCAGCAGCTCGCGTGTAGGCGCGCATGAACGGCGTCGTCATCGTCACCGTCGCCCGGTCGGCAATACGAAGGCCGGATCGTCGTGGAACCGCTTGGCGATGCTGAAGATGTAGTCCCAGCGACCGGCGTTGAGACCGCAGATGCGCTCCGCAGCTCGTAGAGGATCTCGTCCATCTCGAACGCCGCGGTGATCGTCTCGATCAGCACCGTCGCGCGGATCGAGCCGCGGTCGAGGCCGAGCGCGTCCTCGGCGGCGACCATGACCTCGTTCCAGAGTCGGGCTTCGAGGTGGCCCTCGAGCTTCGGCAGGTAGAAGTAGGGCCCGGAGCCGCGCTGCAGGCTCTCCCAGCCGTTGTGGAACACGTACAGGCCGAAGTCGAACAGGCTGGCCGAGATCGGCTCGCCGTCGACCTGAAGTGCTTCTCGACCAGGTGCCAGCCGCGCGGCCGCACGACCAGCGTCGCGAGCTCGTCGTCGGTGCGCAGGCGGTAGGTCTTCTCGAGCGGTGACGAGCTCGATCGTCCCGCGCACCGCGTCGGACGAGGTTGACCTGGCCGGTGATGACGTTGTCCCAGGTCGGGGAGTTCGCGTCCTCGAGGTCGGCCATGAAAACCTTGGCGCCCGAGTTGAGCGCGTTGATCATCATCTTGCGGTCCACCGGACCGGTGATCTCGACGCGGCGGTCTCGCAGAGCGCTCGGGCGGCCTGGCGACGCGTCCAGTCGGCCGCTGCGGACCGTCGGCGGTCTCCGGCAGGAAATCCGGGCGCTCACCGGCATCGAAGCGTGCTTGGCGCTGCCTCGCGCTGCGACCAGCAGGTCCCGGCGGTCGTGCTCGAAGCGGCCGTGGAGCGCGACCAGGAAGTCGACCGCGCGTCGGAGTGCAGCACCGGCTCGGCGGCCGGGATGAGGGTGCAAAGGTGATGTTCTCAGTAACGGACACAGCCGCATGTTTTTGCACAAATTCCGCTGATCTGTCCAATCAAAGTTTGGCAGAGCTTGCACTTATGGAAAAGAACTGCAAAACTTTCCTGCGATGTCGATCAGATTCTCTTGGATCCGCTCGTCTTCGGGCAGCGGCTGCGGCACCTGCGGCAAGCGCGTCGGGTATGACCCTCGAGGCGCTGGGAGCGACGGTCGGCCAGCTCCGCCTCCTACCTCTCCCAGCTGGAAAACGGCCACCGCGAGCCGCGCTGCTCGACCGTCAACCAGCTCGCCGGCGGCGCTCGGCTGCCAGCCCGCGGACCTGCTCTCCTCGGCCGCGCCTAACCGGCGCGCCGAGCTCGAGGTCGCGCTCGCGCAGATCCAGGAGGATCCGCGCTATCAAGGCGCTGCGGCTGCCGTACCTGAAGCCGTCGGCCCGCCTGGACGGTGCGCGCTCGAGCACATCGTCAGCGCTCTTTGACCGCGTTCAGGAGCTCTCTGAGCGGCACGGCCCGAGTGATCCCGGAACAGCGAGCCGCGGTCGTCGGCACGCTCGGGGCGCCCGTGCCGCCAACGCCGCGATGCGCGACGAGATGCGCCGCCGCGACAACTACTTCGAGGAGATCGAGGCGGCCGCCACCGACGCGCTCGACGCGATCGGCTACTCGGGGCCCGGGGCGGTCTCCGAGCGACACCTCACCGATATCGCCGCCTACTTCGGCTTCAAGATCGCGCGCGTCCAGGACCTGCCCCCGATCGACCCGGTCGATCACCGACATGGCCAACCGCGTCGTCTATGTGCCGCAGCGCAACGCGACCGGGGGACCCGCTCGTCGCGGTCTGTGATCGCCCAGACGCTCGGCACTTCGCGCTCGGCCACACCGAGCCGGTCGACTTCGAGAGCTACGTGCGCCAACGGGTCGAGGCCAACTACTTCGCCGGCGCGCTGCTTGCGCCCGAGCGCTCGGTCGTGCGAGGCGCTGGCCGACGCCAAGCGCAGACGAGGACATCTCCGTCGAGGACCTCGGCGAGATGTTCTACATCTCCTACGAGATGGCGGCCCACCGCCTCACCAACCTGATCACCCGCCACTTCGGGATCCCCGTGCACTTCCAGCGCTCCGACCCCGAAGGAGTGCTCTGGAAGGCCTACGAGAACGACGGCGTGCTGCTCCCGGCAGACGTCGACGGCACGATCGAGGGCCAGCGCCTGTGCCGCTGGTGGAGCTCACGGCAGGCGTTCGAGTCAGAGGACTCCTACGAGCTCCACTACCAGCGCACCGAGACGCGTGACCGGGCACGTTCTGGTGCGTCACCCACATCGACCTCGATCGCGACCGCGGTGACGCGATCACGGTCGGCACGATCGACGCGATGTCGCACTGGTTCCGCGGCTCGGACACCAGCCGTCGGGCGTGTCCACCTGCCCGGACCCGAGCTGCTGCCGCAACCCCGCAGCCGAAGCCCTGACCCGCTGGGAAGGATCTGCCTGGCCCTCGGCCCGTGACCACAGCGGCTTTGTCTCCGGCCTGCCGACCGACACGGTTGTCTTCACCCCATACCCGGGCGTCGAACTGATCGACGTGTACTCGTTTCTCGACCAGCAGGCGGCCGCCAAGCAACCCGAGTGACACAGGGACTTTCGGGGCTGCGCCATGCCTTGATCAGGGCTATCCTCTGCAGCCATCGCGGCCAGGGAGGAGGCTGATCAATGAGGTTGAGGGGCGTCAGGTCGCACGGAGCCGCTGGTCAGTCTCGGCTGGGGTTCTCGACATTTCGACTGCCATCATTGCGGCTTGCCCTCTTGCTTTTGGTGTCGCGTTCTCCTCTCCTGTGGCGCAGGCGCTCGCGTCGCCTCAGACCGGTGACAACGGATCCGTTCAATTTGGCGGGGACCCGGTCACCAACAGGACAGCGCTCCAGCGAGCTCGGCTGCGGTCGCCCACAGCGCGACTCCGGCTGCGCAGTCGACGATTGAGGTCGAGGCAAACCTGACCGACGGCACGATCTCACCGGCGGTCATGGGCAGCACCTACCTTCCGCCGTTCGGCGGCATGGGCAGCTTCGATTCCAGCACCGACAGCTTCTGGCCGTCGTTTCTCGATGACCTGGAGAACCAGGTCTATACGGGTTCGATGCGCTGGCCAGGGGGGATCCTCGCGCAGTACTACGACTTTCGCCGTGCGATCGGGCCGCAGGCCCAGCGGACGGACAACGCCTTTGGTCCGAGCAGTGGTCCGAGCCCATCGACGGTTGGTCCTGATGAGTTCGGCGAGTTGCTGGATCGCACCGGCGCGACGGGTATCTCGACGGTGAATTTCGCGACCGGAGATCCGCAGGAGGCTGCCGAGTTCGTCGAGTACATGACCGGTGCGGTCGGCTCCAGCGATTGGGCCACCCAACGGGCCCAGAACGGCCATCCTCAGCCGTACGACGTGCCTGTCTGGGAGGTCGGCAACGAGGAGTACACGACCGCGTCCTCGTGGCGGGCGGGAACAGCTGTTTCCGTTGGTGGGGGCGGCGCGTGTACAGCTGACACGGCAACCTGCCAGTACATCTACGGCGGCTCGGACTCGTTCACCAACCAGCGGGTGGTGGGTTATGCCGATCGCAGCGCCGCCGCCGCGGCTTCGACCGGGGACCCCAACCAGAGCTTTTACGTCGCCTACCCACCGGTCCAGGCTGGCTCCCAGACGGTCTACGTCGGTGGGCAGGCATGGACCGCGGTCAGTTCGCTGGCCGGTGCCGGTCCCGACGATGACGTCTACACGGTCGACGACACAACGGGCGAGATCATGTTCGGTGATGGCACGCACGGTGTGGCCCCGGCGAATGGGGCGCAGGTCACCGCGAGCTACATCTCCGGGCCGCATTCCGGGTTCCTCGACTTCTACTCGGCGATGAAGGCGGCCAATCCGAATATTCAGGTCTGTTCCACCGACACCACTGACGCGTTCATCGAGGCGATGGGGTCGAGCCTGGCCTATGACTGCCTTCAGGTTCACCCCTATGTCGGTGGCGACAACTCGTCGGTCGATATCTCGAGCTTCGAGCGGACGGTGATGGCGGTACCCGACTCGGAGTCGGCCAACGTCCAGTCGTGGGAGTCGGAGATCCAGGCGAATGCCGGGCGCAGCATCCCGGTGATGTTGACGGAGTATGGATCGCTGATCGGCTCGACGCCTGATCCGAGCGAGTATCCGTACTACGACGATTCGCTGGACGAGGCGCTCGTCAACGCCAGCCAGTTGGCTGACTGGATCAAGGACGGCATTCAGGTTGCCGATCGTCAGGTGCTCGATGCCGAGGAACCGGCGGCTGATGCCGTCACCGACTACGGCGGGCTGCCGGGTGCGGCGCCCTACGCCGTGACGGGCGCGATCGTGACGCCGGGGCCAGACACGATCGTCGAGCCGACCGGCGAATACTTTGAGCTGTTCAAACCCTTGGCCGGCGGCACGCTCCTCGATACGAAGATGCTGAACAACCCGCCGCTCACGGCGAGCGGGACCGCGACCGGTGCCCTCAGCGTCATCGCGGCGGGCGCCGTCGATGGCGGCACCGATGTGGTCGTCATCAACCGGGATCCGGATAACTCGGTCAACTCCACGCTTGACGTCGACGGCACAGCCAGCGCGGGTGTCGCGACACTCACCACGCTGAACGGACCCTCGGCCCTGAGCTACAACACCGCGTCCGATCCCGACGCGGTCACGACCACCACCTCGTATGCGACGGTGAGCGACGGAACGGTCGCGCTGACGTTCCCGGCTCACTCGATCACGCTGGTGGCGGTGCCGGCAGCGTCTGCGCCGAGCGCATCGTTCACGAGCGTGCAGGCGGCGACCTCGCTGGCCGTTCAGTTCACCGACCACTCCTCAGCGGTCTCCGCCGCGGCGATAACCGGCTGGTCCTGGAACTTCGGGGACGGCGCAACCTCGACGGCAGAGAACGCCACCCACAGGTACGGCGCGGCTGGCGCCTACCCGGTGTCTCTAACGGTGACGGACAGCAACGGAAACCAAGATAGGTTCGAGACGAGCGTGGTGGTCAGGGCTCGCGCGGGATCGGGCGCCGGCGGTTCGGGGTCCTCCAAGTCCAGCCGGCCACCGACCGCGGCCCAGATCAAGAAGCTGCTGATCAGGGCTCTGACGCCAAGCGGCAAGCATCTCTCGATCGCGACGATGCTGTCGGCGGATCATTCAAGACGTCCTTTGATCCCGCCCGAGCCGGGCAAATTGGTGGTCGACTGGTACGCGAAGGCAGGCAAACGCCTGATCCTCGTTGCATCCTGTCGCGCAGCGTTCTCAGGCGAAAAGAGGGTGGACGTCGCGATCAAGCTGACCAGCAAAGGCAAGAGGTTGCTTCATGCCGCCAAGCGCGTGGTCCTGACCGGCAGCGACGCATTCACCCGGAAGGGCACCCGACGATCAGGACCAGCAAGCGATTCACGCTGGTCGCTGGACACAAGTAGGCGCAGCTTGTCCTGTGTTGCGGAGCACTGCTTGGCGCGTGGTCAACTGGCCCTCAGTGGCCTGACCGATCCGCGCCGTGTTCGTCTGTAGGCTGAATACCGACTCACGGAGGCTGACGCCATGGGGAAACTGATCTTCGGCATGAACCTGAGCCTGGACGGCTACATCGCCGCGCCTGGCGACGACCTCGGCTGGAGCGTGCCGAGCGACGAACTGTTCCAGTGGTGGTCCGACCGGGTGAGGGCGACAGGCCTGGCGCTGTACGGGCGCAAGCTGTGGGAGACGATGAGCTCCCACTGGCCGACCGCCGACCAGCAGCCCGGCGCCACACCGGCCGAGATCGAGTTCGCGAGCCGCTGGCAGGAAATGCCCAAGGTGGTGTTCTCCTCCACGACCAGCACGGTCAACTGGAACGCCCGGCTGGTCACCGGCGACCCGGTCACCGAGATCACCCGGCTCAAGGCCGACGACGGCGGCCCCATGGACATCGGCGGCGCCACACTCGCCGCAGCGGCCATGCGGGCCGGGCTGATCGACGAGTACGCGATCGTCACCCATCCGGTCCTGGTGGGCGGCGGCACGCCGTTCTTCACGGCCCTTGACAACCGGGTGAACCTCAGCCTGGTGGAGACCCGGACGTTTCCTGACGGCGTGGTGCTGACCAGGTACGAGACCCGGCGCTGACCATCGTCCACGCAGATTTCCTGACGCTCTCTATCAGAGCAGGGCGGGTCCGGCGTCTGGGTAATCGGTGCTGTACGCGAGTTCCCTACCGGCGTCGTATTCGTCGCGGAGCATGTTGAGCTTCGCTCCGATTCGGCGGTGCGCGTCGCTGCCGAGGATGACCCAGTGGCGTGTTGTGTCTGAGTTGGCGGCTTGGTAGATCGCTGCCGCACCGCGCGCGGGGTCGCCGGGCCACATCTCGGGGGTGATCGTTTTGAGCATTTCACGGAACGCGCCCGAGGTTGCGGCGTAGTCGTCGATCGTTGTGCCGGAGAACTTGGTGCGGGTCTCGAGGCCGGTGCGAAACGATCCCGGCTCGACCAGAAAGGCGCGTAGGCCGATCGGCTCAAGCTCTTGCCATAGCGCCTCGGTCAGTCCTTCGAGCGCAAATTTGCTGGATGCGTACCAGCCGTTGACTGGGAGGCTGGCGATGCCGTCCATCGACGAGACGTTGATGATTGTGCCGCGGCGACGGGCGCGCATGCCTGGGAGTGCCTCTCTCAGGAGCGCCGCGGCGCTGAAGAAGTTGACCTCGAACTGGGCGCGGCAGTCGCCTTCGTCCTGCTCCTCGATCGCGCCAATGAAATCGATGCCTGCGTTGTTCACGAGGACGTCGACCGCGCCGAACTGCGCCTCGGCCTGAGCGACCGCGTTTGTGCGCTGTCGGGGGTCGGTGACGTCGAGCGTGATCGCGAGGGCTGTGTCGGGGTAGCGATCAGCCAGCGCGAGCATCGGGCCCAGTGTTCGTGCCGCGAGCACAACCTGATCCCCTTGTTCGAGGACGTGCTGGGCGAGCGCGTAGCCAATCCCGCTGGAGGCGCCCGTGATCAACCATGTCGATTTGTTCATCTGATGTTCCTTTCAATCGGTCGGTGTTGCCACCGTGGCTGGGTGACCGCCGTCGCTCACGCCGATGGCATGCTCTGAGGGAAGTCCGCGGAAACGCTCAAGCGTGCCCATTGCTCGAGCTCGGCGGCGCGCTGTTCTCCGGCCTCTCGTGCCATCGACACCGCGCCGGCGCCCAGCAGCAGCCTGCGAGGAGGCTCGTCGACCCCAACGACCTCGACGATCACGCTTGCGGCCCGGGCTGGATCTCCGGGCTGCTGACCGGTGGTCTGCTCCCGCATGCGGTTCATCTCACCGACGGTCTGCGCGTAATCCGCGCCCGCTTCACGCAGCTTCATCGAGGATCCCTGCCAGTCGGTGCGAAACGCGCCAGGCTCGATGATTATGACCTTCACACCGAACGGTTTGACCTCGTTGGCAAGCACCTCTGAGAAGCCCTCGACCGCGAACTTCGCCGCCTGATAGGCACCCATCCCCGGGGTACCCCCAACCCGCCCACCAACCGAGGAGAACTGAACGAACACCCCGGACCGCTGTCGGCGAAATACCGGCAGTGCCGCGCGCGTCACGTTCACGACACCAAAGAAGTTCGCCTCGATCTGGGCGCGGAAGTCGTCCTCGTCCATCTCCTCAATCGCCGCGCTGTTGGCATACCCGGCGTTATTGACGACCACATCGAGCGTCCCGAACGCCTCGATAGCAGCATTGACAGCCGCCCGCGCGGCACCGGGATCGGTGACATCAAGCGCGACCGCACGGGCGCGATCACCGAACGCGCCGAGCACGCCATCAAGCTGCTCTGGACGTCGTGCCGTGGCCACGACCTCGTCGCCGCTTTCCAGGACCGCTTGAGTAAGTTCGCGTCCGAATCCTCGCGAGCTTCCAGTGATCAACCATGTTCTGCTCATCTGACAACCACCCATTAAGTAAACAACCAGTTATATACTGAGTCTATGCAGAACGGCCCAACCGTGTCAATAACCGGTTAGATAGATACGATCAGTTCGATGGCAAGCGATACCGAACCCGGGCGAACCCGGGACGCAGCTCGCACCAAGCAGCGGCTCCTTGACGCCGCACGCGACGAGTTCGCCCGGTACGGCATCGCCGGCGCCCGCGTCGAGCGGATCGCCGATACCGCCGGATGCAACAAGGCGCTGATCTACACCTACTTCAAGAACAAAGACGGACTCTTCGACGAGGCATTCGCCGCGCACGTACAAGCACACATAGAGCGCGTCAACTTCGACGGCACCGACCTCCCCAGTTATGCGGGGCGTCTCTTCGACATCTTCGAAGACGATCCAACCGTCCTCCGCCTCGCCGCGTGGTATCGCCTCGAACGCGCCAACGGCCCCGGACTCGCCGAGGTCAGGGCCGCAAACGAAACCCGGCTCAAAAGCATCCGCCAAGCCCAAAGCGACGGCAAATTGACCGACCGATCGGACGCAACCGCAATCCTTGTTCTAGTTCAATCCATCGCCAGCGCATGGGCAACACTGAACCCAGAATTCAGCACCACCAGCGCACCCGCCCGCACCACACGACGAGCGGCCGTCATCGACGCCGTGGCACGCGTCATCGCAGCCAACTGAACAAACGCTCGACCCACCGACGACCCGACGCGTGACTGTGGAGACTCTGCATGAATGCACACTGACGTCACACCAGACACGTCGATTGACCGCTTCAAAAAGCAGACGTCCCTTGCGGATCCGGAATGGCCATGGGTCCCCAGTACGCCCAGTGGCCGTCCTCGACGTGCCGGTTGGCACGTGAGTGCCACAGCTCGCCTTCATACAGGCCGACGCCGCGCCTCGCGCCAATGCCGCGCTCGATGTAGTTGGACGCGAGGTCAACGAGGAACCCGTGGCCCTTGTCCTCCCCGCCGCCGTACTTCTCAGCCTGCGCCAGTAGCTCGTCGGTGACCACGCACGCCGGGATCCGTCCGGCGTGAAAGACCCGAGCGACACCCCGTGGGTTACCCAATCCAAAAGCTCTGAGTCCTTGCGCGCGTTCCAGCCGAGCTGGTTGATCACGAACTGCGCGCCGGCCTGCACCTTCTTCTCGAGCTTGAAGTACTGCGGCATCACCTCACGCTCGTACAAACTTGTGGTTCGTGACCACACAGCCGAGGAAGAAGTGGGTGGCGAGGAGACGTCCATCCGGGGCGCGCAGCTCCTCAAACGCCCCCGTACCCGACTGGCCCGCGATCGGATAATCACCGATCAACGCAAGGATGTTGTCAAGACCCGCCGAGGCCGCCTTCCACGCACGGCTCTCGATCCCGTTGCGATTCATGTCCTTGCAAGCGAAATGCAGCACGACCTCCTGCCCGACCTCGCGCATCCGATTGGCGAGCATGTCCCGGGGCGACCATCGGATCGCCACCCGGGTTATCCGTCAGCGACAGCACATCGATCTGCGGGTTCTCCGCCGACTGGTGGGCAAGCTCAACCAACGCCTGGCCACTATGCTGCTCAATCACACCACGGCTCGTGACCAGCTCGGCAGCGACCACAAACGCGTCCGGCGCGTTCAACATGTCAGCCAGCGTCGCGATTCGTTCGGTCGTGACCTGTGCTACTCGACGCCGATCGCGGCCGCTACCAGCGGCGAGGCGGTCCCGGCGTAGGCGTCACGTGGACGAGCCTGCAGGACGACGGTGTTGGAACCCGACCGATAGCTGAACGGCGTGAGATCAACTGTGAAGCCGGCGCGTTCCCCGACGAGCTGAAACGCAGGGCCGTTGAGCCAGTTAACGACCGAGCCCTCAAGCTTTCCAGGGCCACGGAATGCGCTATAGCTGCTGATCTCGGAGACGAAAATATCCTGGGCGACAAGCGCTCCCTGATGGTGAAGTAGTGCGAGTGTTTGGGCGAAGCTTTCGACGGCCACAGTAGATGCGTGTACGCGGGTCCATTCAGGCAACTCGTGCAGTAGCTCATCGAGGTGCAGTTCGATGCTTGGTGCCACTCGCATGGATGCTGGAGCGGCGATCTCCACGTAGATCTCCTCGAGGTGGACCGCGTCCCAGACGTCGGACCAGAAGCGCACACCCTGCTCAACATCGCCGAATGACTCAGGTCCTTGGCGTAGCGCTCGTTGGATCGTCGGTACCAACTCATCCTGCGAGACCGAGTGCATCGCAGCGATCTGAGCTATCTCGCCAGGAGTGATGCTTGCCCGTACCAGGGGCTCGTAGGCATGGTCGCCGACGCGCATGATCTCGTCGGTGGGGAGGTTGTCGTAGAGGTTTGCGGTATGCGCAAACAGCACCTTGCCGCGCAGGTGGCCGAGGCCGTGGATCGGATTTCGGAAGTCCAACTCAAGTCCGCTGACCATGTCCCCGAAGCGCGAAAGCCGGGTCATGGCCCGCTGCAGTACGTGCGGGGAATAGTCCGCCATCAGGTACCGGACGCGGCTCAGGTAGTCGCGTCCCTGCTCCTCGCACGCAATCGCGAACTCCTCAAGCCAGACTTCGGCTTGCCGGCCGTCACCCACTCCGAACTCAAGTACGTGAATGTGATCGGGCAGATCCGACCATTCCTCGAGGCGATCGAGGGTCTGCATGAATGTTGCTATCTGGTCTCGCCAGAAGGCGACATTTGTTCCATCGGACTCACCACCGGGCAACGCGGATGCGTAGTCCTTCTTGAAAGTCGTATCCCATGCCTTGAGGTGACGCCAGTAGGCATGGTTGAACGACCAGATCACGCTCTTAGAAGGGCGCACCCACTCTTCGAGATGGATGCACTCATGTACGTCAGGGGCCAAGCCGAGCGCTTTGGCGAGCCGGTCCACGATATCTGCCACCAGAGTCTCATAGGGGATGTCCTTGGCTCTGCGGACGTCGATCGCGATCTCCGCCAGCGGCAGTTCGCCGCCTGCGCGGTTGCGGGCGGGGTCACGGCCGAACGGACGGACCATCACGGGCGCCCGGAAGTTGTGACGGTATTGCACCCAGTCGAGGACAGCCGCCAAACGCGAATGGTCGAGGTCTACCGCCTCGGCGGCCGCGGCCAACGCCGGCAAAATCGTTCTCAGGTCGTCGGGTTGAGCGCGACCGATGCAGCTCAGCTGGATCACCACTACACGGCTCCTCTCCTCGCGAACCAGTCCGCGTTGGCGGTGTAAGTTCGGTGTGGCTCTCATGGTCGTCGGGTGCCGCCGGTTGTGCGATAGCCGTTTGGGCTGAATTCCCTGACCTAATGGGAAGGTCCAGACGAATCGCCCTCAAAACTGGCCCCGCACGCAGCGCGTGAGAGCGCGTGATCTTCGATCCGCCGCGGAGCACGCACTGCCCGTTTGGATGGGCAAAACAGCCTTATCGGGCATCGCAAGACGAATCGAACCTCGCGAAAGTGTGCTTACGCCGTCTGGCTCATCTAGCGCTTTTTCGAATGGCCGTTCGGCGACGCTCAAACACGAGAGGGAGCTTCGACTTCGATGAGTCAGTACGCCAGCAAAGAATTTCTCTTCACGTCCGAGTCGGTTACGGAGGGTCATCCTGACAAGGTCGCGGACCAGGTTTCTGATGGTGTTCTGGATGCGGTTCTGGCTGAGGATCCGCTTGCGCGGGTGGCGTGCGAGACATTGGTGAATACGGGTCTTGTGGTGGTGGCTGGGGAGATCACGACGAGCACGTATGTGGATGTTCAGCAGGTTGTGCGTGAGACGATCCGTGGGATTGGCTATACGGATGCGGCGCTCGGGTTTAGCGCTGATTCGTGTGCGGTGATCAACACGCTGGATAAGCAGTCGCCTGATATTGCGCAGGGTGTTGATCAGGCGCTTGAGGCGCGTGGCGTAGGTGCGTCTGATGAGTTGTTGGCTGCGGGTGCGGGCGATCAGGGGATGATGTTTGGTTACGCGACGAATGAGACGCCGGAGTTGATGCCGTTGCCGATTTCACTGGCGCACCGTTTGGCGCAGCGTTTGGCGGAGGTTCGCAAGGACGGCACGCTGGGTTACCTGCGGCCTGATGGTAAGACGCAGGTGAGTGTTCGTTACAGTGGCGGCCGTCCGGTCGGGATCGAGAAGTTGTTGATCTCGACGCAGCATGCGGAGGGCTCTGAGGCGCTGATTCCGGATGACCTGTGGGAGAACGTGGTCCTGCCGGTGCTGCCTGAGGATCTGTATGACGAGCACGGGCTGCGGGAGAACTTTCTGGTGAACCCGACGGGGCGTTTCGTGATCGGCGGTCCGGTGGGTGATTGTGGTCTGACTGGCCGCAAGATCATTGTCGATACCTATGGTGGGATGGCTCGGCATGGTGGTGGCGCGTTTTCGGGTAAGGATCCGTCGAAGGTTGATCGCAGCGCTGCGTATGCGGCGCGCTGGGTGGCCAAGAATGTCGTGGCTGCTGGTTTGGCTGATCGCTGTGAGCTGCAGGTTGCGTATGCGATCGGGGTTGCGCATCCGGTGTCGGTGATGGTCGAGACCTTTGGTACTGAGAAGATCGATCCGGAACTGATCGCCGAGCTGGTGCTGGAGCATTTCGATTTGCGTCCGGGCGCGTTTCGGCGTGAGCTTGATCTGCATCGTCCGATCTATCAGCAGACGGCGGCGTACGGTCATTTCGGCCGCAGCGGCGCGGACTTCACGTGGGAGATCACAAACAAGGCTGCAGCGTTGCGCGAGGCTGCGGGCCTCGGCTCGCTCGGTTCGGCTGAGGCGGTATCGGCGTGAGTATCACGGTTGTCGGCTCGATCGCGTATGACGCGGTGAAGACACCGTTCGGCGAGCGCAAGCGGATGCTGGGAGGTGCCGCGACGCACTTCGCGCTGGCGGCGTCGTTCTTTGACACGGTTCGGCCGGTGGGGCCGGTGGGGGGCGACTTCGCCGAGTCTGACCTGGAAGTTCTACAGACCCGTGGGACGCTGACCGATGATGTTCAGGTCATCTCTGATGGCGAGACGTTCTTCTGGGCTGGTGAGTATGGCTGGGATCTGAATTCGCGTGAGACGCTCGCTACGCAGCTGGGGGTGTTCGGCGATTTCGTTCCGCGGCTGAGCGAGCATGCCCGTGATTGTGATGTGCTGTTCTTGGCGAACATCCAGCCGTCGCTGCAGTCATCGGTGCTGGATCAGTGCCACAGCCCGCGGTGGACGGCGGTTGATTCGATGAATCTGTGGATCGATATCGCCCGTGATGAGCTTGTCAGGGTGGTCGAGCGGGTTGACTGCGTGATGCTCAATGATGCTGAGATCAGGCAGCTGACCGGAAAGCCATCAGTGGTAGAAGGCGCGGATGAGATCCTGGCGATGGGCCCGTCGGCGGTGATCGCGAAGCAGGGCGAGTACGGATCGGTGCTGGTCTCGCCGGACGGCTTCTTTGCCCTGCCGGCGTTCCCTTTGCGGAAGGTGATCGACCCGACCGGCGCCGGTGACACGTTCGCGGGCGGGGTGGCGGGCTATATCGCTTCGCTGCCTGGACGGCAGGTCGATCATGGGCTGCTGTCGACCGCGATGGCTTATGGCACCGCTGTCGCATCTTTCAACGTTGAGGAGTTTGGCACCGAGCGTGTGGCGCGGTTGGCGTTTGACGAGGTGAACGCCCGTGTCAGTGATTTGCATCGGATGACCCAATTCACGCATCCATCGGTAGAGGAGACTGTCGCATGAGCACAACCAGCCAAACCACGTTGCCGGCCGCGGACGCCCTGGGGTTCAGGGTCGCTGATCTGTCGTTGGCTGAGTTCGGTCGTAAGGAGATCCGGCTGGCTGAGCATGAGATGCCGGGTTTGATGGCCACGCGGCTTGAGTATGGGGATTCCAAGCCTTTGGCTGGCGCGAGGGTCATGGGCTCGTTGCACATGACGATCCAGACGGCGGTGCTGATCGAAACTTTGGTGGCTTTGGGTGCTGAGGTGCGGTGGGTGTCGTGCAACATCTTCTCGACCCAGGATCATGCTGCGGCGGCGGTTGTCGTCGGCCCGGACGGCTCCCCGGAGGATCCGCGTGGGGTGCCGGTGTTCGCGTGGAAGGGCGAGACGCTTGAGGAGTATTGGTGGTGCACCGAGCAGGCGTTGAATGGTTTCGTTGGCGGCCCGAACCTGATCCTTGATGATGGTGGCGACGCCACGATGCTGGTTCACAAGGGTCGCGAGTTTGAGCAGGCCGGCACGGTCCCGGACCCGTCGACCGCCGACTCTGAGGAGTTCACGATCTTCCTGGAGCTATTGGCCCGATCGCTTGCTGAGGATCCGCAGCGTTACACGACGATCGCGGCTGGCATCAAGGGCGTGACGGAGGAGACCACGACGGGTGTGCACCGCCTGTACCAGCTCGCGCAGGAGGGCCAGTTGCTGTTCCCGGCGATCAACGTCAACGATGCGGTCACGAAGAGCAAGTTCGATAACAAGTACGGCTGCCGGCACTCGCTGATCGATGGGATCAACCGTGCGACCGATGTGCTGATCGGCGGCAAGGTCGCCGTGATCTGCGGTTACGGGGATGTTGGCAAGGGCTGCGCCGAGTCGCTGAAGGGCCAGGGTGCGCGTGTGATCGTTACCGAGATCGACCCGATCTGCGCTTTGCAGGCCGCGATGGACGGTTTCCAGGTCGCGACGCTCGAGGATGTGATCGCAACAGCCAACATTTTCGTGACCACGACCGGCAACAAGGACGTGATCACCGCCGCCCACATGGGCCAGATGAAGCATCAGGCGATCGTCGGGAACATCGGCCACTTCGACAATGAGATCGACATGGCCGGCCTCGCAGCCACCCCCGGTGTCGAGCGGATCAACATCAAGCCCCAAGTCGATGAGTGGGTGTTCCCTGATGGGCACTCGATCCTCGTGCTCTCAGAGGGCCGGCTGTTGAACCTCGGAAACGCCACCGGCCACCCGAGCTTCGTGATGTCCAACTCGTTCACCAACCAGGTGATCGCCCAGATCGAACTGTTCCGCCAGACCGACCTCTACGAACGCCGCGTCTACACACTCCCCAAACACCTCGACGAGAAAGTCGCACGCCTGCACCTCGACGCGCTCGGCGTCAAACTCACAACACTCACCGAGTCGCAGGCCGCCTACCTCGGCATCCCGGTCGAAGGCCCATACAAACCCGACCACTACCGGTACTAGGTGAAGGTACCGGGCGCCTGGACATGTTGGTCCAGGCGCTCCGCGCAATGGCCCTGCCCTGCCTACGGCAGGGGGGGCGTGCCGATGAGCGACAGGTACCGAGCGACTGCTTCGGCGCGGTTGGCGACATGAAGCTTGCGGAGAATCCCGTTAACGTGGAACTTGATGGTCGTATCGGCGAGCACCAGATCGTCGGCGATCGTCTTATTGGTCTTGCCGTCCGCGAGCAGGCGAAGGACATCGAGTTCACGGCGTGTGAGCACGCCCGAGAACACGAGACGATCGTCTCTAACCGTGTCACCGATAGGGATCGTCGGCATCGTTGGCACGAGCGTCGTAACCGACGTGCCCTGGTTATGCCGGGCTCCAAGTCTTACTGGCGTGTCAGCGAGAGAGATGGACAGCGCATTCAGTCGCTCGAGGAAGCGACGAACCGCGTCGCGTTCCTGCGACAGGGCGCGACGTAGTCCAGCGTTCTCATGAACCTGTGAGAGCACCGACGCAAACTCGCCGAGCATATCCCGCGCGAGCACATCAACCGGTGCGTCCGTACCTAGATCAGCGTGAACGATGCCGATTACGGTGGCTCCCGACGTCAGCGGAGCGGCTACGTAGGCGCTCCAGCCGATGGCCTCCGCGAGCCGCGGGTCGACTCGGGGATTGCCCTCGACAGATGAGACTAACGTCGCGCGCCGCCTACGCACGACATCGGATTCGATCAGGTTATGCGTGAGTCGCGTCGGTGATTGCCGAAGTTGAGCAAGGACCTCACTCAAGCGATCAGCGTCGGTGCCGGGATCCGCGTCCACTTGCGACTCGGCATCTGTCCCGAAATATCCCGCGACCGGGATCAATGCGGCATCACGAATCATGCTGAGCAACACCCGTCTAAATGGCGTGCCTTCGGCGAGCTCTCGTGGAGCCTGCAACATCAGCTCAACTGGCGAGCTGAAGCGACGCATTGCAGCCGCTGCTTCGTGTGCGCATGCCAATGCGGTGGAGCGCCGCTCGAAGCGCTGATGCAAGTGCGCCATAGCCTCCCGGTGCTCCTGAGCCTTCGCCGTGTAGCCGAGGGCGGCTAACTCGTCATCGACAGTCGCCAAACGCGTGCGAACAGTCTCGAGTTCCTCAGCTTCACGAAGAGTGCTCATCGTGGCGACGAGCCCGTGGCACGTACGAACCTAGCGACAGCGTCAGCGCGGCTGCGGGCGCTCAACTTGCGCAGTAGGTTCTTGACGTGGTATTTGACGGTGCCCTCCTTGATCGCTAGCGACAGAGCGATCTGCCCGTTGGTCTTGCCACGTGCCATGAGCGCCAGGATCTCACGCTCGCGGGGGGTGAGACTATCCACGGCTACATGATTGTTTCCGGTTCCCGTTACGACCGTCGCGACCTGTGCGTCGACGCTTGTCGCCCGCAACCGTTCGCTCAACCAGTTAGCTGCGGCCTGCATCTCGGCGCGGTGACGCTGAAGCGTTTCGCGGAGCGACGCACGCTCGAACACCTCGCTCAGTCCGTCGCACGCTAGTTCCACGATCTCCCGGTCGACCTCGTCGAGCGTTCTCCCGCTAGCCGCGGCGTCGGCGTGCACGAGACCAATCACCTTGCCCTCTACGATGATGGGGCCGACGATATAACTGTCCCATCCGAAGTGTTCTTGCAATGGTCTTGGTGTACGCGATCCCGTCGTCGCGATCAGTTGGGCTGTCACCGCGCGACTCTGTGCCAAATCGTGCTCGACCAAGGGGTAGTGCAACGTCACTAGTGGCTCCGGTAGGACTGACTGCTCGTTGTCACGTTCCCACAGTGCGAGCGGCGCAAGGCGCTCGTCGTTTATCTCGCTAAGAAGGATCCGGTCGAACTGCGAGTTGATCCCGAGTTCCTGCGCGGCCCGCGCGACTATCCCTGCCGGCGAGCCGAGCTCGCCAAGGCGGCCGATCGCGTCGGCAACCGATTCCAAGCCGTCGAAGCGTCGGAGATACGCACGCTCGGTGATCTCGCGTTCTCGATGCTGGAGCTCAGCCTGCAGTTGGTCAAGTTCGCCAAGCGTTACCACGACTCCCTCCCGTTCATGGCATAAAGCCTGATCGAAAGAGCAGGTTACGTCAACCCCACGCCTCAGTACCCTATGGCAGGTAGCGTCGCTCCCTTGGGCGGTTGCTGGCCAAAGGAGTAGGACCGTACCAGTACTTAGGGGAATTGAGAGAGCGAGCGCATGAGCGTCGTGAGGGACACTCATCGATACGAGAGGATCCAGGCTCTGATAAGGAGCGGTCGTTGCGTGCTGCTCGACGGAGCGACCGGCTCGGAGTTGATCGAGGTGGTTGGCCACCGTCCTGAGGTGGAGGAGCATTTATGGGGGACAACTGCAATCCTCGAATCACCGGAGATGGTCAGGGATCTTCACCGGCAATACGTCGACGTCGGCTGCGACGTGATCACCACGGACACTTGGGCGATACCCACTGCCCTGCGCTCCGAAGTTTCACACGCGTGGGACCCGACCGGATCGGTTCACTGGATGGATGTGGCGCGAGCTGGCATCCATTTAGCTCGCGAGGCCGCAGAGGACTCCGGACGAGGAGATGAGGTTGCCGTCGCGTTCAGCATGAACGGCGATGTGGATGCCGTAGACGGGCGCGACACGATCCGTTCGCTTACACGGGTATTTGAGGCGGAGCCTCCCGATCTGATCCTGATCGAGACGCTATCCCTGATCCGCAGCACTACGTACGGGACGATCGAAGCGCTGCTCGCCACGGGTCTACCGGTTTGGATGAGCTTTCGCCGGTGCCGTCACGGCGTATGCGGTGTGTACGGCGAGCACTGGGGAGGCCCTGAGGGTGACTCATTTGGCCGGGCAGCGCGTCGCCTAGAGGAGCTCGGCGTCGCTGCCCTTGCGATCAACTGCATCCCGCCCGATCACGTCACCGGGATGATCGCCTGGCTCCGCGACTACACCGACCTTCCGCTTGGGGTTTATCCGAACCTCGGTTATCTATCTTCTCGAGGCTGGCGAAACGACCAACGTATCGGCGGAGAGGACTACGCCGAGCTCGCGCTCGCATGGCGAGACGAAGGCGCTCAAATCATCGGCGGTTGCTGCGGCGTCGGTCCGGGGCACCTTGATGCTGCGCGCGCAGTGCTAGCGAACACACAGGTCGGTCACGTCCGGCCGGGAACGTCTAACACGGAAAGCGCCCCCGGACTGGTCGGCAACCAGGAGGCGCCGTCGACGTGGACCGATAATCGTGAGCGGAAGCTGTTCCCCCTCGACTTCCCGGATCTCGTGATCGAAGGCGGGGTCTCTCCGCCTCAACAAACGAGCGTGATGCTGTGGAAGTATCTGTACCGCGAAGGCATCGGCTCAAGGCAGCGTTGCATAGACATCGGGTCGGGTACGGGATTGCTCGCTGTCCAGCTCGCACGTAATGGCGCCGCCCACGTACACGCCATCGATCTCGAGGCCTCGGCGGCGCGCAACACCCTGACCAATGCCTTTCGAAACGGCGTCGCTGATCGGGTCAGCGCAAGTCAGGAAGATCTCTATCCGTGGGTGCCGGAGGAGCGCTATGACGTGATCGTTGCGTCGCTTCCGCAGATCCCAAGCGACCCCTTCGCGCTTGTGGTGAGCCACCGCCCACGCGACTTTTGGGGCCGCAACCTGATTGACCACCTGATCGGATTGCTCCCGTTGGCGCTGGCCGACGATGGCGTTGCGTACATCGCCGCGCTCTCGATAGTCGGTCAACAGCGCACGGTCGACCTACTTCGGCGCGCAGGCTTCTTGAGCCGAGTCGTCGACTTTGCGCTGTTCGACTTGGGGGAGGCACATCAGGAAGAGATAGACCAAGTTCTGCGCGTCGAAGCGCGCTCGGATGCCTACCACCTGAAGATCGGCGAGCGTCAGACGGTCGTTGCATACCTGCTCGAAATCAGCCGACGTCAGCTCCAAGGCTCCAGCTTGGGTGCGTCCGTCTAACCGCTGAAGCACGGGCCCTCAGCACGGGAACGCCCCAGCCGGCGTTCTCTTGACAGCCGCCACCAACCAAAGATGTCCAGTAAGACCAAAGCGGAGGCCCGGGATCGCCTACTCCGCCCGGGCGCGATTGCTCAGATCCGAGAACAGCCGGCATCGCGCTTCTGGTTTACGGCCGTTGGCTGTCCCGTGCCTGCCGCTGCAACAACCAGTACGTGCGAATCACGTTGGTCGCAAGATCTGCGGCCCCGACCCATGCCCGGTACCGCAAGCTCATGCCGCCTCATGAGGAGCTGCACGTGAGCGTTGGCCGGGCAACCCCCGGAACACCGTCGACATCACTCGGTTCATCGCACGAGAGGGGCGAGTGCTCTCCATGGCCACCAACGGCCTGCTCGGGCTGGCGGACATCCCGACCGATTTCCCGCTCCGTCCGCGCTGGACGAGGCCGGGGTCGCCGAATGCTGCCGCGGTGGCTCCGCGCTGGCCGCGCCCGACGGCAGCGTCGAGTCAGGCAAGTTCACCGTCGATGTCGACGGAACGGGTGCGGTAGAAGTGCACGTTCTCGCAGTGGCTGGGCCAGATATGAGCCAGCCTTTCGTCGTCGAGGTCGTGGCCGCCCGTAGCGCCCACGGCCGGGCCGTGGTATTCCGTCCATCGGCAGACGATTGTCACTGTCAGAGTGCTTGCACGGACGGTGACGTCCGACCGGAGCAGTAGGTCCTTGGGCTGGCGGCGGGCTGACTCATGACGATTGCGTCGACTCTGCCAGGCCTGACCGGCAAAGCTTGTGTCGCCCGCCGCCGTCCGAGGATCGCCGGTGTGACTTGATAGAAGCGTGGCTTCGCCTCTCGTGACAGTTGTCCGCCGGAGATCCGCCTCATTCGGTGGCAACCAAACGAAGGGACGGCATAAATGATCGTGATCGGGGCGGACACGCACAAGGGGTCGCACATGTTTGCGGCGGTCGATGACGGCACCGGCAAGGTGCGCGGCAGCCGTCAGATCAAGGCGGAGGAGGCTGGGCACCTCGCCGCGGTGCGGTGGGCGCGCGAGCTCGCAGAGGAGCGTGTGTGGGCGATCGAGGATTGCCGGTCGTGTTCTCGTCGGCTTGAGCAGGCGCTGTTGGCGGCCGGGGAGCGGGTTGTGAGGGTACCTCCGAACCGGATGGGCGCATCACGCAAGGGCGAGCGCGAGCCGGGCAAGTCCGATCAGATCGACGCGCTCGCCGTCGCTAGAGCTGTTGTGAAGGACGGTGTCGAGCGGTTCCCGGTCGCGTACCTGAACGAGCAGGCGATGGAGATCCGGCTGCTGGTCGAACACCGCAACGATCTCGTCGCCGAGCGCACCCGCACCGTGAACCGGCTGCGTTGGCATCTGCTCGAGCTCTGCCCCGAGGTTGAGGCCTCGCTCAACCGCAAAGCGCTCAACCAACCACGGACGCTTGACCGCGTCGCTCGGCAGCTACGAAAGCTCCCCGCCAGCGCCAGGGTCCGGATCACGCTGGAACAGATCTCTGACCTGCGTGGCCTGAACCGCGATATCGAGCGGCTCGCCGCCGAGCTGGCCGAGCTCGTCACCGCACACCGACCGGCGCTGCTTGCCGAGTACGGTTGCGGCGCGCTGACCGCCGCGATCCTGATCGGCCACACCGCCGGCAACGAACGGTTCCGCTCAGAGGCTGCGTTCGCGCTGCAGACGGGAACCGCGCCAATCCCGTGCTCCTCAGGCAAACGCACCCAACACCGACTCAATCGCGGCGGCGACCGGCAACTCAACCACGCGCTGCACATCATCGCGGTCACCCGCGCCCAACACGACCCCGCCACCAAGGAGTACCTCGCCCGCAAGGAGGCCGAAGGCAAGACTAAGAAGGGCGCGTTGCGCTCGCTCAAACGGCACCTCGCTCGCCACTTCCACCAGTTGCTCTCAGAGCCGCCTGCCGATCAACAGCCAACCTCCGAGCCGACATCGATCATCGAGCCCGAGCTTCCAGGCCTCCCCGAACGACCCAAGCACCGACGCGACGTTGAACAGATCACCGCCGCTCCCTCCCCAATGATCTGCCTCAGCTAAACCACCCAAACAGCCACAGCCCTTGACATAGAAGCAAGCCTTCGCGGCCAGGATCAGGCACCACATCTGCCCGGTATGTTGTCCGGTGGCGCCCGCGCCGTAGTGTTCCTTCGCCGGCGTACGCATCGAGGTATGCACCGGACGGGCATTCCCGGCGCCCCATGGCGGCCTCCGCCCCTGTGGATAAAGGAGATTCCATCAGCTGCGGGGATCCAAATGGGCACGGGTGGTTTCGAACCACCGACCTCTCGCGTGTGAAGTCCAATTTGCCTGCTTCTGGCTGTTTCTGTGCTTTGGTAAAAAGCGTAACCGTTCAGTCCCTGGGCTCAGGTAAGTGCTGGGAGGGGATCGCCGCGGTTGTGGGCGGTGATCAGTTCGGCCAGGAATTCGAACAGGGAGCGGTGTTGTTGGCGGCAGGTAGCGGCGGCGGAGAGCGCACGCTCAGCGAATCGTTCACCGTTCTGGGATCGGGTGCCGTGTGAGAGTTTTCGGTGAATGACGGGGCCGCGGAGCGCGCGCTCGGCGGGGTTGTTGGTTGGCTGCACACCGTCGATGGTCACGAACGTCCAGAGCGCCGGCCAGATCTTCAGGAGGTTGTTCGCGAACACGCGATGCAGTCGTGTGCGTGGACTCTTGCGGCCAGCGTGGGTGAGCAGTTCCTGTAGCTCTGTCTGGACCGGCTCGATCTCGGTCGCCAGCCGTTCCGGGTCCTGGTGCTCGTGCTGAAAGGCGCGCCACGCTTTGAACACGCGGCCCGTGAGTAGGAGGCCCTGCTCACCGAAGATCTTCTGCTCGGCGAGACCTTCTGAGTGGCGACGGAAGTCGCGTTGCAGGTGAGACCAGCACACCTGCCGGCGGTTCGGATCAAGGTGCTGGTAGCCGGGCCAGCGGTCAGACACAACGATTCCGTCATAGCCGGCGATCAGCTGATCGAACTGTTCACGGTTGCAGTGCTCAGCGACCTGGAAGATCGACGCGTCTGGAGTGCACATGCCCCACAACGCGCGAGAGTCCCCGGCGGTCCGCCACCCGGTCTCATCCACGTGCACCGCGTGCTGGGTGAGGATCCAGTCACGCAGCGCCTCATGCCCGTCAGCCAACGCGGTACTGGCGTGCTGGCAGATCGCATCAACGCTACCGGTCGATAGGCGAGCGCCGAACAGCTCGCCGGCGAGTTCCGCGATCCCCCGCCGGGAGATCCGGTTCCGTGCGGTCAACGTCACGATCGCCGCGCGCAACCTCGGCCCGAACGCCGAGTCGCCGACACCCGCCGGCAGCGCGGCGGTCGTCCGGGTCCTGCACTCCGGGCAGTGCAATCGGTGCGTTCGGTGCTCGACCAGCACCACGCTGATCGGCGGCAGCTCCGCGACCTGGTGACGGCCGAACCGCCCACCCGGCGAGCGCTCATCCAAAGTGAATTCATGCCCGCAACCCCGGCACTCCTGCGGATAGTGCGCGACGATCTCATCAACCTGATCCTCGGGGGCAAGCCTGCGGCCCGTCCCGGCGTGCCCCTCCTGAGCGCCCGCCTCACGCTTTGCGCCCTCCTTGGCCAGCAGCTCCTTTGCCTTCAAACGCGCCTCAGCCCGCCGCTGCTGCCGTGATTTCGGGGGATCCTGCGACGGCGGCTTGGAGCTCGTTCGTGAGTCCTGCCGCGCCTGAACCTCCAGCCGACGCAACCGTTCCTCAAGCCCCGCGATCTGCGCGTCATACGCAGACGTCAGCTCCAACAGAAACGCGACACAACCCTCACGCCCCTGGTCATAGACCGCCTCGGCCGCAGCCCGATCCATACCCACAATATTCGCCGGAAACCACGCCGAACCTTGTTATGGAGACCAACAACTGAACGGTTACTAAAAGGCCCAGATTTGCAGGGAAAACGTTGGTCCAACGTGAGACTGCCTGGCGGGGATTTTGCCGTCTGTTTCCACCTGATGCTTCCACAATGCTTCCACGAGCCTGGCGCTGCCCCGCATGGCGCGGGAGGCTCTCGGGTCTGTCCGAAGGGGATTGCCGCAGTCACGGCTAGGTCGACCCCGTCCCGCTGTGCGATCAAGCGAGAGTGCGCCCTTCCCGCGCAGAGCAGGGCCCGTGTCGTCGCCGAGGAGATGCCCGTGCAACAACGGAGGCAGGTCTCGTCGACCATCGCCGAGCCGGCGCTTCGCGTTGTACCTGGGCTTGCGCTTATCCGAGCAAGCCACGCTCCTTGAGGAAGTCACGGTTCGACTGGCCGACCTCGATCAGGTGCCCGTCCGGATCGTGCAGGTAGCAACGCAGCTCGACGCCGTGGTCGACGGGAGGGGTCAAGAACTGTGCTCCCTTGGCGCTCCAGTCGTCGTAGATCTCTTGGATGTTGGCGACACGAATGTTCAGGAAGCTGCTTGTCGTGTTGGGATCGGGTGCAGTCAGCGTCACGGCTGGCTTGTCGTCGGTTGGGCCACCGCCCGAGTTGATGATGATCCAGCTGTTCGCGAGCGCGACGACCGCGGGGCTTTCGGAGACGACTTCACCGCCGAGGACATGTGCGTAGAAGTCTCGCGAGCGAGCGATGTCCTCCGACACGACGAAGTGGGTGAGCAGGATGCCCGTTTCGGGGGCGGGGAACGGCGCCATATCAGTTCTCCCTTGACCGCTGAAGGCGGTACCACGCCAACCGTATGGGAGGCGTGGTGACCTCAGCGGTGAGTAGTTTCATCTGTGTCTGCGGAACCAGTCGGTCAGGTGTTACGCGACTGCTTTGAGGTGACGAAGCGGTGGATCGTTTCGTTGGCGTTGTCCTGAAACGACGGGTTGGCCAGATCGGGCAAGAGGTCGGTTTGATCGACCATGGGACCGTTCAACTTGTTCGCCGCGCTGGCGTAGAACGCGCCGCTGGACAGGGTCGGGTCGGTGACACCGTCGACGAGCCGCTTCGCCCCCACGTCGAGTTTGTGGGCGAAACCTAGGGCGGGCAGGACGTACTTGGCGGCTACCTGCATCGGTAGCGGAAGGCCGTTGGGGGCGCCGGTGCCGGTGGTGTTCCCGGGGCTCACGGTGACGAAGCGGCGATCGGGGTGTTGGCGAGCCAGGTAGGCCATCCACAGGGCCCCGATGTACTTGGCCTGCGCGAACGCTAGGTTGAAGTCAGCTTTTTTGCCGGCGAAGTAGCTGCCGTCGATGACGGTGGCGAGCTCATCGGCAGAGGTTGAGTCGAAGGATGGCCCTTTCATCCGCAACTTCGGCACTCCGAGGACTGCTTCACTTCCGGCGAGGACCGCAACCTCGCCTAGTCGATCCTCGGCCAGGAGCCCTTCGAGGAGGACGACGTGGCCAAGGACGTTCGTCGCGAACACGGTGGTGACCCCGTCAACGGTCAAGTCCATCGTCTTCGGGCCAATGACGCCGGCGTTCATGACCAGCGCGTCGACGGATCCGCTGATGCCGGCCAGGCCGGCGCGGACCGAATCCAGATTGGCGACGTCCATGACAACGATGTCGAAGATGCGCCGGCCGGTCGCGGCTTCGAGCTCGGCCTTCGCCGTTGTCGCCTTGTCTCGGTTCCGGCACGCCAGGTAGATGCGGGCGATCTCCGGACGTGACGCCAGTTGCCGGGCCAGCTCCTTGCCGATTCCGGCGTTCGCGCCCGTGATCAATACGGTCTTTTCCGGGGTTGTGTTCATCGAGTTCCTCTCACGTTTGAAGGTCCAGCCAGGGTTCGCTGAATGGTTTGCTCAGCCCGCCGGGCAGATATGGCGGCTAGGCCCTGCTCGGCCTGGCCCTGCAACAGCGGCTTTGCTGCTTTCCCGGCGCTAGCAGCCCCGGGGCCGCTCTTTGCTTGACTGGATTTGTTGATCCACTATGTCAGAGCCTAAATTGGAATGTCAAAACCATTCTAATCGTTATACTTCTGCCGATGTCTTCAAAGAGTTCTGATCGGCCGCGGTTGACGCGCAAGGGCGCCGAGACGCGCGCGCGGATCGTTGATGCGGCGGCAGAGCTGATCTATCAGCAGGGCGTTGCCCGCACGACGGTCGAGGAAGTGCGCGACGGTGCACAAGTGAGCAGCTCGCAGCTCTACCACTACTTCGAGGACAAGCCGGCGCTGGTTCGCGCAGTCATTGAGCTCCAGGCCGACAGGGCCATCGGCGTGCAGGAGCGGTTCGATCTCAGCAGTCTCGATGGCCTGCGCGAGTGGCGCGATTTTGTGGTCGATCACGCCCGCGACGCGGGGGGGCGTTTCGGTTGTCCGGTCGGCTCTCTCGGTTCCGCGCTCGCCGAGACAGAGCCCGAGGCCAGGGCAGTGGTTGCGGCGTCCTTCAAACGCTGGGAGGCCAGCATCACGGCCGGTTTTCTGCGGATGCACGCGCTTGGCCGACTCGGGCCGGAGGCCGATCCGCGCCAGCTCGCGCTGGCCTTACTTGCCGCGCTTGAGGGCGGCCTCTTGCTCGCTCAGATCCAGCGCGACCCCGAACCGCTCGCGGCCGCGCTCGACGCGATGCTCATGCTCATCGCCACCCTCAGCAGTACGACGAGCACTTCGCTCGACCGCTGAGCCCTAGGCCGACGAGCTACGGGGAGGTGTCTCGGAACTCGTGTCACCAGATCGGGCCTAGTTTGGATTACGCAAGCCAATTCTGCTAGGGTGGGCGCCAGCAGGGGTGGCTTGTGTGTTCCAACTACCGAAGGGATGTCGACAATGGATCTGAAGGACAAACGGGCTTTGATCACCGGTGGGACATCCGGGATGGGTATCGCGACCGCACTGGCGATGGCCGAGAAGGGCGCGTCGGTGATCATCACCGGCCGCGATGAGACTCGCGGCGCGAGCACCGTGGAGGAGATCCGGGCGGGGGGACGCGATGCGCAGTTCATCGCCGCTGATTTCTCGGAGATGTCTGAGGTGGGGCGCGTTGCAGACGCGGCTGGCGAGATTGACGTGCTGGTCAACTGTGCCGGCTTTGCCGCCCGGGCGTCGACGGCTGACACCGACGAGGCGGCGTTCGACGGTCTGTTCCAGATCAACGTCAAGGCGCCGTTCTTCCTGGTCGCCGCGCTCGCCCCGAAGATCGCCGCCCGCGGCGGCGGATCGATCATCAACGTCTCCACGATGGTCGCGAGCTACGGCCAGCCAGGCTTGGTTGCCTACGGCGCCTCGCGCGCCGCGATCGAGCTGCTCACCAAGGCGTGGGCCGCCGAATACGGGCCGCAGAACATCCGCGTCAACGCGGTCGCTCCCGGACCGACGCGGACCCCGGCCATAGAACCGATGATGGCGATGGCCCAAGAGTTCGCCAAGACGATTCCGCTCGGCCGGGTCGCTGACGTGCACGAGCTGTCCGACGTCATCACATTCCTCGCGACCCCGTCAGCCGGCTACATCAACGGCGCGATCATCCACGTCGACGGCGGCCGCACCGCCATCTGAGAGCAGACGAAAAGGTCCCGGTCACCACCCCCGGCAACGTCGGACACGAAGCTCCGCCGCTGCTCGCTCACGATCCTGCTCGCCCGGTAGCACCGGCCTCGTATCCGCGCAAAGGAAGACCCGGCCAGTTCGGACGAGGATGCGCCCCCGAGCCCGAAAGCAGGACGGGGCGACGCTGGATCCGGTCGCACTGACAGGTCCGCAATGCAGTTCCGGAGTTACGAGCGGTCTGACTGTGCGTTGACGCACCGGTCCGGGTGAACGCGCGATCACGCCTCGGGGGGCTTTAGGTGGGTGGCGCTGCGTCGGCCGTGGGCGATCTCGCCGGTTTCGGCCTCGCGCCATGCTCTGAGCAGGAGCGCGACCCAAGCGCGGTAGGGCCGCCAGCCTTCGGTGATCGATCGGATGGCGGCGTTGTCGGTCGTGTTGTAGGCGTCGCGGATCGCCTGATCAAGGCGGGTGTCGTGGTCGGGGAGCACATCGGGGTGTCCGGCGCCGCGGATGAGGATCAGCTCGGCGGAGAACGGTCCGATGCCCGGCAGCTCTTGCAGGTGCTCCAGACCGTCTTCGGTAGCTCATAGCCCGGAGCCGTTCGCGGGTGAGCGCGCCGCCCTGGGCGGCGACCGCGAGAGTTCGCAGCTGATCGATCTTGCGGTCCGTGAGTCCTCGCTGTGGCGCGGCGAGTTCGCGCGAGCCGGGCCGGAGCGGGAAAAGCGCCGTGCTCACCGAGCTCGTTGGCGAGGCGGGCTTTGATGGTGGCGGCCTGTGCCATTCGGATGCGCTGGCTGATGATCGTCCAGGCCGCGGCCTCATACGGGGTGTAGAACAGGACCGGTCGCAAGCCGGGAAACCGTTGCTGCAGCGTTCCGACGACGCTGTCGTGCTCGCCGAGCGCGGTGAAACCGCTCCCGTCGACGTCCAGGCAGAGCATCTGCTCGAGATCCCGTGCGGCCTGGCGGGCCAGCTGCGCGGCAGGCCGACCGGCGAGCTCGGCATGGACCGCCGTGGTCGTCCTGGCGCAGCGTGGCCTGCACGGTGCGCCAATCTCCGTCGACCGCCCAGGCGTAGCGCAACGCCTCCGGTGGCCGATCGGCCTGGGTGCCGGGGAAGCCCTCGACGAACGTGGCCGCTGCCGTCAGCGAGAACGGGCCCCGGGGATGCAGGGTGATCGTCACCTATGCGCCGTCGTGGAGCGTGATCACGTAGCCGTCGGGGTCTGCGATAGCGAAGGTGCGGCCGAACGGGCCGTCAAACGGGGCGGTCACGATCGTGACCCCGTCTGCGGCGAGCTGATCGTGCAGCGCCTGCGCGGCATCGACCTTGACCCAGACCGCGATCCCGAGACCGGGCTGGCCGGCATCAAGATCGGTGGTCGGGCAGCAGCTCGCGGACGGCGAACGCGATCGGCTCGGTCGCGAAGACCACCGCGCCGCGGCGGTGAGGCGGGCGCGCGGCGCAGCCCGAGACGCTGCTCATAGAACGCGGCGGCGGCATCGAGATCACGGACCTGCAGGGAGATGAAATCAGGACCAACGGCATCAGCAGAACTCCTCTAGCTTGTCAATGTCTTGACATCCAGTATATGTCAAGATGTTGACGTGAGTCAAGTCGATCTCGACACCGCCGTCGGCTACGTGCTCAAGCGCGCCCCGTCGCCCTCCGAGCCGCGATGGACGCCGCCCTGCGCGAGCACGACCTGACCGTCCCGCAGTACTCCTGCCTGGAGCAGCTCGCCCACCAACCCGGGCTCACCAACGCCGAGCTCGCCCGCGGCACGTTCGTCTCCCGCCAGGCGATGCACCAGCTGCTCGCCACGCTCAAGAGCCTTGACCTCGTCCAGGGCGACGGTGGCGGTCGCCACGAGCATTTCACCCTCACCAACGACGGCGCGCGCCGCCTCGCCGGCGCCTCAGCGGCCGTTGCCACCGTCCAAGAACGGATGCTCGCCCCGTTTGACCCCGAACAACGACGACGCCTCTACGCCGACCTGACCGCCTGCGCCAACGCACTCAGCCAGTGAACGCCAAGCATCCCCTCGTAGCCGGGCTCACGGTCGCGGCGCCAACCACACCTCCAGTTCGCCGCCCACGCGTCACTCTCAGAGACCCTTCCGCGTTCGTGCCATCAGCAGCGACCCCGTTGTGAACCATGCCTGCGCCCTAGGGAAAGCAGGGCTGCACCAAGAAGAGCGGCTGCCGCCCTGCATCTCGCCAATTGCGTAACCGGCCGAAGTGCTTGCGACCTCGCCCCCATGCAAGCACTGCGATGACGACAACCGGTGTCGACGCCGCGACCATACCCGTACTCGTGTGGAGCGCTCACCGCGTCGACGTGGCCGGTTCAGGCGGAATGGAGCAGCACATCGTCCGTCCTGTCTGTCCCGGTGAGGGATCGGCTTACGGTACACCTGCTTCCGGCTCGCAGCGAGAATCCGACCGCGCAGCAGGTCGACCCACATTGAGCACGGGACCCAGGCTGTCTACGTCGAGGCTGCTCGGAGCGTTCTGAGCAGTCGGTCCCGGCTGTCCGGTTCAAGAGACAGCAGTTGAGATAAGACCTCCTGTTCCTGGTGCCCCGTGCGGACGGTAAGAGCGTCCGTGACCTTCTGAACGAGATCTGACGCGCGTCGCGCATGCAGGTACCGCTCTGTTGTCTTGATGCTCGCGTGGCCCATGATCGCCTTGACCTCGGCTGGATCCATCTTGCGGATAAACAAGGAGGCCGCGGTGTGCCTGAGACCGTGGAACGTGAGGACCGGCGCGCCGGCGGCGTCCCGAGCTTGGTTGTAGCGGCGTCGTAGAGCTGAGGCGTCGGGCCGGTCTCCTACGAGGGTGGCAAACACGTAGTCGTCCGGGCCCGTGAAGTTCGGACGTTGCTTCAGGCGCTGGAGGGCAGCAAGCGCGGGGGCGCCAAGCGGGACCACTCTGAGCTTTCCGGACTTGGGTGAGGTGATCGTGGCACCGGAGAGGGCACGCTCAACCGTTGCTGTTTGCTCGGCGAAGTTGATGTCTGACCACTGCAGGACGACGAGCTCTCCCTGGCGCAGGCCGGTGTAGGCCGCGAACCGGATGAGCTCGGCGAGCTGGTCGTTTTCCTCCTGCTCCTGCTGCGCAGCCAGGGGATTGCGTCGGTACGTTGCTAGGGCCTGTCCGCGCCAGGTGCCAGCTGCCGCCGCGGCGGCGATCGCTTCGACCTGCTCGATCTCGAAGTACTTGATCGCTCCGGACGTATTGACCGGCCGGCGGTCGGTGGGCGCAGCTGGATTGGTCTCGAGGTCCCATCCGCGGCGTGGATCGCAGCCGTAGTTGAAGATCGCCCGTAGCTGCTCGCGGACCTTGTTGATCGTTCGTCCCGATCGCTCAAGCTCGTCGTACTCGTCGAACACCTCCTCGATGTCGGCCGGGGTGATCTGGTGGGCTGGGCTGTCCCCTAGGAATCGCATCACCAGCCCGTGCGACTCACCGGAGCGGCGCTTGAACCCGACACCCGGCTCGACCAGGGTGCAGGCGACGTCGTAGGCGGTACTTGGCTTGTGCTTGCCGGTCTTGATCATGTGCGCCTGCCACTCGTGAGCGAGCGCACGGAAGGTCCTGCTGAGCCGCTCTCGTTCTCGCTTCTCTGATTCGAGCTGCCCGGCCCAACAGGCCTCGAGGTCCTCTGCCATCCGGCGCGCGGCCGGTTCATCCAAGACGCCATCGGGCGAGCGCCCTTTGCGCTGGACCCATTGTCCGCGCCTTCCGAACGCTCGACCGCCGGGCTTCGCTTCGGCTGATCCCGCAGTGGCAAGCCAGGCCGGGCCGAGACGGCGCTTGACCAGCTCGCCACTGGTGCGCCAGGTCGCTGCCCAATACGGGAGCGACCCGGCCTTCTTAGCGGGCTCGACGGCGAGCGATATGGCGGTCTTCGTGGGCGGCATCCAGAAGCACTTTAGATGGCCCCTCAGACAGGGAGTAACACGATTTTGGTAGGGAGTAACAAATCTGAGGGAGTAACAAAAGGAGTAACATCTTCCGCGAATCGCCCGTAGTTATTGGGGTTTTGGAGGACTGAGAAACCCCGAAAACACTCGAAAAGATCGCTTTACACCGGTCTCCAAAACCGGGGGTTGCAGGTTCGAGTCCTGTCTCCCCTGCTTCGGGATAGCGCGATCAGGTGGGTGACCTCGTCGGGCGTGCGCCGCCTCTGT